>OZ244982.1:0-1595000 GCA_965223115.1 Gammaproteobacteria bacterium
TAGCGATTGCCAAGACGTTGGATAGCAATGCCGATGAAGACAGCAGTGGCAGTGTCACCGTAAACGACACGCTCACTTACAGTGTCACGGTCACTAACGACGGCACGACGACGTTGAACAACGTGGTGGTGACGGACGCGTTGCTCACGCCGAACAGCAATACCTGTGCGAGCCTCGCGCCGAGTGCGACGTGTGTGTTAACCGGCACGTATGTGGTGCAACAAAGTGATGTGGATGCCGGCAGCATTAGCAACACCGGTAGTGTGACCAGTACCGAAGTGCCGGGTCCGACCACGGATGTGTTGAACACGCCGGTGGCACAAAATCATAGTTTAGCGATTGCCAAGACGTTGGATAGCAATGCCGATGAAGACAGCAGTGGCAGTGTCACCGTAAACGACACGCTCACTTACAGTGTCACGGTCACTAACGACGGCACGACGACGTTGAACAACGTGGTGGTGACGGACGCGTTGCTCACGCCGAACAGCAATACCTGTGCGAGCCTCGCGCCGAGTGCGACGTGTGTGTTAACCGGCACGTATGTGGTGCAACAAAGTGATGTGGATGCCGGCAGCATTAGCAACACCGGTAGTGTGACCAGTACCGAAGTGCCGGGTCCGACCACGGATGTGTTGAACACGCCGGTGGCACAAAATCATAGTTTAGCGATTGCCAAGACGTTGGATAGCAATGCCGATGAAGACAGCAGTGGCAGTGTCACCGTAAACGACACGCTCACTTACAGTGTCACGGTCACTAACGACGGCACGACGACGTTGAACAACGTGGTGGTGACGGACGCGTTGCTCACGCCGAACAGCAATACCTGTGCGAGCCTCGCGCCGAGTGCGACGTGTGTGTTAACCGGCACGTATGTGGTGCAACAAAGTGATGTGGATGCCGGCAGCATTAGCAACACCGGTAGTGTGACCAGTACCGAAGTGCCGGGTCCGACCACGGATGTGTTGAACACGCCGGTGGCACAAAATCATAGTTTAGCGATTGCCAAGACGTTGGATAGCAATGCCGATGAAGACAGCAGTGGCAGTGTCACCGTAAACGACACGCTCACTTACAGTGTCACGGTCACTAACGACGGCACGACGACGTTGAACAACGTGGTGGTGACGGACGCGTTGCTCACGCCGAACAGCAATACCTGTGCGAGCCTCGCGCCGAGTGCGACGTGTGTGTTAACCGGCACGTATGTGGTGCAACAAAGTGATGTGGATGCCGGCAGCATTAGCAACACCGGTAGTGTGACCAGTACCGAAGTGCCGGGTCCGACCACGGATGTGTTGAACACGCCGGTGGCACAAAATCATAGTTTAGCGATTGCCAAGACGTTGGATAGCAATGCCGATGAAGACAGCAGTGGCAGTGTCACCGTAAACGACACGCTCACTTACAGTGTCACGGTCACTAACGACGGCACGACGACGTTGAACAACGTGGTGGTGACGGACGCGTTGCTCACGCCGAACAGCAATACCTGTGCGAGCCTCGCGCCGAGTGCGACGTGTGTGTTAACCGGCACGTATGTGGTGCAACAAAGTGATGTGGATGCCGGCAGCATTAGCAACACCGGTAGTGTGACCAGTACCGAAGTGCCGGGTCCGACCACGGATGTGTTGAACACGCCGGTGGCACAAAATCATAGTTTAGCGATTGCCAAGACGTTGGATAGCAATGCCGATGAAGACAGCAGTGGCAGTGTCACCGTAAACGACACGCTCACTTACAGTGTCACGGTCACTAACGACGGCACGACGACGTTGAACAACGTGGTGGTGACGGACGCGTTGCTCACGCCGAACAGCAATACCTGTGCGAGCCTCGCGCCGAGTGCGACGTGTGTGTTAACCGGCACGTATGTGGTGCAACAAAGTGATGTGGATGCCGGCAGCATTAGCAACACCGGTAGTGTGACCAGTACCGAAGTGCCGGGTCCGACCACGGATGTGTTGAACACGCCGGTGGCACAAAATCATAGTTTAGCGATTGCCAAGACGTTGGATAGCAATGCCGATGAAGACAGCAGTGGCAGTGTCACCGTAAACGACACGCTCACTTACAGTGTCACGGTCACTAACGACGGCACGACGACGTTGAACAACGTGGTGGTGACGGACGCGTTGCTCACGCCGAACAGCAATACCTGTGCGAGCCTCGCGCCGAGTGCGACGTGTGTGTTAACCGGCACGTATGTGGTGCAACAAAGTGATGTGGATGCCGGCAGCATTAGCAACACCGGTAGTGTGACCAGTACCGAAGTGCCGGGTCCGACCACGGATGTGTTGAACACGCCGGTGGCACAAAATCATAGTTTAGCGATTGCCAAGACGTTGGATAGCAATGCCGATGAAGACAGCAGTGGCAGTGTCACCGTAAACGACACGCTCACTTACAGTGTCACGGTCACTAACGACGGCACGACGACGTTGAACAACGTGGTGGTGACGGACGCGTTGCTCACGCCGAACAGCAATACCTGTGCGAGCCTCGCGCCGAGTGCGACGTGTGTGTTAACCGGCACGTATGTGGTGCAACAAAGTGATGTGGATGCCGGCAGCATTAGCAACACCGGTAGTGTGACCAGTACCGAAGTGCCGGGTCCGACCACGGATGTGTTGAACACGCCGGTGGCACAAAATCATAGTTTAGCGATTGCCAAGACGTTGGATAGCAATGCCGATGAAGACAGCAGTGGCAGTGTCACCGTAAACGACACGCTCACTTACAGTGTCACGGTCACTAACGACGGCACGACGACGTTGAACAACGTGGTGGTGACGGACGCGTTGCTCACGCCGAACAGCAATACCTGTGCGAGCCTCGCGCCGAGTGCGACGTGTGTGTTAACCGGCACGTATGTGGTGCAACAAAGTGATGTGGATGCCGGCAGCATTAGCAACACCGGTAGTGTGACCAGTACCGAAGTGCCGGGTCCGACCACGGATGTGTTGAACACGCCGGTGGCACAAAATCATAGTTTAGCGATTGCCAAGACGTTGGATAGCAATGCCGATGAAGACAGCAGTGGCAGTGTCACCGTAAACGACACGCTCACTTACAGTGTCACGGTCACTAACGACGGCACGACGACGTTGAACAACGTGGTGGTGACGGACGCGTTGCTCACGCCGAACAGCAATACCTGTGCGAGCCTCGCGCCGAGTGCGACGTGTGTGTTAACCGGCACGTATGTGGTGCAACAAAGTGATGTGGATGCCGGCAGCATTAGCAACACCGGTAGTGTGACCAGTACCGAAGTGCCGGGTCCGACCACGGATGTGTTGAACACGCCGGTGGCACAAAATCATAGTTTAGCGATTGCCAAGACGTTGGATAGCAATGCCGATGAAGACAGCAGTGGCAGTGTCACCGTAAACGACACGCTCACTTACAGTGTCACGGTCACTAACGACGGCACGACGACGTTGAACAACGTGGTGGTGACGGACGCGTTGCTCACGCCGAACAGCAATACCTGTGCGAGCCTCGCGCCGAGTGCGACGTGTGTGTTAACCGGCACGTATGTGGTGCAACAAAGTGATGTGGATGCCGGCAGCATTAGCAACACCGGTAGTGTGACCAGTACCGAAGTGCCGGGTCCGACCACGGATGTGTTGAACACGCCGGTGGCACAAAATCATAGTTTAGCGATTGCCAAGACGTTGGATAGCAATGCCGATGAAGACAGCAGTGGCAGTGTCACCGTAAACGACACGCTCACTTACAGTGTCACGGTCACTAACGACGGCACGACGACGTTGAACAACGTGGTGGTGACGGACGCGTTGCTCACGCCGAACAGCAATACCTGTGCGAGCCTCGCGCCGAGTGCGACGTGTGTGTTAACCGGCACGTATGTGGTGCAACAAAGTGATGTGGATGCCGGCAGCATTAGCAACACCGGTAGTGTGACCAGTACCGAAGTGCCGGGTCCGACCACGGATGTGTTGAACACGCCGGTGGCACAAAATCATAGTTTAGCGATTGCCAAGACGTTGGATAGCAATGCCGATGAAGACAGCAGTGGCAGTGTCACCGTAAACGACACGCTCACTTACAGTGTCACGGTCACTAACGACGGCACGACGACGTTGAACAACGTGGTGGTGACGGACGCGTTGCTCACGCCGAACAGCAATACCTGTGCGAGCCTCGCGCCGAGTGCGACGTGTGTGTTAACCGGCACGTATGTGGTGCAACAAAGTGATGTGGATGCCGGCAGCATTAGCAACACCGGTAGTGTGACCAGTACCGAAGTGCCGGGTCCGACCACGGATGTGTTGAACACGCCGGTGGCACAAAATCATAGTTTAGCGATTGCCAAGACGTTGGATAGCAATGCCGATGAAGACAGCAGTGGCAGTGTCACCGTAAACGACACGCTCACTTACAGTGTCACGGTCACTAACGACGGCACGACGACGTTGAACAACGTGGTGGTGACGGACGCGTTGCTCACGCCGAACAGCAATACCTGTGCGAGCCTCGCGCCGAGTGCGACGTGTGTGTTAACCGGCACGTATGTGGTGCAACAAAGTGATGTGGATGCCGGCAGCATTAGCAACACCGGTAGTGTGACCAGTACCGAAGTGCCGGGTCCGACCACGGATGTGTTGAACACGCCGGTGGCACAAAATCATAGTTTAGCGATTGCCAAGACGTTGGATAGCAATGCCGATGAAGACAGCAGTGGCAGTGTCACCGTAAACGACACGCTCACTTACAGTGTCACGGTCACTAACGACGGCACGACGACGTTGAACAACGTGGTGGTGACGGACGCGTTGCTCACGCCGAACAGCAATACCTGTGCGAGCCTCGCGCCGAGTGCGACGTGTGTGTTAACCGGCACGTATGTGGTGCAACAAAGTGATGTGGATGCCGGCAGCATTAGCAACACCGGTAGTGTGACCAGTACCGAAGTGCCGGGTCCGACCACGGATGTGTTGAACACGCCGGTGGCACAAAATCATAGTTTAGCGATTGCCAAGACGTTGGATAGCAATGCCGATGAAGACAGCAGTGGCAGTGTCACCGTAAACGACACGCTCACTTACAGTGTCACGGTCACTAACGACGGCACGACGACGTTGAACAACGTGGTGGTGACGGACGCGTTGCTCACGCCGAACAGCAATACCTGTGCGAGCCTCGCGCCGAGTGCGACGTGTGTGTTAACCGGCACGTATGTGGTGCAACAAAGTGATGTGGATGCCGGCAGCATTAGCAACACCGGTAGTGTGACCAGTACCGAAGTGCCGGGTCCGACCACGGATGTGTTGAACACGCCGGTGGCACAAAATCATAGTTTAGCGATTGCCAAGACGTTGGATAGCAATGCCGATGAAGACAGCAGTGGCAGTGTCACCGTAAACGACACGCTCACTTACAGTGTCACGGTCACTAACGACGGCACGACGACGTTGAACAACGTGGTGGTGACGGACGCGTTGCTCACGCCGAACAGCAATACCTGTGCGAGCCTCGCGCCGAGTGCGACGTGTGTGTTAACCGGCACGTATGTGGTGCAACAAAGTGATGTGGATGCCGGCAGCATTAGCAACACCGGTAGTGTGACCAGTACCGAAGTGCCGGGTCCGACCACGGATGTGTTGAACACGCCGGTGGCACAAAATCATAGTTTAGCGATTGCCAAGACGTTGGATAGCAATGCCGATGAAGACAGCAGTGGCAGTGTCACCGTAAACGACACGCTCACTTACAGTGTCACGGTCACTAACGACGGCACGACGACGTTGAACAACGTGGTGGTGACGGACGCGTTGCTCACGCCGAACAGCAATACCTGTGCGAGCCTCGCGCCGAGTGCGACGTGTGTGTTAACCGGCACGTATGTGGTGCAACAAAGTGATGTGGATGCCGGCAGCATTAGCAACACCGGTAGTGTGACCAGTACCGAAGTGCCGGGTCCGACCACGGATGTGTTGAACACGCCGGTGGCACAAAATCATAGTTTAGCGATTGCCAAGACGTTGGATAGCAATGCCGATGAAGACAGCAGTGGCAGTGTCACCGTAAACGACACGCTCACTTACAGTGTCACGGTCACTAACGACGGCACGACGACGTTGAACAACGTGGTGGTGACGGACGCGTTGCTCACGCCGAACAGCAATACCTGTGCGAGCCTCGCGCCGAGTGCGACGTGTGTGTTAACCGGCACGTATGTGGTGCAACAAAGTGATGTGGATGCCGGCAGCATTAGCAACACCGGTAGTGTGACCAGTACCGAAGTGCCGGGTCCGACCACGGATGTGTTGAACACGCCGGTGGCACAAAATCATAGTTTAGCGATTGCCAAGACGTTGGATAGCAATGCCGATGAAGACAGCAGTGGCAGTGTCACCGTAAACGACACGCTCACTTACAGTGTCACGGTCACTAACGACGGCACGACGACGTTGAACAACGTGGTGGTGACGGACGCGTTGCTCACGCCGAACAGCAATACCTGTGCGAGCCTCGCGCCGAGTGCGACGTGTGTGTTAACCGGCACGTATGTGGTGCAACAAAGTGATGTGGATGCCGGCAGCATTAGCAACACCGGTAGTGTGACCAGTACCGAAGTGCCGGGTCCGACCACGGATGTGTTGAACACGCCGGTGGCACAAAATCATAGTTTAGCGATTGCCAAGACGTTGGATAGCAATGCCGATGAAGACAGCAGTGGCAGTGTCACCGTAAACGACACGCTCACTTACAGTGTCACGGTCACTAACGACGGCACGACGACGTTGAACAACGTGGTGGTGACGGACGCGTTGCTCACGCCGAACAGCAATACCTGTGCGAGCCTCGCGCCGAGTGCGACGTGTGTGTTAACCGGCACGTATGTGGTGCAACAAAGTGATGTGGATGCCGGCAGCATTAGCAACACCGGTAGTGTGACCAGTACCGAAGTGCCGGGTCCGACCACGGATGTGTTGAACACGCCGGTGGCACAAAATCATAGTTTAGCGATTGCCAAGACGTTGGATAGCAATGCCGATGAAGACAGCAGTGGCAGTGTCACCGTAAACGACACGCTCACTTACAGTGTCACGGTCACTAACGACGGCACGACGACGTTGAACAACGTGGTGGTGACGGACGCGTTGCTCACGCCGAACAGCAATACCTGTGCGAGCCTCGCGCCGAGTGCGACGTGTGTGTTAACCGGCACGTATGTGGTGCAACAAAGTGATGTGGATGCCGGCAGCATTAGCAACACCGGTAGTGTGACCAGTACCGAAGTGCCGGGTCCGACCACGGATGTGTTGAACACGCCGGTGGCACAAAATCATAGTTTAGCGATTGCCAAGACGTTGGATAGCAATGCCGATGAAGACAGCAGTGGCAGTGTCACCGTAAACGACACGCTCACTTACAGTGTCACGGTCACTAACGACGGCACGACGACGTTGAACAACGTGGTGGTGACGGACGCGTTGCTCACGCCGAACAGCAATACCTGTGCGAGCCTCGCGCCGAGTGCGACGTGTGTGTTAACCGGCACGTATGTGGTGCAACAAAGTGATGTGGATGCCGGCAGCATTAGCAACACCGGTAGTGTGACCAGTACCGAAGTGCCGGGTCCGACCACGGATGTGTTGAACACGCCGGTGGCACAAAATCATAGTTTAGCGATTGCCAAGACGTTGGATAGCAATGCCGATGAAGACAGCAGTGGCAGTGTCACCGTAAACGACACGCTCACTTACAGTGTCACGGTCACTAACGACGGCACGACGACGTTGAACAACGTGGTGGTGACGGACGCGTTGCTCACGCCGAACAGCAATACCTGTGCGAGCCTCGCGCCGAGTGCGACGTGTGTGTTAACCGGCACGTATGTGGTGCAACAAAGTGATGTGGATGCCGGCAGCATTAGCAACACCGGTAGTGTGACCAGTACCGAAGTGCCGGGTCCGACCACGGATGTGTTGAACACGCCGGTGGCACAAAATCATAGTTTAGCGATTGCCAAGACGTTGGATAGCAATGCCGATGAAGACAGCAGTGGCAGTGTCACCGTAAACGACACGCTCACTTACAGTGTCACGGTCACTAACGACGGCACGACGACGTTGAACAACGTGGTGGTGACGGACGCGTTGCTCACGCCGAACAGCAATACCTGTGCGAGCCTCGCGCCGAGTGCGACGTGTGTGTTAACCGGCACGTATGTGGTGCAACAAAGTGATGTGGATGCCGGCAGCATTAGCAACACCGGTAGTGTGACCAGTACCGAAGTGCCGGGTCCGACCACGGATGTGTTGAACACGCCGGTGGCACAAAATCATAGTTTAGCGATTGCCAAGACGTTGGATAGCAATGCCGATGAAGACAGCAGTGGCAGTGTCACCGTAAACGACACGCTCACTTACAGTGTCACGGTCACTAACGACGGCACGACGACGTTGAACAACGTGGTGGTGACGGACGCGTTGCTCACGCCGAACAGCAATACCTGTGCGAGCCTCGCGCCGAGTGCGACGTGTGTGTTAACCGGCACGTATGTGGTGCAACAAAGTGATGTGGATGCCGGCAGCATTAGCAACACCGGTAGTGTGACCAGTACCGAAGTGCCGGGTCCGACCACGGATGTGTTGAACACGCCGGTGGCACAAAATCATAGTTTAGCGATTGCCAAGACGTTGGATAGCAATGCCGATGAAGACAGCAGTGGCAGTGTCACCGTAAACGACACGCTCACTTACAGTGTCACGGTCACTAACGACGGCACGACGACGTTGAACAACGTGGTGGTGACGGACGCGTTGCTCACGCCGAACAGCAATACCTGTGCGAGCCTCGCGCCGAGTGCGACGTGTGTGTTAACCGGCACGTATGTGGTGCAACAAAGTGATGTGGATGCCGGCAGCATTAGCAACACCGGTAGTGTGACCAGTACCGAAGTGCCGGGTCCGACCACGGATGTGTTGAACACGCCGGTGGCACAAAATCATAGTTTAGCGATTGCCAAGACGTTGGATAGCAATGCCGATGAAGACAGCAGTGGCAGTGTCACCGTAAACGACACGCTCACTTACAGTGTCACGGTCACTAACGACGGCACGACGACGTTGAACAACGTGGTGGTGACGGACGCGTTGCTCACGCCGAACAGCAATACCTGTGCGAGCCTCGCGCCGAGTGCGACGTGTGTGTTAACCGGCACGTATGTGGTGCAACAAAGTGATGTGGATGCCGGCAGCATTAGCAACACCGGTAGTGTGACCAGTACCGAAGTGCCGGGTCCGACCACGGATGTGTTGAACACGCCGGTGGCACAAAATCATAGTTTAGCTAGCGTTATTGAAGCCTTGGATGATAATTTTAGTGCTACGCCTATTGACGGCATAGTTGGTGGAAATACTACGACTGTATATGATAACGATACTTTAAATACTGCGCCTTTTGTTAATAGCGATGTAAGTTCAAATATTATTAGTGACGGTGGACTGATAGGAGTAAGCATCAATATAGACGGAACTTTAGTTGTTCCTGCCGGCACTGCAATAGGAAACTACAGTGTTACTTATCAAATTTGTGAAATAGTAAGTCCTGCCAACTGTGATACTGCTGTAGTGATATTGCTAGTTAATGCAGCACCGACTGTAGCTAAGCAATGTGTGCCGGATACGATAGGTGTCGGTGAAATCAGCGCATTAACAATAAGCCTAGGAAACAGTAATGCAACGGATGCAGTTTTATCGGCCGATCTTGTTGATAACATGCCTGCGGGTATGACAGCAGTGGCTGTTAATGCTGCAACGACATGTCCAGGTATTGTAGACATAAGTACAAATACAATCATTCGTTACTTAGCAGGTTCGATTATCCCACCTGGTGGCTGTGATATTGTTGTGGACATCACATCGAATAGTCCGGGAAGTGCAACAAATATAATTCCCGTTGGCGCATTGCAAACGAACTTTGGCAGTAACGTATTGCCCGCCAATGATGACTTATTAGTTATTGCTGATTCAGATGGTGATGGAATAAATGATTCAATTGAACCATGCACAAATGACCGAGATGGCGATGGTATAGTTGATTGTCTTGATTTCGATCCGTTAGGTTATTTTTATTGTGAAGATACAGGCCAGATTATTCCTGGTGGTAATGTATCATTTACTCCAGCATCAACAGGTACTGTCAATGTAATCGAAGATGGTTCTACAGGTCGATATCAAGCATTTTTTGCGAGTGCAGATACCTATACACTAAATATTACTGTTCCACCTGGAACAACTTTAAGTACATCGCGTCTTGCTTCAACTTTATTTGATCCAACGGGTGGGCCAAACCCAACGGTTTTAGGTGGTGGTGAGTTTGCTAGCAGTAGTTTCTTAACTGACTTCAGTGCTGCATCTAATGTGCCTTGGTATACAAGCTTTGTAATTGAAGCAGGTGATCCCTTCATTATTAATAACAACATACCATTATCAAACTGTGCGGCACTTGCAAATCCACTGTTGCTTTCCAAGACTGCAACACCTAATGAGGCTTCAATAGGAGAAGTAGTTCAATACACCTTGCAAATTGAGAATAGCTCTAGTAGTTCTTTTACAGGCATAAATATTATAGACAATATTCCAGGTGGATTTGGTTACGTTGATGATTCTGCATTGTTGATTAATGCAGGGCCAGATGGAATTTTAGATACCAATGATGATATTGAATCGCCAGCGATCGTGACAGGGTCAGATCCAATTCAGTTTGAAAATATAAATATCGCAACTAATGAATCTATATTAATTCGTTACCTGTTACGTGTGAGTTCGGGTGTGGTAGAGGGTGACTATACGAACACTGCGCAAGTTTCGGGTGTTGGCGGTATTAATCTTAGTAATGAAGCCAGTGCAACCGTCCGTGTAATACAAGATCCAATTTTACAAAAGACGACCATTATTGGAAAAGTCTTTAATGACCGTGACGAAGATGGCTGGCAGGATGATGCGAGTGCAACGGGCGTGAAAATTAAGAGTGAATATTTTGGTTGGGACAGTCATCTTGTGGGAACGATTGGTGCACGTACGAGTGAATTAGAAGCACTAGATAACTACAAAGTTAGTGTCCGAATGCCTTTGAATCTAGAAGATGATAATAGTTTTCAGGTAGTTACACGTGAGGGCACAATTATTAAAGTCGATAACGATGGCAACGTAATAGAAGAGCATACTGGTAAGAAAGCAAAAGGGTTAACTGCACAAGAAATTACTGTGAGCACTCATCGAGATGACGATGACCTTGTTATAACAATTACTAACCATGGAATTCATGAAATGGGTATTCCAGGAGTGCGTTTGGCGACAGTTGAAGGGTTGTTAGTAGAAACAGATCAATTTGGTCGTTATCACTTAGCTGATATTGATGGTGGTCGTTGGGAACGTGGCCGTAACTTTATTATTAAAGTAGATCCAGCAACTCTTCCAGAAGGCAGTACTTTTACAACTGAAAATCCACGTGTATTAAGAATTACTCAGGCTTTGATGAGTAAGTTTAATTTTGGTGTAAAGCTGCCAGCACAAAATATAGAGTTTGTGAATGGTGAATATGGTGTATCCAAACGTGTTGAGCGAGAAGTTGAAGTAGTCGAAACACGTGAAATTAAAGATGTTATTGATCCGATTCATTTTAAATCAGGCAAAGCAGATATCTCTCAAACAGCATTAGAAGCTTTGCGACAAGAGATTGAGCGTTTGCAGGATAAAGAAAATGTAATTGTAAGAGTGGCTGGACATGCTGATATTCGATCATTATCAGCAAAAACTAAAGCTAAATTTGGTGATAATCATGGTTTAGCGCGAGCACGTGCAGAACAGGTTGCACAAATCTTGCAACAAGAATTAGATCTTAATAAAGAAATGATTACTGTTGTTGAGTATGGTGCAAATATGCCCATTGCAGACAACGACACACAAGAAGGTCTTGCAATGAATCGCCGTACCGAAATTGACGTTGTTTATGATGAACGTTATAAGAAAACTATAATTGATGTTGATTACGAACCGACAAAAAATCCAACTCTGAAACGTGAATCTCGTATACCAAACGGTGGAGCAATTTGGGCCGTTGAGGATCCTGCCACAATAGATCCACGTTTAAATGCAATCGCGCAAGGCGGAATAATCCTTGAGCGTGGCAAAGTTAAAGATTCTGTTAAGTTCAGTCTTTACAGTAATTACATTGCCTTTATTGATCGCTGGGAATTAGCGATCTACGCTCACGATGATCGTGATTTAATTAATCCTATCGATGAGATTAAAGGCAATAAGTTTGAATTTGTAGAGCCAATTGAGTGGTTTGCATCAAGTTTAAATGAAAAATACTTTGAGGAAGGTGAAAGTCTAATATACGTATTACGTGTATTCGATAAACAGGGGCGTATGGATGAAACTGCACCACGTTCTTTAACGGTTACTGATGAAAGAATAATTAAATTTGAGCGTCGTGATCTTGAAGAAGAGCAACAACAAGTCGCCTTGGCAAGCTATGGCGAGTCTAATTTAATTCGTCAAACCATTCCATTGTCAGGTTCGCGTGTACGAATAAATGGCGTGGACTTAGATCCTGATTACACCATTACAGTAAATAATGAAAAAGTGATCGTTGATGAAGATGGTAAGTTTGTACTTGAACAACATCTTCCGATTGGTGCTCATAAAATGAAAGTCAATGTCAGTCATGGTGATGATGTTAACTATGATCGTGAATTAGATATTGATGTAACAGGCAAGTACATGTTTATTGTTGGTCTTGCAAATCTCACTGTTGGTGAAAATGATTTATCTGGCAGTATTGAACCATTAGGCGATGACGATCATTTTGATGAAGATGTATGGATAGATGGACGCTTAGCCTTTTATTTAAAAGGCAAGATCAAAGGTAAGTATTTAGTCACTGCGCAACTTGATACGACAGAAGATGAATTGCGTAACTTAGGTGATCGTCTCGAAGAGGAAGATCCAACAGAAATTTTCCGTCGTCTCGATCCAGAACGTTACTATGCGGTATATGGAGATGATTCAACTACCATCGATGACACAGATAGTCAGGGCGCATTCTATCTGCGCGTGGACTGGGATAAAAGTATGGCGCTGTGGGGCAACTACAACACCGATTTAACCGGTACTGAATTTGCACAATACAATCGCAGTTTGTATGGCGCAAAGCTAGAACACCGTAATGTAGATACCACTAAGTTTGGAGAACATAAACACGAAGTACATCTATTTGGAAGTGAAGCACAAACTGCAGCAGCACATAATGAGTTTATTTCAACGGGTGGTTCGCTTTATTACTTGCGTGATACAGATGTAGTGCAAGGCTCAGAAAAAGTTTGGGTAGAGGTGCGTGCACGTGATACCGAGCAGGTCGTTGAAAACATCACTTTGGAACATGGAAGAGATTTTGATATAGATTACATTCAAGGTCGCATTATTCTTACACGGCCACTAACCCAGTTTGATTTTGGTTCAGGTCCATCAATTATCAAGGATGCGCCTTTGGAAGGTAATGATGTGTTCTTATTAGTCGATTATGAATATCGACCCGATGCGTTTAGTGCAGATGATATTACTACAGGTGCACGTGGAAAGACTTGGTTGAATGATTACATCGCAATGGGTGGAACTTATGTTAATGAAGAGCGTGATGGTATCGATTATGAACTGAAAGGCGCAGACGTCACTTTGCGTGCAGGTAAAGGTACTTACGTAAAACTTGAATATGCTGAGTCTGATGCCAAACAGGCCGATAATAATTTCTTCTCTAGTAATGGTGGCATTAGCTTCAATAAACAGAATCTACAAGCAGATGATAGTGATGGTGAGGCAAAAGGTGTTGAGGCACGAATAAACTTTGCAGAGTTGAGTGACCATGAAGGCTATGTCATGGCGTGGTGGAAAGATCGAGATGCAGGCTTTTCGTCTGCAGCACGTCTCGATGATGGTGTTGAAACCATAGACACAGGTATAGAAGCGCAATGGCAAGCAACGGATCGATTAGAACTCAGTACTCGGGCAACTAAGCTTGAGCGTAAAACATTATCTGAATTTAGTACAGTCAGTATTCAAGCTGATTACGAAGTTAATGACAAACTCAGTATTGGTGTCGAACTTCGTCATGAAGATGAAGAAGATGAGACCTTGGGGGAAGATGGAGAAGCCACTTTGGCGGGTGCTGAAATTCGCTATGGACTTACTGAACATACCGAAGTGTATACGAGTGGACAGTTTGTTATCGATGATGAAGGTGATTATGAAAGTAATGCATTAGGGACGATTGGTATTGAGACTCAAGTCAATGAGCGTCTTGCACTGAAAACTGAATTGAATTCTGGTGATCGCGGTGACGCGGTTGTGTTAGGGATGGAGTATGACGTGACTCCAAATATGAATATTAGTTTAGATGCTGGTTTTGGCAGTGGTGCTACAACACAAGTAGGAACCAATTACACTACTGCAAATGGTTTAGAGCTTTACGGTGGTTATGCAGTGGATCCAGATCGTACAGATAGTGGTGAATCCATGTTTACTTTTGGAACAAGAAAACGCTATCAAAATGGTCTTTCTATTTACAGTGAGAGTCAATTCGGAGAAGGCGAAAACGAACAAAGTATTGCACGCACCTATGGACTTGATTTTGATCTCAATGAGCAATGGCGTTTATCAGCATCATTACAAAAAAATGATATCGAACGCGATGAAGGTGATATCGACCGCCGTGCTGCGACGTTAGGAGCAAATTATAGAGGTGATGATCTTAAGTTTGGTAGCGTGCTTGAATATCGTGAAGATGATAATGAGCAAGTTTTAGAAGATGCTACTCAATGGATTACATCAAATACAATTGAGTGGCAACAAAGTGATAGTTTGCGTTGGTTAGGTAAAGTTGAACTTTCTACTACTCATAGTGATGCCAATAAAGATGACGAAGCAAAATATGCAGAGCTAGATTTAGGTTTTGCATATCGCCCCGCATTTAATGACCGCTTAAACATATTAGGAAAATATACTTTTATATATGATCTGGCCAGCAGCGGGCAAAATACTACTCTTGCAGATCAACGCAGCCATGTTTTTGCCATTGAAGGCATCTACGACTTAAACCAGAAATGGGAATTAGGTGGCAAGCTTGCCTATAAGACAGGGGATACTCGTGTTACGCGTGGTGAGGGCACATGGTTTGAAACCGGTGCACACTTGGCGGTTGCACGTGCGCGTTACCATGTTCTTAAAAAGTGGGATGCTTTGTTTGAATATCGTTGGTTAGAAACTGAAGAAAACGATGATGAAAAGCATGGTGCTCTAGTTGGTGCTTATCACCACGTGGGTAAGCATATGAAAGTAGGGGCAGGCTATAACTTTACAGATTTCAATGATGACTTAACCGACAACGATTACGATTCTGATGGTTGGTTCTTTGACATCACAGGGAAATATTAATTAAAAAATTAATTTTTAAAAATATGAAAGGATTAATAAAAAAATATCTATCTAACACAGCATTCATTGTTGTTTGTGTAATTCTATTCGCTTCAAAAAGCTGGAGTGCTGCAACCATTGATAACCCTGCAGCGACCGCGGCCCAGTTAGCGGCAAAATTACAAGGCCCTGGGGTTACCATCACAAATGCACAATTCCCAGTTGCGAACGGAGCAGATCGACCAGAACAATACGGAATTTTCTCTAATGGAATAGCAGGTGCAAATTTATCAGTGGATACAGGCATCGTTTTAACCTCGGGTTCGGTTGTCGATGCGTTAGGTCCAAATGATATTCCAACGGCTTCGATTGGAGATCCTATCTCAACGTACTTAGACCCTGATGTAGGTACAATAAATTCTAATGCTCAGTTCGATCCAGCCATATTTGAATTTGATATTACATTGAATGCTAATTCAACTGGATTGAGAATAGATTATCAATTTGGTTCAGATGAATATCCAGATTTTGTAGGCAGTCAATTTAATGATGTGTTTGCATTTTTCGTTTCAGGCCCAGGGATAACAGGAACAGTTAACATTGCACAAGCACCTTTAGGAGGGAGTGTTGCTGTGAACACGATCAATACTGGGGTTCTAGGATGTGCTCAAGATGGTACATTTGCAGATTTGACTCAATCAGCTTACTACATTCGAAATGGGCATATCTCTAATCCCTCAACAGTTAACTGTAACACTAATCCCCAACCGGGACCGTTTCCAATCGAGGCTGAAGCCAATGGTATGACTACATTATTAACAGCACAGCTCCCAGGACTTACGCCTGGAGCAACATATCACTTTAAAATGGTTGTTGTAGATGTGGCAGATCAAAGCTTTGATTCAAGTGTCTTTATCCAATCTGTTTCAGATATAGCTGATTTTGATTTTGGTGATGCGCCGGATACGGCGGCGGGCACCAGTGCGGGTAATTATGAGACCCTGGATGCAAACGGCGGGCCTTCCCATACTATTGATACCAATCTCTATCTGGGGGCCGGGGTCAGCGCCGATACGGATGGGTTCATGGACGGTACCGATAATAACGGTAACGCAACAGACGATACCAACGACGACGGCATCTCCAGCTTCCCGACCCTGACACAGGGCGATCTGGCCTATAAGATTCCGGGAGCCAGTTTCACGCTGGTTAATTCAACCGGTGGGGCGGCGACGCTTTACGGCTTCATCGACTTCAATGGCGACGGTGACTTCGATGATGCGGGCGAGACGACCAGTCAGCCGGTGGCCAATGGCGCAACCACACCGGCCGGTGATATAGTGTTCAATAGCTTTTCCGCCGTTCCGGCGATCACGGAGACCTATACCCGATTCCGCCTGTCAACTGACGGTGGCCTGACATCCATCGGTGCCGCCAGCGACGGCGAAGTCGAAGATTACCAAGTGACAATCCAGCAACTACCGCCACCCGTGGATCGGTGTACGATCGGGTCTGATACCGATAGCGACGGCGTTCGCGATAATTGCGATATCGATGATGATAATGATGGTATTTTAGATATCGATGAAGATATCGTACAGTTAGGTGGCACCAATACTTGGGGCTATGATTTCTACGCGCTTGCCCCTGGTAGCGGCGTACCTGGCGATGAGGAAATAGACAACCCAATTACAACCTATCATCCTGACTTCACGCTTCATGCCGACGGTACATATACAACCACAGCCACCCCCACCACGTCGGCGACGATTGCAAATGCCTCAGCTGGTGGACAGAATGGTACAGGTGTGGCGCAATTTACAGGTTATGCGGCGGTAACTCCGGGTGCTTCTACGTCCCTGACTTTAAGCAATGGCCCTAGTTGGGAATGGATGAGCGTTGCGGTCTTCGATACGGATGACCAGCTGTTGAGCGTTCTGCCGGAATATTTTTCAACATCAACGAACACCCAGAACATTCCTTCATTCACCGCGCCGGAAAATGGAGCAGTGAAAATCGTCGTGACAATGTCTAATCCCGGCAAGACTTATAATGCGCCCTTCATTTCCAATGCTACGGTCGATCCTACCCTAAGCTTTGAAGATTCAGATGGCGACGGATTGACAGACCGATTTGATCTGGACAAGGACAATGACGGGATACCGGACAATGTTGAGGCACAAACGACACAGGGTTATATTGAGCCTAATGGTGTAGTGGATGGTCAGGGGCTCGACACGGCCTATACGGGCGGTCTGACCGAAGTGAACACGGACGGCGCGGACGCGGTCGATACGCTCGATCTCGACAGCGACAATGACGGCTTGTTCGACATTGCCGAGAACGGCTTCGGCCTGACCGATGGCAATAGTGATGGCCGTACGGATGATCCTGTCGGCACAAACGGCCTCGATAATAATGCCGAAGCCGCAGACACGTACGCTGATGTCAGCGGCAATGCCTATGACGAAACCGGCAATGTGTTTACGCTGGCGGACACGGACAATGACACCGCGGCTGACGGCAGTAATGCGGCCCCGACCGCAACTGATCTCGATTATCGTGATGATTCTCCGCCCTATATTCCAACACTTCCAACCCAATCATGCGAGATGACGTATGCAAGTTGGGACTTTGTGGCGGCGTCGGGGGAATCGGATCCGGAGCATCGAACAACACCGTTTCTGGATGCGTTCTGGAGCTTCGATGCCGAGGATTTGCCAGAGCGGTCAGGGACGCCAGTTGCAACAGGCTCAATTAATCTGCAGACAACGACGGATATTCCGGAACGCGACACGACCAATAACACTCTTCTGGATGGGGAGACCCATTTAGCAGTAACGCGCCTGGAGGCGGCACCCGGAAGTGCGCAGATCATTACGATAAACGATCTCAATGGTGACGAATTCAAGATTTATGCGGTGAAAGATAGTAGCGGAAATCTGCTCACCAGATTTCCTTCCCCTTCCGGCCATGTTGCCGATACACCTTTTGCCACCACGAACACGATAAATGTAACAATGCCTGCAGATGGTATTGTGTATGTCTATACATGGGTTGTGGATTATGATGGACAGATGCATGTCACCTATCCGTCATGTCAGGATTTTGGAGATGCCCCGGCATCGTTCGGAAATCCAGGACACGCCACCAGTGTCAATGTCTATATGGGTGCGGCTACTGCCGATATCGATCCCACGGATCAAACTGGTGCCAATGCGGATGGCGATGACACCGACGGCTCCGACGATGAAGACGGTGTGACCCTGCCAGCGATGGTTCAAGGCCAGACGGTAGGCATTGACGTTACGGTCGTTGGCGCAGGCGGCTTTTTGCAGGCCTGGATCGACTGGAACGGTGACGGCGACTGGGCCGATGCAGGTGAGCAGGTGGCGACGGATCTGCAGGATGACGGCACGGGCGGTGATGCCACCGCAAGTGACGGTACCATTACCTTTAATGCAGCAGTACCGGCAACAGCCATCACGACCCAGACCTATGCCCGTTTTCGCTGGTCGACCACATCGGGGCTAGACAGCATCACGGCGGCCGCAGACGGCGAAGTAGAGGACTACGGACTGACTATTTCGGCGGCATTAAGTGATTACGGGGATGCCCCAGATACGAGTGCGGGTGTAGGTGTGGGCAACTACGAAACTCTAAGTGCTAACAACGGCCCGAGTCATGTAATTACTACGGGACTGCAAATTGGTACCGCACCTGATACTGATACCGATGGCTTCAGCGATGGTACCGATGCTAATGGAGATGCCACCGACGATGATACTGAAGGTACTGCTGATGAAGGTAGTATTACTTTGAGTGTGTTAACTACAACGGATACTACATATAGTCTTAACAATATTAGTGTCACCAATACTACAGGTGGCAATGCATCCTTGTTAGGTTGGATTGATCTCGACCAAAACGGTAGCTTCGATGAAGATGAACGTGCTAGTGTTTCAATCGCTAATGGAGCTACTACGGCAAATCTTACCTGGTCCAGTCTCCCAGGGATTACGAGTGGCACAACCTACGTTCGTTTTCGTATCGCAAGATCAGTACATATAACTGCAGGCAGTGATGGAGGTGTGGATGAAGCTTCACTCGGTCCTGTGAATAGTGGTGAAGTGGAAGACTATCAGCTAACTATTGATTCAGTTTCAGATCTTTTAATTATTAAAGACGATAGTAGTTTGACATATACACCAGGTGGTACTGCAACCTATGTGTTGACAATTACCAATAATGGTCCCAGTGATGTAACCGGCGCTGCTATTGCTGATAATCTTCCTAATGGTGTGACGTTATCAGGCGCTTGGACCTGTTCAGCTACAGCTAGTTCAAGTTGCAGTGCAGCGAGTGGCGGAAGTGCAGGGGATAGTACAGTTTCACTCACGGCCGACATTATTAATGGTGGTGTCATCACAGTAAATGTACCGGTACAGTTTTCTGCAGATATGGGTGACTATTAATTTATTTGGAAATAGAATTTTAATTAAAATTTAACACGGCAAATACACTAAAGGTTGGAGATAGAAACATAACGAATACTAAAGTTACGTTCTCTGTCCACAATTTATTCTTCATATATTGGTCTTGCTTTTAATTTGAGACTCCCTTTTTTTGTTTATTCTAGAGAATTTCATATTAATACATTGGTATTTTTTTGGGAAAAGGCCAAGGTCGCAGTTATCGGCAGATATGAGTGATCATTAAGTCATTTTATGCGCTTAAAAGTGCACTTCGTCATGATAATTCCACATTAAGTCATTAATGCAATGACCCTATGTTCTAAAGGATTAGTAGAATAACTTATCTACCTAAACTCACAATGCTATTTATTCAAGGGTAATAGCCTAAATGGATGGCAGTATAGATAGCACGACAAGGGGTCAGGCTATTGTATTTATCGAATTATCAAAGGATTGTAAAACTTAACTGCGCATTATTTTCAGTCAACTTTTATATTACTGGAAGCTATTTATATATTGTAAAATCCGGCTTGCTAGAAGCTCATTTCCGAGTTTTTAAAAGTGCATGTTTGGTATTGTCTATACTGCTTTATTTTATTAGTACCACTGCCTATACAGCGACATGTCCATCTGACTTCACGCTTGTAACTTTAACTACACCACGAAATGCTGATAGCAGTGCAGCAGGGACTTCGCCAGGAATATTATTAGAAACACAAGCCTATGGACCAATTCAAGCGCTGGGTACTAACTTACAAGCTACTGGGACTGCAGCACGATTGCGTAAACGAGAACCGACTCTCATTTTAGATTTAACGGATATTGTCGCAGATAATAGTACGATAATACTTTCTATTGCACGAAATAATAACAGTGGGAGTTATGCAATAGATGCGTCGTTGGATAACGTAACTTTTTCTGGAGCTGTTACATTTAATGCTGGACCGAATGATATTTCTCAACAAATTAATTATACCGTTCCTGTTGGTGGTGCACGTTATATCCGCTTTAGTAGAATACGTGGAAGTTTATGGGTGGATGGAGTTCAGTATTCTCAAATCTGTCAGCCTAATGTGGATCTTTCTATTACTAAAGATGATGGCAGTTTAACGTATACACCAGGCGGTACCGGAATTTATACAATCACAGTATTCAACAATGGGCCACATAATGTTGTAGGTGCAACGATCGCAGATTACTTGCCAAGTGGTGTGATGATGACTTCTGCTTGGATCTGTACGACTTCGTCAGCAAGTTCAAGTTGTAATACTACTCCAAGTGCTACTAATCCTATTTCTATAGATGTGGATATTATTAATGGCGATTCAATAACCGTAATGGTGCCTGTGCAGTTCTCGGCGAATATGGAGGATTACTAACAGTAAGTGAGTTTTGCTGAACAGGTTTACCCACTTTGTGTTGTTGCTCTGATTAGGGTTCTATTTCACAATAGCGACCCCCTTAATTTGGCATATAGAGCAAATTAGATTCTGTAGCCAGAAAACCTTTTCTGTTTGGGGGTTGATATAAGAATAGTCTTACTATTCAAGCTGTTTAGCTAGTACATATATATAAGAATAAATCTCATGGAAAATCGTCGAGAACTTGCTAATGCTATTCGTGCTTTGAGCATGGATGCCGTGCAGAAAGCCAATTCCGGACATCCTGGTATGCCTATGGGTATGGCAGATATTGCGGAAGTGTTGTGGAATGATTATTTAGTACACAATCCTAGCAACCCCAATTGGCCAGATCGTGATCGCTTTGTGGTTTCAAATGGACACGGTTCGATGCTGTTGTACTCACTATTGCACCTTTCAGGTTACGACTTATCCATAGAAGAAATAAAAAGTTTTCGCCAGTTACATTCAAAAACTCCTGGACATCCGGAATATGGTGATACGCCAGGCGTTGAAACCACAACAGGGCCTTTAGGCCAAGGTATCGGTAATGCAGTTGGTATGGCGTTAGCTGAAAAAATTCTGGCCGCAACCTTTAATAGAGATGACCTGAGCATCGTAGATCACTATACATATGTGTTTACGGGAGATGGCTGCTTGATGGAAGGTATTTCACATGAAGTATGTTCGTTAGCAGGAACATTAGGTCTTGGTAAATTAGTTGTGTTTTATGACGACAATGGGATTTCAATCGATGGTGAAGTGAAAGGATGGTTTGCTGATGATACCCCAGCTAGATTTAAATCTTATGGGTGGCATGTCATTGAAGATGTAGACGGTCATGATGCATCACAAATTAAAGATGTGATTAACGTTGCTAAAAATGAAACAGCAAAACCAACATTGATTTGTTGTAAAACTATAATTGGTTGGGGCTCACCTAACAAACAAGGATCTGCGTCTACGCATGGTGCGCCCTTGGGCGATGAAGAAATCAAGTTAGTGCGTGAAAAAATAAATTGGCAACATCCGCCTTTTGAAATTCCTGACACCTTATATAAGGGGTGGAATGCCGTCGATGCCGGTGCTGAAAAAGAAACTCAGTGGCAAGAAAAATTTGATACATATAGATCTAAGTTTCCAGAATTAGCTGCAGAATTTGAAAGGCGTACAAGTAATGAACTTCCTGTAGATTGGGAAACTGTTAGCCAAACAGTTATTCAAAATGCTGTTAATGAAAAGAAGACCGTTGCAACACGTAAAGCCTCAGAGCTTGCACTAGATGGGTATGCAAAGCATTTGCCTGAAATTGTTGGCGGTTCTGCTGATTTAACTCCTTCAAATAATACTTGGTGGTCTGGCTCAAAAGATATCAGCACAGAGGATGCATCTGGTAACTATATTCGGTACGGCGTAAGAGAATTTGGCATGTCAGCGATTAACTCTGGCATCGCATTGCATGGAGGATTTATTCCTTATAGTGCGACCTTTTTGGTGTTTTCTGATTATGCGAGAAACGCATTACGTATGTCTGCGCTCATGGGTCTGCGGAATATTTTTGTCTTTACGCATGATTCTATTGGCCTAGGAGAGGATGGGCCAACTCATCAAGCAGTAGAGCAATTGGCAACACTCCGTTATATTCCTAATATGTCGGTTTGGCGTACAGCAGATACAGTGGAAACTGCTGTGGCATGGAAACATGCCATAGAACGAAAATCGGGGCCAACGTCTTTAGTTTTTTCTCGTCAAAATTTACCATTTATTGAACGCGATGCTCAGCAGTTGAATGCTATTTCTAAAGGGGCGTATATTCTGCATGATAGTGATCAAGCTCCTGAGTTAATACTTATCGCAACAGGTTCTGAAGTAAGTATTGCACTTAATGCGGCACGAAAATTAAATGAGCAAGGCAGGCAAGTACGCATAGTCTCTATGCCAAGCACGGATGTGTTTGATGTACAGAGTATGGAATATAAAGAATCGGTATTACCGAGTAATGTTGAAAAAAGATTAGCTATCGAAGCTGGTACGCCCGATTATTGGAGAAAATATGTAGGTTTGAAAGGCGATACAATAGGGGTTGCATCATTTGGTACTTCTGCGCCAGGTAATGTGGTGATGGAGCATTTCGGATTTAGTGAAGAAAATATCATTAAGCATGCACTAGATATGCTTAACTAGGTTAAAAATATAGAAAGAGTAAGTACGGAGAAAGTAATGGCTATAAAAGTTGCAATTAATGGGTATGGAAGAATTGGTAGAAATATTATGCGTGCTATCTATGAGTCTGGCCGTAATGATGAGATTCAGGTTGTAGCAATTAATGATTTGGGGGATGCAAATACCAATGCGCACTTAACACAATATGATACTGCGCATGGGAAGTTTAATGGTACTGTAGAAGTAGATGGCGATCATATAGTTATCAATGGCGACAGAATTCGAGTTTGTGCAGAGCGAGATCCGAGTAAACTACCTTGGGGTGAGTTAGGCGTTGATGTAGTGCATGAAAGCACAGGTTTTTTTGCGAGCAAGGAAAAAGCGTCTGGGCATTTAACTGCAGGAGCTAAGAAGGTTATTATTTCTGCACCAGGGGGGAAAGATGTCGACGCTACAGTTGTATATGGGGTAAACCATGATGTGTTAAAAGCAAGCGACACTGTGATATCAAATGCATCATGTACAACAAACTGTTTAGCACCTTTGGTAAAGCCACTGCACGAGAAAATTGGTGTTGAAAATGGGGTGATGACCACAATTCATGCATACACCAATGATCAAGTGCTAACAGATGTTTTTCATAGCGACCTTAGAAGAGCACGTTCGGCAACCATGTCTATGATACCAACTAAAACAGGAGCAGCATCTGCAGTAGGTCTGGTATTGCCAGAGTTGAATGGCAAACTGGATGGTTTTGCGATGCGTGTACCCACTATTAACGTTTCCATTGTAGATTTGACCTTCCTGGCGTCACGTGACACAAGCGTGGAAGAAGTAAATTCTGTAATGAAAGATGCGGCTGACGGCCATGTGCTAGATTATGTTGATGCACCATTAGTATCAATAGATTTTAATCATGATCCACATTCATCTAATTTTGATTCATCCTTAACTAAAGTGATGGGTACAAGAACTGTTAAAGTTTGTTCATGGTATGACAATGAATGGGGTTTCTCAAACCGCATGATAGATACTACTATTGCCTTAATGAATGCTAAATAATTAGTAAGTAAACTGTTTTTGTTATCTACTTTGTCAATGAGAAATATCTAGCACCGTGTCTGTATTGAGCATGGTTGACATGGATCTGGCGGATCAACGTGTTTTGATTCGTGAAGATTTAAATGTGCCTATTAAAGATGGTCGTGTAACCAGTGCCAAACGTATTGAGGCTGCCCTCCCTACAATACAATATGCAGTCAACCAAAATGCAAAAGTAATCTTACTTTCACACCGTGGCCGACCCACCGAAGGTGTGTACGATGAAGAACAGTCGCTATTGCCAATAGCAAATTACCTACGTGATCAATGTGGCCTTAACGTGAGGTTGGAAAAAAATTGGCTTGAAGGAGTCGATGTTGCGAATGGTGAAGTAGTGTTATGCGAAAATGTTCGTTTTCAGTCTGGAGAGAAAAGTAATGATGACCAGCTTGCTAAAAAGATGGCAAGTCTATGTGACATTTATGTAATGGATGCCTTTGGCACGGCTCATAGAGCTCAAGCTTCCACGCATGGAGTTGCAAAATATGCACCTATTGCATGTGCGGGTCCTTTGTTAAAAAATGAATTAGATTCTTTAGCTAAAGCATTAAATGATCCTGCACGACCCATGGTTGCAATTGTAGGGGGATCAAAAGTTTCAACTAAGTTAACTGTTTTAGAGACATTGTTGGATAAGGTTGATCAGTTAATCGTGGGCGGCGGCATTGTAAATACTTTTTTGGCAGCAACAGGTAAACCTGTTGGTAAATCACTTTATGAAAAAGATTTGCTGGTTACAGCAAAAGATTTGTTAAAAAAAGCGGAAAATAAAAACACACATATTCCTATACCAACTGATGTAGTTTGTGCAACTGAGTTTGCAGAAACAGCATCGGCTACAGTCAAATTAGTCGATGATGTGGGTGAAAATGATATGATTTTGGATATCGGTCCACAGTCATCCAAACAGCTGGCAGGTTTAATGCATGATGCGGGTACTATAGTTTGGAACGGACCCGTTGGAGTGTTTGAGTTTGATGCTTTCTCAGAAGGCACGAAAGTTTTAGCAAATGCAATTGCTGAAAGTAATGCATTTTCAATTGCGGGTGGCGGAGATACATTAGCTGCAGTTGATAAATTTGGAGTTGCGGATCAGATTTCATATATATCCACCGGTGGTGGAGCGTTTTTAGAATATTTAGAAGGAAAAGTTTTACCAGCTGTTGAGATTTTAGAACAAAGGGCTAAGGATTAGCACATGATAGTTTTACCAGCAGTTGAGATACTAGAAGAAAGAATAAAAGAATAAAAGAATAAAGTAATTAATTTTCGTAATAAAAATGCAAATTTTGAGCTATAACTGATAAATCAATAAATGAGTATTGTTACTGAAATACGACAACGGAAAAATATCTTTCGTCATACCAAAATCATTGCCACCTTGGGGCCCGCCACAGATAGTGAACAGCTTATTGGTAGGTTGATGGATGCTGGCATCGATTTGGTGCGTATCAACTTTTCTCATGGGACATTTGAAGAACATGCATGGCGAATTAAAACCCTGCGCAAGCTCACTAAAGAAAAGAATTATGAAGTTGGGGTGCTTGGAGATTTACAAGGTGCCAAAATTAGGGTTGGTATATTTAAAGATAAAGTCATTCAGTTAGATGTTGGTGAAAAATTCTGTATTGATACCGAGATGCCAATTGACCAAGGTGATCAAGACTGTGTTGGAACTACTTATAAAGGGTTGGCAAATGATGTAGCTGCTGGCGATACCCTGCTAATCGATGATGGACGCATTGTACTTGTAGTGCTCGATGTTGATGGAGGCAAAATTAATACAGAAGTTATTATGGGTGGTGAGTTAACTAGCAATAAAGGTATTAATCGTCAAGGTGGAGGTCTTTCTGCATCAGCATTAACAGATAAAGACCGGCAAGACATTCAAAACGCTGTAAAACTTGATATTGATTATTTGGCAATATCTTTCCCACGTAGCGCAAATGACATAAAAGCAGCAAAAAAATTATTTACTGATGCAGGTGGTGAAGCAGGAATTGTCGCTAAAATTGAACGCGTTGAGGCACTTGAAGCTATCGATGAAATTTTAGATGAGTGTGATGCCATTATGATAGGGCGTGGTGATCTCGGTGTAGAGATCGGTGATGCTGAAGTTCCTGGGGTACAAAAATCATTAATTGATATGGCGCATGACAAAAACCGTATTGCTATAACAGCAACGCAAATGATGGAATCAATGACCTATAGCCCAATTCCTACACGCGCAGAGGTTTCTGATGTGGCTAATGCTGTGATTGATGGAACGGATGCAGTTATGCTTTCGGGGGAAACTGCAGTAGGCAAATACCCTGTCGAAGCTGTGAAAGCTATGAACCGTACTTGTCTTGCTTCAGAACGGCGCGCGTATAAAAAAATGTCGGATCACCGTTTGAGTGCTCGGTTCGGGCGAGTAGATGAAGCCATTGCCATGTCAGCTATGTATACTGCAAATCACCTTGATGTGGCAGCTATTGCAGCAATGACGGAATCCGGTTCAACAGCACTTTGGATGTCGCGTATCAATTCTGCGATACCAATCTATGCACTGACTAGACACAATAAAACTTTGCGACGTGTCACACTTTATAAAGGTGTTTATCCTGCTAGCTTAGATTTATTGGGTAGAACTCATGCAGAAGTAAATAAAGATGCGGTTGATGTGTTACTGCGTTGTGGCGTAGTGCATGAAAATGATTTGGTTATTATTACTAAAGGTGATTTGATGGGTGTCGATGGAGGAACGAATGCATTAAAAATAGTTCGAGTAGGACACTTAATTGAACCTGAATAATTGTTAAAATTGAATTTAAATTTGAAAACCCATAATTAATTTGTGTGAATTACGATAGGTTGTAGGAGTATAAAAATGAATATAGAAGAGTTAAATAAAATTGCTAATGCAATGGTCGCACCAGGACGTGGCATTCTCGCCATGGATGAAAGTCACCCCACGTGTAATAAACGTTTTGAAAAATTGGGCATCGCTACGACTGAAGAAATGCGTCAAGCCTATCGCGATATGTTAGTGACCGCACCGGGTTTATCTGATTACATAAGTGGTGCAATCTTATTTGATGAGACCATACGACAGAAAACATTAGATGGGACTCCATTTGCAGAACATTTAAATAAAAATGGAATTATCCCTGGCATTAAAGTAGATGCAGGTGCAAAAACACTAGCAGGCCATGAAGATGAAAAGGTTACTGAAGGTCTAGATGGTTTGCGTGAAAGATTTGCTGAATATTATGAATTAGGTGCGCGTTTTTCAAAGTGGCGTGCCGTAATTACTATTGGTGAGCATATTCCAAGTTGGTCATGTATTGAGGCCAATGCTCATGGATTGGCACGTTACGCTATGCTTAGTCAAGAAGCAGGTATTGTTCCCATTGTTGAGCCTGAAGTGCTTATGGATGGCGATCACTCCATTGAACGATGTTTTGAAGTTACAGAGCTAGCGCAGCGAATTGTTTTTCATCAATTAAAAAATCAAGGTGTGGCATTAGAAGGTATGGTGCTTAAACCGAGTATGGTGATTTCTGGTGCAGCAGCAAGTAATCGCGCAGACGTTAAGACAGTGGCTGAGCAAACAGTACGTTGTTTGTTAAACACAGTTCCAGCAGCAGTTCCAGGTATTGCATTTTTGTCAGGTGGTCAAAGTGACGAAGAGGCTAGTGCACATTTAAATGCTATGAACTCATTGGGTATTCAGTTACCGTGGGCGTTAACATTCTCATATGGCCGAGCATTGCAACAGACTGCAATGCAAACCTGGAATGGTGAAGATGCCAACGTGCAAAAAGCACAACAAGCTTTATTGTGGCGTGCAAAATGCAATGGCTCAGCAGCATTAGGTAAATATAGTGATGCCATGGAGCAACAGGCTGCATAATTTTAATAAATTTGCTTTATAAAATTTTGGGAAGTTAAGCTATTACAATACATATTTGTAACAGCCTAACTTCTCTTATTATTTATTTTCTTTTACTGTTCAAATTTTATCCAGCACAATTGTTTTTTTGATCCATACTAGTGCAAACAGCAACAAGTGGTGCAAAGTATGTCTTTGCATATACCTGGCTCATAGTGCAATTGCACCTTAAATTCTTTATAGTCTGTAGCTAATTAGAGCAAGCACAATGCTCTAACTATAAGAATTACAAGTAAATCTGTAACTACAGAAATCATATCTATTTTTAATGAAGGAGCGCTGTCATGAAAATGGTCACAGCCATTATTAAACCATTCAAGCTTGACGATGTTCGTGAGGCTTTATCCGAAATTGGCATACAAGGCCTTACCGTAACGGAAGTAAAAGGATTTGGACGTCAGAAGGGCCATACTGAGCTCTATCGTGGTGCGGAATATGTCATCGATTTTTTACCAAAAGTAAAGATGGAAATTGGTGTGCCAGAAGATCGCGTTGAAGCTGTTATTGAAGCAATTTCCAAGGTGGCAAACACTGGCAAGATAGGTGATGGGAAAATATTTGTTACGAATGTTGAGCAAGTCATTCGGATTCGAACTGGAGAGACCGGCCAAGATGCCCTATAAAAATAAAAATTAATAGGAACAAACATGGACATCAAATTTAATCATTACAAAACTAGTTTTTGTTTATTTGCAATTTTAATTTTTATATTTCCAAACTTAGTGTTTGCAGGAGATGGTTTAGATACAGGAGATACAGCCTGGTTGCTTACTTCAACTGCATTAGTGCTATTTATGACTATTCCTGGTTTATCACTTTTTTATGCTGGATTAGTACGTAGCAAAAATGTTTTATCTGTTTTAATGCAGTGTTTTTCTATTACCTGCCTAGTTTCTATTTTATGGCTAGTGTTTGGATACAGCTTGGCGTTTAGTGACGGTGGTACAATTAATAACTGGATTGGTGGATTTTCGAATACGTTTTTATCCAATGTAATACGAGACTCTATGAGTGGCACTATTCCTGAAAGTGTATTCGTTATGTTTCAAATGACCTTTGCCATTATTACGCCAGCATTGGTAGTTGGCGGTTTTGCAGAGCGAATGAAATTTTCTTCTATGTTGTGGTTTTCAGGATTGTGGTTAGTGTTAGTTTATTTGCCTGTTTGCCACTGGGTATGGGGTGGTGGCTGGCTAAGTGAAAAAGGTGTCCTGGATTTTGCTGGTGGATTAGTCGTGCATTTAACCGCAGGTGCAGGTGCAATTGTTGCTGCAATGGTATTGGGGAAAAGAAAAGGTTTTCCAAGAACGGCAATGCCTCCGCACAATTTAACTATGTCAGTTACTGGAGCTGGCATGTTATGGGTGGGTTGGTTCGGGTTTAATGCAGGGAGTGCGGTTGCAGCCAATAATGATGCTGGAATGGCGATGTTGGTTACACATATCAGTGCTGCGACGGCTTCTTTAATATGGATGTTTGCTGAATGGGTAAAATTTGGCAAGCCCAGTGTATTAGGTATTGTTACGGGCATGGTTGCTGGTTTAGGAACCATTACCCCTGCATCAGGGTTTGTAGGGCCAATGGGAGCATTGATTATTGGTTCTTTGGCTGGAATTATTTGCTTCACCGCAACAAACTTTATTAAAAGAGTGTTGCAAATTGACGACTCGTTGGACGTTTTCCCAGTGCATGGTGTGGGTGGAATACTGGGCACTTTTTTAGCTGGGATACTTGTTGCAGAGCAATTTGGTGGAGCAGGCTTGGCAGAAGGGATGACCATTGGTTCTCAACTATGGGTACAGGTTCAAGGTATACTTGCTGTTTTAGTTTGGACAGTAATTGCCACATTTGTCATTCTACAAGCTGTAAAAGTTATTATTGGTTTGCGTGTTGATGAACAAAGAGAAACAGAAGGTTTGGATATTACGCAACATGAAGAATCTGGCTACAATATGTAGACTAGTTCATTAAGCAAAAAAGGGTGCCTAAGCGGTACCCTTTATTATTTCAGTTTAGTAAACATATATGTTAAAGAATTTTCTGTAATAGTGAATCTATTAATTTTGTATTATGCTTGATATGTTCATTTTGTTTAATTAAAAAAATTGGAGTATCTATTAGTTTTTTTAAATCTTCATAGTTATTCATTTCTTCAGTAGCGAAAGTAGTGTTTTGATTAAGTATCACAGCTTTTAAAATTAATCCTTGGTTTTTAATTGCTTCTACTGTTAATAAAATATGATTAATACAGCCCAATTTATCATTAGCAACGAGTAAAACAGGCAAATTTAATTTTTTAGCAAGATCTGCATTTTTCCCATCCTCATATAATGGCGAATAAAAGCCTCCTGCACCTTCAACCACTAGATAGTCTTCATCATGTAAATTTTTTAAACATGCATAAGTAATTTCGTCAATATATAAAAGCTGGTTTGCCAAGCGTGCAGCACGTTGTGGAGAGATTGCGGGTTCAAATCGAAATGGACAAATTTCATTTAAAGGGTATTTTTTTTGAGCGGCCATAAAGTAATCATTTGCGTCTGCTGGGATTAGATCATTTCCTTCACGTCTACAACCGGACTCAATTGGTTTGCGTGGTACAGCATTAATCTTTTTGTCATGCAATAGCGCTACGATTTGTTTACCGATATAGGTTTTACCCACATCCGTATCTGTGCCGGTTATAAATAATCCTGCTCTTTGTTTATTTAAATTCATTTAATGAAAACAATAAGTTATAAAATGTGTTGACAAACATACCGATTGGTATGTATAACATACCAATCGGTATGTGACTCAAACTTGATAACAATATGCGCACAAATTTAGAAACTACTGCCCACGATACACATACTCGACAGATTATTTTACAGGCTGCATTTGAAGAGATACATGCACGCGGTTATCAAGCGGCGAGCCTAACTAAAATTCTGTCGTCGACAAACCTTACAAAAGGGGCTCTATATCACTACTTTCCCACTAAATTAGACCTCGGTTACGCGATAGTAGATGAATTGCTGGCAACCCATATTTATGAACAATGGGTAGTTCCCCTTTTAGATGCAGATGATCCCATATCTGCTTTTATACAAATCATTATGCAAGCTGGCCAAGAAATTAACGATGAAGATATACAATGTGGTTGTCCATTGAATAATTTGGCACAAGAAATGGCACCTGTTGATGAAGGATTTCGTTCCCGAATTGAGGCAATTTATAAAACATGGCGCAAAGGTATTGAACGAGCCTTTGCACAAGGTCAGCAGAAAGGCTTTGTTAAAAAAGATCTAGATTTAAAAAGTGTGGCGACCATGATTATTGCAAGTTTGGAAGGGTGTATGGGTCTAGCTAAAAATGCACAGAGTAAAAAAGTTTTAATGCAATGTGGTCAAAGCATAATAGATTATCTTGCCAGCTTAAAAAGTTAATACTAAAAATTGAGGTTAAAAATGCTCTCCAAATATTCTGATTGGGTAATACGTTGGCGCTATTTAGTAGTTCTTGTAATGATAGCGGTAGTTTTTGCACTTGCAGCTGGAGGGAAAAATTTAGTATTTACCAATGACTATCGGTATTTTTTTAGTGAAGATAATCCCCAGCTTTTAGAATTTGAGACATTACAAGATACGTATACTAAGAATGACAATGTATTTATTATGTTGGAACCGAAAAGTGGAGATGTATTTAATAAAAACTTTCTTGCATCATTAAAAGAACTTACAGAGGAATCTTGGCAGATTCCTTATTCAATCCGTGTGGATTCAGTAACAAATTTTCAGCATACCTATGCAGAAGGAGATGAATTAGTTGTTATTGACTTAGTTGATGATGTAGAAAATCTCCAGGCTCAGGATATTGCCTATATAAAAGATGTAGCGTTAAACGAACCATTACTGGTAAATCGTTTGGTGTCGCCCTCATCTAAAGCAGCTGGCGTCAATATCATTATTGAGCTACCAGGTAAGAATAAAATTACAGAAGGCCCCGAGGTCGTAAATTTTACTCGCGACATGGTGGATAAATTTGCTGAAACTCATCCTGAAATCAACGTTTATTCTACCGGTATCGTAATGATGAATAATGCCTTTCCAGAGGCAAGCCAAAATGATATGAAAAATTTAATCCCGTTTGCTTTTATTGCGATCATTATAGGTTTGTTGCTGTTTTTAAGGAGCATTACAGGTACTGTCTCTACTTTTCTAGTCATAATTTTTTCTATCATGACTGGCATGGGTGTTGCTGGGTGGCTTGGTTATAAATTAACGCCGCCATCCGCCTCTGCACCTATTATGATACTCACATTGGCAGTTGCAGATTGTGTGCATTTTTTTACAACCTTTTTAAACACTATGAGAACTGGGCTGGATAAAATTGCTGCAATTAAAGAATCATTACGGGTTAATTTTCATCCAATATTTTTAACTTCCTTAACAACAGTGATTGGATTTCTTAGTTTAAATTTTAGTGATGTGCCACCATTTCGTGACCTTGGCAACATTACAGCGATGGGTGTGACATTTGCATTTGTTTTATCGATATTTTTTCTACCTGCTTTAACGGCTATTTTGCCATTTAAAGTGAAGCAACGCACAGACATAAAGACTATGTTGATGGAAAATATCGCTGAGTTTGTTATAAGTAAAAGACGAGTATTGCTCTGGTCCATGGGCGCAATCATTGTAGCCTTTATTGCGATTATTCCGCGTAATGAAATCAATGATCGATTTGTAGAATATTTTGATGAATCAATTGAGTTCCGTCGCCACACTGATTATGTGACGGATAAGATTACAGGTTTGTACACTATTCAGTTTTCATTGGAAGCAAATGATTCAGGTGGTATTAGTGAGCCAGATTTTTTGACTCAAATGGATAACTTTGTTGGTTGGTTGCGTGAGCAACCTGAAGTGAAGCATGTTAATTCTGTATCAGATACTTTTAAGCGCTTGAATAAAAACATGCATGGTGATGATAAATCTTGGTACAGTTTACCGAATGATCGTGATTTAGCGGCACAATATTTATTATTGTATGAATTGTCCTTACCATATGGTTTAGATCTTAATGATCAGATTAACATTGATAAATCTTCGACACGTATTTCTACTACATTAGAAACATTAAGTACGGATCAAATGCTGGTCTTTGAGCAAAGAGCTAGAGACTGGATAAGTCAAAATGCGTCTGATATCAATATGGTTGCATCCAGCCCAGCAGTCATTTTTTCACACCTTGCAGTACGAAATATTTACAGCATGATCGTTGGAACCTTAGCTGCACTAGCTCTGATATCGGTAATTCTAATATTTGCCTTACGTTCATTTAAACTGGGTTTTATTAGTTTGATCCCTAATTTAACGCCTATTGGAGTAGCGTTTGGTGTATGGGCAATTTTTGATAGTGAAATCGGTTTGGCGTTGTCTGTCGTTGCCGGGATGACATTAGGTATTGTAGTAGATGATACTGTGCATTTTATGAGTAAATATCTTCGTGCTAAACGAGAGAAAAATGCAAGTGCAACTGAAGCTGTACGGTATGCTTTTGCAAATGTTGGTAGTGCACTTTTAGTAACAACAATAGTATTGGCTGCAGGCTTTTTGGTTTTATCTATGTCTGCATTCGAATTGAACTCAGCGATGGGGTTGTTAACCGCTATCACGATTGTGATTGCACTCATAATTGATTTCTTATTTTTGCCACCATTATTGATTGCCCTTGAGGAGGGTCGAGATGAAAAAGATATCGTTCCTGATTTGGCTGCTGCTAATTAGTGCATCAGCTGTTGCAGAAACGTCCGAGGGGAAAGGCTTGGCGATTGCCATTGCGGCAGATAAGCGTGATACTGGTTTTGAAACCCAGACAGCTGACTTGATTATGACTTTACGCAATCGTCAAGGTCAGGAAAGTACACGTTACATTCGTACAAGAACATTAGAAGTTGAAGGAGACGGAGATAAGACCTTATCCATTTTTGATCGACCAGCAGATATTAAAAAAACAGCCGTACTTACTTACAGTCATGGTCTTGAGCCAGATGATCAGTGGTTATATCTGCCCGCACTTAAACGTGTTAAAAGAATTAATTCACGTAATAAATCCGGTCCTTTTGTAGGTAGTGAATTTGCATTTGAAGATTTGGGCTCACAAGAGGTTGAAAAATACTCCTATAAATACTTGCGTGATGAAGCATGTGGGGAATGGCAGTGTTATGTAGTGGAACGTTATCCTGAATATGAATATTCAGGTTACACAAGACAAATAGCTTGGATTGATCAAGCTGAATATCGCATTGTCAAAGTGGAATTCTATGATCGAAAAAATGCGTTATTAAAAACACTTACATATTCGGGTTATAAAGAATACATTGATTATTATTGGCGACCAGATGAGATGTTTATGGAAAATCATCAAACTGGTAAAACGACAACCTTGCAATGGGCGAACTACAAATTTAAAACAAAAGTTACTGAACGAGATTTTAATCCAAATGCACTACCGCGTTTACGGTAACCGCCTGTTGTAAACATATAAACATTATATGATTAGATTTATACATGCACATAATTAACAAGTGTGTTAACTATTGCGGGTTTATTCTGACTTTTTTGTTGTGCGAGGCCTTGGTTTCAGTAACTAATGCTGAAGAGAGTGCTGGAGTTTGGTCTGGCAATATTGCGTTGCAAGGGCGCAGTTTTTGGCAAAGCGCACAATTTAATGGACAACGAGATGGTGATCTGTCTTTGTCTTTTGAACCTGAATATTATAAAGAATGGAATGACGGGTTCCGAGCTATTACATTCACACCTTTTGTTCGTGTTGATTCGACTGATCCAGAACGCACTCATTTTGATTTACGTGCCGCACATTATTTACATGTTGCGGGAGACTGGGAATTACGTGTTGGTCTCGCTAAAGTTTTTTGGGGTGTTACGGAATCGCAACATCTTGTCGATATTATCAATCAAACTGATTTAGTAGAAAATCTAGATACGGAAGATAAGCTTGGGCAACCCATGATTGAAACTACGTGGTTACGTGATTGGGGTGCATTGCAATTTTATATTTTACCCGGTTTTCGTGAAAGAACCTTTCCAGGGCGTAAAGGACGATTGCGTACGGAGCTAATTGTAGATACAGATAATCCGGAATATGAGTCGGGCGCGGAAGAATATCATGTCGATTGGGCAGTACGGTTAAGTTCGCAGATTGGTCCGGTAGATTTAGGTTTATCACATTTTAGTGGAACTTCGCGAGTGCCTGATTTGGTTCCAACATTTGATTCAAGTGGCAGACTTGAATTTATTCCCGTCTATAACCTTATTGATCAAACTGGTTTAGACATACAGGCAATTATTGGTAACTGGACATGGAAGCTGGAATCAATATTGCAAACAAAGCGAGGTCGTGATTTCACTGCTGCCGTGGGAGGATTTGAGTATACTTTTTATGGCATGATGGAAAGTGCAACCGACATTGGAGTATTGGCGGAATATCATTACGATGATCGCAAGCAGGATGCAACAACAGGATTTCAAGATGATATTTTTTTGGGCATGCGATATGCATTTAATGACGCACAGGATACGGAAATTTTAGCTGGTGGGTTATATGATTTCGACTTTAGCAGCCGAAGTTTTCGGATTGAATTACAACGGCGTATAAGTGACAGCTGGCGTATTGAAAGTGAATTTCAGTTGTTTAGTAATGTATCAAGTGATGATCCATTGAATCAGTTCAGTCGTGATGACTATTTTCAATTAGATCTTGCCTATTATTTTTAAATTTTTAATCCTGTAAGAATTTCACAAATTTCTAAGTATTTTTTACTAGTGTTATCAATAATCTCTTGAGGGAGTTTTGGTCCTGGATCCTGTTTATTCCAGTCAAGAGTTTCTAAATAGTCACGTACATATTGTTTATCAAAACTTTTAGGGCTTTCGCCCACCTTATACGTATCTTGTGGCCAAAAGCGTGAAGAATCCGGTGTTAAAGCTTCGTCAATTAAAACAATTTCTTCATTTTTATCTAAACCGAATTCAAATTTGGTGTCGGCAATAATTATTCCACGTTGAAGTGCGTAATCAGCCGCTTCTTTATATATACTTACACTTAAATCACGAACATTTTCTGCAATATTCTTGCCTACTAAATTTATAATCTCATCAAAAGTTACATTAATATCGTGATCACCCACTGCAGCTTTTGTGGAAGGGGTAAAGATAGCCTCTTGTAATTTTCCGGCTTGTTGAAGATTTTTAGGTAGTTGCACACCACATATGGAACCGGTGTTTTGGTATTCTTTCCAGCCAGAACCAATCACATAACCACGTACGATGGCTTCAAATGGTAAAGCCTCTAATTTTCGAACAATAATGCTTCTACCTTGTAGAATTTCTAATTCTTGTTCATTTTTTATGACATCTTCAAGGGCGATATTGCTTAGATGGTTACTTACTTTGCTGGCAAATCGATTGAACCAAAAATTGGATAAGGTTGTGAGAACGATGCCTTTTTTGGGGATTGGGTCGGGCAGAATCACATCAAATGCCGAAAGCCGATCACTGGTAACGATCAACCAGTGTTCTGTATCAACTTCGTAGATGTCACGGACTTTGCCCTGGTAGACCTTTTTTAAGGACTTGAGGTTGGATTCAAATAACATTTCTTGCTTTTAATTGTATTTATTATCTTATATGTACTGGTTTTATTCGTCTGTCTCAGCCAAAATGCGCGTTTCATTTTTCATAGCCGAGGTAATTCATGGCTGATCCACAAGTTAGCATCATTATGGGCAGTGATAGCGATTGGCCGGTTATGCAGGCTGCTGCTGATGTCCTCGACCAGTTTAATATATTGTACGAGAAGCGCGTAGTATCTGCCCACCGTACTCCAAAATTAATGGCAGAATTTTCTGAAACAGCAGTTTCGCGTGGCATAAAATGTATTATTGCCGGTGCTGGGGGTGCAGCTCATTTGCCAGGCATGGTTGCTGCACAAACTACTGTACCCGTTTTAGGAGTGCCTGTTCCAAGTAAATACCTGTCTGGGCAGGACTCGCTCTATTCTATTGTGCAAATGCCTAAGGGTGTTCCTGTAGCCACTTTTGCAATAGGTGAAGCAGGTGCAGCCAATGCAGGGTTATTTGCCGTCGCCATGCTGGCGAATGAAGATCCTGATATAACAAAAAAGTTGAATGATTATCGAGCCGCACAAACTACAAAGGTGTTAAGTACTCAGTTACCTGATTAAAGATGATACACCCAGGCGCTACACTTGGTATGTTAGGCGGCGGTCAACTTGGTCGTATGTTTGTGCATGCTGCGACAGCAATGGGGTATCGCATAATTGTTTTGGATCCTAATACAGTGAGTCCTGCAGGAGAAATTGCGCATTTGCATTTACAGGCAAATTATGACGACGCTCATGCACTTAAAGCACTGGCACAAGAATGTGCAGTCATTACAACAGAGTTTGAAAATGTCCCTGCAGAAGTGTTAGCACATTTAGCAGAAAATTGTACGGTTTGTCCCAATGCTAATGCTGTAGAGATTGCACAGAATCGAATTAGGGAAAAAAAATATGTTAGTGCGCTAGGTATCGATGTTACTCCATTTCATAGTGTCAAGAGTAATGAGGATATAACAAAAGCGTTTAGTGAACTTAATGCGCCATTCATTTTAAAAACTGCAAGTTTTGGCTATGATGGTAAAGGTCAAGTTGTTGTGCATACCTTAGAGGAAGCAGTAGAGGCTTGGAGAGGGTTAAATAATGTTGATTCTGTTTTAGAAGAAAAAATTAATTTAGCCACAGAAGTGTCAGCTGTAATAGCGCGTTCTACTAGTAAGGAACTAAGTTTTTTCCCCGTTGCAGAGAACACTCATGTAAACGGAATTCTGCACACCAGTACAGTACCCGCAAAAGTGGATACTAAACTTCAGGAACAGGCAAAATCGTTTGCGCAAAAAATTGCTGATTCTTTGAATTATTTTGGTGTTTTAGCTGTTGAGTTTTTTGTTGATAAAAGTGGTAGATTATTTTTTAATGAAATGGCGCCACGCACTCATAATAGTGGCCACTATACAATTGATGCATGTTATACCTCACAGTTTGAGCAGCAAGTTAGAGCAATTTGTGGATTACCGCTTGGATCATCCAATGCCCATAGTGCTGTAACCATGGTAAATCTTTTGGGGGACTTGTGGGGAGCCAACCAGCCGGAATGGTCTACTATACTTTCAAATAACAGAGTAAAACTTCATCTTTACGGAAAAAAAGAAGCGCGTTCAGGCAGGAAGATGGGTCATTTTAGTTATCTTGCTCCGATCGGCACAGAAACTTTAAGTGTTGCGCAAGAGTTGTTTTCAAATTTATAGTTTTTTATAAACTTTTTTTAAATATGAAAAAATTTCCAGCTTTTCGCATACATTCGAATGAAGAAGGCACGCGATCGGGAATTGAGCAGCTTAGTTTAGAACAGCTAAGTGAAGGTGATGTTGTTATTCGTGTACGTTACTCGAGTGTTAATTATAAAGATGCACTTGCGGGAACGGGGAAAGCAAAAATTTTAAGACGTTCGCCATTAGTTGGCGGTATTGATCTTGCGGGTGAGGTAGTTGAAGCCACGAATTCTGATTTTCAACAAGGTGACCAGGTCATTGTAAACGGTAGTGGCTTAAGTGAAGTGCATGATGGCGGTTATGCTGAGTTTGCCCGCGTACCGTCAGACTGGATTGTGCCTTTGCCTGAGGGCTTAACGTTAAGTCAAAGCATGATTATTGGGACAGCAGGGTTTACGGCAGCACTTTGTGTGCATTTAATGCAACAGAATAATCAACACTCGCAAGATGGGCCCATTGCCGTAACGGGTGCAAGTGGAGGTGTAGGTAGTTTTGCGGTTGATATCTTACATAAGCTTGGCTATGAGGTCATTGCGGTTACCGGAACTCAGGAAGCTCACGATTATTTAATCGATCTCGGTGCAGATAAAGTTGTTGGGCGTGAAAAGCTAAATGTGGGGGATGGTGCTCTTGAAAAAGCGCATTGGGCAGGTGCCATCGATAACATTGGTGGAGAAGCCTTAAGTAGTTTAGTACGTGCAACCAAGCCTTGGGGAAATGTAGTGAGTGTGGGTATTGCTGGCGGCATTAAGTTCGAGCTATCTACCATGCCATTTATCATACGTGGTGTGAACTTACTTGGTGTAAGTTCATCTAATTGCCCACAAGATTTGCGCAAAAGGATTTGGCAGCGTCTAGGCGATGATTTACATCCAAATAATCTTGGTAAGATTCATACACTGACGTCTAAGCTTGAAGATTTGCCAAGTGTATTTCAAAAATTATTAAATAATGAGATCCAGGGTAGAGTTCTGGTGGAAGTAAAAAATGAACGTACTACGTAATACAAAAAGCAGAAAGTATTATATAAGTTTAAGCATTTTTATTTTTATATTAGCAAGCACTTCGATTGTTTATGCTAAAAAATTAAATCCACCTGATCGAATGCCAGAGTTTACTCAAGTCGATCCAAATGCGTGGATCAATTCAGAACCACTTTCGGTTGCAGATTTGCGTGGCAAAGTAGTTTTAATTGATATTTGGACCTTTGGATGTTGGAATTGTTATCGATCATTCCCTTGGTTAAGAAGTGTTGAGGAAAAGTTTGCCAATGAAGATTTTCAAGTGATTGGTATTCATACGCCTGAATTTGAACGTGAAAAAGATCGAGATAACGTAGTTAAAAAAGTTAAAGAATTTATGCTGCATCATCCTGTAATGATGGATAATAACTTTGCGTATTGGCGCTCACTTAGAAATCGTTACTGGCCTGCTTATTATATTGTTGATAAAAATGGCAATATACGTGATGCTTTTATTGGCGAGACTCATGAGGGGGATAGAAGGGCAAAGAAAATCGAAAAAGTAATCGCAAAATTACTTAAAGAATAATTTTTATAGTATTACGTAAAAAACCAATAACCAATTATTATTGCAGCAGTAATACCGGCAAAATCTGCAAATAAGCCACAACCAATGGCATGACGGACACGTTTGATTCCAACACTGCCGAAATAGATGGCTAGCACATAAAAAGTAGTTTCTGTGCTCCCCTGTACTATAGCAGCTATATTTGCTGCAAATGAATCCACGCCATAAGTATTCATGGTCTCTAACAACATGGCGCGAGCTCCACTACCAGAGAAAGGACGCATTAATGCAGTAGGCAAAGCGGCAACAAATTCTGTATCAAGACCTAATGTGGAAACCATTTTTTCTATAAACTTTAATAAAACATCTAATGCTAAACTGGCGCGTAACACACCAATTGCTACTAACATGGCTACCAAGTAAGGAATTATTTTTAAAGCAACATCAAAACCTTGTTTGGCACCGTCAATAAAAGCGTCATACACATTAACTTTACGTATAAAGCCTAAAGTTAAGAAAGAAATTATCACGAGTAGTAATAATAAGTTTCCTAGCAGACTGGAGCGTTCTGCTAATGAAGATGTGTCGCCTGCTAACAAAAAACTTAAAAGTAAACCTATAAGTACAGCAAAACCAATTAAATATAAAAATATAGTTCTGTTAAATATATTTAGCTTTTGTATATAAGCTACGCTTAGCAAACCAACTAGAGTCGATGCACAAGTTGCCAGTAGGATAGGAATAAAAACAGCAGTTGGATCTGTTGAGCCTTGCTGAGCGCGAAATAGAAAAATTGTAACAGGAAGAATTGTGACTGATGAAGTGTTTAACACTAAAAACAAAATTTGTGCATTGCTAGCTATATCTTTTTGTGGATTAAGACTTTGTAAATCTTGCATGGCTTTAAGCCCTAATGGTGTGGCAGCGTTATCTAACCCCAGCATGTTAGCAGCCATATTCATGGTTACTGATCCTATTGCGGGATGGTTGCTTGGTACTGCAGGCATTAAATGTTTGAACAAAGGTTGAAACGCTTTGGTTAGTAATTCAACAAATCCTGCACGTTCGGCAATGGAGAAAAATCCCAACCATAAACAAAGCACACCAATTAGCCCTAATGCAATTTCAACGCTTAAGCTGGCCATGTCAAAAGTAGCCTGAATCACTTGCGCGAAGATCGCATTATTATCGTGTACGATGGCTTGAAATAAGCAACTTATAAAAGCGACGATAAAAAAGCCAAACCAAATGTAATTAAGCATTTAGTTTTTTTGCCAATTGGTTTAACGACCTATGGCCAAAAAGAAAGGCAACCAGGCAACAAATAAGACAGTAGCAAAAGCAAGTTCTATGTAACTGATGAAACGAAATCTACTCCGAACCTGCTCGTCCGACATACGTATTCGTGACATCATAAAGTCGAACATTAATACCATAAAAACTAGGGGTGTCATGGCAGGAGCAATTAATGTAGGGAAGATTTCCCAGCCATTAAGAACAGTAGTGCTATCAGGTTGTGGACGGATGATTGTAAGTGCTACGGCCAAAAGTAGTAGCAGTATTCGCAATGCACCTAGGCTTTTTATGTATTCAAACAAGGTTATAAATCAGTAATTTAATTGTTAATAACGGTTACAAAAGGTGACTTTTTCTGCCTAAATGAGAAATAGGTTTGGACCATCTTTGTCACTAGTTGACCAGCTTCATCACTTTAGCATCTACAGTAACCGATTGTAACTTAAGGGGTTTATTTCATCGGACCCAATGATCCAAAAACACAAACATCGATATACTTTAGGTCATTGGTCTGGGATTTAGTCCATTTAGTAAGGAACTAAATCTAGCAGAAAGTTTTTAACCACCCAAGAGGATTGGGAAGATTTTTAACTCTTTAGGTATAGGAATCATACAAATGGAAATGAAAAAATTAGTTAAAGGAATGACAGTAGCGGGTTTGCTCGTATTTACAAGTAACTCATTTGCTGTAACCGCAGATGGAACATTGGGTAATACCTCAACTGGTACTGTGGATATTGATGTTACTGTAGGTGATTTAGTTCGCATTAGTGGATTAACTCCAATGACAGGTAACACTTATACACCTGGTTCAGCAGTAACAGACAGTACCCCTGCATGTATTTATAGAAATGGAAGTGCTGATTATGAAATTACCGCTACAAGCTCAAATGGTGCGGGTTTAAACTTTTTCCTAAGTGATGGTACTAATGACGTAATTTATGACGTTACATTTGATGATGGCAATGGTGGTGGTGCTGTCGACCTAGACAATGCTACAACTAATTCTACATTTACCAATGCAAACCAAACCGTTGATGATTGTTCAGCAGGTGCTGGTGGAGGTGCTACCATAGCGGTATCCATTCCTGAAACAGATGCAACATTTAATGGTTTGGCAGAAGTGCCAGCAGCAACGTATGCTGATGAATTAACTGTAACAGTTGCTCCACGCTAAGTCGTGATCTCAATTTAAAAAGAAGTGCTACTGATACATATTGGTAGCGCTTTTTTAAATTGCGAGCATGGAAGTTAAATAATGCAACTTATTGAGTTTCTAAAGCCCCACAAATATTTTTCTTGTCTGCTGGCACTAGTATTTGTTATTTGTGGTTCACTAAATAGTTATGCTGCAACCACACAAGGCGCACCAGATTATTTTGCATCTACAGGTACTGTGGATATTAATGTTACTTCTGGTGATTTAATTAGGATTTTTGGATTGCAGACAGTCAGTTTTGGTACATGGAATATTGGTGATGGTAATCTCGCTAGTAATCAGAATGTTTGTATTGGTAAATCAAGCACAGGTGCGCCCTATGCAATACAAGCGACGGGGGACGGAAACTTGATTGATCCATCTGCATTTACTTTATCAAATGGTGTAGATCAGATTAATTATGAAGTGTACTGGAATGATCAAACCGGTACTGGTGGGCAAGTTCCTTTATTGCCTGGTTCAGTACAATATGGTCAGACAGGACCGGCAGTTACTTTTTTTCGTAATTTAATATTTGGTGGTTTTTTTGGATTTACCTGCGGTTCTTCCCTTACGCCTCCAAATGCCAATCTAGAGGTCAGAATTCCTTCTACAGAACTAACTGCAGCAACTGGTGGAATTTACACGGGTGTCTTGACATTACTAGTCATCCCTAACTAGCCTTATGCTTTGCCACATTTGTGGAATAAAGCTGTATGACCTCTAGTTTTAAAAAGTTTCACTATTTATTTTTAATAGCAATTATTATTACATTGGTATGTGTTCAAGCACATGCCATGATTATAGTTTCTGAGCTTAAGCCTTTTAGACTAGGTAAATGGTCGCTCGGATCGGGTGATATCGTAGCAGACCAAGATATTTGTGTTGCGATGCTTCCACAAGGCCCATATAGCATCACCGTAAGTGGTGACAGTCAAAATAAACAATTTGTTTTAAGAAGTGGCTTTGACACCATTGCATATAGATTGTTTTTTAATGATCGACCTAGATTAGGTGGTAGAGTTGAGTTAACTCCTGGCGTAGCACTTACAGGCTTACGAGGCCGTAGATTAAAACGTAGAGCACCATGTAATCGACTTACAGCAAATCTATCATTACTTATACCTGAGGCAAACATAGCCTCTGCACCCGCTGGAGTTTACTCTTCAAATATTGTATTGCTTGTTAGTCCTGAATAGGTGAGCAGGTTACTTCGTCAAGTACCGCTACACCTTGCTCTGCAGTAAAGTTAGGTAATGTGATCATGCAAACTGGCTGACCGTTTTTTGTAAGTACTAATGGTTTACGGTTTGCAATTTCAATTTGGAACCAGCCGCCATCGTCGGTGCTTGCAAAATTAATTGTGTTTTCAAATTTAGCATTTGCAACAGGTGTACCATCTTCATGTACTGCGTTAGAAATCAAAACGGTAACCGGACTTACTTGCCAGCGTAGAGTTTCTACATTGCCTGGATATAAAGTAACGGTTTGAACATTGTCTTCAAAGTGAACGATGTCATTACCTCTTGGCTTGATCTGAATTTCATAGCTTTCATAGGGTCGTAAACCAATCACAGTAGAATTTGCTGTTTTAGCAAAACCATGTGGCTGTCGGTCAACAAACACCTCAAATGGTGAGTTCTGTAATTCACTGTCCAAGGCAACAATGACACCAGCTCTAGAATTTCTATTTCCACCCCATGCAATTTCATCACCACTTGAGAAGATGCTGAAGCTGGCATTACCAAAATAACGTGAGAAATTTCCAGACGTTTTATCATCTACTAGTTCATACAAGAAATCGCCACGCCCTAAAGAAGATTGGCTGCGCACACGAGTTCCTACTGCCTTTCTATCTAGGGTATCGTCTGCAAATAGACCGAGACTATAATTTCCAAAATTTGGATCATTGTTTGAATACGTTACTTCTCCACTAAGTTCAAGACCTTGCTCTGTTGAGTTATTGTCATCCTGGTGCACATATCGGATGTCACTAGTATATTGCTTATTTTGTGCAAAACGATTAAATGAGAATCCAATCCAAGCAGAGAGATCACCATCTTCTATAAATGAGCTGCTGGTTAGATCAATTTGATAACGGTTGCGGCGGTAAAGTGGTTTTCGATATTCAAGACCAAAGGACTCAATGCTGTCTTGGTTTAAGCGTTTATTATATCGAGCGCGTAATGATAACGTTCCGTCTGCAAATAAGGTGCTGGCAGAGAGACTACTCTGTGTAAAGTTATCTGGAATTAATTGAAAGTCATTTAAAGTATCATTTTCGTCTTTGTCAACTTTACGATAGTTAAAGTTGAGACTTAAGTTTTGTCGATTCATCTGGCCTCTTACATCAATTCCCCAATCATTCTCGCTGCTTTGCATTAAGTAGCCTTGAACATTGTAGTTTGGTCCTAAATAAACCGCACCGCCTTGTAAAATTCCAACATCTGCACCATGAAGGTATTCAAATTCGACACCGAAATTGTCATGTAGACGATATGCAGCTCCGAGTCTGCCTAAGTATTCATCTGTGTATTCGCGTAAAGTGCTATTTTGAGTGGCTTCACCTATATTGCCGAACTCAGCAAAATACAGTGGTTGGTCTTTGGGTGGAAGTAATGCAGATTTAACAAAAAAGTATTCTTCTTCGCGTACGCTACCCCTGGCATCTGTTATTCGTAAACGGATAGGATACGAACCACCTGGCAAGTGAGCCGTATCTATTTGTTGGTTACCTGCTTCATATTCTTCTACTGTTACTAATTTATCGTCTTTGAAAATCTCGACCAGACTATGTGAGGTTAAAAATAAAAATATTTCTGTGCTTTGAGAGTACTCTAAGTCCGTGCGAGTATTAGTAGATGAAAAAATTCGTGCGCCTAATAAATCTGTTTCATTAATGAAACTTGAATTCCTGGTTGCAGAATCAAAGATACCCGCTTCAGTTGACCATATAGATTTATCGTGTTGTACAGATAAAGTGTCTACGGTTATGTCTTGTGTATCAGTATGATTCCAGTCAAGAAGAAAACGTGATTGTTTATGTGCAGCTATATGCCTAGCACCAAGTGTAAAAGTATCATTATTGTCATTACCACTAATATTGGTTGAGAATAAATTTACTGTAGAGAACTCAGTGCTTGATTCAGGTAAATATTTGTTGCTTACAATTTCTTTTTGTTCAAGATAATAGGCATTAATAAACACATATAAACGAAAATAGCCCTCATCAAAAATAACACCGGCAACGGCTGGTTCGAGATGTCCGCAATCCCTTTGTATTTCTGTAAGACATACTTTTTCAGAATTAGTGGCAAGCGGGCCGCTTAATGCTGTTTCTACTTCGATTTGATTATTGATTCGTGGGATTAATGACACGATTGTAGAAGGAGACTCTAGCTCCACAGTATTAGGAGTATAAGTCGCTAATGTCGTGCCTATATTTCTTCCGCCATAATAAATATCCACAGATGTAGTTTGTGGCTTAGCGAGGTCTTCAAAGCCTGGAGGAGGTCCAGGCTTAGTTTTCAAAACAGGAGCATGATTACTGTCAGCAGAAAATAAAGGTGATGCTAGAAAGAATGCAAGTATTAATGCTACAAATATTTTGTATATTAATAATGGCGATGCATGCAGCATGTTTGCTAACCAACTTCGGATTGAAGTTTGCACACTAATAATTTAGAGCTAAAGCTAATATTTTTCGATAGAGTTTTTTGTCCCGATACTTAAGTAATATTCAACAGGTTTATTTGTGGGTAGTTCTACAGACCACTCATTACCAGCATATAGACGATTGCCTCTGAGAATTTCGCACTCTTCTTCACTAGAAGATTCGGATGGGCATTGTTTACCTTCACGCAAAAGCACATTTGTATTGCCTTTATTTTTAAACTTTAATTGTTTGCCTTCGCGCTCTACTATCAAGTTGGGTTGGGGGGTTGCAGGCTGTACGAGCACAAGGACTTGGTATGCAATGACAATTTTTACACCAATTTGCTCTTTATCTGAGGTGACGCCATTGGTGACAGGGCGGAATGTAACACGGTATACGGCATCTTGTTCGGTAGGCTGTTTGAGCACAACGAAGCGAACTAGTTTTCTACCTTTAGGCGGGATAACAATTTTATTTGGTGTGACGAGCAATCCGGCTTCGCGAGGATCTTTAAAAGCTTCTCGGTTTTCATTATCCAAGCCTGGATTGTGTACGATCATGGGTTCGACTTGAACGTAGAGTGTTTCTTCACCTACGTTTTCAATTTCGACATCTTTTCGCAATGGTTTGCCTGGTTCAAAATGCAATATTGCTTCGCTCAAAATCATATTGGCAGAAACAGACGACATTGGCAGACCTAACAGTATGATAGACAGCAAAAAGATAGCAGGCCAAAATCTAATGGCTATAAGATGATTGGGAGATATTGGTTGAGAAAGCATATGCTACGGTCCTTTGTAATATTGTACTCGTAAATCAGTAAATACTCAGGATTAAAGTAGCTAATTAACTGAATTTCCAACAAAAAATGGTTGAATGACCGATTTCATATGCTGGCCGGAAGGCTTCTTCTCTAAAGTTCAGAGTTACTTTTTTTAGCAGCTTAAACACCTATTTTACCAACCGTCAAGGATAAGATTGAATTCTACAATTATTTTGAATTAGAGCATTATTTTGCCAGTTTAATAGTTATGATTATCTTTCTTGCAGCAGTTTGAATGGAAGCAAAATGATCTATGGGGTACTTGCATTATTAATTATTTTGGCTGTTCTAGCAGGTGTAGTTTATTTAATTTATTTACTGGTTAGAAAATTACAGCAGCCTAAAACCACTGATACGAATCGCGACGATGAAATGCAGCAAGATAGAGTAAAAGACATAAATGAAAATTTAACAATACGTAGCATAGTCGTGGGTGTGATTGCATTAGTGATGCTTATACCTTTGGTAATGATGCAGGGTGTTGTAAACGAAAGGGATGGTTTATACAGAAATGTTTTATATGACATTGCTAACACTTGGGGAGGGCAACAATTGTTGCAGGGGCCGATGTTGGTTGTACCATTTGTTGAAAAGCACGTTAGTAAAGAAACCACTACCGATGAGACTGGGCAGGATAAAGTAAAGACAAAAACTTCGTATATAACAAAACATACTGTACAACTTCCAAAAGAATTGAACATTGATGTCGTATTAACAGAGCAGCGCCGCAAAAGAGGAATTTATAAATCTTTGGTATATCAAGCTGAAGTTTCCATAAATGGATCTTTTGTAGATCTGGACATTGAGAGTATGTCTGACTACATTCATCGAATTGATTGGAATAAAGCTTACTTTGTATTGGGGTTGTCTGATACTCGAGCGATTAACCATGTTTCTAGTTTAAATTGGAATGGTACTGAAATAGGTTACTCACCTGGCACTCAATTGACAGAGCTATTAAGTCATGGATTCCATGCAAATCTGTCAGATTTAAATGCGAGTACTGCACAATATAATTTCAATACAAAAGTTACCATAAATGGTAGCCAGGGCTTTCGTTTTGCTCCCTTTGGAGAAAATACAACCGTTACTATGAGATCGAGTTGGCCGCACCCAAGTTTTCAAGGCATGACATTGCCTACTTCATATGAGATTACAGATGATGGCTTCACATCTACCTGGTCTATTCCACATTTGGCGCGAAATTTTCCGCAATCATGGGTAACTAGTGGAAAGCAATATAATTTAAGTGAGTTTGTTGCAGGTGTTGATCTGTTTGAGCCTGTGTTTTTATATTCTAAAGTAACGCGTGCCGTAAAATACGGAATATTATTTGTAGCTCTGACTTTCCTTACCTTTCTGATTTTCGAACTTACAACACAAGCGCGTTTACACTTTGTTCAATATGGTTTAATCGGCGTTGCCCTTGCGCTGTTTTATCTTGTGCTTTTATCTATTGCAGAGCACATTTCTTTCTTGAACGCCTATATTATTGCTGCCTTGATTAATATAGGGCTTATCACTTTATACACGGCTGCGGCATTAAAAAGTTGGTCAAAGTCTGTAATTATATTTGTATTATTAATAGCGTTGTATATCGTACTGTATTCGTTATTACAGTTAGAAGATTACGCATTATTAATGGGTACGATGCTGCTATTAGCAGTATTGATTGTACTGATGTATGTAACACGTAATTTGCGAGTTAATTCAATGTAATTGAGATTGTGAAGATAAGTAAAAGTATTACAATATATTAGTTAGTTTTTAAATTGAATTTGAACTTTTTGCGTTTCAAAATCTTCTAATATTCATCAAAATTTTTTAGCAAATCTGGAGTAGCAAATGAAAAATACAGGAAGAGTGTTTGTTTTATTTATTTTATTATTATTTGCTGTAACGAGTCACGCAGGTGATACAGAAGCAGGCAAAGCTAAGTCTGTGACGTGTGCAGCATGTCATGGAGGAGCCGGGATTAGTCCTGTTGGCACTTTTCCGAATTTGGCAGGCCAGAAAGAAGAATATCTAGCAGCACAAATTAAGGCATTTAGAGATGGTGCTCGAGTAAGTGCTCAAATGCAGCCAATGGTTTCAGGACTATCAGATGATGATATTGCTAATTTAGCGGCCTATTACGCGTCACTGGGTTGCCAATAAAAAGCCTTTTTGGGTGGGTTAGGCCAAGTACCTTAGCCCACCCGCGACGATTAAAACAATAATCCCCAGCAATAGGTTAATGCCTATAAATTTTCGAATTTGTGCAAGTTGTACATTGGCAGCTTGAAAATCTTCTTGTTTTACGGCTTTGCGTAAGCGCATAAAGGGTGCAAAGAAAACGTGTAAAAAAATCAGAATCATGATGATTCCAAGCACTTGCATAATATGTATGTGCCAGTTTACACGTGCCATACCGCCATAATGGGCAAAAATGATCCAATAACCTGTTGCAGGTAAGGCAATAATGCATATCCATACCCAGAAAAAGAAGCTGACTAAGGTTTTGCGCCACAGTTTTAAACGTTGTGGCATTTCCAGAAGGGATGCTGCAGCGGGTCGTAAAGCGGTGTAAGCAAAGAACATACCACCTACCCAAATTACAGCAGCAAGCAAATGGCCAGCAAGTGCAGCCGGCATATAATAAGGTTGTAAATCCATTGTGCTCCCTTTTTAAGTCATGAGTCGTTGAGATAACTGGTGAAGTTATACGGATAAAGTTTACTGGAAGCCAGCTGCAAATTACATGGTTATACGTTAAAGTGCGGCCATGAAATATTAGTCATGAGTCAGATTATGTTCGCAGATTGGATCGCACCTTCAATACTTTCGGCTGATTTTGCGCGTTTGGGCGAAGAAGTAAATGCAGTACTGGAGGCTGGTGCAGATATTATCCATTTTGATGTTATGGATAATCACTACGTGCCTAATCTAACTTTTGGGCCGGTAATTTGTAAGGCATTACGTGATTATGGCGTGCAAGCTCCCATAGATGTGCATTTGATGGTTAAACCTGTAGACAGGTTGATTTCTGATTTTGCCGCGGCAGGTGCCAGCTATATCACTTTCCATCCGGAAGCTTCTGAACATGTAGATCGCAGTTTGCAACTTATTCATGATCAGGGCTGTAAAGCAGGTCTGGTTTTAAATCCAGCTACTTCATTGAACCAAATAGAATATGTAATAGATAAGATCGACATGCTTTTACTCATGTCAGTTAATCCGGGTTTTGGCGGACAAAAATTTATTCCTGCAGTTATAAATAAATTAAAAGCAGCCCGAGCACTCATCAATCAAACAGGATTACCCATTCGGCTAGAAATAGATGGCGGAGTAAAAGTTGATAATATCGCAGCTATTAAATCTGCTGGTGCTGATACTTTTGTTGCTGGATCTGCAATTTTTGACACTCAAGATTATGCAGGCACGATTTCTAAAATGCGTGCGCAACTTTTAAACACAACTCAAACAATTTCTTAATTTAGCTTTGGGTATTTAATATGTTATCGCAAGTGCGTTGCGTGATGTTTGATTTGGATGGTACGCTAGTTGATAGTGCTCCAGATATTGCGATTAGTTTAAACATAATGCTGCAGCAATTTGATTTTCCCACACATGATTTACAACAAGTACGTGATTGGATGGGAAACGGTGCAGCACGGCTGATAAAACGTGCGTTAACTGGTGATGTAGACGGAGAGCCTAATGAAGAGTTATTTTTTCAGGCACAGCAATTGTTTTTCGATATTTACGATCAATACATTTGTACTGAAAGTACGGTTTATCAAGGAGTGCTAGAAGGGTTAGCCGAGTTGCAAAACAAAAATTTAACCATGGCCATTGTTACCAATAAACCACGCCGTTTTACGCCTGCTCTATTACATGCATTTAAACTAGATCAATATTTTGAACATATTATATGTGGAGATGATTTGCCTGTGAAAAAGCCAAACCCAAAGCCTCTATACGATATATTGGATAAGGCTGGACTGAAATCTTCGCAAGCGTTGATGGTCGGTGATTCTGCAAGTGATATCCAAGCAGGCAAGGCGGCTAATTTACATACCTTTTGTGTAACTTATGGTTACCACCAAGGGAAAGGAGTTGATGCTTTGGGAGCAAGCTATATAATCGACTCCATTGCGGAAATTCCGCAATATCTTCAATAAACAGATTATGGAATTATTTTCAATGTTCATCTCTTTTCAGAAAGGATTTGCTGAGTTGCTTGGTTGGCGCTGCTAACACAACGTTAATTCTTTTAAGCAATTTTCTTTCTTTACTAATTTGGAGATGATATGGATTCCACAAGATTCGATTCACTGAAAAACCAAGGATACACATGTATCCCATTGGTACGTGAAGTTCTAGCTGATCTTGATACACCATTAAGCGCCTATTTAAAGCTTGCGCACCAGCCTTATACCTATTTATTTGAATCTGTGCAGGGTGGTGAGAGATGGGGCAGGTATTCTTTTATTGGTTTGTCTTGCGAGGAGCATATAAAAGTATTCGGTAATACTATAATTCATGAATGTAACAATGTTATAGATGAAGCGCAGGTGGATGACCCACTTGTCTGGATTCAGGAATTCATACATCAGTATAAGGTGCCGGATATTCCGGAATTGCCACGTTTTACAGGGGGCATGGTGGGTTATTTCGGTTATGAGACGATCCAATGCATCGAACCACGTTTAGCCGGTAGATCGAAACCGGATTTGTTACAAACTCCAGATATATTTTTAATGGTATCAAAGGAATTAGTCGTCTTTGATAATTTAAGCGGTAAAATATTTTTAATTGTACATATAAATCCAAACCAAAAGAATGCATTACAGCGTGGTCAGCAAAAGCTGGATGAATTAGTTATGTATTTGCAACAACCGGCCCCGAAAATTAATAGTGATTCATCTCAAGATGTTGAAGTGAACTTTGTTTCTGAATTTTCAGAAGAAAAATTTAAAGCGGCTGTTGAGAGCGCAAGAGAATATATTCGAGCAGGGGATGTCATGCAAGTTGTGTTATCTCAACGCCAGTGTACTGAATTTTCACAACCGCCGATAAACTTGTATAGAAGTTTACGAAGTTTGAACCCTTCGCCTTATATGTATTATATGAATATGGGCGATTTTTATATTGTAGGTTCTTCGCCTGAAATTTTAGTACGACTTGAAGATGATGAGATTACAGTTAGACCCATTGCCGGCACTCGTCCTAGAGGCAGTAACGAAGAGAAAGATAAAGGCCTAGAACAAGAATTATTGCAAGACCCGAAAGAATTAGCTGAACATTTAATGTTAATAGACTTAGGTCGAAATGATGTAGGTCGAGTTGCAGAAACAGGCTCAGTTGTACTTACAGATAAAATGATCATCGAACGCTATTCGCATGTAATGCATATCGTGTCTAATGTGATTGGTAAAATAAAACCAGGGTATGATGCCATTGATGTCATCAGAGCGACTTTCCCTGCCGGGACGGTAAGTGGTGCGCCTAAGATTCGTGCAATGGAGATTATCGATGAATTTGAACCTATAAAGAGAGGTATCTATTCTGGTGCAGTGGGATACATTTCCTGGGACGGCAACATGGATACTGCCATTGCAATTCGTACAGCAGTCATTAAAGATCAAAAACTATATATACAAGCGGGTGCTGGAATTGTTTACGATTCCGTTCCAGAAAATGAATGGTTAGAAACGAACAATAAAGCAGGTGCAATGAAAAAAGCCGCTGAACTCGCAAAATCAATTACTTAGTTCCAACGAATCTATACTTAATGATATAAAGACGACCATGTTATTAATGATCGACAATTATGATTCATTTACTTACAACTTGGTGCAGTACCTGGGAGAGATCGGTGAAGAAGTAAAAGTAGTGCGTAATGATCAAATTGGTATTAATGAAATCAATGCACTGCAGCCGGATCATATTGTGATTTCGCCAGGACCCTGTACACCAAATGAAGCGGGCATTTCTTTGGATGTCATAAGTGAACTAGGTAGCCAAATACCAATATTAGGGGTTTGTTTGGGCCACCAAAGTATTGGACAAGCTTACGGTGGTAAGGTTGTTAAGGCACAAGAAGTTATGCATGGTAAAACATCATTAGTGCACCACAATAATAAACATGTGTTTGAGAAATGTGATAACCCGTTTACAGCGACACGTTATCATTCTCTTGTAATTGAAAAAGACAGCGTACCGGGCTGTTTAGAAATTACTGCTTGGACACAAAATGAATCTGGTGAAATAGATGAAATCATGGGTGTAAGACACAAGCAGTTTCCTGTAGAGGGTGTACAGTTTCATCCGGAGTCGATTCTTACTGATTTTGGACACCATTTACTGACTAATTTTATTAAACAAAATAAATAATAGTTTGGATATTCAACAGGCCATACAGACGGTTATCGAAGGTAATCCTCTCAGCAACGAACAAATGACACAGGTTATGCATTCTGTGATGACCGGCAAAGCAACCTCTGCACAAGTTGCTGGTTTGTTGGTTGCTTTACGTATGAAAGGCGAAACAGTAGAGGAACTTACGGCAGCGGCAGCGGTGATGCGGGAATTATCCTCTAAAGTAAATGTGTCTACACAAAATTTAGTTGACACTTGTGGCACAGGGGGAGATGCCAAAGGCACTTTTAATGTATCAACAACCGCAGCATTTGTTGTTGCAGCAGCAGGAGGTAGAGTCGCTAAACATGGCAATCGATCAGTTTCAAGCAAAAGTGGCAGTGCAGATTTATTAGAAGCTGCAGGTGTTAATTTACAGTTGACAGTAGAACAGGTTGCAAACTGTATAGAAGAGCTGGGTATAGGTTTTTTATTTGCCCCAGCACATCACAGTGCGATGAAGCATGCAATTGGTCCACGTAAAGAATTGGGCATTCGTACTATGTTTAATTTACTTGGGCCATTGACGAATCCTGCCAATGCACCACATCAAGTATTGGGTGTATTCAGTGCAGTTTGGGTGGATCCACTTGCACAAGTTTTACAATCATTAGGTAGTCGTCATGTTTTAGTCGTGCATGCCAAAGATGGTTTGGATGAAATTAGTATTAGCACAGAGACTCAAGTAACCGAGATCAATGAAGGCGTATTGTCACGTTATCAAATCTCTCCAAAAGAGTTTGGTATTGAGATAAATAGTCTAGATAGCATTATTGTGCAAGATGTAACACAAAGTTTAAAACTTGTTAATGAAGTGTTTGCAGGGAAAGCAGGCGCAGCTGCAGATATAGTGAGGCTAAATGCGGGCGCAGCACTTTATGCCAGTGATATTGCTACTACACTAGAAGAGGGCGTAGAAATGGCGACTTCTGCAATCGCTAGTGGTGCTGCAAAAGATAAATTTAATCAATATATAGAATATACAAAAAACTTTAGTTAAACATGACGGAATCAAGTACTAATAGGGCAGAGATCCTTAATAAAATCATTGAGCATAAAAAAAATGAGCTCGTAGAACGCAAACAACGAATTGCTTTAGAGAAAATGCAAGAATGGGCTAAGGAGGCACCTAGCCCAAGAGGCTTTGAAGCCGCATTGCGCGCCGCGCAAGTAGCCAAGCGGCCAGGTGTGATAGCAGAAATTAAACGTGCCTCTCCGAGTAAAGGTATTTTGAGAGAAAATTTTAATCCTATGCAGATCGCAGCAAGCTATCAAATGAATGGTGCCAGCTGTGTATCAGTATTAACAGAAAGTGAGTTTTTTAAAGGTTCCTGTGCTATTTTGGAACTATCACGAAAAACATGTTTTCTTCCTATACTACGCAAAGATTTTATTATTGAACCATACCAAGTCTATGAGACCCGTGCAATTGATGCAGATTGTCTATTACTGATCGTTGCAGCATTGGAAGATGAACAAATGTCTGAGTTGTATGCGCTTGCAAAGGAATTGCGATTAGATGTTTTGGTTGAGGTGCATAACGAAGAGGAACTGGAGCGTGCGCTTAATCTAGAGCCTACATTACTAGGTATAAATAATCGCAATTTACACACATTTGAAACTTTACTTGATACTACGTTTAATCTCCTTTCTAAAGTCCCGGAAACCTGCCATGTTGTAACTGAAAGCGGCATTCATACAAAAGATGATATTTCTTTAATGATGGAGAAAGGTGTTAATTCTTTTCTCGTAGGGGAGGCTTTTATGCTGGCTGAAGAGCCAGGCGCTAAATTAAAAGAGTTGTTCTTTTAAGGAAAGAACTTTAGCGAAATTGTGATTAGTTTTAACTTGTAGGGTCAATTTTATCGTGATTCTGCTGGTAGGAAACATCGGCAACACTATTTATAGGTGTTTCAAAACCTACCATATTTTGAGCAATCGCAACACTAATTCCAATTAGGAATAAACCAGTGCTAATCAAAGCATTAAGCTTTAGTTTCATGACCCACTTTTACCTATATCCAACTTGCCAATAATTGTCTCGTAAGCTTACTTGTCAAACTTTGAACTACGTCAACTTTATAAGAGAGGATAATGAGGAATTTTTAAGGGTATACGTCAGAAAGATTAATATTTAATTAAATTTACTAACTAAAGTAATAGCATAGAATGAAATGGCCATCGAGCCATCTTAGGAAATTGTAGTGGTTGATTGACTTGTGGAAAATTCAGCGTAAGATGCGCAAACTTTTTTATAAATGCACGGTAATGGCAATGTCCCAATTCTTTACATCTCAATACAGTAAACCTCGTTCACAAGAGGCCGTGCTGACTGTATCTGTGGGTATCTGTCCCACATCCTTAGCTTAGCTGATTCACATCATTTGTTTTTTTATGTGTTTCTGGTTAAGCCAGAAACTCTAGGTTATTTCATATTAACAGTTTCTTATATATGCATTTTTAAACCATGAGCACTAAAAACAAAAATTCTCGAAAATTTGGCTTTTGGACATTGCTCAATAACGCTTTCGTAAATGAAGAGCGTGATTACACGCGCGGTTCTTTAAAGCACGCTGTCATAGTTCTTGCGATACCAATGATGATGGAAATGTCTGTAGAGGCATTATTTGCCATTACAGATATATTTTTTGTTGCCAAACTTGGTATTGAAGCTATAGCGACGGTTGGACTTACTGAATCTGTAATAACTTTGCTTTATGCAATATCGCTTGGATTGAGTATGTCATTAACTGCATTAGTTGCGCGACGTATAGGTGAGGGTGATAAAAACCGAGCTAAGGTCATTGCGGGCCAAGCAATCTTGATTGGATTTGCTTTGTCATTGTTAATAGGTGTTTTAGGTGTTGTGTATGCCCAAAATATTCTCGCTTTTTTAGGTGCATCCGATTCGTTAATCACTAATTATTCTGGTTACACGGCTATTATGCTAGGTGGTAGTGCAACCATAATTTACTTATTTATTTTTAATTCTATTTTTCGTGGAGCTGGGGATCCTGTCATCGCAATGCGCGCGATTTGGATCGCAAGTGCAATTAATATTGTGTTAGATCCATGTTTAATCTTTGGTTTAGGTCCTTTCCCCGAGTTAGGCATAGAAGGCGCAGCCATTGCGACTACAACAGGTAGAGGTATTGGGCTGTTATATGGCCTTTATTACTTATTTAGTGGGCGTACAAGATTGCAATTAGCAATACAAAACCTAAAACCTGTCTATTCTGAAATGAAATTATTATGCAAAGTTTCATTTGGTGGCATGGCTCAATTTCTATTTGCCACGTCTAGTTGGATTTTTCTTATGAAGATTATGGCTACATTTGGCAGCACTGCACTGGCAGGTTACACACTCGCAATACGCATTGTGGATTTTGTTATTTTGCCTGCCTGGGGGTTATGCAATTCTGTTTCGACTTTGGTTGGACAAAACTTGGGTGCTAAGAAAGTTAAACGTGCTAAGCAAGCTGTATTTTATGTTGCCAAATATAACTTCATATTTATGGTTGCGGTCGCATTATGTTTTATTGGGTTTGCAGATTCGATAATAATGATATTTGTTACAAATGAAGAAGTAGTAAACATTGCTACGCAGTGTTTAACTATATTTAGCTATGGTTTTGGTTTGTATGCTATTGGGCTTGTTCTAATACAAGCGTTCAATGGGGCTGGAGATACTTATACACCAACTTGGATAAATGCGATTTGTTTCTGGATGTTTCAAATTCCGGCTGCTTACTGGATGGCAAAATATTTAGCGTTAGGTCCAAAAGGCGTATTTTATGCAATTCTAATGGCTGAAAGTCTTATGGCTATTGTATGCTTAACTGTATTTTTAAGAGGTGGTTGGGAAAAAACATCGGTTTAATTAAAAATGGCTCTTATTAATTAGAAAGTGCACCCAAATACTTGCGCCATAACCTAATGCAATGGCCCAGGTCCATTTCAAATGCGAGAAGAAGGTATAAATTCCACGTGCTTGTCCCATTACCGCAACACCGGCTGCAGAACCTATCGACAGCATTGACCCACCTACGCCTGCAGTCAGTGTGACTAATAGCCACTGTCCATGGCTCATTTGTGGTTCCATGGCGAGTACAGCGAACATTACAGGTATATTGTCAAATAGAGCTGATAATACACCTACTAAAATATTTGCATTTGTCGCTCCCATACCTTCATACATAAGTTCTGAACCAATGGCTAAATAGCCTAATGCACCCAGGCCGCCTACACTTAATATTACTCCATAGAAAAACATCAGTGTGTCCCACTCTGCTCGTTCAATAGATTTAAAGATGTTGAAATGGCTAGGTTTTTTAACAGCTGCAGTTACTTGTGCATTATCACTTAGTTCAATCTCTAGTGCTTCATCTTCTATTTCATCTATACCTTCGCCATTTAATTTAGAATGATCACGTCGCTTTAAGTAATAGCCAAATATTTTTAACAAACCAAGGCCTGTCATCATGCCAAGTACTGGAGGTAAATGTAGGAAATTGTGTGCGCAAACAGCCATGATAATCGTGGCAATAAAAAGTAAAACTACAAACCATGCACCATGTTTAAGTTCTACTTCTTCAAGTATTCCTTTTGGTTTTTCAGAGGCTATAAAGAAGCTCAATATGACTGCAGGAATTATCCAATTCACCACTGATGGGATAAAGAGTACAAAGAATTCTTGAAACTCAACAATGCCTTTTTGCCAAACCATAAGCGTGGTGATATCACCAAATGGACTAAAAGCACCTCCTGCATTTGCGGCTACAACGATATTGATACAACTAAGGCTGACAAATTTTATGTTAGTGCCACCTACAGCCATAGCCACCGTAGCCATCAGTAATGCTGTAGTTAAATTATCAGCTATAGGTGACAGGAAGAATGAAACGATCCCAGTTGCCCAAAATATACCGCGCAATGTAAAACCACGCTGTAATAACCAGGAACGTAACCAATCAAAGATTCCTCTTTCGTACATTGTGTTAATAAAAGTCATTGCAGCAAGTAGGAACAAAAATAGTTCTGCAAATTCAAGTAAGTTATGACGTACTAAAACTTCTGGTGTATGTATGTCGCCATGTGAGTTATATATTAGTGCAACGATTAACCAAATTATACCAGCAGAAATTAATACTGGTTTTGATTTGCGTAAATGAAGCTGTTCTTCAAGAATTACTAAGGAATAGGAAATACCAAATATAATAATGGCGACAATGGAGGCCCAATGACTTGTGAAGTTTTGTATTCCATGTGATGAATCAGCAGCTAATGTTAAGCTTGGGAAGATAATTAAAGTAATTGCTAATAAGACAATAGTTAGTATATTCATATTCAGCTTTATAAAGGCAGTTATTTTTTTGCTAATACTCACTTGGCTATCGGTAAAAAGTCGAAAAAATTAACTAAAATATGAGTTTTATTGCCCTAAACTCATCAAGTTGAATAGTGCAAGTTAAAATTTTATAGCTAAACGCAACAAACTAACCGAAGAATGGCAGATGATATAAAATAAGTCGTTGGTTGTCAGTATTTGTAGTCGATTAAAATTGATTAGAAGTGGCTTAAAGGAGGTGGATAACGGTTTAAATATTAGACCGCTATTCCCAAAGAATTAACGACGTTTAGCAGCTTGTCTTCATCATAGGGCTTGGTTAAGTATTCTGATACACCAATACGCTGTGCTTCTTTCTGATGCTTATTTGTAGACCTTGAAGTAATCATCACTATAGGTACATCTGCAGTTTCTGCATTCGATCGTAAGTGTTTAGTTAATTCAAGTCCATTCATACGCGGCATTTCTAAATCTGTTAGAACCAAAGAAGGCATTTGTTTTTGAATTTTGTCAATTGCATCTACGCCATCAATTGCTGTTTCTACATTGAAACCCAGATCATGCATGAATAGTGAAAGTGATTTGCGTGTACTTATTGCGTCTTCGACAATTAATACATTTTTCTGCACAATATCATTTATATTAATATGATCAGTTGTTGCAGTTTTTGAAGTACTTTTTGATGACATTCTTATAATTTCAGTTAAATCTACTACAGTTGTTATGCTTCCATCGCCCAATACAGTTGTGCCTAATAAGCCAGAAATTTTTGGTATGTATCTACTAAATGGTTTTACTACAATCTCGCGTGTATCCAACACACGGTCAACAATTACTGCAAATTTGTTTTTAAAATCATCTTGAACAATTAGTGTGGTTTGTTTGTTGTTCTGTAATTCAGAATTTTGTTTTTCAAATAAGATAGACTGTAGATTAATGACAGGATATTTATCATTTTTAAATTGAAAATATAAATATTCGTCTATAGCAATTGTGTTTCCTGCACCAGGATAAAGAATCTCTTCAATCCCCCTGTCGGAAATGGCTAATGTATTGTTAGCTGAAGAAACAAGTAATGCATGAGCAGAGTGATAGGTTGTCGGTATGGTTAATCCAATGTTGACGCCTTGCCCCGTTATTGAAGATAAGTTTACTGTTCCTTTCATGTCTCGAATACTAGCAAATACGATATCAAGTCCAACGCCACGTCCTGAAAGTTGCGATACTTCATCTTTAGTTGAAAAGCCATGCTGTAGAATAATATTAATTAATTTAGTTTCGTCTATATCATCTGCTTCGTTAATTATGCCTTGTTCAAGTGCTTTAGATTTTATGCGATCTATATCAAGCCCACTGCCATCGTCTTTGCAGATTACATAAAATAGCTTGCCTTCTTTTTTGAACTGCAGGCGTATGTTGCCTGTAGCAGCTTTGTTTTTTTCTAGTCGAATTTCTTTGGTTTCTATTCCGTGATCAACAGCGTTACGCAGTATATGCATGAGAGGATCAACTAGTTTGTTTAATATATCACTATCTATAAGAGTTTCTTCACCCAAGATTTCAAGGTTTGCTGATTTGTTAGATAATTTGCAGGCCTGACGCACGCTACGTTTTAAACGAGATTCGATAGATTTAACAGGCACCATTCGTGTTCGTAAAACAGCATCTTGGTTTTCCATTAATGTTCGTGCTTGACTACTGGAGATTTTATCTAATCTTGTTAAATAGCCTTCGACATCATTTAGAAACTCACTTGAATCTTCAGTGGCTTCAATTAATTGATTGGTAAATGTATGCAGTTCATTGTATTGATCCATTTCAAGAGGGTCGAATTTACCATTTGTACTGCGTCGATCATGGTGGGCCGAAAATCCACGTATTTCTATAATATGTTCCAGTTCATGGATAAGGGTTTTAATTTTATTGTTGTTAATGCGAAGGCTTCTTGCAAATTCTTTAGAGCGTGAGATAGATTCTTGGATCTGCGAATTAGAAATAATATTTTCACCTGCATGCTTTAATAGCTCATCTATTAAATGAGCAGGTATGCGAAGTGACTGTTTCGCAATATTCTCTTTGCATTTTTGGTTAGTGCTATCTAATAATTGGGTGTTGGTGGCAGATTCAGTGAGTGTTTCTTTTTTGTCAACTTCGGAGATATTCTCATTCTCAAAAGTCACACCATTTTTGTCGATATAGTTTGCCCAGTTTAAAATTTTTTGGAATATCTCGATTGATTCTTTTGGTGCAGAGCCAATACCGTGTAAAAACTCTGAAATTTCTTCTAAACAATCAGCTGCTTCAACAAGTGCATTGTAAAGGGCTTGAGAAGGTTTTTGTTGGGCTTTTAATAATGCCTCCAAGATGTCTTCTAGATTATGGGTAAGGTTGGCTAAACCAACAATACCTACAGTATTGCCAGCTCCCTTCAATGTATGTGCTATTCGTTTAGCTATTTCAAGTTGATTTATATAGTCATCATTAGTCAAATTTTGAACGGCCAAAGAAAATTCTTCTGTTTGCTCTGGTAGATCTAGTAGCAAGCTAGCTACAAGCTCTTCCTGTACGTCTGCTGGTATGACTAGGCTGGTATTCTCTACTGTTGCTTGGTGAATTCTTTCAGCTTGGTGTTTGCTGTCAGCTTCAATATGAGACTTATTAAAAGCTTCTTTTATAATTTCTAGTTCTTTGTTATATAATTTGATAGGCCAGCTATCAAGGCTTAAATAACTTAGACAAGCTTGAATATATTCTGCATCATTTAGTGCAAACAAATGACCTTGGATGATGTCTGGCCATTGTGAAATTTCATCGTGTAAAGGGATAATTTGTTTAATGTCAGTAGAGTGTATATAGGCAAAAATTTTCTCAAGTTGCTTGGTAAAGCATTTTAGGCCCATAAGACCTATCATTTCTGCTGCCGACCCAATGCGTTCTAGCTGATCAATTTGTGTTTCTATAATTTCTTTAAGAACTTCATTATCTTGATTTTCACTAGATAAAACAGCCAGGCGGGCATCATGCGATTCTTGGATTTCACTGACTTCTGCATTAATTAAGTCTAAAAATTCTTGTTGCTCAGACGATAATTGCTTTTCTTCGTAGTTGTATTTTTCTTGGTCTATATCGGTAAGAGGCTTCTCAGGTGTTTGTATAACATTATCTGATATATGGTCGTCAGTAGTAGCTTCATGATTTGTGTTTTCTGGATTATGATGAGGGTTTAGCAAGTTAATTTGTTCTAGGAAAGCTGCTAAAGTATTCTGAATTTCTTTATCATTTCGATCCGACAGAAATTCAGCTATATAGAGAGGCCATGCACATATTAACTCTAGCTGCTCAAGACTAGGCTTGGATTCTTGCAAAGTTTCTAAGATAGTTTGTATCTGTGAATAAATTAATACAAGCTCGTTGTCATTTTCTTTTAAAGCAAGATTGCATAGTTGGTTGATTGTTAAATCAAACTCTATGAGAAGCTTTTCGACTCTATCTGAATCATGTTCACTGTTAGTCCAGCCATCTAAATAATCATTTAGAGCCTCTATAAGTTTAAGACTATTCTGTAAACATTCATCCATAATGCTAATTTAGATTTGTTAAATGTCGTTATAATCAAGCACTAGCTTGTTTTTGATTAGAATCATCTATGCCATCGTCTAAGACTTTTTTTAGCTCTTGTACTTCAACATTTTTAACAGATTTTTGTGTTTCAGATTCGGGTAGTTTAAAGATTCTCACAGTGGACAATAAACGATTTGAATATTGCACCAAATTAGTAGTATTGTTTTTCTGTTGTTGTAGATGCTTGTCAGTAGTACGTGTGCTCTCCACAATTTCATTTGACTGCTTAACTAATTGTAAGCTCGCTTCTGCTTGGGCTTTTGAACTCTCGGTAATTTGTTTAACTGCTTGAGCTAGATTCTCAGTAGAATCTTGAGTTTGTTTCATAGCATTTTCAGCCAGTTCTGCCAATTGAGTACCTGTAGCCACTTGGCTAATTGCTTGGTTCATTGCAGATACAGTATCTGTTGTTTCAGCACGGATATTATTAACTAAGCTATCTATTTCCGTTGTTGCTTCTCGTGCACTTTCTGCGAGACGTTGCACTTCATCTGCAACTACTGCAAAGCCTCTACCAGCTTCGCCTGCTGATGCGGCGTGCATGCTTGCATTCAAGGCTAGGATATGGGTGCGTTCTGCAATACTGTTAATCAGGTTAACAATCCCCGTAATTTCTTGAGAGCGCTCACCAAGTCGTTTAATGCGTTTTTCTGTTTCGCGTATTGTATCGCGGATACTATTAATACCGTCTACGGATTTGTTCACCGCTTCAAGTGCAGATCGCGTATTACTTATAGCTTGATCTGCTCGTTTATTTGCATCGGCTGCATCAGACGAGATTCTATTCATCGCATTTGATGATTTATTCAATTCATCCATAGTGTTTTCGACTTGTTTGCGTTTTTGTTCAGCAACAGCCATTACTAAGTTTGATTGTTTTTGTACCAAGCTTGAAACACCTGCAACACGTGTGGAAATCTTTTTAACATCATTAAGTGCAGAGGAGGTTTCTTTTGTTAATAAGTTGAGTGAGTCACCAATAGCTCCAGTTACATCTTCAAATACTGGAACTTTAACAGTAAAATCCTTTCTACTGAGTTGGGCTACAGCTTTGATTAGTTCGATTACAGAATCGTTCAATTCATCTTTTTCTTTCTGAGACTCTGAGAGTTGTGTAACTTTCTCGTCTAACAATTGATCAAAGGATGTTGACAATTCACCTAATTCATCTTTTCTTGTAGAATTTACACGTGCTTCTAAATTGCCTTCATTGACTTCATGGATTGTGTCGAGTAGTTTTTCAATAGGTTTTCTTAAAGAATTTGCAAAAAAGAATAGTAACGAAGTAATAATTACGGCTATTGCAATTAATACAAAAGCAATAATTACGGTAATTATCCCAGTAGCACGTTTTTGTGCCGCTTGGTTTTGAGAAATACTGAGTTTTGAAGATTGTCCCATTTCGTCAAACATGGGGCCCAGCATAAAATCGTATAATTCAGTATATTCGTTAGCGTTTCGTTTATTAGTAACTATTTCATCTACAATGGCTAGATAGTCGTTCATAAAATTTTCCACAACTAGCTTGTTTTGAAAGTTAATATTTGATTTTTTTAAGTTAGAGATAAATCTTTTTTTCTCATTTTTTAGATCTTCATAAGACTCGGTTAGATCAATGGATTGAAGTATATGTTTTTCGTGAGAGCGCATATTTGCAAGATATGTATATAAGCTTGTATTTCCTGATTCCTCAACTTTTTTATTTACAATAGATAGTATAGATTTTGCTTCTTGGCGTAGACCGTTGTTATCTGTAAACCCAACTACACGATTAAATTTAACAATTTCTGAAAACGATACCTTATAATCTTCTACAACTGTTGAGGCTTGTGCTACCAATTGAGAAATATAATCTAATGGCAAACTCACATCGTCAATTACTACTTCATCAGCTGCTGTCGCATCAATTTTTGCGCTGAGTTCACGTAGTTTGCTCATATTATTTTCAAGCAAAATAACATGCTTAGCATGTCCATCAAGAGGGGCGTTATTATAGGTTTGTCCGGTTGATGCAGAAATACTGAGTAGAAAATCTTTCTCGAATCGTCGCACTTTAAAATAGTTTTTTTGTGCTTCACCTACAAGTTGTCCATATTCAACAAATAAATTTGTACGCTCTGTTGATGCCTTCTCATTATTAATAATAAAGAAATAAGTAAGAGAAGTTGCGGCAAATCCGATTGCAACAGTGAAAAATAAAATGGTCAGTTTTTTGGCAATCGATATATCTAATATTTTTTCAAGACTGATCATGGTTTATCCTTATGATAAAAAATATGGGTTAAGTATGATTTATGTCGAGTGATGCTTTTAAAAAGGAATAAAAATCTACACATACCCAAGTTTTTTGGTCTTTTATGTATCCAAATTCAACAAAAGTACGTATTTGTTCAGGTAGTTTGGAAAAGTCTTCCAATTTTTGGTTTTTCTCAAATAGTATTGATTTAGGAAGGTTCATGCTTAACAGACCAAAAGCACTTTCGCCTTGACCCAATATGATCGTTTTATATTGGTTTGGAGTGGTTTTTTTTTCTTTTGTGCCGAGTAAACGTTCTAAGTCTATGATTGGGATGGCATCTCCTCTTATGTTTGATACACCAATTATCCAATCTGCACTTAATGGAATTTCAAATATGTCATTTTCTTCGATAAGTTCGCATGGGGCATCGCCATTTAGTATTAGATTCAGGCCAGCAATGTCTAGACCATAAAGATATATGTCAGAAGATGATTTGTCTGATTTGGCTGGTTCAGTATAGGCTGATTCCAATTTTTGAATAAGTTTTGCATGTTCATCGAGCCACCTTCCATTTGAAAGTGACAAATTAGAAGGACTTAATTTAGTCTGCTCAATATTGTTAAGCTGTTTTTCCATTATATATGCTTATTGATTTGTGTGACTATTTGGTCAGCGGTATAAGGTTTGCCAATGAGGTCTTTACCACCTTGTAATTCTGCCCACACTCGATCCGCTTTTTGGCATTTAGATGAAACGAATACTATGGGAATATTTTTAGTTTGCTTATGCGCACAAAGTTCTCGACATGCTTCAAAGCCATCTTTGTCATCCATGATTACATCCATAAAGATTAAATCAGGGCGTAAGCTTACTGCTTTCTCAATAGCATCTTTTCCCGAAATTGCAGTAAAAACTTGGCACCCGGCATTGGCAACGATACCTTTGATTTTTTCTAAATCGGGCTTTGAGTCATCGACTACTAAAACTTTACTACTCATGATTTTCAAAACTCCTAAAATGCTTATTTATGCATAGCTAATCTAAAGCAATAATCCTGATACAACATTCTCAAACTTTTCTTGTTCAACAGGTTTAGTTAAATATGTATCGCATCCTGCTAATTTCCCCTTAACCTTGTCGAAAGGTGATGAGCGACTTGTCAACATGATCACTGGAATATTTTTTGTAAATCTGTTTCGTTTAATCTGTTTGCATACTTCGTATCCATCCATTTCAGGCATTACCACATCAAGGAAAATAAAATCGAAATTTCTTTTTTGAAGCAATAATAATGCTTCTTTGCCGTTAGCAGCGTGTTCTACTTCGTAGTCCATAAGCCTTAGCTTCATGTCTAATGCTTTACGGACAGGTAGACTGTCATCAACAACTAAAGCCATATGTTTTCTGTAACCTTTTTCGATGTTTGGGCGTTTGCCAATAAAAGTTTCTAACTCTTGCCTAGATAGCTCAGCGCTGTAGTTACGAAGTTCAGTTGGCAACTCAATTTCTTCTGTAGGTTCTTCAATGCGTAATTCAGGTGTGTACTTAAGTTCTTTTACCGTGACTTCATCTAGGCATTTGAGTATTCGAGTGGGAAAAAAAGGTAAGGTAGTTGTACTATATTGTGTATCAATAGCAGATTTGTTTTGAGTTGCCATGAGTGTTGCACACATGCTGATACCATTGCTGCTAACGTATTTCTGTTGCCATTCTTCTTTTGCTTGAGGGTTATCTGCATTAACGATAAGGATGTCAGCATACTCATCAACCTCCGAATCAAATAATGTGTATGTACGAGTACGACCTTCGGTGATTGCCAATATGCGTTTTAGTACGTTCCGGTCCTTTTCTTGTATGCCACAAAGATCAACACGGAAAGGTCTATCCAATTCAGACACAAATGTCACCTATGCAAATAATATTTAGATTGAGAAAAGATGTTTTACACAACAATTTAATTTGTGACTGTATTCTCATTTAGTGTCTAGTTACGTGGTAGCAGATTGAACGGGTATTTTTACCAGATATAGAGCTTAAACCTTTGGTTTGTATGAAATTTTATAAAAAATGGAAGTATGCAGGGTTTAATAAATACCCCAGTGAGTATAGACATTTCTTTAATGATGAAAAGGTCTAAGTATTTAAATAGATAACTTAATCCTGCTTTTAAAAAAGCACATAAGTTTTGTTACAGGGTGAATTTATTAAGGAAGTTATAAGAAATGAAGTGTTTTAACGTGCGCCGTAGACCACGATGGTTTTACCGTGCGCTGAGATGAGCCCTTGTTGTTGTAGCTCCTTTAAGACTCGGCCAGCCATTTCGCGTGAGCAGCCTACAATTTTTGCAATTTCTTGACGTGTGATTCTAATTTGCATTCCTTCAGGATGGGTCATGGCATCAGGTTGCTTGGCTAAATCTAGCAGAGTATGTGCGACCCTACCGGTTACGTCTAAATAGGCTAAATCAATGACTTTGCGGCTGGTATCACGAAGGCGCTTAGCTAATTGTCCCGTAAGATGCATCAAGATTTCAGGGTCTGAGAATGCCAAATCACGGAATTTTGAATATTGAATTTCAGCTACTTCACATTCTTCTTTTGCGACCACGAGTGCGCTACGTGCATTTTCTTCAAATAGGCCCATTTCACCAAAAAAATCGCCTTTATTTAAATAGGCAAGTACCATTTCATGCCCTGTTTCATCCTCAATCATGACGCGTACTGAGCCACGAGTGATGAAATACAATGTATTAGATGGATCACCGGTATGAATGATTCTATTCCCAGAACTATAGCGCTTGGTGTGGCAGTGTTCTAAAAAACGCTCCACAACCGCTGCATGCGCTGGTACGGTAGGGCTGATTGTGTTCAAACTAGTCCTCATAATCTTTGATTTTAGACTAGTCTATGCAAGTAACTTACTGATGTCGACAGAAAAAATGTTCAAGCGGTAGTAATGAATGTACGAATAAAGTGGATACAGCCAATGACCTTTGTTGCCGAGACAGGTAGCGGGCATACTGTAGTGATGGACGGGCCACCTGATCACGGGGGGCAAAATCTTGCGGCACGACCCATGGAGATGATTTTAGTCGGATTGGGGGGCTGTAGTGCTTTTGATATTGTGGATATCCTTAAAAAGAGCCGTCAGCCAATAAAAGACTGTCAAGTTATGCTTAAAGCCGAGCGAGCGGATGAAATTCCCGCAGTATTTACCAAAATTCATATGCACTACATCATTGCAGGACAAACGCTTAAAGAGAATCAGGTTAAGCGTGCAGTTGAACTGTCCGTAAATAAATATTGTTCTGTAGTTAAAATGCTTCGTGATAATGTAGATATAACTTATGATTATGAAACATTAGATAGCGATCTGAGTTAAGACTATAGCCACGTATTTTTTATAAAATAATATGAACTTTATAAATCCCAAAATTAAATTGCATGGGTTTAATAATCTAACCAAAACATTAAGTTTTAATTTTTACGATATTTGCTACACAGGCACAGCTGCGCAACAACAAGAGTATTTGCAATATGTAGATGATGAATACAATGCTCAGCGTTTGCAAAATGTACTTACAAAGGTCACAGAAATAATTGGAGCAAATATCTTAAATATTACGTGTCATGACTATGAGCCACGTGGAGCCAGTGTCGCCTGTCTTATTTCAGAAGAGCCAATTTTAACGGAAGCAATTATTTCCCAAGATGGGTTACATTTTGAAGAACAACATTGCATGTTAAGAAGATCTGCTGTTGCGCATTTAGATAAAAGTCATGTGACCGCACACACTTACCCTGAATATCATCCTGATAACGGCATCAGTACATTTCGAGTAGATATAGATGTTTCGACATGTGGTCGGGTCTCACCATTAGAAGCGTTAAACTATCTTATTGATAGTTTTGACGAAGATATTGTAATTTTGGATTATCGAGTGCGTGGATTTACACGTGATATTAAAGGACAAAAGCACTTTATTGATCACGAAATAACTTCAATCCAGGATTTTTTATCTGATAAAACTAAAAATCAATATCAGATGATTGATATGAATATAGATCAAGAAAATATTTTTCACACAAAAATGCTAATTAATGATTTTAAAATAGATAATTATTTATTTGGGAAAGGAGGAGATGAGCTTGTAGAAAAAGAGCTAGAACTGATAGAAAAAAAACTTCAAAAAGAAATGAATGAAATATTCTATAGTATGAGTTAAATCCAATACGCAGTTTTGGTCATAATTTTTGATGTTGCATTCATTAATGATTTAACGACTTGTGGTAAAGCATGTGCGCCTGCAGCTTGTGCAGTCTTATCATGTCTTTCTTCATCTTCACGCATTTTAAGTAAGATTTCTTTGCTTTTTTTATCTTCTTCAGGGAGACGAGATAAATGCTTATCTATATGTTGTACAACTTGTTTTTCTGTTTCGGATATAAACCCCAAGCTCCACTTGTCGCCTAACATACCTGTTGTTGCGCCTATGGCATAAGAACCTAGATACCACAGTGGTGTTAATGCACTAGGCTGATGGTCGAGCTCAGTTAAACGTTTTTCACACCAGGCTAAATGGGCCTCTTCCTCTTGTGCTGAGATTTCCATTTGTTGTTTAACTTTCTCATTTTTGGCCGTTAATGCTTGTCCATGATAAAGCCCCTGTGCTGCGATTTCACCGGCATGATTTACACGCATTAACCGTGCTGAAAGCTGTTGTTTGGGTTTATCTAGAACTTCATTATTATCAAGTTTATCCGCAGGTGATGGGTTGGACTTGAAGTTTGGCTTGGCAAACATGGTTCGAATGCCACGATCTACATGGCATATGAAATTATCTATTGTACTGTAATTGCGCATGTGGGCATTATAACAGTTGTTGTGCTAACAGCGTAATAGGGTGACAGACCGTTATATTGTTATCCTGATGGAGATTCGCTTGGAAGTGTAATGCACAGCCAATATTACTGGTGACTAAGTAAGAGGCATCACTTGTGTCTAATTCAGAAATTTTGTTTGCGATTAATGCATTGGCTAGTTTTGCTTGGGTTACAATATTTAGTCCTCCTGCACCACAACATGTTAATTCATCAGTGAATATTTCTAGCTGTATATCAGGTATTTTTTGTAATAACTGTTCTACTTCATACTGATTTTGTGTTACTGATTTTTGTGTACATGGTTTGTGAACAAAAACTTTTTTGTTTAAAGGTTTGAAATGTAATGGTTGATTAGTCAGCCTGCTCAAAACATAGGTATTTATATCAAAAAGTTTTTCAAATAAATTTGGATGATTGTTTAATCGTGCACCACAGCCTGTTGTAAAAGAAATTAACGTATCATATTCCTCGTCAATAAGAGAAGTAGATAAATTTTGTATGAGTTGACTAGCTTTTTTTAAGTCTCCAGAATGCTGATGTAATGCTCCGCAACATTGGGCAGGGGCCTTCTCAATTACGTCACAGTGCAATTTCTGTAAAAGTTTAATCGCAGAGCTTTTTGTATTATCAGAAAAAAGATCACTAGCGCATGAACTAATTAAAACAACACGGTTCAAAACGCTGCTTGTATTAAAAGTAGAGCATGAGGCAATAGTTTTGTTTAGTGCTGGTATTAAATTAAAAATGCGCAAATTTAATGGCGATTTTCTATAAAAAGAAGAAAATAAAGTATTTAAACCAAGTTTGTTGTAAAGACACAGTAGCTGCTTGGCGTAATAACGTATTCTATGATTGGTTAGTGTACTTACTAATACTAATCTTTTTGTTTTATATGAAAGGCTATGTTGATCTTGTATGAGCTCACGACCGACATCTAATATTTTTTCATAGTCTACATTGGCAGGACAGACATCTGCACATGACATGCAAGTTAAACAGCTGTCTAAATGTTTAGTTAGTGTAGGTGTAATTTCCAGTTTATCTTCAACGACTGCTCTGACTAATGCTATACGTCCACGCGGGGACTCGGCTTCATTGTTAGCGATCATATAAGTAGGACAATGAGGCAGGCACAAGCCACACATCACACATTGATCTGTCGCGTTAATGACATCTTGTTTATTCAATGCAGCTATCAGCATTACTTCTTAGGTAGTTTTGTTTAATGATCATGGCCCAATAAGGCGGTGGTTAGGTATTTAAGCCTTGGTACAATAAAATTTATCAGCATAATTTTATAGTTTGCCTTAGGTAGAGAGATATGTCCTATTACAAACGGCACCTTTTTATGTGTGTCAATGAGAGAGAGGATAAAAATTGTTGTCAAGATCATGGAGCAAAGGAGTTGCGTGCGTATGCCAAAAATAAGAGCAAAGAATTGGGAATAGCAGGTCAAGGTGGAGTGAGAGTAAATCAAGCCGGTTGTTTAGACCGTTGTTCTGAAGGTCCGGTTGCTGTCGTCTATCCAGATAATGTTTGGTATACCTATAAAAATAAGCATGATTTAGATGAAATTATCAATAAACACTTGATTGCTGGTGAAATTGTTGAAAGGTTAAAAATCTAGCATTGTGTGGATATCCATTTAGAGACATTTGTCAGCATTTTTACTACTTTTCTACACAAGAAAGACAGTAAATTAGTTGACAGTAATACAATTATATTAGAGAATACAAATATTCTGATGGTTTAGTTACTTTCAGAACTCCTCCATCTACTTCTGGTAGATTATTTATTAAGCGCGGATCGCAAGTTTCCGCGCTTTTTTTTGTCTAAAAAGAGGGATTTCCTTGTAAGCATAAGATTTGTTCGATACTATTTCGCGCCTTTCGATACGAGCAATAATGATTAACGATATGACCACAGTAAGTGCCAAGCCAGCAGAAGTTAAGCGAAATTGGTATCTAATCGATGCCACAGATAAGACTTTGGGTAGATTGGCAAGTGAAATTGCTATTCGCCTTAAGGGTAAGCATAAACCAATCTACACTCCGCATGTTGATACGGGTGATTGTATAGTCGTGGTTAATGCTGAAAAGGTTAGGGTTACTGGCAATAAGCTAGATGGCAAAATGTATCATCGGCATACTGGATATGTGGGTAATTTAAAGTCTATAAGCTTGCGAGAGATGTTAAATAAGCATCCGGAGCGTGTAATAGAAACCGCGGTTAAGGGCATGCTGCCTAAAAATCCGTTGGGTAGAGCAATGTTTCGGAAATTAAAAGTGTATAAAGGCCCTGAGCATAAGCATGCGGCTCAGCAACCTCAAGTATTAGAATTCTAACTTTAGCAGTAGTTTAAAAGAATATGGCACAAGATCAATTTTATGGTACAGGACGTAGAAAGAGCTCAACAGCAAGAGTTTATTTACGCCCTGGGTCAGGCAATATTACCATTAATATGCGTACACTTGACCGTTATTTTGGCCGAGAAACTTCTCGCATGATTATCCGCCAGCCTTTAGAAGTGTCAGAACTATCAGATACATTTGATATCGATATTAAAGTTAGAGGTGGGGGTTCAAATGGTCAGGCTGGTGCTATACAGCTTGGTATTGCGCGTGCCTTATTACAATACAATGGTGAGTTGCGTTTACCTTTACGTCAGAGCGGGTTCCTCACTCGCGATGCACGTGAAGTAGAGCGTAAAAAAGTGGGTCTTCGCAAAGCACGTAAGAAAGAGCAGTATTCAAAACGATAAACCATTTCTTACTTGTGGTTGTATTCTTCTTCGTAGCAATTTAAGTATTGTTTGTATCAGTATTTACTTGGTTTTGATGCCATAATGGCTGTGTTTGAAATGATTTGAATAAGCTTCAAATACAAAAATTATGCAAGAAAATCAGTTGACTAAATTAGAGAAATTGGTTTTAGAGCGATTTACAGCTTGTGATGTTGTGGATGCAAAGCGTTTACGAGTACAAATTGCTGTTTTAAAAATCGAATCCCGTGAATATACAAATGTAGGTTTTAAAACCACGTTCTCTTTGCCTACGTATGTACCTATACTAAGCGATCATTTTTCTAGTAAGCAAAAAAATGTGTATGCGGATCATCCTGCGGCACCGGCAGGTGCAGAATTTTTATTAAATACTGCAGAAGGCAAAATAGTGAGTTTGAATGGCCATGTCTTGGTTGGTAATTGGCCAAGCAATGAGTCTGTTTTTCATGTGCTAAAATTTGATCATTCTCTTTCTGAATCATTAGTTGAAGCAAGCTAATAAAATAAACTTCCATAGCTCAAGCTCATCTTGAGAGAAATGTTTGCAGCCATCTGCAGGTTTAAATTCTACAAAAGTTTTGTTTATGGATATTAAGTATTTGCCTGGGCAACTACACCATTGTAATCAGATCGCGAATTGGATTAATTCTATCGGATATGGGCATATAGAATATTTGTTCGATAATTTAATACCTAGTCGTACCGCGCTGCAACAAATTGCCTTAGTGTTGCAACAAGACGAACATTATTCTTATAAAAATGTAGATCTAGCAATTGATAATAATCATATTATAGGACTAGTGTTTTCCTATATTGCAGATGCTAATGTGGTTACTGCAGAGATGGAAATAGCATTATCAAAAGATCGTATACGCTGGTTACAATATTTTACTCGGTATCAAATTAATAATAGCTGGTATATCAATGCCTTAGGTGTGGAAGAAAAGTATCGCAGGCAAGGTATTGCCAAGCAATTAATTGCTTGCGCTTCACAAAGAGCATTGCAAAATGGTTTTCAGCGTTTAAGCTTGCATGTATATGAAGGCAATACAGCTGCAATTAAGCTATATGAAGCATGTGGGTTTGTTGTGGTTAAAAAGATAGCTTTAACAGGCCATCCTTTTTTTGAAGCAAGAAATCTATCTACTAGTATTTTAATGCAGTGTAATTTATCAGATTTGGTAATAACGTAAGGCTTTAACTGATAACAGTTATATTTTGTATTTCATGACTAATCTAGAAGTAAAATCATGATGACAAATGTATTTCTTTGGTTCGTGATAATACTAATCTTATTTACAAGTTTATTGATAGTTTTGCATCATGTAAAAATAGGTTTCTTACAAAATAAAAAATATAAGGCCATCTTATATTCTGTATTAACCGTTGAAATTATTATTTTGTTACTAACTGTTTTAGGTAGGCCTTTATTGGGTAAATTGTACACATACCGGGATAATGTATTGAGTGAGTCTGAAGAAGAATGCAAACGTGCTGATGCACCATTCTGGTGTAATCTTTAAAAAAGGCATTTAAATGGTAAGTAACATAAAATTTATCTTCGTCATGATTTTTTTAGTTGTTTGCTCTAAACCATTTTCAGCACTTGCTGATGTCTATGGCGGAGGTTTTTGGGAAGCTATAGGCTTAGGTAATATGCAGTGCAATGATTTTATAACTAAAGTTGATAATGATGTTGCTTATCAAGAATTAGGCGCTGTATGGTTGTCTGGATTTATGTCAGGAATAAATTTCACATCTAGTGATGTATATGATATTACCTGGGGAGAAGATTTATATGTACTCGCAGATTTGATTACAAAGCGTTGTAGACAGCATCCAGATAAATTGGTTTCTGATATCGCTACAGAAATGGTATACAAACGTTATAAAGAAAAAAATTTTACACCTGCTTCAGAAGTCAATAACTAGTTATATTCCAAGTTATCAATCTGGAAGATGATTAAGTAAAAAATGAATCACGTTGTCGCCCATAATTTTTTTAATTTGATCTTCGCTAAAGTCATTTTCCAATAATGATTGAGTGAGTAAAGATATTTGATCAGAAGTAAAGGGTACTTGTACGTTACCGTCAAAATCAGAACCTAAAGCAACATGCTCGACACCCACCAGGTCTACAACATATTGGATTGATTGAATTATTCCACTGATGTCATTGCTACAAGTAGCGTTAGGCCAGAATCCAATCCCAATTAAACCTCCTATATCAGCAATTTGTTTAATATGTTTATCCGATAGATTTCGATGTGATACTTTGCATACAGCTTGTATACCCGTATGTGTAACTAAGACAGGTTGCGTGCTGTATTTTAAAATATCATCTATTAATAACGACGAGGCATGCGACAAATCGACAAATATGCCTAGTTTTTGCATGCGTTTTAATACTTGTTTGCCAAACTCAGTAATGCCATTTTTTTTAAGGCCATGTGCGGAACCGCCTAATTCATTGTCAAAGAAGTGCGTAAATCCAATAATTCGATAACCTAAGTGATATAAGTGATCTAAGTTATCTATATTTCCCTCTAAAGCATGTGCACCTTCTAAGCTTAAAAGGCCAGCAGAAATTTTTGAATTTTCACGCCGTAACATCAGATAGTCTTGTAGGCCTTGTCTGGAATAAATCAAGAAAAATTGATCAGGGAGCTTTGTGGAGAAATTGTGCAGTTTTATTGCCTGATAGACAGCGCGTTCATATAAGCTAAACCAAGTGCGTGTTGGCCATCGTTCTAAAAGTGCTAGCAAGGTAATGTTATCCGTATCATCTGAATTAGAGTATATATTTAATCCCTTAGGTGTTTTTGTTACGACCGAGAACACTTGTAAGGCGATGTTACCTTCAATTAGGCGTTGTATATCTACATGACCATAGTCCGCTCTTTTTGCTAAATCACGATTCCAGAGTAAAGAATCTGCATGCAGGTCAGATATTGTTAGTGATTGGTGAAATGTTTTTACACGAGCAGAAATATTGGAATCATCTGTAATCAATGTAACTCGGTTGAGTGATTTTTCAACATAAGCTGGCGCAAAGACGAATAAGGCAATAGTTATGCATGTGATAACTAGTGCACTACTACTTATAAATATACGTGCGGAATTTGTTTTCAACGTTTTTAATTATTTAAAAAATGTGATTGTAGTCAACTAGGTGTGACTGATATCTGCTTTTAGTATAACTTTAACATTAACTCATTATAATTAGTTAACTATCTTCAATAACCACATGTGTCACATTTTCAGTGGCGATCAATATATTTAATAATACGATGCATATATTAATGATATCCGATGTATTTTTTCCACGCATCAAAGGAGTTTCTACTTTTATTGCTACCTTTGCTGAAGAATTTGTAAGGCAAGAATACAGCGTTCATTTAATAGCACTTTGTTATGATCAGAGCGAAATAAACGAAGATTGGATCTTTAGAATACCCTCAAGAAAAATTTTATTTGACCCTGACAATCGAATGATGTCTAGCAAAGCAATTAAAAAAACTGTTATTAGAATTGCACTCTAACCGACATGACATTATTCACATACATACACCTTTTGTTGCCTATTATGCAGGTATATGGTTGTCAAAAAGATTGCAAATACCAGTTGTAGAAAGTTATCACACATTTTTTGAAGAGTGCTTGTATCACTATATACCATTTATTCCTAAACCATGGTTAAAGCTTTTAGCTAGAAAGTTTTCTGTATCACAGTGCAGGCAAGTAAATCATATTGTTGTCCTCTCAAAGCCTACGCTTAAAGTATTGCTTGATTATGGAGTTGATTCTACTTTTACAATTATTCCAACTGATGTAAATCTAAAAAAAACCAAATAAAAACCTTGGCTGCGAATTTAGAAAAAATTTAATATTTTGCCTAAACAACCTGTACTTGTTCATATAGGTCGGATTGCCTATGAAAAAAATATATCGTTTTTGTTGCAAGTGACAGCGAAATTGGTTCAGGTAATCCCTGATTTTATTATAGTGATAGTCCTGCCATACCTAGTCTTAAAGAAGAAGTCAAAAAACTTACTATTGAACAAAATGTAAAATTTGTTGGTTATTTAAATTACGACACGCAACTCGCAGCTTGTTATTAAGCGGGAGATATTTTTGTTTTTGCATCGCGTATTGAAACACAGGGTTTGGTGTTGTTGGAATCAATGTTGTTAGCTGTGCCAGTGGTATCGACTGCCAAAATGGGGACTAAAGATATACTTACAAATGGTACAGGTGCATTGGTTGCAAAAGAAGAGTTAAATGATTTTTGCGATAAAATATTAAAAATAATTAAAGATCCTAAATTAAAAGAAATTTTAGGCAATGAAGGTCGAGGATATGCTCAAACTTGGCTGCCTGAAGAAATGGCATTGAGGATGATTGAGCTATATGAAAATTTGCTAGAAAATAACACTTGCCTCTCAGAGCCACATCACGCATGCTAGATAGGTAAATTGTTATTGCTTATTATGTTGTGGTCAAGGAATCTATTGCTAAATTCTTATTTTGGTTGAGCATTGTTGCGATATTGCTAATATCACTAAAACCAGGTGCATCATCACAGCTATTTTTAAGTCTTGATAAAATTGCACACTTCATTTCTTTTTTTTGGGTTACTTCTTTATTGTTGTTTGCATATAAGTTAACAAGGCCTTACTTTACTTCGATACTTATATTAGCTGCGTTTGGCATAGGGATTGAAGTTATACAGTATTATATACCTGGAAGAGTTTTTAATTTGTTTGATTTTGTAGCAGATTTGTTAGGTATTGTAGCTGGTATTATATTGTATAAGTTATTAAGTGTTGTTCAATCTCCTGCTAAATTGTAAAAACTACTCAGTTTTTTGCAGCTATAACTTTAACAACATCTCCTGGCGTTATATCCTTCAGTGTTAATAGATCATAATTTGTATCGGCCCAAATATTAGTTTTTGCAGCAAGGCGAATTTCGTCAGCATGAGAAATCGGTGTAGGACCAAATCCAATGGCAATACAGTTGCCTTCCACCCAAAAAGCAATCTCCCCAAGTTCTACAATCTGTTTAGCATCATCTTCTAAGTTAATTTTATTTACAGGTGTTGAAAAATAAACTTCGTTTCCCCATGTTTGTGTGAAAGATTGGAAAGGCAGCTGGGTGTAAATAACATCTGCTGTTTTTGTTTCTCGCAATTGAGCCTGAATTTTATGTTTACCTATTTGAATAATAATAGTGCGCATTTGACAGATTGTGAAGTTTAAGACCTTAGTTTTGTAAGTGTTTGTTGTGCACTGTTTAATAGTAATAAGCTATCTACACCAACCGTGATTAATGTGAACCCTGTTTCAATATAAGGTGTAACTGCTTCAGCACTTACACCAAAATAGCCTAACTTTACGTTTTCTTTTTTGCATGCAAGTGCTACTTTTTTTATTGCATCCTTCACTTCCGGGTGTTCAATTTGACCGGTGTATCCTAAGTTAGCGGACAAGTCATATGGCCCTATTAGAACAGCATCCACTCCATCTACAGTTGTAATAGCGTCAATATTATCAATGGCCTCTTCAGTTTCTGCCTGAATTACTACACATGTTTGTTCGTTTGCAGTTTCTAAATAGTCTGTAAATGAAACTCCATATTCATGTGCACGCGCTAACCCGACTCCGCGTGTTCCTAGGGGTGCATATTTGGCTGCATGTACAGCTGCTCTGGTTTCCTCAGCGGTTTTAATTTGTGGAACTATGATGCCAGCAGCACCTATATCCAGCGCTTTTTTTATATATACACAATCGTAACTGGGGACGCGGACTATGCATGGGCAGTCCGTAGAAGCTGCTTGCAACATATGTTGCATCTGTAATGTGTCAAATGGCCCATGCTCAGCGTCGATAAATAGCCAATCAAATCCCAATTTGGATAACAGTTCAACGACTTCCGCACTTGGAAAGGAGATCAAAGTACTGATAAGAAGTTCACCTTCTCTGAGACGGTTGCGAAAATTTTTCAAAGATTTTCACTCCAGAATTTGAATGTAATTTTCAACTTGTTTCTGGGCCATGGTTCGTACCCAGAATAAGTACATCGGCTGGTCGTAATGCAAATATACCTACGGTTACGATGCCGGTAATATTATTTAAACTTCGTTCTAGTTCTACAGGATTAAGGATTTCCAGGTTATGTACATCTAAAATAAGGTTGCCATTATCAGTTGTAAAATTTTCTCGTAGTTCTGGAACTCCTCCTTGTTTTACAAGTTGTCTTGCAACGTAACTCCTTGCCATAGGGATTACCTCTATGGGTAATGGAAAAGTACCTAAAATGTCTACAAGTTTAGAGTCATCAGCGATACAAATAAATTTCTCACTTACGGCAGCAATAATTTTTTCGCGGGTTAATGCTCCACCTCCCCCTTTGATTAGGTGTTTATGACAGGTGGTTTCATCTGCACCATCGATATATATCGGTAAGCCTGATACAGTATTTAAATCTAAAACTTGAATACCATGTTGCTTTAATCGTTGTGCAGTGGCTTCTGAGCTGGCTACAGCACCATCAATTTTTCCTTTGAGGTCAGCTAAAGCATCTATAAAATAATTCGCTGTGGAGCCAGTACCTACGCCGACAACATCATTGACTTGTATATAATCTAGAGCAGCTTCAGCAGCAATTTGTTTCTTTTTTTCGGTAGACATTGTATGTATAAGCTCCTTAATTGATTTAAATGATACCTACAGATGCTGCAAAAAGCATAATGAATTATTGATTTAAAGTATTGTGAACAAAGAACTTATAAAAAAAATTGAAAATAGCAAAGTGTATGATGTTGCAATAGTGTCCGCGCTTGATATTGCACAAACTTTATCCAAACGCCTAGCTAATCAGATATTCTTAAAACGTGAGGATCAGCAGTCTGTATTCTCTTTCAAGTTAAGAGGTGCATATAACAAAATTGCACATTTATCAGATACGGAACGTGAGCGCGGTGTAATCGCTGCATCAGCAGGTAATCATGCGCAAGGTGTGGCTCTTGCTAGTAATAAGCTTGGTATTCAAGCCACGATTGTAATGCCGCGTACTACACCAAGTATCAAAATAGAATCTGTAAAAGCATTAGGTGCTACAGCAGTGCTGTTTGGTGATACTTATGATGAAGCATATGCACATTCTCAGGAGTTGGCTCAAATGCATGGTTTAGCTTATGTTCATCCATACGATGACGAGGATACTATTGCAGGCCAAGGTACTGTTGCGTTAGAAATTTTGCGACAGCATGCAGACAATATTGATGCCGTATTTATTCCAATTGGTGGTGGGGGTTTGGTCGCAGGAATGGCTGCTTACTTTAAGTATTATCGACCTGATATAAAAGTTATAGGAGTAGAACCACAAGATGCCCCAACGATGTATGCAGCTTTACAAGCAAATGAAAGAGTAGAGTTAAACGAGGTTGGTATATTTGCCGACGGTGTTGCTGTACGACAAATTGGTGAAAAGACATTTTCAATAGCAAAAGACCTCATTGATGAAGTGTTATTAGTCTCTACTGATGAAATTTGTGCGGCAATTAAAGATATATTTGATGAAACACGCACTATGTCTGAGCCGGCAGGTGCCTTAGCATTAGCTGGTATTAAGCAATACATCAGTAGGGAAAATAGTACTGACCAAACATTTATAGCAGTTAATAGCGGTGCAAATATTAATTTTGATCGATTACGTCACGTTGCAGAACGTGCTGAGCTAGGTGAGCGTCGTGAGTGTCTATTTGCTGTTACTATTCCAGAGCGATCAGGAAGCTTTTTGGCATTTTGTCGGTTACTTAAGTCTAGGGGTATTACCGAGTTTAACTATCGGTATGCCGATTCGGACTCGGCACATATATTTGTAGGTGTAAAGGTTGAGAATGCAGATATAGAAAAAGTCGAATTATTCCAAAGATTAGAAGAAGCTGGTTATCCAACTCTTGATATTTCTGAGAATGAAATGGCAATTTTACATTTACGGCATATGGTAGGCGGCCGTTGCCCTAATTTGCAGAATGAAATTTTATTTAGGTTTGAATTTCCGGAAAGACCTGGTGCGCTACTCAATTTTTTAGAAACCATTGGACAAGATTGGAATATCAGTTTATTTCATTACCGGAACCACGGTGCAGCGTATGGGCGAGTATTGGCTGGAATACAAGTACCAGATACTGATCGCCAACGCTTTGATCAATTTCTAGCAAAGCTTGGATATAGGTATTGGGAAGAGTCAAATAATCCAGTGTATCAACTATTTTTGCGCTAATTTGTAGTTTCCTAGCAATTCAATTTGTAAATTGTAGTTAGGCTGGGTTATGCAGAAATGATAGAACATAAAAAAAGGGCTCTGTTTAAGAGCCCTTTTTTGTACCGGATATCTAATCCGCATGCTATCTACGTTTTGCTTTACGCTTGGTTTTGCGCTTAGTCGTTTTACGCTTGGTCTTGCGCTTAGCCGTTTTACGCTTGGTTTTGCGCTTAGTCGTTTTACGCTTGGTCTTGCGCTTAGCCGTTTTACGCTTGGTCTTGCGTTTAGCGGTTTTACGCTTGGTCTTGCGCTTAGCGGTTTTGCGCTTGGTCTTGCGCTTAGCCGTTTTACGCTTGGTTTTGCGCTTAGTCGTTTTACGCTTGGTCTTGCGCTTAGCCGTTTTACGCTTGGTCTTGCGTTTAGCGGTTTTACGCTTGGTCTTGCGCTTAGCGGTTTTGCGCTTGGTCTTGCGCTTAGCGGTTTTGCGCTTAGCCGTTCTGCGTTTTGCTGTAGATTTACGTTTTGTCGCTTTACGCTTAGTAGTGCGACGTTTAGCTTTCCTTTTGGTGGTAGCTTTACGTTTGATGGCCATCAATACTCCCTCCAAACATTAAACGTTGAGTTATAGACGCGCCAAAGTATATACATTTGTTACATAAATACTAGTTTTTTTGTAATGTTTTTTAAACTGCTTATCGTTAATGTTTTTTTATTTTCTAAAAAAGTATTGTGAGTTAATTATAAAAATAAATGTGTAAAAACATATAAACAGGAATTTTTAGTTAATTTTTTAACATAACAACAAGATTTCAGTCGTTATTTTTAGAATTTTTACTAAATTTTGTAAAAATTTGCAGTTTAGAAACTAAAAACAGAATTTTTTAAAAGATTTTTTGTTTTTTAAACAAGTGAAAAATTTAAAAAATAATTTTTAAAATTATTAAAAAAATTAAAATTTTTATTCAAGGGACAGTATGTAATCCCAGTTTTTTTTACTTACAGGCATAATGGAGAGGCGATTACCGCGTTTTAAAAGCTGTAAATCTGCTAATTTTTTATGTTGTTTGAGTTCTGCAAGTGTAATTGTACGTTTTAGTTTTCGTTTATAACGCACATCTACCATTATCCAGCGTGGATTATCTGGGTCACTTTTAGGGTCGTAATGCTTATCTTTTTTATCGAAGGCTGTATGATCTACGTACCCTTCTCGCGCTATCGTCATAATCCCAACTATTCCAATTGCGTCACAGTTGGAATGATACATAAAGGCCAAATCACCTTTTTTCATATCATCACGCATCATGTTGCGTGCTTGATAATTACGTACACCATCCCAGTGTTCTACTTTGTCACGCTTTAAATCATCAATGCTGTATTCGCTTGGCTCTGATTTCATTAACCAATACTGCATAATCATGCCTCCTAGACATATCCTAGTGTTGAGTAATTTATGAGATTCGAACTAGGCTAATGCGGACACACTCCGTAATTACCGTGGTTATCGTTGTCCTTGAACCAAAGGTTCAAGTGGGAGCGCCAAGCAATGTATTAGGCTTTCCGATTGCGGACATGCACAACAACATTTCTATAGCATTGCCCCCGGCATCAAAAAATAGGCTCAAGGGATATACCAGATAACACACCTGTAGCACAGAGGTGCCCGACTTAAATTTAACTTTAGCAGATAATTACAGTTCTAGCTGTTGCGAATTTTTTAAGGCTGTATCGATTCTATCTTGTAAGCTACGAAGACGTGTAGAGAAGGTTTTGCTAGTACGTTCATACTCGTTTTTTTGTTGGAGAAGATCATTGGCAAGATTAAGTGCAGCCATTACAGCAATGCGATCAGCGCCAATGGCTTTACCTCGGTCGCGAACTTCTTGTATACGAGTGTTTAATAAGTGCGCAGAAGCTTGTAGTGATGCCTCTTCGCCAGCAGGGCAGGCTACGCGGTATTCTTTATCTAAAATATTGAGGCTTACTGGGGGTTCGCTCTGACTCATGCAGTAACTTCCATAGACTTAAGTCGAGTAATCATGGCTTCAACTCGTTTGCGTGCTTGTTCGTTTTTATCTATTAAAGTAGCACGCTCAGTCGTATATGAGTCTTGTTGTAATTTTAGTAAATGATTTTCTTTTTTAAGCTCTTCACATGTCCTGATGAGTTCTTCGACACGGATTTCTAATCCTTTCAGTACTTGTTCGTTGAGCTTTTCTGTATCTCGCTTATCCATCTCAAAATGTTAGGCTTAAGAAACGGTATCGTCAACTGTAAATCTAAAAAATAATTTAAAATTCACTAAAAGAATTATGGATACTCGGTCTTATATAACACCATCTAAATAGGGAGATTACTGCAGTAAATGTTAGAATCAATTTGATATGACACCAAAATATGAACAAATAAAAGACATTCTAGCAAAGATGGATTCACCATACTCGCCTGAAGACAGTCATGGGATGTTGTGTGCGATGTTAATCGTGAATAACTCATTGCGTTGCAATCGTTGGTTGGATGAAATTTGTACACTTACACAGTTTAATCAGCCAAGTGCAATAGAAGAACGCAGTTTGCTAGAAGCATTATTTAGCCATACTCGTCAGGAATTGAATGATGCCTTGCTCGACTTCTCGCTACTCATACCCGAAGGGACTGACAATTTAAGTGGTCGTGTCGTGGCTTTAAAAAAATGGTGTGAAGGATTTTTGTTTGGGCTGGCATTAGCTGGGATTAAGGATATATCTAAATTACCAGGTGATTCATTTGAAGTTTTGCAAGATATTGTCGCCATATCTCAGGCTTCGGAGGATGACGAAGAAGATGAAATGAATGAAGTTGCTTATAACGATATTCTTGAATATGTACGAGTAGGAATTTTACTCATTAATGAAGAATTGCAGCCTATGTATAGTCCAGTCACTATCCAATAATCACACGTATGAATAATGAACCAAAAAGAGCTGCTTAAGCGACGCAAGACATTAATGCGTATGGTAGGAAATGATGGTGCTGCGATTATACCGTCAGCGAGTTCTATTATTCGCAATCGAGATGTCGATCATATCTTCAGGCAAGACAGTGATTTTCTCTATTTAACTGGCTTTAATGAACCGGATTCCTTGGCATTATTATTGCCAGGACATGCTGATGGGCAATATGTTTTATTTTGTCGCGAGCGTAATCCTGAGCAAGAGATTTGGGATGGTCGGCGTGCGGGGCTGACAGGTGCAGAGGAGAATTATTTGGCTGAAAAAGCCTATCCAATTGAAAAAATTGATGAAATATTACCAAAACTATTAACGGATAGAGAGCGAATATTTTATCCAATGGGCCGCGATGTAAATTTTGATCGTAAAGTTATCAGCTGGGTAAATCAATCCAGAGGTTCTTCACGAAGTTCAAAACATGTACCACATGAGTTGCTGTCGCTGGATTATTTTTTACATGATATGCGGTTGTATAAGTCCCGTGCTGAATTGACATTAATGCAGCAAGCTTCCAAAGCTGCCATAGCAGGGCATGTGCGTGCTATGCAAATGTGTCGTCCAGGTATGTATGAATATGAAATAGAAGCTGAATTGATTTATGAGTTCCGAAAGGCGGGTTGTGTAACAGCTTATCCGTGCATCGTAGGTGGCGGTGAAAATGGTTGTATTTTGCACTACATAGAAAATAATCAAGTCCTTAATGATGGGGATTTATTACTCATTGATGCGGGTGCGGAATATCAAGGTTATGCCAGTGATATCACGCGTACATTCCCTGTAAATGGACATTACTCAAAAGTACAGCGAGAAATCTATGAGCTTGTGTTGGAAGCACAAAATGCAGCTATTAGAAAAGTAAAACCAGGTAATCACTGGAATGACCCTCATAATGAAGCAGTTAAAGTGCTGACCAAAGGTTTGGTTAACATAGGTTTGCTAAAAGGTAGGCCAGCTAAGCTAATTAAAGATGAAGAATACCGGCAGTTTTATATGCATCGAACAGGACACTGGTTAGGTTTGGATGTGCACGATGTAGGTGACTACCGTTTTGACGAGGAATGGCGCTTGCTAGAACCTGGTATGACTTTGACTGTAGAGCCCGGCCTCTATATTTGCAAAGCACGAGGTGTACCTAAACGATTTTGGAATACCGGCATTCGCATAGAAGACGATGTATTGGTCACCAAAGATGGAAACAAAGTGCTAACAGAAAAACTAACGCGTGATCCAGATGAGATTGAGGCCTTAATGTCAGCATCCGTGCATTAAGCATTAATTATGCGAGCTCAATTTGATATTGCAATTGTCGGTGCGGGTTTGGTTGGCAGCAGTTTAGCTTGCGCTTTAGCTAAAACGCGGTATCAAATTGCACTCATAGATAGCCAGCCATTAGCTGCTGCCAATAATGAGCCTAGCAACCAAGACGGACGAAGCATCGCTTTGGCTTTGTCATCAAAAAAAATGTATTTCGCTTTAGGCCTATGGGATCAACTCGATACACATGCCATACCGATCAAAAAAATTCACATTTCTGATCAAGGACGTTTTGGTGTAACACGCCTAGATAGTGCACGTTACAAAGTAGAAAGTTTTGGTTATTTGGTACCGGCGGAACAACTAACCATAACCTTGCAAAACCAAATACAACAACAAGATAATGTACAGCGGTTTCAACCGTATCAAGTATCTAACATCGAAATTCAGTTTGACCAAATTCTTTTAAGTGGTGATGGGGAATCTATACATGCAAAACTCTTGATTGCAGCAGATGGAGCACATTCGTTTATACGTAAAAAACTAGATATTGCTGTGGATGAAAAATCTTATCAACAATCCGCCATTGTTGGATGTATTAATGCAGAACGACATCACCAATTTACTGCTTATGAGCGCTTTACTACTAAAGGTCCATTAGCATTATTACCTCGCAAAGATAATCAATGTGGGTTTATATGGATGAACCCCAGTGATGTTGCAGAACATCATTTACGGCTCTCGGATGAGGCTTTCTTAGCACAATTACAACAGGCATTCGGGTTTCGTTTGGGGCACTTTTCCAAACTAACCAAACGTTTTGCATATCCTTTATCACTTACTATTAGCGATCAACGTGTACAAGGCCGTACGGTGTTAATAGGCAATGCAGCACAAACACTACATCCTGTCGCGGGTCAGGGTTTAAATCTTGCTTTGCGCGACATTGCAGAGTTGAGCGAAATATTGATTGAGTGTGAAACTATAACTAATAACATCGATGATAAACTTAGTGCCTATGCAGCAAAACGCCAACCAGATATAGAAAAAACAATTCGTTTTACAGATCGCTTAAATTTTATTTTCAACGCTGATTATCCAGTTTTGTCTCGTAGTCGTGGCATTGGCTTGGCCTTACTAGGCGCAATACCAGCCTTAGAAGAACGGATTGTAAAACAAAATTTAGGTGTTTTAAGCTCAACTGCAAATCTATTACAAGGGTACGCAACACAAACGAAGCATGCCTAATTCAGATTCACAAGTGGATGTTGTTATTGTTGGTGCAGGCATGGTGGGTTTATGCGTGGCAAATTTACTTGCCATGCAAGGCAAATCAATCACTATCGTCGATAAAGCTGAGCCTCCCGTTTTTAATAATAGACAAGCCTATGAGGCGCGGGTCACAGCGGTAAGCCCAGGTTCTAAAGCAATTTTTGAATATGTAAATGCTTGGCAAAATATGCAAAAAAAACGTATTGCTGCCTTTGATGAAATGCTTGTTTGGGATGAAGCTGGTAAGGCGAGTATTAATTTTAAAGCTCAAGACCTTGGTCAGGCCAATCTTGGTTATATAATTGAAAATAGTGTGATTCAATCGGGTTTGTTTGAAGCTTTACAAAAACAAACAAATGTTAATTGGTTTATTCCAGCTGTAATAAAGCATGTAATAAGGCATGAAGAGTGCATCGAAGTTACATTGGATAATGGTAAATCACTATTTGCAAAATTATTGATTGGCGCAGATGGCCATCGTTCTAGTGTGCGTCAATTTGCAGAAATTGGTTTTACGCAAAAAAGCTATCAACAACAAGGTATCGTTGCTTGTGTGCAAACAGAGCTTGTGCATGACAATATTGCATGGCAGCGATTTTTGAAGACAGGGCCGTTGGCATTTTTGCCATTAAAAACTGGTGAATATTCGATTGTTTGGTCTGTCAGTGATGATTATGCTAGCGAACTTATGGAGATGAGTGAACAAGAGTTTGCTCATGTACTTACGCAAGCAAGTGAAATGCGACTAGGAAATATTGAGCTGTCATCAAAACGTGCGATTTTCCCATTGCTATCAGGTCAGGCAGAAACCATGATAAGGCCACGTATTGTTCTCGTTGGAGATGCTGTGCATGCGCTACACCCGCTTGCGGGGCAAGGCGCTAATCTAGGCTTTACAGATGCTGCAGTATTGGCCGATATGTTAACAAATACTGAACGTGATATAGGTAGTTACAAAGTATTGCGTAAATATGAGCGTGCGCGGGTAGGGGAAACTCAAATTATGCAACGTGCTATGGATGCTTTTATAACAGTGTTTGGTTCAACCGCAACACCAATAGTTATAGCGCGTGATTACGCATTAAATGCAGCAGACCAAATTCAACCTTTAAAAAAGTTTTTCATGCGACATGCAATGGGGTTGAATAAAGATAGACCTGAGTTTGCAAGGTAAGCTATATTTTGCTGATAATTGTTTCTAGATAATAAAATATTATAGAGTGTAGGTAATTAGGATTTCTAATGAACTAACGTGGAATATGGTTATAAGTCCAGCTTTCCTGCCCATTGCAGCGCTTTTATTGTCTGATTCACATATCGTGTTAATTGTACTATAACATTTGTTTTAAGTTGCTGAGCTTTATCTCATCAGTCATAGTTGAAACAGCTTTTATAAATATCGATGTCTCGAGTATCATGAACTGTAGTAGAGTCAACTTTGTTGTTGCTATGATTGTTTTCTTTTAGTAATGCATTAAAGCTGTCCATGAATGCTTCATGTGATATATCGGACTCAGTGACTTCTAAGTTTTGAATTCTTCTGTCACACCTGACGCGACAATCATGTGAAACGATAATATTGTCGTTAGTACGTAACGGGAAAGAAACCTTGTAGTCTACATGTCTACGATCTAGTTCTGATCGTCTGTTCTTGTCATTGCACGACACAAATAACATCCTTGCAAATCCACGATTGTTAACTATAACAGTTGCTCATAAATTAAACGTGAATGCTTCTACACAAAAATATTTTCCTTAGTCGTTGATTCCTAACAGATAGCTATGTTTTGTGTTAATTGAAAATTTTATAGGGTGAATAAGTGTAATACTTGGGGTAAGAATCGAGCCTTGCATGTAACCAATAAATACCAAGTCCAGATGTATTGATCCATAAAGGATGATTATCCAATCTTTTTTCAATTTCTGCACCTAATACATGAAAAAAATCATCACATTGCTCAGGTGGAGCTTCACGTAGAAATTTAGTTAAATGTGTGTATACATTATTTGGAGCTTTTGGGCGTGGTGCAATTAGCCAAGCATCACTACCAAGATTGGCAAAGGTGGCAATCGTTTCATTATTAGTAATTGTTTCAAAGTATTGGCTAAAAGCAGATGCATTGGGTGCAACACTAACTAAGCTAGGACAATCCACAACAACACATTCATATGGCAGCTTAGTGGTTAATTGTGTAATGGGTGGAGATTCCCAAAATACTGCTTCATATGGCATATCGCTAAGTAGCGAAATATAAAACTGTCTAAATTCAGAATTCGTTTTCCAATTTTCTACGACTTCTGCAAAAGTTAGAGGTTGATTGTTATAGTGTATAAATGTCTTACAAAAATGATTAGTGTCAGAGAATTCCAGTCTTGGCTTCCACATATATGTTTTGTTAATAAGTAACGGCTAATTCGTGGTCAGCGTTTGGGAAGAATAGCTGCTGTCCTTCTAATGTAAAATCAGCAATTGCTTGTTGGCCCTCGTTGGAAATTAGCCAGTCGGAAAATAGCTTGGCTTGGTTAAACTTTATATGCTTATGACGTTTAGGGTTGATTAAAATTACTCCGTATTGATTGAACAGTGGTGGGTCATTTTCAAAAAGTAATGTAAGGTTTGCTCGGTTTTTGAACGACAACCAGGTGCCACGGTCAGTGAGAGTATATGCGCCCATGCCATTGGCAATGTTAAGAGTTGCGCCCATACCTGCTCCAGCTTCACGATACCAAGTACCACTATGTTGTTGAATAGCTACACCCGCCAGTGACCACAACTCCTGTTCTTTTTTATGTGTTCCGCTATCGTCACCACGTGACACAAAAGGTGTAGAAGATTCGCTAATATGTTTTAAAGCGATAATAGCTTTGTGAACATTTTTAATTTTAGCAGGGTCTTGTTTAGGGCCTACGATAACGTAATCGTTGTACATGACGTCACGACGTTGAATACCGAAACCTTTATTTACAAATTTTTCTTCTGATGTCTTATGGTGTACTAACACTAAATCAACATCACCGCGTTCACCTAATAGTAACGCACGGCCTGTACCGACCGCAATCACACGTACATCTATACCAGCTTTTTTCTTAAACTTTGGTATCAAAAAATTGAGCAAGCCAGAGTTATCGGTTGAAGTGGTTGAAGAGAGGGTAATATAAGGTGATTCATCAGCTAAAGTTAAGCTAGCACTCATGCTGAGTAAAAGTATGAATAGTGATTTTAAAATTACTTTTAACATTCTCAATTAATCTCCATTTATTAATTTTCCAGCAATAAAATCTCGTGCATTTTTTGTTTGTGGTTGTTTAAAGAAGCTATTTGCAAGAGAGTGTTCTATAAGTTTTCCTTGATGTAAAAATAGTATGTCGTTTGCAAGTCTGCGTGCTTGGCCTAAATCGTGAGTTGTCATAATTATTTTAGTACCTTGTTGGGCGATTGTTTCGATCAAAAGTTCAATGGCTGCGGTACCACTGGGATCTAATTCGGCAGTAGGTTCATCCAATAAGATAACCTTGGGATTTAGAATCCAGGCACGTGCAATATTTAAGCGTTGTTGTTCTCCACCTGATAGTACACGTGCGCTTCGGTCTGCTAAATGTCTCATGCCTGTGTGTGACAGTGCATCATTGATGCGTTGGTTATATTCAGTTTTCGGAATATCGTGCAATGAGAGCACATATTCAAGATTTGCTCGCACACTACGTCGTAGCAATACTGGTTTTTGAAGTATATAGGCCCGCCAGGATTGTTGTGGTTGTGGGATAAGTGAATTCCATTGTAATGAGCCTTTGTTTGGTATCTCTAAACCATGTGCGATACGTAATAACAAGCTTTTACCGGCGCCGTTTGGGCCTAAAATAATCGTGACACTTTTCGACTCGATCGAAACATCGATATCATTTAATAAGGTGGTGCCTTTTTTACTGAAATGTAAGTGCTTTAATTGTAATGGTAGAACATTGTGATTTTGCATGTGGTTAGCCATGATACTGATAGGCAGCGTGACGCACGCTCATTACAATAGTGGTTACGATTAAGGAGATTGTGATTAAAATGATGCCAAGTGCCAGCGCAAGCTCAATGTCGCCTTTGCGTGTTTCTAGCGCAATAGCTGTTGTCATTACCCGTGTGTTGTGATTAATATTTCCACCCACAATTAATACTGCTCCGACTTCTGCAATTGCGCGACCAAATCCAGCAAATATACTCGTCATTAGGCTAAATTTGGTTTCCCATAATAAGGTTTTAATCATGCGTGAAGATTTTGCTCCTAATGCACGCAATTGTTCTTGATATTCAACATTGGCATCTAAAATAGTCTGTCGCGTTAGCGCCGCAATTATTGGAGTAATTAAACAAACTTGTGCAATGATCATCGCAGTCGGAGTAAACAATAGGCCTAACACTCCAAAAGGTCCGGAACGTGACAGCATTAGATAAACGACTAAGCCTACTACAATTGGAGGCAAGCCCATAAAAGCATTCAGCATTGCGACCATAATACCTCTACCAAAAAATTTGTATAAGGCTAAAGCTGCACCTAAAGGAAGACCTATTAAACTTGCAATAAATACTGCGGTTAGACTTACGCGCAAAGACAATCCAACAATCTCTATAAGATCAGGATTGAGTTGGGTGATTAGCTGAATCGCTTTTAAAAAAGCTTGTGAAAAATCGTTCAAAACGAATACCAATCTTGTCCCAGATCATATTTAGACTGGGTATGAATTATTGTTTGTGTAAATAATACCGGATTGGATAGAAGCTCAGCATGCTATTTAGAGATAAGGCAAAGTGTAATTCCTGATTAATAGTAAGGTTAAGGTTTTTTGATGGGCATGATGACATCAATTTCTTTAATTTCATCATTATTCAAAATGCATAGAGTTACTGTAACCTCATCACCAGATTGAAATTTGCTTTTAGGGCTCATTAGCATCAGATGGAAATCTCCTGGCTTAAATTCTAGAGTTTTTCCAGCGGGTAGACTCAATTCTTTATGACGACGCATTTTTGCTATCCCATCTTTGACAATAGTGCGGTGGAATTCAACGGCATTAAACTGTTTGCTTTTCGCAAAAGTTAGAATACGATCTTGTTGAGAAGTATTTGTAATGCTTAGATAACCCGCCATTGCAGATGCATTTGGAGGCGCTTCACGGATCCATGCATTTTGTATCGTAACGGGGTCGGAATGTTGCTGTGAACAAGAAAACAACAATGAGAGAATTAATATTGCTAAAATTTTATACATAATTTTAAAATAAATAATTATATTTGAATTCAACGGAGTTAGGAAAATAAAGCGAGTACATTATGAATGAGGCTCCAGATGATCGTATATATTCCCAAGAACATATTTGGTTACAAATAGTATCCGATACGATAGCTAAAATTGGTATTACTGATTATGCACAATCTGAATTAGACGATATTGTTTATGTAGAGTTGCCAGAAGTTGATAACGAATACGAGACAGGGCAAGTATGTGCGACTGTAGAATCCGTGAAAACAGCCACTGAAATCTATATACCCGTGGGCGGGAAAGTCATTGAAATCAATGAAGATTTATCAGATTCGCCGGAATTGATTAATGAATCACCATATGTAGATGGGTGGCTATGTAAATTGAAGCTGTATGATAAATCAGCAATTGACAGCTTGATGAATGCAAGCCAATATGACTCTTATATTTAATTATATGTAATCAAAATTTACTTATGTGTAATTAAGATAATACTAATAACTTTAACAATAGTCATAAATTAAAAAAATTTTTATTTATTTACTAGAGAAATACTAATGGCAAATATAACTTTGCAAGGAAATGAAATTCATACAAATGGAAATTTACCTGAAATTGGTGCACCTGCACCTGACTTTGTGCTGGTAAATAAAGATTTAGAAAATGTAACACTTGCTTCATTTCCTGGTAAGAAAAAAATAATGAGTATCGTGCCTAGTCTTGATACGCCAGTGTGTGCACTTTCAACAAAAAAGTTTGATGATTATGTGAAAGAACATGAAGATGTTGTTGTACTTATTATTGCCGCCGATTTGCCTTTTGCAATGTCACGTTTTTGTAATGCTGAAGGATTAGAAAATGTCACTCCTTTATCTGTAATGCGATCACGAGACTTTGCTGAAGATTATGGTGTGCTAATAGAAGATGGGCCACTTGCAGGTATTACCGCACGTGCAGTTGTAGTACTAGATCAAGATAATTCGGTTACATATACAGAGTTGGTTGATGAGATTGCAAATGAGCCTGATTACGATGCTGCTTTGCAGGCATTGGGTTAATTTATTGATTTGTATTTTCTACTACATTAGCAATTGCATCTCTAGACAATTGTGCAATATGTTTCCTTTTGTGTCCTTTGCTTTGTATAGGCTTGCAAAAAGTTACTTCCGCAACAGTGCATTTGGCAGACATAATCTGAAATGCATGTCTGATTAAATTTGGGTCTTCGATATAAGGCACGATTGGGTTAATTCCATTCTCGTGTGGGTAGCAAATCGCAACAGGCTGAATTACTTTTCCAGTTTCAATTGCTGCAGCAAATAGTCGTGCATGAAATTTGTGTACAGAAGTTCCATCTGTAGTCTTTGCTTCAGGGAAAGAGGCAACACTGTGTCCAGCATTAAGTTTAGTCTGCATTAAATCAATTGCCTCAGCGGCACCATTTTTTGAGCCACGATGGATAAATAAAGTCCCAGCTTTGGCAGCAAGCGTGCCTACAATTGGCCACTTTCTTACTTCTATTTTAGATAAAAAAGATACTGGAAGTACTGAAGAGATAATCAAGATATCTAACCATGAAATGTGGTTTGCTACTATAAAAGCAGGTGAAGCTGCAGGTTTGCCGTGAACTTGGATATCGATACCAATGATTTCTGAACTACGATGTAGCCAATTTTGAATAAGTTCATGCTGTGCATCTGTGAGGTCGTGGCTCTGTGTGCCGTGTAGGCGCGTATAAGATAAAAATAAACCTTTAATGATATGTGTAACTAAGTGTAGTAGCCGTACTGTGCCGCGATATGTATTCATTTTAGTAAATCGCTATTATTTATCTTAACTTTTAAGGTTTCTTGGTAGGATGTTTGTCTTTGCTAGAACTTCTTTAAATTGTGCAAGGTCCTCAATTGGAGCATCACAATGTGTTCCATTACATATGTATGCTGTTACTCCTTGTTGGCTGGATGTTAGGTATTTTTTATCAGTTAATCCCAAGGGTAAATCATCTACATCGTTTGCTATCGCAAAAGCTAAACGGCGTGGAGCATAGCCTTGCAAACATACTGCATGCCATGTATCTAGACAATCATCATTACCACGTAAAATAATTATTTGCGGGGGATAAATTTGCTCTTCGTAAGCATGCAGTAAGCTAGTATGTCCAATAGGTGATTGGTTGATAGCCTGTCCTGCTGATTTTAGTGTTTTGGCCGCTGCATCTAAATATTGTGTCTCTCCTAGTAAATAACCTAGACGCGCAAGTGCCAAAGCGCAGACTCCATTGCCTGATGGCGTGGAGTCGTCACTAAATGTTTTAGGACGCTGTATGAGTCGTTCATGTTCGTTTGCAGTGAAATAAAAGCCACCCGAAGCTTTATCTTCGAATTGCTCAAGTAAGATGTCAGCTAATTGGCGAGCCCAAGTTAAATTTTCAGTTTTCCAGCGAACTTGCAACAGCTCTAATATGGCATCGAGTAGGAATGCATAGTCATCCAGATAGGCATCCAGGTGAGCTATACCATCTTTATAAGTAGCAAATAGACGCTGATTGCTCCACATTGTATTGTGTAAAAAACTCAACGCGTGTTCCGCTGATTCTATATATTCATGGCGTTTCAGAATGCGGCCTGCAATGGCCATGCCTCGAATCATTAAAGCGTTCCAGCTGGTTAGAATTTTGTCGTCACGTCCAGGTCTGATACGTGACTCTCTTAGGGAAAATAATTTTTGTTTAGCACTATTTAGCAAGTTGTTAAAATCTGTTGGGCTAATGGATTGAGTCTGACAAATTTCATTTTCATTCGTAAAGGTATGTAAATGATATTTACCTTCAAAGTTTGCATCACGATCGATACCAAAATGTGGTGCAAACACGGCAAACTCTTCATCATTAAGGACTTCTTTGATTTGTGCCTGCGACCATACATAAAATTTACCTTCTTCTCCTTCCGAGTCTGCATCTAGCGTGGAGTAATAACCTCCTTCGGGTGATTGCATTTCACGCATAAGCCAGCCAGCAGTACCTTCACACACATTCTTGAATCGTTCTGTAAGCTCTAATGAAAAAGCTTGCGCATATAAAGCAAGCAATGGACCATTGTCATACAGCATTTTTTCAAAGTGTGGAATCATCCAATAATTGTCAACTGAATAACGACTGAAACCCCCGCCTAAATGATCATAAATTCCGCCAGCTGCCATTTTTTCTAGTGAATAGAGTGCAGCATGCAGGGCACGAGGTTTATCTTCGTTTGTAAGCTTTAATTGTGCGTAATATCGCAGTAAGCGTTCAATATAAGTTGGATGAGGGAACTTAGGAGCGTTACCAAAACCACCGTGCTGAGCATCAAATGTCTGTTCTAAATGCTGATTACAAAGTTCGAGTACATTGGGTGATAAATCAAGTTCAGAATAAGTAGGTTCGTAAATCTGCTTTAATGCTGTGTGCATAGACTGGTTTTGTGTATCAATTTCCTCACGCCGACTTTGATAAAAATTTGCAATATGAAGCAATAAGTCTTTAAAAGCGGGCAAGCCATGACGTGCTTCATTTGGGAAATACGTACCTCCAAAAAAAGGCATTTGATCTTGGGGGGTTAAAAACATGGTGAGTGGCCAACCCCCTGTGCGTTGTGTAAGTAAATACTGTGCAGTTTGATAGATTTTGTCTATGTCGGGCCTTTCTTCACGGTCAATTTTGATGTTAATGAACAACTCGTTCATGAGTTTTGCTGTGGCTTCATCTTCAAATGACTCATGTGCCATTACATGGCACCAGTGGCAAGCCGAATACCCAATAGATAATAAGATTGGTTTGTCTTCTTGTTTGGCTCGTTGCAATGCAATCTTACACCATGGATACCATTCAACAGGGTTATGTGCATGCTGCAATAAGTAAGGACTGGTTTGGTTTACTAAATAATTTTTTGTTTGAGACATAGAAGTAATGTGTTCAATTTTTATACATATTAATGAAGAGTTTCATCTTAAGTCTAAATGTAATGCAAATGATATGATGTAGGCATGTTAACTTTTCCTGAAATCGATCCAGTTATATATCCTATTGGTCCCCTAAAGCCCACCTGGTATGGCTTAATGTATGCTGTTGGTTTTCTGGCATTTTGGTGGTTAGGGCGTTTACATGCGAAACGACAGCATACCGTAGCAGAACCAGAAGATGTGGGTGATATTTTATTTTATGGAATGTTAGGGGTAATTATAGGAGGGCGCTTAGGCTCAGTGCTATTTTATAATTTTTCATATTTTTTAGAAAATCCACTTTATTTATTTCAAATCTGGAAAGGTGGTATGAGTTTCCATGGAGGTTTACTAGGTGTGATGATGGCTCTATGGATTTATCAACGTAGAAAAGGTTATGGGTTTTTACGTTTGTGTGATTTCGTTGCACCAATGGTGCCAATAGGTTTAGGCGCTGGCAGGATAGGAAATTTTATTAATGGTGAATTGTGGGGACGTCTTTCAGAAGTGCCATGGGCCATGATATTTCCAGGTGCTGGAGACTTGCCTAGGCATCCGTCTCAACTTTATCAGTTTTTTTTGGAGGGTTTGGTATTGTTTGTAGTACTTTGGTGGTTTGCAAAAAGACCACGACCAATCGGTGCAGTAGCGGGTCTGTTTGTACTCATGTATGGAATATTTAGATTTGTAGTGGAATTTGTGCGTGAGCCTGATGTACATTTAAATTTTATTGCTTTTGGTTGGCTGACAATGGGTCAGTTATTAACTATACCTATGTTAATCATAGGATTGTTAACGATATGGCTTGCGTATAATAGATTTGGAATGGCAAAGTAAAAACTAACATGCAGCAATATTTAGAATTACTTCACCATGTAATGACACATGGTGTAGAGAAGGGAGACCGAACTGGTATTGGCACAGTCTCGGTATTTGGTTACCAAATGCGTTTTGACTTAGCTAATGGATTTCCATTATTAACAACAAAAAAGTTACACCTGAAGTCAATTATTCATGAGTTGTTATGGTTTCTACGTGGCGAAACCAATATTTCATATTTACATAAAAATGGAGTTTCCATTTGGGATGAATGGGCAGACGAAAATGGTGAGCTTGGCCCCGTCTATGGCTCTCAATGGCGTAGCTGGCGGGCGGCTGATGGTAAAACGATTGATCAGATTAGCCAGTTAATTAATGAGCTAAAAGAAAATCCATTATCAAGAAGACTTATTGTTAGTGCATGGAATGTAGGTGAATTGGATAATATGGCACTTCCACCCTGCCATGCCTTTTTTCAATTTTATGTAGCACAAAATAAACTTTCGTGTCAGCTTTACCAGCGTAGTGCTGATGTGTTTTTAGGCGTACCATTCAATATAGCTTCTTATGCACTATTGTTACAAATGGTTGCACAAGTAACTGGTTTTCAAGCGGGGGAATTTGTACACACTTTTGGTGATGTGCACTTATATAACAATCATATCGAACAAGCGCAAAAGCAACTTAATCGTACCCCATATGCATTGCCTAATATGCACATTAACCCTGAAGTTAACTCTATTTTCAAATTTAAATACGAAGATTTTGAGTTACAAAATTACCAATGTCATGAGCATATTGCAGCTCCTGTTGCTGTTTAGCTTAATTCAATAATGGAAGTCGCAATTATTGTTGCTATGACGCCGCAAGGTTTGATTGGTAAAAATAATCAATTGCCGTGGCACTTACCTGCAGATTTGCAAAGGTTTAAAAAGATCACCATAGGGCATCCTATAGTCATGGGACGTAAAACATTTGAATCATTGCCAGGGGTTTTGCCAGGACGGCAACATATTGTGTTAACACGTGACAAAAATTATCAGGCAGATGAATGCGATGTGGTTACGAATTGGCAACAAGTAAAAATCGCTGCATTAGATGCAGCGATTGTATACGTAATAGGTGGTGCGGATATTTATGAATATGCTTTACCTGTAGCAAAGTATTTAAACATCACAATAGTACATGCAGAACTAAATGGCGATACATACTTTCCAGATTGGGATCAGTCTAAATGGAAAGAACTTGATAGAGAATATCGTGTAAAAGATGAGAAGAATATCTTTGATATTGAATTTGTTCAATATGTTCGAAATCAAGAGGTAAGCATTAATAATAATTAATCAGTTAACGAGTATGAAATCAAGTTAGTAAATTTTTTACAAGCTTGATTTCTCAAACTCATATTTATTTGTTTGAGTTTGGTATTTCATGTTTAGCATTACACTCGATGTGGAATTTTTTATTTTTAGTATCATCAATTCTGACAGCCGTTAACATACCACCCCAAAGGCAACCAGTGTCAATGGCAATAACGTTATCATATGTATATAACCCAAGAGTGGACCAGTGGCCGAATAATATTGTTGTGTCTATGCTTTGGCGGTTTTTAATATGAAACCATGGTTTTAAGTTTGCTTGTTGTGTGCCTGGCGTACCTTTTTCGTTAAAGTTGATCACACCATTTTTATTGCAGTATCTGATTCGTGTAAAAATATTAGTAATTATGCGTAAACGATCCCAATCTTTTAACGAGTCTTTCCAATAGTCAGGTTTGTTACCATACATATGGTGTAAAAAGTCTTTATATTCGTCAGAACTTAAAACTGTTTCTACTTCGATAGCTCGTATTTGTGCATCTAAAATATTCCATTGAGGTATTAAACCCGCATGAACCATAGCAATTCTTCGTTTAGCATCATAATGCATTAAAGGGCGGTGTCTTAGCCAATCAATCAATTCGTCTACATCGTCTGCTTGTAAAACAGGGAGCAAACTACTGGATGCTTTTAATTGTTTAATTCCAGCATATGCAGCTAATAAATGTAAATCATGATTGCCAAGAACAGTTATGGCGCGATTTCCTAGTGCTTTTATCCAACGTAAAGTTTCCAAAGACTTTGGGCCACGGTTAACAAGGTCTCCTACAAACCACAGCTGGTCTTTTTTAGGATTAAAGGAAATTTTTTCGACAAGCGCTAACAACTCATCAAAACAGCCTTGTACATCCCCAATTGCATAAATTGCCATATTCTAGTTTTTATAAATAGGTACGATTGTTGTTAGATAACAACACGCATTGTAAACGCTACTTTAAAAGCTATTGTTATACAGTTAGCTTTTTAGTGTAAAACGCGAGGAGCTGCTAATGTAAATATATTTATTTCAGCATCAAATTCAGTACCGTCATCAGCTATCATTTGATAACTGCCTTTCATTGTACCGACAGGTGTTTCTAGCATCGTGCCACTAGTATATTGAAATGCCTCACCAGGACGCAGATAAGGTTGCTCCCCGACTACACCTTCACCTTTTACTTCTTGGGTTTTGCCGTTGGAATCTGTAATGATCCAGTGTCGAGTTATCAACTTTGCGGGTACAAGCCCCGCGTTGTGTATTGTCACTGTATAGGCAAAAACAAAACGATTTTGATCTTCGTCTGATTGACCTTCAATAAAAGCGCTGTCTACGCTTACGTCGATGTTGTGGGCTTGTGACTCATCCATAGGTTTATTATACCTTCAAAATTTCAAAAAACTCAGATATAGCTAACATTTATAATTTGGCTGATATTTAACCATCCAGTGATCACCCCCTAATATTTAGGCTACTGAAGTTATAAATAATTCAATGAGTTGTTAATAATATACCTAAATTTTTAATTGGTTTGAAAGTCTAATATATTGGTGTATAGAAATTTCTTGCGGGCGTTGTTTGGGATTAATAGAGGCCTGTTTTAGTTGTTCTTCTGTAGCCAGTGTAGCAAGGTTGTTTTTGATTGTTTTTCGTCGTTGATGAAATGCTAGTCCTACAAGTCTATTGAACGAATCACGATTTATTATTTTTTTATTTAAGTCGTGGTTAGGTGTTAAACGCATAAAACTAGAAGTTACTTTTGGTGGAGGGGAAAACATACTAGGGGCAATGTCAAATAAACTCTCTACCTTATAATGACTTTGTATCATTACACTTAAACGGCTATAGGAAGAATCACCCGCCTTGGCTGTTATACGGTCAACAACTTCTTTTTGAAGCATAAAATGTATGTCTTCTATGTGGTTAAATTCAAGCAAGTGGAATAATAAAGGTGTAGATATATTGTAAGGGAGATTTCCTATTAGTCGGCAATGCTGTTTAAGGTTGGAGATTTTATTAAAGTCAAACTGCAAAACGTCAGTCTGGTGCAAGATTAGTTTGCCAATAGACAAACATTTTTTTACTAACTCGGCACTGAGATCTCGATCAATTTCTATTGCATGCAATACCCCCACTTGTTTGAGTGCAGGGACTGTAATTGCACCTAGCCCAGGTCCAATTTCACAAATATTTTGTTGTGGGCGAGGATTTATAGTTTGGACAATGTCTAGTATTGTATTGTTATCTACAAGCAGGTGTTGTCCGAAACGTTTGCGTAGTTTTTTAGTCACAACTTGATTTTTTGCTATCACACAGCACAGCTTTTATTATTATGCAATTTGTTGTGAGTTCAGTCGAAGATTAATGTGTAGGGCTGCGAAAATATATACAATTGTAGTAGTTTGAGAAACTATATATGTCCAAGCCAGGTCTATTTTGTTCGTATTATTCAAATAAGGTAATTACTGAACGGTTACTTTTTGCTTGTTAATTTCTTTATGTGGTTGTTTATCTTCAGGAATATTCTCGCTTTGTTTTTCAGCTAATTCTTTTAATACATAAGTACAAATAATTTCAAAATCGCTTACATCATTTGGTCTAGCTAATGCTAGTGTAATGATTATTGCTGGATGATAAAGTAACAATAATTCATTCGATTGCAAGGCCTCAGAAGAGTTTGAGTCAGCAATTACGCCGAAGCTTATATTCAAACTGTCTCCAATTTGGTCGGCAATGGATCGCAACGCAGATAATGCAGTGGCATTTTCTTTTAACTGTATTTGTCCTAAATATGCAACTCCTAGAGATGATGCCTCTTGTGTGATTTCAAGTGCGCGTGCTTCATCAGATAGTGGTTTGAATTTAAATTGTATGTCACTACCATTAACAAAGTTAAATCTGTCATTGCTTTTAATTGTAATGGGTAGGCTTTCTAAGCCCGCAGCATTAGCATGTATAAAACAACATGCAATATGTGTAAAAAATAAAAAGTATAATGTTCGTTTTTGCATAGGGAACATTGTATTAAGTAACTTGATCAGCACCATAAAACACTTCTTCGATATTCAAAAGTAAGGCACCGTTGCCAGGAAACTTTGGGTCTAGCCAATGTTTCATATCTTCATAGATAGGACCATTTGTATAATACTCAAGTGAACCTTTTACTTGATAAGCCTCTCTTTCAGGGGCTATATAAAGCAAAGAACCTTTACTTCCAGAATTAATATTCTCTAAGGTTTTGTGAAAAGCATTATTTGCTATCACAAATTGTTCATCGTTAATTAACTTTACACAGATAACCCAAATTGAGTTTGGAATATTGTCCAAACTGCATGTTGTAAATACCATGCGCTCATCGTGTTGCTGCCATGCTAGAAGTGCTTCAGGTGTGAGTTTAGCCATTTTTGTGTCTCAATTTTTTAGATACTGAAGTTGTGTTTAAATACTATTATGTACAAGTTTTGCAGCCAAAGTGGTGGCTGTATATAGACTGGTTGCATCTGCGATACCCTGTCCAGCAATGTCTAAAGCGGTACCGTGGTCAACGGAAGTCCTAATGATGGGTAAGCCAAGAGTTACATTTACTATATTACCAAATCCACTATGCTTGATTACCGGAAGACCTTGATCATGATACATTGCAACAATTGCATCTTTGCCTATTAGTTGCTGTTTTGTAAATGCTGTATCTGCGGGTACTGGGCCTAATAAATTCATTCCTTGGTTACGCTGTTTGTTTAATGTTGGGATGATTATATCGATTTCTTCAGACCCTAGATAACCATTTTCACCAGCATGTGGATTTAGTCCACATACACAAATACAAGGATCTGCTATTCCGAAACGTTTTATTAAATCCTTATATAAAATATTCAAAACACTTTCAATTTTCTGTGGTGTGATACGTGGGGGCACTTTTGAAATAGCCAGGTGTGTGGTTATCAAAGCCACTCTAAGCTTAGTAATTAATGGTTGATTATTAGACTCATTAGTTAACATCATCACTGGATATCCACCAGTATTCTCAGCAATGAATTCCGTGTGGCCAGAAAAAGAGATACCTGCATCGTTAATGATACTTTTTTGCACTGGTGCGGTTGTTAATGCTTGGCAAACGTTGGTTTTTATTAAATCAATTGCTTTATGCAAGCATTTGATTACATAAGATGAGTTTTCAAGACATAGTTTTCCAGGTATTGCAATTTTGGCTAAAGGAATATCAATTACGTTGAGGTGATTTGATTTGTGTGTAGAAATTATTGAATTGGAATCAAAGTCATTAATTACAATTTTGATATGTAACTGCTTTGCAAGGTCAATTAATAATTGTTTATTTGCTATTGCGACAATTTCATAAGGTAAATTTTGTTGTGCAAGTTTTAGAACTAATTCAGGTCCAATTCCAGCAGGTTCACCCGTAGTAATCGCTATTCGCACAAGAGAATGCATGTAAGGTCTTAAATTTGGTAGATACTTGCAAATATATTAAGCAAGGTAAAGTGCTAAAGATTTAGTTAGAGGTTGTTTGTAAGCGGTTTTCTATATAACTTTCATCGCGCAGCTGTCTTAGCCAAAGCTCCGTTTCTTCTTCAATTTTTCTTTGTCTTATTTGCTCTCTTGCTTCTTTGCGCATGGCTTCATGGGTATTATCATGTTTCCTGGTGTCAAGGACTTCTACAATATGCCACCCATATATACTCTGAAAAGGTTCGCTAAGTTTATTGTGTTCAATAGTCTCTACTACTTCTTTAAATTTTGGTACAAAGTTAGTGGGTGAAGTCCAGTTAAGTTCTCCTCCATTCACTGCGCTACCAGGGTCATCAGAATATTCTTTTGCAAGCGCGCCAAAATCTTCGCCTCTTTTTATTCTTGATTTAAGTTCTGTTAATTTTATTTTTGCAGCATCATCATTTAGTAAGGCATTGGTCCTGATTAGGATATGACGACATAGGACTTGATCTACCATAGTATTTCTAATTTCGCGTCTGTTTAGAACTTTAAATATATGATATCCAGCAGGACTTTGTGCAATTTTACTTACATCACCTGGCTGCATTTGGTTAATTTGAGCTAAAAATGCCTTCGGCAGTTGAACTTTATTACGCCAGCCTAAATCACCGCCATCAAGCGCATCCTGTGCATCAGAGGCTGTGATTGCTAGTTTTGCAAAGTTACTACCAGAGACTGCACGTTCGTAGACTAAAGCAGAGCGTTGTCTGGCTCTTGCAATTTGTTCTGGCTTTGGGTTTTCTGGTACTGCAATTAAAATGTGTGCAAGGTGATATTCGTATTCTTTTTGTAATAGGTCTTCATCAGATTTGATAACTAGTTCTTCTATTTCACTATCTGATACCTGAATTGTTTCATCTATAGTACGTCTACGTAATTGCTCTAATATCATTTCATTACGTATTTGGTCTCGAAATGCTACATAGTCAATCCCTTGTTTAACTAGTGCGTCACGAAATTGCTCAGGTGTGAGGTTATTGCGTTTGGCTAAATTACGTACTGCTTGATCTAAACTGAGGTCATCTATTTGTATGCCACGTCGTTCAGCAAGCTGTAGTTGCAAACGCTCTATTATTAGTTTTTGTAATACTTGTTCGATAAGTACATCTTGTGATGGGAGTGCTTCAGGATTGCCTTGGAATTGCTGCACTAAAACCTGTATCCGTTGGTTTAGCTCACTTTCCATAATAACATCTTCTTCAACTACTGCTACGATCCTGTCAAGTATCTTTGCGTTTGCAAGATTGAAGTAGCAGCACATTACTAATATAGATACAGCAATTGCCACATGGTAGGACTTGTGAAAAATTTTAATACAAGTAATCATCATCTCTATCATCATATCCGCGTATGCCGCGTTCGAGCAATTCTCCAATTGGTGAACCTATTTGGCCCAAACCCTTTAAAACCAACTGTATCTCGATACTGTTATTATAGTCTTTTTCCGTATTTTGATTGTATCGACGCCCAGCTAAGCGAAGCTTCCAGCAGCAGGTATCATATTCGATACCAGCAAGTAACTCTAAGTTTCGTTTTTCTTCTATATCATAGTTCCATCTTGCCACAGTTCGCCAGTGATCATTAATAGGTAAAACCATAGAAATATCGGATTGCTGTAAACTGCTGCGTTGGTTTGTTAATGGGTCGATAGGCTCAATGTCTCTACGACGATAGCGATAAGACATATTTAAAAGAAAATCGTTCTCTGATTGATATTGTAATCGTAAAGAGTTTCTTTCTGTGTGATCGTCATGTGTGTCCCATAATGCTGAAGCTATAGCATCCCAACGATCATTCAAGCCAATTTTAAGTTCAGCGGCAACTTCAGAAGAATCTTCTCGCTCAGTGACATCACCTGGAAATGTTACTTTTCGGTCTCTAAAATAAAAAATACGGCCAATACTGGCACGTAGCTTTTCAGTACCATCCTCTAAATCCAATATGCGTGTAGTAAGTCCCAAGCTTAAGCGATCAGCGTCTCCTATTCGGTCATTACCACTAAAACGATTGTCGCGAAACAGTTGGTCAAAACCAAACTCATATTCTGCTGTATCAAATATTGGAATATCGTTTTGTTCGCGGAATGGAGTATGTAAATAATAAAGTCTTGGTTCTAGGGTTTGTATGGTATTTGGTTTTTTTAAATCTCTCTCAAATATTAAACCTGCATCCAAATGAGCACTGGGTAAACTACGTGATGGTTCATCATCCAAATTATCTTTTCGATTTAAGTCGTATTCGGTATGCGTTAAGCGTACTCCTGGTCGGAAAAAATAGCCGGTACTTTCAAATGGGCGTTCCAGCTCTATACCAAGATGTAAACGGTTGCCATCTACCAAATCGTCATGTTCAAAACTTACCCATTCGTTTTCTGATCTGAAGTCTAGCCCACCTGGTAAACTAAAATAACTTCCATCTAGTTTTATTTGTGGCAAACGCTTATAGGGTTCATTTATATTTGGCAAGCTATCATCAACTATTTGAAAGCTTTGAGCACGTGCCAACATTTGCCAGTGTTGACCTATGTAATGTAAATCACCGCGTCGTTCAATATGTTGTGTACTGGCTAGACCCAGTGCATCACCTAAATCTTCAAAATAGTTATCATCTGAAACTTTATTGTATAGAACGTCGAGTTGAATTTTAGGAGTAAAGAAGCTTTTATGTTGAACAGCTACTAAATAACGATCATCGTCAAATTCATGGTCGTCTAAATACTCAAGTCCAAGTTGCCCAACACTTTTTTTATTTAAATAGCGTAACCCACTATTCAATTGTAGACCGCGATCAGTTAATAGCTTTGGGGAAAGTATAGCGTCACGATTTGGTGCAATGTTCCAGTACCAGGGTGTTTCAAGCTCGAAACCTGAGTCGCTGGAATTACCAATTGTTGGTGTTAGAAAGCCAGTCTTACGACGATCATCGATAGGGAATCGAATCCAAGGCGTATAGAAAATAGGTACACCTTTGAATTTGACTATTACATTTTTGCCTATGCCATCGCCTGTATTTTTATCTAATTCAACTTCATCTGCAGATAGTTGCCATGAGTCATCACCTTCATCACAGGTTGTATATGTGGCATTTTCAAAACGCACATATTGTGGAGAACTGCGTTCAATTGATTCAGCAGAACCTCGTGCATGTAAAGGCTTATATTGATAGGTTGCAGATTTAGTCTTGGCGTAATCAGTATTAAGATGCAATTCGGCTTCTTGGCTATTAATGATTAGCTCACCGTCTTCAGCGCGAACGTTGCCGCTAGCGAATATTTTTTTATTTTTTTCATGATATTGAACTTCGTCAGCATTAACGGTTTGGGGTCCGCGTATCATTTGTACTGTACCTTGTAAGGTGGCAATACCGTGCTCATCTCGTTTGGCAGAATCTGCGGTAAACTCTGCCGGTGTGTTGGGGTCTAATGGCTTAGATAGCTGTTCTTGATTGGGAGCAGGGTGGCTTTTGCATTGAGAATAGGGTTCTTCAGCAGCCAGAGCGGATAGGCACATTAACCCAAATATTGGTACAAATAGCTTGGTTATAGGTTTTTTCAACACAAATTAATGAGTAGAGTAGGCGTTATGGACGGATATTTGGATTTTTTAATTATTTTTCTTGATTATTCATCAGATATTTACATGTACTAGCTTAGGCAATTCCTGTGTCAGAATCTACCCACTATAACGCTAAACGATCAGGATCTCGCCAGATCTTTGCAAGTATTATTGCAATTGGTACGACTATTGTGCTTATAGCAATGTTGTTTTTGACACAAAAAGGGCCTGAAGCGAAATTGGAGGAGTTGCCGCCTTTGAAGGTGGTTTTAGCTGAGGTTAAACGACAAAATCTGGTTCCAAGAGAATCTTTAACGGGTCGTTTGCAGCCAATCAAAACAGCACAACTTAAATTTGAAGTTCAAGGCCGGATTAAACAACGTTTAGTGGAGCCAGGAGTTTTTGTTGAGTTAGGTCAGCCTTTGTTGCAACTTGATGATGGTGATTTACAAGATCAATATATACAAGCAAAATCACAATACCAAATAGAACAAGCTGGTATTCTGCGTGATTCACGTATGCTGAAATTAGCTAAGGATAATTTGGCATTACAACAAGCCGAGGTGCAGCGATTTGAGCGGCTAAATAATGATTCATTGATTTCTGCATCTCAGTTAGATGCTGCACGTCAACAGATGCTAACACTTGACTCTCAAGTATCGGATTTAAACTATAAAGTTGAAACTTCTAAATCAAGATTGGCATTAAAAAAATCAGATCGAGATGTTGCACTAAGAAATCTAAAGCGTGCAACTTTAACTGCACCTTTTGCAGGTTATGTAAATGAAGTAAATGTACAACTGGGAGATTATGTTACTGCTACAGAAATTGTTGCAAAGATTGTTGATACAAGTAAATTAGATCTACATCTTGATGTACGAGGTCAAGTTGTAGCAGCTTTGTCGCTTAATCAAAGTATCAGAATAAAAGTAGGATCAAAATTAATTAATGGAATATTGATTGCTTTGCAACCAGATCCGGATCCATCTACTAATACACATGCATTAAGAATTCGTTTGTCTGGTGAAGACATTCAGTCTGGTATGCTGGCAAGTGCAGAGTTGCCACTTATGGAACAGCTTAATGTAATTATTATTCCTGTCTCTTCTGTAGCGACAAACGCGGGTGAAAGCTATGTATATATCTATAAAGAAGGTAGGCTAAGACGAGCCCTCATTGAGATCAGCCAGCGTGTCGGAGCAGAATATATAATTTCAAGTGGAGTTCAGTCTGGAGAAATGATCGTAGCACGAGATGTGGCAGGGCTTTCAGACGGGCAACAAGTTGTTACTGATCTTTAATGTTATATAAATGTAGTAACGTTGAATTCAATAGTATGTTCCATCATCTTAATACTAATTTTTCCAGCTAATCAGTAAGCTTATTTATTAAGTATACGATGAGTTAGAGTGCTGAGGGTTTTTGTATGGGGATAATAAATATTTCGATCAAGAATCCTCTTATAGTAAATCTTTTCCTAGTTCTAGTTATTGTGGCAGGTGTCATTTCTTGGCGTAGCATGCCACAAGAAATGTTTCCTGTGGTTGAAATAGACAAGGTGCGTATTAATACAGAGTTTGAAGGTGCGCCCCCCGAAGAAGTTGAATCACAAGTAACTATTCCTATAGAAGATGAGCTGGATATACTCGCGGATATTGATGTAGTTACATCAGAGAGTAATGAAGGCTTATCCAAAATTGTAATTAAGTTAAAACCAGATACGGACATCGATGAATTTGTACGAGATTTGCGTTCTACTGTCGATGCAATTACAGATTTACCTGAGGAGTCTGAGAGACCAGAGGTTACGCGTTTAAAAACACGTTTCCCTGTGATTAGTTTAAGTGTTTATGGTGATGTGACATTGGGTACCTTGATCGAAACAGCTAAAGATATTAAGACACGTTTACAACAGATTGATGGTATTGCCAGCGTCAGTATTGCGGGTGACCGTGAATGGGAGCTATGGGTTGTTGTGGACCCATACGTAATGTCAGCCCGTAATGTTTCTTTATCCATGATTACATCTGCATTGCAAAATAATCTTAGAGATTTGCCTGGAGGTTCGCTTAAAGCCTCTGAGGGCGATATTTTGTTGCGTGGTAAAGGTGTGGCACCAGATATCGATGCAACGGAGAGAATAGTATTGCGCAGTAATGCTAGTGGGGGGCAACTTGTGTTAGGCGAAGTCGCTGATGTTAAGTTGCGATTAGAAGAAACTAAGACACTAGGTCGCTTCAATAGCAAACCATCTGTGAATCTTACGGTTACAAAAACTGCAAAAGCTTCAACTATTGATGTTTCGCAATCCGTGCGTGAACTTGCTGCAGAGATAAAGCAAGATTTACCTGTGGGTATTGAAATCGGATTATTTAGTGATTTGTCTAAGTATGTAAAAACACGGCTAGAGACTTTAAAATCTTCTGGGGCAGTTGGATTGTGCTTAGTATTACTTTCTCTTTATTTATTTTTAAATTTTCGAGTAGCCCTGATTACAGCATTAGGCATCCCAGTTTCTTTTTTAGTTGCAGTAATCATTATTCATTATCTCGGTTACACCATAAATATGGTGTCTATGTTCGCATTTTTAATTGCATTGGGCATGATTGTAGATGACGCAATTATTGTGACTGAAAATGTATATAGACATATGGAAGAAGGCATGCCAGCTGAATCTGCAGCTCAGAGAGGGGCTAATGAAGTGTTTTGGCCAGTAATGGCATCGACATCGACTACCATTGCAGCGTTTTTGCCTATGTTTGGTGTGTCTGGAACTTTAGGTTTGTTTATACAGGTTATTCCTGTAGTTGTGACTGCTTCATTAATTGGGTCTTTGCTTGAGGCATTTATTGTATTGCCATCACATTCTGCAGAGATGTTGCATGTTGCCAAAAAGAAAAAACGCAATTGGATAAATTGGCGTTATTTTTTAGAGAAATATATTGCCACAATAGAATTTTCTCTGCGCAATCGTTATTTTATTTCAATAGCAACTATTGGTGCATTATGTGTAGTACTCGTCTTTTCTTATACAAGAATGCCATATAACCAATTTGGTGATGTTGAAATTGGTCAGTTTCTTGTCAATGTCGAAGCTCCGAGCACATATAGTATAGATGATACAACTGAGCTTGCTATCGATATAGAAAAACGTATGAATAAAGTTTTTAAGCAAAATGAACTGGATACATTGCTCACAAATGTAGGCGTGACGTTAATTGATTTTAATCGCTTCAAACTAGGTAGTAATTACATTCAATACGTCGTAGATCTAAACAAACCGAAACCTGAAGGATTTATAGAGACTTTCGTAAGCCCACTTATTAACTTGCGCTTTGAATCACGCGGCATACGTGAACGTAGCACTGAGAAAATCATCGACGAGATACGTGCAAGTGTTGCAACAGTTCCGGGTATACAAAGATTCTCTATTTTACGTCCACAAGGCGGGCCTGCAGGTTCTGATATTGAGGTTGGGATCGTTGGTAAAAATACAGATACGTTACTTTCTTTATCTGGGGAGGTAGTTACATTTTTACGACGTATACCTGGTGTGAATGATGTACGTCAAGATTTAGAGCCTGGCAAATTGGAATATCAATACACAATTAACGAGCGAGGTCGTGAGCTTGGCCTAACACAAGCCCAAATCAGTGATGCGGTGCGCACTGGGTATTTAGGTTTAGAAGTAATGCAGGTTAATTGGCAGACGGATCGATATCCTGTGCGAGTGATTTATCCAGATTCGATACGTAAAGATGGTTCTGGCTTAAAGCGTTTACCAATCACATTAGATGATGGTGGTACCGTTTATCTCGGAGAGATAGCAAATGTTGAATTAGGGCGTGGCTTGGGAGCTGTACAAAGAAGAAATTCACAGCGTTTATCTTTAATCACTGCTGAAGTGGATAAAAATATAATTACCCCTATCGAAGTTAGTGAGTTAATTGATGAAGAGTTCTCAAGCTTAAGTAAAAAGCATCATGGTTACTCATTGCTGCACCTGGGTGAGAAGAAAGAATCACGAGATTCTTTCAATGACATTGGGAACATGTTGATTATAGCACTTGCGGTGATATTTTTTATATTAGCAGCGCTATTCAAATCTATTTTAGATCCACTAGTCATTATGTTTGCAATACCCTTTGCAATTGTTGGAGTCATCATCGGTCATCTTATTTTTGGTTATAATTTACAGTTTTTATCTATGATTGGTTTTTTAGCACTTACAGGTATTGTTGTGAATGATTCTTTGATCTTGATTGACTTTGCAAAAAAGCGACGCGCACAAGGAGAAAGTTGTTTTGATGCTTTAGTAGATGCAGGTCGAGTAAGAATTCGGCCCATATTGCTTACGACAGTCACGACGTTTTTAGGGATATCGCCATTAATCTTTTTCGCTACAGGGCAAACTGCATTTTTATCCCCTATGGCAGTGAGTTTAGGTTTTGGTTTGATATTTGCAACTGTATTAATTCTAGTAGTTTTACCTTGTTTCTATCTGATTGCAGATGATATGAGAAATTATGTTTTCACTAGATTTCATGTTTCACATACAGATATTGCCTAAATTTAGAGTTTACTTTAATACCATTTTCTATAATTTAAGTTTTATTTTATTTAAAAAAATATTCGCTTTAATGCTAAAGCGAGCATTTTAAACAGAATAGAAATTTTTAAAGTAATGGCGCAATGACGAGGCTTACGATTGCCATTACATTAATTAAGATATTCATAGAAGGTCCCGAGGTGTCTTTAAATGGATCACCCACAGTGTCACCAACTACAGCGGCTTTGTGAACATCAGATCCTTTGCCACCAAGATTACCTTTTTCTACATATTTTTTTGCATTGTCCCAAGCCCCGCCAGCATTAGCCATCATCAATGCTAGCAATACACAACCCAATAGGGCTCCACCTAACATGCCACCTAAAGTTTCTGCGCCAAAGCCGAAACCAACCACGACAGGTGCAATTACAGCCAATAGCCCTGGTGGCACCATGCGTTTTAGTGCTGCTGTGGTAGCAATATCGACACAACGTACCGTGTCTGGCTTTGCCTTGCCTTCTAGCAATCCAGGGATTTCTTTGAACTGCCGGCGAATTTCTTTAATCATATCGAAGGCTGCGTCACCTACTGCAGTCATCGTCATCGAAGCTACTATAAATGGAAAAATACCACCAATGAATAATCCAATAAGTACCATGGGATTACTTAAATCCAAAATAATTGCTGTTTCACTATGATGGCTGACTTCTGCTAAGAATGCCGTAATAATTGCCAGCGCGGCTAAGGCAGCAGCCCCGATTGCAAATCCTTTACCAATAGCAGCAGTAGTGTTTCCTACCTCGTCAAGTTCATCTGTAATTTTACGGACGTCTTCGCCAAGCTCCGCCATTTCGGCAATACCACCAGCGTTATCTGCTACGGGGCCATAGGCATCGATTGCCATAGTGATGCCTACTGTGGCTAGCATTCCAACTGCGGCAATACCAACTCCGTATAAACTGGCGAATTGGTTTGCAAAGAAAATGATAGCTGCAATACTGAGTACGGGTACGACTACAGATTGCATTCCGGTGGCTAAACCGGAAATCATTACCGTAGCTGGTCCAGTTTCACCACCACTGGCTATTTTACGTACGGGGCTACCCCCCGTGTAATACTCAGTAACCAAGCCAATGATAATTCCACCTACCGCACCTGCTAATACAGATATCCATATCCCTGTACTTAAATTAAGCATATTAATTACAAAATAAGCAGCAATGATAAAAATTACAGCTGCAGAGAAAGTGCCTATACGTAGTGCTGTGGCAGGTGATTTGCTTGCAGAGAGTTTGACTAAAAGTATGCCTAAAATTGAACACACAATACCAGTAGAGGCTAAACCTAAAGGTAAAAACATTAGCGTTTGTTTGTCGCCCAATTGTTCAATGATAGCAGGTGAAAGAGTTGCAGCAATTGCAATCGTGGCAATTATCGAGCCACAGTACGATTCAAAGATATCCGAACCCATGCCAGCAACATCGCCAACGTTGTCACCTACATTGTCTGCGATTACCCCTGGATTACGTGGGTCGTCTTCAGGGATTCCAGCTTCAACTTTGCCCACTAAGTCAGCACCAACATCGGCACTCTTAGTGTAAATGCCACCCCCTACACGAGAAAAAAGAGCAACCGTAGAAGCTCCCATGCCAAACCCATGTATAACATTTGCGGTTGCAGGGTCACGGCCAAATAATAGATACAAGGTTCCTAGTCCGAGTAAGCCCATGGCGGCAACTGTGAGACCCATTATCGAACCTCCGAAGAAAGCCACGTTTAATGCTGCATCGGCTCCTTTTTCATGTGCGGCTACTGTAGTACGAACATTAGCCCGTGTCGCAGTATACATACCAATATAACCTGCAGCGGATGAACAAAGAGCACCTACTATGAAGGCTATAGCAGTGTTTTGGCCTAAATCTGAGATCCAGATAGCAGCTACTACAAGGGCTGCAAATATGAACAAGATTGTGTATTCACGTCGCATAAAGGTCATTGCACCGACATGAATTGCATCCGAGATTTCGACTACTTTGCCTGTACCTTGTGAGTAGCGTAGTACAAATTGATAAATTATGAATGCAGCAATTAGACCCAGTACGCCTAAAACGACTGGTAAGTGGTGAATAGTCATGAACTTTCTCCCTAAGTGATCACTAATATAGTTATTTTTATATTTATTAAGCAGTAGCTTCCGTTATGTAAGGCACTCACACACTTATAGCTATAGAAATCATTAGCATTTGATACTAAATGTATCTAAGTCAAAGATTACACGCCTGATTATATAGGCTATAAGGCTTTGGCTCTATTGAATAATTAATACAAGTAGAAATAGCAATCGGCTAGAATAGCAAATAAACACGAGTTTTCTAATGGTTATTTGTATAATATTCAATCGGTTTGTAAATCTTAGTTCTTAGTCTAAATTGGCATCACGCGACTTTTTAAAAAATCCAAAGCTTGAAATACGCTATTTCAAAGTGCGTGTTTATTTTGCTGCGTTGTTAGTCCTGCTGTGTATGAGCATGCTTGGATTACGATTATTTTACTTGCAAATAGTTAGTAATGAGCATTACACAACTTTATCCAGAGAAAATAGAGTTCGTATTATACCCACGCCTCCCACACGTGGATTAATCTATGATAGAAATATGGTGTTATTAGCGAACAACAAACCAAGCTATCAAATTGAAATTACTCCTGTACAAGTTGACGATATAAAAAAAGTAGTTTCAGAAATTAGTCAATATATTACATTGGAAGAGCATCATCTTAAAAAGTTTTATGATGATGTTAAACGCAAGCAATCATTCGAACCGATTCCACTAAAAATAAATTTAAGTGAAGAAGAGGTTGCACGATTTTCAGTAAATCGTCATCGCTTTCCTGGCGTTGATGTAACTGCGCGCGTGAACCGATATTATCCATTATCAGGAGTTAGTTCTCATGTATTAGGTTATGTAGGGCGTATCAACGTTGAAGAAGAAAAAAAATTAGATAAGCAAAATTATAGTGGCACATCGCACATTGGCAAATTAGGTGTAGAAAAATATTATGAGGAAATACTACATGGTGATGTAGGCTATCAACAAGTTGAGATCAATGCACAAGGACGTAAATTACGCGTCCTTAAAACAGTGCCCTCTATACCAGGGGATGATTTGATATTAAGCATAGATGCACGCTTACAAAAAATTGCACAGGACAGTCTAGGTGATCGCAATGGTTCGGTAGTAGCGATGGACCCTGTTACAGGGGAGGTGTTAGTTTTTGTTAGTACGCCCACATTTGACCCTAACCTTTTTGTTAATGGTATCAGCACTAAGCAGTACTCATTATTACGTGACAATCCAAAAAGACCTTTATTTAATCGTGCTCTAACGGGTCAATATCCGCCTGGTTCAACAATCAAACCTATGCTGGCATTAGCGGGGTTGCATTATGGTGTGACGTGGGCAGACAAGACCATGTATGCAGGACCTTATTACCAGTTGCCAGGTCATAAGCGTAAATATAGAGATTGGAAAAAAGGAGGTCATGGCAAGGTCAACATGTTTAAGGCCATTGCGCAATCATGTGACGTTTATTTTTACACATTAGCAAATGATCTCGGTATTGACCGCATGCACGATTTTCTTACTAAGTTTGATTTAGGTGAAAGAACAGGTTTAGACACTTGGGGAGAGGCAAAAGGACTTATGCCCTCACGAGAGTGGAAACGTAATGCTTACGGGCAGCCATGGTATCCAGGTGAAACAGTTATCACAGGTATCGGTCAAGGATATATGTTAACAACGCCCTTGCAACTTGCTGTCGCTACAAGCACATTAGCTATGCGTGGAGAAGGCATACAACCAAGATTTTTGCGTGCCACACGTAAACAAGGTGATTTAGAAGAGATGGCGCATGCCATTGCAATACCTTATATAGAAGTATCAAATGAATTTTATTGGGATCAAATTATTTCGGCAATGATAGATGTTGCTCATAAGCCAAATGGGACTGCGTATAGAATTGGTAAAGATGCAAAATATAAAATTGCTGGTAAAACGGGAACTGCTCAAGTTTTTGGTCTGGCAGAAGATGAAGAGTATGAAGAAGAAAACATTGAAGAAAAGCTACGTGATCATGGTTTATTTGTAGCCTTTGCACCCGCAGATGATCCTAAAATTGCCATTGCGGTTATTGTAGAAAATGGTGGCAGTGGAAGTAGTTCTGCTGCACCTGTTGCTAAAATTGTGATGGATAATTATCTATTAAGCAAAGAAGAGCTATTGGCGGTCAATAAGTAATAGGCCATGTCAACATTAATTAAAAACGAAAAGCATTTGTTAAATATAGATCCAGCATTAATGGCTGCGTTAATCTTATTATGTGGTATGGGGATTGCTGTACTTTATAGTGCAACCAGTGGAGAAATGGCGGCCATTACAAGGCAGTCAGTACGTTTTGGCTTAGGAATGGTGGCGTTGATTTTTTTAGCGCAAATCCCAATTAAACAGTTATCTAACTGGTCACCATGGCTGTTTCTAGCGGGTTTGGTGTTATTGTTAATAGTAATGGCGATTGGTTATAGTGGCAAAGGTGCACAGCGTTGGTTGGATCTAGGTTTTGTTCGATTTCAGCCATCGGAAGTGATGAAAATATTTTTGCCAATGATGATTGCTTGGTATTTTCGTGATAAGCATATGCCACCCACATTAATACAAATTTTTATTGCATTAATGTTAATTGCCATTCCTGTAGGTCTTGTAATTCGTCAACCAGATCTAGGCACCGCAATTTTAATCATGCTGTCTGGTGTTTTTGTTATCTTTTTAGCTGGGATTACTTGGCGTCTGTTGGCAATATTTAGTGGGCTGGCAATGGCATGCATGCCATTATTTTGGTTTTATCTTCACGATTATCAAAGACAACGAATTTTAACTTTGTTAAATCCGGAAAGTGATCCATTGGGAACTGGCTACCATATTATCCAGTCTAAAATTGCTATAGGATCGGGAGGTGCATATGGTAAAGGCTGGTTGAATGGAACGCAGTCACAACTTGATTTTATTCCGGAAAGAACGACAGACTTTATATTTGCTGTTTATAGTGAAGAGTTTGGTTTTCTAGGCGTAGCTTTTTTGCTGTTTTTATATGGATTTATTGTCATGCGTGGGTTGGCAATTGCTGTAAGCGCAAAAGACACATATTCTAGATTGTTAGCTGGAAGCTTAAGCTTATCATTTTTTTCATATTTTGTTGTTAATATAGGCATGGTGAGTGGTCTGCTCCCGGTTGTAGGCGTGCCACTACCTTTAATTAGCTATGGAGGAACCTCTGCAGTTACGATCATGGCTGCATTTGGAATCTTGATGTCTATTTATTCTCATCGATCATTATTGTCACCTTAAAAATATGTATAGAGTTTTGTTTTTTATATTGTTTTTTGTTTTTAGTTCAAGTGTTAGTGCTGAATCTAATTATCTTGAGCGCAGCGAAGTGAATAATTTTATTAATGAGTTTTCAAGACAACACCAATACCCTAAGTCATCTTTGATAAGCTTGTTTGCGGGAGTTAAAACACAGACACAAGTATTAGAAGCCATCCAACGTCCCGCAGAGAAGAAAAAAAATTGGAAACAGTATCGCAATATATTTATTACAGCTAAACGTATACAAGAAGGCCTACAATTTTGGTCTGACAACGCACAAATACTTGCAGCAGCAGAACGCAAATTTGGAGTACCACCAGAAATAATAGTAGCTATCATTGGTGTAGAAACTTTTTATGGAAAATATGAAGGTAAGTATCCAGTTTTAGATTCGTTAGTGACACTTGGTTTTGATTACCCTCCACGGCAGAAATTTTTTCGCGCTGAATTAGAGCATTTTTTATTATTGGCAAAAGAGGAGGGTTTAGATCCCTTTACAATCAAAGGGTCCTATGCTGGTGCGATGGGTAAAAGTCAATTTATTTCGAGTAGTTATAGACGGTATGCGATTGATTTTGATGAAAATGGTACACGTGATCTTTGGAATAGTAACCAGGATGTCATCGGTAGTGTAGCAAATTACTTCAAGCGCCATGGGTGGCGTATTGATGAACCAGTTACGTTGCCTGTGAAAGTCCGAGGTAACCGTCACGTGTCATTGATAGAGAAAGGTGTTAAACCAACGACTCCTATTTCAGAACTGCCTAAGTATGATGTAGAAATAGATACAAATTCGTTCAGTAAAGAAAAAGTTGCATTGCTAGAATTAAAAAATGACAATTCAAATGAATATTGGGCTGGCTTTAATAATTTTTATGTGATTACGCGCTACAATCATAGCCATATGTATGCAATGGCTGTTTACCAGTTAAGTCAAAAGATTAAACAACAGATTAAAGATTACGTTGCTCAAAATTAACGTGCTTAAAATCTTCCCTAAATTATTTATTTGGGCATTTGCCATGCTGTTGATTGGTCAGGGTGGTTGTTCTTTGCATAAACCTTCTGTAGACGCACCTCCTGATGCCAAACATATTCCTAGTGAATTGCCATCTGACCCTGTGCCGCGGGTTGAGCCACGCAGCCGATATGGTAATCCTAGCTCTTACGTTGTGTTTGGCAAGCGTTATCATACGCTTTCTAGTAGCCACGGTTTTTCAGAACGTGGTATAGCTTCGTGGTATGGTAAAAAATTTCATGGTCGCCGCACTTCAAGTGGTGAAGTGTATGATATGTATGCAATGACGGCAGCACACACACGTCTGCCGTTACCAACTTACGTACAAGTCACTAATCTTAAAAATGGTAGACAAGTTATCGTACGAGTTAATGATCGAGGTCCATTCCATCAAAATCGGGTTATTGATCTATCATATTCTGCTGCTAGAAAGTTAGGAATAATTAAAGAAGGTACAGGGTTAGTGGAGGTCAAGGCTTTAAATCCTGTGAACTATCAGCTTGCAAAAAAACCTAAGCACAATGAAATAGAAAATGTTGTATACAAAAACAATGAAATTGAAGAACATCAAGATGAATTCATTGATGTTAGTAAAATAGATTTACAGGAAACGGTTGTTACAGGGCCTAAGGTATTTGTTCAAGTAGGGGCTTTTGGTAGCCGTGCCAATGCAGATTTGCTTGTCAACCAATTGAGTAATTTAAACTTAGGTTCAGTAACTATTTCTTCAATCATAAAAGGTGATCATGAATTGCATCGGGTGCGAATAGGGCCACTTGCTACAGTTGAACTGGCTGATGACACTATAGCTAAACTTAGTAGTATGGGAATGAAAGAACATCGAGTTGTTATTGAGTAAGCAATATATTTGAAAAGGTTAAAAAAGGTTAAAAAAGGTTAATTGCGGATGAAGTTTAAAAAAATATTTTTTCTATGTGTATTAATATTTGTTTGTAGTGATTCAAATGGGGAGTCATTACCGATACCTGCTCCGCCTAAGTTTGATACCTCGAGCTATGTGTTGATGGATTTTGGTAGTGGAGAAATATTAGCTGATTACAATCCTAATGAGCGTGTTGATCCAGCAAGTCTGACTAAAATCATGACTGGGTATGTTGTATATAAAGCATTAGCTGCGAATGATATTAGCTTGCAAGACCAAGTCCTTATCAGCGAAAAAGCTTGGCGTAGTATCGGGTCAAGGATGTTTGTGGAAGTTGGTAATAGAATTTTATTAGAAGATTTATTATTAGGATTGATTATTCAATCTGGTAATGATGCAAGCGTAGCTTTGGCAGAACATGTTGCAGGAACTGAAGAAGCTTTTGCAGATGTGATGAATGCACAAGCGCAACGTTTAGGAATGAATGATACACATTTTGTAAATGCAACAGGATTGCCAGATATAGAGCATTACACCACAGCAAAAGATATAGCGGTGCTATCGCGTGCTTTAATAAAGGAATTTCCAGAAGAGTATAAGCGTTATTCGCAAAAAGAATTTACTTTTAATGGGATCAAGCAATATAACCGGAATAAATTGTTATGGCGTGATGGTAGCGTAGATGGCTTGAAAACAGGGCATACTGAGGCAGCTGGTTATTGTCTTACAGCTTCAGCTGTACGTAACGATATGCGCTTAATATCAGTAGTGATGGGCACAAGTAGTGATAAATCACGTACTGTCAATAGCCAAGCCTTGCTTAATTATGGGTTTAGATATTATGAATCACATGGTCTTTATAAAGCTGGAGAAGTTTTACTCGAACAACGCATGTGGAATGGAGAATCTAAATCGATTTCTCTTGGTTTGGATGAAGATTTAAATATAGCAATCCCCCGTGGTCAATACGATTCTTTAAAGGCCTCGATGCAAATAACAAACGATATCGTTGCACCTGTTGAACAAGGAGATCATATAGGCAAGGTTAAAGTAACACTTCGGGGCGAAGATTATCTTGAGAGACCATTAGTGGCCTTACAGGCCAATCCAGAAGGCAGTTTTTGGCGCCGCACTGTTGATTTCTTTTTACAGCTATTTTATTAAGTAAAGGTTCTTCGTGACACAAGTTCAAGCATTTCTTAATGGAGACTACATGCCTCTGGAAGCATGTATGGTTTCACCTTTAGATCGTGGTTTTATATTTGGTGATGGCGTTTATGAATTGTTGCCAGTGTATCAAAATAGCCCTTTTTATTTGCAACAGCACTTGTCTCGATTAGTAAGGAGTATAAAAGAAATTCGTATTGAAGACCCTTATACTCAATCTGAATGGGAAAACATTATTGCAACATTAATACAAAAATCTACTGTAGAAAACCTAGCAATTTATATTCAAGTTACCAGAGGCGTGGCTGCACGTGACCATATTTTTCCGCAGCATGTACAACCGACAGTATTTGCTATGGCAAATCCGTTAGTTGCTGTGTTGCAAGAGCAATTACAAAATGGTGTCTCATTAATTACATCGGATGACATACGTTGGCAAAGATGTGATATTAAAGTTATCAGCTTATTGGCAAATATACTATCTAAACAGGATGCATATCAGTCATCGGCTAGTGAAGCAATTATGGTGCGTGATGGATATGCTCTTGAAGGTGCAGCGAGTAACTTATTTGTAGTCCAAGATGGAGAAGTGTTTACTCACCCTAAAGACAACCTAATTCTTCCAGGTATAACGCGTGATTTTGTGTTGGAATTGATAACTGATTTGGGTATCAAGTATACAGAACAACAAATACCCAAAGAGTGGTTATACTCTGCAGATGAAGTCTGGATTACCAGTTCAACTAAAGAAGTACTTGCAGCGACAAAAATAGATGGGAAGATTATTGGTAATGGCATGCCTGGAGAAATTTGGGATAAGGTCTATACCTTATATCAAAAACGTAAAATCTCATTCTAGAAAAAGTAATCTCATTCAATATTTGTATAATGCAAGATGATTCTTTACTTACTTTTCCTTGTGAATTCCCAATTAAAATTATGGGGAAAAACCACCATGGTTTTCACCAAGCAGTTGTTGAAATTTTAAAAAAACACTTAGAAGATTTTGAAGATACCGTTATTAGAGAAGTTGAAAGCAAGCAAAAAAATTACTGTAGTTTAACCGTGCATGTTAATGCTATGAGTCAAGAGCACCTTGATGGCATCTATATAGATTTGACAGCTTGTGATTGGGTGATTATGGCGCTTTGATATTCACTAATGCCTAAATTATTGATACGTGATTTGCGTACGCAAGAGTATTCTCAAGTTTATGAGAAGATGCGTAAGTTTACTGACGAGCGTAGTGCAACAACTGCAGATGAATTTTGGTGTGTTCAGCATCCCGCTGTGTTCACGCTAGGTGCAAATGCAGATAAAAAACATATTTTAGTAAATTCCGTTATACCAGTAGTACAGTCAGATCGTGGTGGGCAAATAACCTACCATGGACCTGGGCAACTTGTCATATATTTATTGGTAGATTTGCGGCGTAAATCTTTAGGTGTAAGAAAATTTGTTCAGCATATTGAACAAGCTGTTGTTGATTTATTGAATAGCTATGATATTAAGTCAGAAGCTAGGGCCGATGCACATGGGGTATATGTCAATGGGGAAAAAATAGCATCACTTGGATTGAGAGTGCGTGGTGGTTGCAGTTATCATGGTGTGGCATTAAATGTAAACCTAGATGTAACACCATTTTCTTACATCAATCCATGTGGTTTTCAAGGGTTAAAGGTCACGCAGTTGAAAGATCTTGGAGTAGAATCTAATTGTGAAAAAATACAAAATGAATTAGTCATGTACTTAAGTACCAAGCTTGATTACAAACCACACGAAATTGAAATAATTGGTTAGTATGTCAGTAAACAAAACACACCAAGCAAAGCTAGGCATAAAGCGTAGAGGGAGTGATAAAGTCACGAAAATTCCAGTGACTGTAGAACGATCAGCTACTCGAGTTAAAAAACCAAGCTGGATTCGTGTTAAGGCACCACTTACCTCAGAGGTAAAAAAACTAAAGAAATTATTACGTGAGCAGAAACTACATACTGTCTGTGAAGAGGCTTCTTGTCCAAATTTAACCGAATGTTTTGGTAATGGTACTGCGACATTTATGATTATGGGTGATGTTTGTACAAGACGGTGTTCGTTCTGTGATATTGCACATGGCCGGCCACTGCCTTTGGATGAGCACGAGCCGCAACATTTAGCAGATACTATAAAAGCTTTGGGCCTGAGCTATGTTGTGATTACTTCTGTCGATCGTGATGACTTGCGCGATGGAGGTGCTGAGCATTTTATTAAATGTATACAACAAGTACGTGATCAATGCATAGGAATAAAGATTGAAATTCTTGTGCCGGATTTTCGTGGGAGATTGGACTATGCATTAGAAATAATTTCTAAGGGTCCAGCTGATGTGTTTAATCACAATCTTGAAACTGTACCGCGTTTATATTCTTATGTGCGACCTGGGGCAGATTACCAACATTCACTCGATTTATTACGCAAGCATAAAACTCAGCTACCACATGTGCCGACTAAGTCTGGTTTAATGCTTGGATTGGGTGAACAGATAGATGAAGTGCTGAGTGTTATGCAAGATTTGCGTGCACACGATGTGAATATGCTTACATTAGGACAATATTTACAACCTAGCATTCATCATTTTCCAGTAGAACGTTATCTTTCTCCTAAAGAATTTGATGAGTTATACATTGCTGGCAAAGATATGGGTTTCGATCATGTTGCCAGTGGTCCTTTGGTACGTTCATCTTATCATGCTGACCTGCAAGCTAATCGTGCAATGAGTTAATCTTTATTTAATGAATGCTGAAACAACAAGAATGATTGCAGACTTATTGTTGCCTCCTGCAGGACCATTGTTATTGATTGCGCTAGGTTTATTGATTTGGCTGCTTCGAATGCGAAAGTTAGCTGCATTTGCAATTTTTGTTGGTACGTTAGCGCTGTATGCATTCAGTACTCCATATATATCTCGGATGCTACTAGATCCACTCCAATACAAGTACGAAGTTTTGAAAGATATTCCTAGTACTATGCAAGCCATAGTCGTTCTTTCTAATGGCAGGCTACCTGTCGCACGAGAATACAGTAGCTTAGATACAGTTAATGCAGGTACCTGGCAGCGACTCCGTTATACTGCTAAGTTGGCAAAAGAGACTGGTTTGCCGATAGTCGTAGCCGGTGGATTAAGTCATGGAAAGCAGCAATCAGAAGCTGAATTAATGCAGCATGCCCTTGAAGTAGATTTAGATAGCAAAGTTACCTGGGTGGAAGGAAAGAGTTCCAATACATTAGAAAATGCAAAATTTGTTAAACTCATTTTGGAAGAAAATTCTATTACTGAATTTTTATTGGTTACACATGCTTATCATATGCCAAGAGCTATGTGGTGTTTCCAGAACGAAGGCTTAAGTCCAACTCCAGCACCTACCGTTTTTTATAAACGCGATACAAAAAATGTAAGAGAAAAAGAATACCTGCCTAAGGCACACGCATTATTAAAAACACGAGTTGCTTTGCATGAGTATTTTGGTAAATTTTGGTATAAGTATTTCGAATAATTTTTGGTTACGATTTGCTGGTTTTATAAATATAATTCTCAGCTTCATCTAATCTCTCTTTAGTTCCTATGTCAAACCAGGCTCCAGTATGGTATTCAGCACTTACAATTTCTTTGTCAATTGCATCACGTAAAATAGGTGCTAAGGCAAGTTTAGAAATGCCGTAATGTTGAAATAGTTTTGGGTGGTATATGCCAATTCCACTATAAGTTAAAAAGTTTTTACCATCGTTATAAATTTTCCCAAATTCATAGGCAAAGTCACCTTTAAGATTATGACTTGGATTATTTACCAGCACTATATGAGCGAGCTTATCACTTGATAGGTTTGGGAAGGATAGCGAGTGATCGCACCAGATATCGGCATTGACGACTAAGAAAGGTCGATTACCTAGTAATGGTAAGGCATGTATGATGCCGCCAGCCGTTTCCAACGGTTGGTTACCTTCATCTGAATAGTTTATGTTTAGCCCAAATTGCCGGCCATCTTTAAGATGTTTTTGAATTATATCGCCAAGATGTGAAAGGTTAATTATAATATCTGTATAACCAGCCTGACAAAGTTTTTCTAAATGATATTCAATTAGAGGTTTTCCAGCGACTTTAATCAGCGGTTTAGGAGTTTGGTTGGTAAGTGGTCTCAAGCGTTCGCCTAGTCCTGCGGCCAGTAACATACATTTCATCATGTTTTATAAAGCTATATTGTTATGAAGAAACTCAGCAAGCTCTTTAGTTTCAACATATTTTGGTGCAATTTCTTTAATATAATTTAATGTTCTGGGTATGTCGTATAAATAGTCTGGTTTATTGTCGCGAAGATTAAGACGAGAGAATATACCAATTGCTTTTAAATGACGCTGGATACCCATTAAATCAAACCATTTTAAAAATTTTTTAGTATCTATATTTTGAATTATTTTCATGTCAATGAGTTTTTTTCGGTAATTAAGTGCCCATTCCTCTACTTGAGATACAGGCCAATTAATATAGCAGTCTCTAAGTAATGAAACTAAATCATATGTAACTGGGCCACACACAGCATCTTGGTAGTCTATGATTCCAGGATAAGAAGCATCGATTTGCATAAGGTTTCTAGAGTGATAGTCACGATGTACGAAAACTTGTGGTTGGGTTAAGGCATTTTTTATAAGGTTCGTAAAGACTTGGTCTAATAAGTCATTTTCTTGGTTCGTTAATTCTAAGTTTAGATACCTTCCTAAATACCAGTCTCTAAATAATTCCATTTCTGTTAATAATAGTTGCTTCGTATAGTTTGGGAGACTATTTGCAGGAGTTTGTTGTATTACGCTTAGCGCTTCTAGTGCTTTGTTGTAAAAATGATCAACATTATTAATGTCTAAAATATCAAGCAGCAATGTGTCGCCAAAATCTGTTAATAAAAAAAAACCAAAGTCCAATGAGCTGAAATAAATATGTGGGACAGGCAAATTTTCTGACTCAAGAAGATGCGTAATTTCTATAAAAGGCAAGTTATTTTCTTTTTCAGGAGGTGCGTCTACCGCTATAAATTTTTGATCTTTAAAAAGCAGGCGAAAATAACGTCGAAAGCTTGCATCGCCAGAAATAGGGGTTAATTTGTATTCTTGGACACCTAAGATCTCATGAATCCATTGGTTCAGTTGTTTTTGTCGTGTATCGCTATTCATGAGTGGTATTTTATTTATTCACTATTTTTGAGTGCTCTGAATGAAATGAAAGCGAGGTATATAAATATTATTGAGTTGAATATAAAAAAACCAAGTGATGCACTACCAGCTTGATACATTCGCCATGCTCCAATAGGAACAACTATAGCAAGCCCAAGTGATACTACTGAAATTCGTTGTCGATGATTATCGCTAAAGAAGCTCAATATAAAAAGAATGTGTGCGACTACGATGGTTTTAATAGGTAAAAGGTCAGCCATTAAATATTGCAATACTGCCGCTATAATTAATAAAGTTGCAGCTACTCTTAAAGTAATGGTGAGAGACATGATGTTTTTTTAGTTATGTAGTTTATATAGTATAGTTTTTCTTTATTTTTTTATGCCTAAAACAGTCTGTAGTGTGATCATTCACCATGCCAACAGCTTGCATAAAAGCGTAACAGATCGTAGTGCCTACAAACTTAAAACCACGTTTTTTTAAATCTTTGCTCATTTTATCAGAATGAACTGTACTAGTCGGCACATGCGAGGTATCTTCCCATGAATTCTGGATTGTTTTATGATCTACAAATTGCCAAATATAAGCATCAAAACTACCGAATTCTTGTTGTGTCTTAAGAAAGGCTTTAGCGTTGCCTACAGTCGCATTAATTTTAAGTTTGTTTCTTATAATCTCAGGATTTAATAGCAACTTATTTATTTTTTTAGAAGTGTAACGAGCAATCTTGCTAGTTTCAAAATTATCAAAGGCTTTTCTATAGCCATCTCGTTTATTAAGGATTGTTGACCAGCTTAGCCCAGCTTGTGCGCCTTCCAAAATTAAGAATTCAAATAGCAATCGGTCGTCATGTATAGGTATTCCCCATTCTGTATCATGATAATGCTGTTCTGCAGCGCTTGCATTTGCCCATGTACAACGTTTCATCTGTGTTTGTTATGCTTAGCTTAATTGAGCTCTATTTTCAATGATATTACTTTGTAATGGTTCTGAACACGGCTTAGGCGAGTTTGAATCTTTATTCATAGTTTTTGTATTAAGTTGTATGAACTTTCATCTTTTTGCAGTGCTGAGAGATAAAGAATAGGTATTAAATTATCCTAATATTTAAATACAAAAAGCATCATATAAAACTTCAATGAAGTTATAATTAGATTGTCTACTAGATCAAATACCTATTAAATTTTATTAAATCTAGATAATGTAGAATAATTATACTTAAATTATTAGTAACTAAGAAAAACTTATAGATATGCATCCAGTACTCATATATGGGATTGTGTTTATATTTATAACAGTTGGGTTATTATTTCTTTTTGATTCTTATCCTATTGGCTCGGGATATTTATTGTTTTTAATCGCTACTGTTGTGACAGCAATAATAGGCAAGATTCTAGTTATTGTTTTTCCTAGTGAAGATCCTATGCAAGCTGAGCTTAAAAAAGAAGTTCGTAAGCAGCGATCAAATTCTTTTCAAAGAGAGATACAGTTAATATTTAACATTGTGCAGCCAGATCCAAAATTTCAGCCAACCACTAAAAGAATTAGTGAAAGTCTTGCAGAATGCTTTGACCTTGAGGAAGAGATTTTGCTTGCACGGTTGAAGCAATACTTTGGGGATTCTTTTGATTTGCAAATTAATCAACCATTACCAGATTTAGTAGAAGAGATTAATTTAAAGTATAAAGACTGGTTGAACCCTTAAGTTTACATATCTTACTTAAATTTATTTATTAAAGAGAATACTAATAAAACCCAAGGTGTGCTGTGTAAAACAAAATCAAACCAATCAATGAGCGCCATTCCATTGGCTCCCGAGATGATCCATTTTAGTTTTTCCCAGACATGAGGTTCTGGTGTAAATGGCGCAAGCCCCAAAGTTAAGCAAATGACTAGCCAAAGTAGAGGGTTTGAAAATACTTGTCCTTTCATTAAAAAAGTAATTTAAATTTAAGGTTTAGTTTTTGCTTGTAGTAGAAAACTGTGCAAAAACCTGTTCCCCAGTCATATTTTTTGTTTTATTTGAAAATTCGTAATAATCAGGTTTTTCGTCAATAAAAACCTGATGGTCAAATACAAAGCCTTGATAGTCATCGAAAAGGCCTGCGGGCATAATATGTAAGTTGTTTTCTTTGAGTCGATAAAAAAGATGACTTCCGCATTGCATACAAAATCCACGTTCTGCCCAGTCTGATGAGTTGTATACTTTTATATTTTCTTCGCCTGAAAATATAATGTCAGTGCCGCATTCAATTGCCATAAGTGGGCCGCCTGTCCACTTTCTACACATATTGCAATGACAAGCGCCTACCTGTGTACTTAATGACGCTACTGTAAATTGTACAGCTCCACAAAGGCAGGCACCGTTTCCTGTTTTTGTATTTGGCATTTATCTCTTATAGTTAAGAAAGTTGAATCAAAGCTTATTTTATAAAGGGCTTACATTTTCCGCTTGAGGACCTTTGGCACTTTGTACAATATCCATTGTTACTTTTTGTCCTTCTCTAAGATATTTCCTACCACTTCCTAAGATTGAGCGATGATGTACGAATACGTCTTCACCATTTTCATGTTCAATGAATCCAAAGCCTTTTTTGTTGTTAAACCACTTTACTGTTCCCTGAGTTTGTTTGGTTCCAGCTGTTTTTTTGTTTTGTTTTGACTTGTTCGGATTTCTGTTAGTAATAACTTTGAATAAGCTAAAAACAAAAGATACTATCAATAAGGCGCCTGCAATCAATAATGCAGTATTGATGGGCTTGATATACATCGCAAGCACTACACCAATTAGTATACCCAGGCTAATTTTTACCGATGAACCGATCTTCATGATTCTTCTCTCTTCTTAATATTGTAATTTTAGTTTAAATATAAAATAAGGGATTATAATTCCACATTGCTATTAAATGACACCTACCGTTCAGGTTATATGTTTTTGTAGTAGACCTTTGAATTACGTTGATAATTATATAAAGCTTGTTTTTTCATTGGCAATGACTCTATTTTCGTTGACTTAAATCCATGTTCTCTAAACCAATGAGCGGTTTGTGTTGTAAGCACAAATAGTTTATCTAAATTTGCTTCATTTGCGAGTTTTTCTAAGTGTTTTAGCATTTTATTGCCGCGTCCATTAGATTGATATTCTTGATGTACAGCCAAGCAAGCAATTTCAGCAACTTTTTCTTCAAGGAATATATGTAATGCACCACAACTTAATATCATGCCATCTCGCTCTATAACACTAAAATTATTTATTTCTAACTCTAATTGTTCTCTTGAGCGAGATACAAGTGAACCTTTGTCTGTTAGTGGTTGAATAAGCTCTAAAATCCCACCTATATCGTTTACAGTTGCAGGTCTAATTTCGTCATAAGTTTCTGCTGTTACTAAAGTAGCTACACCATCTAGTGTGTATAGTTCTTCTAATAGTGCATCAGATTTAGAGGCATCTACTATGTGCACGCGTTTTACATTTTCTAAGCAAGCTTGAATCGCAGTATTTAAATAGCGTTTCGTCTGTTGTCTATTTTTTGGTAATTTTTTAACGAGTTCACGCGCTTCGCTCACATTGTAATGGTTGTCACTTTGTTTTTTGTTACCTGGTAGTCTAAATTTGTCAAGTAATAGAAGAAGTTTTTCACTTTGCAATGCACATGCAGTATGCATGGCAACATCCAAACTAGATAAATTAAACGTATCCCCGGTTTTGGAATAGCCTAGAGGCGTAAGTAGTACAATGTTATGTTTGTCTAATTGATGCTGAATTTCATTTGCAGCGATGCTGCGTACTTCCCCAGTATATTGATAATCAATTCCGTCACGTATACCAACAGGTTTTGCACGCACAAAATTTCCAGACACAACGTTTAATTTCATCCCTGACATGGGAGTATTGATTAGGCCAATGGAAAATAATGACTCTACATTTGTGCGTACATATCCAACAACTTCTTTAATTTTCTCAATAGATGCTAGATCAGTTATACGTAAGTTATCATGAAAAGAACCGTTCTTTTTAGCTAGTTTTTTATCAATAAAGCTACGTAAGCCTAAAACTAAGACTAGCTTTACGCCTAACGTGTGAACTAGTGCCAAATCGTGGATTAGCGAAGGCATATTATTTTTGCTTAGACTGGCATCACTTAAATACACTACAAACGTTTTGTTACGATGAGCATAAATGTATGGGGTTGCTTGTCGAAAGCTTTCAGGTTGAAATGAGGTGTATTTAGACACTGTAAGTTAGACCAATGATTTATAAATTTGTAGTTTTTTTCTTTATTTGTAAGGTAAGTTAATGAATTTCTAATAGATTATTCAGATAATCTTTAGCTATCTTAGTGCTTACCAGAATCATATAATATGTGTAAGGCTTAAATTTAGTTAAGGTGTTTAAATCAACCGGTCGGATTTTATACATAAGGAATGAGGAATGCTAAGAAATAAGTGTATTTTCAGGTGCTTAGTGGCGATTGTGCTGATATTTGCCGGTCCACAGTGCATCGCAGGTGGTGAAACCATCAAATCTCCTATTTTGGACCGAGTGGATGTCATTTATAAAGCGCCGGAAAACCTAGAAAAGTTGAGCCTAGAACAGTTGGTGGACGAAAAAATCGTCCGTGAACGTGATTTAAATCTTCTTCAAAAAGCCAGTGATGAGCCTGAGGTTGCAAAACAAAAGTTGCTAGAGTCCATACTTGCTCATGATGATAAACGTTTAAATATAGTCCAAGTAATTCCTAAATTAATTGAAGATTATCAAATCGAGGGTAAATTTAAGGATGATTTGCTCGGCTATAGCAATACTTTTGATGTAAATATACGAGAAGCACGAAAAGACGTGCTCACTTTAGACGACTATAAGTCGTATGATTTTCGATTTTCTGCGGTCTATATGTCTATGATGTTTAAATTTAATGAAAACCCTGAATTTCATAAGCGTTTGATTGCAGATATGAAAGATCCTACTACTGTAATGGGTAAATACCGTAAGGAGCTGGATGAGTCATATGCAAAAGTAAAGCATGATAAATATCTAATCCAGGATATTTATTCCGTGAAAGAATTAGAAAACGCCATTATGTTGATAGATGAGGAGATAAAAAAACGTAAACAAGCAGAGTTGTAAATTAAGGCTGCATTAATGTGAGCATTTATGCTTAGCCTTATAGTAAAAAAAGGAATTGGATATGGCTAAATTTATTAATGTGATATTGATTACCTTATTTTGGTATGGTCTTGCATTGGCTGATGATGTCCAAGAGCCACCTGAGATTGTTTTGGATGCGCCACCTGCTAATAAAGAGACCAAGCAACAACAGCAGATTGAAACTGAAACTATTACCGTTTATGAGTCAAAAATCTTTCCTGGATTTCGGCCATGTACTCCTGAAGATTATAGAAAACAAGATTATGACCCTATTGCTTGTCAAGACGATGATGTAGCACGTATGTTGTCTACACGTGAAGAAGATGAACAGTCAAAAGATTTAATTGTAGAAGATGAAACAGTACCACAAGGTAATATTTATAAACTACGATTTGAGCGTTTTAAAAGAAAAAAGAATTGAATTATTCAGAATAAAAAAGCGGCTTTAAAAGCCGCTTTTTTTGGTTTAAATTAAATAACTAATCAAGCTGGTGTTGAGTATTAGGCTAATTAAATTATGGCAAACTTATTATTAGGACTCAGTGATTAGTATTTAACTTTAACACCAAATTTAGCTCCAATACCTGGTAAGGGTACACGATCAGCATTAAATGAGCTGTGTTTGCGTGCATCTTCATCTAATAAGTTCTCACCACGAAGGAATATTTTTGTTTGAGTATTAGAAAATGGAATGCTGTACTCAACACCTGCATTTAGCATAGTGTAACCATCAGTTTCATTTTCTAAAACCGCAGCATGTTCTTGGTCATCAACATAAGTGAGTTGAACACTTGCATCCCACGGTCCGTTGTCGTAGTCAAATCCGACACCAATTCTTCGTGGTGGTATACGTGGCAAATTACCACCATTGCTGCGTGCTTCAGCTCTTACTTGATCATAGAACAATCTTACATCTAAAGTATTTGCAGGAGTGTCTACGACACGTGTAACAATTTCTGCCTCGAAGCCATAAAACTCAACATCTTCATTGATGTAGTTTCCAAGCAATAATTCCCCATCAAGTTCAAAAACACCATCTTCATCCACACGATCAGCAATACCATCATTATTTTCATCTACAGAAGCTAAAAATATGTAATCATCAACACGATTGTAATAAGCGTTTACTTGCCAGCTTAACTTTTCACGTTTTTGTCCCAAACCTATTTCGATATTGTTAAAAACTTCTTTATCAATATCTGTATTTCCACGTTCGAAAGTAAGAGTGGCTAGATGTGGTCCATCTGCATAAAGTGCAGTCTCTTCTGGAGGTCGTTCCGAGCGGTTTAAATTCAAGCTTAGTTTTAGATTATTGGAGAATTTTCTAATCATACCAAGTGATACAGAGTATGCATTGAAATCTTCATCATTAGCAGTAGTTGGGTCATAGTCAACATTTTCAAAACGTGTGCCCATCTCAATATTCCAGTTTTCAAACTCATGCTGTGCAATGGCAAATATGCCATAACGATCAGAATCGACCGGTATAATAAAGGCTTCTTCACCTATAGCAGAAAATTCTTTATCGTTATATTGAAGACCAAATACAGTAGACCAATTTGCGATGGAGGTTAATAATTCTAACCTGCTTTCCCATTCTTCATTATCAAAAGTTGTAGCTACTTCACCACTTTCCTCAATTTCTTCGTGTTTGTAATCTACATATCCAGAGCGCAAAGAGATTTGTTCAATAGTTGCAATTGGTTGTAACCATTTTAAGTTGAAATCATAGCGATCTTGGTCAATGTCTAAGCGTATATCGCCTTCTTCAGCACCTGGAATGCCATAATTTGATTCAAATTGACTATAAGCCAAGCCTAAAGTAAATGCATCATTGATAAATGCACTACCTATACCGTAGGACTCTGAGTTATCAATATCAGAATTTTTTAAACGTCCACGATTTTCACGTTCAGATTCATTGGCAAAGCCATTGATTTCATAATCGTTGCTGTCACGAAAAGTATAATCTGCATGCCAGGCAAAGTTACCCACACCTCCATTCAATCCAGCATTGCTGGTTGTTCCATCTGAAACTGTTGCATGGTCTACATTTAAATTAAATTCGATAGGGCGAGCTGGTAATGTTTCAAGTATTCTCTGGTTAACAATATTTACCACACCACCAACAGCGCCACTACCAAAACGTAAAGTAGAAGGGCCGCGAATAATTTCAACTTGATCTGCAGTGTAAGGCTCTATGGAGACGGCATGATCTTCACTTACTGAAGAAGCATCGAGTGAATCGATTCCATTTTCCATGACACGGACGCGATTTGCACCTAAGCCACGTATAATTGGACGACTTGCGCCTGGTGCAAAATAGGTTGAGTTTACTCCAAGCTCTTGCTCTAAGGTTTCACCAATTGTTGATTTACGTTTATTATTTAATTCTTCGTCACCGACGACAGTTACAGATTGTGCGATGTCGTCTGGTGATCGATTCTGGATACCATAACCTTTAATGATGATGTATTCATCATCATCTTCAGAAAAGGCTGATTGACTAAAGACAATACAACAAATTGCCATACAGGCAATTGCCCAAGGATATAATTTAGACATAATTTTTCCTCTTTAAAAATTAATTAGAATGATTTTTTTAAGAGAAAAAATTGGGGGTGCTTGTGATCGAAAAGGTTTGTAATGAAGCTTTAGACTAACAATTTTTTGCAAAAAAAATGTTCGGTAGCTTGGTTTTGTAAACGAAAATATAATATTCGTAAATAGTAAAAATTTTTGTCCTAAGTTTTTAGTAACAGCACATATTTGACATATATCACTGTCACCATCTTGCTCATTGTCAGTATTTTGCTGTTTGGAATGATGATCTGGGCTTATATGAGAAGCATTATGTTGGGCAAAAGCAAACTGACTGCAAGCGAATGTAAGCAATAAATAGATTGCGAAGTACTTTTTTAATTTACCCATACTTGATTAGCTTGAAGCAAAAAAACTGAGAACGTAGTCTGTGAAACTAGGCCATTATTATTATGTTATAATATATCATCTATTCCGTAATAAGCAATAGATTTTAAAGGTTTCATAGTTCTGTAAGAAAAATTTGTGAGTATTTTGCTATGCAAGTAAGCCACTTGGACCTTTTGGTTTTGACTGTTAGTGACATTGAAAAAACAGTCGATTTCTGCGAAAAAATTATTAGGTATGCAGGGGGGTCATTTGCAGGAGGGAGATCGGCACTTACTTTTGGCAAGCAAAAGATAAATCTGCATCAACTAGGGAATGAATTTGAGCCAAAGACGGGTAATGTTAAAGAGGGTAGTGCAGATTTATGTTTCATACTAAACAGTTTAATCGAAGCTGCTTATAAGCATCTTGTTGAGTTTGGTGTTGAAATTATTGATGGCTCTGTTTCACGTACTGGTGCGATAGGCAGTATTACATCATTATATTATAGAGATCCTGACCAGAATCTTATTGAAGTGTCTAACTATAACTAGACTACGTGTACTACGTTTAATTTAAGTTGGAATCAACACATATAGAGTGAATTATATTTTGTAATAGCTTAACTGTTGGTTTGATAGAGGATAAGGATAAATATTCATTAGGTTGATGGGCCTGTTCTATTGAACCCGGTCCGAGTATAATCGTTTCCATTCCCATAGAATTAAAATAAGGGCCTTCACTGCCAAATGCTACTGTTTGTTCAGACTTGCCAGAAAATTGTTTCGCTAATTGGACGATTTTAGAATCTGGTGGTGTTTTAAATGCCGGGATGCCTTCAAACAATGAAGTGAAAATGCAATCAAGGCCTAGTTCGCTGCTGATTCTGCTAATACGCTCGTGAATTTCGTCACGTAAAATTTTGATTTGCATGCCTGGCAATGGTCTTACATCGATATGTAACTCACAGTCAGCACAAATTCGATTTGGATTATCACCGCCATGTATATGACCAAGGTTTAATGTTGGGATCGGTACAATAAAATCATGATTAGTATATTTTTCTGCTAACTCTTGTTTAAAATGATGTAGTTCATTTAAGACTGCACGCATTCCCTCTAGTGCATTATTACCCAAATTTGGATTACTTGAATGTCCTGCCTGGCCGCGAAGGTGTATAGATTCCATAAATACACCTTTGTGTTGATTTACAGGTGTTAGATCCGTTGGCTCTCCAATAATACAGTAACGCCCCAGTATTTTATTTTTCTCTTGTAGGGTACGTGCCCCTTGCATAGTGGATTCTTCATCGGCTGTAGCAACGATGGTTAAGCGTTGTTGTAAACTTTTATTAGTAAATTCCTTTGCTGCATCTATGGCTATGGCTAAAAAAGATTTCATATCGGCCGTGCCAAGTCCATGGAGTTTTTCATCTATCTGTGTTGCTTTAAACGGGTCACTGTGCCAGCCGGTTTGATCGTAATTTACTGTATCTGTGTGTCCGGACAACACGAGCCCTTTATCTCCATTACCAATCCAGGCGATTAAATTTGATTTGCCTTTAGAGGAAAAGATAACTTCAGTTTTAAAACCAAGGTCATTTAACCAATTGCCTAAGCAATCAATTACAGCTTGATTACTAGTGTCTATTTCAGCCTGAGTGCTACTTACAGAGGGTATGCAAATTAACTGCTCAATCATTTCCAGCAGTTTAGGAGTAGTAGCCATGCAGAAAAACTAAGTCATTTGCTGCGCAATTGCGTATATAGCTTCAGCATCTAATATTTTATCGTTGGATTCAAAAAGCTTTGCTATACATACTCTATGTAGTTTGAGTTTTAATGCACCAATGCCGATTCCACCAAATACTCGTTTACCATGTCGCTCGGTATTTTTATCCATCATGTCGATGCCTTCAAAACCTAATACTTGAGAGGTTCCGACATCGGCTATATGTTCTAAAGTCGGGTGATTTTGCCATTGACTTGCATCCAGTAACTGGATACCTGCTTTGGCAGCACCAAATACAACATGAGCACCTAGCATAGCTGCATTTGTGGTTTCAGTATCACTTGCCTGCATGGGTGTAAGCTTGACGCCAAATCGATCTCGCATTTCATCACAGGCTTCTACAGAACGTGATTGTTTGCGTGAAGTAAGGCGAACATCGGCACCACTTTTTGCAAGTAGCACAGCAGCACGTTGTCCAACAGGCCCTGTGCCCGCCAAGACCACGGCCGTTTTACCTTGTAATGAAGTTGCACTATTTAAAAGTGCGACTCCCGCTGCAGCAGTGGTGTTGCAACCATTGCTATCAAGCATTACAGATACTCTAAATTTTTGGAAAAATGAGTTTTGTACGGCTTTAAATAAGTTTTGTCCGGAAATCAAGTCGCTGCCACCGATAAAGATTGCGGTATTTTTTTTGTCTTTAGGCGCACGAGTATAAATTGCGCCTTCTACTAAGCCATCACAATTATCTGTATTTACACCAGCAAGTTGCGTTACATGATCGGCACCACCGTCATAAGCAACAACTGAATCGAATACACTGGGGATAGAATCTGTATCAAAATGGTATAAGAGTTTTTTCATAGTAATATTATTTTTTTAAAAGAGTTACTTTAACCCGTGCTGCCAATACCCGCTGCCACACAATTGATGGACAATAAAAGTGGTATTAACACGTTTTGCTTGCCCTGCTTTTCAAATTTTTCATCACGAAATTTTTTAACAAGTTCAACTTGTTCAATGCCAACTTGATTTAAAGATTCTATGCGTCGATAGAAGTGACGTTTAAAGTTAGGGAAGCGATCACATAGCTGGTCTTCCCCGGTAATTTGTAGAACCATATTTACCGTTCTTTCATACTCAGATTTTACATCAGAGAAAATATTCTCTCTGTATTGTGTATTGGTTACTAGCTCAGAGTATTTCTCTGCAACTTCCATATCTACTAGTAAAAGTGTTTTTTCAACACCATCTAAAATTAGTCTAAACAATGAGTGTTGTTCATATAGTTTGTTCAACAATTCTGTGCCTAAATTTCCACGTATGTTAATAAGTTGTTCAAAGCTACTTCCAACTCCATACCAACCTGGTACTAAAATACGATTTTGTGTCCAGGCAAACACCCACGGAATTGCGCGTAAGTCTTCTAATGTAGCTGCCCCGAATCTGCGTGCTGGACGTGAGCCAATTTTCATTAAAGCCAGTTCTTCAACGGGACTTGCTTCTTGGTAGAACTCTACTAGACCAGGTGATTCAATAAACTTTCTGTATGTGACATAAGCTGTACCAGAAAGGGCTTCCATCACTTCATCCAGTTCCGAATTGCTCTGAAATGCAGGATCATGATCAGACATAAAAGTGTGAGAGAGTACGCTGGAGGCTAGGATTTCCATTTGTTCTTCTGCAAATCCACGGTTTGCATATTTATAAGAAACAACTTCGCCTTGTTCGGTTACACGCATGCGACCCCCGATGGTACCGACTGGTTGGGCAGCAATCGCACGTCCGCTAGGTGCACCACCACGACTCACAGAGCCACCGCGTCCATGGAAAAAGGAAACAGGGGTATTCAGTTTTTTGCCTGCTTCATGGATTTGTGTTTGTGCTTTACTAATTATCCAGTTTGAAGTGAGAAAACCGCCGTCTTTATTCGAATCAGAGTATCCCACCATAATTTCTTGTGAGCCGCCATGCAGTCGTATAGTGCGGCGGATAAAGGCATGTTCTAGTAGTTCTTGTAATACATTTGGCCCATTTTCTAAATCTTCGATGGTTTCTAGTAATGGAACCACTAAAATTCGACAAGCTTCCAGACCATCTGCGTCAGTGAATAGACCCACATACTTCGCTAACAAGTACACACCTAAAATGTCAGTAGCCGTTTGTGTCATGCTTACAACAAAAACACCAAATGTTTTGGGGTCAAGTTTTTGCTGATAATGTTTTATTTGCTCAAGCATGGCTAAAGTAGATTGAGCTTGTTCCGATAAATAATTAATTCGAGGCACTACACGTAGTGGTTGCATCAATTCGCCGACTATCCAGTCTTTCCATTCTTTAGATTTAAAATCGGGAATATCAAAATGGGTCTTTTGATGCAGTGCTTGCCATATCTCTGCCAGTACACTGTTAGTAATGGTTGTGTTTTCGCGTAAGTCTAAGCTTACTGTTCGAAAACCAAATGTATTTACCATGTGGCGTAATGGGATAACATTTTTTGTACTTAAGTGTTCACATTTAGCATCAACTAATCCTTGCTCAAGAGTTTGTAAATCAGCTACCAATTCAGTTGACTTTTGATAAGCAATTGCAGATCTAGCTGGGTTATCGATGTTACTCAATGTGGCATCAATACTTTGTAACATACAGCGTATGTATTGTCGGAATACTTCGCCAGGATTGCGTTTTGAAAATGTTTCCGCATTTTCCTGTTGTTCTAATTTCTTTTGTAGAGCTTTAATAAAAACATCGGAAATAGTTACTGAATGACTAGCAATACTTAGTTTTGCACCAAGTTCATGTAGGCTTTGTCGGTAGCGTTTTAAACTAGCTCTTGCATTAGCACGTATAGCAGCAGCCGTAACTTTAGTATTTACGTTAGGATTTCCATCTCGATCACCACCAATCCATGATCCAAATCGAAATAGTGGCGGCACATCAAATTCAAAATGAGGATAGGTTTGCGCTAAAGCTCGTTCAAATTCTGCATACAGGTACATTACGCCATCAAATAATGATTCAACGAAGAAATGTAGTCCCCAAGCGACTTCTTGTGCAACGGTGGGTTTTTCTAAGCGAATTTCACCGGTCAGCCAAAGTAGATCAATTTCATTACGTAAATCGTGAATTAGGTCATCGCGTTCTCTTGGTGTCCATCTTGTAAGTTCGAGCTGTTTTAGTAATACATAAATGCGGCGGTGTATTTCGAGTACCGTTACACGCTTAGCCTCAGTCGGATGCGCAGTAATAACAGGGCAGATGAAGCTATTGTTTAATACGCTTTGAACCTCTTGTGCATCTACACCTTGCTGAGATGCCGTGGCAAATGTATAGGCTATAGTTCCCGGGACACGGTCACGACTGTATTCTTTTTCAATTTGGCGACGTTGCTGCACCATGGCATTTTGTTCTGCAATGCTGAGAAGCTGGAACCAAATACCATATGCTTCGAGAATGTATAGTGCTTGTGAGTTAGTAATACTGCGTATATCTTTTTTGCCTTCCAATACAGCTTCAATATCGGGTTGTCGTGTCCGAATAACACTTAAGAATTGTTGGTAGAGGAGATCGACTAAGTCGTCTTCATAGCTGGCTGATGGATCGATAATTGTACGGCCAGTGGCAACCCTGGTTAGTTGTGTCCAAGATAAAGGAGAAGTGTCATTCATATTATTAATTTAATAGGCCGTGCATATTTAAGGGGTCCAGTATAAAAGGACCCCTGCATAATAGGGAGGCTGAAGCTGTAATGGAATGCCCGAAAGGGCATATTTAAACTAGACGAGCTTATCTCTAGGGGTTTGCCCAGCTTCAAAAGCCGCTAGATTCTCTAAGACGCGATTACCCATGGCTACACGCGTCTCAGTAGATGCACTGCCAAGATGGGGAAGAAGTACTGCATTTTCTAGTTCTAGGAAACGTTCATCGAGCTTGGGTTCGCCCTCAAATACATCCAGACCTGCACCCGCGATTACACCATTTCTTAATGCATCGATCAGAGCATCGTTATCAATTACATCGCCGCGTGCAGAGTTTATCAAAAATGCACTGGATTTCATTTTGGCAAGGTTATCTTTACTTAATAAGTGATAAGTTTCTTTGCCGCCTGGGCAATGAATCGATACGAAGTCAGAGTTTGCTAATACCTCATCAATAGAGTCGCATTGTTGTGCATTAAATTTCTTAATGACTTCTGCAGGGGGTGGATAAGGGTCAGAAAAAATAATTTTCATCCCAAAACCAAAATGTGCACGTTGAGCCATAGCTTGAGCAATACGTCCCATACCAATTAAACCTAAAGTTTTCCCTGTCACTTTAGTCGCTAACATATGAGTAGGACGCCAACCGGTCCACTGTTTAGCACGTAAGTGCCGTTCACCTTCGCTTGTGCGTCGCGCAACAGTCAATAGTAGAGCCATGGCAATGTCAGCAGTACAATCTGTGAGAACCTCGGGTGTATTGGTAACAGTAAGTCCACGAGCTTTAGCTGCGTCTAAATCGATGTGGTTAAAGCCAACACCAAAGTTACCAATAAACTTAGCACGTAGAGGTTCTGCACTTAACACTTCTGCATCAATGGGATCTGTCACAGTAGGTAAGAATGCATCACAATTACCTAATGCTTCTTTCATTTCATCCTTTGTCATTGCAACATCGTTTTCATTTAACTGCACATCATATTTTTCTTTTAATGTTGCTTCGACTTCAGCAGGCCAAGCGCGTGAGACGATGACTTTTAATTTGCTCATTATTCTTCTCTCCTAAACTAATTTGACCTAAGCAATGTCTTTCATGACTTTTTCCATCGTCGAGCCTAGTTCAGATGGATTAGGTGCAACCGTTACTCCTGCTTCTTTTAGCATTTCTACTTTCTCTGCAGCACTTTCACCTTTGCCGGAAACAATTGCACCTGCATGCCCCATACGACGACCTTTCGGTGCAGTGAGACCGGCTATGTAAGCTACTAGAGGTTTAGTCATATGATTTTTAAAGAAGTCAGCGGCTTCGGCTTCTTGTGGTCCGCCTATTTCACCAATCATAAGTACGGCTTTAGTTTCAGGATCTGCTTCAAAAAGTTCAAGGATGTCTCGGTGTGAGCTGCCGTTAATGGGATCGCCGCCAATACCAATACTTGAACTTATTCCTATTCCTGCAGCTTTCATTTGTGAGGCACCTTCATAGCCCAGTGTTCCAGAGCGTGCTACCACACCTACATTGCCTTGCATGTAAATGTGGCCTGGCATAATTCCAAGTAAGCATTTGCCTGGGCTAATGCTGCCTGCACAGTTAGGTCCTGTGAGACGCATGCGATCTTCTTTTTTGTAGCGAAACATATAGCGTTTTACACGCATCATATCTTGAGCAGGGATACCGTCTGTAATACAGACACAAGTTTTAATGCCAGAGTCTGCAGCTTCCATAATGGAATCAGCGGCAAATGCGCCAGGTACAAATACGATACTGGCATCGGCACCTGTTTCACCTACGGCTTCTTTCATGGTGTTGAATACTGGTAAATCCATGTGGGTTTGTCCGCCTTTACCTGGTGTAACCCCACCTACGACTTTAGTACCGTACTCAAGCATTTCTTCGGCATGGAAAGTGCCAATTTTGCCGGTAAAGCCCTGTACCAGGACTTTTGTATTTTCATCAATCATTATTGTCATGTGTACTTCTCCTAACTTTATGATCCGGCAACGCGATTGCGTTCTGCTACCACTTTTTCTGCTGCTTCCGCTAATGTGTCTGCGGTAATAATGGGTTGTCCACTGTCTTTTAACATCTGCATGCCTTTTTCAACATTGGTTCCTGAGAGACGTACTACAACAGGGACTTTTACATCTAGTTTTGTAAAGGCTTGTACAACACCCTCTGCAATCCAATCACAGCGATTAATTCCAGCGAATATGTTTACTAACATTGCTTTTACATTCTCATCATCAAGGACGAGTTTGAACGCTTTTGTTACACGGTCAGGTGAAGCACCACCACCGATATCTAAGAAGTTAGCCGGTTCACCACCTTTGTGCTTAATCATGTCCATGGTAGCCATGGCAAGGCCTGCACCATTAATCATGCAGCCAATGTCACCATCTAGACCTACATAACTTAAACCACGATCTGATGCGGCAGTTTCACGCGGATCTTCTTGAGATTTATCACGTAACTCGGCTATGTTAGGTCGACGGAATAAGGCGTTATCATCAAAGCCCATTTTCGCATCTAATGCTAAAACATGATCATCTTTAGTAACCACAAGAGGGTTTATTTCCACCATCGTTGCATCGTAATCACGAAATGCGCGGTAAGCACCTTTAAGGCAATGTACAGCCTGGCTAATGAGCTCGGGTTTTATACCTAATGCAAATGCAAGCTCGCGTGCCTGGAAGTCTCGTAAGCCTACTGCAGGTTCAACTTCTAAGCGATGAATGGCTTCAGGTTTCGTTGCAGCAACTTCTTCAATATCCATACCACCTTCAGAAGACGTCACAAATACAACACGTTGTTTGTTACGGTCTAGTACCAGTGCTAGATATAGTTCTTTTTCTATATCGGTTGCTTGTTCTACATAGAGGCGATAAACAACTTTGCCTGCTGGTCCGGTTTGGTGTGTGACAAGCCTTTTACCTAATAACTCATCTGCAGCATTCCAAATTTCTTCATCATTAGTGCAAAGTTTAATGCCACCAGCTTTGCCGCGTGCACCTGAATGAATTTGTGCCTTGATGGCCCACTTGCTGCCACCGATTTCTTTAGCACGGTAAACGGCCTGTTCAGGACTGTAAGCCAGCCCGCCTGGTGCTATACCAACACCACATTCCGACAAAATTTCTTTTGCTTGATACTCATGGATATCCACTTAAATTCCCTCCCGAGTGTGAATCATTCTTATTAGCTTGGTCGGCGGTAAAAATTGCCAGACCGAAGATCGTTTATAGCCTATTCGGTTGTCCTTCGACAAACCCTCTTGTTGGGTAATTGTTCAAAAAGTGAACAAAAAACCAGTGCTCGTTGAGCCGAGCACTGGTTTATATGACAGTTTTAAGACTTAGCAGCAATAGCCTCGGCAGCTCGAACAACGTTCTCTGCCATTTTTGCAGAAGCAGCGTCGATCATTTTGCCATCTAATGTTGCTGCACCTTTGCCTTCTTTAGCTGCTTTTTCGAGTTCTTCTAGAATTCGATGAGCTTTTGCAACTTCTTCTTCGGGTGGTGAAAACACCTCATTCGCTAATTCAATTTGTGATGGGTGGATTGCCCACTTACCTTCAATGCCTAATGCTGCTCCACGACGACATGCAAGTTGGTAACCTTCCGGGTCTTTGATATCACCAAAAGGACCATCAATAGGGCGTAAGCCGTATGCACGACATGCTACAACCATGCGTGAAATGGCTGAATGCCACTGATCACCTGGATAATCAGGATTTAAGCCGCCGATGTTGACGGTACGTGCACGGTTACTAGCTGAGTAGTCCGCGACACCAAAGTGTAGAGCTTCTAAGCGTGGGCTAGATTGCGCAATGGCTTCTACATTGGCCATACCGAGTGCAGTTTCAATTATTGCTTCTATGGCTATCTTGTTTTCAAACCCTTTTGCTTCTTCTATTTGAGTGAGTAGTGCATCCACCATGTATACGTCCGCTGGGTCACCAGCTTTTGGAATAAAAATCGTATCCAGCTTATTACCAGCTTGCTCAACAAGATCAATGACATCACGATACATGTAATGAGTATCAAGACCGTTAATACGCACTGCGATCGTTTTTCCTTTGCCTGCCCAGTCGATATCATTTACGGCTTCGATTGCGTTTTTGCGTGCTTGCACTTTGTCTCCAGGAGCAACGGCATCTTCTAAATCTAAAAATACGAAGTCTGCAGCGCAATCGGCTGATTTCTCAATCATTTTGACGCTGGATGCTGGAACAGCGAGTTCACATCGCTGTACTCTTTGTCTGGCAGGTTTGGGTTGTGTAAAACTCATAATGTGTACCTTCTATTTATAATCTATTTTCTTGGAGTATTTCTTTTTGTAGCTTTTTTCTTAGTTGCTACACGTGCTTCACGAGGGGCTTTGGTAGCACCAAATTTTTTAATTTTCTTGGCAGTCTTTCGATAATACTCTTCTGCTGCACCTACGCCACTACCGGGCTTGATTTTCATGCCTGCATCGTTCATTGCCATCTCTACCGTGCCTAATGCAGCCATCATGCGAGCTTCGTTATTGTCGCCAAGGTGGCCTATGCGGAACACTTTTCCAGCAACTTTAGATAAACCCGCACCTAATGAAATGTTATAGCGATGATAGGCAATGTGGATTATTTCGGATGCGTTTATTTTTTCAGGTACTAGGATTGCAGTTACAGTGTTGGAATACCACTTGGGCGCTTTAGCACATGGTTTCAATCCCCAGGCTTTTACTGCTTTACGAACGCCTTCAGCTAAACGGTGATGACGTTTGAATATATTTTCTAAACCTTCATCCATCATAAGGTCAACTGATGCACGTAAGCCACGAAGCATTGGAACCGATGGAGTATAAGGAAAGTAACCATCTTTATTCGCGTTAAGATGATCTTGGATGTCGAGGAAGCATTTTGCACATTTAGCTTTGGAGCGTGCTTTTAAGGCGCGCTGACTGAAAGCCAAAATTGCCATACCCGCAGGTAACATGAAACCTTTTTGTGAGCCACTTACAGCAACATCTACACCCCATTCATCCATGCGAAAATCTATGCTGGCGATAGAGCTTACACCGTCTACCATAATGAGAGCTGGGTGTTTAATTTGTTTCATCATTTTGCATAACCCACCAATGTCACTAGTAACACCAGTTGCGGTTTCATTATGACAAACAATAACGGCTTTGATTTGATGGTCTTTGTCAGCCTGTAAAACCTTTTTAAATTTTTCTACAGGGACACCTTCTCCCCATGGTGTTTCTATAAGTTCAGCATCTAAACCAATGCGACATGCGAGGTCGTACCATAAATGACTGAATTGCCCAAAACGTGTGGTTAAAATTTTATCTCCAGGAGACATGGTGTTTGCTAAGGCAATTTCCCAGCCTGCAGTACCTGTAGCAGGGAATAAGAAGCATGTTCCCTTGGTAGTTTTGAAAATCTTTTTTACATCTCGAAGTAATGGCTTTACGAGTTGGGGAAAATCGGGAGCACGATGATCTTCTTGTGGACAGATCATGGCATTTTGTACTGCCTGTGGAATATGAGTTGGTCCAGGCGCGAATAAATAATTTCTTCCGGGAAAGGATAGTTTTTCTCCAGGCATTACTAGAACCCTTTTAGTGAATATTAATAGTTAAAAATATGAATGAGCTCCGTAATTATCCCATTTTGTTTTCAGTAGCCGGAGCTGTTGTTTCCGCTAATAACGGAGTTATGCGAAAAGTCCAGCATCTTGCCATAAGCCCTATACTTGGCTCAAGCAATTTGCATATTACGTGATGGATATTATGGGGTGATAAAACCTACTTAATTTGATTAAAGTGCATTTAGTAAGTTTGCAGCATGTAATGTATTTTCTAGTAGGCAAGCCACTGTCATAGGACCTGTGCCGCCAGGCATTGGTGTGATGGCTCCAGCGATAGATTGCACTTCCTCAAAGTTGACGTCTCCCCGGATACCTTCTTCTGTTCGAGTGACTCCTACATCAATAACAGTAGCACCGGGTTTGATATGGTCTTTTGTTATTAAGTGTGCGATGCCTGCTGCGGCAATTACAATATCAGCTGATTGAGTGAATTCAGTGAGGTCACCACTTCTAGAATGCGCTAATGTGACCGTTGCGTCTGTGCCTTTGCGGGCTAATAATAATACTTGAGGTAGACCTACTAAGGTAGATCGGCCAATGACTACAGCACGTTTGCCACTGGTAGGGATTTTATAGTGTTCAAGTAAACGCATTACACCTAAAGGTGTGCAGGGCACTAAGCCAGGTTCGCCACGCACTAGTCTACCAAGGTTGTTTTCACTTAAACCATCCACGTCTTTTTCAGGTGGTAGTAAATCTAAAATTTTGTGAGTGTCTAGATGTGTGGGTAATGGCAATTGAATCAATATTCCATGTATTGTTGAGTCTTTTATAAGTTTAATGATCTCATCACAAGCTTCAGACATAGTGATATTTTCATCGAGTTGGATATGTTTAGAGTTCATACCCACTGCAGCAGCACGACGTTGTTTCATGCCCACGTACAACTTACTGGCAGGATCGTTTCCTATTAAAACCGTTGCGAGAGTAATTTTGGAGCGAGGTGATTGTGCAAGTTTGTCAGCTATATCATTTTGGATTTTTTGCGCAACAATGTTTCCATCCATAAGAACAGCGCCACCGGATGTTTTTGTGAACTCTGAACTCATGAATAAACTATGCTTTAGATATCGTTGGTGTAAAACTCAAACTATGTTTACACAATGCTACGATTAAATCGCAGCATTATGTAAATGTTTATGTTGGTAGAAAACTTTTTAAGCGGCCGGCTGTTTGGCAGGATCTAGATAAATAAAGCTCTTACCTAAACGACCGCCATAATTTCCTGCTGAAATCATAATCAGTCCAGGTGTGTCTACAGAGGCCTTAATCGCGGCTTGAGTGGCATCGATGATAGGTTGCATACCTTGGCCATTCATTATGATCTCCATTACACAGTTAACGCCTTCAGGTAATCCGGCTTCGACACTAGGATCATCTTGTAGCAAAGGGCAAAACTTTTCGTAAGTACTGGCGATAGTGAAATCGTAATTACTACCTGCTTTAGATCCGCTACCTGCTATGCCTCCTGGAAATGTAGTAATTACACCTGGCATTGGAAGTATGGCTTCAACACCTTTTTCTGCGGCAAGTAATGCCGAATCAACGCTGTCACCAAAGAACCATAGATTGCCACCCATGAGCCCATCCGCATATCCAAGTCGACGATCAAGAATAAATTCGCCACCAAGAATAGGAATCCACCACATTTTACGGCCAAATCTTTCTATGCGCTTTTGATAGCCATTACCAAAGTATGCGACCTTTCGGCCCATGTGGTAGTACTCTTCCGAATCAATAAGGTTAAAACATGATGCCGTAGGACAGGTCATAACGTTTTGGCTAATACGCACTAATGCTGACCGTTCAAGTGCCTTCACCCGGTCTTTTCGAAACCGTGGTACATGCAGTTGCACAATAGCACCGGGTCTACCATCCGGTGTTTCAAAACTTTCATCACCGCCAGGGCCTACATAACGATCCATTCCAGCTTCGCAATCGCATAGAATCGAACTGGATGCATTGCCTGTTGCTGCATTTACGGCATGATCCAACCATGTTCGATCACGTGCGGTGATTAAAAATTCGGTGTATAGACTTTTAAACGCTTCAGCGTATGTATCATCAATTTTTGCCGCCATGGGTTTTATCCTCTACCAATACCTTCATAGACAGCGTCTTCTGTAACGACTTTGTCCATGTATACATCATGTGGAGCGACTAAGATTTCGTCAAATAATTGTGATTCATAGCAAAGGGCTACAAGCGCACAATCTGGACGGGCTTTTTCTAATAGGCGATCGTAATAGCCTTGACCATTCCCCATGCGCCCACCTTTTTTGTCAAAGCCAACACCAGGTACCATGATGATATCGAGTTCTTCAGGCTCAACTTCTTTTTCAGGGTTACCCCACATTTCTCTAGGTGGCTCGAGGATATCCCATTTACCCACAACCATTTCTTCTAGGCTTTCCATCCACCAAAGACCTAGTTTGTTTTCACCATTTTCATCTTCCGTGCAATAAGGCACGATGATTTTTTTCTCACCTTTAGCAACTTCATCTAATAGTTGAGGTTTTGTGCGTGTCTCTGAACGGCAGTCGATATACCACATAGCTACTTTTGCATTTTGGTATTCAGGTAACGCCATAAATTTTTCGCAAGCACTCGCACTAATTTCATCTTTATTTTCTTGTGCATTGCGGCGGTCATATGCTTCACGACGCATTTTGTTTTTGCGTTCCATTATGACTTCTAATTCTTCGGGGGATAGTAATGTCGCCATCGACAGCTCCTTACAGATATATAGTTATAGTGGTTTTTAATTTGAAATAAGCAGGCAATCCTAAACTATTTGCTCTATGCCTGACAATTTCCAGCTTTGCCTAGTCAGTAACGGCTCCTTCTGATGCAGAACGAACTTGCCGTGCGTATTTAGCTAAAACCCCACGTTTATAACGGGGTTTGGGTGGATTCCACTTCTTTTTACGCTGGGTGAGCTCTTTTTTGCTTAGCTTAACATTTATTTCACGCTTTTCTGTATCGATAGTTATTTGATCACCGTTTTTAAGCAGTCCTATAGGCCCACCTACAGCAGCTTCTGGTGTGATATGGCCGACGACGAAACCGTGGCTGCCGCCAGAAAATCGACCATCTGTAATTAAGGCAACATCTTTTCCTAAACCTTTACCCATAATTGCAGCAGTAGGAGACAGCATTTCGCGCATACCTGGTCCACCTTTGGGGCCTTCATAACGAATTACAATGACATCGCCTTTTTTAATACTACCATTTAGAATTTTTTCCAAAGCCTTTTCTTCAGAAGCAAATACGCGTACTTTACCAGTAAATTTTAAACCTTCTTTGCCGGAGATTTTTGCAACTGCGCCTTCAGGGGCAAGATTGCCGTAAAGTATAACTAAGTGTCCATCTTTCTTAATTGGGTTTTTAAAATTACGCACAATATCCTGAGATTTAGGATACGGTTTTACACCGCGTAAGTTTTGCTGCAATGTTTTACCTGTCACAGTTAGACAATCACCATGTAATAAACCTTTGTCTAATAACATGCGCATTAAGGGCTGTATGCCACCAATTTCGATTAGCTCAGACATCATATATTTTCCGCTGGGGCGTAAGTCAGCCAGCACAGGTACTTTTTTACCCAGTCGAGTAAATTCATTTAGGCTTAGTTTCACACCAATGGCATGAGCCATAGCTAGTAAATGTAAGACAGCATTAGTAGAACCGCCTAGTGCAGTAACAACTGTGATGGCATTTTGAAATGCCTTTTTTGTCATGATGTCTTTGGGGCGAATATTATTTTGAATTAAATTCATTACAGTTTGGCCTGCAGCAATGCAGTCTTCTTTTTTTTCGTTGGAGATTGCATTCTGTGCAGAGCTGTTGGGCAAACTCATTCCTAATGCTTCAATGGCTGATGCCATGGTATTTGCCGTATACATACCTCCACATGCACCAGGCCCTGGTATTGCAGTTGATTCAACTTGTTTTAATTCTTGGTCATTAAGTTGCTTTTTCGCATGTTGGCCTACTGCTTCAAATACAGATACCACATCAATATTAGTTCCTTTGTATTTACCTGGCATGATGGTGCCGCCATAAACAAATACTGAAGGGCGATTTAACCTTGCCATTGCAATTAGACAACCTGGCATGTTTTTGTCACAGCCCCCTATGGCTACGATTCCGTCGAAACCTTCACAAGCCGCAACGGTTTCAATTGAATCTGCTATGACTTCGCGTGATACCAAAGAATATTTCATGCCTTCAGTACCCATGGAGATACCATCAGAAATCGTAATGGTATTGAATATTACGGCCTTGCCGCCAGCTTGGTTAGCACCTTTTGCAGATTCATCAGCAAGTTTGTCGATATGCATATTACATGGCGTCACCATACTCCAAGTAGAGGCAATCCCTACTTGCGGCTTGTTAAAATCATCATCGTTGAAACCCACTGCACGTAACATGGCACGACTGGGCGCTCGTTCTACTCCATCAACAACGATTGAAGAATAATTTCTAGTTTGTTTTGCCATGGTTTATCACCAATATGCTTTGATTATTAAGATTGTATAGTTTAGAGGTAAATTAATTGTGTTGTCAGCACGACAAAGTGAATAGTCTTATATTTTTTTTGGGCAAGTTATTTTTGGACAAGATTTTAAATTGGTTTTTGATTTAGATTGTAAAAGTTCTTGTAAAGAGTTTTGATATTCAATAATAGTTGGTTTCAGTGCTATAGCGCATTGTATAGACTGGATAGATAGGCTGTAACAAGTTTGTGCTTGTAGACTGTAAGCTAGGTTATTATAGATGTTTGCATCTTGTGGTTGAATTTTGATGGCACGCAAATAGCTTGCAGTGGCATTTTCAGGTTGTTGCAGCTTTAAATAGGTGTTTGCTAAACCCATAACGGCAACAAAATTATCTGGCCATCGTTTAGTAATAGATTGATAAGCCTGGTTTGCAGGCATTGTCTGGCCTACCTTTTCTAAGTCCACTGCAGCTTGTAATATATTTTTTAAATTGCGGTCATTCGGCAGTGTGTCACTCGGTAATGCTACAAGTGCCCAATTGTTTGCACGTCGCCAAGTTTGTTCAAAAGTACCCATTGATATTTCATAATTTGAATTTTCACCTGTGTGTAAAATCATGATATTGCGTTGTAAGTCATAGCCTATAACAAGTGCATAATGCCAAACTGGATACCATTTAATGGAAAGATTTTGTAAAACGATTACAGGGTGCCCAACGGATACTTCGGCAAGAAGATAAACGAGTTCGGGAGTGAGTTCGTAAGCAAGCAAGCCGCGTTTGCGCACTGCGGCTTTCATTTCTACTTGAAGACTACCTTTTAATTCAGGTGTAAATACATCCCTGGCAATTTCTATTGGTGATGTTTTAATGCCATAAAAACTCATCGCCATAGCCAAAGTAGATGGCCCACAGTGGTATTGTTGCTGTGGAAAAAAAGGGACGTCAGGAATTAAAATTTGCTCTGGTAGGTCGTGTGGTTTTTTAAGCTTGAGTTGATTGGTTTGAGGTGTTGCGCATGCAACTGCTAATACTATAGTGAAAAAAATGCCCGTATGAAGACGGGCATTTTTCCATAAGATAAGAGGCTTATTTAAGATCAAATTCCGGTAAATACGTCTGTAATTCCTGCTAATTCTAGAATTATAAATACCAGAAATACAATCAACAAGGCAGTTAAAATCCCACCGGCTGGTTGCTCATCAAATTTCTCTGCAAGTTGTCGAGCCTCTTTATCTGTTAGTGCTTCGACTCTTTGCTGGGCTTGTTTAACTGTTAAGCCGTTGTTTGTAAGTAAGCTGCGAACTTCATCGCGTGCTACTAGGGCACGTAATTTTTCGCGATCCTGTTGGGCACTGTGTTCAGATAGTAATTTATCTGTGTTAACAATGCCGGCGTAGGATGGGGCTACTTGAAAAAAAGCAACTGCGGCAGACAGTAGATAGATTAAAAATTTTATTTGCATTTATTTTCCTAATATTAGATACCAGTAAATATATCTGTAATGCCTGCAAGTTCTAAGATAATAACGACCAAGGCAATGATTAGTACAACGACTCCAGCATTACCTGCAGCAGGTAATTCTGCAAATCTTTGCGATAATTGTCTTACTTCTGAATCCGTTAACGCATCTACACGTTGCTGCGCTTCTTCAACAGTAAGGCCGTTATGTTGCAGTAGAGATCGCACCTCATCACGCGCCATGAGTGAACGCAGGCTTTCACGATCTTGCTGAATGGATTGTTGTGTTAAAAATTTGTCTGTACCTACAATGCCAGCTATGGCTGGCGCAGTTTGTACAAATGTAAAAGATAGCATTAATACATAGACTAAAGCTTTACTAATTCTCATGCTGGACTCCTCTAGTTAGCATCTACCTTAATATTGTTGGGGTTTATGGCAAAGAGGTCAAGTCTAATTTCACATCTATCTTGTAAGCTCTTGAACCTGGAGTTATAGAGGCTTTGCTAGGTCTATGGAGTTAATAGCCATAATTCAGTCGGATTACTATAAATCTGGGGTTGTTGTCTATAAGTTTAAGCTATTTTTAAGAATTTGATCGGGACAGATAAGCATTTTTAACGCTTAAATTCTTATCAGTTTGTGAATGCGATAACCCAGTGCTCTAGATCGAACTTAATGCTTATGAATTTCTAGGGAAGACAACTAAGTGTTCCAGGTCGAGCTTTATCCCTATCGGTTCTCCAATTTGATGGTTATGGTGGCTAGGCGCATAGCACAACACAAAATTTCCACTTAGTAGTCGTAATTTATAAAGAAATTCAGCGCCACGAAAACGTTTTTCTTCCACTAATGCAGTAATAGGACTGCTATCGTCATGGGGGATATCGTCAGGTCGAACTAATAAATCTACTTTTTCACCTATGGCATACTTTGAGTTGATTTTACCTTTTACTTGACCAAATTCTGTTTGTAATGTTTGTTCATCAATAACAGTAGCTGGCACCATGCTGCCTAAACCAACAAAGTCTGCAACAAATCGTGTTTTTGGTTTGTGGTAAATATTGTAGGCGCTATCCCATTGTGCAATTTCGCCATCTACCATTACACCTATATCATCAGCCATCGCAAAGGCTTCGTGTTGATCGTGGGTGACTAATATTGCAGTAACGTTTTCTTGTTTAAGAATTTTACGTACTTCTGTGGCAACCTGTTCACGTAAATCAGGGTCTAAGCTAGAAAATGGCTCATCTAATAAAAGAATTTCTGGTCGAGGTGCTAGGGCTCTTGCTAACGCTACACGTTGTTGTTGTCCACCGGATAGCTGATGAGGAAGTTTATCTACGTGTTTGTTTAGTTCGGTTAGTTCGATAACTTGCTGAGTTCTTGTGGCTTGTTCATCTTTAGGTAAAGTTTTAAGTCCGAAACATATGTTTTGCGCTACTGTTAAATGTGGAAATAATGCCAAATCTTGAAACATCATGCCGATATGTCTTTTTTCCGGTGGTAGTTTAAATTTTGCATTACTAAATAATTTTTTATGTACAAAAATTTCTCCACTAGAAATATGTTGAAAGCCTGCAAGTGCGCGCAATAGAGTTGTTTTGCCGCATCCGCTAGGCCCTAAGATTGAAGCAATATGTCCAGGCTCAAGTTGTAAAGAAATATTTTTTACAACTTCTTTATTTTGTAAAGTAACGCTTACATCTCGTACAGCAAGCCTAAGCGCCATATTTATCTCCACGACTTGTTATGGAACGATTAAGTATTAATATTGGCATAATTCCTACGGCAACAATAAGTAGTGCACTGCAGGCTGAATCAGCTAAACGTTCATCTGAAGCAAGCTCGTAAGTACGGACAGCAAGGGTATTAAAGTTAAAGGGTCGCAGTACTAACGTTGCGGGTAATTCTTTTATGACCTCAACGAAAACAAGTAATGCTGCGGTAAGAATACCACTATGGATGAGAGGTAGGTGTATATTTCTAAATCGATCAAATGTGCTTTCTCCAAGTAATTGTGCCGCATCATCAACACTGCGGTGAATTTTACTCATGCTAGCTTCAACAGAGTTTAATCCAATAGCAAGAAAACGTACTACATGAGCAAAAACTAGCGCTGTTAATGTGCCAGATAAAAGCAAACCGCTTGAGATTCCGAAATGATCTCGCAGCCATGAATCAAGAGTATTGTCTAACCATGCAAATGGTAATAACACCCCTACTGCAATAATGATTCCCGGAACGGCGTAACCCATTGCGCTGATATTTACACTGTAGGGTATAAGAAAATTTGTGCTTACACGTTTTCCGTACGCAAGTAATGTAGCTGTAAGTATTACAACAATAGCAACAATTACTGCTAATAATACTGTGTTTGCAATGAGTGTGAAAAAAGTCTTATCAATAATGTTAGCAGCGCTGTGGAAACTCCAAGTACTTAATTGTATAGCTGGAATAATAAATCCTAATGCAATAGGTGTAATACAAAATAAAAATGCTGCTAAAGATCTGAATCCTGTTAGTGAATATTTCCAGGTTTTTTTCGACTGTGCTAGGTTTTGATATTTTGCAGTGTTGCGTGAATAGCGTTCAATCAAGATTACAGCAAAGACACAAAGTAATAAGATGCTAGCTAATTGCGTTGCCGCAATACGATCACCGAAGCCAAACCATGTTCTAAAAATTCCGGTTGTGAATGTTGCGACACCAAAATATTGTACTGTGCCATAATCCGCAAGCGTTTCCATGATGACTAATGTTAATCCTGCAATGATGGCAGGACGTGCAAGGGGAATTGTGATACTGAAAAAAGTTTTGCGCAAACCTGCACCCAATATATGGCTGGCTTCACGAAAGCTAGCAGATTGTTCTGAGAAGGCATTTCTCGTTAATAAATAAACATATGGATAAAGTACTAATGACAGCATTACTATCACCCCGCCCAGTGAACGTACTTCAGGAAACCAATAATCACCATAGCTCCAAGAGAACAATTCTCTAAGAGTGGTTTGTAGGGGTCCGGCAAAATCCAGCAAGCCAGTATAAGTGTAAGCAATTATGTAGGGAGGGAATGCTAATGGCAGTAATAGCGCCCAGCTAACCACTTTGCGTCCAGTAAACTCACACACACTGCATAACCATGCTGTTGAGATACCTATAACTAAAGTGCCAATGCTTACACCCAGCACTAATAGTATGGAATTAATTACATACGCTGATAGTACAGTGGATTTAAGGTGTATCCATACATCACTAGCTGGTAATAAGATGGATGAAAGTACTGAAACAATTGGAATGCTTAACAAAATTGCGACGAAAAAAGTGCAGCAAAGCCATCCAACATCGCTTGTTTTTAACCAAGCTAGAAATCTATTTGATGGCTTAATTAATGCGACACTTTTGATGCTCATATGTTTTGCTTTATTTCCATGCAGCATGATCCATTAGCATAACGGCTTCAGCATTGTATTCTCCAAGTTGATATAAACTTAGTGTGTCAGCTTTAAATTCCCCCCATGATTCTAGAATGTCGCTTGCTTGTATACCGGGTTTTATTGGGTATTCAAGATTGGTATTTGCATACCATTGCTGTGCCGAATCACTAACTAAAAATTCTAATAATTCAATTGCCGCATCTTTATTTTTTGCAGCCGCTGTTAAGCCTGCTCCGCTAATGTTAACGTGTGTTCCTCTTCCATTTTGGTTGGGCCAAAATATTTTTACTTGCTTTGCAGCTTGTTGCTCGCTTGCATCCGAAGAGGTAAGCATTTGACCAAGATAATAATTGTTTATTATTGCAATATCACACTGTCCGGCTGCTACCGCTTTGACTTGATCTCGATCTCCACCTTGAGGAGGGCGTGCAAAATTGCTGACAAACGCTTTAGCCCAGGAAAGGGTTTTTTCTACGCCCATGTGTGCAATAAAAGAGGCTACTAGAGATTGGTTATAAATGTTATTTGATGAGCGTATGCATATTTTATTCTTCCATTGAGGAAGGGCTAATTCTTCATAAGTGGATAATAGCTCGGGTTTAACTCGTTCGATCGAGTAAGCAATCGGTCTTGCTCTTAACGACAAACCAAACCAATATCCTTGTGGATCTCTATATTGTTTTGGTATTGAATTCTCGAGTACTGTTGAATGAACCGTTTGTAACATATTTGCTTGTTGTGCTCTATACAATCGTCCGGCATCTGTAGTAATTAAAATATCAGCCGGGCTATTTTTGCCTTCACTAATTAAGCGTTGTAGCAAGGCATCAGCTTTCCCAGTGATAAGATTGATTTTCACACCTGTGTTTTTTTCATACTGTGATAGTAACGGTTTGATTAGATCTTCTTTCCTGGCGGAATAAATATTGACTTCTGCCGCACTAGCGATCGAGGCAAGCAAGCATGAGCAGAAAAAAAAGTAGAATCTTAGATGGATATTTGAGTATAGGTTCATGTACTAATCCTCCATGCTAGTGAGAAATAAAATCTATTTTAGGAAGTAATACAAATGATATCAATTCTCATTATCATTAATAATATCTAAATAGCCTAGGTCGGTTACAATATTAAGACTAAATATAGGTATTAAGGCATTTTTGAGCGTATGCATATTGCACTTCCTTGTGACATAAAAACTCAGTTCCAATCAGATTTTGACCTTATTCTTGGGCAGTTAGATCATCAGCCGAGTCTGGTAGATAAAAAAAATGAAATTTTTGATGTTTGGTATGCCAGCCCATTTATAAGGCGTGTATGTTTGGCACAACCTCAGTGGCTGCATAATTTAGTTAACACTAATGGGTTGCATACAGATTACAGCGTAGAAAATTATAAACAAATATTACATGCAATAATTTCTGAGGCACAAACTACCGATGAAGTTCAAAGGATACTCCGTCAGCAAAGAGTTAGCCAATTTGCACGTATTGCATGGAGAGATTTGCAAAATTACACCTCTGTTCAACAAATATTAAAAGAATTAAGCGATTTTGCTGAAGTTTGTATTGATAGCGCATTGAGTTGGTGCTTTGCATGGTTAAAGTTGCAAACTCATGTTGGAGAGTTTGAAAAAACTTTGCCTCAGCAAGTTATCGTTTTTGCCTTAGGTAAGTTAGGTGGAGGCGAGTTAAATTTTTCATCGGATGTTGATCTCGTATTTGCTTATCATGGAGACACAAATCATTCACAAGATGAACAAACTAAAGCAGTTGGATTTTACCTTAAACTTATACAACTCTTAATAAAAGTTCTTGCAGAACAAACTCAGGATGGGTTTGTATTTCGCGTAGATACTAGATTGAGACCCTTTGGTGATTCAGGAACTTTATTACCAAGTTTGTCTGCAATTGATCAATATTTTCAAACACATGGTCGTGATTGGGAGCGTTATGCTTGGATTAAAGCGCGTGCTATTGCTGGAGAGATAGAATTAGGTAAGCATTTTTTAGAAGAGGTGAGTCCTTTTGTTTTTCGGCGTTACTTTGATTATGGTGCAGCACAATCATTACGGGAAATGAAAGCGCTTGTTGATCAAAAAGCACGTCAAAAATTCTCACAAGAGAATTTAAAAATAGGTTTGGGTGGTATACGAGAGATTGAGTTCATCGCACAAATGTTTCAACTTATTTACGGCGGCAAAAATAAAGACCTGCGTACTAAAGCAACTCTTAAAACCTTAAAACAATTAGAAAAATATAATTTATTGTCTAAGCAAAGTATTGCCATCCTTGTGGATGCATACATATTCTTACGTAAAGCTGAGAATGGTTTACAAATAAGGGAGGATCAACAAACCCATATTTTGCCGACAGATGAAGTTGAGAAGAAACGTTATTCTTTTTTAATGGGGTTTCAAACTTGGGAAGAGTTTTATAGTGAATATAAATTACATACTAGTAATGTAAATACTGAATTCCAAAGTCTTCTACATGAAAAAGATTTAAGTGAAAATGAAAGTGATGTAGAAGATTATGTGCTTTTATGGCAGCAAATTGAGGATGAAGGCTATAGTATAAAAACATTAGAAAAATATTTCGCAAAAGATAAAAAGGAAATTTACGAATACTTAAATTCCTTTCATCAAAGTGGAACGGTTAAACAACTTGTGCCTGTAGCAAGACAAAGGCTTGATCGTTTTGTGCCAATAATGTTGCAGTGTGTTAGCCGATTGGATAAACCTGCTTTAGTTTTGACACGATTTATAAAGATTTTAAATAAAATTGTACAACGTTCTACATATATTTCTCTGTTAACGGAAAACCAGACCAAACTTTCAAAATTGTTTAATCTTATAGAAGTTAGTGATTGGGTTACGCAATATGTTGCAACGCACCCATTGTTATTAGATGAAATTTTGCGCATGGAGAAATCATATGTGCCCCCTAGTTTGGATGAGATGCGACAACAGCTCAGGGTGTCGATGCATGTGTTGGATGATGATTTGGAAAAATACATGGAAAGTTTGCGCGAGTTTAAGCATGCGCAAGTACTACAGATTGCCGCCGCAGATATTGTCGAAGATTTTCCAATAATGAAGGTTAGTGACCATTTGTCTTGGTTGGCTGAGGTATGTATAGAGAATGCTGTAAAAAGAGCTCATAAAGATTTAGTTGATAAGCACGGTGAACCAATATGTGAAGATGGTAGTAGAAAATTTAAAGCAAATATTTTGATTGTGGAATACGGTAAATTAGGGGGACTTGAACTTGGGTATGGTTCTGATTTAGATCTAGTTTTCTTGCACAACAGTGCCGGGGCAAATTGTGAAACCAATGGTGAGAAAAAGCTACGTAATGAGATATTTTTTACTCGATTGGTTCAGCGAACCATACATATTTTATCTACGGTTACTTCAGCAGGAAAAGTTTTTGATGTTGATGCCAGGCTTAGGCCTTATGGGCAGTCAGGGCCTATTGTCAGCACAATTGCAGCGTATGAGAAGTATTTAAAAAATGAGGCATGGTTATGGGAGCATCAGGCTTTGATTCGCGCTAGACCTGTTACAAATGATCAAAGCTTACAGGAAGAGTTTTCTCGAATACGTCGTGAAGTGCTTTGTCAACTGCGTGACATTATGGAAGTGAAGTGTTCAATTATTGAAATGCGTGAAAAAATTTTACTTGAACACGGTAGTAAAGATGGGGCGAAGTTTAATATCAAGAAAGATAAAGGTGGGATTGTGGATATTGAATTTATTGTGCAATTTTTAGTATTAGCACATGCGCATAAAAATAATAAAATTTGTGTTTATACCGATAATATAAGAATTCTGGATGCTTGTAGTCAGACCGGCCTTATTGAACAAGAAACTGCTGAGGAGTTAAAAGAAATTTACCTTGTATATCGTAAGCACTTGCATAAATTGAATCTGCAGATGCTGCCGGAAACAGTAATGGCTAATGAGTTTGAAGAAGAAAGATCAATCGTACAAAACCATTGGGCAAGTCTGCTAAACTAAATAGTTTATTTTTTAGCACCCTTGTGTCTTAATGGTTTAAGAGATTATTGGAGAAACAGTAAAAATGTCAATGTCAGATAGGGATGGTTTCATTTGGTATGACGGTAAATTTGTGCCGTGGCGTGAAGCCAATACTCATGTTTTAACTCATACTTTGCATTATGGTGCGGGTGTTTTTGAAGGGGTGCGTGCTTATCAAACTAATCAGGGTACAGCCATATTCCGTCTTGATGACCATACGAATAGATTGTTTAACTCAGCTAAAATAATTGGTATGTCAATTCCATTTAGTCCGGAAGAGATTAGTCAAGCGCAGCTTGAGGTGATCAATAAAAATAGCTTGGATTATGGTTATATGCGACCAATGTGCTTCTATGGCTCTGAAGGTATGGGTTTAAGGGCAGACAATTTGAAAGTGCATTGTATTATTGCAGCTTGGGAATGGGGTTCATATTTGGGTGAAGATAATATGAAAAATGGCATTCGTGTAAAAACTTCTTCTTATTCACGACACCATGTGAATGTGGCCATGTGTAAAGCTAAGCTTAATGGAAATTATGTGAATTCCATGCTTGCTTTAAACGAAGCCTTGCATGATGGGTATGATGAGGCATTGCTATTAGATGTGGATGGTTTTATTGCAGAAGGAAGTGGTGAAAATATTTTTGTTATTAAAGATGAAAAAATTTATACACCAGAACTTACCTCTGCGTTAGATGGTATAACGCGTAAAACAATTATTACTTTGGCTGAGATTATTAATGTGCCAGTAATTGAAAAGCGCATTACACGTGATGAAGTGTATATAGCAGATGAAGCTTTTTTCACAGGAACCGCTGCTGAGGTTACACCAATACGTGAGCTTGATAACCGTACTATCGGCTCAGGATCCCGTGGGCCTATCACTGAAAAGCTTCAAGAAATGTATTTTGATGCTGTCTATGGCCGTCAGATTTATGATGAATCTTGGTTGTCCTATGCAACCTTGCTTGCTTGAAAAACGTATTTGCTATTTTTTGTTAAAAATATACATAAAATATTGACTGCTAGAAGGAATTAATATTAAGCACAATTAATGTTCACATCATTCATTATCAGCACTTACAATCGGCATGATGCATTAATATGCGTTTTAGAATCTTTAAACGAACAGAGTGAGCTTTCATTTGAGGTGATTATCGCTGATGATGGGTCATCAAATGAGACACGTGATGCTATAGAGGCATTTCGAGAGAAGTCAAAGTTTGTATTAAAGCATGTGTGGCAGAAGGATCAGGGGTTTAGGGCAGCGCAGATTCGAAATAAGGCAGTAGCCAAGGCTTCAGGTGAATATCTAATCTTTCTTGATGGAGATTGCTTAGTGTTTCCTGATTTTGTTGAAAAACACATCGCATTAGCTGAAACAGGCTATTTCATCAGGGGCAGCAGAATCATGCTCTCAAAAGAGTACACAAAGTACTTTATTGAAAATGACATTAGCATGAGTGATATGTCTTTATTAAGTTTACTGTATTTACGTTTGTCAAAAAAAATTAAACGGTTTTTACCTCTTATCCATGTTCCACTAGGTAAGCTACGGGAAATGAAAACAAGCAGTTGGTATGGTGTTAAGACGTGTAATTTAGGTATGTGGCGAAGTGATTTTATGGCAGTGAATGGGTTTGATGAGCGCTATGTGGGTTGGGGACATGAGGATGCAGATCTTGCGGTGCGTTTAATAAATAATGGGGTAAGAAGAAAAGAAGGCGTATATGCAGTTACTGTATTACATTTGTGGCATCCATGGAATGACCGCTCTAAACTTGCTGAGAATGTGGCTCGATTAAAATTTGTTCAGCAATCTAAAAATATTTGGGCGAAACAAGGTGTTTCTCAATATTAATTTATATATTAAATAAATCATGTTTAGTCAGTTGCCAGATCTTTCTAAGGTAAATATTCTCGTTGTTGGAGATGTTATGTTAGACCGCTATTGGAGCGGGTATGCACAGCGAATTTCTCCTGAAGCCCCTGTGCCGATAGTTCGTGTAGATGAGCTAGAAGAGCGTCCTGGAGGGGCGGGTAATGTTTCGCGCAATATTACAGCACTAGGAAGCAAGTGTACTCTAGTCGGATTGCTTGGCAATGATACGTTTGCACAACATTTGGAAGAATTACTTTTGCGAGAGAATGTATCTAACAAATGTATAAAAGACAACTCTTGTGAAACAATTACAAAGCTACGTGTAATAAGTCGTAATCAGCAGTTAATTCGTTTGGATTTTGAAAATAAATTTTCAGACGCTTGTGTTACGCAGCTGACAAATAATGTAGGTAGTATCATGAATAGTTACGACGCATTAGTATTATCAGACTATGAGAAAGGTACATTAACAAATATCACTCAGCTGATTAATAATGCGACATCAAATAATATTCCTGTTTTTATAGATCCGAAAGGAGATAATTTTGTAAAATATAAAGGTGCAACATCCATTACACCTAATCAGTCTGAATTTATTGCAGTTGTAGGAAGATGTAAGACAGAAGATGAGTTTGTAAACAAAGGATTTCAACTTGTAAATGAGTTAGGGCTCGAATCATTAATTATTACCCGCAGTGAAAAAGGTGTTACTCTGATCAATAAAGATGGAAAGACCACAAATATACCTGCCAGGGCTAAAGAAGTTTTTGATGTTACCGGTGCAGGAGATACATTTATTTCGGTCGTAGCTGCATCTTATGCGGCTGGTGCTTCATTTGTTGAGGCTGTGAATATCGCTAATGCTGCGGCCGGTGTGGTTGTGGGTAAGTTGGGTGCTGCAACTGTAAGTAGGACTGAAATCATAAATGAATTAAATGGTTTTGGTCAGTCAACTAATAAGGCCTTAGATAAACAAGCATTATTAGAAAAAATATCTGACTTGCGTGCTAAAGAGAAAAAGATTGTGATGACAAATGGATGTTTTGATATTTTACATCCTGGCCATGTTGAATATTTGGCTAAAGCACGTGAATTTGGAGATGTATTGATTGTAGCTGTCAATTCGGATGCATCAATTGCACGTATTAAGGGCGATAACAGACCAATAAATACTCTTGAGGATAGATTAGTAGTACTTGCTGGCTTGCAAAGCGTGGATTGGTTGACTGTATTCGAGCAAGATACTCCTGCTGAATTAATAGAATCAGTGTTACCAGATATTTTGGTTAAGGGGGGTGACTATAATGCTGATAATATTGTGGGCGCAGATGCTGTACGTGCAAATGGCGGAGAAGTAAAAATAGTAGAGTATGTTCCGTCACATTCCACTTCTGAATTAATATCAAAAATAAATAACTTGGTTTAAAACTATTTACAAATAATTACTGGACGAATATCAATATAATCACTGACCCCATTTGGGTGATTTAAACCACTTGAAAATATTAAACCCTCCTCGAATCCAAAACTTGAGAACCAAGCTCCAGATTTTTGAATAGTCATCTTGTAAATAGAACTTCAACATAGCATCTTGATTGAAAGGTCCCAGCGTGCATCTACGCATGCAACGTATATCAAAAAATCTTTTTACTGTTTTGCCGAGTGGTTTTGCTATGCTGAATTTGTCTAGATCAATAATAAATATCTCAGCTTTATTTATATCTTCCATAGTTAAATATTTGATATTTATATCAGGGAGTTTGATTAAAAAATTACCCGGATGTGGATCACCTTGCCTGAATCCTGCATTATGTATATTGCGTGTAATAGAAGTTATTTTATTCGCAAGAAGTTCGAAAATGCTATTTTTATCATTTGTCTCACTTTTGGAAAGCTCATTTGCAAGGCTGTGTAAGGAATGATTAGTATGAATTTTTTCGTAAAGATAATAGCTTTTATTTTGTAAAAAAAAATTTGATTCAGTCCAATACGCAATTGGTTTTGCGCATTTGATACCAATATTTCTTAGCAGAAATGCTCCTTTAAAAGCGCAAAAATTATAATCTTTGAATAAAGTTGAGATATGTAAATTTAATCTTCTGGAAAATTTATATTGTCTGTCTATTATTGAGACTTTGAGAATAACATCAGTATTTATGATGGGGTGGTCAAATGAATATAATTTATTTCGTTTTCTCGTGTGACGATGCATTTGAAAAATTTGACCTGTGAAATCATTGAATTTTTTTTCTTTAATCCAATTTAGGAGTTCAGGCTTTATTAAAACGTCTGGAGCGATTGCATATATTCCTTTAATACCATCTATGAATTGTATTCTCTGTGTTTTTATTTCCATATGAATGCGTTTTATTTTGCTGAAACTGTATAGTATTTAATATTAAGATATATAAATATGATGGGGTATTAAGTTGATTATGCTAAATTATAACATCGGCTGTTATCACAAAAATATATTAGAAAGCTGCTGTGAATATAAGTAAAAATAATCCGCACCGTGAACTTCTGTTACCTGATGATATCAGAGTGATAAATTTTTTGGGTGAGGGTGGACGAACATATGTTTATCAGGCACAAATGGATAGCCAAGATGTTATTGTAAAAGTTTATAAAGAAGAGGTGGCTAAAAAGTATTTCGATAAATATAATGTTGATATTGCCTTATTTGAGTATGAGCGTAATCAAGCACTCTATAACCTGCCTAAGATAAGAGAATATATTGCAAAACCATTTCGACTATATTCGTTCACCAGTGGTCAAACTCATTCAATTATTCAAGAGCGAGTAACAGGAACTGTGTTAGAAGACTTGATTAAAAAGCTTGGTTATTTACCTAAAGAAATACTGGAGGCGGGCTATACAATTGTTAAACAGGCAGAACTAAATGATATTCATGATTTGGATATCAGTGTTGGTAATCTTGTTGTCAATAATATTGACGGAAAGTGGAAACCTAAGCTTTATGATTTTAATTTAATGCCCCAGTATCTGTTTCCACCAAACCCTATTATTAGTTTAGCCATAAAAACTGGGATACGTAAAAAATCTTACCGTGATTACCGTAGCTTGAGAAATTGGAAAAGGCGCGGAGAGAAACGCATCTGGATTGGAAGGAATTAATTTAATGCATAAGGATTTACCTAAGATAATATGGTTTGTAATCCCATTGTTTGTAGCGCTAATGCCGTATGTTGCACGCATTATTAATCTTGAAACTGATAGGTATATGTATAGCGAATTTGGGATAATTGAAAATTTAACGGTTTTGTTTTTGTTTGTGACAATTATTGTTTGTATTATGTATTTGGTGTCGGAAAAAAGGTTTAACTTTGTTGGCTTTAAGTTTTGGATGGGTTTGTTTTTATTAGGAGCTATTTATTATGCGGGTGAAGAAATAAGTTGGGGTCAACATTTCTTTGGATGGGAAACTCCTGAGCATTGGACAAATGTAAATGACCAACAAGAGACCAACTTACATAATACAAGCGCGCTATTTGATCAAATCCCCCGTAGCTTATTGTCTCTTGCGGCTTTGATTGGTGGTGTGATTGTGCCCATATATAGAAAAGTAAAACAATACACTCCTAATTTAGACTCACTGAATTATTGGCTTTGGCCTACATCTGTTTGTTTACCATCTGCGTTATTAGCATTGCTAGTCAGTTGGCATGAAAAGGTGTATGAATTTTTTGATATTAATATTCCTATTATGCTTGATATCCGCGCTGGCGAAACAAAAGAATGTCTGTTGGCTTTGTTTATGATGATGTATGTATTATCAATATGGTACAGGAATCGAGTGATTAAAAAAGTGTAAATAGATTTAATAATCCGCGTAGGATTTTTCCTCTAAAATATTGGATCCAAGCAGTGTATTGATTTCTTTTTTAGTTGCTGCGCGTTTATCGTTCTGAATATATACAGAACGAGCTAATTCAATAAATTCTTGATCAAATTCTTGTTTAGACTCCTTAATTCTAATTTTATCTTCAATATCCCATAGATTTTGATTATTGCATTTTAGTTCTTTTTTAAGTTGTATGATTTTCTCATTATTAATTACTGAATCATGCCAAATTTTATCCAGTAAGCTGAGTTCGGACTTAACATTCGTTAGTTTTTGTTTATCTTGTATTTGTGTCGACTTGATTTCTAAGATTGTAATTTTGTCAAGTAATTCGCCAGGTGAGATAGGTATGCTAATATTTTCCATAACTTACGTGCCTATATTTTAAGATGAGTATTGTTGAACAAGCTTTTCTAATTTATTTGTTACGTCTTCTACGCTTATCAAGTCCATAACACCTTTATATTCTAGTTTTGTCCCCCATTTTAAGTCACTAGCAGATTTGTTTCTAAATTTACGTGCGGCAACATCATATTTATCTACACACCACTGCTGACTCAGGTAGGGACCACTGCGTTTAGGGTTGCTAGCAGCATATAAGCCAATCACAGGGGTTCCAAGTCCAGTAGCGATGTGTGCTGGGCCAGAATCCGGTGAGATTAAGACATCTGCGTGTTGTAGTAATGCAAGAAATTTTTTTAGATTATCTTTGCCGATTAAATTTAAGGCCTTGTGCTGCATGTGATTTTCAATATCTATTCCTATTTGCTGTTCAATTTTAGTGGGTCCTCCACAGAGTATCACTTGTGCATCGATTGATTGAATTGCATAGTCGGCTACTGCAGCATAACGTTCTGTGCTCCAATTTCGTATAGGGTGACTAGAGCAAGGGCTGATAATTACTTTAAATTTGTCTGCAGCTAGGTATTGTTGAGCAAACCTTTCTGCATCGTCAGTGACGTGGTAGTTCCAATTTAAAGCGCGTTTTGAAAGGCCCAAATATTCAATAAAGCTGAAAAAGCTATCTAGAACATGTTGTTTTGAGGTAGGTGGAATGCACTGGTTTATAAAAAGCGAATGAAAATCCTTAGATCTGTTACTGTCATAACCTAATTTTGTAGTAGCTGAAACAAATGTGCTAATGATGTTGGCTCGTAATGAGACTTGGGCACTAAGTAATACATCAAACTTTCTATTTTTTAATTTATTTATTATATGTTTGTATCCTTTAATAAAATTCAACTTATCAAATTCAATGAACTCAATTTTTTCTATATCATTAATAAGTGCGGCTTCATTTTTACCTATAATCCATGTAAGTTCAGTGTCTGGCCAATATTTTTGAATAGTGCGAACAACTGGGACCATATGTGTTACATCTCCTATTGCAGACAACCTTAATATGCAAATGGACTTTGGTGGAGTATTCATTATGGATAAAATAGTTTTAATAATAATGCAACAAAGTCAGTGCCTATGAGTTCTTTGAAGTTTAAGCACTATGGTAACGAGATTGTTGCGTATAACAAATCATTATTTTCTGAATTTCCACTTGAGCTGTTTGATCCTGAATATTTAATGACTAATTTGTTGTTGCTCGATCATGAGTTAGATGCAACGAATCTGGCTGGAAGAGGAAGAATACGCATATTTAAACATAATAAATACACATTGGTATTGCGACATTATTATCGTGGCGGATTTGCTTCTAAATTTAGCAACGATGCTTACATTTGGAAAGGGTTGGAAAAGGCAAGACCTTTTCAAGAACTGCAATTATTGTTGTTGTTGCAGGGATTTAATTTACCTGCTCCGGTTCCTGTCGCGGCCCATTTAAATAAGACAAGTTTTACATACAGTGCGGATATTGTGACTCAATTCATTCCAGATGCTCAGTCACTTTGTATATTATTAACAAAGCAAAGTATACCAACAAAAATTTGGCATGAAATTGGAGTTGTGATTAAGAAATTTCATAATCATGATTGCAATCATGCAGATTTGAATGCACATAATATATTAATCGATACTGAAAAAAGAATATTCTTAATTGATTTTGATAAATCTAAAATAGATAGATCTTTCAATAATTGGAAAAATAAAAATCTTGCAAGGCTGAAGCGATCACTTTTAAAGTTAAAAAGTAGTGAAAGGAAATTTAACTATTCAGAACAAGACTTTCAAGCCTTATTGGAAGGATATAATCTAAATTAGTTTATGCGTCTATTTAGAATTGGTTCTAAAAAATTTAAATAATCTTTCAAAACCGTGGATTTATGTTTAATAAATTTACGTGCGTTTATCCCGTATTGGGTTCTTTCAAGATCATTATTTAACAAGTGTATTAACATAACACCGAGATCATGGCTGTCTCTAATTTGAATTATTCCTTTAGCATTTAATAACTCTTTTGTTTCTAACGCAAAATTATTGGTGTGAGGGCCAACAATAACACATTTACCAAAGCTTGCAGGTTCTAACATGTTATGTCCGCCTCTTGGTATCAGTGAGCCGCCAACGAAGACTAATGCCGCTTCATTGAAATACATGTCGAGCTCTCCCAGTGTGTCTACAATATATGCGTCGCAGTCATTAGTGTTGATCTCTTTAGTGCTCCGCAAAGACGTTTTGATATTTTTATTTTCTAGCTGGCGCAATAATGGCCTGCCTCTTTCAGGGTAGCGAGGTGCAAGCACAAGAAGAATATTTTTCTTTTTCAAGATTTCAATATGTTGGGTGATTTGCATTTCTTCGTCATCGTGTGTAGATACAGCTAATACAAAAGGGCGTTTAATAGTTGTGCAAGGAAGATCATCAGTATTTTGCAGTTTAATTGCGTATTTTAAATTGCCAATTGTATGAGTTGTTTCAGCATTAGCGCCAATGTCTATATACATATTTCTATCTTTATCAGATCTGGTAAGCAGAATAGAAAGGTTGTTAAGTGCTGTTGCAATATCTTTTTTAATAGGATTGTTATTTCTGGTTGATTTTTTAGATAAGCGCCCATTAACAATTGCGGTTGGAATATTTTTATTTTTTGCCAGTGTAAATAATGTAGGCCAAATTTCAGTTTCTAAAACTAATAAACATTTTGGGTCAATTTTTTTTAAAAAAGAGCCGACTATAAATGCGTAGTCGAGCGGCAAATAAACATGTGGAATATTTTGCTGTTTTACAAGTTGAGCGGCAGTTGGGGTGTTTGTGGAGACAATAATATTGTCTTCTGGGTATTGTTTTCTTATTGCTAATATAAGAGGTTTGGCTGCATTAAATTCGCCAACTGATGCACAATGAATCAATATGGGGGGGTTATTTGTCATGCGCGGATAATTAAGGCCTAGACGTTGTGTGAAGTATTTCCAGCCGCCGTCTTTGCATGCACGATAGATAATATAGCCTAATGCCGCAGGGCTCAGTATCAGTAATAGTAATTTATAGCGCAGCGTTGTGCGGCTAGATGACTTTGACATGTAGGCTAATTTAGCCAACCATCAATTGTTAGTAAATCATCAATTGATAAGGTGCCTGTGGCTTGTTTGAGCCTCAGTGTGCTGAGTAAATAGTCATAACGAGCACGGGAGTAATCTCTTTTTGCTAGAAATGTCTCTTGTAAGGCCAGTAATACATCTACCGAAGTTCGTGTGCCTACTTGAAAACCAGCTTCAGCAGCTTTTGCAGCGGCTTCTGTGGATTCCAGGGCTTGTGCTAGGGCCTTTACTCGGCTTATGCCAGAAATAACATTTAAATAAGCATCGCGAGTACTTTGTATCGTTTCACGACGTATTTTCTCGTGTTCATTTTGGGCCAATTCGGCATTGTAACGAGCTTCTTTGGTTTGGTAATGAGTTCGGCCACCTTCTACTAAAGGAATATTGAGCTCCAGCCCTATGCGGGTATCTTCAGTTTGGCGTGAACCACTCAAGCCACCTGAGTCAAAATCAGAATGTGATGCAACGATGTCCAAGGTGGGCAGATGACGAGAACTTCGTAATTTTATTTCTTGCTTGGCTATAGTAGTTGAGTATTCACTGGATAGTAGGGCTAAGTTTTGCTCTAAAGCTTTGTAAACCCAATCTTCTGCATCATTAGGTTCGGGTGATATAAGCTCCATACGATTAGAAAGAATTTTGAAATCATCTATTCGTTGCGCAACGATAACCTCTAATGCATATTTTGAAATTTCAAGCTCATTCAAAGCTTCTATTTCTCTTGCAACGACAAGGTCATAAGATGCTTGGGCTTCTTTAACGTCTGTTATTGCAATCAAGCCAACTTCAAAACGTTTTTTAGCTTGCTCGAGTTGTCGCTCGATGGCTTGTTTCTCTGATTGCCTAAATGTCAATGTGTCTTGAGCAGAAAGCACATTGAAATATGCATCTGCAGTGCGGATCATTAAATCTTGGTGTGCAGCGTCTAGATTGATTTTTGCTCTGGCAACAGTATTTTTAGCCTGACGCAACTGCACATAAAAATCATGGTGATAAAGTGCTTGGCTGATACTTAAAGTATAGCCATGTTCATTAAAGTTTACGGTCCTTCCAGGGACCCCAAATGTTTGACCTTCAGATTTTAGACGGTTATCACTTGTGCTAGCACTTATGTTTGCTTGTGGAAGGATATTGGCACGTGCAATGGGATGACTTTGAGCTTCTGCAAAATACCTTGCTTCAGCAATTTTAATATCTGCATCATGCTGTTTAGCTATCGAGTATATATCGACAAGACTACTTGCGTAGACATTGTTTATGCAAGCTAGTAAGAATGGTAAAAATATTATTGTTCTTAATATTTTGTGCATGGCCTTCGTTTCTGTTGTTAACTAGTAATCTTGTTAAGAAATCAGTAGAGCGGCATGTTCGAATCGACTTGTTTTGCCCAACCGTCTACTCCTGAACTAAGGTTAATCACTTTTGTAAAACAATGTTGGACTAAATAATTTGCAACAGCCCGACTACGTATTCCATGGTGACAGATAACTACAATCTCTTGTTCTGGATCAAAATCATTGATTGCATATGGTATTTGTCTCATTGGTACAAGAGTAGAGTTGGGTATATGACAGCGCTCATACTCCCAAGGTTCTCTAACATCTAATAATATAGGGTTTGTATCGACCTCATCTAAGTATTCTTTAAGATCCTTCGGGCTATACTCTTTGAACATTATATTTGAAAGACTTGTGGCTCCTTTGAGCCAATTAACGGCTTAAGATTAGTTTCAAATAATTGTTCATTACGTACACCGTAAGAGTCGATTTTAGTCATTAGCTGAGCTTGCATAACAGGGGCTTTACCTGTCACAACAAATATTCTTCCATTATTTGTTAGTAGCTGTTCAAAGTTGTCAGTGTAGCTAGGCATAGAGGCAGTAATCACAATGGCATCATATTGTTTAGCACTGTTTAAATCATTCAGGGCATCACCATGCATGAAATTAATGTTATCTATATTTAATTGATCTGCTACAGATTGTGCATGTTCTGATAAATCGGAGTAGTATTCAATTGAATCAACATGGGCACCAAGTTTTGCAAGACAGGCAGTAATAAATCCTGAACCTGTTCCTATTTCTAAGATTTCATCGTTGGGATTAATCTGCAAAGCCTGTAACATGCGTGCTTCAACCTTTGGGGTCATCATAGCCTGTTCATGCGACAAAGGAATTTCTAAGTCTGAAAAGGCTAAATTCTTTAGTTCTTTAGGCGCAAATAATTCCCTTGGGGTTTGTTCGATTATATTTAACACATTAATATCTAAAACGTCCCAAGGCCGAATTTGTTGTTCAATCATATTGAATCTTGCTTGCTCGATATCCATGTCTGTGTATTATTTGCTAGTTTATGGAGGCCGTTTAGTAACGAGTATTTATTACATCTTTGCGAACTATATCAATATCTCACTAAGACAGGCCATAGAAATGCTGTTTTAATGCCATTTAAGTCAAAATATAGAAATTTTCACATTTAACTACGGTACTTATATTACTTTTGCGCAAATATAAAATACTTATTATTGGTCCAGCCTGGGTAGGTGATATGGTCATGGTGCAAAGTTTATTCATGGCCCTGAGCCGCAAAAACCCAGAAGTTACCATTGATGTGGTAGCGCCTGCTTGGTCAGCGCCCATCTTGGCACGTATGCCAGAGGTAAATCGAATCATAGAAGTAAATTTACAACATGGCAGGTTGCAATTTGGAGAACGATTACGTGTGGGAAAAAGCTTACGTGGGCAATACGACCAAGCTATCATTTTGCCCAGGTCATTTAAATCTGCGTTGATCCCATATTTTGCCAAAGTACCGATACGAACAGCATATCGTGGTGAGATGCGTTATGGCTTAATCAATGATATGAGGCCTTTGGATAAAAAAATCATTTACAAGGCAGTAGAGAAATTTGTTTATTTGAGTTCAGATAACACATACTCAAGTTCTGTGCCTGAAATAGAATTCCCCTGTCTTTTAGTAGACGAGGAAAAACGTCATCAAGCTGCAATTAAACTCAATATCGACGAAAATATTCAATCTGTTGGTTTGATGCCTGGTGCCGAATATGGTCCATCAAAGCGCTGGCCTGCCGAACATTTTGCACAGCTTGCTCAATTATTTGCACAAGACGGATATCAAGTTTGCGTGTTTGGTTCCACAAAAGATCAAGTTATTGGAGAAGAAATCACCCAGCGATCTAATGGTGCAGCAAAAAACTTGTGTGGGAAGACAACATTAGAAGAGGCGGTAGATATGCTTTCTCTAGTAGAGGTTGCAGTTACAAATGATTCTGGCTTAATGCATATTGCAGCAGCCGTGCAACGTCCGGTTGTGGCACTATACGGCGCGATTACACCTAGTTACACACCTCCTTTGACTGACACGGCTGAAATTAAATATTTAAATTTAGATTGTAGTCCGTGTTGGGATAGAGAATGTCGTTATGGACATTACAATTGTCTGAAAAATATAGAAGTACAACAAGTATATGAAAGTGCTAAGAAGCTACTTGCTAGTTAAGCGAGTTTAATTAAAGAAAAAAATCATTACGGTCAAAACTTGAATCTATCTGATCTAATTTTTCAGGATGATTGATTAGGTCTTCAATGAACCAATTAGCATGATTGTATAAACAGGTTACATCCTTGCATTCGGAAGTAGCATCAAAGGCTTCTATAAGTCGCAATGTATTTCTTTGTGTTGATTTGAAATCATTTGCTGTTGCATATGCATGTTTGTCTCCTAATAAAGCTTGTGGGACATGACGATACACGGGGCAATTAAACACACCTAGAGGGCTTAATACCTGCCTAAAATATTGCATATGACAGTTGTGCGGCTGTTCGGTGTAATTCATATAAGTACCATTTTCAAGTACACGCAAATTAGTGCTCTCAATTACAGCAAAAGTTTCGTTTTCAAGTTTTTTCGCAGCATCAATATCATTGCGTATTTTACTCATTATAGATTCGACATAGTTTTGTTCTTTATCAATGCCAATTACTTCAGCGTTATTCACTTCTGCCCGGGTAAGAAATGGTTTGTATGAGATGTAATCAAATTGATGTTGTTTAGCAATTTCTGCTGCAGAAATGATTTCATCTACGTTTTCTATTATTTTTGTGTCATTGGTTTCGCAGTCTTTCCATACGATGATAAAACTAAAACCAATTTTAAATTTTGAGTTAATCTTTTTTATTTCTGGTATGTGGGAGCATATCCATTCTAAGGTGCATTTTTTGCTACCAGGTTTGTGCATAGCGCGAAACGTATTGTTAGTACCTGAGTCTAATGACAGTCTTACCCAATCCCGTTCTTGTAACACATCGGCTACTGCCTCAATTTTTTTCATCATGCTGCCATTTGTTACCACACCGATTTGAATGTCCATGGTTTTTAAATGACGCACGATGTCTTCAAAGCCTTTATAAGCTGTGGGTTCTCCACCGCCAATGATTATTACGGAACGTAAACCGTTTTCAGCTAATTGGGTTAATGAATCTTTCAATAATTCATGGTCGTAATTGATGTTTTTATTTAAAATATCCATATCGACACAATGGTCGCAGCGATAATTGCATGCTGTCGTTACATCCAAGTTTATTGAAATTGGAGCACTTAACGGTGCTTTTTGTAGTGCTTCTTCTAGAGTAAGAGAGTTGTTCGCATAACCTTGTCGCCACTCTATTTGCCAACGCACATAGTCTTTTAAGCTTTGTAGGATTTCGGGTTGGCATAATTTTCCCATGAAGTCGTGAATAGGGGACAATTCAGTCTGTTTCTTTACATGTCTATTCGCTGAATTAACATGCAGTGGCTGAGGGTCTGCTTTATTAGCTTTAGCAAAATCATGTTTGGTGAAGTCAATTAAAGGTGAAAGTGTAATCAGTACTTCACCGCTTTCGGTGTGTATTTTTTCCATGTTCTCTTAGTTATTTCTGGGTTACTGCTTGGTAAATTTGTGCTAGATGATGCATGCCGTCTATTAAAGCAACTTCATCAGATTTAGTCTTGGAGTAAATCGAGCTAATAAAGTTTTTGATGGAGCACACTAATGGATCCATTACAGGTAGTTTTTTCTCAGGACTGCATAATGATATCAGGTAATTAGATGGTTCGACATGTCTATCTACACGGTTATGATTAATGGCATAGGCAGCAGGTTTGGGTATGGCGTCACTTGATGTAAGGTTAATTACTACCCGTGTGTCTCCAAATGCGTGTATATAATCAAATTCTATTATCGCTTTTTTAATTGTTGAGTCAGAAATTTTATTCGACTCAATGTTTTCGATTTTACCTGTGCTTAGAATTGAATACAGCATGCTGAGCACATGCGGCACGGCATCAATGATCATATCACCATCTATACTTTGGGGGCTGAGCCACATGGAAAAGTTTTTAATAGATTCAGCTGTTAACTTTTGCTGAGGGTATATTTCATAATAGGTTGGTAGAGTGAAAGGCCATTGAGTGTTTAATTGTAAAACCAAGTCATTATCAATGCATTGATTGACCAAATTGATTGTTTGATTTGATATATATTCTGTATTTATTTGTGAGTTGTTATTTATATCAGGCCACCATAGTGGTTTTTCGCAAAAGATATGACATTTTTGTTGTACAGCTAGTTTTAAGTATTCAAAGTGTGAATCTATAGGACTGCTAATGACAATAACATCTACAGGTGTTGCTTCTAACAGTTCTTGAATGTTTTCATAGGCATTACACGCAATTTTGTATTCAGTCTGCAAATACTGGGTTACTTTATTAGCAGATGTTAACGAGCTACTGATAAGCCCACAAATATTTGCTCCTAGCTCATTGAAAGTTCGGGCAATATACGGACCAGTACCTTGTTTGCTACGTCCAGGGCCTATAATGGCTACATTTAAATTCATATCGATGCTGTAAAAAGTATTTCTGCGATTTGTAAAGCTTGTTGGGCATATATTCAAGCAATTACAATTCTTTGATATTAATAAGTTCTTTATTGCTTTAGAATAACAGACCTGAAGCTAGGGGTGCCTCTAAAGTTAGCACTAGGCTGAGAATTACCCTTAGGACCTGAACCAGATAATGCTGGCGGAGGGAAGCTGCAGTATGGATAAACCCCTATCCAATTCGCACTTTGGCCAGCTAACCATATAAGAGGTTTTGTTTACATGAGTGCGATAGCAAAAACGATTAGGGCCAAATCGGTGCAACTATCCTCTGAATTAACGAAGCCATTTTCAGGTTCACAAAAAATCTATGTTCAAGGTTCGCGGCCAGATTTAAGAGTAGGGATGCGCGAAGTTATCTGCACGAATACAGCAGCAAGTTTTGGTGTAGAAGAAAATCCTCCCATTTCTGTGTATGACACATCAGGACCATATTCGGATCCTGAAATAACCATTGATTTACTGCAAGGTTTGCCGCAAGGCAGAAAAGCTTGGATAGAGGAGCGTGGTGATACTGAAATATTAACAGGTCCGAGTTCTGAATATGGGCATATTCGGCAAAATGATCCTGCAACTGCATATTTGCGTTTTGAACATTACCATCCACCACGTCGTGCACTGCAAGGCAAAATCGTTACGCAAATGCATTATGCTAAACAAGGCATTATTACACCCGAGATGGAGTACATTGCTATACGTGAAGATCTGCGTTTGCAGGAACATCGTAAAGACCCGCATTATCAAAAATTATTAAAGCAACATACCGGTAATCATTTTGGTGCTAATTTACCGAAATGCATCACACCTGAATTTGTACGTAATGAAGTTGCCAGTGGTCGGGCCATCATTCCTAATAATATTAATCACCCTGAATCTGAGCCAATGATTATTGGTAGAAATTTTTTAGTAAAAATTAATACTAATTTAGGAAATTCTGCGGTGACCTCTTCCATAGAAGAAGAAGTAGAGAAAATGGTTTGGGCGGTGCGTTGGGGGGGTGATACGGTGATGGATCTCTCTACAGGCAAGCATATTCATGAAACACGCGAGTGGATTATTCGTAATTCACCCGTTCCAATTGGCACTGTTCCTATTTATCAAGCCTTAGAAAAAGTAAATGGCAAAGCAGAAGAATTAACTTGGGAAATTTTTAAAGACACTCTAATTGAGCAAGCAGAGCAAGGTGTAGATTATTTTACTATTCATGCAGGTGTGCGATTACCTCATGTGCCTTTAACAGCAGATCGCGTTACTGGAATTGTGTCACGAGGCGGTTCAATTATGGCAAAATGGTGTTTAGCCCATCACCAAGAAAATTTTCTCTACACACATTTCGAAGATATTTGTGAAATCATGCAAGCCTATGACATTTCTTTTTCGTTAGGAGATGGTTTGCGTCCAGGATCCATTGCTGATGCAAATGATGCTGCACAATTTGCTGAATTAGAAACATTAGGTGAATTAACTAAAATTGCTTGGCTACACGACGTACAAGTGATGATAGAGGGACCAGGGCATATTCCCATGCAAATGATAAAAGAAAATGTAGATAAAGAATTGCAAGATTGTTTTGATGCTCCTTTTTATACCCTAGGCCCATTGGTAACGGATATTGCACCTGGTTATGATCATATTACATCAGCCATTGGTGCAGCTAATATTGGGTGGTATGGTACTGCAATGCTTTGCTATGTTACGCCTAAAGAGCATTTAGGTTTACCAAATAAACAAGACGTAAGAGATGGTGTGATTGCATATAAAATAGCTGCTCATGCGGCTGATTTAGCCAAAGGTCACCCTGGTGCTCAGATTCGCGATAATGCCTTATCCAAGGCCCGATTTGAGTTTCGTTGGGAAGATCAATTCAATTTAAGCTTGGATCCAGATCATGCACGTGCTTTACATGATGAAACCTTGCCAAAAGATTCAGCCAAAGTTGCACATTTTTGTTCTATGTGTGGGCCACACTTTTGTTCTATGAAAATTACACAAGATGTACGAGATTATGCTGCGCAACGTGGTATAGAGAATATCTCTATTGCAATGGAGCATGGCTTGAAAGAAAAAGCACAGCAATTCAATCAAGCCGGTGTTGAGATTTATCAAAAAGTATAAAAGTAGTGGGCAAAAGCACATTTAACGCAATTACACATTCATAGCATAGTTGTATTTATATAATCGGATACTATGGCTGGTTCTTCTAAAAAAGTTATTTTTGCAGCACTGATCGGTAATTCCTTGATTGCTGTAACAAAATTTATTGCAGCGACTATTACGGGAAGTTCGGCGATGCTTTCTGAGGGTATCCATTCTTTGGTGGATACTGGTAATCAAGTGCTACTGTTATTTGGCTTAAAGCGCGCGCAAAAACCTCCAAGTAAAAGGTTTCCATTTGGACATGGTAAGGAAGTCTATTTTTGGAGCTTCGTTGTAGCAATTTTGATATTTGCCGTAGGGGCAGGAATTTCTATCTACGAGGGGATTGAGCATTTACTGCATCCACGTGCTATCACCCAGCCTAGTATTAATTACGTCGTGCTAGGAATAGCCATGCTATTTGAAAGTGTGCCACTTTATATAGCATTGAAAGAGTTTCGACTTGCTAAGGGAGATATGGGTTACCTCGAAGCAGTTAAAAAAGGTAAAGATCCAACCTTATTTGTTGTGCTGTTTGAAGATACGGCAGCGATGTTAGGTTTGTTAGTTGCCTTTATAGGTATCTATTTGAGCACTAGCACAGGCATTTTATATTTTGATGGTGCAAGCTCAATCATCATTGGATTAATTCTTGGTGTTACTGCAGCAGTACTGGCTTATGAAACTAAAGGTTTATTGATTGGCGAAAGCGCAAGTGAAGAAGTAGTTAAAGGTATTCGTGAGATTGTATCTGAATTCCCAAGCGTGGAACGTGTTAATGAAGTTTTAACCATGCATGTGGGGCCTGAATATATTTTGGTAAATCTAAGTGTGGAATTTAATGATTCTATTCGTACTGAGCAAATGGAATCTGTCATTGCTAAAATGGATAATGATATAAAACAAAAGTTTGCATATGTTAAAAGGGTATTTATTGAAGCAGAATCATGGAAGTTCACATTCTGAATGTTATCGAGTAAATACACTTGAAAATTAAAAGCATATGATGCATTCATTTCTTAAGAGTAATTGGATGCTTTTGCTATTTGTTGCAACAATCATAGTTGTGGGTATTTTATTTTAAATACTGAAAAAACCATCGGTAATTGGGCAGTCTTAGTTTAGCAAATAAAATAGAATCAAAGAGTGTTGAGAGTTGTTTCACATTTATGTCTTTCTTTTGTCGTTTTATATAAACCAGTTATCTGTATATTTTTTAGTATATGACACTTAGTCTGTCAGCACCTTCCGGCCGCATAAGTTGGTAAGTAAGGTTTTCATTTGTCGCCGTTATAATTGTTAAGGATTATTGTGTTATATATTTATTGATAGTGATGCCTACATGATATAGGGGCCTTAAGGATGAAGCACCTAATTTTGACAACATTATTATTTTGTATCGTTTCGACAAATGTGGTGGCTGACTGTCAATGGCCAAATCATCAAGCATTGTCCTCTGTTGTCCCGATTGTTAGTGGAGAATCAAGTCATGCAAGTGGTGTGATTGTGTCAGATAATTTAGTCATTACTGCAGCACATGCATTAGAAGATTATACGGATACAGTAGCAGTCGTTAATGACAAGTTTTACGTTGCTTCTGTATTGCTGGTGGATAAAGAAATGGATTTGGCTTTGTTATCGGTGTGGACCGACCGTTTAAATCCTATACCGCTAAGCAAATATGACCTTAGAGACAGTCAAGAGGTTTGGGCAGTTGGTTTTCCACGTGCACAAGGTCAACATATTACTACTGGATTTTTTAATTTTAAGCAGGCTGAAGCACTACATACCAGTGCGGGGATAGATTCAGGAGCTTCTGGTGGGGGTTTGCTTAGTTGTGAGGATGGGAAATTTGTATTAGCGGGGATGTTGCGTGGCTATGGTGCTTATGCTACTGAAAAAGGTTTGGTACGTCTTGACGATTATTCGGTATCCGTTGCAGCACAAGATATACGTTTTGCAATTGATTTGAGTAATAATGATTTTTAATAAATAGCTTATTGTTTCAAGCCGAAATCCTAGTAAATTTTTTAATTTGGGACATGATAATTTTAAATGCAAGATTTAATAAGGTATAACGGCTATTCAATTTTTTGTTATTTGACGCCGATTGGCTATGGATCTTGGAAAGCTAACTTTATGATTCAAGATTTGGGTAGCGAAAGTCCACCAGAAAAGCCTATACAATTGCCAGATGTTTTTATTCAAAAAGAAATGGCGATATATCGTGCTAAAGAATATGGAAAGAAGATTATTGATGAAAGAATTGAACAAAAGAAAAAAGACGAAGTTGATACAGAAATAAATCCTGATAAACCATGAGCTGGTTTGTAGTAAAATTTATCGGTAAACTATATATAGTATTTTTACATATACTATGCCGTATTCTTATTACAAAAAACTCCATGCCAGAGATAAAAAAATATATCGCAGTAGCGATAAAATTTCCGTAGTCAAATTAGAAAATGTGATTGAGCTTTCTGTCTATGTTGAAGCTGTACAAGCAGCTTTAAATAGCGAAAGTAAAACACATATTCAGAAAGCTACACAAGAGTTAGCAACTCAAATTACACAACAATTAAATGTCCCGCCAGTAAAAATTAAAGTTCTATCCAATCGTCCACATAATAGATATGGTGAGCTTCATGGGTTGTACGAACCCATATCTACACGCCTTAATAAGGCCGAGATATCGGTTTGGATGCGCACAGCAAAACGCAAACAAGTCGTTGCATTTAAGACTTATATGCGGACTTTTTTGCATGAATTGTGTCATCATTTTGATTATGAGCTATTTAAACTGGATGACTCTTTTCATACTGAAGGTTTTTTTAAAAGGGAATCTAGTTTATATAAACAACTTATACAAACATGAGATCATAAAAAGGGCAACTTATGTCGCCTTTAATTGCTATTTCGATTAGCTTGAATGTTGTTTGTAATAATACTTGGCTTTTATACGTTCATGTCTTGTTTGTGATCATATTTTGCATTGACTGTAAAAGGTGCAGTAGCCAAAATTGTTATTAAGTGCCATACATAGTTTGAAGGTTGAAATAAATTTTTTCTTTTGTAATAACATGATTAACTCCAGTGATAAATAAATAGCTGTTAGTGCATCTCATAAAGCATGAAAGAAATTTTGGTTTACAGATAGCTGTGTTATTGTTTGACTTAGATTAAGTCGGGATCTATAAGCTATTTATTAATATGGATATAGCGGGACATTATTGAGAAGTGGATTTGACAATGTTATTTACAAATAAAAAGACATCCATGCCAACTCCAGAGGAAGCACTTGTAGGCAGGAAGCAAAGTATGCCTATACCTAAAACACATTATGTGAATGGTAACCCTTTGTCGCCACCTTTCCCTGAGCAAATGCAGCTTGCAATGTTTGGCTTGGGTTGTTTTTGGGGGGCAGAAAAGAAATTTTGGCTCGTACCAGGAGTATTCACAACTGCTGTTGGCTATGCGGGTGGGTTAACACCTAATCCTACTTATCAAGAAGTGTGTACAGGGCAAACGGGGCATAATGAAGTCGTTCGTGTTGTTTATGATCCTGATAAAGTTAGTTATGAGGACCTATTAGTTGTGTTTTGGGAGTCTCACAATCCAACACAAGGCATGCGCCAAGGAAATGATATAGGTACACAATATCGTTCTGGAATTTATGTTTACGATGAAGAGCAAAGACAGCTTGCTATACAAGTGCGTGATATATATCAGCAAGCTTTATGCAAAAAAGGGTACTCAGAAATAACAACAGAAATTCTCGATGCGCCAGAATTTTACTATGCAGAAGATTATCACCAGCAGTACTTGGCAAAAAATCCAAGCGGTTACTGTGGTTTAGGTGGAACAGGAGTGAGTTTAGAGTAGTTACGATTGTGTTAGGAAAAATAATATGAGTATTGGAATTGACATTCAAAAGTTACGCAAAAATTATAGTGCGGAATTATTAGTAAAGAAAAATGTAGAGAAAGATCCTTTTTTACAATTTAAGAATTGGTTTGAGGAGGCACTTAGAACGGAATCAGTTGAGCCTAATGCAATGAATTTGGCAACAGTTAGTAAAGACGGGGTTGTGTCTTCGCGCCAAGTGTTGTTAAAGGCATTTGATAAAAATGGTTTTGTATTTTTTACTAACTATAATAGCCAAAAAGCACGGGACTTAGATGTAACTGCAACTGTAGCTCTTAATTTTTGGTGGGAAAAATTATACCGACAAATTCGAATACAGGGGAAAGTAGAAAAAACATCTGTCAGTGTTTCTGAGGAGTATTTCAACTCACGTCCAAAAGGTAGTCAAATTGGTGCGCATGCCTCTCAGCAAAGTGAAGTGATAGAAAATTATGCAGTTTTAGAAAAAGAATATCAGCGTTTAGAACAATTATATAAAGATCAAGTAATTCCATGTCCTAAGCATTGGGGAGGGTACTGTGTAGTACCTACATTTTTTGAATTTTGGCAAGGGCGCCCAAACCGCTTACATGATCGCCTACGCTATAGTAAAGCATCTGCTGAAGATTGGAAGATAGAAAGATTGTCTCCTTAGGTTCTTGTAGTTCTAATATTGTAAAAAGTCGAATTTTTTACATGTATTATTTGTATACTAGATGCCATTCTGGATCTGCTTTATCTTTTTCTGGCCAGTATGTTTTGTCAGAATCTTTTGAGTTAAGTTCTTCACATTTTTTGCGTGCTTCACCATAAGTCATTTTTTTGTCTTTCATCTTACCGGTTTCGAAGTCGTACTTTTTTTTCCAAGCGATGATATAGCCGGTATCTGCATCGCGTCGAATTAAATTTTCTACAGCCATTCTTTTTTCCCTTTAATTGTTTAAGTCGATAAAACTTTGTGCCAAATTATTATTAGCATGACATTATGTTCTTATTTTCTATACGATACTAAATCATTTGCTAAGTCGCCATATTAAAAACTTTTAGCAAAAAAGCATACATTAGAGCAATTTCTTTTAAGTAATCAAATCGCCCTGAAGCTCCAGCATGACCGGCATCCATATTTGTTTTTAATAGCAACATATTATCGTCTAATTTTTGATCTCGTAGCTTTGCCACCCATTTGGCAGGTTCCCAATACGTTACCCTAGGATCAGTAAGTCCTGCGGTTACTAAGATGTTTGGATAATGCTGTAGTTTGACATTATCGTATGGAGAATATTTGAGTATGGTCAAATAGTCTTCTTTATTTTTTAATGGATTTCCCCATTCAGGCCATTCTGGTGGTGTTAAGGGGAGGCTGTCATCGCTCATTGTATTTAGTACGTCTACAAAGGGCACATCTGCTATGGCTGCATTGAATAATTCAGGGCGCATATTAATTACTGCACCGACTAACATTCCCCCTGCAGACCCTCCATGTACAGCTATTTTGCCAGCTGAAGTGAATCTATGTTTGACAAGGTGTTCAGCACAAGTGATGTAGTCATTAAATGTGTTGATTTTATTTTTGAGCTTACCATTGCGGTACCAGGTATAACCTTTTTCCATACCTCCACGCACATGCGCAATTGCAAAAATAAAACCACGATTGACAAGTGAAAGACGGTTTGTGGAAAAACTTGCAGGTATTGAGTTTCCATAAGATCCGTATGCATATAGCAATAACGGGGCACTGCCATCTAAAGGGGTATCTTTTTTGTATAGTAATGAAATCGGAACTTCTTCGTTATCATTAGTTTTTGCTAATAATCTACGTGTTACATAATTTATTTCATCATGCCCACTAGGGACTTCTTGTTGTTTTTTTAATACGCGATTGCGAGTTTTCATATCGTAATCGAAAATTTGAGTGGGTGTGGTCATGGAACTGTAAGAGAAACGTAATTCATTTGTGTGGGATTCATATCCAGGAATAATGTTTAGCTCGTATGCTTCTTCATGAAACTCTATGTCATGTTCCTTATTTAACAGCTCATTATTAAGTTCCGTGATAACAATCTTTGCTAATCCGTTAACGCGTTCTGAACGGACTAAAAATCTTTCAAATAGATAGATTCCTCTTAACAGTGTTCCTTTTGCAGGCTTATATACATTTTCCCAGTGTTGGCGTTCAGTGTTATGAATCGATGTGCGCATGATTTTATAGTCTTCGGCATCATTTGCATTCGTAACGATGTAGAAATATTTTCCATGGTCAGATATTTCATATTCGATATTTTTTTCTCTTGCTGAAAAAAGTTTTGCATCTTCGTCTGGACGCAGTGAATCAATAGTATATAGCTCGCTTGTCACATGGTCATGGGCAGAAATGATGATGTAATTATTAGATTCTGTGATATCGAGAGAAACAAAAAAACCAGGGTCATGTTCTTGATAGACCATGCTATCTTGATTGATCTTGTTACCGAGATGGTGGCGAAAGACTTTGTCGGGGCGATGATTGTTATCAAGCGTTGTATAAAATACTGTTTTGTTATTTTGTGCCCATACAAATTCGCTTTGTATGTTTTCAAGTTTGTCAGGCAGTAGTTTGTTTGTGCTGAGATTGATGATGTATAAGGTATAAAATTCAGACCCTTTGGTGTCGGCACTATAAGCAAAATAGTGATGATTCGGACTATGTCCAGCATCGCCTATATCAAAATAATTAAATTTTTCTGCAGCTTTATTGGCATCGAATAAGATTTCTTCTTTTTCGGGTGTATTTACATGATATCTGCAAAAAATTGGGTATTGTTGATCTTTTTCATAACGTTCGAAATAAAAATAGTCTCCGTCTTTCTCTGGTACGGTGTGATCATCTTCTTTAATGCGTGCTCGCATCTCGTTAAATAAGTCTTTTTGTAATTGTTGAGTATCTTGTAATTGTGATTCTAAGTATTTATTTTCAGCTGCAAGATGGTCACGGATTTCTTTAGATAATTTTGATGGATCTTTTATGACCTGTTGCCAGTTAGGATCTTTAAGCCACGCATATTCGTCTATACGATGGTGTTCGTGAAGGTTTATTTGCGTGCTAATTTTTTTTGCAACGGGCGGGTCATTAACTGTCATTTGTGCTTAGCTTCTAAGGATACGGCCCACTGCACTCGATATACATTTTTGTTTGGAATCGGACCTTTGGGGCCACTATGGCTAATGGTGGTTGCCTGAGGTCCTATTACCTGTTGAAAATAATTGACAACTGCTTTAGGAAATCCATCGCATTCAAAAGGTAAATCATAATACACTTCAAAAGTAGGGATATTATCGTGTTCATCAACTTGCCAAATGTCGGCTAGCAAATGTGAGTGAGATTTGCCATCAAAATCAACGTCAAATAATACCTTGCTAATTTGTTTGGGTTGACCTTCTTTTGTTTCAACATGATCAGGAAACAGGCCATGAAAAAAAAAGTTTGCTTCAGTCACGAGTTATTCACTTTACGTTATAATTAAAATATGAAGTATAAATTAGATACAGATATATCTAAATTCATAATTCAACAAGAACCTTTGGGATTATGGGACCTTTGGGTAGATGGGTTGCCTACTCTGACATTTTCTAATCCTGAAGAAGCAGCACAAGCTGTGTACGAGCAAAAATCTGGCTACACTATTTGGGATCAGTTAGATGAACCTCATGCTCCACAGGGTTTAAGTGGTTGGCAAAAAGTTGAGGAACCGTAGCCTCAAAGAAAGATATTGGAACAATATGATGAAACTTGCTTTCTAAATACTATGTATAGAGTAATTTTCACAGTATTTATGATTTTGCCTATAGTTTTCTCAGCGCAAGCATCGAGCGTGCATAAGTGGGTGGACAAACAAGGTATAACGCATTATTCGGATACAATACCTGATGTAGAATTTGAACAAATGACAGTTATTAAAATTGTATCAAAAAATAACACAGCAAATCCTGAAAAAGATTATTATTCTATTGCTAATCAGTGGAAGCGGTTATTTGAAGAGCGAATTGAACGTGAAAAAATAAAATTAAAAAAAGCAGAACAAAAAGCTGGGCAAAGTTCATCTAATTCTGAAGTAGTTTATATAAACGAGCCTTACAAAGAACAGTATAGGGTGAAATATCCGATCTTTATTAAGCATAAATATAAACATCACTATCCCAATAGTAGAATTGGTAATCGACATATTAACGATTTATCACGCTACCGTAGAAGTTATTGTCCAAATTCTTATTTGTCACAAAGACGGGGTAAAGTTTTTTCTACAAGTACACATAACAGAGGATTAGTGCTTAAGATAAAATAAAGTGCTAAATCAAATTTGTTTTTCTGAGGATAACAGTTAGCTACGATTAGCTTACAAGATAGCAGAGACTTTTGCAAAATTCTGTCGCCAATCATTTACAATATTAAAGCCATGTCAGATGTAGCTTTTCACATAGCAGAAGAATTTATTGCTGAAGACCTGGATTATTATTTTTCAGGTGAACGAGATAAGAATAATCAAATTCGTCCAAATGATAATATTTATAGTATGACGCCAAGTTCTTCTCACCTGAGTCACACTTTAGGTGATGGGGAAGTTGCAAACTTTTTTTATCCTTTGCAGCCAAATATTTTAGATCGAATCTATATAGGTATCAGTGTGCCTCTATTTGCAAATAATTGGGGCGCTTCTTTTTTATTGCAGCTTTTGAAACTATTGAAACCAGATGGTGCAATTATTTTGCCTGTATATCCAGAGGGTCAGGCGCAAGAGAAGGGTTATTGGTCACGAAGTTTTTTAGAAAATATATTCTTAAGTCGACAGCGCTGGACTGGTTTTAGTAATGTAACAGCAGAAAACGATGGGGTTATGTCTTTGCGTGTTGGGCGTAAGTGGCCAGAGCCAATGCCTAGTACTATTGAGTGGTTTTATCAACAAGGCGTGAACATTGTGTTAGGAAAATTATCAAGTTTAGATAATTGTAAGAATATAAGTAAGGCTCATATTCAAACTGTTGAAAAAGTTTGGAGTAATTATTCACACAGCGCTGTTGTTGAAAAAATAATTCTGGATTTTTATGGAGCAAAAAAACCTATTACAGTAAAAAATATAACGGATGACTATGGCCTATTAGTAACTGATTTGTTACTTACTCCATATGTTAATGTTACTAGTGGAAGCACGCATGTTACTTCCTCTAATAATCAAGTTGATGCAGATAATTTTAAGCATTACTTTTTGCCACATGTTGATGGTAGGCATGTAATCGATACTTACGAATTGCAAAGCTTTAAAAATGAGGGAAACTCAGATGTTATATGTATACAGAATTTGTTGGTAAATTTAGATGCATCAAGTCGACAAATTTTGCTTGATCAAACTTGGAAATCGCTTAATACAAATGGAGTTCTAATAGTTTATGAAGACTTATCTACTAATCAATCCTTAACAATGGAAGAACTAAATTTAGAGTTGGAAAATTTTGCATCTGTGCATAAATATTCTTCTATAGTGGCATCAAGGATTCAAGAAAATGTAGAAATAAGTCATTATTCAACATTGCAAGAGGCTAAATTAGTAGAAGAAAAGCAAAATGAGGCTAAGATATTCAGGGTAATGCAGAAATAGGATTCGCTAAATCCATACATATAAGTAAAACGCGTAGGAAATAACACAAATACTAATAGATAATACGATGATGTTGAGAATAAGCTGTTTATATAGGTCAGGGCTAGATATATTTCCTTTTACAAGCTCTACAATATAATGCTGTACTAAGTTACCGCTGACAATAGCGGGTAGAATGGCGAGGCATGCAGCAACTAACCAACCAAATGAATAGTGAGGTGAGTTATAAAGCGTACTAAATATTGCTGATATAGTTTCCATTTATATATACGATATTCATATATCACAAATTATTTACTGTTAAACTCGGTTATATATAAAAGCAAATCATCAGCTTATAGCATTTTTATACTCATCAGTCGGACAGTAGTAATGATGATGTGCTAGTTGTATGACTCTTAGAGGTATACTTTAACATTCAATATAAAATGTTTGGAGGCACATATGGGTATGCGCAAATTGCGAGACAAAGTTACTGCTCCTGCAGCCATACTGGGCAAAGATTTCACGATATCGGGTGACATTAAAGGTTCTGGTTCCATCGTCATTAGCGGTCAGGTTAAGGGGGATAGTGAAATAGAAGGTTTAGTGGAGTTAACTTCGACTGCGGTTTGGGAAGGTAATATTCATACAGATGATGTCATAATTGGCGGTACTGTTAAAGGTGACGTTTTTGCCAGAGGTAATCTTGAAATTAAAGGAAGTGCTAGAATATTCGGAAATGTAAGTGGTACCAGTGTCTCTGTAGCTCAAGGTGCGATGATAGATGGTACTATGAAGGTCCATGATGATAATGGTCTAAGTGAAAAAATTAATCAACAAAGTGAGAACATTACTTCTGAAAAACTTAACGAAGCCTCGACCTAATAACAATTTCTTTTTGTATGCTGTGCAGCATACTCTGGCATTGTGCAGTACACGCAGCCAATTTTTTCATTACTGTTGTATTTTAATTTTTTGTATTTTAATAAGCACACAAGAAAGTTATGCAGATATCCAGTCTGAGTGGAGTGCAGAGCGTGATATTTACAAGCAGGCAATTCAGGCCTTAAGCAAAAATCAGATTAATCAATTCAGTGCTTATAAGGCTAAACTTAACCATTACCCTCTATATCCTTATTTAGTTTATGACGAATTGATGGTGAGACTTTCTGCGCTCACTGATGAAGAGGTGAGTACATTTATTGAGTCTTATCAAGATGGCCCTCTGGCAACACGTATGCGCTTAACTTGGTTATTTCATTTACTAAAAAAAGATCAGTGGAAAAGATTTCTAAAATATTATCAAGATGATAACTCAACAGAATTACGCTGCTATTTTTTACGCGCAAAAATTCGTCAAGGAGAAGGTCAACAACTCGTCAATAAAATAAGAGATTTATGGTTAATAGGAAAATCTCAGCCAAAGCAATGCGATCCTTTATTTAAATGGTATGAGGATGAGGGTTATTTAACACAAGAGAAAATATGGCAACGATTTTCTTTAGCTATGGAAAATGGCCAACTTAGGTTGGCAAAGTATTTATCCAAAAAATTAGTAGCCGAACAACAAAACATAGCAAAGCTTTGGCTATCTACCTATAAAAATCCTAAAAAGTATTTACTGTCTTCTGCCTTAGATAAAGACGATTATTTAACTAGGCAAATCATTGGCCAAGGCTTTAAGCGGCTTGCAAAAAAAGACCTATCCACTGCGCGCAGCACATGGTTAGTGGTTCGCGATAAACATGCATTTGGTTCAGACTTGCATGATGAGATTGAACGTAATTTAGCTTTACGTGCCGCATATCGTCATGATGAGCGAGCTACAGCTTGGATGTATGGATTGCCCAAAGATGTCGTGGATAACTCTACTGGTATTTGGCGTGCGCGTTCAGCAATTCGTTCTCAAGATTGGGATTTGGTTCTACGTGGTATTGCCATGCTGGATGAGAAAGATAAGAATGAAGAGCAATGGCAATATTGGAAAGCCCGTGCATTAGAAGAGTCGGGTATGTTATCCGATGCAAATTCTATCTATGAGGATATAGCATCTGAACGTAGTTATTATGGTTTTTTGGCCGCGGATAAAGTGGCCAAGCCTTATAATATTGATGATATATCTGTTCAATATAATGCGGAAGAATTTCAATATATCGCACAATTACCTGCAGTTATTCGAACTAGGGAGCTGTTGTTGGTAGATCAAAATGCTGATGCTCGACGCGAATGGAATTTTGCAATTCGTAATTTTACGGAACGACAATTACAAATTTCAGCAGTTTTGGCACATCAATGGCAGTGGCATGATTATGCAATTCGTACTATTGCAAAGGGTAATTATTTTGATGATCTAACAATTCGTTTCCCCACGCCATTCGATGAGTTGGTAACAAAATATTCGTCGCGTAAGAACTTAGAGCCTGCATTTCTTTATGGAATTATTCGGCGTGAAAGTGCATTCAATCCGCAAGCAAGATCGCCTGTGGGTGCAAGAGGCTTAATGCAACTTATGCCAACAACTGCAAAACAAGTTTCAAGACAATTAAAACTGAAGCTATTGTCACGACAAGATTTATATAAACCAAGTTTTAATATCAACTTAGGTAGTACATATATAAGCGACATGTTAAAAAAATTTAATGGTCATCGAGCTCTTGCTTCAGCAGCATATAATGCTGGCCCACATCGTGTGCAAGCCTGGTTACCAAAACAGGATTCTTTACCTGCTGATATATGGATAGATACCATCCCATTTACAGAAACTCGAGAGTATGTAAGAGCGATTATGGCTTATACGGCTTTGTTTGAATGGAAGATGGATCAGAGTCCTACACGTTTGAGTACATACTTGCACCCTGTTCCTGCTACACCGAAATCATAATGCACTGAATTCAAGTGTAATTTTCCTAAGTCATTGTTTTTCTATAGTACGATCATGATTAATGGTCGAAAAAAGTGGATCAGTGGTTGCTCATAAATTATCAAATATCATATCAGGTAATTATTATACATCCTACAAGTTAAGGTTCTTTGAAAAGGGAATCAAATAATTTTTTTATTTGTAACGAGGTAATAACGAGGCAATTAAATATATAAACTGAGTAATGCATGGAGTGTTAAATAAGGAAAAGCACTTTTATGTAAATTAAATAAATTGTTTTTCAATTGGAGTTGGAACAATGAATGGCATTATTAAATGTTTCGTCTTAATGGCGATAGTCGCTTTTGGGTTAAGCGCTTGTGGTGGCGAGTCTTCTGGTGAAAGTACAGGAAATATGGCTACTGGACCAGATCTTTCATTACTGTCACCTGCAGCAACACTAGGGTTTTCTATTTACGAAGATTCAGCCTACGCTTGTTCAACCTGTCATGGAAGATTTGGTGAAGGTACACAATCTGGTGGTCCTATAAACAATATTAACGATTGCCCAAGTTGTGTGAGTCATGCTCAGTTAAGTGCATACAATACTGCGACAATGCCATTTACACCATATGATCCAGCTTCATGCACAGGTGAATGTGCAGATAATGTTTCTCAATATATCATTGAAGGGTTTATCCAAGGTAAAGTATTACCCGGTGCAAATAGTAACCCAGCCGTTACAGTTAGTCCTACATCTGGACTTACCACAACTGAGACAGGCGGTATGGCTACATTCACAGTTTCAATAAACTCTTTACCTTCTGCAGAGGTATCTATCGATCTTGCTAGTGACAACCTTGCAGAAGGCACTGTGAGTCCAAGCTCTTTAACCTTTGATGAAAGTAATTGGCAGCAAGCTCAAACCGTAATGGTCACAGGTACGGATGATGCGGTATTAGATCTATTATTAAATACTCCCTATAACATCATTCTCTCGCCTGTAGTTAGTATAGATCCAGGATATGCTGGGATAGATCCTGACGATGTTGCAGTTGTAAATACAGATGACGAAGTTCCAGGCCAAGGGGCTATAAACGTTATTCCGCAAGCGGGCTTGGTTACCAGTGAAGATGGTACGACTGCTACTTTTACAATTGATCTGGGAACACAACCCATTGCAGATGTGAGTATTGGGCTTTCCAGTAGCAATGTGGCTGAAGGTGTGGTGACTCCAGCTTCGCTTGTATTTGATTCTGTAAACTATAATATTCCACAGACTGTCACAATAACAGGTGTTGACGATGCAGCCAGTCCAATGGTGGATGGCAATATTGCCTATTCGGTGATAACGGCTCCGGCAGTAAGTAATGATCGTTCCTATAGTGGATTAGATGCTACGGATGTTGCAATTACAAACAATGACAATGATGTTCAGCCTGTAATCATGCAATTTACGTCCGATGCAGTAACGCCAGTTGTTTACGGAGGCATAGTGACATTGAACTGGCTATCTGATGGTGATACTTGTACTGCAGGTGGTGCTACTGCAAATGGTCAATGGAGTGGAGTACTAGCCGCTTCAGGATCACAAACACTTACCAACCTAACTACAGCTGGTGTAAATACATTCACTTTGATTTGTAGCAAGGGTGGTATAGATTCGGTGCCTGCTTCTGTTGACGTCACTGTTGAGCCGCAACCAGGTGCTCCAGTTGTAACACTTACTGCGAATCCTATGATGAATGTGCCTTATAATGGTTCAACAACATTGACTTGGAATTCCACAGATGCAGGAACCTGTACCGCTTCAAATGGCTGGGTAGGAGCAAAAGGATTAAGTGGAACTGAAGTAATTAATAATTTAGTTAACCCCTCATATACTTTTACACTTGCTTGCACAGGTTTAGGGGGCACAACAACAGTATCAGTAATGGTTACAGTTGTGCAGCCTAATCCAACCATTTCGCTTATCGCTAATCCAACTATGATTGGTGAAGGTCAAAGTTCGACGCTTACATGGTCAGCGACAGATATGCTCTCATGTGATGCAGGTGCTACTCCAGTAAATGCACAATGGACAGGCAGCAAAGGCTTTAGTGGTTCACAAGCAATCACAAATATAATCACAACAACTACATTTACTTTAAATTGTACGGGTGTAAATAACCAAAGTTACTCAGCAAATGCCGTGGTTACTATTGATCCAACTTCTACTGGACAATATTTGTATAGCTCGGAGACATTTGGTGGAACACTTACCTGTGCTGAGTCATTTTGTCATGGCCCTGTAGGAGATCAAGGTACACTTATAAATGATAAGAATGCATTGTGTGCCGAGTATACTACTGCAGAGCTAGTCACTTATATGGAAAATAATATGCCTTTAGGTGCATTAGCTCCAAATTGTGGAGCAAATTGCTCTACGAAAATAGCGAACTATATGTTCTTGAATTTTTATGGGGCTAATACAACTGATTGTGAAGGCGGAGCTCTTCCTTTACCACTTCCTAATCCTTAGTAGTATGTAGCAATGATAATCGCGCTTTGCATAGAAAAGCGCGATTATTGTTTAATTAACTTGAGAATTTGTTCGTCAATCCAGTTTAACCTGTATATTCCATTCAAATATCCACAATGACCACCATGTTGGGTAATGTGTATATTTAAATTGTCATTCGGATGTAGTTTTTTATGATCCATATATGGAATGACAGGATCATCTTTAGATATAAATACTTCACTGGGTACGGTTAAAGTTTTAAGTCTGTCGCCAGCGACTGAATATCCGTTTAAATAACTTCTTAACGAATCAAATTCAGTATATTGTAATAATAAAGCTTCTGTCATACCGGTTAATGAGGATTGTTGATTTATGATTTGTAAATCATAATCATCAGGAAAGTGGCGATGTTTGATGTGCAGCATTTTTTTCCAGCGTTTAAGGTAATAATCTGTATAAATCTTCAGCATTTTATGCGTGCTGTTTAATACGTTTTCTGGATTCATGACAGGGCAAATGGAAAAAATTTTTGTGATAGCTAAATTTTCAGTTTTTGCTTGTGCGCCTATACGTAAAGCAAAGTTGCCGCCTAAAGAATAGCCTATTAAATAAAATTCAGAATGCGGTATTTGTAATTGGATTTCTTTGGTGGCTTCAAGAACTTCCCTTAACCGACATGAATGAAAAAGCTCTCTATTCATATGCTGTGTTCCACCATGATCTCTTAGATTTAATCGAAATACATTAAATCCTAAGTTGCTGAGTGCCGAGGCCATTGGTAATAAATAAAGTGAATCTGCACAACCTAACCAGCCATGTATGATCATGGCAAGTGGCTGACATTTATTATTATCACTAAGATTTAAAAAACCTTGTAAGCGAATATTGTCACTAAGATTTAATTCAACAGATTTGCTTTGCTTGCGAAAATCTTGACTAACACGTTGCGCATAAGCTTTGCGTAAAAAAGATGATGCAGCAATAGTATTTACATGACTATTGCGAAAAATCCGTTTCGGCAAATAATTAGTCACAGCAATGTAAACTACCCAGCTTTATTTAATGCCTGTTCTATGTCTTCTAAGATATCGTCGATGTGCTCAATGCCAATTGAAAGTCGTACTAAATCATCGCTTACGCCTGCAGTAGCCTGTTCTTCTTTAGACAATTGTCTATGCGTAGTGGTTGCGGGATGGCATGCCAAAGATTTTGCATCGCCTATGTTTACTAATCTGACAACTAAATTAAGTGCGTCGATAAACTTTACGCCAGCTTGAAGCCCACCTTTAATACCAAAACTCAATATGCCTGAGGCACGTCCATTAAAGTATTTTTGTACTAAATAGTGATCTTCATGTGATGGAAGGCCAGCATAGTTTACCCAGGTAACATTTGGGTTCTTATCTAAATACTCAGCAACGGCTAAAGCATTTTCACAATGGCGATCCATACGTACAGGCAAACTTTCAATACCTTGCAAAACTAGAAAACTATTAAAAGGTGAAATTGCAGAACCCATATTACGTAATGGCACAACGCGCACACGCCCAATATAGGCGGCTTTTCCCATCGCTTCAGTATAGGTGACCCCATGATAGGAAGGGTCTGGCTCATTTAACATTGGAAAGCGTTTTTTATGCTGCTCCCATGGAAAATTGCCTGAATCTACAACAACCCCACCAATAGATGTGCCATGACCACCCATATATTTGGTTAAAGAATGGATAACAATATCGGCACCAAATAAAAACGGTTGGCAGAGATAAGGAGTAGGGACAGTATTGTCTACAATTACAGGTACGCCTTGTGCGTGAGCAACTTCAACAGTCTTTTCTAAATCGATTACATTGCCCGCAGGGTTCCCTAGTGATTCACAAAAAATTGCTTTAGTGTTGTCATCGATTGCCGCTGCAACTGATTCCGTATCACGATAATCTACAAAACGCACTTCTATACCTAGTTTTGGCAATGTGTGTGCGAATAAATTATATGTGCCTCCATACAAAGTAGAGACAGAGATAATATTGTCGCCTTGTTCAGCAATTGCAAAAATTGCATAAGTTATTGCTGCCATACCTGAAGATAATGCTAATGCTCCGATTCCACCTTCCATCGCTGCTACACGTTGTTCAAGAACCGCACTAGTAGGGTTCATAATCCGGGTGTAGATATTACCTTCAACTTTTAAGTCAAATAGATCGGCGCCGTGCTGGGTATCATCGAATGCATATGAGGTAGTCTGATAAATTGGAACAGCTACAGCTTTAGTTGTGGGATCCGGTGAATATCCGCTATGTATAGCCAGAGTTTCTATTTTCATATTTCTGTCCTTTGTTACAGATTGTGATGCAATAAACTATGCATCAACTATATTTGTATCTCTTCGCTTCGAATTAGTTAGGCGTTGACTCGACCTAGAAGCATTTAGGACTGTCATCGCTTTAGCAGTATTTTGTAATCGCTCTGCAAGTTGTTGAATTAAATCAGCGATAATAAAAAGCCCGCTTAAGTACTACTTAAGCGGGCTTATATAACCTTCCACGTCTTAGCAGAACTTATAAAGCGCTCGCAAGCGGTGCTCAAATCAGCGCATAAAATGTATGCTATGAGTAATTTATAGTCTTGTCAATGTTGAACCTGGGCATTTGGTTGATTTAATTACACACAGCTCAATCCCTAAGCCTCCATGTAATATGGTTATGTTGATCGATAATCGTTTGGCCCTGAAGCCATAACCTGGCATCATCTGCGTCTTCATGAAACCAAGTTGCTGCAGAACCTAATCTAAAACTATAACCCCATTCATCCATGTTTTGCATATGTATTAGGCGATTAAAGCCATGGATATGATCTGATAGTAGGATTTGCAGATAACAACAAGCGTTTTCTTCCATAACACCACCACCAGCATCGATGTCGTCTAAATTGCGTTGTTTAGCTGGCATGCATACAAAATGACAAGCTTCATGAAGGATAGAGTGAAGCGGGGTGTCATGGCGCACATATAACTTATGGTTTTTTCTTCCCGCCTCTGGTGTTCCCCAAAAACTATAAGGGATGTTTAAATTATTTGGAACTTCATTTAATTGTAAGCCATATAAGCTCAATACAGTGCGTAAAGAGTGAATGTCAATATGGCTAAAACATATCATGCTGATCTCCGTCAAGAATTTATAACTTTATATCAAGTATAAATCCCATTGTGGAGATCCATAATGTTAAAAAAGTAGGTATACTCAGCGCCGAAATTCACGGCTACTCTAAAGATAGATTCGGAGAACATTAATATGCGCAAAATTCGATACGGCGCTTTTTTGATTGCTTTATTAAGCTTAATTGCATTTTCAACAATGGTTGCTGCTGGTAATCCAGAGCAGGGTAAAGTTAAGGCAAGTTCTTGTATGGGTTGCCATGGTATACCCAGTTATACAAATGTATACCCCTCTTATCATGTGCCAAGATTAGGGGGCCAATACGCAGATTACATCGTTGCCGCGCTCAAAGCGTATCAAACGGGTGAGCGTAGTCACCCAACTATGCGTGCACAAGCTGCCAGACTCAGCGCAGAAGATATGGCCGATATAGGCGCTTATTTTGAATCTCTAAAATAAATAACCGTGAATACAAATATGAATAAAATATTTAGCTTTGTCTTAATAACAGTTTTATCAGTTATGGTCTCTTCATTACAGGCAGCAGATCCTGTTGCTGGTAAAAAGGTTTCGGCTCAATGTGTCGCTTGTCATGGTGAAGATGGCAATAGTCCGACACCTAATTTTCCTCGTATCGCAGGACAGCATGAAGATTACTTATTTCAAGCATTAGAGTCATATAAAACGGGTTATCGTAAAAATCCTATCATGGCAGGTATTGTTGCAGCACTTAGTGAAGAAGATATGAAAAATGTATCTGCATATTTTGCTGCACAGTCTGGGTTAAAAAAGATTGTGCTTGATAGAAAGTCTGAGCAGTAACCACTTCTAAGAGTTGTTTTGTTCATCCCATTCAGAAGGGGTGAAGGCCTTAATCGTTAAGGCATGTAACTCACCACTAGCAATTTGTGCTTTGACTGTTGCATAAACGAGCTGGTGCTCTTTCAGCATGCTCATGCCTTCAAATTGATCACTAATTACAGTTGCTTCGTATTTACCTTCTGCTCCAGTCACGATGGCTTTGGCTGTAGGAATTCCAATTTCAATTAAGTTTTTGATTTCGTCTGTTGTCATAATGTCATTTATTTAGAGTATTTCAATTAAGTCACAGAAACTACTAAAAAATTTTAGGAATCAACTTTGCTGCCTATTTCTAATAGTTGGACTAAGTCGTTACCAATCAGCTCTTTTCTCCAGCTTTGTAAAATCTGTAAATCACGGCGTCCGCGTAATAGTTTCTCAATAGTGCTTCGAGTTGCTAGCAGGCTGGGTGCAATATTTAGTTGTTCCGCTCGTTCTCTAACGAACTGTAATGCTTGTTTCATTATTTTTCTTTGTTCTCGATTTAGCGGCATCGTCAAGCTCGAATCCGGCCATTCCTGCTCTTGTGTTTGCTGGCCCAATCGTATGCATTCGAGTAATACATCTGCATAGTCTTGTAGTTGTTGATGTGTAAGAATTTCCATCGTTGATAAGGCTGAGAAATTATCCGGTTGTTCAATGGCTAATATACGTAATATTTTGTCACGCAGTATCCAAGTGCGTGGTTTGTTCTTTTGTATGGCCTGTTGTTCACGCCAAGCAGCTAACTGTTTAAGCACAATGAGTTGATAAGGGGCTAATTTCCCTGCACCTTTAATTGATTTCCAGAGTTCGTCCAAATTAATTTCGTAGCGTTTCTTTGCGCACATGCGGTTGAATTCATCTGTAAGCCAATGATCACGCTCTTGATTTTCAAGTTCATTTTTAAGGTGAGGGTATATCTTAGTCAGATACCTTACATCATCTAATGCATATTGAATCTCTTTATCAGATAATGGCCTGCGGTCCCATGTTGTGCGAGATAGAGACTTGTCGAGAGTTACGCCACATATCTTACTTACTAAATGTGCATAACTTACCTGTTCGCCATAACCCAAAGCACTGGCTGCTATTTGTGTGTCAAATATGGGAGTAGGGATTTCTTTATAAAGATTAAAGAGTATTTCTAAATCTTGGCTGGCAGCATGAAATATTATAGTTATGTTATCTGAGAAAATTAGTTCTTTTAATGGTGATAAATCATCTATTGCAAGTGTATCGATGCAAGCAGCTCGTTCGTCGCATGCAATTTGGATCAAACATAAATTTGGATAGTATGTATTTTCGCGTATAAACTCAGTATCCAGTGCTAGCCATTCTTGTTTGGCGATTTGAGTGCAGAATTCTTGTAGTTTTTCAGCTTTTTGTATTATTTCAGCTTGCATCGCTTATATTGTAATGATTATTCGTTTATTAAAACATCTACAATTGCTTTTGAGGGTGGTTTTCTGGTGGTTTGCTTTGGCCAACAGCTATGCATTTGCACAAAACTGGCAATCGACATTCTATCTAGATCATGCATTAGTAGGAAAAATATGGGATACACAAAAGAATGCTTGGCTTACTAAAAAACAGCTGAATTTAGAGTTATTAGAATACGATTACATATTGCTTGGTGAAACGCATAATAATTATGATCATCATATACTACAGAGTAGTGTAATAGATTCACTCGTTGCTGCTGATGTACAACCGACAATTGTAATGGAAATGCTGGCACAGAAAAACTGGCAAGGTCAGCCAACAGTATGGACAAATCTTGAGGCTTTAAAAAAACAAGCTATACTTCGTAATGATGGTTGGCCATGGGAGTTATATATACCGGTATTAAAGTCAGTGGTTGAAAATAGACTTGAGCTTATTGCAGGAAATATTGACAGTAAGTCTTTACATAAATGGTCAAATAAGATGGGCTCTAATGTAGATGAAGATATTGTTAGAGAATATTCAATTTCATCTCAAGGTTACAGACAGCTAAAACGCGATATAGTCGAATCACATTGTGGTTATGCCAATACTGGTTTTGTACAATTTATGGCACGTGCACAGTTACAGCGTGATTACGTCATTACAAATACTTTAATAAATAGTAAATTACCTGTTGTGTTAATTGCGGGTGCTGGCCATGTGCGCAACAATTATGCTATACCCATGCAGCTATTGCACAAATACCATCAACTTGCATATATTTCTATAGCATTTGTGCCTGTGCAGCCTGGCTGGAATGACCCTAATGATTATCTAGATGAATCTCCGGCAGAGTTTGATATTTTATATTTTACGCCCAGCCACACAAATGAAGATCCATGTTTGGTGTTTAGAAAACAATTGCAAAATTTGGGGCGTAAGAATACTTCACAGCACTAAAAGCTTATTTAGCTGCTTGCAGTACATGGACATTGTGCGACAATATTAAAAGAAAGCTCAGTAAAATTACTTGATAACCAACCATAATTCACTTCCTTATATAAAAAAGACAATTAAATGCTTATCGGTCCAGATGCCAATCTAAAGGCACGAATAAAAAGTCTGCGCCAACATCTATCAACAGAAAACCCTTTATTAGTTGACGTTGTTGATCGGTTCTGCGAGTTAGATCGGATTGCCTATAATCTTGGCATTATATCCAGCAAACAATCCTATACTACCGAGATATCTTGGTGGCCATTAATTTCGATACTTGGGACCTTTTCTGCGGGTAAGTCTACTTTTATTAACCATTATGTGGAAACGAATTTACAAAAAACAGGTAATCAGGCTGTAGACGATAAGTTTACAGTTATTTGTTTTAGTAGCGATACTAAAGTACGAGTTCTTCCGGGTTTGGCGCTCGATGCAGATCCACGTTTTCCGTTTTATCAAATTAGTGATGAAATAGAAAAAGTTTCTGCAGGCGAGGGTTCACGCATCGACACTTATCTACAACTTAAAACCTGTCCGTCTGATCAGATTAAAGGCAAGATATTTATTGATTCACCAGGATTTGATGCAGATGCACAGCGGACTTCCACACTTAGAATTACAGATCACATCATTAATTTATCAGATTTAGTACTGGTTCTGTTTGATGCTAGGCATCCAGAGCCAGGTGCTATGCGTGACACATTAGAGCATTTAGTTACGGGCACAGTACGTCGTAATGATGCCAATAAGGTTTTGTTTATACTTAATCAAATTGATACCACGGCAGTGGAAGATAATACTGAAGAAGTCGTAGCAGCTTGGCAAAGGGCTTTAGCACAAGGAGGTTTAGTGAGTGGGCGTTTTTATACAACTTATAATGAAGAAGTTGCTGTACCCATTGAAGATAGTGGTTTACGTGAACGCTATAAACGTAAAAAGGATGCCGATCTTAATGAAATATATCAGCGTATCGCTGAAGTAAGTGTTGAACGTGTTTATCGTATAATTGGTTCTTTAGAACATACTGCTAACCAGGTCCAAAATAGTATCGTCCCCCAAGTTAGTGAAGCTGTGCGTACTTGGGTTAAACGAGTTTTGCTCGTAGATGTTGTTATTTTGGTGCCAATTACTATTTATATGTCGGTATACATAATTAAACACCTAGGTTCAGGTACAGCATTTGATGCGTATGGCAGTACAGGTTTTGCTTTTGCCGTTTTATTAGCGTTATTTACTCTTTATATTCTGCATTTATTTGTGCGCGGCTTTGTTGCTAAATGGATGGCAAAGTCTTTGCCTGGGCAGGAGCCAGAGGGTAATGTACGCTTAGGTTTTTTACGCAATACCAAATGGTGGCAACCTCTTGCGCGACCATATATTGTCGGTTGGAATAAATATGCACGTGCTAAATTAGTATCAATACGTGAAGCTGCAGACACCCTGGTGCAGAAGCTTAATGACGAATATACGAATCCGTCTGGTGAATCCAATTAGTTAATAGGCGGACAGATTTTTCCCGATTACACGTAATACAAGATAGATCCATGGCCAAACTAGCACACTGGTTACAACAGGTGCCCAATACAGCCAGGACTTAGGGTCTTCACCAAGAATACCTAATATCCAAAGTGATATGCTCATATAAGGTAGTAATATCATACCAACAAACATGGCTTGTTGATGCAGAGGGTAGTTGCGTACTCTTTGGTGGAAACGAATTGCGATAAATGCAGTGATCGCAAAGCCAAGTGCATGTTGACCAAGTAATGCACCTTGAATCACATCAACACAAAGACCAAGTATCCAGGCAATACCAACACCTACATTTTTTGGTAATGTCATGCTCCAATAGATGAGCACCAGCATTAACCATTCAGGTCGATATGGTCGTGCCCACTCTGGTAATGGCATAAGCATGAGTATCATCGCGATTATCAAAGTTGTGCTTATGGTTAGAAATTTAGAAGAATTATTCATAATATTTATTAATTTTTTTCTTCAGTATTAGCAGCCACTTTAGGTTTTACTTCTTCTGGCCAAATTAAAAGCACCTCTCGTATAGTGTTTAAATCAACAAGTGGTTTTGCTTCTACTTTTGTAAATGCCTCTCCCGCAATTTGCTTAATACTGGTGATCTCTGCGACAGGGTAATCAGTTGGGTAACGCCCATCTAATCCAGATGTAGTAACCAAGTCACCAATATTGATATCAGCTGTATTAGTGATATGTAGTAATTCAAGCTTATCGATATTACCAGTACCAACCACCAAGCTACGTTGTCCACTTCGTGCTACAACACCTAATAGGGCATGATTCGGGTCTGAAATTAGGATGGCAATAGAATGGAAAGTCTCAACTTTATCAACTTGACCAATTATGCCTTTTGCGCCTAATAATGGTTGCCCTTCATAGACTCCATCCCTCGCTCCTTTGTTTAATACAATGCGTTGACGAAATGGGTCTAAGTCTATCGATAAAAGCTCTGCTATTAATAAACGCTCTTTTTCAAAATATTTTGCGGAAGAAAGTAGTTCACGTAAACGTGCATTTTCTTGTTCTAGGGTTGCAAGTTTTTGTAACTGTAGCTCGAGGCGAATTTGTTCTGCGCGTAAACTTGCATTTTTTCGTAAAAGATTATTGCGAGCAGAAAAAGACTCGGTACTCCAGTTATATACTTTTGTGGGCAGGCTTGCTAAGTATTCTACAGGGTACATTGCGATACCAATCGTTGAGCGTACAGCTCGTAAGTGATTGAAATGATGATCTACAATCATCATACCAATAGATACGATTACTAAGAGTACTAATTTAGTAGAGACAGAAGGGCCAAGGGTAAAAAGCGGTTTTATAGCAAATACTCCTGGATAATGACTCGATATAAATCAACAGAGTGCTAATGATAACGAATCGAATCATATTCGTCAGTGCGAATAATTGGAATGAAAAGTTAATCAGCCGATAATAATTCTGTACCCATTTCATCCATGAGTTCAAGTACTCTCCCGCCACCACGAGCAACAGAAGTAAGAGGGTCATCTGCGATGACAACAGGAATCCCTGTTTCCTCCATAATCAGACGGTCTAAATCACGCAATAGCGCACCTCCACCTGTAAGTACAATCCCACGTTCTGCCACATCGGCGCCCAGCTCCGGCGGTGTTTGCTCTAATGCAGTTTTTACAGCACTAATGATCCCGTACAAGGGTTCTTGCAAGGCCTCCAAAATTTCATTGCTATTAAGCGAAAAGCTCTTGGGTACTCCTTCGGATAAATTTCTTCCTTTAACTTCAATCTCCAGCATTTCCTTGCCTGGATAAGCAGAGCCAATCATGTGCTTGATGCGCTCTGCAGTGGATTCTCCTACCAGCACACCATAATTTCTGCGAATATAATTCACAATTGCATCATCAAATTTGTCTCCACCTATGCGCACAGACGACGAATACACAATGCCATTCAGTGAAAGAACAGCAACCTCAGAAGTCCCGCCACCAATGTCTAGTACCATCGAGCCTCGTGCTTCTTCTATAGGAAGGCCTGCTCCAATGGCTGCAGCTATGGGCTCCTCAATCAAGTAGGTTTTTCTAGCACCAGCGCCCAGTGCTGATTCACGAATTGCACGTCGTTCAACCTGTGTAGCACCACAGGGCACGCAAACTAAAACTCTTGGGCTGGGTCTAAATAGTCTGTTTTCATGGACTTTGCGAATAAAATGCTGCAGCATTTTTTCAGTGGTAGTGAAGTCAGCAATAACGCCGTCTTTTAAAGGTCGTATGGCTTCGATATGCGTTGGGGTTCGACCTAACATGCTTTTGGCGGCTGTACCCACTTCCTCAACTCGACGTGGGCCACCATTCGGGTCATTACGAATTGCCACTACAGATGGTTCATTTAGCACAATGCCCTTATCACGCATGTAAATCAGCGTATTGGCTGTGCCCAAATCAATGGATAAGTCGTTAGAGAAAACGCCAAGGACACGTTTGAACATAAATTATTTTGAATGATTTCTTATATCGAGAGAGGGTGTACTCTATCAGCGGCCTAAATTTTGGGCAAGACATTAAGTATGATAGTTTGTGCCATTTATATAAGATTCAAATGGGAAATGCCCTGTTTGAGGGCTGTGAATTCGGTAATATGAGGTCAATATGAAACTCTATTAGAATTTAGAGTAGACGAGCTCAATGCTACAGAGATTATATTTTAAGAAATTGAAAAAATGAGATCATGACTATTTCGCCTGAAGAAGTACTAAAGATAGCCCAGTTGGCAAGATTGCAAATTAACCAAGAAGAAGTAGAGCAATATGCCACTGACCTATCAAATATTATGTCTCTAGTAGATCAAATGAATAAAGTTGATACACAAGGCATTGAACCTATGGCCCACCCACAGGATGTTGAACAACGTTTGCGAGAAGATAAAGTAACAGAGGAAAATCAGCGTGATAGATTTCAAACTATTGCTCCACGTGCAGAAAAAGGTCTTTATCTGGTGCCCAAGGTAATAGAATAAAAATTAAACTAATAGATCTCTTTTAATCTTGTCTCGCTAAAATTACATTTTATGCACGAATTATCTGTATCTGAACTCGCTACGGGTTTAAGCAAAGGTGACTTTTCAAGTGTTGAGCTTACACAGCATTTTGTAGAGCGCATGCAAAAATTTAAAAGCCTGAATGCGTTTATTACTGAACTAGGTGAGCGTGCTGTTTTGCAAGCGGCCAATGCAGACAAACTTATAAAAGCAAAACAATATGGACCGTTAACAGGAATTCCATTGGCACACAAAGATATTTTTTGTATGTATGGTGTAAAAACTTCTTGTGGTTCAAAGATGCTGGATAATTTTTATGCACCTTACGATGCCACTGTAGTACAAAAACTGGATCAAGCAGGTTGTACTGTGATTGGTAGAACCAATATGGATGAGTTCGCCATGGGCTCATCTAATGAAACCAGTTTTTATGGGCCTGTAAAAAACCCATGGAATACCGAGTGTGTACCTGGCGGATCTTCAGGAGGTTCGGCTGCTGCGGTGGCTGCTAGAATTGTGCCACTGGCAACCGGCACAGATACAGGTGGTTCGATTCGGCAGCCAGCGGCATTATGTGGAGTTACTGGGCTCAAACCAACCTACGGCCGTGTATCTCGGTATGGCATGATTGCCTATGCTTCGAGCTTGGATCAAGGTGGTCCATTTGCGAAATCAGCTGAAGATTGTGCTTATTTACTACAAGCGATGGCAGGATTCGACGAAAAAGATTCTACTTCTATAGATCAATCTGTTCCAGACTATATGGCAGCATTGAATAATTCATTAAAAGGAAAAGTGATTGGTATACCGGACGAGTATTTTAGTGAGGGTTTGGGAACAGGTATTAAAGAAGTTATTACAGCTGCAATAGCCTGGTTTGAACAACAAGGTTGTGAAATCAAACCAATTAGTTTGCCAAACACTGAGCTTGCGATCCCCGCATATTACGTAATTGCACCAGCAGAGTGTTCTTCTAATTTAGCGCGTTTTGACGGTGTACGTTATGGTTATCGTTGTGAAGATCCAAAAGATTTACGTGACTTATATGAACGTAGTCGTAGTGAAGGATTTGGTGCTGAAGTAAAACGACGTATTATGATTGGAACCTATGCATTATCTGCTGGATATTACGATGCTTACTATTTAAAAGCACAACAAATCAGGCGTTTAATTAGTGAAGATTTTCAAAAGGCATTTGAACAAGTTGATATAGTGCTGGGTCCAACTACGCCAGAACCGGCATTCAAAATTGGTGAAAAAGTTAATGACCCCGTAACAATGTATTTGTCAGATATTTATACGATTTCAATCAATTTAGCAGGGTTGCCTGCTATTTCGATACCATGCGGACAACAAGAAGGTCTACCGATAGGCATGCAATTAATTGCTAATTACTTTGAAGAAGAAAAATTATTAAATTTTGCACATCAATATCAGCTTGATACCAATTGGCATCAACAGTGTCCGCCTCAATTTCAGTAGAATTAAAAAATGCAGTGGGAAACAGTCATAGGTTTAGAAATACATGTTCAGCTAGCGACGCAGAGTAAAATTTTTTCTGCTGCGTCTACAGCATTTGGTTCTGAACCCAATACACAGGCCTGTGCAGTTGATCTTGGTTTGCCTGGCGTACTGCCAGTATTAAATAAAGAAGCAGTGCGTATGGCGGCCATGTTTGGCTTAGCTATTCATGCAAAAGTTGCACAACGTTCTATTTTTGCCAGAAAGAATTATTTTTATCCAGACTTGCCAAAAGGCTATCAAATCAGTCAATACGAATTGCCAATTGTAGAAAATGGTTTTTTAGAAATTGTGTTAGATGATGGCGAGCATAAAACTATCGGTATCACTCGTGCACATCTAGAGGAGGATGCAGGCAAGTCATTACATGAGGGATTTCCTGATTTTACCGGCATTGATTTAAATAGAGCGGGTACGCCGCTAATAGAGGTTGTATCTGAGCCTGACATGCGTTCTGCACAAGAAGCTGTTGCCTATATGAAGAAAGTTCATTCTATTGTGCGTTACTTAGGCATCTCTGACGGTAATATGCAAGAAGGATCTTTTAGGTGTGATGCCAATGTCTCCATGCGACCAAAAGGACAGAATGAGTTTGGTACGCGCACGGAAACAAAAAACTTAAACTCATTTCGTTTTGTTGAACGCGCCATTAATTATGAAATAGAAAGACAAATAGATGTATTAGAAGATGGTGGAGAAGTTGTTCAAGAAACTCGATTATATGATGCAGATAAAGATGAAACACGTTCAATGCGTTCTAAGGAAGAAGCAAATGATTATCGCTATTTTCCTGATCCAGATTTATTGCCAGTGATAATTGAACCTACAGAGCTTGAAAAAATAAAAAATCAATTACCTGAATTACCAGATGAAAAAATTACACGTTTCAAAAAAGAATATGATTTAAACGACTATGACGCTGGTAACTTAGTTATGAATAAAGAAACCTCAGAATATTTTGAAGAGGTTGTAAAACATCAGAATGGAAAAGCTAAACTAGCTGCAAACTGGGTACTTGGTGAACTCAGTGCAGCCCTTAATCAAAATGAACTTGAAATTACAAATTGTCCAATCTCGCCTTTAATGTTGGCTGAAATATTAAATCGTATTGAAGATGGCACAATATCAGGAAAAATTGCTAAGGAAGTTTTCGCTGCAATGTGGGATGGAGAAGGTAGTGTTGATGAAATAATTGAGGCTAAAGGGTTAAAACAAATAACAGACAGTGGTGAGATAGAGGTATTAGTTGATCAAGTTGTGAATGATAATCCTGAGCAGGTTGCACAGTACAAATCAGGTAAAGATAAAGTGTTTGGTTTTTTTGTGGGTCAGGTTATGAAATTATCGAAAGGTAAGGCTAATCCACAGCAAGTGAACAGTCTATTGAAAGCTAAATTAAAGTAAATACTGTAAATTAAGCCATAGTAAAAGCATAATAGTTAATCATTTATTTTGTTGAAATAGAGCAAATTTCTGATTTGTCCACTAATACCAGGTTAAATATCTGTGTTTTTCATGAAACCGACTTTATATATTCATGTATTTATTGTGAAAGCAAAAATTATATGTTTCACGGTTCTAGCAATATTTGTCTTAAATGCATGTACTGTAGTTGGACCAGACTTCGAGCCACCTGAAGCTGATATAGCACAACAATGGATTGATACAGATGACCTAATTTTAAAATCTGATACAGATGATTTTGCTACATGGTGGAAAGTATTTAATGACCCTATTCTAGATTCATTAATAACCTCGGCATACCAACAAAACTTAACATTACAAATTGCTGGTTTGCGTGTATTAGAAGCGCGTGCGCAATTAGGTATAGCAGTGGGAAATCTTTATCCACAGTTGCAGCAAGTAAGAGGCAGTGCTGTTTATAATAAGAGAAGTACAAATTCTGCAAATTCATTTCAGGGCGATTTAAATTATTGGGATTTTGATGCAGGGTTTGATGTTGCTTGGGAGTTAGATTTTTGGGGAAAATTTAGACGTGCGATTGAATCAGCAGATGCTAGTTTATTGGCAAATATGGCAGATTATGATGATTTCTTAGTGAGCTTATTGGCCGAAGTTGCAAATGCCTATGTAGTGATACAAACTTTTGAAAAACGTATACAGTTAGCAGAGGAAAACGTTGCATTACAAAAACGTAGTTTGCGTATAACTGAAGTGCGTTTTGAAAATGGTGCAACTACAGAGCTTGATGTTCAGCAAGCAAAGACGCTATTACGCAATACACAAGCAACTATTCCACAGCTTAAAGCAGGCGATCGTCAAGCAAGGCATGCCTTGAGTACACTTTTAGGCAAGCCACCTAGTGAATTAAATGCTATTTTGGATGGCGCAAATCAAATACCTATTGCACCATCTGAGGTTGCAATTGGCGTCCCAGCAGAATTGCTACGTAGACGTCCTGATATACGTAGAGCAGAATTTGAAACTGCAGCACAAAGCGCATTAATAGGTGTTGCAAAGGCGGACTTATATCCAAGCTTTTCTTTAACTGGTTCAATTGGCTTAAAATCCAGTGGTGGAACAAATACCACGCGTACTGGAGAAGATGGTGCTGATGAATTGTTTGAAGGGGATAGTTTGGAATTTTTTGGTGGCCCATCATTTAGCTGGAATATTTTTAATTATGGGCGAATTAAAAACCAAGTAAGAGTACAGGATGCGCGCTTTCAACAATTAATTATCAATTATCAAGACACAGTATTGAGGGCTGCACGAGAAGTAGAAGATGCCATGGTTGGATTTTTGCGTGCTAAAGAAACAGAAGCATTTTTGAATGAAAGTGTAGATGCAGCAGCACGTTCTGTAGAGCTTGCACTGATTCAATATCGAGATGGTGTTGAAAATTACCAGCGTGTAATTGATACACAAACTTCACTAGTTAATCAGCAAGACGCTTGGACGCAAACACGTGGCGAGATTGCTATAAATTTGATTGCAATGTATAGGGCGATGGGTGGTGGGTGGCAGATTCGTAATAACAATGACTATGTTCCTAATGCTATAAAAGATGACATGCGAGAAAGAACAGATTGGGACGAATTTTTAACTGAATGATAATGACTGTCTTGAAAGAAAAGCAGAGGAAAATTCAATGCAACTAATTATTAAAAAAAAGTTTTCCTTTATTGCGATTAGATTTATTTCTTTTGTTGTTTTAATTTTATTTGTTGCAAGTTGTTCTGAACAAGAAGTAGAACAAAAAGAAATCATTCGTCCTGTTCGTGCCATACAGGTTTCAGATGTTTCGCAATTAGGTTCACGAACTTTTCCTGGGCGCGCTCAACCAATACAAGAGGTTGATTTGGCATTCCGAGTATCAGGCCCACTTATCACATTACCAGTCAAAGTAGGTGACAAAGTCAAAGTGGGTGATGTAGTAGCAAGAATTGACCCAAGAGATTTTATTACACAGATAGAGGCTGTTGAGGGTCAATTACAAGAAGCACAGGCAGCATATCGACGAGCTGCAAATGATTATCAGCGTGAACTTAATATACTAAAGCAAGAACCGGGGGCTACAAGTCAAGCTGCAGTTGATCGCAAACGCGAGGAACGTGATCGCGCAGCAGCAAATATTAAGTCATTAAAGGCCTCTTTAACTTCTGCACAAGATCAATTGGAATACACTTTTTTAAAAGTACCATTCGATGGGACGGTGGTTTCAACTTATGTGGAAAATTTTGAGGATGTGAATGCCAGACAAGCTATTGTACGTATATTGGATGATTCGCAAATCGAAATGATTGTAAATATTCCGGAGAATTTAATTTCTTATGCGCCTTATGTAGAAAAAGTATATGTTAGTTTTGATACATTTCCAGAAAAGGAACTTGAGGCAACCATAAAAGAAATAGGAACAGAAGCTTCTGCTACTACACGTACCTACCCAGTTACATTGATCATGAATCAACCGAAAGAATTTAAAATCCTACCAGGTATGGCAGGTAAAACTATTCGCGCAGAAATGACATCATCCGAAAATCTTAAAGATGTTGGACAAGAGGGTGTAGAAATTCCAATCAGTGCAACATTTACTTCAAGCGAATCTGATCAAACCTATGTTTGGGTAATCGACACTAATGCAAAAATAGTAAATAAAAGGAAGATTGTTACTGGTGCTTTGACTGATCGTGGTATACGCATAACGGAAGGGCTTTCTCCAGGAGAGTGGATTGCAATTGCAGGTGTTAATTATTTAAGTGAAGGTCAAAAAGTTACTATTCTTGATAACCCCTAAGATATTAATGAGGCCTGTATAGTGGTTCTTGCAGAATTTGCAGTAAAGAATAAAGCAGTTACTTATTTTGCTGCATTTATAATTTTACTTGCTGGCATTGCTGGTTTTTTTAAATTAGGTCAGCTTGAAGATCCCGACTTCTCTATCAAAACTGCAGTTATTACAACCTTGTATCCAGGTGCAAGTCCTGAAGAAGTTGAGCAAGAAGTAACAGACAGACTAGAACTCGCTATTCAACAGCTTGAACAAATTGATTATATAGAATCAAAGTCAACTGCAGGTGTTTCAGTCATTTTTGCCAATGTCCAAGAGCAATATTGGGCGGATAGATTGCCACAGGTTTGGGATGAATTACGTAGAAAAGTAAGTGATGCAGAGGCTTATTTGCCCCCAGGTGTTGAAAAACCAATTGTTAATGATGATTTTGGTGATGTTTATGGACACTTGCTGGCGATTATCGGTGATGGTTTTAGTTATGCGCAGATGGAGAGTTATGCTAAAGAGCTAAAAAAAGAACTTAGCTTAGTTGACGGAGTTGCGCGTGTAGACCTGTGGGGAGTGCAAGAAAAAGTTATTTACCTTGATGCATCTGAAACCCAACTTTCCTCGCTTGGAATTAGTGATACAAGTTTAGAGAACACCTTGCGCTTGCAAAATGAAGTGGTCGATGCAGGAAATGTAAACGTACAAAATAGGCGTTTACGGATTGCACCAACAGGGGAATTTCAATCACCAGAAGATATTGCCAATCTTATCATCCAACCTTCCACATTAGATTTGTTGCAAAACACTTCTACGAATAATGTATCAGCACAGTCCACTGAGCTAATACGTATTCAAGATATTGGTAAAGTGCGTAGAGGCTATCGAGATCCACCTGTTCAGCAAATGAGATTTAATGGAGAGCCAGCAATAGCTTTGGCGATAAGTAATCAACCGGGCGTTAACGTTGTTGAAATGGGGCGTGCGGTAGATGAGCGTTTGCGAGAGCTGATTGCTCAACTGCCTGTAGGCATAGAAATCAAACGTGTTCATTGGCAGGGTGATGTCGTGGCCGAAGCAGTCAATGGTTTTTTGATTAATTTTTTAGAAGCTGTTGTGATCGTTTTAATTGTACTCACAATAGGGATGGGGTGGCGTTTAGCTTTTATTATTGGTGTGGCGCTAGTCGCTACAATTTTGGGTAGTTTTATTTTAATGGCTACGTTTGATATTGATTTGCAGCGTATGTCGTTAGGTGCCCTAATTATCGCACTAGGTATGATGGTTGATAATGCCATTGTAGTTGCGGATGGTTTTGTCGTGCGTCTGCATCGGGGCATGGATCGTGTAAAAGCTGCTATTGAAGCTGCTGCACAACCTGCAATGCCATTATTGGGTGCAACCATTGTTGCCGTGATGGCGTTTTATCCAATTTTTTCATCAGTAGAAAGTGCTGGAGAGTACTGTAGAACACTTTTTACAGTAGTAGCTATTTCGTTGTTAGTAAGCTGGGTAATATCAGTTACGCTTACACCTTTGCAATGTATAGACATGTTACCTGGGCCAAAGGATGGTGCCGATGTTAATGACCCTTATGCAGGAGGACTTTTTAAAAGATTCAGAAGTATTTTAGAAAAAGCAATACGCTTTCGATTTTTTACTATAGCTGCAATGGTTTCATTATTAATAATCGCTATTATCGGTTTTGGTAATGTGAAACAATTATTTTTTCCTGATTCTTCAATGGAAAAATTTATTATTGATTATTGGGCGCCTCAAGGAACAATAATAGAACAAACTTCCAGTGATCTAAAAGAAATAGAGAATAAGCTTCTGGCTGATGAACGTATAGCTGCGGTTTCAAGTTATATTGGTTCAGGACCTCCGCGGTTTTATTTGCCTGTTTCTGCAGAACAACCTAATTCTTCATATGGTCAACTCATAATAAATGTGCATGACTTTAAAGATATTGATGATCTTGTCAAAGAATACGAAATGTATTTAGCCACAACTTATCCAAATGCAATCATGCCAGTCAGAAAGTTTGGTGTAGGGCCATCTAATACTTGGAGATTTGAATTACGTATTAGTGGTCCAAGTAATGCACCTTCCGATATATTGCGAGATATTTCGAACCATGTTGAGCAAATAATTGAAAACTCACCACTAGGCGGTCTGCATCAAACGGATTGGCGTCAACGTATTCAAAAAGTAGTGCCCACCTATAATGAAGAACGTGGTAGATATGCGGGTGTTCAGCGTGATGATATCGCTCGTGCTACAAAAAGAGCATATGACGGACGTACAGTGGGTCTATATCGAGAAGATGATAATTTGATTCCGATCATATTGCGCCATGTAGAAGAAGATAGAGAAAATGTTAGTGGTTTAGATGTACTGCAAATACAGCCTTCAAATACAACTCAAACCATACCGCTTTCCCAAGTTACCGATGGTGTGCTTACTAAATGGGAAGATCCTATCATTTGGCGACGCGATCGAAGAAGGACAATCACAGTTCAAGCAAATCCAATATATGGAGTTAGTTTGTTGAGTTTGATGTCAACAGTAAAAGCTGAAATCGAGTCTATAGAATTACCAAAAGGCTATAAAATTGAATGGGGAGGGGAATTAGAAGATTCGAGTCAAGCACAAGCTTCTCTTGTGCCTGGTGTTATCCCTGCGGTTGCTATTATGTTGTTTATCGTAGTGGCTTTGTTTAATGCATTCCGGCCTCCAATTATTATATTTTTAACTATTCCATTTGTGGTTATCGGGATGACCATAGGCTTGTTGTCTACAGGAGCGGCATTTGGGTTTGTGGCCTTACTTGGTGCAATGAGTTTGTCGGGTATGATGATTAAAAATGCCGTTGTGTTATTAGACCAAGTTAATATTAATCTTGCCGAGGGAATGCAACAGTATGAGGCAATAATACAAGCAGCTTTATCTAGGTTACGTCCAGTTGTATTAGCTGCTGCAACAACTGTGCTTGGTGTAATACCTCTAATTCAAGATGTATTTTGGATTGGTTTGGCAGTGACTGTAATGGCTGGTCTTTCATTTGGAACGATTTTAACAATGATACTGGTTCCAGTTTTTTATGCCACGTTTTATAGAATTCCTGTGCCAGAAGACACGTAAGCACTTACGTATTTTAATTTATTCTTCTTTGAAGAACACCAGCTAATAATAAATATTTACTACACGCAAGGTTCACGCATCAAACATGCCTTCTTGTAAATCTTTGCAAAATTGACTAGAAAAATCTGGGTCTTGTCCTAGTACGTAACTCATTTCAACACCGCTACTTAGTCTGCAAACGTAGACAATTGCTTTAGGGTCTAGGGCGCCTTTAGTGTAACCATGAGTGCGTTGGGTTGAAAATTCAAAGTCATCTATGCTATGTCCTTGTGACTCTATGCATTCAATGACAGCAACTAAATAATTATCTGTAAGTAAAGTTCGATCAAATTCCATTTTGAAAAAATAACTCTATTTATTGAAACGGTGTTTAAAAATTTAGTAAGTGTATTGAATATGCTAAGAGATGATATAAACATAATTAGTTGTAAAACTTAATTACTGTTATTTATTTTGTTACATGGGTCACGTTTTTCTAGATATTTCCAAATGTAACACGATCATGTCCTGATAAGTCTTTATGTGTTTGCACATCTTTAAATCCATGTTGTTGAAAAAATTGTTGTATTATCGGTCCTTGGTTAAAGCCATGCTCGATTAACAAATATCCAGAACAGTTTAAAAAGTTTTTGGATTGGCTAATTATTAATTCTAAATCGTGTAAGCCTTTGTTTTGGCTTATTAAAGCATGACTTGGTTCATGCTTTAAAACATACGGGTCTAGGTTGGTGTCATCACATGACACATAGGGTGGGTTGCAAACTATTAAGTCATATTTTTTACCCGATAGGCTTTTATACCAGTCGCTTTGAGTAAATTTTATTTCAACTTCATATTTTATTGCGTTTAACTTTGCGACTTCTAGCGCAGATGAGGATATATCAGATGCATATACAATACATTCACTACATTCCTTGGCGATAGTAACTGCAATTGCGCCTGAACCCGTACCAAGATCTAGAATACTTGGAGCTTGGTATGTGGAAGCAATGTTTAATGCAGTCTCAACTAAAAGCTCTGTTTCAGGGCGTGGTATCAAAACCTCTTTGTTTACTGTAAAGCTCAACGACCAGAATTCTTTTTCGCCCGTAATATAAGCAAGCGGTTCCCCTTTACAGCGGCGTTTTAATAAATCGATAAAAGAAGTATTTTCTTCATTTGACAGTTCATTTTCAGAATGTGCGATGAGTTGTGTTTGACCGATATTGCATGCATGGCAGATTAACAGTTGCGCATCAAGTGCAGGGTTGTCACTAATACCCTGTAGTTTAGCTGCAGCATGTTTAACAGCTTCTTGATAAGTCATTACTTATTGAAGTTCTTCGCTCATTGAAGCAAGCAAATCTGCCTGATATTCATTACGCAATGGTTGTACAACTTGATCGACATTGCCTTGCATCATTTCATCTAGCTTGTATAACGTTAGGTTTATACGATGATCTGTAACACGGCCTTGAGGAAAATTGTAAGTACGAATACGTTCTGAACGATCGCCACTACCAACTAGATTACGTCGTGTTGCGGCTTGTTCTTCAATTTGTTTTTGGCGTTCTTGATCTAGCATGCGTGCACTTAATAAAGACATGGCGCGTGCTTTATTTTTATGTTGTGAACGTTCATCTTGGCATTCGACAACAATTCCAGTTGGAATATGTGTGATTCTAATAGCTGAGTCTGTTTTATTTACATGTTGACCACCTGCACCTGATGCGCGGAATGTATCGATGCGTAAGTCGGAGTTATCGATTTCTACATTATCAATTTCATCAACTTCTGGCATGATCGCAACGGTTGCTGCCGAAGTGTGTACACGGCCTTGGGATTCTGTTTCCGGAACACGTTGTACGCGATGGGCACCAGATTCAAATTTTAAGTTGGAAAATACTTCTTTGCCATTTATTTTGGCAATGATTTCCTTATAGCCCCCATGATCCCCTTCGTTTTGATTAATGATTTCTACTTTCCAGCCTTTGTTTTCCGCATAGCGTGAATACATACGAAATAAATCACCTGCAAATATCGCAGCTTCATCTCCACCCGTACCTGCACGAATTTCCAGAAATACATTACTTTCATCATGTGGGTCTTTGGGTAGCAATAAAGTCTGTAATTCTGTCTCAAGTTCTTCTATACGCTGTTCAGAAGATTTAATTTCTTCTTGCGCCATGGCTTTAATTTCTTTGTCAGCATCATTAGCCATCTCTTTTGCGGCACTAAGGTCTTCGGTAGCTTGCAGGTGCTCGTTAAACTTGGCCACAATCGGCTCTAGGTGGGCATATTCTTTGGAGAGCTTGGTGAATTCGTTTTGATTGCTAATCACATCAGGATCTGCAAGTTCAGCAGAAATCTCTTCATGCCGCTCTTTAATGCTTTCGAGTTTTTTTAATATTGAATCTTTCATTTATAAAATTTTAATACAAGCAATTTATCGTAAATACTCTTACTAAAAAGAGCATATATAAACAAATAAGATTTTATTGTAGCTAATAGAAGTGAGGTGTTATAAAACCTAATGTTGAAGTCTCGGTAAGCATGTTTAGATATACATCTGATTTATTCATCTGTAGGGATATTCAATAGAGTTTTTGCCGCATCAATCAGATCATTATTACCTTCTTTGCCAGCAAGGTTCAATGCTTCAGTGGGTTCATGAGTAAGCTTATTAGTTAATGTATAAGCTAAGTACTGCAATACCTCGTCTGTAGATTTGCCTTGCTCTAACATTTTATGTGCTTTTTCTAAAATTTCGTCTCTATATGCTTCTGCTTTTTCTCTAAACGTGCGTACAGTATGCACAACCCCTTGGCTGCGTAGCCAGGAGGAAAATTTTTCTACTTCAATATCAATAATTTCTTCAGCTTGAGTGGCGGCCTCTTGTCTGGATTGTAGGTTGAGCTCAATTACGTTTTGTAAATCATCAACTGTGTATAAATAGATATCTGATAATTTGGCTACCTCTGGCTCAATGTCCCTGGGTACTGCAAGGTCTACCATGAAAATAGGTTTATGTTTGCGTTCTTTGAGAGCACGCTCGACTAAGCCTTTGCCAAGAATCGGCAAAGTGCTTGCAGTAGCTGTGATCACAATCTCAGACCTTGGAAGGACTTCATTTACAAAACTAAAGTTTACGCCTTGTCCATTTACACGATCAGCAATTTTTTGTGCACGTTCAATACTGCGATTTGCAACAGTGATAGATCCAATCCCAGCACTTTTTAAATGCTCAGTCACTAACTCGATAGTTTCACCTGCACCTATCAATAATGCAGAGTTTTGTGAAAGGTCTCCAAATATTTGTTTGGATAATGAAACGGCAGCAGATGCAATAGAAACCGGGTTAGCACCTATAGCCGTATTGGTGCGAACTTTTTTTGCAACACTAAATGAATGTTGAAAAAGTTGATTGAGGTTTCTTCCTAGTGTTCCCGCTTGAGTTGCATCTTGGTATGCAGATTTTAATTGGCCTAATATTTGTGGTTCACCGAGTACCATCGAATCGAGTCCGCAGGCTACACGAAAGATGTGTCGAACTACTGACTCATTTAGATGGTCATATAAATAGGGCTCAGTATCTGTAGAACTGAGATTATGAAAAGAATTTAGCCAGTTAAGGACACCTTCTTTACCTTTATTTAACTCATTAACTTCACAGTATAGTTCAGTGCGATTACAGGTAGAAATGATGGCGGCTTCGTCGACTTGTGGTACACCAATGAGTTTTTTGAGAGCGAGGCTTAAGTTTTGTTCGCTAATAGCCACACGCTCACGGACCTCAATAGGAGCAGTAGTGTGGTTAATACCAAGAGTAAATAAGGGCATCTGGATGTTAATGTGGCTGAGAAGAACTTGTAAATTTTACTCTTTTTGAGCTAACTATCTGAATAAATATGTCAAAATCCGTATGAACTGCTCAGTTAACTACAGTAATATTAGGTATAGTCTACTTGAGTGACTAAAACAACACAGTATATTGAAGATTAAAGCCACAATTTTGCAGATTTTTTCCCACTTGGTAGTGTTTACTATGGTTTTCGGTATGGTTAGCTGTGCCTCATTGCAAGTGGGTACTGGTGAAGGAGAAAAACTGCCTGACTCAAATAAGTCATTGAAAATTAGGGCATCTCAAGATGCAAGATACCAAGAGCAGTCGGACCTTATGTATGAGGTATTGGCTGGGGAGCTGTCTGGACAATTTGGGGATGTTGAGCAGGCAATGGGTCATTATATTAATGCGGCGAATTTATCAGACGACCCCGTAGTTGCGGAACGGGCTACCCGAATCGCTATGTTTGCCAAAGATTGGCCTGCTGGCATCCGTGCGGCAACCCGCTGGTCTGAATTGGCAGGTGAGAATTTAGAAATAAGTCAGATTCTTGGTGTACTAGAATTGCGCAATGGCAATATCAATGCAGCTGTTCCACATTTTGAGAAGATCATGCTAGCAGCTGACGATTCGCCGGCTAAAGGTTTTAGCATCATTGGTGCCGTATTGGTTCGTGAGGCGGAAACAGAATCGGCCCTTCAATTGCTGGAAAAATTAGTACTCAAATATTTTGAAAATCCTTATGGGCATCTTACTTTAGCGAGCCTCGCTTTTCAGGCACAAGATTACCAACGCACAATAGATGAAAGTGAGCTTGCTCTGGGGTTTAAACCAGATTTAGTTGAAGCACGTGCTATGCGTGCACAGGCACTAATGAATCTTGAAGAAGACGATAAAGCACTTCAAGAAATGCAATATATTGTTGAAGAATCACCTGATAATCGCGAAATGCGTATGGCTTATGCGCGTATGTTGTTGTCAGCAGAGAAATATGATGATGCAGCTACAGAGTTCGATATATTACTAGCAGAAAATCCTAACGATACAGATTTAATTTATACATTGGGTTTACTGCGATTACAGCAAGAAAAATATGCTGAAGCCAAAGTTCAATTTCAACGTTTAGTTAAACGTAATCAACGTAAAGATGAAGGTCATTATTATTTAGGTCGAGTGGCCGAAGAGCAAAACAACCAGCAAAAAGCAATTGAAGAATTCGAGCAGGTTATGCAGGGCCAATATTATATGGATGCAAAAGCACGAATTGCTACCATATATGTAGAACTAGATGGAATAGAAAAGGCACAGAAATATTTAAAAGATTTACGTGCTAACTTAAGCTCGCCTGAAAATATTATTGAAGTTTACTTAATAGAAGGGCAGTTATTACATGATGAGAAATTATTCGTTGTTGCAATGGATCTCTACAGTGAGGGTTTGCAAGAGTTTCCTGGTCATAGTGATTTATTGTATGCGCGTGCATTGATAGCGGAAGAGATTGATCGCATCGATTTGTTGGAGATAGACCTTAAAGCAATTTTATCTGAAGACCCCGATAATGCATCAGCACTTAATGCATTAGGCTATACCTTTGCAGATCACAACTATAGAATTGATGAGGCTTTGGTTTATATACAACGCGCATTAGAAATTAGACCTGAAGATCCAGCAGTTATTGATAGTATGGGTTGGGTGCAATTTCGACTTGGTAATTATACAGAAGCAGAAACTTATCTGCGTAAGGCCTACGATTTATTAGAAGACGCAGAGATTGCCGGACATCTTGCTGAGTTGTTATGGACATTAGGGAACTATGATGAAGCACATAAGATAATGTCTGAAGGGTTGGCGCGTGAACCTGAAGATGAGTATCTTTTGGAGCTACAAAAAAAGTTTCAGCAGTGAGGTGCTAGCCGATGTTGCGGCTGGGTTTATTTTTTATCTTTCTAACATTATTGAATGCATGTGTTACGGTTCAAGAGCATTCACTCCCATCTGATTCTGAAGTTAACAAGCAAGCTATATGGGAACTGCGTCGTGCAAATTTGGAGATTATAGATACCTGGAGTTTGAAAGGACGTGTGGCAGGTAGATCTAATGATGAAGGTTTTCGCGCAGGAGTACGCTGGCGACAACAAAAGCAGGAATTTAATATTGATTTGCATGGACCGTTAGGAAGAAAGGTTGCGGTAATAGAGGGTATTGAAGGAGATGTACAGCTTAATACCTCAAAAGGAGACAACTATTCAGCAGCAGACCCTGAAGCTTTAATGCAAAAGCTTTTTGGTTATTCATTACCAGTAGATGGGCTACGTTTTTGGTTGCGTGGCATTCCAGATCCTCAGCAAAACTATTCGTCTTTGGAGCTAGATGATTTCGGTAGATTAAGGCAGCTTAATCAAGCAGGATGGGTGATTGATTATAATAGATATCATGATGGCGAACCTGCAATGCCTGCATTTATTAAGATTACTAACAAAACACTTAATGCAAATATCGTGATTGATCATTGGTTATTGAATACGATTAAATAATATCTGCTTTATAATAAAGTCCTTTGAAAAAAAGTATTCCTGCAAATCTAAAGTCACAAACTTGGTTGGCTCCTGCAAAGTTAAATCTTTTTTTGCATATCGTTGGCCAACGTAATGATGGATATCATCTACTGCAAACTGTAATTCAATTTATAGATCTATGTGATCAGATACGTTTTGCTATTTTAGACGACAGAACTATACAACGAGAAAATACAATTGTTGATATTGAGCAAGAGGAAGACCTTTGCATACGTGCCGCGAGGTTGCTGCAGAAAACCTGTTCTGCTCAACAGGGTGCTTCTATTAACATACAAAAAGTAATCCCTATGGGTGCAGGATTAGGGGGAGGGAGCTCAGATGCAGCGACGACATTACTGGCTTTGAATCAATTATGGGATTGTGGTCTGGATCTGCGAGAGTTAGAAGAGTTAGGCATGCAGTTAGGTGCGGATGTGCCTATATTTATCCGGGGTAAAGCATGCTGGGTTGAAGGTATCGGTGAGCAATTAACTCCTATCGACTTACCTGAATCATGGTATGTAGTGATATTTCCAAATGTGCATTTAGATACCAAGCAAATGTTTAGTAATCCGGATTTGACACGCAATTGCACGCCCATCAAAATACGCGACTTTACGCAGCAGTATACAAGGAATGTATTTGAGCCAATTGCCCGCCGTCAGCAAATAGAAGTAGAGCGTGCTTTTCAATGGTTAAATCGATATACGCCTGCCAGGTTAACCGGTTCAGGTAGTGCCATGTTTGCGACATGTGAGTCTCAATCACAGGCACAAGGTATCGCTGAAGACTGCCCAGCAGAGTGGGCAGCATTTGTTACTAAAGGCTGTAATTACTCACCGGCAAGTTTGCAATGTGAGTATAATTAGTCGTTAGTGTTGTAAAGAATTGGGCCGTCGCCAAGTGGTAAGGCACCGGGTTTTGATCCCGGCATTCGCAGGTTCGAATCCTGCCGGCCCAGCCAGTTTTTAGATTAAAAACTGGCCTCTCTACCAAAAAATAACCACTTATCGAAACTTATACCAGTTAACGTTGAACTGTAAGTACTTGTTTTCTCGTTTGGTGTTCCCATGTGTTCCCATAGAAACCTGCCAATGAGAGTACCTTAAAAACGAAATAGATTTAATGCAAGAATAACTCAAGTTGAAAAGCCACTTTTTAAATGTAAATCTCGTTGCGGGAATGGAATCTCAATTCCATGTTTAATTAATGCAGTTTCGATTTCCCATGTATATAGTGCTCTCCAAGACCCTGGGGTGGCATTACTACCCTTTTTATTAACTACCCAAACTACTAACTCAAAGTTTAAGCTGCTGTCTCCAAAACCCACTAACCAAACTTGTGGGCGTCTTTTGGCACCATCATCATAAGTAACTCCTACTTGTCTAGTTGCTTCAAGAACAGCCTTACGGACTAAGTCTTTATCTGATCCATACGCAACTCCAAAAGGCACATGCATACGAAACATAGGCTCATTCAAGGTGTAGTTTGTTACTTTTGCCGCAACCAGTTCAGAATTTGGAACAATAATGTCTAAATTGTCTAGTGTGGTGATGGTAGTACTTCGTACATGAATGCCTTTAACTACGCCTTTCATGCCTGACTCTAATTCAACGTAGTCTCCAACTTTTAAATTTTGTTCAAACAAAAGAATAATTCCAGATACAAAATTATTAACGATAGACTGTAGGCCGAAACCTATGCCAACACTCAGTGCACCAGCGACGATTGCTACATTGGTAAAACTTAAACCAATTGATGATAAGGCTATAATTAAGCCAATAATTATTATTAGGTAATGGGAAAGTCTGCTTAATGTATAAATTATAGATGTCGAACGACTGTCGTCTGCAAAACTTATTCGTCTAAGAATCCTTCTAACAACTCGCGAGATTACATATGCAATCAAAATGATGATAATTGCTCTTAAGATGTCAGTAAACGTCACGGGCACATCACCGATCGTGAACAAGCTTTTTGAAACAACATTTTGGATGCTTTGCCACAGCCCACCTATGGTGGAATAGCTATCGGAACGTAGTCTAAAAAATAGACCCTGAGTTTTTGCCAGTTGCTCTCGGACGACATCATTCAAAAAGCTAAGATCATTAATTGAGATATCCAAATTCCTTAATTGCGTTGACGTGTTTTTGAGTACTTCTCTGTGTTCGCGAAGAATTTGTTCATCTGTTTTATAATTTTCATTTTTACTATCCCTGTCTAACATGAGCTCGTTTATTAAATCACGATCTTTCTGAAAGGATTTATTCCAGCTGTCATATTCACTCTTTGTATTTTTTAAAATTACTTCTCTAGCTTTATATTGCTGAATTTGTTCATCGAGGTTTAGGCCAGGTTCGTTTATTACAAGTTGTGAAATAGACTGCTTAGCTTGTAAAAGGTGTAAGCGTAGTGATTGATGTGCTGTCTGTATTTCGGCTAGTAATGCTTTTTGTTTGAGTAGATTCGATTTAAAGGTATTTATTAAACCATCTTCTACAATTTCCAATGTTTGGCTTTTTGCTTCTACTAGATTTTTTTGGGCAATATCTAATACTGCAAGTTGTTTTTCTATCTCGCCCTGAATCTTATTGTATTCATTTTTTGTAATTGAAAGATTATTCAATGCATGTCTTTTTTCTTCCTTTAGCCATTCAATATTATTCTTGTAATTGTCAATTTGTAGTTTTTGAATGGGTTGCTTATTTGTAGAGACCATCCAGGCTAATCTATTTGCAATTATCTCCATTCCAGCAGCTAGCTTTTCATGATTTGCTGTATCGATCTTTCGGTATGCAGCAAATAAAGTATCAATCTTTTGTGCTAAAGCTTTAATTGCTTTTTGATCATCTTTCAACTGCGGTGCTTGAATGTTATAAATCAATTCAGCTTCTCGCAGAGATCGCTCAATATTCTGTAGCTCATCTAAAGAATACTCATCCTGAATAGGGGATTTTTCAGTAGGTGAGATCTGTTCTATATTTTTTAAGTCTTCAAGGGCGTTCAAGCTGGCATATATTTTTGCTTCATATTCGCTTGATTTAATTTTATGTTTATCTTCTAAGTTACTAATAATATCTTTTAGTTGAGATAAGAAGTCACTGACATTTTTTGAAAAATCGATATTTTGTAAGTCGAAGTAGTGCCACCAGTTTGGATTGAGATCTAATGGATTGGGGATTTGAGTCGTTGACTCTAATTCAACATTAGGTATTGGGATGAGTTCTTCCGATTGTGTATATGCATTCATAGGTGTAGAAATGATGCATACTAATATTAATAAAAGAGTGAATTTTATTGAGTTCATTTCATTTTTCTTAAGAAATATAACAACCCAGTAAACACTGCAAACATAATACCTAATACGTAAAAATAGCCATATTTAAGTTTGAGTTCTGGAATAAATTCAAAGTTCATTCCATATAGGCCTGCAATAAATGAAAGTGGCACAAATAGCACAGTAAAAATAGTTAATGTTTTTACAATCTTGTTTACACGATGCGACGTTAAAGCTAAGTAGTTGTTAACTAAATCTGAACTTAGCTGCTGATGCATGAGCGATAGGCTGGCGCTTCTTTCCATATGCTCATAAATATCATTGTACTCGTGGATGTTGTTTTCAACTATAGAATTAGAGTCATTGCGCAATAGAGAGCTGAACACAGTTTTATGATATGTCATTACTCGATTTATTTTTCTCAAGATACTATTGTACTTAGAAAGTTCAGCTAAATGACCATCATTAAGTTCTGTCGTCAAAAGACTTTCTAACTCCTCAAGTCGATCCTCTAATTTTTCTAAAATAGTAAAATATTTATCAGCAATATTTCTTGATACTAAATACGCAAGGTGGCTCGACCCGTGAGAGCAGTCGATTTCATTATTCTCCAAGCTATTCCACATAGTGTCGATATAATCGTGTTTTTTATTTCTGCGAGTAATGATGAATCGATTAGAAGCGAATATGGCTAATTGTGAGTAATCATATTCAAATTCAATGCTTGATGTATGTATGGCTCTTAAGATCATCAAAAAATGATCATTGAAAAACTCAATTTTTGGTGGATGCCTAAGTCGCGTTGCATCAGCCATCTCCAGCTCATTAAATTTAAATTCTTGTGCAATGAATTGGTCTTCTTCGGGCTGCGGATTAATTAAGTCTATCCAAATTATTGAGTTTTCATCACTTTTCCACCTATCAATGAGCTCGACTCCGCCTGATTCAAGATGAGTAGTTTGATTAAATAATTGGGTTTTGAGCATGTGAAGGTCTGTTAGTTGTTATACATCACTAGCCTCATAATTTTGATTTTTACTACTTTTATGGCTATGAAACTCTGCAATTTCTTTGGCATCTTCTAAATCATCGATTATATACTTGAGTTCATCTATACCAAATTCACATTCGTAAATATTGTTATAGCCTGAACTTACAAGCTCGCGTAGCAACTCTTTAGGTGTAACCGCCGAGTTTTTGCATGCTTTTTCAAGCATTTTTTGGAACTTCTTTTTAGCATTAACACTTTTAGTCATAATTAATAATCCTCTTTGTATATGGCACTAAATGGCCTACTAGATTTCAAAGCAAGCGGATGATCCTCCTATAAAATCAAGCAAAATATATCCACTTAGGAGAGCTATTTTTGAGCAATAGTAAGGACTAGATTCGAGGTTTTTTAATAGAATTTTTTCTAGAATATTATTAAAAGAGTCGCTATATCCAGGAGGGTCTAAGCAAATAGTTACTGTCGAGAATTCAACATATGATGAGATAAACCAAGCCTACTTATACTTAGATATTAAAATTTTGAAAACGAATTCATGATAAAAAAACATAGTTATTCAAAAATCGATAAACTAAATACTCATTCCAATTTAATTGAAAATAGTGATGAATTGGACATTAATATATTATTCTCACTTGAAACTTATGAATTAGATATTTTGGATGAAATATTCAGGTTTAACGCAGATATAGTTAATATAAACAAAGAATACATATCTTGATTTGCATACTCATATAATTTTCGATAATGAAAGCACCTGATCCAGATAATATGATTGGTTGGCGTGAATGGCTTGCACTGCCAAAACTGGGTGTCGATAAAATTAAATGTAAAGTTGATACTGGAGCAAGAACATCTTCTTTGCATGCGTTCTATATTGAGCCTTACCATAATAAAAAAGGGCAGTTACATATAAAGTTTGGGCTACATCCACTCCAGCGAAATAAAACAAAAATTGTGGAGTGCAAAAGCAAGGTCATAGACACGAGATTGGTAACAGATTCCGGTGGCCATCGTGAAAAACGATATGTAATTGAAACCCCCATCAAATTGGGCCATTTTGAGTGGAATGCTGAAATTACACTTACAGATAGAGAAAATATGTTGTTCAGAATGTTACTAGGTCGTGAAGCAATCAAGAACCGATTCATTGTTAATCCTGCTCGTTCCTATTTAATTGGAAAAAAATGGCTAAACTAAAAAATATGAATATCGCATTACTAACTAGAGGTGGAGACAGGTTATATTCTAATAAGCGACTCATTGAAGCAGCAAAGGAGCGTCAACATAACATTGAGATTGTAAATACAGTCGATTGTTACATGGACATCGCTACTGATAAGCCTTGCGTTCATTTGAAGGGTAAAGAGCTTCCTCGATTTGATGCAGTTATTCCTCGGATTGGGGCTTCTATCACTTTTTATGGCTGTGCAGTTGTGCGGCAATTTGAAATGATGGGAACGTATCCGCTCAATGAATCGATCGCAATTACACGTTCTAGAGACAAATTACGCTCATTACAAATTCTGGCACGGGCAGGTGTTGGATTACCATTAACAGGTTTTGCAAATTCTACGAAAAATACAAAAGATCTGATTAGTTTAGTAAATGGTGTTCCGCTAGTTGTAAAGCTAATTGAAGGCACGCAAGGTAAAGGCATTGTTCTCGCAGAAACACAGAAAGCCGCAGAAACTATTATCGATGCGTTTCGACAGCTTGGTGCTAACTTTTTGGTACAAGAGTTTATTAAAGAAGCCGGTGGTGCAGATATTCGTGCATTTGTTATAGGTGAAAAAGTCGTTGCTGCGATGATGCGTCAAGCATCTGAAGGTGAGTTTCGTTCAAATCTACATCGAGGTGGCACAGCAAAACTTGTGAAATTAACACCACAAGAACGAACCACTGCTATAAAAGCAGCAAAAAAAATGGGGTTAAATGTCGCTGGAGTCGATTTACTTCGTTCTGATCGTGGACCTGTAATAATGGAAGTGAATTCTTCACCCGGACTCGAGGGTATTGAGAAAGCTACTCAAAAAGACGTTGCGGGGATGATTATCGAATTTATTGAAAAAAATGCTAGACCAAATAGAACACGAACACGCGGGAAAGGCTAACAGAGTCATATGTCTCAAATTTTTTCCTATCAGGTACTGAATTAAATTGAATGAAGAACTAATACTATCTGGTACCTTAATAAAACTGGCTACAAGTACAATATTGCAACTTGAGCTCCCGCCTTTGTATACAAATACACCATTGACCATGCCTGTACACGTCATTCGTGGCAGGGAGGATGGACCTAAATTATTTATAAGTGCAGCTATTCACGGCGATGAACTCAATGGTGTCGAAATTGTAAGGCGACTTATAAAAAGAATATCTTTAAAAAAACTATCAGGCACATTGATTGCTGTTCCTGTTGTTAATGTATATGGAATGTTACAGCACTCGCGCTATTTACCAGATCGTCGTGATTTAAATCGTAGTTTTCCTGGTTCTTCTCAAGGATCTTTAGCAGCTCGACTTGCTAATTTATTTATGAATGAAATCGTTGCTAATTGTACTCATGGTATCGATTTACATACCGCTGCATTAAATCGCGATAACTTACCTCAAATTCGCGCAGATTTAAGTGATGATGAAACGAAAGATTTAGCAAAGGCATTTGGTGTGCCCGTGATTGTTAATTCTAAGTTGCGTGATGGCTCATTACGTGAAGCGGCACGTGCGAAAAATGTGCATGTATTGGTATATGAAGCCGGTGAAGCGATGCGTTTCAATGAGGCAAACATTAAAGCTGGTATTAGTGGAATACTGAGGGTCATGAAACATCTTGGAATGATAGAGTTACCACCAAAAAATAAATCGAATACAGCTGAACCTCAGATTGCAGAAACAAGTAGTTGGATGCGTGCCCCAATAAGCGGCATCTTTAGATCAAAAACTCGATTAGGTAAACAAATCCTTAAAGGTCAAATTATAGGAAGTGTAGAAGATGTTAGTGGATCGTTTAGCCCAGCAAATGTATTAGCCCCTGACGATGGCATTGTTATTGGTAAGTCAAACATTCCACTTGTATATGAAGGTGATCCGTTGTATCACATTGCATATTTTAGGAACGTTGAGAAAGTTGTAGAAAGTCTTGATAACTATGAGTTTGTACAAACAACATAAGTTAGTGCACATCTCTAAGTAACTAAATTTTAGGCTGCTGATGCAGCCTTTTTTGTTTGTGTGGAATTATTTAAGAACTACAGTTGTATTTTTTGTGATTAGTGAATTGCAATGAATTAAATTTTATAGGTAGAAAAAATGTCTGACATGCATGACACGTTGAAAAATGAAGACACAGTTGATCCATGGGAAAAACTTCATGAGCTTATCTTGGCTAAAAACGTTAAGGAAACGAGTGCATACTTAAATGGCCTAGAATCCGATGAAACACTGCGAGTGTTCAGTCGATTAAGTAATGAAGATCAGCAGGAACTGTTATCCAGTTTGACGCCAGTGGATGCTGCTGAAATTATCCTTGATGTTCCTGATGAGCAAGCAGCGGATTTAGTAGAACAGCTACCTTCAAAAGACGCCGCCTCGATCTTAGAAGAAATGGAAAGTCATGAGCAAGCCGATATTGTTGGTGATCTTGCTAAGGATGAAGCAGAGGCGATTTTAGCAGAAATGGATCCTGCAGAAGCAGCTGAAGTGCGAGAGCTCGCAACATTCCCAGATGATGAAGCAGGTGGTTTGATGGTAACAGAATATGTTTCTTTCAAAGAGTATTCACAAGTAAGCGATGTCATAAATTTTCTACAACAAACTACGGAAGATCGATCTGAGTTTGAGGCTAATTTTTATGTAACATCAGAGAAAAATAAATTATTAGGTGTTGTAAGCTCTCGTAAATTATTGATGGTACCTCGAGAAACTGCTTTAAAAGATATTCTAATTGATCCAATTTATGTTCAATTAACATCATCATTAGATGAAATTGATGAGTTATTTGAAACGCATGATTTTTTTGGTGTTCCTGTAGTCGATGATGTAAATAGATTGGTCGGTGTCGTTAGGCGACAAGATATTTTACGTGCACTCACAGAGCGTGCTGATAAAGCACAGCTAAAATCTAAAGGTATTGTTGTAGGTGAAGAAACAAGGAATATGCCTACTGCAGTTCGTTCACGACGACGCCTTTCTTGGCTAAGTATTAATATTGTTCTTAACGTAATTTCTGCAAGTGTAATCGCGATGTTTACGGACACTTTGAGTGCTGTTATTGCATTAGCTGTGTTTTTACCCATCGTTTCGGATATGAGTGGATGCTCCGGCAATCAGGCAGTAGCAGTAAGCATGCGAGAACTTTCATTGGGGCTCATCAAACCATTAGATGTATTACACGTGTGGTTTAAAGAAGTGAAAGTGGGCTTAATTAATGGTGTTGCTTTAGGAGTTTTGCTTGGTGTGGTTGCTTATTTATGGCAAAGCAATTTAGTTTTAAGTTTTGTCGTGGGTGTTGCGCTTGCACTCAATACGCTTGTTGCAGTGTCAATCGGTGGTACAGTACCGCTTTTATTACGATGGATTAATGTAGATCCGGCGGTGGCATCAGGCCCAGTACTCACTACAATTACGGATTTATGTGGATTTTTTCTAGTTCTAAGTATTGCAACACTTATGCTTCCGTTGTTTTAAAAAAGTATTGAAAACTAGTGATTTATGATGAATGAATTAGTTAACAACACGGTTGTATATAAATCATCACTGCTTAAAAAGCCTGAAATTAGCCTATTTAGCGCTGGTGAGGTTGCTGCATTTAGTTTTCCTTCCTCGAACATTGCGGAGGATAATCAAGATAGCGCAATTCTGATACCTTTAAATAACCGTGAGCTGGTTCTTGGGTTATCCGATGGTGCAGGTGGGCAATCAGGAGGACAAGAAGCTTCACAAATTGTTATTAATGAATTAAAGAAAGAACTGTTACATGACTCTAACCAAGATCAATTAATTCGAGAATCAATCTTAAATGCAATTGAATTTGCGAATAAATCTGTAATGGAGTTGAAAACCGGTGCGGGCGCAACAGCATGTATTGTATCCATCGAAGAAAATCGATGCAGACCATTTCATGTGGGCGATTCTGTGATTGCGATTACTGGACAGCGGGGAAAACTTATTTATCGTAATACGGAGCACTCACCATTAGGGTATGCGCTCCGATCTGAACTCGTCACTGAAGAGCATTTAGATTCAGAAATTTCACATGAAGTGTTTCACTTAGTTGGGAACCCCGACATGCATATTGAAATAGGCCCAGAAATTGAACTTAAAAAGTCAGACACAATATTTATATGTAGTGATGGCATAACAGAATTAATACCTCTTGAAGAATGCTTAAAAATAGTCAAATCAGGTCCTTTGAAAAAAGCTGCAAATAAATTAATTCATAAGTATTTTGAAGTTGCTAAAAATATTGAGCATAAAGATGATGCAACTTTTATTATTTTTAGAAAAAACTATATATATAAATAAATGAAAATAATATTCATTATCAATCTTAAGTAAATCTATCAAATATCAAAATAAAAAAACTTTTTTACAAATTTTACAAATTTTGTGATTCAGGGTCCCCCTACATATATTTCACATAATCATTCTTTTCCCCAGGAGGTCTATGTATGGCAAGGAAAAGAATGCTTTTATTTCAATGCCTTAAAATTTGGGAGAGATAATCCTGCCGTCCCAGCCAGTTTTTAGGTTAATATTGACCCGTATCTATTAATACCTCAAGTTAAGCCAAAAGTATCAGTAAGGTTGCACATCAGATGCTTATAAAGGCAGTTGCAAACCCCTAGTTAGCTTGTGATATACGTTGTAGATCACCATAAATTGACCTCTGAGTACTAAATTGTTGCAACCTTTTGCATTACAACTTAGTCTAAGTGTAGCAATGAAGTAAGTAAATTTGGGAATAGTGTGAATATTCTTCATAAGATAAGACGAAATAAAGTAGCTAGCCAAGCCCTTTTGTTAATGTTAGTGGCTTCTCTTTTTTTGTTACCTTTTACTTCATGGGCTGCATCTTATAACAGCATGCAAACCCCTACACAGTCCAGTGACTCAGTAGAAGTGGAAGTTGATAATGGCATGATTCACTGCCATCACAATTCAATAAATAATGATAGTATTTGCAAAGATAATTGCTGCAATGATATTGAATTAGATCAAGGCTGTAAGGACTGTACAAATAGTTGTACATCCACCACACATATATATTTTGATTCAGTAAATATAAGTCAGTTTATAAGTAATTTTATAGTCATGTATGACTTTCGATTTACTTTTTCATCGAGAAAAATCACTCCGCCTTTTCGACCACCAATAACAACTCTTTCATAAAGTTATCCATATACCATTATTGAGTACCTATAAAGGTGCTTTTCTGTATCGAATGTAAAAAGTTCGAGTTGGGCTTGTGAAAGGAGCACGGTTATGTGCAAATCAAATTACAGTGCAGATGATTGCTTGTGTCAATCGTATGCAGATATAAGTAAATATATTGAAGTAGTAAAACCAAGGTATATTAAAAATGTTTTGTTAATAGTGTTGACTGTATTAAGTTTACAGTTTTTTTATATCTCTTCAGTTTATGCATTAAATTTGCGTGAAGTTGAGCAGATCACAACACAAAAAGATTTTATTTCTAAGGCGCGCCAGTCTCGAGGTAATGCTCTAGGTGAAATTGCTGTTGCAGATGCACAACTATCCGATCCTCAATTGAATTTTGGGTTGTTTAATGTACCGACTGATGATTTTGATATTAATAGTGAACCCAATACTCAATTACGGTTGGGAGTATCACAATCTTTTCCACGTGGCAAAACACTTTCTTTTAAAGAAAAACAAACAAAATGGGCAAGTAGTGCGGAATATCAACGTGCTTCTGATGAAGTGTTGAAAGCTGTTCGGTTTGTACGTGAGCATTACTTCAATCTTTACTATCAAATTGCTTCTCAAGAAATCATCGAAGAAAGTCGTCAATATTTTGTGCAGCTTGTAGATATCGCTGAATCCTATTACAGAGTAGGGCGTGTCAATCAACAAGATGTTTTACAAGCACAGCTTGAGTTATCACGATTAGATGATCGCGTTATTGAATTAAAAACTAGAGAAGATTTGGCAAGAGCAGAATTAAGTAAATGGTTGGATGATAAAGCGTATGAGCCAATAGAAAAAGACTACCCAACGCTTCCTCCGCTTACTTCACAACAAGAAATCATTAATTCTTTAATTAATCATCAGTCTATACAGGCAGAAGATGCCATGATTTCTTTTTTCAATGAAGGTGTTGCAATTGCTCGTGAACAGTATAAACCCGGTTGGAGTGTTGGTGTTGAATATCGTAAACGTTTTGGAGAAAACATTGACGGTACGAATCGCGAAGACCAAGCAGCTGCAATGGTAAAAGTAGATTTACCAATATTTACTAACAAACGTCAAGATCGACGCTTAGCTGCTAGTCAACATCAAGTTGCAGCTGCAAAGTTTATGCGTACTGATAAATTGCAATCGCTTAGAAAAGCTGTTCTTAGAGACTATGCAAATTGGGAGAGACTTTCTGAGAGAAGCAAACTATATGAAACCAAATTAGTGCCGGAAGCGAATGCAAACGCACATGCTTCATTAACAGCATACCAAAGTGGGGTAACAGAATTTACAACACTTGCACGAGCTCGTATAACTCAATTGAATGTCCGTTTGGAAAATATGCGTGCAAAAACTGAACGTAGTCGTATGCATGCACGACTTTTATATCTCGCGGAAGGAGTACTGTGATGAAAAAAATATTTTATCATTTGGTTGTTTTAGTTCTTGCGAGCTTTTCATTTTTTCTTTGCAATATAGTATTGGCAGAAGAGGATCAAGAGGTTTTATATTGGGTTGCGCCAATGGATCCGAATTATAAAAGAGACAGGCCTGGCAAATCTCCAATGGGGATGGATCTAATTCCCGTTTATAAAAATGAACAACAAGGAGCTGGTAGTGAAGTTGTTATTGCTCCTGAAGTTGTACAGAATTTGGGGGTTCGCACTGCTGTAGCTGAACGATCGATGTTATGGCGAAGAGTAAATACAGTTGGTTTTGTGGGTTATGATGAATCGAAATTAAGCCATATTCATCTACGAACACAAGGCTGGATAGAAAACTTAACTGTACAGTCAGAGGGAGATCGTGTTCAAAAAGGCCAACTTCTTTTTAAACTATACTCACCAGAGCTCGTCAATGCACAAGAAGAGTATTTACAAGCACTCTCACTAGGTAATAAAACATTAGTAAATGCATCTAAACAACGTTTATTTGCATTGGGAATTCCTTCTTCAGAAATCAAGCGTCTTAATAAAGAGCGTACAGCTCAACAAACCATTTCGTATTATGCGCCTCAAGATGGTGTCGTTTCCTTGCTCAAGGCAAGAGAGGGCATGTTTGTAAAACCTGAAAACCAGGTAGCTACGCTGGCAGATCTTTCTACAGTATGGGTTATGGCAGAGGTATTTGAGAGGCAAAGCAGTTGGGTTGAAGTTGGGCAACCTGCAGAAGTTAGGTTCTCTTATTTACCAGGTAAAAAATTTGAAGGGCGAGTTGAATATATATATCCAGATCTTGATCAAATGACCAGGGCGCTTACGGTTCGATTGAAATTTGATAATCCGGGTGAGGCACTTAAGCCAAACATGTTTGGTGATGTATATATTTTTGCAGGAGCGAAAAAAAATATCATAGTTGTGCCACGTGAATCTGTAATACGTACAGGGACGAGCGAACGCGTCATTCTTGCAAAAGACGGAGGCCGGTTTGAACCACGCGAAGTTGTTACTGGTATTGAAAGTGGTGACTGGATCGAAATTCAAAGTGGCTTGGATGAAGGAGAAGATGTCGTAATTTCTGGACAGTTCCTTATTGATTCTGAAGCGAGTACAAAAGCCAGCTTTACTCGAATGACAAGTCAGTCAAACGAACAAGAAATGGTTGATAGTAAAGCTATGAGTGAGGAAATTCTTGCTGAAGGAGTAGTGGAAGAAGTATTCAAGGCAGAAAAAAAATTGCGAATTACACATGGACCAATTGAAAAATTGGGTTGGCCACAGATGAAAATGGATTTTCAGATCAGCAAAGATTATTACGTTGATAAATTTAATTTGAAACCAGGAGAACGTATTACTTTTACTTTGATAAAAGTGGGAGACCATTACGAAATCTCCTCCATTAACAAGATGGATCAATAAAGGGGGAGTTTCAAATGATTGGTAAAATAATTGATTATTCTATTAGTAATCGTATCTTTGTAATACTTTTCACTATATTTCTTACGGGATGGGGTATATATGCTGTTAAAAACATACCTATTGATGCCATACCGGATTTATCTGATGTTCAGGTAATTATTAAAACTAGCTATGCAGGACAAGCCCCACAAGTTGTTGAAGACCAAATTACTTATCCCTTAAGTATCGCAATGTTGTCTGTGCCTAAAGCAGTAAATGTGCGTGGATATTCATTTTTTGGTGACTCCTATGTGTATGTAATTTTTGAAGACGGAACGGATCTTTATTGGGCTCGTACGCGTGTACTTGAATATTTAAGTCAAGTGTCAAGTACATTGCCCACATCTGCTAGGCCACAAATTGGTCCCGACGCTACTGGAGTTGGTTGGATATATGAATATGCGTTAATCGATCGTACGGGTGGACATGATCTTGCACAACTACGGAGTATTCAAGACTGGTATTTAAAGTATGAACTACAAACTGTGGGCGGTGTGTCAGAAGTCGCGACAGTGGGTGGAATGGTCAAACAATATCAAGTTGTAATAAATCCTAATAGTTTGCGTGCACATGGCATTCCTCTTTCAAAAGTTCGCCAAGCTATTTCAAGAGCAAACCAGGAGACGGGTGGCTCGGTAATTGAAATGGCAGAAGCAGAATATATGGTGCGGGCAACAGGATATATTAATGACATAAAGGATTTACATAAAATTCCTTTAGCTGTAAACGAACGTGGGACACCAATATTGTTAGAAGATGTTGCTGAAATACGATTGGGCCCACAATTAAGACGTGGAATTGCAGAGCTAGATGGAGAAGGTGAAGTTGTCGGGGGTATTGTGGTCATGCGTTTTGGAGAAAATGCATTGCAAACTATCCAAAATGTAAAATCAAAAATTAAAGAATTAACTGCTGGACTTCCAGATGGTGTTGAAATCATTGAAACGTATAATCGTGCTTCTTTAATAGAGCGTGCAGTTGATACTCTTAATGAAAAGCTTATTCAAGAATTTATTGTAGTCGCACTCGTATGCGCATTTTTCTTGTTTCATTTACGTTCATCACTTGTCATCGTTTTATCATTACCTGTTGGTATTTTAACTGCGTTTATTATCATGCAGAGGATGGGTATTAATGCCAACATCATGTCACTAGGTGGTATTGCAATTGCAATTGGAGTAATGGTAGATGCTGCTGTAGTTATGATTGAAAACATGCATAAACATTTGGAAGCTGAGGGCGTAAAAAAGCGAAATCGATGGGAAATTATTAGCGAATCAACTAAAGAAGTGGGACCACCTATTTTTTTCTCATTGATCATTACCACTTTAAGTTTCTTACCTGTGTTTACCCTAGAGGCTCAAGAGGGTCGATTATTTAGCCCACTTGCTTACACTAAAACATTTGCAATGGCGGCGGCTGCAATTTTTTCGATCACATTGGTTCCTGTTTTGATGGGTTATTTTGTACGTGGTCGTATAATTCCAGAGCATAAAAATCCAATTAATCGAATGCTTATCGCTGTTTACCGACCGCTAATTAGTTTTGTTCTTAAAGCCCCAAAAATAGTTTTAGTAATCGCCTTAGTTGTGGTAGTAGCAGGGTTATGGCCCATGACTCGGCTAGGTAGTGAATTCATGCCAGACTTAAATGAGGGCGATTTGTTGTATATGCCTACAACCTATCCTTCAATTTCTATTGGTAAAGCACAAGAGCTGTTGCAACAAACGGATAAATTAATACGTACCGTACCTGAAGTTGAAACAGTATTTGGGAAAATGGGTCGAGCAGATACCGCCACTGATACCGCTCCGCTTACCATGATAGAAACTACTATAAAACTCAAGCCAGAAAAAGAATGGCGTAAGGGTGTAGACATAAATGATTTAAAGAGCGAGTTTAATAAACTTATTCAGTTTCCAGGTATAAGTAATGCTTGGGTAATGCCTATAAAAAATCGTATCGATATGCTCTCAACGGGCATAAAAACACCAGTTGGAATTAAAATAGCAGGAGCAGACTTATCTATAATTCAAGAAATTGGAAAAGAAGTTGAAGCAGTTGTTAAACAAGTACCAGGTACTGCGAGTGCTTATTCTGAACGAGTATCAAGTGGACGTTACATAATTATCGACATTGATCGTAATGCCGCATCTAGGTATGCCCTTGATATAATGGAAATACAAGAAGTCGTACAAACTGCTATTGGCGGTATGCGATTATCAATGACTACTGAAGGACTTGAGCGTTACCCTATTAATTTGAGATATCCAAAAGATTGGCGCGATTCTCTTGCACGACTTCGTGATCTTCCTGTGGTAACACCGACAGGTGCACAAGTAGCTTTACAGGAAGTCGCAGACATAAGGATTGAAGATGGTCCTGCTTTAATTAAAACAGAAAATGCAAGGCTTAATGGTTGGGTCTATGTCGATATTGAAAATAGAGACTTAGGTTCATATGTTCAAGATGCTAAAAAAGCTGTCATAGAAAATGTAAACCTACCCCCAGGATATACGGTATCTTGGTCTGGTCAATATGAATATCTTTTACGTGCTAAGCAACGTTTATCAGTAGTTATTCCGGTTACCTTGGTCATTATAATTTTTCTTCTATATATGAGTTTTCGCCGCATAACTGAAGTGGTCATTATTATAGCAACACTTCCGATGGCGCTAGTTGGGGGTATTATTCTAATGTATTTGCTTGACTATGATATGTCCGTTGCTGTCGGTGTTGGATTTATTGCGCTCGCAGGCCTGAGCGTCGAAATTGGTGTGGTAATGTTGGTGTATTTAAATCACGCATTAAAAAATATTAAACAACAAATTAAGTCAGATAATCGTGTATTAACAAATCAAGATATTAGAAATTCAGTGATAGATGGTGCATTAATGCGAATAAGACCTATTATAATGACTGTTGCTGCAACGATTGCTGGTCTATTACCGATAATGTTTGGAAGTGGAACAGGGGCAGAGGTTATGCGTCGTATAGCTACACCAATGGTAGGAGGGTTGTTGAGTGCAACTTTATTAACGCTCATCGTCATCCCAGCAGTGTTTTTAGTAATCCATCAATTTAAATTATCTAGTGTGCTGGGTGCAGAAACTGCTGTCATTAATAAGTAACAAGGAAATATATTTATTACTAACCTTATTGGTTTAAGGCTATTTGTAAATAAATAATATCTACTTAGCTATTACCTTCGAGTAATCTGCAATGATAGCCAACACGGACAGTATTTCTTTTAAGTGTTATTTAGATGTACTTCTATATTGCTATTGATTTTGCTACTAAAGGCCAATTAATTCTGCATGAATATTGTGAGCTTTAGCGAGTTCTACAAATTTTATGGAAGAGATAACATCAGGATCGTAAACAATAATCATTAAATGTGGTTTGTCATCATGGAAAGATGCTGCGTAGACACCATTTTCATGTAATAGAACATCTCGAAAATCTTCTAGGTTTCCATGTGATAATTCTTCATCAATATGTAAGGTTACATCTACTGTTGTTGGTTCCATGTTTTACTCTCCATCATCACACTGTTAGTATTCGAATTTACATTAATAGTATGAACACTAACTGAAGTTGAAAGATAAGTTTTGATCTACATCAATAAAAATATGACCTTAAATAGCATAGCATTTCTAATGCATTTATAGATTTATAATTAACCATATATTCAAATTCAAAAAATTTTTGTGACAAGGAGGGAAATTTGCGTAAATATAGACTGAAGCTAAAAGTTGTAATTTTTATTGTAATACTGTCACTAACCTCATCGCTTATTTATGCTGAAATAAATTTTGCACAAAAAGGTAAGTACGAGTACCTAAATAACTGCGCCGTTTGTCATGGTACTGATGGAAAAGGTAAAGGCCCAATGGCAGGGCAATTAATCAAGTCCCCAAAAAATCTTACTTTGCTTAGTAAAAATAATGGCGGCTCATTTCCTGAGACGGCAGTTTATCAACTTATTGATGGTCGAAGGATTAAGATTACTGATGAAGGTCGAGAGATGGAAAGTTTTCATGGCCCTAAAGACATGCCAATCTGGGGAGATCGGTTTCGTGCAATTGAAGTAGATGAAGGGGCAGTGGATGAGCGGATAAGTAATCTATTAAAGTATCTTGAAAGTATTCAAGCTAATTAAACTTAACGCATTTTTAGGTTTTATAGCATCATCCGATTTCCAATACATTCCAAAATCTGCTAATTTCTTCCAGCAATTCACTGATTTTTGATTGTAGTATTGTTAGCTAACAATGTATAAGAATTAATTAAATTCTAATGCTATTTATGTGTCAGGTTGAGGCATGGGAAGGCCTGCTAGTTTGCATAATTCATGTATTGGATCAGTAGGAAATAAATTGTAAATATGCTTTTCATACTCTTTTAAATCATGAAAGTGTTTGTCTTTTTTCTTTCCAAGGGTAAGAACTAATTGGTGCATTGTAGGATTAGTCATGTTCTCTGCATAATATTCACGAAAAAATAAGATTAACTCCCAATGGTCTATATAAAGTTCAATGTCTTCATGTTTTGCAAGTTTTTTCGCAAAATCCTCGCTCCAATCGTCAAGGTCCTTTAAATATCCTTGTTCATCGGTTTGGATAAGGCTTCCTTGTGCTTCAAATTCCATAGACTGGTCCTTATGTACAAAGTATAGAAATCTAGTAGGTCTAACGCTTAAGTATATTAAATAGTTATTCATCGAATATTGATTTAACTCAATGCTGGTCTAATAAGGGGCCTGTAAAAAATATGCATATATTTATACTTACAGAAAATTACAATATTCTAAGTTGTTAAAAACAAATTTAATAAACCTCTTTTATTTGACGAATGTCAAATCCGTATTTTGCAAAATCTTCAAAACTTATATTTTAGCTAAATACTAAAAAGGAGGTTTCTCAATGGCTAGACGAGCAACAAAAGTACCGGTCAAAAAGAAAAAAACTGCTAAGCGAAAAGGAAAATCAAAAAAGTCTGCAGCTAAAGCAGGTGAAATAATTACACCTCTGGCTAGTTTACGCGAAGAAATAGATAATATATTTGAGCGTTTCTCAGAGGATTGGCCGAGTTTTCCAAAGCTTTTTGGAAAAGGTTGGACTTATCCTGTAGCAGATTTGGAGAGGCGCGTTAAACTTCCTAGGTTTGAAATAACTCCGCGTGTAGATGTTAGTGAAAATGATGATACTTATACTATTACAGTTGAATTACCAGGTATGACTGAAAAAGATATTGATGTCACTCTTAGTGATGATTCATTGGCAATTAAAGGTGAGAAAAAGGAAGAGCGTGAAGAGAAAAAGAAAAACTATCATGTATGCGAACGTAGTTATGGAACATTTCAACGCACTTTCCGAGTCCCTAGTGGTGTAGACCACGGTAAAGTTGATGCTACTTATTCTAAAGGTGTATTAAACATTATATTACCAAAGACTGAAGTGGCGAAACAAAATAAGCGTTCGATTGCAGTTAAGGAAGCTTGATTGAAATATTAATACCTTAGACGTAATTTTGGTACAGGAGTTCATAGCTTGAAGGCGTATTGATTTACGTTAGGCATTACCCATTATGGTTAAATTTGTTATGCCTTACCCTAAATTAAGTGATTTGCCAAAATCTGTAAGAGATCATCTTCCTAAACATGCGCAGGAAATATATAAAGAGGCATTTAATCATGCATGGTACGAATATTCTGATGCTAGTAAAAGAAGAGATCATAATACTTCAAGAGATACTACTTCTCATAAGGTAGCATGGGCGGCAGTTAAATCTAAATACGAGAAACATTCGGGACGTTGGGTGAGAAAAGCTAAAAAATAGCGTAGCTATATTTCTGATTAGTAGAGAAAATAGAAATTAATTATACATGTCTAATATACTAGTAATTGCAGCTGATAATACTTGTGCTCGAATATTTCGCGCATCCTCATCAACAGGGCCTCTAGAGGAAATAACCGTACTTTGTCATCCTGAGAATAGGCTTAATAGTAAGGATATGACTAGTGACAAACAAGGCTATTCATTTTCTAGTCATGGTTATGGTCGCAGAGCAATGTCTGATGAAGGGGATCGGAAAAAGCAAGAGGTTAATCGTTTTGTTAATGAAATTAATGAATATCTAAATACTCTAGAGAAAAATAACGATTTTAATAGGCTTATTGTAATAGCAGCTCCTAAGCTGATGGGTATACTAAAAAAACAATTAAGTGATAATGTACAAAAGCATATTACTTATGAACTTAATAAAAATATTGCTAAATTGACAGCGGTAGAAATTCGAAAATTTTTACCTAAATATTTAGTTAATCCAAATCTATGATTATGATATAGAGTCTTACTAATAGCTAAAAATTCGTTATAATCAAAGAATAATTAAAATTATGTAATTACAATGAGTCAAGAAGAATTACATCAGCTTTTGCATAAATTAAAGAGTGAAGTCAAAGATTTAGATATTAAGACTGATGATCAGCAAGAACTTAATCAACTAATTAAGGGAATTGAAGATCAGGTGAATGATGTTGAGCTCGAAAATTCTCATCAGTCACTATTAGACAATTTACGAATTCATATTGAAAGATTTGAAGTAGAGCACCCAAGAATGACTGGCATTCTAAATGAAATTATGCTCAAGCTTTCTAATATTGGAATTTAATAATATTTATTGCAAGAATATGCTCTTATAGACTTTGACGTTGATTTGTGTAAGTTCTAAGAGTAAAAAATTCAGCTTAAAACTGAACCGGTAATAGGGTTGGGGCGATAGGTTGTGCAGCCTTTGAGTTTGTTTTCGAATGCAACTAAATATAGGGATTTAAACTCTTCATAGGGGTAATCTTCAGGGATATTAATAGTTTTTGATATGGCATTGTCTATATAGGGTTGTAGTGCGGCTTGCATCTTTAAATGTTCGACGGGTGCTATAGATTTTGCATCTATGAAATAGTTAGGTAGTTTTTCTTTTTTGCCCTGCCTGGATTTCCATGATGCATAAGCGTAATCTTTTAGAGAATATTTTTTATAATTTCCATCTGATCCGAGTATCTGTCTTGAGTAGGAAAAGTCAAATACAGGTTCAATACCACTAGAAATATTATTTGCAAGGATACTGATAGTGCCAGTGGGTGCTATCGTTGTTAAATGACTATTACGTATACCGTGTTTTTTTATTTTATTTATTATTTCATCTGGCAGACAATTTATAAATCTACCTTTAAGATAATCTTTATTTTTAAAATTAGGAAATACTCCTTTTTCTTTTGCCAGCTCTATAGATGTCTCATATGCAGCATAGCAAATCGTTTTCATTATTTTTGCTGCGGTGTTACGTGCAGCTTGTTCGCCATAATGAAGACCAAGCATGATCAAGGTATCGGCAAGTCCTGTTAGGCCTAGCCCGATACGTCTACAATTTAATGCTTGTTGTTTTTGTTGGCTTAAAGGAAAGTTTGAAGAAGCTATGACATTATCTAGCAGCCTAGTTGCAATCACTGTTGTCTCTTGAATGCCTGAATAATCTAAGCATGCATTTTTCGTGAATGGTTGCTGTACAAACTGCGTTAAATTAATTGCGCCTAAATCACAGGCTCCATAAGCAGGTAATGGGATTTCTCCACATGGGTTAGTGGCAGTGATGTATTCTTTATACCAGAGATTATTTTGCTCATTGATTCTATCGATAAATAATATGCCTGGCTCTGCATATGCGTAGGTAGCTTGCATTATTTTTTCCCATAAAGCTTTAGCTTTAACAATTTTTACTATGTTGCATGAAATAGGTTCTTTATGACCTGACCATTGGCGTAAAATTGTTTTTTCTTGGTTTTCAGTCTTTGCTGTTGGAAAAATTAAAGGCCAGTCATTATTGTGTTTTACAGCATCGATAAATTCATCTGTTACCAGCACTGAAAGATTGAAATGTCTGAGTTCTTTACGGTCTTTTTTGGCATCGATGAATTCTTCAATATCAGGGTGATCACATCGCAAAGTTGCCATCATGGCGCCACGGCGTGCCCCAGTAGAAAGTAGTGTTGCACACATGCTATCCCAGATACGCATAAATGAAATGGGCCCAGAAGCAATCGTCCCAGTTGTTTTTGCTATGGACCCATGTGGACGCAGTGTTGAAAAATCATAACCAATACCACCTCCTTGTTGCATAGTAAGCGCGCCTTCTTTTAGGTTTTCAAAAATGCTTTCCATAGAGTCGTGGATTGTTCCCATCACAAAGCAATTAAATAAAGTGACTCTATGCTGTGTTCCGGCTCCCGCTAGAATGCGCCCACCAGGAATAAATTTAAATCCTTGTAAAATTTTAAAAAACTGTTGCTCCCAATAGCTTTTGTCTTTAGTTTCGACGTTAGCTAATGACTTCGCAATACGGCTCCAAGTATCTTCAATGGTTTGATCATAAATAGCCTTGCCTTTACGATACCGGTATTTGGTATCCCATATATATTTTGATATGTCCGCGATGAAGTGATTAGAACCCATCTTTATAATGTTAAATGAGCGTACTCATAGTATTTGTTTAGTTTTAAATTTAATAGGAAAGGCATGTCTTATGAGGTTAATAGAGAGAAGGGGTTGATAATATATAAATCATTGGTCTCGATCTTTAATGCGTATACCTTCGGTAATTTGGTTGCTAGGATGTGAAATTATTAGTGCGTTAATTGGAAGGCCTTCAAGAATTTCAGCTTCAAGTCCATTGCGGTTTCCAATTTTCACATGTTGAAGTTTTGCTCTGTTTTCATGTTGAATATATACTGCCCACTTATCTCCATCTCGAAATAATGAGGTTAAGGGCACTTTAGCTACTTTTTCACTTTCCCAAAGTACTACACGTGCTTCAATTTGGTATCCATGTGCTAAGCGTTGCCACTTTTCAGGTGGATCAGTTAAATCAATAATTACATTTACGCGTTGTTCGTCAATTCCTAATGCAGAAGTTTTTGTAAAACCATATGGTTCAATTTTGCGAACAATGCCTTGCAGTGTGGGTTCTCCTCCCCATTCCTCGATAATTACACGTTGTCCGGGTTGAATACGAACGGCATCTGAAGATAAAAAATCTACTACGATCTCTAGGTCGCTAGGGTCACCAATTTCGACTAATTTCATTCCCATGGATACCACTCCTTCACTTTCATGAAAAACTTGTAATATTTTTCCTGTAATTGGGGAGAGTATCGTTACGCATTGACAATTTTCATCATTATTTTGCACATCGGCGGGTGATACCAAATGCGCACGTGCTTGTGCCAATTCGTATTGACGTGCACGTAATGCAGCTTTGGCAGTGTTTACTTTGGCATGTTTGGTTTTAAAATCTCGTTTGGCATTTTCCAACTCTCGTTCTGGTATAACTTGCTGTTGAATTAATTTATTTGCTCTTTTAAGTTCTGAAGCAGCAAAGTCAAATTCAGATTCTGCTTCTGCAAGTTGGGCTTTTGCTAAGGTTAAAGAAGCTTCGGCAGTTTTAACTGCTGCGCGTGCTTCTTCTTCACTGCGTATATCTAAGAATTCAGGGTCAATGGGCTTGATTTGTGCTATTAATGTTTTTGCGGCAGTTACCTCATCACCAACTTCGGCATCAATGCGTAACATATGTCCTGTTACAGGGGCGGATAGTATGTAGACATCTTTAATTCGTGTTTCACCTTCTTCTTCAACAGTAACCATCATGGGACCATGTTGTAGATCTACGAGATCAACTGCAATAGGTTGTGGTCGCAGAGAAATAGTTAGACCTAGTAGAACTAAAACTAGAATAATTAACCAAAAAATACTTCGTCGTAATTTAGCACTCATACTAATACCTATTATCAGTTGTCTTTATTCTCTAGTTTTTAGTACTTTAATTAAATCTAATCGCTTCAATCTATTTCTTACTAATAATGCTGAGAAAGCAGTTGCAGCTAAAGCGATTATAATTGCCTTGCCATAGGTTGAAGGTTTTATAACCAGTGGTATGCGGAAAAGTTCAGTTTCAAAAGCACTGACGATAATCCATGCAAGACTATATCCAAGTAAACAACCTATGGGTAAACTTATTACAATTAATAATCCGACTTCACCAAGTAAGATGTATGAAATCTCAGCTTGAGTAAAGCCTAGCACGCGCAACGTTGCTAACTCACGACCACGCTCTGAAAGTGTGATGCGTGTGCTGTTATAAACAAGTCCAAAAGCAAGGGCACAGCCAAAGCTAGAAAATAATGTTACAAAAATTAGCAGTGTTTCTGCCATGGTATTGTTAAAAGTTTCAACAGCAGCTTTTCTTAAGCTTACAGCAGCGACATCAGGAAGCTCTTTAAGCTTAGAAAACAAATTGGATTCATATTTTTCATCTACAAGAATATTTAAATATTCTACCTGTTTACCTTCTTTCATGAGTCTGTTGAGGGTGTGTAGATTCATGTAAACTGGCATGCCGATATAGGACTCAAATACATCAACTACGGGTATAAGGGTATCTGGTCTGCGCTCCTCAAGGATTTTTACTCGTACAGTATCACCTATTTCTACTTGCAGTTTTTCGGCAAGCATGCTGTTTATAGCCAGTCCATCTGAATAAATAGGAACAATTCCGCGTTCAACATCGTGTATAGGGCTAAGAGTTGCTGATGATAAAACCCCTTGTATGGCGCCACGGTGCTTACGGTTACTTGCATGAAATTCGGCACTCACAATCCGAGAAGGTTCTACACTTAAAACTCCTGGAAGATGCCTGAGTTCATGTGCAACTTTATTATCTTGAGAATGACTGAGTCCTATAGTGATGTCTTGGCGTTGTGCATCAAAGAAATATACGTTGATGATCTCGTGAATGGCGTCAAACCATTGCAGTGACATTACTAAAACAGCCACTGCAAATGCTACGCCTAAGCTAGTGAGTATTGAGCGTATGGGCCAGCGGGTAAGTTGTCGAAAAATAATACGTGTGGGCTGGTCTAGCCAAGCTAATAATTGCGTAATGATATTTTTACGTTGCCGATAAACAGGTGGTGAAGGGGGCAGCATAGCTGTTGCTGGAGGTAATGTTGCTGCATTGTATACAGCACGCATAGAACCAACCAATGCAGCCGCAATACTTACTAATGCACTAATTGTAAATGTAGCCATGCTTGGTCGAAAATAAAGAAAAGGAAAACGGTAAAGTTCTGCATACACACCTGTTTGATATCTGCCAAGCCAACTACCTAGTATCCATCCTAACAAGATGCCAATTATAGCGATTGCCACTACCATGCGTGCGTAATGCCAAGCTACTTGTATACGAGTGTATCCAAATGCTTTGAGCAAACCTATTTCACTGCGTTCTGTAGCAATTAGTCTAGACAGTACCATTTGCGTAAGAAATGCAGCCACTGCTAAAAAGATAGTTGGTAATAACATACTCATGGTGCGCATTTGTTCTATTTCGTTCATCAGAAACCAATTAGAAATTTGGTCTTTACGTGCAATTGCCCCGATGCTGCCATAATCTTTTGTTAGCTGATCTAAGTGTTTAATAATGATTTCCGGTTCACTATTTACTAACAATGACAACGCTACATCATTAAAGGCACCATCAAGATCATAAGCTGATGCCAGTGCCTTTTCTCCCATCCACAAAATCCCAAAACGTTTATCATCTGGCATTAATGCGCCAGGACCGATGGCATAAACGAATTCGGGGGCTAATGCAATGCCGACAATATCCAACGTACGTTTATTGCCATTCATTATGGCTTTGAGCTGGTCTCCAATTTGTAGTTTATGTGCATCAGCAAATGGTTCACCAAGTATTACTTCGTCAATATGGCTAGGAGAAACATACCTTCCTTCACGTAAGGCGAGTTGATTTAAAAATGGTTTTCTACGTTCGGGAATAGAAACTAACTGCCCAATAACAGGTTCTTCAAAGTCTTCGATATCAAGAACTGCGATTTTTACAATACGTGTTTGAACAGTTTGTACGCCAGGGATGTCAGCAATGCGTTTTTTCAGCCGCAAAGGTGCGCGTTCTAAGCCAGTAAAGATATCTGCAAAACGGTATCGTTCGTAGTATGCGTTAGCAGTATCCCTTAATGATTCAACTGTGCTCAAAGACATTACTAACATTGCAACACCAGAGGCTATAACTAAACCTATAGCTAATACTTGTCCGCGTAGACGCCATAGGTCGCGGACTAGTTTGCGATCAAGTGCATGCATTACCAGGTTAAATCTTTTGGCTCACAACGCTGAGAATTTTCTGTGATAGAGGTGATTTGGCCATCTGCTAGAGTGATGACACGATCTGCCATAGCAGAGATCACTGCATTATGCGTAATCAAGATAGTCGTTGTACCTAGTTCTTGGTTTACACGCTCAATAGCCTCTAGCACTAAGATACCTGTTTTACTATCTAATGCGCCGGTAGGTTCATCGCACAATAAAATAGAAGGTCGTTTTGCGATCGCGCGTGCAATTGCGACACGTTGCTGCTCACCACCAGATAACTGTGCTGGGAAATGATTTACTCTTTCGGTTAAACCAACAATAGCAAGTGCATCTATAGCTGGCATTGGGCTTTTAGAAATTTCTGTAACAAGTGCAACATTTTCAAGTGCAGTAAGACTTGGGATTAAGTTGTAAAATTGAAATACAAAGCCAACGTTTTCTCGGCGAAATATGGTCAGCTGGTGGTCACTATAAGTAGTAAGATCATCATCGTAGAAAAATACTTGGCCAGACGTTGGTGTATCTAAACCACCGATAATATTAACTAAGGTTGATTTGCCACTGCCTGATGCGCCTAATAGTACAACTAGTTCAGACTCGTATAATGAAACATCTACATTACGCAACGCATGAACTTCAATATCTCCTGTCTGATAAACTTTACTTAAAGAATTTGTACTAAGAGTTATTTGTGATTCATTGATGTTAGAATGTGTATTTTTATTGCCTGATTGCATGTTTTGTGATTAGACACATTTAAATATAACTAAGTCTAATAATTATATCTCATGCTGACTTAAAATTTGTAGTTTATTAAGCCACATAACAAGTCAGAAGTTACTTGAATTGACTGATTCAACTAAGCAACTCTTAACAGGTCTAATTTTTGTTGGACGTAAAATATTTTTTTGCATAACATGTAATATATTTTGTTATAAAATTTAATATGCATTATGTACTCAATGCAAAATTTGCATTGCAATAATATCTGTATCAAGAGAATTTTCTTCTTCTAAGCCAAGTGCAAATCCACACTGTTCAGCTTTGTAATAAGCACTATTAATTAAAAACTCTTGATAATCTTGATTTGAAGCATTTTTTGCTTTTTTATATAAAGCATGCTTCTTGTTTTTAGATCTGTTTTTAGATTTTAATCTGTTTGACATAAATTGCTCCAGTTCTAACGATTTCTTATCAAACCATATTGTTACAACTCACTCATAGGCATATTGATATGTGTCAATACAAGCTTCATCGAAAGCTTTCATGATTAACCGTGATACATATTATCTAATTATGGATTACAAAGATTATTACAAAATTATGGGTGTCGAGCGCGATGCCAAGCAAGAAGATATAAAGCGTGCGTATCGAAAATTAGCACGGAAGTATCATCCAGATGTTAGTAAAGAGAAAGATGCAGAAGCACGGTTTAAAGAAGTAGGTGAAGCCTATGAGGTTCTTAAGGATCCAGAAAAAAGGGCAGCTTATGATCAACTTGGTGCTAATTGGCAAGCTGGACAAGATTTTCATCCGCCACCAAATTGGGATGCAGGGTTTGAGTTTAGAGGTGGTGGGTATACTGACGCAGATAGTGCAAACTTCAGTGATTTTTTTGAGACATTATTTGGTCACGGATTTGGGTCGGCACGAGGAAAGCAAACCCATACTGGTTTTCAACACAGAGGGGAAGACCACCATGCTAAAGTTTTAATTGATCTTGAAGATTCGTATTCTGGTGCAGTACGTAATATCAGCTTGCGAACAGCAGAACTAGATAATTCTGGTAGAGTGGTGAATAAAAAACGAAAACTCTCAGTAAAAATTCCCAAAGGTGTTAAGCAGGGTCAAAAAATTCGCCTAGCAGGCCAAGGTTCTGTAGGTTTTGCAGGAGGTAAGGCGGGTGATCTTTATTTAGAAATCGAATTTAAGCCTCATCCTTTTTACCGTGTTGAAGGGCGTGATGTTTATTTGGAAATTTATGTAACCCCTTGGGAAGCTGCACTTGGTGCAAATGTTAAAATTCCAACTCCGACAGGAAAATTAGACCTTAAAATTCCCACTAACACATTATCAAAAAAAACATTACGCATAAAAGGTAGAGGTATTCCTGGAAACCCTCCAGGTGACGTTTATGTGAACATACAAATAAAATTACCTGCTGCTGATACAGAAAATGCTAAGTCACTATATCGCAAGATGGGCCAAGAACTCGCATTTAATCCGCGCACTGAACTGAGAGGGTAAATTATATGCAAGATAAATTGATTGCAGGTGCTGTTTTAGATGAAAGTATAGAACTTTCATTAAGCGATATGTGTCGCGTTTGTAATCGTCATGCTGAGTGGATAGTAGAACTAGTTGAAGAAGGCGTGTTGGATCCAATCGGTGATGATAAAAAACAATGGCGTTTTTCTGGGTTGAGTTTGCAAAGAGCACATACCGCTATGCGACTAGAGCGAGATCTGGGACTAAATTTGGCAGGTATTGCATTAGCATTAGAGTTGATAGAAGAAATAGGGCAATTAAGAGAGCGGTTATACAGACTTGAATCTACACAATAACGATAATACATATATTTTCTTCTTGCCGTGTCATCAAGTTGATGAAGATCAACACTAAATCTTAATCGTTAATTTACTTTTTATCTCAATAGTCAATGGTAGAGAGTTTGTTAATGACAGATTATTCCAAGCTTCGAGATAAAATGGTAGAAAACCATATTGCTATGCGTGGTATACGTTCTAAATTAGTATTAAATGCAATGCGGAAAGTATCTCGTGAAGCATTTTTACCTAAGGAGTTACGTGAATTTGCATATGAAGACACGCCATTACCTATAGGCGAAGGGCAAACAATATCTCAGCCTTATATTGTTGCACTAATGACTGAGATTTTGATGTTAAAAGGAAATGAAAAAGTATTAGAAATTGGTGCAGGTTCTGGATATGCCGCAGCGATATTAGCCGAAATTGCAAAACAAGTTTACACCATTGAAAGAATTGGCCAAATTGCGGCTAAAGCAAGTTCAACGTTACAAGAACTTGGCTACAAAAATGTACATGTGTTGCATGCAGATGGTACTAAGGGTTGGCCTGAATATGCGCCCTATGATGCTATTGTAGTAGCGGCAGGTGGGCCTGAGGTTCCTGATTCGCTTAAAAAACAATTAAAAATTGGAGGTCGGTTAGTAATTCCTATCGGTAGCGATCCACGTGCGCAAGAATTAGTACGTGTAACTCGTGTAGGTGAAAGTGATTTTGAGTATGAAGATATTGCAGATGTTCGCTTTGTGCCGTTAATAGGTCGGGAAGGCTGGGATGCTGAGAATGAAGAAATTGTAGCTAAACAAAAACCTAAACTTAAACAAAAAACCAAACAAAATGGGATTACGGATAAAGTTTTAAATGTTTCCGAGCCATTTGATTCGATTGAAACAGTAGATCTTGAACCTTTGCTGCAACGTATCGATGATGCAAGGGTTGTGCTGCTTGGTGAAGCTTCACATGGAACAGATGAATTTTATAGGATGCGCGAGCGTATATCGCGTGAGCTAATTACAAAAAAAGATTTTAATTTCATTGCTATTGAAGGTGATTGGCCCGATGCTTCTCGTATTGATCATTATGTAAGACATTTTGAATATCCTCCATCAGAGTGGACTGCATTTGCACGGTTTCCAGTTTGGATGTGGCGTAATACAGCTGTAAGGGAATTTGTCGATTGGTTGCGAGAATTCAATGCACACAAAGAATTAAAACAACGTGTAGCCTTTCATGGTTTAGATTTATATAGTCTTTTTAATTCAATTCGATCAATACTTGATTATCTTGATGAAATTGATCCAGATAGTGCTGCTATAGCACGTGAACGTTATGGTTGTTTGAATCCTTGGCAAAAAGATCCTGCAATTTATGGGCGAGCTGCCATTACTAGGGCTTATAAATCATGTGAAAAGGAAGTAGTGCAAATGTTGACAGATATTTTGCATAAACACAGAGATTATACTCAACATGATGGAGAAAGATTTTTAGATACAGTACAGAATGCGAAGTTAGTTGCTAACGCTGAGCGCTATTATCGCATTATGTATTATGGTTCGCGGGCTTCATGGAATTTGCGTGATAGTCATATGTTTGAAACCTTGCAAACCTTGCTAAAATTTTATGGAGAACATAGCAAAGGGATTGTGTGGGCACATAATTCTCACATTGGGGATGCCTCGGCAACAGAAATGTTTACACGGGGCGAATACAACATTGGTTACTTATGTCGACAAGAATTTTCTTTTGCAAGTTATAATATTGGTTTCGGAACAGATAGTGGCACTGTTGCTGCAGCATCAGACTGGGATGGGCCTATGGAGATCAAACAAGTAAGACCAGCACTTGAAAATAGTTATGAAAGAGTATTTCATGAAACTAATATCCCTCATTTTTTGTTAGCACTCAAAAACCCAAAGTCAAATAAAGTGCATAGTGAGTTATTAAAATCTCGTCTAGAACGCGCAATCGGTGTCATCTATCGGCCTGAAACAGAACTTGCAAGTCATTATTTCCATGCAGTACTACCAAAACAGTTTGATGAATATATTTGGTTTGATAAAACACAAGCTGTGAATCCATTTCAGACAAAAGAGTTGCAAGCGCTACCTGACACTTATCCATTTGGGTTGTAGTCACTATTATGCAGGTACATAAAGAAATCGAGTATGTTCTCGGTAAGTTAGCATGGATGAGGCAACAGTCTATTTGGCCAAACGGTTTACGCTATTTATGGACCGATGCATTTGGGTTAGTGTTGCTAGTCTCTCTTTATAAAGAACTAAATGAAGACCATTATCTTGATCAGGCAGAATGGTTGGTGGCTGAGGTTGAACGTGTATTGGGAAGGGTATTAGGAATACGTATTGGGGAAGCCTCAGATAGGGATGGTCAATATTTTCATTACCTTGCCATGTGGATGTTTGCGCTGGCTGTACTTGGAAACTTCATTCCATCTTATCGTGATAAAGGCGTGCAGCTTGTTAAGCAAGTGCATAATCGATTTGTTATCCCAGATAAAGGTGTTATTTGGAAAATGACTGAAACACTTGAAGCGCCGTATCCAGGTTATGGCATAGGGGCGTTAGATGCATTTGACGGTTATGTATCTTATCGCGTTTTAGATGAATCAGCGCTATTACAGCAAATAGGAGATATGAAAAAGTTAATAGACAAAAATATACCTGAGCTCACTATTACCCAAGATTTGGGTTTAGGTATGATGTTGTGGTTAACACATTTTTTTCCAAATGAAGATTGGGCAAAAATACAAAAACAGCGTTGTGTTTTTATATTAGATCGTATGTGGAAGAAAGAAGGGTATTTTTGTCGCGAGCCATATTTACCAGATACTAAATTTGCATTTACAAATTATGGTGTGTCATTAGGTTTGCAAGCAATAGGTGCAATGTCTGAGCGAGTGTATAAGTTAAATGAATATTTTGAAACTTACCAATCTGGTGATGAATATGATACTAATGCAATTACTCATGTGATGGCATGTACTTCACATTTTCCTGGTTTATTTATACAGGATTAGAACTACTTCTTCCACAATATATTGCGCTAAGTCAACATCTTGTATCTATTAAAACGTTATTTTTTATGGAGTTGTAATTCTGTAAGAAGTAAGGGAGAGATATATGCGTTTACTTCAAAATCAGTTTTTAAAATGTTTGTTATGGTTTACTTTGTTATTAATAAGTACAGGATACGTGTTAGCAGACGTGGTTAATGATGCGGTAGAGGCTGGAAAAAATGAATACGCACGTTCGTGCGAGCTTTGTCATGGAGTAAGTGGAACAGGTGATGGGCCATACGCATCTAGTTTAATTGCTAAACCTGCAGACCTTACGATACTTGCAAAATCAAATAATGGAACAATTCCAATCGCAAGTGTCTATCGTATGATAGATGGAAGTGATGATTATACATTTCATGGTGGTAGCAGAATGCCTATCTGGGGTGACCGTTATCGAGCAGAGAGCACTCTTAAACTTGATCCCGATAATGCGCAAACCTTTGTGCGGGGAAGGATATTTGAATTACTTATTTATTTAGATACTTTACAAGTCCAATAGCCGACTTGAAATTTACATTTAAGACGCCATATGAGTTTATATGAAAGTAAATTCTGTCCATATAACTTGTCCACATTGTTTTGCAACTAATCGAGTGCCACAAGAAAAACTTATACAACACCCAAAATGCGGCAAATGCCATCAAGAGTTATTCGCAGGTAAGCCTATAGAGCTAAGCAATGCAAATTTCTTAAAAGTTATTAATAAAACTGATGTACCCGTAGTGGTAGATTTTTGGGCACCGTGGTGTGGGCCATGTAAAATGATGACGCCGATTTTTGAGCAAACGAGTGCAGTAGTTGAACCAAAAGCACGTTTAGCTAAATTAAATACTGAGCTTTCTCAAGAAATTGCAGCATACTATGGTATACGTAGTATTCCAACACTGGTGATATTTAAAAATGGAAAAGAAATAGATCGACAGTCAGGTGCAATGGACAAAAGAAATCTTATACAGTTTATAGAAAAAAATTTGTAATTAAAAATAAAGTTGATTTGAATTAATAATGAATATCTTTGTGTTGATCTCAATCAATACGAATTTCAGATTAATTGCTTATGCTTGTATAGTGTGAAAACTGCATTATTAGCAATAATATTGCGGCTTGAAAATGGTAAAAGAATATTAAAATGCAATCACCTGTACAAATAACATTTAGAGGTTTTGAGCATTCGGACTTTGTTGAGGCAAAGATTCGTGAGAAGGCTGAAAAACTTGAGCAGTATTATCCGCATATTACGAGTTGCCGTGTCATTGTTGAAGCTGAACATCATCGCCATCACAAAGGAAACTTATATAATGTGAGGATTGACATAAATGTTCCAGGAAAAGAAATTGTAGTAAGTCAAAAAAAGCATGAAAAGCATGCACATGAAGATGTATATGTTGCAATTCGTGATGCATTTGATGCGGCAAAAAGGCAATTAGAAGATTATGCACGTGTACGCAGAGGGGATGTTAAAAGTCACGAGGCTCATTCAAGAGGCTCTCGAGAAAAACGCACATTTTCAGAAGATTAGTTTTGAATAAAGTGGAGCGGAAGCACAAGTAAAAGTAACTATAGTAAGTTTTTCAGGCAAACAAATACCTGGAGTTACAGGGGATTTATAATTTTACTGGTGAATTAAACCTTTTTGGTTGGAGGGTACTTCACTTGGTGGTTTTTCAGGCACTTCAATGGGGCTGGGGTTGATTTCTGGTGGGTTGTCTAATGGTATCTCTGTGGGAGTTTGTTTAGATGGTGTTTCAGGTGGACTAGCAGGTGGGATCTCGGGATCACCATTTTTACCTTGTATATACTTTGTTTCAGTGGCCATTCTTTAGAGCTGTGAAAGTATTGGGCTTGAAAAGATAATGATCAATGCCAGTATTGCAATCATGAGTAATATAATCATTTTATGTTTAGCCATTTTTTCCATTGTGTGTTTCCTATTCCTATGGATTTTTAGTTAAGTTAAATAGTACTTGTTGTTATGGCAAGTAAATTGACATAAATCATCTTACTTCATAATCTTCTGTTGAATAACCTAGTTTAGTTAAGCCTTCTTCCAAGTAATTGGATAGTAAAGGGGTGCCGATCAAGTAATCTGCCGTATTATTAGTCCAGCTATCGCCTGCTTCTTGTAGAGCGTCGTCCCATTCTTCTGTTGAATATGTTCCACGCCCTAACCACATTAGTGCCACTAATTGCACTTGCTGATCAGGTTCTAAATCATCAATCATTGATTTGAGTTCGTTATAGGTTGGATCATCCATATGATCCGCAAGTACTTGCATTGCCCAATCAGAAGTTGAGCTTAACGGCTCTTCAGGGATGGAAACTTGCTCTTTGGCATGAAATTCACGAGCCAAAATTATAATATAACCTATGGTTTCAGGGTTAACAGCTAATTGTGTTTTTTCATCCATTTTTAATATCACACTATTTTAATACTTGCTGCTAAAGGAATTTGTTTCTGCAGTAATTTAAGTTCTGTCTCAGCTAAAGTTTCTTTTTCAAGTAACATTTTAGCACCATTTTCAAGCACATCTCGGTTTTGAATTAAAATGTTTGTTGCTTTCTTAAATGCAGTGTTGATGAGTTCTCGTACAGCACAATCTATTTCGCGTGCGGTTTCTTCACTAAAGTCTCGCTTATTTAATCCTGTTATGCCTTCTAAAAACAAAGGTGCTTCCTCTTGATAGACAACTTGACCAAGTTTTTCGTCCATGCCGTATCTTGTGACCATGCTTCTTGCAATATCAGTTGCTTTAGCAAGATCATCCGCAGCACCTGTAGATAGATGTTTAAAAACCAGTTGCTCTGATGCACGACCACCAAGCAGTACTGCCATTTTGTTTTCAAGCTCTTCTCGTGTCATTAAAAATCGATCTTCAGTGGGGCGTTGTATAGTATAACCGAGTGCGCCGATGCCTCTTGGGATAATAGAAATTTTATGTACTGGATCTATACCTGGTAATGACATTGCAACAAGGGCATGTCCCATTTCGTGGTGTGCAACGACTTCTCTTTCTTTTGAGTTAAGTAAGCGGTTTTTCTTTTCAAGTCCTGCTACGATTCGTTCAATTGCTTGGCTAAAATCATCTAGAGTAACTTCATTACCTTTACGTCGGGTTGCTAACAATGCAGCCTCATTGACTAAGTTAGCAAGGTCGGCCCCAGTAAAACCAGGTGTTAATGCTGCTATGCTTTCTAAATCAATATCTTTAGACAGCTGAATTTTTTTAATGTGTACTTTTAGAATTTGCACACGCCCTAGTTTATCTGGGCGATCAACAAGCACTTGTCGATCAAATCGTCCAGCACGCAAAAGAGCAGGATCTAAAATTTCCGGACGATTCGTTGCAGCTAACAAGACTAATCCTTTACTTGGGTCAAAACCATCCATTTCTGACAGCAATTGATTTAGGGTTTGTTCTTTTTCGTCATGTCCACCACTAACTGGACTAATCCCTCGTGCACGTCCAAGCGCATCTAGTTCATCAATAAAAATTATTGCAGGTGCTTTTTGTCGTGCCTGTTCAAACAGATCACGAACTCGTGCGGCACCTACGCCAACAAACATTTCTACGAATTCAGAACCATTGATTGAGAAAAAAGGAACTCTAGCTTCACCAGCTACGGCTCTTGCAAGCAATGTTTTTCCAGTTCCTGGTGGTCCAACCAATAGAATACCTTTGGGAATTCTTGCGCCAAGTTTTCCATAGCCTTGAGGGTCATTTAAAAAATTAATAATTTCTTGAAGTTCTTCTTTTGCTTCATCAACACCTGCAACATCTGCAAAAGTAACTTTGGTGTCTTTTTCAACATAAACTTTAACTTTGCTTTTACCAATCTCCATCATTCCGCCACTCATGCTTCCCATGCGGCGAAACAAATAAGACCATAATGCTAAAAAAATAAGAATAGGTATTATCCAGGACATAATATTGCCAAGCCAACGACTTTCTTTTTTGCCAGCAAAACTAACACCAGAAGCTTCTAAGTCGTCAATTAATTTGGGATCTTCCAAGCGTACAGTGAAAAAAGAGCGTTCAGTATCACCATTTTTCTTTAAAGTTTGTGTTCGCTCATATGGCAATAAATCTTCGATATCTCTGAGTATAATAGTTCCAGAAATATCTGTATCAGTAAGTCTTATTTTGTCAAGCTTTTTTGCTTTTAGTAATACTTTAAATTCACTATAAGTTAAGTTTTCAATGCGTGGAGGATTGAAAAAGCTTTGCAAGTAAGCAATTAATAAAAAAACGAAAACAAAATACCAAATTGAAAATTGGTGTTTATTTTCCATAAGATAATAATTAAATCGTTACATATATATTTTATAAAACTAATATAAAAATTGGTTTTGTTGGTTGATATGTATCAAGGTAGATAATTATATATATGTATATTGTTTTATATTAGATTGTACATGCCATATTTAGTTTGTAAAACCCAGTAGTTTCAATAACATACAAATACATAACAATGATCTATAACGATAATTTTTTAAAATAAGGTTATACATGACAAGTTTTACTAACTCGTATTCTTCTATTCCTCCTGTCGTCAAATCTCTACTAATTGTAAATGGAGTCATGTTCTTGTTGGAAATGTATATGGGTAATGCCATGATTGTGAAGCTAGCACTATGGCCATTAGATCTCGTGCCGGGGCCAGATGTAGCATCTTTAAGACCAACTTTTCAAATCTCTCAGTTAGTGACCTATGCATTTTTACATGCTGGAGTTATGCATTTGTTGTTGAATATGTATGCGCTATGGATGTTTGGATCAAGGATTGAGAATTTATGGGGCTCTAAAGTATTCGCAATATATTACTTTGTGTGTGTCATAGGTGCTGGTTTAATACAGTTATTTGTTTCTTCTCAAGGTGAAAATATTTATCCGACTGTGGGGGCGTCAGGTGGTGTATTTGGTTTGCTATTGGCTTTTGGTATGTTTTATCCAAGGGAACGGCTTATTCTTATTTTTCCACCCATACCTATGGAAGCAAGATGGTTTGTCATCATCTTCGGTGCTATTGAGCTATGGTTTGGAATTACTGGTACAGCAGAAGGAATTGCACACTTTGCCCATTTAGGTGGCATGTTATTTGGCTTTATCCTTATTCTTTACTGGAAAAAGAACCCACCAAGATTCTAATTTTAATACTTAATACTGCAATGAACAAAAAAACGGTAAGATCTGAAATCCCACTTCCGGCTGATCCTTCTAAACGTAAAGAGTCACTTCCTTGGCAAACACCTAAATCACCAGCAGAAGATCCTCAATGTAAAGAAAAATTAAAGGCTATTCTTGATAGCCCGTCTTATGTGTCTGCGATTGAAGATGTAGATTTTTTGGCAGGTGATGATGCGCGTGGTGTACGTTTGGCACTTGATTATCTTAAACCAGATAGATTGTTAAAAGAACATGGTGTTGAAAATACAATTGTTGTATTTGGTAGTACACGAATAGCAGAACCTACAGCAGCAGAAAATAAAGTTATTCGTTTGCGAACTGAGCTTAAGGCTAATCCAAATGATGAAGCATTAGCGAGAAAGCTTTTTGTTGCTGAACGCATTTTAAAGAAAAGTCATTATTATGAAGTTGCCCGAGAATTTTCAAAATTAGTGGCCAACTCTGGTGATGGTCCAAGAGATACGCGATTGGTAGTAATGACCGGGGGTGGTCCAGGAATAATGGAAGCAGCAAATCGTGGTGCTCATGAAGTAGGCGCTATAAATGTAGGTTTAAATATCACATTGCCACTTGAACAGTTTCCTAATCCTTATATAAGCCCAGAACTGTGTTTTCAATTTCATTATTTTGCATTACGTAAAATGCATTTCATGATGAGGGCGAAAGCATTAGTAGCATTTCCTGGTGGTTATGGAACTCTTGATGAGGTATTTGAAACATTAACATTAATTCAAACACGAAAAATTAAGCCTGTACCAGTCATTTTGGCAGGTGAAGAATATTGGCGTAAAGCATTTGATATTGATTTCTTGCTTGATGAAGGTGTTATCGATGAAGAAGATCGTGATTTATTCTGGTATGCAGAAACTGCTGAAGAAATCTGGGAAGGTCTATTATGTTGGTATGAACACAATGGCGAGATACTTATTTAATAAAATATGAAATTATCATTTCATGGTGCAGATCAAGATGTTACCGGATCATGCCACTTGGTAGAGTGTGCAGGTAAACGTGTACTGATTGATTGTGGCTTGTATCAAGGTAGTAGGGAGCTCGTTGAAGAAAATACTGGCCCATTTGGATTTGATCCAAATAGCATAGATTATTTGTTGCTTACGCATGCGCATCTTGATCATTGTGGACGTGTTCCTTTATTAGTAAAGAGGGGTTTTAAAGGAGAAATAATTGCGACTGCAGCGTCAATAGAGTTAGCTAGATTAATTATGCTGGATTCTGCAGGTTTGCAAGAAGAGGAAGCACGCTATCAGCTGCGTAAAATACGACGACGTGGTGGAAAATTATCTTCTAATCAAATTAAACCTTTGTACACAATATTAGACGCATTAAATAGTCTCGAATATTTTGGTCGCAAAGCTGGCTATAATGAGCCCATTCAGCTAACTCCTAATGTTAAAGCAACATTTATTGATGCTGGGCACATACTTGGTTCTGCGTCTATATTATTAGAGCTAAAAGAAGAGTACCACCAGCATCGTTTATTGTTTTCTGGTGATCTTGGCTATAGTGGCCGCATCATTTTGCGTGACCCTGCTATACCACCATCTGTTAATACAGTAGTAATGGAAACTACATATGGTGATCGCGTGCATAAACAATTACAGCCATCAGTGGATGAACTTTTTGCAGTAATTAATGAAACCATCGGCCGTGGAGGAAACGTAATTATTCCTACTTTTGCCTTAGAGCGTACACAGGAAATTCTTTATACTCTGCGTGAAGGGATTAAAAATCAACATATGAAGCATTATGCTAATGTGTTTCTTGATTCACCTATGGCAATCTCGGCTACACAAATATTTGAACGTCACCCGGAATGTTTAAATGCCGAAACTCTAAAAATATTGCATGAAAGTAAAGATGTATTTAGCCCTCCTGGTTTACATTTTACGCGTGAAACTGCTGAATCCATGGCGATAAATCAAATTTACAGTGGCGCTATAATCATGGCGGGTTCTGGAATGTGTACAGGAGGTCGTGTGCGACATCATCTGAAGCATAATCTGTGGCGAAAAGAATGCAGTGTTGTTTTTGTTGGCTACGCTGCTCGAGGCACTCTTGCTAGAAGTATTATTGATGGTGCAAAAAATGTGCGTATATTTGGTGAAGAAATTCCAGTTAGAGCAAGTATTCACACTATTGGGGGGTTCTCTGCGCATGCAGATCAAGCAGAGCTACTTGCATGGCACGCTAAAACTGGAAACCCCAAAACAACTTTCCTAGTGCATGGTGAGGATAAATGCATGCATGCTTTTTCAAAAAAATTACATGGCACTATTGTTAAAATGCCTGAATTACATCAGTCATTTAAGTTATAAAAATTTTAGTAACTTTCTAATATGGTAAGTAAAATTATGATAATTACACTATCACTAAATATGTAAATAATTTGATACGATTACATTATTTATTTTTGTCGCCATGCATGTGTTTTTTATGCTTGCCTTTTTTCATTTCATCAGCTGTTAATTTCCCGTCTCCATTTATATCTTTCTTCATGAAACACATTTCTTTATGCGCCATGAATTCCTCTCTACTAATTTCTCCATCACCATCAGTATCCATTTTTTTCATTCCGTGTTCACCGTGATTTTGAGCTAGCATATAAATTGATGATTGTTGATTAGTATTAAAAGGGTCTTCTATTGCTTTGCTGATTGATGGGATGAATATTTGTGAAACTAGTATGAAGCCCATAGATATTAACACTAGTTTTAACTTGAATGTATTCAACATTTAATTGCTCCTCATGTATAGGTAAAAATAGTCATGCCATTGATGTATGTAATATAACTATCGATATGAAATTTGTTCTCATAGTGATTTTATATTCTGAGCAAAGCTCAATATATATTAACAATAAAAAATGATTATTGATAAAAGTCAAATATATCTCATAAAATTATGTTTTGATGTTTTATTAGACATCAGTCAAGTGATATTTATGTTAAAGAAATCAATATTAATAGTCTTTGTTGATATAGCTGCTTTTATCAGTTTTATATTTGTAGTTTCTACAGGTGTGTTGATGCGATATGTGCTACCACCAGGAAGCGGGCAATTTACAGAAATATTAGGCATGTCTCGACATGATTGGGGTAGTACTCATTTTTATATTACATTTCTATTTTTAGTTATATTGTCCATGCATTTAATACTGCATTGGAGATTTATTAGTGGTATTTTTGATAGAAATATTAAAGGAGCCAGTATTTCCAGGATAATTCTTGGGCTGATTGGGATAGTTGCAGTGTTAGCTATAGCAGTTGCCCCATTTGTTATGCCTAAAGAATATTCTGGTGGGGTTAAGGGATATCAACTTGGCAAACATAGAAAATAATATTTTTATTTGTTATAAATTTCTATATTAAACTGAATACTCTTGATTAAGAGTGTAAGACTTTGTTTAGAGCGAGCCGTGTAAAAATAGGTCCAATAATTTCAAAAAATATAGTTGTACTTATCACAATCGATAACAGCAGTTGCTGATATTGAGGAAACTGGCTTGATGCAACTAATGCCATACCTACTGCAATTCCCGCTTGAGGTAATAAAGCAGGACCAATCCAAATTTGTGTACATTTATTAGCCTTGCTTATTCTGGCGCCTAAAAATCCTCCTAATATTTTTCCTATAATGCGAGAAATTATGTAAGCAATTCCAATTAACCCAATACTGGAAAGCGATTGGAGTGAAAGAGATGCGCCCGCTAAAGTAAAGAAAATAATCAGAAATATCCATTCGATACCTTCTATAGCGTGAAATGGATAATCATGATGTTTTGCTAGATTGACAATTACGCAACCCATTACAATAGAGGTAATTAGAAAAGATACATTTAACCAGTTTGCGAGGCCGCCACATAAAAATACAAGCCCCAGAGCTTCTGCTAAAATCGGTTGTCCAGGATTTAATCGACCTGTTAAATATGCTGCAGGTAAGCCAATTATAATACCTAAAATAATGGCTCCACCTATTTCACTAATAGTTTCCGTAATAAGATAAAATGATTGTTCACCACCATTCATGGCACCGACAAATGCCATGCCTATACTAAATATAATTAGACCTAAAGCATCATCTATAGCAACAATAGAGACTAATAAATTAGCAAATGGGCCTTTGTAATTTGATTCAGAAATAACATCAATAGTAGCAGCCGGAGCTGTAGCAGTAGCAATACAGCCAAGCAAAATTGCAAGTTGTATTTCCATACCAAATAAATACAAGCATATACTAACGATACTCATTGTAATAATGACTGCTGAACCGGATATCCATAGGGTTTTGTTAATTGTTCCTTGTATAGATTTACGTGAAAGTTTGCCCCCTATCAAAAAACCAACCATCAATAATGCAATATCAGCTAAGATTTCAAACTGACTGGTGACTACAGGAGGAATTAAATTTAAAACATCTTTCCCAATGATCACTCCAAAAATTAGTAAAAGAGTAACTCTTGGTAAAAAAGTTCTTTTTCCGATGGCATCAGCTGCTATTGCGAGTAATAAAATACCACCAATCGCAATGAGAAACTGAGTCGATGATTGCATTTACAAATGTGTTTGATCAAATATTTGATAGAAATAATTTTGCATACAAGTGCTAGCAATATCAAATGTTAAAATATATTTACTATAAAAAGTCTAAACAGTTGTAGTATTGATTTATCTCAATATATTTGTAGTAATAAACACTTATTGTTTATTTCTGTATTAGTTTCTAATAATGACTAATTTTATATATTTTCTTGTAAATAGGCCTCATGATTGATCAATCCCATGAATCAAAGTTCTGACAATTTTATTAATGGGATGTGTAACGCATCCATATATGATCATGCAGTTGATAATATTTCTGTTATCGAAACTCATATTTCTTGGGTCATACTAACTGGGGATTATGCCTACAAAATAAAAAAACCAATCAAATATAGTTTCGTGGATTTTTCTACACTAGAAAAGCGTGAATTTTACTGTAATGAAGAATTACGCTTAAATCGACGTTTAGCTCCAGAGATTTATTTAAGTGTAGTTGCAATTACTGGGAGTATTGAACATCCATCTTTCGAAAAATCTAGCAAGGTAATTGAGTATGCGGTCAAGATGCGACAATTTTCACAGAGCTCATTATTAAATTCATTATCCGATCAAAATAAACTATTGCAATCTCACATAGATTTTATGGCAAAAGAAATTGCAGAATTTCATTTAAAAATTGATAAGGTATATGAAAATAAAGAGTTAGGTACTCCTGAAGATATTCATTTTTGGGTTTCTGATAATTATGCACAAATAAAAATAAACCTAGAAGATGTGGAATGTCATAAAAGTCTTGAGATGATTCAGAGTTGGAGTGAAGTGGAATATGGAAATAAATACGATCAATTTCAATTGCGAAAAAAAAATGGATTTATTCGAGAATGCCATGGTGATATGCACCTAGGTAATATGGTTTTAATCGAAAACAAAATCACAATTTTCGATGGAATTGATTTTAACGAACACTTGCGCTGGATAGATGTTGTAAGCGAAGTAGCCTTTGTGATGATGGATTTGAGTGATCGCAATCATAATGAATATGCCATTCGTTTCATTAACTCATATCTGCAAGATACAGGTGATTATGAAGGGTTGATTCTTCTTAGATACTACTTAGTTTATCGTGCAATGGTAAGGGCGAAGGTGGCATTGTTGCGCATTGCACAAAATGGGTTATCTAATACCGAGCAAAAAACAATTACAAAAGAGTTTAGATCTTACTTGGCGCTAGCATCACGATATATTTCAGATCAAAAAATCGCGCTTATCATCACGCGTGGTTTGTCTGGATCGGGAAAATCAACTTATACTGAATCATTATTAGGGCCACTGGATGCGATACGTATCCGCTCTGATGTGGAGCGTAAAAGATTATATGGTTACGCATCATCGATGAATACACAGTCAAAATTAAATGAAGGCATCTATACTCCACAATCTTCAAAAAATACGTATATGAGGTTGGTTGAGCTATCAAGATCAATTTTAAACTCAGGGTTTACAGTAATTGTAGATGCATGTTTTTTGCAGTTTGATGTACGTCAAGAATTTTTTGAACTTGCATTAGCACTAAAAGTTCCTTTTGTTATTTTAGATTTTCAAGCTTCAGAGAAAATTTTAAAGCAACGTATTATTCAAAGGGCTGACAATAAATCTGAGCCATCAGAAGCAGATTTGAAAGTGCTAAGTTCACAACTTAATAATTTATCTCCAATTAATAAACAGGAGAAAGTACACACGATTGTTGTGAATACTGAAATTAAAGTGCATATTGGCCAGATTTCTCAAGTTATTAAAAATAAAATTGAGGCCTTATCAAATTAAATGATTTAACACGTGTTGGTGTGAAGTGATATGTCTTCATATTGATGTTTGTCAATACATAAATACTTAAAGCTTTTTAGTCTTTGTAAATAACTAAGAATGGGAGTAAATAATTTTGTATGAACAAACTGTAGATGCATATACACCAGATAGAATGGCTGCAATGGTTGAGAGTATTGGCGTAAAGAAAGCTAACTTACCAATAGTCCCAACACTAATGTTAGGCTTGCTCGCAGGTGCATTTATTGCATTTGGTGCGATGTTTTTTACTTTGGTCATAACGAACCAATATATGGGATTGGGTTCTGCGCGTTTGCTGGGTGGAGTTGCATTCTCATTAGGCCTAATTTTAGTTGTGGTAGGAGGTGCTGAATTATTCACCGGTAATAATCTTATCGTTATGGCATGGGCAGACCGAAAAGTTTCAACAAAGCAGTTATTAAGGAATTGGAGTCTTGTTTATTTTGCAAATTTAATTGGAGCTATAGGTGCTGCTATTTTAGTGTATTGGTCTGGCACGCTAACATTTGGTGATGGCGCAGTGTCAGAAACAGCTTTAGATATCGCTATTGTAAAGGTTAATATAGATCCGCTACAGGCTTTTATAAGAGGGATATTATGTAATGTGTTGGTTTGTTTGGCGGTTTGGCTGTGTTTTTCTGCACGTGATGTAGCAGGCAAAATATTGGCAATTATCTTTCCAATTTCTGCCTTCGTGGCATTAGGATTTGAGCATTCTGTTGCAAATATGTACTTCATTCCACTAGGTATGCTAATTAGTAATGGCGGCATTGGTTTGTTAGACTTTTTAGGCAATCTGCTACCCGTTACATTAGGAAATATTGTGGGAGGCGGATTATTCGTTGCTATCGTCTATTGGAGCATTTATTTAAGAAAATATGAATAAAGATGCTGATGTAGATCGTAAAGTAAGAAATGTTCTACTTCTTGAAGGTACAGCTAATGTCGTTGTTCTTATTGCTAAAACAATAGTAGGTATACAAACTGGTTCAAGTGCAATACTGAGTGATGCTCTTCATTCGCTCACAGATGTGTTTAATAATATATTTGCATATATAGCATCGAAAATCTCTGCATCGCCGCCAGACAAAAATCATCCTTATGGGCATAGAAAATTTGAAACGTTAGCCGTTTTTGTTTTGGCAACCTTGCTTAGTGTTATCGCCATTGAAGTTGTAATCCGTGCATTTGAACGCATCGGCAACCCTATATTGCCCAGTAAGTGGGGTTTAATTGTAATGATCGGGGTGCTGGTAGTTAATATATTTATATCGAGTTGGGAGAACTACCAGGCCAAACGTCTAAAGTCAGATTTGTTAAAGGCAGACGCAAAGCATACTTTCAGCGATGTGTTGGTTACTATTGGTGTGATTATTGGTTGGCAGCTTGCGTCACATGGATATCCAATTTTTGATTTTATATTGGCAGTGTTTGTATCTGCTTTAGTGTTCTATCTTGCATTTCAATTATTCCGTAAAAGTATACCTGTATTAGTAGATGAAGCCGCAGTGGATCAAACTAGAATAATCGAGGCTATCGAGCAATTGGATGATGTGGTAAAGATTGAACGTTTACGCTCGCGTAATATTGGTCAAGAGACCTTTGCAGATATTGTAGTTAGAGTGAGAGCAAATATGACAACAGAAGAATCACACAGGGTTGCAGACTTAATAGAAGAAGAACTATATCAGAGATTTAATATTGATGATGTCGTGGTTCATGTAGAGCCAACCTATGTTTAATTAATAATAACTATTTACATAAATTTAAAATAGCCGAAAAATAACAATACCAAATTAAGTATTATGCCAGTAATAGGAAGTATGTAATCTAATTTAATACAACTACCTTTTTGAATTGAAATATACAAAAGAGAGGCTTGCACAGTAATAAACACTGCTAGGGTAATAGTACTAGTAAATTCAGCGAGTGTTACTAAGTCTAAACTGGTAGCTAAAATAGTAAGTGCTAATGCAATGGTTATTGTTGCTAATATAGGCGTTTGTGTTTTTTTGTTTACAGTTTTGAAAATAGATAAGAATAATTTTTGTTTGGCCATCCCATATAAAACCCGCGATGCCATAATCACTTGAACTAAAGCACCGTTAATGATTGCGATCATGCTGACTATTGCTAAGAGAGTCGAGTTATATCCTTTATATTCGATGATTGAAACTAAAGGCGCATTACTACTATTAAAAATAGATGATGGAATAAATACTGTACAGGATATGGAAAGGGCAACATAAAGTAATGTTGAGAAAGCTAAAGATAAAACTATAGCTAAAGGCACAACTTTTTTTGGGTCTATTGTTTCTTCAGCAATATTTACAATATCCTCAAATCCAATATAAGCATAAAATGAAATAAAGGCCGCATATAGTATTACTGCACCATTAGAAAAAGTTACTGGTAATGGTGGCAGCTTGAAATGTTTTATTTCATTTAGGTCAAAAACTGCATAGATCACGAAAAGCAAGCCAAGTATTTCTATTATAGTAATCAATGATGCGATTAGCAGTGATTGACTGATTCCCCAAATAGCCAATGCAGTTATAAATAAAATAATGCTTAGAATCACAACTAATTCTGGAACCTGAATTACAGCTATAAAATAGCCTGCAAAACCTTTAGTCATAGTAGCAGCAGAAACTGTGCCCACTAATACAACGGCTAAGCCAACTAATGCTGAGAGCCTATGTTTATTGAAAGCGGCATGCGCATATGCTGCTTCTCCTGCACTTTTTGGGAACATTGAAGATAAGCGTGCAAATGAGTATGCAGTGATCGCTGCTATACATGCTGCAACAATAAATGAAAGCGGGGCATACTTATCAGCACGCAGTGCAACTTCACCAATCAATACATAAATACCAGCACCAAGAATAGTCCCCAAGCCATAAAATGTTAATAATGGAAGAGATATTTTTCTAGCAAGAGAGGTGTCTGCCATGTTTAACCAGTTACAAAATGATAATAAAAATACTTACATAGTTTAATAAGAAAAAAAGTAATATTTAATGTGATAGAAATAGAGGTACAGTGGTTTTTTTTAGCAAGTGTCTTGTTGCGCCTCCTACTACTATTTCTTTAAGCCGGGCTTGGCCATAGGCGCCCATCACAATCAAGTCTGCGTCATATTCTATAGCACTTTGTAGTATTGTCTGTCCTATACCTTCGGCCAATTCGTCTACATATATAACTTCTGCATCAATATCATGATGGGATAAGTGCTTGCGTAAATCGTCACTGTAAATAATGTTTGATTTTTCTTGTTTAATATTTTGTGAAACACATGTGATTTGAACATTTTCTGCATATTCTAAAAAAGGTAAAGAATCGTGTACTGCCCTTGTCGCTTCTTGACTTTCATCCCAGGCAATCATAATTCTCTGAGGAAAGTTAAATACTTTTTTTATGTCTGGCGTAATAATTACAGGTCGTCCCATATATATAGATAAATAATCATCAATTCTTTGCGTATACTCTATGCCAATTTGGGAATATCCTTGTGGAAGTACAACAAAATCAGCATAGCGCGCATTATCTATTATAAATTGAACATCTATACCATCTATATATTTCCATTCATGTGGCACATCATGCTCAGTTGCTTTACTTTCAAATTTAGCTTTGAGAGATTCCGCAGTAGCTTTTGCTAATTCAATTTGATTGCTTGATAAATAGTCAGCTGCTTTAAGGAAGCCGCTACTAAAATAATCCATCGCTTTAACAAATCCACTGCTTGATTCGGTTGTGATTGGATAAGGCGTCAAATGTACTCCAATTACATGGGAATTAAAAACTTTTGCTAGTAACAAAGTTGTTTCAACACGGTAGTCATTAGCTTCGCCAGCATCACATATTACCATAATATCTTTTATTGACATGCTAGTGCTTTTTAAATTTATGAGGCATTTAGCATCAATTAAATTTTCAGTGCGATAAAAATAAAGGGATAGTTGTGTGGTTAAGTAGATATCTTGTGGCACCACCTAATATAATTTCTTTGAGACGTGTATGCCCATAAGCTCCCATGACAATTAAATCTGCATCGAATGCTAGGCCACTTTCTAAAATTGTTTTACCTGTTCCTTTTGATGCCGGATCTAAAGATATAACTTCAACATCCAAACCATGGTGAGATAAATGCTTGCGTAGATCATCAGCATAAATTAAATATTCTTTTTCTTTTTTAGAACTGGCTGCAACACTTACTATTTGGATTTGTTCTGCATATTGTAGTAAGGGCATTGCATCGTGGACTGCTCTTGCAGCTTCATGACTTTCGTCCCAGGCAATAATGACGTTTTTTGGTAAAGTAAAGACTTTCTTTAAATCGGGTATAACAATTAATGGTCTACCTAAGTGTATAGATAAGTATCCATTAATTTTTTGCGTATTATCTTCTCCATATTTGGAATATCCTTGTGGGGCAACAACAATATCTGCGTAGCGCGCATTATCAATAATGTAGCGGACATCAACTCCTTCTATGACTTTCCATTCGCTAGGTATTTCGAGTTCGGCAGCTTTTTGTTTAAATTTATCACAAAGTGCTTGTGCAGTATCTTGGGACTGTTTCATTTGATCAGCTGATATATATGGAATCGCTTCAGGAAAGCCACCCCCGTAGACGGGAATAACAGGGTAGGGTACGAAGTGTATGCCTGTTACATATGCATGATAAACTTTTGCTAACAATAGAGCTGTTTCAATGCGATATTCATTTGCCTCACCTGCGTCGCACAACACTATAATATCTTTTATAGACATGTTTGTTCTCCTTATTTACATATATATAGTGGCATGATGAGTCATCGCCATGTTTGATAGCATATAAGTTAACTAACTATTACCAATCGTAACTTCACTATATATTCCATAAAAATATATAGATTGATATAAGTCAGAATAAGTTTATTAATATGTTTGAAATAAGTGAATAGATAAATATATTGAGGCTGTAATTTATATGACTGATTACAGCCTCTACACAAGAAATGTTTTATTGAACGTTAACAGTAATTCTTTTTGGTTTGGCAACCTCTTTTTTACCTACTATAATTTGTAGGACACCTTTGTTTGATTTTGCTGTTATATGTTCTGGGTCTGCAGTTTCAGGTAAGCTAAAACGTCGATAGAAGCTTCCATGTGAGCGTTCCATGCGTGTATAGCCTTCATGCTCTTCTTTTGTTTCACTCTCACGTTCACCTTTTAGACTTAGTACACCATTTTCCATGCTGACTTCTATATCCTTAGGCTCCACACCAGGCACATCTGCTTCAATAAGAAAATGATCATCTTTTTCAGCTATATCTACAGCAGGTGCCCATGCGCTGGTAGCTATAGTGCTGTCTTCGTCGTCTAATTCCACATTAAAGAAACGATTAAAATCTTTAAACTGAGGAAAGTAGTTAAAAAAAGGATCTCTAGGTACAAGTTTCATGGGTGTAACCTCCATAGTGAATTTCTCTAGAAAATTCTAAATATTGGGGTGTGGATTGTATTGACGAAGATCAATAAATCTATTTATACAATATTTTTTAGCTGGATCAGCTTACGGTTTCTCTTATAGCGTGCTTGTTGACTAATATATATTTTAGCTTTGTGATGATGACTGCTTTTGCTTACGTTATGGACGATTTTTTCAGTCACATAAGTATCATTAATTTTGCCTAAAACTTCTTGTAAATTTTTTAATATATTGCGTTCTTTTTTACTATGTTTTATATAAAATCCTAATATTTCAAGAATATACCTAAGCTCTTTCACATTGATTCGCAATTTGTGTAATTCTTTTTGTGAAAAATTAGATGTGCTGTTTTTTTTATTTATTATTTTCTTGTATTTGTGTTGTGCTTTTTCATTGATATATTCTTTTAACTTATCACCTTTTATATTATCGCTTATAAAAGAGTTTTTCTTCCAATGTTTATTATTAATCCAGTCTAATAAATCATTTATTATTTTAGTATATTGATCAGATGTAATAACATTTTCAATGTTAATATGCAGTTTGTTTTGTTCGTTTTTAAATGCAATGTATAATTTATTGAAATCATCTATATTTTTATTATTATTAAAAGCAGGATGGACATGTTCAGTTTTGACAACATCAAAGTCTCTTACTTTTGAAGTGGGTTTTATTAAATATTTATAAATATTATTAGCTTTTTCCCATTCATCACTAGGTAATTTATTTTTAATAAAGCTTAAAAAGGACTTAAATTTTCTTAAACTTACTCTTAACTGGTGTAAGCATTCTGCATCATAGGATGTTGATAATAAATTATAATATTTGAATATTTCTTCAGCATTATTTTTGAAGGTCGCATCAATTAGTTCTTCTAATGTAGTAGTTTTATTAATAACTACTTCGAATGAAGTATTGTTAGAATTATTTTTATAAATATTCATTCTATAGCTAGTCTTTTAATAAAAATCAATTGGTGACAAAGTAAAGTAAGTTAGTGCGCCTATTGCAAAAGCAAGTAGTAATATACTTCCACTCCATTTTGCAAGTCTCCAACCACCAATTACTTGTGAAATTAGAGCTTTAACAGCTGTGTTAGCAAGCACAGCGATTAAAATACCATTAGCAGCTATTTGCATAGCGAGTTTGTTATTTTCAGGTTGTGCAGATTTAGCTAAAGTGATACTTATTGCGTCTACATCTGCAATTCCAGAAATAGCTGCTAATGTATACACACCTGCTGTACCGAAATATGATTCTACTAAATGTACAATTAAAAATAATATTGATAAAACTATGCCGTAGATAGCAGCTGTATCTAGTTGTAAAGGATTTTTCAAATCTAGCACTGTTGCAAAATTTTTGTCTTTCTTATATAAAAATGCAATCCATATAACAGCAAACATAGGAGTCAAAGTTATTGCGATTAATGTTGGGCTTAAATATGGGATAAGTGAAAAATTTAAAATCCCAAGCATGACTAATAGTCTTGGACCCATCATTGCGGCAGCCAATGATATGCCGCTACCAAGTAGTGCAGGCGAAGCGTTTTTGTTGCTATTGGCTATTTTTGAGAAAGCAACTGCCACTGCAGTAGATGAAGTAAGGCCACCTAAAAGTGCAGTTAAGAATATACCTAGGCGGTTTCCTAACAACTTCACACTGAAATATCCAAAATAAGAAATACCCGCTATGAGTAAAATTAATACACCGATCGTGCGAGGATTTATCGTGTTGCCTGGACCAATATCTTTGTTAGGTAACAGTGGTAAAGCGACAGCGGCCAATAACAGCAATTGAATTGTTGCATTTACTTCGTCTATATCTAGTGCTTTGATGTAATGATGCAACTTATTTTTTAGCCTAAGTAGCGCAACTATAATTGCTGCAAAAGCAATTGCTTCAATTTTATAGCCAATTGCAGCAAATGCGCCTATCGCAAATACAACTAGTAATGTAACTTCTGTTGTATAGCCAAAATCTGCAAATTTTTTTGCATTTAGTCTGTAAGCGATAAAAATGATTGAGGATAATCCTAATGCAAGGGCAGGAAGTATGAATGGAGTAATTGTATTGCTGAGTATTGCAGAAACTCCACCTAGAAAACTCACAATTGCAAACGTTCGTAACCCAGCATCGCTAGCTTTTGTTGTTTGCTTTTGTGTTTTCCATTCCCTTTCAAAACCAATGATAATGCCAATGGCCAAAGAAACCAACAAGTTGAGTATTATTTCTGTGTTCATACAAGCCTATTGATCTGTTTTGTTATTTAAATTTTATGTATATAAATATAGGCAAAAAACCATTTATCTATTTGATATATATCAAAATGCTTTTATAGCTAAGTATCTATATTTAGTCATAAAAGAAATGTGCAGTGTTTCGTAATGCCAGAAAAGATAAAAAAATTGAACGACAATATTTTTTATACGAATTATGCAGTTTGTTGTTTTTATGATCTTAATCAAGTAACAGTTAATGAAATGGTTTCTTGGGGGATAGCTGAGCCTTCAGGTAGTAAGCCAGAAAAATGGTTGTTTACTCATAAGGACTTTGAGCGTATTGGGCGTGCATTACGATTTAGGAACGATTTGGAAATAAATATTCCCGGTGCCGCCCTTGCTTTGCAATTGTTAGAAGACATACAAAATTTACGTAGTCAGGAGTATTAATTTATGTTTCCATATAAAAATGTGTTAGTAGCGGTAGATTACTCTGAACTTACAGAAGTAGTTTTCAATAAACTAAAAACAATACATGAAGATTCTGATGCTAATATAATTTTATTTCATGTCGTAGAACGTGATATGCCTACACTAATGGGAGCTTCTCAAAATGCAGCGATTAGTTATAGTCGGCAATTATCTTCAGCAGAAACAAAATTAAAAGAAGATGCTGAAAATGGGCTTAAAAAAGAAGCACGAAAATATAATCTCGATAAAGTCACATGCCTTGCAGAGGTAGGTATACCTAGATTTTCTATACTTTTTACAGCAAAAGCTAAAAATGCAGATTTAATTATTGTTGGAGCTCACGGCATACACGGTATTAAAAAGCTAATTGGTTCTACAGCCCAATCAGTTTTAAATAATGCAACGTGTGACGTGCTCGCTGTGCGTAAAAATTAGTTAAAAATATAAATGTTAAATTAGATTTGGAGTTTTAGACATCTTCCTTAATTGATCCTCAATTTTGCTTAGCTCGGTTTCTGCTTGTTCAAGTAGTCTTTGCAGCACTTCATAATTTTCTAATTGTAATGCTTGTTCTTCTAAGTCTGGATCAAGACCACGTTCAAAGTCTTTTTTTATTGCGGTTATACGGTTTATTAGCTCTTGTTGTTTTTGTAAAAGTTCTTCTTTTGTTATGTTATTAGGCATTCTCACTCCTTGACATTAAATTAAAGATTTCAGTTTTATTTTTCTTGTATTGACATAATATAAACAAGTAATTCAAGAATTAACCCTCTTGAATAGATACGTTCATCAGCATCAAATTTTTCAGCTTCTTTTCGGTATCGATCACCCCAAATAGGCATATCTCTACTTCCATGAATCCCTACTTTAGGTGAACCTTCAATTATTTGATATACCTGTGTAAAAGGGAAATGACCATTATTATTGTTAGCTAAAAGAGTCAAGTCTGTTGGTTTTTTTGTTAATGAATCAGACATTATTCCTTTTCCTTTGCCGTCATAACCATGACAAATAGCACATGAACGTTCAAACTCCAGACCTCCGTATGTGATATCTCGCTTAGCTTCATCATCTGCGTAAGAATTAAGTGCAAATATAATTAAAAAAATAAAAAACATGTATTGAGCATTAGGCATGATCTCTACTCCTGGATTACTTGTAAATAGAGCACAATATTCAGTGCCTTGGCTTTAGCTTCATTAGTTGATCTATTTTCTTTTTGTGCTTCACGTATAAAACGATATCCCCAAATTGGCATTTCTGATGTTCCATGCTCAGCAAATACATGAGTGCCATCAAAGACTCCCCATATTCTTTCAAATGGAAATGTACCGTTATTATTTTTTGACAGCTGTGTTAAATCAGTTGGCTTATTTTTTAAGAAATGTACAATAGGTCCATTACCTTTGCCTTCACTGCCGTGACAAGATGCGCAATAGTTAACAAATTCTTTCATGCCAACTATGTCAAGCTTTTTTTCTGCTTCAGCTGCACTGCCAAGCTTAAATAGAATTACTAAAAGTAATAAAGAAAATGTAGAATATATGCTTATCTTTTTCATAATTGTACGCCCGTTAGCAATTAAAAATTTAATAGGTTATGTATAGTATAATTTTATAAGTTTATTATGTTGCATACTTGTGTAACCCTGCCATATCTTTAATTTTTATAAGTTTTCCTTGAACCTCAATTAATCCATTTGCTTGGAAACGTGAAAACAAACGACTTATTGTTTCCATTGCTGCAGAAAGATAGTTGCCAATGTCACGTCTTGACATGTGTAAGTAAAACTCATCTTTTGAAAAACCCTTAGCGGCATTTCGCTTAGAAAAATTAATTAACAGTGTTGCAAGGCGTTGTTCAGCGCTTTTTGTGCCAATTAATAATGTGTGCTCTTCCTCATTTCGTATTTGATGGCTCATTTGAATTAATAATTGTTGATACAACTCTGGAGAACTTACACCTAGCTCCAAGTAGCGGGCAAAAGGAATTTCGCATACATATGTAGTTTCCAATGCTTGTGCTGTAGTCGGGTATACGTTTAAGGTTGCACCATCTAAGGCGATAACATCACCTTGAATTGAAAATCCTAAAATTTGTTCTCTTCCTTCTGCATCGTCAATAAACGTTTTGATTGAGCCACTTCGAATTACATAAAATGAGTTAAATTTGTCACCTGCTTGATATAGATAATCTCCACGGCTTAATTTTTTAGAGTGTTTGACGATAGAGTTAAATGCTATGAGTTCATTTTGTTTTAGAGTATGGGCAAAACAAACATTTATGCGACTGCAGTTTTTACACTCATTTTGCACATGTGGTATTGGTAAAGAGTAGGTCTGTTGTATGGGTATAGCATGAGCAGCTTGCATAGTTCTAGACTCCTATGGGCAATGTATTAATATTTCCTGCTAATTAGCTTGTATAATTATTTATTTTCAGTATTGATTCCCTATGCCTCTATTAAATGCTCTATAACTAGATAACAAAATTCGTATGTGCACGTATTGTTGTTTCGGAAAATACGTAGTTGCTTAGGTTTGAAATTTCAATATATTTATAAAAACTTGAAATAATTACTTGAAAAATATGAATAATTAAAGATAGAAAATGCGCATACTCATGGTTATGATGATGTTGTAATAAACAAGTATTTGAATGTCATGATTTTGACTTGCGCATGCCAGTATTCAACGCAGTTGATATTTGTAGAAGTTTTCTACAAGGTAAAAACTAGTAGCAAGTTTTAAATTTAAAGTAATAATTAAGTGATTCAAAGCCATGCAAAATACAAAAGATAGCTCTTTGGCACGCTTGCAAGCTATTATCGAAACGTCTATTGACGGCATTATTACTATAGATGGCGCAGGTATTATTCAGTCTTTCAATCCAGCGGCTGAAAAAATATTTGCTTATGATGCAAATGAAGCAATTGGTCAAAATGTTAGTATGTTAATGCCATCTCCACATCAGCAACAACACGATTCATATATTCAGAATTATCTTACAAGCGGACAATCTAAAATCATCGGCAAAAGTAGAGAAGTAGAGGGTAAACGCAAAGATGGTTCTGTATTTCCAATGTGGTTATCCATAGCAGAATTTATTGAAGATGATAAATATTATTTTGCTAGTTTTGTACAGGATATTTCTGAGTATAAGCAATTGCAAGAAAATGCTCGTTTGCATGAAGAAGAATTCAAATTAATATTTGAAAATGCGCCTACAGGTATTGCGGTGTTAGATCTGAATGGTAATTACACAAATGTAAATCCATCGCTATGCGATATTTTAGGGTATTCAAAAACGGAACTGTTAAAGTTGTCATACAGAGATGTTACTCATCCTGGAGATATGAAAATAAGTGATGAGTATTTTCAAAAACTTATAAAAGGTAATTGCTCAGACTGTAGTCTAGAGAAACGATATATTCGTGGAGATAAAAAAACAATTAACGTTTTACTTAAATTAGCGGTTGTTCATGAAAATATGTCTCTGGGGCATGATCAATACGGTAAGCCAGCATTATTGATATCACATGTTTTAGATATTACAGAGCAATTAAAAGTGGAGGAAAAAACAAAAATGCAACAGGAGCAGCTAGCTCATATGGACCGTATATGTATGTTAGGCGAAATGGCAGCAGGTATCGCTCATGAAATCAATCAACCATTAACGGCGATAGATTCATATGTACAAGCAGCACAGCGTAGAATACAAACAAATAGCGTTGATGTTGAAAAGATTCATGACTTGCTTAATAAAATATTTAATGCATCGGTAAGAGCAGAAAATGTAATTTCGCGTATGCGTGCTATGGTTAAACAAAAAAGCCAACAGAATAGTTTGCAAGATATAAATACCTTGATTGAAGAAAGTACAAATATGGCAGAAACAGATACAAGCGCTGTTGGTTTCGGAATTAAACTAGATTTAGCCAAGAATCTACCAGCTGTAATGGCAGATCCAATTCAGATTGAACAAGTAATATTAAATCTTATTCGTAATGCTATCGATGCTGTCAGCAACGAGTCTAGTAAGAATAAACATATAATAATACGTTCTCAATTGTCAGAGAACAACCGCATTGAAGTTAGCGTTCAAGATTTTGGGATTGGTATTGATAAAGAGGCAGAAGAAAAATTGTTTAGTCCTTTTTATACAACGAAACAAACGGGTATGGGCATGGGTCTAGCTATTTGCTTGTCTATTGTACAAACACATGGTGGAAATTTGTGGTTTACACATAATGAAGATGAAGGCTGCACTTTTCATTTTACTTTACCTACTGCCATAGGCGAATAATGAGTAAAGATCAGCAAACTGTGTTTATTATAGATGACGATGATGACGTGCGAGATAGTCTGGTTGAGCTAATTGAGTCTATAAATTTACGTACCAGAGAATATGCATCAGCAATTGATTTTTTAGATGAATTTGATATAGCTCAGCATGGCTGTATTATTGCCGATGTGCGCATGCCAGGCATGAGTGGTATTGAACTACAACATAAATTAAAAGCTCTAAAAGCTCCGCAACCACTGATAATTGTAACTGGTCATGGAGACATTACTATGGCTGTGCAAGCAATGAAAGATGGCGCATTTGAATTTTTGCAAAAGCCATTTAGGGACCAAGAATTATTGGACTGCATATTAAATGCGCTTGAGAAAGATGAGCTGGATCGGGGAAAGGTTGAGAAACAACAGGTTACCCAAAAAAACATCAATTCTTTGACTTCGCGTGAACGTGAAGTTGTGGATAAAGTATTAGAAGGAAAATCAAATAAGGTGATCGCAAGAGACTTAAAAATCAGTGATCGCACAGTGGAAATACATCGTTCCCATGCAATGGAAAAACTTGGAGCAAATTCTGTTGCTGAGCTGGTTAAAATAATGCTTAGTGCATAACTATGATCATGCTTAAAGCATGCATATATTTACTTCTCTATGAAAAATAGTTATCACTGAAATAAGCATATTCTAGCTTTATTTAATAGCAAAAATTTGATTGAGATCATTATTTGTATGCCAAAATTTATGCCATTATTAATATTAATGTAATTCCATATTTTACATATTGCTATGTAATAAAAATTAAAATTATCAATGATTTGGAAACTAAAGAAGAATAAACCTATTCACCTTATTATTGGTGACAATGAAACACGCAATCAAATAATACGTTTATTAGATAAAATTCCTGCCGAAGTAAAAATATTTGAAAGTGCAAAAGCTTTTCTTAATGAGCCAATTTCAGAAACTCCTGCTTGTTTGATAACAGAAGTTAAGTTAGATAATTCAGATGGTATTACATTCATTAAGCAAATGCGGGAACATGGTCTGTCGACTCCTGTTGTAATTTTAGCCGATGGGGATAACAGCGTAAATTCTGCAGTGAAGGCAATTCAAGCAGGTGCCTCAGATTTTATTGAAAGGCCGATTCTAGAAAGAGATTTTATTGAGCGTATGCAGGTCATCTTAAATAAAGACCAATAAAGCTTTCACCTTTGTTTGTTAGAATAACTTGATAGATTGCTGTAAGAAGTACCATAATAATTATGGTTAAATTAAAGGTTCTATTAAAGATGCGTTTGCATTATGCGCTATTAAAGAAATAAATAATGGCTTTAGTTTTTATCAGCACAATCATAGCTATTATATTGGCAGTCGGGTTGCATTATGAGGTGCTGACACATCTTGCAGAAAATCATTTTAAACGTGCATGGCCATCAAGACTTTTGTTGCCTGTAGGTGTGCTTATCGTTATTCTCACGCATGTAATAGAAGTATGGATGTTTGCTTTTTTATACTATTATTTGATCCCACTCGAAAATACTGGGGAAGTGATTGGTGAATTAGATGCCGAGTTTAGTAATTCAATTTTAGATTGTGCTTATTTTTCATTTGTAAATTACACTTCATTAGGTTATGGGGATCTTGTTCCTATCGGACATATCCGGTTCGTGGCAGGTTCAGAAGCATTAACCGGACTGGTGTTGATTGCATGGACAGCTTCCTTTACGTATTTGCAGATGCAACAACTTGTGCATGCCAAAAATAATAGAACATGAAACCTAGTTTTTAGATATGTGTATTAAACATTATCGAGAATAGCATGTATTTGCAGCTTTAACTCTTCAATATGATTTTTGTTTGTTATAGGCCATTTTTTTATCTTTTCATTCATGGCAATATCACTGTCTTTTACCAAATCTTGTAACCAGCAATGAGTAACTTTAAGAGATACATTTACCCCATGTAAATCATAACTTTGATCTCTATGATGATAAGGGTCTGGGAAGGTTATGAAATTATTGCAAAGTACATTGATATAACTGCGGTATTCAGACCAGCTTACATATGTATAGTTTCCAGCTTGATAGAGTCTGTTGGTAAACTCGGGCTTTTCCAGAGTAATTTTTTTCCAATGGTTATTTTTTTTATCTAAGCCAAATAGCTCATTCCAATTTATTAATAGCGTATAAAGTAGTGTAAATTCAATAAATTCTAAGCACTTAATATTTTGTTTAGTTGTTTCTAATTTATTTTTTATTTCAGTGTAGTAAATAAAACACTTAAGAGCTGTGTAAAGTGTATCAAGTTGCCCTGATACTTTTCTGATGTCTTCATTGTTAAGTTGAAACATCTTTGAATAGATATAACTAGATTGGCCTCGCTTGTGTTATTTTATAATCTGAAAAATAACTCTACAACTGGGTTATCATAATGTCTACGTAATTTTCTATTATGGTAAGCGATAACAACTATAGTAGCGCCAATGAAAATTAAAAGAGTTGCAACTATGATTGATAATAATGCAGGAAAGATCGCGATCAGTGTGCCGGCAACAATGAGAATAATTCCACCTAGCATATGTAGCCTTTTATATTAAATTCTATATGTAAAACATATAATAATAAAATGTTAACCATATATTTTTGACTTAGATCAATAGATTATTTTAACTATAAATGCAGTTAAGAGTTGATTGATTTTAGTTGGGGTTGAGTAATGTGACTAGTGGAATGTGATTGTAATGTACGAAATCCCACTAACATTTCAACAGCCATTAAGTTAGCGAATCAATTATACTAGGCTTGCATAAGTATAGATTTATGGCTTTGTAAACAACTTCACCCATCGATGTAATGGCGGTACTCAATGCGCTGATAATTGACGATAGTTGTAATAAGGTTGCTAAATTTATTGGCAATGGAATAAGCAATAAATTTGATATATCATCTCCGACAATTACAGCTATGGCCTACATTTGTCAATAAAACTACGTGGAAATAACCTTGTATTCCATAAAAAAGCCCTCATATACATGTCGAAGTTTCGTGGTATTTAGAATTCTGTAACAATTATGCACTACATTTTTGGCAGGAAGGGATTGTTTTGCTAAAGAAATTTTCAGATTTATCAATTAATAATTTGTTAGATAAGAAATTTCTTGCTATATGCAGACTAGTAAACAAAACTTATTTAACTTTGAAGTACACCATATTTAGTAACAAATTATTCATACAATACATATAAACACTCAATATATTGTTAGTAACTAGTAATCGTTATGATAAGTAACAATTGTAACGCTTGTGTAAAAGAGCTTACCGTTTCACAGGCTTCAAGGCTCGATGCGGCAGCTATTAATTTTTTGTGTTGGAACATTAAGAAAGGCCATAAAGAAAACTGGCGAGAAGATTTACTGGATCTTGTTGATGGAAAAGATTTGGTTATTATTCAAGAAGCAGTGTTAGGTTCGGAATTAACGGATGCCTTTGATGGGTCTTATCACTTATCATTTGGCGCTGGTTATCAGACACGATCACGAGTGACAGGTGTTATGACGGTGAGCAAGCATGAGCCACTTGCTCAGCAAAATCTCACTTGTTGGGAGCCATGGTTGGCTACCCCTAAGGCTACTAATATTACAGAGTATGCATTATCAGATTCTGATGAAACACTTATTGTTATAAATATTCACGCTATCAATTTTACCTTTGGGGTTAAGCAGTTTAGTCAACAAATTAAAAAAGTGGACAATGTTTTGGCAGGTCATACTGGTCCTATAATTTTGTCTGGTGATTTTAATACATGGCGTAAGAAACGTATGAAAATACTTGAATCTTTGGCATCAGAGCATGAGCTTGATGCCTTATCTTTTGAAGAAGACCATCGCAAGATGGTATTTGGGCAACTTCTTGACCATATTTATGTACGCGCATTGAAGGCTGATGCTACTGGGACTCATTTTGTAAAATCATCTGACCACAATCCATTATCTGCAACATTACGGTTTTAATGAATAAAACTATCAATTTGTTGCTGCATATATCTTTTGTATTGAAGTAGTCTAGTCAAGTTAGTGGCTTGAATTTAAGCCTCCTTTTAATTGATGAAAATTTTGACCAATGTCACTATAGTGGCTTTAATATACCTTATATTTTATAAGGATATACATTAATTTTTTAAATGATCGTTTTCCCTTGTGCTTTTATAATTGTGTTTATATTGCTGAGGTGGGATTTGTAAATAATCTTGGTAAATAAAATAATTACATCTCTAGATATTGTGAAACACTATAAACAATAGGACTGTCTATTTAGAAATTTAGTAAATAAAATGGAGTGCGCTCATGAAGAATACGTTTCTCAAATTAATATTTTTATTCTTGTTTCTGAATGCAAATGCTAATGCAGCTGAGTGGCAGTTAAATAATGATGCTTCTAGATTAAATTTTGTATCTGTGAAAGCGGATCATGTGGCAGAAACACACACCTTTGGGCAATTAGCAGGACAAGTAACTGATGAAGGTGATGTCACATTTTCTATAAATTTGGGTAGTGTGAGCACAGGAATCGATATTCGAGATGAGCGCATGCGCAAACTTTTATTTGATACCTCTAAATTCACTAGCGCAACGGTAATTACAAAAGTGAATTTAGATCAGATTGATGCATTACAACCAAGCCAAAGTCTGATTGTAGAAGTGACCGCTAAACTTGATTTAATAGGCAAGCAAAACCAGCTTGATGCCGAGCTCAAGGTTACCAAGCTAGATAAAGACACTATAATAGTTTCCACAAATAAACCTATTTTGTTAAATGGCGATACTCTAGGATTATCAAATGGTATAGAAAAATTACGTGAGATAGCAGGATTGCCATCGATAAGTTTGGCGGTTCCTGTTGATTTTAACCTTACCTTTGATAGTAAATGATTGCTATATTGCTACTTGAAACAGCATCAATTTAATAAAAGGCTTCGCATCTAAGATGATTCATCAAAGAACTCTGCCAGCAGATAGTAATCTGATGGTATTTACTGGCAATGCTCACCCTAAACTTGCTCAAGATATAGTTGATTATCTGAATATCCCTTTAGGTAAGGCGCTTATCGGCAAATTCAGTGACGGTGAAATACAAGTTGAGATACAAGAAAATGTAAGAGGTAAGGACGTATTTGTTGTACAACCTACCTGCATGCCTACCAATGAAAATATAATGGAGTTGCTCATCATTGTAGATGCCTTGCGTCGTTCATCGGCAGAACGGATTACTACGGTTATTCCATATTTTGGTTATTCGCGCCAGGACCGACGTGTACGCTCTATACGCGTACCGATATCTGCAAAAGTCATTGCGAATTTGCTTTCCAGTGTCGGTGCAGATCGTGTATTAACAGTAGACTTGCATGCAGACCAGATTCAAGGTTTTTTCGATATCCCTGTAGATAATATCTATGCCTCTCCCGTACTGTTAGGAGATGTTTACAAACGTAAACACCGTAATTTAATTGTGGTTTCGCCGGATGTGGGTGGTGTGGTAAGGGCACGAGCCCTGGCAAAACGCTTAGACGATGCTGATTTAGCCATTATTGATAAGCGTAGACCTCAGGCTAACCAGGCTGAAGTAATGCACATTATTGGTGAAGTAGAGGGTAAAGACTGCTTTATTATTGATGATTTGGTGGATACAGCTGGTACCTTATGTCATGCAGCTAGTGCTCTCAAAGAGCATGGGGCACAAAGTGTGCAGGCATATGCCACTCATCCAGTGCTTTCGGGTAAGGCAATCGAAAATATTGAAAATTCAGTGCTGGATGAATTGGTAGTAACTGATACAATTCCGCTCCGCGCTGACGCCAAGGCATGTACTCGGATTCGTCAATTAGAAGTCTCGGGGCTTATTGCTGAGTCAATGCGGCGAATCAACCAGGAAGAATCTGTTAGCACATTATATATGGACTAGCAGGGATTTAAGATTCGACTATTTAGATTATTAGTATAAAGAAAAGATAGCTGGAGAATATCATGGATCTCGATTTTACATTAACCGCGGAACCACGAAATGAACAAGGTAAAAGTGCAAGTAGAAGACTGCGCAAAGCGGGCAAGGTGCCTGCTATAATTTATGGTGGTGGTGAAGAAGCAACTTCGGTAACTTTTGACTACGATGCGGTCATACACAATTTAGAAAACGAAGCATTTTATTCTCATATTTTAACCATCGATGTTGATGGTAAATCTCAAAAAGCTATTTTACGAGATTTGCAGCGTCATCCATATAAAGCCTCTGTGCTACACATGGACTTATTGCGTGTGCGTGAAGACACAGCAATTAACGTACATGTGCCTTTACATTTTATAAATGAAGATGTTTGTCATGGCGTAAAAATGGAAGGTGGGGCAATCAGCCATAATTTTGTTGAATTAGAAGTATCATGTTTACCTAAAGATCTTCCAGAATTTATTGAGATAGATGTAAAAGATCTTAAATTAAATGAGGCCATTCATTTAAGTGATATTAAAGTCCCAGAAGGCGTAACTTTAGTAGAGCTAGCTCATGGCGAAGGGCATGATCACACAGTTGTATCAGTGCATGTGAAACGTGTTGTAGAAGAAGAAGAGCCAGTGGCAGTAGCAGAAGAAGGTGAAGCAGCTGCAGATGAAACAGAGGCTAAATCTGAAAGTGAGGATAAATCTTCCGGAGAAGATGCATCATAACTATTATTTAGTATGTCTGAATAACTGTGTCAAAGTATAGAGGCATACGACTTATAGTAGGTCTCGGTAATCCAGGCGAAAAACACCAAGCAACCCGGCATAACGCCGGGTTTTGGTTTGTGGATGCATTGGCAAACCGTGAAAATGTAACTTTTAAGCATGAAAATAAATTCAAAGGTGAAGTGGCCTTTTTTGCCTATCATGGCGAAAAAATTTGGTTATTGAAACCACACACGTATATGAATCAGAGTGGTGAATCACTGCGACCCTTTGCTGATTTTTATAAAATTCCCACTGAGCAGATTCTAGTTGCGCATGATGAAATAGACCTGCCAAATGGTGATGTGAAAATTAAATGGTCAGGAGGGCATGGTGGGCACAATGGTTTACGCAGTATTTTTTCTCATTTAAGTAAAGACTTTTGGCGATTACGATTAGGGGTAGGCCATCCAGGAGATAAAAACGAAGTCGTGAATTACGTGCTTAAGAAAACCAATAACAATGATCGTGCTGAAATCGAAAATGCGATAGATAACGCGTTGACGACACTAGATGATTTGCTGCAAGGTGATATGGAAGCGGCAATGAAGAGATTGCATACCAAGGGTTAATGTCGTGGGATTTAAATGCGGTATTGTTGGCCTGCCCAACGTTGGGAAATCGACTCTTTTTAATGCACTTACTGCAACCGAGATTGCGGCAGAAAACTACCCTTTTTGCACTATAGATCCAAACATTGGTATTGTTCCGGTCCCAGATCCGAGACTAGATAAGCTAGCAGAAATTGCTGCTTCCAAAGAAGTTATACCCACTACGATAGAATTTGTAGATATTGCGGGGTTAGTAGCAGGCGCTTCAAAAGGTGAAGGGTTAGGTAATCAATTTCTTGGACATATTCGTGAAACCGATGCTATTGCACACGTGGTTAGATGCTTTGATGATGAAAATATTGTACATGTTGAAGGTAAGGTTAATCCTTTATCGGATTTGGAAACGATATATACAGAATTAATATTGGCAGATTTGGAATCGGTCGATAAAGCCATAGCAAGAGTAGAGCGGGTTGCAAAATCAGGCAATAAAGAAGCTTTGGCGCAATTAAATATTTATAAAAAACTTAAGTCCCACCTTGAAAATGAAGAAGTTGCATTTAGTTATGCAGTAGATGAAGAACAGGTACATTTGCTTAACGATTTGCATCTAATTACTAGCAAACCTGCTTTTTATATTGCTAATGTTGATGAGGATGGTTTCGAAGATAATCCGTATTTAAAACAGCTTGAAGAATTTGCTAATAAAAAGTCCATTCAAGTAGTCCCTGTGTGCGCAAAAATTGAAGCTGAGTTAGCACAATTAGATGAAGAAGAGCGCCAAGAATATCTGTCTGAATTAGGTCTTGAAGAACCGGGATTGCATCGAGTTATTCGAGCAGGTTATGAGTTATTGGGTTTACAGACTTTTTTTACTGCAGGTCCCAAAGAAGCGCGTGCCTGGACGGTTTCGAAAGGGGCCACAGCTCCGCAAGCAGCGGGTAAAATTCATACGGATTTTGAAAAAGGATTTATCCGGGCAGAAGTGGTGGCATACCAAGATTATGTGGATGCCAACGGTGAGGCGGGAGCCAAGGAACAAGGCAAATGGCGTCTAGAAGGCAAAGACTATCTCATGCAGGAAGGAGATGTTGTACATTTTCGATTCAATGTATAGTGGCCAGAGTCTCATTGGCTCTCATGTCGTACATTTTCGGTTCAATGTTTAGTATTTGCCTACAGATTTTAGGGTGAAATTCTGTAGAATTGACAGCTATTGGAGCGTTCTAGTATCTTCCGCGCTCCAATCTATTCCGTGGCTATGTAGCTCAGTTGGTTAGAGCACAGCATTCATAATGCTGGGGTCATTGGTTCAAGTCCAATCATAGCCACCATTTAAATTCACAAATGTTATTAATGAGCCATGTGTAGATAATAAAATGATAAGTTTTGTAATGTCCTCGATTAATTCGAAAACTACAAAGCCGCTGCTGAAATCGAAGGAATGCCACTAAGTCAGTGGGTGCGAGATAAACTGGATCGAGCGGCGAATAGGGCCTTGAAATAAGCTACTATTTTTAATTTCTTATATGCCTTTCCCAAGCGTTTATAACATTTTTAATATCAACTTCAGTAGGCTTTTCTGGCATTCGTACTGATTTATCAAGAATATTATTAAGTGCATTATTTGCAATTCTCTGAATAGACATACCTTGGAAATGAAGGTGATGAACTACTTTTTGGTCTTCAATGTATATTAATATTGCTTTAGTAGAATTAAGACTTTTGCATTCCCCTAAATTATGTATTTCTACTGCCAGGTTATTTTTATCTAAATTAGATAGATGCTCAACAACCTGAATCTCAGATAAATCATTATATGAGTTACAATCAATAGACTTAGAACAACCAAATATAAATAATGTGCATATCAATAATACTAGCTTATTAAATTTTATGTTATTTAAAAAAATGGAGCAACTTTATGCTTTCTATCTATTATTGTTCTATTTTGAAGAGCATTAGATCGTAATCCACTTTCATATAATTGATCAAGCAGTGATCTAAGTTGATTAGGTGAGTTAGGTAAATTCACCATGATATCAGGAAAACCAATAATTCCAGATTGATCTAAAAGGTTAATAGCTGAAGATGTACATTGCAATCCTGGTAATGAATAAGTACTTGATGAATTATTCAATTCATTCAGCAACAACTCAAGTTTTTTCTCTTCTTCAGGTGTTGCATTTAATGTGAAAACTGAAATTAGATCACCTTCATATTTAAGATTAAATTCTGCTAAGGTATCTATGTGTAAATCTGCTTGACTATTCATTAATTCTAAAAAGTCAAATCTAAAATTACCATTTGAGTCTGTAGGATAAATTCCATATACATGATTATTAAGCCTAATTGCTGTATGACCTACATCTTTTCCACCTGCTTTAGTCCATACTAATACTTCGGTTACTAACCCTAAACTATCTATAAATTGTAGTGGGTTTGAAAAAACATAGTTATATGTATTTGGACCACCTCTCAATCCAATTGGATCACTCTGCATGTAACGTCCTAGACTTGGGTTGTAATCTCTGAAGTAGTTGTAGTGTAACCCTGGTTCACTATCGTAATACTGTCCTAGGAAACGAATGTTATTTTCCAAGGTGTTAATGGTCAGTATGCCTTCATCAATCAGATGATAGTTTGCAGACCAAACAAGGGTTTGGTTTTGATCATTAATGCGTTGTGGTGTACCTAAATGACCATTGTGAAGTAATTAATATAATTGGATTAGAGGTTGTTTATCTTTTTTTTATTGAGTCAATAAGAAAGCCGTTACCAGCTTCCTTTTCATCAGCTTTACGAACACTTACATATGCAACGCTCTTTTCACCATCTACTTTTAATAAATATTTTTTATACGACTCAGAATTTGGAGTGCCTTGGACATATCTTCTCTTATCAATAGAAATATCTGTAACTTTTCCAACTACATTAATAACATCTTCATTTTTGCTTACATAATCTAAAAGAAGCTTTTTATCATCATCGTAATAAACAGAAAAACCCACAATAACTAATGCTAAAACAAAAATTGTAATAAAAAATGTAGAGATATTTTTTAGTTTATTTTTCATTTTTATTTTCTTACCAATTCGAATAACTTCCAGCTTCAACACTAATATTTGCCGAAGCTTTTAACCCAAACCCTGCACTTCCATCAGTAGATATTGTAGGTCCGGATGTTTCCGCAAAACCACCGCCAACAGGTGTTGTAATAGCATTCCCACTTACAAGGGATCCCGAAACACCTATATCTGCTACCCCTATACCTAATCCCGCACCAATGTCTCCTCTTGTACGTGCAATGAGTCCCGAGCCACAACTTCTCGTATGCTCAGAAGGAATTTTTAATGGATCAAAAGATAAGCCACCACCTACTCCAACACCTAATTTACCAGTGAATTCAAGAGTACCATTAGAATATACAATATCTATGCCTCCTCCAACTCCAAGGTACCCTTCAATACTGACAGACCACAACCCCCACGGGTCAATTCGATTTACAGGATTATTTTCCACATAGTTATACAAATGATTAGTTCCTCTATATAGAATATCATTTTTTGATAAACTTTGATTATAAAAATCGATAACTGCATTTGCTGTTGAAGATGTCGGAGCTAATCCAGGAATAATACCAATCGGATCACTCTGCATATAACGTCCATCATTAGGATTGTAATCCCGGAAGTAGTTGTAATGGTTTCCGGTTTCTGCATCAAAATACTGGCCCGGGAATCGAAGGTTGTTTTCTATGGCTGAGGTGACCAAAGTCGCTTTACCAAAGGGATCATAATCGGCCTGCCATACAACCGCCTTACTTCCATCCGTGATCACTTGTGGAGTATCTAGGTGGTTCGTATGAATGTAATATAGGGCAGTCGTGGATGTTGAGGTATTAACAAAGCGAATCGCATCGGCTACAACGTTACCACTAGATCCTGGTGCAAGCACGACGGTACCCGCTTCATCAAACGTAGCCGTCCCAAGTAGATTCCATCCAGTCCCACCCGATTGCTGATTCGCAGCGATAACAGTTTGTCCACTACTGTGATTTAGTGTGTAGGTAGCATCATTGGAATGACTTGCATCTTGTGTCCATTTTGCATAGACATCAAAAGTACCCACAGGCGTATTCCAAGTAAAGGTGCTTGGCGTTGCGGGCTGAACCAACCTAATTGCATCCGCAATGACATAGGTATTATTCGCATCATCAGTGAGTACCACACTACTGGATGAATCAAGGGTGAATGTTCCTAATAGATTCCACACTCCTCCATTAGCAGTTTGATTGGCCAATACAGTCACTGCCTTGTGTATGGTTAATTGTGTACGGAGCATTACTCGCATACCCGCTATATTGAACCCAATTTGCATAGACTTCGTACGTACCACTTGATATTGAGGACAATCCCCAGGTAAACACATCATTGCCTACACCAGAGAAGGAGTAACGACCTTTTAAGTTAGTTCCATAAAACTGCGCATGCGGTCCACCTGTGAGCCAACTTCCAACCGTTGTAACTTGCGGATCGTTATCATCAAAAAATAATTCCGTGCCTGCGGAGGTTGAAGATAAGGCAACATTTGCACCTTCATAATCACCCGTTCCTGTCACAGTTGTTGTCCACGTTCCAGTCGAACTTGTCAAGCCTGCATTGCTGTTGTCGACAATAATTTCTGTTGACCCACCTGTACCTGTGCCATTAGGGTCAATCGTTGCCAAGCGTTGACCATTAAGATAAATGTATTCTTGATTAACGTTACCCAATGCATCGGACTCAGCAATAAAATTACCCGATTGATCAAAGTGGTAAATGGTAGTTGTGGTACCCGATACTTTAACAACACGCTCTCCATTACCATTGTAAGTGTAGCTACCAGAAGTCGAACCGGTAGAGATACTGGCCATACGATTCGCATCATTAACTGTGATGATGTCACCACCTGCATTCGTGATATTTCCGATTGTGTCGTATGTGAAAGTACTTAGTTGTGTTCCTGTTATGTTTTGCAACTGATTACTACTAGAACTGTAACTATAGGTATCTGTATTGCTACCAACTGTTTCAGTTAAACGATTTCCTACACCATCATAAGTGTAACTCAATGCACCATAGATACCATTTGCTGTGAGTAAGCGATCAATATTGTCATACGTAAACGTTTGATTACGTGTAGCATCATTGTTATTTGTAATTGCGGTAATGTTATTCGCTAGATCATATCCATAGCTTAGTGACTGAATACTGTTACTCGTAAGTGTATCGGTTAGACGATAATCCTGATCATAGGTATTAGTCGTCGTTAAACCATTACCTAAAATAAAGTTATCAATCGGCCCAAAAGGTTGATAAGAAATACTACTAGCAACGATATTCGTATTGGCACCTAAAGTTGTATTAACTTGAATGACTTGCCCTGCTGAGTTGTACACATTTTCTACCGTGCGCCCACTTGGATATGTAATTTGTGTGAGATTATCTGCCGCATTATAAGTGTAGCTTGTAACATACGTTTGCCCACTGATACTTTTCGATTCACTTAAAAGATTGCCTCGCGCATCATAGGTGTAATCCGTTGTTCCGCTGTCATCCATCATTTGTGTAAGTCGTCCCACTCCATTGGTACCTTGATCATAGGTATACGTAACATTCAAACTTGTATCAGGATAACTAATACTCGTTAATCGATTGAGTGCATCGTATGAATAGGTTGCTGTGATATTCCGTGCATCCGTTTGTGTAAGCCGATTACCTGCATCATCATACGTATACGTTGTAATTCCGGTATCAGGACTATCAAGCTCTGTAAGATTCTCTAATCCATCATAGGTGTAAGTCGTTGCAAGATTACGCGCATCGGTAACACTGATTAAATTGTCTCGTTCATCATAGGCATAGTCTGTATCAAAATTATCATGGTCAGTCGTTTGAATAAGACGATCGAGTGCATCATATTGTGATGAAGTGGATCGATTGAGTGGATTAGTAACCGTTATTTGGTTACCGTTCGCATCATAAGCATAGTAGGTGATTTGATTTGCGCCACCCATGCTTTCAGTCATGCGATTAAGTTGATCAAAGACACGACTTTGAGTACGACGTAACACTGTGGTCGAATCAAATACATCCTCATTCGTACGATTCCCTATCGCATCTAGCGTGTAGCTTATTTTATTCCCTAAGCTATCTGTGATGTCTGTTAATCGTTGTGCATCATCATAGGTATAAGACAAATAACTACTATCTGGCAAGGTAATCTTGGAGACATTCCCGGCATCATCGTAATCAAAGGTTGTGATAGAACCTGCAATGGTTCTCGTTTTTAATCGCCCTCTCGCATCGTATGTCATGGATGTGACCGCACCATTTGGATCAGTCATGGATAACAAACGCCCACTTAAATCGTAACTCGTATACTGAGTAACGTGCGCAGGCGCAGAACCAGCACCATCAGGATCAACCGACATGGTTAATCGATTTCCGCTTAATGCATCATAAGTAAACGTCGTAATATCATCGACATCGGTTCGCGGTCCATTGATTGTTAATATTTGTCCGTTGCTATCGTAGGTAAAAGTCGTAGTACGACTGTCAGTGGATACTAAATCCTTTTCAGTACGCGTAAGCAATTGACCCGTACTGTTATAGGTGAAGGTAGTTTCTTTATCTGTCTCTGTTATTTTCGTTGGTAGTCGAAAGGATGCATGCCAATCGGTTGTAATCGTACGTGCCTCACTTGTACCAGAAGCCTCGGTACGTGAGATTTGCAATCCTCTTGAGTTATAAATGAATGTCGTTACATTCCCATTCCAATCTGTACTACTTGCAAGAAATCCATTCGCGTCATACGTTTTGGTCGGCGCCCCACAACTACTGCATTGTGAACCCGTGATCGTTGTATTTCTTTGTACACCAAAACTTGTATCGTAGTCATAGGTACGCACTTCACCTAATGGGTCAGTAACAGTCGTTGTACCATTAGTATTGTAGACAAACGAATATTTATTAACAGCGCCTGCATGTTCCGTTGAGATAGCACGACCTTGTGAGTCATAATCATAAGTAGAAAATCGGACACCGTTTTCATCAGTAATGCCTGTTAGAGCGTAGGGGTATGCAATGATTTCGTAATGATAGGTTTTAGAGGTGCTATCTGGGTAATCAATGGTAGTAATATTATTCGCATTATCATAGGTATATGAATACACATTACTATCCGGGTCAGTGATATCTTCAATCCAATTCGTATTATTGCGTGTAAAAGTAAGAGTACGCCCAAATGGTCCGGTCACACTCGTGAGATTATCGCTTGAATCGTAACCTAATGTTTGCGTTAAGCCTTGACGATTTGTCAGCGTGATGAGTTTTCCATCTACATCATACGTCTCCACAACATCGTCTCGGTTGGTAAGTTCCCAACCAATAGGATTTCCTCCACCATCAGTCAGCTGTATTAAGGTTTCAATTACATCCGCTTCTGCATCCCAGCTGGAGCCATTTTTCGTAAAGTAATGAATCTTTCCATCAGGTCGATTGACACTTGCAGTACTAACCCCACTCTCTTCTAATAAGTCGATACTATGACTGTAGTTATGTCGCCAGTTTTTGCCTAAATCTTTTCCCGTAAATTGAGTCTCACTATTGTAGGTGCGAATAAATTCTATAGGGAAAGGACCACTACCCTGATAATCAACTTCTACATGGAGTTTATTTCCAACACCTGGGTTGATTGGATTACCCACACAACAACTTCCTTCGGGGCAGTTACCTAAATTTTTATCGGTACGAGGATCAGTATTTGACTCACATAGTTGTGTTGAAGAGTTATAGGTAAAACCAGCAAAACAAAGCGTTTCATTATAGCCTTTATTTGCTTGCCCACAGTTTTGCCATTGCCAATCAATAATGTTTGCGGCGACATCTACGGTTGCATCAATTGTTCCACAACTTCCACTGTGTGCATTGAAAAATGACTCGAATGCGGCCTCTAATCCTGACTCATAACCATTGTAAATAAATAGACCAAGTGAACCTTGCTGTGTAAATGTAACGAAATGAAGAGGTGGAGTGGTAATAGACTGCGCGGGATAAAATGCAGTTATTGCAAATAGAAATAGAATTTTGAAAAAGAATGATCTTACACCAACCATTTTGCATCCCCATTGTAATTATTATTTGAATTAACTGATAAAAGTTAACTATCGATTATTTCGATTATAATAATCACGGGACATCTAACAATGACAAATTTTTGACAATACTAATAATTCACTTTAAGTAAGATAACTTTGTTAATGATTGCATGTAATTTATAAATGGAAAAATATTTTTATGATTAATGCTGAATATATATTCAATTGATTAAGTATTATTCTATAAGCAAGAGAACTGTAGTTTTAAGCTATTAATTAATTTTGAGTTGAATTGATCATAAAAAATTAATCTAAGGGATTTTCAGAATTGTCCTCTACTTTTACACATTCAATAAAACCAGTTACTTACAACGCTTTCCCTCTTCCAAACGTGCAGTAAACGCTCCACAGTGGTCAACAGCGCTCATCAGTGTGACACAATTTGGACACAGTTAGCATTTAGTTAAATATTTAACGATCAATGTTGATTTCAATCGTGCCTGACCTCATCGATTCTCAGATTATTGATATGTGTGTAAATCTCCTTCCTGCTTTTTGAATCTTTGGCGTTATATGTACCCTGCAGTTATCTGCCTCATTTAATGCCATCTAGCCCTACCCATATTTTTTATTCTGATTGTATTTAATGCATATTTCAGAAGGCTTATTTCACACCTATATAATATAGCTATCCGCTATTTTTAACACGAATTTTGTTCATTTTATCGATTTGTTCATTATTAATGAACAAAACTAAAAAATATACATTGTAATTCTTGTTCATTTATTTATCATGTTCATTATTAATGAACATACAAAAAAAGTGTACGAATGACTACCCAGACGCCCGTGGATAAAGAACTTCTAAATCTCGCCATAAATGCGGTAAAAGATGAGACTGGCTTACAACTTAACGTTCAAAAATTAGAAGCCAAAATAGAAGACAAAACTATTGATGCTCTAATAAAGATCAAAGGACTCAAAGAACCACTTGCAGCTGAAATTAAAAAGTGGGCACAACATAAAAATCTAGGGGCAGTGATTAATCAGGTACAAGCTCTGCCTATTAAAGGTTTGTTAGTTGCCGATTATGTAAACCCTGTAATGGCTGAAAAATTAAAAAAACAAAAAATACAATTTATAGATACTTATGGAAACGCTTTCATAAATATGCCACCAATATATATCTTTGTAAAAGGTAACCGCGAACCAAAAAATATAATTCTAGGTGGTATAAAAACTAAACCACAAATCAGAACTCACCGCGCGAGGGTAGAATTAAAGACAACCAGGGCATTCCAGCCAACTGGATTAAAAGTAGGTTATGCCTTTCTTTGCAATCCTGAATTAATAAACGCGCCTTATCGTAAGATTGCAGAAATTGCAGATGTCGCAATAGGCACAGTCGGATGGGTAATTACAGACTTAAAAGAAGCCGGCATAATTTTAGATAAAGGCAAACGACGTGGAAGAAAATTTATAAATTATAAAAAGTTTCTAGATCGTTGGGTTGAAAACTATCCTGTTAAGCTCCGTCCCAAATTAACAATTGGCGAGTATCGTACGAAAAATCAAACTTGGTGGAAAAAAATCGATATAACCAAATTCAATGCTTACTGGGGTGGAGAGATTGCAGCCGCAAAATATACAAAAATCTTAAAACCAGAAATAGCGATGCTCTATATAAAAAAAGAAATGACACCTGATCTCTTTGCAAAAGCAAAACTACAAAAACTACAAGTCGATACAAATATGGATCTTTTCGACACAAAGGCTAATGTTTTATTATTCGAGCCATTTTGGTTAGAACCATTCTTGGATGATAAATTTAAATATGATGGATATGTTAATCCAGTTCTAGCTTATGCGGATTTGATAGCAACTGGTGACCCTAGAAATTTTGAAGCTGCAAATAAAATATATGAAGAATTCATTGCTAAATATATCGGAGAAAATTGACCCAGTAACAGTTGAGATCTTCTCGGCTTTAGCAGATGCAAGTCAATCGAACTCTATGTCTTTCGTCGTGGTTGGAGCAAGCGCAAGAGATATAGTTTTACATCATGGATATGACGCTCCAATAAAAAGAGCAACAACTGACATAGATTTTGGAATCCAAGTAGCAGATTGGATAGCATATGAAAAAATTAAAACTAGTCTGATAAATTTAGGATTTTCTCAAGATAGGCAAAGTCAAAGACTAATTAGTCCTAAAAATATAAAAGTTGATATCGTGCCGTTTGGTGGAGTCGAGGATGATTCATCCAAAATAGCTTGGCCACCATCTGGGGATATTGTAATGAATACTTGCGGGTTCAAAGAAGCATGCGACAATGCTTTACTTGTAAGAATAAGCAATAACCCAGTTATAGATATTCCAGTAGCCACTCCCGCCAGCATGACGTTACTAAAAATTATTGCATGGAGTGATAGAGATAGTACTTTGCGGCGCAAGGACGCTACTGATCTAAGATATTTACTAGAGACATATTCAGAAATACCAGATATTAAAGAAATTCTATTCAATGAAAAAATCAGTGTTCTAGAAAGCTATGATTGGGACAATAGACTAGCTGGTGCCGCACTAATTGGTGAAGATGCTAAATCAATCGCAACTGAGGATACTATAGATAACATACGAATGATCTTAGATATGGAAGACAATCGAGAAGCGATATTAGAAGATATGTGTGATCAAGGTAATTATGATCATGAACACGAGTACGGAAGAGTAGAGATATTACTTACTGCTTATAAAGAAGGATTTTTTAGCAGCGATTAATGACTAAAAATACAGTTAAACAAAGTTTTTAAATTACCATCTCAACCGATCGAAGTCATACATTGGTTAAAACGTTGAGCCGGGCTTTTAAAGTCTAGCGTTTCATTATTAATTAATAAGTTGATGGTGGCCAGGGGCGGAATCGAACCACCGACACGAGGATTTTCAGTCCTCTTTTCTCAATACATGCCAACGTAAATTCTAAAATGTTGAGTATATTCTCTTGACTTCTACCCCAAAGGAAGCCATTGCTTGCGATATAGAAACAAATAAATAGTTCCCGTTTAGAACCTTTTTACCTGAGAGCAAATTAACAGTATGAAGACCTCGGTTTGCGTTCAATCGCACACGCATGAAGCACGAACATTCATCCCTTACATCCTTGATGGTCGTGTTTGATGTCCTCGCCAAATCTTAAAAGGTTCCCACTTTTCAACCTTTGATTTGGGACAGACCTCCCAGATACGAATCGGCTTTGGAAGCTTGAATGTGCGCCTATGGAAACTAAGGCAACTTATCCACTTTCGCATACCGCCAAAATCATTGAAGTTATCGTCTCTTCGAGTCCGCGTCATATTCGCTGTAAACACATTGCATTAGTGCTACGGGTGGCTCAAGAACCGGGGCTCACGGTAAGTGAGCTGAATGCCACATTCGCGCCTCAATCGTTGGCGACGTAGGTGAAATTTTGCTATTTATAATAAATAATTACTTCAACATATTATGACTAACATCTAAGCTTTCAAACTCAATAGATATGAAATCTAAATTTGTAAAACATATTTCATGAGTAAAAAAATCATTTTTTACTCTAAATTCATGTGCCAATATATCTCTTTGCTTAGGTTCGTTTGTTCCATAAATATTTAAATTGTAACTACGAATATGAGTATATTTAAGAATATGCTTCCTATCATGATATGAGCCTAATAAAGTTAAAGATATTCCTTCAACATTTCCTGAATTAGACCCGCTAGATATTTTTATTTTTTCCAACCATGAATCATGCAAGCTATTTTTACTATCTAGTGAATAATTTCCCCAATCAATTGCATACTCATACAAGCTCTTTGGAAAATTTGCTTTTTGTTTTTTTAAGTACTCAAAGTAATTATCCCAATTAACTTCACGTGAGTTTGAGTCTATTTTTACGTATTCCATGATATAAAACTAACATGCATCAAATCCTGGATCTAACTCGCAAGCTGTTTCTGGTGATGGAGTAGAAACAATTTCAGACGCAGGGCCAATAAATGGTAATGATTTCACAACATTTTTGAGTGCTTTACCTTTTATGTTTGCTTGCCCTTTTGGAGGTAATTTCCCTTGAGCACGTAATTTATCTGCTGCAACACCCCTACATCTATTTTCTACTTCAGATGGCAAGTCTTTTGGTGGGCCTCTAAATGTATGTTTATTAATCCAACCATCTGGGCCATAAACACCAACTTCTTTACCATTGCTATTGAACACATGAATTTCGAATGAAGCTTCACCTCTGAAATTAAACGTATCAATTATGCCAGTAAATCCTTGCCCAAGATTTATTTCAGTAAGTCCAATCGGATCAATTGAGGCAATTGGATTTTGCGACACATATCCATAAGTGTTTAAACCTGCCCATAAACCGATTGGATCACTCTGCATGTATCTTCCTAAGCTTGGATTGTAATCTCTAAAGTAGTTGTAATGGTTTCCTGATTCTTCATCATAGTATTGGCCGGGGAAGCGAAATTGGGATTAGTGTCTAAAAAAACAGTAAACATAGTTCTGCACCGAATTTACAAAGACAGGTAGAATTGACCAGTCAATTGCCTAAAAAACCAAGCAGCGCTTCATCATTGAGATGCTTGATACTGTTCTGCAGTAGGTGAGTAAGGTTATGGTCTATCCCTTAAATTAGCAAGATAAACTTTATCACTATTTCACTTTACTAGTTAAGATTTAATTATGCACCTATATAGTAGGTCAAACAAAATAATCCATATAATTGCCATCCCAACAGTATCGCAATTAATGAAATAATTCTTTTCCATCCACATAACTTCTTTAATGTTAGAATTGTAACCCCTAAAAAAACTATAATGGCAGGTATTACATGCCATGGTGCTTTCGCAATAACTAAAAATGGTGCGACCAAACTCATTACATAAAAAAATAATGATTTACTTAATATAGACTTTATTCCTGAATCAACACTTGAATATAAAGCAAATACTAGATGAGCTACGTATACGATTATACTCGCTATAACAAAATCAAAAATTGCAGTATTAAATGATTTTGAATTAGTATTTTTTAGTTGCATATCAAATTCCCTTTAAAAATATAACATCCGCGTTCTCTTAACTGATCATTACGGCGGCGACCAGATTCAATAAAACCTTCAATGGCATTTTCATAAATTCCCCCACTATCAGGATAAAAATGTCTAAGATCATCAGATGGAAATTGATTTGGTGTTCCACGACAACCTGCATATTCATGGTTTTCATCAACTATGTTGTTCTCTTCATCATAGAAGCATTCAGCAATGGGATCGTCAGGTGTAGGACTTCTATTTTCATGAAATCCTAGATAATTACAATGAAACACTGCAGGATCTCCTGTATTTGAATATGGTATCCATGCAGGATCACCGATTGGTGGACAAACTGGACAGTCTGCAGTTAAACCAAAAAAATCAATCATACGGACTGGATTTTGTAATACATAATTATATGTATTTAAACCGCCTGCCAAACCAATCGGATCAGACTGCATGTATCGTCCCAACCCTGGGTTGTAATCTCTAAAGTAGTTGTAATGTAACCCACTCTCTGCATCAAAATACTGGCCGGGGAAACGAAGATGGTTGGTTAGGGTACTAACGGTGAAGTTCGTGGTGCCAAACGGTTCGTAATCGGCACTCCATACTACTGTTTTACTTCCATCCGTAATCACTTGTGGCGTATCAAGATGATTGCTGTGAATATAGTACGTACCGGTACTGTTTATTAATGCAAGACGTTGCCCACTGAGATATACATACTCTACTTGTGTGGTACCCGTGTTATCGGTTTCAGCGATTAGATTTCCACTTTGATCAAAGTGATAAATGGTAGTGGTACTGGGAGTGGTTTTAATAACACGTTCGCCTTTGCCGTTATACGTATAAGTGGTAGTTTGGCCTCCTGCGGTAATCTGGCTCATGCGGTTGGCATGATTGTATTGGAAAGTTTGGTTGCTGGTTGTTGTAATGTTGCCATTGGCATCATAACCAAAATTTTCTGATGTGGTTCCACTAATAGCGTTTAAGCGATTACTTGTGCCAGAATAGGTGTAAGTATCTGTATTACTACCTTTGGTTTCTGTGATTCGATTGCCTACTTCATCATAGGTATAGCTGTAATTTCCATAAATGCCATTTCCACTCGTTAAACGACTGAGTGCATCATAGCCAAATGTTTGATTACGTGTTGCATTATTATTGTTTGTTATTGCTGTGATGTTATCGATATTGTTGTAAGTATAAGTAAGGTTGTGAACTGAACCTGCTATTTGATGGGTTAATCGATAGTCTTGGTCAAATGTATTCGTTAAGGCAATGTTGTTACCAAAGGTTAAGCTTTGCATAGGTCCGAACGGTAGGTAGCTTATGTTACTGGCAATTGTTTGGGTACTGCCTTGCGTTGTTTGTACTTGTGTGATTTGTCCAATGCTATTGCGTATGTAATTTACCGTGCGCCCGGATGGATAGATTATAGATGTGAGATTATCTGCATTGTCGTAACTATATTGAGTCGTGTAGCTCACACTTAATATAGTTTTGGTTTCAGTAAGAAGATTACCACGGGTATCATAGGTGTAGGTGGTGCTTCCACTGGCATCCGTTATGCCCGTGAGCCTACCTTTGCCATTTGTGCCTGCATCATATGTATAGGTCACATTTAATGTGGTATTGGGATACGTAATACTCGTAAGTCGATTTAAGGCATCATAGCTATAGTTTGTTGTGATGTTGTTTGCATCGGTTTGAGTGATGCGATTACCGGCTTCATCATAAGTATAGCTCGTGATTCCGGTATCTGGGCTATTTAGCTGTGCAAGGTTATCTAAATTATCATAGGTATATTGAGTTGTGAGATTTCTGGCATCTTTTACAGATGTTAGGTTATCTCTTGTACCATAGGTATATTCTGTGTCTTTATTATTTGCATCCGTGGTTTTAACTAAACGATTCAATGCATCAAAAGCGGAAGTGGTAGCGTTTTGATTGGCATCAGTGACGGAGATACGATTGCCATTCCCGTCATACCCATAGTCAGTGGTTTGCCCACTGGCGCCAACATCTTGCATGAGTTGATTAAGGTTGTTGTACACACGCGAACGTGTGTGTTTTAAAGTGCCATTCGGATCTTTAATGTCTTCTTGAGTACGATTACCGATGGCATCCAATGTATATTCAATGCGGTTATTTAGATTATCAGAGAGCGCGGTTATCCGTTGGGCATTATCGTATCCATAGTTTAAGTAGGCGCCATTGGGTAGAGTGATGCGTGTAATATTGCCTGCATTATCGTAATCAAAATCAGTTAACGCCCCTGCAACACTTTGTGTAAGCACACGACCGCGTGCATCGTAGCTTAAGGTTGTCGTAACACCATTTGGATCTAAAGTGGTCAGTGGCCTCCCATGACTATCATGAGAAGTAATTTGAGTAACCTGCCCGAGTGCATCGGTGACACTGGTGAGGTTGCCTGATGTATCATAGGCATAGGTTGTGGTGTCGGTAACATCGGTGCGTGGACCATCGATGCTTGTAAGCAATCCATTGGTAGTGTAGGTATACGTAGTGGTTCGTGTGTTGTTAGTAATGAGGTCCTTTTCGGTTCGTGTTAATAACTGACCATTACTGTTATAGGTAAATGTTGTTTCTTTATCATCATTAATAATCTTTGTTGGCAAACGGTAACTTGCATGCCATTCAGTGGTGATGGTGCGACCGACTTGTTGCAAGGTGCCAGAGATACTAGTGCTACCTGAACCACCACAGGTGCCAGGATTAAAATTACAGATATTACCGCCTGGATACTCCCAGGTATGACATCCTGGTGCACCATAGAAGTTGTCGTGATAGGGCCCACCTACCAAACATGCTTCGGCACGTGAGTTATAGCCTTGTGCAGGTTGGGCTAAACCAACGAGTTTTGCATTAGAATATTCTTCGCCTTCATAGCGTGTAAGTTGCAAGCCCCGTGCATTGTAGGTGTAGGTGGCAGAACGGCCATTTTGATCAATCGTAGCAACGATATTGCCGTTGTTATCATAACTGTAGTTGGCGGTATTGCCACAAGATCCACAGACCCCTTGGTCTACCGATGCGACTTTGGCTACATCATTGATTACTGTGATGTCGTAAGTGCGGTTTTTCCCCAACGGATCGGTAACGGTGCGTGTGCCGTCACTATTATAAGTAATAGTGTATTGATCAACATTGCCGGCATGTTCACTACTGGTGGCACGTCCACTGGTATCATAAGCCCAAGTCGCATAACGGTGCCCGTTTTCATCCGTTATCCCCGTCAGCGCATGTACAAAATTAGTATCTTCGTAATGATAAACACGAGTAGTGTTGTCCGGATAGGTCACTTGATCTAAATTATCATTGGCATCATAACTGTAAAGGTAGGTACCTGATGCCGGATCCGTCATGCTAATGACTTGATCGTTTGCGTTGTAGGTAAAACTCAGTTGTCGCGCAAAAGAATCAGTAACAGTTGAGAGTCGGTTCGATGAATCGTAAGTAAAAGTGTGTGTGAAACCACCTCGAAATTCGATTTGAGTGAGTTTGCCTTGTGCATCATAGATTTCAATTTCATCACTTGTGTTAGTCAGTTCCCAACCGGTCGTTGTGCCACCGCTGGTGAGTTCTACTAGTTGCTCATTGACATCAGCATCAGAACTCCAAATGCCTCCTGCTTGGGTAAAGTCATACGATTTTCCATCGGCACGATAAATCGTAACAGCAGTACTGCTAGTAATCATTATCGAGCGATCATAAGTGCTTCGCCATTGTTGACCCCAATTGGCAGATTCTGTGTCGGAATCGCTATTGTAATAGCGCAGTAACTGAAGTGATGCGTCCCCTACACCTTGATAATCCATTTCGGTTTCAAATTTATTTCCGGTTGCAATATTGATCGGATTGGTACCAGCAAAAATCATGCATTGTCCGACATTGCCATTGTTTTTTGTAGCAGAAACGCAAATCGTGCCAGCAGGGCAAAAACTATAAATTGCAACATCCCCCGCTCCACCACAGGTGTTGTGTTCAAAATGACATAGTGTTGAACTTACAAATTGCCAGCTATGACAACCCGGCACACCATAGTAGCTATCATGATAAGGACCTCCCGTTAAACAAGCTGCAGAGGGAGAAGAATAACCATTTGCAGGTTGTGCTAAACCACTTAATTTATAACGCAGTCCCGCAGCACTCACTTGATCTATTGAGATGAATAAGAAGCTGAACGTAATGAATAAGATTTGAAAAGCAAAGAGTATGCGAGCAACGTGATGCTTCATGTAAAGGTCCCCAAATAAAATTATTTTAACTCAAGCCGAATTGCTTGAAACTATGTTGTAACGATTATTTTCATCGATTTATAAATAAAAATTCAATGTCAATGTTTTGACGAAATGTTGCCTCAAAAATAAAGAAATTAAAGTTAGTTTTTGATTAGTTGTGAGTTTATTACTTCAACAGCAGAAAAATAATTTACTAAAATAATTATTTTTTATGTTGAAATAATATTGAATGTTAATTTACTGAATAAAAAATGTACTGACGTCGTAAGGATTTTCAGATTTATCTGCGAATATCCCTCTTCAATAAAATCTGTTAATTACGATGTTTATACTTTCTAAACTGTGTTTTTAATGATTAACAGTAAAAACGACATGAACAATAATAATTGTGCTGTGACAAATCATTATTGAGCTGGGTTATAACCTGATTGAACAGGGTTTTATCTCAGAACAGATGCAGTAAGTGACTGAATTTAAAGATAGTTAAAAAAATATATGTTCAAGTTCATAATGCTGGGGTCGTTGGTTCAAGTCCAACCATAGCCACCATTTTCGAAACTAACTAATTGTTTTTATTAAAACGCATTAGGTGATCGCAACGCTTAGTTTCTTTTTTGTGCATAACAAAGCACAACAAGTCTGTCATAAGTCCGTCAAAACTTATTAAAAATATCTGTTAATAATCTAAAGTAGACACTAGTAGCTTAGGCAAGTCAATTTTTCTTCAAGAGTCTAAGCCCGCTGCATTTTCAATACATTTTCAGTATTTAAATAGTTTTCAATCAACGGAAGTGGGGCACTGAAATGATATCCTTGCGCATAGTCCACACCAATTTCTTCTAGTTTGTTAACGATATCTTCATTTTCCACAAATTCAGCTACAGTTTGTTTTCCGCTTGTTTTGGCAATATCGTTGATAGACCTAACAGTCGCCATATCTATTTGATCTTTGTCCATGTTCTTTACAAATGCACCATCAATTTTCACAAAATCAACTGGTAGATCTTTCAAATACTGAAACGATGATAAACCACTTCCAAAGTCATCCAATGCAAATAAACACCCTTGTTCTTTTAATCTAAGTATAAACTGCTGAGCATTATTGATATCGGTTACCGCAGCAGTTTCCGTAATTTCAAAACAAATTTTATGTGCGGGTATAGCTGTTTTAATTAACTGGTCGATTATGAAATCAGCCATGTTTTGATTACTGAAACTTTGGCCAGATAAATTTATATTACAGATTTCTAAATTATCTAATTCAACTTGGTCACTTGTTAGATGCTTAAATACATTAGATACCACCCACTTATCTAATTGAGTTGCTAGATGATACCGTTCTGCTGTGGGGAGAAATGCATAGGGGCTAATGACTTGTCCGCTTTTTGATAGCATTCTAATAAGCACTTCGTAATGATTTTTTGAGCTATCTCGATAAGCAAGTGGAACTATATCTTGCCGATACAATACGAATCTGTCTTCTTCTAAGGCTAAATGGATTTGATTAATGCAAGACATTTCAGTTCTTTTTCGCGCCAGTTGAGAGTCCGAGGTGTTAAATGTGTGTACTCGATTTCGTCCTAAATCTTTAGCGACGGAACATGCAGTGTCTGCGGCATTTAGAACCTCATGTGCTGAAATTTGATGATTATCAATCTCTGTCAATCCAATGCTTGCACTGATGCGAAATATTCTTTCGTCCCAGAGATAACGAATATTCTCAATTTGATCACGAATTTTATTGCAAATCTCTAATGCAGAATCCATGTTACATTTATATAATAAGATGCAAAATTCATCCCCACCAACACGCGCTATAAAATCTGATCTTCTGACTTCTTCATTTATAGTATTGGCTATAAGTCTTAGTAGCTCATCGCCTGCTATATGGCCACAAGAGTCATTTACAATTTTAAACTGATCTAAATCTAAGTAACATAAAATATCGTTGTTGGGTGAATCATTGTTGCCTTGTTGTGCAATGCAGTTTTCAAGCTTTCGCTCAAATTCTCGTCGGTTATATAATTGTGTAAGAGAGTCATGTGATGCTTGATAAGATAAAGTATTGGTGAGTACGGAAAGGCTCTTGCTAAGCTCTATAACTTCTATTGGCCCATCGCTTACTCCTCTAAAGTTATTGAAATTCCTCATTGATGATTCTGCTACTTGTTTTAAGTTGTATATTGGATTGCATACGCGTTTGTATGACCAAATCCAGAGTAGGAATAAAAATATTCCAAAAGCAAAAGCGCCTATTGCCCTTATTTTTTTTAGTTGTGCCTTTTTTTCAGAAAATATATGTTTTCTATTCTCAGCTGCAGAAATTGCATCATCATTCAATATAGAAACTACCGATATAAGTTGTGTAGTGATTTCATCAGATTTTTGAAGCAAATTATTTAACAAAGTACTTCGATCTATATCTGAATTATTTATTGATTGTTGTAGAAGTTCATTTACACTTTTGATGCCTACTTCAGATTGCACCAATAATTCTGAATTTCTAAATAAATTAGAGTAAGAGCTGAAATTAACTATTGCTTCAGCTAATAGATTGCCTTTTTTAATTGCACCTTCAGCTAAGTAGGTTTCACCACTACCTAGAATTAAGTCAACGCTGATGTAGTATTGGTACAGTTCATTTTGAAATCTGGAAAATTCAGCAAGTATAAATTGATCAGAAATAGTGTCATTTGACGCTAATTCAACATTATATTGCTTTTTACTAATATAGTATTCAAGCAAGAAACCACACGACAAACACGCTAGAATTATAATGGCGAAGTAATATTTTATTTTCATTATAGATTTGGCAATTTAGTATTACCTTGCTATGCCACTCATATAATAAACTTCTGAAGCTGCTAGTTCTGCAAATGTACTGCAGTCTGAAGGAGCAGGAATCCTAAAGCCGACTATGGAGTTGAATGAATTCTTAATTTCTTGATTTGGCCAATTTTCATCCGGTTGTAATGCTAAAACTTTTCCATGTGCTGATATGAGCAAAGTAAACATGCCTGCGTGGTTATCCACGCTCCATTTAGCTTCTGCTATGTAACCCAATATATTCCCTTTAATTCCATTAATCTGAAAGCTTTTGATGCTATTAAAATCAATATATGTCGAATCATATCCAATGGCTTGATGGACTTCTGCCAAACTCATTTTTGGTGGCTTTTTAGGAATAATTTCCATTATCCCAGCAGCAGATATATGTTTTTTTGCTAGGGCGTGACGGTTGAATTTTTCAATATCATCTTTCCAGACTAATTTAGTTACTGAAATCGTTTTCAATGCAGATTGAATAATTGATAGCGATAAAGAGCGTATGTCTTTTGATTTATTTGATAAATCAATTTCAAGTGTTTTTCCGTCAGGGTTCAAAAATTTAGTAACTTCGTTAAATGTTTTGCCTTTTAGGCTATTGCGTAAATAATAAAGATTGTCATCTTTGCATGCAGGAATACGACATCGTTGAATGTAGAAATTTTTGATCGATAAATCTAAATTTAGTGCCCATGCAATTTCTATGATTCCCCAGTCTGAAAGTTCGCTTCGAGCATGAACTAACCCAGTAGGTAGATTGTCTTGTAATGCGACATACAACGTATGTTTGCCTAATTCATTAAAGTGCAATGTAAAGGGTAATTGCTCACTAATATTGTTACGTACATCTTTCCCTACCATCTTTACTATGGATTGATGATCTGTAGCGTCTGGGAATAAAAAATTAATGGCAGCAATAGGGTCTCTTAAAGAACAGTACGCGTCCGCGCCCGCAATTGTGGGTACAAATACAAACGATAAGAAAAGTAATGTCTGAATTGCCCATTTATTTTTCATAATAAATCCTTTCTTGTTTTTATGCGCGTCTACTGCTAATTAAATTCGAGCTCTTAATTGAAATGATGCAGTTAGATCTGCATTAGATCCTTTAGGGTTATCAAACTCATGTATAACTTGTGATCCCAAGGATAATTGTTTATGGAGTTTCCAATCTATTCCGACAGATACACCCATACCGTCTTCCCATTTGTTATTTATTTTGGATAATGATGTCTTTGCTTGTGTATATAGATGAATAGATTCAAACAAGTTTCGCCAAGAAATTTCCCCTAGCCAATTGATTGTTTCGGTATTATCATTTTCTCCGCCAGAAAGTTCTGATAAGAATTCCCATTGTTTAAAATAATGAGCAATATCTAAACCTAATTGTTTTCTCCTTATAGTTTGATCGCCTGCTAATACATTTCCGTAAAAATATGAGAAACCATATATAGTGTTTTGGTGGCTTGGGGTGCCAATGCGACCAGAAAGAATATAAGGGTCATCTCGAGAAAGAATTTCATTGCTTGAGCCACGAGTAAGAGCAAGCTCATAATCTAGATTGTTTAAATTACCATTAATCGAAACGCCCCAATCAGCTTTAATACCTCTATTCGAAAAGGAATACTGTCGTAACGTGCCATTAGTATCGATATTTTGCTCTAGTCCAAATGGAATTTCAAAATGACCAACACGAACATTGAATTTACCATGCGCGAAACCGGTATAATTAAAGTTAGCGATTCTCCAAGTAAGCTGCCAATCGTCGCCATCATCAAAAAAGAATGGAGGGTTTGGTATGTTCTTTAAATGTACTAGGTACGGTTGAAAGACCAGTGTTCCATAATCACCATTTGGACCTGTAAATACTTTATGTAAGTCAAAGCCATATACATCTTGCGAAGACCAATCATCAGTTTCTAAATTTCTAATTTTTCGTGTTGAGACATCAATCGCCCAACGAACATTTTTTAGGAGTGATTCTTTTTCATCAGTTTTGACTGTATTACTAACATCATTTATGTACGCATAACTTGCCTGACTGGAATCAGCCCAAGCAGATGCGCTATGAGCAGAACTAATTGCAATATTCGCAACTAATAAAACTATGAATTGCGTCACATAATTGCGAAGCATGAATCTTCCCTGAAATTACAAATTAATAGACTACCTATTAACATAAAATACTTCTGAATTAAGGGCAGTTAGTGATTAAATGTATAAATTTTCGCCCTAATGGCTCAGAACAGTCTAAGTTTCAGAAAAGTTGATATAAATTTACAAATGTTTGCTTTGGGTCGGAACCGGTTATTCAAAGCCCCTGCCGTCAAACACTAATAATACTTCATGAATCAATTGATTTTTTATCTTAAATAACTGTGCAATCCGCATCACTTGATCGGGTTTTACATATTCATAGAATAAGCCAACAAAATCATCATTCTCAGTAATGCTTATTACATTGTAATCGCATAGTTCCGGTGGATCGTCTCTTAAACTTGCTAAATATTTTTTGGCAGAAGAATATGAATTTAAAGTACCTGTAAAGCTGAAATCCGGTGCAAGCAATGGTTCTAAATCATCAATCTCACCCTTACAAAATTTGTTGAGATATTTAATTGCAATCTCTTGATTAGTCATGTCGCTTAAACATCGCTTTTGTATTACTAAAGTTTGACATAAATTATAACTTGAATGTCCGCAATCGGCAGTGTTAGTGGACATTTAATATAAGAGCATTTTTCTAAACGATAACCAACAATCCACAGGTTTAACCCTAAACATCCCACAAAGATTATCGGAAAATAAATATTTCTGACTGATTCCTTTCATGTATTCATTGGATTCTACTCTCAAGCCAACTTTCCTGCTTTTGCATTTAATGCAATAGCGTTTGTGTATACGGTCTACAATGAGATCATCTAGCTGATCCAATGCGCCTGATCTTGATTCCATTAAACGATATCCAGTGTATCCACAGTCTTGGCAATAAGGATACACACTTTCGAGTAAATCTAAATCTCGGAAGGTGTTAATAAAGCGGATATTCTTTTTGTACATAATTTAAGTTTTAAATAAAGTATTGTTCTACATATTGATGCTACGCATTGGCTACAAAAATAGCTCCAATAACAATGAGTACGCTCCCTGTCATTAGCTTTAATGTGTGTAAGTCTTTCCACTCACTAAAAATAATCAATGCAAGTAGTACTGCTATTAAAGTATTCATATTATATAAAGGAACCAACTGAGAAATTGGGACTTTAAATTGAAGCAGTGAATAGGCTACAAGGCCACTTGCAATTCCCCAGGTCAATCCAAATAGTCCCGCAAATGAACTAGCTTTTATTGAAAAAGGTACAGAGCTGTCAAAGAAATAAAAACCTAATCCAGTAATGGCAACACCAACCCCTACCGCAATTAAATACGTAGAAATACTAATACCAATGTGCTAAGTTTTTGAAATATCGCAGATCCCCCATAAATAAATGCGGGTATAAAATCCACCGATTAATAAAGCTGTTGTTTTAGAAGACATAGTGCCATCCTTTCAATTTGAATGTATTCGAATAATACTATCTATTTTGAATGATTAGAGCTGATTAATTCTCTTAATACACTCAGGCCCATGATCCCTTGTATTGTTGGCATAGTCACTCACAGGATAAATGTCTAACCAGGAAGATTGGCAAGCAGTCATTTATATAGAAAATTCAGCAATATATTGATTAATTATCCAAATATCAGATTTTTCATCTCGTCTGCATAATACTTAAAGGTAAATGAGGTAAATCTCTTTTAATTTAGAGACTCAAAGTTACTCAAATCTAAATTGCCATGATAAAGAAATCATTATTACTGTTACTCTTTTTAAGTCTTTTTATTTCAGGATGTGCTGCCACTCGTGGGAGTAACCCTCAAGAAAAGCGTGCAGCAGTGCAAAATATGAAACAAGAAGTGCTTAATGATTTATATAAAATTAAACCATATACAAGGTCAGAAATATCATCAGCTCCTGGTTATGCTGTGTTTAGTAATGCAAACGTCAATTTGATACTTGCGAGTTTTGGCGGAGGATACGGGGTTGTTGAGAACAATAAAAATGGTGCAGACACATATATGAGAATGGGAGAGGTCGGAGTAGGACTTGGCTTAGGGGTAAAAGACTTTCGTGCTGTATTTGTATTTAAAAATGAAGATGCACTTCAGCACTTTGTTGATAAAGGATGGGAGTTTGGTGGGTCTGCGGATGCAGCCGCTAAAGCGGAAGATAAAGGCGCTGCCGTTGGTGGTGAAGTTGTAATTAATGACGTTACGATCTATCAATTAACTGAAAGTGGGCTCGCATTACAAGCAACTTTGAAAGGTACCAAGTTTTGGAAGGATAAGGCACTTAACTAATATTTTATAGACATAAAAAAAGCCTCAACAAGCGAGGCTTTTTGAAGTTTTATTATTATTTTGATTTAGTTAGGGTTATTTATTCCATTTGGGCAATTAAGTCCACCAAGTGCATTTTCTGCATTATTATTATTTAATGAAGATATTGTTGGTGCTGGATCATCGCCATTTCCGCAACCATTATCCATATGTACTGATTTTTTCATTTCTGCATGCCCAGACTTTGTCATGATCATCAGTGCCGGTGGTGTATAGACAGCAAATTTGCCTGCTTTCTTTAAAAAATCACGCCGTGATTCTTGAGTTTGTTTTTCTTTATCCATATCAATTCCCCTTTAGAATGTACAATCTAAGTAGAGAGAGCTAAATTGTACTCCTATTATTCATCTACTTACAACCTCATAAAATGAAGTTAAATGTATCTCTTAACAGAGTATTTTAAACAAGTCTTGTAATGAACTAATTTATAGTAGATTTATTTTAAATACATGAAATGTTCGATTTGCACCAATAGCGGTCATTATTTGATTATGAGTTAGCCCATTATAGTTTTTACATTATGCACTTGCATTACAAACGGAGCGCATTTTGTAAGTAATTCAACTTTCATTTCTGAATCTGTAATGTGTTGCTTTGCAGCATACTGATTCACTAAATCAATATACAATTTAAAAATTGCAATTTCATTTTCGTAGTATTTTCTTTCCTGGAGAGTGTCGCGACCTGATCAAAATATATAGGAGAAGGCATTACACCATTTTCTTCAAATATCTGAACTTCGTCTCTACATCATTCTACCATATGATGTAAATCATGATTATCCTTGGAATTATTTTCCGAAATTAGATTCCAATTCTCACCGTGTGCATAATTAGATGTTTTTTCAATGATCTGACTAAGCGTTATATTCTGTAGCATTAAGAATTTTTTCAATAATTGTACTGATCTTTCCCTTTTTGATTAAATATATTTAACTTCAAGCCCGTTGTTCTGGTTCAAGTTTTTTGCATTATTCATACGAGTGAAAAATGGCTTACTGAGTGTATCTGCTTTTTTCTTAGTTATCTTTTTAAAGATTATTCGTTTAGATTGGCATTGATTGGCTAAATCAATATATAACTTACAAATTGCAATTTCATTTTTGTACATCTTTGTTTGCCTGGATAACATCGCTACATGTTCAAAATATTTTGGTCTTGGAAGAAAATTCCAGCGCTTACATCTTTTAATTTCTTTTTGACATTGCTGTAAAGCAGTTTTTAAAGCAGCTTCTTTTGAATCAAGAATTTTAGTAGAAGAATTGATATTGCTTTTGTTTTCTAATGTATTTGCCTGCGCATGATGCTTAAAAGAATCAAAAATCAATACATTTAAGTTGCTCATATGTAGTCCAATATCATGTAATTACAAATTTTAAGTAGTCTATTGATCTAAAACTTATCGGAGTAATATTCCCGACAAATGGTCAATTTTAAGAGCTGTGCTTTTGCTAACGAACTAACCTGAATGTAGATAGTAATACTACATGCACATTAGAAAACTGATATATGGAGTATTTTAGGACTTAAACGGTCTATTCGCACATTAAAATGTTTCAAATATCTTATTAGTTAACAGATTTTATTATACTTTCAGATATGATTGTTTAGAAGCAACTAAGTTAAAAGCCAAAGGATGGATGATATAACAAGCAGATGAGTTTAGTGTGTGAACTACATTTACTAGGTGCCATACGTACATTTTCTATGTATTTGATTGTTCCAACTCCAATACCAAACTCATAAGTTATAGTTATCTGTCCTTAGGCTATTTTCACATTACCTCTTTTATATAATACAAAGTGTAATCTGTTTCGATAGTAACTTCTGCTATCACAAGCCTATTTCTATTATTAAGGTTAATAAATAGGATAGTCATAAATTATCCAAAACAATGTAATTTCACACACATATTTACAGTAAAAATTTAGATTTAACTGTTGTTTTAAAGTTATATTTAATTTTTTCCTAAAATTTATAAACGCAATTCATGTTTTTTTGCAGAAAAAATATTTCTAGTAGACGGTATAAAAATACAGACAAAATCTAATTATTTCGAATAATTCAATAAATATATTAAAAAGAATATTAATAAATTGGATGAAGAGCCGATACCTATTCAATAGGACTATGGCTCATTTAACAAGCCTATTAAAACTATATCAATTGTGTAAACAAAGCTCTGGGTCTTATTAAAAAACATGCTAAATCTTTTGGATGTACGCATGTATATGAAAATACTGCTAACAATAAGTAATGATAAAAATAAAATTGCACATGTATTGTTATGCATCAAAATCCACTTCAAGCTGAATATTTAGTGAATAGATAATAATTAAAGTGTTTTCTAATTTATCAATAAAGCATAAATTTGTTGTGATAATTATTTCAAGTATCATAATAGCAATATTTTTCTCAGGCGGTATTATCACTTATGCGGATATAAAAAAACAGGAGGAAGATTTAGTAACAAATATCGAAACCCATGCTAGGATTGCCAGCGCAAACTCTGCAAGTGCACTTGTAAGTAATGATCCATATTTTGCTGCAGAGATTTTGCATACACTCAGTATGATTACAGAAATAGATGAAGCAAGAATTTATACGAGTGAAGGGAAGGAATTTGCTAACTACCAAAGATTAGGATTGTATAGTAAAACACAAAAAAATTTTTTAACACAAGATTTTAAAGTAGTTACTCCTATTAGTAATGATGGTGAAGAAATAGGGTTATTAATAATTACGGCTAATAAGCATGAGTTATTTCCGAGCGTTGTCGAACATTTGATAGTCGTGATACTGGCATTCGTATTTACTGGAATCCTTGTATATTTCTGGTCAATTAGACTACAAAATTACATTTATAAACCTATTAACCATATGCTCTCGGTAACTCAAGAGGTGCGGAAAAATGATAATTATACTGTTAGGGTAAGTAAATTTTACGATGATGAATTAGGCATGCTTACAGATGATTTCAATCTAATGCTCAATAAAATTGAAAAGCGTGATCAGGATCTTGAGTGTCAAGTTAAAGAGCGTACACAGCAATTAGAAATTAGAAATAAGAAGCTTGCAAAAGAAATGCAAGATAAAATTCAGGCTCAAGAAAAGCTATATGAAAGTGAGAAAAGATTTAGAAACACTTTTGCAAGTGCCGCGATTGGTATGATGTTAGTAAGTAGAGATGGGGCAATAATCCAATGTAATCATGCAATTTGCGAAATGTTAGGTTTTGAGGAAGAAGAACTTCAGAATAAAACATTTTTAGATATCACTTATCACGAAGATAGAGAAATAGGTTTATATGAAAGAGAACGCGTAGTAAATGGTGAAGTGGATCACTTTAGAGTAGAAAAGCGCTACTGTCGTAAAGATGGTGAAATGATGTGGGGGCTGACAACTGTATCAGGAGTTTTTGACAAAGACAGTAAGTTTTTATACTTCATTGCTCAAATGATAGATATTACTGAAGAAAACCGTTTATCAGAGGAATTAAATTATCGTGCAAGTCATGATGTATTAACAGGATTGCTAAATAGAAAAGAGTTTGAGACACGAATTCAAAAAGCATGGGATCGTGCGCGTGATGATGAGGTAACTCATATTCTTTGTTATATAGATTTAGATCAATTTAAAGTAATTAACGATAGCTGCGGACATGTAGCTGGTGATGAGTTATTACGTCAGATTGCTTCCTTACTTGAAGAAAGTGTTAGGAGTCAAGATTCAGTGGCTCGATTAGGTGGGGATGAGTTTGGAGTGCTGATGGAGTATTGTAGTTTATCTGATGGTGCCGATATTGCTGAGAAAATTCGTAAGAAAATAGAAACTTTACAATTTGTTTGGAAGGATAACAGATTTAAAGTTGCTTCAAGTATTGGTGTGGTTGAAATTAACTCGGAATCAAGCAGTGTTACAGAGTTACTGCAACAAGCAGACACCGCATGCTTTGGTGCCAAGGATGCAGGCCGCAATATGGTAAGTATTTATCGAGCAACGGATACTGCCATTATTTACCGTCGTAGTGAAATGCAATGGGTGCATCGCATCCAAGAAGCCATTGAAGATGATAGATTTTTACTTTGTGCGCAACCCATAGTTCCAACAGATGGTAGTGATAAAGGTGTTCATATTGAAGTGCTAGTACGTTTAATATCAGATAAAGGAGAAGAGATCCCTCCTGGAGCCTTTTTGCCTGCCGCTGAACGTTATGGATTAATAACTAATATTGACAGATGGGTGATAAGTCATACGCTTGATTGGATGCAAAAGAATAGTGTTTATGTTCAAGAGCAAATGACCTTGTGCACAATTAACCTGTCTGGCTTAACTCTCTCAGATGATAAATTTTTAAGTACATTAATCGATGAACTATATAACCGTAATATCTCTTGTGAGAAAGTGTGTTTTGAAATTACTGAAACCGCTATTATTGCAAACTTATCTAAAGCAACGAATTTTATTCGATCTTTAAGGCGTTTGGGATGTAAATTTTCTTTAGATGATTTTGGTAGTGGTTTATCTTCTTTTGCATATTTAAAAACCTTACAAGTCGATTTTATAAAAATTGATGGCATGTTTGTAAGGGATATACTAAAAGATCCCGTAGATCTTGCTTTGGTGCGCTCTATAAATGAAATGGGTAAAGTGATGGGCAAAAAAACTATTGCTGAATTTGTTGAAACCCAGGAAATATTTGAGAAAATTATCGAGTTGGGAATCGATTATGCTCAAGGATTTGGTGTAGGAGAGGTTAAGCCGTTGTCAGAATATTCTAATGCAGACGACACGATATATAGAACTAATAAAGGTTTTAAACTACAGGTGGTTAAATAAGATTGTAATAGAATTTATGTCTTGAATGGGCGTTTATTCAACTTTCTTTGTAATGTTCTTCTATGCATGCCTAAGGCACGTGCCGTCGCAGATAGATTTCCTTCATTTTCATTCAAAACTTTTTGTATATGCTCCCATTCGAGCCTCTTTAATGACATTGGATTAGAATTAATATTTTGATTTACATTAGCTTCATTTTTAAAAAATGCCTGATAGATTTCATCACTACTTGTGGGTTTGGTTAGATATTGTATAGCGCCTAGCTTGATTGCTTCAACGGCGGTAGTAATACTGGCATAGCCAGTGAGCACCACAAGCTTAATATTTTTATTACACTTTTTTAAAATAGGAATTACCTCTAAACCAGATTCATCGCTAAGTTTTAAGTCTATAACTGCAAAATGAGGTGTACTGTTCTGTATTGTTTTAAGTGTAGATGCTACTGAATTAGATTTAGATACATGAAAACCTTTCTTTTCCATCGCTCTGCATAGTGCAGATGAGAAAGCATCATCATCTTCAACAATTAGCAAGTTATTATCTGTAAAACTTTTCATTTCTAGATATCAAGATATCGCCAGATTTCTTAACGGGAGTGAAATTGTAGTTTGCAACCCCCCTTTACTTATATTCATGAGTGACACATTGCCACCAAAACGCTTAATGATGCTATGTGATAGAAACAGGCCCAAGCCAAGACCTTTGGTTTTATCTTTTAGAGGTTGTTTGCCAATAGTTTCATGTTCTTCCAACGTGAGGCCTGGTCCTCGGTCTAATATCTTTAAGATAAGTTCGTCTGAATCTAGTATAGCATTACATGAAACATGTTCAGGCGAAGCATTGGCTGCATTATCCAGAATATTTTTTATGGCTTGCTTTAGAGAGCGTTCTGCAATTATTTTTAGCCCTGTGGTTTCTCCTTGCCATGAGGTTTGAACATTGATGTCTGGACGCGAATTTTTCCAATCTTGTAATAATTCATCTATAAAGTTTTTTACTTCCATTGGTTCGCCACTTTCTAAAGGTGCACTTCCTACAGATGCAGATAAAATAGACAATGCATCTTTGCAACGTTTGATCTGACTTTTTAAAATTGCGAGATGTTTATTTGAGTCCGTATTAGAGTCTTCCATCTCTTCGACAAGTAATTGCATGGTTCCTAAAGGTGTACCTAATTCGTGTGCAGTACTTGCAGCAAGTGCTCCAAGCTTAATGAGTTGTTCATTTTGTAAAGCTTGTGTTTTTTGTTCCATAATTTCTTTTTGTTGATACTGGATAGTGCGCCCCATCCTTACAACAAAGAATGATACTAATATTGCACTGATTACAAATCCTAACCACATACCTGTCACATGAATATTAAAATTATGTGCATGAAAGCTATGTTCATTCATGGGGCTGAACACCCACATTAAAAGGCTATAACAAATAATTGTTATAACTGCGAGGGCCCAGGTGAACAATGAAGGTAAGGTAATAGCTGAAATGGTTATTGGGATTAAATAAAGTGATACAAACGGGTTGGCGCCACCTTCAGAAAATTTTAAAAGTATAGTAAGAATAAATATATCAACAAGTAAGTGTAAAAAGAATTCCCATTGTCGTATTGGATGTTTGTTGTATAAACGAATAATGGTTAAAAGATTTATAAAGGCATATATGCATATCCATGTGTATAGAGTATTAGTTTGCAAAGTAATATTCAGCAGGTTGCTTGCTAAATAAACAGCAGCAAATTGACCTGCGATAGCAAAAATGCGCAACCATATTAATAGACGCAAATTAACGTGGTATTCGTTATGAATTTGTTTTTCGTGTATATGCATCAGGGTGTTTATTTAAGTAAACGTATTCAATTTGTCTTTCTTAATTATAAAGCAATGTTCATTTAAGTGATGAAAAATAATCCCACGTATCTTTCAATGTTTTACTACTTAGATGATAGGGGTGCGACACTATGCCACATGCCAATTTGCTCCAATAGCTCATAAAATATTAGTAGAAAAGCATAATTGTCTAAGGAGCAAGACGGATGAAATTTTCATGGCATATCTTAATTATATTTTTTGTTTTAACTATGTTTGCATCTTCTTCGATCGCGGGAGAAGTAGAACACAAGCATCATCCTATAGGTTTTGATATCGGGCATCATGGAATGAGTCATGCGAATAGTAAAGCTCCAATTGGAGTGATGGGAGATCACATGCATCATAAGGGTGGATGGATGGTTTCCTATCGGTATATGCGTATGGAAATGAAAGGTAACCGTGATGGTAGCAGTGATCTAAGTCCAGCAGAAATCGCGACAACGGTGGCTAACCCATTTTTTGGTCAGCCCATGCAGCCACCGACCTTACGAGTTGTGCCAACACAAATGACTATGGATATGCATATGTTCGGAATGATGTATGCCCCAACGGATTGGCTAACATTGATGTTGATGGGATCTTATCTTAAGAAAGATATGGATCATTTAACGTTTATGGGTCCAGTAGGGACATCAGTGAGAGGTGGTTTTACTACACGCTCAAGTGGGTTTGGGGATACGAAATTAAGTGGCTTGATTCGTTTGTATGATGATGACATGCACCATTTTCATTTTAATGTAGGCATGAGTTTTCCAACAGGTTCTATTACCGAAACGGATGACGTGTTAACACCCACCGGTGCGACTCCCACAGTAACATTGCCATATCCAATGCAGTTGGGCTCTGGCACATTCGATTTTTTGCCGGGCATTACCTATACAGGTAAATCAGGTCGCATGGGCTGGGGCGCGCAATACAGCGGAGTGATACGGCTCGAAGATGAGAATCACGAAGACTATAGCTTAGGCGATGAGCATAGAATCACGGCGTGGGGGAGTTACTTATGGAAACCCTGGATCAGCACTTCAGCAAGAATTGCGGGACAGACTATTGATAAAATAGATGGGCAAAACCCAGATATCGTTGCTCCTGTGCAAACTGCTGATCCTAATAATCAAGGCGGAGAGCGTGTTGATTTTTTATTAGGCGTGAATTTATCGGGTAATTCTTTTGGTTTAAATGGACATCGTTTAGCACTGGAGTTTGGAGCACCTATCTATCAGCACTTAAATGGGCCGCAATTAGAAACCGATTGGGTTGTTACTGCAGGTTATCAATTTGCATTTTAGTAAAAATATTTCAGATTTAGTCAAGATTTAAAAATTTCGCTGGAATCAATTTGGAATAACTCATATAAGAAATAAGATAACTTTGCGCACTTATTTTATATAAATGCGCAAAGATGTTTTGATCAAATTATTTTGAAGAGCCGCTTTTAATGGCAAGGTTAGCTACAGCAGAACGTAGTGCATCAGCATGAGGATTTGTTGCGGACCGTTCAATTAGAATATCACGTGGGCTTGTTTTGCCATGATAATAGGCATTGTTCCAATCATCGCGAATTTTAATTACAGCCCCTTCAATATTGATTCCTCCATATATGCCTTTAGACCTGGAAAACGCTAGAATATCTGCGGTTTGTGCTTTTGCACCTGCGCCGATGGGGCCTGCCGCAATACTTGCATCGCCGCCTAATTTAAAGGATGAGGTAAGCAACGCATCGATGCCTCTGTCTGTCATCACCATTAAGATTATTTCGGAAACTTCAACACCAATTTGAAAGCCAACGGTCCCGGAACCCATGGTATAAAATGCCGGGTCACTCCAAATATTGCCTTTTCCTTTAGCAAGTAATACACCGCTGCCACCTGACCCACCGAAGATAAAACCACCCTTTACTAATTGTGGCAGAATAAATACTCCTTTGGCCTTGTTCATATTATCCCTAAGCCAGGTCATATTTGGGTCAACAGTAAAAGTATTAACAGATTTTGTAGCAGCATCCACTAATGATTCAGCGGTGGTTTCATTAGCTATTGCTTTAAAAGAAGTGGCAAAAACTAGAAAAACTATAAATAACAGGCTTGTTTTTGATTTGTGCATTTTCTAATTCCTCGTTTAGGAGGTTTAACTGGTTATTTGGTATTGGAATAGCTCGGCTTAAGCTTAATCAAGCTGCGTATTATAGAGTATGACTGATGTAAATACGTTCAATAATTTATATGTTACTAATATAACGTTTGGCCCAGCAGGCTGTATGTTCAGCAATATACTCAGCATCTTTCTTTTTGGTGATTAAATGATCAGCTTTATCCAGTGATATGAAGCTTTTAGGATGTTTGGCTTGCATAAAGATTCTGGCCGCTTCATCTATTGAGACTATATCATCATATGGGGAATGGAAAATTAGAATTGGCTTGTTTAGTTTTTTAGTAAAGCTGTGGTTATCATATGCTTTTAGGCCATTTATATACTCTTTCGTCAGTTTTAATTCGTTGTCAAATACCATTACATTTGCGAAGCCTTGATTAATTATATTGGGGATATGCTCTTCAAAATGATCCAGTACATGGGCGGGACGACTAGGAGATGCAATAGTAATTACGGCATCGATTTGGTTCAAATTGCAAGCAGCGGCTATGGCTGCTATTCCTCCTAAGCTATGTCCTATTAACAATTTTGGTGTTGAGTGATTTGCAGACAAAAACTCAACAGCAGCTTTGATATCATTGATATTGCTTGAAAAGTCTGTGTCTTGGAACTGACCTTCGCTGTCACCTAAACCTGTAAAATCGAAACGTAGCGTTTCAATACCTTGTTTAGCCAAAGCTTTGCATAGCCTATAACTTGCAGGATGATCTTTTGTGCAAGTAAAACAATGCAAAAAAACCGCATGGGCAATAGGATTTTTAACAGTATCTATTATGCCTGCTAATTTCTTGTCTGCAAGATTGGGAAAACTTACATCCATATTATTTTATTTAACAAATGAATTAGTGATAATGAACGTATTGTGCATGTGCCTAAAATGTTGATATAAAAATTAATATATATCTCTAATTTATTTCATAAAGAATAATGATTTTATTAATATTTTAAATTGCGTTACAGTGAGCATTCCTTAAAAAAAGATAAGCCTCTCACTCAGGGGCTACGCAAGGCCTACACATTATGATGTAGGTTTTGCTATGTCTACTTCTTTCTTCTATAGTTTACACTTTGGTATTATCAACCTTATTCGTCATTTCTAATCTGATTAAATTTATTATTTTGGGGTATGTAATGAAAAAAGTGTTTATGATTCTCGCATTTTTGTACTTTTCAACACCTGTTTATGCTGCGGTATACCATTTTTATGATGGTAACAAATTGCTAGAGGCAGCTTTGGAATGGGAAAAATCTCTATCATCTTCAAAAGGAGTAGATTTATTGTTAGTTGCAGGTTATGCAGGCTATGTGGGTGCAATGTTTGATCATTTATCTGAAAAACAACATATCTGTGCAACTGATGAGATGACAAAAAATGAAGTGCTGCAAACTGTTGCTGATCATGTTAAATCTAGAAATAAAAAACTAGATTTAACTGGTACTACTATAGTTGAAGAAGCTTTGTATAAGAAATACATTTGTAGGTAATAAAGCTTTTTAATTTTGTAAATTATTATCAGTTAAAGCAAATAAAACACCTTTTTCTACCCAGATTTTAATGCCCATACCTTTTGCCCATTCTTCAATGGGGCTTTGACCGTTTTCTATAATGGGTACTGCATTAAATTGAGTTGCGTAGTAGGGCGCCTGATAAAGAGTTTCGACATTTCCTGTTTGTTTGTTTTTAAGTCGAAATTGAGCAGCGGTATTACCCTGTATAGTGCAATAGCGAGCACCTAGTAATTGCCAATTTGGATCATTTAAAATTTTTGTATTTACAAGCTTGAAGTCTAGCTGGGTAAAGTAATTACTAATCTCAGAAAGCCTATTGCTTTTTACTTCTAGTGGTTTAAGTTTCAAATGATTTTTTGAGACTTCATAGGCAATCTTCTCATTAATAGTATGTTGTTGGCTAGAAAATACTAAAGCAACAGTTATTATAACTATTAAACTGGCAGCAACTCCTACAAATTTAGTAAAAGAAAGCTGAAAGTAATTGTTAGACATCGATTGTGTTTGATTGCCGATTGATATTTCTTGTAGTTGTAATAAGTTTTCTAGCTGTTCGTTGTCAAGCTCGATATCAGCCATTCGTTTTTGAATACTATTTTTCAAGGTTATCTTATTCATGCGGCGTCATTTTCCATGTTAGCGGATATGTGGTTAACAATGCGTTTCCGCAATCTAGATACTTTAGATACTATGGTCCCTTTAGGTATGTCTAAATATGTTGCAACTTCTGCAGTAGTGAAACCTTGAATTGCCCACAAATACATAATTTCACGTTCTGAGGTATCTAATAGTTTCCATATATTTTCAGCATCTTCTTTATTTATCATGATACTTTCTAGTGATGGAAGCTCATCGTTGATATTTGTAACGTTATCTTCGTTATATTCTTCAATATATGTTTTTTTAGATTCACGATATTGGTCTATAAATTGGTTTTTTATAATTTTTCGCATATAACTATTTTTTGCAGTGTCTATCTTAGGCGGTGAACGCAGGTATTTTTCTATAGCTGTTTGAAGTAAGTCATACGCATCAGGCTCATTGTCTACTAGCACAAAGCAATAGCGATAAAATTGATTGAGTTCTTCTTTATCAAACATTATTAAAATTCACAGCCTTTTAGTTTATAGCCACATATCCATTTTTTTTGAATTAGTTCTGGGATAGTCGCTTCTATATTTAAGTCAATATTGCTGTTTTTTTCTGAAGTTTCTATTTCGATTAGACTTAAATTACTCATTATATAGCTCATGACTTGCCAATCATTTTGATTAATTTTATGTGTTTCGGGTTTATAGTTTTTCCTTGTAACACATAGATATTGTGGCTCTTGGATGGATTGTATTTCATGAGAAGAATCAGAATTTGTATTTGCTAGCCAGACTTCATGGATAGGATAATTTGATTTAATAAGTGACAAAGAGGGGCTTAGTTCAAAACAAATATTTTTATATTCATCACTGTCAAGCTTTTGAAGTGATGTGAAATCGAAATTTATATCATCTTTGGCAAAATAACACTGTTCTAGTGCGAGTTCGAGTTGTGCTAAATCTGGTAGATATTTGTATTCTGAGAGTTCATTAAGATTTTTTACGGATATTTCTAGATATTCGGGAAAAGATTCCCCATATAGATTCAAGTTTTGATTATTTGATGGGTATTTAACAAAGAAATCATTAGCAATTTTTTTAAAATATCTGTCTCCAAGAATATTTTTACAGCATTTAAATATATTACAAAGAGTTTCGATGTGAGCTGCTCGTATTGTTTTTCGATAAATTGTAAGTCTTTCATTTTGTGTAAGTCTTCCACCGGATGTAAGTAATTGTGGAAAGCTAGAAGACATATTTTCACTTCTTAATGCATCCCAAAATTGATTTTGTATATAGCTTAGCTGACTCATAGTTTTTTATTTAAGTAGTCAATTGTTCGGGCTTGTGGATTGGTGAAGACAACGTTTGTGCAACTCGATTGTAGTGATAAGCTTTATCTGCTTCATCAAGTAATGTTGTTAAAGATGGGAGGTCGTTGTCCCACTCTATCAGGGTTGGTATAGAATGATTTTTCATTAAAATTTCTTTGTATAAATGCCACACGTCAGTTGAAACTTTGTTATTGTGCGAGTCAAGCAAATATGTGCCTTTGTCTTCGAAGCCGGCTAAATGAATTTCTACAACTTTATCTAGATTAATATTGCTAATATATTCATATGCGTCAATATTATTGTTAAATTCGCTTACATAGATATTATTTAAATCTAATAAAATATTACAATCACTTTTCTCGGCTATTGCATTAATAAACTCCCATTCATTTAAGTCGGAACTTTCATAGGTTAGATAACTAGACACGTTTTCAATAACTAATGTTGTTTCTAGGAAATCTTGTATCATTTCGATTCGTCTACAAACGTGTTTTATTACTTCTTCTGTGTATGGTAAAGGAAGTAGATCATGGGCATGATGATTATTGAAAGATGTCCAACATAAGTGATCTGAGATACACAGTGGTTGTAGCTCATTAGCAAGCTTTTTTATGCGCTGTAAATAACTGTAGTCTAAATCATCAGTACCACCTAATGACATGCCAACACAATGCATGGTCACAGGGTAATGCTCTCGAATGGCATAGGCTTGTTGTCTGGCATAACCACCATCACTAAGGTGGTTATCTGTAAGCAATTCAAAAAAACCTATATCGGGCATTGTTGTAAGAATTTCATTTACATGTGGTGCTCGCAGACCCACACCAATCTTTGGTGTGGGTTTGTTTGTCAAAATTTGAAGTTTAGGATGGTTCATCTATTTGATTATTATTTTGCAGGTTTGACTTTTTTAACCACACCTCCAGTTATTTTTGTGCAAGTTCCCTCTGGTACATATACCCATTCTACATCTAAGTTATCTTCTGCTGCCTGACCTGCACATTTATGTGTTCCATCTAAAGCACCACAATCATTTTTACCTGCTTTGGCAATGCCTGCACATTTTTCCCAATTTTTTGGGGCATCAGGTACAGCCAATGCGTTTTGGGTAGTCATGCTTGCGCCTACAGCAAAAATACCAGCCATGGTTGATTTGATGATAGTTTGTTTTTTCATAAGAGCTTATCTCCTCATGTTGAGATTTGTATAAAATAGATTAACTTCGTCTCTCGATATTTGAGACTTATACAGTTAGACGGTATGGTGTAGTGTTTGATTGCATGAAAAACAGAGTAATTAACAAGAACATATTATTTATATTTTCAGGTCATACATCCATATAAAAACCCCTTACAATGGATATGTATGAGTTTAAGATAATGTAAAGGTATAAACATGAGATATTGCTTAATATTTATATTGTTGTGTCAATTTTGTGTAAGTGCATCTGCAAATCAAAATGTAGATAAAGCTTCGGCCAGATCTAGTATTGCAACTCAAGAAATTGAATATCAGGCGGATGATGCCATCCTTTCTGGTTATATTGCTTATGACAAAAGTCTGACGCAAAAGCGCCCTGGAATTTTAGTTGTGCATGAATGGTGGGGACACAATGAGTATGCTCGTAATAGGGCATATCAGCTAGCTGAGTTGGGTTATGTTGCCTTTGCTGTGGATATGTACGGTGATGGAAAACTGGCTAGTCACCCAAGTGATGCTGGAAAATTTATGCAAGAAATCACCAATAATATGCCACTTGCAGAAAAGCGCCTGCATGCAGCTTTAAAAATTTTAAACAAGCATAAATATACTGATTCAGAAAAAACAGCTGCTATAGGGTATTGCTTTGGCGGAGCCATGGTTTTGCACCTTGCACGCATTGGGGCCGATATTGATGCAATAGTAAGTTTCCATGGTAGTTTAGGTACTCAGTCACCGGCACAAAAAGATGCAGTTAAAGCTAAAGTTTTAGTATTGCATGGTGCAGATGACCCATTCATTCCTAAGCAGCAGGTTGTGGAGTTCAAATCTGAAATGGAACGCGCTGAAGTAGACTATAAATTTATTGCATATCCAAATGTAAAGCACAGTTTTACCAATCCACAAGCAGATGAGTATAGTCAAAAATTTAATCTTCCTGCATTACAATATGACAAAAATGCAGACAAAGATTCATGGTCTAGGATGAATCAGTTTTTTGATGAAATATTCAATTAAAAAGTTAACTCAACACTCCTTATTATTAATAAAATAATTTACCAACTATAATTCATTGCATACTTTTAAAGTTTTGTGCCACCTTGTTTTACGCAGTTACACTTTTGGATTTGTGTTTTTATATAAGAACACTTTGTTAAAATTATTTTATCTACTATATATATCGAATAAAGAGAATTGATGTAATTCAATATAGCCTAACAAGGTCTTTTTAGTAAGGCATTATTATTGCAAAAGAAAGAAATGGAGGCTGTGATGAAATATGCGTTAGTTACTTTAATTTTATTCTTGTTCACAGTGCCAATAGCGATAGCAAATGGAGGCCCGGCATTTAAGCAATTACACGAGCAATCATATCAAGGCACACAGATAATAGAGCTTATTGGTCAATCTGGTAAACATGCAAATAAGAAGAAAGTTTGTCTTATAAATATCGGCCAGGGTAAAGTAAAGAAGCGCCCTTGTTAGCAAAGGAATTAATAGAAGATTTGCAGGGAAGCATGAATAAAGCCCTATGAGAAAATTCTCATAGGGCTTTTTTGTGAATAAAAAATATAGTTAAGTTATGCAGCTTTACTTTGCTGTAAAGCGCTAGAAATTTTACTTAACTCATCTTTTAAAGCTTGTGGCATACGATCGCCAAACTCATTTAAGTACTCACCAATTGCTGCCACTTCTTCTTCCCACTGTGCGGGATCTACAGAAAGTAGGGCTTGCATGGTTTCTTCAGAGACATCGATACCATTAGTGTCAATATCTTCTACATTAGGTAAGAAGCCAATTGGTGTTTCTTTAGCGTCTGCTTTACCCTCAACGCGGTCAATGATCCAGGAAAGTACACGCATATTTTCACCAAAACCAGGCCACATAAATTTGCCATCTTTATCACGACGGAACCAATTTACATGAAAAATCTTAGGAAGTTTGTCTGATTTACCTCCAAAGGTTAGCCAATGTGAGAAATAGTCAGCAAAGTTATACCCACAGAATGGTTTCATTGCCATTGGATCACGTCTTACCTGTCCTGCGCCACCAATTGCAGCGGCCGTCATTTCTGAAGCACAGGAAGCACCGACTAATACACCATGCTGCCAATCTTTTGCTTCATAAACCAGTGGAGCAAGTTCTTTACGGCGTCCACCAAATACGATTGCGCTAATAGGTACACCATCAGGATTATCAGCCATAGGTGAATACACAGGGTTATTTTTAGCCGATACAGTGAAACGAGAATTTGGGTGAGCAGCAGGGCCGACTTCTGGATCGTAAGGGTTGCCTTTCCAATCTGTAGCAGGTTCCATACCATCATCTTTATCTTCCCACCAAGGTTGGTTATCTGCCGTTAGGCCAGCGTTTGTGAAAATTGCATCCGATTTTAAGCAATCATATGCATTTTTGTTTGACCATTCATTTGTCCCTGGGATAACACCAAAGTAACCTGATTCAGGGTTAATGGCCCACAGACGTCCATCATCACGTAAATGTAACCAACAAATATCGTCTCCAACAGTCGTCACTTTCCAACCTTTATATTGTTCAGGTGGAATTAACATTGCGAGATTGGTTTTTCCACATGCTGAGGGGAATGCACATGCTACATAATGTGTTTCACCATCAGGACTTTCTAATCCAACAATAAGCATGTGTTCTGCAAGCCAACCTTCTGTACGTGCTTGCCAGCTAGCAATGCGCAGTGCATGACACTTTTTACCAAGTAATGCATTGCCACCATAACCAGAACCGATACTTCTAATAAGAAGTTCTTCAGGAAAGTGCATAATGAATCGTTTTTCAGGATCTAAATCACCCGTTGAGTGCATACCTTTTACAAAAGTACCTTCTTTTTCTATACGCTTGAGTGCAGGCGTACCAATGCGAGCCATAATTTTCATATTAGCTACTACATAAGGACTATCTGTAATTTCTACGCCATTACGTGAAAGTGGTGAATCAATTGGACCCATGCAGTAAGGAATTACATACATGGTTCTACCTTTCATGCAACCATCAAAAAGTGCATCTAATTTTGCGTGTGCTTCTTGTGGGTCCATCCAGTGATTATTAGGACCAGCATCTTCTTCACTCTTTGAGCAAACAAAAGTTAGGTGTTCAACGCGTGCTACATCAGAAGGATCAGAACGATGTAGGTAGCAGTTTGGATGTGTTTCTTCATTAAGCTTCATTAAAGTGCCGGTTTCAAGCATCATATCAACCATGCGGTCATATTCAGCGTCACTACCATCGCACCAAACAATATTGTCCGGCTGTGTAAGCGCCGCAACCTCTTCTACCCATTTTGCTAGGGCATCATTCGTCGTACTCATCTGTAATTCCTTGTTTATTAAATGAAATTTAAGTGCCTCGGACTAATAATTTTTATAACCGAGTATTAAAAAAAGGAGTGCTCGATTATACATATCGAGATTAAAGATTTAAGTATTGAAGAAGAGAAATTATCTATAGATTGACCTAATTATATCTCTTTAGGGATATAATTCATGCGCATATACTAAATTTATAAAATTATTATTGTTCTATTTGAATGAACTTATCAATATGGGCTCACTAATAATATTAATAATCCAGTAGCGCTATCACGTTGAGCCAAGTCACCTCGTGTAGACATCTCTATAGATAACTGTGCTGAACGATCATCGCAACTATGATTTTGTAGTTCATAAAAACTAAGTTGACTCTGTTTGGTTAATGACATTCCAGTTGTAAGGCGTTGTTTTTTTATTGGGGAGCGACTGTCATTTAGAAAAATGTCGAAAGAAGGAACGGCCCTATTTTTTCGTGAAGCATTTCCCATTTGGCTAAAGACTGCTATGTCATCAACAGTTAACTCGTAAGGAACGTTTGCAGTGTGACTATAACCATGATGCATAACACATAATGGTCGAGAGTTGTTCTTATTTAGTGTTGTCTGATCTATCAATAATTCATGGGGACTATTAATTCTCAGTGATTGGTTTACTTGTACTGATACTTTAACGGATGCGGAAGATTGGTTACCTAATTCACCTTGCGAGGTAGCGCTTGCATCATTTAATAATAATGTAAGGCACCAAAACAAAGCAAAGAATAGAAAATTAAGTAATAGTGTTTTTTTAAAAGAGTTTGTTTTGTAATTAATATGATTAAAAACAGCAATATCAGAAAAGAACTTATAAATATCCTGAGGATTGTTTTTAGTATTTTGTTGATTTAATTCTGCTGTATTCATCTCACACATCCTTTTTGCAAAGCGCACAGAAACGTGAGTTCACCACAGCAGTGTTACCCATGAGGTGAAGTTGGCGGTTCCGCTATCTTAGAAGTTGAAACTAGTTTTTCAACAACCGTAGACCGGTGACTTTGCGTGGCCATTTTTCAATGGTTTTGCCTTTATCTAATAAACGTAACGGCGCCAATTGGATAAAATTTAGAGTTTTAAATGTGTAATGCGTCACATTTGGTCTATATTTTTCAGGAAAATTTTCTCATAAGTTTGTAGCGTTAAACAATAAACCTTGCCATTTATAAGAGTTATGATTAATCCCTAGAAAGTTTCTATTTTTGTAACCTTTTAATTACTAGTGCATTTCATAGCTAATAAAAGCGGTATACTGTAGCTTAAGGTTTGGTAAGAGGTGGTGAATATGAAAATATTTTATAAAACCATGTTATTTATTATGTTATGGGCATTTTTATCTTTCAGTGTTCATGCCGAACACTCATCTCATACACATTATTATCACTATGGGTATGGAATTGGAGAATCTGGATCAGGTGAGGCTATGCTTGCAGATACTTTGGTGGCGAGGCCAGTTGGCTTGGTTACAACAGTAGTCGGTTCAGCAGTGTATGTTGTTTCATTGCCGTTTAGTTTGTTGGGTGGAAATGAAAAGCAAGCCAGACAAAAATTAGTAGTTGAACCTGCCGAATTTACATTTAAGCGGCCGTTAGGTGAGTTTTAGATTATAGATTACTGTCAAGCATGACCTTGTTGCGGCCTTCTTGTTTGGCTTTATAGAGAGCCTTGTCTGCTTTACGTAACAATTCTTTACCTAAGTCGTGAGAGTTTTGTTTCTTGTCAGGAGATTCTATTGTGGAGACACCAATGGAAACAGTTAGTGTGTATTTCGTAGTAGCATGCTCTACAAATTTTGTATTGAATACACTTTTTTGAATACGCTGTGCTACTTCTGTAGCCCAATCTTGTCCAGATTGTTCTAGTAAAACTGCAAATTCTTCGCCACCATAACGTGCCACGACATCAATATTACGTAGTTGTGCACGAATTATTTCAGCAACTTTTTTTAATACTAAATCACCAGTTTCATGGCCAAAGTTATCATTCACCTCTTTAAAATGATCAATATCAATAAATAAACAACTTACAGATGTTTGTAATCTTTGTGCACGTGAAATTTCTTCATTTAGACGTTGGTCAAAAAATCTTCGGTTGTTAACCCCTGTTAATGCATCTGTTAGCCCTGCTTGTTTAAGCTTTTCTTGTGCAATAGTTGTGTCTAGGCATGTAGCTAAAACAGCGGCAAGATGTTCAAGAAAGTCAGTAGCATCGTGTTTGTTAAAACGTTGACACTGAAAGCTGCCTAAATTAAGGCTGCCTAATAGTCTGTTGTTCCGATACAAGGGTAATAAGGCTACGCTACTTGGAAATTTTTTATCGCTTAAAAATAAATCTTCATGTTTATCAATATCAAATGTACCCAGCAGTGGTTTTCTGAAACGACCAAATATTTTTTTTAAAGGAAGAATGTCACGAATAAAAATTAATTCTGGATAGCGGCTCGCATCATCACCTGAGTCTAGTAATAATCGATTTATATCTTGGTGTTCATCATGAAGGACAATTGTAAGGATATCCCAACCGAAGGTTGATTTGCTTTTGTGTGTGATGAGTTGCATTAGCTCTGCTAAAGAGCTACAACTTAATAACCTTAATTCTAAAGTTTGAAATTTTCGCAATGTTTTTTCATTGCGGCGAGCATCGTGAATGAGCGACTCAAGCTTGTTACGTAAAGTATCAATATCTGTTGAAATTTCGTCTTTAACGCTTGGTACAGTAGACATAGATACTTCTCTAATGTAGTTGTTTAAGGCCTTCAATAGGTACAGGGCGGCCCATTGCGAATCCTTGTGCATAATCCACACCCAATTCGCGTAACATTTCGACCACCTCATCACTTTCAGCACATTCGGCGATTGTGCCTATACCCATGATGTGACCAACCTGATTAATAGCTTCTACCATGGCATGGTCTATCGTGTCATCAATCATGTCATGCACAAAACTGCCATCAATTTTTAAATAATCGACAGGGAGATTTTTTAAATAAGCAAAAGATGACAAGCCACTACCAAAATCATCAAGAGCAAATCGACAACCTATCCTTTTTAATTCCAATATAAGCTGGCTTACTTGATCTAGGTTGCTGATGGCAGCTGTTTCAGTAATTTCAAAACATACAGTTCCAGGATCAATTTTTGTTGCAGCGATTTCGTCTTTAATGAAGTCTAAAAGTGAATCATCATTTAATGAGTTGCCTGATAAATTAATTGCAATTTGCACCCCTGAGTCTTCACCAAACACATCGTTATAATTGTGAAATGCGGTGCGAATAACCCAACGATCAAGGCTGGACATCAATCCGTAACGTTCTGCAGCAGGTATGAAGCTTGCTGGCATAATTAAGTCGCCTTTAGGGTCGGTGAGTCGGATTAACAATTCATAATGCAAAGATTCCTTGTTTTTAGGTGATAAAGCTACAATAGGCTGGCAGTAGATTCTAAAGCGATCTTCTTGTAATGCACCTGTTACTCCGGCTGCGCGCATCATTTCAGTATGACGTCGAGCAAGTTCGTCATCTTCCTTACGGTAAATGTGCATTTTGTTGCGACCATGATCTTTAGCGGTAAAGCATGCAAGTTCTGCACGAGTTAACATTTGTGCTGGGTCTTGTGAATCTTTATCGATTGAAATTAGCCCAATGCTCAAACCAATTTCAAAGTGCTGATCTCTCCACTTAAATGTGGAGTTGCGTACCGCATCTATAAGTTCTTGTGCAATCACACGTGCATGTTCTATGGTCGTATTGACAAGTAGTAAACTAAACTCATCACCTCCCAAACGTGCAAAAATATCTATGCTGCGTATATGGTGCTTCATTTTTTCGGCAGCTTGTTTAAGGATGATATCTCCTGCCGTATGACCAGCTTGCGCATTGATAATCTTAAATTGGTTGAGGTCTATATAACACAACACATGCTGTACATCGTGTGTCGCGGCACTGGCAATTGATTTTTCTAAACGATATTCAAATTCTTGCCGGTTTAATAGACCAGTAAGTGCATCATGTGAAGCCTGATGAGTAATTTCTTGAGTAAGACGCTTTGTCTCAGAAGCATCTTTAAAAATAATTACCAGACCTCCCGAGCCAATATTTAAAGAGCTGCTTGGCGCAAGTGACAATTCAATAGGGTGTTCGTTATTAAAACGATCTAGTAGAATCAAGTTTGTACTTGTTTCAACAGGCTTCCCTGATTGAATACATTCAACACCTAAGCTTGTTCTGCGTTCTCTTGTATCTGCATCTATAAGTTTAAATACGTTATCAAGATGATTGCCTTTTGCTTCATAACTTGGCCAGCCTGTTAAACCTTCAGCTACAGGATTCATAGATTCAATATTACAATTGTTATCTGTTGTGATCACGCCATCTTTAAGCAACTTTAGTGTAATCCGATTGCGTTGTTTTTCTTGTTCTAGTTTATTTTCGGCAATAGCATTTTCTGTTATGTCTTGTAAAACAAGGTTTATAACTTCATTGTTATTACTTGTTTCTGTAAATGCTGATGCACGAATAAATCTCATCATGCCGTCAGAGTTAATAAATCGAATTTCAGGTGAAATCTCATTGTTTTCATCATCACAAGTATTAATAATGTGGTGCAGCTTGATTAACTCTGCTTGTTCAAATATAAGGGATAAAGGTGTACCTAAAGATTCTTGTTCATCTAGCCCTAACATTGCTGCAGCAGGAGGGTTTAATTCAAGAATTGTATCTTCTCCATCAATACAAAGTAATCCGATTGATGCAGTAGCAAGTACGGATTCAAGACGTGTATCTAACTTTTGTGCTGCTGTAGATTCAGAGGCGTTTTGTTTTGTAAACTGGCGGCTGTCTAGTTCGACAACATTTTCACTCGACTTGTTAATTATATCAACTGCATCTTTGAGTGCAGCAGGTAATGCTTTAATGTTTGCTGTTGACCAAAGTTCTACATCATGAGATAGATCTGGCATCTCATCAATTATTTGATTTAGAGCTTCAAAGTCTGTTGGTTTACGTAATAAGAAAATTTTTATAGTTGGGTCATGTTCTTGTATCCAGCCAGCTACTCTCAAAGGTTCTTTCATGTGATGACCTAGCACGATAACTTTACTATCTATGTGCCCATCACTAAGGATGTCTGTAAGCTGTCGTTCATTAGCTAAATTTGAAATAGCTAATGGAGGTGGAGTATGTCGGCAAAGATAGGTCCACAAATCTTTGCCGACATTTACTAAAGATACTTTAACTGCCATTTTATTTGGATCCCCAGACTCACCTTCATCAGTATTATGATTTGTGCTTAATCTATTTTCGATTCCATTGTTAATTGTTCGAATCACGTATTGAATAGGTCTCCCTGTGAGTTCGCTTTTAAATACTTGCGAATCCATTGGCGCACTAAGCGAGAAGCACTATCATCCTCAGATTTTACTTGACGCATGAATTCATCACGTAAGTCTCTCGAAATACGTACTTGTAACAATGCAGAATCTTGGGGCGTTTTTTTGCTTGGCGATGTCATTTAATTATCATTGGATAATCATGATAATAGTATGACAAATTTCTCATAACTATACAAAAAAAGTGGTTTGAAAAGTATCTGGAACATACTGAAAAATAAGGAATGACTGGCCTAGCAAAGTTAAAATTCGGCTAGATTAGAAAAAAGTGTTTTGTTGATCCCCTGCAGCTTAGAATTGACAGTCAAATTAGTAAATTAGGAAAACCTAATATACTTTTAAAAAAAGCCGCGGGTTTGTTTGCAGTATATTTATATCTCTATGTTTTTAAAGAAGTTTTTAATGAATCTAAAGCTAATATGCAAGGCAAGAAAAATAAATGATGAATAATCTACACAGACTATTAAACCTCATGGAACATTTGCGTGACCCTGAACAAGGTTGTCCCTGGGATCGACAACAAACCTTCAACACAATTCTTCCATACACCATAGAAGAGGTTTATGAGGTTGCAGATGCTATAGATAAGCAGGATTACACTCAACTACAAGATGAACTTGGAGATTTGTTGTTACAAATTGTTTATTACGCACAAATGGCCAAAGAACAAGATCTATTTGATTTCGAAGATATTGCTCAATGTATAGGCGATAAGCTAATTAGACGTCATCCACATATTTTTAATAAGTCACAGCAACCTAAAGAAACTTCTTGGGAAAAGATTAAGCAAGTTGAGCGTTATGAAAAATCAAAACGGCAAAGTATATTAGACGACATACCCCTGGCATTACCGCAGCTGTTAAGCGCTAATAAAATACAACAACGTGTTGCATCTGTTGGGTTTGATTGGCATGAGATAAAAGATGTATTCAATAAGGTTAAAGAGGAGCTTGATGAATTGGATGAGGTGATAACCGCTACTCAACAAAAAGATAGGGTTGAGGAAGAGTTAGGGGATTTGCTGTTTTCTATTGTAAATTTAAGTCGACATTTAAAAATCAATGCGGAAGATGCATTAAGAAAAAGCAATAAAAAATTTACACTAAGATTCAAATATGTGGAAAAGCATTTAGCTAGTAGAGGAAAAGACTTAAAAGATTGTACAGCAGAAGAGATGGAGTTGGCTTGGGGTAAAGCAAAGACGAAACTTGTTTGATTATACTAGTATCTTTGTTTTTATTCAAAGCGCATTGAGAAATCGATTGCCTTTATGTGTTTAGTGATTGCCCCAATAGAAATATAATCAACTCCAGTTTTAGCAATTTCACGTATATTTTCTAACGAAATATTTCCAGAAGCTTCCAGTTTTTTACTGTCTTCATTGACACTCACTGCAGTTTCGAGTTCTGATAACGAAAAATTATCAAGCAGTATTGTATCAGCTTGTGTTTTTATAGCTTCTTTTAGTTGTTGAATAGTTTCAACTTCAACTTCTAGTTTAAGATTAGGATATTTTTGTTTAGCTTTGCTGACAGCTTGGTTAATTGAGCCGGCCGCTGCAATATGATTTTCTTTGATTAAAATTGCATCATACAGGCCCATACGATGATTCATGCCACCACCACATTTAACTGCATATTTTTGTGCGTAACGCATCCCTGGAATTGTTTTACGTGTGTCTAGCAATTTTGCGCCAGTGCCTGAAATGCGTTCAACATACATATGTGTAGTTGTTGCAGTACCAGAAAGTGTTTGCATAAAGTTAATTGCTGTACGTTCACCACTTAAAATAGATTGTGCAGGACCATATAATGTACATATCGTTGAGTCTTTTTCTATATGTTCCCCATCATTTGCCTGCCAAGTAATTTCTATGTTTGGGTCTAGCTGTTGGAAACATTCCATAAACCATTGTTGGCCGCATAAAATAGCTTCTTCTCGACAGATTAATTTTGCATTATGCGTTTGGTCGATATTAAATAAAGAAGCAGTAACATCACCGCTGGCGATATCTTCTTTAAGGGCTGCGCAAACTGTTTGCTTAATTGTCTGCAGCGCATCCTTGCTATGTTGAGAAAGCCTCATTCCTTGGGTCTTTGGTTTGGTTTCGTTCTAATTTTTATTTAGGTATTCTTTGGTTACTTTGAAAATGACAGGACTTAATAATGCTAATGCGATTAAGTTAGGTACTGCCATAAAACCATTCATAACATCAGCGAGTAGCCATACGAAGTTAAGTTTAATTAATGCACCAGTTAAGACGGCAACTACCCAAACAATTCTATACGGTACAATAATGGCAGTACCAAATATAAATTCAGCACAACGCTCACCATAGTAACTCCAGCCCAGTAGAGTCGTAAATGCAAATACTACTAAACCAAAAGTAACAATGTAGTTGCCATAATTTATTCCTTGGCCATAAGCAAGAGTAGAAAGTGACGCTCCTGTTTCACCACTAGTCCATGCACCAGTTAATATAATTACCAATGCTGTCATAGTGCAAATAATAATAGTGTCAATAAATGTTCCTAACATTCCTATCATGCCTTGGCGAACTGGGTCATTGGTTTGTGCCGCAGCATGTGCGATTGGTGCACTGCCTAAACCTGCCTCGTTTGAAAATACACCACGCGCAACTCCGAAACGAATGGCAGCCCAAACCGCAGCTCCTGCAAATCCACCTGTTGCAGCAGTGCCACTAAATGCGCTGCTGAAGATTAGTTTAAATGCCTCACCAATTTGTCCAAAGTTCGCAAGAATGACAATCACTGAACCTAATATATATGCAATGGCCATTATGGGTACAAGTGTGCCTGCAACATCACCAATACGCTTGATGCCACCGAGAATAACTAAACCAACAAGTATAGAAAGCACAATGCCGGTAATTAATGGATTGATATTAAAATTTGAATTAAGTGCATCGGCTACGGAGTTTGATTGCACCATATTACCAATTCCAAATGCTGCAATGGTTCCAAACAATGCAAATAAAAAACCCAACCATTTCCAATTATCGCCAAGTCCATTTTTAATGTAGTACATGGGTCCGCCAACTCGTTTACCACGGTCATCTGTTTCGCGGTATTTCACAGCCAGAACGGCTTCACCATATTTTGTTGCCATGCCAAATAATGCAGTAATCCACATCCAAAATACTGCACCAGGACCGCCTAAGAATATTGCCGTTGCAACACCAGCAATATTGCCTGTACCTATTGTGGCAGAGAGTGCGGTCATTAAAGCTTGAAATGGGCTGATCTCGCCTTGATCTTTGTCTGCTTGACCAGAAAAAAGTAATTTAAATCCATGACCAATTTTTCGCCATGGCATTAGTTTTAAACCAAGAGTGAGGTAAATACCAACACCAAGAAGCAGTGTCAGCATAACGGGTCCCCATATAAAGCTACTTAATTGATTTAGTAATGTGTTTAAAGCTTCCATTGGCTCCCCCTTTAGAATGTGTTTTTTTTCGACTCTTATACATCTGAGCCTTATTATTTTTATTACCGATAATTTTGTTGTTATTGCAGCTTATTGTTATCGGTTAGACAGTAGCTTAACCCAATGCTACCCTGAAATTAAAGGTAAATTTCATGGATTCACCCCTATTTAGTAATCGATTTGAGCTGCAACTTCTCGCTAATCAAGAACCGTTGAATGTACTAGAGGCAGATGTGCGGTCTGGTTTATTTCATGTTCCTCGTAGTCTCCCTCCAAAATATTTTTATGATGAGAAAGGCTCCAAGCTGTTTGAAGCAATATGTAAGACAGAGGATTACTATCCGACAAGAACCGAGTATGCATTGCTCAAAGAGCATGCTGCAGAGATACTCGAAGTTGTTGAGCCAAAAACATGTATAGAATTAGGGGCGGGGACATCTATAAAAACAGAATTGTTAATATCAAAGTTATGTGAGAATTATACTAACCCTGTGTATGTCACTATAGATGTGTGCGAAGAAGTATTAGTCGAATCCGCATATCGGTTGTTAGAAAATCATCCTATATTAAAAATTCAATCGTTTGTAGGGGAGTATGCCCCTGCAATTAGGTCATTACCGCAAGTTGATGCGCCAAAATTATTTATTTTTATTGGCAGTTCTATTGGTAATTTTACGAACATACAAGCTATTGAGCTATTAAGCGAAGTGGCAAAAAAAATGCAAGCTAAAGATTACTTATTGTTAGGATTAGATCGAGTCAAGGATAAAGCTATACTAGAAAAAGCATATGACGATACTGATGGCATTACTGCAAAATTCAATTTAAATGTATTGAATGTATTAAATGCTAAATTGGATACAAATTTTAATGCTGAAAAATTCTTTCATCAAGCAGTTTATAATGAACAACAACAGCAAATTGAGATGTATTTAGTATCGAATCAATCGCAGGAGATTTTATTTCCTACATTAGACGAAACTATCCATTTACAAGAAAATGAAAAAATATTGACGGAAATCAGTCGCAAATATACTAAATCATCTATTAACCATCTGTTGTCGGCGAGCGGCCTCATGGAGCAAGCACATTTCCAACCTGAGGATGAGTTTTTCTCTCTCGTTTTAGCTAAACGTGCATGATGTAGGAAAGAAATAGAAGGTAAACTGGGTCTTCTATGTATGGAGTTAAAATTTAGTGTGAATGTTTAAAGCTAGCGTTTTAATATTATTTATTCTGTGTGCGTTCGCATTTTCGATTCATGCTGGTGAGGTCTTCTCTAAAAAAGAGTTTCCAAAAACTGATTTCTCAAAACATACTGTACCACTAACCGAGATTTATTCTGGCGGTCCACCGCGGGATGGCATCAAACCAATAGATAAACCAGTATTTGTATCAATCGCTCAAGCAAAAAAATTCTTAGATCAACGTGAGCCAGTAGTTGTATTGACATTAGGCAATCATGCTAAGGCTTATCCATTACGTATTTTGCTTTATCATGAAATTGTTAATGATAAAATTAGTGAGCAACCAGTATTTGTTGCACATTGTCCATTGTGTAATACAGCTGTTGTGTTTAGTAGAAAAGTCGGCGATGAAATATTAGATTTCGGGACTACAGGGCGAGTGCGTGCTAGTAATTTGATTATGTACGATCGCCAAACAGAGTCTTGGTGGCAACAATTCACCGGTGATGCAATTGTAGGTAAATACGCTGGAAAATTTTTAACAGCAGTTAATAGCCAAATTACTTCGTTTGCGGAATTTAGTGAAACCTATCCGCATGGCTTGGTGCTATCGCAGGAAACTGGCTTTAAACGTTTTTATGGTAGAACGCCATACCCAGGTTATGACAATGTTGGTGGGATACCTTTTCTATTTAAACGTGAGATTGATTTTCGTTTGCCTCCCCTAGAACGTGTTCTGGCGCTGAAAGACGGTTCAAGTTCTACAATCTATCCTTTTTCATATCTAAATAATTATCCTTTAATAAATTCTACATTTAAGGGCCAAGAAATATTGCTTGTAAGTCAGGCAAGTATGGTCTCGACTATGGATAAAAAAGTAATCAAAGAGTCAAACTCTATGTTAACAGCAGCTGCATTTGATCGAAAAATAGATAATCAAGTACTAAGTTTTAAGTTGGTAGAAAACCGTATTGTAGATAATGAAACGCATTCTGTATGGAATATATTTGGAGAAGCTATAGATGGAGAATTGCAGGGCATTAGGCTTAAACAGGTAGACAGTAATGTACATTTTGCATTTGCTTGGTTGGCCTTTTATCCAGAAGCCAAAATCATTGCTGAGTAATTAAATATTATTCCATTAAGTGCTCGAGTAATGCCTTTTGTGCATGCAAACGATTTTCGGCTTCATCCCAAACGACACTGTGTGGCCCATCTAATACATCTTTGGTAACTTCTTCTCCACGATGTGCTGGCAAACAATGCATAAATAATGCATCTTTGTTTGCAAGGTTTAGTAAAGACTCATTTACTTGGTATCCGAAAAATATTTTTTTTCTTTCATCTTGTTCTTCCTCTTGCCCCATGCTGGCCCAAACGTCTGTTACTACTAAATCTGCATCTTTAACTGCTGCAGATGGTTCGGTAGTAACATTTATTATATTTCCTGCAGATTTTACAATGTCTGCATTAGGTAAATATGGTTCAGGGCAAGCAATATTTAGTTTAAATCCAAACTGACTTGCTGCATTTATGTAGGAGTGGCACATGTTATTGCCATCACCAATCCATGCTACGGTTGCATCTTTGATGTCTCCACGGTGTTCGGTATACGTTAGCATGTCAGCTAATAACTGACATGGGTGATACAGATCTGTTAGACCATTTATAACGGGAACGGATGAGTAGTTGGCAAAAGTTTCTACATGTTTATGTTCGAAGGTTCTGATCATCACCGCATCTACCATGCGAGAAAGCACACGTGCGCTATCTTCTATAGGTTCTCCACGTCCAAACTGTGTATCTCGGGGGGACAGAAATAATGCATGACCGCCTAATTGAATCATGCCGGTTTCGAATGAAACACGTGTACGTGTTGAGGATTTGTCAAAAATCATAGCCAAAGTTTTATTTTGTAGTGGGGTATGACTTTTGCCTTGTTTTTGCAACTCTTTTAATTTAATGGCACGCGCTAAAAGTTCTCTAAGCTCGTCGCTAGAGAAATCGAGTAAGGTTAAAAAATGACGAATGCCCATGTGTTGAAAAACTTTATTTATTTTGATTGTGTAAATTTATTAATGCAGGTTGCTACTATTTCCACAATAGTATCTGCATGTGCTTGTTCCAAAATAAGTGGAGGAAGTAAGCGTATTACATTGTTTGCAGTTACATTAACTAGTAGTCGATGCTCTAAACATAAGTCGACTATTTCGCTACAAGGCGAGTCTAGTTCAATACCAATCATCAAACCTTTGCCACGAATATCTAGGACATGGCCATTGTTTGAAAATTTTTCGCCTAACTTTTTGAGTATATACTGACCTTGTTGGGTCGCATTTTCACATAAATGATCGGACTCAATCGTTTGAATGGTTGCAAGACCGGCACGACAGGCAAGAAGGTTGCCACCAAAAGTAGAACCATGTGAGCCTGGTGCAAATAAATCAGCCACCTGACTTTTAGCTAAACATGCACCGATAGGCACGCCATTAGCAAGACCTTTTGCAACAGTAACCACATCTGGCTGAACATCTTCATGCTGATAGCAAAACCATCGTCCCGTTCGACCGTTTCCTGTTTGCACTTCATCAAGCATCATGATGATTTTATAATCATCACAAAGTTTTCTGATTTCGCTAAGGTATCCAGAGTCTGGGATATTAATGCCACCTTCACCTTGTATTGGTTCTAATAGAATCGCAGCTACATCTGTATTGTTATTCAATATAGATTGTATAGCATGAATATCATTGTAAGGTGCGCGAATAAATCCTGGCACTAAAGGTTCAAAACCAGCATGGGCTTTTCGGTTGCCCGTTGCAGTAAGTGTTGCCATGGTTCTGCCATGAAAACTATTTTCCATCACAATTATAGATGGTGATTTAATGTTTTTGTGGTGTCCATATACCTTTGCTAGCTTTATAGCAGCTTCGTTTGCTTCTGCACCTGAATTGCAGAAAAAAGCTGCATCCATACTTGCAACTGAACATAACTTGGAGGCGAGTTCTTGTTGAAGGTCAATAGTATAAATATTTGAAGTATGGATTAGTTTCGAAGACTGGTCCGAAATGGCTTGCACAACATTGGGATGGGCATGACCTAAGCCACACACAGCAATACCTGATAAGGCATCAAGATATCTTTCATCTTCGTCAGTATCTGTGTACAGCCATACACCTTCTCCGCGCGTAAACGCTATGGGTTTGCGTGCATAGGTATGCATTAAATGAGTGTCCATAATTTCAACAATTTTATAACAATAAAATTTAGTACGGCTAAAACAAAAACGGTGGCTCTATGCCACCGTTGTTTTGTGAGTAGCTTAATTATAATACTGCTTAGAAATTAAGCAAAAATAATAAATTCAACATTACAGCCGAGTTTATTATTTAATGAGCTAATTGTACCTTTTCTAAAAAGGTAAGCCGTGCGCATGGCCGACCATGCACATAATCATTGGAATTGATAACAGTGTATTCGTGCGTGAAGCCATGCCTGCAATTTTCTTAGCCTTAGCTTTTTCGTCATCACTAGCAGGTTTGATTCCCAGTACTTTTTTCTGGTTCGGCCAAATTAATCCCCATACATTGAGTAACATAATGGTACCTAGCCATGCACCAATACCGATAACGGTTACACCGCTGGTGGCAAAAAAATGTGTTGTGAATCCACCTACGAACTCTAAGGCGCCGGCACCGGTAATCCAGGTAGCCAATGCACCCCAACGAAACCAAGCGAGTGCACGTGGTGCTACATATTTACCAATCGCTGCGGGTCCTGGTCCATCACTGTCTGCGGCTGCTTCGCCTAGTGCGGGGACTTGGACAAAATTAAAGTAATAAAGTAGGCCAATCCATACGATTCCTGCTAATACGTGTAGCCATACGATGAACGACCAGGTGTTAAATGTTGAAGGGCTAAAACCTAGGGCTATGATAACTGCCAGTATCACGCCCAGGATAATTGTCCCAAGAATGGAGTTTAATGGATTCATAACGGTGTCCTTTGATTTATTTTTTAATAATTCTTATTCGAATCAGCCAATATAGCTTATTTTTATTAAATTTATTATAACGAAGCCACTTAATAAACTTAAAGAATAATTATAACTTTTTGAAAATAAAGGAGAAATTATTTTTTTAGTTCTATTTGTGTGTATACCTGTTTATTATCTGCATACTGTTAATCGTATGAATCATAGGGGTAATAATAGCTACACACTACACTATGCTTAGATCTCGCTGATCACTACTAGGCTCAAAAATGTAGATTTACTAATGCCAAGTTAAAAGTTTTATGTAAATAGGTTTTTTTTAGTTTTTTAGAGTGATGCTAATTAATAGCAGCGTTAAATTAGAAAATATTATTTCATTTTATTTGATTCACCAATTTTGAAAATAGTCGCATCATTGTTAATGACAATTTCATTAGCTGGCTTAGGCGTGCTGATGTAATAGCCTTGTGCATGTTCACAGCCAAGATCTTTTAAAATATTTAATTGTCCAATGTTCTCGACACCTTCTGCAATAACTTTTTTATTCAACGCTTTGCCCATTGCAATAATAGCTTTAACGATTGCTTGAGAGTCGTTGTCATTACCTAGGTCTTTTATGAATAATCGATCTATCTTTAATGTTTGTACAGGGAGTTTTTTAAGATAGCTTAATGAAGAGTACCCTTTGCCAAAATCGTCGATAGCGATACTAATTCCTAATTTGTTAATTTTGTTTAACAGATTGTAAGTGTGTTCATCATCGCTAAGGAATAGGCTTTCTGTGATTTCAAATTCTACATTTGTTTTCCCCGTGTCAAAATCAGAGATCAAATCTTCTGCATTTGAAATAAAGTTTTCGTGACGCAACTGTTTAGCTGAAATATTAATCGAAATTTTGGATAGTGCTTTGTGTTGAAGTTGCCATTGTTCGCATTGTCGAATAGCCTCTTTAATTACCCATTCACCGAGAGGAACAATATATCCATTATCTTCAGCGTAAGATATAAATCGATCAGGACGTATCACGCCTTTAGTAGCATGATTCCAGCGTATGAGTGCTTCTGCCCCTGAAATTTTTCCAGTTGCTAAGTTCAATTGTGGTTGGTATGCAAGGAATATTTCGTTTCGTTCTAAGGCATGAAATAAATCTGCTTCAAGTTCTGCTTTTTCACGTATTTTTTCTTGCATCGTTCCAGTAAAGTATATATATCTGCCTCGACCTAATTGTTTCGCTTTATACATAGCGATATCTGCTTTTTGTACAAGTTCTTCATAGGTGTTGCCGTCTCTAGGATAGATAGATATACCAATGCTAGCGCCAATGAATTGTTCGTAATTTTCAATATAAAATATATCTGATAATCTTTTTATGATTTTTTCTGCTGCAATGCTTATATTATTTGTGTCATTAGTAGTAGGTGCTATCACGACAAATTCATCACCTCCATAGCGCGCTATGAAATCTGAGCCTTGTGAGCAAGACTTAATTCTACTTGCTGCAGCAGCCAATAATTTATCGCCTGTAGCATGACCTTGAGAATCATTAACTATTTTAAATCTATCAAGGTCTATAAATAAAAATGCGAAACAATGATTATTGTCTTTAGTGTTAGCTATGCTTAAATCGATATGTGCATTAAGTGCTCTTCGATTTGGCAAACCAGTTAAGTTATCAAAATTAGCTTGTTGTAGAAGTTCTTTTTCGCGTTTTGCGAGTTCGGAAGACATAAAATTAAATGAGTCTCCTAATGCTTGGAATTCGTCATTGCTCGTAAGTTTGATTTTTTCATCAAATTCACTTTTAGCAATTCTTTTTGTTAAGTGCGACAGCTTTTCTAAAGGTATAAGCATCTTTGATATTTGCTGTAGACTGATCCATGAGACTAATATAATAGCTAGCAATAAAGCTGGTAATAACGTGTGTGCAAATGCTTTTATAGGTGCAAATAAGGTGTTATTTAGCTCAGTATAATAAACAATCCAGCTGTCAGAGTTGAAATGACCATTTAAGTATAATTCCCAAGATGCGACAGTATAATTATGACTATCTAGGGTGATGGAGTGGATTTTATGTGTGTCGTTTGCGAGTTTATTAAGGTTCGAATTAAAAAGTGCAATAAATTTATTATTAGAGCAATTAAGAATATCTTTATTTTTAATCACAATGCATATATCTTCAGAGCCTGAAAAAATATCCATTGCGCCAAAAATGTAATTTGATTTAATCTTTGCGGAAACCAGTTTAGGCGAATCAAATTCATTCTGTATTCTGAGCATATATATCTCTACATCAGAATTGAATTTATCACGCGAAATGACTAGCTTGGTATTTCCTTTATTTAAATGGGTTAAGTCGGAAAATTTAACATCTTTAGGCAATCGGTTATATTCAATACTAGTAATTATTGAAGAGTTAGTCAGGGGGGTTGTTTTTTCATTTGTTGCGCTTTGAGATTCGTTTACAGCCTCATTGGTTTGTAATGCAATAGATCTTATAAACTGATCTTCGGCAATTAATAAACGATCATAAATTGTCATGCCGTAAGACTTGCTAGATGCTATCAGATGCTCGCGTGAATGTTCATATAATAATGAATTTACATAGTTGTAAGATAGTATTGCTACTAAGGTGATAGGGACTAATGCTGCTAGAACGAAAAGAAAAAATAAACGTCTCGCAACTTTGCTAGAAAGAAACTTTCGCTGGACTTTCATAAATTAATATTAAAAGTCTTCTGCAAAACCTATAAAAGAACCATCCCTACCTCGAATGATATCGTCCTGCGAATTAGGAGTTATAATTTGTATATTCGACAGACCATCTTCGCCTTTGCTGTACAAGTCATAATCTGAATTTATAGGGATGAGATTTTTATCTTTTCTTCTGTCACCAGGCGGATTGCTAGCAAAATCTAAATAAGCATATGGATTACCCCATGGATCGCGTTCACCATCCATATTTATATCTGCAAGTGAGGTTGGATAAGCTCCATTGTCTAATCTATATTCTTCAAGTAACAGTTGTATGATTGTAATGTCGTTAACTGCTTCTTGAGACTCTGCGCGTTTTCCATAATCTTGATATGCAGGAATGGCAACCATTGCAATGATGCCGATTACAGCAAGTGCAAGCATCAGTTCGATTATTGTAAAACCGGATACATTGTATTTGCAGTAGTATATTCTTCCTGTATACATATTAATCTGTTAACCAGCAATGTTATTTATGTAGTTTTGCTTAAAATAATTTTCTGTTTTGATTTTGTAATATTGATAACGGCATTTACTATTTGTAGTTTAAGTAATTTGCCTAATAAAACAGTTTTTTTTTGTGAATCAATTTACAAACTGTGGAAAAGTATTTGCCAAGAAGTATTAAAGGTTGCTTTTTACTTATGAATGGACATTTTATTTGATTGTGTGCAACCGCTATTTGGCCACATATTTTTAGTTGAAGGCTTGTGAATATTAATTATTTTTGTGATGAAGTTTGATTTTTAGATTGGCATATATAATAAGTAGTAAACATAGTAATTGAAATAACATGAACCCAATAGAACTGAGTATATTTTCGCATCGAATTAACGCTGTTTGTGAGGAAATGGGAGCTCAGCTCCAAAAGGCGGCATTTTCTCCAAACATCCGTGATCGGCTCGATTTTTCTTGTGCTGTATTTGATTCGCATGGGCGATTATGCGCACAAGCTGCTCATATTCCCGTGCATATAGGCAGTATGGCGTTTGCCATGCAAGAAATAATCACAATGATTAGCTGGTGCGAGGGGGATCTCGTTGCACTTAATGACCCTTTCCTAGGTGGGACGCATTTGCCTGATGTAACTGTGATATGTCCAATATTTGTGTTTGGTGAGTTATATGGATTTGTTGCCAATCGAGCGCACTACGCTGATATCGGCGCAGAGTTACCGGGCTCAATGCCCATTTCCAGTGAATTGATACAAGAGGGTATAGTGCTACCCCCAACGCATATCGGTAAAAATTTTCAACTGGACTATAAAAAAATAGAAAGCCTATTTAAAAGTACGCGCAATATGCGTGATTCACTGGGTGATATGGCAGCTCAAAGTAGTGCAAATAAACTCGGGGTAAAGCGTTTACAAGAATTGATAAAAACTACATCGCCTAAAGTTTTTCTTCAGTCATTATTTGAATTAAACCAATATGGTGAGCGAATCGCACGTTCAAGTATATTTAAAATACCGGATGGTACCTATGAATTTACAGACTATATGGAAGATGATGGCCAAGGAAATATCGATATCCCGATAACGGTTTCAATAAAAATTGAAAATGAATCTGCACTTGTCGATTTTACACATACTGCAAAGCAAGTTATAGGAAATATAAATTGTCCTATATCGGTAACTGCGGCAGCTGTTTTTTACGTGTTTCGTTGCTTAATGCCAAAGGAAACGCCTGCATGTGCTGGAAGTTTTATGCCAATAAAACTTAAAGTGCTGAAGGGTTCATTATTAAATGCTAATCGACCTGCCGCCGTTGCAGCTGGTAATGTTGAAACCAGCTCACGTGTTGTTGATGTAGTACTAGGCGCTTTAAATCAAGCATTGCAAGATCGTATTCCTGCTTGTAGTCAAGGTACAATGAATAATATTGCATTAGGCAGTTCTGTTGGTGAGCCTTGGGGATATTATGAAACCTTAGCTGGTGGGATGGGAGCATCAAAGATTTCTTCTGGGCTTTCTGCAAAACAATCTCATATGACCAACACACAAAATACGCCTGCAGAAGTTTTGGAATTAAGCTATCCCATACGTATAAAACGCTATGCAATTCGGACTGCATCGGGAGGGGAAGGGGTTCATGCTGGAGGTGATGGTTTAATTCGTGAATTTGAATTCTTAGAGCCGGCAACATTTACTATCTTGTCTGAACGTCGTATGCGATCACCATGGGGAGTTGCAGGTGGTAAAGATGCTAAAGCAGGAAGAAATTATCTAAATGGCAAACATTTACCCGCAAAAATTCATGGCAAAATTGAGCGAGGTGATTGCTTAAGGATCGAAACGCCTGGTGGAGGGGGCTGGGGTAACTCGGTTTAGATGTCATGTGTGGGATATGTGGAGAATTGCGTTTCGATAACAATGTATCTAGTAAAGATACAATCAATCGAATGTTAGTTCCATTGCGACGTCGAGGGCCTGATCATGAAGGCAGATTTTTTTCAAATGCCTTGGGTATGGGCCATAGGCGATTGTCAATTATAGATCTTTCGTCACAAGCTAATCAGCCTATGACAGATAAGCAATCCAAACTCAGTATTGTTTTTAATGGCACTATTTATAATTTTCCTCAATTGCGTAAAGAATTAATTCGACTCGGTCATGTTTTTCATTCCACAGGAGATACTGAAGTTATTCTTAAGGCCTATGCTGAATGGGGGCGGGCAAGTGTTAAAAAATTAGTTGGGATGTTTGTTTTTGCAATTTGGCATGATGAAAAAAAAGAATTATTTTTAGCTCGAGATCGCTTAGGTGTAAAACCACTATATTATGCGCACACCAAAAAATTTTTCCGTTTTGCTTCTAATACACAGTCCTTATTGGCTGCAGGAGATGTAGATACAGATTTTGATATAAGAGGCTTACATCATCACCTTTCTTTGCATGCTGTGGTACCAGCACCGACAACGATTCTAAAAGGGCTTAAAAAAGTTCCACCTGCTCACACCATATTAATAGATGCGCAGGGTAAAACGTTAGTTAATAGATATTGGAGCTTACAAGCCGATAATGTTAACAACTTAAAAAGCGAGGATGAATGGCGGTATGATATAGAAGCTGCCTTAAGCTTGGCGATAGAAAGAAGGCTACGTATCGCAGATGTGCCTGTGGGTGTATTGTTGTCGGGCGGTTTGGATTCAAGTTTATTAGTTGGTCTGTTGGCGAATGCAGGCACACAAAATATTCAAACTTATTCAGTTGGATTTGAAGATCAACCCGAAGAACGTGGTAATGAGTTTGAATATTCAGATGCAGTTGTCGAGCGTTTTGCCACTAATCATCATAAATTCCATATCAATAATTCTGAAGTATTAAAGCGGTTACCTGAAGCAATCAGTCACATGGCGGAACCCATGGTTGGGCAAGATGCAATTGCATTTTACCTTTTGGCCGAGCAAGTGAGCCAGCATATTTCTGTTGTGCAATCAGGGCAAGGTGCAGATGAAGTATTTGGGGGTTATTTTTGGTATCCAAACATGCAAGCGGAAAATAAATTTTCGGTACAAAGCTTTGCTAAATTTTACTTTGACCGTACGCATGCTGAGATGTGTGAAACATTGAATAAAGAATATATCGATGAGGACTTTACTAGACTTAAAGTTGAAAAACTTTTACACCAAACGGGTACAGATAATTTTATCAATGCAGTTTTACATATGGATGTAACTACACTCATAGTCGATGATCCCGTAAAAAGAGTGGACAATATGACCATGGCATTTGGCTTAGAGGCACGTGTACCTTTCTTGGATCACGAACTTGTTGAGTTAGCAATGCGAATGCCAGCTAAATATAAGTTAGCTGAAGGCGGTAAATATATACTGAAAAAAATATCCAGAGGTTTATTACCAGATAAAGTCATTGACCGTAAAAAAGGCTATTTCCCAGTGCCAGCGTTAAAATATGTTCGTGGTGAGTTTTTCGAGTTTATGCAAACTATTTTAAATTCTGATTGTTGTCGCCAACGTGGCTTATTTCAACGTACTTATGTAGAGAAGCTGTTACAACGGCCTGAGAACAATCTCACTCCATTGCTAGGTAGTAAGTTATGGCATTTGACCTTATTAGAGTTATGGTTACAGCGCAATGTGGATAGACACCTTGCCACTTAGTTGCTGCGCAGTAAAATAAGATAAAGTCAGTTATCTTCTTGGGAGTTATTCAGAATGGATGTAATGGATCGAATCAAAGAACAAGTTGAATCAAATCCTGTAATCATTTTTATGAAAGGTACACCGCAAATGCCGCAATGTGGATTTTCTAGCCGCGCTGCTGAGGCGTTGAAAGCTTGCGGTAAAGAATTTGCTTATGTAAATGTATTAATGGATCCAGAAATTTTTGAGAACCTGCCACGTTTTGCAGATTGGCCTACTTTCCCACAGCTATATATTAATGGTGAATTAGTTGGTGGTTGTGATATTGCGTTAGAGTTGCATGATAAAGGTGAGTTACAAAAAATGGTTACAGAAGCCGTAAGCAATAAAGGCTAGATATTAAGTTTGTAGCTTTTGCCATTTATTCATTACCTCGCAAAATATTGCAGCAGTCTTTTCGGCGTCATAGACAGCAGAATGTGCATTGCTGTTTTCCCATTCCAGGTCTGCTGCTTCTGCTATTCTAGATAGAACAGTTTGTCCATATGCAAGGCCACCTAATGTTACTGTATCGAAACTACTGAATGGGTGGAAGGGATTGCTTTTAATACGTGTGCGTTCTGCAGCTGCATTAATGAATTTTAAATCGAAGAAGGCGTTATGTCCCACAAGAATAGCGCGTGAACATTTGTTCAGTTTTACATGCTCACGAATAGGTTTAAAGATTTTTTGTAATGCTTCTTTTTCAGGTAGGGCTATTCTCAATGGATGAAAAGGGTCAATGCCATTGATCTCTAAGGATGCAGGTTCCAAGGTTGCGCCTTCAAAAGGTTTTACATGAGTAGAAATCGTTTCTTGGCAAAAAAAGTTTTCGTCTTTGTCAATAGAGATCAAAACGGCTGCTATTTCTAGTAGTGCATCTGTATCAGCGTTAAACCCACCTGTCTCAACATCAATCACTATAGGACAAAAACCTCGAAATCGATTGGCAATTGGGGTAATTTCTTGTTGGTGGCCAGAGTTCATGTATGTTTTGCCATGTAAATTTTATGATTCAGGCTATAATCCGCTGCTACTTAATTAAATAATACACATTTAACACAACAACATAGTATGTCATCAGTAGATAAAGTTGTACTTGCCTATTCGGGCGGTTTAGATACTTCGGTCATTTTGAAATGGCTTCAGGAAGTCTATCAGTGTGAGATAGTGACATTCACTGCAGATATTGGTCAGGGAGAAGAAGTAGAGCCTGCACGAGAAAAGGCCAAAGCCTTTGGTGTGCAGGAAATTTATATTGAAGATCTTACTGAGGAATTTGTGAGTGAATACGTATATCCAATGTTCCGTGCTAATACAATTTATGAGGGTGAGTATTTATTGGGTACATCAATTGCACGGCCACTGATTGCAAAGCATTTAGTTGAAATTGCAAATCAAGTAGGGGCAGATGCAATTTCTCATGGTGCAACGGGTAAAGGTAATGACCAGGTGCGCTTTGAGTTAGGCGCATATGCATTAAATCCAGATATAAAAATTATTGCGCCATGGCGAGAATGGGATTTGAATTCTCGTGAAAAACTATTAGCGTATGCAGAACAACATGCTATTGCGATTGAACAAAAACGAGGTAAAAAATCACCTTATTCAATGGATGCCAACTTGTTGCATATTTCTTATGAAGGGGGGCCGCTAGAAGAGCCATGGAATGAGCCTGAAGAGGAAATGTGGAAGCTGACTCAATCACCTGAGCAAGCACCAGATCAATGTGAATATATCGAGATTGGTTTTACTAATGGCGATGCAAGCAGTCTAAACGATCAAAATTTAAGCCCTGCTCAATTATTGACTCAGCTAAATGCACTTGCTGGAAAACATGGTGTTGGAAGGCAAGATATTGTCGAAAATCGATATGTTGGTATGAAGTCGCGCGGTTGTTATGAGACACCTGGCGGTACTATTTTATTAAAGGCTCACCGTGCCATGGAGTCCATTACTTTAGATAGGGAAATAGCCCACTTAAAAGATGAGCTAATGCCACGTTATGCAAAGCTTATCTATAATGGTTATTGGTGGAGTCCTGAGCGATTAGCGATGCAAAAGTTGATTGATTTCACACAAAATAATGTGAATGGCAAAGTTCGCGTGAAATTATATAAAGGGAATGTCACTATTGTAGGTAGAAAATCAGAGCATCACAGCTTATTTGATTCAAGTATAGCTACATTTGAAGATGATGAAGGTGCCTATAATCAACAAGATGCAGAGGGTTTTATAAAGCTAAATGCGTTACGTATGCGAATTGCGGGAAAATCTTCTAGACATCGTGATTAAATACCATTAAAACATTACATAAATATTATTCATAAAGAAATCATGCTATGACTAAATACTTCAGTATGTTGTTTATTGTTTGTTTGTTGGCAGGGGGGTGTGCTAGCACACAAGAACTGACTAATGATCCAAGTGATCCGTGGGAAGGTTTAAACCGTAGAGTTTATAGCTTCAATGACGCTTTAGATCGTGCATTCTTAATCCCGGCTGCAACAGGTTATCGTGCTGTTGCTCCGGAATTTGTAGAAGATGGTGTTAATAATTTCTTTTCTAATCTCAGTGATGTGGGTGTTGCATTCAACAATACGTTGCAGTTTAAATTCCTAGATGCAGCATCGGATTTAGGCCGAATTATTGTAAATTCTACGATTGGTTTATTAGGTTTTTTTGATGTGGCAAGCAACATGGGTTTGGTAAAGCATAATGAAGATTTCGGACAGACATTGGGTTATTGGGGCATGGGAACAGGTCCTTATGTTATGTTGCCATTGTTTGGGCCTAGTAATTTACGTGATGGACCGGGAAGAGTTGTGGATTCATTAGTATGGCCACCGAGTTGGGCAGATATAAAAACCTCTGAGCGCAATGGCCTGTTCGTTATGAATACTATCAATACACGAGCAAATTTATTGCAACTGGAAGAAAAGGCTGAAGAGCTTAGTCGTGATCGTTACGTTTTTATTCGTGATGCTTATATGGATAACCGAGAATTTTTAGTTAATGATGGAGAAGTGTCTGCTGACGAGGATCTCTATAAGGACTTGGAAGAAGAATAATATTTTTCACTAGTGGCTAAGTGCATTGTTTGTAATAGATCTGCTGGTCCTTTTTATTCTTTACATAAGGCGTGTTATAAAATTTATGAAGACACGCGCAAATGCATACATCGGGTTTATTCTAATTCTATAAAACTCTCTATACAAGAAGATAAGTTTAAACAAACTATAGATGAGTGTAAGCCAAGCTCATCATTTTCACAGGATTTATTTATAAGCTTGCTCAAGCGTGAATGGCAAGATCAAGCTTTGCAAATTGTAAAGAGTAAATCATTAAATTGTACACATGCAGACTACCTGCTTAGTGTAGCTGCTTATTTGGGAATTGATGGTAAAGAAGTAGAGCCACATTTATTTTCTAGACTTGCAAATATCAAATATCTTGCAAAGTTAAATCAAAACGAAAACATTTCATATCTTGCAAAAGAAGTTCATGATGAGTTAGAAATGTTGGTTGATGAATCTATAATTTGGGTATTTGAGGAAACTGTAAAAGAAAAACAGCAGAAAGAAGCTGAAGAAAAGCAGTGGAGTGTATTTTACGCAGTTGTAAATAACTTGTTTAACAAATCACGATATAAAGAATTAGAAGTAAAAGTTGAGGGTACAGGTAAATTTGTGATTACTAATCGAAGTATCTATTACCTTGATGGTAAAGATGTAACTAAAATAGATTTTGCAGATATATACTCACTTACTCCTTTGAAAGATGGAATTCGCATTCAGTCCACACAAAGAGATACGATGCCCAACACATATATAACAGGAGATGGTCGATTTACGTATGCTTTGTTACGTTACGCAACAGAGCAAAATATATGAGAATGATGTTAGCCGCTAAATATTTTTTTCAGCCAACTTATAAAACCGCCCTTATTTTGTGATTGATTGTTATCAGGGCTTTGTTTTCTATGCGTAGCTTCATAGTGGCGACGAAGGACGGAATCAGTAGGGGTGGCACTGCTCATATTCATAGCCTCTCTTTTATCTAAAACATCAAAATGAGATCTGTTATGCAAAAGTCCCTTTAGTCTGCAGGTGAACTCTATCATTCTTGATAAGATTATGCATAAGATTAAGCATAAAAAAGTGAATAATCAGGCAAGAATCTAATTTGTTGGAGGGCGATATATTTGGTAAAAACTGGCAATACTGCGGTCTATATAGATTTTTAACTGTTAAGCGATAAACTGTTATTATAGCTACACTAAAGATATTCAATTAATAAAAAAATATTTGAGCTCTAAGGATGAATAAAAAAGCATTTGAAATATTAGCAGGTGGTCGTTACCTGGAAGACACAACGCTGGTAAGTGAAGGAAGTCGAGATAAGACACTTGAAACCTTGGTTCGAGATATGTTGCAACAACTAGGTGAAAATCCTGAGCGTGAAGGGTTATTAGATACGCCAAAGCGCGTTTCAAGAGCAATGCATTTTTTAACCAGTGGTTATAACTTAACAGTTGAAGAAGTCGTGCGCGAAGCTTTATTTGAAGAAAAGTGCGAAGAGATGGTTATAGTTAAAGATGTAGAATTTTATTCATTATGTGAGCATCATATGCTGCCTTTTTTTGGGCGTGCGCATGTTGGCTATTTACCTCGAGGTCGTGTTATAGGTTTGAGTAAAATTGCACGTGTTGTTGATGTATTTGCAAGAAGATTACAAGTACAGGAACGGCTTACAACACAAATCGCAAGTGGCTTATTAGAGGTTCTAAATGCACACGGAGTTGCTGTGGTGCTTGAAGCTAGTCATTTTTGTATGGTAATGCGCGGTGTACAAAAACAAAACAGCAAAACGGTTACAAGTTCCATGTTAGGCGCGTTTCGAGATGACTCTCGATCACGCGCTGAGTTCATGGAATTAATACGAGATTAGTAGAAAAAATTATCCCTCTGTTTCACTTTTGTCTGATCGTATGATGGTTGCTTTGTTTTGCAGTTCATCAACGTATTCTTCAATTTTATTTCTTGTTAAAGCGCGCTGTACATCCTGTTTAACATCTTCAAAAGTAGGCTGTTCAGTTGTGCGTTTGTCTTCCAGTAGAATCACGTGCCAACCAAAACGAGTTTGTACTGGGTTAGATGAATATGTGCCTTTTTCCATGGCTTGAATGGCCTGTGCAAAAGGTGGCACCATGGTGTCCGCCTTAAACCAACCTAGATCACCACCATTTGGGGCAGAAGGTCCTTGTGATTTTTGTTTTGCAAGTTCAGTAAAATCTGCACCATTTTTTAGTTCTTCAATTACAGCTTTAGCATCGTCTTCTGTTTGTAATAATATGTGACTTGCTTTGTATTCACTTGTATCGTTTAGGCTTATTAAGCGATCGTATTCTGTTTTTAGTTCTTCATCAGAAAAATTTAGAGTTGCAAATTTTTCTGTCATTAATGTGTTAATTAATATATTGCTTTCTTGTCTTTTTATCTGCTCAATGATTTCAGCTCGCTCAGCAATACCTTGATTGATAGCTTCTTGTTTTAAAAGTTCTGTCGCAATAAGTTCATCAAGTATTTCAGTATCGCTAAACGTGGCTTCAGGTTGTGAGGCACGTTTTGCTTTAGCGAATTGCTCAAAATCATTATTGCTGATGCTGACATCATTTACTTTGGCGAATTCTCCGCTATTGTCTGTTGTTTTATCGGTTGATGAAGCGGGTTCAGAATTACTGTCGCCTTTGCATCCATAAAGTGCTGTAAGGCAACAGATTGTCAGCACGACAAGTGCAAATTTTTGCTTAAACATAATTTTTCCTTGGGGATTAAATATTTATATTAGGGTAGAACACGCTTAAAAGGTTTCACGATAACCTTTTCATAAACGCCTGCAGCGATATAAGGATCTGCATCAGCCCAATTTTGTGCAGATTCTAGTGATTCGAACTCAGCTATAATCAAGCTGCCAGTAAACCCTGCATCACCCGGATCTGGGCTATCAACGGCAGGATGAGGACCCGCAATAATCAGTCGCCCTTGATCCTTTAAATCGTTTAAACGTGCAATATGTTTGTCACGTACGGATATACGTTTGTCTAGACTGTTTTCGGCATCTTGGCTGATAAAAGCATAAAGCATGATGAATAGTTATAGTTCGTCTGGTTGTTGTTTTGCAAGATATAGTGCCTGAATCACCATAAAGCAAAATGTTAGCGCAAGGATACCAAATAGTTTGAAATTTACCCAGATCGATTCGCTAAATTTATAGGCAATAATAATATTAAGAATCGCAATAAACAAAAAGAATATGATCCAGCTAATGGTTAGTATGCGCCAGACACGTTTAGAAGCCTGGAGTGTTTTCCCCATCATGCGTTCTAGCAAGGTCTTTTCTCCAATAAAGATACTTCCCAGGAATATTATTGCGAATATTGCATTCACAATAGTGGGTTTCCATTTAATGAATACGGGGTCGCGTAAAAATAAGGTAAAACTGCCGAACAACAAGAAGGCAAAAAAAGTAATTATATGTAATTTAGATGGTTTTCCATTGACCCCCCAGTGAATTAATACCAGTATGCCAGCTGTGATGATGCCGATGATTACGGCAAAATAAATTGCGCTATTTTTATCACCATGTGTCAAACCTATAAACAACCACGCATTCATCGTTGTAATAATTCCTTCAGGAACATGCACATAGAACTTATAAGCAATGTAGAATAAGACAACTGACAGATAATCAAAAATTAATTTCATTCTAGAGATTTGTTTAAAGCATTAAGAAAAAAATGAGCCAATACTTTGTAATTCACCCTATAACTCCTCAGAAGCGACTGATAAGACGAGCAGTGGAGATTATTGATCAAGGGGGATTAATTATATACCCAACGGATTCCTGTTATGCGTTAGGTTGCCATATTGGTGATAAAAATGCGATGCAGCGTATACGAAAAATTCGACGGCTTGACGATAAACACCATTTTACACTGGTATGTCGTGATCTTTCTGAGCTATCTAATTATGCAATTGTAGATAACAGCTCATACCGATTAATGAAACGCTGTACCCCAGGGCCGTATACTTTTTTGTTAAAAGCAACTCATGAAGTTCCACGTAGGTTGCAAACGCCTAAGCGTAAAACAATTGGCTTACGCGTGCCTGATCACCCAATTGCATTACAGTTATGTGAAGAATTGAATCAGCCGATGATGAGCAGCACATTAATTTTGCCCGAGCAAACCGAACCTTTGTCTGATCCAATGGATATGCGCGACATGTTACAGCATGACGTTGATTTGGTAATAGATGGAGGTTTCTGTGGTGTACAAGCTACAACAGTGATTGATTTAGTGGATGATAATCCAAAAATTTTACGCCAAGGTAAAGGTGATGCAAGCTGGTTGATACAAGATTTTCCAAATGCTGCGTATAATAGCCATAATCAATGAGTCTAATTCAAGCTATCACTATATGGACTTTACCCGTTCTATTTGCCATCACTTTGCATGAAGTTGCCCATGGCTGGGTTGCGAAGGTGTTTGGTGATACTACAGCAGCAAGTCTTGGGAGGTTAACCTTAAATCCAATTAAGCATATTGATCCCATTGGCACTGTATTAGTACCTGCGTTGATGCTAATACTGCCTGGAAATTTTTTATTTGGATGGGCTAAACCAGTGCCTGTGAGTATGAATCAGCTCAGGAATCCAAAGCGCGATATGACGATTGTGGCTGCTGCAGGACCATTTGCTAACTTTATTATGGCCGTTTTCTGGGGGTTGATAGTAAAAAGTTTTATTGGAGCAGCAAATGCTGGCAATGAGCGTGCTGAATTTTTTGTATATATGGGTATCGCGGGATTGGTAATTAATTTAATGTTGATGATTCTAAATCTATTACCGATTCCACCTCTAGATGGAGGTCGTGTTTTGGCTGGCTTAACACCAAATCATTTTTCTAATACACTCAGGAAAATTGAGCCTTATGGATTTTTCATATTGATAGGGCTGCTTGCCACGGGCGTGCTAGGGAAAATTATTTTTACACCATTTATTTATATTTTATTTTTTATTTTGTCATTCTTTAATGTGGGGTTAAATGAATTTATGCCTTATTATGAACAGTTATTTAGACAGTCTAGTTAAATTGCGCATTATTCAATGAATTCTAATCCCTCACAAAATAATCGTGTACTGTCAGGTATGCGACCAACAGGAAAGCTACACCTTGGCCATTTACATGGTGTGTTACATAATTGGCTTGAGTTGCAACATACACATGAGTGTTTTTTCTTTGTAGCAGACTGGCATGCTCTCACCACTGAGTATGATAATACTCAAATCATCAGTCAAAGTGTTATGGATATGACTATAGACTGGTTGGCAGCTGGAGTAAGTCCAAGTGCGGCAACATTGTTTGTTCAATCTCATATACCGGAACATGCAGAACTACATCTTCTATTGTCCATGATTACACCACTTGGCTGGTTGGAGCGCGTTCCCACTTATAAAGACCAACAGGAAAAGTTAAAAGAAAAGGATTTGGCGACATACGGGTTTTTAGGCTATCCATTGTTACAGAGTGCGGACATATTAGTTTATAAAGCGGGTAATGTACCGGTAGGAGAAGATCAGGTCGCACACGTTGAATTAACACGTGAAGTGGCGCGCAGGTTTAATTTCTTATATGGCAAAGAGCCTGATTTTGAAGAGAAGGCGAAGTTAGCCATTGGTAAGATGGGTAAGAAAAATGCCAAATTGTATCGTCAACACCGCAAAAATTATCAAGAAAATGGTGATCTGGAGTCTTTAGAAGTTGCTCGTGCACTTTTGGAATCACAACAAAATATTTCAATTGGTGATAAAGAGCGTTTGTTTGGTTATCTTGAAGGTGAAGGTAAGATTATATTACCTGAGCCACATGCCTTATTGACTAAGGCATCTAAAATGCCTGGCTTGGATGGGCAAAAGATGTCTAAATCTTATAACAATACGATCTCATTGCGTGAAGATGCTGATGTGGTTGAGAAAAAGATCCGTACAATGCCAACTGATCCGGCACGCGTGAAACGCACAGACCCAGGCGAGCCAACTAAGTGCCCAGTTTGGCAATTTCATGAGATTTATTCTGCAGATGATACAAAATCCTGGGTACAAGAAGGTTGTCGTAGTGCAGGGATAGGCTGTATAGAGTGTAAACAGCCTGTAATCGATGCGATAGAATCCGAATTAGCTCCGATTCGAGAGCGTGCAAACGAATATGCAGATGACGAGTCTACCGTATACGGTATCATTAAAGAGGGTTGCGATGAGGCTCGTGACGTGGCCAGAGATACTTTAGATGATGTGAAGCATGCAATTGGGTTATCATATTGGTAAGGAATTAGTATGATCGATACGGATTCAAAATCTCAAGAAAGCCTGCAGGCAGAGTTACCCTTTGCTGTTGTGAAAGGAGAGCCCATGACGGTTCCTCCTCAAGACCTATATATTCCTCCCGATGCGTTAGAAATTTTTCTCGATGCCTTTGAAGGTCCTTTTGATCTATTGCTATACCTCATTAAGCGTCAAAACTTGGATATCTTAACACTGCCCATTTTCAAAATAACTCAGCAATACATGGAATACATTGAGCTGATGAAAGAAATGCGGCTTGAACTCGCTGCAGAATATTTAGTAATGGCTGCAATGTTGGCTGAAATTAAATCACGCATGTTATTACCTCGACCTGTTGAAGAGGATGAAGAAGAAGATCCTCGTGCTGAGCTAATACGTCGTTTGCAAGAATACGAAAGGTTTAAAAAAGTTGCGGAAGACATCAACGAATTACCGCGTATGTATCGAGACACGTTTAATGTCTCTGTATTGCAGTCTGAATATGAGCATGAACGACCACAACCAAGTGTAGATTTAAAAGATGTACTGTTTGCTTTCCGGGAAGTAATGCAACGTGCTCAGATGTTTGCGAGTCACCATATTCAACGCGAACCTTTATCAATAAGAGAGCGAATGTCACGTGTACTTAGCATGTTGAATGTCGAAGATTTCGTTGAATTCAATCGCTTTTTTGATTTAGAAGAAGGTCGCAGTGGAGTTATTGTTACATTTCTCGCATTGCTTGAACTTATTAAAGAACATGTGATTGAACTTGTACAATCAGAGCACTTTGCGCCTATTTATGTAAAACCGGCTGTAAAAGGCCCAATTGAAAATGAAGACTTATGAAAGATAGCCAAGTCAAACAAATTATTGAAGCTGCATTAATGGCAGCAGATACAGCATGCAATATTGATAAACTCTTGCAACTATTTGAGGCAGACGCTGATAAACCTACACGTGATCAAATTAAAGCAGCGATAAAATCACTGCAAGTTGATTGTGAAGGCAAGGGCGTAGAGCTTAAACGTATTGCAAGTGGATATCGTTATCAAACTCGTAGTGAAGTACAACCGTGGGTGGCAAGGCTATGGCAAGAAAAACCACCTAGATATTCACGTGCATTGCTAGAGACCTTGTCATTAATTGTTTATCGGCAACCCATAACTCGTGGTGAGATTGAAGAAGTTCGCGGCGTGAGCGTAAGCAGTCACATCATTAAGACTTTATTAGAACGTGAATGGATTAAAGTGATAGGACATAAAGAAGTTCCAGGACGTCCGGCACTTTATGGAAGTACTAAACAGTTCCTAGATTATTTTAATTTAAAATCTTTGAATGAATTACCCAGCTTGGCGGAATTAACCGATCTTGATCAGACTCATCCTGAGCTAGACCTTCCTGAACCGGAAGACGATGAAAAGGTTAAATTGCGTGTAGTGAGCGAAGCAGGTGAATTTGTTGATGCAAACGAAACACGTCACTAGATAGCTTTTTATACATAAGTTATAAGTATATTTTGCAGATTAATTTGATTTCTTAACTTAATATCTGCTTTCGGCCAATAGCAGACATTTTAAAGAGGGTAATTAATCGAAGTTCAGGCTTTCTAAGATTCTATCCAATTCATCAGATTGGCTATCAGATTTAGTTCTCTCAGCCTTTTGCCAAGAAATTTCATCTTGTCGTTTCTGCTCAATGTAGTTGTTATTGCAAATAACAATTTGTTGTTTTATTACTTCTAACATTTTTGGAATATCGTTTATATTTCTCACCCATGCCTCAATAAATTGCCCTTCTTCTGCATTTATCTTTGCATTATCTTTATTCTTGGAAAATATTAAATTGAGATCTGCACACCAGTCTTTAGGCGCGATTTCATTCAGTTCAAAAAATACATCTACATACTTATTGTTTTTGAGATTGGGTCTGCGCTTTGGATCGAGCCCTTTTATCTTTAGATCGCTGATATTATTCAAAATGAGTCTCTAATAAATGTTTATAAATTGAGTTTTACTCATTTGCGCTTCATATCGATTTTGGCAAAGTTTATTGCATCTTTGAGATTGTCATATTTGTGACCTTTGTAGAGATACACTGTCTTTTGCTGTGAAGTAATCCCATATTGTTCCATTTGTTTATTATCGTCTTCAGTCATACATTTCTACATATCAGCTTTAAATAAACCCTCGAGCGATGCAGTTGCATCACCCGAGTACGCTTCGTTTAACTCCTATAATTAGAATCGAGAAGAATTTCGCTGAGGCTTTTCATTTGCTTCATTAACGCGAAGACTTCTGTTATCAATCATGTGACCATTGAATTTTTTGATGGCCTGTTGTCCTGCATCCTTTGCCATTTCAATAAATCCGAAGCCTCTTGATCGCCCTGAATCTCGGTCTGTAATAAGAGTAGCGCTGGTGATTTCACCCACTTCACTAAACAGTTCTTTTAAGTCACCCTCGGTGACACTCCAAGGTAAGTTACCTACATATAGTTTCATTATTTATATCCTTGCTCAATGTTCGAGCTTGTGCGTGCGCATTCCCAATGAGTAATCTATTTGCACAAATTTAAATTGTTCTTAATGACCCAATGTCATAAGAATCAAGTATTAGAAATGATTGCCGAATACTGGCGGAGAAATGAAACTCTGGAAGAATATCGGGATAGGAAAATCTAATCTAAGGCCACCCTACGCTCTATTGGGTAGAATAGCCACATTTATTTGATAGATAATCGATATTTCATTCTGAAATACAAACTGCCCATCATTTTATACCGGTTAAATGTCCGCTTTGGGTCGTTAGCAGACATTTTGAACGTGTATGTAATTGATTCCAACCTGTTTCATCCTGATTTATGTCACCTTTCGGCCAATAGCGGTCATTCTGTGTAATAACATTTACTACATTTAAAATCATTCTGTGGATTAATAACTAAGTAAATGACTACTGCTAGAAGGAGAGCTACTCCACCAATTATCCATGCCAAAATTGAACCGTTAAATACAAATTCCACTATAACCGCTAGCACAAATCCTAAAACGATAGGCCCAAACATTAAAAATGATAATGAGTCACTATTATCAGTAAGCGACATTTTAGATCCACACTTCGGGCATTTTTTACGAATTAAAATTATTCTTTCTCTTTAAGTTAAGATTTGGAATGTCTGCTTTGGGTCGTTAGCGGTCATTTTAGATTTGTATTTGTTTGATTCCAACCTGTTGTTCCCCTAATTATGTCTGCTTTCGGCCAAAAGCGGTCATTTACACTAATATGGTTTGAATTTGCTTTCTGCATTTGGGTTTAAACACGAAGTAATTAAATATGGCGTTCGACTCTTGTTTGGGATTGAACCATGTTGCTCAAGCAAATTTTTTTTATTGTATAAATTTTTAAATTCACCCATATATGTTGGATTGATATTGCCAAAACTATTTCTAGTAAACACATAGCTCCCTCTATAATGTTTTACCTCAATAGCAAGTACTATGCATCCTATAAGTGCTTTTTCTATAGCTTGTACATCTTTTTTATCTTTAAAATAACTATCAATTTTATTGCTCAATTTTCCTGGCTTCCAGGACTCCCTGTAGTAATTAGTTCCCCAATAATCCTCAAAATAGTTAAGTGCTTTTAAAGTCTTTTGATAGTGTGTTTTAGTATCAGGCTCCTCAAGTATATTTTCTAAGCCTGGATATCTATTGCCCACAACAACCCACAATTCAAGTAAATCAAAGTCAGAAAAATATGTAAATTCATCAACACAAAATTCTTTAGAGGTAATTAACTCATGATCTTCTTTTCCATAGCAATCATTTTCATCAGTTACAGCGCGTGCAAATCTATTTATTTCTGGCACTGAAAGGCTAGGTATTTGATGTTTCTCGACTTCAGCAGCACCAATACACGTAGATAGCAATAATAATGGGATGACTAAAATTTTTGAATACAAAATCAGTACCTCTAACACTCCATTTCTCCATTTTCTGCCATTGCTTATTTTGTTAAGTATTAAATAAGTCACCTAAAACATATAATATCAGCTTTGGGTCGTTAGGAGACATTTTAGTTATGTATATCATTGATTCCAACCTACTGCTTCTAATTTTATGACTGCTTTCGGCCATAAGCGGACATCCACTGTGTCACCAGTTGTCAAATATAACAGTTAGTTTGTTAGAAAATTATTTACTAGCGCATTGATTAACACTACTGAATTTCAATTTTCTTAGCGACTGCTTCTTTAATTTTTGGTAACGTCAACTCCAATACTCCATCTTCAATCTTTGCAGAAATACCTTCTTGGTCAATTTCACTTGATAAGTTGAAGCTACGAGTATAATTACCCACATTGTATTCAGTATAGATTGGTTTTAATCCTTCGTAGTTTGTGAAATCAACATTACCTGTAATCGTTAACACACTATTTTCAAGCAGTATGTCAATATTGTTTTTTCCAACACCTGGCATATCCATCGTAATAATTAAATCATCTGATGACTCATGTATGTCCGTTTGGGGACTATAGAATTGACCAACCTGAGTCTTTTCACCTTTTTCTTCAAGTTCTTTTTTCTCTTGTACTTCTATATCTTGCGTTGTCATAATTACCTCCTTAGTTCTAACTGATCGTTATTGAACGAGGTTTGTCTGCCTCAGCTCTTGGTAAAAATACTGCAAGTACTCCATCGTTGTATTCCGCTTTGATCCCATCGGGATCGACTTCAAGGGGAAGAGTTAAGGTACGATCAAAATTACCCGCCATTCGTTCACGACGATGTACGCTCACATTTTCATCATAGGTAATTTCCTTTTTCCCACTCAATCGAATTTGATTACCCTTTACCTGAATGTCTATATCGGATTTTTTCACTCCTGGGATCTCCGAAACCAACACACAATCCTCACCCTTGAAAAACACATTTACTGGGGGAAATGCACCAACACTTGAAGTCCCTTGAGCAAACCAGTCACTCAAACGAGCCGCATCAATCGCCTTTTGAAAATCAAGAAGGGCACTAAATGGACCAACAATTCTGTAAGCCATAATTAATACCTCCCTAAGTTATAGCCAATATGTCATATATCCTGATATAGGGTCGATTAAACGAATTTCAAGTGCCTATTAATTCGCTTGAAAATTAGCAGTTTTTCAACTAGTTAGTGAAAATCACATTAATTGGTTTGAGAACAGCAACTGCAAAATATTGTTACAAATAATTTAAATTTTCTAGGGGGAATGAGGGAGCTTAAGGAAGTAACACAAAACTTATATTAGTATTTCACAAGAAAATCACTAATGTCCGCTTTGGGTCGTTAGCAGACATTTTGAACGTGTATGTAATTGATTCCAACCTGTTTCATCCTGATTTATGTCACCTTTCGGCCAATAGCAGTCAAAATATTAATTTTATCGAGATTATTCAACCTAATGTCCCTTTTCAATGATCTATAAAGGTGATTCGCGTCAAAATTATATTGTAAGACAACAGACATACGACAAACATTAGTTATCAAAGTGAATCACAATAGCATCCAAACCGATCAGTTTCTTGCTATAGACAGTTATGGCGAAAAACATACTATCCTCGAATTTACTGAATTAGTTGATTCTGCAAGCTTAGGTGATACCGGCAGTACACTCTTGGATTCGACTAGGGAATATCGTAAATCTACAGGCGAATATTTGAATAGAGTAGGTGAAAAGGAATTTGTTTTACTAGATACTGGCGAAAAACTAACAAAGCTTTAGCTGCTAATTATTTTCTAATCTATATTTTCTGACTTTTGTCCGCATTCAGTCAATAGCAGATATTATAATTTAAGCATTTGCTACAAAAATAGCACCAAATACGATTAACACACTACCAGCTAATAATTTTACAGTATGTAATTCTTTCCATTCACTAAAAATAACCAATGCAAGCAATACAGCAATCAGTGTATTCATATTATATAAGGGAACTAGTTGAGATATAGGGATGTTAAATTGAAGCAGAGAGTACGCCACTAACCCACTTGCTATCCCCCAAGTCAAGCCGAATAATCCTGCAAAAGAGCTTGCTTTAATTGAAAAAGGAACAGTATTGTCAAAAAAATAAAAGCCTAAACCTGCAATTGCAACTCCTAATCCAACCGCAACGAGATATGTTGAAATACTTATGCCTATATTTGTGCTGAACTTTTGAAAAATAGCGGATCCACCATAAATAAATGCAGGTAAAAATCCGCCTATTAATAAAGCTATTGCTTTAGAAGACATGTTGCCATCCTTTATAAAAGAATTATTTAAATAATAATGTCCGCTTTGAGTCGTTACCTGACATTTTGAACGTATATGTAATTGATTCCAACCTGTTTTAATCTAAATTATGTCTTCTTAGGGGTCGTTAGTTGCTGTATAAGTTTAAATATATGGTTTTATTCATGATAAAGTAAAACTGATCCCTTTTAAAATTTAAATAATTAAATACAAAAAATTTTGTCTGAAAGAGTTCAAAAGTATTTAGCTAATCACGGTATTGCATCACGGCGTGAAATCGAGCGTTGGATAAAGGCCGGTGAGGTGTTAATTGATGGTGAGGTTTGTGTTTTAGGTCAACGCATCACAGGTAAGGAGGAAATAACAATCCGTGATGAGTTATTGAAAATACATGACTTACCTAAAAGCAGAGTGCTGATTTATCATAAGCCATGTGGTGAAATCGTCACCCGTTCTGACCCTGCGCACAGACCTAAAATATTCGATCGGCTACCAAGTCTAACGTCTGGGCGATGGGTTTCTATTGGGCGCCTAGATATTAATACGTCTGGCTTAATCTTGTTAACTACAGATGGAAATTTAGCAAATGCCTTAATGCATCCTCGTAATGAAATAGAGCGTGAATATCGAGTACGTGTGCATGGTAAGGTTTCAGACAGTGTGCTAACACGTTTGCAACAAGGTGTGCGGTTAGAAGATGGAATAGCAAAACTTACTTTACTTGAAATTCAAGAATCGAAAGGTACTAACACCTGGTGCCGTATCATGTTAAAAGAAGGTAAGAATCGAGAAGTTCGTCGACTCTGGGAATCGCAAGGTTTGCAAGTTAGCAGATTAATTCGAACGAGATTTGGGCCCATCACGTTACCACGGGAACTGAAAGAAGGTGGTTATCTAGACTTGTCGGCAACTAAAATAAAGCAATTATATAAGTTAATTGAATAGTCTTTTTCTGATTTTAATTTTAATTAATATGCCTGGTACAAATAGCAAAGCGGTTGGGAAAAAATGGGCATACAAAATATATAAAAAGCTTTTGCAACAGCATGGCAAGCAATATTGGTGGCCGGCAGACTCTGAATTTGAAGTGATGGTTGGGGCTATCCTTACACAGAACACTGCCTGGACGAATGTGGAAAAGGCGATTAATAATTTAAAATCTAGTAATCATTTAAGTGAGGATGCGATCATCAGTGCAAAGCATTCGTCTCTTGCTAGGTTGATCAAGCCATCAGGATATTTCAATGTGAAGGCCAAACGCTTAAAGAGCTATTGTGAGTGGTATCTAAATAATGGCGGTTATTTACAAATGAAGTATTGGCCTACTGCAAAGCTACGAAAGGCATTGCTTCAAGTAAATGGAGTTGGGCATGAAACTGCAGATGATATCCTGCTTTATGCATTTAAAAGACCTGTGTTTGTGATTGATGCCTATACCCGCAGAATATTTTCACGCCTTGGTCATATGAAAGGCGATGAAGTGTATGATGACTTGCGTACTTGTTTTGAAACACAATTACCAGAATCTAAAAAGTTATTTGCTGAATATCATTCTTTAATTGTGCAACATGGCAAACATATATGTAAGCCCAATCCAGATTGCAATGCTTGTAGTTTGTTTTCTAGTTGCGTGTATAAAAAAGGATCTGTTTAGCCGAAAAAACCAGGGTTAATTTTATAATTAACGCCGGTCACTCCCTTGCTGTCTGGCCCAATAAAATACAAATATGGGGCACTGACATCTTCAGGTGAAGAATAAGTTTGCGGGTCAATGCCTGGAAAGTTTGTCATTCTAAGCTTGGTACTAACTGGAGAGGGGTCCACTCCGTTGACTCGAATTGATTTATCTCCATCGAGCTCGTCAGCAAGTATTTTCATTAGCGCTAATTGAGCAGACTTGGACACACCATAGGCTCCCCAGTAGGCTTTGTTGCATGCATGAGTAGAAAATACAATTGAGGGATCTTGTGATAGTTCAAGGGAAGGGATGCAACATCTTGTTAGCATAAAAGGAGCGTGTTGGTTGACTGTGATGGTTTTTAACCAAGTATCAAGTGGGTAGTTTCTCAAGCCCTGTAACGCTTCAATATATCCAGCATTTAAAACTAAGGAATCAATAGGTGAATCTAAATGTGCAATGTGTTCTGCAAATTTAATGTAATCTGTTTCTCCGGCAAGGCTCAAGTCTAATAAGTAGGATTGGTGTTCAAGCTGGGAGAACTTAGACAGCTCATGTAAGAGTGCGCGTAGCTTGTCTGGGTTTTTGCCAAGCAGTAATAATTTTGCTCCATATTCGGCACAAGACTTAGAGATAGCCCTGCCAATACCATCTGTAGAACCAGTGATGACAATCAGTCTATTTTGGAGAATATTTTTAGATGGATGATAGTTGCTTAAGTCTTGAATATTTTTTGGCATTAATAGGCATTAATAAGACCAAGTAAGTATTGCTACTTACTTGGTATGAAAAAACTACTTGGTTAAGAGTAACGGATTAAGCAGCTTGTGTCTTTATTTTGGAACGACTATTTTTCTTGATAATAAATAATCAACGACTTGATTGGTACAATCCTCAAGAGAAGATTTGCCTGTGTCTACAATTAAGCTAGCTTGTTCGGGTTCTTCGTAAGGTGAAGAAATACCAGTGAAATCTGGGATCATGCCAGCACGAGCTTTTTTATACAGCCCTTTTACATCTCTTTGCTCACAAACTTCCAGTGAACATTTGCAGTACACCTCTATAAAATCATTTTCTCCAATGAGATCTCTTGCTTTGCGTCGATCTTCTCGCATTGGGGAAATAAAAGCAGTAAAAGTGATGACGCCTGCATCTGCAGTGAGTTTGCACATTTCTGAAATGCGACGTAGATTTTCTGTTCTATCTTCTAATGAAAAGCCAAGATCCCCACATAGACCATGTCTAACATTATCGCCATCAAACACATAGGTTAGACAACCCTTGTTATGCAATGTCTCTTCGACAGAATGTGCCAAAGTAGATTTACCGGCACCAGATAAACCACTAAACCATAATACTGCTCCACGCTGACCTAATAGTTGTTCACGCCTCGACCGAGTAACGGTTGCCTGATGAAATACAACGTTGGAACTGATTTTTTTTGCTGTGTTATCCATAGTCTCTTTAATGTTCTGAATTAATATGTTGAGGCAAATTATGTAATAACTAAGTGTATAAATCTGTTAACTTGGTTATGTTTCCTACTTTAATATTACGGTATTTCACTATTATGATTTTCTTTAACGTTTTGATTACTAAGAGATTTTGATGAATTTTCAACGATTTTTAGTTCGGGAATTATTTTTTTCTGTTCGATTCCAAGTTCAGTAAATTTTCTGGCACCTGATAAGACCTGGCGATCTAAAGACCCTGTAGCTTTATTGAACTGTTCTACGCTGGCATCCAAATGTTTTCCTAATTTTTGTAAATGTTCTGCAAATGTTGCTAAGCGATGATATAGGTCCTCTCCAAGGTCACGAATTTTTTCTGCATTTTCTGCTACAGAGAGTTGCCGCCAACCGAAGGCTACAGCACGTAATAAGGCAATGATACTGGTAGGTGTCGACAAGATTACTTTGTTTTTTAATGCATCCTCTAATAGTTGTGGGTCTTGTTCTAATGCTGCGGTTAAAAACTGCTCACCAGGAATAAATAAAACTACAAAATCAGGTGAGTGTTTAAATTGATTCCAATAAGCTTTACTGGATAGTTCGCGCATTCGTTCTCTTACATTGCGTGCATGTTTTATTAATGCTGCAGAGCGAATATTTTCATCATTAGTTTGTGTGGCGTTGAGGTAGGCGTCTAGTGGTGTTTTTGCATCAACAATCAGTTCACGCTGGTCAGGCATACGTACAATCATATCAGGTCGCATGCGACTGTCTGAACTTTCGCTTTGTCGTTGTTCATAGAAATCACAGTGATTCACCATACCAGCAAGTTCGGCAATTCTTTTCAGTGTTAGCTCGCCCCATTGGCCACGCACTTCGGGGCGACGCAATGCTTGTACGAGATTTTGCGTTTCTATACGCAAATTGACTTGAGCCTCATTCATTAATTTGAGATGTTGAGATAATGAACCAAATGATTCTTTACGTTCTTTCTCGATGGCACGAATTTGAGATTCGGTTTGTTTGAGTGTTTCGTTGATAGGCTGCAATAGAGTTTCAATGGCTTTTTCTTTTTTTTCTAAATTTGCCTCAGCTTGGATTTGATATTGAGTCAGTTTTTCTTTTGCCAGTAATAAGAAATTTTCATTATTTGATTGTAAAGCCTGCTGGGATAGTATCGAAAACGTTTGTTCTAGTTGTTGGCGTGATTCCTCTATTGTTTCAATTTTTTCAATATAGCGTTCTCTCTCATGCTCTAACTGTAGTGTGAGTTTTTGTGCTTGAATATCTAGTTCTTCAATTTTTTTATGTGAGTGTAGTCGCATGATAAGTGCACCGAGTGCCGCACAAAGCAAGCAAAGGCTCGTGCAAAGTAGTAATACTTGCCAAGCATATAGAAGCTCAAAACTGATCATATATACATTTTTGATCAGTTTTGGGTTAAAAGCCAATCCTTTAGTTCAAGTGGTTTTTCAAATAAACAATCTGCACCCCAGGTATACGGGTCTTGATCGTCTTGAATGTATCCATAAGCCGCTACTGCAGTCATCATTCCTGCTGCTTTTCCAGCTTGTATATCACGCGGATCATCACCCATATAGATACATTTAGACTCATCTATTCCAAGCATATTGGCAGCATGATGCAATTGATCTGGGCTTGGTTTGCGCCGCGATAATGAGTCACCGCTTACAGTACAGATGGCACGGAAAGCGATGTCCAGTTCTTGGATTAATGGTTCAGCTAATCGTCCGGGTTTGTTGGTGACAATGCCCCAGGGAATGTCAGTTTGGTCTAGATAGTCCAATAAAGCTTCAACACCGGGAAATAACTTTGTTTTATTGCAAAGTATATTTGCGTATATTTTTAGAAATTCATCTCGCAGCTTGACACTTAAAGTTTCTTGTAATGGTTCGCCAAAACCCAACTCGATCATTGCGACGCTGCCTCTGGAGGTGTGTTTGCGAACTAATTCGTAAGCAAGTGTCTCTTTATTATAGCGAGTCAGCAATTCATTTAGAGCGTCTGTTAAATCGGGGGATGTGTCGGCTAAAGTGCCATCTAAATCAAACAGTACGGCTTGTACTTTTTCTATGCTGCTCATGAAATTTATATTTGCTTATGTGCTAGTTTTGGGCATGCAGTATGTAGTTGACACTAGTATCGCTTGACAGGTTGTAGGTTTTATTGATGGGGTTATATGTCATACCAGTGATATCTTTAGTAGACATATTTGCATGACGAATCCAACGATCTAATTCTGAAGGTTTGATGAGTTTTTCGTACTCATGCGTACCTTTTGGTAAGAGATTTAAAATATATTCTGCACCAATAATCGCAAATAAAAAAGATTTTGGGTTGCGATTTATGGTTGAAAAGAATACATGCCCATTTGGTTTGGCTAATTCAGAACATGCTTTGATAATTGCAGCCGGGTCTGGTACATGCTCTAACATCTCCATGCAAGTTACGACATCGAATGATTTAGGTTTTCTTGCAGCCATTGTTTCTGCGGAAACAGCTTGATAATCAATCGCTATATCTTGTTCTTTTGCGTGGATTTTAGCTACTGCAAGAGGTGCTTGACCAAGATCTATGCCAGTAACTTGTGCTCCTTTTTTTGCCATGGATTCTGACAGAATCCCTCCACCACAACCAATATCAAGGACTTGTTTGCCACTAAGATTTACACACTCATTTATGTAATTTAAACGTAATGGGTTGATATCATGCAGTGGTTTGAATTCACTTTCTTTATCCCACCAGCGATAAGCAAGTGTTTCAAATTTGGCTAACTCGTTTTCATCAACATTAATATTGGTGCTTGACATAGTAACGGCCTGAAAAATAATTAGTGGCGATCGATTGATTAATATTAAGTAGTAAGCCTACCGTTAAATATCTTGTTATTCCATTCATGAGACTTTACGAGTATTTCTGCTTGGTCTAGTGTTGTTAATTGTCGGTTATTTAATAGTTGTTTGCCTGCAACCCAGACATCACTAATTTGATGACGTTGCATTGCATAAATGAGTTGTCCAACAGGGTCGTACATGGGTTGTGATTCCGGATAATCGACATCTATAACAGTTAAGTCCGCAGATTTGCTTTTTTCTAAAGAACCTGTTTCTTTGTCAATGCCAAGTGCCTTGGCCGCATTAATGGTTGCGCAACGTAAGGCTTGATAGGCTGGTAAAGCTGCAGCGTTCTTGGTGATGCCTTTTGTTAGAAGTGCAGCAGTACGTATTTCACCTAATATATCTAAATCATCATTGCTTGCGCAGCTATCTGTTCCTAGTGCGATATTGATACCATTGTCACTTAATTGTTGCACAGGACAAAATCCACTGGCTAATTTTAAGTTAGACTCCGGACAATGCACAACGTTCGATTTTGACTCTGCTAGCAAGTTAATTTCTTCGTCTAACAACTGGGTCATATGTATAGCAATAAGGTTGTTGTTGATTAAGCCTAGTTGTTGTAAACGTTGTATTGGACGCATCTTATATTGTTCTAGGCTATTGTTTATTTCTTCTTCTGTTTCGTGAAGATGTATGTGAACCGGTACTTCAAGCTCATTGGCTAATACCGCTACACGCTCAAGAGGTGCATCGGAAACGGTGTAGGGTGCATGTGGGGCAAAGGCACATTTTACTAATGGATGTGTCTTATATTGGTCATGTAAGGCAAGGCCTTTGGAAAGGTATTCATCGGGACTGTTTGCGTATTGTGTAGGGAAATCTAAAAGAATCATTCCCATGTGTGCACGAATCCCGGTTTCGGCTGCAATTTTTGCAGTAGTTTCTGCAAAAAAGTACATATCATTAAAACATGTGATGCCACCGCGAATCATCTCTGCAATTGCGAGTTTAGAACCAATTTGAACAAAGTCTTCGTCCACCCATTTTTGTTCAGCAGGCCAAATGTGGTTTTGTAACCAATCATTAAGTGCCATGTCGTTTGCTAGCCCACGAAACAAAGACATGGCTGCATGAGTATGGGTATTGATAAGTCCAGGTATAATGATGTGGTGGTCAAATTCAAAATTTGATTCACTTGTATACTTATTCATTGCATCGGAGTGCGGCAAAATATCCAAAATGCGTCCATCTTGTATGGCAATACAATGGTCGGCCAACACATGGTTTTCTGTATCCATAGGAATTATGTGTTTTGCTTGGATCAGATTTTGGACTTGAATCATTAGAGGCTCTATGCTCAGTTACTAAAGTCTATGGTAAAAACAAAGCAGGGATTGTGCTATGGCTATATGGTAGGAAGCAAATTTGCACTAATGTCACACCATATATTGTAGGTAAAATAAATTTCATAATTTCAGCAAATAATACAGTTTTCATTATGAGTTCATTAGCAGATCAAGCCATTACCTGGCGAGAGGGTCAGCTTGTGTTATTAGATCAGCGCAAGTTACCAAATGAAATTCAATTCATTAAATGCTCTAAGGTAGAAGACGTCGCAGAGGCAATTATTGAGATGGTTGTTCGTGGTGCACCAGCCATTGGCATCACAGCAGCTTATGGTGTTGTGCTTGCAGCTCGCGCTTGTTATGTAGCTTCAAAAAATAATTGGAAGTCATGTATAGAAGAAAAACTGCAAAGTTTGGCTTATACGCGACCTACAGCAGTGAATTTGGGTTGGGCGATTATGCGTATGCAAGAAATAATTGTGACCATGAATGATGAGGATAATCCAGAAAATAGATTATTACAGGAAGCCCAGCGGCTACATAACGGTGATATTAAGGCCAATAAAGCAATTGGTGATCTTGGTGCCCAGCTTATCGAGAATAATTCTGCAGTATTAACACACTGCAATGCTGGAGCTTTGGCAACAGGGGGTTATGGAACAGCGCTTGGTGTCATCCGCAGTGCATTTGCTGAGCATAAACTGAAAAAAATATATGCTGGCGAGACAAGACCTTGGTTTCAAGGCACCAGACTTACTGCATGGGAGTTGTTACAAGAAGACATTCCAGTAACGCTGATTTGTGATAGTGCAGCGGCTACACTCATGCGTCAAAAACAATTAGCCTGGGTCATCGTGGGGGCAGATCGTGTCGCGAGTAATGGTGATGTTGCTAATAAAATCGGTACTTATTCGTTGGCAGTGATGGCAAAGCAGCATGGAGTAAAATTTATGGTAGCGGCACCCACTAGCACGATTGATATGGAAATAGAAAATGGGCAAGGAATTGAGATAGAAGTTCGATCTTCAGCTGAGATAATTAAATATCAAAATTATTCTTTTGGTCCGCAAAACGCCAATGTCTGGAACCCTGTTTTTGATATAACTCCAGCGCAGCTAATTGATGCATTGGTGACTGAACGAGGTATTGTTGAGCACCCTAATCGCAGCAAGATAGAGGCTATGATGCATATACAGTGATAAAGCTGTTTTTCTGCTAGGCCTTTTGAAAAATCAAACCTATAAAACTATTAATTTTATTTTTAGCGCTTTCTAGTCGAGTTTCAATGACTTTTTTATCAACCCTTTGTCAGGGACTTGTGTTATACTTTGAGCCCCTAGAACGAATTTCTAATCCTTCTTAAAATCACGCACATGGCTGCAATTGCCAAAGAAATTTTATCGGTCAATCTCGAAGATGAGATGAGGCAATCGTATCTCGATTATGCGATGAGTGTAATCGTGGGTCGCGCTTTGCCAGATGTCAGAGACGGCCTTAAACCAGTACATCGGCGTGCCTTATATGCCATGAATGAGCTGGGTAATGACTGGAATAAGCCCTACAAAAAGTCAGCGCGCGTAGTCGGTGATGTGATTGGTAAATATCACCCTCATGGCGAGTCTGCAGTATATGACACCATTGTACGTATGGCGCAGCCCTTTTCGATGCGTTACATGTTAGTGGATGGGCAAGGTAACTTTGGTTCGGTTGATGGTGATGCGCCAGCAGCAATGCGTTATACAGAAGTGCGCATGGCAAAAATTTCACATGAAATTCTTGCGGACCTTGACAAAGAAACAGTCGATTTTGTAGCTAACTACGATAATTCAGAAACAGAGCCTACGGTTTTTCCAACGCGAATACCGAATTTACTTGTAAACGGATCATCAGGAATAGCGGTGGGTATGGCTACAAATATCCCGCCACATAACCTAAGCGAAGTAATCAGTGCGTGCATAGCGCTAATTGAAAAGTCGGATGCCGACTATAAAGAGTTGATGCAACATTTACCTGGCCCTGATTTCCCTACTGCTGCGATTATTAATGGGAGGAAAGGGATTGTAGAGGCATATCGAACAGGACGAGGACGTGTGCATATGCGAGCACGTACTCATATTGAGCAAGACGAAAAAAGTGGACGTGAACGTATTGTAGTAACCGAATTACCATACCAGGTGAATAAAGCGAATTTAATAATCAAAATCGCAGATTTAGTAAAAGAAAAACGCTTGGAAGGTATCGCTACGGATGGTTTGCGTGATGAGTCTGACAAAGACGGCATGCGTATTGTGATTGAATTACGTCGTGGTGAAGTAAGTGAGGTGGTTTTAAATAATCTTTTCAAACATACGCCAATGCAAAGTGTGTTTGGAATGAATATGGTGGCCTTAGTCGATGGTCAACCAAGACTTCTTAACTTAAAACAAATTTTACAAGCATTCATACGACACCGTAGAGATGTTGTTACACGTCGCACAGTATTTGAATTACGAAAAGCACGTGAACGTGCACATATTCTGGAAGGGCAAGCCGTTGCTTTAACGAATATTGATGAAATCATTGCACTAATTAAAAAGTCAGAAAGTCCGGCAGTTGCTAAAGAAAAGCTCACTGCAAAACCTTGGCAGCCTGGCATAGTAACTAAAATGTTAGAGCGTGCTGGAGCAGATTCTTCGCGCCCTGAAGGGTTGTCTGCTGAATATGGAATGCATAATGGTGAATATCATCTGTCACCTGTGCAGGCGCAAGCAATTTTAGACTTGCGTTTACATCGCCTCACAGGACTTGAACAAGATAAGATTGTTAATGACTATAGTGAGCTGTTAGATAAAATTATCGATTTGCTGGATATATTGCAGGATCCAGACCGACTGATGAGAGTAATTCGTGAGGAACTTGAAGTGATACGCGATCAATATGGGGATGATCGACGCACCGAAATTTCTGAGGCACAAGTAGATCTCACTATGGAAGATCTCATTCCAGAAGAAGAGGTCGTCGTTACTCTGTCTCATGCCGGATATGCAAAATCACAACCATTAGACACATATCGTGCACAACGACGTGGCGGTCGAGGTAAGGCCGCGACATCAGTTAAAGCGGAAGACTTTGTTGATCAGTTATTTGTTGCAAATACGCATGATACGATTTTATGTTTTTCTAGTCGTGGCAAAGTGTACTGGCTTAAAGTTTATGAGCTACCGCAGGCGGGACGTACTGCGCGTGGCAAACCCATTGTTAATCTATTGCCATTACAGGAAGGCGAACGTATTAATGCTGTGCTACCAGTAAAAGAATATCGAGAAGATGCTTATGTAGTCATGGTGGCAAGTAGCGGCACAGTTAAGAAAACACGTCTTACAGAATTTTCTCGTCCACGTGCTAGCGGCATTATAGCGGTTGATTTACGTGAAGGTGATTACTTAATTGATGTTGCTATTACAAATGGCAATACTGATATTTTGATGGTGAGCGATGCAGGTAAGGCAATACGATTTAATGAAGAGGATGTTCGCGCTATGGGACGTAATGCTACGGGAGTGCGTGGTATAAAAATTACGGATGAGCAAAATGTGATTGGTTTGATCACAATCACTCCTAACATGACGGCAACCGATATCCTAGTTGCAACAGAAAATGGTTACGGCAAACGTACAGAAATTACTGATTACCCAGTACAAAACCGTGGTGGCCAAGGTGTGATAGCCATTCAGACTACTGGTCGTAATGGAAAAGTGGTTGGCGCAGTAGCCGTTAATGAAGACGATGAGATCATGTTAATAACGGATAGCGGTACTCTAGTGCGAACGCCAGTAAAAGATGTATCACAGATGGGGCGCAATACACAGGGCGTTAGACTAATACGCTTATCAGAGGAAGAAAAACTTGTTGAAGTAGAAAGAATCGAGAATTTGTCTAATTCAACTGAGACAGATTAGCTCACTTAATCTGTTTGCATAGTTTTCGGATCAGATATTGTTGGTCCAATATTCAATCCACATTTATTTATAGTTCTAATTTTATGCAAGACACATTTTACTTTGGTGCAGGTCCAGCAACATTGCCTAGAGTTGTTCTGCAGAACATTCAAAATGAATTATTAAATTATAAAGATACGGGACTGTCAGTTCTTGAACTTGCTCATCGTAGTGAGGAATTTGCTGCGATAAAAGATTATGCTGAAAAACTGTTACGTGAACTTATGCAGATATCAGAAGAATACGCGGTATTGTTTATGCATGGTGGCGCAACCAGTCAGTTTTCAATGCTACCTTTAAATTTTCTTAAGTCGCAACAAACTGCAGATTATGTTTGTACTGGCCTTTGGTCACAAAAAGCATATGAAGAAGCTAAAAAGTTTGCAAATGTAAATAAAATTGAGGCATTGATAGAAAATAGTAAGCTAGCCATTAAGCCCACACAGCATTGGCCAATTAATCCTGATTCTAAGTACATACATTATTGTGAAAATGAAACGATCAATGGTGTCAAGTTTGCTGATATTCCTAATATGAAATCAAAACAGATAGTTTGTGATATGACTTCCTCAATTCTTACAAGTCCAATTGATATAAATAAATATGGATTGGTTTATGCAGGTGCACAAAAAAATCTCGGCATTGCAGGATTGTGTGTGGTAATTGTAAATAAAGAATTTTTGTCTCAGACTAATGAAATTGTACCTCGATTATATGATTATAAACTTTGTGCACAGTATGATTCGTTAGTAAATACTCCTCCTATATTTGCCATATATGTCCTTCACCTTTTACTTCAGTGGGTAAATGATGAGGGTGGAGTTGTAGAGATGTATAAACGGAGAAAGAAACAAGCAATGTTAATTTATAATGTAATCGATTCAAGTGAGTTGTATATAAATAACGTAGAAAAAGAGTTTCGTTCTGATATCAATATTCCGTTCGCTATTAATGATCTAAACTTACTAGAACGCTTTATACAAGAAGCTTCAGCACGATGTTTATTGGGCTTACGTGGTCATAAAACACTGGGAGGTATTCGTGTTAGTTTATACAATGCGATACCTCAAGAAGGTGTAACTGCATTGGTTGATTTTATGCAACAGTTTGAATCAAGTTTAGGCAAAAACTCGATTTAATAGTTTGTGAAAAAGTACTATGTAGTGAAATGGGTTCTTCTGTCGCGCCCTTGTCGTCTGTCTAAATAAACAGTAGTGCCATCCATGCAGCTAAAGGGAAATGAGTGTGTCTCATTTTTGCGACGATCGAATTTACGTTTTTCAGTTTGTGAGGCTTTAGCAATAGATTTAAGACCCAGGAAGTTCATGCCATTTGATGAGGCTGAGATTGTGCAAGTAGTGAGTACTGTGATTCCAAGGATTAATATGATTAACCCCATCGATAAAAGAATGTTTACAAGTTGCATATGAGTGCTCCTTGCTTTAGCGCTTAGGATGTACTTGATTTAATCAACTTTAATTTAGTAATCAATATGTAAATCAAAGACATATAAATATTACTGCAAAAAAGTTAAGTGAATAATACATAACTCACTGATTTTGAGCAAGAGTCCAAGCTCTTTAACCGTAGAATTACCCTAGATTTTGAAATATTTTCGATACCAATCAACGAAGTTCTTTACTCCCACTTCAATACTGGTATTGGGTTTATAGCCTACATCAGTAATCAATTGCTCAACGTCTGCGTAGGTATCAGGTACATCTCCAGCTTGCATGGGTAATAAATTTTGTTCTGCCTTTTTACCCAGACATTCTTCTAGTACTTGTATGTAATATTTGAGTTCTATGGGTTGGTTATTACCAATATTGTATAGACGATAGGGTGCAAAACTGGTTGCGCTATCTGGATTATCACTTGACCATTCAGGGTTTGGCTCCGGTATGCGGTCTAACGTACGGATAACCCCTTCGACGATGTCATCAATGTAAGTAAAGTCTCGACGGTGATTTCCATAATTAAATACATCGATTGGCTTGCCTGCTAAAATATTTTTTGTAAATAAAAATAAAGCCATATCAGGACGTCCCCAAGGTCCATACACAGTAAAAAAACGTAATCCTGTTGTTGGTAGTTGGTACAAATTGCTATAAGTATGTGCCATTAGTTCATTAGCTTTTTTTGTAGCTGCATACAAGCTCATGGGGTGATCAACGTTGTCATGAACAGAAAAAGGCATTTTCGTATTTGCTCCATATACAGAACTGCTGGATGCATATACGAGGTGTTCTACTTGATTGTTTCTGCATGCTTCTAGAATATTAATAAAGCCAACAAGATTTGTATCGACATAGGCGAAAGGATTTTTAATTGAATATCTAACCCCAGCTTGAGCAGCTAAGTTGATTACTCGTTCAGGTTTAAATTTTTCTATTGTGCTTAATACGGACTCCCTATCTTCTAAACTTATACGTGCCTCTGTAAATTTGTCATATGTTTTGGTTCTTTCTAGTCTTGCTAGTTTTAGATTTACATCATAGTAGTCATTGATATTATCGATACCTAATACTTCATCACCACGTTCTAATAAATAAAGTGATACTGCAGATCCAATAAATCCAGCTGACCCTGTTACTACTACTTTCATATATAAATGCTTTTATTTAAGTCCATTTGTGAATTGTTATAATCTACCGTCCACATCATGTTTCTTTAATACGCTTTTGACGTCAAACAAAACATGGTTTGGTTTGCCAAGTGCATGTAATTCATTAGCACTCATAGCTTTAAATTGGTCATGGTTAACAGCAAGAATAATGGCATCATATTTAGTGGTTGGTAAATTATGTAAAAAAGGAGTGTTGTATTCTTGCTCTGCTTCTTTGATGTCTATTTTTGGGTCATAGATATCAATTAATGCGTGATAGCTATTAAATTCTCGCACAATATCTATTACGCGAGTATTACGAATATCAGGACAATTTTCTTTAAAGGTAAAACCAAGAATGAGTATCTTAGAATTGACAACATGAATTTTTTTCTTCGTCATCAGCTTTATAACGCTTTCTGCAACATAGGGCCCCATACCATCATTAATTCTACGTCCGGATAGAATCACTTCGGGGTTGTAACCTACTTCTTGAGCTTTATAAGTTAGATAATAGGGATCAACTCCAATACAATGTCCACCTACTAGTCCTGGGCGAAAGGGTAAAAAATTCCATTTTGTTCCAGCAGCTTCTAATACTTCCAAAGTATCAATTTCCATTCTATTAAAGATTAATGACAACTCATTTATTAAAGCGATATTAATGTCTCGCTGTGTATTTTCAATTACTTTTGCGGCTTCTGCCACTTTAATGCTGCTGGCTTTATGTGTACCCGCTTGAATGATTTTTTTGTATAGCTGATCTACAAATTCTGCTGCTTCAGGTGTTGAGCCTGATGTTACTTTTTTAATGTTAGTTAACCGATGCTCATGGTCACCTGGGTTTATGCGTTCTGGACTGTAAGCTACATAAAAATCTGAGTTAAAAATTAAATTTGATTCTGCTTCTAATATAGGTACACAAATTTCTTCGGTAACACCTGGGTAAACTGTAGATTCATAAATAACGACATCGTCTTTTTTTAAAATGCATCCTGCAAGTCGTGTGGCCTTTTTAATAAAAGATAAGTCTGGTGCTTTGTTGCTGTTTACAGGGGTGGGAACTGTAATAATGTAAACATTACATCCGTTAAGATCATTAATGTCATTTGATAATTGGAGTTTATTAGCGTTGTCTAACTCGGTTTGATTTACTTCAAGGGTTTTATCAACACCATTTCTAATTTCTTCGAGTCGTTCATCATTAATATCAAACCCAATGGTCGGGATGATTTTTCCAAACTCAACGGCAAGGGGAAGGCCGACATAACCTAGTCCGATAACGCCAATCTGAATATTGCTAGGATCTAACACTGCGTTTTCTATACTTTTATTTTCACTAATGAGCTGAGATGTGATTTATATGTATGATGATTTAGCTGTGAATACAAACTTAAAGTGGATGGAGTGTAGATTATGTCCGAATAGTGATGTTTTGGCGGTTTCTGTGACCACTGTATTGCGCTATATAAGTATTTCTTTTGCGACAGGATGGCTGAGGAAATTGATTGGGCTTGCGGATAAAGAGTAAGCGCCAGAGTTCATGATAGCAATATAATCTCCTATTTTACTTTCACTCAACTCAACATCTTCTGCAAGGATATCCAATGGAGTACAAAGCTTTCCAGTTACTGTCACTACTTCTGTCTTTTCTGAGTTAAGTTTGTTTGCAACATAAACAGGAAAATTTTTTCTTACTTTTTGTCCAAGATTTCCACTTGCGGCTAGATGGTGATGCATCCCGCCATCTGTAATCACATAAGTTTTACCACGAGATACTTTTTTGTCGACTATTTGACAAATATATACTCCACATTCACCGACAATGAAGCGACCCAGTTCAAGTATAGTAGCAAGACTGGCAGAAAAATTTTCTTTATCTAGTTCTGATAGCAACTTATTAAGATTATCCGTAACTGAGCTTAAATCTAAGGGGTGATGTTTAGAGAAATAAGGTATGCCAAAACCGCCTCCTACATTAATAGTATTAATAGGATTTTTACATGTTTTAGCTAAATCATGAATTAGTTTAAAAGTATTGTTTTGAGCATCATTGATCGCATTTGAATCTAATATTTGTGAACCTGTATATATGTGGAAGCCTTCAAGATGCACAGTGGTAGAATTGATCCAATCAATAATTTCAGGTAACTGTTCTTCATCAATACCGAAAGGGCTAGAGCCACTTGCCATTTTCATGCCTGCACGACGCTGAGTGAAATCCGGATTAACACGAATAAGCAATCTAGGAGTTAAGCTTGATGATGTTTCGAGTTGTATAATTCTTTCTATTTCTAGTTTGGATTCAACACTGATTAATACGTTTGACTGAATGGCTCTCTCTAATTCACCAATACTTTTTCCTGGCCCTGTGAAACATATTTTTTCACTTGAAATTCCTGTTTCTAAGGCAATGTCCAGTTCATATATAGATGATACATCGAAGCCATCTGCAAATTGAGCAATGTAAGAGATTAACTCTTTATTTGGGTTTGCTTTGATTGAGTAATAAATACTATATTCAGGTGCTAACAAGCTACGTAAAAGACTAAATTTACTTTTAATTACTGCCTTGGAGTAAATGTATATAGGGGTTGAATACCCACGTACGTTAATATCGGTGATCTTAAAATTACCAATCAATAAAGAATTATCACTCTGGCCAAAGTGGTCTAATGGGTTGAAATTGTCCAATTTATAGCTCTTGGTGTATAGGTTGGTTAGCCGTTGCTATTTTAAGTAAGTAAGGATTATCTACAAAATTATGTGAAATAGCAGTATTCATTGCGTGACAAAGCCAATATTATGCGTTAAATATGCTGCGAAATTAGCCGGGTAAATATTTTTAATGAATGTAAACCATAGTTATGCCTTAGTACTATTCTACATTTGAAATAAGATTGAATTGTAAAAGTGGATAAAAAATTACTTGAAACCCTGCGTAATGAAATCGATTCTATCGATCGTCAGTTAATGGGTCTTATCAGCAAACGTGCTGAAATTGCGAAACAAGTTGCTGCAGTGAAGGCCAATGAACAGGAAAAGACAAAGTATTACCGTCCTGATCGTGAGGCAAGTATTATCAAGCGTGTTATTGAGCACAATAATGGGCCATTATCCAATCAAGAGATGGCTCGTCTGATAAGGGAAATTATGTCAGCGTGCCTAGCTTTAGAGCAGCGTTTACAGGTTGCTTTTTTAGGTCCTGCGGGCACTTTTACAGAGGAGGCTGCCTATAAACACTTTGGGCATTCTATTCACACTCTTTCTGCCAATTCTATTGACGATGTATTTCGTGAAGTGGAATCCGATAATGCAGATTATGGAGTTGTGCCTATAGAAAACTCTACGCAAGGAATCGTAAACAGTACTCTTGATATGTTTCTTGAGTCAACTTTGAAAATTGTTGGTGAAGTAGAGCTACGTGTACATCAGCATTTGCTGAGTAATGTAAAAGAGCTAAACGAGATTCAAGTATTGTATTCACATCAACAGTCATTAGCACAATGTAAAAAGTGGCTGGAAACCAACCTGCCTGGTGTTAAAAGAGTACCTGTAAGCAGTAATGCCGATGCTGCGCAACGGGCTAGTAATGAAAGTAATAGTGCCGCAATAGCAAGTGAAACCGCAGCACAAGAATATAATCTTGTAATACGTAAAAAAAATATTGAAGACTCTCCAGACAATACCACTCGTTTTCTTATTATTGGCAAGCAAGATGTGGAGCAAACGGGAGATGATAAAACCACATTGCTAATTTCTGCACGTAATAAACCTGGTACGCTTTATAATTTATTACAGCCGCTGGCTAAGAATAATGTAAGTATGACACGTATTGAATCTAGACCATCGCATTGTGTGAATTGGGAATATGTCTTTTTTCTAGATTTAGAAGGGCATGCGAAAAGCGATGTGATGATGAAATCGTTGCAAGATTTAAAAGCTGAGGCCGATCTTTTCAAAGTACTTGGATCTTATCCAAGAGCAGCACTTTAATTAGTTATATGTTTAATAAAGTTTATCTAGTCGGTGTGGGCTTGATTAATGCTTCGTTGGCAAAGGATTTAAAACGCAATCATTTAGCCAAGACTATTGTAGGTATAGGAAGAGATGAGCAACGTTTACAAGCAGCACAATCTTTAAGTGTAATCGATGAATATCAATTGCAGCAGGAGTGTGATGTTGCTGATGCCGACATGATTGTTTTGGGTGTGCCAGTGCGAAAAATAGATGAAGTGTTGACACTGCTTAAACCAACTTTAAATTCTAATACTTTGCTAACTGATGTTGGCAGCACTAAAGTTAGTGTAATTAAAAGTGCCGCAAAGGTGTTTGGGGAACTGCCCACTAAATTTGTTCCTGCACACCCTATAGCAGGTAGCGAGCAAAGTGGCTTTGAGCATGCATTAGAAAAACTATTTGAAAATAGAAAAGTTATTTTGACTCCTAATGATAAAATTGATTCTGATGCAATCGATACAGTTAAAAAAATGTGGCAATGCATTGGAGCTGAAGTAGATATTATGTCTGCAGAACAACACGATGCGGTGTTATCTGCAACCAGTCACTTGCCTCATATTGTTGCTTATACTTTAGTGAACTATTTGGGTAAAAGACCAGATGCAGCTAGTATTTTTAATTATGCTGCTGGAGGGTTTAAAGATTTTACTCGAATTGCATCCAGTGACCCTGTAATGTGGACTGATATCTGTATAGAAAATAAAGAAAAACTATTGGATTCTATTGAAGGGTTTAGAGATTGTTTAATGGAGTTGTATTCTGCAATTGAACAATTAGATGAAAAAACCATAACTCAATCGTTTGCGCAAGCAAAAAACTTGCGTGACGAAAAACTTTTAAAGAAATAATTTCTTTGTTTGCCTTATGAGTATCTCTGAGTATCAATTAGAGCCTCAAGGCCAATGTTCGGGTTCGTTGCGAGTTCCTGGTGACAAATCGATTTCACATCGTGCCATTATGTTGGCTGCTATTGCAGAAGGTATTAGTGAGATTAGTGGGTTTCTTTCTTCGGCTGATTGTTTAGCAACACTCAACGCATTCCAGGCTATGGGTGTAAAAATAGCGGAACATGATGCGACTAGATTATGCATTTATGGAATGGGCCTTAATGGGTTACAAGCACCAGGATCTGAACTCAATATGGGTAATTCTGGTACTGCTATGCGGCTGATGGCTGGTATATTGTCAGGACAAAGTTTTGCCTCAACACTGACTGGAGACGAATCGCTTTCTACAAGGCCTATGTTGAGAATTCAGCAGCCCTTGCAACAAATGGGTGCAAAGGTTTTGTTGAGCGATCAAAACACAGCGCCTATCAAGATCTTGCCAACAAGCAAATTAAACGGGATTTATTACCGATCTCCAATTGCTAGTGCGCAAGTAAAATCTTGTGTATTGCTGGCAGGGTTATATGCACAAGGTGAGACTTGTGTAGAAGAAGATACTTGTTCACGTGATCATACTGAAAGGATGTTGCAATCATTTTCTTATCCCGTGACAGTAAAAAATAATTCAGTTTGTTTAACTGGGAGAAACAAGCTCATAGCAACAGACTTGAATATTCCAGGTGACATCTCATCTGCAGCATTTTTTATAGTGGGCACTTTGATCTCAAAATCAGCAGAGCTGGAAATTAAAGGAGTTGGTATTAATTCCACACGTGATGGCGTGATAGAAATTCTGCAACTTATGGGTGCGGGAATAGAGATCAGAAATAAAAGAAATTATGGCGCAGAGCCGGTTGCGGATTTATTTATTCATACTAGTGATTTACATGGTGTAGAAATTCCAAGAGCCTTAATTGCAAAAACTATTGATGAATTTCCAATTCTATTTGTTGCTGCAGCATGTGCAAAAGGCACCACGACACTGCGTGGTGCTGCTGAATTACGTGTTAAAGAATCTGACCGTATTCACAGCATGGCAGTAGGCTTACAAACCTTGGGCATAGTCGTGGAAGAAAAACCAGATGGCTTGATTATTACAGGTGGGCAGATCACAGGTGGTAAGATCGATAGTGATAGCGATCACCGTGTAGCAATGTCATTTGCTATAGCGTCATTAGCGGCTAATGAACCAATTACGATTAGAAATACCGAAAACGTGAATACCTCGTTTCCAAATTTTGTTGACTGTGCTTCGCAGTTAGGCCTAAGGTTCAAATAAAATCAGTTGGATTTATGTGCGCTAAAGGTATTCCTGTAATAGCGATTGATGGACCTGCTGGTACAGGCAAAGGCACGATAGCGAGGTATCTTGCAGATACCTTGGGATATCACTATTTAGATAGTGGTGCACTGTACCGAATTCTCGCTTATTCAAGTCAGCAAGCAAATGTAGCTTTGCATGATATCGATGCATTAGTTGAGCTATGTGTAGGGATGCTGATTCGCTTTGAAGTGACCTCAGTAGATGAGAATGTGCGTGTTTTTTTGAATAACTTAGATATCTCAGATCGTTTACGCACGGAAGAATGTGCAGCACATGCCTCTAAATTGGCAGCAATTCCGCAGATTCGCAATGCCCTGTTAGAAAAACAACATGCATTTCGGCTTGCGCCCGGATTAGTGGCTGAAGGCAGGGATATGGGTACTGTAGTTTTTCCTGATGCGCATATAAAAATCTATCTTACGGCCAGCGCGCAAGAAAGGGCTTTAAGGAGGCAGAAACAGTTGAAGAAACAAGGCATTAGTGCTAGCCTTGATAGCCTTTTGAAAGAGATCGAGGCGCGAGATTCTCGTGATGAGAATCGTGCTATCTCTCCTCTACGTCCTGCCGAAGACGCTGTACTTGTAGATTCGACCGATTTATCGATAGATGAAGTAGTGCATCAAATTGTCTCGCTTATCAACGTTGAGGAATTAAAATAACAGGAAATAAATACAAATAAATATGGGTGAAAGTTTTGCCGAGCTCTTTGAAGAGAGCGTAAATAATATCAATACTCAACCAGGTAGTATAATTAATGGCACCGTGGTTGATATCAGTAAAGATGCAGTCATTGTCAATGCCGGACTAAAGTCCGAAGGCATCATTCCGATTGATCAATTCAAAACTGATAAAGGTCAGCTAGAAGTAGAAGTTGGTGATACGGTAGAAGTGGCATTAGATGCACTTGAAGACGGTTATGGCGAAACAGTTTTATCACGCGAAAAAGCTCGTCGTGCACGTGCGTGGACAGAATTAGAACGTATCCATGAAGCAAATGAAACGATTAGCGGTGTGATCACGGGTAGAGTGAAAGGTGGTTTTACAGTTGAACTCGGTGACTTGCGTGCTTTCTTGCCAGGCTCTTTGGTGGATGTACGCCCAGTTCGTGATACAGCCTATTTAGAAGGCAAAGAACTTGAATTCAAAGTTATCAAAATTGACCTGAAACGAAATAATGTAGTGGTATCGCGTCGTGCTGTCGTTGAGTCTGAATACAGCGCAGAGCGCGAAGAGTTAATCAATACATTAAATGAAGGTGCAGTTGTTAAAGGCATTGTGAAAAACTTAACTGACTACGGTGCGTTTTTAGATTTAGGTGGAGTAGATGGTTTGTTGCACATAACGGATATGGCTTGGAAGCGTGTTAAGCATCCATCTGAAATCGTTTCGATTGGTGATGAAATAAATGTTCGTGTGCTTAAGTTTGATAAAGAAAAAACACGTGTTTCACTTGGCTTGAAGCAGCTTGATGATGATCCATGGGGTGATATTAATCGTCGTTATCCAGAAGGTGCGCGGATTTTTGGAAAAGTTACCAATATTGCGGATTATGGTTGTTTTGTTGAAATTGAAGAAGGCATCGAAGGCTTGGTACATGTGTCTGAGATGGACTGGACAAATAAGAATGTGAGTCCGGCTAAAATCGTGTCATTAGGGGATGAAGTCGAGGTTATGATTCTCGATATCGATGAAGAGCGGCGTAGAATTTCATTAGGTATGAAGCAATGCCAGCCAAACCCATGGGATGACTTTGCAAGTAGCTATGATAAAGGTAGTGAAGTAACAGGTGTTATTAAATCTATAACTGATTTTGGAATCTTTGTAGGTCTAGATGGTGGAATTGATGGTTTGGTGCATTTGTCTGATTTGGCCTGGAATGTAAGCGGAGAAGAAGCCGTACGTAGTTATAAAAAAGGAGATGAGCTACACGCAATGGTGCTATCTGTTGATGCTGAACGTGAACGCATTTCATTAGGCGTAAAACAGTTAGAAAAAGATCCATTTTCTGCTTATATCGCAGAGAATCCTAAAGGCAGTATTGTGACTGGAACAGTTAGTGAAATGGATGCAAAATCTGCAACTATCAGCCTTGATGAAGGTGTTGAGGGTGTCTTAAAGGCTTCAGAAATAGCCCGTGATCGAGTCGAGGATATTCGCACTGTCTTGAAAGAAGGTGAGAAGGTTGAAGCAAAGTTTATCGGTGTAGATAAAAAGTCTAGAATGATTACCTTGTCTATCAAGGCCAAAGAATTTGCAGAAGAAGCTGCTGCAGTACAAGATTACAGTAGTAACGAATCTGCTTCGATGAGCTTAGGGGATATCTTAAAAGAGTCCATTGAAGAGAATAAAGAAAACTCTGCGGACTAAAACAAATTCAATTAGGAGTATGTCATGAGTATAGATTTGGATGGCGGCATGATTACAAAGTCAGAACTAATTGAAAAAATCTCACTTAAACAAAATCATCTTGCCCATAAAGATATAGAACTATCTATAAAAAGTATCATTGAACAAATGAGCACTTCTCTTGCACAAGGTGATCGCATAGAAATTAGAGGGTTTGGGAGTTTTTCATTACATTTTCGTCCGCCTAGAATTGGCCGAAATCCTAAAACTGGAGATGCGGTTTCGTTGCCAGGCAAACATGTGCCTCATTTTAAACCAGGTAAGGAACTACGTGAGCGGGTTAACCGGACTTTAACCGGCTAACTTTGTATTAAAAACACGAGTATTTATAGCGCTTAAATAGTATATATACTTGATGTTAAGGTTCTTATTATTTCTTGCTTCACTTGCGTTCGTTTTTGTTATTTTTGTATTTTCTTTAGAAAATCTACAGCCAATCAGCATAAATTTTCTTACCAGTAATGTGCAAATGCCATTGAGTGTGGCGATTATTATTTGTTTTATATTAGGTGCATTGATAGGGATTTTGTTTAGCCTAAGTTTGGTACTAAAAAATAAAAGTCGTGCGAAATCTTTAGCTAAAAAAGTTGCTGTGGCAGAACAAGAAGTTGCCAATTTGCGGCAATTGCCGATTAAGAGCTCTCACTAATGCCAGAAATTTATTGGTTGCTACTGCTGTTGGCAGGGGCTGCTGGCTGGTATCTCGCATATATTTTTTATAAAAATAAATCTCAGCCTAAAATTCCTGGTGAATATCTAAAAGGTTTAAATTATCTACTTAATGAACAGCCTGACAAGGCATTAGAGGTATTCATTGAATTGGTGGATGTTGATTCCGAAACAGTTGAAACGCATCTAGTTTTAGGCAATATGTTTCGTCGTAGAGGTGAAGTGGATAGAGCAATACGCATTCATCAAAACTTAATAGCAAGACCTGCATTAAATGCAACTTATAAATCAACTGCGTTATTAGAACTTGCAAAGGACTATCTTAAGGCTGGATTACTAGATCGTGCTGAATCTTTATTTAATGATGTAATTGATATCGGTTTGCAAACCGATGAGGCATATCCGTTATTGCTTGGTTTATATGAGCAAGAGAAAGAATGGCAAAAAGCAATTGAAACAACTAAAAAACTGGAAACAGTAAGTGATAAAAAAAAGAATGTCATTACAGCACATTATTACTGTGAGTTGAGCGAGTTGGCGTATAAGAAATCTGAGTCTGAAATTGCATCAGCTACCAAGTTGGCAAAAAAAGCATTATCTCATGATAAAAGCTGTGCACGTGCAAGTGTTTTGTTAGGTAATTATGCAATGCATGAAGATAATTATAAAACAGCAATTAAGTTTTATAGAGCTGTTACAAAACAAAATCCAGAGTATATACCTGAAATATTCATGAAAATACGGGAAGCATTCATGCAACTTAATGACTATGAAGGCTTTAAGGAATTTTTATCTACAATAAAAAATACAGAGCTTAGTGGGATTTCACTTTCTATATTATTAACTAATCTTTCAGATAATGATGAAGAAAAAAAAATGATACTAGACTGGTTGTTGGAAAAGTCAGAGCTATCTTTGCTTGAAGTAAATGCATTTTTGAAAAATAAGCAAATGAAAAATGAATCGCTAAGTGATTTAGGTCTTGCTAAAGTGCAAAGTAGTGTTGAGAAGTTTATGCAAGGGCGTGCTTCGCACAAATGTAAACAATGTGGATTTCATGGTAAAGCATTGTACTGGCAGTGTCCAAGTTGTCATTATTGGGGCACGGTGGTTCCAATTATGCCAAGTTTAAATTAATTTCTAATATAGAAAAAAGATGACAGAAGATTCTCCAATAATAATCGCACTAGATTTTCCAAATGCAAAAGCTACCCATGCTTTTTTAGGCTCGATTAAAGGGCAAATGTGCAAGTTGAAAGTTGGGCTTGAATTATTTATCGCGGAAGGGCCGGCATTTGTTGAACAGCTCGTAAATGATGGCCATCAGGTATTTTTGGACCTTAAGCTTCATGATATTCCCAACACTGTCGCATCGGCTTGCAAATCTGCATCGGGATTAGGTGTTTGGATGATGACACTACATGCTTCGGGTGGTAATTATATGTTACAGGCTGCATATGATGCGATCTGTATGCAAGGGCATAAAACAAAGCTGGTGGCTGTGACAATGTTGACTTCGATGGACCAACAACAACTTGGTTTGATGGGGGTTCAATTGTCTTCACAAGAGTACGTGTTACAACTAGCTAATACAGCATTACAGTCAAAAATGGATGGAGTTGTATGTTCTGTGCATGAAGCCAGTGCAATACGCAATGAATGGGGACGGCAGCCAATCGTTGTAACGCCTGGAATTCGTTTATCTGATGACAGTAATAATGATCAAAGTCGTATAGCGAATCCGCAACAAGCGCGACATTCTGGTGCAAATTATATCGTTGTGGGGCGTCCTATCACTCAGGCAAAAGATCCAATACTTGCTATTAATCAATATCGTACTAATTGGAACTCTAGTGCTACTTAATACCTCATCGAAGGAAATTATTTCTGTTAACAGCTTTTAATTTGAGTTATTACTTATAAGATTTATAATTAACATTTAGTATCTGAATTGGTTGGGTGATTGATGCTGCATAAATTTCTTATAGTTATACTTTTACTGGTGTCCAGTGCTGTGTTTGCAGATCCTGTAAACATAAACACAGCAAGCGCGGAAGAACTGGCAGCTAATTTAATTGGTGTTGGACCAAAAAAGGCCATGGCTATTATTGAGTTTAGGGAGACTAACGGCCCTTTTTTTAGTCCAGAAGAGATAGTAAATGTTAAAGGTATTGGCCCAAAAACCTTAGAAAAGAATCAAAAAAACATCGTCGTCCGTGATTAGCTCATTATCTGTTAAACGTGCACACTAGGCTGATATACAGAGTGTTGCAAATAATTTTGCCATGTATATTACTGTAACAATTTATTAATACACTAATAGACTCATACGTTAACCACTAAATCTTAATAAAAAATGAAAAAAATTCGTAAAGCTGTATTTCCAGTAGCAGGCATGGGCACACGTTTTTTGCCAGCAACTAAAGCTAATCCAAAAGAAATGCTTGCCGTTGTGGATAAACCGTTAATTCAATATGCTGCCGAAGAAGCCGTAGCAGCTGGCATAGACACATTAATATTTATTACAGGCCGCAATAAGCGATCTATTGAAGATCATTTTGATAAGGCATATGAGTTAGAAAGTGAGCTCAAATCAAGTGGTAAAGATACCATGTTGGGCATGGTGCAAAATGTGCTACCTGGAGAAGTAAATTGTATTTATATTCGACAATCAGAACCTCTAGGCTTGGGGCATGCAGTATTGTGTGCCAAACCTGTTGTAGGTGATGAGCCTTTTGCAGTCATTCTTGCAGATGACCTTATTCACGATGATGATTCTGGTTGTCTCGCACAAATGGTAGATGTGTACGAAAAACAAAACAGTGGTGTAGTTGGGGTACAAATCGTAGATCAACAGGATGTAAGAAGTTACGGAGTGATCGCAGGAGAAAAGGTTAGTGATGATTTATGGAATGTAGATACTTTTGTTGAAAAACCAGATCCTGAAGATGCGCCATCTAATGTAGCAGTGGTTGGAAGGTATATTCTAGAACCTTCAATTTTTGATATCTTGGAAAAAACTGGAAAAGGAGCAGGGGGCGAATATCAGTTGACTGATGCACTGGCGACACAAGCAAAAAATGAAAAATTAATGGCATATCAATTTAAAGGCAAGCGTTATGATTGTGGTAGTAAGCTAGGTTATCTTGAAGCTACTGTAGAATATGCACTAAGACACCCTAAAGTGGGTGAAAGTTTTAAACAGTATTTGGATTCTTTAAAATAAAGATACTTAGATTTGTTTAACTTATTTACTATGCAAATAACGAAAATTGGTTTACATGGCTGTGTTTGAATAAATGCAGCCATCAACGCTATCTAACCAGCTCATATACTTTTTTACTCCATTGTTTACACCTAAAAATGGTTGAGTGTAACCAGCATTACGTAGTTTCGTTATATCAGCTTCCGTAAAACTTTGGTAACGCCCGCTTAGTTTTTTGTCGAATGGAATATACTCAACCTCACCTTTACCATAATATTCAATTACTGCATTTGCTACATCATTAAAAGTTTGGCTTTTGCCAGTCCCTAAATTAAAAATACCAGATATTTCTGGATGTCGTAAAAACCAAAGGTTTATTTTTACCGCATCACCTACATAAATGAAATCACGTCTTTGGTCACCATTTGCATAGCCATTACTAGATTCAAATAGCTTTGCTTTTCCAGTTTTGAGAATTTGGTTGCGAAACCGAAATGCGACACTCGCCATATAGCCTTTGTGTTGCTCACGTGGCCCATAGACATTGAAGTAGCGTAAACCAACAATTTGAGATTGTGCATTTTGAATTATATTACGTACGTGATTATCAAATAAGCATTTAGATTCTGCATAAAGGTTTAGTGGTTTTTCAAATTCAGGATGCTCTATAAACTTATTGTTATCTCCATATACTGCTGCCGAGGATGCATATATAAAAGGGATTTTTCTTCGAACACAATATTGCAATAGTCTTACAGAGTATTCGTAATTATTTTTAAGCATATATTTACGATTGGTTTCAGTCGTATCAGAACATGCCCCTAGATGAAATATTGCTTTTATTTCATTATTTGATTTTTCACAATTTGATAAAAATTCATGCAGTTCTTCTATAAGAAAAAATTTTTGAATTTTGCAGTCTGCTAAGTTTGGAATATTTGTTTCACTTGTGAAATTATCGACAGTGACTATATCATTAATTCCATTATCATTGAGTGACTTAACTATATTGCTGCCAATAAATCCTGCTCCACCAGTAACTATATACATAATTTCAATCCATAAAATTTATTAGTTAGGCTAATTGTTTATCTAGCATAATCATGTCTAATTTTTTTTTAACTTCGTTGGTATGGATTAAATCCATTGCACCCAGACGTTCAATTTTTGTGCCCCACTTGAGTTCAGAAGCAGGCCTATGTAAAAATTTACGCGCTACTTCATCGTATTTGTTTATGCACCATGGTTCACTGAAATAAGGTCTTGCACGTGCAGGGTTTGTTGCGGCATATAAACCAATCGCTGGTTTACGCATCGCGGTCGCCATATGCCCAGGGCCGGAATCAGGGCTTATGACTAATTTAGAGTTTCCGACTAGAGCTAGTAATTGTTTTAAATTTGTTTTACTAGCTAAATTTATTGCAGGCGTTTTCATTTTTTGTTGGATTTCAACAGCCATGTTTATCTCTTCTTTTTTATGACCACCTGTAATGATGGTTTGCATGCCATATTTACGATTTGCATAATCAGCAACTTCTGCATAACCAGGCGCATTCCAGCTGCGAATTAAATGGCTAGAGCAAGGGCTTAGAAGTAAAGTAGATTTGCCTTGGCAGATATTTTTTGCAAATTCATTATCCTCATCACTAATAGGAATATCCCACACTAGAGCTCGCTGATGTATTCCCAGTTCTTCGATAAAACTGAAAAAAGAATCCATTACATGCTGGTTGGCCGGTGATATTTGTTTGTTAACAAAAAAACGATGCAAGTCCTTTGATCTAGCGTTATCGTAGCCTAGTCTAAGTTTTGCTTTTATTGCTAAACTGGCTATATGTGCGCGCAATGAATATTGCATCAGCATTAACACATCGAAATTTCTATTTTTAAGAGTATTGTAAAGCTCCTTTTGTGCATTCAGGCCTTTTGTTTTATCAAAAACGATAAACTCAATATCGGCTATATCACCAAGTAAAGAGTATTCTAATTTCCCAATAATCCACGTAATAGTCGTGTTGGGCCAATATTTTTGAATGGTACGTACGACTGGTAGTGCATGTAGCACATCGCCAACTGCAGAAAGTCGCATAATGCAAATAGAACCTGGTGCTGACATGAAGTACCTAGAATGTATGCGAAATTTTTATAGTCATATTAAGCCAAGACTATTAATAGAGAGTAAGTCATTCGCATTTGTGCATGTAAAATTTATTAAGCTTAATTAAAAGAATTAACTATATTATGTTTGGTTTTGTTTATAATATTTTTGTCGTAGGAAATACTTTTTAAATATACAAAATTATACTGCGTTTGCTAAAAGTTTTGTATAAATTGTAATAATAAGAAGGTTTTCTTTGTGAAAAACCATTTGATCGTAATTTCTTAACCGAAAACTAATGGAAGTAATTATCTAGGAGTAGATCTAGCATAGAATAGTCACATGTCTAATAAGCAACTAGACATATGACTACTATATGAATATGTAGAATGTTAATTAAAAAAGTTAATAAGCAAGATATTGATATTTGTGTTAATAATTTATGAGCTGTTAATTAAATACCAATTTCGACGCTCATGGGTACCTATATGAATTGCATTGTAGGTGTTAAAACAGCATTCTAAAGAAGACTCTCTTATTAATAACCAGCGGTTATTTTTTTGTGTCAACCATTGCTTAGCTTCTTTTGCTTGTTTTTTAATAGGTTTGGAAAATCCAAAGTCCTTAATGCTACGGTCTGTGTACAGCATAAACGCTTCGCGCCAGGCTACAAAGCCTAGCTCTGCATCATGTCCTATTATAGATACAGTTTTTTCTACAATATAACGTTCCGACTTGATTTTGTTGAGATTTGGGTAACCCCACCAGCCCATGAGGAACCAATAAGTCATAACAAATACGAAAATGCCTATAGCAGAATTACGTTGTCGAGTTAACGCTGCAATTGATAAGCCGATTGTCCCTAAGACTGATATTAATATATATAAGTTACTTACTTCATCACTAATATTTTTGCAATCGTAATTTGTGAAATTGCATGCCAGGGGCAAACAAATTAATAAAATTGAAAGTATGATTATTGCAACTAAAGGGATTAAATTAGCAAATAAAGATTTACGAAACTGTATTAAACCTGCGCTACAGGCAATGACGAAGCCAGGTAATGCTGGAAGTATATAAACACCTCTTTTCCCAGGCGATAGTGAAAAAAAGACTAAAACAAGCAATACCCAAGCAAGTAAGCTTAATGCTCTGCTGTCTTTATCTATATATTGTTTATACCAGCCAACAATTAACCAGGGCAATAAAAGAATTAATGGCATCCAGAGCTGTAATGCTTGCGTAAATAAATACCAAGGTGGTCTTATATGGGTCCAAGAATTAAAATAACGAACTTTGGTTTGATGGAAGAGGATATTATCTAGGTAATTGTTCAACTCTATATTACTTGTAAGATATGCATAAATAATAAGTGATCCAAGCCAAAAGCCTAAAGGGATAATTAAACACCCTGTCGCAAGTCCCCACTGTTGCCAAGTCACTGGTTTTCCTTGTACATATTTCCATTTGAATAACCGTGACAATACATAAGGTACAATAAATAATAATGGTAGAAAGCCAACACCCTTAGTGAGTGTACCAAGGCCCATAGAAAAAAAAGACAAATAGATCCAGCCTACAGTATGTTGTAAAAAAAATGTTCTTATTAATCCATACAGCGCTAATGTGGTAAAAAATGTTAGCACCATATCAATTTGAGCTGCTTTGGCCTGTAAACCGAACTGATATGTGCCTAACAAAGCAATTGCAGCAATGAAAGCCGTTTCTGTTGACCAAAGTTTTCGTGTTATGTCATATACCATGATTAGAACACTAATAGATGCAAGCAATGAAGGTATCAGAAAAGCGATATTGATCGAGCCGAAGATTTTGTAAAAGACAGCAATGGCCCACATGAATAATGGTGGTTTATCTGCATATAGCTCAACGCCACGGTGGGGAACTAGCCAATTTCCGGTTTCAACCATCTGTTTTGCAATCATGGCAAATCGTGGTTCGTCGGGGGTCCACGGATCACGCAACCCTAACCCTGAACTAATTACAACTACTGCAAATATGATAAGCAGTGCGATTTGTATATTAGGGCTAGCAAGTCGGTGAGATATTGATCTCATCCAAGGATGTAAAAACAATTTAGCAAAAACTGTGAAATACTTATGTCGGAGCTCGTTCTTTAGTTACGCCATTTATAGAAATAAAGTATAAATTTCTTGCGTAAATAAATATGCCAGTAAGTTGTCCTAAGATGAATACTGGGTCCATTTTATGGATGGCATAAGCTAGCAAAACTATTCCACCAAAAATACTGAAATACCAAAAGGAAACAGGTATTACACTTTGTTTTTTGCGTTCGCTAGTGAGCCATTGAATTAAAAATCGCATTGAAAATAATGTTTGACCGGAAAAACCTATAGCAAGCCAAAGTACTTCATAATTTTCCATTTATATTTTTTCCTCTAGGGGGCGCATAGTTCTTTTACGAAGCCAGTACACCCCAAATAAATCAATGACTCCGACATATAGCCGGTCTAATGTCCCATATTTTGAAAATCCTGCATTTCTATGACGATGATCTACAGCTACAAACTCTACATTTCCTCCCTGCATACTAAATAATGCGGGTAAGAAACGATGCATATGATCAAACTGAGGTAGGGATAAGTAGGTTTGACGATGAAACAATTTGAGACCACATCCAGTATCTATGGCATCATCTTTAAGAATAGCTTTTCTTACTGTATTCGCAATGCGTGAACTTAATCTTTTAATAATTGAGTCCCGTCTTTTATTGCGAACCCCGGATATCAATAATGGAACGTCTTCATTTATTCGGTCACCTAAATGATTGAGCATAGAAATAATATCGGCTGGGTTATTTTGTCCATCTGCATCTAATGTAATTACCCATTTCGTCGTCGCATGCTTTATGCCAATACTGATTGCAGCACTTTGGCCATAGTTTTTATTCAATCTCAGTATTTCAAGAAGACACGGGTTTGTAGATGCCACGCTTTTTAGCTCATTAACGGTATCATCTGTACTTCCATCATCTACAAAAATAATTACATAATCGCAGTAATTATTAAGGCTATTTTTAATTTCTGTAATCAATGGTCTAATGTTAGCTGCCTCATTAAATGTTGGCACAATAATCGAAATTTTCATGCACATTGTTCCTGTATCTCTGCGATATCATTAAAACCCCATATATAAATAATTTGATTCAAGTTAGATTAGAAGTTTAATGAACATGTTTTCTGTTAAGACAAACGAATTGCTAATATAAATAGATGAGGTTCGTAACTGACACAAATGACTCAGTTATAATCTATGAGCTACATATTAAAAAAGCCTGAGAAAAAGTGTAATTAAGTTATCTGTATACAGGTATAGACATATGACTAGTAACGCTCAGTCATATGTCTAATAACAGAATTTTATTCAATTATTCACAAACTTATACTTTGTATAGCATAATTTTAGTTAAGTTAATATTATGATCATATGAATTTTAAATTTAAAAAAATACGTTCAACGCAGTTGGAGTAATTATTGTAGCTCTAGAGTGGTCTATGTTCAGGCTTGAAAATTTATCCTTGGTACTTTCAGTTTAGGTAATTAGGATATGGGCTAATTTCATATAATAATTTGTAAGTTAAGCAATAAAATGTTTTTAATTGCTGTATCAACATAAAAAACCTGCCGCCCTATATGCCAAGTGTATCCTCTCAATTACCGCTTTTGTAATCTTATTAATGTGGATAATTCAACCCTACATGCGTAACAAAGCAAGCGTAATGCCACATGAATACTATGACTATGGAATGAGTTGTTTGCAGCACTTTATGCAAGTAACAAATAAACATAATTATAAATTGATGAATGCTTATGCAAAAACTGTTTTAAGTGTAAATGAAATAGTATTGATACAAGTAAAAAACGTAAGTGATGGGACAAAGATACAAATAAAATGTACCTATGAAAATAAAAAACTTACTGCTCTATATGCAAATAATAATAAAATTGCGCTTACGCTTAATAGATCAATGTTATTGAGTAAATAAAAATTTATAATTTATAAAAATACTGATAAAAACTTAATTATTTTAAGCTAATGCCTTTGTGTTGATAATTTATTTAAAGTAGTTAATGAACGACATTATTTCCTAGTTTAATGAAATTTTATATTTATAAAAACTTAACTTGACTAGTACTTTATAATTCATGCAATATGCTAAAACGACAATATAGTTGGGGCTATCATGGTTGGGTGTTACACGGTTTCAAGTAAAAAATTTGTAACATTATTTTTCGTCTTATCACTTTTTGCTTTTTGTATCTTGCCACCAAATGCTTTTGCTGCAAGTTATGAATTTGAAGCAGATCTGATGATTGAGGACAGTGATGGGACCAGTTCACAAACTAAAAATGATACTGCAGCCAGTAGTGGCCAGTATTTTTTATATAATAGTAATGCAGTTGATGAGTTTGTTACCTTTTCGATCCCGGTCAATCCCAAAGGGGTTTATAGCTTGGATCTTCAATATCACCTCAGCCAATACCGTGGTACGTTTATCGTCGAAGTAGCAGATGAGCTGCTAGGTACTTATACGCAAATTGGAACAATGGACACCATCGTGAGTAGTGGAAGTAGTTTCCCTACCTTGTCTATGTCAACTACATTTCTTACAGCGGGGACGAAATACCTGCGTTTTAAAGCTACAGGAGCGGGCTCTGCCGGGAATGAAAAGATGGGCCTAGATAAAATTGATGTCGTCAAAACTGCCGATATTGCTGGTCCAGCAGAAAGGCAAGCAACAACATTCAACAGCAATACAGCGGGTGGTGGGATTAGTGTTAATGAGCCTTCTAATACAGCGCAAGGTGATTTATTAGTTGCGGTACAGGTTAACAACAAGTCAAGTGTTCCGAATCTAAATAGTGGTTGGACAAATATTCAGTCAGGTGGAAATGGTGCCAATCGGCAACGTGTTTCCTACATAGTGCGAGGTTCTAGTGCACCGGACCTTACTTTTCCATGTGGACAATCTACCCATCCTTGTACGGTAAGTGTCACTCGTTATACGGGGGTAGACACGACGAATCCAATTCATGTTTCAGCTTTGCAAGGTGATGATGATACAAGTGACACCACAGTAACTTGTCCTTCAGTTACGACGACTGTTGGTAACACACTTGTGCAGTATTATGAGACGGATCGCAAGAATGCTGGAGCGACGAGTTTTGCAACGGCAACCGTTGCGGAAGATATAAGTCCTTTGTCGGGGCAATCTATTACGCTAGGGGAAAAGACACAGGTCACTGCAGGGGCAACGGGAGCAGAACTTGCTACAAATACCGGCTCGGGTGCTGTGATGAATTGCACTACAGTGGCGATTACACCAACTGCTTCGAGTGGGAGTAACAATCCACCTACGGTAATGAATCCGGGTAGTCTGATGGATACGGAAGGTGACAGTGTAAGTTTACAGATTCAAGCTAGCGATCCGGATGCGGGTGACAGTTTGACGTACAGCGCAACGGATTTACCGATTGGATTAAGTATTGATTCTAGCACAGGATTAATTAGTGGAACGGCCAGTACAGCGGACACCTATAACACGGTTATTACAGTAGCTGATGGGAATGGAGGGGGTGATAGTGCCTCCTTTACCTGGACAGTGAATGAGAATGTCGTTGCTGGCACTCCAGATTTCTATGTGGCGACAACAGGTTCAGATTCAAATAGTGGTTCACAAACTGCGCCACTCAAAACCTTGTCCAAGGCTGTCCAGCTAGCTTCAAATGGCGACATCATCAAGATGGAAGTGGGAGAATATGATTTAGGAAGCTCAGCGCTTACTATTTCTAAAAATCTTACAATAGTTGGAGTAGTTCCTGATGAAACTATATTAACGGGCAAAACAATTGATGTAGATACCGCGGTTGAGTTTTATAACTTAGGTTTTGATGATTTTAGTGCTCGTCAAGCCATTACTATTATTGGTAATAACGGCGATACCATTGATGGATTTCACGTTGAAAACTGCCATTTCACTGCTATGCGCGGTGGTATCAGGATGGATAACTTTGAGGGTAGTTTTATAAACGCTACGGTTAAGAACTCGCTGTTTAAAGATCTTACTCATACTGGTAAATCTGTTGTCGGAGTTTCTTTTGCTCACCAATCTAACAATGACGTAAAAGATATCTACATCATTAATAATAATTTTGATAATTTAGATTCAACAAATAGTGGAGCTAGTGCGATTCGTGTAGGAGATAATTCTTCCCGTGACAATACGACAAATATTCATATTGAAGACAATGATATAAAAAATATTCATGCTAGTTGTGTGGATGATGATGGGGATGGAGAATATCCTCAAGCACATGGCATCAAAGTGTTTGGCGAATATGTAGATGTTCTCCGTAATACTGTAAAGGACCTAAATGTTTGTCTTGATCATGAAGCAATTAATTTAAAGGCAAGTTATTCTCAAATTATTGATAATACTGTTCATAATGGTGGAGCTGTGAGCCAGGAAGGAGATATTCTTATCAAAGCAACATCTCCAGATATAAATGTTAACAATCTCATTAAGGATAACACCATTACTAATGATCTAGCCTATAGTCAAAGTCAATCTCGATGGCGTCTAGCCAATGGCATTAATATTTATGGAGAGTCCATAATTCGCAATAATACTATTAGCAAGTATAACTGTAGATCAGGAATTCATAGTAATGGGCAACAAGGTCAGAACGTTACCATAGATGATAATACGGTAGATTTATATGGTTGCCTATATGGAATTTCTCCTCGTAACAATGCCAATCCCGCCGTAATCACAGTAGAAGATAACACTATCAGATTTGACTCTACAGACGATGAAGTAGATGCTATCAATACGCAAGGTTCAGCAACTTATAATATAAATAACAATACGATTTGCTTTAGTTGTTTGTAGTTGTAAATGGCCGATTAGTTTCGTTGGTACAAGTCACATGACTTTGACATAAGTAGTTCGTGTGAATAAAAAGATATTAAAAATACTTTTTAATTCATGCGCAGTATCGAACAAAAACGCAAACATGAGAATTACTGGCTCCCCGGGACGGGCTCGAACCGCCGACCTAGTGATTAACAGTCACCCGCTCTACCAACTGAGCTACCGGGGAATAGGGAAGCGGGAGATGGTAACGATCCCTATTATATCGGTCAACAACAATGTTGGTTAAGCATCTCTAGAAGCTAAATTCTAATAATAAATTTGTAGCGCAAGTGGGATATGTAGTGACTAACCGCTCGATACTGAATTCCTACCTTTAACGCTAAATTCGATTTTTCCAGTTCTTTTTTAGGTTCAGGCTTATAGGTCTGAATTTTGCGGGCCAGGTCTCTATTTCTTGAGTTAAACAAATTTTAGCTTCCAGATTGTCTGGCTGATAGTACCAATAAGCGGCAATCATCGTCTGTAGGTCTTTGATCGCACTATAAATATTCCTTGAACACGGCACGAGTACGTGCATGACAACAAGGAGTTATACAAGTGGGAAACATATCGCTATTTGATTATGGCGGCTACAAGATAAGGATCGTCAAGGAAGAGACCGGTGAGCCATGGTTCGTTGCTGCGGATATTTGCCGCTGTTTAGGGCTGGCAATCAATAAACGTACAGGTAAACCCAATGTAACGGTTGCCACACGTTCCCTAAGTGATGAGCAAAAGCGTAAGTACCGTATTGATACGCCTGAGAATCCCAAGAACCCATGGATCGATATGATGATATTGTCTGAAGATGGCATGCATAAAATGCTACGCATCTCGGACAGCATTGATATACAACGGTTTAAACAACATGTGCAACGCGAAGTGTTGCCAGGTTTTTCTAATGGTGGATCACCCACCATGCGTGCCAGCCAAGGCTAAACTAGCCTTAAAATAGAACCCACCAAGATTAAACATACCGATTCCACCATATAGGTGGAATCGGTATTTATTAAAGCTTTTTAAATCTGGCTACAGCTTCTTGAAGCACTTCCATGCTTGTCGCAAAAGAAATGCGTATATGATTGGGTGAACCGAATGCAGTGCCCGGAACTACTGCCATTCCTGTTTCATTAAGCAAATACTCAGCAAACTCAACGTCATCCGAAACACTGTCGATTCTATTAATTAAACCTTCAATGTTAGGGAAACAATAGAAAGTTCCATCGCAGGGTAGGCAATGAACCCCGTCAATTTCATTTAACGCATTAACGATATAATTATGGCGTTCTTCGAAAGCCTTACACATTTCAGTTACACAACTTTGTTCGCCGGTTAATGCTGCTTCAGCTGCAGCTTGTGAAATCGAACTAGGATTAGAAGTGCTTTGCGATTGTATCTTTGTCATCGCCTTAATGATTGTGCTCGGTCCTGCCGCATAACCAATGCGCCAACCTGTCATGGAATATACTTTCGATACTCCATTTAATACTACGGTACGATCTTTGAGCGATGGTGTAGTGTTTAAAATATTTACGAACTTTTGCCCACGAAACATGATGTGCTCATAAATATCATCGGTAATGATTTGAACATGCGTATGCTTTTCAAGCACCTCTCCTAACGCACCTAACTCATCCTGACTATAGGCAATGCCCGAAGGGTTAGAAGGACTGTTAATGACGAATAATTTAGTTTTTTCGTTGATGTGCTTTTCCAAATCGTTCGCTGTGATTTTGCATCGATTTTCAACTTTGCTCGGAATAATTACAGGCTTGCCATCCGCTAGTAGTGCCATATCTGGGTAGGACACCCAATAGGGTGCAGGAACGAGGACTTCATCGTCCGTATTTAATAAGGCCTGACATAGATTATAAAATACTTGTTTACCGCCATTGGAAACCATGATTTCATCAGGCTCATAGCTCAGTTGATTGTCACGCCTAAACTTATCGATAATGGCCTGTTTTAAGGAAACCGTACCAGGGACAGGCGTGTATTTGGTTTTGCCCGCTTGCATCGCAGCTTGGGCCCCTTCCTTAATAAATTCTGGCGTATCGAAATCTGGCTCCCCTGCGGCTAAATTCAAAATATCGCCACCTTCGGCACGTATTTGATTTGCACGTGCAGTTATAGCTAAAGTGACAGAGGGTTTAACGCGTGCTACGCGATCAGCAAGTGGACTGTTCAAAAGAGCGATTCCTGTTTTGGTTTTCGGTTTATTAAAAAGTGGATACTCTACAGTGGCACATTGTCCTGCGGGAACTTTCAATAAGAGATAATTGTGACGGATAATTTTCAAATTGACACCAAGTTTGCACCTGCAGGGGACCAACCTGGTGCAATCAATGCACTCATTGAGGGCCTAAATGATGGTTTGGCCCACCAAACCCTATTGGGTGTCACCGGCTCAGGCAAAACTTTCACTATTGCCAATGTCATCGAGCAGGTACAGCGACCGACTATTATTTTGGCTCCAAATAAAACGCTGGCAGCGCAGCTATATGGTGAGATGAAAGATTTTTTCCCCAGAAATGCTGTGGAGTATTTCGTTTCTTACTATGACTACTATCAACCTGAAGCCTATGTGCCGTCCAGTGACACTTTTATAGAAAAGGATGCCTCGGTAAATGAACATATAGAGCAAATGCGTTTGTCGGCAACCAAAGCCTTATTTGAGCGCCCCGATACCATCATCGTGGCGACCGTTTCAGCTATATATGGTCTGGGTGACCCCAAAGCCTATCTTGGTATGGTTATGCACTTGGATCGTGGTGATCGAGTCGATCAGCGTAAATTATTAAGAAGGCTTGCAGAACTGCAATATAGCCGTAACGATTTTGAGTTACGTCGTGGCACCTTTCGTGTGCACGGTGAGGTGATTGATGTACATCCTGCCGAGTCGGAGCGTGAGGGAATTCGTATAGAGTTATTTGATGATGAGATCGAAAACTTAAGTTATTTTGATCCCTTGACAGGAGAGCTCATCCGTAAAGTTCCTCGGTTAACCATTTATCCCAAAACGCACTATGTAACGCCACGTGAAATTTTATTGAATGCAATAGAACAAATTAAAGAAGAACTAAAAGAACGTCTTGAAGAATTAAATACAGCCAATCGCTTGGTAGAAGCACAAAGGTTAGAACAGCGCACTAGGTTTGATTTGGAGATGATTCAAGAGATTGGCTATTGTGCCGGCATTGAAAACTACTCACGTTATTTATCGGGCCGTGCTGCAGGTGAGCCGCCTCCTTGTCTTTTAGACTACTTACCCAATAATGCACTGATGGTAATGGATGAAAGCCATGTGTCCGTTCCACAATTTGGTGGCATGTACAAAGGCGATCGTTCACGTAAAGAAACACTGGTTGAATATGGCTTTAGATTGCCATCGGCATTGGATAACCGACCTCTAAAGTTTGAAGAGTTTGAAGCCCTTGCGCCACAAATGATCTATGTTTCAGCAACACCGGGTCCTTATGAGGCGGAAAAATCTGACGCTGTAGCAGAACAAGTCGTACGCCCAACAGGATTGGTGGACCCAGAAATTGAAGTACGACCTGTAGCCTCTCAAGTAGACGACTTACTTTCTGAAATCAATGAACGTGTCGAATTGGGTGAACGTGTGTTGGTGACTACGCTTACCAAACGTATGGCTGAAGATCTCACTGAATATTTAGCCGATCATAATGTGCGTGTGCGTTATCTACATTCAGATATCGATACAGTTGAGCGAGTAGAAATAATAAGAGGATTACGTAAAGCAGACTTTGATGTGTTAGTTGGAATTAATTTATTGCGTGAGGGATTAGATATTCCCGAAGTTTCTTTGGTTGCAATTCTGGATGCCGACAAAGAAGGTTTTCTGCGCTCAGAACGGTCGCTTATTCAGACTGTAGGGCGTGCAGCGAGGCACCTTAATGGGAAAGCGATTATGTATGCAGATCAAATTACTGGATCTATGCAACGTGCTATCCAAGAAACCGAGCGTAGACGTGAGAAGCAGCTTGTCTTTAACAAAGAACATGGCATCACACCGAAAGGAATTAAAAAGAAAGTTGCAGACATTATGGAAGGTGCGCGTAAATTACCTTACGAATATGATTTGGGTAAAACGCGTGCCAGAGTGGCAGAAGATGTCATTGAATATTCACGCATGAGCCCTGAACATGGCATGAAAAAGGTCAAACAGCTCGAACAACAAATGTATGAACATGCTAAGAATCTTGAATTTGAAGAAGCTGCGAAGATAAGAGATGAAATCATCCGCTTAAAAGATATTATCTTAGGTAAACCTGAGATGAAGGCGAGTTGACTATTGTCTAATTTGGATTGACTGTCCCAAGAAATAAGGGATTTAAAAGCTTATATTATCTAGTTGTATTCATTCAGTTAAAGGGGTATTATAATACCCCAATTACTGTATGAATGTATTTATGGCTACTTTAGACCATATCTTTAATAAAACGCAGCGCCGTCTGATGAGCTTGCTGTTTATGAATCCAGATAAATCATTCTATACCAATGAGCTTATACAACTTATTGGTACCGGTACTAGTACAGTCACAAATGAACTTAAGCAATTTAGAGAGTCTGGAATTCTTGCAATTGAAAAAAAAGGAAATCAAATTCATTACCAAGTAAATGTGAATAGTCCGATTTACCCAGAACTAAAGAATCTTGTAAAGAAAACGTTTGGTTTGACAGAGTTATTCAAAGAAGCGTTGTCTCCTGTGCGAGATAAAATTAATAAAGCATTTATTTATGGGTCTTTTGCAAGTGGCACGGAAAATGCGCAAAGCGATATTGATTTAATGATTGTCACAGATCAGCTTTCATGGGAGCAAGTTATTGATCATATTGATGGTTTAGATGAAGAGATAATGCGCAATATCAATCCAACTATTTATAGTACAAAAGAATTTAACGAAAAATTAGATCATGATCATTATTTCATTAGTAAAGTTATGAGTCGTCCGCAAATTGAATTGATTTAATGAGCGACAATTTAAAAAATTTATCCAAGTTGAACCCACCTCGGTTATATCGAGAATCTAGTTTCGAAGAAGAAGTAGATAATTATATCCAAAGTGGCACAGAACGATTAAACGATGCAAAAAACACCAGCTTAAGTTTAAACAGTCGCTTTACACTTGCGTACGATGCTTGTTTTTCATTTGCTTATGGCGCACTTAGAAGGAACCATTATCGTGCGAACAAAAATGTGCAAGGGCACCGAATTACAGTTATTCAAACCCTTGAACATACGCTTGATATAGATAAGAGGAAATGTGTTGTAGTCAGTAATGCACATATAAAACGAAATGGTATGGAATATGAAGGATATGCAGAGATTAGTGAAACTCTCGTTGATGAGTTAATTGAAATTGCTGAATTAGTTAAAAGTAAACTTAAGCGTTGATTCACTATGTTATTTGATCAGGATAAAGTAAGGAATCATGTTAATGAAGTAGCTATGCTTCTAAGTATGAGTGCTTGGTTGTGAGTTTTTTTAATAGAGCAAGATAATATAGATAATTAGCAGGTATCGAATTTTTCTGTTCTATGCTAATTTCATACATTGATACTAGGCGCGTAGCTCAGTTGGTTAGAGCGCTACCTTGACATGGTAGAGGTCGTTGGTTCGAATCCGATCGCGCCTACCAGTTTCCCTTTTGAAGTCAATAATTTAAATAACCTTAAACTTATTGCTGAGATAAACTTAAGATAAACTCGGTTTGTCTCAAACTGAAATTACTATTAAGTCCGAAAATGAACCTTTTTGTATTTCAATGACTTGTTTTCTTAAATGCGTAGCACAGACTGAAATATATTAGAGCGCTACCCTGAAATATAATAGTAGGTCTAATTCGCTTAACAAACTGTTCAATAATGTAAGATTTGTAATTCGTATGTATTGGTGTTTTGAATTTAAATGACACTTATGATCACAAAGTAGAGTAAATAAATATCGTGATGGAAATTATAGTCGTGTAAATTTCTTTATTTATTAAGACGTATATGTAAAAAATTAAAAATAGTATGTATCCATTAGAGCTCTTAAGGTTGTTTCCACCTTTTCCTAAAACAAACATGATATTTGTGGCTATGAGCTTTGACGATGAGTTCAAACCGCGTTGGGAAAATGTTTTAGAGCCAGCAGCAAAAGAGATAATTGTTAATGATGAAAAACTATTTTCACACAGAGTTGATTTATCTGATAAAAACGATGCAATTTTGACAGAAATTGTAAGAAACATTTCTGAATGTAAGTTGTTCATTGCTGATATATCAACAGTAGGGTATCTGCCAATTAATGCTACACAAAATAAGCCTATTAGAAACTCAAATGTTTTGTATGAAATTGGTTTGGCTCATGCAAGTAGATTGCCAGAAGAAGTTATCTTGTTAAGGTCGGATGATGATCAATTAGATTTTGATATATCGGGTGTTAGAGTGCATAAGTACAATCCCAATAATGTTAAAGAGTCAATAGAGTTGGTTAAAAAACTAATTCTGAGTGCATTAAAGTCAATTGATGATAGAAAACGGATTTCAGTTGAAAATACTTCGAAATTACTAGATGTCACGATGTACTATTTGCTTCATATAGCAATTCAAGATATTGCTCATCCTACAGGTGATAACAGTGGTGGATTACTTAGAGCTGCCGATCATGTATTGGCTATAAATAGAATGCTAACTTTGGGGTTGTTAGAAACTAGCTTTAAAGAACTTACACCGGAGAATGTTAATACTCACTTGAGTGATTCTGCGACGTACCGGATTACTCCATTTGGCAGGGCTGTCTTGAGTAGAGTTAGAGAGAAAAATAATTTTTCAGATGCTATCACTAAATTCCTAGAGTCAGATGAAGGTAGAAAAGTATTAGCTAAATAACTAGTTGAAAGATTGGACAGTAAATCGGTTGATTAGAAATCTTAGAAGCATGCTCGATATTCTGATTGAGTTAAAACGTCACAAAAGGGCACAAAAAGGCTCAAAGTTCCCCATAGTGTTTTAGATGAAAGTTGTTAGAATACAAATTCTTGCGCGATTCCAAGCGCAATTTTGACATGGTAGAGGTCAGCAGTTCGAATCTGCTCGTGCCTACCAATAATGACTATTTATATTAATTAGTTTATAAAGACGCATTCTAAAAACATGTGGCCCTTGGTATAGGTCACCACTGGAGTAGAGCCCGCATATAACACCAGACCACCTCGATCAAATATGCTCCATGGATTAATATAGAAAACATGCAAGTTTTTACTGTAAACAATTTAATTTTCAACAAAGTTGTTCGGTTTTTGGCTGGATCTAATTTCTCTTGGCTTGCTTTTCCTTTTAGCCATAGCTACAGCTATGCCTATCAGTCCAAAGCATCGCAAAAAAAAATGATCTCTCACCCAAAATCCCGAACTCTGGTATTACATGCGGACTGAACATGCCGATTATTACCCTTCCTGATGGAACTCAAAAAGAATTTGCTCATCCGGTAACTATTCAACAAGTTGCAGAATCGATTGGTCCTGGGTTAGCCAAAGCCACAATTGCAGGCCGCATTAATGGTCAACTTGCAGATGCCTGTGTGGATATCACGGATGATGCCAATGTGGAAATTGTTACCAATAAAGATCCGGATGGGGTCGATATTATTCGCCATTCTTTTGCACATTTAATGGGGCATGCCATTAAGCAGCTTTATCCCACTGCAAAAATGGCGATCGGTCCGGTAATTGAAAATGGCTTTTATTACGATATTGAGTATGAACGCCCGTTTACGCCAGAAGATTTAGAAGCAATTGAAAAGCGCATGTCGGAATTGATTAAGCAAGATTACGATGTGATTCGCGAAGTGGTCAGTCGTGAAAAAGCGGTAGATACCTTCAAAGATCGTCATGAAGACTATAAGGTGGAGATTGCTTCAGAAATTCCCGATGATGAAATTATTGCGCTGTATCATCATCAAGAATATACCGATATGTGTCGTGGGCCGCATGTACCCAACACGCGTCATTTACGAGCTTTTAAATTGACTAAGCTTGCCGGAGCATATTGGCGCGGTGATTCCAATAATAAAATGTTGCAACGCATCTATGGCACAGCCTGGGCAGACAAAAAACAACTCAAAGCGTATTTAACGCAACTTGAAGAAGCTGAAAAGCGTGATCATCGAAAACTTGGTAAGCAAATGGACTTGTTTCATTTTCAAGATGAGGCGCCAGGTATGGTGTTTTGGCATGATCGTGGCTTTACGCTTTATAAGATTATTGAAACCTACATACGCGATAAAATTCGTGCACACGGTTACCAGGAAGTATTAACGCCTCAAGTTTTAGATCGCAAACTTTGGGAGAAATCAGGTCACTGGGATAAATTTGGCGACATGATTTTTGCTACCCAATCTGAGAACCGGGAATATGCCATTAAACCCATGAACTGCCCTGGGCATGTGCAAATCTATAATCAAGGTCTTAAAAGTTATCGTGATTTGCCGTTAAAACTTTCTGAGTTTGGTTTAGTGCATCGCAATGAACCTTCGGGAACGTTACATGGTTTGATGCGTGGTCGACGATTTGTACAAGATGATGCTCATATCTTTTGTACGCGTGAGCAGCTGCAAAAAGAAGTGGCAGAGCTAATCAAACTAACTTTTGAGGTGTATAACGATTTTGGATTTAAAGAAATCGAGCTGGCATTATCTACTCGACCAGAGCAAAGAGTAGGTGAAGATAGTTTGTGGGATGAGGCCGAAGAGGCTTTGGCCATGGCATTTAAAAACCAAGGACTTGAATATAAGTTACAGCCTGGAGAAGGCGCTTTTTATGGACCGAAGATCGAATTTACTTTACGTGATAGTATCGGTAGGGCGTGGCAATGTGGCACCATACAAGTCGATTTCTCCATGCCGGGTCGTCTGGATGCCACCTATGTAGCTGAGGATGGCAGCCGGCAGGTGCCGGTGATGATTCACCGTGCCATTTTGGGTTCGCTCGAGCGTTTTATTGGGATTCTGATTGAAAACTATGCGGGTGATTTGCCCTTTTGGCTGGCTCCGATACAGGCGGTTTTGCTCAATATTACCGATCGACAAGCAGAATATGTCGAATCTGTGCAAGAAACGCTTAAAAATCAAGGGTTCAGGGTCATTTCTGACTTGAGAAATGAGAAGATTGGCTTTAAGATTCGCGAGCACACGCTTGCCCATATACCTTATATGTTAGTGGCGGGCGATCGTGAAGTCACCGCGAATCAGTTGGCCGTTCGTACGCGTAATGGTAAAGACCTAGGATCGATGGATGTGAGTGCTGTCACTCAAATGTTCATCGATGAAAGCGTGTGTCGCGGTCATCGTTGAATTACTTATTCGCAATTATGCGAATGCAATTCCGATGGGGAATTCTTAAAGGGGAGAATCGGGTTCTCCCCTTTAAGTTATTCGCGATAATTTATTTATCGCGAGTAAAATTAACAAATATTTTGGAGGAATAAGGTATCAGCGCAGCGAAAGAGAATCGTTTAAATGAAGAAATAACCGATCGCGAAGTTCGTTTGATCGGAATCGATGGAGAAAATGTTGGGGTAGTAGGGATTGATCAAGCCCAACAAATTGCATTTGATGCAGATCTTGATTTAGTAGAAATTGTTCCAAACGCCAATCCACCTGTATGTCGGGTGATGGATTATGGCAAGTTTAAATTTGAGCAAAGTAAAAAAGCTCAAGTTGCGCGAAAGAAACAAAAAACGATACATGTTAAAGAAATTAAATTTAGACCTGGAACTGAAGAAAGTGACTACCAGGTTAAACTAAAAAAGATAATTGAATTTTTAACAAGTAATAATAAAACCAAAGTAACGATTCGATTTAGAGGTCGTGAAATGATGCATCAGGAACTAGGTGGAAAGTTACTTGATCGAATTGAAGATGATTTAAAAGAATATGGTGAAGTAGAGCAAAGACCAAAACTTGAGGGAAGACAATTAGTAATGGTATTTGCCCCTTTGCGTAAAAAATAACTGGAAAATTAGTAATGCCAAAATTAAAAACAAATAGAGGTGCAGCGAAGCGTTTTAAGAAAACTGCTAAAGGTGGTTTTAAACGTATCCAATCACATGGAAGACATATTCTTACTAAGAAGAGTACAAAACGAAAAAGACAGCTACGCGCTGGCGCCTTGATTGCAGAGTCTGATAATAAGAGTGTGAAGCAAATGCTTCCTTATGCGTAAGGCTAAATAATAATTAAAGGAATTTGGAGAATTTAAATGCCAAGAGTTAAACGATCAGTAGTTGCACATGCGAAACATAAAAAAGTGCGTGCCAAGGCAAAAGGCTATTACGGCGCACGTAGGAATGTATATCGTGTTGCCAAACAGGCAGTTATTAAAGCGGGACAATATGCTTATCGTGACCGCCGTCAACGTAAGCGCCAATTTCGTTCCTTGTGGATTGTGCGCATCAATGCTGCTGCAAGACAATTTGGGCTCTCTTACAGTCGCTTAATTGATGGTTTGAATAAGGCCTCAGTTGAGATAGATCGTAAGGTATTGGCTGATTTAGCAGTAAATGATATCGATACTTTTGGCAAGCTTGCAGAAAGAGCAAAAGCAAGTTTGGCAAGTTAATATTGATTTAAATGACTTGATTAGCGTTTATTTAAATAACTTACAGTTTTGAGTGTAAAAAGGGAAAGGCTATGCCTTTCCCTTTTTTTGTTAACAACATTTTTTCTAATATAGCATGGCTGATCTGAACACATTAGAAACAAAAGCAATGGATGAGATCCAATCTGTTGATGACATGAGTGGTTTGGAATCATTGCGTGTTCATTATCTTGGTAAAAAAGGATTACTTACCGAACAGTTAAAAGAGCTTGGCAAACTTCCAAAAGAGGAGCGACCTGCAGCCGGTCAAAAAATTAATCAGGTCAAAGTGCGTATTCAGAAAGTTCTTGAAGAAAAGAAATCTTTTTTACAGGAATCTGTAATAAATGATCAATTAAAGACTGAAACGCTAGATGTTACATTACCTGGGCGCAGACAAAGCGTGGGTAGTTTGCATCCAATTACACATACTTTGGCACGTATTGAAGAATATTTTCAGCGTTATGGGTTTAGTGTAGAAGAAGGTCCTGAGGTTGAGGATGAGTTTCATAATTTTGAGGCCTTAAATATACCTGAACATCATCCTGCCAGAGCTATGCATGATACATTTTATTTTGCTGATAAAATGTTGTTGCGCACGCATACCTCATCCGTACAGATTCATGTGATGCAGGAGCAGGAACCTCCGATACGAATCATTGCACCGGGCCGCGTCTATCGGTGCGATTCTGATCCAACGCATAGCCCTATGTTCCACCAAGTCGAAGGTTTGTTAGTGGATGAGCAAGTCTCATTTGTGGATTTAAAAGGTATCATAATTGAGTTTCTGCAAGCATTTTTTGGGGATGAGAATTTAAAAGTCCGGTTCCGGCCTTCCTATTTTCCATTTACAGAACCTTCGGCGGAAATTGATATTGCAATGGAAGGAAGTAAATCCAAAAAAACTAAATGGTTAGAGGTGATGGGTTGCGGCATGGTGCATCCAAATGTGTTTGAGAAGGTGGGGATTGATACAAATAAATATAGTGGTTACGCATTTGGTTTAGGTGTAGAGCGTCTCGCAATGCTTCGTTATCAAGTAAATGATTTGCGTCTATTTTTTGAAAATGACTTACGTTTTTTGCAACAGTTTTCTTAAGTGTAAAGAAAAAAGATATTAGTTATGCAGATAAGTGAAAATTGGTTGCGAGAGTGGGTGAGTCCCGATGTGAGTACCCAACAACTGGCTGATACGTTAACCATGGCAGGCTTAGAGGTTGATTCAGTAGAACCTGCAGCGCCTGAGTTTAAAGGTGTGGTCGTTGCAAAAGTTCTGAAAGTAGAAAAACACCCTGATGCAAAAAAGTTGCATGTTTGTAATGTCGATGATGATAGTGGTGAAATCAGTAAAGTAATTTGTGGAGCTGCCAATGTGAGAGAAGGGCTTACTGTTGCTTTTGCTAAAGTAGGAGCGATTCTTCCAGGAAACTTTGTTATTGAAGCTAAAACCTTACGTGGAGTTGAATCATTTGGAATGCTGTGTTCAGCATCAGAATTAGGGCTTGCGGAGTCGTCACAAGGCATTATGGAATTACCTAATGATTGTGTACTCGGAACAGATTTATTTGATGCATTAAACTTAAATGATTCAGTTATCGACATCGATCTAACCCCTAACCGGTCTGATTGTTTAAGCATTCAAGGTGTTGCGCGTGAAGTGTCAGCACTTACGAGAGCAGCTATGAATATACCGATATCAATTGACGCTGTTAGTAGTGTTAGCGAAACCACTTTTCCTGTCTCCATCGAAGCAGAACAAGACTGTCCGCGTTACGTGGGTAGAGTTATAGAAGGAATATCAGGTACAGCACAAAGCCCGGTTTGGATGCAAGAAAAGCTTCGTCGTGCAGGTGTGCGTTCCATTAATGCGATCATTGATATCACAAATTATGTGATGATGGAGCTGGGACAACCCATGCATGCCTTTGATTTAAAAAAACTAGATGGAGGCATCATAGTACGATTTGCTGATGCAGATGAATCACTGGAATTGCTGGATGGGCAAGTTATAGAACTTGCTAGCGATGATTTAGTTATTGCCGATGCTAAGCAAGCTATTGCATTAGCCGGTGTTATGGGTGGAAATTCAACGGCAGTTGATGATCAAACTGTGAATATATTTTTAGAAAGTGCAACATTTAAGCCGGAAACCATTTCAGGCAAGGCAAGACGCTATGGGCTACACACAGATTCGTCGCATCGATTTGAACGCGGTGTCGATCCTGAATTAAGTCAACTTGCAATAGAGAGGGCAACGCAATTAGTTCTCGAATTTGCTGGAGGTACACCTGGGCCTACAATTTTAAAACAGAGTGACTCATTTGCTGTACAGCCAGCGGAAATTGTTTTAGAGCATAGTAAAGTTGAATCTTTGTTGGGTATAAAAATTTCAGTCACAGAAGTGCAAAGTTTACTAGAACGTTTGCATTGTAAAGTTCGATTAGAGGATGACACATTGTGTGTTTGGCCACCTAGCTTTCGGTTTGATTTGGCAATGGATGTGGATTTAATTGAAGAAGTTGCTCGTTTAGTCGGTTATGAGAATATTGCGGGTAAAGTAGCTGTTCCTTCTAGTGCTCAACCTAGTTCTACGCAGTCGGATAAGCTCGCATTAATAAAGAGAAGCTTGGTTTCGTCTGGGTATCACGAAATTATTTCATTTAGTTTCGTCGATTCTGCAATCGAGTCTTTGCTCAACCCAAAACATGAGCCAAAAGTACTAGCCAACCCTATTTCTCAAGAGCTATCGGTGATGAGAAGTAGTATTTGGCCGGGTTTGATCAAAGCTGCGCAATATAATTTGAACCGTCAACAGAATCGAGTACGATTTTTTGAGCATGGATTGCAGTTTGTTCAGGCTGAGGATGAATTTAAACAACTTCCTGTCCTTGCGGGGTTGATCACTGGAACTTGTCATCCTATGCAGTGGTCAGATGAATCCAGAGATGTAGATTTTTATGATCTAAAAGGTGATGTGGAACAAGTTTTGGCTTTGGTATTGCAACATGGTTGTACATTAATGTTTAAAAGCATAGATGATTCTGCATTGCATCCAGGACAAGCAGCGCAAATCATTTGTGATGATAAAGTGATTGGACGTTTGGGGAAATTACATCCACGAATTCAGTCCGATTTAGATATAGGTCAAGATCTGTTCTTATTTGAACTACAGTTAAACGATGTAGTTAAAGAAACATCTACAGTTGTTTTTCAAGCATTGTCAAAATACCCCTCCATCCGTCGGGATTTAACGTTGATTGTTGATGAAACAATCAATGCAGAAGAAATTTGCACAAACATTGAGCAAATGGAAATAACATGTTTGCAAAACATCGAAATCTTTAGTGTTTATACTGGAAAAGGTGTGCAAGAAACAAAGAAAAGCATCTCTTTAGGCTTGATTTTACAAGAGTTTTCGCGCACCCTTACGGATAAAGAAATAGAACAAACAATCTCATTAATTATTTCTCAACTTGAAAATAAAGTTGGAGCGGAAATAAAAAGCTAAGTGCAATGGCGCTAACCAAAGCTGAAATGGCAGAAAATTTGTTTGAGGAGTTAGGCCTCAACAAACGTGAAGCAAAAGAATTAGTCGAAATATTCTTTGAGGAGGTTCGGCTCGCTTTGGAACAGGGTCATGAAGTAAAGTTATCAGGATTTGGTAATTTTATTTTGCGAGATAAAAATCAACGACCTGGTCGCAATCCAAAAACAGGAGAAGAGATTCCTATTTCTGCAAGACGTGTAGTTACATTCCGACCTGGGCAAAAATTAAAGGCGAGAGTTGAGGCATATGCTGGAAATCAACAACAATAACGAGTTACCGGCGATCCCTGGGAAGCGCTACTTTACTATTGGCGAAGTAAGCGAATTATGTGGGGTCAAGCCACATGTATTGCGTTATTGGGAGCAAGAATTCCCATCTCTGAAGCCCGTGAAAAGACGTGGAAATCGTCGCTATTATCAGCGTCATGACGTCATTTTGATTCGCCAAATAAGGAGCCTTTTATATGAGCAAGGCTATACCATTGGTGGGGCCAGGCTTAAGCTTTCAGGGTCATCTGCAAAAGAAGACACAAACCAAAGCCAACAACTGGTTCATCAAGTGCGAGTGGAACTTGAAGACTTATTACAAGTTTTGAAACGCTGATCATTCACACTATAATTTCTTTAAATTCAATTTTTCCTTAATATCGGGGTGTAGCGCAGCCTGGTAGCGCACCGCAATGGGGTTGCGGTGGTCGGAGGTTCAAATCCTCTCACCCCGACCAATGTTAGGAGCATCTTAGATTTTTACACCGTATGAGATAGAGGTAGACAGGTTGTGGCAGCGAGTTCTAAGTAAATAGTGTGCTAGTCTCTTCCCCGACCAATGTTAGGAGCATCTTAGATTTTTACACCGTATGAGATAGAGGTAGACAGGTTGTGGCAGCGAGTTCTAAGTAAATAGTGTGCTAGTCTCTTCCCCGACCAATGTCAGGAGCATCTTAGATTTTTACACCGTATAAGATAGAGGTAGACAGGTTGTGGCAGCGAGTTCTAAGTAAATAGTGTGTTTGTCTCTTCTTCGACCAATACTTATATTTTGCACTTTTCACTGTATAAATACGTGGAAAAGGTCGTATCTAGCGTAGTAGTTATTGGCTTTTGAGATCTTTATGTTAGATTGTGTAACGAATTAACTATAGGCTCGCACTTGCTGGATTTAGATTCTATACTTATGCCCAGTGAAATTTGGTCTTAAATATTTTTACTATTCCGTTGATAACATGCACAAATAAGCAGGCTATTTAGAGTCTATTGCTAAATCTTAATATCCTTAGAAACATACTATGCCAGTTAATATTCATTTTGATTTAGAGCTGTTTTTGTTGATTGGCACAGTTCTAACGGGTCTTGTCTGGTTGGCGGACAAGTATTTTTTAGGTGATAAGCGCCGCAAACGTGCTTTGGAAAAATCATACAATGCTAGTCATGGTCAAGACAATGCTCGGGCTGCAACTAAAGAGTATAGAGACCCTTGGTTTATTGAAATCTCTAAGTCATTTTTCCCTATATTATTAATTGTACTAATATTGCGCTCATTCGTTGCAGAGCCTTTTCGAATTCCATCTGGCTCAATGATGCCTACATTACTGCATGGTGATTTTATCTTAGTAAATAAGTTTGCTTATGGGATCAGATTACCTGTTATTCATACAAAAATCTTAGATACAGGTTCTCCACATCGCGGGGATGTGGCGGTTTTTCGTTTCCCAAAAGATCCTTCAGATGATTACATTAAGCGAGTAATAGGGCTGCCTGGTGATCGTATTACTTATAAAAATAAGACACTGTTCATTAATGACAAACGTATCGCGCAACAAAAGAATGGGATCTATCATGGTGGTGGTTCAAATAGTGTAATGAATGGAGCGATTGTTTTACACGAAGATTTGGATACGGTTATACATGATATTTTATTAAAACAAACACGTTTTAATATTCCGGGAGAGTACGAAGTTCCTGCAAATCACTATTTTGTTATGGGAGATAATCGCGACCATAGCAGTGATAGTCGGATATGGGGGTTCGTACCAGAAGAAAATTTGGTGGGTCGTGCATTCTTGGTATGGATGAATGCAGATTTTGCAGGCAAAAACTATGAATTTAAACGGATCGGTAAGAAAATCATTTAGGGGTAGGTGATCATATGATGAATTTAAAAAAGCAGCGTGGTGCATCATTTGTATTTTGGGTTTTGTTTTTAGCTTTGATGGGGTTTTTGATTACCGTAGGTATCAAACTTTTCCCGGTTTACTATAAGGGTTTTGCATCTCAGAAGATTATTGAGGACCTTGCTTTAGAAATGGAAGGCAAAAGCCCTAATAAAAAGCAAATGTGGGATCTAATTGATAAAAGACTTTACATCAATGGTATTTCTGGTATTACAAAAGAAAACCTTGTTTATAATAAAGTTAAAAAATCTTTAGAGTTTGGTGTGGATTACGAAATCAGAGTACCGCTAATTGCTAATTTAGATGCAGTTGTAATGTTTGATCAACGCCAAACTATTAATATAAAAAAATAGCCACTACATTGAGTCTTGTTAAGCAACTAGGCGAACACTTCTTAGCTTCTGATTACTATCGTCAAGCACTTACCCATCGTAGTGTAGGTGCAAACAACAATGAACGACTGGAATACCTCGGTGATTCGTTATTAGGCTTTTTTGTTGCAGAATGGTTATTCAAGCATTACCCCGGCTATCCTGAAGGTGATCTCACTCGTTTGCGAGCGCATTTAGTAAGAAAAGAAACACTCGCAGAAATTGCCCGCGAGCAAAATTTAGGTGAGTTAATAAAATTAGGTGCAGGTGAACTTAAATCAGGTGGTGTTCATCGAGATTCAATTTTAGCTGATGCGTTAGAGGCATTAATTGGTGCAATCTACTTGTCTGAAGGCCTCGATGTAGCAAAGAACTTCATATTAAAAGTATTTACTAAACGTTTAGAAGATATACCTACTGTTGAACAGCTGAAAGATGCAAAAACAAGGCTACAGGAATTACTGCAATCAAACGGGGTTGCTGTGCCAAAATATGTATTACAAGGAAAGGCAGGTAAGTCGGGTAATGAAATTTTCACTGTAGAATGTTTTGTTGAAAACTGTGATCTCAGTTTCCAAGGGACAGGGAAAAATCGACGCCGAGCGGAACAAGATGCTGCACAAAAGGCCTATGTATATATGGCAAATAAAAGCTCTGCTAATGATCAGTGATACACAATGTGGTTTTGTCGCCATTGTGGGGCGTGCAAATGTGGGTAAATCTACTTTATTTAATAAATTACTTGGTGAACAATTATCTATCGCTACTCACAAACCACAAACAACACGTCATAATATTCGAGGGGTTTTAAGTTTAGAAAACTGTCAAATTATATTAGTAGATACTCCAGGGATTCAGTTGGGGAATAAACGCCTGATGAGTAAAGTTTTAGTGCAAAATGCAATCACAGCTTTACAAGACGTTGATGTAATAGTGATGATGATAGAGTTGGATATTTGGAATGATGAAGATGATTATCTTTTAAGGCAAATAAAACAAGTGAATACACCTGTAGTATTGGTAGTAAATAAAATCGACAAACTAAAACAAAAGTCTCAGTTGCTGCCAATATTGGATAGTGTGAGACAGCGCCATGAATTCGCAAATATTATCCCTTTTTCTGCCTTGTATGATACAGATACAAATGTTCTCATTAATGAGTTAAAGAAATATTGTCCTGAATCCGAATTTTTGTTTCCTAGAGATGTTAAGTGGGATCGCGATGATACTTTTATAATTGCAGAAATGGTGCGGGGAGTGGCTATGTTGCAATTGCAAAAAGAATTGCCCTATGCAATTTACACAGAAGTGGAGCAACTCGACTTTGATGACGGGTTGTTAACAATTAGTGTGATTATTTGGGTAGAAAAAGAAAGCCAAAAGTCAATTATCATTGGTAAAAAAGGATCGAAGTTGAAAAGTATTGGTGAACGTGCAAGAAAAAGGCTAGAGAAAATATTTAATATGAAAGTTATGCTTAAGACTTGGGTTAAGGTTAAACAGAATTGGCAAGATCAACAAAATATTGTTGCTCAATTTGAATAGTAAGTAATAGCCATAGATGAGAGTTCAGTTACAGCAAGCCTATTGTATCCATAGCCGCTCGTATCGCGAGACCAGTCAAATCATAGAAATGCTAACACCTGAGCACGGCTTGGTTTCTTGTGTAATGAGGGGTTCAAAAAAGAAGAGTGGTGTTGCAGGGTTAATTTTTACACCTTTGCTTATTTCTTGGAGTGGTAAAGGGGGGCTTTTCACACTAACAGATATTGAAGCTACAGGGAAAAAGCATATCAGTTCCCCTGGTGTATATATTCTGGGTATGTATTTAAATGAATTAATTCTACGTTTATTGCCAAAATTATCACCTAGTGGTGAGGTGTTTAGTCTTTATAGAAATATTGTTGATACACTTGATAGTGGTGATAAACAAGAAAAGTTACTACGTTTGTTTGAAATTGAATTACTTAGTCTTGTTGGTCATGGTCTCTCTTTAGATAAAGAAAATGATCATGAAACTCCAATTCAAAAAGATAAAGTCTATCGCTATGATGTAGGAGTTGGACCTATAAGAGTGCAGCATAAAAGTACAGCATGGAACGTCATTACAGGTGCTACGCTGCTTGGATTACAGTCTCCTCTGAATATGGATACATCATGTCTACCGGAAGCTAAAAAATTTATGCGTGGAATAATTAATTGGCATCTTGATAACCGGGTTTTGCACAGCCGAGAAATTTTACAATTTATACAAGCGTAATTGTTACAATTCGCTTTTGATATTCATTAGTAGATTAGATATGTCCGTACAAACTAAAGTAAGGCTAGGCGTAAATCTTGATCATGTTATGACAATTCGTCAGGCGCGCTTCACTCCATATCCTGATTTAGAAAAAGCTATTGAATTGTCTGAACGTGCAGGTGCAGATGGTATCACTATGCACTTACGCGAAGATCGTCGTCATATTCAAGATGAAGATGTATATCTCGCTAAACAAGTAATACAAAGTAGTATGAATTTAGAGATGGCGGCCACAGAAGAGATGCGTGATATTGCATTAGATGTAAAACCAGAAAACTGTTGTATTGTTCCTGAAAAAAGACAGGAACTTACAACTGAGGGTGGCTTGGATGTAATTAAACATAAGGATCGTATGACAGATTTAATTTCTGCATTGAGTGCAGGAGGTATTGCTGTTTCACTTTTCATTGAGCCTGATGAAAAAGTGATTGATGCCTCGGCAGAAGTAGGTGCGTCTGTAATTGAGTTGCATACAGGAACCTATGCAAGTACTCAAGGTGGAATACAACAGCAAGAACTTACTCGTATTAAAACCGCTGTAAAACATGCGACTGCGTTGGGGTTGGTAGTTAATGCTGGTCATGGTCTGCATTATGAAAATGTAGGATCAATAGCAAGTATTGAAAACATCTATGAGCTTAATATTGGTCATTCTATTGTTGCGCATGCCTTATATGTGGGTCTAGAAGAAGCGGTTAGAAAAATGAAAAGTGCAATGGAAGTAGCAAATTAATATGAGACTAATTGGTACAGGAATCGATATCGTCGAAGTTGCACGTATAGAAAAGACCTATACTCGCTATGAAAATAAATTTACATCAAAAATTTTGCATGATAAAGAATTAGTGGAATTGAGTAATGCACCCGATGTCTTAGCTTTTATAGCCAAACGATTTGCTGTTAAAGAAGCTTTTGTTAAGGCATTAGGTACAGGTATACGTGGTGAAGTGAATTGGCGTAGTATGTATGTTGAACATAATAATAATGGCAAGCCACTGTTGATGTTTACATCAGAATTTGCAAAAGAAATAGATGCGGATAAATTAGAGGTGCATATCAGCATTTCAGATGAAAAAAATTATGCTGTCGCACATGCATTAATTGTAGAAAAAGAGAAATAAGCTATGAATATTCCTACTATTGAAGAGTTTGTTGGTAATACTCCTTTAGTACGTTTGCAAAGACTTCCAGGGAAAACTACTAATTTAGTATTGGGAAAACTAGAAGGAAATAACCCTGCTGGTTCTGTAAAAGATCGTCCAGCTTTATGTATGATCGTTGAAGCAGAAAAGCGTGGCGAAATTAAACCAGGTGATAATTTAGTTGAAGCTACCAGTGGTAATACAGGTATTGCGCTTGCAATGGTAGCTGCCATGAAGGGTTATAATTTAAAGCTCATTATGCCTGAAAATATGAGTTTGGAACGCCGTGCTTCAATGCAAGCTTTTGGTGCAGAGTTAATTTTAGTTACTGCTGAAGAAGGTATGGAGGGTGCACGCGATTTAGCTTTACAAATGGAAGCTGAAGGCAAAGGCAAAGTGCTGGATCAATTTGCTAATCCAGATAATCCCTTATCACATTATAAGACCACTGGGCCTGAAATATGGAAAGACACAGAAGGTAAAGTCACACACTTTGTTAGCTCAATGGGTACCACAGGCACCATTATGGGAACTTCACAGTACTTAAAAGAAAAGAACCCTGATATCCAAATTATTGGTGTAGAGCCTTCCGAAGGTTCCAAGATTCCTGGTATTCGAAAATGGCCACAGGAATATATACCTTCTATATTTGATGCCAGCGCGGTTGATGAAGTTATAGAAGTTACACAACAAGAATCTGAAGATATGATGCGCAGCTTGGGAAAAGAAGAAGGGATTTTTTGTGGTGTGTCTTCAGGTGGTGCGATGGTTGCGGCATTGAAATTATCGCAACAAGTGGAAAATGCAGTAATTGTAAGCATTGTGTGTGATCGAGGTGATCGCTATTTGTCTACAGGCCTATTTGCAGTTGAATAATTAATATGAATGTGCTCGTTTTTGATATTGAAACAGTTCCAGACGTGGAGTCGGGTAAGAAAATCTATGATCTTGAAGGATTGGAAGATAAGGATGTAATAAAAGCCATAGAGCATCTACGTAATCAGCAGACCGGTAGTGAATTTATGCCGCATTATATGCAACGCATAGTCGCAATTTCTGCAGTATTAAGTACCTATGATTCATTTAAGGTTTGGTCATTAGGCACAGAAGAGTCTTCTGAAAAAGAATTGTTACAGCGCTTCTACGATGGCTTGGAAAAGTACAACCCAACGATTGTTTCATGGAATGGGGGTGGTTTTGATTTGCCTGTGATGCACTTCCGTTCTTTATTGCATGGGGTTAATGCGCATCACTACTGGCAAATTGGAGATGAAGATACAAGTTTTCGCTATAATAACTATATAGGTCGTTTCCATTGGAGACATATCGATCTTATGGATGTATTAGCGGGTTATCAAATGCGAGCATCAGCTAAGCTAGACCACATTGCAACGATGTTAGGCTTTCCAGGTAAGTTAGGCATGGATGGCAGTAAAGTTTGCGAAACTTATATGCAGGGTGATCTGAAATCGATACGTAACTATTGTGAAACTGACGTGTTAAATACTTATTTGGTTTATCTGCGATTTGAATTAATGCGGGGTAAGCTCTATAAAGATGAGTATGAAAAAAAATGTAAGCAAATTAAAAGTTATTTATCTGAGTCTTGTGAAGAACATTTATTGGAATTTTTAAAAGCTTGGCACTAAATGATAGTTATTATTTGCTGCTGGTTTTTAAACAGAAATTTATTAATAGATACATTTTAAAAGGGCATTGTATATAATGCCCTTTTAAATATTTGCATACTTCTGGTAATGATAACTAAGTTATTTAAATTTATTATTTATTCAGAAGTTAATGCGCCACCGACTTTAGCTGAAATCATTCCGAGGATTGCACCAACTACCAGTGAAATTACAATAACAATTAATGCATTGTTAAAGTTAACTGAAGTTAATGCACTTGTTGAAAATGCACTAGGTGTTTGAAGAGCTAAGCTTGCAACACTCGCATAGCCTAAAACACTTGCAGGAATAGCTGAAAAGAACTCGATTTTTGCTAGTAAGCACATAACCAAAACGGTAACACCAATAACGATTCCAGCCCAGATGGGCAAAGTTAATGCATCCGCTAATGGAATTCCTAATATTATTAGTAATGCAATCCACGCAAGAACTGCTCCGAGAATGCTGCATACAATAGTGTTTTGTAATGCCTTGCCGTCTCCGCCAATCGCAAAAAAGCACGCCCATGCAATGAATACAGCCCAAATTAACACTATTCCAGATAACGGGCCTAAGCATAATGCGGCTGCAATGCCACCTAAAACACCTATACTAATTGATAATGCTACGTGACTTGTCATAATCATTTCCTCCTAATCTACTGTGATACTTATTAATTGTTATTTTTATTATTTAGTTATCATTTAGATGTAGACGAATGCCTTTCGTCAAAATGAACTTTATCACGGTATGTGAATAATTTATGTTTGATTGAGAGGTATTTCACACTTTAAGTTGAAGATAGGGCCTCTAAACTGCTTGGAAACTTAAAAACAGGTTAATTTTTACTGTGAATAGTAATAGTTGATATGCTCTGTAGCATGTATATATAAATTAACTAAATGATCATTATTCGTTAAAAGCAGGCATTTCTAATGTGAGCAGAATTACACCAATAGGGATAATGCTTTTATCTTTTGCGCTTGCCTGGCTGTTATATATTCTTGGATACATTTTTTCACCCATGGTACAACAAGTAATAATTTTATCTGATGGTCCTTTCGGATTAGAGCGTGCTTCTAAAATATTACTGTGGGGAGCTGGGGTATGTTTTATTTCGGGTCTAATTTCGGCTGGAGGTGTTATGCAAAAAAACTACTCTAACTGGACTAGCTCAATATCTATCGGAATGTTGATGATTGCTTTGTTAGCTTCTGCAGGATCTATATCATTATATTTTTTTACTCCTCTGTGTTGCTAAAAAACATGCAAAGTTAGAGATAGTCTAGTTTTCAAAGTGGGCACAAGATTTAATGATATATAGAAAAATAAGGACCAAAGGCAAAAAAGTTAACAGATTAGTTGTAGATGCTGCAAAGCTTAATATGGGTAACACATACGATGTGGCGTCTGAATATTGTTATGATATTGAGTTTGTTTGCATCGATTGTGGCATTACTCAAATATGGACAGCCTCACAACAAAAGTGGTGGCATGAAGAGGCAGGGGGTTATTTTTTCTCAAAAGCTATTCGTTGTCGAGAATGTAGAACAAAAGAACGTGAGCGAATTAAACATGCTTGAATTCATGCTGGGCTCAAAAAAGTTTTGATGAATGAATGCTAGCAACCCAAAGCAGTTATAAGCATTTAATAATTTAATAAAAATTGTAGCAATAAGTATGTTGAAATGTATCAAGCATGCCAAAATATGCATCTCCTTAATATTTCCTGATAGCTGATTGTCGATTGATTTAGATTATTCACCCCAACAAGCTCAGATTCTGTTTGTATAATTTGTGTAGTAAACCAATGTCTAAATATTGAATTAATTATTGTTTAGATAAATAAAGCGAAAACTGAGCTGAATCAAACAAATGACTTTAAAGGGCTTGTAGCCTTTTATATATCTGGATATATAAAAGGCTAGGGTTAACGTGAGTGAAAAAAGCAGGCATCTGATCGAGCTAAATCTTGAACAGCCAATTTGGGATAGATTTTTCAGTGTTTATCCACTGGTTGTTATTGGTACTAAAGAACCGGATGGCACGAGTGATCTGGCTCCTAAACATTTAGCAATCCCAGTAAGTTGGGATAATTATTTTGGATTTGTGTGTACACCAAAGCATAGCACTTATCAAAATATTGTTAGGACTAGGGAATTTACAGTTACCTATGCGAGACCTACTCAAGTAGTACTTGCAACTCTTGCGGCAACTCCAAGATGCGAAGATGGTAGTAAACCAATTGTTAAGCAATTACCTACGATTCCGGCTAAAGAAGTTGATGCAGTGTTAATGAAAGATGGCTATCTATTTTTAGAATGTAATTTACATGAAATCTACGATGACTTTGGTGCCAATAGTTTAATCACAGGCCGCATTCTGTCTGCACGGATAGCTAATGATGCCCTGCGTGTTGCAGATGGAGATGATCAACAATTAGTAAAACAAGCACCGTTATTGGCATTTTTATATCCTAATCGGTTTGCTGAAATTGATAAAACTCAAACCATACCATTGCCTAGAGGATTTAAAAGATGAACAGGTCGTCTGCTACGGCAGACATTCAGGTATATCTCATCGAACGGCAGGCAGCGATGATAAATTTGTTATCCGAGCTGGTTGCCATCGAATCCCCTTCCGATAACGCTGTTGCACAACAACCCATATTGCAGCGTTTAAAAAGTGAATTTGAAGAACTCAACTATAAAGTTCGAATTATTCCTGGCCAACGTTCGGGTGGTCATTTATATGGCAGATCTGTTACACGTGCGGCTATGACTAAATTGCAATTATTACTTGGTCACTGTGACACTGTATGGCCAATTGGAACTTTAGCTACTATGCCTTTGCAAACAAAAGATGGAATGATGCGTGGGCCAGGCATCTATGATATGAAGGCAGGGCTTGTAGAAATGATCTTTGCTTTAAAGGCATTGAAAGAACTGAAACTACAGCCTGAAGTTAGTCCAATCATTTTTATTAATTCTGACGAAGAAATCGGAAGTCGTGAGTCAACTCGTTATATAAAACGCCTAGCACAACTTGTAGATCGTGCGCTAGTGTTAGAACCTTCATTGGGGCCAACAGGAAAAATAAAAACTACGCGCAAGGGTGTGGGTCGTTTTACTATAAAAGTAAAAGGTAAGGCTGCCCATGCAGGACTTGACCCTAATGCTGGGGCAAGTGCAATTTTAGAACTATCGCATCTTATTCAAAAACTTTTTGCATTAAATAATCCTGATCAGGGAGTATCCGTAAATGTGGGGGTAATTGATGGTGGGACCCGTGCAAACGTTATAGCTCCAGAAAGTAGTGCTGTAATTGATGTACGTGTTGAAACACAGTCCGATGGCCTACGTGTTGAGAATGCTATTCGCGCATTGCAACCCGAAGACACGAATGTGACTCTCAAAATTGAAGGAGGGATTGGTAGGCCGCCAATGGAGCGAACAGAGGCCAATCAGCAATTATGGATGTTGGCGACTGACCTTGCGAGCTCACTTGGTATTCATTTAGAGCAAGGCACAGCTGGAGGCGGGTCCGATGGTAATACTACCAGCCTTTATACCGCAACGCTTGATGGTTTAGGCGCTGTAGGTGATGGCGCGCATGCAGCCCATGAATTTATTTATACAGATCAACTTCCAGAGCGTTGTGCACTATTAACCACCATGCTGCTGGCACCACCACTCTGCATCCAGAAGGAGTAACTCGTATGGCTCACTATGTCTATACATCAGTAACACGTATCTCAGATCTTGCTGAACAGAGTTTTGAAGTGCAATCGATTAATCGTGTTAATTGGCATACTGGTGACTATGTCGTTGGGCGTGTATTGAGTACTGCGGGTGTAATGCACAATATTGAGTTACCCAGTGGTCGCATGATTGAAGTATTTGAGGATGATCTTGTTATTGGTGCATTTGGTGAACGCATGGCAACTCTAGAAGCCGTTGGTAGTTGGCAAGCAATTACGCATGATACGTTTCATGCACTTACATCAGCAGGTTTGTTTGGCCAGCTAATTTCAAAATCTCCTTTTATGCCAGCATTGATGTCATTGCGTTACGTAGGTCATGTAACTCGTAATGGTGAACAAGTTTGTATGGGTGACTTTACAAAAAATAATGTGAAACAAGATCTTATTGTACCAGTTATTTTAATCGTTGGTACTTCCATGTCTGCTGGTAAAACTACATCTGGACGCGTGATCATTCGTCTTTTAAAAAAACAAGGTATGCGAGTCGTCGCCGCTAAACTCACAGGTGCTGCTAGGTATAGGGATGTATTGAGTTATAAAGATGCTGGAGCTGATGCGATCTACGATTTTGTTGATGCGGGTTTGCCATCAACGGTGTGTGATAAAAAATTGTTTCAAAGTGCAATATCAAAGGTGTTGTCAGTAATTGCTAGTAACCAGCCGGACGTTGTAGTCGTTGAGGCTGGCGCTTCACCATTAGAGCCTTACAATGGTGACACTGCCATGGCATTGCTTGAAGATCAAATTTGTTTCATGCTGTTATGCGCATCAGACCCATATGCAGTTATGGGAGTAGTTAGTGCGTTTGATCGTCAGCCGGACATTATCGCTGGAGGCGCAGCCAATACTAAAGCTGGTATTGAGCTGGTAAAGAAGCTAACAGGTTTGCCAGCACTTAATTTGATGGATCGTGCCAGCTATCCTGAGCTGCAACAGCGTTTAATGAAAGTCTTAAGTTACGGTACTAAAATATAAATTGTTATTATAAGTTGAAAGGAATCAACAGATATTAGCATCATAGTATGCAGGTTAAATACAGGCTTCTAATAAATAAAAAATTACTAAAGTAATTTTTTTAAAATTTTGTAGTAAATAGTCGTCAAATGATTTAATGCATCCAATTCAATATGCTCATTTACTTTATGGATACTTTTATTAACCGGTCCTAGCTCTACAATTTGTGCGCCTGTTGGTGCAATGAAACGTCCATCTGAAGTACCACCACCTGTAGAAAGCTCAGGCTTAATATCTAACGTTTCTTGTATTGCTTGTTCACAAGCAGTGGTTAGTTCACTTGGTTCACAGTAAAAGGGATTGCCAGATAAGTGCCATTCTATTTCGTAATCTAAATCATGTTTATCCAAAATAGCTAAAATTTTAGATTTAATATCATCGGCAGTAATTTCAGTTGAAAACCTTAAATTAAAATGGACATGCTTATTACCAGGGATAATATTTGAGGCTCCTGTTCCAGCATTAATATTTGAAATTTGAAATGTCGTTGCAGGGAAATGCTGATTACCACTATCCCATTCAACGGTGGTTAATTCTAGGAGTGCAGGAGCAAATTCATGTACTGGATTTTTGGCTAAATGTGGATAAGCCACATGACCTTGCACACCTTTTATATTTAAACTTGCAGAAATGGATCCCCGGCGACCAATTTTTAAAGTGTCACCAAGTATATGGCTACTGCTAGGCTCACCTATTATGCACATATCTATGTTTTCATTTCTGGCTTGTAGGGCCTCAATCACTTTAACTGTACCGTTAACTGCGGGGCCTTCTTCGTCACTTGTCAGTAAAAATGCAATTGATCCTTTGTGCTCAGGGTTTGATTCAATGAAGTTTTTACATGCTACTGTCATCGCGGCAATACTGGATTTCATGTCAGCTGCACCACGTCCAAAAAGTTTATTATTTCGTACGGTGGGGCTAAAGGGAGGGGAATCCCACTCATTTTCAGGGCCTGCAGGAACCACATCAGTATGTCCTGCGAATACAAACAAAGGTGCTTCTGATCCGCGGCGTAACCAGAGGTTGGTCACTTCTCCAAATTGCAGGGTTTCTGCTTCAAAACCTGAGGCTTTTAAGTAATTACAAATGATAGATTGACAACCCGCATCTTCAGGGGTAACTGAATTCCGCTCAATCAATTGTTTAGTTAATTCTAGTGTGGCAGACATAAGGTTTAAGTTATTTAGTAAATTGTTTGGCAAATTTTTTACTATCAAAACCAATCTCAATCAGCTTGCCTTTTTGCACAACAGGTCGTTTGATTAAAGTCGGGTATTTCTGCATTAATGTTATCGCTTTTGACTGAGTAAGATTAGACTTATCTTTTTCGTTAAGTTCCTTCCAGGTGCGACTGCGTTTGTTTAACAGTACTTCCCAGTTCACAACTTTGCACCATTCACTTAACTGTTTTTTTGTGATGCCTTGTTTTTTGTAGTCGTGAAAGTCAAATGCAATATTATGATCTTTTAACCATTTTTGCGTTTTTTTTATTTGATCGCAGTTAGGTATGCCAAATAACTTCAACATTGATTAGTCAACCGAGCGTAACAATTCATTAATGCCAACTTTGCTGCGTGTTTTTTCGTCAACTTGTTTGACAATTACCGCGCAATACAAACTATATTTTCCATCCTTTGAAGGTAGATTTCCTGAAACAACCACTGACCCCGCAGGGATGCGCCCATACGTTACTTCACCAGTTTCACGATTATAAATTTTTGTACTTTTGCCAATATAAACACCCATCGAAATGACAGAGCCTTTTTCTACAATGACGCCCTCTACCACCTCAGATCGTGCGCCAATGAAGCAGTTGTCTTCAATAATGGTAGGTGAAGCCTGTAGAGGCTCCAATACACCTCCAATACCAACACCACCAGATAAGTGAACGTTTTTACCAATTTGTGCACATGAGCCAACCGTTGCCCAGGTATCGACCATTGTTCCTGTGTCTACATAAGCACCAATATTTACATAGCTGGGCATGAGTACTACATCGGGAGCAATGTATGCGCCATGTCTGGCTATTGCAGCAGGAACGACTCGTGCTCCAAGATCTTTAATTTCACTATCACTCATTTGCGAAAATTTTGTTGGTACTTTGTCATAATACTTAGTCACCCCAGCATTTATGATTTGATTTTCATTCATACGAAATGAAAGTAATACTGCTTTTTTTAACCATTCATTTACTACCCAGTCAGCACCTTGTTTTTCGGCAACGCGTAATTCACCTTTATCGAGCTGTTGTAAGGTCATTTGCACAGCATTGCGTACTTCTGAATCTACAGAAGTGGGAGATATTGTTGCAAGGTTTTCAAATGCAGATTCGATAATTTCTTGGTTTGAGTTACTCATTATCTCTCCTGTTGTTTTTACTCTCTTAATGTAATTCTTGTAAATACTCTTTTATATGAGTGGCAGCTTGAGTGCATTCCTCTAGCTTTGCAACTAAAGCTAAGCGTACTCGATTTTTACCTGGATTTTTACCATTTACTGTACGAGCTAAATAACTACCTGGTAAGGTCAAAACATTTTTCTTTTTGTAAAGAGATTCAGCAAATTGTTCATCATCCATAGGTAGCTTTGGCCATAGATAGAAGCCTGCATCTGGTCTATCACATGCTAAAATATCTTTGAAAATATCCAGCACAACAGTAAATTTTTCATCATAAAGTTGTTGGTTCTGCTTAACGTGTTCTTCATCTGACCATGCGGCAATACTAGCAGCTTGCGTTGCCAATGACATTGCACAACCATGGTATGTACGATACTTTAAAAAATTTTCTATTAACTCAGTGTTGCCTGCAACAAAGCCAGAACGCAGTCCTGGTGCATTAGATCGTTTAGAAAGGCTATAAAAACTCATACAGTTTTTCATATCAATTACACCTAATTCTTGAGCATAATGTAGTAAACCCATTGGTGGGGTGCTCTCAAAAGGATATATTTCTGAATAACATTCATCAGATGCAATCACAAAGTTAAATTGAATAGCATGCTCAATTAATTTTTGTAGTACAGCTTTGGGTGCTACTTCACCAGTAGGATTGCCCGGTGTGCAAATATAAATAAGTTGGCAGCGCTTCCAAATATCTTTATCAAGTTCCCATAATGCAGGGATGTCATCGTTAACTACTTTGCAATCATAATAAACAGGCTCAGCTCCTGCGAGTAATGCAGCACCCTCATAAATTTGGTAGAAAGGATTGGGAATTAGCACTACAGGTTTGGTGTTTGGATTGATTACACACTGTGCAAAGGCAAACAAGGCTTCACGTGTACCATTTACAGGTAGTACATTATTGTCAGCATTAAGGTTATGTGTAGAAAGCTTAAACCTACTAGTTAACCAATTAGTGCAGCTCTCGCGTAACTTATCAGAGCCTTTGGTGGTAGGGTATTTTTCAAGCTGATGTAAGTTATTTGCAAGCGCATCTTTGATGATTTTGGGTGTTTCATGTTTAGGCTCACCGATCGCAAGTGATATAGGTTTAAGTTGTTTGTTTGGTATTTTTTCACTTATAAGTTTTTTTAGCTTTTCAAATGGATACGGTTGAAGATTTTGTAAATATGGGTTCATAGCGGGAGAGTAGATTATACAGCGAGTGAGATTTGTTTAGGTTGTAATAAATTTTCTCTAATTGCTTGCGAAATGTTGTTTTGTTGTTGCTCGGTTAAGGGTTGATTATCCAGATCGCTGATTTGAAAAATGTTATGAACACGTTCACCTAGTGTAGAGATGCGAGCATCATGTACAGAGATATTGCAGTCTACAAATGTATTACCAATACTTGCCAGCAATCCAGGGAAATCAGGTGCTTTGAGCTCCAAACTTGTATATGGCTTGGTTTTGTTGTTTTCAAAATGAATTTCGATTGGCACTCTTAACTCCCTTACGCGACGGGGCAGTTTTTGTATGGCAGTGTCTTCAATTAAATCAGGGTTCTCAAGCAGCTCTCTAAGCTGGTGAGCTACTAGTCTGCATTGCTTAACATCATTAATAGGCTCGTTATTTGAATCTAAAACTAAAAAAGTATCTAAAGCATGGCCAGTTTTAGATGTAATAATTCTTGCATGAACAATAGAAATACCCAGTTTTGACAATATAGATGTGATATGTGCAAATAAATAATTTCTGTCTTTGCAGTAAATAAAAATTTCTGTCGCACCTCTAACACTGTATTGATGGATCTTTACGATTATTCTATCGTCATCTTGGTTTTCTAGTATGGCTTGTGTATGACGAACAACTTCTTCATCAGAATGACGTAAAAAATATTCATCTTCTAATTCTTGCCATAATGATATGCATTGTTTTTTATCAATGCCTTGTTTTTGTAATTTTAGAAGGGCGGATTTTTTTACTTCTTGGGTAAGCTCTTCATGGCTAATTTGCGAGTCTGATTCTTGTCTCAAATATCTTGAAGTACTTTGATAAAGTTCTGCCAGTAAGGTGCTCCGCCAATTATTCCAGAGTTTTGGATTTGTTCCGCGTATATCTGCAATGGTGAGCAAGTATAAATAATTTAAGCGCGTCAAGTTGCCTATATTTTTAGCGAAATTTTTGATCACATCGGGGTCATCAATATCTTCATTTTGTGCGGTCATTGACATAATAAGATGATTTTTAACTAACCAGCTAATAAGCTTTGTATCAAATTCGCTTATGTCATGTTGGTGACAAAAAGATATTACTTCTTCTGCGCCTAAATCTGAGTGATCTCCACCTCTACCTTTTGCGATATCATGAAATAAAGCAGCTATATATAGAATTAACGCTTTAGGGGTTTGAGTGAAAATATCATGATAGGTTTCATTTTCTGGGTTTGCATTGGGCTCGCTAAATTTGCATGCATTCTCAAATACCTGAAGAGTATGTTCTTCAACTGTGTATACATGGAATAAATCGAACTGCATTCTTCCTGTGACTGCATCAAAGTTAGGCCAGTATTTGCCGAGCACGCCGAGTTGAGCCATGCGTCTGATTTCGCGATAACTTGTATGGGGTTGATTGAGGATAGAGATAAAAGTATTGCAGTTATTGAAATCACTTCTGAATTCTTCGTCTATCACATGTAAATGATCGATGATTAGTTGTTCAAGCTGATCGCTGAAACCATTAATGTTTTGATGGTGCTGTAATATTTGAAAACATTCCAATATTGTAGAGGGTTTGTTTGTAAAAATATTTTTGTTAGTGGATTCCAGTAAATTAGCTCGAGCTTGGAAGTACTCATTTATAGGCTTTGCTCTTCTTTTAAATAGCCCGGGGAATATATTGGAACGCAATCGATTAATAATAATTTCTGAAAGAATTTCAAGTTGATTGCTGTTTCTATAAAAAACTTGCATGAACTCTTCTACACGATGGTTGTGGTTGTCACTTTTGAACCCTAATAGAGTTGCTATGTCATGTTGATAGTCAAACAATAAGCGGTCTTCACCACGTTGCAGGTGTATGTGTAATGTAAATCTAATTTTTGCAATATTTTTATATGCTTTTTGTATTAGGTTTAATTCATTGTTCGTTAAAAAATCTTTTGCTACAAGCTCTTCAAATGATTTGGTCTTGAAATAGCGGTTTGTCAGCCACCTTAGGGTATGGATGTCTCTCAGACCACCAGGATTTTCTTTGACATTTGGCTCAAGATGGTTTGCTGTATCGCCGAATTTATGGTGTCGATTTTCAAGCTCGATAATTTTTTCTTTAAAAAACTTTTTGCTTGGCCAAATTTTTTCTTCTGTTATTAATTTGTCTATGTGATAAAAAAGGCCTTTATTACCAGATAAATAATAAAGCTCCATTAAACTTGTCATCACTGTAATATCTTTTTTAGCTTCAGTAATGCAGTCTTTGATTGTACGAACAGATTGAGCGATGGGTAAGTTTATATCCCATAAAAAAGTTAGAAAAGATTCTATTTTTGTGGTTACAGATGGATCTATTTCTTCCTTGAGAACGATCATTAGGTCTATATCAGATTCTGGGAAAAGTTCACGGCGACCATAACCACCTATTGCAATAAGAGCAGCATCTTCTGTAGGTAAGTTTAATTTATCCCATAGATGGCGTAATAGTGCATCCATTGCACATGTATTGATCGAAATTAATTCATAAATATCAGCTTGATTGTCAAAATACTCTTTAAGTAATAGTAGTAAGTCATTTCTAAATAGCTTGTAACTTGAAACGCTAGTTTCTAAAGGTTCTTTTTTATTCAGATATTTTAAAATTGATGTATCGGCATCCAGTACATCAAGTATGTTTAAATTGAGCATTGGTTAAAAATGTATGCCGAGTAGTGTTTGGTATTTATTGTTTGCGCTATGAATAATGAATATTTATAAATTTTCATCATTTCGTAATGTCAGTACTTCATGACCATTATTAGTGACAAGGATAGTATGTTCCCACTGTGCAGATAGGCTGTGATCTTTTGTTACTACAGTCCAACCGTCCGGCAACAGCTTTACATTACGTTTACCAGCATTAACCATGGGTTCTATAGTAAAGGTCATGCCGGGGGTTAGTTCGACACCTGTACCTGGTTTGCCATAATGTAATACTTGAGGTTCTTCATGGAACATGCGGCCTATGCCATGGCCACAGTATTCTCGTACAACTGTGCAACGATTTTTTTCGACAAAAGACTGGATTGCATGTCCAATATCACCGAGCTTAGCGCCTGGTTTAACTTGATGGATACCAATTTTTAATGCTTCATAAGTGAGCTCAACTAGACGATTGGCAAGCACTGAAGGTTTACCAATCATGAACATTTTGCTGGTGTCGCCGTGGAAGCCATCTTTTATTATGGTAATGTCTATATTAACAATATCGCCGTTTTTGAGTTTGCGATCGCCAGGAATACCATGACAAACTTGGTGATTTACAGATGTGCAGATAGATTTTGGAAAGCCGCGATAGTTAAGTGGTGCTGGAATGGCGTCAAGCTCATTGACAATATATTCGTGACAGAGGCTGTCTAGCTCGTTTGTGCTGATACCAGGACCTACATGGCTTTCTATCATTTCAAGGACTGCTGAGGCTAATTTGCCAGCAGTGCGCATTTTTTCAATTTCTACTTGAGATTTTATGCTTATGCTCATTTGATTGATTATCTATTACGATAGATATAGTTTGTCTAAGTGATTGTTCCAAATAAGTAATCATGTTATAAAGCGCCCGCGCATAGCGCAAATACACTTTAAATTCACACGCGTATCGTCACATGTGGTTGGGTGCTCATTGTAGTTTCCACATGGGGTGCGCGGAGGTATAACCCGTAAGGAGCATTACATATCATGGCGAATGTCACAATGCGTCAGATGCTAGAGGCTGGCGTGCATTTCGGGCATCAAACCCGATACTGGAATCCGAAAATGAGCCCTTATATTTTCGGTGAACGAAATAAGATACACATTATTAATCTTGAGAAAACATTACCTATGTTTCTCGATGCTGCGACATTTCTTGGAAATATGGTAGCGAATAAAGGGACCGTTTTGTTCGTAGGCACTAAACGTTCTGCACGAGATGCAATTCAAGAAGAGGCAATACGCTGTGGGATGCCGTACGTTAACCATCGTTGGTTGGGTGGCATGCTAACTAATTTTAATACCGTAAAAAAATCTATTCAGCGTTTACAAGATCTTGAGCAAATCGCAAGTGGTGATGGGGTTGAACGCTTGAGTAAAAAAGAAGTATTGCTGCTAAAGCGTGAGCTTTTTAAATTAGATCGAAGTCTAGGTGGCATTAAAAACATGCCAAGTCTCCCGGATGTATTGTTTGTCATTGATGTAGGTTATGAAGCAATTGCTGTGAACGAGGCTAACAAGCTGGGAATTCCTGTAGTAGCAGTTGTAGATAGTAATAACAAAGTGGATGGTGTGGATTATGTTATTCCGGGTAACGACGATGCCATTCGTGCTATTAAGCTATATGCCTCACATATAGCTGATGCTGTCATAGAAGGCAAAGAAAGTTCTCGCATTATGTCTGGTAATGAGGATGATTTTGTCGAGATAGATGAAACTGGAAAAGTTGCGCAATCAGAGGAAAAAGTAAAGTCTAAGCCCAAGCAAAAAGTAACGGTTAAGAAAAAAATAACTAGCCAAAGTCCTGAGAAGGAAGATTCGCCACAGTCTAGTTCTAATGATGGGACTCCAATTATAGATATAGAAGGTATTGGACCTAAATATGCAGAAGCCTTAGAAAAGATTGGTATTTCTTCAGTAGAAAAATTACTAGAAAAATGTGCTACAGCAGAAGCGCAAGCTAAATATGCTGAGCTGTCAGGAGTAAGTGAGAAATCGATAGAACGATGGGTAAAGATGAGTGACTTCTTTCGTTTAACAGGGGTCGGAGGGAATGAAGCTGAACTTTTAGAAGTGAGTGGTTTTAATTCTATAGCAGATATAGCAATGGCAGATGCCGATGATGTATTGGCAAAGCTGACTGCATGTAATGAAGAGAAATCATTAGCACCCAGTGTACCAGATAAATCAAATATTGAATCTTGGATTACACAGGCGAAATCTTTGCCAGCAATACTTACAAACTAAATGTTTTTATTACACAAGAATTGATTTAGGAAGAGCAATGCAAATAACAGCAAGCATGGTAAAAGAACTGCGTGAACGCACTGGCGCAGGCATGATGGAATGTAAAAAAGCACTCACTGAGAGTAGTGGTGATATGGAAGCTGCAATCGCTGAAATGCGTAAATCAGGTCAAGCTAAGGCAGATAAGAAAGCAGGACGTATTGCAGCAGAGGGGACGATTGCAATTGCAGTGTCTGATGATGGATCATTGGCTGCAATTGTTGAAGTAAATTGTGAAACAGATTTTGTTGCTAAAGATGATCAGTTCCAATCATTTTCTAAGCAATTAGCCAATATAGTGCTTTTAAATAATTTAAATTCTGTAGCTGAGCTTGGTGATACTGCTATGGACTCAGGTCAGACAGTTGAGCAAACTCGTTTAGAATTGGTAACAAAAATAGGTGAAAATATTCAAGTGCGGCGTTTTCAAAAACAAAGTGCTGAAGGAGTAATAGCGAGTTATGCGCATGGCAAGCGCATTGGTGTGTTAGTTGACTATACTGGAGGGGCTGAAGCATTAGGTAAAGATATTGCTATGCATATTGCTGCAGTGAACCCTATCTGTGTTAGTACAAATGAAGTTCCAGCTGAAGTTTTGGATAAGGAAAGAGAGATTGCTAAAGCACAAGCTGATTCAAGTGGTAAGCCGCCTGAAATTGTTGAAAAAATGATACAAGGGAAGGTAAATAAATTTATAAAAGAGAATACTTTGCTTGGTCAGGCATTTGTTAAGGATGATAGTCAATCAGTAGAAAAATATTTAAAAAATGCTAACGCCACGGTGTATAAATTTATACGCTTCGAGGTGGGCGAAGGCTTAGAGAAAAGATCAGAAAACTTTGCTGATGAAGTCATGGCACAAGTTAAAGAGAGTGAAACCAAAGAAGATGATTAAGATATAAAAAAGGGGCTAGGCCCCTTTTTTTATATCTGAATATTTATGTCAAATAATAATATTAAATATAGACGAATACTATTAAAGCTAAGTGGTGAAGCTTTAATGGGGCGCTATGATTACGGAATAGATCCTGAAGTTATTACACGCATTGCAAAAGAAATTGTTCATGTAAATCGACTTGGTGTAGAAGTTGCAGTAGTGATCGGTGGGGGTAATATTTTTCGAGGGGCAGGGTTAGCACAGGGCGGCATGGACAGGGTAACGGCGGACCAAATGGGAATGCTTGCTACGGTAATAAACTGCTTGGCATTACAAGATTCTTTAGAAAATTTGGGTGTATATTGTCGTGTGATGTCTGCGTTAAAGATTAATCAAGTGTGTGAAGATTACATACGCAGAAGAGCAATAAGGCATTTAGAAAAAGGCAGGGTTGTAGTATTTGCGGCAGGTACTGGAAACCCATATTTTACAACAGATTCAGCAGCAAGCTTGAGGGCTTCGGAAATAAACGCAGATATTATGCTAAAAGCTACTAAAGTAGATGGGGTTTATGATGATGATCCACACAAAAACCCTGCGGCCAAAATGTATGAAAGTATTAATTATGATGAAGCTATTAATAAAAAACTTGGTGTAATGGATGCAACGGCATTAGTGCTTTGCAGAGATAACAATATTCCTCTTCGTGTGTTTAATTTGTTTAACGAAGGTGATCTAACAAAAATAATTCAAGGTGAAACAATCGGCACTACAGTGATGGGAGTCTAGTTGTGATTGAGGATATCAAAAAAGATGCGGAACAACGCATGCGTAAAAGTATAGATGCTTTATCTAATGAGCTTTCAAAAATTCGTACAGGTAGAGCAAATGCGCGTTTATTAGATCATGTGATGGTAGAGTATTATGGGAATGAAGTGCCTATTAACCAAGCAGCTACAGTGGCCGTAGAAGATGCGCGTACAATTGCTATAACACCTTGGGAAAATTCTCTTGTTCCTGTAATTGAAAAAGCCATTTTAAGTTCAGATCTTGGGCTTAATCCAACTACGGCGGGAACGGTTATTAGAGTAATCATGCCACCTTTGACTGAAGAGCGACGTAAAGACTTAGTTAAAGTGGTTAAACAGGAAGCAGAAAAAGGACGTATTGCGATTCGAAATATTCGTCGCGATGCTAATGCAGATTTTAAAGAGCTGTTAAAGGAAAAAGAGATTTCCGAAGATGAGGATCATCAGGCACAAGATGAAGTCCAGAAGCTTACTGATCAATTTATTAAAGAGATTGAGGCTATTATAGTACAAAAGGAAAAAGATCTGATGGAAGTTTAAAATAATATTATTTCCATTCAGTTCATTTTATAAATGTCAGATATCTTAACCCCAAACCACGTTGCAATTATCATGGATGGTAATGGCAGGTGGGCAAAACAACGTAAGTTGCCACGTACTGCTGGTCATAAAGAAGGTGTTAAAGCCACTCAGGAAATTATTAAGGCAAGTGGTGAGGCAGGTGTAAAATATCTAACCCTATTTGCATTCAGTAGTGAAAATTGGCAAAGACCTAAAAAAGAAGTTTCTGCATTAATGGATTTATTTATGCAGTCACTTAAAAATGAAGTAAAAGAATTAAATGAAAGTGGTGTACGATTAACGTTTCTTGGTCAAAAAGAAGCTTTTTCGAAAAGACTATGTCAACAAATTCAGAATGCTGAAAAACTTACTGCTTCAAATGATAAGTTGTTTTTAAATATAGCCGCGAATTATGGAGGTAAATGGGATATTTTACAGGCGGTAAAAAAAATTATTTATGATGTGCAAAGTGGAGATCTAAATATTAATGCACTAAATGAATCTACATTAGAAAAGGAGCTAGCTACGAAAGGCATGCCTTCGCCAGATTTGTTTATCCGAACAGGTGGTGAGCAACGCATCAGTAATTTTTTGCTTTGGCAACTTGCTTATACAGAATTATATTTTTGTGACACGCTTTGGCCTGACTTTAATAAAAAAGAGCTAGAGATAGCATTTAATAATTACCAGCTCAGACAAAGAAGGTTTGGTCGAACGCAAGAGCAAGTTGCATGTTAAAACAGCGAGTAGTTACTGCAATAATTTTTGGTGCAATTATTGTAGTGTCAATTTTTAAAATGCCAAATAGTTGGCTTGCTATACTTTTTGCTGCAATTACTCTACTGGGGGCGTGGGAGTGGGCTAGTTTGATAGCACCGCAAAATTTAACCAGAAAGCTTTTGTATGTTGTGTTTATGGCAGCACTGATACTTGTTACCTGGATGCTTGCCAAACCTTATCATATAAAAATAACTTTACTAATAGCAGGATTATGGTGGGCATTAGTTGTCATTTTTCTTACAGTTTTTGATTCAAATTGGTTGCAAGCTGCTTGGCTACAAAATTTATTGGAGGTTTCGGGCTTTATAGTACTTGTGCCAGCATGGTTGGCACTTGTTGAGCTGCATCAGCAAGATCACATGGGGCCTATGAAATTAATGTTTCTATTAGTATTGGTTTGGGTAGCAGATATTTCTGCTTATTTTGTGGGTAAGCGGTTTGGTAAAACTAAGTTAGCACCTGAACTAAGTCCAGGAAAGTCTCGGGAAGGTCTATGGGGAGCATTAACAGCTTCTATTATTATCGCTGTACTAGGAATTTATTTATTTAAACTGGATACCAAAATTTGGTTCTATTTTGGCTGTTTATGTTTGCTTACAGCTCTGATATCAGTGGTAGGGGATTTGTATGAGAGTTTATTAAAAAGGCATGCTGGGGTAAAAGATAGCGGCACTATATTACCTGGTCATGGAGGTGTGCTAGATAGAATCGATAGTTTGACTGCTGCTGCTCCTGGCTTTGTTCTTGGCTTATACTGGGTAATATGACTGAGTCAACAGCGATAAAAAACCTGACATTAGATAAAGTAGCCAACCTTTCAATCTTGGGTGCAACAGGTTCTGTAGGGGTCAACACTTTGGATGTAATTTCTCAGCATCCAGGAAAGTTTGCTGTAACTGTGCTTACAACGAACAATCAAATCGATCTTTTGTATCGGCAGTGCTTAAAGTTTCGTCCTAAGTTGGCTGTGGTTACGAATGAAAGTTTAGCAGATGATTTTATAGCTAAGTTTTCAAGTGATGATTACCAACCTGAATTTCTATTTGGCGGTAATGGCTTAGAAATTGCTGCAAGTTTGTCAGAAGTGGATTTGGTCATGGCGGCAATTGTAGGCGCTGCAGGATTACCTGCAACTTTGGCAGCTGCCAAGGCGGGAAAAAAAATTTTACTTGCCAATAAAGAGGCGTTGGTGATGTCAGGTAACCTGTTGATGGAATTGGTTAAAAATAATAATTCTTTAATATTGCCCATTGATAGTGAACATAATGCTGTATTTCAATGTCTACCAGAGAACTATGAGAATAGTATGATTGAAAAAATTATACTCACTGCGTCAGGAGGACCTTTTTTAAACAAGCCGTTGAATGAATTCGAAAATATTACCCCTGAAGAAGCATGTGCACATCCAAATTGGAAAATGGGTAAAAAGATTTCTGTTGATTCAGCAACAATGATGAATAAAGGGCTGGAAGTAATTGAAGCTTGTAAATTATTTAAAAGGAAGTTTATGGATATAGAAGTTGTAATTCATCCACAGTCTATTATTCATTCATTAGTTGCTTATCCAGATGGTTCTATGCTTGCGCACTTAGCTTATCCAGACATGCGCGTTCCTATTGCGCATGCTTTGGCATGGCCGCAGCGTATATCATCTGGTGTAGATATAATGGATTTGATTAAAATAGGTAAATTTGAATTTATTGAACCTGATGTGAAACGATTTCCTTGTTTACAGTTGGCATATGATGCATTGGAGTCTGCTGAGAGTGCAACAACAGTTTTAAATGCTGCAAATGAAATTGCAGTAGAAAATTTTTTAAATAATAAAATAAAATTTACAAATATACCTACAGTTGTTGATGCTGCTTTGCAAAATTTAGAACATGAAGATGTACATGATCTTGAAACTGTATTTGCCAAAGATGAGCAGACACGATTGTATGCACAAAACTTTATTGAAAATAAACTATTGAGGCATTAGCTGTGCAGATGTTGATGTATATATTAGCTTTTATAGTTGCTGTTAGTATTATCGTTACAGTGCATGAGTTTGGTCATTATTGGGTTGCAAAGAAGCTTGGAGTAAAGGTGTTACGCTTTTCAGTTGGCTTTGGTAAGCCTTTGTATAAAAGGCTGGCTGGAAAAGATAATACTGAATATGTGCTTGCCAGTATTCCGTTGGGTGGTTACGTAAAAATGCTGGATGAACGTGAAGGGGAAGTGCAAGAGAATGATGTGCATCGTGCTTTTAATCGGCAGACTGTTTGGAAAAGATTTGCAATTGTAGCGGCAGGTCCAATGTTTAATTTTATATTTGCTGTAATTGCCTATTGGCTTACATTTATGGTGGGTGTAGATGGAGTCAAGCCAACAGTTGGAGAGGTGGCAGAAAATAGTATCGCTTATCATGCGCAGATTTCGCCAAATGAAAGCTTTGTTTCAGTTGAAGGTGTTGCGGTGCAGACTTGGCAGCAAACAACAATTCAATTACTAGATAAAGCACTAAAACACGGTACAGTAAAAGCTACCGTACAAGATGAAAATTTAAATCAAAAAGAAGTTGCTTTAGATTTAAGTAATACCAAGCAATTACTTTCAGAAGGAAATTTATTAGAAAAAATTGGTATCACGCCTTGGCGATATCAATATAAGCCTATATTTGGTGAACTTACTTCAGGTGTTGCAAAATCTATAGGTATTCAAACTGGTGATCGTGTAATTAGCGTTGATGGGAAAAATGTAGATACTTGGATTGAGGTGGTTACCTATATTCAAGCTCGAGCCGATGTAGAGATTGACCTTGTAGTGCAGCGAGATTTTGAGCGTTTAGCATTTAAACTTGTGCCAAAGCCAGAAAAGCAAAATGGAGAAATAGTTGGTCGTATTGGCGCATATCCATTTGTAGATGAAGCTCAACTTGAAGCGCAAAGAGTAGTGGTGCGCTATAGTTTTCTGGAAGCACTGAGTAGAGGGGTTAGCGAAACTTGGGATTATTCAATTCTGACCTTGAAGCTATTATGGAAACTAATAACTGGTGAAGCTTCATTGAAAAATATCAGTGGGCCTATAACGATAGCTGAATATGCCGGAGTATCGGCGGCAATAGGTTTTTCAGCTTTTGTAGGGGCATTAGCATTTATAAGTATTGCTATAGGTGTTTTGAACCTATTGCCAATCCCAGTACTAGATGGCGGTCATTTATTCTATTATATAATTGAGATTATAAAAGGTAGTCCTGTATCGGAACAGTTTGAGGCTATGGGGCAACGTGTAGGTATTGTAATGCTTGCCGGTCTAATGAGTTTAGCTTTTTATAACGATATACATCGATTAATACAATAAAATAATAATATGCTGTTAGTTATCATTAGGCGTATAGCGCTTACTGCTTTGTTAGGTATTTTTGCCTTTCCGGCAATGGCAGAAACATTTCGCCTGCAAGATATTCAGATTGAAGGTTTGGAGCGTATAGAGGCAGGTGCTGTATTTACTTATTTGCCAGTAAAGGTTGGTGATCAGTTGGATGAGCATCAAACGGCAAATATTATTCGCACTTTATATAAAACTGGTTTTTTTAAAGATATCGAACTACGTCGAGAAGGAAATGTTTTAGTTGTAGTAGTGCAAGAACGGCCGGCAATAGCCAGTATAGGTTTTGATGGAAATAAAATTCTTGATGATGAACAATTAACAGAAGTATTAACAGGAGTTGGAATTGCTAGTGGACGAGTTTTTAATCGTCCTGTTTTGGAGCGTTTAGAAAATGAGTTATTGCAGCAATATTATGCGTTAGGGAAGTATAGTGTAAATATAGATACTAAAATACGTGAGTTGGAACGAAATCGTGTAGATGTTGCTATTCAAATTATTGAAGGTGATGTAGCTAAAATAAAACAAGTTAAGGTTGTTGGGAATACTTCATTTGAAGAAGAAGAATTAATTGATGATTTTGAATCTGGGTTAAAGCCTTGGTATAAATTTTGGGGTACTCGAGATCGGTATGCTAAACCTAAGTTGCAGGGTGACTTGGAGATTTTACGTTCACATTATCTTAATCATGGGTATCTAAAGTTCGACATAAAATCCACTCAAGTATCTATTAGCCCAGATAAAGAAGATGTATTTATCACTATTAATATTGATGAAGGTGACCAATACATTTTGGAGAGTGTAGATCTGGCTGGTAAATTTATTTTTCCTGAAGAAGAATTGAGAACGTTAATTGATCTCGTGCCTGGAGAAACGTTTTCACGTGCAAAAATAGTTCGATCTAGAGAAGCAATCTCAAATCGTTTGGGAGATAAAGGTTATGCATTTTCAAATATTAATGTAGTTCCAGAAGTAGATGAAGAAAACAAGAGTGTAAAAGTAACGATGTTCATTGATCCTGGAAAACGCGTATATGTGCGAAGAATAAATTTTACAGGCCATGAAACCACTCGAGACGAAGTATATCGAAGGGAACTTAGACAAATGGAAGGTGGTTGGTACTCACAGGCTAATGTAGAGAGTTCAAGGCGCAGAATACAAAGATTAAGCTATGTAGAATCTGTGGAAATAGATACTGAAAAAGTGCCTGGTGCAGATGATTTGGTAGATTTGAATATATCTATTGCAGAGCGCTTAGCGGGTAGTTTCAATATTGGTGCTGGATTATCTGGAAGCCAAGGTGCAGTGGTAACCACAAGTGTTAGCCAGGAAAACTTTTTAGGTACAGGAAAAACAGTGTCTTTTTCAATTAATACCAGCAAGGTAAATACTGTTTTTGATTTAGGTTATGTCAATCCTTACTATACAATAGATGGTGTTAGTCGTGGGTTTGGTTTTTCTTATGTTTCGACTGAAGCAGATGAAGCCGATATATCAGATTTTGATTCTGATAGATTCAGTGGAAGGATTAATTATAGTATTCCATTAACGGAGACTGACCGGGTGGGTGCTAGATTATCGTTGGCGGGTACAAATATAGGTACTGGTGCCAATACACCTGTCGAGGTGCTTGAATTTATCGAAGAAAATGATGATCGATATATTAATCTTGTTGCGTTTACGAACTATATTCATGATACACGTAATCGCAGCCTATTCCCTAATGAAGGTAACCGACAAATACTATCATTCGAGTTAACGGTGCCAGGGAGTGATTTAGAATATTATAAGCTCAACTACGAAAATGTCTTTTATTTTCCCCTAAGCGAATTATTTACGCTGTCGTTAGCTAGTGAAATCGGTTATGGTGATCAATATGGTGATACGACAGATTTGCCATTTTTTGAGAAGTTTCGTGCAGGTGGTTTTGATTCAGTTCGTGGATATGAGAACAATAGCTTAGGCCCTAGAGACTCATTTGATGATTCCTTTGGGGGTAATTTTCTAACTACGGCAAGAGCACAGTTATTTTTTCCGCCACCTTTTTTTGAAAGTAAAAATAAAGCACGTTTGAGTCTTTTTGTAGATGCCGGTAATGTGTTTGAGGAGTTTGAGGATTTTGATGCCAGTGAGGTGCGTGGTTCATTTGGTTTAGGCGTCAACTGGATAACAGGTTTCGGTGGTATAAGTGCAGCAGTTGCATCAACATTTAACGATGATTCAGAAGATGATACAGAGTCTTTTCAATTTAGCTTAGGGACAAGTTTTTAGAAGCTTTATAGGAGATAAAAGTGAAATCATATAATTTAAAGTACCTATTCTTTATGCTAATCCTAATCCCAGGGATAGTGTGTGCAGAAGCAAAAATTGGATTTGTAAATATGGCTGAAATTATGGAGAAATCACCTCAAGCAGATGCAGCGCGCAAAGCTTTAGAAAAAGAGTTCTCAAGTCGTGATAAAAAATTAACTGCCGTACGTGATGAAATACTAAAACTGGAAGAAACTCTAAAACAAGATGGTGCTATTATGAGCGATAATAGACGTTCTGAGTTAGAGAAAGAAATTTTAAATAAAAAGAGAGAATATAATCGGCAACAAGACGAACTACGTGAAGATTTTAATATTCGACGTAATGAGGAGTTAGGTAAGTTGCAAAAAAATGTACATAAAGTCATTGTTAGTGTCGCTAAAAATGAAAATTATGATTTGGTTGTTACGCAACCTGTAGTTTTTGCAAGTAGTCGAATAGATTTGACTGAGCGCGTTTTGAAGGAGCTACAAGATACTCAGTAAAAATAACTAATATAGTGTCTTTTACACTTGCAAAATTATCTGAGCTGACTACGACAAAGGTAGTAGGTGATTCATCTTGCAAAATCGATAACGTCAGTAGTCTTGATAATGCTAAGGATGGTTCAATTGCTTTTTTTGCCAACCCAAAGTTAAAAGATCTGCTCAAAAAAACAAAAGCTTCTGCAGTCATATTAAGTGAAGAGTTTTTAGATCTATGTCCCACTCATGCATTAATCTCTGATAATCCATATCTAGCTTTTGCAAAAGTTGCAACATTGCTAAATCCAGTGCCTGAGCGTAATTCAGGTATACATCCTACAGCAATTATTTCAGATAGCGTGGTGCTTGGGGATAATTGTTATATTGGGCCTTATACAATTATTGAGCAAGATTGTGTTATAGGTAGTAACGTCAATATTGGTTCAAATTGTGTACTTTATGAATCCTGTTCGGTTGGAGAAAATTGTCGATTGGTAAATCATGTAACTTTGTGTCATAAAACTATTTTAGGTAAGCGCGTTACAATTCATCCAGGAGCTGTTATCGGTAGTGATGGGTTTGGCCTCGCTAATGAGGAAGGTAAGTGGGTTAAGATTCCGCAATTAGGTCGAGTGCAAATAGGGGATGATGTAGAAATAGGTGCTAATACGACTATTGATCGAGGTTCGTTGGGAGATACGATTCTTGAAGAGGGTGTGAAGCTCGATAATCAGATTCAAATAGCGCATAACGTAAAAATTGGTGCACATACTGCTATAGCAGCATGCGTTGGTATTGCAGGAAGTACACATATAGGTAAATATTGCGGTATTGGTGGTGGTGCCGGGATAGGTGGGCACCTTAAAATTGCAGACCATGTTACGCTGGGTGGTATGACGAGGGTAACACGGTCAATAAAAGAAGCAGGTGCTTATGTATCGGGGACACCAGTGCAACCTTATAAAAAATGGTTGAAAAGCTCAGCATTATTTAACAAATTTGATGAGTTGGCTAACCGTATTAAAAAGTTAGAAAAATTGTGAATCAAATATGGCTGAGATGACAATTCATGATATTTTAAAGTTTTTGCCGCACAGGTATCCTTTTTTATTAGTAGATCGTGTGCTAGAAAATAAAATAGGTGAATCCATTCTGGCATTGAAAAATGTCAGCTATAACGAACCTTTTTTTCAAGGTCATTTCCCATCAGCTCCAGTAATGCCAGGTGTACTAATATTAGAAGCACTTGCACAAGCATCTGGATTACTTGCATTAAGCAACCCGGAATGGCGTCCTGATGACGAAAGTTTATATTTATTCGTAGGGATTGATAAGGCGCGTTTTAAAAGACAAGTCAGTCCTGGAGATCAACTTATATTGGATGTGAAGTTGATACGGCATAAGCGTGGTTTTGGTGTATTTAATGCAACCGCATGCGTTGGTGAGGAAGTTGCAGCTACGGCTGAACTTATGTGTGTATTTAAAGAAGTTGAAACAAAATGAGCCATTAACTACGATGTCTTCAGTAATGGCTAATGACAATATAGACATACACTCAACAGCAATAGTTGACCCAAGCGCTAAACTTAGTGCAAACGTAACAGTTGGTCCTTACACAATAATTGGTTCTGATGTTGTGATTGGGAAAAATACATGGGTTGGTCCACATGTTGTAATCAATGGCCCTACAATCATTGGTTCTAGGAATCGAATTTTTCAATTTTCATCTATTGGTGAGATACCTCAGGATAAAAAATATCAGGGAGAGCAAAGCGAACTACTTATAGGTGATGATAATACAATAAGAGAATATGTAACCATTAACCGTGGTACTGAGCAGGATAAAGGTTATACAAAGCTAGGTAATCGAAATTGGATTATGGCCTATGTGCACATTGCCCATGATTGTACCGTTGCAGATGACACAATATTCGCAAATGGCACTACTTTGGCTGGGCACGTTAATGTGGAAGATTTCGCAATTCTTGGAGGCTTTACATTAGTACATCAATTTTGTCGAGTTGGTGCCCATTCATTTTGTGCAATGGGTACGGCATTAAATAGAGACCTTCCTCCATTTGTGATGGCGTCAGGCAATTATGCGACTACACATGGTTTAAATAAAGAAGGGCTACGGCGTAGAGGTTTTAGTGAGGAGTGTATACAAGCTTTGCATAAAGCATATAAATTACTCATACGTAGTAAAGGATCTAGAGAAGATGCGCTTTCACAAGTCAAAGAACTTGCAATAAAGCATCCTGAGGTGCAGCAGTTTTTAGAATTTGTTTTATCAAGTAAAAGAGGAATTGTTCAATAGCGAATCAATTAGATACTATTAAGTTAGCAGCAAGTTTGGCCGCAGCAGTTGCGCCATCGTTACCCCCTAACTTTTCTTTAATGCTAAGCATTTCATTTTTCATTTTCTGTACGTAGTCATTATCCAGCAATAATTTTTCTAGCTCGTTGGCAATATTATTAGCAGTTGCTTTATCTTGGATAAATTCACGACTGATTTCCTTATCTGCAAGTACATTCGCAATACCGGCATAGGTAAATTTAACTATATTTTTTAGGATTTTATAAGTTAATGGTGAAATTTTGTAAACGATAAGCATAGGTGTTTGCATGAGAGTGATTTGCAAAGTAACGGTTCCTGAGGCTGCAGCAATTGCATCGCATGATGCAATAACGTCATAAATATCAGCTGTCGTAGTAGTGATATTGAGACTAGATTCGTTAATGTGGTTTTGGATAAGATTGATAGATAATGTACTCGCAACAGGTGTAATGAATTGCACGTTGTTCACGCGGTTTGCTACTAATTTTGCTGCTTCTAACATTACTGGATAGTTTTTTTCGATTTCACTCACTCGGCTGCCAGGAAAAATCCCCACTAATTTTTTATTAGGATCTAATTTTTCTTGTGTTATGAATTTATCTTTAGAAATGTGTGATATCGCATCTTTTACTAACGGGTGCCCAACAAATTCTACTGGTACTCCTGCATCTTCATAAAATTTAACTTCAAATGGAAAAACAACAGCCATTTGATCTACATATTTTTGGATTATTTTTATACGTGATGATCGCCATGCCCAAATTTGTGGACTTATGTAATACATTACTTTAATGCTATATTTTTTTGCTGTCTTAGCTAGAGGTAAGTTGAAGTCTGGTGAGTCAATCAATACTAATAAATCAGGAGGGTTGTTCTTTAGCTCCGATTTCATTCTGTTATGAATTTTTTTTAAGCGTGGATAATGTTTCAATACTTCAACAAGGCCCGCAACTGAAAGTTCAGCAGCATTGACAAGAGCATTAAATCCAGCCTGCTGCATTTTTTCTCCACCCAAGCCATAACAGTTAATATCTGGTAAAAGTTTTTTTAGGGCTTGTACTAATTTTGCTCCATGTAAGTCTCCTGATGCTTCACCAACTACAATCATTATTCGTGGCGAATTATCTATTTCATTTTGCATAGGCTTGCAGGATAGCATCGACTACACTATGGATTTGTTGCTCAGTCATTTCAGGAAACATAGGAAGCGAAATGCATTTGGAGCAAATCTCAGTGGTGTTATTTAATTCTAATTTGCGTGAAATATTGCGAAATGCAGCTTGTTCAGATAATGGCATTGAATAAAAAAAGGCATGCCCAATATTTTTTTCTTGCAATTGCTGGCTAATGCCATCACGTCTATCGCTAAGTATCGTATATTGATGAAAAACATGTGACGTATCATTTGTGTGTGTAGGTGTTTGGATGGGAAGTGTTTCTAATAAATTTGAGTATTGATCAGCTACAGTAATTCTTTGCTGGTTGAGTTTATCAATATATTTTAATTTAATTCTTAATATAGCGGCCTGAATCTCATCAAGTCGGCTATTCCACCCTACAATGTCATGCTGATTTCTGACTTTGCTGCCATGACTTTTTAGTAATAAAAATCTTTCGGCTAATTCATCTGAGTTTGTGGTAAATAAGCCTCCATCTCCATAGGCACCAAGATTTTTACTGGGGAAGAAACTAAAACAACCAGCATCTCCAAATGCTCCGGTTTGTTTGTTATCTGCAACTGCTCCAAAGGACTGCGCACAGTCTTCAATAATTAATAGGTTTTCTTGCTTAGCCAGGTCGCGTATTGGTTCCATGTCGGCAACTTGGCCAAATATATGTACGGGGAGAATGGCACGTGTTTTGTCGGTAATAGCTTTTTTTATGTTATCAGCAGTAATGTTGAACGTAATGGGGTCAATATCAACAAATACAGGTAAGGCACCAACGTAACAAATAGCTTCAGCGGTGGCAGCAAAACTAAAAGGAGTCGTGATTACCTCGTCACCATTGCCAATACCACAGGCGCGTAGCGCTAAATGCAATGCATCTGTACCCGAGTTGCACGAAATAGCATGCTTAACTCCTAAATAGCTTGCAGCTTCCGACTCAAATTGTTGTACATTTGGTCCATTTATAAACTGAGTGTTTTTTAATACTGTAGAGACGGCGCTATCGATTTCATTACGCAATATTTCATACTGCAGTTTTAAATCTAGCATTGGAATCATTTATAAAAAAACCTAGAGTTGAGTAAAAGACTACGAGAGTATATCGCTTATTTGTATGGCAGTTTGAAGAGCACGTTTCCCATCTTCTCCACTGACTTTAGGTGCAGAGTTGTTGGCTATGCAAGCGAGAAAATGCTCAATTTCTGTAAGTAAAGCATCTGATTTATCAAATTTTGAACTATTAATATCTATATTCGGGATGCCGGGATACATTTCTCCATCACCTTTTCGATATACGGATAACTCTCTATTTTGAAAGTCGACAGAGAGATAGGCATCATTTTGAAAAATCCTCATTTTACGATCCGTTTTATTACTTGCACGACTAGCAGTAACGTTTGCCACACAGCCATTTTTAAAGACAATACGTGCATTGGCGATATCAATGCCTTGAGATAAAACAGGTGTGCCACTAGCGTCGATTTTTTCAACTTCTGAATTAACGATATCAAGAATAATGTCTATATCATGAATCATCAAATCCAAAACCACGTTAACGTCAGTGCCACGTGGGTTGTAAGGCGCTAAACGGGTTGATTCAATAAACTTTACTTCACTTAACTCATGCTCAAGTGCAATTATGGCAGGATTAAATCTTTCTAAATGACCAACCTGTAAAATAAGCTTATTTTGGTTGGCCAGCCCAATTAGTTCGTCAGCTTGTTCGAGTGTTGTAGTAATGGGCTTCTCTACTAAAACATGTGAGCCATGCCTGAGAAAATCTTTGGTAACTTCAAAGTGTAATTCGGTTGGTACTACTATACTTACTGCATCCACTTTACCAAGTAATTCGTGGTAATCTGTGATTGCTTTGCATTCAGCATCATTAGCAACTTTCGACGCTTTTTCAATATCATTATCAACAACAGCAAGTAACTCGCTGTTTTCCAGTTGAGAATATTTTTGTGCATGAAATTTGCCTAAATAACCAACACCTATGACTGCAGTTCGTATCTCTGACACTATATTTCCGGTATCCTTTAAAACCAGCGCGCAGTATACGAAGTTTGTGTTCTAACACCTAACCTTGGCTGAATCATGCCGGTTAATTTTTAATCACATAGGGTGCATACAAGTAGATATGCAAAATTATGAAATAGTTGCAGGTATAGATGAAGCCGGCCGTGGGCCATTAGCAGGCCCTGTGGTAGCAGCTGCAGTTGTTCTGCATTCAGATAGGCCTATTGCTGGGCTAACAGACTCAAAAAAGATTTCACCTCAAAAACGCCTTCGATTATTCGCAGAAATAAAGAGTAAAGCACAAGCTTGGGGAGTGGGCGAGGCTAGTGCAGCCGAAATCGATGAAATGAATATTCACAACGCAACATTAAAGGCAATGTTACGTGCCTATCTGGATATGCAATTGGAGGCGAGTCATGTTCTTGTCGATGGTTTGTATTGCCCAGATTTGAGTGCAAAGTGTACGGCTATTGTGAAAGGTGATCAGACTGTGCCTGCTATAAGTGCGGCATCAATAATTGCAAAAGTTACACGTGATATACAGATGCTAGAGTACCATGATCAAATGCCAGAATATGGATTCGATCGTCATAAAGGCTATCCAACATCACAACATATTCAGGCACTAAAGGAATATGGCCCCTGCAATTTGCATCGCCGCAGCTATAAGCCTGTTCGAGATGCAATTAATATACATAAATCACAACTGGCATAATTTTAGTAAAATATTTTAATAATGAACCAGTTCATACACTTACATATACATACAGAGTATTCACTTGTGGACAGTATTGTGCGTGTTCCCGAGCTGATGAAGTCTGTAAGTGAATTGGGTATGTCAGCCATTGCGCTAACTGATGTTAATAATTTATTTGCCTTAGTAAAATTTTATCAGGCAGCTGTGAAACATGGTATTAAACCTATTATTGGTTTGGATGCACAGATTACAGGTTTATCAACTAAAGAACCTGTTTCTCGTGTCGTCATTCTATGCAAAAACGAGCGAGGTTATAAAACACTTACTAGGCTGGTTACCAAAAGCTATTTAGAAGGGCAGAGAGGAAGTGGTCCAACAATAGATCGTAATTGGTTGACAGGTATTGGTGATGACTTAATTATTTTGTCCGGTGGCAGGGAAGGAGATGTTGGTAAAGCTATTATTTCTGGTAATAGCAAATTATCTGAGCAGTACATAAATTTCTGGTGTACACATTTTGCAAATAATTATTATCTTGAACTACAACGTACAGGCCGTGAAGAAGAAGAGCTATATACACGTAGTGCTTTGCAATTGGCCATTAAGTATTCATTGCCTGTAGTGGCGAGTAATGATGTACGTTTTATACGACGCGATGAATTTGATGCGCATGAAACAAGAGTTTGTATACAAACTGGTCGTGTGCTGAATGATCCAAGGCGACCGCATACCTATTCAGAGCAACAATATCTTCGCAGCAGCGAGGAGATGATTGAATTATTTGAGGACATACCGGAAGCGATAATAAATAGTGTAGAAATTGCTAAGCGTTGTAATGTTACATTGACGTTAGGCGAAAATATCTTACCTGAATTTCCCATCCCCGCATCGTTTACCCCTCAAGAATATATGCGTGTCCAAGCTGAAGAAGGCTTGGTCATGCGGTTAAAAAAACTTAGTAATAGTGATGCTGATTATCCAAAACACGATACGTATAAGCAGCGGCTTGATACAGAGCTGGCTGTAATTAATTCAATGGGATATGCAGGTTATTTTCTTATCGTTGCTGATTTTACGCGCTGGGCTAAAGAGAATGCCATTCCTGTGGGACCAGGTAGGGGTTCGGGAGCAGGTTCATTAGTTGCTTATGCATTGGGTATTACGGATATCGATCCTTTGCGATATGACTTGCTGTTTGAGCGTTTCTTAAATCCCGAACGTGTTTCCATGCCTGATTTTGATATCGATTTCTGTATGGATAATCGTGATCGTGTCATCGAGTATGTGGCACAGCGTTATGGCCGTACCCATGTTAGCCAAATTATTACTTACGGTAGCATGGCTGCCCGCGCAGTAGTGCGTGATGTTGGAAGAGTGTTGGGTCACCCCTATGGTTTTGTTGATCGTATTGCCAAACTCATTCCATTTGAAGTGGGTATGACTTTAGAAAAAGCATTAGATCGTGAACCACTATTGCAAGAACAATATAAAAATGAAGAAGAAGTGAGTGCTATTTTAGATTTAGCAATGAGTTTAGAAGGTCTTGCCAGAAATGCAGGTAAACATGCCGGAGGTGTAGTGATTGCACCAAGCGAACTTACTGATTTTACTCCTCTGTATTGTGAATCAGGTGGAACCAATGTGGTTACGCAATTGGATAAAGATGATGTAGAGGCGATTGGTTTAGTAAAATTTGACTTCTTAGGTTTGAGAACACTCACAATAATTGATAATACTGTACGCATTGTTAATGCAAAGCTAAAGCAACAACAAAAAGCATTAATTAATATTGATGAAATACCACTTGACGATGTAGCGACCTATGAAACATTAAAGCGTCAGCAGACTACTGCTGTGTTTCAGCTTGAATCTAGTGGTATTAAAGACATCATTAAACGACTCAAGCCAGATAAGTTTGATGATATTGTGGCATTAGTTGCCTTGTATCGTCCTGGCCCATTGCAGTCTGGTATGGTTGAAGATTTTATCTTACGTAAACACGGTGCACGTGTGGATTACTTTCATCCCGATTTAGAACCTATTTTGCAACAAACCTACGGTGTAATTTTATATCAAGAACAAGTAATGCAAATTGCACAATTGCTAGCGGGCTATACACTTGGCGGTGCGGATTTGTTGCGGCGTGCAATGGGTAAAAAGAAACCAGAAGAAATGGCACAACAGCGTGAGATATTTATAAAGGGTGCAACAAATAGGGGTGTTGAAGAAAAGCTTGCCAGCCATATTTTTGATTTAATGGAAAAGTTTGCTGGTTATGGTTTTAATAAATCGCACTCTGTAGCGTATGCATTATTAGCCTATCAAACCGTTTGGCTGAAAACACACTATCCAGCAGAGTTTATGTCTTCTGTAATGTCTTCTGATTTAGACAACACCGACAAGGTGGTCCATCTAATTGCAGAATGTAGAGGCATGAATCTTGAAGTGCAATCACCTAACATCAATAGTTCAAACTACAATTTCACCGTACCTGAAGAAAAGATAATTTTATATGGTCTTGGTGCAATTAAAGGCGTAGGGCAGGCTGCTGTAGAGCAGATTGTGGCGGTGCGTAACGAGTCTGGTATATATCAAGATTTAGATGACTTTTGTATGCGCTTAGGTACACAAAAAGTAAATCGTAGATGTATAGAAGCATTAATACGTGCAGGTGCAATGGATTGTTTTGAATATACGCGTGCAAGCTTGTTCCATCATTTAGATAAAGCATTACGACATGCTGAGCAACGTCAACGAGATCATGATACTGGGCAGAATGATATGTTTGGGCATGCTGAAGTGGTCATGAAAACGAGTAAAGTACAAGAAATTCCAGAATGGGAGGATGAAAAGAAGCTACTTGGTGAACGGGAAACACTTGGGCTTTACTTGACTGGGCATCCAATAACGCGATATCAGAATGAGCTAAAGAAGATAACCAATAAAAACATCAATCAAATGTTGAATTCAGGTTATAACGTGAAAGAATCATGGCAATTTCGTGATGACACCAAAACTGTGTTAGTGGCTGGTTTGTTAGATCAAATAAGATTACGTAATAGTCCGAAAGGCAGGATTGCGTTTTTAACGCTTGATGACAATACTGGGCGCATCGATGTTGCTGTATTTGCCAATGATTATGCGAAATATGATCATATGTTGATCAAAGATGCGATATTAATTATTAAAGGTAGTTTAGGCTGGGATGAATATACAGGCCGGATACGTATTCGAGCGAATGAGGTGTGGAATTTTGACACCTATCTCAAGCAATATGGGGCTTTACTCAATATAAAAGTAAAGACTAGTGGTGAATCTTTGTCTTGGGTACAGGATTTACAGCAATTATTATTGCCGTTTAAAGACGGTAATTGTTCTGTGTTAGTTGAATATCAAAATAACTCTATAGCAGCACGATTAGAACTCCCGGAAGATTGGAATATCTCGTTGGATGAGAATCTATTACAACGTTTAAATAAAGTATCAGAAATAGTGGATACAAGTGTCGTATACAAGAAACAATCAATTAATGCATAATTGCATATAAATTATTTTTCAGTTTTATACCTTAAAGAAACAAATTAAATGAATCCTGACTACCTAGATTTCGAACAGCCTATTGCCGAGCTAGAAGCTAAGATTGATGAGCTGAGGCTGGTTGAAAGTGATAATGAGTTTAATCTTAATGAAGAAATTACAAAGCTTCAAGCTAAGTCTAAAAGTTTAATCGAGTCAATATTTTCTAATTTAAGTCCATGGCAGGTAGCACAATTGGCGCGCCATCCAAAGCGACCTTACACCTTAGATTATATAGAGAGGTTATTTACACATTTCACTGAATTACATGGTGATCGTATGTATTCAGATGATGCCGCTATCGTTGCTGGATTGGCTAAGTTTGAAGGAATGTCTGTAGCGGTTATTGGTCATCAAAAAGGACGTAATACCAATGAAAATATTCACCGCAATTTTGGTATGCCTCGACCGGAAGGATACCGGAAAGCGTTACGAATCATGGAACTTGCTGAGCGCTTTAAATTACCTGTATTGACTTTTATTGATACACCTGGCGCTTATCCAGGGATTGGTGCTGAAGAACGTGGTCAAAGTCAAGCTATTGCAGTGAATTTGCAGCGCATGTCTAATCTGCGTACTCCAGTTATATGTACTGTGATTGGAGAGGGTGGCTCTGGCGGCGCACTAGCTATTGGGGTCGGTGATTACTTGTCTATGCTGAGTTACAGTACCTATTCAGTCATTTCACCTGAAGGTTGTGCCTCTATTCTTTGGAAAGATGCCAACAAAGCAGAAGATGCTGCCATGGCTTTAGGGATTACTGCACAACGCTTAAAAGAACTAGAATTAATTGATGAAATTATTGAGGAACCTCTAGGGGGGGCGCATCGTGATATCGATACGACGTGTAATAATGTCCGTGAATCATTGAGGTCAGCATTGCAAGACTTTGTCTCACAAGATACTGACGACTTGCTTGCGGCCCGCTATAAACGTCTCACTCAGTTTGGTGCATTTAAAGATACTGCATAATAATATTATCACTCGACACCATGAGTGTTTTACTTTATGACTCTTGCGGTCACATCACTACAGCCGTTATTTGGTTCACTACAACAAATTTCTAAGTACATTGTTGCGTTCAGTGGTGGAATGGATTCAACTGTGCTATTGCATGTTATGCATAAACTTAAACTCCCCATGCATGTTATATATGTCAACCACCATTTACAAAAAGATAGTAATCAATGGGAACAACATTGCATAGAAATTTGTAAAGATTGGAATATTCCAATTTCAATTGCACACGCAAAGTTAGATAAAGGTATAAAAAAGAATATTGAAGAAAGTGCACGTAACGCCAGATACAAATTGCTATTTGAATTTGTGAAAGAGCAGCATTGTTTGGTTACTGCACATCATAGAAACGATTTAGCAGAAACATTGCTATTACAATTATTGCGTGGCTCAGGTCCTGCAGGGCTTGCGGCTATGGCACAAGAGTATGATGCAGCTGCAGGTAAACATATACGCCCATTGCTTGCTTATACACGTGCCCAACTACTTGAATATGCACAAGCCAACCATTTGACATGGATAGAAGATGCATCGAATGATTGTTTAGATTTTAATCGCAATTATATCCGCAAGGAAATTATGCCTAATCTTCTAGAGCGTTGGCCTGGTGTTTTACAAACCTTTTCGCGAGTAACTGAGTTGCAGGCAGAGGCGATAGAATGCTTGAGCGCATTGGCAAAATTAGATTTGCAGAAAGCTAAAACAGAGCATACGCAAATATTATTAGTATCCCCATTGCGAGAGTTAAATTTAGTAAGACTGAAAAATGCATTACGTGCATGGATTCAAGAGCATAATATACGAGTTCCTAGTAGTAGAAGGATGGAGCAGATTTGTACAGATATCATTTATAAGGACGATATGGATTCATCACCCGTACAAACTTGGGTAGAAGGAGAAGTGCGTCGTTATCGTGATCGTTTGTATATTATGACGCCGCTTACGGAGCATGATGCTACGCAAACCTATCAATGGAATTTAAATGAACCACTTTATATAGAAAGCCTTAACCGTACACTGCAACCTTCTGATTTAAAGCGTAATGGAGTTAAGCTACCTCAAGATGTGCAAGAGCTTACAGTACGTTTTCGGATAGGCGGTGAACGCCTCAAGCCATTTGGACAAAAACACCATAGGTCATTGAAAAACTTATTCCAAGAGGCAAAAATTCCACCCTGGGAAAGAGACCGCATCCCTTTATTGTTTTATAAAGATCAGCTTATTTCAGTATTAGGCTATTGGAATGTAGAGAATTTTTGTGAAACCAAGGACCTCGTGTGAAACTACAGCATATCGAATATAAGCGATTGTGGTGATCGTGTAGCTCTGATACGCTTCAACCCCGTCTTGAATACATTCTCTCCAAATTGGCATACTAATTTATACATGCTGACTGCAGCATACGTGGAGGTTATATGACACGATATATTTTCATTACAGGCGGTGTAGTGTCATCGCTGGGTAAAGGCATAGCTTCTGCATCCTTAGGTGCTATTTTAGAAGCACGTGGGCTCAAAGTCAGCCTGATGAAATTGGATCCATATATTAATGTTGATCCCGGCACAATGAGCCCCTTCCAACATGGGGAAGTGTTTGTTACTGCAGACGGGGCAGAAACGGATTTAGATCTTGGTCATTATGAGCGTTTTGTACGTTTTCGTTCCAGTAAAAACAACAATTTCACAACTGGACAAATATATGAAAATGTAATTCGTAAAGAACGTCGTGGTGATTATCTTGGTGGTACAGTTCAAGTCATTCCACATATAACGGATGAAATTAAAAAATCTGTAGAACTTGGTGCAGGTGATGCCGATGTTGCGTTAGTAGAAATTGGTGGCACAGTGGGTGACATTGAATCTTTACCTTTTTTAGAAGCCATTCGCCAACTTGGTGTAGAGCTTGGACGTGAAAACACAATTTATATTCACTTAACATTAGTGCCTTATATCCAAGCATCTGGAGAAATGAAAACTAAGCCTACCCAACACTCGGTAAAAGAGCTTCGATCTATTGGTATTCAGCCAGATATATTATTGTGTCGTTCCGATCGCACTTTGCCTGATAGCCAGCGCAAAAAAATTGCATTATTTACTAATGTAGAAGAAAAGGCTGTGATTTCGGCTGTTGATGTAAGCACTATATATAAATTGCCATTGTGGTTACATTCACAAGGATTGGATTCGATAGTGGTAGATAAATTTCAGATGAATTTACCCGCTGCTGATTTAAAGGATTGGAAAGAAGTAGTACATGCTATCGAGTTTCCAGAGGCAGAAATCACTGTCGGCATGGTAGGAAAATATGTTGATCTAACCGAATCTTATAAATCATTAAATGAAGCACTTACACATGCAGGTATTCATACCCACACAAAAGTTAATATCCAATATATTGATTCAGAAAGTATCGAAACGAATGGACTAGGTATCCTTAAAGACTTAGATGCAATCTTAGTTCCAGGTGGTTTTGGTGATCGGGGTATAGAAGGGAAAATTGCCGCGTCATGCTATGCACGTGAACATAAAATACCGTATTTAGGAATTTGCTTAGGCATGCAAGTCGCTGTCATAGACTATGCAAGAAATGTTGCGGGACTAAAGGGTGCGCATAGTACCGAATTTGAACAGACTACGGATAATCCTGTAATTGCTTTGATTACTGAATGGCAGGATCGTGAGGGCAGGCTGGAAAAGCGTAGCAAAATATCAGACTTGGGCGGATCAATGCGTCTTGGCGAACAAGAGTGTAAGTTACAGTCTGGGTCATTAGTACGAGAACTTTATGCTAAAGACACGATAGCTGAACGTCATCGTCATCGTTATGAGTTCAATAATAAATTTATGGCAACTTTACAAAATGCAGGCTTGTCTTTTACCGGGAAATCTATGGATGATGCATTAGTTGAGGTAATAGAGATTCAAGACCATCCATGGTTTGTAGGTTGTCAATTTCATCCTGAATTCACTTCGACACCGCGTACGGGTCACCCACTATTTTCTGGATTTGTACAGGCAGCACGAACTTATCATGAGCAACAAGTAAAGCCGAGTAATGAGGTTGTAACGGAACGAATAGATTCTCCAGACTTGATTGCTCAGATCGAAAGCACTAAGCCGTAAATCATGAAACTTTGTGGAACAGAAATTGGGCTAGAAAAGCCCTTTTTTTTAATTGCAGGGCCCTGTGTAATTGAAAGTATAGAGTTGGCGCGTGAAACTGCCGGGCAACTCAAAGCAATCACACAAGAATTACAAATTCCTTTTATTTATAAATCTTCGTTTGATAAAGCAAATCGTTCTTCTATAAATAGCTTTCGTGGTTTAGGTATAGAAAAAGGGTTGCAAATATTATCGAAAATAAAGCAAGAGTTTGATTTAAATATATTAACAGATGTACATGAAGATACACCATTGCAAGAAGTTGTGGAGGTAGCAGATGTTTTGCAAACCCCAGCTTTTTTATGTCGTCAAACTAATTTCATTCAACGTGTCGCTGCGTGCCAGCGCCCGGTAAATATTAAAAAGGGTCAGTTTCTGTCACCTGTTGAAATGAATAATGTAGTTGAAAAAGCAAAATCTGTAGGCAATGAGGAAATTATGGTTTGTGAGCGCGGCGTCTCTTTTGGATACAATAATTTAGTGTCGGATATGCGTTCGCTGGTAATTATGCGTAATACAGCTTGTCCAGTAGTATTCGATGCAACACATTCAGTACAATTGCCTGGTGGCGAAGGTAAAAGCTCAGGTGGGCAACGTGAATTTGTACCGGTATTAGCGCGGGCAGCCATTGCCAGCGGAATATCGGGTATATTTATGGAGACCCATCCTGATCCAGAGAAAGCAAAAAGTGATGGTTTAAATTCATGGCCTTTAGGCAAAATGAAAGCACTTTTACAAAGCCTTAAAGAAATTGATTTAGTGGTAAAGCAAAACGGTTTTATTGAATCTAATATTGCTTAATAAATAAAATAGGGAATTACAACAAGGAAAAAGAATGTCGAAGATTAAATCAGTTCATGCGCGAGAAGTTATTGATTCTCGAGGAAACCCTACTGTGGAAGCAGATGTCACTTTAGAATCAGGGGCTTTTGGAAGAGCTGCTGTCCCATCTGGAGCTTCAACTGGAACTTTGGAAGCCGTTGAATTGCGAGACGGAGATAATAGTCGTTATCTTGGCAAGGGCGTGCAAAAAGCTGTAAAAAATGTCAATACTGAAATTCAGCAAGCTCTTGTAGGAATGGATAGTCTAGATCTTGGCTCAATTGATCAATGTATGCTTGAGCTTGATGGTACAAACAACAAAGGTCGTTTGGGTGCTAATGCATTGTTATCCGTTTCATTGGCTGTCGCAAAAGCTGCTGCTGCAGAAAAACAAACCCCTTTATATCGCTACTTACATCAAGGTGAAAAATTTGTTATGCCGGTTCCTATGATGAACATCATTAATGGTGGTGAGCATGCAGACAATAGCGTCGACATGCAAGAATTTATGGTTGTGCCTACAGGTGCTACATCGATTAGTGAAGCCATTCGTTATGGTGCAGAAGTTTTTCATGCTTTAAAAAGTGTATTGAATAAAAAAGGGCTTAATACTGCAGTAGGTGATGAAGGTGGTTTTGCGCCAGATCTTAAATCTAATGAAGAGGCAGTAGAGACAATCCTGCAAGCAGTTGAGCTGGCAGGGTTTAAGATTGCTGAAGATATTCATCTTGGTTTGGATGTAGCGAGTACTGAGTTTTATAAAGATGGTAAATATGATCTCGAATCAGAAGGAAAGTCATTTGATTCGAGTCAATTTGTGAATTATTTAACGAATTGGGTAAATCAATATCCAATCATCACCATTGAAGATGGTGTAGCAGAAGATGATTGGGATGGCTGGAAATTACTGACTGAGAAAATAGGTGATAGAGTGCAATTGGTTGGTGATGATTTATTTGTTACGAATACTGAGATACTACAAAAAGGCATAGAGCGTGGAGTTGCAAATTCAATTCTTATTAAAGTGAACCAAATCGGCACATTAAGTGAAACACTTGCAGCAATAAAAATGGCACACGATGCAAACTATACAGCAGTGGTATCACATCGCTCTGGCGAAACAGAAGATGTAACCATTGCAGATCTGGCAGTTGCTACAAGTGCAGGTCAAATTAAAACAGGATCATTGTCTAGATCCGATCGAATTGCTAAATACAATCAGCTTATTCGTATTGAAGAAGAGTTAGGCGCAGATGCGCAGTATCCTGGAATTCAAGCTTATAATATTAAATAGATTACGCTATTGAAAATATTTATTTTAATCCTGAGTTTATTACTGCTGATTATGCAGTTTAAACTATGGTTTGGCGAAGCGAGTGTTCGAGATGTAATTGAGTTGCGTGAAACCGTTGCGCAACAACGTGTCAAGAATGAAGAAGTTGAGCAGCGTAATATTGTATTAGAGGCAGAAGTTGAAGATTTGAAAACAGGTCTTGAAGCTATAGAAGCCCGTGCTAGAAATGAATTAGGCATGATTAAGAAAGATGAAACTTTTATACATATTGTAGAAAGCAAACATAAAGATACTGGTGAATGATGAAACAAATCAGCAGGTACGCTGCTGGGCCGTAATTCCCGCTGCAGGCACCAGCCAACGTATGGGGACGGGACTACCTAAACAATACTTGTCTTTATTATCAAAAACAGTAATCGAGTCTTCGCTCGAATGTTTTCTCCAGCATCCACAAATTATTGGTGTTTTTGTTGTGTTACATATAAATGATCAGTATTGGCAAAAGCTGCCTATTTCTAAGCATAATAAGATTGAAACGGTTATTGGCGGTGAAACACGTGCTTTATCAGTAAAAAATGCATTAGATAAAGCTAAGGACTATGTAGGCGTAAATGATTTTGTTTTAGTGCATGATGCTGCAAGACCATGTTTAAGCTATTCAGATTTAGATTTTCTCATTAATACTCTTATTAAAGACGAAGTAGGTGGAATTCTAGCTTCCCCTTTGCACGATACAATTAAAATATCAGAAAATAACATAGATGGTTTAATAGTGAAGAAGACACTTGATCGTAACCTAATCTGGAAAGCTTATACACCGCAGATGTTTCGTATTGAAAAGTTGAATCAAGCGCTGGAATATTGTTTTTTAAATCATATAGAAGTAACAGATGAGGCATCAGCTATTGAGGCGTTGGGTCTAAAGGTCAGATTGATTCAAGGCAGAGATGATAATATTAAAATAACGCATAAAGATGATTTGAAGCATGCGACGTTTATCTTGCAACAAGCAAAAGATCATTCGTGATAATGAAAACAAATGAATTTATAGAAGCATGATTATGAGAGTTGGATTTGGATACGATTCACATCGCTTTAAAGAGGGTGATCATATTATGATTGGTGCAGAAAAGATTCCTTTTAATAAAGGTGTAGATGCCCATTCGGATGGAGATGTTTTATTGCATGCTGTATGTGATGCCTTGTTAGGAGCTGCAGGTTTGGGTGATATTGGTAAACATTTTCCGGATAATGATATGCAGTACAAAAACATTAACAGCAGTGAATTAGTTAAAAATATCATGAACGAACTTGCAAGATTAGAATATTTAGTGGGCAATTTAGATTGCACAGTAATTTTAGAAAAACCAAAGTTGGCTAAATATGTGGGAAATATACAAACTAACATAAGTGAATTATTAGCTATGCCTGTAAATAGTGTAAATATAAAAGCGAGCACTAATGAAGGTATGGGGTTTGTAGGTCGGGGTGAAGGTTTGGTTGCATATGCAGTTGTTGCTTTAATGCAAAAGAATTAACTCTTTTTTAGTTACATTTATATGCAAAGCGAAGAAATTTTCAGTTCTTCTGGCCTATTATCACAGCAGCTGGAAAATTTTAGATATCGTCCGCAACAGCAGAAGATGAGTCGAGCGGTTGAAGAAGCATTTAAAAATAATGATCGGTTGATTATTGAGGCTGGAACAGGTGTTGGTAAAACATTTGCCTATTTAATTCCAGCTTTACTGTCAAATAAGAAAGTAGTGATTTCGACAGGCACTAAGCATCTTCAAGACCAGTTATATTTCAAAGACTTACCAACCATTCTTAAAATACTGAAGCTTCCTAACACTGTTTCATTGCTTAAAGGGCGTGCAAATTACTTGTGTTTATATCGATTAGAAAATCACGCGATACGCATACAGCAACATAATAGTCGCGTCGCAAAAAAAATACAGGTAATTAAAGATTGGTCGCGATTGACTAAATCAGGCGAAACAGCTGAAGTTACAGAAATTAATGAGACAGATTCTATCTGGTCGAATGTAACTTCAACTGTAGATAATTGTTTGGGTGCTGAATGTCCCAGCTATCAAAAATGTCATGTAGTAAAAGCGCGTCAAAAAGCCTTAAAGGCTGATGTAGTCATTATTAATCATTATTTGTTTTTTGCAGATTTAGCATTAAAAGAAGAAGGTTTTGGTGAATTACTGCCTTCTGCTGATGCATTTATATTTGATGAAGCGCATCAGCTTCCAGAGTTAGCCAGCACATTCCTTGCCACATCTATAAGCAGCCACCAAATTAAAGACTTATGTGAAGATGTGATTGAAGGTCAACTCGAAGAAGCACCAGATGAGAAAAAAATTCGTGAAACGGTAGGCGAATTAAAAAAATCTGTAGCAGATTTCAAATTGTCTTTGTTGGGAAATATAGGACGTAAATCTTGGCATGAGGTAATTGCTGTAGCAAAAATAGAGGATTCATTTAATGCACTGTGCAAGTCCTTTAATAAACTATCTGAAGAGCTTGTGCAAATAAATGACTGTGGGAAGTTGTTAGCGCGTTGTTTAGAAAGGTGTGAGCGTATAGAGCATGGATTGACGATCATTTCTGAAAAACAGGAAGGCATGATTAACTGGCTTGAAAGCTTTGAACGAGGTTTTAAATTACACAGTACGCCCTTATTGGTTGCGGACTCATTTCAGTCTTTTATGGATCGCTATCAATCTAGTTGGATATTTGCATCAGCAACCTTAACTGTAAATGCAGAGTTTAAACATTACCAAAATCAGCTAGGACTTAATGAAGTAGAAACCATCATGTTAGATAGTCCTTATGATTATCGATACAACACCCGGTTATTTCTACCTTCTATTAACTCACAACCACAAGATATAAATTATACTCATGAAGTAATCGATTCTGTGTTACCCATTTTAGAAGTCAATCGTGGTCGGGCATTTCTATTATTTACCAGTCATCGTGCATTACGTGTCGCGGCAGATTATTTATATGACCATAATGAGTTTACATTACTAGTGCAAGGTGAGGCGCCGCGTCGTGAATTATTAATAAATTTTGCTAAAACTGAAAATGCTGTACTGCTCGGTACCAATAGTTTCTGGGAAGGTGTAGATATACGTGGCAATGCGTTGAGTTGCGTTGTTATAGATAAGCTACCATTTGCATCACCAGGCGATCCAGTTTTAACAGGTAGATTACAGGTGTTACGCCAGTCTGGTAACAATCCTTTTATGAGCTATCAATTGCCGCAAGCCGTAATAACACTTAAACAAGGTGTGGGGCGCCTTATACGCGATGAAGAAGATTATGGCATTGTTGCAATTTGCGATCCTAGACTTACAACCAAGCCTTATGGAAAATCGTTTATAAATAGTTTGCCTGATATGACATTAACTTCTAATCTGGATGATGTTATTCAATTTTTAGAAATGCGTGATACAGCACATGAAACTGCTTGCTATTGATACTGCTACTGAGTCTTGTTCTGCAGCCTTGTTAATTGACGATGAGTTAATCACGCTCAGTGAGATTGCGCCACGTAGACATAATGAAATTATTTTATCAATGTGTGAGTATGTATTAACTAAAGGCCAAGTTAAAATTTCACAATTAGATGCTATAGCATTTGGTCGCGGTCCAGGTGCTTTTACAGGAGTGCGTTTGGCCGCAAGTGTCACGCAAGGAATTGCATTAGCACATGATCTTCCTGTTGTGCCTATTTCATCATTAGCAGCTATGGCTCAAGCGACTTACCATTTTCAGCAAGCCAAACAAGTTTTGGCGTGTATCGATGCTCGAATGCAAGAAATTTATGTTGGTCTTTTTGAAGTTAATCAAGAGAATATTATGCAAGTTGTTAACGATGAGGAAGTGATTAAGCCTGAAAATATTAGTATAGAAATTAGTAAAGATTGTTTTGGTGTGGGTAGTGGTTGGGAATGTTATGCAGATATATTGCAAAATAAATGTGGTAAAGAAATCACCTATGATAAGAAGGTGTTTCCTCAAGCGGAATTTGTAGCCAAACTAGGCAAATATTATCTTCAACAAGGAAAAATCGTCTCGGCTATAGAGGCATTGCCCGTATATTTAAGAGATAATGTAGCATCTAAACCAAATAAAAGTAAGTTTTTTCTATAGGGAATGATTGATTATGCCAACCTCAGTGTTTCATTTAGCTTTTCCTGTACATGATATAGAAAAAACACGAGAGTTTTATGTTCATATATTGGGTTGTAAGGTGGGCCGTGAAGATACACGTTGGATCGATTTTAATTTTTATGGTCATCAAATCAGTGCTCATTTATATGATCACGAAGATATGTTTACGCCTACAAATCCGGTCGATAATGAAGATATCCCTATACGACATTTTGGGATCGTCTTAAATTGGGGGGAGTGGCAGCACTTGGCAGAACGCTTTAAGCGAGAGGGTGTTGAATTCCATATTAAACCGTGTGTCCGTTTTCAAGGTCAAGTCGGTGAACAGGTAACAATGTTTATCAAAGATCCAAGTAATAATTATCTTGAATTTAAGTCTTTCAAAGATATGCAGCAAATTTTTGCTAAAGAGTGATGGTAAGTAAAAAGATAATTATTTTAGTACTGTTTTTTGCTCAATCAGTGATGGCGAGTACTCCTGAAGTTGTAGACGTTAAAGTTGAGATAACACCCGCTCAAAAATACAATTTCTCTGTTACTATTGAGCATGAAGATAGTGGTTGGGATCATTATGCCAATGCATGGCGTGTATATTCCCCGCAAGGTAAATTATTAGGGGAACGCATATTGCATCATCCCCATGTCAAAGAGCAGCCTTTTACACGTACATTAAGAGGTGTTCGTATACCAGTTGATATTGATGAAGTTATTATCAAAGCAAGTTGCTCAGTAAAAAATGAAAATGAGCATGGCTATATCATTAAGCTCAAATAATTAAGGATTAAGATTTGCTACAATACGCACATGACGCGTATTTTTAGTGAACCTAATCCTATTTTTATCCATCAACTCAAAGAGTTGCTTGAGGAAAAAGGGATTGCAACGATTATTAAGAATGAGTTTTTATCCGGTGGTGTTGGCGAACTTCCCCCTACGGAGGTATGGCCAGAGCTTTGGGTGGTGAATAAAGAAGATAAGGAGCCGGCAAAACGCCTTGTAGATGAATTTTTGCATTCTACAAAAAATAAATTCAAGAATTGGACGTGTGAAAACTGTAGTCAAGAGGTCGAGGGGCAATTTAATGTCTGCTGGAGCTGTGGTAAAGAGATGCTTTAAATTAGCATAAACTGGTTGGTTATATTATGAAATCTAGTCTTTCATTTAATCTAAGCATAAGGTCTCGTTGTGAGTAATAATCTAGAACTAAAAAATAGTTTAAAAATTGAGAGATATAAAATTGTCACCGAATTACAAAAGTATTTCACTGAGCTCGCAAAAGATTCTATTAACTCATACGTAAAAATTTTTGTTTCATTTGCAGCTGCTGCTGTTGGGTTAATATATTTTAAACAACAATTAGAATTTGAGCCTATGATTGATATTTCTTTGTTGAAGGCAATTTATGTGTTATTGACATTAGTGGCTGTAATGTCAATTATCCAAATAATCTTTTGTTTAGTTAGATGGTATGGTTTAAGAAATTCTGAGCACGATATTAACTCAGAATGTTCACCTCTCGAGTGTTGGGCTTGGGAATTTGAAGGTCTATATGCATTAGCAATAATTGGGTCTATATATGTCGTGTGGTATGGATTCGATCATTTTTCTAAAATTATAACGTAAAAAAGTTAACTATTATGAGTGTATCGATTAGTAACTCAATGAAAGGAATTAATTCCTATGGTAAGGAGCTTAGTAAAGATGATATTGATAATAAGAATTATCGAGATTTTGTAGGAGGACTTTGGGAAGAGCTCGGTAAATTACAGTTTGATTTTCTAGTGGCGAACGGATTAAAACCTAGTCATAAAACTCTTGATATAGGTTGTGGTTGTCTTAGAGGAGGGCTGCATTATATTGATTATCTGGATACAGGTAACTATTTTGGTCTAGATGTAAATTCATCTTTAATCGAGGCGGGTAGACGTGAAGTCAAAGAAGCTAGACTAGAGGGCAAACAACCAACGTTATTAGTTGATGATCAATTTAATTTAGCTAAGTTTGATGAAAAATTTGATTTTATGATTTCAGTATCTGTATTTACACACTTACCTATCAATATGATTGTTCGTTGTTTGAATGAAGTTGCTAAACATCTAAAACCAAAAGGTGTTTATTACTCAACATTTTTTCAAGCGCCGAAGTCTGTATATATAAATGAGTTAGAGCATCAGCCTGGTGGCATTATGACTCATTATGATAAAGACCCTTTTCACTATTCTTTTGAGGAAATGATGTGGATGGCAGCGATTACAAATCTTGAAGTTAAGTTAATCGGAGACTGGGGGCACCCTAGAGATCAAAAAATGGTTGTCTTTACAGGCCGTTGACAAGTCTGTATTACCATTGATGCTGATTTTAGTTTTATAAAAACTGTTGTTAAATATAGATGGAATGTAATAAATGCTGCAATACTTTAAAAGGAATAAAGCGAAAACGGTTGGGCTTGGTTTGAAACTGGGTCCGGGTGATGAGCACTATCGCGCATATGTTGCTCCACCTTAAGACTATGATTTGATTTCTGCAATGGTGTTTAATCTTCTTACAAGTATCGGTTTAAGGCAACATCATAAGGTTCTTGATATAGGTTGTGGATCTCTCCGTGTTGGTAGGTTACTAATATCGTATTTAAATCAAAATAATTATTATGATATAGAACCAAACGAATGGCTTGTGAATGATGGTATTGAAAATGAGATAGGTAGAGATATGGTAAACATATGAAAACCTACTTTTTCTTTTAATAATTCTATGAGCGAATTTAATAAACCTTTAAGCATAGATTTTGCTGTTGCGTAATCAATTTTCAGTCATTGTAGAAAAGATTTAATAAAAAGTTGGTTCTCCCAAATGTCATTTCATTATCTGAATAATAGACCTGTACAGCCGTTACATGCGCGTACAATTCTAAAATAAAATATTTTTATAAAAAACTAAATTAAAAATACACAACATTGAACTGATTAAGTTATTAGTATATTTATTTTTTTGGGCTAAAAAGTTACATGATTGATATTGCACTTAGGTAGTAATAGCAACATGTAATTGTTCATTTCTTTCCCGTATTTCTCGACTCATTTCGCGACGCATTTTTCCAGCTTTAAATAATTTCTTTTCTGTCTCTGAGTCTAGTTGTAATCTTGGTACCTCTTGTGGCGTACCATTTTCATCAACTGATATCATAGTAAAGTAGCAGGATATGGCATGATAGCTTGTCTTTTCTTTAATATTTTCTCCCTCAACCCGAATGCCAATTTCCATTGAGCTGTGTCCAACGTAATTTACATTGCATTTAAATGTGACTAGATCACCTACAGTGATGGGGGTTTTGAATGCAACTTGATTTAATGAAGCAGTGACAACATAAGTTTTGCAGTAACGAGAAGCGCAAGAAAATGCGGCTTCGTCTAATAATTTAAGAATAGTGCCACCATGTACTTTGCCCGAGAAATTAGACATATCGGGTGTCATTAGGCGCGTCATATACAATCGCTTTTCTTGTTGCTTTATTTTAGACATTGAGTTTTCCTAAACTAGGCTTTTATTAAAAAATTAAAAATTTCTAATTGTATGTAATGTATTAATGTGTATTAAAATATAATTATAGATTACAATCTACATAAGAGTGATTAAGAACTTTGAATAAGTTGTTATAGGTCTTGGATTTTATTTAACTGTTCTTTTAGTTGTGCCAATGATTTTTGCATTTCACTTACACGAGTCTGCTCTTTTTCTACCACTTCCCTAGGAGCTTTATTGGAAAAGTTTGGATTGTCTAATTTTGCCATGCTCTTATTTATATTAATTTCAATTTTGTTTATTTCTTTTTCAAGTCTTGCACTTTCTGCTTCCTTGTTAATCAAACCTGCTAAAGGGATTAATATTTTCATTTCACCGACTAGTGCGGTGGCTGATTCAGGTGCAGTTTCGTTTTTTAGCCATTGTATATTTTCTAATTTTGCTAATGAATAAATATAGTGTTGATTATTAGAGAAATGAGTTTGGTCTTGTGAAGACCAATTTTGAATTAAAATATTAAGTGGCTTGCCTGGTGCAATATCCATTTCTGCGCGGATTTTTCTAATACCATTAATGAATTCTTTGGCCCATTCTAATTCTTGTTCACATTCCGTATCTATATAACTATCACAACTGTTGGGGAAAGGCTGTATAGAAATACTGTCACCTGTTCTGTTTAATAGTCTAGCGATAGGTTGCCATATTTCTTCAGTAAGAAAAGGAATAAATGGATGAAGTAGCTTTAGCAAATTCTCAAGTACTTCAAGAAGTACTCTGCGTGAGTTTCCTTTTACTTCTTCATTTACGTCATCTTTGAATAAAGTCGGTTTACAAAGTTCTACATACCAGTCACAAAATTCATGCCAAGCAAAGTCGTATAATGTCTGTGCGGCAAGATCAAAACGATAGTTTTGTAAATGTTTATGAGTAAGATCAATTACATTTTGCTGTTTACTTAAAATCCAGCGGTCAGCTAAAGTAAGCATATTTTCGTCAATTTGATTAGGTATATCTTTTTCTTCTGTGTTCATTAACACAAATCGTGTTGCATTCCATAATTTGTTACAAAAATTTCGGTAACCTTCGATACGATTTAAATCAAATTGGATATCGCGACCTGTAGAAGCTTGTGCCGCAAAAGAATAACGCAATGCATCTGTGCCGTATGCCTTGATGCCATGTGGGTATTGTTTGCGTGTAGTTTTTTCTATTTTAGGCGCCATCTCGGGTTGCATGAGACCTGTAGTACGTTTTTGTACAAGTGTGTCTAAGTCAATGCCATCGATAATATCAATTGGATCGAGTACATTTCCTTTTGACTTTGACATTTTTTGCCCGTCGGCATCACGCACTAAGCCGTGGATATAAACTTTATGAAACGGTACTTCTCCCATGAATTTCAAACCCATCATAATCATGCGGGCAACCCAGAAGAATATAATGTCGAATCCTGTAATTAAGACAGAGGTTGGGTAAAAGGTTTTTAATTCATTTGTATCTTGTGGCCAACCCAATGTTGAAAATGGCCACAGTGCGGATGAAAACCATGTATCGAGTACATCTTCATCTTGTTGCAGCTCAATATTTTCATCCAGATGATACTTTTCACGCACGGCTGCTTCATCTTCGGCAACATATATACTTCCTTCACTGTCATACCAAGCTGGTATACGGTGTCCCCACCATAATTGACGGCTGATACACCAATCTTGAATGTTCCGCATCCATTCAAAATAAGTTTTACTCCAGTTTTCAGGTACGAATTGAATGTCGCCATTTTCTACAGCTTTAATCGCTGGTTCGGCAAGGGGTTGGATTTTTACATACCATTGATCTGTTAAATAAGGTTCAACAACTACCCCAGAACGGTCACCGCGAGGTATCATAAGCTTGTGGTCTTTTACATCAGCAAGAAGGTTTTGTGTTTTTAAATCTCTAACAATTTTTTTCCGTGCTTCGAATCGATCAAGACCTTGATACTGGTTTGGTATGATATCAGAGGCAGCTTCTCGTATACTTTCGTCTGCAAGAGTTACTCCTGGTCTTGTTGAAGCACGATGACCAAATGAAAAATCTTGGAAAAAACTTGATTTAAGTTTTGCATCATGAGTAAAGATGTTAATTAAACCGTTTAGTGGAAGATCCTGAAATGCTTTATCATCTTTATGTCGCATCCATACTTCATAGTCATTGAAGTCATGGGCTGGAGTGATCTTTACACACCCAGATCCAAATTCAGGGTCCACATAATCGTCTGCAATAATCGGTATTTCACGATTAGCTAAAGGTAGCATGACAGATTTACCAATTATGTCTTTATAGCGCTCATCATCAGGGTGTACTGCTACTGCGGCGTCACCCAACATGGTTTCAGGTCTCGTCGTAGCGACGATAAGGTGTCCACTGCCGTTTGCATAAGGGTATCGCATGTGCCACATATGGCCATTTTCTTCTTCAGATATAACTTCTAAATCCGAAACTGCTGTATGTAGTTTTGGATCCCAATTCACTAATCGTTTGCCGCGATAAATTAATCCTTCGTCATATAAACGAATAAAAACTTGTTTTACTGCTTCGGAAAGTCCTTCATCCATAGTGAAACGTTCACGTGACCAATCCAGGGATGAACCTATACGTTCTAGTTGTTTGTATATTGTATTACCTGATTGCTCTTTCCACTGCCAGACTTTATCGATAAATTTTTCCCTGCCGAGATCATGGCGTGTTTTGTTTTCTGCATTGAGTTGTCTCTCTACAACCATTTGCGTGGCAATGCCCGCGTGGTCTGTGCCTGGTTGCCAAAGTGTATTAAAGCCACGCATACGGTGATAGCGAGTTAAACAATCCATTAGGGTGTTATTGAATGCATGGCCCATATGTAAAGTTCCAGTTACATTGGGGGGAGGGATCATGATGCAATAAGCGTGTTCTCCTTTGCCTGATGGTGCGAAATAGTGGTTATTTTTCCAATATTGATACCATTTTTGTTCTATATCTTTGGGCTGGTAGGTCTTATCCATGACGGGTTCTTTGATCTATAGCTGATTGGTAATAAATTATTATTACTGGATATCATGCAGTGATCTAGCAAGTACTTGCAAGTACTTGCTAGTGATAGGGATTTAATGTAAGTCTTTTAGCGTTCGGGTCGCTTAAGGCAGCTAATGTTTTCTTTGTCCCGGCAATCTCGCGCGTACTTCGCGCAATACGCGCTGAACAATCTGCTCGCTAGCCTGTTCAATATGCTGGCTCATGATTTGATTGACAATCTGAGTCAGTTCAATTTCAAATTGGGATTTATCCGTGCGGCGGTTGGTCGGTGCTTCCAGTGGCTCTAGATTATTAGGATTTTCTGCACTTGATAGCTGAGCCTTTGCTTGAGTTAGCGTTGCTGTTTTCTTTGCTGCAAGGGGTTGGTTTTTTTGTTTTAGTGCGATTGTAGGTTCTTGTGGCTTGGTTGCTGCTGATGCAGGGGTATCTACTAAGCTTTCTAAAACAGGTACTTTTTTTGCGCTGTTGCCTTCCATAGCAGGACGTAGTTCCTATAGTGATTTGTTTTAGGATACTTCATGATGTTGAGGCTCATGGCCTTGCTCACGATAAAAGCGATAACGTTCACGACCAGCGCGTATAGATTCATCTTTATTATCAATAATTTCTGCAATCCTTTGATATTGCACAGTATTTTCAGGAGTTTTTTTGGCAAGATTGATCAGCATATCTGCTTTGGCTGACTCAAAGTTAGTGCCAATCGTAATAGGGCATGCGAGCTTTGATATGTCGAAAATCTCATGTGGAACAAAGCTACGATCTCGAAACGTCCAAAGTAGGGTATCTAGAGTTTGTGTGTCGCTTTCATTTTCTGTTTGTATGTGAACAGTGAGTCCTGCTTTAAAAGCTTTTTCTGCAATTCTACACACGGTTCGCAAGGCAAATTGTGGGGAAGAGCTTTTATTAATGTAAAAATCGATCTGGGTCATAAGTGGTTAAAACGTTATGAATCTAGTGCTAATGAATACTGATCATAATATTAATCATTAAATTCATATGCTTGGTGTAGTAGATACTCTGTGAGTAAGGGTACTGGTCGACCGGTTGCTCCTTTTTGCTTGCCAGAGCTGTGCCAGGCTATACCTGCAATGTCTAAATGTGCCCAACGATACTTCTTGGTGAATCTCGAAAGGAAACATGCTGCCGTGATAGTGCCCCCCCAGCGACCTCCGATGTTGGCAATATCGGCAAAATTACTATCTAATTGAGATTGATATTCATCCCAAAGAGGTAATTGCCAAGTTCGGTCCCCTGCAAGTGTGCCTGCAGTTAGTAGCTCTTTTACTAATTTATCGTCATTGCTCATTAGGCCTGAAGGAATTTGGCCTAGCGCAACGACACAAGCACCAGTCAATGTGGCAATATCGATGACAGTATCAGGCTTGTATTTATCTATGTAAGTAAGTGCATCACATAGCACTAGACGGCCTTCAGCATCAGTATTAAGTATTTCAACGGTTTGGCCTGACATAGTGGTTACTACATCACCAGGTTTAGTTGCTTTTCCGCTGGGCATATTTTCCGCACAGGCAATTACACCCACAACATTTAATGGGATATCCAATTCGCAGCATGCTTTTAATGTACCTAGCACACTTGCTGCGCCACACATATCAAATTTCATTTCATCCATTGCAGCACCGGGTTTTAATGATATACCACCTGTATCAAATGTAATTCCTTTGCCTACTAAAACGATTGGACGTTCGTTTTGTTCTCCGCCTTTATATTCAAGGCAAACGAGTTTGGCGGGCTCAATACTTCCATTGGAAACTGACAGCAAGGCACCCATGCCTAGCTTTTCCATTTGCGATTCTTCTACTATATCAACATGTAATTTTCGGTTGCCTTTTTTTAGCTCTTTTGCTTGTTTGGCAAGGTATGTTGGAGTACAAATATTGCCAGGTAAATTTCCCAGGTCTTTAGCGAGTTTCATTCCATTTGCAATTGCACTTCCATATTCTTGCCCTTCACGTATTGTGGAAATGTCAGCACGTTTGTTTGCAAGAAATTTGATTTTTCTTAATAGAGACTTATTTTTCCCTGTCTTTGATTTCGTTTCACTGTAGCGATACAGTGACTGTTCAATTGAGATTACGCTTGCTTGGACTTTGTACAATAAATCAGTATTCTTAACAGGAAGTTCAATCAGACAATTTATGACATCGCTTACGTTAGACTTTTTTACTTCGTTAGCTACTGAGGTTAATACACGTTGAAAAGTGCTTAGCGTGAAATTTTTCTCTTCTCCACACCCTGCGACTATAATACAGTCGTGCTTGCTTCGGCTTGAGTTATGCAGAGTAGTGATTTGACCTAAATCTCCATTCATGATGCCTCGCTGGCAAACTTTCGAGATATTTCCACGGTAAAGTTTATCTAATTTTTTTGCCGAATCACTTAGACGTTTTCCTTTAAATATGCCTACAATTACACATGCAGCATTTTCTTTGTCAGCTGTAGAGTTTTTTGCAATGTAATCCATGGAATTCCTCTTATTTGATGTTTGAACTTTCTTAATTATTGCTAAAATTTTGATGTTTGTAACTAATATGTTTTTAGTTTCTTTTTGAGATCAATCTAGTGATTTCAACTTTAAATAGATATTTTTCTCGAGAACTTGCTCTAACTTTTGCTGCTGTAAGCATTGTTTTACTTATAGTTATTGCCAGTAAGTCTTTTATAAGTCTGCTTACTAAAGTCATGGAAGGTAAATTGCCAGTTGACGTTGTGCTTTCAATATTAAGTTTGGGGATTTTGAATTCGGCAATTTTATTAGTTCCTTTTGCATTGCTGGTTACACTTTTGTTGACATTAGGGCGTTTATATCGAGATAGCGAGATTTATGCGATTAAAACAAGTGGTGTGGGCTCTTTAGGTTTGCTTAAGAAAGCTAGTTTATTGGTTTTACCTGTAGTCGCAATATTGATGTATTTAGCATTATTTTCAAACCCATGGGCTGCGCAAAGGATTGAAACAATCAAATTAAAAGCTCGTGGACAGGCAGATATATTTGGATTAACACCTGGCCAGTTTGTGGAATCTAAGTATGGTAACTGGGTGGTGTTTATTGAAAGCTCTGATAAGGAGCATGGTGTTGTAAATAACATTTTTATTTATGATCGACGGCAAGGCAAAATTGCTATTGAAACAGCTAAAGTTGCACAGCAAGAAAATTTGCAGGAACTGGGTGGGGAGTCACTTATATTAACTAAAGGTCAGCGCTATGAAGGTATTCCTGGTGAAGGTGGGTTTAAGATTGTAACTTTTAAGCAGCATGCGGTGCGTCTGCCTGGTTTTGATTCCAAGATAGATGTCAATGAACCAGAATTTAAGACTACAGCAGATTTATTAAAATCAGGCAAACCAGCAGATCAAGCTGAATTTCAATGGCGATTATCTATACCTATAGCTGCTTTATTACTTGTGCTACTGGCATTTCCATTAAGTATATCCAGTCCACGACAAGGTCGATTTGCGAGACTGGGATTAGCAATTGTTATATATCTTATTTATTCAAATTTATTAATTTTGGCTGAAACCTGGGTTGCAGATGGAAAATTACCTGTAATTCCAGGGCTATTTGCTGTGCACTTTGTGTTGGCCGTGGTAATTGCATTTTTAATGTATAGGCAACGCTTCATGGCATGAATATGAGCTTAATTAAGTATTATGATCGTTATTTGGGAAGGACAGTATTTTTTGCAACCTTGTTTGCTTTGTTCATTCTTTTTTCAATAGATTCCATCATAGATTTAATTAATGATTTAGAGTCTATTGGCAAACGTGGATTTACAGCATGGCACGCGGTGTTGAAACTGTTTCTCGGAATTCCGCAAAGCATATACGAATTTATGCCTACAGCTTTACTGTTAGGTGCACTAATTGGTTTAGGCGGTATGGCAGCAAAAAGTGAACTTGTTGCGTTACGTTCGGTAGGAATTAGTAAGTTACGGATACTTTGGTCGGTCCTGAAGGTAGGTTTTTTACTTATTGTAGCTAGTATTTGGGTGGGTGAGTTTGTGGCACCTACAACTGAAGGCTATGTACGTAGCTTAAATAAAACCAGTGATATGCATAAGATCTCTATACGTTCTCGCCATGGATTATGGGTGCGTGATGGAGATAGATACATTAATGCACAAGAGTTGTTCCCAGATTATCGAATGGCAGATGTATGGGTTTACGAATTGGATAATGAACATAAATTAAAGCGTGCCAGCTTTGCAAAAAAAGCAGTATTTGAGAATGGTGTTTGGCGATTAAATGATATTCAGCATAGTTTGATATCCAAGCAAGGTGTGGTCACTGTAGCGTCCGAAGAGGAGCACTGGGAGCGTCTTGTATCACCCGAATTATTTGATGTGGTTACAGTGGAGCCTGAATATATGGGTGCAAAAAAGCTAAAGAAATATATAAATTATCTTAATGAAAACGAATTGAATTCACGACGATATCAATTGGCTTATTATAATCGTTTTGCAATTCCTTTATCTGGGCTTGCAATGTTGTTATTGGCTGTACCTTTTGTGTTTCGTTCCGTACGCTCAGGAGGTTTAGGGCAGCGAATTGCTTTGGGTATAGGCGTAGCCGTAGTGTTTCATTTGCTTAGTCGAGTATTAAGTAATGCAAGTGTTGTATATGATGTTCCACCACTGGTGGGTGCTTTTTTGCCCACTATCTTGGTAGTTGCTATAGCCGCAATTGCATTAAAGAAAATGGCATGAATTATGATTATATCCGTACTAGTTGAGTTTTGGATGCAATGTCATGCCAAGTGCGTTTTTTGCTGTCAAATATAGACCATATATAACCTATACCTAAAAATAACCAAGAGATAATCGCAACTATGAATCTTACGATTGCCTTGGTCCAATTTACACGACTGCCATCAATGGCTGTAATTTTAAATTTCCATGTTTTCATACCAAGCGTTTGCCCTCCATGCGTCCAAAACCAACCATAAAATAAAAATGAAATAGAATATATACATGTTTGATAAATAAAGAATAAAGGGTGCTTTGGACTTATATTAAATAAGATGGAAATGATAAAAGAGATAAGAATTAAAAGAGTTAATAATATTAACGTGTCATACAAGATTGCCCCAAGCCGTCTAATTAAAGAAACATTTAAATTATTCGTTTTATTCTTTTTTTTCATTTTAAGTTATTATGAAGAAAGTTGATTTTATTATGTGAAATTCTTACACTATTTATACTTATAGTGATGGAATCGTATTGATTGTTCAAATAACAATAACAAATAGGAACATATATGGTTAAAGTTAAATGATTTGTTATATTTTTAACATGACTTTGAATTTACTAAATCCCTCTATTTACGTGACTCTACGTCTTAAACTACAGCAGTATTTACTTTTTAATTTTATATTAGTGGCATTTTACTAGTGAGTGAGTCTACATTTTCTTTTTCTTCAGACCAGCCTGTAATAGAGGCTTTTTTGGATACTTTATGGGTTGAACATGGTTTGAGTGAAAATACCTTGTCTGCGTATAGAAATGACTTGCTGGGTTTATCGCGTTGGCTTTCTAACCAACCTATCAATATTACCGAAGCACGCCGTGATCACATATTAGATTATCTATCATATCGAGTACAACAAGGCAGTATGCCACGTACATCAGCTAGATTACTTTCAAGTATACGCCGATTTTATCGTTACCTAGTTCGCCAGGGTGCAGTACAAAAAGACCCCTCTGCACAAATTGAATTTCCTAAGTTGGGTAGGCCATTGCCTGAAACATTAACCGAGGAAGAAATAGAGCGCCTGCTTATGGCGCCAAATGTGGAAAAGGCGCATGGTGTTCGAGATCGTGCAATGTTAGAAGTTCTATATGCATGCGGATTGCGGGTGAGTGAGCTTGTTGGGTTAACTTTGAATCAGGTTAATCTTAATCATGGAGTGATTAGAGTAATGGGTAAAGGAAATAAGGAAAGACTGATTCCTTTTGGCGAACAAGCAAATGAATGGATAACTAAGTTTGTGCATGAGGCACGTGCTGATTTATTGAAATCAAATCAACCTTGTGAAGCATTATTTATTACTAACCGTGGTACGGCAATGACACGTCAAGCATTTTGGCATTTGATTAAAAAGCATGCAAAACGGGTTGGAATTACTAAACATCTATCTCCTCATACCCTTCGTCATGCTTTTGCAACACATTTATTGAATCATGGTGCAGATTTACGTGTTGTACAAATGTTATTGGGACACAGTGATTTATCTACTACACAGATATACACTCATGTTGCACAAGCCAGATTACAGGAGCTACATCGAAAGCATCACCCACGTGGCTAAGCGAGGTTTATCTAGTGAATGAAATTAATCAAGCTAGATACGGTCTATATATTTATGTCCTAATCTCTTAATTAGAAAAATTAACTTGGAATAATTATGCGTAATCTATTAGTTGGTTTACTTTTGTTGTCTTGTATGAGTCTTTCGTGGGCTGGTGAGAAGGAAGATATTGCTAGTATAAAGTCACGTTTAGAAAAATTGGCACCCAAAGAACAAGCTAGCTCAATTAAAGCAACAGCATTACCAGGTATTTATGAGGTAATGTATGGTTCAGAGGTATTTTATTTTTCAGCAGATGGCCGCTATGTATTACAAGGTGCTTTAGTTGATTTAGAGACTAATGAAAACTTGACTGAGACAGCGCGTTCGACAATCCGAATTGATTTATTTAAAGACCTCGATGAATCAGAGATGATAGTGTTTTCACCTAAAAAACCACGACATACATTAACTGTGTTTACAGATATAGATTGCGGTTACTGTCGTAAATTGCATTCAGAAATGGATGAGCTAAATAGCTACGGGATTAAAGTGCGTTATATGATGTTTCCACGTAGTGGTGTAAACACACCTTCTTATTATAAAGCTGTGAACGTTTGGTGTTCTAAGGATCAGCAAGATTCTATGACAAAAGCTAAAGCGGGTGAAAGTATACCGTCAGCAAGTTGCAATAACCCTGTTGAGTCACAAATGTTGATTGGGCAAAAAATGGGAGTAACAGGAACTCCAGCACTTTTATTAGAAAATGGAACCCTAATACCAGGTTACAGGCCCGCTAAAGAATTAGCAGATTTATTGGATTCGGTCAGTAAAGTAAACTAAGGATTACAGCATATAATTAACTTGATAGCTCGTTTGCTGTAAATGTATACAGATAGGCTATTGCAGTGAAAAGTATTGAGGCTCGTACTTCTTTATCTGGGTACATTTTTTTCACTGCTGAGTAGTAAGCTGATATTTGCTTTTGATAATGTAATGCGTGCTGTTGTGCCGTGTTATTATTTACTTCCGTAGTGGTTTTAAAATCTATTATCCATGCAAGTTGATCCGAGATGATTAGCCTATCAATAATTCGGTATTGAATGGTTTTGTTCTCGTATTGGCCAATTGGAACCTCGTTCAAAATTTCACTATCTTTTGCATTAAATATTTCTTTGAGTCTTGGCGAGTTTATACATTGTTTCACCTCCTCTAATGCAATATCAAATTTTTTGAAGTTTATTTCTTTGTTAAGTGCTGATTCAGTCTTGGTGTGAAGTGGTATTGTTTCTTCAAGGTCAGTATGGGCTAGTAGCTCTAACAATTTATGAACCAATATTCCATGTTGAATCTGTTCTGATTCATATTCAGCATCTATAAGCGTGTTTTGTTTCTGTAATTCAAGATTTGTGAATGGTTTGTTCAGGTCGATGCTTGAAATACCCTTGCTTGATTTTTTGTTTGATTTTTTTTCTTCAACTTTTGGGATCTTTCCATGTTCGAATTTCCATACTCCATTAATTTGATCATGTGAGCTATTAGTCAATGCTTGATCAATAACTGAATGCCAACATTTTTGTTTGTCTTTTTTTGATTGTACGCCACTTATAAATAAGAATTGCTTGGCACGAGTTAAAGCAACATATAACAAGTTCAACTCTTCTTTCCAATCTGCATCAAGTTGTTGGCTAAGTTTCGATTGTGTTTTTTTGTCAATAGTTTGTTTTTTGCCGATAATTAAAAATTGTTCAGGTCGTTTTGCGTGGTGAGGCCAGTTAACGATACTTTGGTATGCACGTTGTTTAGATGGGATTGATCCAGTATCTACGAGAAAGACAACAGGAGCTTCTAAGCCTTTGGCGGCATGAATTGTCATAATATGCACAGCATCAGTGTTATCTGAATACAATACAGCTGTATTAGAAAAGTTATTAATAGCTCCAGGTTTGTATATAGAGTCTAGGAAAGATTGAACACTGGAATATCTACCTGCATCTATATCGAGCGCTAGCTGCAGTAAGTATTTCAAGTTGGCGACTACATGCACTTTTTTTGTTGAAGGGCAGCTGTTTATGTAACGCTCAAAGATGTTAATTTCAAAATAAATTTTATCTAATAAATCATGAACAGGAACTCGATTCACCATTTCGCGCCATTGATTAAGCTTTGTGAGTGCCTCCGAGAGTAAAGAATTGGGGAAAGATTTAACGTAATTTATTATTTTTTCATTCCAATTTTCTGCATTGAAGTTTGCAATTTCCATAAGATCTTCATCGCTAATTCCAAAACATGGTGAACGTAGTATGTGAGCCAGTGCCAGATCGTTATGTGGCTGAATTAAATATGTTAGTAGTGCAAGAATATCTTGAACTTCTAGTTGGTCTAGAAAATTGCTGTCACTAACACTATTGTATGGTATTTGTTGTTCTCGCAAAGCTAGCTCTAATTGTGGTGTATGTGTGCGGCTGCGTGTGAGAATGATAATATCTTTATAACGTAAAGACCGTTGCTGCCCATTTTCAAATATAGCTGTTTTATCAGCAAGCAATTTTTTAATTTGATCTGCAACTATTTGTCCTTCCTTAAAATGGCAGTTTATTTCCACATTATTTTTTGTTTGGGAGAATGGGTTTCTGAATTTGAGGATGGGGCTATCATTTATTTCAGGCTTGATGAGTTGATTTACTTGTACGTAACCCCATAATAATTCTTGTGCAGTAGTGTGGTTTCTAAAATTATTTATAAGAGATTCTTTTTTATTTCCAAATACGCAATTTATAAAATCAATTATTGCAGGAGATGATCGATACGATTGATTTGTTTCTAATAGCTCTGCTGCAAGATTTTGCTTTGCCCACTCAGAAGCCATGTATTGCAAATGTGGATTTGCTCGACGGAATCCATAAATAGATTGTTTGGTATCACCAACAAAAAATAAACTCTTATTACTTTGCTGTAAATTAGCAGCCAGCTCTTCTAGTAAAGGGAAAAGTAGGTTCCATTGAGTGGGATTGGTATCTTGAAATTCATCGATTAATATGTGTTCTATACGTTGATCTAATTTAAACTGAATCCAATCTGCGTTATTTTGTTTGTTAAGTAATAGATAGGTATGCCATTCTAAGTCGTCAAAATCTAAGATATTACGACTGAGCTTTAATTGCTGATATTCGTTTAATAGATGGTGGCCAGCCTGAAACCAGGCGCGATTAAATTCTAAAAGCTCTTTTCTTCTGGCTATATCTATATTTTCTGCAAGTATAGTGGTAAGTTCGTCATGCAATTGTAGGAAGTGGTCTAATTTTTCTATACCAAGCTTGTGTTCCAATATTTTGCTGTGACTTATTTTTCTGGGTTCTGAGTCAGCTTTAAAAAAAATAGGATAAAGAGTTTCTAGTGGTTTATTATTACTGTCATTGTTTATAAATGCGGAAATTAAATTACTGTAATTTTGAAATGTCTTTGTGTTATGTATCAGTAAAAATGACTGATACTGATGTAATTTAGAAATAAATTGTGTATCCGTTCTGAATGGTTTTTGTTTTTTATCTTCAATGCATAGAAATTTTTCAAGGCATTTGATTGCATGATTTACAGGGTTATCTTGGTGTTCAGTAAAACTCCACCAATCACTGCGAGAGTCTATAAACGTTTCTAAGACCGCATTTACGTTGTTTACAGTAGAAACATGTTTCAAAAGTGTATATAGAGCATTTTTTAAGTTTGGTTCATTATCTTGCAGAGCGGTTTTGTGCAATCGTTCACATGCTTCTTGCATTAATTCTTGTGTGGATTCGATCAAATGAAAACCAACTGGTACATCAGCGTGTAATGCAAAGCGTTTTAAAATATCTTGGCAAAATGCATGAAATGTTGTTATTTGAATTTCATGATCAGAAAATAATAATTGCTCATATAATTTTTTAGCTTTTGTTATGCTATTAGGGTCATGAATGTGTAGTAGCTCTTGTAGGTTAAGTTTTAATCTTTGGTCATCTAGGCTTGCCCAATCTGCTAAGATTTTCATCAAACGCTCACGCATTTCTGCTGCAGCTTTGCGAGTGAAAGTGATAGCTAATATATTAGATGGATCTACATTGTTTAAAAGTAGCTTTAAGATACGGTGAACTAATAAATGTGTCTTGCCAGTACCTGCAGAGGCAAATACCGCAATATTTTTATTTGGGTCTATTGCCAGCTGAGTTCGGGTGGATTGTGAAGTGGTCATAACATTAGGATACTGTTGTCGTTTTATTCCTACAATTAATAATTAGGTGGGTTGATTGAACATACAATTAAATACAGTGAATCAGGTGTGCTAATGGCAGGAAAATATGATGCGTCCGATATCGAGGTGCTAAGCGGATTAGAGCCAGTTCGTAAGCGACCTGGTATGTATACAGACATTTCACGTCCTAATCACCTTGCTCATGAAGTGATCGATAATAGTGTAGATGAAGCCATCTCCGGTTATGCCAAAACAATTCATATCAAATTATATAAAGATGGATCATTAGAGGTTGCCGATGATGGTCGAGGTATGCCTGTCGATAAACATCCTAAGCTTAAGCGTCCAGGTGTTGAAGTCGTATTGAGCACATTGCATGCAGGTGGCAAGTTTTCAAATAAAAGCTATGCATTTTCTGGAGGTCTGCATGGTGTTGGGGTATCCGTAGTGAATGCATTGTCAAAACACCTTGAAGTATGGGTGCGTAGACAAGGTAAGGAATACAATATGGCTTTTAAAAGCGGTAAGAAGGTTTCAGACCTTGAGGTGATTGGGACTGTCGGTCAAAGGAATACTGGAACAACGATTAGATTTTGGCCTGATTCCAAATATTTCGAAAGTAGTAAGTTTTCTGTTTCAAAATTACTGCATGTCATGCGAGCTAAAGCAATACTCTGTCCTGGTTTAACAATTTGTTTTGATGATCAAATCAATAAGAAAGAATTTGAATGGTGTTATGAAGATGGGATTAAGGATTACTTGCTAGAGTCCATCGAAGGCTATGAATATATTCCTCAAGACGCATTTTGTGAGCATTTTGAAGGCAATCAAGAAACTGCTGATTGGGCATTAACTTGGTTATTAGGTGAGGGTGAAGGTATAAAAGAAAGTTATGTGAATTTGGTACCGACTTTACAAGGTGGTACGCATGTTTCAGGTCTGCGTACAGGATTAACGGAGGCATTGCGCGAGTTTTGTGAATTTAGAAAACTATTACCAAGGGGAGTTAAATTAACGCCAGATGATGTGTGGGAAAAGTTGAGTTATATCATCTCAGTTAAAGTTAAAGAACCCCAATTTGCTGGGCAAACAAAAGAACGTTTAAGTTCACGTGAAACGGCTATCTTTGTTGCAGGTGTCGTAAAAGATTCATTTGGGCATTGGTTAAATCAAAATTCTGAAGCAGGAGAACAAATTGCGCAGATTGCAATTAGTAATGCAGAATCGCGTTTGAAGCGAAATAAGAAAGTAGTTCGTAAAAAAATTGCGTCTGGCCCAGCTTTACCTGGGAAACTGGCTGATTGCACATCAGAAGATCTCACACGCACTGAGTTGTTTTTGGTTGAGGGAGATTCAGCTGGAGGTTCTGCAAAACAGGCTAGAGATCGAGTCTTTCAAGCAGTGATGCCTTTGCGAGGTAAGATCTTAAATACCTGGGAAGTCAAATCTGACCAAGTGTTAGCATCGCAAGAAGTACATGACATATCTGTGGCTATTGGAGTTGAGCCTGGCAGTACAGACTTATCCAGTCTACGTTATGGCAAGATTTGTGTGCTAGCGGATGCTGATTCTGATGGCTTACATATAGCAACCTTATTATGTGCTTTATTCTTACAGCATTTTCGTGCTTTGGTGGAGGGTGGGCATGTATATATGGCTATGCCACCTCTATTCAGGATTGACGTTGGTAAAGAAGTATTTTATGTGCTTGATGATGAAGAACGTCAAGGTGTGTTAGACCGAATTAAAGCAGAAAATAAAACTGGTAAAATTTCAATTACGCGCTTTAAGGGCCTTGGAGAAATGAATCCTATGCAATTACGTGAATCTACAATGGCTATAGATACACGTCGTCTCGTTCAACTTGCCTTAACCGATAATAATAAAACTTTTCAATTAATTGATATGTTGCTAGCTAAAAAACGTTCTGCAGATCGACGTACTTGGTTAGAGGAAAAGGGAAACCTTGTACAAATATAATTTAAAGTCATGTAGCGAGTATCAAAAGATATGAGTGAAAATTTAGAAATGGATTTTGAGCAGTCAGAAAAACTGCCTATTCAAGAATTTGCTGAAAAAGCGTATTTGGAATATTCCATGTACGTCATTTTAGACCGTGCACTACCAAATATAGGTGATGGTCTTAAACCTGTGCAGCGTAGGATCGTCTATGCAATGTCAGAACTCGGCTTGTCAGCTATGTCTAAGCCGAAAAAATCAGCACGCACAGTGGGTGATGTAATCGGTAAATATCACCCACATGGTGATAGCGCTTGTTACGAGGCTATGGTGCTGATGGCTCAAGGGTTTTCCTATCGTTACCCACTTGTTGATGGGCAAGGTAATTGGGGTTCAACTGATGACCCTAAGTCTTTTGCTGCCATGCGCTATACCGAATCGCGTTTGACCAAATATGCAAAAGCGCTTTTGCAAGAGCTTGATCAGGGTACTACGGAATGGGTGCCAAATTTTGATGGCACCTTATCTGAACCAACGGTATTACCAGCACGACTACCTAATGTGCTGTTAAACGGCGGGATGGGAATTGCTGTAGGCATGTCTACAGATATTCCTCCACATAACATCAAAGAAGTGATAAATGCATGTGTACATTTGTTGGACCACCCTAAAGCAACGGTTACAGAGCTTTGTAAATATATTAAAGGGCCTGATTACCCGACCGGGGCTGAAATTATTTCTGCGACTAAAGAAATTAGAGATGCCTATAGAACTGGAACAGGCACAATTCGAATGCGTGCTGAGTGTAGCCATGAAGACGGCGATTTGATCATTACCGCATTGCCTTATCAAGTTTCTGGCGCAAAAATTTTAGAACAGATCGCGCAACAAATGCATGCAAAAAAACTACCTATGGTGCAAGATTTGCGAGATGAGTCAGATCATGAAAACCCAATTAGAATTGTAATATCTCCACGCAATAACCGCGTTGATATGAATGCCTTAATGTCACATTTATTTGCCACAACAGATCTAGAGCGAAATTATCGAATTAATTTAAACGTTATCGGTATAGATGGTCGTCCACAAGTTAAAAACTTACGTGATTTATTAAAAGAGTGGTTAGTTTTCAGAACTGAAACTGTTAAGCGTAGGTTGCAGTGGCGTTTAGATAAAGTTCAAACACGTTTGCATGTGTTAGATGGCTTGTTGATTGCTTATTTGAATATAGATGAAGTCATAAAAATTATTCGTCATGAAGATGACCCTAAATCTAAATTGATGAAAAAATTCAAATTAAGCGATGAACAAGCAGAAGCAATTTTAAATTTACGCCTACGTAATTTGGCAAAGTTAGAAGAAGTAAAAATTAAATCTGAGCAAAAAGAATTAGGTGAAGAGCGCAAAAGCCTTCAACAAACACTTAAATCTAGTCAACGTCTAAAAACCTTAATAAAAAAAGAATTAAAACAAGATGCGGAAGAGTTTGGTGATGCGCGTCGTAGCAAGCTAGTTCAACGGGAAGCTGCAAGTGCTATTGATGAATCTGAACTTATACCTTCTGAGCCTGTCACAGTAGTGCTTTCTCAAAAAGGTTGGGTGCGAGCAGCGAAAGGTACAGAAGTGGAAGTGCGTGCGTTAAATTATAAATCAGGTGATGCATATCAAGCACACGCTTCAGGTAAATCCAACCAATTGGCTTTGTTTTTGGATACGCGTGGTAGGTGCTATGCCTTACCAGCACATTCTTTGCCTTCTGCACGTGGGCAAGGTGAGCCTTTAAGTGGGCGTCTTAAACCTGCAGATGGTGCACAGTTTGTTGGTGTCATGATGGGAGAGCAGGATGATTACTTTTTAGTAGCCAGTAGCGCGGGTTACGGCTTCGTTTGTAAATTGGAGGAGATGGTTACGCGTAATAGAGCAGGTAAGGCATTACTATCTGTTCCTAAAGGTGCGCAAACATTGGCACCTGTTAAGGTTCGTGATCTTGAAGAAGATTGGATTGTAGCAATTGGCTCAGAAGGTCATATGTTGGTTATTCCACTAAAAGATTTGCCCATTCTTCCAAAGGGTAAAGGTAATAAGATCATAAATATCCCAAGCAAAAAGGTTGCCAGTGGAGAAGAGTCGATGCGGGCTATAACATTAGTCCAAGATGGTGAGTCGTTAACACTATTTTCAGGCAAGCGAACCAAAAAGATGAGTGCCGATGAGGTAGACACCTATGTTGGAGAGCGTGGTAACCGTGGCTTGAAGCTATCACGGGGATACCGCAGTATTGATGCGGTTGAAGTCCATTATTTGGACCAAGAAGAGTAGGTGTTATGGCTTTAAAAAATTACAGTTAAAGAATATTTTTAAGGTTGCTAAGATTTTAAATATCATTTAAATAAAAACTAGGTTTATTAGGGAATCATATGGCTTTACGAATTGTATTACTTATCGCAACTAATTTTTCCGTCATCCTTGTTCTAGGAGTAGTTGCACAGATTATTGGTTTAGATGAACTGCTTGCGCAAAATGGAATGCCTGGGCAGTTGTCTGGACTGTTAATCATGTCGTTAGTACTTGGTTTTGGTGGATCATTTATTTCTCTTGCTATATCTAAATGGATGGCGAAAAGAAGTATGGGTGTGCAGATAATTGAGCAGCCTAGTAATGAAGCAGAAAATTGGTTGGTGGACACGGTTAAGCGCCAAGCAGATCAAGCCGGTATACAAATGCCTGAGGTGGGTGTATTTAATTCTCCACAGCCTAATGCTTTTGCAACGGGGATGCGAAGGAATAATGCCTTAGTTGCAGTAAGCACAGGTCTATTAAGCGCAATGAATCGCGATGAGGTTGAAGCCGTATTAGGCCATGAAGTTAGTCATGTCGCTAATGGTGATATGGTTACTATGGGCTTATTGCAAGGGGTGTTGAATACTTTTGTAATTTTCTTATCTCGAATTGTTGGCATGGTTGTAGATAAAGCAGTATTTAAAACGCGTGATGGCTTTGGTCCAGGTTATTATATTGTTAGCATAATTGCCCAAGTGGTGTTAGCTATACTGGCATCTATTATTGCCAGTTGGTATTCACGACGCCGTGAATTTCGTGCCGACGCAGGTGGTGCTGAGCTCGCAGGGCGTGAAAAAATGATTGCGGCCTTGCAGCGCTTGCAGCAACAGCATGAACCTGAAGAACTCCCAGGGCAATTTGCAGCATTTGGAATTTCAGGTGGAGTAAAAGAGGGGATACAGAAATTATTAATGTCACATCCACCGCTTAGTGAACGAATTAACTCTTTGAGACAAATATAAAGTATTACATTGTAGAAAAGTCGTAGTTGGGTTCTTCGCTTGGTGCTTGTAAAAAATTACCTTGAGTAAAATTAATCCCTAAACTCCATAAGGTAGATAAAGTGTCTGCATCTTCTACAAACTGAGAAATTACTTTAGTGCCAAGTGGTTTTAGGGTGTCTGCAATTTCTCGAATAGCATCTTGATTTTCTTGATTTTCACTGATCCCAGACATTAGGCTTTTGCAAATTTTCACATAATTGGCAGGAATCGCTTTCAAAATTTTAGTGGGATCATCACCACTACCGAATGAGTCAATAGCAAATTCGCAATTTACTTCTTTTATTCCAGTGACAAGGTTCTTGGCTTCTTTAAAGTGTGAAATAAGTACATGCTCTTTAATTTCAAAACATACAGAACCAGGAGGTATGTTGTTATTGTTTAGTTGTTCTTGAAGCCAGCTTATAATGTCTGTATCTAACAAAGAGTTTGAACTTAACTTGATAAATAAGCGCATGTCTGCGCCTTTCTCACGTCGTTCTGATAGTTTCTTTAATGCATTTAAGATAATCCAGCGGTCCAGCATTTTGCCATAACCTGTTCGTTCTATACGCATTACAAATTCACTTGCAGGCACTAGCTGGCCTTCTTCATTTCGTAGAGCAGTATAAATTTGGTATCTCTCGCCAGCTTCAGCTTGAAGGCTAATGATAGGTTGGTAGAGTAAAGCCAGCCGGTTTTCTTTTATTGCTTCACGCAATTGTGAAGTCCAACGCTCATCTTTCTCGTGTTCACCCATCTGCTCGTCATCGGGTGTGTAAATAACAATAGTATTAGATTCATTTTCCCACGCTTCGTCACAACTGGCCTTGGTCTTATTGAGCACGTCTGTTAAATCTTTAGAGAATTTATCAATAATAACGGCGCCGACAACAGGTTTAATGGAAACGTAATCACTACCTGAAGTGGTCATTAATTCACTGAGCTGTTCAATTATTTCATCGCCAAATACCTTCAACGCATCTTTTTCACATTTACTGGTTAGGATGCCAAAAGATTCTTCGGTTAACTTTGAGAGTGTTTCTTGTTTGCTACAACATTTGCGCAGTACATTCGCTACATTTGCGCTTACTTTGTCAATAGCAGCTATGCCAAATTTGTCTTTTATTTCTGTAAAATTAGCAATATCAATCTGTATAAATGCTTGGCTGGGGTTACCTTCTTTTGATTGACTGACTGCCTGTTCTAATTGGTCTAAAATTGAGCGTCTATGATAAAAGCCCGTGTGAATATCTCGCTCACTTAAATAGCTTAGCTGCTCTTCAAGTTCTTTTGTGTCTCCACCTTCGGAATTTTGAATTACAATTTGTGTGCATTCTTCGCCTGCAACAGTAACTGCACTATAGGAAAATTTTGCAGGAAAGGTCTCCTCATCATCCTTTTTAAAATTTAAACTTAGTTCACCACTTTCTTTTGATTTTACGATGCTTTTAAGCACTTTTTTCATTTTTGCCTGGTCGTCTGCTGCAACCAAATCCATAATAGATAAGCCATATAAGTCTTCGGTACTTGTAAAGCCGAACAGTTCTAAGTACTTTTCATTTGCATATGTGTGCATACCTTCATGTATGTAGCATATCGCATCACGCGAGCTTTCCATTAACATTTGGCAGCGTGTTTCTAACTCTTCACAAATTGCAGCAGCACCTTTTAATTGCTGTAAATGTAACTGGGTTTTTGCTGTGTTGTTAATGACGAGTTTTAAATGTTCGCTATTATTTTTGTTTACTAAGTTAGTTGCCCCTTGTTGCATACATGGAACGGGGTCTGTTTGTTGTTCATTGGTAACGGCTATGATAGGTATTTCAGGTGCTCGTCCGTTAATTGCTTCAACCGTCTGTTCAAGAGATAAGTCTTCGGTTTCTAATGTGTGCAGCACTATATGTGGCTGTGTCTCATTTAGGAGTTTAGCGAGATCTTCTGCATCTTGTGCTATATGAGAGCGTACAGCCACTCCCGATGTCTTGATGGTGGTAACCATTTCTTCAACATCATTGGGGCTGCTGCTAACAAATATGAGTTGCAGCGGTTGATTCATAATTTCTTTTATATTCTGTACTTTATGCGCTTTTTTGACGTCGAATACCATTTTCTCAATAGCAGTTACTTATGCAATAGGGAGGCGACAATGCTCATATTTATGTCCATGAACGGTATTAAGCGTCACAATGTGGGCTAGATTATTTAAATAACAAACTATTTTCATGCCTGAGTATAAGCTTGACGTAACTAGCTGACTAAAGTCTATTGTATAGTGTAGGTAAATCTTACAAATGATATTGTGCGGTCTATAGGCTCTTTAAATATGATAGTTTGGTGTTTGTCATCTATTAAAATATCTAAGCACTCTCCAGCCTCAAGTGAGTTAGGAGGAGCAATTAGTGTGACTAATTTTCCGTTTGCGGTATCTTCAGTAAATTGCAAGATGTGATCAAGTCCTTTAAATTTATTTTGTGAATAGTGAGTTTCCAAGACTTGTACAGCTTGAATGTCACCGTGCAAAGTTTCTATACCGATTTTTATTCCAGATTCTGAAAGTGATTGCATCCATCGTACTATCCCTAATCGCCAGTTTTCGTTAGGGTGCTTTTCTCGACGTAATAAAACGATGTCACCAACTTGGGATTGGTAATCTGAAGTATTCTCAGATTTTAAGCAATAGCCGCCATTACTTGCGTTATTTATGTCCCAAGATTGGATAAATGGTTTGAATTTTACAGATTCTACTTTCTGAGGCTGTTTGAATTCTGAGACTGGGGCAACATAAGAGTCAGTTACCACATTTCCACGCCCTACCCAGTCCCATGCATCTGAACTTTTGTCTAAATTCATATTCTGTTGGGCTGTTAAATTTGGGTCAAAAATTGAATTTGCATGCCCATTTGGCAAAGGCATAAGATTTAAATCAGTATCAGTAGAATTTGTGTTGTTATCTATATCATCTTCTTTGAAATTTGAATTTGCTAAGGTATTAATTGCCTCACGCAAGCCATGTACAACGGATAATTTTTCTTTGCAAGATTTTGCTCTTTTAGCTTCTCTTTTTGATTTACTAGTGAGTTTATTTAGCAACCTCTTGGCTAGAGATTTTCTTAATATTGCTTTTGATAAAATTGCTTCAGCATGATTATTATCATCACTATTGATAATTTTGTTAAGGTTGGCAATTAGCTTGCTTGGGTTTAAGTAACGATTCTCAGAAGAAATAGGCGCATCATCTTCAGCGACAAGTCTTGGCGGTTTGTTAAGCGAAAGGTTAATAAAATATACATTTTCATTATTGTATGTAATTTTTTCTTTCAAAAGGTCAGTTAAATGGGTAGCTGAGTCAAAATATGCAGCAATTCTTTCAGCTTCTCCATGGCCGTAAGTATGTAAATCAGCTAGTGATAATAAACACGCTTGTTTAAACAGACACTCAGTTGAAGATTTTTCATTTTTAAAATGTAGTTCATTCTTAACTGGATAGTCATGCATATTGATCTGTTCAGCCATTTTGTAAAGCTGGCAATAATCCTGCCAATAACCTTGTGGTGGTTCGGAATATACTTGTGCTAATGTTACATACTGTTCCAGTATGTAGTGCATTGCATGATGTATGCACACAATTAATTTTTTAGGATTAAGTTGCACATCACGATTTGCAGCTTCTTGGATTATAATTTTATAGGCAACGGCAAGTTCGCTAATTAGATTTTGTTGTAGCTTAAGAACCTCAGTAGCTTTTTTGGATAAAGGACAAGGTTGCGATATGAGATATTTGTGTTGTTGTTTAAGAAATTCACGAGCAACAGGACGCATTATTTCGATTGCTGTAAGCCGCTGCTTAGTTGGATGTGCCTGACGGTTGGAACGCCGTAGTCCATCATAAAATTGTTGTGCCGCAACATTCTGGTCAATATACGGCAAAGCCTTTATCCATTTGCGTACATTGCGTGTTGCTAATGAGAATTCTTGCCTTGCCATTGGGTCTTGGTTTGGCATAGTTATTTGGGTATCTAGAAGCATAATCCCTTACAGAAACAATGATTTAATAGTTGCTTGGCCATACAAATCTATATTGTTCTAGTTTATAGATTTGAGTAGCTTTAGGCTTGGCATTATGTCGTGATTTGTCGACCATTCGTGTGATTGTATTGGCAATCAATCATGTGAAATTGCATTTAAACAAATAAAGTGTGATCGTGTTTGCAATATTATTAAAGGGTTTGTTTGGGATGCTTTTACCTAGCTGCTTTAAAAGCAATTAGTGTTTTAGCAGGGTGTCCCGATTGTTCTTTTACTAATCTTGGTACTAAATAACCAGGCAATTTAGTAGCAACTGTAGACATAATTTTTCGGGCTTGCTCTTCGGTAACATTGAAGTGTGCAGCCCCTTGTACTTTGTCTAAAATATGTAAGTAATAGGGTAATACTGTTGCTTCAATTAGAGCTTCACTTAACTTTGTTAAAGTATTTACATTATCATTAATATTTTTCAAAAGAACGCTCTGATTGAGCAAAATACATTTTGCAGAAGAGAGTTCTCGAAGTTTATTTTTTAAGTAACAATCAAGCTCTTGATAGTGGTTTAAGTGCAGTACAATTATAATTTGTAAGTTCGTATTATTTATTAGTTGCAAGAAATTATTGTTGATGCGGTCAGGGATAACGACAGGTAAGCGTGTGTGAATACGTAGTCGTTTCACATGATCAATGGTTTCTAATTGCTTGAAAATTTTGACCAGATTTTCTTCTGGTAATACTAATGGATCACCACCACTTAATATAACTTCTTCAATACTTGTGTCACTGTTTATTTTATTTATGGCTAAATGCCAATCATCTTTGCGAGGGTTATGCAAAGTGTATGGAAAGTGCCTGCGGAAACAATATCGACAATGAACAGCACAACGACTTGTTGTTAAAAGTAATGCACGTCCATTGTATTTTTTTATCAAGCCTGGACTTTTGCAGCTTTCTAAATCGCCAACAGGATCAGTGTAATAGCCTAAGACTTTATTTTCTTCATGCACATGTGGTAAGACTTGTAAAAGCAAAGGGTCATGAGGGTTTGATTTCTGCATGCGTTGTATATAACTCTTGGTTACTCGTAAATGAAATTGTTGATGTGCAGGTACACTGAAAGGAAGTTGGTTAGCATGAATTTCTAGTTCTTTACATAAAGATTCAATGCTTGTGATGGAATTTTTGTATTGATGTAACCAATTTAATTCTGAGCTTGGATATTCTCGTGCTAGACTATAAGTGTTCATTGACTATATTCTTTTACTAATTAGATTAATTATGGCTAGTTACAATACTAACGAATTTCGTGCCGGCTTGAAGCTTAATTTAGATGGTGATCCATATACCATTATTGAGAATGAGTTTGTAAAACCTGGTAAAGGGCAAGCATTTAATCGTGTTAAATTGCGCAATTTAAAGACAGGTCGCGTTGTAGACAGAACCTTTAAATCAGGCGAGTCTGTAGAAGGGGCAGATGTGGTTGATATCGATATGCAATACCTATACAACGACGGCGAGCAATGGCACTTTATGGAACCGAATTCGTATGAACAATACGCTGCCACTAAAGCAGTGATGAGTGATGCTGCTCAGTGGTTAAAAGGGCAAGAAACCTGCAGCGTGACTCTGCTAGATGGTCAGCCGCTAAGTGTAACTGCGCCGAATTTTGTTGAATTGCAAATCTCACAGACTGATCCAGGAGTTAGAGGCGATACTGCAACGGGCGGCACTAAACCCGCGACTTTAGAGACAGGCGCGATAGTAAAAGTACCGCTTTTTATCGAAGAAGGTGAAGTTCTGCGTATAGATACGCGTACTGCTGAATACGTTTCACGCGTTAAAGATTAACAACAAATTAAGTCTGCATATTTTAGCTTATTGACTGATCACGATTCAAAAGTTAACTGGGAGCCTTTTGCTGCACAACAAGTCCTGCAAGCTCGTGCTAACTTATATGCATTAATTCGAGATTTTTTCACTTCTCGTGACGTGCTTGAGGTTGAGACACCAATAATCCAAGCTACTGCAGTCACTGACCTCCATATTGAAAGTATTAATGTTCTTAATGCTGATTCAAGGTGTTATTTGCACACGTCTCCAGAATATTTTATGAAAAGAATTCTTGCTTATCATAAGCAGGACATTTATCAGATCTGTAAGACATTCAGGGCAGGTGAAAAAGGCAGGTACCATCATTTTGAATTTACCATGCTTGAATGGTACAGAGTTGATTGGGATTATAAAAAGTTAATGTATGAAGTAGATGAGCTAATAAGGTTTTTATCAACAGGTAAAATTGAATTAACAGAAACAATATTTTTCACTTATCAAGAGATTTTTATTAAATACTGTGGGGTTGATCCTTTTCAAGTTGATCAATCTGATTACATAAAAATATGTAAACGTGCGAATATTTCTATAAATGCAAAATTATCTAATCAAGGTTATCAAGTATTATTACTTGACCAGCTAATTGCACCTCAACTACCAAAAAATCAAATGGTTTTTATTTATGATTTTCCTGTACAACAGGCTGCTCTAGCAAGAATTAATGAGAATGGAGTAGCTGAACGTTTCGAATTATATTTTGGTGGTATTGAGCTAGCTAATGGTTTTCAAGAGTTAACAGATGCTGATGAACAATTACTGCGATTTGAGGCAGACAATATGAAGCGAAAAGAAAATAATAAGAAGCAAATTAGTATTGATAAAAAATTTATTGCTGCACTAAAAACAGGTCTGCCTGAAAGTTCAGGTGTGGCACTTGGCATAGATAGATTGCTAATGATTCTATTAGGAGTGAATGAGATTAATCAGGTGCTTGCTTTTCCTGATCTTTGATCAAGCCTAAAGACAATCCCATTTTAACTTCTTGCTGAAGTTTGAGGCCGCTATGCCATTCAATATTATTTGATTCGAATACTACTATTGTTGTCGATCCCATATTGAATACACCGATTTCATCCCCTTTCTTTAGCTTTACTCCTGAATATTTTTTTCTAAGTACTGATTTTCCACGTGGTGGTGTAACTAGACCTTCCCAAACCATTTCAATTGCTGAGACATTTACTGCACCAACCATAACGACAGCCATGAATCCTATACGGGTTTCAAATATGGATACCACACGCTCATTACGATTGTAGAGCCCTTTTATTACTTCGGCGGAATAAGGAGCAACACTAAATAAACGTCCAGGGATATGAATCATTTCTTTTAACTCACCATCAAATGGCATGTGCACACGGTGATAGTTACTTGGTGATAAATAGATGGTGGCAAAACTCCCGTGTTCGCTAAGCGAGCCATATGGTTTGTTGTTTCCAAGTAGTTGTTGCATGGAAAAATACTGTCCCTTTGCTTGAATAGCCTGGTTGTTTTGATATGTTCCTATTTGGCTAATACGCCCATCAGCGGGACAGGTAATAGAATTTGTTGCAGGATCTATTGGGCGTGCACCAGCGGCTAATTTGCGCGTGAAAAAATCATTAAAGTTAATATATTGATCAGGTTCTTTGAAAACTGCCTCGTCCATATCCACGTTAAAAGTGCGAATAAATATCCGTATGGCGGGATTTTTAAGAGGTATTTTTAGTCTTGTTAACCAGAATGTAAGTCTGGATACAAAATGATGTGGGAATAAATGAAATAAAAATCCCTTGGTATGCTTCCACATGAACGAATAATTAACTTTCCTGTTGTTTGTAATATGACTGCAAGATTACAAAGTCTTCGGAAATGGTATTAAACTCATGCGGAGTACTGAAAACGGCTACTAGATTACCATTTGGTGCAACTAAAAAAATTTGTGCGCTGTGATCTATTGTGTAGTCTTGTTTAGTATTTTTATTTGGACTTGTATATACAACACCAATAGATTGAGTTAAAGCCTTTAGTTGTTCGTTACTGCCTGTTAGTCCAACTATTTCCTGATTGAAGTGATTTACATAGCCATTAAGTTTTTCAGGAGTGTCTCGTTGAGGGTCTACTGAAATAAACACGCCTCTCGTTGAAATATTTCTATTGCTCACTAAATTATCAATAGTTTTATCAATAGTGCTTAAAGTGAGTGGGCATACATCTGGGCAATGTGTAAAACCAAAAAATATGAAATTCCAATTTTCTTTTAAGTCTTGATTTGTAAAATTTTCACCATGCTGATCAGTTAATACAAAATCAGGAAAAGCACGAGGGCTAGAGTATAAAGAGGTTGCATGTTTCAGCTTATTTAAATTAGCTTCGTTATTACTAGCATTAAGGAAAAAAAAGATTAAAATTCCAAAACTGAAAGCCGCAAGCGCAAATATTGCATATAAAGCAGCGCGCCCAGTTTGTTTTTTATTGTATTTTTTAGATAAAAACTTCATAGAACTATTATTTCATAGCAAATTTGTAAGTACATTAAGCAAAATAGATAGTCTCGGTACTGAAAATGCTACAATATCCGTATGTCTGGTAATTCTATTGGAAAAATCTTTACAGTAACCTCATTTGGGGAAAGCCATGGTAAGGCAATCGGCTGTATTGTTGATGGCTGTCCGCCCGGAATGACATTAAGTAGTGTAGATTTACAAATTGAGCTGGAACGTAGGCGGCCTGCAAAGTCTCGCCATACTACCCAAAGACGTGAACCAGATGAAGTGGAGATTTTGTCTGGAATATTTGAAGGCCAGACCACAGGCTCTCCAATTGGCCTCATTATATACAATCAAGATGCGCGTTCTAAGGATTATTCAGAAATCAAAGAAAAATTTCGTCCTGGGCATGCAGATTATACTTATTTAAAAAAGTATGGTTTGAGGGATTATCGTGGAGGAGGGAGATCGTCTGCACGCGAAACCGCAATGCGTGTCGCTGCTGGGGCAATTGCTAAAAAATATTTGCGTGAACAATTCGGTTTAGAAATCCGTGGTTATTTATCACAACTTGGTTCAGTGGCTATTGAGTTTAAGGAGTGGCGTGCTGTTGAACAGAATCCATTTTTTTGTCCGAATGTAAAGCAAGTGACTGAATTGGAGAACTACATGGATGAATTACGCAAACAGGGTGATTCTGTTGGGGCACGTGTTGATGTTGTGGCAAGTGGTGTCCCAGTCGGCCTTGGTGAGCCTGTATTTGATAGATTAGATGCCGATATTGCCCATGCAATGATGAATATTAATGCAGTTAAAGGGGTGGAAATTGGTGCAGGGTTTGATTCCGTTGCCCAAAAGGGTAGTGAACACCGTGATGAAATTTCACCACATGGTTTTCTCTCTAATAATGCAGGTGGTATTTTAGGAGGTATTTCATCTGGGCAAGATATACTAGTTAGTATTGCATTTAAACCCACATCGAGTATTCGGATTCCAGGCAAAACAGTTGATGTTCATAATACTGCTACTGAGATTGTAACTAAGGGTCGGCATGACCCCTGTGTAGGGTTACGTGGTGTTCCTATAGTAGAGGCTATGTTGGCAATTGTGTTAATGGATCATGTGCTACGTCATCGTGCGCAAAATGCAGATGTAAGCTGTGCTACATTTGATATACCACCTTCACTCTCCTAATCAGTTCGAAAGAATTTTATATTTAATTAATGAAGATAAGGCCGTTTCAGTCAGCGGGCCATGCACGGCTTGCGGGATTTTATTTTTTTTACTTTGCAAGTTTGGGTGCATTTATTCCTTATTGGAGTTTGTATCTGAAACATCTTGGTTTTACCGCCAGCCAGATCGGTGAACTTTCAGCAGTTTTATTAGCTACAAGAATCATTGCACCGAATATATGGGGATGGATCGCTGATCATACTGGCAAACGTGTGTGGATAATTCGCACGGCTGCATTTATAGGTATGTGTATATTTTCTACAGTACTAATCATACGTGGTTATTGGCCACTCCTATTAGTGCTTGCTGGGTTTAGTTTTTTTTGGAATGCAGCTTTACCACAGTTCGAAGCAGCTACCATGAATCACTTGGGGTCAAGTAAACACATGTATAGTCGTATACGTTTGTGGGGCTCGGTTGGATTTATTATAACAGCACTTGCACTTGCTCCAATTTTACAGAAACAAGGTTTAGCTGTACTGCCATGGATGATTTTGTTTATATTATTTTGTATTTGGATTAATACACTATTTGTAAATGAAACAGTGGAACAAACAGTTAGAGTAGCAAAGGCATCATTCATAAAAACTTGTTTTAAACCACCTGTGCTGGCTTTGTTATTAGCCTGTTTTTTTATTCAAGCGAGTCATGGTCCATATTATGCTTTTTTCAGTATTTATTTAGAAGATTATGGTTATTCGCGTACTGCAATTGGCCAGCTATGGTCTTTAGGTGTAATAGCAGAAGTAGCTATATTCTTTTGCATGCATCGTTTATTACCCTGGATGGGTGCAAAGACTTTATTGCTGGTAGCCATGACCTTAACCATTCTAAGGTGGTGGTTGATTGCTACATTTGCTGAAAGTATCTCGATACTTCTTTTTGCCCAATTGCTACATGCGGCATCTTATGGTTTGTTTCATGCAGCGGCAATCCACTTAATTGATCAGTATTTTTCTGGCAATATTCAAGGTCGAGGGCAGGCGCTATATTCCAGTATTAGTTTTGGCTTGGGTGGCTCGCTTGGTAGCTTGCTAAGCGGGTATACTTGGAATTCAATTGGGTCTTCCCATGTGTATCTATTAGCAATGTGTATAGCCACAATTGCCTTAATTCAGTTCATATGGATTGCAAAACCGCGTTTGAGTAAAACGTGAAAAAATAACTATTGTTTATAAAAAATGGATTGTAAAACTTTATACGACAAAGTATGGCAGAGCCACGTAGTTCATGAGCGTGATGATGGCATGACATTGTTATACATTGATCGACACCTTGTGCATGAAGTGACTTCACCACAAGCTTTCGAAGGATTGCGTTTGGCAAACAGGAAGCTGTGGCGCACGAATTCAATTTTAGCTACTGCAGATCATAATGTGCCTACTACGGATCGAAGCGCAGGGATTAAAGATCCAATCTCAAAAATGCAGGTTGAAACGCTGAATAAAAATTGTGCAGACTTCTCAGTAACTCAATTTCCTATGTCAGATGTGCGTCAAGGGATTGTGCACGTAATTGGCCCAGAGCAAGGAGCATCATTGCCAGGGATGACTATCGTTTGTGGCGATTCACATACTTCTACGCATGGTGCATTGGGCGCGTTAGCTTTCGGTATTGGTACCTCTGAAGTTGAGCATGTGTTGGCTACCCAATGTTTATTGATGCAGAAGTCAAAAAATATGTTAATCCAAGTTGATGGAAAATTATCCTCAGGTGTTACTGCGAAAGATATTATTCTCGCTATTATTGGTAAGTTAGGTACTGCTGGCGCGACGGGATACACAATGGAATATTCTGGTGAGGTTATTTCCTCGCTTTCTGTTGAGGGACGTATGACGATGTGTAATATGTCTATAGAGGCAGGAGGTCGTGCCGGTATGGTTGCCGTGGATGACACTACAATTGAATATGTTGCCAACCGACCCTTTGCGCCTGCGGGAGAATTATGGGATCAAGCAGTTACACAGTGGCAAAAGTTGCATTCTGATGACGGTGTGCAGTTTGATGCTAAAGTGAATTTAGATGCGACAAAATTAAAGCCTCAAGTTACTTGGGGTACTTCTCCGGAGATGGTGGTAGACATTGATGCCAATGTGCCAGTAAGTGAAAATCAAGATCAGCAACATGCGTTAGAGTATATGGGTCTAAATGAAGGCCAGCTCATTGAGGAAATTGAAGTCGATAAGGTATTTATTGGTTCCTGTACAAATTCACGTATAGAAGATTTACGTAATGCTGCAAAGTTAGTACAAGATAAGAAATTAGCTTCGAATATTAAGCTTGCCATGGTGGTGCCTGGCTCAGGTTTGGTTAAGCAACAAGCTGAGCAAGAAGGCTTGGACATGGTTTTCAAATCTGCAGGTTTCGAATGGCGAGAACCTGGATGTTCTATGTGTTTAGGTATGAATGCAGATCAATTAGAGCCGGGTGAACGCTGTGCCTCGACTTCAAATCGAAATTTTGAAGGACGTCAAGGAAAAGGTGGACGTACACACTTGGTAAGTCCAGTCATGGCGGCAGCGGCGGCTATTCATGGTCATTTTGTAGATGTAAGGAAATACTTATCATGAAATCGTTTGCTCGGATTCAAGCAAGTTTGTTACCGCTAGATCGCAGTAATGTCGATACTGATGCGATTATTCCGCAGCAATACTTAAAATCAGTACAACGTACAGGTTTTGGCGTGAATTTATTTGATAATTGGCGTTATCTTGATCCGGGTATATTGGGACAAGACCATACCAAAAGAAGGTTGAACTCTGATTTTGTATTAAACCAAGATAAATATAAAAATGCCAAGATTTTATTGGCGCGTGATAATTTTGGTTGTGGTTCGTCGCGTGAGCATGCGGTGTGGTCCATTTTAGATTATGGATTTGAAGTGGTTATTGCATCCAGTTTTGCAGATATATTTTGTAGTAATAGCTATAAAAATGGATTGTTGCCAGTAACATTAAGTGAAGCAGAAGTTGATTATTTATTTACACAAGTTGTAAATAATCCTGAATATCAATGTGAAGTAGATTTAGAGTCACAAACTATCAAAGATGAAAGCCAAAAAAGTTTTAAGTTTGAGATTGATGAGTTTCGCAAATACTGCATTCTAAATGGTTATGACGAAATAGATTTAACGATGCAGCATGCAGATAAAATTAAAGCATACGAAGCACAGCTTAAAACTACTAGTCCTTGGCTTTTAAGTCGAGTATAAAAATTACAAAGCATCTATGAAAAAAGTTTTATTACTCCCAGGCGATGGCATCGGGCCAGAAGTGGTTGCACAAGCCAAAAAAATTCTTGGTTTTTTAGTTGACTCGTGTGGATTAAATATTGAAATAGAAAATGCACTTGTGGGTGGGGCTGCTTACGATCAATTTAAGAATCCATTACCTGAGGAAACCTTAGACTTGGCAAAGTCAGCGGATGCAGTTTTGTTAGGTGCTGTGGGTGGACCTCAATATGATCAAGTCGAGCGGGAATTACGTCCAGAAAAAGGCTTGCTTAGATTGCGGGCAGAGCTAGATTTATTTGCCAACTTGCGTCCTGCCATTTTGTATAAATCTTTGGCGCAGGCTTCATCATTGAAAGCAGATATAGTCGCGGATTTAGATATTTTAATTGTGCGCGAGCTTACAGGAGGAATTTATTTTGGTGAGCCGCGTGGCATACGTACTCTAGAAAGTGGTATCAAGCAAGGATTCAATACATTAGTATACGATGAAAATGAGATCAGTCGAATCGCGCATATAGCTTTCCGTATCGCGCGTAAGCGTAATCACAAATTATGTTCAGTGGATAAAGCCAATGTACTCGAAGTGTCAGAGTTATGGCGTGATGTGGTAAAGGAAGTCCACCAAGATTATGCAGATGTATCATTAAGTCATATGTATGTTGATAATGCGGCCATGCAATTGGTAAGAGACCCAAATCAGTTTGATGTCGTGATTACCGGGAACATGTTTGGTGATATTCTGTCAGATGCAGCGGCAATGCTTACCGGTTCAATTGGTATGTTGCCATCAGCATCATTAAATAGCGATGATCAGGGCATGTATGAACCCATACATGGTTCAGCCCCAGATATTGCAGGCAAAAACAAAGCCAATCCTTTGGCAACAATTTTATCAGTGGCAATGATGCTTCGTTATAGTTTGAATGAAGTAGAATTGGCAGCCTTGCTTGAACAAGCTGTAGAAAAAGTAATTGATAAAGGTTTACGTACAGCAGATATTTGTGGTGCTAACCAAAATTATTTGGGGACAGATGAAATGGGTGATGCAGTAGTAAAAGTATTGCATCAAATTACACACAACTAAGTTAAATAAAAGTAAAGATGAAGACGTATGATGTTGCAGTAGTGGGTGCTACTGGTGCAGTAGGCGAACAAATGCTCGCTATACTTGCACAAAGAAAGTTTCCTGTGAAAAATCTATATGCGCTTGCCAGTTCCCGCTCAGTTGGTAAGCAAGTTAAGTATGGTGATAATGAGTTAACCGTTGAAGATTTAGCTACTTTTGACTTTTCTAAAGCACAAGTAGGGTTATTTTCGCCAGGTGCCAGCATTTCTAAGCAATATGCCCCTATTGCAGCTGAAAATGGTTGTGTTGTAGTAGATAATACTTCGCAATTTCGTTATGACGATGATATTCCATTAGTCGTGCCAGAAGTTAATGCACACCAAATTGCCAATTACACTTCTCGTGGCATCATAGCAAACCCCAATTGTTCCACTATTCAAATGGTCGTGGCTCTAAAGCCTATACATGATGCTGTGGGGATAGAGCGTATTAATGTGGCCACATATCAAGCTGTGTCGGGTACCGGTAAAGAGGCTATAGATGAATTAGACCTGCAAACTAAAAGTATCATCGACGGTAAACCATTCAATTGTGACGTCTATCCGAAACAGATTGCTTTTAATGCACTCCCGCATATAGATGTATTTTTGGATAATGGCTACACCAAAGAAGAAATGAAGATGGTCTGGGAAACACAAAAGATCATGGAGGATGACAATATTTTAGTCAATCCAACTACGGTGCGTATCCCTGTGAAATATGGGCACTCTGAAGCTGTGCATCTTGAGCTTAAGGAGCCATTGTCGGCTGCTAAAGCACATGAGCTATTGGCACAGGCACCTGGAGTTGAAGTACTAGATCAGCGCCAGGATGGTGGTTATCCCACTGCGGTAACAGAGGGTGAAGGTACAGATGCTGTTTATGTAGGACGTATCCGTGAGGATATTTCGCACCCACGCGGGCTGAATATGTGGGTTGTGAGCGATAACTTAAGGAAAGGGGCCGCACTTAATAGTATCCAGATTGCTGAGATTTTGATAAAAAACCATATTTAATTTATAGTTAGCCAGTGAATTATTTATGTAACTTAAGGTATTTTCTAGGTATTTTTCATTCTCGTCAGATTTGGGCACTTATAACATCCGATGCACACAATGCGATTAAGCTGGAGCACAACAATGGTGCGTAGAATTTCTTATATTTTATTGATTAGTTTGTGGTTTTTAGTCCCTGGGCAATTATTTGCACTGGGTTTAGGTGAGATTAATGTTGATTCAGCATTGAACCAACCTCTTGAAGCCCGCATAAATTTAATTTCTGCACGCACAGATGAACTAGAAGAAATGCGTATAGAGTTGGCACCTGCCGATGTATTTGATCGAGTTGGTGTACCACGCCCTTATTTTTTGACGCAATTAAAGTTTGAACCAATTTCTCTACCTGGTGGACGTCTTGCTATTCGAGTTACATCTAAAGACCCAGTTCGTGAACCATTTTTAACTTTCTTAGTTGAAGTTACCTGGCCAAAAGGTCGTTTGTTAAGAGAATACACTGTTTTATTAGATCCTCCCGAATTTGCACAACAACGTGCGCCACAAGTTACTACTCCCCTGGTATCCCAAACACCAACTACAGATGAAGTAGTAAAAGAAGAAGTAGTTGTATCAGAAATAACTACCCAGCCAAGCGTAAATACTTCAGCCTCTGCTGAGGACTTGGAAGACATAGAAGCAGTTCGCGCACGTTTGGACCAAGAGCTAGGTATAGATCATTCTGAGCCCGTGGCTGCAAGTGAAGAAATTGTTGATGCTGAGCCTGCTGCTGAGGAAATAGAAGAAGCGGTAGAAATAGAGACACAAACTGAAGAAATTGTTGCAGAAGACGACGTGATTGTTGCAGAGGAAATAGAAGTTGCTGATGTAGAACCTATAGATGAAATTGATAGCAATGCAATTTCTGGGGGTGATTACACAACTGTTAAAGGAGACACCTTATATTCGATCTCTAAAAATGCTAGCAACTCAACGGAAGTGTCGATTGCTCAAATGATGCTTGCAATTCAGCAAGCGAATCCCTCTGCATTTATTAGAGACAACATCAATCATTTAAAAACAGGAGAGGTGTTACGAATTCCTGATGCTTCAGATGTACGAGGTATCTCTAAAGAGGCTGCTAAGGCTGAAGTGATTCGTCAAAATAGCCTTTGGCGTGAGTATCAAAGTCAGCTAGCAGAGAATATGCCTGCAGTTAATGTTGATGCGCCTGATTTAGTAGAGGATGCAACAGAAGCATCTGAAGGTTTAACTGCTGAAGCAGAGGAAGTATTGAAAGGAAGTGTAGAAGAAACTGCTAAATCTAAACAAGATTTAAATATTATGGCAGGCGATGAAGCCTCTACACAATCAGCGAATAGTGAGCAAATAACAAAGCTACAAAAGGAACAAGTATTATTAAAAGAACTTGTGCAATCACGTGACAAAGAGAATGAAGATCTCAAGAGCAGAGTGGAAGCTCTTGAATCAATGCTTGAAAAAAAAGATAAAATTATCAGCATACAAAACGAGCAGTTATCTAGCTTAAAGCAACAACTCGATAACGAAACCAGTAAAGCTATCGAAGCTGAAAAACTACTAACCGAAAAGCAAACCAGTCAAGCAAATGAGTTAAAAGAAGAAGCTTCTGAACAAGCCAAAGTTGAAGAAATTAAGTCTCCAATCGTAGAGCCGTTACCAGATTTTGATGATATGTCTAAGGAGGCTGAGCAAACTATTGCCAAGCCTAAGCTTGAACCTTTGCCAGATTGGGACTCATTGCCTAAAATAGAAAGTGAAGAGTTAGTTGTTGCTGAAACTAGTCCAACGGAAGAGCAAGTTGAACAGCCAGCTGAGACTACACAGACAGCCTCTCAAGATGAAAAATCAGTAGAAACTGAACCAGCAACTGCTTTGGAAGAAGAAGTTCAGCAAAGATCACCAGGCTTTTTCGACATTGTAAAGGGTATTGCTCAATCAATACGAGAAAATTCCGGCATAGGTGCAGCTGCACTTGCAATTGTAGCAGTGTTATTGGGTTTGTTTGCTTGGCGACAAAAGCGCTCTACAAAACGCATTGAAACAATGCAGATGGGAATGCCGGAGCCTTTAGAGGACGACAAGTTTGATGATATTCTAGATGAGACCATTGTTACCCCAACTAAGGCTCCAGTAGAAGAAGCTGAGCCAGATGAAGAACCTGTATTTGCGTCTTCGGCAAAAGATGATTTGGAAGTTGATGTAACAGATGTAGAAGATACCGATCTAGCTGAAGCCTTAGCAGCAGATGCAAGTGCAACCCCTGATGAAGTCTTAGAAGAAGCTGATGTGTATATATCTTATGGTCTTCATCAACAAGCACAGGATTTGTTAAACGATGCTATTGCAGCTGAACCTAGTCGTAATGATTATAAAGTTAAGTTAGCTGAAGTTTTATATAGCGCAAAAGATCAGGATGCATTTGAGAAACATGCACAGACAATTAAAGATCAATTAGGTGAAGCGAGTAAAGATTGGCAAAGCGTTGCTGCCATGGGCAAAGAAATTGCTCCAAATAATGCACTGTTTGCAGGAGCCGTAGCAGGCGTAGTAGCAACTAAAGCAGTTGAGAAGCCTGAAGCAACGGATATTGATGTTGGATCACAGACTGTGATTAACGAATCATCTGATAACGAAGCTCTAGAAGATACAGTATTAGATGAAAGCTCGGTTGGTGATGAAGGTTTAGATTTTAATATTGATGAGCAAGTGACAGAGTCTTTTGATGATGACCCTGTTGCAAGCAAGATTATGGAGGCAAATGAAACATCTGATATATTAAATTTTGATATTGATGACTTATCTGATGGAGAATTAGAAGAACAACCAGATACTGATGATGATTTAGAAGCAGTAGCTACCGGTCTACACAAGGCTACAGGAATTCATGAAGCCCTTGATATGGATGAAGAAGGTGATTTGACAGAGGAGTTAGGTGATTTAACGGAAGAATTAGAAGAAGTTGGATTGCAAACAACTATGGACGATTTAGAGCCTATTGATGAAGCATTGGTAAAGAACCTAGATACAACTGTAGCGTTACAAACAGATGGTGAATTCGATTTAGATATGGATGCTTCTACCAATACAACAGTAGATGATCCAGATGCTACAACGGCTTATATGTCAAGCGGTTTGCAAGAAGATACTACAACAGTCGATGATCCAGATGCTACAACCGCTTATATGCCAGGTGATTTAGATCAAGATGCTACTGAGCAATTTGACCCTAGTAACTTGGACACAGAGTTTTTAGACCCTGCTGAAGACACAATTGCACAAACTTCTACAGATTTACAGGAGTTAGGACCACCTTCATTGATTGAAGAAGTGGGAACAAAATTAGACCTTGCAAAAGCTTTTGTGGATATGGGTGATTCAGATGCAGCGAAGGAAACTTTGTTAGAAGTCATTAATGAAGGTGATGAATCGCAGATCAAAGCAGCTAAGGACCTTATGGATAAGCTGGGTTAATTATTAACTAATCTAATTTCACGCAGCTTAGTAAGACTGCATAATCCAAAGTTTTATGTTCAAATTATCTTATGCCTTGTTGCATAAGATGCCACTTTGTTACTAATCAATAACTCAAATATATGCGTATTGTGCTTGGTATAGAGTATGACGGAAGTCACTTTTGCGGATGGCAGAGGCAACCGCATGCAAGTTCAGTACAACAGGTTGTTGAAGATGCGCTTTCAAAAGTGGCAAATACACCTATTACTGTACAGGTTGCCGGGAGAACGGATACAGCGGTGCATGCAACAGAGCAGGTAGTTCATTTTGACTGCTTTGCTGAACGTGATGATAAAGCATGGATCATGGGTGCAAATACAAATTTACCAAGTTCAGTAGCAATCCTGTGGTGTAAGCGAGTCAATGATAAGTTTCATGCGCGATATTCGGCAATTTCAAGAAGATATCGTTATGTAATCTTAAATCGCTCCACTCGTCCTGCAATATTAGATAGGCTTGTCACTTGGGTTTATAAGCCACTTGATTATGTGGCAATGTCAAAAGCTGCCAATAGCTTGATAGGAAAACATGATTTTTCCTCTTATAGAGCGTTGGCATGTCAATCTAAAAGCCCTATACGTACTGTGCATGATATAAAAGTTGCTTGCCAAGGAGAGTTTATCTTTATTGACATCCATGCAGATGGTTTTCTACATCATATGGTTAGGAACATTGTCGGTGTACTCATCGATATTGGTAAAGGCGATCAAGAAATTGACTGGGCTAATACGGTACTGCAATACCGTGATCGAACCAAAGGTGGTGTTACAGCACAGGCAGCAGGATTATACCTGGTTAAAGTGCAGTATGATGATGTTTATGGGCTTGATAACAAAATCAAGTGGCCAGTGTTTTCTATTTAAATATGACAAACTAAGTAAGATTATTGATGCAAACACGTGTTAAATTTTGTGGAATGACAAATCTACAGGATGTTCAGGATGCTATTGAATTAGGTATAGATGCATTGGGTTTCGTGTTTGTTGGTGAAAGTGCGCGTAATATTGCAGCTGAAAAGGCACAGCAGATAATAGCTCAAGTACCGCCATTTATAGTTAAAGTTGGTCTATTTATGAATGCTGAAAATAATTTTATTGAAAATGTGTTAAACACAGTTAGATTAGATCTCTTGCAATTTCACGGTGATGAAGATGAGAGCTTTTGTTTACAGTTTCAATATCCATACCTAAAAGCTGTCCCTATGCGTAGCACATTATCTGTATTGGATTATTGTGCAGACTTCCCGTCTGCAACTGGTTTTGTGTTGGATAGCCATGCAGTGGGACAAATGGGGGGTAGCGGAGAGACCTTTGCATGGGACAAAATTCCAAGTAACTTTACAAAACCAGTAATTCTTGCTGGTGGCTTAACGCCTGAAAACGTAGGCTCCGCAATCCGTGCAGTACGCCCATATGCAGTAGATGTAAGTAGTGGAATTGAGGCTAGCAAAGGTATTAAAGACCTGGCTAAAATGGAACACTTTATTAAGGAAGTTAGACGTGCCTAGGATTGCATCACAACAACATACGCAAAGATTGCAAAATCTGTTTCCTGACAAACAAGGAATGTTTGGTGAATATGGTGGTCGTTATGTTGCCGAAACTTTAATTGAACCACTGGTTCAACTTGAAGAGGCTTATCAGAAATATAAGGATGACCCTGAATTTATTGCTGAACTAAAAGCCGACTTTAAACATTATGTAGGCAGGCCCAGTCCGCTTTATCACGCACAGCATTTAAGTCAAAAGTATGCAGGCGCACAAATTTTCTTGAAACGCGAAGATCTAAACCATACTGGTGCACACAAAATAAATAACACGATTGGTCAGGCTTTACTTGCAAAGCGAATGGGGAAAACCCGTATTATTGCTGAGACAGGTGCGGGTCAGCATGGCGTAGCGAGTGCTACAGTGGCGGCCCGGTTGGGCCTTGAATGTGTGGTGTACATGGGAGAGGATGATATCCATCGTCAAGCACCCAATGTATATCGTATGCGACTCTTGGGTGCTGAAGTCATACCTGTTACCTCTGGTTCTAAAACTCTTAAAGATGCACTTAACGAAGCATTGCGTGATTGGGTGACCAATGTGGATTCTACATTCTATATTATTGGTACTGTTGCAGGTCCTCATCCTTATCCATTATTAGTACGCGATTTTCAAGCAGTAATTGGCACAGAAGCCAGACAACAAATCCAAGAGCTTGCTAATCGTCTTCCAGATGCCTTGGTAGCTTGTGTAGGGGGTGGGTCAAATGCGATGGGTTTGTTTTATCCTTTTTTAGATGACACCTCAGTAGAAATGTATGGTATTGAGGCTGCGGGTTTGGGTGTGGAAACTGAGCAGCATTCTGCACCACTCAATGCAGGTCGACCGGGTGTGTTACATGGCAATCGTACTTATTTAATGGAAGACAAAGACGGGCAGATTATTGAAACTCATTCTGTGTCAGCAGGTTTGGATTACCCGGGTGTAGGCCCGGAGCATGCTTGGTTGAAAGATATCGGTCGAGTTCAATATGATGCTGTTACTGACCAGGAAGCGTTAGCAGCATTTCATGATTTAACCCGAATAGAAGGTATTATCCCAGCTTTGGAAAGTAGTCATGCAGTAGCCTATGCATGTAAGCTGGCGACCACGATGACAGCGGAGCAAATAATAATTGTTAATTTATCAGGGCGTGGTGACAAAGACATCAATACAGTGGCTGATATTGAAGGCATAAAAATATGAGCCGCATACAGTCTTGCTTTGAAGAGCTGAAAAAATCTGGTCGTAAGGGATTGATTCCATATATCACGGCCGGAGACCCACATCCAGATCAAACCGTAGCGTTAATGCATACTTTGGTTGAAGCCGGTGCGGATATTATAGAACTAGGTGTGCCATTTTCTGACCCCATGGCAGATGGACCTGTTATTCAGGCAGCCTGTGAACGTGCACTGGCACATAAAACGAGTTTGCATCAAGTCTTAGAAATGGTGTCCGCATTCAGAAACAAAAATGAACATACTCCCGTGGTGTTGATGGGTTATCAAAATCCAATTGAAGTAATGGGGGCTTTAGAGTTTGCAAAGATGGCAAAACAAAGCCAGATTGATGGTGTATTAACAGTTGATATGCCTATAGAGCAAGCTATACCAGCCTTAGAAATCTATCAGCAACATGGTATTGATTCAATTTTTCTTATAGCACCGACCACAAATAGCTCTAGAATTGAAAAAATTTGTGAAAAGTCTTCTGGATTTGTGTATTACGTTTCATTAAAAGGCGTAACAGGTGCAGGTCATTTGGATATAGCGGAAGTTAAAAATAAAATTGCGGAGATTAAAAAAGTTACTTCGCTGCCCGTTGGTGTAGGGTTTGGAATTAAAGATGCAGAGAGTGCAAAAATGTTAGCATCTATTGCAGATGCTATTGTAGTAGGAAGCGCATTAATTCGTGAAATAGAAGCAAATTTAACAGATTATGATGCTATGCATCAAAGCATAAAAACTTTATTGCGAAGCATGCGGCAAGCAATCGATAGTGATGCTATCAAACAAGAAGTCGCTTAATTATATGGATTATCAATTTATTTTTTAATTGTTTAGATAATTATGAGCTGGTTAGAAAAATTAATGCCTTCACGTATTCGTACCGAGGGTACAAGCAAACGCAAAGTGCCGGAAGGCTTATGGGATAAATGTGCTAATTGTAGTGCAGTTTTGTATCGCTCTGATCTTGAACGCAATTTATATGTTTGCCCGAAATGTAACCATCATATGCGTATTGATGCGCGTAAGCGTTTACTAGCTTTTCTCGATGAAGAGCCGCAAGAAGAAATTGGTCAGAATATAGAACCTAAAGATTTTTTAAAATTCAAAGACAGTAAAAAATATAAAGATCGACTTGCTGCAGCACAAAAAGCTACAGGTGAAAAAGAAGCATTAATTGTAATAAAAGGCGAATTAAGAAAGCTACCTATTGTCGCTGCTGCTTTTAATTTCAATTTTATTGGTGGTTCGATGGGTTCTGTTGTTGGTGAACGGTTTTTGCAAGGTGCCGAGTACGCATTAGAAAATAAAATTCCAATGGTTTGTTTTTCCACCAGTGGGGGTGCCAGAATGCAAGAGGCGTTAATGTCTTTATATCAAATGGCAAAAACTAGTGCAGTTTTGGCGCGCATGCGTGATCAAGGAGTTCCATTTGTATCAGTGATGACCGATCCTACGATGGGTGGGGTGTCAGCGAGCTTAGCCATGCTGGGGGATATACACATAGCTGAACCAGAAGCCCTTATTGGCTTTGCTGGACCAAGAGTCATTCAGCAAACAGTACGTGAGACTTTGCCAGAAGGTTTTCAAAGGAGTGAATTTTTACTTGAGCATGGGGCCCTAGACTTGATTGTAGACCGGGTACATATCCGAGATCAGATATATCAAATATTGTGCATACTATTGCATAAAGATATCGATGAGATGGAGTAAGATGATTTTGAATAAAAAATGTTCAAAAAAGATAGTATCTATTCACATCCTATATACTTAGCTACATAAAACTGCTACAAACGCCTTTATTCACTTCTATCCCTTACTACTTTGAGATTCAAACGTCTCCAAGACTGGCTGAAATGGCAGCAAACATTACATTCACAAAAGATCGAATTAGGTCTTGAGCGAATAGCTGATGTTGCAAACACGCTAGGTGTACTTCAGCCAAATTACAAAGTTATTACTGTGGGTGGCACCAATGGTAAAGGGTCGATCGTTGCGGCGCTTGAATCAATTTACCATCACGCAGGCTATCGTGTTGCAGCTTATACTTCCCCTCATTTATTGCGCTATAACGAACGCATTAGAATCAGCCGAAATAATATTGATGATGAAGCATTATGTGAAGCATTTAATCTAGTCGATCAGGCACGTGGTGAAATTAGTTTAAGTTATTTTGAATTTGGTACTTTGGCAGCCATGCAAATATTCAATGAAATTGAGCTGGATATTGCCATTTATGAAGTAGGGCTGGGTGGTCGTATGGATGCAGTAAACATATTAGACTCAGATTTAGCCATTGTGTCCAATATAGGCATAGATCATGTTCAATGGCTTGGTTCGACAAGAGAGTCAATTGGCTTTGAAAAAGCTGGGGTGTTTAGGTCACAACGACCGGCTATTTGTGGTGATGAGGACCCGCCAAAAAGTCTAATCAATTACGCAAATGAAATAGGTTCACTTTTTTATAAAATCAATGAAGACTATCGGTTTGCAAACAACGATAATGGCACTTGGTCATTTGAATCTTCCACGGTTAATTGGCAACATTTGCCTATACCCAGTTTGTTTGGAGGTGTACAGATCAGTAATGCTGCCACCGCGTTAATGGGCTTAGTGTCGCTTGATGATAAACTTCCAGTGACACGTGATTGTATAGATCGCGGTCTTAGTAATATTCAATTATTAGGTCGCTTTCAAAAAATTTCAGGGGAATGTGAAATCATTCTTGATGTTGCTCATAATTTAGATAGCGCAAAAGTTCTAATAAATAATCTCAAAATCTCAAAGCCTGTATCAAACACTTATGCGGTATTTGCGGTATTAGCAGATAAGGACGTAGACGGCATTATTAATGTTGTAAAGGGTATGATAGATAAGTGGTTTATTTCACAAGTTAAGAGTGAGCGAGCTCTGGAAAGCCATAAGCTACAGGAAAAGCTTAGGTTGCATTGCCCTGAAGCAACTGCTCATTCATATCAAAGTATTTCGGAAGCTTATATGGCAGCTAAACAAGAGGCTGATGACACTTCACGAATCGTAGTGTTTGGCTCTTTTCTAACAGTAGCGGAAATATTGCGCATAGAAGTATAATTTATAAACATTTTTGTATTAGAGCTGGTCTAATACACATGACAAATTTGGATGATTGAGATTATGGAATCAACCCTAAAACAACGCTTGATTGGTACGGCAGTAATTATTGCTTTAGCAGTAATATTTGTGCCCATGATATTAGATGGGTCAGGCCAGCAGGAATCTATTGCAATTAATGTAGAAGTTCCGCCGGAGCCAAAATTTACTTTTGAAAGTGATTTACCAGATGCCAAACAGCTGGATGATTTGCCTGCTATTAAAAATGAAAAAGCTACTAAAGCTAAGCAGCCCACCTCTAAAGAAAAAGGAACTACTGAAACTGTATCTGCTCCAGCTCAACCCCAAAAGCCTAAAGTTGTTGAAGCTACTGCAAATCATATTAAACCAAAACCTTCATTAAGTGGCTGGGCTGTACAAGTTGCTGCATTTGCTGAGGAAGGCAAAGCACTTGCATTGCAAGAAAAGTTATTAGCTGGAAATTATTCTGCTTTTACTGAAAAAACATCTTCTGGTAACAAGGCAATATATCGAGTAAAAGTGGGCCCTGAGTTAAAGCGAGAAAATGCAGAAAAATTACGTGACAAGATAACAAAAGAACATGGCCTCGATGGTAGTTTTGTAATAAACCATCCTTAAACAACTTATCGTGCTGGATCATACAAGTTTATTAACGATATAGAGTATAGAGACTAGTAATTGGTAAAGGAAAGATATGGATTTATCTTGGATAGATATCGGTATTGCGGTCATATTACTTATCTCGGTAGCTATTGCAATTTTTCGAGGATTTGTAAAAGAAGCCATATCATTAGCGAGTTGGATTATTGCAATTTGGTTAGCAATTACTTTTTCTAACCAAGTTGCGTTATTTCTTCCCTCAAGTATTGATGAAGCGACTATTAATTTTGGTAAGAATGAGCTTGAAGCAAGTAAGTTACGTGTAGGGATTGCTTTTATATTAATTGTTATTGGAACATTGATAGCGGGTTCTTTGTTGAACTACATATTTAGCCAAATCACACAAACGCGAGCACTACGTGGGATAGACAGAATTCTGGGTGCATTTTTTGGTATAGCTAGAGGTGGCGCAGTAGTTGTTATTGTGATTTTAATCGCGTCTTTAACTAGTTTTCCTAGATCAGATACTTGGAAATCATCACGGCTTTTACCCCCATTCGAATCGGTGGCACGTAAAGTAATTGATATAATGCCACCTGAATATTCAAAGTACTTTTCATTTGATGAAGCTGAGTTGCAAGCATCATCATATATTCACTAAATTAACTTAGGCGTAAGCTAGATATGTGCGGTATTGTTGGTGTGGTTGCAAACCAGGCAGTTAATCAAGATTTATATAATGCGTTATTAGTCTTGCAACATCGTGGTCAAGATGCCGCAGGTATTGTTACATACGATGATAGTCGTCTTTATCAACGTAAAGCGAATGGCTTGGTGCGCGACGTATTCCATATTCGCCACATGGAGCGTTTAAAAGGCAATATGGGTATTGGCCATGTGCGCTATCCTACAGCAGGATCTTCGTCATCAGCTGAAGCACAACCGTTTTACGTAAACTCACCATTTGGAATCTCACTTGGGCATAATGGCAACTTAATCAATGCGAAACAGCTAAAAAAAGAATTATTCCTAGAAGATCGTCGCCATCTCAATACTGAATCAGATTCAGAAATTTTATTAAATATATTTGCCCATGAGCTTGCTAATCAACAGTCTTTACAACTAAGGGCAGAAGAGGTTTTTGAAGCAGTAAAGGGCGTTCATAGACGTTGTAAAGGTGCTTATGCAGTTGTTGCCATGATTACGGGTAGAGGTATTGTGGCATTTCGTGACCCTAATGGCATCAGACCATTGGTGTATGGAGTACGTGAGTCGCAATTCGGAACAGAATATATGGTTGCATCCGAGAGTACTGCTCTGGATGTGTTAGGTTTTAGTTTGGTGCGTGATGTTGCGCCTGGCGAAGCAATATTTATCGATGCTAATGGAAAAATTTCCGCACAACAATGCGCAGTAAATCCTGTTCACTCACCATGTATATTTGAGTATGTATACTTTGCACGCCCAGATTCTGTAATTGAAGATGTATTTGTGCAAAAGGCGCGTATGCGTATGGGCCAGAGTTTGGCAAAAAAAATTCTTAAGCAATGGCCTGATTATGACATTGATGTAGTTATGCCAATACCTGATACGAGTAGAACAACTGCAATTGAAATTGCCTATTTGTTAGGAGTTAAGTACAGAGAAGGGTTTATTAAAAATCGTTACATCGGGCGTACGTTTATTATGCCTGGAAATAAAATACGTAAAAAATCAGTCAGACAAAAGCTAAACCCCATTGGCTTAGAGTTTAGGGATAAAAACGTATTACTTATTGATGATTCGATTGTGCGTGGTACCACTTCGAGAGAAATAGTGCAAATGGCAAGAGATGCAGGGGCTAGAAAAGTATACTTTGCTTCCGCATCACCTCCCATTAGATATCAAAATATTTACGGCATAGACATGCCAGCGCGCAGTGAGTTGATTGCTTACAATAAGGAAATTGATGAGATATGTGCAGAAATACAAGCAGATCGATTGATATATCAAGACCTAGATGATCTGATTTGGGCCGTGCAACAAGGCAATTTACGCCTAGAACAATTCGATACCTCTGTATTCGATGGAAATTATATAACAGGTGTTGATGATGGCTATTTTGAAAATTTAGAAATAATGCGCAGCGATCAATCTAAGCAAGAAAGTGAAAAAGAATATGTCGGGATCGATTTACATAATAGTGTTTAAGTATATTCATTAGCCAGCATGCAAACACCTGAAGCAGCAGAACAGCTGTTTACATTATTAGATAAAGCCTGTGCACAATTCCCACAACATGCTCAATATCCAGCAGCCATCATAAAAATAAGCGAACAAAAGCTGTATTTAATTTCGAACAGAAAAATTATTCGTGAATATCCAGTGTCCACTTCACGATATGGAATTGGACAAACTGAAGATTCTTATAAAACCCCACTTGGTGTTCATTGTGTGCAAGAAAAAATTGGTGATGATGCAGAATTTGCTGAAATCTTTAAAGCCAGAGAACGCACACATGAGTGTGCCAAGCTTGAGTATAAAGAAGTAAGTACGGATAAAGATTGTATAACCAGCAGAATTGTCTGGCTTGCGGGATTGGAAGAAGGTGTAAATAAAGGCGCTGGTATCGATAGCTATGCAAGGTACATCTACATACATGGTACGCATGAAGAGGGGCTCATAGGGCAGCCAGCATCAGAAGGTTGTATTAGAATGAATAATACAGATGTGATTGATTTGTATAACCGCTTAGTGGTTTCATCATTGGTTGTTATCGAAAATTAATTCTTAATTTATTTTTTTTATGCAGTCTATTTTTATTGAAGCCTATCACTGTTTAATGCAGCCAGAACCTGAACTTAAATGCCAGCAGGTATTTAAACTGCGAGAAGCTTTAGAAACTAATGCAGTAAATTTAGATAAAACAAGCAGTATTGGTAAAATTGATATTCCTGGCCGCCCCCTAAAACCTAATTTGGTTCGCCCGCGTGAAGTACCAAAACGCAGTTTAGCTACAGAGCAAGGACGTGTTGCACTGATTCATGCCATTACACATATCGAGTTTAACGCCATTAATTTAGCATTAGACGCAATATATAGATTCCAAGAATTGCCTGAAAAATATTATCGTGATTGGTTGCAAGTAGCCCATGAAGAGGCGCAGCATTTTTCAATGTTGCGTGCAAGGTTAAAGCAATTAGGTCATGACTACGGTGATTTTGATGCACATAATGGTCTGTGGGAAATGGCAGTGAAGACAGCGGACGATGTGGTTGCACGCATGGCATTAGTGCCAAGAGTATTAGAAGCAAGGGGATTGGATGTTACTCCAGGAATGATCTCTAGATTAGAAAATCACGGCGATACGCCAACGGCTGATATTCTAAAAATCATATTTAAAGAAGAAATTGGTCATGTAGCGATTGGTTCACGCTGGTTTAAATATGCTTGTCAACAACAGGGGCTCGAGCCTGAGCAAACATTTCTGAAATTATTAACTAAATATTTAAATGGGGATTTACGTGGTCCATTTCAATTGCAAGCGCGTCGTCAAGCCGGGTTTTCCAATGTCGAGCTCGATGTTATTCAAGGCCTCAGGTAGTAATCGTTTCTAATGTCATACCGTTGGGTGTACATTTGAGTACACTGCCTTGCTCATACCAGTCGCCAAGCACAATACGCTTGTAAGAAGTATCGTTAATTGAAAAGTCATGAATGGCTGGACGGTGTGTATGGCCATGAATCAGGCATTTCACATTATGAGAGAGCATTGTTTTTTCCACAGCAGTTTGATTTACATCCATGATCTCAGGATGTTTTTCTTGCGTAGCAGAAATGCTTTTATCTCTGAGTCGTTCTGCGATTTTTAGGCGTTGTTTTGCACTTAATAGCAATAGTGTTCTTTGTATCCATTTGTTACGTGCCTTTTTGCGATAATTCTGATAGGCAACGTCATCCGTGCATAATGTGTCGCCATGCATGATTAAAGTGGGTGTGCCGTATAAATCCACTACTGTTTTTTCAGGCAGTATTTTGCAGTTTGTGTTTTTAGCAAATGTTTTGCCAATTAAGAAATCCCGATTGCCATGAATAAAATATATTGGAGTGCCAGAGTTGCTTAGATTATTTAAAGCATCGATAACAGATTCTAAACCAATGGCTGGGTCATCATCACCAATCCAAAATTCAAATAAGTCGCCTAAAATATATAAAGCATCTGTATCTTTAATGCTTGTTAAGAAATCACAAAAGGCCGCAACAATGTGCGGCCTTTTATTATCTAGGTGTAGATCAGAAACGAAAAGTGTTTGTGGCATTCCACCACTCTTTTACTCTACAACAGTAACTTTCTCAATAATAACTGCCTCAGCAGGTACGTCTTGATAAGGGCCTTTCGTGGTAGTGGCGACATCTTTAATGGCATTGACAATATCCATACCATCCGTCACTTTTCCAAAAACAGCATACCCCCAGCCTTGAGAAGTCTCGTTGCTGAAATTTAGAAAATCGTTATCTTTTACGTTAATAAAAAATTGTGCAGTAGCCGAGTGAGGGTCGTTTGTACGTGCCATGGCAATTGTTCCGGTGCTATTGCCAAGACCATTATTGGCTTCATTTTTAATAGGGTCATGTGTCTGTTTTTGAGACATGTCCTCAGTAAACCCTCCGCCTTGAATCATGAAATTGGAAATCACACGGTGGAATATCGTGCCATCATAGAACCCTTCGTTAACGTAAGCTAAAAAATTGGCAACCGTATTAGGGGCCTTTTCACCATTAAGCTCAATAGTAATCGTCCCTTTGTTAGTTTCCATTTTTACAGTAGTCATTTCTGCTTGTGCGTTTGATATTGTCATAATGATTGTCATGAATACGATTAAGGATAATTGTTTGAATAATGTATTCATATTGGCTCCGTGTAGAAAAAATTGAGGCTGAATAATATCTATTTTTCAGTTGTTTGTCCGTAGTGAGGCCATGAAAGTTCATCCAATGTAATGCCATATGCCTGGTTAAGTAACAATTGACACGGAATTCAGCATAAAATGCTTGAAATATCACTCATGTCCCTTAAGCGACATTGACCTAAATCATGGCTAGAACGTATGATCCGCACTCAAATTATTATCCGTACCACTCAATATCGGGGCATAGCGCAGTCTGGTAGCGCATCTGCTTTGGGAGCAGAGGGTCGGGGGTTCAAATCCCTCTGCCCCGACCAAATTTTTAAAATAAATAACGGCTTCACCCAAAGTGGGGCGTTATTTATTTTAAAAATGCAGGGTCGAGGGAAGTGGAATCGCCGTGGGGTTCACAAATTTGTCAGGAACAAATTTGAACATTGCGGTTTAACCGCAACGGCCCGTAGGGCGGAGCACATGGACGTGCGGAGTAAATCCCTCTGCCCCGACCAATCAATATGTAATTTAGGCTGGGGACTGCAGTTCTTTTAAATATGCTTACAAAAATTTTACCACCAGGTCCAAAAGAGGCATTTAATCTGAATGCAGATGAAGCCTCGTTTCAACTTATGGGGCGTTTGTTTGTTGAGTTTGGAGATATTGTTTGTTTGCACAACACTCGTAATGAAAAGCCCGATATCTTAATAAATCATCCGGATTATATAAAACAAGTTTTTGTAAGCGAATATCGTAGTTTTAAAAAAGGCACAGGTTTTGATCGAGTAAAAATATTACTTGGTAACGGCTTAATTGTTAGTGATGGTGAGTTTTGGGCGCGTCAGAAGAGAATGATTCAGCCTATATTTCATAAAAACATATTGCGTCAAGTCTACGAAATCATGTGTCAGTGCAATGTAAATTTGTTGGGTAAATGGATAACTGCTGCCGGCAGTAATACGCCAATCAATGTTACAAAAGATACGTGTTATCTTGCATTAGAAATTATATTGCGTGCCCTGTTTAGTGAAGACTATGAGACTTTGTCCGATGACGGTGCGAGTCCATTTTTTATCTTGGCAGAACATACGGGTAGGGATTTGGATTTAGTCGTAAAATTTCATGCGCTTAAAAAATATGTAAAACAGTGCATGCATGATCGGCTTGAAAATGATCGATTTCCCGATGATTTTTTGTCTATGTTGATGTTGAGTGAAGATAAGGTGACGCAACAACACATGACGGAAAATGAAGTGCTTGATGAAGTTATGACGTTGATTGTTGCCGCACATGAGACTACGGCGGCTACGGTAAATTGGGTTTGGTACTATCTATCTGAGAATCAAGATGTGATGACTAAGGTCCTTGATGAGATTGATCCGCTTAGCGATGAGCCACTTGATTTCGAGATGTTGTCTGCTGTGCCTTATATCAAACAAGTAATCGATGAAGCGCTACGAATATATCCTCCGGGATGGTTGTTAAGTAGAGAGGCTTTGCAAGAATTTGATTTGGGTGAATATACATTGGAACCTGGTACTAATGTTTTTGTCTCACCCTATTATATTCATCGGCATCCTGATTTTTGGCAGCGGCCTGCTGAATTTGATCCAGAACGATTTAATAAGGCTAATGTAAAGAATGTTAATCGTTATACCTATTTTCCTTTTTCTATGGGGCAAAGGCGTTGTCCGGGAGAAATGTTTGCCTTAATTGAAATACAGATGCATATTGCGTATGTTTGCAAACATTTGAAGTTAAAATATATTGATGAAAAACCAATTGTATTGGAGCCTTTGATTAATTTACGTTCTGAGCATGATTTTTATATGCAAGCCAGCGTTGTCGGTTGATTTTATATTTTATATAGAACAAGTCCTTTCGAAAAATAATTTTACTGATTACCTTTCGGATAATTAATAATGCAATTCAAAACCTTAGTTGAGGCACTTGAAAAAAATCGTAGTGATGAACGATTTGTTGGCTTTATTGAGGGGCAAGATAAAGAAAAGTTGATCACTTTCGAATCTCTATATCAACGTAGTTTAGGGCTGCTCAACATTTTGCAAATGAGGGGAATGAGCAAAGGCGACTATTTAATATTATTTTTAAATAACAATGAGCAAATGCTGGATGTCTTTTGGGCATGCCAGTTAGGAGGCATTATTCCGGTTCCATTGGCAGTAGGGATCAGTGACCAGCATCGCCAAAAAGTTTTTAATGTTGCGCAGCAGTTAGGCAAGGCATTCTTATACACTAATCGAAAAACTCTTCTTAAGCTGGAGGCCAGTGCGCATGACGACAATTCAAAGTCTGTTTGCCAACAGCTAGCAAATAACTCAGTGATTACAGATGATGTTGTCGATATTACATCTCCTGGGAAACTTGCAGCTATTTATCCTGAAGATATTGCTTTTATACAATTCTCATCAGGCTCAACAGGCAGTCCTAAAGGTGTAGTGCTTAGACATCGAAATTTGATAGCTAATATCGAAGGTATTCAGGTATGTGCGGAATTCACTACTGATGATATTAGTTTAAGTTGGATGCCGTTAACCCATGATATGGGCCTAATAGGTTTTCATTTAAATCCTGTGGTTTGCAACTATAGCCATTATATTATGCGAACAGATTTGTTTGTGCGCCGACCGTTGTACTGGATGATTGCTACAAGTGTGAAAAAAGCTACTGTGCTGTGTTCGCCAAACTTTGGCTATAAACATTTTTTGAATGCCTATAAAAAGAAAGGCCTGGATGATTTAGATTTATCCAATGTGCGTTTAGTGTTTAATGGTGCAGAACCTATTTCTGTAAGTCTTTGTGAACAATTTACAAATGCGTTGCATCGGTTTGGCTTATCTAAACAAACCATGTTTGCTGTTTACGGTTTAGCAGAAGCAAGCCTGGCAGTCAGTTTTCCAAAGGTGGGTACAGATTTGGAAACTGTTCAAGTGCGACGAGATTCCCTTGCGATTGGTCAAACGGTCGTAATGGGCAACGATGAAAATTGTGTTTCCTTGGTGGGTGTGGGTACACCGATAAAAAATTGTAAAGTCAGAATCAGTGATGTAGAAGGTAATGAGCTGCCTATAAATACTGTAGGGCATATTCATATTGGTGGTGGCAATGTAACAGAAGAGATCATTGGTGATGATGGTTCAATATTTTATGCAGATGGTTGGGTAGATACAGGTGATTTAGGCTTTGTTTCTGCACAAGGGTTATTTATTACCGGTAGATACAAAGAAATTTTATTTGTTAATGGACAGAACTTTTATCCCTATGACATTGAAGAGGTTTTGCAACAGCTTGATAACATAGAGCTAGGTAAAGTCGTTGTGGCGGGTGTTCCTTCTAAACGAACTGATCTTGAAGAAGTGCTGGTTTTTGTTTTACATAAAGGCGGTATGGAAGAATTTTTAACAGTGGTAAATAGAAGCAAAGCTTTGGTAAATGAACAGTTCGGAATAGAAGTGCATCAAGTGATCCCAATTAAAAAAGTACCGAAGACCACCAGTGGAAAATTACAAAGATCTGTATTAGCAGATGAATATCTAAAAGGGGTGTACGATGAAGCCATTGCTCAGCTTGAGAAGTTGAACAATAAATCTCAAGATGTATCTGTTGCAGAACAAGGCGATGCAGTGATTAATGCAATAAAGCAGATTTGTAAAGATGCCTTGCCTGATAAAAACTTCAGTATTCATGATAGCTTGCTAGAACTTGGTGCAAGTTCATTGGCTTTAGTTGAAATTCATACAGGGCTTGACGAGTTGTATCCGGGTAAAGTTGAGATTACCGATCTGGTCGAACACCCAACAATATTTGATTTGGCAAATTATCTGCATGAAAAAGAGTCTTTAGTCGTATAGAGATTTCTTCTTTTTCCACCTTTTATGTATCCACAGCCAATCCTGTGGTCGTTTGAAGATTTGTTCTTCAACGGCTCTTGCATAACGTTCTGTTATTGTGTGTGAATCTTTTTCATAAGGTGGGCTGGATATATGTTTAAAATTAGCTTGATATCTTCCTCTGCTAGTACGTTCAAGCTCCATAAAAAAAACTTGATACTTAAATAGTGCTGCAATTTTTTCTAGTCCTAAGTAAAAAGGTGTGTCTTGATTCATGAAAGTGGTCCAATAGGCTTCGTCTCTTCGGCGTGGTGCTTGGTCTGTTGCGATAGCAATTATGCGTGTTTGTTTTGCACGTTTAATTAAATCGGTTATACAGGTTTTTGCAGGAATTAAAGTAATATTAAAACGAGATCTTGATTCGTAAGCCAGTTCGTCTAGCCATTTAATATGTAGAGGTTTGTAAATCCCATCAATTGGAGTATTGAAGTGTTGGCTCGCTGCAAGAATGGCCCACTCTTGGTTGCAATGATGAGCAAGTGCTAAGAGGATGGGTTTTTCTTGTTTTAAAGCCTCTTCAATAAGGTGACTGTTTTTGAATTCCACATGCTTGCTTAGCTGAGTGGGATTTATACTGATGCTTTTTGTTATTTCCAGAATAACATCGCTAAAGTTTTTGTAATGATTTTTTATAAGCTTCATATGTTCCTGTTTGCTCATGTTTGGAAATGATGCGGAGATATTTTTTTCTGCGATATCGCGCTTTAAGCGTACAATATAAAAAAGCAAGAAATACAATGGCTTGGAAAGCGCATATAAAATTGGCATTGGAAGCGCTGCAATGCTTTTGACTAACTGCTTTTTCATGAAAAATTTTTGTTAATCGAGATAAGAAGAAGTTAAAAGTTAAATTAAGACTGTGTGTTTCAAAAGATCTATCATAAATAATTTGAGAGAGCTATATGAATGTAAATGTGTATGAAATTGGATCCATTAATTTAGTGATTGCACTGCTTCCAATAGTAGTTGTAGTAATTATTTTAGCGGTTTGGTCATTAAACAGTAAAACTGCAATTTACGCATCAGCTCGAATGTTAATTCAATTAATTGCTATTGGGTATATTTTGACATATATATTTGCACTAGATAGTTCCAATATCGTGTTGTTGGTTTTGACATTTATGTTGCTGTTAGCTAGTTGGATTGCTCTAAGACCACTAAAACATCGATCATTGCGTTTATTTATAACAGCTCTATTTGCCATATTTGTGGGTGGGGTTTCTACTCTTATGTTGACTACGGTAGCCGTACTTGAAATAGATTATTGGTATCAGCCCCATTATGTAATTCCATTAGCGGGGATGATTTTCTCAAATGCAATGAATACGGTTAGTTTGGCGGCTGAGCGCTTCGAATCTGATATTTTGATGGTTAAAGATTTTATTGATGCACGTAATAGTGCGTTTATGGCATCACTTATACCATCGATTAATACATTTTTTGCTGTGGGCTTAGTTGCTTTACCTGGCATGATGACAGGTCAGATATTATCAGGTGTTTCGCCTTTAATAGCGGCCAAATATCAAATTGTGATTATGAGTGTCTTATTTGGGTCTTCAGGAATTTCTGCAGCTATTTTTTTGTATATACAAAAAAGCTTATATGTAAATAATCAATCATAAACTGGTTTTAAAAACTTCCAACGACGATAAGCCCATAGCCAATCTTTGGGGCTTTCTGCAACAAGTTCTTCTAACTCATGAATATAGCGTTGCATGATTTCATTTGGCTGAAGATTGTAAGGCGGTTCTGCAAGTAGTTTAAAAGAGGCTTCATAATAGCCTGTGCGGGTTCTTTTTAATGACATAAAAAAGATTGGATACTTAAATGCTTTGGCAATTTTTTCTGTGCCGGTATGAAATGCAGTATCGCGATTTAAGAACATTTGCCAATATGGGGCATCTTCTTTTTTTGGAGATTGATCGGCAGCCATTGCAATTATTCTAGTAATTTTGGCACGCTTCAAAGAGTCTGTGATACATGTATTCATCGGTAGAGGTGTTATGCCAAATTGTGAGCGTAATTTAAAAGCAAGCTTTTCAAGCCAAGAAACTTTTTGTGTGCGATATATTGCATCAACAGGATAGTTAGTATGTTGTGCGCAAGCTAATAACGCCCATTCGAAATTACAAAAATGAGCTGTCACAATAATCACGGATTGATCATTGTTGAGATATTCTTCTAGTTGATTAAAGTTATTAAACTTGACGCGTTTTTTTATTTGTTCTTTGCTTAAATTTAATGCTTTGATAGTTTCGGCTATAACCATGCATGTGCTTTTATAATGATTTTTAGCAATTAAAACTCTTTCGGACTCTGTATGGTTTGTGAATGATTGCCTAAGGTTATCTAGAGTGAGCTGTCTGCGTACTTTAAAAACATGATAAAGTAATATATAAGTAAGCCAGCTGAGGGCATATAAGACAATCAATGGCATTTTTGACAAAAGCCCAGTAGTGAATAGAAAAAGGTTAGGCATGTTTAGGCAATATTATTGATAGTAAGGGCAAAATTGGGTTAATTAGTTTAATTAATATCTTGTATAAAGATGTAGCAAAAAAGGCATTATTTAACCTGTATTTCACAAGTATTTGAGATGTATAGAGGCCAATATTTGAAGCGCATCAAAACTTTTTCTACTAATCCTAGTCACAATTACATTGCATACAAGGAAGATAGCGAATATGAATTGGATTTTCTACTTTGGCTTAGTGTTAACAAAATGGTTCATTATGAGTGGACTAATTTTGCTTTCAATTTTTGCTATACCTATATTCGTCAGCTTATTTGCTCTAGGTATAGTACTTAGTTATTTAAGAGAATCCGAGCCACAGATGTTGAAAAACAAATCATTTAATCTAACGCCCCTACATATCAATACTAATCTTCTACACATATGGCACTTTGGGGTTACTCATTCCCAGCATGCAGGGACTCAACAGCATAAATCTAATTTCTGGCCTTTTTAATTTGTAGCAAAAATGAACAAATAATAACGATTATGTTATTTTTGTTGCTCCATAGTTAGGCTCTGTGTTTGTAATTTTGAGGCTAATTACTCTTCTTATGTCTTATCCATTTAGTGGGGTAGCACTGACCCCAGTAAAAATCCAATGCTACACTAAGTAGGTTGATATTGCGCCCGTAGCTCAACCGGATAGAGCATCGGCCTTCTAAGCCGAGGGTTAGAGGTTCGAGTCCTCTCGGGCGCGCCACTTAATAGCAATGCGGCTTACTATTTTTCCAGATGTTAGATTATAGATTCGTCATTACAAATGACTAACCGATCTAGATAGGATGCTCATATTACAATGGATGCGTAGTCATTGGGCGTATAAATAAGTTAATATTCAGTCTTTCTGTGGTGAGCGTAGCTCAGTTGGTAGAGCGCAGGATTGTGATTCCTGTGGTCGTGGGTTCGATCCCCATCGCTCACCCCAAATCCTAAATCTTCAAAACACAAGTAGTTTTTTCTTTAATATATTTATTGTAGTTTTTAGCACTTGTACATTAAAAATTAGTTATAAAGTTTAACTAGTTTTTAATGAGTGTTTGCTCGTGCTACAAAATTTTTCAATTAATAAAAATGTAGTATTTACAATTAAATTATAGGTTAGTAAAGTTTAACTATAGGTCAAAGTAACTGTTATGCATTGTTATAAACTTTGGAGATAAGAATTATGAATAATTTAAAAGTAATAGCCTTAATCATTTTTATGGTTGCTTTGGCTTCAGGTTGTGCAACTCGCTCTTGGGATAGTCGAGTCGCTTGTGCTGCTGCAGGTGCGGCGGCAGGTGCAGGAGTGGGAGGCATTGCTGATGATGATGCTGAAGGTGCGGTGGTTGGTGCAGCAATAGGTGGCTTGTTAGGATTTGTGATTTGCCCAAGCTCAGCAGAAGAACCAGAACCAGAACCAACACCACCTGCTGATAGTGATGGAGATGGGGTTACTGATGATAAAGATCGTTGTCCAGGTACGCCAGCCGGTGCAAAAGTGGATAGCTACGGTTGCGAACTGGATAGTGATGGAGATGGTGTTGTTGATAGTAAAGACGCATGTCCAGGTACGCCACGCGGTGTAAAAGTAGATGAGCGTGGTTGTGAAATTAAGGCCAAGGCTATTTCACTTAGTGGAATTTATTTTGTTACAGATTCTGCTGAATTAAAAAATGAATCAGTAGCCGTGTTGAATGCAACAGCAGAAACATTACGAGCCAACCCTGGTATTGATGTAGAAATTGCAGGGCATACAGATAGTGTTGGCACAGTGGACTATAACCAAGGGTTATCTGAGCGCCGTGCTAATGCAGTTAGGGATTATTTGATTGCTCAAGGTGTAAATGGCTCACGTTTATCAGCTTCAGGCTATGGTGAATCACAACCCGTCGCAGATAATAGTACTGCTGAAGGACGTGCTCAGAATCGTAGAGTAGAGTTACGCGTTCACAACTAAAACTGTCTCTTTAAAATTAAAAAAGCCCACGCTTAATAAGGCGCGGGCTTTTTTTTATTTCATAATAAATGTTTTTAAAGCGAAATTTTATTTTTGATACACCATTCGATTACTTCAGTTGTATCAAATATGTAATCTTTAGAACTGTTTGGAGAGACAGAATTTTTCTTTGGCTTGACAGAATAAGGCAGCCCTTGATTAGTCCAAGTATCAATTTTTGCCTGGCTTACGCCAAAGATTGCTGCAAGATCAGCACAATTTACCTTAAGGCCCACACCTCTACTCCTGCTAAGTTAGCTTGATATTTTGTGAAATGGTGATTTTATAACAGATAACCAAATAAATTCTTCCTAAATAGTACAGTATCCTTATTTGAATAGGTGCATTGGATTGAAACAAGGGCCTGCTATATATAGATTGGTAGTTTGGGTAAAACTAATATGATCAATAACTAATCAATAATACCTAGGTACTAATGTTTTTGGGTAATAAGCTTGTGAGATTGTGGGTCATTGTGATGGTGCTTTTTGCTACAAACATGGCACAAGCAGACGAAGTAGAAAACATTCCTCAGCAATGCAGTATAGATTGTCAAACTCCTTATGGTGCCAGGCTTGGTTCTTCGCCATCTGGAATTATTGCTCATTCCAACTGTAGTTCAGACTGTGTCATTTATAAACCTAATTATCATAACGATATCTACACAGGTATCAAATGGCAATGTGTGGAATATGCAAGACGTTGGTTATTGCGCAATGTAGAGGTTGTGTTTGGTGATGTTGATGTTGCTGCTGATATTTGGAAACTTGAAACAGTCATAAATCCAATTTCTAAACAAACCTATATTTTTGAATCTATTGTAAATGGTGCTAAAGCATTACCAGCAAAAGGAGACTTACTCATTTATGGTAAAGAGTATTTAAGTACAGGCCATGTTGCAGTTGTGATAGATGTAGATAAAGATAAATCTTTAGTACACGTAGCTGAACAAAATTATCATAATTCAAAATGGCAAGATGATTTTGCTCGAAGTATTTCCTATGTGGAAAGATTAGAACAGTATTGGTTATTGGATGCTTATCTAATTGGTTGGAAACGAGTATTAAGCGAAACACATGGTTACTAATTATTTTTTTCTCGATTCATTAAGGTGGTATAAATAATAATTGCTAAAATGATGCAGAAAGCGGCTAGATAGCCAATAACCTTGTCATAACTGCCAACTAGATAAATAAAATTAGAGTCTATGTTTGTATCAGTCATGCGCTTGAATGTTTTTATAGCAAAGACCCAGCCAGTATGTACACCAATGCAAATTACGAGTTTATTGGTGTTATTTTTTATCATTGCTAACAGAACACCAGCAAAGAATAATGCGATGAAAGAATCAAAATATTGAGCTGGGTAAAGTAACGGGTCAAATGCATTTTTTACTACGTTAAAACCACTTGTCCAATTAATGGAGTTTTGAGCCAGATAGGCTTCAGGTTGAAGAAAATGTACTATTGCATATATAAAGCTTGTCGAAATGATTGCGAAAAGAGTGGAAGCTTGTTTTTGAATCGCAGTAAACATGATGCCTCGAAATAAAGTCTCTTCGATTAACGCAATGAGTAGCCCAGAAAGTGCTGCTGTAATTAATAGTCCGACAATATGATGTATTGACCAATTCCAATCCGTATCAATAACTCTAGTATTGGTGATTAATAGACCAATAATAATTGGCAGCATAATTAAAACGCCCAGAGCAAAGCCTTTGAAGAGCTGAGCCCAAAAGTCTTTTTGTTTAGTGGTATATCCAATTTGTTGCCAGGAATTAAATCTAAAAATTTTAAAAAGCACAGGTAGTGTAATGATGATTACAATAAGCACACAGCGACTGATGACTCGCTCGAAATCCACTTCAAACCAGTTAGATAAGAATATAAATGCTGGATAAGCTAGCAACGCACTGAAAAGCAGTGCGAGAATAAAAAAGGCAATAAAAACAATCAGTGCTGGCATAAGTAATTATTGGGTAGCATACCAAGAAAGGGCTAGTGGTTTAGTTACGTTAGTATATTTATTTTTCAGTTATAATTAAGTGTTATTCATGCAAATGTGATGAGATCATTTTAAATGATGCGAAAGTGGCGGAATTGGTAGACGCGCTGGTTTTAGGTACCAGTGGGGTAACCCGTGAGAGTTCGAGTCTCTCCTTTCGCACCAAAAGTCTCGCACTATAGTGAGTTTAGTAAAAATGCAGAGTTAGGCACAAACAACCTCGCACTATAGTGAGTTTAGTAAAAATGCAGAGTTAGGCACAAACAACCTCGCACTATATAGTGAGTTTAGTAAAAATGCAGAGTTAGGCACAAACAACCTCGCACTATAGTGAGTTTAGTAAAAATGCAGAGTTAGGCACAAACAACCTGGCATGATAATGAATTAAGTAAGAATGCTGGGTTATACACCTATTGCTTGACATAGTAATGAACTAGATGTGCTGGCAAGCTATGTGCAAATAAGCCAACAAATAATTTGGTTTGGCTACTTTTATCTCATTTTATTAGATTAATATATACTCTTTTTCTTTTTAATTGGTGTGTAAGAATAATTATGCAAGTATCACTCGAAACAACAGGCACTTTAGAACGAAAAATGACCATTGAAGTGCCGGCTGAAAAGGTAAGCACAGCCATGGAGCAACGTTTACAGAAAATGAGTCGTCAGGTGAAAATCTCTGGATTTCGTCCAGGCAAAGTCCCTTTAAATATTGTTAAACAACGCTATGGTAAGCAGGTTTTTCAAGAAGTAGTTGCAGATACTATGCAATCTAGCTATCAAGAGGCCATACACCAAGAAAAACTACGTCCTGCGGGTAGTCCACATATTGAGCCTTTAAGTTTGGAAACCGATCAAGATCTAAGGTATGTCGCTACGTTTGAAGTATATCCAGAAATTAGTTTAGCGGATACGAGTAAATTTGAAGTCGAAACTGCCGATGTAAAGATTACACAAGATGATATTGAGAGCATGCTAGAAAAGTTACGCAAACCAAAAACACTTTGGAATGAAGTCAGTAGAGAGGCAAAAGAAGACGATCAAATTACGCTCGATTTCAAAGGTACAATAGATGGCGATGTGTTCCCAGGTGGGAGCCAGGATGATTTTACCATTGTTTTGGGAAGTAGCACTTTATTACCTGAGTTTGAGCAACAATTGTATGGTGTTAAGAAAGGAGAGGAAAAAACTTTCAATGTCACTTTCCCAAAAGATTATATGCAGCAAGAGCTGGCTGAAAAAGAAGCAAGTTTTGAAATTAAAATAAAGAAAATCGAAGAAGGCAAATTACCTGAAATTGATGAAGCATTTGTAAAAGAATTTGGTATCGAAGATGGTAATTTGGATACTTTAAAAGAACAGCTTAAAAACAATATGATGGGTGAGCTTGAGCAACGCAAAAAGGCATACGTCAAAGACCAAGTCATGAAGCGTCTTTTTGAAGCAAATGAATTTGAAATTCCAATTGCCTTGGTGAATCAAGAGGTGCAGGCATTGCGTCAGCAAGCTATGAACAATATGAATCTCAAAGATGAATCTAAATTACCAGACAAGTTGTTTGAAGAAGAAGCAAAACGTAGAATATCTCTAGGTTTAATAATTGGTGAAATTGTTAGTATAAACAAAATACAATTAGATAGTGATAAAGTTAACGAACAATTAAATTTAATCGCATCTAGTTACGCTAAACCAGAAGAGGTAATTCAGTACTATCGTAGCAATACACAAGCAATGGCGAGTATTGAATCGGTAGTTATGGAAGAGCAAGTGGTTGATTGGGTGCTTGAACAAGCAAAACAAACAACTAAGTCTTTTACGTTTGATGAATTTGTTAATAAACAAGTTTAGAAATTTATACAGGTGAATATTATGGCAAATGAACAATCAAACTCAGGTGCTTTGAACACAACAGCATTAAATTTAGTGCCTATGGTTGTAGAACAATCTGCACGCGGTGAACGTGCATACGATATTTATTCACGGTTGTTAAAAGAACGTGTGATCTTTATTGTGGGCCCTATAGAAGATCAGATGGCAAATTTAGTTGTTGCACAATTGTTATTCCTTGAATCTGAAAATCCAGATAAGGATATTTCTATTTATATTAACTCTCCGGGTGGATCCGTAAGTGCTGGTATGGCGATCTATGACACTATGCAGTTTACTAATCCTGATGTTAGTACTTTATGCGTAGGTCAAGCTGCAAGTATGGGCGCATTACTGCTTGCAGGTGGTGCAAAAAATAAGCGTTATGCATTACCGCATTCACGTATCATGATTCATCAACCATTAGGGGGTTTTCAGGGGCAAGCAACAGATATTGATATTCATGCTAGAGAAATACTAAAAATTCGTGAAGAATTAAATCAAGTATTAGCACATCACACAGGGCAGCCTGTAGATAGAATTGCACAGGACACAGAACGTGATAACTTTATGAACAGTAGCGAGGCCAGAGATTATGGTCTTATTGATGAGATGCTGGAAAAACGTAAGGAAAAGGAAAGCAGTTAGGCTGGGATATTCTACCTATCATCAATAATTTGGAATACAGCTCAAATCTTGGGCGTTATTAATACTGCACAAAATAGGCATTAAAGCGTATACTAATAATGACTAGAGAGAAATTTCCATACAAAATATCAAGTATATTATTCCACTTGAAACTTAGCCTAAAAATCGGCATCTTAATATTATCAATGCCCGGTAAGTTACAATGAGTGACGACAATACAACCAAGGATCAGGATAACGGCAAGCTTTTATATTGCTCTTTTTGTGGCAAAAGTCAGCATGAGGTACGTAAACTCATAGCGGGCCCTTCCGTGTTTATTTGTGATGAATGTGTCGAATTGTGTAACGACATCATTCGAGAGGAGATGCAAGATCAGTCTCCCGCGGGTAGTACAAAACTTCCAAAGCCTGTCGAAATTAATTCAATCCTTGATGAATATGTAATTGGTCAAGACCGAGCCAAAAAGGTTTTATCAGTTGCGGTATATAATCACTATAAAAGATTAGATGCTCGCAGCACTAGCAAAAATGCTGTTGAACTAGCAAAGAGTAATATATTGCTAGTCGGTCCAACAGGCTCTGGTAAAACATTATTAGCTGAAACGCTTGCACGTTTATTAAATGTTCCCTTCACTATTGCAGATGCGACTACATTAACTGAAGCAGGTTATGTGGGTGAAGACGTCGAGAATATAATTCAGAAGCTATTACAAAAATGTGATTACGATGTAGATAAGGCACAAACAGGTATCGTTTACATCGATGAGATTGATAAAATTTCACGTAAGTCAGATAACCCGTCCATTACACGTGATGTTTCTGGAGAAGGCGTACAGCAGGCACTGTTAAAATTAATTGAAGGTACTATTGCTTCTGTACCGCCACAAGGTGGGCGTAAGCATCCACAGCAAGAATTTTTGCAAGTAGATACCAGTAATATTCTATTTATTTGCGGTGGTGCATTTGCTGGATTGGATAAAGTAATTTTAGATCGTACTGAGAAAGGTGGTATTGGGTTCTCTGCCGAAGTTCGCACTAAAGAGAATGCAATTAAATTAGGTGAAATATTGCATAATGTTGAGCCTGAGGACTTAATCAAATATGGACTTATACCTGAGTTCGTTGGGCGTTTACCTGTGGTGGCAACTTTAGAAGAGCTTGATGAAGAGGCGCTGGTACGTATATTGACCGAGCCTAAGAATGCCATTACCAAGCAGTATCACCGCTTGTTTGAGATGGAAGGGGTAGAAATTGAGTTTCGTGAAAACGCTTTATATGCTGTTGCTCGTAAGGCCATGGATCGCAAAACGGGTGCCAGAGGCCTGCGTACTATTTTAGAAAACGTGTTGTTAGATACGATGTATGACATACCTTCGCAAAATAGCATCAGTAAGGTAGTTGTTGATGAATCAGTAATACTTGGAGATTCCAAGCCCTATTTGATTTATGAAGGCTCTGAGTACGAAAAAGCTGCGTCGGACGACGAATAAAGCCACTTGATGGTCCCTCGAGCTTATTGCTATATCCGGCTATCCTTAAAAAGCCTTGAATTATTATTTCAAAGCCCCCATCTTAGGGTTTAATGATTTCCTATAAATCGCAAATTATAGTTGATAAATACAGCTATTATGCAATTCTATAATTTTTTCTGAGAGAAAATACCTATGAGTGATGAACAAGCGCCTACTGAAATTGTGCAACCTATACAGGTAGTGCCTGTATTACCACTGCGCGACGTAGTGGTATATCCGCATATGGTCATTCCATTATTTGTTGGTAGGGAGAAATCAATCAAGGCATTGGATGCAGCAATGTCAGACAACAAACAAATTTTGTTAGTGGCGCAAAAAAGTGCGGAACTCGATGAACCTGATATTAAAGAAATTCATGAGATCGGAACTTTATCTACGATTCTACAGCTACTCAAATTGCCTGATGGCACGATCAAAGTCTTAGTTGAAGGGGTTGAGCGTGCTCGTGTCGATAATTACTTAGATGATAAAGAATTTTTCAGCGCACAAATCTCTTTGCTTAGTCCAGAAGATGAAAATGAAGATGAAAAAGAGTTAGAGGTATTAGCACGTTCAGTAACAAACTTATTTGAGCAATATGTAAAACTGAATAAAAAAGTGCCACCGGAAGTACTAACTTCTTTGGCTGGAATTGATGAACCCACAAGACTTGCAGATACCATTGCTGCACATATGTCTCTTAAACTTGATGAAAAGCAGCATGTTTTAGAAATTAACAGTGTTCGTCAACGTCTCGAACACTTAGTCAGCTTAATTGAAGGCGAGCTTGATGTATTGCAAATAGAAAAACGTATTCGTGGCCGCGTTAAGCAGCAAATGGAGAAATCCCAGCGTGAATATTATTTAAATGAACAAATGAAAGCCATCCAAAAAGAATTGGGTGAGCTTGATGAGGTACCTAATGAAGTAGACGAGCTAGAAGAAAAAATTGAAAAAGCGGGTATGTCAAAAGAGGCTAAGAAAAAAGCCACTGCTGAATTAAATAAACTTAAAATGATGTCGCCCATGTCGGCTGAAGCGACGGTAGTGCGTAATTACATTGATTGGTTGGTAAGTGCGCCTTGGAGAAAGAAATCAAAAGTACGCAAGGATTTAGCTGCGGCTGAGCAAATCTTAGAAGAAGATCACTATGGTTTGGATAAGGTAAAAGAAAGGATAATTGAGTATCTTGCTGTCCAACAGCGAGTGCAAAAGTCTAAAGGACCTATTTTATGTTTAGTGGGCCCTCCTGGTGTGGGTAAAACGTCAATAGGTAAATCGATTGCACGTGCCACCAGTAGAAAGTTCACGCGTATGTCATTAGGCGGTGTACGAGATGAAGCTGAAATACGTGGACATAGACGTACATATATTGGTTCTTTGCCAGGTAAGATCATTCAGAACCTGTCTAAAGTGGGTGTACGCAACCCATTATTTTTGTTAGATGAAATTGACAAAATGGCGATGGATTTTCGTGGTGACCCAGCATCCGCTATGTTGGAAGTGCTCGATCCTGAGCAAAATCATACATTTGGCGATCATTACTTAGAAGTAGATTTCGATTTGTCCGACGTTATGTTTGTCGCAACTGCAAACAGTTTAAACATTCCAGGTCCATTGTTGGATCGCATGGAAGTCATACGTTTACCGGGCTATACCGAAGATGAAAAGAAAAACATTGCTATACGCTATTTAGTGCCTAAACAACTTAAGGCAAATGGTCTCAAAGAAAATGAAATCAATATGAGTGACACGGCAATTCGAGACATCATTCGTTTCTATACTCGTGAAGCTGGTGTACGTAACCTTGAAAGAGAAATCTCAAAAATCTGCCGTAAGGTCGTGAAATCAATAGTGCTTGGTGAAAGAAAAAAGGCTGTTTCCATTACTTCGCGTACGCTTGAAAAATACCTTGGTGTAAAACGTTTCCGTTATGGATTGGCGGATGAAAATGATCAAGTTGGTCAAGTTACCGGTTTAGCTTGGACTGAAGTGGGTGGTGAATTGCTTACTATAGAAGCGGTGGTTGTACCAGGTAAAGGTAAGACCAGCCGCACGGGTCAACTGGAAGATGTTATGCAAGAGTCTATTCAAGTGGCCCACACTGTGGTGCGAAGTCGTGCAGGAATTTTAGGTATTGAATCAGATTTTTATGAAAAATCAGATATCCATATTCATGTTCCAGAAGGTGCGGTAAAAAAAGATGGCCCCAGTGCAGGTATTGGTATGACCACAGCTATTGTTTCTGCCCTCACTAAAATTCCGGTTCGAGCAGATGTTGCTATGACAGGGGAAATTACTTTAAGAGGTGAGGTATTGCCGATTGGAGGCTTAAAAGAAAAGCTTTTGGCGGCACATAGAGGAGAAATTAAGACGGTTTTGATTCCAAAAGAGAATGAAAAAGATTTAAGCGAGATTCCTAAGAATATCAAACAAAAGCTTGAAATCATTCCAGTACAATGGATTGATGAAGTATTCCAAGTTGCTTTGGTCAATATGCCAGAGCCATTAGCAGAGTCTGATGTTGTAGATGCCGTATCGGGAAAACGCAAGAAATCTGCAGGTAAAAGCAAACCTGTACAGGCACATTAATTGTTCATCGTTTATTGACTTGCTTCGGAAACGCTTGGTATAACACAAGCGTTTAATAGTCTTTTAACTACGCGGTCATCAAAAATCAAATATCAACATATATGTTTCTGTCCATCTCGTGTTGCAATACCGAGATTAGTGAACTGTTATCGTCTCTTAAATTTAACTTGCAGTTACCTCAATTGCATATCAACTAGGGGAGTTTAGCTCAATGAATAAAAGTGAACTTGCTGATGCTGTTGCCAATGCGGCAAATTTATCTAAAGCAGATGGTGCACGAGCAGTAGAAGCTGTAATAGAATCTATTACAGCGGCCCTGTGTCGTGGTGACACGGTATCTTTAGTCGGATTTGGTACCTTTCAAGTAAAACAGCGTAATGCCCGCACTGGCCGTAATCCACGCACTGGAGAAACTATTCAGATTGCGGCTTCGAAAGTACCTAGTTTCAAGGCTGGCAAAGGTCTAAAGGATGCCGTAAACTAGCGCGCCTTTTTGGGGTGCTTAGCTCAGCTGGTAGAGCGTCGCCCTTACAAGGCGGATGTCGGGGGTTCGAATCCCTCAGCACCCACCAAGCATGACGGAGTGGTAGTTCAGCTGGTTAGAATACCGGCCTGTCACGCCGGGGGTCGCGGGTTCGAATCCCGTCCACTCCGCCATATTTTCCCCAAATAAACCGAAAGGCGAGCGTTATGACTCGCCATCCACTATAATGCGCGGCACTTAAATTAAGTAGAAAAAATATACAATCACGGGTTCGTAATCGAGCCTATTCTTAACAATATAAAATTAAGCTATGTTAATTGAAATCAGGGATCGAGCCAGTAGTTTTGTGGCATACATTATTATTGGATTATTAGTACTATCATTTGCGCTGTGGGGAATTCAAGAATATTTTGGTGGTGCAGCATCACCACCCGTTGCAAAAGTAAATAAAAATGAAATCCTACCTGCTGAGTTTAATAATCAAGTTCAGCAATATAAACAAAGATTGCAGTCTATATTAGGTAATAACTATCGTCAGCAATATCCAGATGATAGTTTGATCAAAAAAGATGTCATTAACTCTATGGTGCAAACAGAATTATTGCGCCAAGCCGCGACAAAGGCAGGTTACAGAATTAGTGATACAAGCTTGATAAAAAGAATTCAACAGATTCCACAGTTTCAGCGTGGTGGAAAGTTCGATCCCGAATTGTATAACCGCCTTCTACAAGGACGACGTTATAATAATGCTCAATTTGAAAATGAAATGCGTGAACAAGAAAAGGTTCGGCAAATGGAAATTTCAATTGTGGCATCTTCGTTTATGCCTAAAGCAGACCTGCAACGTTTTCAAAAGATTTCAGATCAAACGCGTGATTTCAAGTATGCAATCTTTGCAATAAAACCAGAAGCGGTAAATGTTTCTGACGAAGAAGTTGAAAAGTATTTTGATGAGAATCAACAGCTGTTCAGAACCCCTGAGCAAGTCAAACTCGCTTATATAGAATTGAAAGAAAGTGATCTAATCGAGCAGATTACTTTTTCTGCTGATCAGGCACGTGAGATATATGATGCTCAGCAAGAGAACTACATGACAGATGAATTGCGCAGAGCACGCCATATTTTGTTCAAAGTGCCAAATGAAGTGTCAGCAGATGCCATTGAGTGGGATGAGGCCCTTGAAAAGGCAAATGAAATAGTGAAACAGCTAGATGAAGGTGCTTCATTTGCAGATTTAGCGAAACAAAATTCTGAAGATAGCTTGTCAGCAGACAAAGGTGGCGAGCTTGGTTTTTTCGCAATAGGAGACTTCACGAATAAAGAACTAGAAGATGTTTTGTTCTCATTAAAAGTTGGAAAGTATTCCACTCCAATTCGTACGGAACAAGGTGTGCAGATTATTCAGTTGGATGAAATTCAAGCACCTCAGCAAAAAGCTTTTGAAGATGTACGTGATAAAATTATCAACGAACGTAAAAGCCAGTTGGCGCAAGAACGTTTCTATGAAATTACAGAGGAATTAGCCAATTTGGTGTTTGAACTACCAGATGATTTGCAAGAAGCATCTGAGACATTTGATTTGCAAGTTAAAGAAACCGATTGGTTAGCAGCCAACAGCACTGCAGAAATATTTGCATATCCCAAAATTCAGTCTTTAGCCTTTTCTGAAAATATTATTAACGAGGGCTTAAACAGTGAACTAATTGAAGTTGAAGACGGCCATGTAATTGCGTTTCGTTTAGTCGAGCATAAAGCATCTGATGCCAAGCCACTAGAAGAAGTAAGCGGTGATATTCGTAATGTGCTAGTCGTGCGTAAAGCAGCAGAACAGGCGACAGTAGAAGGTAAGAAATTATTTGCCGAGCTACAATCTGGAAGTACGTTGGGAAAAGTAGCATCGGAACATACACTAGAAGTTATCAGTCATGGTGATTTAAAACGTGATGATAACCGTGTGCCATTCACGATCATGCAGCGTGCATTTAAACTCCCCCATCCTGAAGCTGATAAAGTATCCGTTGATGGTATAGAAATGCCCGATGGCACTTATGTATTGCTGGAGCTTGCTAAAGTGACCGAAGGCACTGCAGAGATGAATGATGAACAAGTTGCCCAACTTTCTCAGCGCGTCAATTATGGTAGTCGAGAGTTTGATGCAGTGATAGAGGCAATTCGACAAGCATCTGACGTTCAGATATTCGAAGATAATTTATAACAGTACACGCAGCTCGTAAAAATCTAGTATAGTTGCAGCCCATGCGGCTGAAGCTACATTGGCAAATCCTTATTGCACTGCTCTTTGCAGTGGTTATCGGTTGGATCGTTAATCCTGAAACCAGCATTTTTGGTATCTCTCTTATTTCTATTTTCGATTTTGTAGGCAAACTTTTCTTAAATGCCTTAAAAATGATCATCGTACCGTTGATTACATCATCCATTATTATTGGAGTGAGTAATTTAGGTTCCAGTGATGCCTTTGGGCGCCTGGGTAGTAAAACACTTGGCTATTATGTTATTACCAGCACTTTTGCCATTCTTATTGGTGTTGCTATGGTGAATCTCATTCAACCTGGAATCGTCGATGGTGAGCCTGCCAAAGAAATATTGGGCTTAAGTGAAAATACTGACGAAGTTACCGCAAAAGTGGAAGGTAAATCTGCAGGAGACGTAGTAGGTATTTTTCTACGCATGATCCCTACCAATATTGTGTCGGCTGCTGCACAAGGCCAAATGCTTGGCTTGATTTTCTTTAGTCTGTTGTTTGGTTTTTTTATGACTAAAATCAAGTCTGAGATTAATAATGTATTACAGACTTTTTGGCAAGGTGTGTTTGACGTCATGATGCTAATTACCGATTTAGTCATGAAGTTTGCGCCCATCGGCGTGTTTGCATTGGTTGCAAAAGTGGTAACGATTTCCGGTTTTGAAGCCTTTAAACCTTTGTTAACTTTTTTCTTTACAGTACTTGTGGCATTGCTAATTCACATTGTTGTCATCATGCCACTTTTATTACGTTTTGTTGGCAGGGTAAGTCCAATTAAACATTACCAAGCCATGGCACCTGCTTTGTTAACAGCATTTTCCACGGCATCTTCTTCTGCAACTCTGCCTGTTACTATCGATTGTGTAGAAGATCGCGCTGGTGTTTCCAACCGTGTTACTAGTTTTGTGCTGCCATTAGGAGCAACCGTGAATATGGATGGTACGGCGTTATATGAATGTGTGGCGGCGATCTTTATTGCGCAAGCTTATGGGTTAGATTTAACGGTAGGTCAACAAATATCCGTCGTGATTTTAGCGTTAATGACTTCGATTGGTGTCGCAGGCATTCCATCCGCAAGTTTGGTTGCCATTGCCATAATTTTGGCAGCGATTGGCTTGCCTGCGGAAGGTATTGGATTAATTCTTGCAGTGGACCGCGTATTGGATATGTGCAGAACCGCTGTGAATGTGTTTAGTGATTCATGCGGGGCAGTGATCATTGGAAAAACCGAAGGGGAAACAGGTATATTGCAAGCATAGCTCTTTCATATATCGTCAGATTAAATATTATCTGTCTCATTAAGGAACATTTTATATATTTACTAAATAATGTACGCAGCTCTAGTCTTGTTGCCTGGGCTTGATGGAACAGGTCGTTTATTTTCTCCGATACATAAAGAATTATCAGATAGTGTAAATACTCTTGTACTATCTTATCCGACAGATAAAGTGATGACTTACTCGGAGTTATGTCATCATTTTAAAGACGAACTTCCTGTCACACCCTATGTGCTTCTTGGAGAGTCATTTGGCGGTCCTTTAGCTTTGATGTTATCCCAATATGCAGATGAAAATCTAAAAGGAATTATTTTATGTGCGTCCTTTGTTAAGAATCCTCAGGTTCTTTTGTCGAAATTAATACGTCCTTTTTTGAAGCCAAAACACCTACAAAAGGTAACACCTGCTTGGCATATTAAAACAATGTTGATAAACGGTGTTTCAGATGAGACGCTCATTCATAATATTCAAGCAGCGACTGCAGAGTTAACACGGGAGGTTTATTTTAGCCGTCTGAGAGAAATAGCTGATGTAGATGTAACAGCTATATTAGAGGATTGTGAGCTGCCCATTTTATATCTTAGGGCATCAAAAGATCGATTGGTATATGAAAGTTCAATGAAATTAATTGAAAAACTTGGTAAAAATGTGACTGTTGAAGTTTTTAATGCGCCACATATGTTATTGCAAACTAAGTTTAAACAAGCTGCTCTAACCATCAAGAAGTTTTTACATGATGTTGCCCTATGATTGGTCGAAACCAGTACTTATGTAAAAGACAAAGCCAATCAAGGTATTTCTTTAGGAAAAATACAAGCCAAAGATCTTGTAGAAAATGGAAGCCTTGCCGTCAAGGCTTATAAACGAAGAGAATAGGATTTCTTTTATCTATCACAGTATTGAGTGATAAGACTAACAGGTGTGAACTTACCACAGGGTTAAAACAGCTTAATTTTATGCAACCAAATTCTGGCACTTATGCTTTAATTATGCAGAGTAGTTTGAACACCACTGTACAAATTGGAAAGTGGGGTAAGCTTGTTATTCATCCAGGGTTTTATATCTATGTGGGCAGTGCATTTGGTCCTGGTGGTGTGAAAGCACGTGTGTTACGGCATTGTCGCGTTGCAAAGTCAAAACATTGGCATATAGATTATTTGCGGGACTTTGTGATACCTGTTTGCGCTTGGTTTAGCTATAGCTCTGAGCATTTTGAACATCAATGGGCACAAGTATTTTCAGATATGGTTAATGTTTCTCCAGTAAAAGGCTTTGGTTGTAGCGATTGTGCGTGTTATTCGCATCTTTTTAAGTTTGATAAGCAGCCGAACTATGTGCAGTTTACTAATATAGTAAGCTGCAAGGTTGAGTCATGGTCATATTAAGTTTCTAGTGAACAGGTCAGCTAATTTATTTCACTATTTGGTTTTTAAGAAATGCAATTGAGGCATACTATGTCTATTGCATAAGCAAAATTATGAATATTGAATATAAAGTAAATGTTGAGATTTCAGCAGATCAATTTATTGAGGTCTTGTGTGTATCTGGTTTGGGAGAGCGTCGTCCTATTGAAGATCGTGAATGTATGGAAGGTGTAATAAAGAATAGCAACCTTATCGTTACGGCATAGGATGGTGGCAAGCTAATAGGTGTTGCTCGTTGTATGACTGATTATCATTATGCTTGCTATCTTTCTGATTTAGCAGTTGTTAAGGACTATCAAAGTCATGGTGTTGGGAAAGAGTTGCAAAAGATTACTCAACAACAATTAGGAACTAAGTGTAAGCTTATATTAATAGCTGCCCCTGCTGCCAACTCATATTATGAACACATAGGATTTACTAACAATCCAATGTGCTGGGTGCTTCGAAGAAATGAAACTATTAATAGTTGATAGGGTTTAATTTAAATGGATACGAATAATGTGAGTATAAACTTTGATCGTTTAAATGAGATCAGTGCATGATAGATAAAACCGAGTTGAAAGATTGTTTTTTACAGAGCCTTGAGCGTTGCGCAAGTGATGAAGCATTTATTCCCACCTTTTATGATCGGTTTTTATCCACTTCTGAAGAAATTCGTGAAAAGTTCCAACACACAGATTTTGAGCAACAAAACAAAATGCTGATTCGTTCTTTAAGATTGGCGGCAGGAGCTACAGCAGGTGAACCTGAATCTTTACAAGAACTAAGAGATCGTGCTGAAACTCACGATAGGAATCATCTAAATATTGAGCCAAGGTTATATGATGCATGGCTTGATTCTGTAATCACTACTGCCAGTGAATTTGATAGTCAATGGAATAAAGATGTAGAACAAGCTTGGCGCAGTATTTTGGGCCATGTCATTCATCATATGATCAAATACTACTAGTATTTTAAATAAGGATGCCGCAATGCATCCATCTGTCAGGGCTTGGGTGAAGGCAATAACATTGCCTTAAACGTCAGACATATGCCCTATAGAGCCAATATTGGTCATTTGGAGTCTATATAAATTCATGAATTGCCACTATTTCTGTAATAACGAAATTAGTTATCGGCAGGAGGTGCGACATGAATGAACATAGATCAGATTCTCCACTCTGGATCAAGTGGATTCACTTAGGTTTAGCTGCGTTTGGTATAAGCGCCTATTTAACAGGTGAGTTAGCTGAATATTCTGATGGTTTTGGGTATTTGTTACACGCGTATTTAGGTATGACAGTACTATTTTTTTTAATTAATAGATTCTTTTATGGGTTTTGGGGTAAACCAGCGTATAGGTTCGTAAATTGGTTTCCTTACAAGAAGTCATACATAGCTACTTTAAAAGAAGATATAAGTGATTTTATGCAGGTAAAATTACCAAAGCGTGACGATCATAGAGGTATTGCAGGTTTGGTTCAGGCTTTTGGTTTATTGATTTTTGCTTGGATGGCAGTGACAGGGACAATTATGTATGTAACGAATATTACAGATGATTCGGTGTTTGCTGAGCTTCACGAAGTGGGAGAGGGTTTGATTCCACTATTTTTAGTGGTGCATTTAGGAGCAGTTGTTTTGCATATGATTTCTGGTCAAAATCTTTTAGCAAAGATTGTACCTTTTTGCTCAAAACACAGAGAAGCAAATTCTTGAATAATAAAGAACTAATAAAAAACTACTTTCCTACTGTAGTGCTGGTTGCTGCTACAACCTTCTTTTTATACGACATTATTACCGATGTCATGAAAGGAAATGAAAGTACTGCCCATTTGACCATCGAGGCACTGATATTTTTATTTACTTCTATCATTCTTGCTTACGAGGTATTGCGAGTGATTCGTTTGCGTGAAAATCTAACTTATGAGCAAGAAAAAGTAGCAAGGTTGTCTGGCGATCTTAGTGAAATAATAAATAAAGATTTTGATGAATGGAAACTTACTAATAGTGAAAAAGATGTAGCAATTATGCTGATAAAAGGTTATTCCATGAATGAAATCGCTAATTTAAGAAATGTAAAAGAAAAAACTGTCCGCCAGCAAGCAACAAGCATATATGCAAAATCTAAATGCGCTAACCGGCATGAATTAGCTGCAAAGTTTATTGAAGATTTGTTGAATACATAGGTAATTAAAGCTTTATTTACCTATGACTGCTCGTATCGTATAAAATTTTATAACCCTGAAAGCATATGATAATGCCTAAATAAACCTAAGTATGGGCATGTTAATAGTTAAGCTAATTCCATCGAAAATTTTGTCTTTACAGGCTAGAAAACCAAGTGGTGTTATAGGTCGTTATGTGATGACGAAGTTATTTATTCATGGTAATGCTGATCTTAATTTATTTGTGAAGGAGTCACTTAATCTTAAGAAAAGTGATAACGTTTTAGAAATTGGATTCGGCCCAGGAAATTTAATAAGAGAAATGGCTGAGATTGTTACTGAAGGTACGATTGAAGGGATTGATTTTTCGGATGCAATGTTTAAGCAGGCAAGCAAGGTTAATAAAGATTATATTTTGCGTGGCAAAGTTAAGTTGCATAAAGGTGACTGCAGGAGTCTTCCTTTTAATAATGAGTCTTTTGATAAATTATGTTCAATAAATACATTGTACTTTTGGAAACAACCAAAAAAATATTTTAATGAGATGTTTCGTGTGATGAAGCCTGGAGGGAAGGTAGTAATCGGATTTCGGGATGATAAGCAAATGAGTAAGCTAAATTTAAGTAAAGATATCTTTACTGTTTATTCGTTAGATGAAGTTGCAAGCTTATTGTCTAGTGTGGGTTTTTTGGGTTCGCGCGTTATTGAGAAAGAAGGCAAACCTTTTCTTTCATATTGTGCGGTTGGAACTAAACCATAGCAAGTTTAGCAATAACCGGACATTCCCACGATATTGAACCCAGCATCCACATAAGTAATTTCTCCAGTGATGCCGCTTGCCAGGTCAGAGCATAAAAACGCTGCAGTATTACCAACTTCTTCGATCGTTACATTTTTGCGTAAGGGTGCATTTTGCTCAACATGATCTAGCATTTTACGAAAATCGCCAATTCCTGCTGCTGCAAGGGTACGGATAGGGCCTGCTGAGATGCCGTTAACGCGGATCCCGTCTGGGCCGAGCGCATATGCCATATAACGAATATTGGCCTCCAGACTGGCTTTGGCTAGGCCCATGACGTTGTAGTTAGGCATAGCCCGTACAGAACCCATGTAGGTTAGCGATATTATAGCGGCATTACGGCCTTTCATGAGGGAGCGAGCAGCCTTGGCAAGGGCAGTTAGGCTGTAACTGCTGATGTCATGAGCGATTTTTGATCCCTCGCGCGTAGTCATATCCACGAAATCACCCGCCAGCTCTTCTTTAGGTGCGAAGGCTGCAGAATGCACCAAGATGTCGAGACTATCCCAGGATTTGCCTAAATCAGTAAATAGTTTGGAGATGTCTTCGTCGTTACCGAGATCGCAGGGTAGTACAATTTCAGCACCACATTCTTTGGCAAATTTTTCAACTCGCGTTTTGAGTTTGTCGTTTTGATAGGTGAATGCAAGTTCCGCACCTTCCCGTTTCATTGCTTCGGCGATACCCCAGGCAATTGAACGATTACTTGCAATGCCTACGATTAAGGCTCGTTTTCCAGCTAAAAATCCCATGCGTAAAATTCTCTTTTGATAGTTAATTGCTAATTTGTGTTTATCATATAGACGGAATTATTTTTCTTGGTAAACAGTCTATAATTGTTATACAAGGAAGAACACAATCAATACTAGGTTATCATAAACTTATCACGTGAACAGCCGTTCCGCATTTATCCTGATCATCCTCACTACATGCATTCTCAATGCTTGTACAGATAGTGTTTGGAATAATCCTTATCCCAATGAAGAAAGTGGCTCAGATATTGTTTATTCATCATTTAGTGAGCGGCCCAAGCGTTTAGACCCAGTGAGTTCCTATAGTGCTAATGAGTATCAGTTTATTGCGCAAATTTACGAACCACCATTGCAATACCATTATTTATTACGCCCTTACACTTTAATTCCTCTGATAGCAGAGCAATTACCGCAAGTGCGCTATTTTAATGTTGATAACCAAGAAGTAAATGAAGATCAAAGCTCTGAAATTGCATTTTCTGAATACACGATTGCAATTAAACAAAATGTTCTTTTTCAACCACATCCAGCCTTTGCCATAGATGAACAAGGCAAGCCCATGTATCTGGATTTGCAAGAAAGTGATTTAGAACATATTCATATATTAAGTGATTTCAGTAAAACTGGATCGCGTGAACTTACTGCAGCAGATTATGTGTATCAAATAAAGCGTATTGCCAGTCCTTTTCTGCATTCACCTATTGCAGGGGTGATGCGAGAGTACCTCGTTGGGTTTGGTGAATTTCGTAAACAAGTGAATGAGAAATATATTGGCAATGGTGGTTGGCACGATTTGCGTGAAATTGACTTTGTGGGTGTTACAGAGTTAGACCGATATACCTATCGTATCCGTATTAAAGGGAAATACCCGCAACTCGTTTATTGGTTGGCTATGCCATTTTTTTCTCCTATGCCGTGGGAAGCGGAAAAGTTTTATAGTCAAGCTGGCATGGAAGAACGAAATATTTCTTTGAATTGGTATCCTGTGGGCACAGGGCCATTTATGTTGACGGAAAACAATCCTAACTTGCGTATGGTGATGAAAGTTAATCCAAACTTTCATGGTGAACGCTATCCAACAGAGGGTATGCCGGAAGATTTTGAGCACGGCTTGTTAAAAGATGCCGATAAAGAATTACCGCTGGTTAAAAAAGCTGTGTATAGCTTAGAAAAAGAAAATATTCCCTATTGGAATAAATTTTTACAAGGATATTACGATGCTTCAGGAGTTTCTTCGGATAGTTTTGATCAAGCTATTCAGTTTGGTTCAGCAGGTGATGTGCAGCTCACAGAATTAATGCAAGAGAAAGGTATTCAACTTGAAACAGCTGTTACCACTTCTATTTTTTATATGGGGTTTAATATGCTAGACCCTGTTGTTGGTGGAAGTTCAAAACGAGCACGTTTATTACGTCGTGCTATTTCTATTGCTGTTGATTATGAAGAATATATTTCTATTTTTGCGAATGGTCGTGGTGTGCCTGCACAAAGTCCAATTCCACCCGGTATTTTTGGCAGCATTGAAGGAGAAGCAGGGATCAATTCTTACGTGTACGATTGGGTCAACGGTGAACCCAAACGTAAAAGCATCAAAGTTGCACAAAATTTAATGAATGAGGCAGGTTATGAAGGCGGAATTGATGCTAATACAGGCAAGCCTTTGGTATTAAATTTTGATACACCTGCAGCAGGCCCTGATGCTAAGGCGCAGCTAAATTGGATGCGTAAACAATATCAAAAGCTTGGGGTTCAGTTGGTTATTCGTGCAACGGATTACAATCGATTCCAAGAAAAAATGCGCAATGGTACAGGACAGATTTTTCAATGGGGTTGGAATGCCGATTACCCTGATCCTGAGAATTTCTTTTTCCTTTTGTATGGGCCTAATGGTAAGAAGGAATTTCATGGCGAGAATGCGGCGAATTATACAAACCCTGAGTTTGATCGTTTGTTTGAAAAAATGAAGAATACTAAAAATAGTCCAGAGCGTTTAAAAATTATTCAGCAAATGACAGACATTGTGCAAGAAGATGCACCATGGTTATGGGGTTTTCATCCTAAGGCATTTTCTTTATTTCACAGTTGGTATAAAAATGTTAAACCAAATTTAATGGCTAACAATACGTTAAAGTATAAGCGTGTAGATAGTGAAATTAGAGGGGTAAAACGTGCACAATGGAATAAGCCTAATTACTGGCCATTAATAATATTATTTTTATTTCTCATCATTTCATTTATTCCTGCAGTGATCGCATTTCGTAAACGTGAAAGAGTGGTTTTAAAATGATTGCCTATATCATCAGGCGTGCGTTATATGCTATTCCAATCCTCATTGGTGTAAATATTATTACTTTTTTACTCTTTTTCGTAGTGAATTCTCCTGATGATATGGCGCGGATGTTTCTTGGGCAAAAACATGTAACAGAAGTGCAAATTGAAGATTGGAAAACAGAACGCGGTTATCACCATCCACTGTTTTACAATTCTGAAGAACAAGGTGCAAAAAAATTTACAGAAACAATTTTTTATACTAAATCAATTAGGTTGTTTGTATTTGATTTTGGGCGTTCTGATAGTGGGCGTGATATCAGTTTTGATATTAGTCAGCGTATGTGGCCAAGCTTGGCTATTGCAGTGCCGCAATTAATTATTGGCTTGTTGGTTACTATTAGTCTTGCCTTGTTAATAGCTTTTTTTCGTGCCACGTATATCGATTATTGGGCGGTTGTGATTTGTGTTGCGTTGATGTCCATATCTAGCTTGTTTTATATCATAGGTGGTCAGTTCATTATGGGGAAAATATTACGTGTTGTACCGATTTCAGGATTTGAAGATGGGGTGTTTGGTATAAAGTTTTTAATTCTGCCAGTGTTGATAGGTATTATTGGTGGTATAGGGTCAAGTACGCGCTGGTATCGCACGATTTTTCTAGAAGAAATTAATAAAGACTATGTGCGAACAGCACGTGCGAAAGGGATATCTGAACAAATGGTGTTGTTTCGTCATGTGTTGAGAAATGCCTTAATTCCCATCTTGACTGGAGTGGTAGTTATTTTACCGTTACTTTTTATGGGAAGCTTAATTACTGAGTCTTTCTTCGGTATACCAGGCCTAGGTAGTTACACTATAGATGCGATTAATCGTCAAGACTTTTCAATTGTTCGTTCTATGGTTTTTCTGGGTGCTTTTTTATATATCGTTGGCTTATTGCTTACTGATATTTCATACACCATTGTTGATCCACGTGTAAGGTTAAGTTAACGATATGTTTGCTCAGCCTGTTTTTTTATTAACTGATATTCTTATTTTTGGTTTAGTATTTTGCATTATTGCATTTTTTGTTTACGCATTTCGTAAACCTCACATGCGCCAACCTTGGCGACAGGTTGTACGTAGTAAGGCAGGTTTAATTTCGATAATAATTTTGTTGATATATATCGGTATTGCATTATTAGATTCGTTACATTTTCATCCACGACTGGAAAGCCAATTACCCAATGGGGAAGTGCAATACAGCGGTGATGTGATAAGTGTATTTGACCAAATGGTCGTAGAGCTGCGTGCTAGTACAGAAAAAACCTATTCGGCCCCTTTTGCAGCTTACTTGTATGCAAAAGAAACTGTGCAACTATCCGATGGAAGTAAAACGCGTGTTTATCCACGCCTAGTTTGGGGTGCAAAACATTTAATAAATCCAGCCAACGAAAAAGCAGCAGACATAATTCGATTAGGGTTAATAGGAGCATTTAAGGGGTTGCTCATTTGGTTGCTTATTGTTAATGCTATTGTCCTAATTGTTGTGCTAACGAAAAAAAGTTCGTTTGTTTTCGTATTTAAAAATATGTTAACTGGTGCATCTGAAGTTCCATGGCGTACGGCATTTATTACTTTGGCAATTTTGAGCTTGATTATTTTTATGGGTGCCGAATGGGCTACTAAATATCATGTATTAGGTACTGACAAAGTAGGTGAGGATGTTCTATATCAAGCACTTAAAAGTATCCGGACTGGGGTTGTAATTGGCACATTGACAACGTTGTTAATGTTGCCATTTGCGATCACATTAGGAATCATGGCGGGATATTTTCGAGGTTGGATTGACGATGTCATTCAATATTTATACACCACGCTTAATTCAATTCCAGGTGTGTTGTTAATTGCAGCAGCAGTACTTATGCTGAATGTGTATATGAATAAGCATGCTGAAGACTTTACTAGTTTGACGCAACGTGCAGATTTGCGACTATTATTTTTATGTTTGATATTGGGTTTAACCAGTTGGACAGGGTTGTGTCGCTTGCTTCGGGCAGAAACATTAAAACTACGCGAAGTTGATTTTATTCAAGCTGCAACGGCATTTGGCGTGGGCTCTACACAGACCATATTCAGACATATTTTACCTAATGTAATGCATATCGTATTAATTACACTTGTGCTTGACTTTAGTGGTTTGGTTTTGGCTGAAGCAGTTTTGTCATACATTAATATAGGTGTAGACCCAACAATGAATAGTTGGGGGAATATGATTAATAGTGCGCGCTTGGAAATGGCACGTGAGCCGGTTGTGTGGTGGTCATTGGCTGCTTCACTATTTTTTATGTTCACGCTTGTTTTGTTTGCTAATTTATTTGCGGATGTTGTGCGTGATGCCTTAGACCCTCGTTTGGCAAAGCAATAAATCATGTCTAGTAACACTCAATCACCTTTGCTTAGAGTAGAAAACTTAACTACCGTATTTGAAACAAATCATCGCAAAGTGGTTGCAGTAAATAATGTCAGTTTTCAAGTCAATGAAGGTGAAACTTTTGCTTTAGTAGGTGAGTCAGGAAGTGGTAAATCGATTACTGCACTTTCAGTAATACGCCTGTTACCAGAAGCTGCTAAAGTTACTTCAGGATCCATATTGTTTGAAGGTATGGATTTGTTGACATTGCCTGAGCGTGAAATGCGTGACATACGCGGTAGTGGTATATCAATGATTTTTCAAGAACCCATGACTTCATTGAACCCTGTAGTGAAAGTAGGCCGACAGATATCTGAGGTGTTGATGCGTCATCAAAATATGACAAAAACACAAGCTCGTCAACGTGCTTTGGACTTGTTGAATGCTGTAAAAATTCCTAAGCCAAATTACACTATTGATACGTTTGCGCATGAGCTTTCTGGTGGGATGAAACAACGTGTAATGATCGCAATTGCATTGGCTTGTGAGCCTAAGCTTTTGATTGCGGATGAGCCCACGACGGCGTTAGATGTCACCATTCAATCACAGGTTTTAGATTTGATTAACGAATTGCAGCAACAGTTTAAAATGGCAATTATATTTATCACACATGATTTGGCGGTGGTAAAACAAGTTGCGAATCATATTGCTGTGATGAAGAATGGTGAAATTATCGAACAATCTAGTAATGAGGTTTTCTTTTCTTCGCCTCAGCATCAATACAGTTGGGAGCTGTTTGCTGCGCTACCTGCTATAGAAAAACGAGGTCAACCGTTGCTTGAAAAAAATAATATGTTGAGCACAGAGCCAGTTAATAAAGAATTTTCTGAAAATGAAACACTGCATGTAAAGAACTTAAAAGTTCATTTTCCAATTCGCAAAGGTATTTTAAAAAGAACAGTCGATCACGTTAAAGCGGTAGATGGAGTTTCATTAGAGATTCCACCTGGGAAAACTGTTGCACTAGTTGGGGAATCGGGCAGTGGTAAAACGACAGTGGGAAAAGGTATATTAAGGTTAGTGCAACCTACATCGGGTGAAGTGATGTATTTAGGGCTTCCTATCCATCAGATCGATAAAAAGCAATTATTAGAACAACGTACGAACTTGCAAATAATTTTTCAGGATCCGTATTCTTCAATGAACCCACGCATGATAGTTGGTGAGATTATTGAAGAGGGTATTAAGGCTTTAGGTGTTATACAAGATCCTGCGAAACGTAAGTCTAAAGTTTTAGAACTGCTTGAACAGGTGGGTTTATCTAAAGATGCGCATTTGCGTTATCCACATGAGTTTTCTGGTGGACAGCGGCAACGTATTTGTATCGCACGTGCATTGGCGGTTAATCCAAAAATAATTATATGTGACGAGCCTACCAGCGCCTTAGATGTTTCCGTGCAAGCACAAATCTTAGATCTACTTAATAAACTGCAGCATCAATATGGGATTAGTTATTTATTTATCACGCATAATATGTCAGTAGTTGCATATTTTGCAGATCAGGTTGCAGTAATGTATCAGGGAAAGATTGTAGAACAAGGTGATGTTTTGCAGGTGTTAAATAATCCAACCCATGAGTACACCAAAAAGCTATTAAGTGCTGTACCTAAACTTGTGCCACCATCACAAGTAGCATAAGTTTTTCGTTTTTCGCTATTGCTCGAGGAAAAATTCTAATTTGATGCCGGCGACATCAATAATATCGTGGTCGCTTAAAGGTTGCGCGCGGCCTTTGATAATCTCACCGTTAAGTTTAGATGAATGACCGTTTTTACTGTCAATGTGAACAATATAATAGCCACTGTTTCGTTTCGTGATTCCTACTATGGCGATATCAGGTTTGCCTAATGTAGTTAGGGTTTTATCAAGTATTAGTTCTTTGCCGCAATTGCTACCGTTAAGTATTTGTATATGGCCTGTTTGATAGGCTTCTGAATTGGTATTAAGTGAAACGTTGTTAGCAGCAGGTTTGTTCTCTGCTTGAGGTTCTTTTTTTGTAATTTCGTTTTCAGTAGAATCAGTCTCTATATCATCATATATATCATCGTCTTCAATAGGTTCATCCTTGGATTTGTTATTGAAGTTGCTAATAGTGTTAATTTCATTTTCTAAGTCAGCAATTGATTCATCAATATTTTTGTGATCATTTTTTGGGGTCATTACTACTGTTTTTTCAAAATCACTGTTAGCGGAACTAGTAGCAAGATGATTTATATATTTAATACGGTGATTGCCAATGTCGATTAGATCACCGTCTTTCAATGCGTGTTTTTTTACAATTTTAGAGTTTACAAAAGTTCCATTTGTGCTGTTTAAATCTTCAAGAAAAGAATCGTTAAGCACAGTGGTAATCTGTGTGTGATAGCCACTAATAGCGAGATTGTCTAGACAAATATCATTGTCAGCACGTCGTCCAATAGTAACGATATCTTTGTCTATATTGAATTCATCAATGATCTTGTCATCAACGCTTAAAATTAACTTAGGCATATCAGCATATTATTTTGGGAAAAATTTACTGAATTTTTTCTTCCAGTCTTTCTTTCCGGGAAATTCTTTATTCGGTTTTGCTAATAGCACTGAGACATTATCTCGGCCACCATTTTCGTTAGCAATTGCAATTAGTTTGTCCGCCAATTGGTCTAGATTATCCTTAAATGCGTCTACAGTTTCATGAATTACCTGATCATCGACCATGTCTGTCAGACCATCGGAGCAAAGTAAATAGATGTCTCCAGGCATAGCTAAGTCTTCTTTGATGTCGACCGCAATACTTCCTTCAATACCAAGTGCACGTGTGACCAAGTTTTTGTTAAGTGATGAGTTTGCTTCTTCTTGAGTATAAAATCCTCGATCAACGAGCTCTTGGAGAAGTGTATGATCAACAGTAACTTGTTGTAGGATTCCATCACGAAAACGATACATCCTGGAATCACCAACATGAGCTATTGTGATTTGATTGTCATAAAAAACACCCATCACCAACGTAGTGCCCATTCCACGATACTGGGTTTCCGTACTACTAACTGAAAAAATAGATTCGTTGGCTTTAACTACAGATCTTCGTGCAGCTAGACTTTCTTTTGTATAACCTGTTTGTTCATCAATTTCACCAGGTATGAGTTTTGGTATTTCAGAACGTAATTCTTCGAGAATTGTATTCACGGCTATGCGACTAGCAACTTCTCCGCCTTTATATCCTCCCATGCCATCTGCAAGTACTACTAAACCAATTTCTTGGTCTTCACCAATTTTATCTTCATTATTAGTGCGTACTAGCCCTGTATTTGAGCGACCTGCAATGTCTAATATACCTTTTAAATTCATAAAATCTTTAACTGTCTAGCATCATTTCACATTCGCGCAGCTTGTTAGCCATGCTTGCAGCAGACTGGAAACGTTTATCAGGGTCTTTTTCTAACGCTTTGTTTACTGCCCATGCAATACATGATGGTGTGTTAGGATTAATCTCTACAATATCTTTATGTCGTTCATGTGTAATTGAGCGCAGTAATTCTGCCATAGTTTTTGGGCGAAATGGTGGTGATCCAGTTAGTAAGTGGTATAAAGTGACGCCTAGCGAGTATAAGTCAGAGCGTGCGTCTAAGTCTCCTCCTGCGAGTTGTTCGGGAGACATATATAAAGGTGTTCCTAATATTGATCCAGCACAAGTTCGAGTTGAGTCTGGAATTTTCGCAATTCCGAAGTCCGTTAGCTTAACGTAATCAGCGGATTGATTGTATAAAATATTTGCAGGTTTGATATCTCTGTGAATCAAATCTTGTTTATGGGCATAGGCAAGTGCATCTGCTGATTGTGCAATTAATTTTAAAATACTTTTTGGATGTAGAAGATTATCTGCGCGAGCATAGTGGCGTAAATTTATACCATCTACATACTCCATTACAATATAAGCAAAGCTTTCAGTTTCGCCGCTATCATATATTTTAACGATGTTTGGATGGTCAAGGATACCTGCAGTGTCAGCTTCTCGGTGAAAACGAAACTTATATTCTTCAAGATCGTTAGGGTTTAGTTCATCAGTGAGATTCAAAACTTTAATTGCAACTGTTTTATCTGCCGTTAAATCTTTACCTTTGAAAACTGCGCCTGTTGTGCCTTGGCCCAATAACTCAATTACTTTGTAGCGACTTCCATAAAGCTGTGGATAATCATTTGTTAGATCAGTGGTGGTTTGTTTGTCAAGATTTGCAGAAGATGTGATATTTTTCGTAGTATTTATATATTGCTGTTGAATAGTATCTGCGAAAATGTCTTTGCTATTGTTTGGTTCTGATATAAGTGTGCTTTCTAAGTCATCAATAGAGTCTTTGTCTGAAATTGATTGTGTTTCAAATGATGTTAGACGTGTTTGTATATCTTTAAAATCTGGTTCGAAAGTGGATATATAGAGTAACGTCTTTTTTGCATTATTGGGCTCTCCTTTAATTTGAAAATCAATAGCTAAGTTATACAGTAAATTGGCAGTATCATGATTATGTTTACACAGCTTAAATTTTTCGAATGCTAAGTTCAGCTTACCTAAACCTTGCAGTTTTAAACCAACATTACGTGCATTGTTACGAGATAAAAAGCGATCTGCAGCAGCTTGATTTTGTTTGGAGGTTTCAACTGTAGTAATACGTGAGATTAACCACGTGCAACATATGAAGACAATTAATATTGCAATTGTATGCCATTTGGATAGCGAGATTGTCCATTGTAGAATAACGATTAGCGTGAGACTGAATAGACCAATTACCACCCACTTATTATTTGCTTTTAGTGTATTTACCATGTTGCCAATCGAGTCTTAATCTAGCTGTTTATTTGTACTTCTACGAGGTCTATGAGATTTAGTAGTTGTTATGTGTACCTTCTAATAATTAATTTCTAATCAATAATTTAGACATTTAGCCTGAGGCCCATTTGTGCCTATCAGAAAGCTGTAATTAGCTTTTGGAGGATACTACAGACACCTCTATTTTCACCATAATTGGTGCCTCTGGGTACGACGAAGAATCTAGTTTTAGGGATGTAGGCCGAATTTAGGGTGCCTTGTACAGCATATCGCCTAATAATTTGCCAATTGTGACTAATTAATCTATGAGGATGGATTCGCCAGGACGCAGTGGTTGATTTGGATTCCTGCCATTAATTATAGCTAAGCGATCGACTGTAGTATTGTTGCGAGAGGCAATTCCCCAAAAGCTATCACCCGTTGCAACAATATAAAAAAATGGCTCATTATGACCATGATTGCGTGCACTGCTGGAAGTTTGTTCATGTAAGTACTTGGAAGGGGAAGTATATTTACCATGAGTTGGAATCAAAAGCGTTTGGCCCGCTATGATTTTATTTCCAAATAAGTTATTTGCTTCTTGTATAGCTGCAACAGACGTCTCATGTTGTGTTGCAATTACACTTAATGAATCGCCCGATTTGATGAGATATTTATTCAAGCTTTGTAATGACTCTTCAGGCATTGTGTCTATAGTCATTGCTATCAGCTGTGCTTGTTGCTTGGGTACCAATAAGTGGTATCCGTTAGGAATAGGGTTGTTAAAATTATGTAATGCTGGGTTTAATTTACGTAGCTTTGCAGAATCTATTCCGGATGCTTTAATTAACTTTCTGGGTGAAATACGCTTATTGATTGTTATTGATTCAATATGAGGCTTATTAGTAATGGGGTGAAGTATGTTATTGCTTAACTTTTTATCACTTAATATTGAAGCTAGCGCTAAAATTTTTGGGATGTAATTTTGAGTTTCACGAGGTAATTTTAAGTTCCAAAAAATGTTTTCATTTTCAGCAGCAACACTATTTTTTAGAGCCCGTTTTATTCGATGAGGACCTGCATTATAAGCGGCTAATGAAAGTAACCAATTACCATCAAATTGTTTGTTGAGTTGTTTTAGATAGTCCAGAGCGGCAACGGTTGAGGCATAAACATCATGACGGCCATCATAATCATACATTTTTCGTAAACCATACTCTTTAGCTGTGTAGGGCATGAATTGCCATAAACCTACTGCTTTTGCATGCGAACGTGCTTTGGGTAAATAGTTACTTTCTATAATCGGTAAAATAGCTATTTCTACGGGTAAATTATGTTTTTCTACTTCGTTTAAAACGAAATGGATAAAAGTTTGTGATTGACGTGTTACGGTTGCTAAGTAGTCAGGCTTATTCAGATAGTTTTGCTTTTGTTGAAGTACGCGTGGATGTTCATAAAATTGAGATAAGGCAGAATTATTTGCAATATACTGCCAAATGTTCTGTTCGTGTTGAATAGGGTCTTCAAAACTGAATTCCCGTGGCATGGTTTTAACAGGTGCTGCGAGATATCTAGGTGTAATATTGGCAACTGAATCACTTGAAGTACTTATATCTATTGAGGGTGCTGTATTAGTAGGAGAATGTGTACAACCAAACACAATAAAAAGTGTCAAAAAGACAACTAACGAGCTAGTTTTACTCAAGACATGATCCTTCATGTGCGCGAAGCATAAAGATACAGAATTAAGAGATCAATAATAAAAAATTAATTAAAATAGAGAAAAATTGATGTAACTCTAATTCAATTTAGAAAGTATTCGTCACAAATAATTGTTTTAAGGTAGAATTAAATTTATGCAAGAATCGCTTATATACAATGCAGAAAAATTCTCACAACAATTACAAAATTGGTATACAAGCCCTGCTGGACAAATTCTGAGCAAGGAATTGGAAAATAAATTGGAACAAATCTTGCCTAATTTGTTTGGGTATTATGCCTTGCAACTTGGTGCATTGGGTGGAGACACAAATTTTTTGGCGAGCAGTTCAATTAGTAAAAAGATTTGTATGACCTTAAAACCTAATCAAGGCCACATTGCAGGAAATCCATTAGCTTTGCCATTCCCTCAGGACACTTTAGATTTGATTGTATTACCACATACTTTAGATTTTTCACACGATCCACACCAAGTGTTACGTGAAGTGCATCGAGTGCTCATATCAGAAGGACATTTAGTGTTGATAGCATTTAATCCACTGAGCATGATGGGTTTGTGCAAGTTCTTATTAATGCGCAGTAAAAAAGTACCTTGGGTGGGCCATTTTTATTCCGCACGCAGGTTAAGAGATTGGTTTGCATTACTAGATTTTACTGTTCTTAAAACTCAGCATATTGGCCTACGACCACCAATTCAAAATTTACGTATGCAGCAACGCTTAGAAGTGCTTAATAAATTCAAACGTGTGGGCCTGGGGCGTTTAGGGGGTATACAAATATTTGTTGCACAAAAGAGAGTTTTGACGATGACTCCTAGGCCGCAACCATGGCGTCCACACCGTCGGATTTTACCTGTTAATGTTGCTGAGCCTTCCACAAGACAAGCAAGCCATGTCAGAACAAGTCGATATTTACACTGACGGCGCCTGTCGTGGTAACCCGGGTCCAGGGGGTTGGGGTGCTATGCTGCGTTATGGTGGTAAAGAAACTTTAATCAGTGGTGCGGAAGAGCAAACCACGAATAATCGTATGGAGTTGCAGGCTGCAGTATCTGCATTAAAAAAATTAAAACGTCCGTGTAATGTCAGTATTACAACTGATTCGAGATATTTGATGGATGGGATACAGCAATGGCTGCCGAACTGGAAACAAAATGGCTGGAAAACAGCTGCAAAAAAACCTGTCAAAAACGAAGATTTATGGCGTCAATTGGATGCATTAGTTGAAGAGCATACTGTGGAATGGAAATGGGTAAAAGGTCATAGCGGCCACGTGGAAAACGAAACAGTGGATCAACTAGCGAATGATGCGATAGATAATCTGCTCACGTAAGGATAAAGTAGCTATACTTTTGGTATAAGCTTAATAGAAATCTTTTAATAACATGCGACAAGTCGTCTTAGATACAGAAACTACTGGTCTTGAGGTTTCACAAGGCCATCGTATTATTGAAATTGGCTGTGTTGAGCTTTTGCACAGACGCACAACGGAACAAACATTTCATCAATTTTTAAATCCTGAGCGCGATATTGATGAAGGTGCATTAGAGGTGCATGGTATCAAACAGGAATTCTTAAAAGATAAACCTAAATTTTCGAGCATTGCTGATGATCTATTACGATTTATTGATGGTGCTGAGGTCATCATACATAATGCTGCGTTTGATGTTGAGTTTATAAATGCTGAATTATCTCTAGCTAAGCATCCAATAGCTGATATTAATAAATGTTGTGAAGTAATTGATTCACTAGAGATTGCTAGAAAGATGCACCCTGGCCAAAAAAATAGTTTAGATGCTCTTTGTAAGCGCTACGAAATTGATAATTCTCACCGCGAGTTGCATGGTGCTTTACTTGATGCACAAATACTAGCCGATGTGTATTTGGCCATGACAGGAGGTCAAGAAACGCTGAGCCTTGCTGCAAATGCTGAAAAAACCAAATATCAGAGAGAAGATGAAGAAGATAATGCACTGATGACCAGACCTACATTAAATGTAATATATGCTAATGCAGAAGAATTACATGCCCATGAGTTATTCTTAAATAAAATACAACAGGAAAGTGAAGCAGGTTGTATTTGGATGAAAGGACAGTCGGAGTAAATATTAGTTTGGAATGTAGCCAACAATGGTTGCTGTATTGTATGAATTTAGTTACATTTCATTGTTTATAAATACCCGCCAAATTGTGGAGAAATTTATTATGAGACTTAAGCTTCTAGCTATGATAACTATAACTATGTCCCTGATGTTAACAGCATGTGGAGATGACGGTGGTGCAGCAGACGGTAAATGGGTAGGCGAGGTATATGCTAGTGCAAAGACAAAATCCTCTACTATAGTAGGAGAGTTTGACTCCTATGAGGAATGTGTGGCTGAGACACAAAAGCAGGCAAAGTCTGGTGTGTTTAACTGCGGCATTAAATAGAAACAACGCTTGATATTAAGGGAATGTTATTTTCCGTGCTTAAGTAGCCTTTGTTTATCTCGTTGCCAGTCACGTTCTTTAATACTTGCACGCTTATCCTGCTTTTGCTTACCTTGAGCAATGCCTATTTCAATTTTGGCAATCCCTTTTTTCCAATACATTGATAGCGGCACTATGGTGAAGCCTTTTCTTTCCACAGCCCCAACTAGTTTTGCTAATTCACTTTTGTTTAGCAACAATTTGCGTGTGCGTGTTGGGTCATTGACTTTATGGGTTGATGCTGTAGGTAAAGGGCTGATATGTGCACCCAGTAACCATGCTTCCATGTTTTTGATAAGTATATAGCTTTCTTTTAATTGTATGCTCTTAGCTCGCAAACTTTTTACTTCCCAGCCTTCAAGCACAATCCCTGCTTCAATTTTTTCCTTTATAAAATAATCATGACGGGCTTTTTTATTGACCGCTATAATATTATTGGGTTTAGATTTAGATTTTGCCATTTTTCTATTATGTTCTATTTGAAAACAGCTTGCGATGCTTAGTGGTAATAGTTAGTCGATGTAGCTGCAAGTTTATTAGTGTCACTTATAGTTTTAGGTTAGTTTTATGACTACTTCAAGAACTTCCATACATGGATACTGGTCGTCTCGGTTCGCATTTGTTTTAGCTGCAGCGGGTTCTGCTGTTGGCTTGGGTAATATTTGGAAATTTCCTTACATGGCTGGTGAAAATGGGGGTGGTGCATTCGTATTGCTATATCTGATTTGCATCTTATTATTCGGTATTCCCGTTATGATGTCAGAAGTGTTGCTGGGCAGACGGGGTCGTAGTAGCCCTGCAAACACGATGAACCTACTGGCAGTAGAAGAAAATCGCAATGGTTCATGGAGCTTGCTTGGTTTGATGGGCGTGCTTGCTGGGTTTCTTATTCTTTCTTATTACAGTGTAATTGCTGGCTGGGCATTAGCTTACGTGGTGGAGACTGGGTCTGGTGCATTTGTTCAGATTTCTAGCGAAGGTGCTGGGGATGTATTTGATGCATTGATATCAAATCCCCATCGTTTAATTTTTTGGCACACTTTGTTTTTAGTTATAACGATGATAGTAGTTATAAGGGGCGTTAACAGAGGCCTTGAAACTGCTGTACGTTTTTTAATGCCCACACTATTTGTATTAATACTCGTAATGATTGCTTATTCAATATTATATGGAGAATTTTTATCTGGTCTAAAGTTTTTATTTGCACCTGACTTTTCTAAATTAACTCCAGAAGTTGTTTTGAAGGCAATGGGGCAAGCATTTTTTAGTCTTAGTCTCGGTATGGGGGCGATAATGATGTATGGATCTTATTTGCCAAAAAATGCATCTATTGCAACAACAAGCTTTCAAGTTGCGATTGCAGACACACTTGTTGCTTTACTTGCTGGATTAGCAATTTTCCCAATTGTTTTTGCTAATGGCTTAGAAGCTGGGCAAGGACCAGGATTAATTTTTAATACATTGCCGTTGGCTTTTGGTCAAATGTCAGGCGGCATATTGTTTGGCACTTTGTTTTTTATCTTGTTAGTTTTTGCTGCTTGGACGTCAGCAATTTCCCTTATTGAGCCTGCAGTAGCTTGGCTTATAGAAAAATTTTCGATATCCCGTTTAACGTCGTCATTAATTTGTGCAGCAATAACTTGGTTTATTGGCCTTGGAACTGTATTTTCATTTAACAAATGGAAGAAGATCGAATTATTTAATGGTACTTTCCTTGAAGGAAAATCATTTTTTGATTTATTGGATTATGCCACTTCAAATATTATGTTACCTCTAGGTGGCATTTTAATTTGTATATTTGCAGCTTGGATGATGCGCGAATCTTCACGAAGAGATGAACTTAGTATTCAACATGAAGGCAGTTATCTTTTATGGCGCTTTTTGGCTAGATACCTTACACCTATAGGCGTGATCTTAATTTTTTTACATGTGATAGGTGTATTAGACAAAGTGTTTTTTAATTAGCATTATTTATATGACACATGTGCAACGTAGTGCATTGTTGCCTTATTCTATAGCGCAGATGTATGAATTAGTCAATGATGTAGATTCTTATCCGGAATTTATACCATGGTGTATAAATTCTAAGGTACATAGTGAAGAGGAGCATGAAAAACAAGCAACCATGTACTTCGCTAGTAAAGGTATAAAAGCATCTGTAACGACTAGGAATGAACTTGTTAAAAACAAAGAAATAATTATGCATTTAGTAGAAGGTCCTTTTAAGCATTTAATAGGAAGCTGGAAATTTACTACAATAGATAATAGTGCATGTCGTGTGGAGCTTGACATGTGTTTTTCATTTTCTAATCGTTTGTACGAAGCTACGCTTGGCCCAATTTTTAATCAGGTGGCAAATAGACTTGTTTCAGCATTTGCGCAAAGAGCTGAAGATATTTATGGAAAATAAAAAATTAATTAACGTAAAGGTTTGTTATGCAAAACCTGATTATCAGGAAATAATTTCAATTACGCTACCCACCGGGTCTAATATTTTATCTGCTATTCAGCATTCTGGAATTATGTATAAATTTCCAGAAATTGATTTATCTGTAAATAGTGTAGGTATATTTGGCTATATAACAAGTTTGAAACACATTTTATCTGATAATGACAGGGTAGAGATCTATCGCCCATTGCGAAAAAATCCAATGGAAGCTAGGCGGCTACGTGCTGAACTAAACAAGTAAGTAGTTTATAGTGTTAACGTTATATATTTAAAGGTAATAAAGTGGAAACTGTAAACAAACAATCGTTTCTTGTATTGGTTTTGTTAATATTTTTTAATACAGCATATGCTGAGGGCATGAATGTTAAAACAGGTTTGTGGGAAATGAAAAATGTAGTTACTTTGCCAATGGGGAACGGCATACAAGAAAGCTCAACACAAGAATGCATTGATAAGGCTAGCATTAGGCCCAAAGATATGATGCAAGATGCTCAAGGCTGCAAAGTCCTTAATGCAAATGTAGAAAAAGATAATATGGATTGGACAATTAGTTGCAATAATTCTGGTGTGGAAATGATAGGAAAAGGGCATGCTAAGTCTGGTGGCACCACTGTTAAAGGGGGTATGAATATTTCAGCAACGTTTAATGGGCAAACGATGGAAATGTCTACTACTTGGGAGGGGAAACATATTGGTGATTGTAAGTAGGTAATTGCTACCTATTTTACTGTAGGATTGGTTGTTAGATTGGGTCTTTATTCGTTTCTAAAATTTCCTCTAGCTCATCAGCTTGATTTTCCAGTTCTTCTTGTTCTTCCAGGTTTTGAGCCTCTTCCTTAGTGGCTTCTAGCTCAGATTCAAGTTGGTTATCGATGTCCTTGCTACCTTCAGCTTCTGCAATAGTTGTATCGCTTGCAGGAATATCATGCTTAATGATTTCGATAATTTCTCCACGATCAAAAATCAGTGATAATTGTTTGCGCTGTTGTTCTCCATATCCTGGTGTAAAGTGGTATATATAATCCCACCGATCCGGATGAAAGCTATCTACAATTAGCGGATTTCCTAACACAAAGCGTACTTGTTCTTTGCTCATGCCTAAAATGATTTTATTAACAGCTTCGGCTTCGATTGCATTGCCTTGTTGTATATCAATTTTGTACACGGTGAGGAGCTTGCCAAGCTTGTTTTGACAACCGTTTAAGCTTAGTACGCAAGTAATTAACAGGATAAATAATTTAATATGTTTCATGATTAACTGTTGCTGACTTGGTCTAACATCTCTTTAGCATATTCATGAGTGTTACGGGTCATTTCTATTCCACCGAGCATGCGTGCAAGTTCGTTTATACGCTCGGATTTAGAGAGATGGTTGATTTTAGTTTTAACAGAATTATTTTCTTCAAGTTTGCTAACTTTGTAATGATTATGTGCTTGTGCTGCAACTTGGGCTAGATGTGTCACACAAAATACCTGAGCATTACTTCCTAGTTTGCGTAAATGGTTTCCAACCACTTCTGCAGTTGCTCCCCCTACGCCCGTATCGACTTCATCAAAAATAAGAGTAGGTATTCCTAACTTATTTGCAGTAGCCATCTGTATGGCCAAGCTTAGTCTTGAAAGTTCACCACCTGAAGCAACTTTTTGGATAGGCCGCAAAGGTTGTCCAGGATTCATACTTACTAAAAACTGTATTTCATCTAGGCCATTTAAAGACAAATCTTGTGTTTTTTTTGGTTGAATATCTATATAAAAACGTCCACCTTGCATGCCTAGAGACTGCATGGACTTTGTTATTTTATCATTAAGTTTGTTGGCAAATTGTTTTCGAATTACGCTGATTTGTTTTGCTAAAGTGCGATACTGGTGTTCTGATTCATGCATGGATGCCTTAATTTTTTCTGGGTCTTCATGGTTACTTTTGAGTTTATCTAGTTCGGCTTGAATAGACTTATGAAGAGTTATTAGCTCTGGTGGTTTTACTTTATGTTTACGGGCGACATCTTCAATTGCTGCGATTCGTTCTTCTAGCTGCTGTAATTCTTGAGGGTTTGCAGACGTGCTCTCAGAAAAATCACGCAAAGTATTTGCGATATCCTTGAGTTGCATATGAACATTTTGCAGTTCTTCTGATAGTTTTATAAGAGCAGGTTCAATGGCGCTTAGTTTTTCTAATTCACTAGATATAGTCGTTATGTGGTCGTAGACTGCATTTTCGTTGTCCCCAGCAAGTTGTTCTGATAAGCGTTTAGTCCCTTCATTTAATTCTTTTGCATTACTCAATCTTGAATATTGTTCATTGATTTGATCATACTCTCCTTTGTTCAGGTTGAGTTGGTCAAGCTCATTTATTTGATAGTGTAATAATTCAAGTTGTGAAATAGAGTTTTCATGATTGCCTTCAACTATTTGTAATTGATTATTTAAACTTTGCCAAAGACGATAAAATTTTGCTATGTTTTCAACTTTGGTTTCATTACCAGAATAATTATCTAATAGCTCACGTTGTTTATCTTTTCGCATTAATGATTGATGCTCATGTTGACCATAAACATCAACGAATAAATCGCCAAGGCTTCGTAATACAGTTAAAGAGCAAGGGGTATTATTGATGTATGCTTTTGATTTTCCATCAGGTGAAATCACACGACGTAGAGTGCAATCTTCGCCAGAATTAAGATCATGCTCTTTTAACCATGTTATTGCATGTTCTATATTGCTGATTTCTAATGTGGCAACTATTTCGACTTTCTCATCAGTATTGCGTGCAACTGAGCGATCTGCGCGATTCCCAAGTGCTAAGTTAAGCGCATCTATAATGATGGATTTTCCTGCACCAGTTTCACCAGTTAATACACTCATGCCAGTGAAGAAATCTAACTCTAGCTGGTCAATAATTGCAAAATTACTAATGTAGATTGATTTAAGCATAAATCTGCAATAAAGATTGGTGCTATTTAGGATTTTTTGTTGTTAGGAGGAGTGCTCCAACGTAACTTTTCACGCAATACATCAAAATAATCATAATGTTTTGGTTGAATGAGTCGAAGAGTATATTTGCCTTTTTCTATTGTTATTGTATCTCCAGGCTTAAATTCCATATTGATTTGTCCGTCAATAGAGGCTAGGGCTGTGTGACGATTTTGTTTGGCTAACATTATTTCAACTTGACTTTCAGCGTCAACAACAATGGGGCGATTACTTAATGTATGGGGGCATATTGGTACAAGAACAATTGCATCCAAGTTGGGATGTAAAATTGGGCCGCCACCAGATAAAGCATAGGCAGTCGATCCGGTTGGCGTGGCAACTATATAGCCATCAGCACGAAGTGTATTTAAATGCTGGTCATTTACTCGAGCCTCAAATTCGATCATGCGCACCATTTGCATAGCATGAACCACGACATCATTAACAGCATTTGATGTGCTAATTATTTTTCCTTCTCTCTTTAAGCTGGCTTGTAATACAAATCGTTGTTCTTCAATAAAATTACCTGCAAAAATTTGGTCTAATTGCTGTTCTATTTTAAAAGGACTGATTTCAGCAAGAAAACCAAGATGACCCATATTGATCCCAAGTATAGGAATATTTTTTTCAATAATGCTATGCGCAGCATGTAAGATTGTTCCATCACCACCTACTACAATGACCAAGTCACAGTTTTGTGCTATTTCTTTAATACTACTGGGCTGAATAGAATTATCGTTGAGCAGGCTCATGGTGACTTGGTCTGTAGAGATATCTACAGATTTAGCCAATAGATACTGATACAGCGTCTGTATAGTATTTGCAATATGTTGATCGTTGGGTTTGGAAATGATTCCGATTTTGGAAAATTGGCTCACGGTCAAATTATATCTAGTTTTATTAAAAGCTATCATGGATCAAGTGCTTACACTAGTCAGAACATTTCTTGACATGTCTGCGTAGTATTGCAATCATGTATTTTGGCACTCTATCATAAAGAGTGCTAAAACTTGCTGAAATGTCAATAATTCATGGTTTCGATCGAAGATTCAACAAATTCACTAAATGAACGCACTCAACACTTATTAAAAGTGTTGGTGGAGAGTTATATAACGAATGGTCAGCCTTTAGGGTCACGTACCTTGGCAAAGCTTTCAGAGTTAGACGTTAGTCCTGCAACAATACGTAATGTGATGTCTGATTTAGAAGAGTTGGGTTTTGTAGAGTCACCACATACTTCTGCGGGTCGTATACCGACAACAAAAGGCTATCGCCTGTTTGTAGATACAATGCTTAAAGTGCAACCAGTGACTACAGATATCGTATCACAGTTAGTTGAAAATTTAGATCCAAATCAGTCAACCAATAGTTTGGTTAAAAGTGCTTCCGGATTGTTGTCAGGATTAACTAGCATGGCAGGTGTTGTGACATTGCCCAAACATGATCGCGCTGAATTTCGGCAAATTGAGTTTTTGCCATTATCAGATCAACGTGTTTTAGCAATCTTAGTTATGAACCAAAAGGAAGTGCAAAACCGAATTTTACATACAGATCGTGAATACACGGAATCAGAACTGCAAGAAGCTGCAAATTATCTGAATGATTTATGTGCAGGCCAAGATCTGGTGACTGCACGACAAAAGATCTTAGATGAGCTAAATAGTGTACGCGAATACATGAATGATTTGATGCGTTCTGCGGTGGAGATGGGTGAAAAGATTTTTTCAGAATCAGATAAAAATGATGCAGATTTTGTAGTTGTGGGACAAACAAACTTAATGGAATATGATGAATTGTCTGATATAGAAAAATTGAGGAGCTTGTTTGAAGCTTTTGGGCAAAAGCGAGAATTTTTGAACTTATTAGATCGATGTATTTTTGCAGATGGGATACAAATCTTTATTGGGCAGGAATCTGGCTATAAAGTGCTAGATGACTGCAGTGTAATCACTTCGCCTTATGCAGTTGACGATGAAATAATGGGTGTGCTTGCAGTAGTTGGGCCTACTCGCATGTCTTATGATCGTGTGATCCCCATTGTCGATTTAACAGCTAAGTTGTTAGGCGAAGCCTTGAATAATCAAAATTAGTCCATATTTTCAACTAATAATGACAGCGTTAATTTACGTTATATAGAGTTATGACTGAAATAGACCAAGACAAGAAAGATCAAATTGTAGATGAAAGAAGTACAGTAAGTGATGAATCTGATCAAGAGAGCATAGTGCAAGAACTAGAGCAAATGCAGCAAAAAGTAGCAGAATACCATGACAAAATGCTGCGTATGCAGGCAGAAATGGAAAATCTACGTAAGCGCACAGAGCGTGATTTATCTAATGCACATAAATATGGCATAGAGAAGTTTGCCAATGAATTATTGCAAGTAAAAGATAGCTTGGAATTAGGTTTAAGTGCAGGGGATGCAGACGCAACCAAGCTGTTAGAAGGTACAGAACTTACTCTTAAGATGCTGTCTAGTGTATTGCAAAAGTTTGCAGTACAAGAAATTGACCCATGTGGTGAAATGTTTGATCCAAATCTGCATCAGGCAATGACTACTCAAGAAAGTGATGAATATCCGCCCAATACTGTGCTTAGTGTTATGCAAAAGGGCTATACCTTGAATGATAGATTGCTAAGACCTGCGATGGTGATTGTTGCTAAGGCCGTTGAAGAAGTAACTGATAAATGAGGTGGATTAGCTAGTAACTGGCTTAAAATCTACGATTTAAGCGCAATTAAGCCTTGAATCGATTGCAATTGACCCAATATTCACTAGTAACTTTATAAATTATTAATTTAACAATTTTAGATTTGGAGATAAGCGATGGGCAAGATAATCGGTATTGATCTGGGTACCACCAATTCATGTGTAGCAGTCATGGAAGGCACAACCCCAAAAGTAATTGAAAACAGTGAAGGGGATCGAACGACTCCATCCATTGTTGCTTTTACGGAAGATGGTGAGGTGCTTGTTGGGCAAGCTGCGAAGCGACAGTCTGTTACTAACCCAAGCAATACTCTATATGCAATTAAACGCTTAATTGGGCGTCGTTTTGAAGAAGAAGCCGTTCAAAAAGATATCAAACTTGTACCATATAACATCATAAAAGCAGATAACGGTGATGCTTGGGTAGAAGCCAATGGTAAAAAAATGGCTCCACCTGAAGTTTCGGCACGCGTGCTAATGAAGATGAAAAAAACGGCTGAAGAATATCTTGGTGAGGAAGTGACGGAAGCTGTAATTACAGTACCTGCCTATTTTAATGATTCGCAACGCCAAGCTACAAAAGATGCTGGCAAAATTGCGGGCCTAGATGTTAAACGAATCATCAATGAGCCAACGGCAGCGGCACTTGCTTATGGAATGGATAAGAAGCGAGGCGACAGCAAAATCGCTGTCTATGATTTAGGCGGTGGTACTTTTGATATTTCTATTATTGAAATCGCTGAAATTGATGGTGAGCATCAGTTTGAAGTGCTATCCACTAATGGTGATACATTTTTGGGTGGTGAAGATTTCGATATGCGTTTAATCGATTATCTAGCAGATGAATTCAAGAAAGATCAAGGGTTTGATTTGCATAATGATCCACTTGCTTTGCAGCGTTTAAAAGAAGCTGCGGAAAAAGCCAAGATCGAATTATCTTCTAGTCAACAAACAGAAGTAAATCTTCCCTATATCACTGCAGATCAATCCGGCCCTAAGCACTTAAATATTAAGCTTACACGCGCCAAATTAGAATCTTTAGTGGACGAGCTTATACAACGGACTATTGCTCCGTGTAAGCAAGCTTTACAAGACGCAGGTTTGTCCGCATCGGATATTAATGATGTCATCCTAGTAGGCGGACAAACTCGTATGCCTAAAGTACAGGAAGTTGTGCAAGACTTTTTTGGCAAAGAACCGCGTAAAGATGTAAACCCGGATGAAGCCGTTGCCGTAGGTGCGGCCATTCAAGCGGGTGTGCTAGGGGGTGATGTTAAAGATGTCTTGTTATTGGATGTAACACCATTATCACTTGGAATCGAAACTCTGGGCGGAGTGATGACTAAGTTGATTGATAAAAACACCACGATCCCAACTAATGCACAACAGGTTTTTTCTACTGCTGAAAATAACCAAACGGCTGTAACGGTTCACGTGTTACAAGGTGAACGTGAACAAGCAACGGCGAATAAGTCATTAGGGCGATTTGATTTGTCTGATATACCACCGGCCCCACGCGGTGTGCCACAAATTGAAGTTACGTTTGATATTGATGCAAATGGAATCCTTAATGTTTCAGCAAAAGATAAAGCCACGGGTAAAGAGCAATCGATTGTGATCAAGGCATCGAGTGGATTGTCTGAAGATGAAATTGAAAATATGGTGAAAGATGCTGAAGCACATGCTGAGGAAGATAAGAAGTTTGCAGATTTGGTTACCGCACGTAATCAAGCTGATCAAATGATTCATGCAACTGAAAAATCACTTGAGGAAATGGGTGATAAGGTCGAGCAAGAAGAGCGCATGCAAATTGAAAATGCCATTAAAGATCTAAAAGAAGTTTTAGATAAAGACAATAAAGATGTTATCGAAACTAAAACACAAGCGCTTGCGCAAGCGTCAGGTAAATTAGCTGAGCGTATGTATGCACAGAATGAAGCAGGGGCGGCAAGTGATGCCTCTGCATCTACAGAAAAAACAGCTGATGATGATGTGGTCGATGCAGAATTTGAAGAAGTAGATGACAATAAATCTTAACTAGAGTAAATAGAATACATTAGTTAAGCTTGAGTTAAGAAAATTAGTAAACTAAATCAGTCCGGGATAGCATGCGCGGTCCCGGACTTTTGTGTATTTGGGTGAGATGGAAAAAAGAGACTATTACGAAGTTTTAGGTGTAGATCGTTCTGCAAATGAAGGTGATTTGAAGAAAGCCTATCGTCGTTTGGCTATGAAATATCACCCAGATCGCAATCAGGGTGACAGCGAAGCAGAGCAAAAATTTAAAGAAGCCAAAGAAGCCTACGAAATCCTCGGTGATGCACAGAAGCGACAAGCTTATGATCAATTTGGTCATGCCGGTGTACAAGGTGGCGGTGCTGGTAGTACGGCAGATTTTAGCGATATCTTCGGCGACATTTTCGGTGATATTTTTGGCGGAGGTCGACGTTCATCACAGCGTGCATACCGTGGTTCTGATTTGCAATACGATTTAGAGATAGGGCTTGAAGAAGCTGTATTTGGTACTGAATCTACTATTGAGTTTCCAAAACAAACAGTATGTGAAAAATGTGAAGGTAGCGGTGCGGCGCCTGGCTCTAATGTTGAAACTTGTAATACTTGCGGCGGTATGGGCCAAGTACGTATGCAGCAAGGCTTTTTTTCAGTGCAGCAAACATGCCCAAGTTGTAGAGGTAAAGGTAAAACAATCCGCGTTCCTTGTGATTATTGCCGAGGTACTGGATTAAGTCACCAAAATAAGAAGATTTCAGTAAAAGTACCTGCTGGTGTTGATAATGGCGATCGAATTCGTTTAGCAGGCGAAGGGGAAGACGGCGCCAATAGTGGTCCACCTGGTGATTTATATGTGCAGATACATGTTCGACCGCATGAATTATTCACGCGGGATGGTGATAATTTACTTTGTGAAGTGCCTATTGGCTTTGATATGGCTGCATTAGGTGGAGATATTGAAGTACCAACTTTAAACGGAAAAGTAAAATTAAAAATACCTGCGGAAACGCAAACAGGTCGATTGTTTAGATTACGTGGTAAAGGTGTCAAACCTGTACGTGGAGGAGCAATGGGAGATATGTTGTGTACTACAGTAGTTGAGACACCTGTAAATCTTACTAAAAAACAAAAAGAACTCATGAAGCAATTTGCTGAAGATGTTGAGAAAGGCGGGAATAGGCATAGTCCACGTTCACATTCTTGGACTGATAATGTCAAAGGCTTTTTTGAAGATCTAAAATTTTGGTCAGATTAAGTATTCTATACGTAAAAATTGCTTCTTATCCTGAAGCATGTTTTTATTCATTTTTATAGCTCATTAAAAAGTTAGGATTACTAAAATGGTTAGAGTAGGTATCAATGGTGCAAGTGGTCGTATGGGCACAACGTTGATTCAAGCTTCACAGCAAAGTAATTCAGTTCAACTCGGTGCGGCATTTGATATTGCAACGGCTGATGTCATTGGTGCAGATGCTGGAGAGTTTGCAGGTATAGGTAAAACGGGCATTACAATATGCGACGATATATCAAAAACAGTTTCAGATTTTGATGTACTGATCGATTTTACGGTTCCACAATGTACCATGCAATCTTTGGATCTGTGTAAAGTACATGGAAAATCAATGGTAATTGGGACAACAGGTTTAGATGAATCTCAAAAGCAACAATTAGTGGATGCAAGTAGCGAAATTTCTATTGTGTTTGCTCCGAATATGAGTGTAGGGGTAAATCTTTGTTTAAAGTTATTACAAACTGCTGCTGCAACTTTAGGTGATGACTATGATGTGGAAATTATTGAAGCACATCATCGCCATAAAGTGGATGCACCCTCTGGTACAGCATTACGTATGGGTGAAGTGGTTGCAGAGAGTTTGGGCAGAAACTTAAGTGAATGTGCTGTGTATGGAAGGCAGGGGCATACCGGGCCGCGTCAGCAAAAAACCATTGGCTTCGAAACCATCCGTGCCGGTGACATAGTAGGTGATCATACGGTAATGTTTTCTGGTATAGGAGAACGTGTTGAAATAACTCATAAGGCCTCTAGCCGCATGACTTTTGCAAATGGTGCAATACGTGCAGCAGAATGGCTAGTGTCTAAAAACAATGGGCTTTATGACATGCAGTCTGTGTTAGGAATTTAGTTTTAATCCGTTTTTTAAGACAGTTGGGTCTTAAGAAGATAGTTTTTATACTAATTCATATCTAATTTTAGTGCCTATGGCGCTATCTCTACGTAAATCTCTGCAAGAGATTATTGTCTTTACAGATGGATATTCGGCTACGCGAATAATAGATTGTAAAGCAAAATATGAACCAACTTGGTCATTAGAGATGATAAGTGCTCTCGGTCATGATCAATTTGTACAATTGTGTGCTGGTTATTTTGAAGAGAAAGGTTATCGCACTATCATTAACAAACAACATGATGAATTTATAGATATCTGGTTGTTTAAAGAAAATTATTCAAGCAACAAGCCTTTTGGGATCATAAAATGTTGGGATGGAAGTCGCATAGAAGTAGATAGTGAAGACTTTTGTCAGTTCCCTAAGATTATTTCTAAAAATAATTTACCATTTGGAACATTCATTACGGCTGGAACGTTCTCTGGTCAAGTAATAAAGAATAAAAATAAAAAAATAAAACTGATTGATGGCAGAGATTTGTTAAAACTCATCGAATCCTTAGCTGATATTAGAAGCCAAAGATTATTTGATAATATATCTAGTCTTAAGTAAATATTGTTCACACACTTAGAACTTATTAATAAATTCTGTTATCGTTTTCTTTGCTATGAAATAGTTTTTGTGTCTATTTAATTAGTTTTAAATGGGCTGATTGCTGTAATTGCAAAATCAATCTCATGCATTATTGTAAAACGTTGTTTTAAGGAGTAATGAAAGATGATACTCAACTATACGATGTTCATTATTTCTGGATTTTTTATTGGTATAGCGGCTTCATTTACTGGTTTGGGAGGTGGTTTTTTAATGGTGCCATTATTAGTGGCACTGGGATTTACCGCGCAGCGTGCAGTAGGCACTTCTTTTTTAGCTATACTTATTATTTCCCTATCTGCCGTAGCCGCTCATGCGAAACTTATTAATATAGATTACAAAGTAGCTATTACCCTTGGAGTTGGCGGTGTAATTGGTGCACAAATAGGGCCCTACTTGCTCGAACATGTATCAACAGCAAATTTTAAGAAGATATTTGCATTAATCTTAATTGGTTTAGCGGCCTATTTGTTTTTCCAGAAATGAGTATTGCAAAAGATCAAGATGGCTTTTTATTAGATCCTGATGATTGGAGCAAGGATCTTGCTCTGGAAATAGCTAAATCAGAAAATTTAGAACTGACCAAAGATCATTGGTATTTAATAAATGTTATTCGTGATTACTACTATAAACACAATGCCGTGCCTGAGCTCAGAAAAATACTCAAGCAATTAAAAGCCGAGTTGGGTGAAGAGAAATCAACGAGAAAATATATTTACAGTTTGTTTCCGTACGGCTATGGCCAGCAGGGTTGTAAAATAGCTGGTATGCGACAACCGAAGAAACTGTGGTTGGATTTGTAGTCGTTTTATAAACTTCTTGGCAACGGGTTAATTCCAGTAAATCCTAATTGTATTGGTCATAAGATATCCAATATCTCTAATTCTTGGTTTCGTTCAGCGCTTGAGTTGAGTACAATTCTCCTGGTCAACCAATAACACAGAATATTTGACGGGACGGCCAACTGGTCGTCCCGTTTTTGCATCTGCGCCTAACAGATATTGAGGAGAGAATTTTTGAGCGATGTACCCGCCTTACTGGCTTTAGAAGACGGGAGTCTTTTTTGGGGTAAGTCAATTGGGATATCGGGATTGTCGGTAGGAGAAGTGGTTTTCAACACTTCCATGACGGGTTATCAGGAAATTCTCACAGACCCATCTTATGCTCAACAAATTATTACATTGACCTATCCGCATATCGGCAATGTAGGTGCCAATCAAGAAGACCAAGAATCAGCACAAATTTATGCTACAGGTTTAGTCATACGTGATTTGCCAGTTCAAGTGAGCAATTGGCGGCATGAGTTTGAATTATCTAACTATTTACAGCAACACAATGTGGTAGCGATTGCTGATATTGATACGCGAAGATTAACGCGTATATTGCGTGAAAAAGGTGCTCAAAACGGCGCCATTATGGCTGGCTCTATTAATGAAAAAGAAACCTTGGACGCTGCAAAAGCGTTTCCTGGTTTAAAGGGTATGGATCTTGCCAAAGAGGTGACAACAAAAAAACCATATTCCTGGAATGAAGGTTGCTGGTCATTAACAAAGGGTTACCAAACCAATCAGAAGGCAAAACAATTTAAAGTGCTGGCTTATGACTTCGGCGTTAAGCGTAATATTTTACGCATTCTTCATGATTATGGTTGTGAGATAGAAGTCGTTCCTGCTACCACATCGGCAGATGATGTGTTATCAAAAAAACCCCATGGCGTATTTCTTTCTAATGGTCCTGGTGACCCAGAACCCTGTGATTATGCTATTCGCGCAATTCAGCAAATCATCGATGTCGGTGTGCCCACATTTGGGATTTGTTTAGGCCATCAGCTATTAGGACTCGCATGTGGGGCGAACACGATCAAAATGAAGTTTGGTCATCACGGTGCAAATCATCCTGTGCAAGATTTATCAACAAAAGCTGTGATGATCAGCAGTCAGAATCATGGTTTTGCAGTAGATGAGGCAAGTTTGCCAAAAGAATTAGAAGCAACGCATCGCTCATTGTTTGACGGTTCGTTGCAAGGCATAAAACACAAAACAAAACCAGCCTATAGTTTTCAAGGCCATCCAGAGGCAAGTCCTGGTCCACAAGACGTTAAACCGCTGTTCGAAACATTTATTTATATGATGGAAGACTACAAAACCAAGTGAATATGACTAATGCCTAAACGAACAGATATAAAAAGTGTTTTGATTATTGGTGCAGGCCCAATAGTGATTGGGCAAGCTTGTGAGTTTGATTATTCCGGTGCACAGGCTTGTAAGGCATTAAAAGAAGAGGGTTATCGTGTCATTTTAGTCAATTCTAATCCTGCCACGATTATGACCGATCCTGATATTGCTGATGCAATTTATATAGAGCCAATTGTTTGGCAAATCGTTGCAGAAATTATTGAAAAAGAACGGCCTGATGTGTTGTTACCCACAATGGGTGGGCAGACGGCATTAAATTGTGCATTAGATTTAGATCGCGAGGGAATTTTAGAAAAATATTCAGTAGATATGATTGGCGCGAATAAAGAAGCGATTGATATGGCAGAAGACCGAGAATTATTTCGCGAAGCTATGAATGAAATTGGTTTAAAGTCAGCACGTTCTGCACTTGCGCATAGTTTAGAAGAAGCCATTCAACAACAACCTCAGTTAGGTTTTCCTACTATTATTCGTCCTTCTTTCACTATGGGGGGCAGTGGCGGAGGAATTGCCTATAACTTAGAGGAGTTTAAAACTATTGTCGAACATGGTTTAGATCTTTCTCCTACAACAGAAGTGCTATTAGAGGAATCTTTACTGGGTTGGAAAGAATATGAAATGGAAGTGGTACGAGATAAAAATGACAATTGCATCATTATTTGCTCCATAGAAAATTTAGATCCTATGGGTGTGCACACTGGAGACTCCATTACCGTAGCACCTGCGCAAACACTTACCGATAAGGAATATCAAATTATGCGTAATGCTTCTATAGAAGTGTTACGTAAGATTGGTGTAGATACGGGTGGTTCTAATGTGCAGTTTTCCATCAACCCAGATGATGGGCGTATGGTGATTATTGAAATGAATCCAAGAGTCTCTAGATCATCAGCACTTGCATCTAAGGCAACGGGTTTTCCAATAGCAAAAATCGCTGCAAAACTTGCTGTGGGATATACCTTGGATGAACTTCAAAATGAAATTACAGGAGGAGCTACACCCGCATCTTTCGAGCCAAGTATTGATTATGTGGTAACTAAAATTCCCCGCTTTACCTTTGAAAAATTTCCACAAGCAAAAGCAAAACTTAGCACACAAATGAAATCTGTTGGCGAAGTTATGGCGATTGGCAGAACCTTCCAAGAGTCATTGCAAAAGGCTTTGCGTGGACTAGAGATAGGGGTGGATGGATTAGACCCTATGAATGCAGAGTATGATGATGAACTTCGCACTTTATTGGAATCTGAGTTGCAAGATCCCGGGCCACATAGGATTTGGTTTGTAGGTGATGCTTTTCGTATAGGTTATAGCCTTAATGAAATATTTGCACTATCTGCAATAGACCCTTGGTTTCTATCACAAATAGAAAGACTCATTCATATGGAAAATGAGCTGGCTAATAAACAACTTGAAAATTTAGACGCCTCTTTTCTGCGTGAAGCGAAACGAAGAGGGTTTTCAGATCGAAGGATAGCAAAGCTATTGAACACTACAGAGAATGAAGTGCGAAAGACAAGGTATACACTAAATGTACATCCAATTTATAAACGTGTAGACACGTGTGCAGCTGAATTTGCAACAAGTACTGCGTATATGTATTCAAGCTATGACGAAGAATGCGAAGCACTACCTAGCGAAAATAAAAAAATAATTGTACTTGGTGGTGGGCCTAACCGAATTGGACAAGGTATTGAATTTGATTACTGTTGCGTGCATGCAGCGTTCGCTTTGCGCGAGGATGGTTATGAGACCATTATGGTGAATTGTAATCCCGAAACCGTATCAACAGACTATGACACCTCTGATCGATTGTATTTTGAACCTTTAACGTTAGAAGATGTGCTTGAAATCGTAAGAGTTGAGAAACCACATGGTGTGATTGTGCAATTTGGTGGGCAAACGCCATTGAAGCTCGCACGTGATTTGGAAGCAGCAGGTGTACCTATAATTGGAACCTCACCTGATTCAATAGATTTAGCCGAAGATAGAGATCGGTTTTTAAATTTAGTAAAACAACTAAATTTATTACAACCGCCAAATGCAACAGCAACAAGTAGTGAAGAAGCTATCAAAGCCGCAAATAATATAGGTTACCCGGTAGTAGTTCGTCCTTCATATGTTCTAGGCGGTAGGGCGATGGAAATTGTTTATAACCAGTCTGATCTTGAGCGTTATATGCGTGAGGCGGTAAAAGTTTCAAATGATGCGCCAGTGTTGATCGATCATTTTTTAGCAGATGCGGTAGAAGTAGATTTAGATGCGATCTGTGATGGTAAAGATGTGCTTATTGGTGGGATTATGCAGCATATAGAGCAAGCAGGAATTCATTCGGGTGATAGTGCTTGTTCTTTGCCACCTTACAATATGAGTGACGTTGTTCAAGACGAAATGCGAGCACAAGCACGTAAGCTTGCTTTAGCATTAAAAGTTGTTGGGCTGATGAATATACAATTCGCAATTAAGGATGAAAAAGTATATCTCATTGAGGTAAATCCGCGTGCTTCACGGACTGTGCCTTTTGTTTCTAAAGCTGTTGGCGAGCCACTGGCTAAAATTGCGGCACGTTGTATGGTAGGTCGCCCACTGCAAGATCAAGGAATATTGACTGTACCAACACCGAAATATTTTTCTGTAAAAGAAGCTGTATTTCCATTTATAAAGTTCAGTGGCGTAGACCCTATATTAGGGCCTGAAATGAAATCCACTGGAGAAGTAATGGGAATTGGAGAAACGTTTGGCGAAGCGTTTGGTAAATCTCAATTAGCGGCGGGTACATATTTACCAGGCAAGGGTAATGTACTAATAAGCGTGCGTAATGAAGACAAGCAGCAAGCTGCCAAGTTAGCGCATGATTTGCAAAAACTAGGCTTCAAATTGATCGCTACGAAGGGGACCGCTAATTTCTTAAATAATGAAGGAATAGAATGTCAGGCAGTCAATAAGGTCCGTGAAGGAAGACCACATATAGTGGATATGATTATTGATGGTAAAATTGATCTGATTGTAAATACGACAGAAGGTAAACAAGCGATTGCAGATTCGTTTACAATTCGTAGGGAAGCATTACAACATAAAGTATGTTACACAACGACGATTGCAGGTGCATGGGCGTTAAAAGAAGCTATGCAGATTCGTGATCGACTTAAAGTGTATAGACTACAAAATTTGCACATAGAAAATGTGCATTAATGCCTAATTAGTATTAATAGTTTTAATCCAAGTACAACAACATAATGATGAATAGAGTTCCACTTACAGTACGTGGTGCAAATAAGTTACGTGAAGAGCTTGAAGAGCTTAAGTCTGTAAAACGACCTCAAATTATTGAGGCCATAGCAACTGCACGTGCACATGGTGATTTAAAAGAAAATGCAGAATATCATGCTGCAAGAGAGCAACAATCTTTCATAGAAGGACGTATTAAAGATATTGAAGGAAAGCTCTCAAATGCAGAAATTATTGATGTAACGAAACTTAATACAAATGGTCGTATAGTATTTGGTACTACAGTGGTCTTAGCAGATGAGCAAAGTGGTGAAGAATCAACCTATACTATTGTTGGAGAAGATGAAGCGGACATTAAAGAGAAACTAATTTCTGTAACATCTCCAATTGCACGTGCCATGATAGGAAAAGAGGAAGGAGATATAGTTACTGTAGATGCGCCAGCAGGAAAAAAGGATTATGAAGTTGTTGAAGTACGTTATGGCACAGAAGACTAATTCTCTTTTATAAAAAATTTATTTCTTGTAGATATTTCACAACGTACTCATAAAATTCATCTTTGTATGCTTATTACATTGTTTAGTTAATCCAATGTCTAAAAAATCTTGGATCAAGGAACATATAGATGATCCATTTGTTAAACGTGCGAACCGTGAGGGGTGGCGATCACGGGCAGTTTTTAAACTACAAGAGTTGGATAAAAAATACCATCTAATTCAAACAGGAATGACAGTAGTTGATTTAGGTGCTGCACCAGGTGGTTGGAGTCAATATGTCTCTAAAAAAGTAGGCGCTAAAGGTAAGGTAATTGCAGTTGATGTACTAGACATGGATTCAATGTCTAATGTTTCTTTTTTAAAAGGAGACTTTACTGAAGACGAGATTTATGAATCTTTAAGAGAATTAATAGGTCAAAGCTATGTTGACCTTGTTTTATGCGATATGGCCCCCAATATAAGTGGTATAGACAGTGTTGATCAGCCAAAAGCCATGTATCTTGCAGAAATAGCCACTGATTTTGCCACTGAAGTACTAGATATGAACGGTAGTCTGATAGTGAAACTATTTCATGGTGCTGGGTTTGATGATTATGTCAAAATGTTACGGGGAAAGTTCTGTAAGGTATTGATTCGTAAGCCTGAAGCATCACGTTCACGTAGCCGAGAGGTGTATGCCCTAGCTACTAAAATCAAGTTATAGTATGGTCAACATATATTAAGTATTTGAAAATAAAGCAAGAGGTACGCCCTTGAATGATATGGTAAAGAACTTAATGCTTTGGGCAGTTATTGCGGTTGTTTTAATGACTGTGTTTAATAATTTTGCGCCCCGTCCAGAGCGGCCAGATGCACTTACTTATTCTAAATTTATAGAAGAAGTTCAATCAGGTAACGTCAAATCAGTTTTAATAAGCCCAGATAATCGTCAAATTGATGGTACCTATCAAAATGGTGAGACTTTTAAAACATTTAGTCCTGGTGACTCCGGTTTAGTAAAAGATTTGCTTGACAATAATGTCGTCATAGAAGCAGGTGAAGCGAAACCACGCTCATTGCTTTTTGAAATACTTATTAGTTGGTTCCCCATGTTGTTGCTCATTGGTGTATGGATATTTTTCATGCGACAAATGCAAGGTGGTGGCTCAGGCCGTGGTGCAATGTCGTTTGGTAAAAGTAAAGCTCGTTTAATGGGTGAAGACCAAATTAAAGTAACCTTTAATGATGTTGCTGGAGTAGAAGAAGCTAAAGAAGAAGTATCAGAACTCGTTGAGTTTTTGCGTGACCCTGGCAAGTTCCAAAAATTAGGTGGAAAGATTCCACGTGGTGTATTAATGGTAGGCCCGCCTGGTACAGGTAAAACACTACTTGCAAAAGCTATTGCAGGTGAAGCAAAAGTGCCTTTCTTTACAATTTCAGGCTCAGATTTTGTGGAAATGTTTGTAGGTGTAGGTGCATCGCGTGTGCGTGATATGTTCACACAAGCTAAAAAACATTCACCATGCATTATATTTATAGACGAAATCGATGCAGTAGGTCGCCATCGTGGCGCTGGCCTAGGTGGTGGGCATGATGAACGTGAACAAACGCTTAATCAGTTGCTTGTTGAAATGGATGGTTTTGATGGTAACGAAGGTGTAATCGTTATTGCAGCAACCAACAGACCTGATGTTTTGGATCCTGCATTATTACGTCCAGGCCGTTTTGATAGACAAGTGACTGTTCCATTACCTGATATTCGAGGCCGTGAACAAATTCTAAAAGTACACATGCGCAAAGTACCGTTAGGTAAAGATGTGCGTGCAGATTTCATTGCCAGGGGTACACCAGGTTTTTCAGGTGCAGATTTGGCAAATCTCGTAAATGAAGCCGCATTATTTGCTGCGCGTGCCAACAAACGCACGGTAGACATGGAAGAATTTGAGCGTGCTAAAGATAAAATCTTGATGGGATCTGAGCGCAAATCAATGGTAATGAGCGATGACGAGAAAAAGCTCACTGCTTACCATGAATCAGGCCATGCAATTGTAGGTCGATTAGTACCAGAGCATGATCCGGTCTATAAAGTAACGATTATTCCTAGAGGTAGAGCTTTAGGCGTAACCATGTTTTTACCAGAAGAAGACCGATATAGTCATAGTAAGCAACGTCTTGAAAGCCAGATTTCTAGCCTATTTGGTGGGCGTATCGCTGAAGAGCTTATTTTTGGTCATGATGCGGTGACTACGGGTGCATCAAATGACATAGAACGAGCTACAGAAATAGCGCGTGCTATGGTTACCAAGTGGGGTTTATCAGAGAAGATGGGTCCACTTTCATATGGTGAAGAAGACGGTGAAGTATTTCTTGGGCACTCTGTAACACAACATAAAAGTGTTTCAGATGACACCGCAAATTCTATTGATTTAGAAATACGTCGTATTATTGATACAAATTATGAACGGGCTGCCACGCTCATAAAAGATAATATGGAAAAATTACACATCATGGCGAAAGCTTTGATTAAGTATGAAACCATAGATAAAGATCAAATAGACGATATTATGGATGGTAAAGAACCTCGCCCACCAGAAGACTGGATGGATGATGAACCAAGTTCAGGCTCAAGTGCAAAACCATCACAGGCAGATGATCGTAAAGATTCTGATCCAATTGGTGGGCCTGCAAGTGAACATTAGCGTTTTGTTGTCTGCATTGAATAAAGAACATTTATAAGCAATGTGGCATCCGCTACACTAAATCTTATCTATTTAAAATGTGATTATGTCGCATTTCTATGGGTCAAAAAGTACTTTATCTTTTAAATTTCAATAAAATAAATTGTTAGTTTTTAAGGTAGATTAATTTTTATGGCACGAAAATATTTTGGTACAGATGGTATACGTGGCCGAGTTGGCGATGGTGTGATGACGCCGGATTTTGTGCTGAAGCTAGGATGGGCTGTGGGACGTGTCTTGTGCGGAGGGGATAGAAATCTAGTTTTAATAGGGAAAGACACTCGAATTTCAGGCTACATGTTTGAATCTGTGCTTGAAGCAGGTCTATCTGCAGCTGGAGTGAATAGTCGCTTACTGGGCCCAATGCCTACACCTGCGATTGCGTATTTAACACGAACGTTACGTGCAGCAGCAGGTATTGTGATTAGCGCATCTCATAATCCTTATTATGATAATGGTGTGAAGTTTTTTTCTGCAGAAGGGAAAAAGCTACCTGATGAAGTTGAAATCGAAATAGAAAAACAATTAGAGCAGCCTTTGACTGTTGTAGATTCAGATAAGATTGGAAAAGTTGAACGTGTAACAGATGCAGCAGGTCGATATATTGAATTTTGTAAAAGTACTATACCGACAAAAATCAGATTAAATGATTTAAAAATAGTAGTCGATTGTGCCCATGGTGCCACTTACCATATTGCACCAGATGTGTTTTCAGAATTAGGTGCTGATGTAATAAGCATTGCCTCTCAACCAGATGGATTAAATATTAATGAGGGATGTGGTGCCACTCAACCAAATGCATTACGTAAAGCTGTGCTGGAAAACAAGGCAGATTTAGGGATTGCCATTGATGGTGATGGTGATCGATTGATTATGGTCGATCACAAAGGTGAAATTGTAGATGGGGATGAACTTTTATATGTTATCGCTCGTGCTAGAAAATTACATAATTTGCTCAGTGGTGGTGTAGTGGGTACTCTGATGAGCAACCTTGGATTGGAGCATGCCTTACGAGACCATGGTATAGATTTTAAGCGTGCTGCCGTAGGCGATAGGTATGTGATGGAGATGATGCGTGAACAGGCTTGGGTACTGGGCGGAGAATCTTCAGGGCACATTATTTGTTTAGACAGAACTACGACTGGTGATGCAATCGTATCGGCACTACAAGTGTTACAAATTCTTGTTAGTACAAAAAAGTCTTTACATGAAGCAAAGTCGGGAATGGAAAAGTATCCACAGACATTGATTAATGTACCTATACAGACAAAAATAAATATAGAAAGCAGTCCTGAAATTCAACAAGCGGTTAAAGATGCTGAATCTGATCTAGCTGAAAATGGTAGAGTTCTTTTGCGGCCCTCTGGGACTGAGCCATTGATAAGAGTTATGGTGGAAGGTGTTGATAGCGCTAAAGTGAAACAATTGGCTAAACACATTGCCGATAGTGTTTCTGCTTCTTGTTAAAAGCTTAGATATATTAAGTGATAAAATTTCAGCAATTTTATGATATAGCATTTGCCTATCCGGCCTGTGATCGGTAAGCTGCGCGCCTTAAAATTCTAATAATTGTCATAAATCTATGCGTAAACCTCTCGTAGCAGGAAATTGGAAGTTAAACGGGTCTCTGCAATTTATTACAGAGTTAGTAACGGATATCAAGTCTCAACTATCTGCTGTTGAAGTTGCTGAGCTTGCTGTTTGTCCACCGTATTCATATTTAAGTCATGTGCAGAATCTATTGAATGGGGCAGGTATTGCGCTTGGTGCGCAAGATTGTTCAGATCAAGAAGAAGGAGCCTATACTGGTGAAGTATCGGCAGCCATGATCAGTGAGTTTGGCTGTAAGTATATAATTGTAGGGCATTCTGAACGCAGACAACTGTATGGTGAAAGCAACGAAATGGTGGCTAAAAAATTTGAATTGGTAAAAAAGAATGGACTCACACCGATCTTATGTGTTGGAGAAACTATACAAGATCGTGAGGATGGTCAAACAGAAGTTATTATTGCCAAACAAGTTGATGCAGTTATTGATCTTTTAGGAATAGAGAGTTTTGCAGATGTAGTGGTAGCTTATGAACCTGTTTGGGCTATAGGAACAGGTAAAACTGCTACACCTGAGCAGGCTCAAGAAGTGCATGCATTTATAAGGGATAAACTTGATGCACTAAATAAAGATATTGCGGCAAAATTACGAATTCTTTATGGTGGCAGTATGAAGCCAGATAATGCGAAACAACTATTAAACCAGGCTGATATCGATGGCGGGTTAATCGGTGGTGCCGCATTAAAGGCTGATGATTTTATTGCCATTGCAACTGCTGCAAACTAATTTCTAAGAAGCCACTTTATATAATTTAAATAAAACGAGAATATAAATGTTATACAGCATATTAGTTGCAATCGATGTTTTATTAGCGATTGGAATTATTGGATTAGTTTTAATTCAGCAAGGCAAAGGTGCTGACGTTGGTGCAGCGTTTGGCAGCGGCGCATCGGGTACAGTATTTGGCGCACGAGGATCTGCATCATTTTTAACACGTGCTACTGCAATTTTGGTTACGTTGTTTTTTATCAATAGTCTAGTGCTTGCATATTTAGCTAGTCATCGCCCTGTTGCTGAAAGTGTAATGGATGCTACACAGCAAATTGAAGAGGTCTCTGATATTGATGGTGATTCAGAAGCTGATACACCTGCAGCGGTAAGTAGCGAAGCCACAGATATTCCAGAGGTGCAAGAAATTGAAATCGATGCTGCCCCTGATCAAGATGCGGATAACACCGAGCCAACTGATGAAATTTCTGAAAGTGTTCCTGATGATGTTCCAGAATAAGATTGTATAAAAAGTAATCGACTTATTTGCTTATCTATTATGGGAAAACAAAGGCCATAATAAGAGCAGCAGCAATAATCACGACGCCTACGATTAAGGCGGCCATGTCATAGGATTTGTAATCATTATCTTCGGGCATTATTCATTCTCCGTAGTTAAATAAAACAGCTAAGCCTGTGAAAATGCTGGCTTTTACCATGATCCCATGAACTCTTAAAGTTGTCTATATGTGTATTTATTAAACAATAGAAATTTAATACCTTGTTATATATAGGATTATTTTGAATTACTCTGCCTTATATCGCTATCAGCGAAAAATGACTCAAGCACGAGCACCATCAGTTAGAATATAAAAATATAAATAAGCCGATGTGGCGGAATTGGTAGACGCGCTAGCTTGAGGGGCTAGTGAGGGCAACCTCGTGCCGGTTCGAGTCCGGCCATCGGCACCAAGGTCTAGCACAATGCAATGTCTAGAGTAATATATTTTTGGTTTCGTACCTCTATAAGAGCGGGTAAGTAGAAGTGTCAAAGCTTTGTCTTAGTACAAGCGATGCAAGAGACTTATTCTTTAATAAATATTTATTAAAGTGCTAAGTTTAACTATAACAACAATAAAGATATCCAAATTATATAAGTAATAAAATGATTGAAAACTATCTTCCTGTTCTCATTTTCATTGCCATTTCTGCTGTTATGGGGCTAATTCCATTGTTGCTTGGTTTGGGTTTAGGGCCGCGTAATAAAAACGATGCAAAAGATTCGCCTTATGAATGTGGGTTTGAGGCATTTGAAAATGCGCGTATGCAGTTTGATGTACGTTATTATTTAGTTGCAATTTTGTTCATCATTTTTGATTTAGAAATTGCTTTTCTTTTTCCATGGGCTGTATCTATAAGAGAAGTAGGTTTGCTAGGGTTTTTAGCCATGGCGTTGTTTCTAATTATCCTAACGGTTGGTTTTATATATGAATGGAAGAAAGGTGCACTAGATTGGGATTAAAGTTTTATTGTTAAGGAAACTATATGGGTATTGAAGGCAAGTTGTCGGAAGGGTTCGTAACTACGAGTTTGGATGAACTGATTAACTGGGCACGTACAGGTTCTATGTGGCCAATGACATTTGGACTTGCATGTTGTGCAGTTGAAATGATGCAAGCTGGAGCATCAAGGTACGATTTAGATCGTTTCGGTGTGATGTTTAGACCCAGTCCACGGCAGTCTGATGTCATGATTGTTGCTGGAACTTTAGTAAATAAAATGGCTCCGGCATTACGTAAAGTTTATGACCAAATGGCTGATCCTAAATGGGTGATCTCAATGGGTTCATGCGCAAATGGAGGCGGCTATTATCACTATTCATACTCGGTTGTAAGAGGTTGCGATCGAATTGTTCCTGTTGATGTTTATGTTCCTGGTTGTCCTCCAACAGCCGAAGCATTGTTGTATGGAATTATTCAGTTACAAAATAAAATCCGCCGTACCAATACCATTGCACGATAAACAATTGCATAAATTTATATAATGAGAGATTTAGCTAAAAAGCTTTGCACTGATTTGCAGGAAGTGTTTGCGACAAATTTAGTGTCTGCAGAAGTTAACTACGATGAGGTTACTATTACATTATCTGTGCAAAATCTTATTCAAGTTATGTCACAGCTTAGCTCTGTAGAAAAATTTAAGTTTGAGCAACTTTCTGACTTAACAGCAGTTGATTATTTAGAGTATGGCATCGATGAATGGAATACGGAAACAGCTACATCATCTGGATTTAGTCGTGGTGTTGAAAAATCTTCATTTGGACGATTTACATTTAACGATGCGTCGTTACAGCGGGATCTCAAGGGGCCGCGTTTTGCGGTCGTTTATCACTTATTATCTATTACACATAATCAAAGATTACGTGTAAAAGTTTTTTGTGAGGATGATGATTTACCTATTCTTCCGTCTGTCACAGAAATTTGGTCTTCAGCAAACTGGTATGAGAGAGAGGCCTTTGACTTATATGGCATTATATTTGAAGGGCATCCTGATTTAAGACGTATTCTTACAGACTATGGATTTACGGGGCATCCATTTCGTAAAGATTTCCCATTAATTGGTCATGTAGAAGTTCGTTATGACCCTGAACAAGAGCGTGTAATTTATGAACCTGTAACAATTGAGCCGCGCATAAATGTTCCTAAAGTGATTCGTGATGATCACCGCTTTGAGGAAGGTGACAGCTCACAGGATGCAACAGATGTCTGAACTTAGAAATTACACAATGAATTTTGGTCCGCAGCACCCGTCCGCGCATGGTGTGTTGAGGTTGGTGCTTGAAATGGAAGGTGAGGTTGTGCAGCGTGCAGATCCTCATATTGGGCTTTTGCATCGTGCCACAGAAAAGCTGGCTGAAAGTAAACCTTATAACCAAAGTATTGGGTATATGGACCGCTTGGATTATGTGTCCATGATGTGCAATGAACATGCCTATGTTATGGCAATCGAGAAATTAGTCGGCATCACGCCTCCGGTTCGTGCGCAATATATACGCGTTATGTTTGATGAGGTCACACGTATCCTTAATCACTTATTGTGGCTAGGTGCGCATGCACTCGATATAGGCGCTATGACCGTTTTTCTATATGCGTTTCGCGAACGTGAAGATCTAATGGATTGTTATGAAGCGGTTTCAGGTACGCGTATGCATGCAACTTATTATCGGCCAGGTGGCGTATATCGCGATTTGCCGGATGAGATGCCAAAATATGTTGAGTCTAGATGGAATGATGCTAAGGCAGTCGATAAATTAAATAAAGCACGTAGTGGCTCGTTGTTAGATTTTATTGAAGATTTTACAGAACGCTTTCCAGCATGTGTAGATGAATATGAAACACTGTTAACAGAAAATAGAATCTGGAAACAACGTACTGTAGATATTGGCATAGTATCTCCCGAGCGTGCATTACAAATGGGCTTTACAGGCCCGATGCTACGTGGCTCAGGTGTTGAATGGGATCTGCGACGTAAACAACCCTATGAAGTTTATGAACAGCTTGATTTTAAAATTCCCGTGGGCGTGAATGGTGATTGTTATGATCGTTATTTAGTACGTATGGAAGAAATGCGTCAGTCCAATTTAATAATTAAACAGTGTGTAGATTGGTTAAAGAAAAATACTGGTCTAGTTATGGTGGACAATCATAAAGTTTCACCTCCAAAACGAGGTGAAATGAAAATGGGGATGGAAGAACTAATTCATCATTTTAAATTGTTTACAGAAGGTTATAGCTTACCCGTTGGTGAAGTCTATACTGCAATTGAACACCCTAAAGGTGAATTTGGAATTTACTTGGTTTCTGATGGTGCCAATAAACCTTATCGTTTAAAGATTCGCGCACCAGGGTTTGCACATTTATCTTCGTTAGATGAAATGGCGCGTGGACATATGTTAGCTGATGTTGTGGCGATTATAGGTACACAAGATATCGTGTTTGGAGAAATTGATCGATGACAGACACTCAAACACAAGAAAAATTAAGTGTTTTATCCAAACATGTTTGTGAGGAAATAGACAGTTGGTTGAAACGTTATCCTGCAGACCAGAAACAGTCTGCAGTGTTAGGAGCTTTAAGAGCGGTTCAACATGAAGTCGGGTATTTACCTATTGAGCAAATGGATGCAGTTGCAGAGTATTTAGATATGCCTGCGATTGCGGTTTATGAGGTTGCATCTTTTTATTCAATGTATGAACTTGAACCGGTTGGTAAACATACGATTTCTGTATGTACAAACTTATCTTGTATGTTGTGCGGTGCTGATGAAATTGTCGAATATTTAAAAAATAAATTTGGTATTAATCTGGGTGAGTCTACAGCGGATGGAAAATTTTATTTGAAACAAGAAGAAGAATGTTTAGCAGCTTGCTGCGGCGCACCTATGATGCAAGTCAATCATGTGTATCACGAAAAATTAACCATAGAAAAAGTTGACAAAATACTGGAAGAACTTGAGTAGTAGAGAAGTAATCTGATGCAATTGAATAACGTGTGTTACCGAACGCTAGAGTTCGATGAGTCCTGGGCACTAGATAACTATAAACGTGTCGGGGGTTACTCTGCGTGGGAAAAAATATTACGTGAAAATATTTCCCCAGATGATGTGATAGAGCAAATTAAGGTATCGGGTCTACGTGGTCGTGGTGGTGCAGGCTTTCCAACAGGATTGAAATGGAGCTTTATGCCTAGAAATTCTGAGATACAAAGTTATGTAGTGTGTAATTCAGATGAATCAGAGCCAGGAACCTGTAAAGATCGAGATATATTAAGGTTTAATCCACATGCAGTCATTGAAGGTATGGCCATTGCGGCGTATGCGATGAAAGCAAGTGTTGGATATAACTATTTACGTGGAGAATTTATGGATGAGCCGTATCTGCGTTTCAAACAAGCTTTAGATGAGGCTTATGCTGAAGGTTATTTAGGCGAAAACATTTTAGACTCTGGTTTTACATTTAATTTGTATGACACATTAGGTGCTGGTGCATATATATGTGGTGAAGAAACTGCTTTACTTGAATCATTAGAAGGTAAAAAAGGTCAGCCACGTTTTAAACCTCCATTTCCAGCCAATGTGGGTTTATATGGAAAGCCTACCACAATCAATAATACCGAGACATTTGCTTCCGTGCCAAGCATTATGCGTGAAGGAGCGGAATGGTTTGCGTCTATGGGTGTAGAGAAAAGTGGTGGTACAAAATGTTTTTCTGTTTCAGGGCATGTTAACAATCCTGGTAATTATGAAATTCCATTAGGCACGCCATTCTCAGAATTATTAAAACTTGCCGGTGGTATTCGTACAGGGCATAAATTAAAGGCCGTAATTCCGGGTGGTTCATCCGTTCCTGTGGTTCCAGGTGAAATTATGATGAATACAAATATGGATTATGAATCCATTTCTCAAGCAGGTTCGTTACTAGGTTCCGGTGCCGTCGTAGTGATGGATGAAAGTACCGATATGGTTAAAGTGTTGCAACGCATTTCGCGTTTTTATTTTTCCGAATCATGTGGGCAATGTACACCTTGTAGAGAAGGGACAGGTTGGTTATATCGAATGGTTACACGCATAGTTGAGGGTAAAGGCAAGTCGGAGGATATAGAAAAATTAGATGATGTTGCCAGTAAGATTGAGGGTAGGACTATTTGCGCGTTAGGAGATGCTGCGGCCATGCCAGTACATGGGTTTATAAAACATTATAGAGATGAGTTTGCACATTATATAGAGCATGGGTATAGCATTTTAGAAAAAAATTACAAAGAAAGTGTTGCCGCATAAAGATCATGTCTGAAGAAACAGTTCAAATATTTATTAATGACAAAGAGATATCTGCACCTAAAGGTGCGATGATCATTGAAGTTGCCGATCAAAATGATATTGATATTCCGCGTTTTTGTTACCACAAAAAATTATCTGTCGCGGCAAACTGCAGAATGTGCATGGTAGAAGTTGAAAAGGCACCCAAACCATTGCCTGCATGTGCAACACCTGTAGCTGATGGAATGAAGGTATACACTAAATCATCTCTGGCTCTAGATGCGCAACAAGGCACTATGGAGTTTTTGTTAATCAATCACCCATTAGATTGTCCAGTGTGTGATCAAGGCGGCGAGTGTGAATTACAAGATGTTGCAATGGGATATGGTACTGATGTATCTCGCTATATGGAACGTAAACGTGTGGTACCGGATAAGGAGCTTGGGCCTCTCGTTTCAACAGATATGACACGTTGTATTCATTGTACGCGTTGTGTCCGTTTTGGAGCTGAAATTGCTGGTATACGTGAATTAGGTGCTACAGGCCGTGGTGAATTTATGGAAATTGGAACCTATGTGGAGCGCTCACTTAGTTCGGAATTATCTGGAAATGTAATCGATGTTTGCCCAGTGGGCGCATTAAATGCAAAACCATCAAGAATGCATGCGCGTTCATGGGAAATGGTGCAAACAGCAAGCGTAGCACCTCATGATAGTGTTGGTTCCAACATTTATGTACATACTTTGCGTAATAAAGCTATGCGTGTAGTGCCTAGAGAAAATGATGCTATCAACGAAACTTGGATATCAGATCGTGATCGCTTTAGTTACGAAGGTTTGTATTCAGGTGATAGGGCTATGCAACCTATGCTTAAAGGTGAACGAGAATGGCAAGTTCAAGACTGGGATGCAGGTTTAAGCCAAGTTGCAGAAAAATTAAAGGGCTATAAAGCTGAACAAGTTGGTGTTTTAGCGGCACCTCATTCAACTTTAGAAGAAATGTATTTGCTGCAAAAAATATTTCGTAAGCTCGGCGTACAAAATATAGATCATCGTACACGTCAACAAGATTTCACTGATCAAAATTCCATGCCTTTGTTTCCATATTTGGGGCAAACAATTGATGAGCTTGAAAATAATAATGCAATATTTTTAATTGGTAGTGATATACGAGTTGAGCAACCTATGCTTGCGCATCGAATGCGTAAGGCAAGTAAAGCAGGATGTAAAATTTCTACTTTAAATGCACAAGATTATGATTTTCTTTTTGCAAACCAATACACATGGAATTATGCACCTCAAAAATGGGTGAATATGCTGGCTGAAGTTGCCAAACATGCAGATCATAATGCAATACAAAATCTAGCAGAGCCAATAAAGAATTTAATTAATGAGGCATCAACCTCAGATCAATCACAATCAATTTATGAGTTGTTAAGAAATTCTGAAAATTCTAGTGTACTAATTGGAGCCATTGCTGACTGTCATCCTCAAGCTTCGGCTTTGCGTGCTTTAGCAAACGTTATTGCAGATGTAACAGGTTCAAAATTTGGCATCATTGCGCAGGCAGGAAATACTGCAGGTGCGTGGCTATCTGGTGTAGTGCCGCATAGATTGACCGCAGGGCAACAGAATACTAATGCAGGACTAAATGCGGCAGATATGCTTGTTGATACAAGAAAGGCATATATTCTATTTAATTTAGAGCCAGAATTTGATTTTGCACATGCACCAATGGCAATTAATGCCATGCAAAATGCAGATTACGTAATTATGTTTACGCCTTACGTTACAGAGCGAATGCAAGCTTATGCAGATGTGATTTTGCCAATTGCAACATTCGCAGAAACTGAAGGTACCTATGTTAATGCCGAGGGTCGATGGCAAAGTGTTGCTAAGTCTATTTCAGCACCTAATGAGGCGCGCCCGGGATGGCGTGTATTGAGAGTACTAGCAAATAAATTAGGTTTTGAAGATGTGCAGTATCAAACATGTCAAGAAATAAGCGATGAGCTTAAAGCACAGTTTGCATCAGATATAAAATTTGACGGTCATCTTACAGATTTAAGTTGTGTAAATTTAAAATTAGACGGAGATGGCTTATTTAGAGTTTCAAGCACACCTATTTATGCCATAGATAATGTTGTACGACGTGCTAATTCTTTGCAGGATACAGTATATGAGGTGCAACCTTATATCGCTATGTGTGAACAACAGGCACAAGATCTAGATGTTTTAAACCAGGCAAAAGTGCGTGTCGTGCAAGGTAATAAAGAAGTAACTTTACCGTTACAAATTAGTCAAGCTATTCCAATGCAATGTGTCTGGATACAAAAAAGTGCATTGCAATCAGATTTGTTAGGCGTTGCAATTGCACCTGTGGAGATTCAAAGGTTAGCTTATGTTTGATTGGGTGCTTGAAATGATTGCATTGGTTCCGCCAGTAGTGCTTACTGCAATTTATATGTTTGCGTTTATTTTGGTGTTATTCGGATGTGTCGCTTATGTTACTTTAGCTGAGCGTAAAGTGATTGGCTTTATGCAAGTTCGAATTGGGCCAAACCGTGTAGGTCCTAAAGGATTTGGTCAGCCAATTGCAGATGCATTAAAGCTCATGTTTAAAGAGATGATCTTGCCTACTGATGCAGATCGTTTCTTATTTCGTATTGCGCCATTGCTATCCATGATTCCGGCTTTAGCTGCGTGGGCGGTGATTCCATTTGCTGATGGTTGGAATTTTGCAAATATCAATGCGGGTTTATTGTATATATTGGCAATGACGTCATTAGGTGTATATGGAGTCATTGTTGCGGGCTGGGCATCTAATTCAAAATACGCTTTGCTTGGTGCATTACGTTCAGCAGCACAAATTGTTGCCTATGAAATTGCCATGGGCTTTGCTTTGGTTGGGGTACTGATGGCAAGTGGAAGTTTAAACTTGGGTGATATTGTAAGAGCACAGCAAGGTAGTATTTTACATTGGTACTGGGTGCCTTTATTACCGTTATTCTTAACCTACTTAATTGCTGGAGTTGCTGAAACCAATCGTGCCCCGTTTGATGTAGTTGAAGGTGAGTCTGAAATTGTCGCAGGGTTTCATGTTGAATATTCGGGTATGGGTTTTGCCATATTTTTCTTAGCTGAATATGCCAACATCATTTTAATTTCAGCACTCACAGCCATTATGTTTTTAGGTGGATGGTTAAGTCCTTTAGAAGGCATGCCATTTTTTCCGGTACATTGGTTTCATTTGCCTTATGTAGGTGCTGTATTGGCATCTGGCCCACATTGGTTTATTGCAAAAACTTGTTTCTTTATTTTTTGCTTTTTGTGGTTTCGTGCCACTTTCCCGCGTTATCGCTATGATCAGATTATGCGTCTAGGTTGGAAAATATTGTTGCCGCTAACTTTATTATGGATTTTTGTAGAAGGTGTATTTCTTTACTTAAATATTTCACCTTGGTTTGATTGATAATATGAATACACTGAGTAACTTAATTCGTAGTTTTACCCTGTCTGAGTTGCTTAAAGGCATGCGCTTAACAGGTAAAAGGCTTGCAACAAAAAAATTTACTGTTCGCTATCCTGAGGAAAAAACGCCGCAATCACCAAGGTTTCGAGGGTTGCATGCATTACGTCGATATCCAAATGGTGAGGAGCGTTGCATAGGATGCAAATTATGTGAGGCAGTTTGTCCCGCTTTAGCGATTACGATAGATACAGATGAGCGAGAAGACGGTAGTCGCCGTACCACGCGCTATGATATTGATTTATTTAAATGTATATATTGTGGGTTTTGCGAAGAAGCTTGTCCAGTAGATGCTATTGTAGAAACTCGTGTATTCGAATATACGTTTTTAGAGCGTGGCACGCAAATTATGACTAAAGAAATGTTACTTGATGTAGGTAAGAAGCACGAGGATCAAATTGCAGTAGATCGTCAAACTGATTCTGCATATAGATAATAAAAATTAACAAGAAAGATTTATGCTAGTACAAAGTGTAGTTTTTTATTTTTTTGCAATTATTTTAGTCATGTCAGCGTTGGCAATGATTACGGTGCGTAATCCTGTGCATGCGGCTTTATTTCTTGTCTTGGTATTTTTTACTAGTGCAGCGCTTTGGTTGCTGCTTGAAGCTGAATTTCTAGGCATAACTTTAGTGCTGGTTTACGTGGGAGCAGTAATGGTGCTATTTCTATTTGTGGTTATGATGCTTGATATAAATATAGCTAAAGTGCGATCGGGGTTTGCAAAGTATTTGCCTGTGGGTGCATTAGTTGGTGTGATCATGGTGATAGAAATGTCTGTGGTGCTTAAAAGCCCAGCTTTTAATTTACAAAGACCGCTACCAAAACCAGCTGACTATAACAACACTCAAGAGTTAGGCGAACTTTTGTTTACTGAATATGTATATCCCTTTGAAATTGCAGGCGTAATTTTGCTAGTGGCTATTATTGCAGCTATAACATTGACAATGCGCAAGCGTGGAGATGGAAAACGGCAGCAACCTTCTAAGCAAATCAATGTGGACCGAAAGAAGCGTGTTCGCTTAGTGTCTGTTGATAAAGACTAAAATATAATAAAAAAAATCAGAAAAATATAAATTTAAAAACCAATGGTAAGTTTGACTCATTTTCTTGTGCTTGGCGCAATTCTTTTTTCAATCAGCATCGCTGGTATTTTCCTAAATCGTAAAAACGTCATACTGTTGTTAATGGCAATTGAGTTAATGTTGTTGGCCGTCAATATGAATTTTATTGCATTTTCACATTATTTAAATGATCTCGCCGGCCAAGTGTTTGTATTTTTTATATTAACAGTTGCTGCAGCGGAAGCAGCTATAGGGCTTGCTATCTTAGTTGTACTGTATCGCAATCGCTCTACTATAAACGTAGAAGATCTTGGGAAGTTAAAAGGTTAGTTATTATTCAATGAAAGAGCTTTGCTTAATTGTCGTTTTAGCTCCTTTGGTGGGCGCATTAATAGCTGGATTATTTGGGAAACAAATAGGCCGTAGTGGGGCACATTGGGTAACAATATTGGGTGTATTTGTTTCTTTTGTATTGAGCTTGGTGGTATTTAAGCAAGTTATTTTTGAGGGTGCATCTCAAACGGTAATTGATGTTTATCAGTGGCTAAGCTTGGGCGGCCTTGATATGAGAATTGGATTTCTAATTGACCCGTTAACCGTCACAATGATGTTGGTTGTTACATTCGTTTCATTGATGGTGCATATCTATACCATAGGCTACATGCACGATGACTCTGGTTATCAACGTTTCTTTAGCTATATTTCACTATTTACTTTCTCTATGTTGATGTTGGTAATGGCCGATAACTTTTTGCAATTATTTTTCGGTTGGGAGGCAGTGGGATTGGTTTCTTATCTGTTAATTGGTTTTTGGTATACAAAAGATTCTGCAATATTTGCAAATTTAAAGGCATTTTTAGTTAATCGAGTTGGAGATTTTGGGTTTATTCTTGGTATAGCAGCGATATTGGCTGTATTTAATAGCCTAGATTATCAAACGGTGTTCGCACAATCGGCACATGTCACTGAACAAACGTTTTCGATTACAGAAAATATCCATTGGCCGGTGTTGACAGTAATTTGCCTATTACTGTTTGTAGGTGCCATGGGTAAATCAGCACAGGTGCCACTACATGTATGGCTACCTGATTCTATGGAAGGCCCAACACCTATTTCCGCCTTGATTCATGCAGCAACCATGGTCACCGCTGGTATTTTTATGGTAGCCAGGATGTCACCATTATTTGAATTGAGTGATACAGCGCTTTCAGTTGTATTGATTATTGGCGCATTAACCGCCTTTTTTATGGGCTTAGTGGGCATTGTGCAAAACGATATTAAAAGAGTAGTTGCATATTCGACACTGTCACAACTCGGTTATATGACGGTAGCGCTGGGCGCATCTGCTTATTCAATTGCCATTTTTCATCTATTTACGCATGCATTTTTTAAAGCATTGTTATTCCTTGCTGCAGGTTCGGTTATTGTTGCCTTACATCACGAGCAGGATATGCGCAACATGGGCGGCTTGCGCAAATACATGCCAGTTACTTACTGGACGGCATTTATTGGCACACTTGCCTTAATAGGGTTTCCTGGGTTTTCTGGATTCTTTTCCAAAGATGCCATTATAGAGGCAGTTCACCATTCGCATTTAGCAGGTGCGCAATTTGCGTATTGGATGGTATTAGCAGGTGTATTTGTTACCGCTTTTTATTCGTTCCGATTATTATTTTTGACGTTTCATGGCGAAACTAGAATGAATGCGCATACCAAAGGGCATGTAAAAGAGTCTCCTGCTGTAATTACTATCCCACTCATATTGTTAGCTATTCCTTCAATTGTGGCAGGTTATTTTATAGGTAAGTTTGTATTTGGTGATTATTTTGCAAGTAGCATTTATGTAGCAGAACACCATGCAGCAGTAGCAGAGATGGGCACACATTATCACGGAATAGTTGCTTTTATTTTGCATGCATTTAAGGCACCTGCTGTATACCTAGCCTTTGCAGGAATATTGTGTGCTTGGTGGATTTATATAAAACAACCGCAGTTGGCTGAAACATTAAAACAAAAATTCAACTTCTTATATCAGGCCTTATTACATAAGTATGGTATAGACGAACTTTATCAAATTGTTTTTGCCTCCGGGGCAAAAAAAATTGGCTCTTTTTGTGACTCTTTTGGTGATAGGTTGCTCATAGATGGTTTGGTGGTGAACGGTTCGGCGAACATCATTAATTGGTTTTCACGGCAAATACGTAAAATACAAACAGGTTACTTATATCACTATGCGTTTGTAATGATTGTTGGGTTGTTATTTTTGCTTACACAGTTATTTTTATAAAAACACGAATGTTAGCTTCATTACCTTTGTTGAGTATTTTAATTTGGCTGCCGATCATTGGTGGCTTGTTAGTGCTTGCGGCTAAAAAAATATCAACAGGTACAGTTCGCTGGTTGTCATTGCTTGTTGCAATTGTTGCATTTGTTATAAGTATTATATTGTTGAGGGGTTTTGACAGCAGCATTTATGAAATGCAATTTTACGAAAGCGTACCATGGATTCAAACGTTTAATATTCATTATGCTTTAGGTGTAGATGGGATTTCAGTACCACTAATTCTCCTTACTACGGTAATTACAGTATTAGTAATTATTGCCGGGTGGGAAGTGTCGCAAGAGAGAATTGCAGAATACTTTGCATCGTTCTTAGTCCTGGAAGGTCTTATGATTGGTGTATTTTGTGCACTAGATGCAATTCTTTTTTATGTCTTTTTTGAAGGCATGTTGATCCCAATGTTTTTAATCATAGGTATTTGGGGAGGGCCAAGAAGGGTTTATGCAACGATTAAATTCTTTTTGTATACATTTTTTGGCTCAGTATTCTTATTAATTGCACTGATTTATTTATATCTAGAAGCTGGCTCTTTTGATATTGCTAATTTGCAGCAGTTTGCATTAACAGGTAATCAGCAGCTATTTATTTTCTTAGCATTTCTGATTGCATTTGCAGTCAAAATTCCCATGTGGCCAGTACATACTTGGTTGCCGGATGCGCATGTTGAAGCACCAACAGGGGGTTCGGTTGTATTGGCTGCCATAATGTTAAAAGTTGGTGGTTACGGTTTTTTACGTTTCAGCATTCCCATCACACCGTATGCAAGTAGTCAATTGGCTTACATCATTATCGCCATATCGCTAATTGCTGTTGTGTATATAGGCTTTGTAGCATTAGCGCAACGTGATATGAAAAAATTAATTGCTTATTCTTCTATTGCGCATATGGGTTTTGTGACACTAGGCTTTTTTGTAATTTTTTCACTATTCTCAAAAAGTCATTCGCATGCCGTCTTGGCTATGCAGGGGGGGATGGTGCAAATGATTTCACATGGTTTTATTTCTGGCGCCATGTTTTTATGTGTCGGTGTGCTCTACGATCGTATGCATAGTCGACAAATTGCGGATTATGGTGGTGTAGTAAATAGCATGCCTAAATTTGCAACATTTTTTGTAATTTTTGCAATGGCTAATGCAGGTTTGCCAGGCACATCCGGGTTTGTTGGGGAGTTTATGGTGATTTTGGCAAGTTTTAATGCCAACGTGTGGTATGCCACCCTTGCTGCATTGACATTAATTCTAGGTGCAGCTTATACACTTTGGATGATAAAACGGGTGGTTTTTGGCGCGGTGGGTAATGATCAAGTCGCTGAGTTAAATGATTTAAATGCCAGAGAATTTATATGCTTATTTGTATTAACGCTTCTTGTATTGTGGATAGGGATTTGGCCTGCGCCACTAATAGAAATAATGGATGTATCGGTAACGCATTTGCTACAACAAGCACAACTAACAAATCTTAGATAACAAATATGGAAAGTTTAATTGCAGATCTAATAGTGATAATGCCAGAAATTGTGTTGCTTGCAGCAATATCATTTGTGTTATTACTTAGTTTGTTTGCAGGCCGTGCAAGTGAAGTGGTTGCCTATTGGCTAAGCTTAGCTGCACTTGGTGTAACTTTTTTTGTTACTTATTTTTATTCTCATCAGTCAGAATCATTTGCATTTTCTGGTATGTATACCAATGATGAATTAGCTAGAGCAATTAAGTTATTTGTGTGCTTGGCAGTCGCTGTAGTATTTATTTATGCGCGACCTTATTTGGTGCAGCGTGGTCATGCAAAAGCTGAGTTTTATATTCTTGGCTTGTTTGCAACGCTTGGTATATTAATTATGGCATCTGCACATAATTTCATACTTATCTATCTTGGTTTGGAATTGCTCTCATTATGTTTGTATGCACTTGTCGCATATGTAAGAGATTCTAATGACGCATCTGAAGCGGCAATTAAATATTTTGTGTTAGGGGCCATAGCTTCTGGTTTGCTTTTATATGGTATATCAATATTGTATGGCGTATCTGGAACGTTGGATTTTACAGAATTAAGTCTTTTCCTAGAAAACCTGGAAGAAATTAATCTACCGTTAATATTTGCACTAACTTTTATTGTGGTGGGAGTAGCGTTCAAGTTTGGAGCAATACCTTTCCATATGTGGGTTCCCGATGTTTATCAAGGTGCCCCTACTGCGATTACTCTTTTCATTGCAACAGCACCGAAATTAGCCGCATTTGTGATGGCTTTTCGTTTGTTGAGTGATGGTTTGCAAGAATTGCTTAGTGACTGGCAAGACATGTTGATAATTTTGGCATCATTGTCTCTAATTTTTGGCAATATTATTGCAATTGCGCAAAGTAATATTAAGCGCATGCTTGCTTACTCTACTATTTCACATATTGGTTTTATACTTTTAGGATTTTTGTCAGGCGAACATATCGGTTATGCGGCAGCACTTTTCTATACTGTAATTTATGTTCTTATGGCTGCTGGTGCATTTGGTGTTTTAATACTACTTAGTAGCCAAAATAAAGAAGTTGAAGAACTTGCTGACTTGAAAGGTTTGAGCAGAACGAACCCATGGTTTGCACTACTAATGCTTTTGCTGATGTTTTCTATGGCTGGTGTCCCATTGACGGTAGGGTTTTATGCAAAGCTATACGTGCTACAAAGTTTAATTTATTCAGGTATGTTGTGGCTTGCGATATTGGCAATTGTTATGTCTATTGTTGGGGCATTTTATTATTTGCGTGTCGTTAAATATATGTATTTTGATGATGTACAAGAGCAACTCGATACACAGTATCCCATGCTTGCAAAGATGGTGTTGTCAGCAAATGGTTTACTTGTCGTTGCATTGTTTATTTTTCCAAATACCTTATTGCAATACTGTGTTCAGGTATTAAGCTGAATTTAACTTACTTGAAATGCCTTGAGTGAGTGAGTACACTCACCCGCTTCCTGGTGCGGGGTGGAGCAGTCTGGCAGCTCGTCGGGCTCATAACCCGAAGGTCGCAGGTTCAAATCCTGCCCCCGCTACCAAATAATCCCACCATCGAACCAATGATTTCTGAATGAAGTATGCTTATTTTTGTAGTTGTAAGCAGGATATTTAGATTTAGGCTTTAAAGTTAATAAGCCGCTATAATAATGATTACTTTAATGGTTAATTATTAAGCGGGTCTTAGGTATATTGAGTTTTTAGGTAAAATATACATATGTCTATGTTTTGAGATATTTATAGATTAACCCGGGTAATCCTATAAGGTTCATTAGACTGCTATAAAAAAAAGCCTGATTGAGGTACTAAGCTAGAAACGAGATATCAGAATTCTGTACAATAGCTGTATAAACCTGTAAAAATGTTAGACATATTACATTTCATAATGTAAGAAATTTTTATAATAATGAGGAGATTTAGAAATGAGTGAAGCCAGTTTATATGACCGCCTTGGTGGAGGCGATAAAATCAGACAAATTGTTACTGACGTATGGGCAAACCACATAAGTAACCCAAAAATCAAGCAACGCTATATAGATAGTGATGGTGAAAAAGTAAAACAAATCGTGTGGGAATTTTTCTGCTCCGGAATTGGCGGACCTCAGGAATATACGGGCTTAGATATGTTGGCGGCACATAGGGGTATGAATATTAATGACGAAGAATTTGTTGCTGTCTGTGACGATGTGCTGGACGCATTAGATAAGAATAGCGTGGATCAGAAGGAAAAAGATGAAGTACTTTGTATTTTGTATTCAATGAAAAATGAAATTGTAGGTGTCTAGCCTAAATATCAAGATTTAAACAAAACTTAAGTAGCCCGATTGTTTCTAATTACAATCGGGCTTTTTTATTTGTCATTTTGTTTGATTCCAAACATTCTCCACATCTTTCTCTAGATGGTTTTGTCCATTAATTTCACCCATTAAGTATGTGTAAAGCGGCTAAGTAAGGAGAGATTACTTGATGATTGCTTAGTTTTTACCTATAATATTTCTTTGTAGTTGTTAGATAAGTCATTGTTTAGTCAATGATTCGAAGGGCCCCAAGAGGGCCTTTTTTATTGTCACTAGCTGTGTAGGCTCATATTGCTCAAGTGATGAGATGCGGTAAAGCTAGTATTTGGCAAATACATATGGAAATGAATTAAATAAAAATGGGCTTATAAGCCCATTTTTTTATTGTACTAATGAATTTATATAGAGACCCATTTGGCATTGTGCCGATTGTTGAGCCAGTCATAGTAGGTATGGGTTATGACTTTTGGGGTCTTGAATGTCAATCTGGTGTAAAAATGGCACATGTTCGGATTTACATCGATCGGCAAGAAGGGGTGAATTTAGATGATTGCTCACGGGTGAGTCAGCAGCTTAGCGCTGTTTTAGATGTAGAAGATCCAATACAAGTGCCTTATACACTGGAGATCTCATCACCTGGTATTAATCGACCATTGTTTAGTGCAGAGCAGTTGAAATGCGCAGTGGGTAGTAAAGTAAAAGTTAAAACACTTTGGGCTATTGATGAACGCAGGAATTTTACTGGTACGTTAGAGGAAGTAGGGAACGAAAGTATAAAAATCATAAGTGAAGATGCTAATGATCTTTCTATTCCTTTAAATGCGATTAAAAGTGCCAAATTGAATTTAGATATTAAATTTAATGATTGAAATATTGAGCTAGTAAGTATGAACAAAGAAATTTTGTTAGTTGTTGATGCAGTGTCAAATGAAAAAGGTGTCGATAAAGAAGTCATCTTTGGAGCAATTGAAGCTGCACTTGCGACTGCGACAAGAAAAAAACATGGTTTAGAAATGGATGTGCGTGTAGCAATTGATCGTGAGTCTGGCGATTATGATTCCTTTCGACGCTGGTTGGTAGTGGATGATGAAGATCCTGAGTTTGAGTCACCTGAAAGACAAATTTTGTATAGCTATGCTGTACAAGATCATCCTAATATCAAAGTCGGCGAATACATAGAGCAGCCAGTCGAATCTGTTGCTTTTGGTCGTATATCAGCACATACAGCCAAACAAGTGATCGTTCAAAAAGTACGTGAAGCCGAGCGTTCACAAGTTGTGGATGCATTCAGAGATCGTGTAGGTGAGCTTGTTATGGGTGTGGTCAAACGTAATGACCATTCTGGAACTTATATTGACCTGGGGGGTAATGCAGAAGGCTTTATTCCTAGAGACCATATGATCGCTAGAGAAGCAATGCGTCCTGGTGATCGTGTTAGAGCTTATTTGCAAGAAGTACGCGAAGAAACGCGTGGACCACAGCTATTTTTAACGCGTACAGCTCCCGAATTTTTGCTTGAGTTATTTAAGCTTGAGGTACCGGAAGTAGGGCAAGGATTGATTGAAGTGCTGTCAGCAGCAAGAGATCCTGGGCTGCGTGCAAAAATTGCTGTGAAATCCAATGACCCAAGGTTAGATCCTGTTGGTGCTTGTGTAGGTATGCGTGGTTCGCGTGTGCAGTCTGTTTCAAATGAACTCGCTGGCGAACGTATCGATATTATTCTCTGGGATGAGAACCCTGCACAGTTTGTTATCAATGCAATGTCACCTGCAGCGGTTACATCAATTGTTGTAGATGAAGATAAGAAAAGCATGGATATTGCTGTTGATGAAGAGAAGCTGTCACAAGCGATTGGTAGAGGTGGACAAAATGTAAAATTAGCTTGTCAGCTTACTGGCTGGGAATTAAATGTCATGACAGAAGGCCAAGCAGAAGAGAAAAGTGAAGTGGAAACTCGACAAATTGTTGAAATGTTTATGTCACAACTGGATGTGGATGAAGAGGTTGCTGTCATTTTGGCACAAGAAGGTTTTTCAAGTGTTGAAGAAATCGCTTATGTACCACCAAAAGAATTAGTTGAAGTAGAAGAGTTCGATGAGGAAATTGTCGAAGAGTTACGCACACGAGCTCGTGATGTTCTGCTTACATCAGCAATTGCAGTGGAAGAGAAATTTGCCGATGCAGAGCCCTCTGCAGATTTATTGAACATGGATGGTATGGACAAAGATCTGGCCTTTGAACTTGCCTGTCGAGGTATTTCGACTATGGAAGATTTGGCAGAGCAAGCTGTAGATGATTTGTTAGATATAGAAGGGCTTGATGCCGAGCGGGCGGGATCATTGATAATGCTTGCACGAGCGCCATGGTTTGAAAATGAAGGTGCATCAAGTTAGTTAATTAAGACCTAACAACAATATATAGTTCATTACCTATGTCTGAAGTAACTGTTAAACAATTAGCTGAAGTAGTTAAAACACCTGTTGAAAAATTGCTTGAACAGTTTTCTGAGGCTGGTTTAGATTTCAATGCCCCTGATCAGGTTGTAAGTGACGAGCAGAAAATGCAGCTACTGGATTATTTACGTAATAATCGTAGCAAGGTGGTTGCTGCCCCTAAAGATGATGGTCGAAAAATAACTTTGCGTAGAAAAAGCACTTCTCAATTAAAAATTGGCGGTGGACAGGGAAGAGGTAATGCAGGTAGTGGTACAGTTAATGTAGAGGTGCGACGTAAGCGCACTTATGTAAAAAGAAGTGTAGTTTTAGAAGAAGAAGCAAAGGCAGAGCAGCAGCGAATAGAAGAAGAGGCAGCTAGAGAGAAGGAAGTTGCCGAGCAATTGGAAAGAGCTGCAAAAGAAGCTGAAGCTAAAGCTAAATTAGAAGAACAAAAGCAACAGCTTGAACGAAAACAAAAAGAAGAAGAATCACAACGGATTGCTGATCAGCAGGTTGCGGTCGTTGAAGAAGAACCTTCACAAGTAACGTCTGAACCTGGAGAACAAGCTCCGCAAGAAACAGTCACGGTAGAAGAAAAAACCGATAAAAAATCTAAACAGAAAAATAAACCTGCTCCAGAAGTTGAGAGTAATGTTTCAGATACTGTTATTAAAAGACGTGAGCTACATGTTGCAAGTGATAAGCGAGGTAAGCGCAAAGCTAAGCCTAAGCAACGTAGACCAGGAAAAGTTGTTCCAAGTGAAAAACATCAGTTTGAGAAGCCTACCGAACCCATTAAGCGAGAAATTTTAGTACCCGACAGTATTTCAGTGTCTGATCTTGCACAAAAGATGGCAATTAAAGCTGCCGAAGTTATTGGTGTAATGATGAAGATGGGAGTAATGGCCACTATTAATCAAGTTATAGATCAAGATACCGCGATTTTAGTTGTAGAAGAGTTAGGTCATGAAGCAAAACCTATGCAAGCCGCAGATATTGAAGCTGATGTGTTGCAAGTTGAGTACGATGAAACCGAAGCAAAGACTCGTAATCCAGTAGTAACTGTTATGGGCCATGTTGATCATGGTAAGACATCTTTGCTTGACTATATTCGCCGTACTAAAGTTGCATCCGGTGAAGCAGGGGGAATTACACAACATATTGGTGCGTACAGCGTTAATACTGACAAAGGAACTATTACATTTTTAGATACACCAGGGCACGCTGCATTTACTGCCATGCGCGCAAGGGGCGCTGAAGTTACAGATATTGTTATTCTGGTTGTGGCAGCAGACGATGGTGTTATGCCACAGACAATCGAGGCAATAGAACATGCTCGTGCTGCCAATGTGCCGTTGATTGTAGCGGTAAACAAAATAGATCGGGAAGAGGCTGATCCCGACCGAGTTCGAAATGAGCTTGCCACACATGAAGTGATTCCTGAGGACTGGGGGGGAGACAATATTTTTATAAATGTATCAGCCGTTACAGGTGAAGGGGTTGATGCTTTATTAGAAGCTATTTCTTTACAGGCTGAAATTCTAGAACTAAAAGCTGTAGATCATGGTCCAGCTACAGGTATCGTAATTGAATCTTCTCTTGATAAAGGTCGCGGTCCAGTGGCTACTGTACTTGTTCAACAAGGCTTGTTATCGAAAGGCGATATGCTTTTAACTGGTGAAGAATTTGGTCGTGTACGAGCTATGTTTAATGAGAATGGCCAGGAAATTGAATTTGCCGGACCTTCAACACCTGTAGTTGTTCTTGGTCTATCAGGCACATCAAATGCAGGAGATGAGGCCATAGTAGCTACCGATGAGCGCAAGGTGCGTGAAATTGTTAATTTACGTAAGAGCAAGTCCAGAGACACACGTTTTGCAGCACAACAAGCCTCTAAGTTAGAAAATATATTTAATGAAATTGGTGAAGGTGCAGCTGCTTCGATTAATGTGCTGATTAAAGCAGACGTACAGGGTAGTGCAGAAGCTTTGCGAGATTCATTAGAAAAACTTTCCACAGACGAGGTTAAAGTAAAAATTGTAATGTCTAGTGTTGGCGGAATTAATGAATCGGATATTAATTTAGCCGAAGCATCGAAAGCTATTGTTATTGGTTTTAATGTGCGTGCAGATAGCGCAGCAAAACGTACTGCAGCTGATCTAGGTATTGATATTAGATACTACAGCATTATTTATGAAACTATTGATGATGTGAAAATGGCCATGAGCGGGCTATTGTCTCCTGAACTACGTGAAGAGATTATTGGTTTAGCAGAAGTTAAAGACGTATTTAGATCTTCAAAGATGGGTGCGGTTGCAGGTACGCAAGTCGTAGAAGGAGTTATTCGTCGTGGCAATCCAATCCGAGTATTACGAGACAATGTTGTAGTATACGAAGGAGAGTTGGAATCATTGCGACGACATAAAGATGATGTCAATGAAGTGCGCGCTGGAACTGAATGTGGGATTGCAGTTAAGAATTACAATGATGTAAAAGTCGGTGATCAAATCGAAGTGTATGAGCGCACTGAAGTTGCCCGTTCTATATAAAAGCTCTATAACATCTTATATTATGCAAGATAGACCTTTACGTGTCGGAGAGCAGCTTCGACGTGAACTTACCTTATTATTACGCAATGAAGTCAAAGATCCACGTGTATCTAAAGCCATAATTTATGATGTAGTTATCACTAAAGATTTAAGTTTGGCAAGAGTCTATTTTGGACCAGCAGATATTCAACAAGATGCAACTGAAATTATGCATGGACTTGAAAGTGCAAGCGGTTTTCTAAAGACACAATTAAGTCGCAGATTGAAATTGCGTAGAATGCCTGACCTGCGCTTTGTTATTGATGATACCGAAGCTAAAGGCGATAGAATCGAGCAATTGATTCAAAAAAGTCTCAATAAGTAATCAATGTCACGTAAGCGACAGAAAGGACGTGCCATTAATGGTTTACTGTTATTAGATAAAACTGCGGGCATTACTTCAAATTTAGCTCTACAAAAAGTAAAAAAAATATTTTCCGCTACTAAGGCAGGGCATACTGGCAGTTTAGACCCGTTGGCAACTGGTATGTTGATAGTTTGTTTTGGTAAAGCAACGAAGATTTCTAATTATCTACTCAATGCAGATAAACGTTATGAAGTTACATTGTTACTAGGCGTTACAACAACAACTGGCGATGCTGATGGTACTGTGTTAGAGGAAAAAGACACCTCAATGATTACAGAAGGAGCTTTACTGCAAGCTATAAAAAAATTAACGGGTACGATTGAGCAAATCCCTCCCATGTATTCAGCGATAAAATATCAAGGAAAAAGGCTGCATCAACTCGCTAGACAAGGTATAGAAGTAGAACGTCAGCCTAGAGAGATTCAAATCTATAAATTTGAATTAGTGGCTAGAGCTGCTAATTGCTTGCATATGCATGTGCATTGCTCAAAAGGTACATATATTCGCAGTTTAGTCGAAGATTTAGGGAAAATATTAAATTGTGGTGCTCATGTAATCGAGTTAAGGAGAACAAGTGTTGGACCCTTTGTTAATTCAAAAATGCATACCATTGATGAGTTTGAGCAGTTTTCTCAGCAGCCGCTGCTATTAGATAGGTGCTTAATCCCTATAGAAGCTGCATTAGAAGAGTACCCTGTGATTTCACTACATGAGGAGCTTATGCAGCAGGCTCGTAATGGGCATCCCGTAAAAGTAGCGAATTGTCCCCCATCTGGGCTTGTTAGAATTTATGATGAATATGATAGTTTTTATGGTTTAGGTACAGTACAGGAGGATGGGAGCATTTCACCAAAATGCCTAAATTAGCTTATTTCAAATTCATTTGCGGGCATTAGGCCATAAAATAACACCATGGCTAACTAAATAGTGTTAATGAAAACCTCTTATTTTGAAGCTGCTTTGGAATATTTTCTTGTTCGGCTTGGGCTACGTGGTAGAATCGCGCACTCAAAAATACAGGTGATAAAAGAGCAGTAAACAAAGGCAAATTATAAAGATGGCAATTACAGCAGTAGAAAAGGCAAATATAATAGAAAAATATCGGCGTGATGATTCAGATACCGGTTCACCTGAAGTGCAAGTAGCATTATTATCAGCGCGTATTTCACATTTGAGTGGGCACTTCGAGTCACATAAAAAAGATCATCATTCGCGTCATGGGCTTCTCAAAATGGTCAATCATCGACGCAAACTACTTGATTACTTACGTTCAAAAGATCAAAAAAGATACCAAGATTTAATAGGTTCACTTGGTTTGAGACGCTAATGTCTTTTTCTCTCAGTTAAAGAGAGTATGAATAGAGTATAGATTAAGTAGTTGGAAGTATTCTTTTTATAAGTAGGCATATGTATCTATACAAGATATAAGTGGCTATTCAACACGTTCAATCAGTAAATGGAATCAATCAGTGAGTAAAGTAACAAAAACGTTTTCGTATGGAGATCATCAAGTCACGTTAGAAACAGGTGAGGTTGCACGCCAGGCAGATGGCGCAGTAATGGTAGATATAGCTGGAACCACTGTAATGGTTACAGCAGTGGGACAAAAGGAAGCAGATGAAGGGCGTGATTTTTTTCCATTGACCGTCAATTATCAAGAAAAGACCTATGCCGCAGGTAAAATTCCAGGGGGATTTTTTAAACGCGAGGGCAGGCCTACCGAAAAAGAAACACTGACATGCAGGCTTATTGATCGCCCCTTACGTCCCTTGTTTCCAAAAGACTTCACAAATGAAGTTCAAATTATTGCCACAGTTGTTTCAATGAATACGGATATTGATCCCGATATACCTGCTATGTTAGGTGCATCGGCTGCCTTAGCCATTTCTGGGATACCTTTCAACGGCCCCATGGGTGCTGCACGTGTTGGCTATATTAATAATGAATATATATTAAATCCTAGTAACTCACAGCTGAAGGGATCTGCTTTAGATCTCGTTGTAGCAGGAACGCAAAGTGCAGTTTTAATGGTTGAATCAGAAGCTGATGTCCTTGCTGAAGAAGTCATGCTAGGCGCTGTGATGTATGGTCATGAGCAATTACAGTCAGCAATTAATGCAATTAAGGAATTTGCTGCAGAGGTAGGTAAATCAGCATGGGATTGGCAGGCGCCTGAAGCTGATGAATCTTTGGCTGAGAAAATTAAATCTCAGTGCGAACAGGAATTAGGAGAGGCCTATCAAACTGCAGAAAAACTGGCGCGCCAAGAACAAGTCAGTCAAATACGCAGTAAAGCTGTTGAATCAGTGGCAAATGAAGAAGATGGCCCAACAGAAGCAGACGTGTTAGGGGCATTTAAAAAGCTGGAGAAAAAAATTGTTCGTAGCCGTATTTTATCTGGTGAAAAACGTATAGATGGACGTGATAAAAACATGGTACGTCCAATTACAATTCGCACTGGTGTGTTACCACGCACACATGGGAGTGCATTGTTTACTCGCGGTGAGACACAGGCGCTAGTCATAACGACATTAGGAACAGGCCGTGACGCACAAGTTATCGATGCCATAGAAGGTGAGTTTAAAGATAATTTTATGCTGCACTATAACTTCCCACCATTTTGTGTTGGTGAGACAGGATTTGTTGGTTCACCAAAACGTCGCGAAATCGGGCATGGGAAATTAGCTAAACGAGGTATTCAAGCGGTAGTTCCATCTGAAGAAGAATTTCCTTACGTAATACGTGTGGTTTCAGAAATCACAGAATCTAATGGTTCAAGCTCTATGGCAAGTGTGTGTGGTACCAGCTTGTCGCTAATGGATGCAGGAGTGCCTACTAAGGCACCTGTTGCCGGTATAGCCATGGGATTAATTAAAGAAGATGACGATTTTGCAGTACTTACTGACATACTAGGTGATGAAGATCATCTTGGTGATATGGATTTCAAGGTAGCCGGTACCCAAGAAGGTGTCACTGCATTGCAAATGGACATCAAGATTGAAGGGATCACTCGGGAAATCATGGATATTGCATTAAAACAAGCTCGTGATGGTCGTTTGCATATTCTAGAGAAAATGAAAGAAGCTATTGCTTCACCTCGAGAAGAGATGTCGGAATATGCACCGCGCTTTACTGTGCTAAAGATTAATCCAGATAAGATTCGTGATGTAATTGGCAAAGGTGGGGCGACGATACGTGCACTTACCGAAGAAACAGGTACAACGATTGATATTGATGATGAAGGCGTTGTCAGGATTGCTTCAGTAGACAAAGCGGCTGGCGATGATGCTAAAAAACGCATTGAAGACATCACAGCAGACGTTGAAGTAGGTAAAGTTTATGAAGGCAAGGTTGTTAAAATTATGGATTTCGGTGCCTTTGTCAGTGTATTGCCAGGTAAAGATGGTTTAGTACATATTTCTCAAATATCACATGAGCGCGTAGAAAATGTAACCGATGAGCTTACCGAAGGGGATGTCATTAAAGTTAAAGTATTGGAAATTGATAAACAAGGCCGCATCAGACTTAGTATGAAAGCTGTTAGCAGTGATTAGAGTTTAAATATAGATATAAGAATTTTATTCTAAGGTATTGGTAAATATAAAAAAAACTGAAGAAGAATGGCGTCAACAATTGACGCCAGAGCAATTCTACATCTGTAGACAGAAAGGTACAGAGCCAGCCTTTAGTGGCCAGTATTACAGACATAATAAAGAAGGCACCTATCGTTGTATTTGTTGTAATGCACCATTATTCGAGTCTCAACATAAATTTGATTCTGGAACGGGTTGGCCAAGTTTTTGGCAGCCATGTGACCAAAATAGTGTTGTAACGGAGTCTGATCATAGCTTAGGAATGCATAGGACTGAAGTAACGTGCAAACAATGTGGCGCCCATTTAGGACATGTCTTTGAGGATGGGCCAGCCCCTACAAATTTAAGATATTGTATTAACTCAATATCTTTACACTTTGATTCTAAAGAAGAAAAATAATGCTGTAAATTTAGTGTATGCCTTTTTCAATATTTTTTATTAACTATTCACATAGCCTTGTCTTGTAAAAGAAGTCAACCATAATCAATGGCTTATTAAAGATAACATCCATCACAAATAAGCAATGAATTCATGCTACACCTCGTGTGTAATGGGGTGTTATAATTTCTTTATAATCAAGCTGGTGGCGAATATCTGCCATCTCCGACATTAGAATTTTTAAAACATAAATTTATTTATATAAATTTATGTTTTTCTATTAGTTTTATGGAGGCCAAGATGAAGAAATTATTAATTAACACGCGATATTTTCTAGCGCCGTTACTGATCCTAGCGAGCCTATTTGGCGTGTTGGCGGGCGGTCCATGGGTATGGACCGGTGTCGTACTGCTGGGAGTAGGCATCATTGTTGACACCCTGACCACGGCCCAGACCCCGGGCGCGGGTGTGGACGAGAACGGCGACACCTACGGTGTGGTACCGCTGCTCAATGGCACCATGTACGGCATGCTAGGCGTATTCATCTGCCTACAAGTAGCCCTAGCGTGGCGCGTATGGCAATACGTCAACGGCGTACCGATTGGTGAGACCACCTTGTTGGGACTCACCGTTCAAGACGGCATCACCGGCACCCAACTTGCGGGGGCCGTATACTCGACCGGCATTTTTGCAGGGATCGGCATCATCTACGGGCACGAACTGGCGCACACCAAAGGGTTTAGCTTCGTGATCGCACGCTGGATGATGGCCCTAAGTGGCAAAGCCCACTTCTGCTATGCACACGTATACAACCACCACCTCGAACTGGGGCACCAAGACGACCCGGCGACCGCACCACGTGGACGCAGCATGTACGCCCACTACCCGATATGCGGGCTGGGGCAAAGCAAATTCCTATTCATGATGGAAAAGCAACGTCTTGAGAGGCTTGGGGTACCATTTCTATCCTGGCAAAACCGCTGGATTCGGGGCTACTTCATGGCATTACCGACACTTCTACTATTCTGGTTTGTAGGCGGCTGGATCGGCATGCTATGCCTAGCAGGCGTATGGATCATCTCCAACTTCGAACTTGAAGTGCTCAACTACCTAGAACACTACGGCTTGATTCGCGAGAAAGGGCAACCGATCGACTACCGCCATAGCTGGGACAACAGCACCGCATTTACCAGCTGGTTCTTTATCGAGATTGGTCGACAGGCCGACCACCATGATCGCGGCGAGACCCACTTTTGGGAACTTGACGAAGTAGGGGCGCCGAACTGCGGGCGTGGTTACTTCACCCTCTTTGCACTAGGGCTGCTGCCACCGGTATTTCATAGCTACATGAAAAAGCAACTGTCGAAGTGGGACGAAGAGATGGCCAGTGAAGGCGAGCTGAAGATAGCGGAGAAAATGAACAAGCAAGCGGGCTACGCATAACGAAAGCGTACGGGCAACAGAGGAAGCGCCCCGCGCCCATCCTACAACCGCCCTTACTCTTTGTATTTGCAGGGAGTAAGGGTATTTTTGTCAAAAAAAACTATAAAAAATTAAAAAAAAGCGGCAATATAGTAATATAAGCACATGTATTGAAAATTACATAATAAATTTAGGAGTACAAATAATGAAAATAACATACGACGCAGATGTTTGTAGTCATGCGGGTGAATGTGTTAAAGGTTCCCCTACAGTATTTAAAGTTGAAGACGGACAGTTTGTAATTGATACGAATGCAGCACCAGAAGCGGAAATTCGTGAAACTGTTTCTAAATGTCCATCAGGGGCATTAAAAATACAAGACTAGTAAAGTAATATAGTTTGTGTATACACGCTAAATATTACTTTAGCAAAGAGGGTTGAAAAAATTAATCAAAATTTTTCAACAGTGTTTTTAGGCTAACCTAATGAGGTTATCAGTTAGGGGGAGATATGATTGGAGATCAATTAAGAACAAAAATGGTTTTAACTGGACATCCTAGTTGTCCAAACACAGGAAAGTGTCTGCAAACGGCAGGTGAAAAAGGTGTAGATGTAGAAACTAAGGTCATCAGTGGAATGGATGACAGTGAGTTACTCGCAAAATCTCCTTATGGCATCGCTCCAGTATTGCAAGATATCGATTTTATTGTATATGGAACAGGCGCGGTAATGTCATACCTTGATGATAAAGGATTTGGTCCTTCGCTAGTCCCGCGTAATGGTGTACATAGAGCAATAATGTACCAATGGGCAGGAATTGCCACCGAAAAAGTTCAACCGCTACTCGTTGAGAACATTGATAAAGCAGCTTTAGGCGTTTTATTCGATGGTTTAGAAAATCAAATAAAAAACCCACCTAAGAAAGGTGATTTTATCTGTGGTGATTTTTCACTAGCAGATATACATTGGTCAGCGTGTTGCAATTGCATTGAGATACTTGGTGCAGGTGATGTGATCAGCTCGCGTTCAGGGGTAAGTGCTTGGTTCGAAAAAATAAAAGCACATCCTTCAACTAGTAAAGAAAAACTGAACCCATACACATGCTTACCAACAGCATCTGATGTGAGTTCAGGTACTTTGCGAGATATCTCAATTAACGTTTAGAAAAGAAATCAATTTCTATTTAAGCGTTTTAGTTACGCTGGATAGGATGCCAGTGGGTATTTAATTATGTTTGGATTATTTGGCGGTAGTAATAAAGACTGGCAGGCAGAAGTTAATTCAGGTGAGCATAAAATCACTGTAAAAGCTGGTGATAATCTACTTAATGCAGCGTTAGAACTCGGTATTCCATGGCCACATGATTGTCGAGTCGGTAGCTGTTCAACCTGCAAATGTAGGCTAAAGAAAGGTAAAATCAAAGCTTTAACAGACTTTTCTTATGTATTAGATCCTGACCAGCTAAAAGAAGGATTAATCCTTGCCTGTCAGACACGACTCAAAACTGATATTGAAGTAGAAGTAGAGCTAGAAGATGCTTCGCATGCACATCAAGTTACTTCATTTGAAGGTACCTTGAGTAAGGTTATTGATTTAACTCACGATATCAAAGAAATAGTCATTACTTCTGATTATCCAATGCCTGATCGTAGTGGTGTAGCGGGCCAATATGCAGAGATTAATAGAGCGGGTTTAAGTGCACCACGCTCCTATTCTTATGCAAAAGCGCCAGAGAATGAAAATAAAGATGAAGTAACATTTTATGTACGTAAGGTGCCAGGTGGCGAGTTTACCGAATGGTTATTTGCACAAGACCGTAGTGGTGAAAAAGTTACTGTGTCAGGGCCTTATGGCCATTTTTGGCTAAGGCCAGGTCCTAAGACTATGGTATGTATAGCGGGTGGTAGTGGCGTTAGTTCCATTAAGGCAATTTTAGAATCTGCTGTAAATGAAAATGTAGAACGGGATTGTTTATTCTTATTTGGGGCACGTACACAAGATGATTTGTATTGCATAGAGGAAATGGCTGAAATTGGTTCGAAATGGAACAAAAATCATTCATTTGAGTTTGTGCCTGTGCTAAATATGGAACCGGAAGGTAGTAACTGGGATGGCGCTACAGGGCTTGTTACTGACTATCTTAAGTCAGCCTATGTAGATACGGGTAAAGTTGCGCTTGGTGAGGCTCAGGGCTATTTGTGTGGTCCGCCACCAATGATTGATGCTGCGATTGAAGTTATGGTGGCACAAGGCATGAATAAAGATGATATCTACTTTGATAAGTTTTTAGATGCGAGCTCAATGCCAGGTGGGAGATAGCAAGAATAGATAATATTTAGAATATAGGAGACGTATATGCGTACACTTCAAGCTTTAGCTGTTATGGCACTATGGACCATTGTGATATTTACCATCATTAATTTTGTAGGCTTTAATGAGCATTATCGAGAGCCACTTTGGGCACTTGGTGCGGCAGTATTATTTGTAATTATGCTAATTGGAAACTTTTGGATCTTTTTTACAATTGCTAAAGAAGAACCATGGGAATGGGACAAAAATAAGTCAGGAGATAGTGAATAAAATCATCTTATCTTATTACACAATAATCATAAAAATGGTCGTCTATAGACGGCCATTTTTATTTACGAATACATAAGGGTTTTAGATTTTGGGATTTTCACTGTATCCCAATGTTGTATAGCCCAATCCCATATATCTTCTAAGTTTTCTGCGGCAAGGTCATGTGGGGGTTTCTGTCCTAAATCAAGTAATGCTTTTACTAATGTAACGTTACAATTATTTATTGATAATGGCTCTGCATTTGATTGTTTGCTTAATTTGTGTCCATGCTCATCAATAATAATAGGTATATGCAGAAATTTTGGTATAGCTGATCCAAGTAATTTGCAAATGAAAATTTGCAAAGATGTAAATGTTAGTAAGTCACTACCGCGTACGACTTCAGTTATATTTTCATAGGCATCATCAACACTTACAGCAAGTGCATAAGTTGGAAGCTTATGTTTTCTATAAATTATTATATCGCCGATATCATTTAATATATTTAATGATTGTTTGCCATATACTGCATCATGGAATTCGATAAATTCATCACTAGTACGCAGTCTTAAGTTATAAGCAACATTGTTTATATCAAGGTTTTTGGCTCTACAGGATCCGGGATAACGTTTTCCTAAAACCGACTCTTTAGCTATCTGATCAATTTGTTTTCGTGAGCAAGAGCAAGCATATATTAGATTTTTTTCTTTTAGTTTAGTTAGTTTTTCATGATACGTTTCATTGCGTGATGATTGATATAAAGGTGATCCGTACCATTCAAATCGATAGTGTTCTAGAGTGTGTAGAATGTTGTTCGCTGAGCCAGCTACTTCACGAGGGGGGTCAATATCTTCAATGCGAATTAGCCACTGTCCTCCATTCTTTTTTGCCTGAAGATAGCTTGCTACGGCAGCGATAAGTGAGCCGTAATGAAGTGGGCCAGTGGGAGATGGGGCAAAACGGCCAATGTAAAGTTGCTTATTGAGTTGACTACTAGTACGAGTGCTCATAGTTTAAATGTGATGAGTCACACTAGAAAAGAAATAACTATGAGAATATTTGTTTCTCTTTTATTTCTTGTAACGTTTTGCAATCTATACATAAAGTAGCAGTAGGTCTGGCTTCCAGTCTTTTAATTCCTATTTCAATTCCACATGATTCGCAATACCCGTATTCATCCGAATCTATTGATGCCAAAGTTTGATTTATTTTACGAACTAATTTGCTTTCACGATCACGAGTACGTAATTCAAGACTAAACTCTTCTTCTTGTGTTGCACGATCTGCAGGATCTGCAAAGTTGCTTGCATCTTTTTTCATATGATCGACTGTGCGATTAACTTCATCAAGCAGATCTTGTTTCCAGCGTAATAATATATTACGGAAATGTTCCAATTGATTAGGACTCATGTAACTTTCACCACGATGCATCGTATAAGGAGTAATACCGTCAACGGGTAAATCTACTGATGAACGTTTGTTGAGTAGTTCGATGCGTTTTTTCTTTTTTTCTTCTTTTGCAAGCCGAGCTTTTTCTTCTGCAAGTTCAGCTTTAGTTGGTTTTTTTTCTTTAGGTTGTGTCTTTTTCGGCGTAGCTTTCTTTTTTGCCACTACTTTTTTCTTGGGTACGGCTTTCTTTTTTACCGCAACTTTTTTCTTAGGCGCAGCTTTCTTTTTTGCAGGAGTCCGTTTTTTTGCCACTGCCTTTTTTGTTGACGTTGCTTTTTTCTTTACTGCTGTTTTTTTCTTGGGAGCAGCCTTCTTTTTTGCTGCTACCTTTTTCTTGGGCGTAGCTTTCTTACTAGAGGCTACTTTTTTCTTTGTTGCAGCCTTTTTCTTAATGGCTGTTTTCTTTTTTGGTGTTGCCTTTCTCTTTGTAGCTGACTTTTTTGCTGCCATGGAACTCTCACTTAAAAATGAAGCCCGCTTTGATACCAGATAACGCGTCATCTGGCAAGCAACAACTGAATAAAAGCTAGCGATTGAAAACGGCTAGACAGTAAATTTAGTAAATTTATGGGTCTTTTTTATCAACATTGCCGTGTAGTCGGCCTGTAGCTAATTGTATGAGTATTTTGTCACCCTCAGAGACCTGTTCTGAAGAATGGATAATTTGATCATTTTCCTCATTAGAAACAATTGCATAGCCTCTGTTCAAGGTTCCGAGTGGACTAATTGCATGAAGAGTACGAGTTAAGCTCGTTAATTGTTGATTTCCTTTGTTTAGTTGTTGATTTATTAGGCTATATAGTTGTTTGTGTAAGTTATCAAGTTGTAATTTGGAGGTATGAATACGAGTTTTTGGTGATTGGTTTTCAAGTCGTATTATCAGCTCATTGAGTGAATTAGAATGAGCATAGAGTTCAAGTCTGATTGCACTGAGTGCGCGATTTTTGAGTTCGGTCAGTCGTTCAGAGCTTCTTTGTAGCGCTTGTTTCGGGTGTAAAAATTCTAGTTTTTGTGCTAGCCAATCGATAGATTGGTGTAGCGTAATTAGCTTATCCTGAATAAAGTAATATAAAGACTTTTCAAATTGCAAAAAGTTTTCTATTAAGTCATTTTGATGTGGTGTGATGAGTTCGGCTGCAGCTGATGGTGTTGCAGCACGTATATCGGCTACAAAATCAGCAATTGTGAAATCAACTTCATGACCGATACCTGTAACAATAGGTATGTGGGACGCATAAATAGCACGTGCAACAATTTCTTCGTTAAAAGACCACAAATCTTCTATAGAGCCACCACCACGGGCCAGGATGATGACATCACACTGTTTTCGGTCGTTTATAGTTTGAATTGCATCTACTATGGCAGCAGATGAATCATCCCCTTGGACGGCTACGGCAAAGATTTGTATGTCTAGAATAGGGTATCTGCGCTGTAGAACACTGAGAATGTCACGTATTGCAGCACCAGTCGCAGAAGTGACAACCGCAAGTTTATTAGGAAAAGTGGGTAATGCTTGTTTGTGTGCTTGCTCAAATAGGCCTTCTTTATTTAGTGCTCTTTTTAGTTCTTCAAATTTACGCTGAAGTATCCCAATCCCTGCTTCTTCCATGTGTTCTACAGTAAGCTGATATTCACCCCGAGGTTCGTATAGTGCAACTCGTGCGCGGATCAAGACATGGTCACCGTCTTCAGGTTTAAACTCAAGTCTTCGATTAGCATTGCGAAACATTGCACAGCGCACTTGGGCTTGCTCATCCTTTAATGAAAAATATATATGCCCTGAAGCGGGTTTGGCTAAATTCGAGAGTTCTCCTTCAATCCAAATCATGGCGAAGTTGTTTTGCAGTAATTGCTTCACTTCAGCGTTTAATTGGCTTACCGAGTAGATCTGTCTTTCTTCAAGGTCGATGTTTAGCTGTGAGGTATCCATTTTGGACATATTAAATTGTTTAATTTAGAGCAATATTGAATATTTTAATACTGAATGTCAGTTTACCGCGAAATAGGCAATCACTATAATGAGCCGCCACTATGGCACAGGACCACTTATGCGAATTAAACAAGACGCACTGACATTTGATGACGTTTCACTAGTACCCGCCCACTCTAGTATTTTACCGCGCGAAGTGGATCTCAAAACTCAGTTAACACGTGAAATAACATTAAATATGCCCTTGCTGTCTTCGGCAATGGATACTGTAACTGAAGGTCGTTTGGCGATATCGATGGCTCAAGAAGGGGGCTTTGGAGTAATACATAAAAATCTTACTATTGCTAATCAGGCCAAAGAAGTCCGTTTGGTTAAAAAATACGAAAGCGGAGTAATCAAAGACCCAATAAGTGTTGATCCTTCTACAAGCGTTGGCGAGGTGCTTGAGTTAACTCGCAAGAAAAATATATCTGGTGTTCCGGTTGTTTCGGGAGAGTCTTTGCTAGGTATAGTAACCAGCCGCGATTTACGCTTTGAAACACGCAAAGATGAGCCGGTATCGAAAATCATGACTCCTCAAGATCGTTTAGTGACTGTAAAAGAAGGCGCAAGTAAAAAAGAAATTAAGCAATTATTGCATGAACACCGAATTGAAAAAGTTTTAGTAGTGAATGACCGTTTTGCACTACGTGGGCTCATCACAGTTAAAGATATACAAAAATCTAAAGACTTCCCTTATGCATGTAAAGATGAAGAAGGTAGATTGTTAGTTGGTGCAGCAGTGGGTGTAGGATCTGATACTGATAAGCGAGTGAATGAGCTTGTTGAAGCGGGTGTAGATGTCATTGTAGTGGATACAGCGCACGGCCATTCGCAAGCTGTGTTAGACCGAGTCCGTTGGATAAAAAATAATTTTGCTAAAGTTCAAGTGATTGGTGGGAATATTGCAACGGGTCAAGCAGCAAAGGACCTAGTTAATGCTGGGGCTGATGCAGTAAAAGTTGGCATTGGCCCTGGTTCCATTTGTACAACAAGAATTGTGGCAGGTGTGGGTGTACCGCAAATAAGTGCAGTTGATAACATTCATCAAGCTATTAAGTCTGAAGTACCTATTATTGCGGATGGTGGAATACGCTATTCAGGTGATGTCGCCAAAGCAATTGCGGCGGGTGCAGATACAGTCATGATAGGTGGATTATTTGCAGGTACAAAAGAGGCACCTGGTGAAGTTGAGTTATACCAAGGCCGCTCTTATAAAAGTTATCGAGGTATGGGTTCCTTATCTGCGATGCAACAAGGTTCTAGCGATCGTTATTTTCAAGATGATGAGTTGAATGCTGAAAAATATGTACCAGAAGGTATAGAAGGGCGTGTCCCGTATAAAGGTACTGTAGTCACCATTATTCACCAGTTATTAGGTGGCTTGCGTTCCAGTATGGGTTATGTGGGCTGCGAGAATATTTGTGATATGCGCACTAAGCCCGAATTCGTAAGAATATCAGCAGCCGGTATGCGTGAAAGTCATGTACATGATGTGACAATCACAAAAGAAGCACCTAATTACCATATTGAATGATAAAAATATTGCTTTTTTAAGCTTATACACATGACAGATATTCATGCGCATAAAATCTTGATTCTTGATTATGGATCTCAATATACACAACTCATTGCGCGTCGAATTCGTGAGATAGGAACGTATTGTGAAATTTATCCATGGGATGCATCTGCAGAACAAATTGCATCATTTAATGCAAAAGGCATAGTTTTATCTGGTGGCCCTGAATCTGTCACTATCGAAAACACACCTGAAGTTTCTTCATCGGTTTTAAACTTAGGTGTTCCTATTCTTGGTATTTGTTATGGCATGCAAGCTATGACAAAACAAATGGGTGGTGATGTAGAGGTATCCAATAAACGTGAATTTGGTTACGCACAAGTATCATTTGCAGGAGATGCGGAACTTTTCTCAGGGCTAATTGGTGATAATAACAAGAATGGTGCTGACATATTAGATGTTTGGATGTCGCATGGAGATCATGTTGTTAAGTTGCCAGAGGGTTTTAAAGTTATCGCAAGTACGGAAAGTGCTCCGATTGCCGCTATTGCAGATGAAAAACGAAAATTTTATGGTCTGCAATTCCATCCGGAAGTTACACATACAAAACAAGGCCAACATATATTACAACGTTTTGTTAATAAAATTTGTAATTGTAATTCAGATTGGACTGCTGCAAACATTATTCAAGAGTCTATAAATCAGGTTAAACAACAAGTTGGCAGCGATCAAGTGCTCCTTGCGCTTTCAGGTGGTGTGGATTCTTCTGTTGTTGCTGCCTTGTTGCATGAAGCGATTGGTGATCAGCTTATCTGTATTTTTGTTGACACAGGGCTGTTGCGATTAAACGAAGGTGACCAAGTCATGGATACTTTTGCTCAGCATATGGGTATAAAAGTTATTAGAATAAATGCAGAGCAACGTTACTATAATGAATTAAAAGATGTAGAGGATCCAGAGAAGAAAAGAAAAATTATAGGTAATCTTTTTATTAGAATTTTTGAGGAAGAAGCAAAAAACTTAACAAATATAAAGTGGTTAGCTCAAGGTACAATTTATCCTGATGTTATTGAGTCTGCAGGGGCAACGACAGGTAAAGCGCATTTGATAAAATCCCATCATAATGTGGGTGGATTGCCAGAAGAAATGGAGCTTCATCTAGTCGAACCATTGAGGGAGTTATTTAAAGATGAAGTAAGAGCAATTGGTTTGGAGCTTGGTTTACCACGTGACATAGTTTTTCGACATCCATTTCCTGGGCCAGGTTTGGGAGTTCGTATTTTAGGTGTAGTAAAAAAAGAATATGCTGATTTATTACGTTTAGCAGATGATATTTTTATTTCTGAACTTAAAAGTAACAATTTATATGATGATGTATCACAAGCGTTTGTAGTTTTTCTACCAGTTAAGTCGGTAGGAGTCATGGGAGACGGTAGAAAATATGATTATGTTGTTGCTTTACGTGCTGTTGAGACAGTAGATTTTATGACTGCCCGTTGGGCTCATCTTCCCTACGAATTTTTAGACCATGTTTCTAGACGTATCATTAATGAAGTGAATGGAATTTCAAGAGTGACTTACGATATCTCGGGTAAGCCACCAGCCACGATAGAATGGGAGTAATATGATTTGTATTAAAGCTGAGATCCCCCCAGAATTATGTGAAATAGATGATGAGTTAAAAGCTATATATCATAGTGAAGATACCATTTGTTTTTTTATTTTTAAAACACGAAAGGATCGAAATAAATTTTTGGATGATACTGTTGGTATGAAAAAAACTAAACGAGAAAAGTATTTTAATTCATTTTATAGTTAGTTATTAATCAATTTTCAATTGAATCGAGATCAACAATGGATGCATAGAGCCCTTGACTTGGCAAAGTATGCAGCAACAAAACAAGAAGTGCCTGTTGGGGCAGTGCTTGTTCTCAATGATGATATAATAGGAGAAGGTTGGAATCAGCCAATTCAATTAAATGATCCTTGTGCACATGCTGAAGTTATTGCTTTACGTCATGCAGCAATTTCTATAAAAAATTATCGCTTATTAGATACAACAATGTATGTGACATTAGAACCATGTGTTATGTGTATTGGTGCATTGATACATGCCCGTATTAAGCGACTCGTGTTTGGGGCCTATGACCCTAAAACTGGAGCTGTAGAATCTGTATTTGATTTATTAGATGATGATAGGCATAACCACAAAATTGAATTTTCTGGAGGTGTTTTAAAAGAGGAATGCGCTAGTTTACTGCAACAGTTTTTCTATCAACGCAGGTAAAAATTCAATTTCTTTAAGGGTTTTGAGCAATGACTTCGTGCAGTTCTCCCTTGTTTTCAAGCCATACGAGTAGATCGAAGTAATTACGAATGTTTTGTACATAAACTACAGGCTCTTTTCCTCTAGCATAACCAAAACGGGTTTTTTCATACCACTTTCTCTTGCTAAGTAAAGGTAAATATTTTCTTACATCGGACCATAGATCAGGGTTGTCGCCAGCTTTTTGAGTAAGTATTCTTGCGTCTTCCAGGTGTCCAAAACCAACATTGTAAGCAGCCAACGCAAACCAGGTGCGGTCAGGATCATTGATGCGTAAAGGGATTTTATCGCGCATAACTAGATAATACTCAGTCCCACCTAAAACGCTTGCAAGAGGGTCAGCTCGATTATTAATTTGTAATTGTTTTGCGGTGTTACGAGTAAGCATCATGAGGCCTCTTACGCCCGTAGGTGATACTGCATTAGATCTCCATAATGATTCTTGATAACTGATTGCAGCAAGAAATCGCCAATCGAGATCAAATTCCAATGCTGCTTCTTTAAAAATATTTTCATATCTAGGAAGCCGTTCTTTTACATGCTTAATAAATGTATGGCTATCAGCTGGAGTAATGTCATTTATATGGCCAAAATATTTTTCACTTAGTTGTGTCAAGGTTCCATTATTAGTGATTTCTGCAAAAAACTTTTGTGCTGATTTCTGTAAAGAAATGTCTTCTGATTTTTTGAATGCCCAAGCTAATGATTGTTCTTTGCCTAGATTGAATCCAACTCTTAGTTTAGGGAAATAGCGTCGGCTTAATGCCAGTTCATTTGAGTCAGCAACTGTGTAATCAATAAGTCCTTCAGAAACTAATTGCATTAATTCTTCTGGGTTAAGGTCTGGGTATTCATGCCATTCTAAATATGGGAAAAATTCTTTATGGTCTTGTAATATTTGTGCGTGGGTACTGCCTTTAACCACAGCTATCTCTTTGTCATCTAGATCCTCAATAGTTTTGGGTCTTTTTTTACCGCCTTGATAAGCTACTTGGGTTGTAACTTGAAGATAATCTGGACCAAAATCCACATAAGTTTCGCGTTGTTTTGTGCGTGTAATACCTGCAGCACCTATATGCGCTTTACCATCGACGACAGCCGGGAGAATTTGATGAAACTCGTTGTGTACAATTACTGATAGCTTTACTTTTAAGTAGTCTGCAAATAAGCTTGCTAGCTCATATTCAAAACCAGTAGGCCCTTCATTACCTATGTAATAAGTACTAGGACTATTACGCGTAATAATAACCAATTCACCATTGTGTTTAATTTGTTGCAGTAAAGAAGGCGAGTAATGGTGATGTGCAATGCCAAAGATCGCAATCACAAATACAATGAGAATTAATATCTCAATTTTGTGGAGAGTAGATTTCATTGTATATCTTAAGTTTGTGACGTTATGGCTAATTAATTTAGAAATAGTTTTTATGCTTTAATGTGCAATATAAATTTTAATTGAGCTGTACAAAGCTATATGTGATTTCAATAACAACCTTAGAAATAATGAATTTATATATAGTGAATATTATTCTATGTGTTAGCTTGGATTCCAAATGCTTAATTGATATATAAACACTTAATTAACGTGTGTTTTTAGTGTAAAAAATTAAGCAGAAATGCTAACTAACTATTCTATGAAGCGTTTTTAAAAATGCATTTATTTAGATAAATTTTGAAATTAATAACATTACTTTATGTAGTAGTATGAAAAATGTGTGGATTGTGTACAGATAGTGCAATTAAACCAAATGGTTTTGTTTGTATAAACAAAACATCCTGCTTGCCAAAAGTGTTTAATTTATAAAGTTACAATATAAACTTTTTTCGATAAGTAGGTTGTAGTGGTTTTTTGTTTGGATAGGGTTGATAGATGAACTTCTAGTATTCTACGAATCTATAAATATCGTTTTATTTAATTTAATAACTACAATTATTTTCAATCTTGGTGCCAACTAAAATTCTTAATATTTGTTGTTAAAAAAGGTGCTTTTTTATTAAAAAATAAATAGCTAAATAAGAATTCTACCTTTTGAATCATTAGGTTATTTAACCTCATAATAATTAGGGTTAATAAACCCTATCAATACATGTAAAATTCTGTTAAAAACTTAAGAACAATTATATTTTAGCTATGTAAATAGCTGTTAATAAAAATAATTATCTGAGTATATCAATTTTAAAAGTGTGTATTTTAGCAGCTTAAATATTCCCATAGGTTTAGTACAACAATGCCTACTCGTGTCGATGATATCCATTCTTTAAAAAATGCATCTCTGTATGAGTCAGAGCAGGTCGATGATGTGGAAAACGGGAATGTGGTTAATATTTTCCCAGAACATAGCAAGTTAACAGATGAGAAGCTTGTAACAATCCCTAATCAAGGTTCTGTCTATGAGGTGGGTGATTTACTAGTTTCGTATTTAGAGCAAATCGGTGTTGAATATATTTTTGGTATTCCAGGAGGTGCAATCGAGCCACTTTATAATGCTTTAGCCAGAAGTGAACGCAGAGGGTGCCTTAGAGCTGTTGTTGCAAGACATGAAACGGGAGCTGCATTTATGGCAGACGGTTACTCCCGTAGCAGTGGAAAGCTTGGCGTCTGTTGTGCAACAACAGGCCCTGGAACAACGAACTTAATTACGGGTGTTTCATCAGCATATGAAAATAACATTCCACTTCTTGTTATAACGGCACAAACAGCTTTATCGACATTTGGTAAGGGAGCATTCCAAGAATCCTCATGTACTGGGATAAATACTTTAGGGATGTTTCAGTATTGTACACGTTATAACTCACTAGTATCACATATTGAGCAGTTTGAAAGGAAGTTAGTATCAGCGATTATGACTGCATTCCAGTCTCCATCAGGCCCAGTGCATTTGAGTTTACCCATGGATGTGCTTGGTACTCAGACTTCTATTGCTGAGCCGACGTATGATTTAGCTAATTTATTATGGTCACCTTCTATGGTGGATGAAGAGGGAGTTAGTTTGCTTTGTCATGACTTAGACACGAGTAAAAATACTGTAATTATTATTGGTGAAAATGCTGGGTCGGCAATAGGAACTATTCTTGATGTTGCATGGTTGTTAGATGCTACGGTTTTAACTACACCTTTAGGTAAGGGTTTGGTTAGTCCTTATCACCCATTATTCCGTGGAGTGGTTGGTTTTGCTGGACACAAGAGTGCCCATGATGCACTAAATGATCCAGATTTAGATACAGTTATAGTGATTGGGTCATCATTAAGTGAATGGGAAAGTAATGCTTGGGACAAAGCATTACTAAATAGCCGCTTAATTCATATCGATGAAATTGAAACAAATCTTACTCGTTCTCCTATGTCTAATTTACATATAAGAGGCTCTGTGCAGCATATTTTTTTAAAAATATATGCATATCTTAACGAGAAATTAGATGACAAAAAGCTTAGTGAGAATTCAACTAAAATTAGTGATAGTCAAATTTCATCTGAAGTTTCTAAAATTCAATTTACATTAGATGAGCCTGATAAATATCATTCTGATGCAACTCCTATTAAGCCACAGCGATTAATGAAGGAGCTATCAAATATATTTCCACCTCACACTCGTTATCTAGCTGATACAGGCAATGCATTTGCTTGGGGGATACATTATCTACATCCTTATGATAGAAGGATTGCGGGAAAACGCGATGTAAATGGTGGATTATTTCGCGCATGTATCGAGTTTGCTTCAATGGGGTGGGCAATTGGTGCGTCTATTGGTACTTCACTAGGGGCTAAGAATACACCGGTAGTGTGTTTGACGGGTGATGGTAGTTATTTAATGTCTTCACAAGAAATATCTGTTGCAGTATATGAAAAACTTACAGTGATCTTTATTATATTAAATGACTCAGAACTAGGTATGGTTAAGTCTGGACAAATTCTTGGTCATGCTGAAGTTACAAGTTATCAACTTCCTGCAACAGACTTCTCAATGATGGCGAACGCTTTGAATGTGCCTGCTTACGTAGTTAAATCCCCTGGGGATTTATTTGCATTAGATATTAATGAAATATGCTCAAGAAAGGGGCCTACATTAATTGACGTTCATGTTGATTCAAATGAATTGCCTCCAATGCAAACAAGAATACAAGTTTTGCATCCAACTTCAAATGACACTCAAAAATAAAAATTACATAAAATTTAAGTGAGCGAAAATAAAAAAGAAGTCATCCATACAAAAATATGGAACGAAGCACCTGAGCTAGATAATCCGTTTGCAGCAAAAACATGTTACTGCGCTGGGTATGATGTATATGGTGATCTTCTCGGTAAGATTAGTTGGGCTGAATATATATACTTATTATTTAAACTAGAAAGGCCAACTAAAGAGCAAGCCAAATTTCTTGAAGCGATTGCAATTGCAATAGCCAATCCCGGTATACGCGATCACAGTGTTCGAGCAGCAATGAATGCTGGCGTAGGAGGGTCTACTTCTGCATCTGCTTTAATGGCTGCACTTGCAGTTGGTGCTGGACAGTATGGTGGTGCACGAGAAGTTTATTCAGTAATGCAGTGCTGGCAAGACTGTGAACAAAATATACAACAGTGGGAACATCGTATTACTAATCCTTTAGTTGAAGAACGGGCTGATGTATGGACTGCTATTGAACACCCACCTGGATTTGACCCGAATGGTGTCAGCTGCTCAACTCCTATTCGACAAACATTAGACTACTTGGGTAGTCTGACAGAAGCAGATTCAAATTTGTGTTGGCTAAATGCAAACAGAGTTAGATTAGAAAAAGCTGCAAACTTTCCTTTATCAATGACGTGTGTGATCGCAACAGCCTGTGTTGATTTAAAATTTACACCACAACAAGGCGAAATGCTTTTTTTGTTTTTTCGTCTGCCAGGGGCTGCAGTACATGCATTAGAACAAAAGCAATATGGATGGCGTAAATATCCATTTTTTGGTGATGGTTTGAAATTACAAGACGATCCAGGTCCTCAAAACCACAATTGAAATTGTTTAATAATTTTTATGAAAAAAAAATCCCCGTTACTAGAGTATGAAGATAATTGGGTTACTTCATTAGGTGCTTGGTTTCCAGGTGAGAGGGTTGTTTTTCGAGGTAAAGATTTATTTACTGAGCTCGCTGATACAAATTGGATGGGCTTGTTGTTATATGGAATAACGGGGCGAGAATTTACAAAAGAACAAATACAATTATTTGAAACTTTATGGGCACTCGCTGTTAGCTATCCTGATCCTAGGCTCTGGAATAATAGAATTGCTGCACTAGCTGGTACAGTCAGAAGCACTGCGGGTTTAGCGAGTTCAGGTGCGTGTTCTATTTCTGAAGCAAAAATTTATGGTGGGCGTGCAAATGTTTCCGCAGTTGATTTTATTATTCAAGCTAGAAAGCTTGTAGAAGAAGGTCAATCATTAAAGGAAATAATAAAAAATGAGCTCAAACAAAGAAGAGTTGTAGCGGGATATGGCAGACCTATAATCGACGTTGATGAAAGAAATGAGCCGATACTAAAAATTGCTAGGAAATTAGGTTTTGGTGAAGGCCCACATCTTGTTCTTGCGCTAGAAGTTGAAAAAATACTTTCGGAAGGGAGATGGAGAATGAAGATGAACGTTACTGGGCTTGCAGCGGCCTTGGGTGCTGATCAAGGACTGTCTACAAGAGAGTACTATCATTGGTGTGTAAATTGTTTTTTGGCCGGCATAGTTCCATGCTTTGTAGATGCAATGATACATAGGGAAGGTGCTTTTTTCCCTTTATCCTGTCATCATGTTTCATATGAAGGGGCAGAAAATCTTAAATGGTAATTCTACTGTAAAGCTGCTGCTTATTTTAGTTTAATAAATATTGTCCATTAGTCTATTAATTTATACCGTTGGCATTGAATATTATTTGATCCACGGTATTAAATGACCGACACATTTTCCCTTATTTTTTACGTAACTCCTTAAAATAACGTGTATTAATTATAAATGCTTCGCAAGAAATGCGAGGCTAACACTTGCTTGTTTTATTTAGCTTTCTGTAAGTAAGAGTTACAAGTGAAAAATATTCATGTAAGACATAAGGAGTGTCAGCATGCGTTTATTTAGTAATACTGAATTTTTAAAGTTATTTAATGGAATAACTTTGTTAAAAATAATTATTTTACATTCAATATCAGTTACTGCTTCACTTGCAGATTATGATGAAGAGGAAGCGCTTATTGAATTATATGGCGATGAGGAAACTATTAGTATCGCTACAGGTAGTGCTCAACCTATTTCACGTGCCCCAGCTGTTGCTAGTGTTATAACTGCTGAAGATATAAAAGAAATTGGTGCAACCGATATCGATGAGGTGCTGGAAACCGTACCAGGATTACATGTGGCTAGAACAAATATAGGATATAACCCGATATACACTTTTCGTGGCATACACACAGCGTTCAATCCACAGGTTTTGATATTAGTAAATGGAATTTCTATTAATAATTTGTTTCAAGGTGATCGTAATTTAGTGTGGGGCGGTTTTCCTGTTGAATCGATTTCTCGTATCGAAGTAATACGTGGGCCTGGATCAGCCGTTTATGGTGCAGATGCTTTTGCGGGAGTAATTAACATTATTACAAAGCAGGCAAATGAGATTGATGGTGTAGAAGCTGGTTCACGGATTGGAAGTTTTGATACTCAAGAGGTTTGGGCCTTGTATGGAGGTAATGTTGGTGGTTTTGATGTAGCGTTTTCTGCGGAGTTTCGTGATACCGATGGGCAAGATGAGGATATCAATGCTGATGTGGCCACACCGCAAGGTACATCTTTAGCGCCTGGGTCAGTAAACACGGGTTCGGAAAATTTAGATTTACGGCTTGATGTTAAGAGAGGAAACATACAATTTAGAACAGGTTTACAAAGACGTAGAGATACTGAGACGGGTGCTGGTATTGCACAAGCATTAGATCCAAATGGGACCTATGAAAGTGATCGTTGGAATGCTGATCTCACTTATCATAATCCTGAATTCACGGATACATTGGACGTTAAGGCTCAGTTTAGTTTCTTTAATACAAGTCAAGAAACTGATGAAGATACAATTTTGTTTCCAGCAGGCTCATTTTTACCTGGTCCGATTGGGCCATTCCCAGATGGTGTTATAGGTAATGCTGAAGTTTGGGAAAGGCATTGGCGGTATAATCTAACAGGTTTGTTCTCAGGATTTAATAAACACCAAATCAGGTTAGGTGCTGGATATAATCACAGTGAAATATATCGAGTAGAAGAAGAAAAGAACTTTGGATTGGATGCAAATGGTGCTTTTATCATTCCCGGTAGTCCTCCAGTAGATGTGAGTGATTCACCATTTGTATTTTTGCCAGAAAAACATAGAAATAATTCTTTTGCGTTTATACAAGACGTTTGGCAAATCAGTAATGATTGGGAATTAACGGCAGGTTTGCGGTATGACGATTATAATGACTTTGGCAATACCTGGAATCCACGTTTAGCGTTAGTTTGGGCAGCACGTCATGACTTAACTGCAAAGCTGCTATATGGACAAGCATTTAGAGCCCCATCTTTTGCAGAGTTTAGAAACCAGAACAATCCAGTTGCAGTTGGTAATACTGAACTCGACCCTGAAGAAATTGAAACAATCGAGCTTGCTTTTGATTATAGGCCTAAAGATAACTTGAAACTTGGTTTAAATTTATTTAGGTATGAGTGGGACGATATTATAAGGTTTACTCCTGTTGCAACAAATATCGGCGAGCAAGAAGGCTATGGTGCTGAGTTTGAATTTGATTGGCAAGTTAATCGTTCCTTTAATCTAGTTGGAAACTATGCGTATCAAAATTCTGAAGATGAGGCAACAGATGAGGATTCCGGAAACGCACCTAAACACCAATTTTATGTAAGAGCCGATTGGGAATTTTTGCCTGATTGGCATGTTACACCCCAATGGAATTTTGTTATGGATCGTGAGCGTGTTGAGGGAGATGCGCGTAGTGATATTGATGATTATGATATTTTTGATTTAACCATTCGCAGCAAAGCATTCAGTAATCGTTGGGAAGTTGCTTTATCTGCTAGAAACTTATTTAACAAACGTGCTTTTGAGCCAAGTCTGAATAGCGCATTTGGTCCAGCAATCCCAGGTGATTTGCCATTGGCTAGAAGAAGTGTTTGGGGGGAATTGCGATTTAATTATTAAACTATCTTAAGTAAGGAAAAAATAAGAATTAACAAATAAATTAAATAGTTCAATGTTAACTACTCGCCATATTTTAAAATTGGCAAGCACTTTATATTTAAAGCAGCGCGATTTTATTAAAACAGTGTTGTGTAGTGTTGCAGTTATTTTTTCTTTGTCTGCGTATTCATCTACTCCTTCAGTTGCTGTGATCTATCCAGAATTACGAGCCCCATTCAATAAAATTTTTACAGATATGGCAGATGGTGTCGAAAAAGAAATTAATGGGAGCACAGTCCGCTATATATTGAAAAAAGATTATTCACCACAACAACTAAATCAGTGGATGAATGAAAATAATATTCAAGCTTGTGTGGCACTTGGTGTTAGAGGTGAAAAGGCCACTTCTGCATTAGAAAAAGATATCCCCATTATTTTAGGTGGTATGCTTGCGCCAAAGTCTAATTCTGATTTGCGACCTGGAATCTCATTGGCTCCATCCCCAGATAAATTATTTGAAAAACTAAAAATTATTAAGCCTGATGCCCGTGAAGTGATTGTTGTTTATAACCCAAAGAAAACTACTTGGTTGATTCAAAAAGCACAAGTAGCAGCGGTTAAACACCAGCTTAAGTTAGTAACTTATACAACAATGAGTCTTTCAGAGTCAGCGAAAATTTATCGTGAAATATTTAAGCGTAAAAATATAGCTGATGTAGGTATTTGGTTACCGCCAGATCCGACGTCTGTAGATAATAAAGCCGTATTATCTTTTATTCTTGATCAAGCTTGGAGAAAAAATATAACAGTATTCTCCAGTAGCCTTGCTCACGTAAATAAAGGTGTCTTGTTTGCAATGTATCCAGACAATATCAGGTTGGGTCAGAGTTTAGGTAAGGTGGCATTAAATGAATTGAATAAGAGTACTGATCAATATAAAGGAATTGTACCGGTTACTGATTTGCTAACAGCTTTCAATCGTAGAACTGCAGAACATTTAGGTATAAATGTCACAAGTACAGAACTTAGGAGTTATGACGCTGTTTTTCCGTCAAAGTAAGTTGTTATGAGTTTTTTTAATTATATTAAAGATAGATATTCAGGCGGTTTTAAAGAGCAGCTTATTGTTATATTTGTAATTAGTATTATTGCAAGTACAGCAATATCAACCTATTTAATTTCTACATTTTCTAGCAAAAAAGTGGAACAAACTCTTGTCTCTGAAGGATTTCAATTAACAAAAGATTTTGCAGACCGCAATACACTTACTTTGTTATATCTTAGTAAGGAAAGTGCTAAAGAAACTGTACAAGCAATTAAGAATTATCCAGAGGTGGAGGGAGTTGGAATTTATGATGTAGAAAAACAGCCGTTAATAGAAGATGGTGGACATACAATCTCTAAAGATGTAGATGTATGGCCATTAGAGACAATGCTGATAAAAGAAACCGATGCAACTTGGTATTTTGTTTCTCCGGTTTTTGCAAGTGAAGAAGAGAGTGTAATTGCTGGCCCGCAATTTTTCGAAGAAGAGATAGAAAAGGAGCTACTGGGGTACGTTAGAGTATACATAAGTAAAAATACCTTACATGCATTAGAGAAAAGTATATTCAATATAAACTTATTTGTTTCATTGTTGGTATCTGTGGTCTTGGTGTTCTTGTTATTAGCGGTTACAGACCGTGTTACTAAACCTTTAAATAGTCTAGCTAATTTAATGCGTGATGCAGAAGAAGGTGACTTAAATGTGCGTGCAAAAATATGGGGTACTAATGATATAACTGCTATGCAAAGTGCATTTAATACTATGATGCATGCATTAGCAGATCGTGAAGAGAAATTAGAGTCTGCACGCAGTGCGGCATTGGAATATGCGCATGCTAAAGGTGAGTTTGCAGCTAATGTAAGTCATGAATTAAGAACCCCTCTAAATGGAATTTTGGGTATGCTTGAAATTCTTAATGAAACAGATTTAAGCCCTAAGCAAAAAGAATATGTGTCAGTTGCGCATAATTCTGGTGATGCGTTGTTGGCTTTGATCGATGATATTTTAAGTTTCTCAAAAATTGATTCTGGCAAAGTCCAATTCGAAGCGGATACATTGAATATTCGGGAAACACTAGATGATATTATCGGTATTTTGGCGAGTCAGATACAAACAAAAGATTTAGATCTTGGCTATGTAGTAGAAAAAGATGTACCAGCAAGTGTACAAGGAGATGCTAGCCGAATTAGACAATTGCTTATTAATTTAGCAGGCAACGCAGTTAAATTTACAGAAAAAGGAGAAATAGGATTTCGAGTATCAAATGTTACAAATGGTGGTAAAAATTTAAAATTACGTTTTGAGGTAACTGATACAGGTGTCGGAATTTCTGAAGAAGCACAAGCTAAAGTATTTGAAGCATTTCAACAAGCGGATGCATCAACTACGAAACAGTTTGGTGGAACAGGACTGGGCTTAGCTATATGTAGACAACTTGTTGAAGTTATGCACGGCAAGATTGGCGTAGAAAGCCGTTTAGGTGAAGGTAGTATTTTCTGGTTTGAATTGCCGTTTAAAGACAGCATATCAAAAGCACAAGAAGAATCTAGTACTCAAGCTAGGGCAACAGGTCTGAAAATATTTGTTATAGATGATAGTGAAGTCATTCGTGCCAATTTGCAGCAAACATTTGAAAGTTGGGGGGCTACTGTTATAAGTACTTCAAATAGTAAAGATGCGCAAGAGATCTTGAGAGAAGCCACAAAAACGCAAGCATCATTTGACGTGGCATTCATAGATGAATTAATGCCAGATAAAAATGGCATAGAGTTGATTATAAGCATCTCTAAAGATGAGTATATTTCTCCAATGAAATTAGTATTGATGACAAATCAGCAAAATCCTGATGCATTTGTTGAGCGTTTTAGAGAAATTGACACTTATGTTAAGAAACCAATCCGACAATTAAATTTATATAATTGCATTGTAGATTTAATAAAAGTGCCTGCAGCTGAATATATCAAACATGAAAAGACTGCTATAGCACCGGTTAAAAGGATTAAAAAATTCGATGCCACAATATTAGTGGTAGAAGATAACCGTGCGAATCAACAAGTTGTACAAGCAATGCTTGAACGTCTTGGTTGCAGATGTTCTATAGCGTCAAACGGATTTGAAGCATTAAATTTATTAGAGACAACTAAATATGATGCAGTATTCATGGACTGTAATATGCCGGGTATGGATGGCTATGAAGCGACACAAAAAATTAGAAAATTTAAAACAGAGGTTGCGCAAATTCCTATCATTGCTATGACTGCAAATGTTCTTGATGGAGATCGAGAAAAATGTATTCAGGCTGGTATGGATGATTACACTTCAAAACCAATAAAATTGAATGTGCTAGTAGAAAAATTAGAGCGCTGGCTAGATGTTTCGCAAGATATTGAAATAGAACAAGAAATAGAAAAAACATTAGTTAGTCAAATTATCGAAGGAACAAGTGATAATAGCAGTGTAATTGATCATGCTGTAATTGCTGAATTGAGAGAGAATTTAGTCGATGGATTTAACGATATGGTTGAAGCCTATTTAGAAGACTTGGGGATTCTGTTGCGATCGCTTGAAAAAAGCGTTCTAGAAAAAGATGCGAGTAAACTTACGCACTATGCACATACTATTAAAGGTAGTAGTTCCAATTTTGGTGCAAATAAATTGTCTTATATTGCTAAACAGCTTGAAGATATGGGGCGTAACGAATCAATGGAATCATCCCGTGAGCTTGTGCAAGTTTTATTTACCGAGGCAGATCTTGTTACTGATGAGCTAAAGAAAGAACTCAATTTGTTTAAGGACGACACATTGCTTAGACATCGTGATGTAGAACGAATTCTTATTGCTGATGATGATAGGAGCATGCGTGTAGCATTACAAAACGTACTTTCAGCAGATGGTTATGAGATCGAAGCAGTGTCAGATGGTATAGATGCGGTATCAAGGTGTGAGAAAAACATGCCTAATCTTATTCTTCTTGATGCGCTTATGCCTAACTTAAATGGCTTTGAGGCATGTAAAAAAATACGCATGTTAAGAGGCAGCAGTCATGTGCCGATTCTTATTGTTACTGCTTTAGACGATGAAAAATCTATCGAGCAAGCATTTGACTCAGGTGCTACAGATTACATTCCCAAACCAATTCATTTCGCAGTGATGCGACAGCGAATATCTAGATTGTTAAAAGCTAGTCGTGCAGAAGTACATGTTCGTGAACTTGCATACAATGATTCACTCACAGGTTTACCTAACCGAACAATGTTTATTGATCAAATGCAAAAGTCACTTAAGAAAGTGCGACGAAGTTCGGAAATTCTTGCAGTGATGTTTTTAGATTTAGATCGGTTTAAATATGTAAATGACACATTAGGTCATAATGTTGGTGACATGTTATTGAAATCAGTTGCCGAACGCATAGTAAGTTGTGTTCGTACTGGCGATACTGTTGCGCGTTTAGGCGGCGATGAATTCACCTTAGTGTTAGATGGTATAGAAGATCGTAGTATCGTGGCGAATATTGCAGATAAGATATGTCGAAAACTTGGAGAGCCATATTCATTTGCAGGAAGAGAAATCTATGTAACAGCAAGTATTGGTATCTCACTGCATCCACAAGATGGTAACGATATTGGTGTGTTAATGAAACGAGCTGACACAGCAATGTTTAGGGCTAAAGAACGCGGTGGTAGCTATCAGTTTTATGAGAAAGAAATGGAAGTAGTCGTTACTAATAAAGCTGAGATTGAGCAGGATTTACGTCATTCTCTTGAGAGAGAAGAACTAGATGTGTACTACCAGCCAAAATATGATTTAAAAAGATCAAAAATTTATGGCATGGAAGCATTAGTTCGTTGGAACCATCCTGATAAAGGATTAGTAAGTCCAGGTGACTTTATCCCATTGGCCGAAGAAACAGGTTTAATTTCTGAAGTAGGTTTATGGGTATTAATCAGTGCGTGTGTTCAAATGCAAAGGTGGATTGATAAAGGGTATGAACCAATGCCTGTTTCAGTAAATCTTTCTGGAAGGCAATTAGAAAACACTGACATTGCTGCACAAATTGCACATGTTCTCGCGCATTCAGGGCTCAGTCCAGAGTATTTAGAATTAGAGATAACTGAAAGCACAATAATGAAGCGACCTGAAGAAGTAATTTCTATATTGCATCAACTAAAAGCAATGGGAGTAAAACTTTCTATTGATGATTTTGGTACAGGTTATTCGTCGTTAAATTATTTGCGTAAATTCCCAATTGATTTATTAAAAATTGATGCAGCGTTTATAAGAGATATTACAGAAAATAATGAAGACAGATTAATTGTTAAAGGGATTATTGCACTTGCAAAAAGCTTAAATTTAAAAGTGTTAGCAGAAGGGGTGGAGACAAGAAAGCAACAAGACTTGCTGATCGAAGAAGGCTGTGACTATATTCAAGGTTTTTATATTGGCAGGCCATTGAAATGCATGGATTTTGAACGGCAGTTTATTTTGGCAGATCGCTCAAATGTAGAAGTATTATCTAATTTCCGGCAAAAGCAATAAAAGTGTATAAATTTTAACCGGAAATTCTATTCTCAAAATAATATTCACCTTCCATTATTAAGCTAAAAATAAGCCATTCAATTAGCAAATACCTTGTTTTGTGTATGGCTCAGGCTAATTAATGCGCAATTCTAAAGGATTACAATCTAAATAGAGGCGTAAAGAGAACATGATTCAGAAAATTAGTAGTGGGCTTTCCATATAATTCAGTATTATGTATAAATAACAAATTGCATACACAAAGGCTTGCAAAGTATTGGTTTGCTGGTGTAGTTTAGCCATCTTGTCTAGAACTGTTGGACAGTACCTATTACTACTCAGCAGTGTTGCAAAAAAAGAATATAATAACTTGTGCATAAAAGTTAATTTATACTAAGCACTGACAATAAATAGCATAGGTTAATACCTGATGCTGCTAGTTAATTAGAATTATAAGCTAGTAAATAAAAATACTTGCATTTTTGTCAGAACAAACAGATGGAGCGAATAGGGGTTTGAATTTTTAGCATGGATACCTTTCCTAGTCTTTTCTTACAGCAAACTAAAACACGTCAATCAGATCTAGCAATTCGCGTAAAGCGTAGAGGATTGTGGAAGACTTGGTCATGGGGCGAAGCCGGCACGCGAGTGCATGACATTGCATGTGGACTTGCTGCAAAAGGTTTAAAACCTAATGACAAGATAGCAATTTTTGGTAATAACATTCCTGAGCTTTATTTCGGAATGATTGCAAGTCAATGTTTAGGGGCGATACCCGTTCCACTACACCCAGATTCAAATCAAGAAGAGCTCATTTCTCAATTGAATATCAGCGAAGTTAAGTTTGCATTTGTGCAAGATCAACAACAAGTTGATGCTTGCTATGAAGTAAAAGATAAATGCGAAAATTTTGAGCAAATGATTTATTGCGATGGGCGAGGATTGCAAGATTATACTTCATCTCGTTTACATAGTATTACGGATCTACAGGAAGCAGGTAAAGCTTTTGCTGCTGATCACGCTAACTTTTTTGAAGATGTAACCAGTAAGATAGAACAACAAAATGAGGTGTTTATTTTATTTACCTCAGGTACAGCTGGGAAAACTCGTGGTGTAGTACATACGCACGCTAGCTTAATTGATACGGCTAAAGCTTTTGCGGATCAAGAAAAGATAATGCAAAAAGAGGAAGTGCTTGCATTTATGCCATTATCGTATGCTACAAATATTTTATTTACATATACGCTTTGGCTATTAAAAGGTTTTACTATTAACTGTCCCGAAAGTAACGATACTGTGATGACGGATTTGCGTGAAATTGGACCTACCATCCTTTATGCACCACCACATTTTTACAAACAGCTCTATGCCGAAATTACTTCAAGAGGACAGAGATCAGCTACTTATTGGTTTACAAAATGGTTTGGAATTGCACAGAGTAATCGTGAAAAGTTTTTGAAAGGTGAAAATTTATCATTCAATGACAAATTCAAGTGGTTTCTTGGAAACTGGCTAATGTATAAACCACTTAAGAACGTATTTGGTCTTAGTAATTTACGTAAGGCATTTACGGGCGGTGATATGATCAATAGCCAAGTCTTCAATTTTTTGCGTTCTATTGGTGTTCATATAAAAAAGACTTACGGTACTACCGAAAGTGCTGGTTTTATATGTGTTCAGGGATGGGAACAACTCAATACCCCTGCCGGTGAATATATTACAGGCAAGCCTCTGCCAGGTATTGATATTAAAAAGCTCGACAATGGTGAGATTGTTTTTAAGGGTGTTAATTCATTTAAGGAATACTATCGAGATCCAGAATCTACAGCAGCAATTCGTGATGCAGAGGGCTGGATACGAACTGGTGATTTAGGTGATATCGATTCTATAGGCGCATTGAGGATTACGGATCGAGTTGATGCCATTGGTAAATTTAATACTGGTGATGTGTTTGCACCACACCTCATAGAAAATGCACTTAAGTCATCTCCATATATTAAAGATGCACTTGCGGTAGGGGATGGCAAAGATGCAATAGCTGTTTTTGTGATTATCGACGGTGATACAGTAGGTAGTTGGGCAGAATCTAATCGAGTTCGTTTTACTGGGTATCGAGATTTGGCAACAAAGGACGAAGTATACGAATTAATTCAAAAAACAGTAGCCGATGTCAATGTACACATTGAGCAAATCGAAGGTAAAGGTTGTCCGCCTATAAAACGTTTTTTGATTTTGCACAGAGAGTTCAATGTTGATATGGGTGAAATCACGCGCTCACGTAAAATTAGGCGTGATGTTGTAATGGGTAGACATAAGGCATTAGTAGATGCTTTGTATTCATCACAGCAGGTTTATGAAGTAAAAGATGATACAAGTGGTGAAGTACTTGTCGAGTTAAAATTAAAATCAGCATAGTTGGTGAAGAACACGTGAATGAAGTAGCAAAAGGAAAAGAGCCACATATGGTGATCGAGAATATCGATCTTGCATTTGGTGGTACGAAAGCAATTACAGATATAAGTTTTACTGTCTATAAAGGTGAAATTTGTGCAGTAATTGGACCTAACGGTGCTGGTAAAAGCTCAATGTTAAATGTAATTAATGGCGTCTACATCCCACAACAAGGCTCTATTACATTTGAAGGTAAAAAGTTTACTAAAATGAAGCCACACTCTGCTGCGGTGATGGGCATTGGCCGAACTTTCCAGAATATTGCATTATTTTCAGGTATGACAGTTGTTGAAAATATCATGTCTGGTAGAAACCTAATGATGAAATCTACTTTTATAGAAAATGCATTAGGTATAGGAAGATGTAAAAGAGAAGAGCTTGAACACCGTAAAGCTGTTGAAGACATCATTGAATTTCTTGGACTACAGTCAATACGTAAGACACCTGTTTCGGCTTTATCATATGGTTTGCAAAAACGTGTAGAGCTTGGACGCGCTCTTGCAGCCGAGCCTAAAATGTTATTACTAGATGAGCCTATTGCGGGTATGAACTTGGATGAAAAACTAGATATGTCGTGTTTCATTCAAGAAATAAATTATAACCGTGGCACTACTATTGTTTTGATTGAGCATGATATGGGAGTTGTGATGGATATTTCCGATCATGTAGTAGTAATGGATTATGGTGCAAAAATTGGTGATGGAACGCCTGATGAAGTTAAAAACGATCAAAAAGTGATTGATGCCTATTTGGGTGTTAGTCATGACTAACACTAAATTAGCATAAGAAGTATTTTGAGAGGAGCATTTAGGTGGAAATAATTGCAGCGTTAGGTGAGGCATTTTCTGGAATATTCTCTTTATTTGGGCTAGAAGTGCTCATTGGTGGAATGCTCTCTGGTGTTATGTACTCCTTGGTAGCAATAGGTTTCGTGCTCATTTATAAATCATCCGGTGTATTTAATTTTGCACAAGGCACTATGCTGTTGTTTGCGGCTTTAACCTTTGTGAGCCTGACAGAAAGGCAAGTTCACCCCGTCATTGCATTTGCTATCACAACCGTAGTGATGGTTTTTATGGGAATTATTATTGAGCGGACAGTAATGCGCCCCCTAGCCAACCAGTCGTTACTATCATTGTTTATGGCAACGGTGGGACTGAATTACTTTTTAGAAGGTTTAGCTCAAGGTACATGGGATTCAGCAGTGCATGGTCTTGAGCTTGGAATTCCAAGTGATCCTGTTTTTGTATCTGAATATATTCCATGGTTAGATATTTTGGTTAGTAAATTTGATGGCTTTGCTGCAGCTGTTTCATTGATTTTGGTAATTGGACTATATCTTTTCTTCCAATTCACACGTACAGGTCTTTCGTTAAGAGCAGTATCAGATGACCACATGGCTTCGCAAGCAGTTGGAATACCACTATCAAAAATTTGGGCTATTGTATGGGCAGTTACGGGTGTAATCACCTTTATAGTAGGCTTGCTATGGGCAGACCGACTAAGCGTTTCTTTTACTTTAACTGCTGCAGTATTAAAAGGACTCCCTGTAATTCTCATTGGAGGCTTAACTTCAATACCTGGTTGTATCGTTGGAGGTTTGATAATTGGTGCGAGTGAAAAACTGGGTGAAATATTTTTAGCCGATGTATTTGGTGGGCAAGGTATTGAGCACTGGTGGGCATATCTCACAGCATTAGTATTTATCTTAATACGACCTACAGGCATTTTCGGTGAACGTGAAATCGAAAGAATATAAATCGAATTAATTTTTATAGAGTACGAGTAGCATGTTTTATAGAGAAACCGGCCAAGTTATTTCAAGTTATGATCAAGATCGGCGCATGGTGCCGGTACGAGAAGACCGTTGGATTATGTTGGTGTTCTTGGCATTTATGTTTTTTGTAGTGCCATTTTGGGCCAATGACTATTGGTTTAGTGCCATTTTAATTCCTATGATGGTGCTCGGAGTTGCAACTTTAGGTTTGAACATTGCAGTGGGCTACACTGGCCAGCTTTCACTGGGCACGGCTGGTTTTATGTGTTTTGGTGCCTTTACAGCATATAACTTGTTATTCCGTGTTGAATGGATGAATGTTTGGTTAGCGTTTTTATGTGCAGGAATTGTGGCTGGTTTGATAGGGATCATATTTGGTCTGCCGAGTTTGAGAATCAAAGGTTTCTACTTGCTGGTATCAACTTTGTGTGCACAGTTCTTCGCTGAATGGTTTTTTAATGCTTATCCTTATTTTTTAAACTACACCAGCTCAGGTGTTGTACATTTACCGGAATTTCACTACCGTTTTTTACCGTATCAAGATCAGATATTCGACTTTCTTGGTCTTGATAAAGATTATTCTGCTTATGTTTGGCGCTATTTGATTGCACTGATCGTTACTATATTGATGACCATTGCGGCAAAAAATATGGTACGTAGCTCAACTGGCCGTAACTGGATGGCTGTTCGTGATATGGATATTGCTGCAAACGTAATCGGTATTTCTGTTGGTAAAACAAAATTGAATGCATTTTTTGTGAGTTGTTTTTATTGTGGTGTTGCAGGTGCTATGTATTCGTATTGTTATATTGGCAACCTCGATTTTATGATCTATGACTTAAGAAGATCTTTCTTAGTTATGTTTATGGTAATTCTAGGTGGTTTAGGTTCTATTTTAGGATCGTTTTTAGGCGCTATATTTGTTTATGGATGGCCAATCCTTGTTACTAGATTTGGTGATGCAGTGTTTGGTGGTGGTACTTTAGATACTGCATTTGTTGAAAATAACTCTAAAATTATTGTTGGTACAATTATCGTTCTATTGCTTATTTATCAACCACAAGGATTTGCAGGATTGTGGATTGCAGTTAAGCACAGGTTACGAATTTGGCCTTTCTCTACATAGTAAGGAAGTTAAAAGGTTATAAAAATTTTGTGTTTGCTGTAAAGCATGCATGGAAAAAGTAAGTAGCTTGCGCAAGCTATTTTTAACTAAAGAAAATTCTCTTTGGAGGAGTACACATGAAGAAGAAAGTAAAGATCATACTGGTAGCGATCAGCATGGTGCTGGGAATGAGCACGAGTGCGATGGCAGAAGAGACCATGTATGTGCCGATTCCGAGTTATCGCGTGGGGCCCTATGCGGCTGGAGGCACGGGTTATTTTGGCGGCATACTGGACTACTACAACCTACTCAATGCCCGCGATGGAGGCGTCAATGGCGTGAAACTGATTTGGTCAGAATGCGAGACCGAATATTCAGTAGAGCGTGGTGTGGAATGCTACAAGCGATTGAAAGACCGGGAAGGGGGGGCAGTATTTTTTGATCCTCTATCCGTAGGGATATCAACCGCCTTGATCGAGACCGGGCGTAAAGACAAGATGCCGATTATTGCGGTGAACCACGGCAAGACCGCGGGGCAACGTGGCGACATCTTTCCCTACTACTTTATGCCGGGCATCAACACCTACGACGAGCACTCCATCATGGTGCACTTTATTGGAGACGTACTCGAAGGTGGACGTGCGAACCTGAAAGGCAAAAAGATAGCCATGCTATATCACGGTTCTCCTTACGGTCGTGAAGCGATCGACTTCATGGACAGCATGTGTGAGAAGCACGGCTGCACCCATCATCCTTTAGAAGTACCGCATCCAGGCAATGAGCAACAATCCCAGTGGATCAACATACGCAAACTCAAGCCCGACTACGTACTGCTTCGCGGTTGGGGCGTAATGAACCCAGTAGCGATGCAGACTGCGGTACGCACAGGCTATCCAGTGAGTCGTTTGATTGGCAACATCTGGAGTAACTCAGACGAAGACGTGATACCAGCGGGTAAAGCGGCAGACGGCTACCAAGCCATCACCACCCACCCTGCGGGCACCGACTTCCCAGTGGTACAAGAAATCATCAAGACCGTATACGGTGAAGGCAATGGCGACCTACAAGACAAATCTCGTCTGGGCTCCGTGTACTGGAACCTAGGAGTACTTGCTGGAGTGGTACACACCGAAGCGTTGCGCATTGCGCAGGCTCGTTTTGGCAACCGACCATTGACCAGTGCGGAAGCGCGATGGGGTTTTGAGAACCTACGTCTTGATGCGGCGCGCATTGGCGAGCTGGGTGCGACCGGATTAGTACCGGAACTCAACCTCACGTGTCTTGATCACGTAGGTGGGCACTTAGCGAAATTCCAGCAATGGGATGCGGGCAAGCGTCAGTGGAACATCGTATCGGATTGGATTGAAGGTGACGTACCGTTATCTCAAGCCATTATTGATGCGGGTGCAGAGAAATATGCGGCGGAGAATAAAATTACTGCACGCCCTTGCACTGACGACAATAATGACGATGACTTCGATTTGTAATATTTAAGTCATTCCATCTTTGCAACCGGGTTATTTAACCCGGTTGCAGAAGGAATGTTAAAAGGAACGATTATGAGCGATACACCATTATTAGCAATTAACAATATTGAAGCCGTTTATGGAGGTGTAATACTTGCATTACGCGGAGTTTCATTAACGGTTAATAAAGGCGAAATTGTTTCTTTGCTTGGTGCTAATGGTGCGGGTAAAACTACAACTCTTAAAGCTTGTTCACGTTTGTTGTCTGCAGAAAGAGGCGAAGTAACCAAAGGCTCAATCGAATTAAATGGGGAAGATATTGCTGCATATAATGCCTATGACATGGTTAAACAAGGTGTCGTTCAAGTGCTTGAAGGGCGTCATATTTTTGCTCACTTAAGTGTTGAAGAGAACTTATTGACAGGATCATTTATTAGAAACATGGACAGAGCAGAAGTTAATAGAAACCTTGAACATGTTTATGAATTGTTTCCTCGTATTAAACAACGTCGAAAAAACCCAGGTGGACTTTGTTCCGGTGGTGAGCAGCAAATGATTGCAGTAGGTAGAGCTTTAATGGCAAAACCTACACTCATATTACTAGACGAGCCGTCAATGGGCTTGGCACCACAATTTATTGAACAAATTTTTGAAATTGTTAAACAACTAAATGAAGAAGAAGGCGTAAGCTTTTTGGTTTCAGAACAAAATGCAATGGTTGCATTGCGTTATGCGTCGGTTGGTTACGTGATTGAGGACGGACGCGTTGTTAAAAGAGGTTCCTCAAAAGAATTACTAGAATCTACTGACGTTGCAGAAATGTACTTAGGTGGAGGAAAAGATGTTTCGTTTGATGGTGTGAAGTACTACCATAGGCGTAGTGCTAGTTTCGTATAGTTTTGTGGCAAATATATTACACGTTGAATCAATAGCTGCGTTACACAGCATCACTTGTTAACAACAATACTAAGCAGCTTTCTTTAGTCTGTTTAGCCAAACTTCTAAGCCCGCAGCATTTAATTCTAAATCTGGTTTTAAGTAATTTATATGTGCTTGTACATCATTATTTGAATAACGAGTACTTAAACGTTGTTGAAGATAATCTGTTAAGGCATTATTGATTTTCTCTTTACATTGATCTTCATTTATAAATTGTTTTGCAGTTTCAGCGTAGTGATTAATATCAGCTCGTAACTCTTGAGCCAGTTTTTGCACTTCAGTAACTTGACCAAAATGTGTTAGGTACATTTTCTCGGGTTTGTAATCTAGTAATCGAGTCAGTGAATTTTGCCAAGCGTCTGGTTCAAATTGAACGGGTGATGTAGTAGGTAAGATAAAATCACCATTATCGTCATAAAATTCTCTATACGATAGGCCAAAAGTGTCACCTGTAAAAAAACCTTTACTTGTTTCATCGTAAACACAAAAATGGTGTCGAGCATGTCCAGGAGTATCAATAAATTTTAAATTACGACCGGCTAAGTCCTGGCTTGAATTATCCTCTGCAACGATTACACGCGTTTCATCGATAGGTATTATCTGCCCAAAGCTGCGTGTGAATTTTTCTTTACCGTATACTGCAGTGGCTCCAGCAATTAATTTTTCAGGATTAATCATGTGTGGTGCCCCGCGTGGATGAATGACCAGTTTTGCATTAGGTAGTTTACTCATGAGTAAGCCAGCACCACCCGCGTGGTCAAGATGTACGTGAGTAGGAATTACATATTCAACTGCCTCGACTGGAATATTTTTAAGTTTTAAGACTTGCAGGGCATAAGGTACAGTGTGTCCTGTACCAGTATCAATAAAAGCAGCAGCTTTATTATGAGTGAGTAGATAACAGGCAGCGTGGCCTGTTTTAACATACATGGTGTCAATGCAAGTAATTCCAAATTCGTAATCGTGATAAATAGGTGAATTCATAAAGTGTTTCTGTTAAGCAAGTAAATCTTTGGGGCTTACAATCACGCCATCTTCATCGGCATATAGGTAGTGACCAGGTGTAAAATCAATATCTGCAAAATGTACAGGTATATCTTTTTCTCCAATTCCCTTTTTATCTGTTTTAAGTGGCATCGTAGCCATAGCTTTGCAACCAATTTTAATTGTTGCAATGACTGCTGAGTCTCGAATACATCCATATACAAGTATTCCAGCCCAGTGGTTGTCGGCACCTGCTTGGGCCAGTAAATCTCCCACTAGTGCACGTCGTGTAGAACCACCACCATCTATTACCAGGACTTGGCCAGAACCTGGGCTTTTTAAGGTTTCGCGTACTAGAGAGTTATCTTCAAAACACTTTACTGTGCTGATTTTCCCATAAAAGGAGATGTTACCACCGTAATCTTGAAATAGAGGTTGGGCGACAGAGATATTTTCTTCATGATCATCGCAAAGATCTGCTGTTTTGAATTGCATATATAAGTGCTCCTACTTAATTTCTATTATTTTGATTTGTAATAATGCCATTCTTTTGAATATAAATTTTGTAAGCATTTAATACCAGAACTTCAATAATAGGCTTAAATATACCCCAAGATAGGTAGCGTATTAGGCTTTATTGCTTGGCTAAATGTAAATCTTATTTACCTATTGATGACTTGCATGACGGATTTCTCAATTTTTATAGTCATGCTAAATTAGTATCTGATAATATACACGGCCCATTTGGGATTGAATGAATTTCTGGAGCAGAAGTTTACATTATTAGGGGTTTTTTGAAGGAGGCCATTGTGAGTAAGAGTAGAGCAGAACAAATACAAGAATTAGAAAAGGAATGGGCCAGCAACCCTCGCTGGAAAAATGTAAAACGTGATTATTCTGCAGAGGATGTTGTACGTTTACGCGGTAGTTTACAGCCCGAGTATACCATTGCACGTAAAGGTGCTGATAAGCTTTGGGAAAAAGTGAATGGTGCTGCTAAGAAAGGTTATGTGAATGCCTTTGGCGCGATCACTGCGGGACAGGCCATGCAACAAGCTAAAGCGGGATTGGAAGCAGTTTATCTGTCAGGTTGGCAAGTTGCTGCCGACGGAAATACATCTGAAACCATGTATCCAGATCAATCTCTCTATGCATACGACTCTGTTCCTACCATGGTTCGTCGTATCAATAACACTTTTAAGCGTGCAGATGAGATTCAATGGAAAAACATCGCAGATGGCAAAATGTCAGAAGAAGATGCCATTGATTACTTTTTACCTATCGTTGCAGATGCAGAAGCGGGCTTCGGTGGTGTATTAAACGCTTATGAATTGATGAAAAATATGATTGCTAACGGTGCAGCGGGAGCTCACTTTGAAGATCAACTTGCTGCAGTGAAGAAGTGTGGTCACATGGGTGGTAAAGTTCTTGTTCCTACTCAAGAAGCCGTACAAAAATTAGGTGCTGCACGTTTAGCGGCTGATGTTATGGGTGTGCCAACTATTGTTTTAGCGCGTACAGATGCAGAAGCGGCTAATTTAGTAACCAGTGATTTTGATGATAATGATAAGCCATTCCTTACAGGTGAACGTACGCAGGAAGGTTTCTATCGTGTTAAAAATGGTTTAGAGCAAGCCATTAGTCGTGGTGTTGCTTACGCGCCTTATGCTGATTTAGTTTGGTGTGAAACAGGTGTGCCTGATATTGGATTTGCACGTGAATTCGCACAAGCAGTACAAGCAGCCGTTCCTGGTCAATTGATGTCTTACAACTGTTCACCTTCTTTCAACTGGAAGAAGAATCTGAATGATTCACAAATTGCGACTTTCCAGGAAGATTTGTCAGCTTTGGGTTATAAATTCCAGTTCATTACCTTAGCGGGTATCCACTTAAACTGGTACCGTACTTTCGACTTGGCGTATAACTACGCGCGAGGTGAAGGTATGAAGCATTACGTAGAAATGGTCCAAGAACCAGAATTTGCGGGCCGTGAACGTGGCTATACGTTCGTATCTCACCAGCAAGAAGTGGGTGCTGGTTACTTTGATGATGTAACGACGGTTATCCAAGGTGGTTCATCATCTGTTACTGCGTTGACGGGTTCTACTGAAGAGGCTCAATTTGATAAGTCTGCTGCAGGTTAAGCTAATAATTTAAATAAAAGCTTAAAAACCCGGTATGTAACAATTACATACCGGGTTTTTTTTATTTTGTTTATAAGAAAATACTTATCGGGCAGGGTGTAATTATTTAAACTATAATCTGTTTAACAACATAAATATTAAATTCTACTAGAGGTTTTTTATGGCGCATAAACCCTATGAGCATGTCCAGATTCCTGCGGATGCGGAACCCATTCAGCTTAATCAGGATAACACCCTGCAGGTTCCTAATAATCCAATTATTCCTTTTATAGAAGGTGATGGGATTGGTATCGATGTTACGCCGGTTATGCGCAGAGTAGTTACAGCTGCAGTTAAATTGGCTTATAACGATGAACGCCGTATTCGCTGGATGGAGATTTTTGCTGGTGAAAAGGCCTCTCGTTTATATGGGACGACTGAATTTCTTCCTGAAGAAACACTTGATGTCATGCGTAAATACATTGTGTCAATCAAGGGTCCGCTTGCCACACCTGTAGGCGAAGGCATGCGTTCATTGAATGTTGCAATTCGACAAGTGTTGGATCTTTATGCATGTGTACGTCCAATTCGATATTTTTCAGGCACACCCACACCGCTTAAGGATTCAGGTACAACCGATATGGTGATATTTAGGGAAAATACTGAAGACATTTATGCAGGAATAGAATGGGAAGCGCAAAGTAAGGAAGTTAAAAAAGTTATCAAGTTCTTACGTGAAGAAATGGGTGTTACAAAAATCCGTTTCCCTGAAACTTCCGGAATAGGTATTAAACCTGTTTCTAAAGAAGGTTCGGTACGTTTAATTCGTAAAGCAATTCAATATGCTTTAGACAATAATCGTAATTCCGTTTCTTTGGTGCACAAAGGAAATATTATGAAATTTACTGAAGGTGCGTTTAGAAATTGGGGCTACGATTTAGCTTTACATGAATTTAATGCTGAAGTCATTGGTGAAGGCCCATGGTGTAAAATTAAAAATCCTAATAATGGGAATGATGTCATTATTAAAGATGTAATCGCAGATAATTTTTTACAACAAATTCTATTGAAGCCCGAAGATTACGATGTCATAGCTACACTGAATTTGAATGGCGATTACATTTCTGATGCGTTAGCTGCGCAAGTTGGTGGAATTGGTATAGCTCCGGGTGGAAATATTTCTGATAGTGTAGCTGTATTTGAAGCAACACATGGTACTGCTCCCGGTTTTGCGGGTAAAAATCGTGTTAACCCTGGTTCAATAATTTTATCTGCTGAAATGATGTTACGTTATATAGGCTGGGATGAAGCGGCTAACCTGATTGAAAAAGGTGTGTCGGGTGCAATTGCAGCAAGAACGGTAACTTATGACTTGGCACGTGCTCGTGCAGGCTTTAGTGCAGTAAAAGGCCGGCGTCCTGGGACATCAAGAGAAGTGCAAGAAGATTTAGAACGACTCATGCCAGGTGCAACACTTGTGAGCACGACTGGATTTGGTGAAGAAATTATAAAAAATATGTCTATGTAATGAATTACATATTTTAAAATTGAATAAGCATATTGCTTTATAGCACTTTTCCATTATATTCCACACAGTACCACAATAAATTGATTGTCAAATATAAGTAGTTGCTCATTCAAATAATAGTCTAAGCTAATTTTACTAGATTGTAGTTCATTAGAAGGAAAATAATGAGAATTGCCATTCTTGAGGATGATGTTGATCAAGCTAGGCTTGTTGAAATATGGTTATCTGATGCTGGACATAATTGCTATGTCTACCACTCTGGTAGCCAAATTGTTCAATCCCTAAACAATGAGAGCTTCGATGTTATATTGCTTGATTGGGAAGTGCCTGACATGAGTGGGTTCGAAGTGTTGCAGTGGGTGCGCGAAAATCTAGACTGGTATGTACCTGTTCTATTCATCACGCAACGTGATCAGGAAGAAGACGTGGTAAAGGCGTTGCAAGCAGGTGCAGATGATTATATGGCTAAACCAATTAAACGTGCTGAAATGCTTGCACGTATTGGCGCGGTATCAAGAAGAAATAATCCCCAAGATGAAGGTGAAACGATATTGGATTTTTCGCCTTACTCATTGGATTTAAAGAAAAGAACGGTAAGTTGTAATAATACAGAAATTGAGTTAACTCAAAAAGAATATGATCTAGCTTTGTTTATATTTCGAAATATAGGCAGAGTCTTGTCAAGAGGTTATATTCTTGAAAGGGTGTGGGGTAAGAATCCTGAAATTAATACGCGTACAGTAGATACGCATATTAGTCGTTTAAGGCGCAAGCTAAACATATCTATTGAAAATGGATGGAGACTTACCTCTGTCTATCAACATGGATATCGCTTAGAACCTGCGACTGAATAAAGCGCTTGAGTTGTATTAGACACTTAAACCTATACGCACTCTGATGATTACTTTTATTATTCATTAAGTATGTTTTTGTATGGATGTAATTAATAAAAAAATTTGTATGGTTGGAGATTTTTCTGTTGGCAAAACAAGTCTCGTGGCACGCTTTGTAAAAAATATTTTTTCTGAAAAATATCTTAGTACAGTAGGAGTTAAAATAGATTCTAAAGAAATTATTATAAATGATATGACCACATTAAAACTGTTAATTTGGGATATTGCAGGTAAGGATAAACTAAGCAGTTTAGATGATAATTATATTAGGGGCTGTGCAGGTTATTTGCTAATAGCAGATGGAACACGCAAACATACTTTAGAATCTGCATACAAATTACAAGCGCATTTGCAAAACGAGCTGGGAGATATACCTTTTTGTATGCTCATTAATAAAAACGATTTGAAGAATCAATGGGAATGCAATGATGTAGAGATTAATAATATAAAAAATAATAAATGGTCTTATTTTGAAACAAGCGCAAAAAATGGTGAGAATGTTGAAGTAGCATTTAATGAGCTTGCAAAAAAAATACTTTCATGAAGCAACATACTGAAAAAATTGCGCAAAACTTATATGCGATATCTGCTGAGAAGATGAAGCCACTTGTGGTGGTAGTAGATGATGAGAATAACTATATTTCTCATTATGGAAATTTAAGCAATTATGATTTTAATCATTTCGTTCCAGGGCATAGCTGCATTAAAGAACTTCCTTTTCTAGTTGGATTGGAAAAAGAGTCATACGTGGTTTTGCCACTTGTAAGTTTTAGTGAAAATATCGTAGCTAGTGTAAATGTTATACAAATAAATCGAAATCGTTACGTAGTTCTTTTAGATGCTAAAGATGAGCACCAAAGACATCAGAAAACTACACAAGTGTCTAATGAGGCTAAGCTACTTAATGTAAAATTAAGACAAATAACTGAGCAGTTGAAGGAGACGCAGTTAGAACTGGAGCATAAAAACAAGAAACTTGAATTAGCCAATACTGCCAAATCTCGTTTTATATCCAGTATGTCACATGAGTTTAGAACACCTATCTCATCAATATTAGGCTATGCAGACATTCTCGCTAGCAAGTTTTCAGACAGTGATGATGAATATCGATATACAAAAGCCATAGAAAGAAATACTAAATATTTGCTATCGCTGATAGATAACGTTTTAGAACATGCGCAGTTAGAAACAGAAAAATTAACTCTAAATATAGCGCCATTCCAGGTAGCGGAACTGCTTAATGATATAAACTTAATGTTTTCTACTTTAGCCAAAGAATCTAATCTTATATTTAACTTTGACATAAGTAATAATGTGCCAGAAGTATTACAAACAGACCGCATTAGATTGCAACAAATATTAATTAATATTATAGGTAATGCTATTAAATATACTGAAGTAGGATCGGTCAGTGTTGAAGTAAATTGGAAAAATAATAATCTAATTATTATTGTTTCAGATACAGGTCCGGGAATTTTTGAAGAACATCGGGACAATATATTTCAAGCATTTAATCGCATACATTCTGAAAATAAAAAAGGTGCTGGTTTAGGGCTTTCTATCAGTAAACAATTGGCTGAGAAGTTAGGAGGAGAGCTTAAATTGCATTCTGAGGTTGGTTCAGGTTCAGTTTTTACTTTGACTATTTATGCAAACCAAGTAGATGCAATATCTTTAGCAAAAATCAAAGAGCATTCAAGTAAAAATGAAGCTAAAGTTTTAATTGTTGAAGATGATGAGGACTTGGTTGAATTGTTAAAAATATTTTTACATGAGTTTGGATATTCTACTTCAGTGGCCTATGATGGGGATGAAGCAATAAAGAAGTGTAATGAAGAAAAGTTCGATCTGGTGTTGTTAGATATGCAGCTACCGAAATTAAATGGAACTGACGTACTAAAAATATTAGTAGAAAAAGATATAAAGATCCCTACTATTGGTATGACAGCGTCAACAAATAATGAAGATAAGAATAATGCGCTTAAAGCAGGTTGTAATGAATTTTTGATAAAGCCTATACAGGTTGCACCTTTAATAAGTACTATAAATAAATTACTTTTAAATGATGTCTAATCTGTCATCCGATGCTCAGCAAAAAATAACTAAGTTAAAAAAGTCTTATATTGCATCATTGCCTGATAAGTTGAAAACTTTAGAGAATGACTGGGTGAACATCGTGAATCAATCATTCAAACTTTCAGATATAGAGTCACTTCGTACCATAAGCCATAAATTAGCAGGATCTGCAGGTTCTTATGAATTAATAGAAATATCAAAGTCTGCTAGAGCTGTTGAAAAGGCATGTAATGAATATTTGCAGTCTAAGACAAATGAAAAAAATGGCATAAAAAATTTGACTGCAAGCTATAAAAATTTAATTAACGTAATACATAAATCAATTGATAATTATTTAATTAAATAGTTAATTAAATTAATTATCCTTTACAAAAAAGTTTCTCATTAGCAATATAAAATAACTGTTTAAGCTTCATTGATTAAAACTGTTAACTATATTTTACAAATGTCTTTATCAGATATAACAGTATAAATGTTATATTTATAAACTATAAGAAAATAAAATTTTAATTCTTTTGGAGACAAACGATTATGAAACGAATTAGCATGCTTCTTGCAGCTTTAATTGCTGTTATGTATTTAGCAGGTTGCCAGACTACAAATCAAACTGCTGAATCTATTGAAATGGAAAATAATGCTGAGATGGCGGCATCTGAAGCGGAACTGATGGAGCGTGAACGTGAGCTTAATATGCGTGAACATGAGCTCGCTAAAAAAGAAAAAATGATGTCTATGGAAGATGGGTCTACGGCATCGGCTCCTGTTATTGCGGCTTCGGGAGACTTATATCCACCAAATGCACGTCCAGGTGAATGTTATGCACGCATGCTTGTTCCTGCACAGCATCGCACAGTGACAAAAAAAGTACTTAAGAAAGAGGCTTCTGAACGTGTACAGATCATCCCTGCTACATATAAGACAGTTACAAAACGTGTATTAGTAAAACCTGAAACAACTAAATTAGTTGAAGTGCCGGCAAAATATGCTACTAAAACTGAACGAATCCAAGTTTCACCAGCACGTACGGTATGGAAAAAAGGGGCAGGAATAGATGCCGCAAGTGCAGGGGCAGGTGCAGCAGGCGGGGATAGTGCCGCAGCTATTATTGACCGCTTTGGTAACCAGAAGGTTGTTGGTACTCGAGTCACAGATACAGGTGAAGTTATGTGTTTAGTAGAAATACCAGCTCAATATAAAACGGTTAGCAAAACAGTTTTAGTAAGCCCTGCAACAACAAAGAAAGTTACGATTCCTGCTGAATATAAAACAGTTCAAGTTACAGAGCTTGTTACTGCCGCACAGGAAAAGAGAATCAAGATTCCAGAAGAATATGGAACCGTAACACGCACAGAACTAGTACAAGCAGAACAACTTACATGGGTGCCGGTATTGTGTCAGGTTAATATGACAAGCCGAAATGTTTCACAATTACAAGGCGCACTTAAGAGACAAGGTTGTTATTCGTGTGAAGTAGATGGAATTATGGGTCCTTGTACTTTTCGGGGTGCGCAGTGTTACGCTAAGCGCAAAGGCTTACCTTATGGCGAGAATTTTGTAACCATTGAAACAATTAATTCTCTGGGTTTGAAATTCTAAATCAGTTCTTTCAATTTACTTGAAAACGCCACGCATTTGCGTGGCGTTTTTCATTGAAACAATGCTTTGATAATGGTAGAAATTGGCCATTTAGTCAGGCTTATGCCTCATTTAGTGTTTTTCTACTCACAACAAGGCGATATTAGCTTAATATTTCTTGATTTGAGACAAAGTAAATTTTTCAAGAATGTTTACTAATGAATATACAAATAATTTCTGATATTCATCTAGAATTTGGTGAATTTAAATTACCAAATAAAGAATGTGATGTACTCATTGCAGCGGGCGATATCGGTGTGGGTATTGAAGGCTTGGAGTGGTTACAGACTTTAGATATACCTGTTATTTATGTAGCTGGGAATCATGAGTATTGGGGATTTGAAATTAAAGATTTAAACAACTTGCTTTCAAAAGTGAGTAAAAAAAGCAATGTTCATTATTTGGAAAAAAGCAGTGTAATTATTGATGATGTTAAGTTTATTGGCTGTACTTTATGGGCCGATTTTAATGCATGTGATGATGGGCAGTTAGAAGAGCTTGAAAGCGTTATGAATGATTTTCGTTATATATACTTTGACGGAGGTTTAGTTTCTGCACAACAATTAGTTCAATTAAATGAGAAATCAAAACAATGGTTGGATAAAGAGCTTAACAAGCCTCATAGAGGTCCAATTGTAGTAGTGACACATCATGCACCCTCGCTGAAAAGTTGGGCAGCAGATGATAATGATTATATAAAATACGCTTATTGTAATGAGATGGAGCCTATGTTCAAAGAACAGGAAATTGATCTATGGGTGCATGGACATATACACCGTGCCAGTGATTATAAAAAGCATGGTGTACGAGTGGTGTGTAACCCAAGAGGATATAAAGGCTATCAACTTGTTAAAAAATTTGATCCGGCAAAGAAAATAGCAGTTTAAATCTCCAATAGATTAAAAATTAATTGTATACTTGTAGTCTATGGCAAATAAAAGTATCTATAAAGTAAGTTTTTATAATCAAAACAAAGTATATGAAATCTATGCACACCAAGTGTATCAATCTGATCTGTATGGCTTCATTACAATAGAAGGATTGACCTTTGATGAGCGGACCAGCGTAGTAGTCGATCCAAGTGAAGAAAAGCTTAAGTCAGAGTTTGAACAAGTAGATCGTTTTTTTGTCCCCATGCATGCCATTATTAGAATTGATGAGGTTAAAAAACAAGGAGTAGCGAAAATTTCTGATGCAGGTGAGAATGTGGCTCACTTTCCTTCCCCAGTATATAACCCCGGTAATGACAAAGGTGGGAAATCCTAATTCACCAACACAAAATAATACTGTCGAAACAATATGCAATAAGTTCTTAATTGCTTATCTGATGTCGATATAATAGTTGTTGTATGGAGAGATGCCGGAGTGGTCGAATGAAGGCATTGGCACGATTTCGCCTGGAACGTGGGTACGCGTACAGGCGAGCAATAGATTCTAAATTGTTTTAGTAATGTCGATATAATAGTTGTTGTATGGAGAGATGCCGGAGTGGTCGAACGAAGGCATTGGCACGATTTCGCCTGGAACGTGGGTACGCGTACAGGCGAGCAATAGATTCTAAATTGTTTTAGTAATGTCGATATAATAGTTGTTGTATGGAGAGATGCCGGAGTGGTCGAACGGGCTCGCCTGGAAAGCGAGTGTGTCCTCAATGGGGCACCGAGGGTTCGAATCCCTCTCTCTCCGCCACAATTATCAAAGAAGATATCGATATCTTCTTTGATAATTGAAGGTGAAAAGTGGAGTCGAACCCGAGGAGAGGGTCGACAAATTTGTTAGGAACAAATTTGAACATCGCTATGAAATGGCGATGGCCCGTAGGGCAAAATACAAGGAAGTATTTTGTAATCCCTCTCTCTCCGCCAGCCAATTTTGTCTCTTGCAAGACGCTAGAAATTGAGCAGAAAAGGCCCATTTCTGCAGGCATTTGCGATAAGAAAAACTTTCATGGGCACCGTACATTTCGTTTTTGCTCTCATTTTGCCAAAAGTCTCTTTTGCAATTTTCGCGGTGCCCCTTTGAGTAAAACATTGAATGGATCAACAACAGATGAAGTCACCCTTGTTTTAAATTATGAGTGCTGCTTTCTGCCAAAAGAAGTTATTGATATTAAGCATTTGCTACAAAAATAGCACCAATTACAATCAATATACTTCCAACTAATAATTTTACAGTATGTAATTCTTTCCATTCACTAAAAATAACCAATGCAAGCAATACAGCAATCAGTGTATTCATATTATATAAGGGAACTAGTTGAGATATAGGGATGTTAAATTGAAGCAGAGAGTACGCCACTAACCCACTTGCTATTCCCCAAGTCAAGCCGAATAATCCTGCAAAAGAGCTTGCTTTAATTGAAAAAGGAACAGTATTGTCAAAAAAATAAAAGCCTAAACCTGCAATTGCAACTCCTAATCCAACCGCAACGAGATATGTTGAAATACTTATGCCTATATTTGTGCTGAACTTTTGAAAAATAGCGGATCCACCATAAATAAATGCAGGTAAAAATCCGCCTATTAATAAAGCTATTGCTTTAGAAGACATGTTGTTTTCCTTTTTATAAAGTAGTGTTTAGCTTTTGAATGTTACCTTAGGTGCTGATGTGTGGTTTGAAGGCAGTAAATTTGATACTTGCAATTTTGTTTTGCACTATAGCGATATCTTCTTCAGCTGGAACAGGTGTGTACTTAGACCCAGGACAACATGCTAACTCATCCAATTCTGTAGAGGCTAAGAGATGCTCTGCAATCAGTTGCAAATCTGTAAACCCAATATTTTTGATAATCTCGAAATAAGAATCTTTATCAATTGCACCCCCAACACAGCCTGACCAGGTGGTTTTAAAATGTTCATGTATTTTCGGATCAATCTTTTCAGTGTATACAATATCTGAAATGGCTAGACGACCACCGGGCTTTAGTATACGAGAAGCTTCTCTATACACGGCTTCTTTATCTGGGCATAAATTGATTACGCAATTCGATATGACTACATCTGCAAAATCATTGGGAAGGTTCGATTGATCTAGATCTGTAACATGAAACTCTACTGTGTCAGATAATCCTGATTCATTTATTGCTTGCTTTGCTCGTTCAATCATTTCTGAGGAAAAATCGATCCCAATTACTTTTCCTTTTAGGATGACTTTTTTTGCAGCCAGTATGGCATCAATCCCTGCACCACATCCGAAGTCCACAACAGTTTCACCAGGCTGAAGAGCCGCAAAGCCTGCAGGATTACCACATCCTCTTGATAAGCTAAGTGCCGATTCTGGAATTAACGATATGTCTTCTTGTGTATATAACCCATGATCTGTTGCGAAACTAGAACTTTTAGAAGCTTGAATTGAACAGCAGGAACTTGCTCCAATTAAGCCAGTCTCTGCGAGTTTGCTATAACGATCTTTTACAACCTGCTTTATTTCTGTATTCGTTAGGCGGCCCATGAATTTTAATTTCCGTCACACTTTATTTAATATCAATTTAAATATTACACCTATTCTTGAATGTTCGCTTTAGCTAGGGAAACAGTCACTAAACTAGCAGATGAATTTAATTAAAATTTATTAAAAATACCGAAAGGGACACCGAAAATATTTACTTCAGCATTGTTTTGCAGGCTATATTTTAGTCAAAAGGTCTCTGCGGCAAGTTCAGGTAAATATTCTCATAAGAACTCAGGAGCTTACAGATCAAAGGGGCACCAAGGGTTTGATTACATTCCACTAGTCAGTTACGTCTCTTGCAAGAGACACTAGTAATTCATCTAATTCATCAGAAAAGGCCTATTTCTGCAGGTATTTGTGAGTAGTAAATTTCGAAAAGGGCATCGTCTGTTTTATTATTTCTCACTTTTCTGTCAAAATCTCTTTAGGAAATTTCGCGGTGTTTCTTTGGTTAAGCCATTGCTTGGATCAACTACAGCTTAAGTCAGTCTAATATAACTATCTAATTTGATAATTCAATGTTCTTTGCAGACTAATTTATTTTTTTGGATTATCATTCTAGATTGAAACTAATGAAACGCTCTCATGACTATTGCTAAGTTTATAATCCATTTAATATTTTAAAATATAGAATATGTATTATTTTAATCAGAGTTATTATATAGGAAGATTTGCTTTAACGATTTAATTAAGGAAGAAAAATATGAAAAAAATTAAAGCCTATGTATTTAATGCTTATGGCTTAATTCTTGATCCGTATTTACCATTCTTAGAATATAGTGAACAGCTTGGTGAAAACATTCAAGAAATCTATAAATTATGGTTGACTAAACGCTTACAATACTCATCACTGCTAAGCTTAATGAATCAGTATGTAAACTATGAAACAATTCGAAAAGACACGCTTGATTTTGCTTGCGATGTATATAATGTTGACGATGAGAAAATCAAGACTAAGCTACTAGAACATTCAAAACTAGACTGTTATCCAGATGTAAAGGATGTTCTTGCCTTACTGAAGAAAAAAGGACTAATAACAGCAGTGCTCTCTAATGGGCCACCTCAGATTCTCAGCTCTACTCTAAAACAAGTTGGAGTTGATCATTTAATAGATGGTGTTTATTCCACAGAATTAATTCGTTCATATAAACCTTCTCCATCTGTATATGAATTTATGGGAGAACAGCTTGCATTACCTCGAAATAAGATTTGTTTTATATCTTCTAATTCTTGGGATATAGCTGGTGCATCAGCATGTGGGTTTTACTCTATATGGGTGAATCGTTATGATCATATTTCGGAACGACTCTCATATAAACCTAACCTTGTGATTAAGTCATTATCAGAACTTAGCTCTCAGATGTGAGCATATTTATAGTACAACATGTATGCTTATTTTAAACATAAACTAATATTCTCATTTTAAAATCTTATTGATCAAAAAAATTACTCAACAAAAATAGTTTTTTCATATAAACTCTAGGTAATACTAAAAACAAGTATTCACTAAATATAAAATCAGGTTGGACAAATGCCTCACCAGGCAGAAACAAACACAGATATAGATACTGGCCTTGCATGCTTAGTGTTGCTGGCTAAATATTTTGGTCTGCCAGCAGATGCTGATCAATTAAAGCGTCAATATGGTGAAGGTGGCAAGCATTTTGATCAAGAAAACATTCTACGCACTTCTAAAAAGTTAGGGTTTAAAGCCAAGTCTATTCGCACAGATTGGTCAAGGCTTGCAAAATTAACACTACCGGCAATAGCAGTTTATGAGAACGGACAGTTTTTTGTTTTGGCTAAAGTGACAGAAGATAAAGTTCTTATCCAAGATCCACTTGAAAAAAGGCCATTAAGTTTACCAAGAGAGGTATTTGAAAACGCATGGAGCGGTAAATTGTTGTTACTTACACATCGAGCGCATTTAATCGGTGAACAAAGAAAGTTTGATTTTACTTGGTTTATTCCAGCTATCATTAAATACCGTAAACTACTTAGTGAAGTACTTCTGGCTTCTTTTTTTCTGCAGGTTTTTGCATTAATTACACCACTTTTCTTTCAAGTCGTCATTGATAAAGTACTTGTACACAGAGGCCTAACCACCTTGGATGTGCTTGCCATCGGTTTGTTAGTGGTGTCTTTGTTTGAAGTAGTACTAGGGGCATTACGCACTTATTTATTCTCACATACAACCAATCGCATAGATATTGAACTGGGCGCAGGCCTGTTTCGTCACCTTGCCTCATTGCCTTTAAGTTATTTTGAAAACAGACGAGTAGGTGACAGTGTTGCACGTGTACGAGAGTTGGAAAACATTCGTAATTTTCTAACCGGTTCAACGGTTACGGTTGTAATTGATTTCTTTTTCACATTTGTATTTTTAGGGGTTATGTACTACTACAGTCCATTATTGACTTATATCGTGCTGGCAACGATTCCGTTCTACATTCTACTTTCAGCCTACATTACACCAATACTAAGAAAGCGCTTACACGATAAATTCAATCGTGGTGCTGAAAACCAAGCCTTCTTAGTGGAATCGATCACAGGTGTGGAAACCATTAAAGCCCTGGCTGTAGAACCGCAAATGCAACGCAAGTGGGAAAGCCAATTAGCCGAATATGTAAAGTCATCTTTTAAAGCGACCAATCTAGGTAACATTGCAGGTCAAGTAGCCCAGTTTATAAACAAGGTCATGATTGTGCTGATTTTATGGTTTGGTGCACGTTTAGTAATCACGGGGCAACTTTCAGTGGGTCAACTGGTTGCATTTAATATGTTGGCAGGAAGATTAAGTGGGCCCATTTTAAGAATCGTACAGCTTTGGCAAGATTTTCAGCAAGCCGGTATCTCTGTGCAACGCTTGGCTGATATTCTTAATACAAAACCTGAACCTCAATACAACCCCAATCGTTCCTCATTGCCTGATTTACAAGGCAAAGTAAATTTCGATCATGTAAGTTTTCGCTATCAACCCGATGCTTCATTGGTACTTCAAGATATTAATTTGGAAATTAATTCAGGCGAAGTGGTTGGCATTGTCGGTCGTTCTGGGTCCGGTAAAAGCACGTTAACCAAACTAATACAACGTATGTATGTGCCTGAAGCAGGGCGTGTGCTGGTAGATGGTGTCGATCTCGCGTTAGTGGAACCGATGTGGTTAAGGAGGAATATTGGTGTTGTGTTGCAAGAAAACTATTTGTTTAATCGAAGTGTGCGTGACAATATTGCCTTGGCCGATCCAGGTATCGATATGCAGCATGTAATAAAAGTTTCACAAGCTGCCGGCGCACATGATTTTATTCTAGAGCTGCCAGAAGGATACGACACGTTAGTTGGTGAACATGGCAGTAATTTATCTGGAGGGCAACGGCAGCGCATCGCGATCGCCAGAGCGCTTATTACCAATCCGCGAATTTTAATTTTTGATGAAGCTACGAGCGCATTGGATTATGAATCTGAACGCATTATTCAACAAAACATGCAAATCATCTGTAAAGACCGAACCGTGTTCATCATTGCGCACCGCATTAGCACGGTTAGAAATGTAGATCGAATCATTGTGCTGGATAAGGGCAAAATTGAAGAAATAGGTTCGCATGTAGAATTGCTGGTAAAAAATGGTTTATATGCTTACTTACATGGATTACAGAATGAACAAAAAGAAAATCCTAAACCAGCAGAAAATATTTCTTACTCCTGGCAAATGAATACGCCAACAGAAACATAAATAAAAAATAATAATCTTTATGAGCACCTTATATCGACATTTACAAGTACTAGCGGCAAGTTGGAAACATCGAAAGTCTTTAAACCACGAAGAACGTAAGCTGCATGAAATTGAATTTTTACCTGCAGCATTAGAAGTGCAACAAACTCCGCCTTCGCCGGTTGGCAGAGCTATTTCCTATATTGTTATTTTATTTTTTGTAATTGCAGTGGCATGGGCCTGCATTGGTAAAGTCGATATTGTTGCTGTTGCACAAGGCAAGATTATCCCAACCGGGAAAAGCAAAATTATTCAACCGATTGAATTAGGAAAGGTCATTGCGATTCACGTGCATGAAGGACAGATCGTTAAAAAAGGGGATCTGCTTATAGAGTTAGATTCCACTTCAATGAAAGCCGATGTCGAGCGATTGGAAGCAGAGTTGCAAATGGCTGTGGCTAGTCGTGAACGCACGATTGCATGGTTTAAAACGTTACATGCTAATTCACATTCGCCTGACGAACACTATCACGTGTCAAAAAGCATAAAACCATCCATTGCCCAGACACAACGTGATATGTTGAATAGCCAATTTGATGAATACATTTCGCGTAAACAAGCGCTAAACAATGAAGTAAAACGTAAACAAGCTGAAAATGCGGTTATTCGAGAAAATATAAAAAAATTAGAAGAAGTAATTCCTCTTATCACAGAACGTGTTACTTCTTATCAAAAGCTATCAGAAGCAAACTTAGTAGCACGCAATGACCTTAGTGAATTAGAACAAGAACGAATAGAGCACGTACAAGATTTGGCTGCGTTCAAAAGCCAATTGCAAGAATCTCAACAGGCCATCCAGCAAGCTAAAGCCCAATTAGATGCACTGAAAGCAGAGTTTAAAAAAAACATCTATCAAGAAAAGGCCCAGCTTGAAACCCAAGTTGCCTCACTTGAAAAAGAACTCATTAAGGCCACAATGCGTAAAAACTTACAGCGCATCACTACACCTGTAGATGGCGTTGTGCAACAACTTGCTATCCATACTGTGGGTGGCGTAGTGACACCTGCACAAGAACTTATGGTAATTGTACCAGATCAACAACAACTTGAAGCCGAAGTGTTTATAGAAAACAAAGACATAGGCTTTGTTGAAGAACACCACCAAGCTGAAGTAAAAGTGGATGCTTTCCCATTTACAAAATACGGTACGATTGATGGGAAAATATTAAACATTTCAAACGACGCGATAGAAAATGAACGGCTAGGGTGGGTGTTTTTATCTCGTGTTGAATTAGAAAAAAATAAAATTAAAGTAGGAGAAAAGCTTGTAAACATTATGCCTGGTATGTCTGTTACAGTAGAGGTGAAAACAGGCAAACGCAGGCTAATAGAATTTTTTCTAAGTCCGCTGTTGCGCTATAAACAAGAAAGCGCAAAAGAAAGATAACTTAACTCATTGTAAATATATTACTATCTTCAAACCTGAAGTATTAAATATACAACTAAATATTAATACAGTGTAGTTTATAAATCTTCTAATGCGAAAGGATTTAAAAATTGGCGCTTCCAAAAATATCTTTTTTCAACTTCAGTTAGCTCCACTTCATCGCAAATCTCGTTCCAGTTAGATTCTATTATTTGCTTTTGATTTTCAAAAATTTCATATGCATCGGCATTTGAAAGCAAAAAATAATTTGCAACATTTAAACAATGCTTTATTTGGCTCAAATTAATATCACCAACGATATTCATAGCTTGTGAGGCAATATTCCCAGTGCGACTTTGTGGACAAATATCGTAAGCAGGGGTGAGAACAAGATTTACACCATCCCAAAAAGCTGCATGGTTACGCGCGTGATCATCCGTATTACCGCATAAAATATTGAATACCATTCGAGAGAATAATTCTTTTAAAGTTTTTTTTGGTTCAACAAATCGGGTTCTAATTAGTTCAGCAAGTTGAGTATAGCTTGCATATCGCGCCATTATTTCATCCAGTCCCAATAATGTAAGCGAAGAAAGAACAATTTTTCGCTGCCATCCGGATGTTTTTTTCTCTCGGTCAAAGCGCTTAATCAGCAATATATCTTTCTTTGCTGCTTTAACTGATTTCACCTGCGCAACGTTCAAACCTATTCGCTTTGCAAGACGCATCGCAAGATACTCTGTCTTCACAGTATTATAAAGGTCAGAAGATAATGGAAATTTTGCCACGTACTTTACATTCTCTTCCTCAATCATCGCTTTTGGTCTAGCACCACCGATAGAACTACCATGAAACAAAGCCTGATCAATCTCTGCATCAAGTGGAATTCCTTGTTCAACTTTATCCGCAGATTCAAGTAATTGTTCAAGTGTTACATCATTGCTAGTTCTTGGAACATATTCAGAAGAAGAATGTTGAAAATCCAGTGCGCCTATACGGTCAGAACCTGATTCAAGTAAATAAGTAATTTCATCTAAATTTGCAGTATCAATTTGATTATCTACATGACCGAGCATTTTATTAATAATGACGCGGCGCCCCCAAGCATCAGGAGCAGCGTCACGAATACAACCTGGAATAGTTAATCCTGGTAACAAAGGAAGTAAGCCATTTCGCAAGGGCAGTTCTGTATCATATATGGGTATTGCAGGGGCTTTATTTTGAGTGCGTGCTAAGTAACTTTTGCCGTAATTAAATAGATACTGATCTGCTTCTTTTTGTAACTTTCCACAAACAACAGGCTCAGTTTGATTTGGCAACCAAATCCACACGAAGGCTTCTGATTTAGAAGTCATCGTCTATTGGCTTTTCGCTTTTACGTACTCGCATGGGTAGAAGCGATAATTTTTCTTTTGTTAGACGTAATTCTTTGCTTATATTCTCTTCGTCAGCATCAAACAGTTTTACTCCTGCTAAGGTAGCTACTTCAAATACAGCGCCTACAGAGCACTTAGGGTCGCCTTTTTCTATACGCCACAAAAGATCTCTTGAAATACCCGCCCGCTCTGCTAATTCTTTCGCCGTAATCTTATGCTCTTTTCGTGCGGTACGAATAAGTGCGGACATAAGTGCTAGCGACTTCTTTGTATAAGCTGAATAAGTGTAGGATGCTTTCTTCACCATATTTAAATGTATTATATATAAGTGTTTATATAAGTTAATGTAATATATATAAGACATTATAGCATTAAGGTAAGAAATATCAAAATATTTTGTTAATTAACCCAATAAAAATAAGGAAAATCGCAAGGAATTAGGCTTAGAAAGAGGTGCTATACAATAACTTTAGATATTATCTTGGCTTGTTTAATCGACTTATCATTGTTTCTCTATTCACTTCAGCTCATCACATTTGTAGTTCTGGTGAAGTGATTGAGCTGCACTACATTTATTGACTCAGCCAGACTATAAAGTGAACATCACAAAGAAAGTAAAAGAATCAATATTAAGACGTTATGCAAAATGTCATTAGAATTCATCAAAACAGGTTGTCTTAATGAAATAAAGAAATGCATGTAATTTCAAATAAAGTTAGATTAGAATTTTAGCTCAACAAAGACATGCAATAGGTTGGTGCATAACTCAAGCAAATTGCATACCTGTATTCACTAGCACAAAGGGGACTCGTAAAAGTGACAGTACAAGCCAATCAAGCCATTTCAGATGAAGTGCTCACGCCACAACTAAAATCAACACCAATTACAAATGGTAAAGCTAAGCCATCAGAAACCCAGCAACAAAAAGGCATAACCTTAAGCCCAGAGCAACTCCAAGTACTGGTGCTGCAGCAACTTAATCACGTCAATACCAAGAAAGATGAATTAACGATTGCGATTAAAAACCTAAGTGATCTTGCAACGCAACTAGGACAGATTTGTGCACAACAAAACAAAGTGATGCAAGACATGAAAAAGAGTGCAGAGAAGAAATAATTAAACATAAGAGTTAGTAATTAATAATGGGATTTTTTATAATACTAGGATTTCTGCTCTACATAACAATAGCAATAATCATAGCTATATTTGTTCCAGGTTGGAAATATAAAGCCTTGGTGTTACTTATTTTTGTTTTAATTCCTACGTGGGATATACCGTTAGGGCTTTGGGAACTGAACCGTTTATGTAACAAAGAAGGTGGTCAGTTTATATATGAAAAAGTTGCATTGTCAGAAGAGTATTTTCTAAAAGCAGGGGAATACAATGGACAAACAGGAAAGCCGGCCAAGGGAGGAGAGTTAGATTATGGGCGTCTTGTGGAAGACTATAAATTAGACCTTTCTATACAGGCCTCAGACATCAGTAGTATTTGTTTAATTGATAGGCGTGAAAGTATTATTTCCGCAATAGAAACTGGGGAAGTATTAGGTAAGGCAACTGGATTTTTATTGGAAGGCTGCTGGTTTAAAAATTGGGCGGTAAGTAATTTTGCTCCTCCAAGTGTATCTAAATTCTGTCCAGAAGAATCTGAGCCTGGTAAAAGTGAGCCGTATTTTTTTAACATTGAAAAAAAAATATTTTTAAAAAAATAAATAATAAGAGGTTGGTGGTATGAATAGTATTTTTCAAGCGTGGTCAATGCAAGCACAAGTAGCAAGAGCTGCTTATGCTAATATAGTAAGCACTGCTAATGTACAAGCACAAATTGATGCATTAAAAAATGCAGGTATGTCTGATCAGCAGGCGAGATTATTTTTAGGCCTAGATTCAAATGGTCAAGTACAACTTGATAAAGGATTTGAAATTCTCTCAGACACATTTTCAGAAATCCCTGAGCCTGGCAGGATATTTGATAGTGGGTTTTCGGCAACTTTTTTAAGAGACCGTTCTGTAAATGAAATTACACTCGCGGTTAGGGGGACAGAGTTAGAGTAAACTGCCCAAGTTTACCGGGCAGATTAGTGTCGATATATCCTCATATCTTTATCATAGATAATGGTAACGTACTTAATGCCATATGTAAGAGTAAGACCAAAACCAAAACAGGGCTTATATTCCTATTATTTCGTAAAAATATTCCAAATATTCAAACACTTAACACTTACATTCAGAATTAGCTATATTAGCTATATTAGCTAACTTGACTATTTTCGCTATATTAGCTATATTTTCAATATAGGAGAATAGCGATGAGCAAAAACGTATCCTCAACAGAATTTCAGAATCAGGCAGGCCGTTATATCGAAGAAGCTGCCAAAGCACCGGTTTTCATAACAAAATATCAAAGACGGGCACGTGTATTACTTGATATAGATGAATATGAACGTTTAAAAAGTCTTGATACAAGGCAAGCGTTCTATCCACACGAACTTAACGATGACATCAAAGCAGAGCTAGATAAAGGTTATCAAGGAGAATCCACCCCAGACATCGAATACCTAGCAAAGTAATTCGGTGTCTATAGAACCAAAACCAGGCCTAGTCATCCGGTATGATTTTCTATGGAAAGAGGAAAGTCTTGCAGGAGTAGAGCAGGGGCGTAAAGACCGCCCTTGTGCAATCATCTTAACGACAAAACCTAAAGACGATGGCAGCATGGATGTTGTGCTGTGTCCTATAACTCATTCACCTATACAAGACGGTGAAACCGGATTAGAAATTCCGGTAAAACTTGTTAGACATTTAAGACTTGATGGTGAATGTTCATTTATAAAAACTCACCAGGTTAATACTCTAAACTGGCCACCAAGCCGATTGCCGTATGGCGTATCACTGGCCTTTAAAAATCAATGGAGTTTTGGAATATTACCGCAAAGTTTTGCTATTCAAGTATTTGAACAAGTCAAAACAAACTCTAAAAATAAAAGATTGATGAATACACTACGTAAAGATGAATAATATATTCACTTACTATGGAAGTGGCTTAAAAGTGCTTCGTTGAAAAGGCAGCGAACAAACGAACAAAAAAGAAAAAGGTCTCAAGGCCCTTTATAGAATTTACAACAACACATTAAATTAAAAAATGAAGGGAAGAGAAAGTAGAAAACTATATTCGTCAACCTTTAGACACGATGATTATTATTACAAAATAAATGAAAACAGATTGCCTTAATGAAATAAAAAAATATTTATAATATCAATAGAAATAGGTTACAATATTAAACAAGCAAAGACATGCAATAGGTTGGTGCATAACTCAAGCAAATTGCATACCTGTATTCACTAGCACAAAGGGGACTCGTAAAAGTGACAGTACAAGCCAATCAAGCCATTTCAGATGAAGTGCTCACGCCACAACTAAAATCAACACCAATTACAAATGGTAAAGCTAAGCCATCAGAAACCCAGCAACAAAAAGGCATAACCTTAAGCCCAGAGCAACTCCAAGTACTGGTGCTGCAGCAACTTAATCAAGTGAATGCAAAAAAAGATGAGTTGACGATTGCAATAAAGAATTTAAGTGATCTTGCGACGCAACTAGGACAGATTTGTGCGCAGCAAAATAAAGTTATTCAAGAAATAAAATCAAAGGAAAATTAAAACTAAGTTAAATGGGATTTTTTGTGCTCATAGGGTTTTTGGTTTATGTGGCAATTGCCTTATTTGTTACTAAACTTATGGCCGGTTGGAAAATCAAGCTAATTACTTTGTTAATTTTTGCACTAATTCCCACTTGGGACATACCCTTTGGTCTATGGGAATTTAACAAACTGTGTAAAACAGAAGCAAAGAGAGTGATTAATAAGACTGTTACTCTATCTGGTGAGTACTTTTTAAAGCCAGGAGATTATACAGGTGATCCAAAATATCCTGCTAAAGGTGGCGAGTTAAATTATTCTCTTGCAAGAGAAAAATACTCTATAAATTATTTTGAAAGAACTACCGTTGGAAAAATATGTGATATTGAAAAGTTACAGACTTCGATAGTTGAAAAAACAAGTGGTGATGTTTTAGGGTCGGCTACTAGTTTTAATTTTAAAGGTTGTTGGTTTAAAAATTGGGCGGTAAGAAATTTTGCAAATCCAAGTGTTTCTAAAAAATGTCCTTCTTCTAAAAAGACAGAAGAAAAAAACCACTACCACTCTATTGTATACGATGTATTTATAAAGTCGCATGATTAAACAAGGTTTACTGCTATGAATGGTGAATTCGAAAATTGGTCTAAGCAAGCACAAGTAGCTAGGGCAGGCTATGCAAATTTAGAGCTGAATACAGATCTAGACTTGCAAGAGAGAATAGCACGACAAATTGCGGCACTGATAGACTCAGGAATGTCTGAAGCCCAAGCAGAGCTATTCTTAGGGGTCGAAATTATCAACGAAGACTATGTTGTATCTTCTGATGAAGGATTTGAAATTCTCGCAGACACATTTTCAGAAATCCCTGAGCCTGGCAGGATATTTGATAGTGGGTTCTCGGCAACTTTTGTAAGAGACCGTTCTGTAAATGAAATTACACTCGCGGTTAGGGGGACAGAGTTCGAATTATTTGCAGATTTGGTTTCAACAATTGAAGATTTAGTTGGGGCTGATGCATAAGTTGTGCGATTTGGAATTGCCGCTAGTCAATTAGTATCAATGTATAACTATTATCGAAGAGTTGTAGCAGACACAGCAATAGTAAACCAGCTTGAAATGGATATAGTTTTTGGTGTACCAACAGAGGGTGCTTTTTTTGAGATCGAGCCAGGAACAGGGAATTATCTCGTGTTAAAACAAGCAGCACCAGCTGCAAAAATTGACATACCAGGTATAGACGACAATACAGTCATTAATTTAGCAGGTCATTCATTGGGCGGACATTTAGCCGCCGCCTTTACACGTTTATTCCCAAACAATGTGAATCAAGCTTATACTTATAATGCTCCGGGGTTTGATACAACTCTAGGTGATGGGGTTGCTGACCAATTTTTAGAGTTATTTGAGGCGTTTGATAACAACATCGTTTCTACTAGTTTCGATACATCTAAAATAACAACGCTGAAAGGCGAGTTAGGTCCATCTATCATATCTGATTTAGGGACACCGCCATCACCTCAGCAAATTATATTTGCTGAGGAAAATAAACATGGCTTAAATTTTATAAAAGACCCTCTTTTAGTTTATAGCTTATTAGAAAATGTAGATCAGACAATCGACGCAGATACAGTATCAGAGATACTTACGTCATCATCAAACAACGCTCTTTTAAGCGTAGAAAATGTAGTTAGTGTATTGAATAGACTTTTTCTCAATGATGACAAAACAGTAAATGAAAATGATAGAGAAGCTCTATATGAAAGATTTTCAACATTACAAAATTATCTTGATAGCAATAATTTTCAAAATTTATCAATAATAAATATTAATGCCTTAAGCAGTGCTCAACTTTCACAACTTGCTGAACAAAATATAGAATATCGATATGCGCTTCAAGCACTTCAAAATTTTGTAATACTGGAAGGTGGAGAAAATATATATTCAATCCACAATACAAATGGGGAATTCAACATTGAAAACTTCAGTGACCAATACTTGCAAGATCGTGCAGAGTTTTTAGCACTAAAAATAAATATAGGAATTAACGACACATTACGCAACAACACAGATTTTCCAGAAAATGAATACAATGACTTAGGAAGCGGAATTGAAATATTTAACTCGCTTGACTCTATACCATCTTTAAGACCACAGTATATTTTTGGATCACAAACAAGCGATCCGATCATTGAAGGACGAAGGGGTGATGATCATCTTTATGGTCAAGGAGGCAGTGATGTCTTGATTGGTGATGTTGGGGAAGACTACTTGGAAGGGGGGCAAGGTGAAGATTTTCTTATCGGAGGGGTTGGAAACGACACACTTGTTGGTGGTGTAGGGCTGCGCAACAACCAAGCAGGCAGTGATAGTGAAGCCGATCAACTATATGGTGGCGATGGCAGTGACAGCTATTATGTCAATAATGGAGATTTAATTATTGATGACCAACAAGGGCAAGGTGAAGTATTTTTCAATGGAACGCTGCTCACAGGTGGTACATTCATAAGTGAGAGCGAATACCAAGGCGGCGGATTTACCTACATCTTAAACGGTGGCGAACTGACGGTTCGTGATACATCTAACAATGCAATCACCATTCAAGGCTATCGTAAAGATGAAAATGGTTACTTAGGCATTACCTTAGCGGGTGACCCTGAAGCGGGGACAGATACAACAACACAAGTACCAGTCAGCACACAAGAAGTTACACGCGCGTTTGGAGACCCCAATACTTTAGATGACGACACAATTCTTGGTACAGACGATCAAAACTCACTATATGGTGCAGCTGGCAATGATGTGCTGCAAGGATTTGCAAATATTGATTACCTTGTGGGTAACTGGGGTGATGATGAAATTGATGGTGGAGATGGAGATGATTGGTTAGTCGGAGATGGGTTTGGTACCGTAAATTGGTCTTATGCAAATTTTGTTCATAGTTGGGAATTTATTAGTGACACACCTTACAGCGAAAAACAAAATGAAAGTAGGTGAAAAACTCGTCAACTTAACCCCTGGCATGTCCGTAACAGTTGAAGTGAAGACAGGAAAAAGAAGATTAATTGAATTCTTCCTAAGCCCACTACTTCGCTACCGACAAGAAAGTGCAAAAGAACGCTAAATTTGAATGATCATTATTTATTTGCTTTCAGTAGCTTATTAAAGTTTCAAAGAATGTAAATTAATTAAAGCTAGAATTTAAACATATCAATACTATGTAATTTCCATTATTAACAATCACAAATAATGTATAGTACTATTTGTCAGTAACAAAACTAGCAGGTTGGGTCATACGCTAGCACCATAGCCTGCAGTCAAATTATTAAGAGGACAATAATAATGACGACGGAAACCAATTCAAGCAGTTCAAATTCTGAAGAAGTACTCTCCCCACAACTAAACCCCACGCCCAAAACAAACGGCAAAGAAAAACCAACAAATTCAAATCATCAAAAAAGAATGACATTATGCCCTGAGCGGCTTCAAGTGCTTGTCATGCAGCAACTCAATCAAGTCAATGCAAAGAAAGATGAATTAACCATAGCAATAAAAAACCTAAGTGATCTTGCAACACAATTAGCGCAGATTTGTGCAAAACAAAATGCTGAGATAATTAAACTTAAGGGGCAACAAAAGTAATTATGGTTGTAGCATCGAACAAAAAGAATGCGTTCATGATCTCGAGGGATTGGGACGGTCCTTTCACAAAGTATCTTATACGAATGATTATCGCTGTGGTGATTATATTTTATATCCCAGTCATTTTTGGTTTTGCTAAAGAAGGCTGCGAACTCTGTGCGCAATTCACAAAAGCAATTGATGCTGATGTAAATCCTGCAAAATCGATTTACCCAAATTCGATGCGTCTCTTAATAATTGTAATGCCTTTTGTGATTCTCTATTACGCAGTTCGTGTCGCTAAAGTTAATCCAAATATTATGCCAAAAAATTTACACTATCGTGCTTACCTAGTGCCTGCTTTAAGTGCCATTTTCCCTTTTCTTGTTTTTTATGAAATGCCATTAACAAAATCAGCGCGATGGATTTACTACTACTTTACTACCTCGATAGGATCCCTTCTTGGGTCAATAGCGATACATGTAACTTTAGGTAGCGGAATACTTGTTCTTGTTGGTCTGATTAATGTATTTATTTGCAGCAAAAAATCTTGAAATAAGGAACTCTTACTATGAGCAGCAATATTAACGAAATCGAGTTGGCACAGTCCTCAGCGGAAGTCGCTGCTATAACAGCCAATGCTATCCAGTTGGCTGAGCAGAATATTTTAACTAACAATTTAGATGAAGTTGCAGCTGCAGCTGCACGTGCTCAAGCAGTCCTTGACGCGGCTATACAATCCCAATCAATAATTATAGCCGCACGTTCTAGAATAGATTTGAGCCTGCCAAATGGGGCGACGATTTCAGCTGATTTAGATGCAAGGATCATTGCTAATCAAAACATAATCAACCTTCTACCGGATCGCATTACAGCTCTTCAAAATGGTTTGGTTGACCTTGATACTGCGCAGATAAGAGTTTTTGATTCACAAACCAGGCTCACAATCTTAGGAGCTGCAGGAGACGCTGCAGGACTTGCAGGTGATGTATTTGCGGCCTATATAATAGTTGATCAACTGCTTGAGGGTGATAATTCAGGTGCTGCATTCGATAGCTTGTCTCTATTGGCGTCTTCAGTAACGTTTATTGCTGTTGCAGGTACTACAGCATTAAGTTCAATTCCTATCGGCCTAGCATTGGCTGCATCGGTTGCAGCTGCTGCAGTAGGGTTTGCTGTTTCTTCATTGTTAGAAGCTTTTGTTGGCGATGAGAATTATCAATCTTTTATTACCTTTATCGTTGAAAATGCGTTTGAACTCTCACAAGTATTTGACGGCTTTACAATAGAAGATCGACAACTAGAAAATGGTGTCGTTTTAGAAGCAGGCTTGCAAGAACTGCATCAGTTTTTACTCGCTAGAATTGATTCAGATGTTACGACAGGTGAAGCGAACGAAATATTGGCAGCTTTTTCACGGGATCCGCAAAAAGGTGTTGAGCCTTTTCTACGTTCACTAGAAAAGTTGGTTACCGGTACAGATGGTGGCTCAATTACTGACTCAGATGCATATTTTAATCGTGTAATTTCCATACTATCGGCCATTGGTGATAACCCAATAGGCACTATTCATGCAGTAGACATAGCTAGCTTTAGTTTAGTCGATACTGCAAAACAAAATACAGCACTAGGTATTGCCACCCGCTATGCGTTACTCGAACTCAATCCCTTTATTTTAGAAGCAAATAACCCATCATTTTATTCACAATTTAATAATGAACTTAATATTCAAAACTTCAGTGACGAATATATAAATGACCGTGCAGAATTTTTAGAATTATTGACCTCTATAAACATAGAAAATGTTACGACATTTAATGGTCAACAATTTAGAGATGCAGTATTTACCGATGGAAGTCGGGATCTAACTATTAACAATACATCTACGAATATCGGTGATCCTCTAACGAACGAAATATTTATTACATTTGGCACAGACAGTGCTGATACTAGAGCTCGTTTCAGCGGCAGAAAAAACGACGACAAAATATACGGCTTGGGTGGTAATGATGTACTTAATGGTAATGATGGGAATGACACAATAGAAGGTGGCTCGGGGCAAGATATCCTTCAAGGAGGGCAAGGCGACGACATACTCATATCTGGCGTAGGTTTGCAAAATGGCGTAATTGGTGAAGATAGTGATCCTGAAGATAAATTATTTGGTGGTGAAGGAAATGATACTTATTACGTTGGCAATGGAGATTTAATTATTGATGACCAACAAGGGCAAGGTGAAGTATTTTTCAATGGAACGCTGCTCACAGGTGGTACATTCATAAGTGAGAGCGAATACCAAGGCGGCGGATTTACCTACATCTTAAACGGTGGCGAACTGACGGTTCGTGATACATCTAACAATGCAATCACCATTCAAGGCTATCGTAAAGATGAAAATGGTTACTTAGGCATTACCTTAGCGGGTGACCCTGAAGCGGGGACAGATACAACAACACAAGTACCAGTCAGCACACAAGAAGTTACACGCGCGTTTGGAGACCCCAATACTTTAGATGACGACACAATTCTTGGTACAGACGATCAAAACTCACTATATGGTGCAGCTGGCAATGATGTGCTGCAAGGATTTGCAAATATTGATTACCTTGTGGGTAACTGGGGTGATGATGAAATTGATGGTGGAGATGGAGATGATTGGTTAGTCGGAGATGGGTTTGGTACCGTAAATTGGTCTTATGCAAACATTATTCGCAGTTGGGAATTTAGTGGCACAATTCCTTATGACGGAATTAATATCATTCCAAGGCCAGATGGCAACCCTCATTATGGTACTCCTATTTCAAGAACTATTGCACAAGAAGAAGGTAACGACACTATTCATGGTGGTTTGGGTAATGACTTTATACAAGCGAATGGTGGTAATGATTTTGTTTATGGAGAAGATGGATCGGACACTGTAAATGGTGGCACAGGAAATGATTTTATTGATGGCGGTGCAGGTAATGATGTGGTTTATGCAGACAACCAAACATTTTTTGTTTTTCCTGGACAAGAATTAGATTTAAGTGACCCAACGCTTTATGGCAATGACACCGTTTACGGAGGTGCGGGTGATGACGAAATTTATAGTGGATTGTTGAATGATTTTATAGATGGGGGTGCGGGGAACGATATTATTGATTCTGGTGTTGAAAATGCTTTGGGTTTGTCAGATGACGATACAATATTTGGAGGTTCAGGTAATGATATTCTGATTGCTCGAGCAGGGGATGATCAACTTTTTGGTGGAGATAATGATGATGAGCTACAAGGTGGTGATGGAAATGATTTTTTAGATGGTGGCGATGGTCAAGATCTGCTTGCAGGCAATGCAGGGGATGATGAACTTTTTGGTGGCAACGAAAATGATGTGCTGATTGGTTTCGGTGGAGCCGATAAATTATTCGGTGGAGAAGGTGATGATGTTTTAATTGGTTATGGTAATTCAGATCAAGCTACTACTGCGGATGGTGTAGATGAACTTTTTGGTGGGGCAGGGAATGATCGATTAGAGGCCGGTGAAGGAAACGATTTGTTACATGGCAATGAAGGAAACGATGAACTTGCAGGCCAGGAAGGAGATGATATTTTATTTGGTGATGCGGGAGATGACTTTCTGCAAGGCGATGCAGGCAACGACATATTAGTTGGTGGTGCCGGAAACGATACGCTATTTGATCAACAGGGAAATGAGACGTATAAAATTTTTGCTGGGAATGGGCATGATTCTCTTTTTGATGCATCTGGTACAGATACCGTTGAATTTTTAAATGGCGCTACGCTAAGTTCAATTTCAACACAGTTTGTTGGAAATAATTTAGTTGTATCATTCGATGACAATAATTCATTAATACTTCTTGATTGGAAGAACTCACAATTTATAGAAAGGTTTATATTTTCTGATGGCTCATCTTTAAGTGGCGCACTGCTTTCACAAAACGAGGTTTTTAGCTCGATTATTGAAGGTGATGAAAATGCGAATGTACTCATTGGCACAAATGGTAATGACGTTATCGATGGCAAAGCGGGTGCAGACGACCTTCAAGGTGGTACAGGAGATGATACTTACATCTTTAATGTGGGTTCAGGTGCCGATACGATTACAGATAGCTTTGGGCGCAATGTAATTAATTTTGGAACAGGTATATTACCCGCAGATTTAAATGTAACTTCTGACGCTCAAGGTGTGACGATTCAAGTTGGTACTGATTCTTTAACATTAGCTGGAACAAGTTTCCAAAACATAGAAGGCTACCAATTTGCAGATGGTACACTTTTAACGAATCAAGATATCTTTCCTGATACCACTCCACCAACGGTTAATTTTGAACTTGCAACTCAATCTGCAATGGTTGGTGACTTTATATCAATACAAATACCAGATGATTTGTTTTCAGATGAAAGTGGCTTGGTAACAATAAGCACTAATGCGCAAGATAGAGGTTTATCGTTTGATCCAAACACTGGGATTATATCTGGCACAATTCAGTCTTCTTTATTTGGTAATACTTCTGTATCAATATTTGGCGAAGATGTAGCAGGTAATATAAGTCGAACGTTTTTACCCTTAAGTGTGAATGACCCAATTTTATTAAATCCTCGTAGTGATATCTTACCCGAACAAAATATTGCAGTTGGCGAAACTTTCACTTATGTCATTCCATTTGAGCCAACTGCCCAATTTGATGGCATGACTAGATCAACAAAAGTTTCAATAAACGATGGTCAGCAAGTCAGTCTTTTTGGGATTACGGATATTAACGATTTCAATGTCGGGGTTACTGATTTCCCATCTTGGTTGAATTACGACCCAAATACAAGAACATTTACAGGTACACCTACTGCTTCAGATGTGGGTGAAGTGAGATTTTATATCAATGCAATTGACGGCAATATGGAAACTCGTTCTTATTACCATGAATTTGATTTACATATTCGTGATTCTATAAATGCACCAACTGCGAATGAACGAGTAGGAGACCAATTTTTTCTAATTAATCAAGCTGGTTCACTTACACTACCTCAAAATCTTTTTTCGGATCCAAATGCTGGGTCACTAACTTTATCTGCACAATTAAAGAGTGGTAGTGCATTACCTGCATGGTTAACTTTTGATAGCTTGACAGGTGAGTTTGCGATTGCTGCTGAAGGGACAGTGCAATTTATTGAAATAGAAGTTACCGCAACTGATGATGAAAACTTCACAGTCACAAGTGATTTTCGTCTATTTCTTGTCGATGATATGGATCCGAGTTCAGGTGCTCCAACTATCTCTCCCATAGATGATGAAATTGCCTTTATAAATAATACCAAACAAATCTTTTTATCTGATTTTATTGATTTTTCCTCTGGTTTTTTTCCAGGAGACCCGGGCCAATTAATGCGAGATCAGTTGATTATCTCGGCGCAACGAGTAAATGGTGATTCGGTTGATTGGATAGAGACAAGCCAACCATCAGAAATCGGCACAACCAGTGCAGCACTTTCTTTGCGTCCAGGTGCAGAGGATGCAGGTATTTATGAAATAGAAGTCACTGCAATGAATCGTGCCGGGCTAAGTGCATCGGATATCTTTACTATTTTAGTTTCTGATAGTCCACCACCTGATAATACAGATGTAAATTCAGGCACAGATCAAGATGACATGATTACGCTAACTGGAGGTGAAAATGTTTATTTTGCTGGCGATGGTAATGACAACGTTACTGTAAACCCAGCTTCAATAGGAAGTGGTATTGCCGGTGTTTCTTTTGATGCCATTGATCTGGGAGCCGGCAATGACACGATTGAGATTTCAACTTTGCCTGAATTGTTTAATAGTAGTTTGGGTCAAACAGATATTTTTGGAGGAGAAGGTGATGATGTCTATATTGTCAATCTTAATCCTTCAAACCAACTTGACATCAATATCTATGATGTTGCAGATGCAAGTGGTGGAAATGTTGTGCAATTTGGTGATGATTTTTCATCACAATCATTACAGTTAAATTTAGGTTCATTAGTATTAGATTTTAGAGGTGGTGTACGAGTTCGTTTTCCTGATTTTGATCCAAATGATGTGTTTGGTTCGCATGCGGTTGAAACGTTTGAGTTTGCTGATGGCACGATATTAACTTATGCGGATTTAGTTAACCGTGGTTTTGATTTAACCGGCACGAATAATGCAGAAGTTATTACGGGCACAAACACTGTAGATCGAATTACTGGTTTGGCAGGAGATGATGTTCTGCAAGGTGGAGATGGTGATGATAGCTATTTTGTAAATACTGGTGATGGTAACGATGTGATTACTGATACCAGTGGTATTGACCGTGTTGTTTTTGGTGAAGATGTTCGTTCAACACAGCCTGTTTTTTCACAAAGTAATAATGATTTAGTTATAAATTTATCAGACACACAAACTTTGACTGTGAAAGACTGGTTTACCAATACGACAAATCAAATTGAAAGTTTTGAGTTTATTGATGGAACAACAATTTCTGCCACACAAGTAGGTAATTTATTAGGAACCAATTTGTCCCCTGTTGTTGATAATGTAATCTCTGATCAAATAATTGACCAAGATTCGATGTTTAGTTTTCAAATTCCTGTTAATACGTTTAGTGATCCTGATGCTACTGATCAGTTGACTTTAAGTGCAACTTTAGTCGACGGGTCGGCATTACCAATTTGGTTAAGCTTTGATTCAAACACACAAACTTTTACAGGCACACCAGGAAATAATGATATAGGTGTGTTAGATGTAAAGGTTACAGCAACTGACTTAAATGAAAAATCTGTTTCAGATGAATTCACATTAACAATTAATAACATTAATGATGCTCCAATTGTTACAAATGAATTAGATGTGCAGTTTGCAACACAGGATGAAGCATTTTTATTTCAAGTTCCAGAAAATACATTTAGTGACCCAGATGTAGGTGATGTTTTAACTTATAGTTCGTCTTTATCAAATGGTTCAGTGCTTCCATCTTGGTTGTCTTTCGATGCAGCGACACAAACATTTAGTGGGACACCACTTAATGCGGATGTTGGAAGTGTTCAAATTAGAGTAACGGCTACTGATATAGCAGGAAGTATAACTTCATCTGAGTTTTTCCTTAATGTATTTGACGTGAATGAAGCACCAGCCGTTTCTGCACAAATTTCAGATCAAACTGCTACTGAGAATCAAGCGTTTTCATTCGCGATTCCTTTCAATACATTTTCTGATAATGATGTGGCATATTTTTTAAGTCTTGAGGTTACATTAACAGATGGGTCTGATCTTCCTAGTTGGTTGACATTTGATACAGACCTATTAGCTTTAGTTGGCACACCGACTAATCAAGATGTCGGAACTCTAGATATACGTGTTACGGCAACCGATAGCCGCGATGCATCTGTATTTGATGATTTTACTATTACTGTGGAAGCTTCTGCATTCAACAATCCACCAGTGTTATCGAATGCATTAGAGGATCAAATTGCGGATGAGGATGCAACATTTAGTTTTGTAGTGCCTGCAGACACTTTTACAGATCCTGATGCAGGAGATACGCTTTCATATAGTGCAACATTAAGTGATGGTTCTGCATTGCCGATATGGTTGAGTTTTGATGCGTTGACACAGACCTTTAGTGGTACACCAGAAAATGCAGATGTCGGAAATGTCAGCGTACGTGTGACAGTTACAGACAGTAGCAATGCAAGTGTGTTTGATGACTTTACTCTAACCGTCAATAACACCAACGATGCGCCTATTGTGAACTTGTCAATTGCTGAACAAATGGCGATTGAAGATCAGGTATTCATGTATCAAATTCCAGCAGGCACCATCACAGACCCCGATGTTGGCGATACACTTATATATAGCGCTACTCGTGCAGATGGAAGTCCGCTCCCAGCATGGCTTAATTTTGATGCATCAACGCAAACCTTTAGTGGCACACCTGCTGAAGATGATGTCGAAGATTTTGATATTTTAGTTACTGCCACCGATACTGCGGGTGAGAGTGTGACCGTTACATTTTCACTATTAGTCGATGATGCAGGCAAAATATTAATCCTTGGTACACCGAATGTAGATAACTTAGTTGCCCCTGATGATCAAGATTACTTAATTCGGGCACGCGGTGATAACGACACTCTAACTGGCAGGGGGGTAATGACACACTCAATGGTGGCAATGGTGATGACACGATGGCCGGCGGATTAGGGGATGATATCTATGTAGTCAAACAAAGTGGTGACGTAGTCATTGAAAATGTCGATGCAGGCATTGATAGAGTTCGCGCCGGGATTGATTACACTCTTGGTGCCAATGTTGAAAATCTAACTTTAATTGGAACGGATAGCTTACAAGGGACTGGTAACGCACTTGATAACCTCTTACGTGGTAATGAAGGCAACAATATTCTTAATGGTGGGTTGGGTAATGATATTCTGCGTGGTCGCATAGGCAATGACACCCTCAATGGCGGTGAGGGCGATGACATTCTGCGTGGACAAGAAGATGATGATATGCTCAATGGTAATCAAGGAGATGATGTATTAGACGGTGGAATAGGCAATGACGTTCTGATCGGAGGCTTTGGAGATGATAGGTACATCATCGATGATCTCAATGACACCATTATTGAAAATGCTAATGAGGGCGTTGATCAGATTAACAGTTCACTTACGTATACATTAGCTAATGGAAGTAACATCGAAGAGCTTACCTTAACCGATGAGGCTGATATTGATGGTACTGGTAATGACCTAGACAACCGCATCATTGGTAATCTTGGTAACAATATGCTCAATGGTGGTTTAGGTAATGATATTCTCGATGGCAAAGGAGGGATTGATACCCTCATTGGTGGCTTAGGAGATGATCGATATCTTATCGATGAGGCTATTGATATTGTTATCGAAAATGCCAACGAAGGTGTTGACCAAGTCAATAGCACGATTGATTACACACTTGGTGCAAACATTGAAGAACTGCATTTACAAGGTGTTGCAGACCTCAATGGCAACGGAAATACTCTAGACAATTTGCTCGTGGGTAACGAAGGTGCAAATACTTTAAATGGAAATGATGGTCATGACATTTTGCGTGGACAAGAAGGCAATGACACTCTGAATGGGGAAAATGGTCATGACATTCTCAATGGGGGTGAAGGCATAGACACTCTCAATGGCGGTTTGGGTGACGATATCCTACGTGGTGATGTAGAAAACGATACTCTAATTGGCGGGGAAGGGAGCGATATCTTGCGCGGGGGTGATGGCAACGACTTGCTTAACGGCGGTACAAACGATGACATATTGCGTGGTGATGTTGGTAGTGATATCTACCAACTCAACCGGGGTGATGGAAACGATACCATTAATGAAACGGATGCCCCGGACCCAAGTGATATAGATCAAATTCAATATGGGACAGGAATTACAAACAATGACGTATGGTTTGTACAAAGTGGTAACCACCTGGACATTTTTACACTAGGTTCTGATGACAGTGTGCGCATTCGTAACTGGTATAACCAACCTGAAAAACGTATAGAAGAAATTCATACTAGTATAGGTGAAGTGTTATTCGATGAAAATGTACAGGTTTTAGTAGATGCGATGGCAGCGTTTGGGGCGCCAGTGAATGGAGAAGTGAATCTAACGGCACAAGAGGAACAACAGATTCAATCTCTTATTGCGGCCACGTGGCAGTAAAGAGTGAATAAAAAATAAATTAATTTTTAACAATAATAATAAAAGCTTGGGGACATTCCGAGCTGAGATTAAGAAAGGATACTATGAATAGCTCGGTGTTTCGTTGTTGTTTAATTCTATTTAGTTATTTTATTGTATTTTCTGCACAATCTGCGGTTAAAACCTGGGATGGTGATGCACAAGATGGATTGTGGTCTACTGCAGAAAATTGGAATGGAAATACATTGCCGGTCTCTTCTGACACGATAGTTATTGATGGTGGTTATGGTGATATCTATTTAGATATTTCTTTTACTATACAAGAAAAGCTTGAAATTAAGGCAGTTGAAGGAGAAAAAACTACACTCATTGTTAATAGTGACGCGACACTTACGTTGATGGGAATATCAAGCTTTCGTGGTGCGGTTGTAGTAAATGGGGCAGGGAGCGCACTAATAAATTATGGCAACATAATTGGTGAAGAGAATGCACTAGGGATAGCGCTAATAAACAATGCAACTTTTATTAATAATAACTCGTTGGATAGCAAGGTTAATCGGTTCACATTAAATATAGATAATGGAGCCGTATTCAATGCTGATGCAATAAATAATATTCATATAACTGGAAATGATGCTTTAATAGTTAATGATGGGTTAATCGATCATGCAAGTATTGTTTTAGCAAATCAAAATGCATTTCAACTACTAGATAATAATTCAGAAGGAGTAATCAAAATTACACCTGATTCTAGGCATGATAATTCTGTATTTGGTCCTTCTATGATCATAAATAATCACGGTAATATAGTTAATGCATCATCGATAAGAAATGAAGGCGAGTTTAATAATGTAGAAAGCTTTGATAATACTGCAGGTAAATTTGAAAATAGCTGCCTTTTGAATTATCAGCCTGGTGAATTCATCAATAGCGGTACATTTATAGGAGAGCCTGTAATAGATGACTGTGTAATATGGGATAATGATTCAGGAAATAGCCTTTGGTCTGATCCCGTCAATTGGAGTACAAACACACTACCGAAGCCTGAGAATAAAATTATTATTGATGGCGAGGACGGTCAAGACACAATAGTTAATATTGATAGTAATATAATTGTGTCAGATACATTACTTATAGGTAATAAAGATAGTGGCCACTCTCATTCAGCCGTAAATGTAAGTAAAGGTGTTCATCTCAAGATGGGCGGTATGCTCAGTCTACAGCCAAATTCTATAATGAATAACTATGGTGATGTATTAAATCAAGGTGTATTAACCGCATTTTCAAAAATAAGAGCGATTCGTTTAAATAATCTTGGTACACTAACTAATGAAGGCTCAATTTCATTTTACTCTACCGTTAAATATTTGAATGGAAATTTAGTTTTAAATAATAGTGGTACGATTGAAAATTCTGGTGATATAAATCTCAACTGTAAGACTGAGTTTGTTAATACAGGTACTACAATAGGTAATCCAGTATTGGGAATATGTGAACAACTAGAATTTAATTCGTCTCCTGAAATAATAGCACTTACAAGTGTAGATCAGTTAGAAATGGCAATAAATGAGGTAAGTTTATTTGCAGTAGGGTCTGCTAACGTTGCGAAAAGCGGTAATGTGACAGTTAGTGTGAATGATAATGGGCTTGGATTACCTGTGAAATTATTGATTTGTCAGACAGATGAAAGTGGTGCATGTAGCAGCCCGGTAAGCTCTAAAGTAAATTTAGATTATCTGGGTAATAGCCTTGCAAGTTTTGCAATATTTGTAATTCCACATGGACCAATTGTTAATGATATGACTAATCATCGCATTTATATTCATTTTGCTGATAATAGCGGTAATTTGAAAGGTGTCACTAGCACATCAATATATGTGCATTAGGATAATTTCAGCTATTGATATGTGGGGTAATTTAAATATGGTAATGAATATTCCTAGATAATTTCTTTGTTATAGATGTTTTGATATAAACTTCAAGATTACTTATATGTTTGTAAAATAAAAAGAATTTAGGTGAAATGGTAGGCGGGGAAGGGTTAAATAAACACTCCTTGATAAATAGTTAGTTAAATAAGAAATTTATACATTATATGAGTAAGAGTAGAGCTCACTCGAGACTTTAATTACTGCCATATAATTTTTGCTTAATAAAGTACTCGTTTGGAAAATTCTGATGCCTTTGAATAGATTAACTAACTGTAAAACGTATTATGGTTATGATAAACAAAATCATGTTGCTATAAAGCAGACATATGAATAAGAAAAATAGGAATTGCTAGATTGGTATAGTTGAGCTACATGTTCAAAACGACTATTTTCAACTCAAATTAGCTTGCGTTACCTAAGTGATTATTTTATAACCAAAGCACACATGAAGTGTTGGGGAATTGTAACGAAAGTTTAACAATTAAATTGTGAAATTTAGATAAAATTGTTGATGTGCAAAGAAAGGTAAAAATTAAAAACCTTGTATGATTTATAAATAAATTATTTTATTTTTAGAGCGAGCTCTAAATTAAAGCCTAAAATACATTAGAAAAATAAATGAGCAATCGTGAATTTAAAGTTGAAGGTCATAAGTTTCGATACATTAATGATGGAGAAATCGTCACAGTTACTCCGGTAGATTTAGATGAGAAATCTATCAACTTAAAAATTAAAAATAAAAAAGAGAAAGAGGTTGCTAAGAAGGGTGCATATAAAATTTTAAAGATATATAAACAAAAAAAATATAAGAAAAAACATAAGAAAAAAAATAAAAAATCATAAATAGATATGACAATCTTTGAACGTTACCTTACGATATGGGTTGCACTATGTATCGTAACTGGAGCAACGCTCGGTTATTTTTTCCCAAGCCAATTTCAAAAACTGGCATCAATTGAAATCGCAAAAGTTAATCTTCCAGTTGCCATATTGATATGGATGATGATTATACCGATGTTGGCTAAAATTAATTTTAATGCATTGCATCAGGTCAAAGAACATTGGCGAGGAATTGGCGTCACATTATTTGTAAATTGGGGAGTAAAGCCATTTTCTATGGCGGTACTAGGCTGGCTTTTTGTAGGTTATATATTTCGTCCGTACTTACCAGAAGAACAAATATCTTCTTATATCGCAGGATTGATAATTCTTGCTGCAGCACCTTGTACTGCAATGGTATTTGTTTGGAGCACTCTCTCTAATGGAGAACCACATTTTACATTAAGCCAAGTGGCACTTAATGACACAATAATGGTTTTTGCATTTGCTCCGATTGTTGGGCTACTGCTTGGAATTTCATCGATCATAGTGCCTTGGGATACGTTACTTCTTTCCGTGGGTCTTTATATTGTCGTCCCGGTCATTATTGCACAGTGGTTGCGACATTACATGCTAGGTAAAGGCGGTGATAAACAATTACAAAAAAGTCTACAGTCAATGGCTTCTTTATCTATTATTGCATTGCTTGCAACCGTTACTTTGCTATTTGGATTTCAAGGTGCTCAAATTATTCAGCAACCGATAGTGATAATATTTCTTGCAATTCCTATTCTCATACAAGTTTATTTCAACTCTGGTTTAGCGTATTTATTGAGTCGTTACTTCGGTGTAGCGCATTGTATTGCAGCACCTGCTGCATTAATTGGCGCGAGTAATTTTTTTGAGCTTGCTGTTGCCACAGCGATTAGTTTATTTGGAATTCACTCAGGTGCAGCACTTGCAACAGTGGTAGGTGTTTTAGTTGAAGTCCCAGTTATGTTAACTGTTGTAAAGATTGTTAATAGAACAAAAGCTTGGTATGAGGAAGGAAGTGCAGTCAAAATGATGTCTGAAAATCGATAATCAATTGTTATTTATTTGTAAATTTACTTGAACTAAGTAAGAGAGAATTCATTAAAAGAAAACTAATATTTCTAACAATATTATGAATGTCTATATTTTACTGTAATAAGTTAATAAAAACCAATATTGCAGTCGAGAAAAATAAGTGCAGAAGCACAAAGGTCATTAGCTGCTGTCGTTATTAGAGGATTGATCGCTTCAACTTTTCTCACGTTAGTACTTTAGCCAGTTATTTATGAGTGGATCGAGACCGAATAAAAAACGAGAGAAAGTCATAGCAATAATTTGTGGTTATGTGTAGATAGAGTCAGATATGCACTGAATTACTTACAGGTTCATATATATATCCACAGACATAAAAAATTACCAGAAGAACTATTTTTGCGCAAAGTTTGTGCTCCTTGTGATCTTTAATTAAGTTAGATAACTAGCTGTAAATATATAATATAGTTATAGTAAGCAGAATTGCTTTGCTAAAAAGAAAGCGTATGTAGTAATTTATAATGACAATAATTCTATGGAGAAAAATTATAATATGATTGAAGTTAAGGATAGTAAAATACATGGGAAGGGACTTTTTAGCACAAGAGATATACCTAAAGATTTTGTTTTGGGTAAATGTGAAGTTGCTAAAACAAAAAAGCCTAATGAATATACATTGTGGGTGGGTAAAAAAATGCTTGATGTGTGTTGTGATTTTAAATATATAAATCACTCTAGCAATCCTAATGTTGTTTATTATGATGATCTAACAGTTGTAGCATTAAAAAATATAAAAGCTGGTGAAGAATTAACGCATCAGTATGACTGTATGTTCTAAGTCGTCTAGATTTTTACTTATGATTGTAGAAATTTTCTCCGTAGCATAAAAAGAGGCAGAAAAATTAATTTTGATTGGTTATCAATACTGTTAGTAATATTACTAATTACAACTTTATTAGCATTCTTTGTAGGTGTATTTCCATACCCATATGGCTGGGTAATACTCTTAGTAATGCTTTTATTTAGAGTTTTTATAAATTATAAGAAAAGATGAATGCATATGGTTTTAAGTTAATATTAGATTCTCTAATACAATAAATATTAAAAATGAAGAATTTGAAAGATGGATAATGTACCTGTTCATGAAATTTCTCATGTTATTCAATTAGCTGTAGCTCCTGTCTTTCTTCTTGCTGGTATAGCAGGATTTTTATCCGTATTATCACACCGTCTTAGTCGAGTAGTTGATCGCACACGCAATGTAGATAGAAGTATTCATGTGGCTAAATCAGAAGAGCATCAAGAACTACTTTGGTTAGAGGCTAAAGTCCTTAAACAACGTACAGGGACAATTAACTGGGCCATTCGACTTTCTGTGGGTTCAGCATTGATTATTTGTGTTGTTGTAATATGTTTATTTTTCGATGATATTACCGTATTTAAATTGAGTACATTGATTGCTTACTTGTTCGTTGTAGCGATGATCTTGGTGATACTTTCACTATTGTTTTTGCTAATTGAAGTATCTATTTCAACACGAAATTTGCAACATGGTATTGAACATTTGATTGTAGAGTCTAGTTCATCACTCAATACCAATGAATCTAAACCTAAATGACTATTTATAAAAAAATAATAATAACTGCTTCAGATTTTTCTAAAATAGCTTTATTTTAAATTAAGAGATATTAATGGCTTAATGAAAACGATCAGATTAATATAAAATATATGCTCACATCGTTACTCTTATATAATCTATAAAAATTGTAAGCCGCTATTATCTACAATGAGATGCATACCTGTTGGATATTGTCTGAGTAACAATACGTACAGATAATACCTTTTTTAACGAACGCAAGTTATTAACATTAATCTAATGACAGAGACCGTAGCTATTCTTGGTGCAAGTAAAAATCTGGACCGATATGCAAACAAAGCTCAAAAATTCCTGGTTGAAAAAGGGCATAATATAGTTCTTATTAATCCAAAATACGATATGGTTGATGGGGTTAAATGCTATCCTAATTTAGCATCGTATACTCAAAATATTGATACCATTACTGTATATGTAAGACCTTCTATTCTATCCACGTTAGTTCAAGATATCCTTCAAGCATCCCCGTATCGAGTTATACTCAATCCGGGAGCACAGGATGGTAATGTCAAAGATCAATTGGAAGCAGCAGGCATTGAAGTAGTATTGGCTTGTACTTTAGTCCTTTTGCGTACGTCTCAATTTTAAGAATTTTAACTGGCCAATATTAAAACACTATTTTAAGTTAATAATTAACTATTTTGTTGTCTTGTAACTCCAACTATTACAAAGTTAATTAGAAATCTACTCAGCTTTTATAGTTCTAATATAGATATGAGTTAATAATTGCAAGACTGGCTGGATAGAATTTAATAAACAAGTTCTCATATATAAAACTGTTGCTAAAGGTTAAAATATAATTGTAAGAAAACTTAAAATTGTATCAAAATACACTTCCAAAGTTTTTATCAATTGCACTTGAAGGTATTTCAAGACCAGCTAATCGACAGCCTTGCGCCACAGGGCCTTTTGGAAATAAAGTAAAAAGATACTTTGTGCCACCTTTACTATGAAAAGATTCATTTAAGGCATCAGTTAATTCACGAATATTTATATGGTGTTCTTTTTTTGAAAAATATTCTTGGAGAGCTCTGATTACCTCCAAGTGATCATTAGATAACTCAATTCCATCTTCTTGTGCAACCTTGTTAGCAAAATCAATTGTCCAGTCATTAGGTGCATGTGTAAATTTAGTACTCATAATAGTTTATTCCAGTTTGAGATATTATATATTTACTTGCAATAGCTATTTAGTTAATAGTCTTAAGCTATTTTAAACCTTGAATTCAATATGTGGCAAATTTATCTTGTATTATATTATTTATAATTAGAATTAATTAAAGTGAGCTGTTAGTAAAATTTCTTGCTATAGATTAAAGCAAGCTTATACAGAAATACTGTGCACTGCTCGTTTAATTTAAAAACAAGCAGTGCAGTAGGTTCTGAACATATATGTTTTGTCTATTTAATCTATCAGTCACTACATTACTAAATGTAATTAATGTAGTGCTATAAATTTACCAATGTTTGGTTGTACGAGCTTTTCAAAATCAAGATATGAAAGTTTAATTAATTCGGTATGTGAACCTGCATTAAAAGTAATTTCACTATCTTCCAATAAACTCTCTTCTACATAGACATCCATACCATAAAGGTTTCCAAATGGAGGCATTGCACCCGTTTCGCAGCCAGGGAATAAATCTCTAAATTCTTCCTCAGATGCGAGTGACACATGATTTGCTTCAGCTTCTTGTTTCAAAAGCCCTAAGTCAACTTTATGGTGTGCTGGTAACACAGCCATAGCTAATTTACTGTCAATTTTAACCATTACAGTTTTGGCAAATTCAATCCCTGGTATATGTGCCGAAGCCGCTGTTTCTTGTGCAGTAAATGTAGTTGGATGCAGGATTGTGACATAATCAATATGTTCATCACCTAAGTAATTGGCGAGCCATGTAACTGGCATATCGACCTCCTTCAGACTTGTTTAAGTCTGAGTAGACTAGATAGTAATATTTTAACTCTTAATACTGTTAGTTGACAAAAATAATTAATATCATTGTTAGTATGTATAACACTTATAAATTAAATTTAATCGTACTCTATATAGGATTAAGACAAATCTATATCTTATGGCTCATATAGATAAGCGATATCACAGACAGTATTTTTGAAGGCGAAAACTCATAATGATTATTTTCTAGAAATGCCTAAGATATTCATTTATTTTAAATAAAATGAGAGTTAAATAGGCCTTGGTAATGTAAAGCCTAAATATTGTTATGTAATAAGTGATAAAAGGCATATTTTGTAGAGTATTTGAGTTATAAAAAATAGTATAGAGATTGTTTTATCTGTGATTATTAATAGCCCTTTGAGTATATATGCATTGCTATAGTGAAATAACAGCTATAACTAACAAAACTTTCTAAAAGTATTTCAGTATTACTTTGCTATCTAAGTTAAAAATTTAGTGATTGTTTGCTCAATCACTATTAAACTTATGAAATTCTAGTATGAATAATCACTAAAGTTAAATCATGAAATCGATACCCACTCTTAAGGCTGCGATGACACCTTTTCCATATTCAGTAAAGATTGATACCTCATTAACTTCTGCAGAAAAAATGATGAGAGAACACAACATTCATCATTTACCTGTAATAAATAAGGGGATGATATTTGGTGTAATAACTCAAAAAGATATAGATGCAATACAAACGTTGATGTTAAATAAGAAGACAGACAAAAAGCTCGAAATTCGGCATGCATATATTTCTAAGCCATATATCGTTGATATTAACGAACCACTTGAAAATGTTTTGTTAACCATGGCTAATAAACATATAGGGGCTGTCATAATTACTAAGCATAAAAAATTAGTGGGTGTATTCACATTCATTGATGCATGTCGTTATTTTGGTGAATATATTGAAGCAAAATTCCCTAAAAATACTGGAGATGATGCAGCATAAAAAAACATGTATAAGTCATATTCATATAATATGTAAGAAACATAGGCTGCGACTGAAATAAGAAAAATAGTGTTGTTGGTATACTGAATTATCTTTATAAGTATTATGCTTTCCATAAAAAATAATTAGCAAATAATTTTTTCTACAATTGTAGTTTAATGTAGCCATCTTAAATGAATCCTATAATATCTATTAATAATTTATCAAAGATATATTCAAATGGATTTAAGGCCTTAGACAGTATTTGTTTAGACATTAAGCAAGGTGAGATTCTTGCTCTTCTTGGGCCTAATGGTGCCGGCAAAACAACTCTTATTTCTACTATATGTGGCATTGTAAATGCAACTGAGGGTTCTGCAACAGTAGGAGGTTATGATATTGTCAAAGACTATCGATTGACACGAAGCATGATTGGACTTGTTCCTCAAGAACTTACGTTGGGTATGTTTGAAACGGTATGGGATACTGTATGTTTTAGTCGAGGGCTGTTTGGTAAGAAACCAAACAAGCAATATTTACAGTCATTGTTAAAAGATTTATCTCTGTGGGATAAAAAAGATAATGAAATTATGACTTTATCAGGTGGTATGAAGCGCCGAGTTTTAATTGCCAAAGCCTTGTCCCATGAGCCTGATATCTTATTTTTAGATGAGCCTACCGCAGGTGTAGATGTCGAGCTCCGTAAAAATATGTGGTTGACCGTTGAAAAACTTAGGCAGTCGAGTGTGACGATAATTTTAACGACACACTATATTGAAGAAGCGGAAGCAATAGCAGATAGAGTGGGAATAATAAATAAGGGTGAATTAATTGTTGTAGATGACAAAAAGACACTACAGCATGAGTTAGGGAAACGCCAAATGATGATTGAGCTAGAGGAACCTATCATTGTGTTGCCAGATGCTCTTGAAAAATGGTCGTTAGAAATATCAGCAAATAATACACTATTGATCTATACCTATGATACTTATAGTAGTGATACTGGTATTGCAAACCTATTACGTGATGTTGATCAAGCAGGACTATTGATAAAAGACATTAATACATCGCAAAGCTCTTTAGAAGAAATTTTTATTAGTTTAGTTAAATCACCATGAATTTGCATGCCGTAAATGTAATTTATAAATACGAAATGTTACGTGCATGGGGCACTATCATGCAAAGCTTTGCATCGCCGGTGATTTCAACTGTTTTGTATTTTGTGGTTTTTGGCTCAGCAATAGGAGAACGGATTGAAACGATAGAAGGTGTACCCTATGGGGCATTTATTGTACCCGGATTGATGATGTTAGCTTTGTTAACACAAAGTGTGTCTAATGCTTCATTCGGAATTTATTTTCCAAGGTTTACTGGAACCATTTATGAAGTACTGTCTGCACCAGTTTCTTTTATTGAAATTTTAATGGGTTATGTAGGTGCAGCAGCTACAAAATCTTTAATAATCGGTGTAATCATTCTTATAACAGCAGGCTTCTTTGTTGATTTAAAAATCGCACATCCGTTATGGATGTTTGGTTTTTTAATGTTAACGTGTATCTCATTTAGTTTGCTTGGTTTTATAATTGGACTATGGGCAGATAATTTTGAAAAATTACAGCTAATACCATTGTTAGTTATCACGCCGTTAGTGTTTTTAGGAGGGAGCTTTTATACGATCGACATGCTGCCGAAGGCGTGGCAAGTAGTAAGTTTATTTAATCCAGTTGTCTATCTCATCAGTGGGTTTAGATGGAGCTTTTATGAAGTTTCAGATGTAGATATTGGATTGAGCTTGTTTATGGTGCTTTTGTTTACTGCAATTTGTCTTGCAACTATATGGTGGATATTCAGGACAGGTTATAGACTGAAGCAATAATCATTTTTACAACTGCAATATAAAATTTATTACAATTAGACTATGTGTAAAGTAGTGAAACCTATATTATAAAAAAAGTTATTATTAGCAAGGCTGGACAAAAATAGTTTTTGTTATCTCTGTTTATTGTTGATTATTTTTAACAAGGTAAAGAGCTTTAAAGATGGCATAAATCTAAAAAAAACTGATCTAAAACAATAAACCCCGAGTTTTTTGTATATATAATTAAAATTGGAAGTGTGATTTTAGACAGAAGGAAGTGCGATGAGGAATCATGAGGTAGGAAGTAATAGAAAACATCCATTGATGACAGTAGTGTGGGTGTTGCTGACTATCACAATAATAGTAGCATTATTTGCGACTTTACTTACAGCGTTGTAATTACACATCATTTATCAACAATGTGAAAATGATTACAGGCTTGAGTGTGGTTTCTGGAGTAGTTCAATCATTGAATTGTGTAATACCCCAGCAGAAGAGTTCAAGTGATTACATGCCATAATACAGCAGTTATATATAGTGTGTTTGCAGTTGTAAAACACAACGCAAAAGTAAAAGCAGATCTAAAGACATTTAAATTAAATAATGAGAAACTCTATTTGTTTTTTCAACGATTTTTAAAAATGTAACCTAACAAACACAATTGTGTTTTAGGATAGCACAGAAAAAAGCGTTTATAATAAAGCAGAGAAAGGTTTGTAAACACCTCAATCCAGATGATATTAGTTAGCTTATACAAGCTAGATTTGGGTTTGAGTGGTCTCATATTAATATAACCGTTTAAAGTATTTTTATTAAATAATTTTTCAATTTCATGTGAATAAATATTTTAACCGTAATAAACTTTTGTAATAGAAATTCAGTATGAGTGTTTATTTGTCTTAATTACATGCTAAAATTATTATTATTTTTAAATGTTATATTCAAATGAAAAAACAGTGTAAATATTATTTAATCTTTAGTTTTCTAATATTGTGTATACAATCCAGCGCAGTATGTTCAGTAGAAGTTGAAGAAATTATAGAATCTCAAAAAGAAATACAAGATGCCTCAAAAGAGGTGAACAAAGAAAGTCTTAGTGAGAGAAAACTATTAGCTGAGACAAAAGACGCACTTAAAATGGGAAGTGAGGAGTATCAACAATCGTGCTCAATTTGTCATGGTATTAGTGCTGAGGGCCACAGTGAGTATGCATCTGTTTTAAAGAAACGCCCAATAGATCTTACACAAATCAAGAAATCTAATAAGGGTGTGTTTCCTTTTAGTAAATTGTATCGAATTATTGATGGACGTGAAGAAATTGCCTCTCATGGAACTCGAATCATGCCTATATGGGGTGACCGATTTAATGCGGAAAACTGGCTAAATATGAGTCCACGTTATTCTGAAACCTTTGTAAGAGGCAGAATATTTGAATTATTACTCTACCTTGAATCTATTCAAAAGTAGTTTTGATTTAAGTAAATTTAATATCCTAGTTTAAATCCAAGGCTCACATTTGTTAATCAATTCGGCCAAATTACGGGCATTTAATCTTTTACGTGCATGACGTAGTTGGTTTTCTATAGTTCGTGATGATTTTTCTAACTTTGATGCAATTTGTTTGCTACTCATACCTTGAGATGCAAGCCGAATTGCTTCTAATTCGGATTCGCTTGGCTTTTTAAACATTTGATGTAGTTTAGGATTGTGCCAATAATTGCTTATACCGGCTAGTGGCGCTAAAAACTTAGTGCAAAATCGATTCATGAAATCAACTTCTGTTTGATTCCATTTATGATCATTAATAGTGTGATCAACGCAAGCGATGCCGATCAGTTTGTCATTCCAAACTAAACGCTGCATGAGCATGGATTTGCATTTAAGCGAGATTAATTTTTGTCTAATTAAAGCTAGTTCTGGATTATTTTCAACATCTTCATACTTAACAGGTAAAGGGCTATTCCATACTCTTTGCATGGTTTCGTGGTTATTAGGAAGTATAGAACCTACTATAGATGGAGGATGAGTGTCTTCACTGCAAAATTCTGAAATAGGCGTATAGGTTTCTGAACTTGGTGTCGCAAAACCTGCATCTGCTCGACAGACTTGTAGCCTACTTACCATATGAGCCAAACCGACATGGACAGTCTCTTTGGGGCTCTCTATCACAAGTATCATATGTGCAGCACAATCTATTGTTTCTCTAGAAGTGCTCTTTAGATAAGCATCAACAAAGTATTGTTTTAATGCTTTCGTCGTAGGTGGTTCGACATCAAATGGATTGCTTTTCACTTCTTTTCTCGCAAAAAACCACAAGTTATAGCATTTATAAGTTTACTTAATTGAGCGCTTAATCAAATAGGTAATTTTTGTCATGTCGCATCTAATTTTTTATAACTTTTAGGAAAATCTTGTCATATGCATTGTGCTTTATTCTAGCAATACTACATCTTAGTAAAAAAATATAAGTCAAATAATTAAAAAAAGAATAACTTTTTAAAAGACATTTCCAGTTTTTAAATTGTTTAAAAATTTTATTTTTTCTTAAGTTTTAATAGAGGTAGAGAATATGGCAATGAAACATTTTGAAAACTCGCAATCTATGGAGGTCGCATCCCTAAATATAGAAGGCATCAATGCTTATCTTGAAGATATTGTGTCTTCTAATGATGAAAATGCACCAATAACTTGCGGGTTATTCCGTATGGAAGCAGGAAACCCTCTCGATTACACCTATAGCTATGATGAATGCAAGATCATGCTAGAAGGGGAAATGAGTGTATCTGAAAACGGTATTACTAAAACAATAAAACCTGGTGATGTTCTTTATTTTGATAAAGGTACTTCAGTGACCTTTAAATCTAATTCATCTGGTTTAGCTTTTTATGTGGGCCAACGTAAAAAAGGTGTTCTCTAAATAATAAAAATATAAATAGATACTATTCAACAAAAAGAATATTAACTAAAAGTTGAAAGTATGAAGTAGATAAGTCTGAAAAATCACGACGAAGGAGAGAGTAAGTATGAGAGTAATTTTAAAAACTACAGAGTATGCGATTTTATTTGCATCTATTCTAATATTAGCAACTTCAGTAAATGCCAAAGATTGGTGGCCAGCAAATGTAAATCCATATAGCCCATCTTGCACAGATGGCAGTGATGAATGCTGGGCATTACCTGAAAACAATGCAGCTAAACTACCTGCTGCAGACTATGTTCCTTTAAAACCAGAGCAAGTAAAAAAGAAACACAATATATGTGTATCTTTTCCACATATGAAAGATTCATATTGGGTAGGGGTGGGCTATGGAATTATTTCTGAAGGTAAAAGGCTGGGTCAAAAAGTCACATTGCTTGAAGCAGGTGGTTACACCAATTTGGAACGTCAATTAAGACAAGTAGAAGATTGTATTTCTGCAGGTGCAGAAATTTTAATTCTTTCTGCAATATCAGGTAAAGGAAATATCAATCAAGTTAATGAAATTAGGGCAAAAGGAATTCCCGTAATTGATTTAGTAAATGGTATTGGTACTCAAGTAGATGCAAAAATTTTAGAAAGCTGGTACTTGCTCGGTTATCTTGCATGCGATTGGATTGCAAAAAAACATCCTGAAGGCAGTGGTAAAACATCTGCAGCTTGGTTTCCTGGCCCTCCAGGTGCAGCTTGGTCTGTAGCCGGTGATCAAGGTTGTCATGATGCAGTTAAAGGAAGCGATGTTGAAATAATTGCGACCAAATGGGGTGATACTGGAAAGAGTATTCAGTTGAAACTAGTAGAAGATGTGGTTGCCTCACGCACATCGGGCGGTACAACTGATCTTGATTACATTGTTGGTGCAACACCAACTATTGAAGCTGCAGTTGGAGTTGTGCGTGATCGTGGTATTCAAGATACAACGCGCTTGGTTGCATACTATTATAATACTGGTTCGCATATTCTTTTGAAGCAAGGCCGTATGGATATGGCACCAACAGATCATATGGTGTTACAAGGACAGATTGCAATTGATCAAGCCGTGCGTATTTTAGAAGGACATCCTATGGCTACAGGAGGAACACCAGAGCATGGTAATCCAGACCGAATTACCGAGCATGTTCAGCCTGTACCAACCGTTGTAACAAAAGAAAACTACAATGATTTTGATCCGGCTTCCACTTTAGCTCCAGATGGCTGGAAGCCAGTATTTCGGGTGGACTAAAAATCTAAGTAACACAGAATTTAAATTAGTGGACTTATTAATAACAAATGTCTGCTCAATTTAAGTACCGTGTTGAAGATACTGTAGTAAAGGAGTCGATAAACCCTTTAAGGTCGGCTCCTTGTGACAAGGATAAAACAATGAACGCGGTTGATAATTCAGTACTGCTACGCGTAGAAAATGTTTCCAAACAGTTTCCTGGAACCTTAGCACTCGATAATGTAAGTCTTGAAGTGCGCAGTGGTGAAGTGCATGTGTTATTTGGTGAAAATGGCGCAGGTAAATCTACGTTGGTTCAAGCTATTGCAGGTGTCCATCGTCCTACAAAGGGTAAGATTTTTCTAAATGGAAATGAAGTGGAACTGCAATCCGTGCATCAAGCACGTGATCTCGGAATTAGTTCCGTATTTCAGGAATTTTCTATCATTCCGCAATTGACAGTTGGAGAAAATCTTTTTCTTGGTTCGGAAATGACCAATGGGCCGTTACTAGATAAAAATAAATTACGCGTTCAAGCAAGTGAAACATTGAAAAGATTGGATTTCCCTTTAGATCCTAATAAACAAGTTATGTATCTGTCACGTGCAGAACAACAAATGGTTGAAATTGCAAAAGCGTTTCGAACCAAGCCTTCTATTGTAATTCTAGATGAGCCTACGGCTTCACTTACTGAACGTGAAACAGATCAGCTGTTTTCAAAAATAGAAGAACTCAAGCGTGAAGGAATAGGCATAATTTATATTACACATCGAATTAATGAAATACAAAGAATCGGTGATCGAATAACAGTGCTACGTGATGGTAAATTTGTTTCAACAATTTCAGTCAAAGAAGCAAGTGAAGAAAAATTAGTAGAACTAATGACGGGCCGTGTAATTGATCAAATATTTCCTAACATAAATGCAAAGCCAGATAAAACATTGTTAAAAATATCTAATCTCTCACTTCAAAATAATGTAGTACAAGATGTATCCATTGAAATAAGAGGGGGAGAAGTGGTTGGCATTGCAGGACTTGTGGGTTCTGGCAAGTCACAAATAGGGCGTGCTGCATTTGGGTTAGAAAAGATTACAGATGGGAAAATAGATTTTTGTGGCAATACTATTTATAGCAGTAAGCGACACATAAACTCTTTAAATCCGCGCATGATGTTAGATCGTGGTATGTATTATTTGCCTTCAGACAGACGAGAAGAAGGCTTAGTGATGGTACAAAATGTTCGAGAAAATGTGTCGCTGGCCTCGCTTGGTTTAAAAACGTTTTCTAATAATTGGTTTTTGCGTCGTGCAAGTGAAAAGAAAACAGTAAAAGATGTATCTAAAAAGTTAGATTTAAATCCTCCTAATATAGAACGTGATGTAGAACATTTTTCAGGAGGAAATCAACAGAAAGCACTAATTGGAAAAGCATTAGTGCGTGACGTGAAGTTATTTATATTCGATGAACCTACTGTAGGCGTTGACGTGGGTGCGCGGATGCTTATCTACAAATTTATTGGTGAATTATGTGAAGAAGGTGCAGGTGTAATACTCATATCTTCTGATCTACCTGAGATTTTGAATCTTGCACACCGTGCATATGTAATGCACCGTGGAACATTGCAAACTGAGTTACCAAAAGAGCAATTATCAGAACAAACAGTACTGAAGTATTTCTTTGAAAAGGAGGAGCGTGCGTAATGAACTCCGATCATGCGGAAAATGTAAATGAGAATATATTGGAAATAGGCTTATTAAATAAAATAATAGATCTGCTAAAAGTCGCGTTTGTTAAAGCAGGAGTATTACCCTGGTTTCTTATTATTGCTGTTATATATTTAACGAGCGCAACAGATACTTTTCTTACAGAGTCAAATTTGTCTACCGTGGCACGCCAATCAACTTATTTAGTCTTAGCCGCAATGGCACAGATGGTGGTGTTATTAACTCGTGGACTTGATTTATCTATCGGCACGATGTTTGCTATGAGCTCGGTGACAACTTCCATGACGATGGTAGCGCTTTCAGCGAGTGGTATGTCACCTGAGCTAGCTATAACTTTAGGTTGTTTGGCTGGAATCGCAACTTGTGTGGTTATAGGTCTGTTCAACGGAAGTATTATAGCAATTTTTGATGTACCACCTTTTGTGATGACATTAGCAACTTCTTCAATTGTTGCGGGTCTTGCGTTCTATATAACAGGTGGTACACCTGTTTATGGTATGCCTGGAGGCTTTTCTGATATTTTCGGATATGGCAAAGTGTTTGGTGTTTCAGTTCCAGTGTGCATTACAGTTGTTTTTATAATTGGCATGTATTTTTTAATTAACTGGACACGTGTTGGACGTTATTTCTATGCAATTGGTGGTAATCCAAAAGCAGCTGAGTTATCAGGCATTAACACGAAACGTGTAATATTTTTTACGTATGTACTTGCGGGATTTATTACAGGCGTTGCTGCATTGTTATTAACCGCTCGATTAGAGAGTGGGGAATCAAATATTGGTGTTGAGTATCCACTTATGTCCATTGCCGCTTGTGCAATTGGTGGTGTAAGTATATTTGGGGGCATTGGTAAATTAAGTGGTGTTGTACTAGGAGCTATTTTTATCATACTGGTGCAAAACGGTATGAATCTTTTACAACTCAATTCTTATCTGCAAATGGTGGTTATCGGGATTTTACTAATACTCGCAGTAGTAGCAGACAACTACCGGCAAAAACTACTTTTAACAATGAATGAATAAAGATGTCTCCTCCCATATGTAAAAAAAGGAATGCATAGGAGTAATGAGCATGGATGCTTTTTTTTAAATAATTTTTGAGACTATTGGTTATGGATGAAAATGCTCAAAGTAATCATCAGATTGGCAATGACCGGGAATTTCAAAACCAAGCTGTAGCATTAGATCTTCGATTAGATAGTGTAATTAAATATTTACGTATCAATTATAATCTTTCACAACATGATTTTGATCTGCCCCCTAAAGCGATACCAGATTCTCATTGTGATTCGCCAACTTAGTTTTCCGTAATGACGATCGTATCCAATCCAATCTTTTCACGCCCAGTAGAGGGGTTCGTACCCGTCACCGTAAAGCGTAAATATTTCGTACCACTGCTGGCAAAAGAAGTGGTCATCGCCAAGGTCGGGAAGCTGTTACTGGTATTACTGATGGTGTTGTTCATGGTACCGATCAGGGTGTACGGCCCAGCCAGCGCCTCGGCTACATGCACTTCAAAAGTACCTCGGAACCGATTGAGATGATATTGCACATCAATATCATGCGAACCTGTCGCACTGATGGGGAGTTCAAATGTAATGAATTCTCCAATGGCATCACTGTTATATAAGAAATACGTGCCATTAGTGGCTTCCGCTCTGGAATTTATTTGATCCGTTGTGGTGCCATCACTGTCGGCAATGGTGAGGCTTTCAACCTCATAGGTCGTACCCGAACCGCCTACTGGATTCACCGTCCAAGTGAACATGGCATTTCCCATGCCGCCATTGCCATCATCCGCCATGATGGATGTGTTGAACGTATTCGCCGTGGTGACCGTACCTGTGATAAGGCCGGTGTTGGGGTCAATCGAGAGTCCATTGGGTAAACCCGAATCACTATACGTCAGCGTGTCGCCATCCAGATCATTGGCCTGAATCTGTAGGCTGACGACATCACCAACCGTGTTGGTTTGATCCCCCGGATTAGTGACGGTAGGCGGATTGTTACCCCCGCCACCACTGGTTTGAGTGACTTCAACCGTATCTAAACCTATTCGTTCATTACCGGTGGCCGGGTTAGAACCTGTCGCGGTAAAGCGTAAATACTTAATCCCGCTGCCCGAAAAGCTAGTAGCCATGGCTAATGTTGGGAAGCTACTGCCACTCGTTACCGTAGTATTCATGCTACCGATTAACGTGTACGGGCCCGCCAGAGAATCGGCGACGTGTACCTCAAAGGTGCCTCGGAACTTGCTGAGCTGATGCTTGACATCGATATCATAATTGCCTGCCGCACTAATCGGGATTTCAAATGTAATGAATTCTCCTATGGCATCACTTTCATATAAAAAGTAGGTGCCATTGGTGGCTCCATCCTTAGAGCGAATGGAAGAATTGGTCGTGCCATCACTATCCGCAACAGAAAGATTTTCAACTTCATAGGTGACACTTGATCCTCCACCACTGGTATTCACCGTCCAGGTAAAGGTAACGTTATCGATGAAATTGCTCGTATCCTCTACGGTGACAGTGGTGGTGTAGTTTCCTTCAGTCGTCGTTGTTCCAGAGATTAAACCCGTATTGGTATTGATGCTTAAACCTGTGGGTAGGCCAAGCGCACTGTAGGTGATCATATCGCCATCCGGATCATTGGCCTGAATCTGTAAGTTTACGCTGTCGTTCACGGTATTCGTTTGATTGCCAGGATTGGTGACGGTGGGAGGATTATTTCCGCCACCACCGCTTCCGGTGACGACAACCGTATCCAATCCAATCTTTTCACGCCCAGTAGAGGGGTTCGCACCCGTCACCGTAAAGCGTAAATATTTCGTACCACTGCTGGCAAAAGAAGTGGTCATCGCCAAGGTCGGGAAGCTGTTACTGGTATTACTGATGGTGTTGTTCATGGTACCGATCAGGGTGTACGGCCCAGCCAGCGCCTCGGCTACATGCACTTCAAAAGTACCTCGGAACCGATTGAGATGATATTGCACATCAATATCATGCGAACCTGTCGCACTGATGGGGAGTTCAAATGTAATGAATTCTCCAATGGCATCACTGTTATATAAGAAATACGTGCCATTGGTGGCTTCCGGTCTGGAACCTATTTGATCCGTTGTGGTGCCATCACTGTCGGCAATGGTGAGGTTTTCAACCTCATAGGTGGTACTTGAACCGCCGCCACTGGTATTCACCGTCCAGGTAAAGGAAGTGCTATCCATGCCACCGTTGCCATCATCAACGGTAATGGTGGGGTTAAAGGTATTCGCCGTGGTGACCGTACCTGTGATAAGGCCCGTAGAGGAGTTGATCGAGAGTCCATTGGGTAAACCTGAATCACTATACGTCAGCGTGTCGCCATCGGGATCATTGGCCTGAATCTGTAGGCTGACGACATCACCAACCGTGTTGGTTTGATCCCCCGGATTAGTGACGGTGGGAGGATTATTTCCGCCACTCGATGAAATAGTAAAATCAGCGCTGACGATACTACTGTCGTTATAGTTGTCAGCAATGCCGATCACTTGTATTGTCGCATCACTCGTTAGCGTAAATGGTGCTGTGTATTGTATTGACGATACGTTTGGTGTACTCCCGTCAGTAGTGTAGTACAACACGGCTTCATTGGTTGCACTTGCGAGTGTTACTTCCACCATGTCCACATGCACACCACCATCCGGTGAGATGGTCGGTGTTGATACTGTTGGCAAACCATTTGCTTGGCTCTGTGGTTCACCAACACCACTTGGTACGTAAGATGGATCTAATGCTAATTCTATCTTATCGAAAACAGTACCATCTTCACGCATCCAGATATTTATCTTATAGGTACCGGGTTGCGTGAAAGTCAGAGTGGCTGTTCCATCACTCCAGAAAAATCTAGCACCACTGCGTATATCAATATTTTCCGCACTAGGAACCTCAATGTCATTCATCCCTACGTGTAAAGAGTTTGAAGTATCGCTGGGTCCGCGACCTCGAACCCATACTTTATAGGTACCCGGTGTATTAATCTGAACCTGTACATTCAAACCTGGGCTATTAGTAGCGTAATTATTAGTTATACTTAATCCGTTATCCGGTAACGCAGTCATTACACCTGATCCAGAAAACACTCCACTTGGCATAGCTACATATTCCCATGCAGCCCCACCGTTAGGACCTTGATTGGTAAAAGATTCCGCTTCTATCGATAATAAATTGTTGCTGTTAGGTTGATACGTGTTTACCCCACCGGTCGGCAATGACAAAATCCAATCCTCAATTACAGACACGCCTTCTGAATCTACAAGTGCTTTTGCAAGTGGCGGCATTGATATTGATTGCCCCACACTATTTAATCGCAAATATAAAACCGACTTAGAGGTATCTTGTGCAACAACGACGGCTTCACCATCAATTCCAAGTGATTCCTCTAAAATACCGTTAACTAATCCTTGCAGTGCTAACGGTGTGGTTAGTCGTGCATCAAAATTTGCTCTTGTACCACCTGGCCTATGACAATATGAACAGTTTGAGTCTAAATATGAACGTGCACGATCTGAGATGTTCGCATTTATATTTTGTGTAGGTGTCGAAGTTAATACTGTACTGAGAAAATTATCTAAATCATTTGCCGCTATTGCAGGTGACAAAACACCTAAACTATTTAATGTTTCAATCTGATTAGATACTCGCCCCGTTGTTGGATAAGTAATTGTCCGATTGAGTTGACGTGTATTTGGACCAAGCACACCACCAGCAACATTGTTATGACAAGTTAAACACTCATTTCTGCTAGGAAAATGCCATGTCTGCAGAACTGGTCCTGTTGGAGTCTGAATCGTAAGATCTAAATCTTCAGATATTGTGAGTAGTTGTGCATCAATACCAAATTCATCCCAACGATAAGTTACTCCATAGTAACCATCTACTCCATGGACAATAAAACGCGTTTCAAGCCGTCTCGCTGATGTCGGGTCTGATACATCTGTTAGTATCTCGAAATGCTTAATCATAACGGTACCTACAGGGAACACCCAATCCTCACCTGCAGAAAACATAATTTGCTCTTCAGCACTATCATGTGTTCCATCATTTGGCACACACATCCATCTGGATTTCAAAGCGGCATCAGACCAAAAGGGCACATTAAGGTCATATGGCACACACCCTGGATGTACGCTAAGAGTAGTTAAATCGGTAAAAGCCCCTGTCTGTGACAACAATTGGGGTGGCTCCGGTGCTGGTATGACACTTCCGCTGTATTCAAGCATCTGTATCTCTCCATTTGGATCAAGAGTGCCAGATGTTTTTGCTAAAAGTATGTCTCCATTGCTATCCATGAGATATGAATTGATACCATTGGGGAACCCGCTTGTGACTGAGCCGATCTCTTCAATATCATATCCGCCACTGCCATTTGGCGCTGCGGTCCAGAGTATGCCACTTAAGAAATCGGAAAAAAGATATTTACCCTCCAATACCGGAAACTTAGTACCACGGTAAACACCGGCACCAATAACTGCTTGTCCAACTGTATGCGGATACTCCCATACTGGCAGTGCTTCCGTGCCAATAATAGGATTTGGTGTAGGTATTAATCCATCAAATGTACCTTCTTTATATGCCCACTGATGATTATCACCTTTCTTTATAATATTAATTTCTTCACGTGAAATTTGACCGACATCTGCGGCCCATAAATTTCCTGTGACATTATCGTATGAGATTGTCCATGGATGTCTTAGTCCAATGCTATAAAATTCTTCTAAGATAGTTCCGTTTACATCCAAAAACGGATTGTCATTTGGAATAAAGTATCCTTGAGTAAAAGATGGTGGCCAAGCACTACCATTATTTTGAGGGTTTTCACCTAGATTAGTAGGTTGGCGTCGAATTGGGTGACTACGCGAAATATCTTGATCCACATCAATTCGCAAAATACCACTCCAAAGTCCACCGTCTAATCTTTGGGTACTGAGCGCACGATCACACAATACATTACCAACATCACAAGCATTACCTTCATCACCTGCCGATATGTACAAAAAGCCATCATCACCAAAATACATATCACCACCAATATGAGATTGCTGTCGATCGTATTGATTAATTAATACAAACTCAGTACTTAAATCAACTTGTCCATTCACGACCATAAAGCGGGAAATTCGGTTGTACCCATCAAAGACACTTTGGGTATCAAACATGCCTTCTCTTTCTGGATTCCAGCGATATGAAATATATACGTAACTTGAGCTTGGAGAACTTTGGTTTCCAAACTCTGGGTGGAAAACAAGATCGCTAATTCCACCCTCACCATCTCCACTTCTTCCATGCATGATAGGAGAAATGTCAAAAAATAAAGTTTTATCAGTAGCACCCTGTTGATGTGTTACAGACCAGCCTTTGCCATCTTTACCAACCACAATGAGTTTATTTTCGGTAGGATGCTCTACGATTCGGATAGGTTGAACAAAACTCAAGTCAGGATAGTAATTAACTTGAGTGAAATCCCCAAAAGTAGAACCAGGACGATTAGTGGGAAATATATTATCTAAATAAGGTGCAACTTGTGTAGGCCCATCCAAACCCGGTACTGCAAATACAGAATTAAAAAAGCACAGCAAGCAGATACATAATGATTTTCTAAGAGCTGGCCTAAGCAACTGCATGCTCATAGACAAAAGCCTCCCCACTAGCAAAATCGTTTTTAAGTATTATTTAGAATTTATTAGTAGTTTTATAATCTAATCGTAATTTGAAACAGTTGCATAATTATAGCATACCCATTCCATATACTTCTTAAGATATTTTGATGACCTGTACCATGTAGCGATACCAGATTCTGATAGAGAGTTGGGTTAAGTTGAACATAATAAATGTACTAATATTAGTTCGTTATAGAAATATAATAAGTTTCTTAGCAATCTAATGCGTTTTTACGCTCCCAGTCACTTAAGTGTCCTGTAAATTCACTCCACTCTTGCATCTTGAGCTTAATAAAAGAGTCGACGAGTTTTTCACCAAGGCCTTTACGAATAGTTTTGTTTTTTTCCAACAAGCGTAAAGCATCAAGCAAAGTAGTGGGTAATTGTTTAGCGGCTTTGACCTTATGACCTTCTTCATACATGTTTATATGTAAAGGTTTTCCAGGATCACATTTATTTTCAATGCCATCCAGTCCTGCTGCAATCACTCCTGCTTGTAGTAAGTAAGGATTGGCAGAACCATCCATTAAGCGTAATTCAAATCTTCCATCATCAGGTACTCGAATCATGTGTGTACGATTGTTGCCAGAGTAGGTGATGGAACTTGGAGACCATGTTGCACCAGATGTAGTGCGTGGTGCACTAATACGTTTGTAACTATTTACGGTAGGGTTGAATACTGCACATAATGATTGGGCATGCTGCATGATACCGCCTAAAAATTGATAGGCTAACTTAGACAGCCCAAGGTCATCACTTTTATTTAAAAATAAATTCTTTTTGCCTGTTTTATCCCATATGGAAACGTGTGCATGACAACCATTTCCAGTTAAATTTTTAAAAGGCTTTGGTGCAAAAGTAGCGCGTAGTCCGTGTTGTTCTGCCAAAGTTTTAGTCATGTATTTGAAAAACACATGGCGGTCTGCAGTCACCATTGCATCATTATAATCCCAATTCATTTCAAACTGACCGTTTGCATCTTCATGATCATTTTGATAAGGATTCCAACCAAGCTCGATCATGCAATCACAAATTTGACTTATTAATGGATAGCGACGCATTAATGCTTGTTGGTCATAGCAGGGTTTGCTTTGAATATCTGCAGGGTCAGCAATAGAAGAACCTTCTTGGTTAATGAGGAAATATTCACATTCAACACCAGTTTTTACGCGATAGCCTTTTTTAGTAGCGCGTTCGAGCTGTCTTTTTAATGCAACACGAGGGGAAGCTTCTACTTCTTTGCCGTCCATCCATAAATCACATGCTAGCCAAGCAACTTCGGGATTCCATGGAAGTTGAATTAAACTACTTGGATCGGGTACTCCAAATAAATCTGGGTGTGCCGGTGTCATATCAAGCCAAGCCGCAAAACCGGCAAAGCCTGCACCATCTTTTTGCATATCTTTTATAGCACGTGCTGGTGCTAACTTGGCTCGCAAGGTACCGAATAAATCTACAAAGCTGACTAGAAAATATTTTATGCCTTTTTCTTTAGCGACTTTTGCAAGATCTACAGCCATGATATTTTCTCCTCAAATATTTATTAATTATCAATAGAATTATTATGTTATTAGATATTCTTAATTTTGCCCTGGAATCCAAGAAGTGCCGGCTAACGGTACTTTCGCCATTGCTGCGGCTTCGACAGTAAGCGCAACTAAATCTTCGGGCTCAAGGTTATGTAAATGTGATTTTCCACAAGCACGTGCCAATGTTTGTGCTTCCAGTACCATTGTTTGCAAAAGATTTTTTATACGACGTCCACCTAGTTCAGGATCAAGATTTTTTGCTAGTTCTGGATCTTGAGTAGAGATACCAGCAGGACAGCGACCTTCATGGTATGCATCATAAAAGCCTGGAGCTGTGCCCAGCTTACGGTATTCGTCTTCATATTCAGGGCTATTACAGCCTAGGGCATATAATGCTGCCATACCAATTGAAACCGCATCGGCACCTAATGCCATGCATTTAGCAACGTCAGCACCATTACGTATACCGCCTGAAACAATAAGCTGTACTTTACGATGCATATCCATTTCTTGTAAGGCTTCCACGGCAATGCGTACTGCAGGTAAAGTAGGAATTCCAACATGTTCGATGAAGACATCTTGTGTAGCCGCAGTACCGCCTTGCATGCCATCTACAACGACTACATCGGCACCCGCTTTTACAGCGAGTTGCACATCGTATTTAGTACGTGTTGCACCAACTTTGATATAAATGGGTTTTTCATAGTCCGTAATTTCACGTAACTCTTGTATCTTTATTTCTAAATCATCTGGTCCAGTCCAATCAGGATGCCGACATGCACTACGTTGATCAACACCTTTAGGTAAGGTACGCATTTGTGCTACGCGATCACTGATTTTGTAGCCTAATAACATTCCACCACCACCAGGTTTTGCACCTTGACCACAGACTACTTCAATGGCATCTGCTTTTCTTAAATCATCGGGGTTCATACCGTAACGAGATGGCAATAATTGGTATACAAGTATTTTTGAAGATTTCCTTTCTTCCGGTGTCATACCACCATCACCTGTAGTCGTACTTGTGCCCATCATAGCGGCACCTTTACCCAGAGAATCTTTTGCCTCGGCTGAAAGTGCGCCGAAACTCATACCGGCAATAGTAATCGGAATATCTAGATGTAAGGGTTTTTTTGCATAACGTGTGCCCATTACTACATCTGTATCACAACGTTCTCGGTAACCTTCTAAGGGGTAACGTGACATACTCGCACCAAGAAATAACAAGTCATCAAAATGGGGCAACTTACGTTTTGCACCGCCCCCACGAATGCTATATATACCTTGAGTTGCTGCACGTTGTATTTCCTGAATCGTACTTCTGTCCCATGTATACGATTCTTTCAATATGTTATCTGCTTCCTTTTCTGCACTCATTTTATTCTACTGCCCTTTTCTTATACGGTACCTATAATGAAGTTGTTTTTTGTCAAGTTAGATAGGCATCATCTACTTTAAAGTTATATAAGTTTCTTGCGGATCCGTAACGTTTAAAATTTTTAGGGTCTGCATTTATATCAGCCTTGTTTAATAATTCAGTAAGCGTATCAAGGTGTTCTTTCCTCATTTCTTTTTCAACGCAATCTGCACCAAGACTTTTTACACTCCCCTGTACAAATATATGTACTTCATAAATTGAATCACCTAAGGCATCACCCGCGTCACCACAAATCACTAAGTTTCCTGCCTGACCCATAAATGAACACATATGACCAACTGATCCACCTACAACAATGTCAACACCTTTCATAGAAATCCCGCAGCGTGCTGCAGCATCGCCTTCAATAATAAGCAACCCACCTCTACCTGTAGCGGCTGCATATTGTGAAGCATTGCCTTTAACTCTGACTTGTCCCGACATGATATTTTCAGCTACGCCTGCGCCTGCGTTTCCATTTATCGTGATGTTGGCGTGCTTGTTCATACCAGCGCAGTAGTAACCAACATGGCCATCAATTTCGATTTCTAAAGCATCATCAATCCCTACCGCAATAGCATGTTTACCATTAGGGTTTGTTACAAGAATTTCAGATGTATCTTGTTTCTCATTGCTATGATGAAGTTGTTCGTTCAGTGAGCGTACTTCATTTTTTTCAAGATCAAACGTTTTCTTCACAATTATTGACCTCTTTAAGCTTTCCTTGGTTAACGAGTTCAACAGCCCAAACTGCAGCTTGTAAGCGTGAATGTTTTTTTAGCTTTGACAATATATTTTTAACATGAACTTTGACAGTGGAATAACTGATTCCAAGTTTGCGTGCGATTAATTTATTACTCATGCCTGCAGCAATATGTTCAAGCACTTGCTTTTCTCTTTTTGTTAAATCTACATCACTTACTTTTGGTTCATTTATATTCAATGAAATATTTGTGTTAGTTTGATTTGTTATACAAGGGTTAGTAGCAGGTTGACTTATATTTGTTTGTTGTTTAGTTGTAGTGCTTAATAAATAATCGTCTGATACAGATGATACGATGAATAACAATTTAGAATTTGAAAGTGCTTCAAGCCTTTGTTTACCACTTTCACTGCGTGGATCAATTTCAAGAGCCATTACCCCATCTAGCTTGTTAACTAGATTTTTTATAATTTCAATGTCTTCCATTTTTATTGTTTTGCCCAGCTATATATTTTTTCAGGTTCTGGTTCCCAGATTTTTGCATTTTCGACTCCTGGAAGATTCGCAATGGCGCGAAACTCAGATGCCATAGCGGCCCAGTCATCTGTTTCGGCCATCACTGCTGGTTTACAACCGATTGGATCTCTCATTACAGCGAAGCCATCACGAGTCCCAACAGCAAAGGTATAAAACCCATCTAAATCTTCAATAGCGTTTTCAAGTGCTTCATCTAATGTATCGCCTTCACGAATTCGCCACATCAGGTAGCCAGCTGCAACTTCGCTATCGTTATCTGTTTTAAATTCAACGCCTTGACGTTGTAACTTTCTGCGCAATCGATTGTGATTAGATAACGAACCGTTATGTACTAAACATAAATCTAATCCAGTTGAAAATGGGTGAGAATGCTCCGTAGTTACGGCACTTTCTGTAGCCATACGTGTGTGGCCTAAAGCATGCGTGCCTTGTAAGTTTTGTAGTTCAAAACGATTAATAACTTCGTCAGGCAGGCCTTTATCTTTATAAATCTCTATGGTTGTACCTGAACTGGTCACGTGCAACTCAGGGTGTTGCTGTTTTAGCCAGTCTAAAATGGTATCTACATTTGTTGGAGCTACGATTACGGCATGATTAAAGCGAGTTTGTAGAGATGTTTGGTCTCCAAATTTTTCATGTAATTGTTTGTCTAGCGTATCCCATGAATATTCTGGAATATTACTTAGAACAGTTATTTTTGAATAATCGTTTGCTACAGGGTTTCGATAAAACGCCACCCCAGCGCTATCCGGACCCCGTTCACGCATTTCGCTCAACATGGGAGATAGCAATACACCCAATTGCGATTCTAAGGCCACATTTTTGATAAAAAGCCCCACGATTCCGCACACGATATTTGCCTCTAGATATTGATTTGTGTGTGAATACTAGGATGCAATATATTGCATGTCAACCTACATGAATAAAATATTCATGTGATGAAATATTAGGATAAGCTTAATAACGTGTTTTTTTAAGATTCTTTATTGGGTGTGATGATGACAGAAAGCATGCGAATCGGTAGTTTTTCCAACTTTTCAGGGCCATGTGGAGCATCCGAATCAAAAAATAACGAGTCACCTTGTTTTAGTCTAAATGTTTGATTTGTATGACTATAAAGCACTTCACCTTCAAGCATATAGATAAATTCAAGCCCTGCATGCTGAAATAGTGGAAATACCTCTGATTCCTCTGAAAGGGTGATAAGAAAAGGCTCTACCATGATTTGTTTATCGATGGTGTGTCCCAAGAGTTGATAGATATGGCCAGCGCGTGTTCCTTGGCGATTGATCGTGAGGCCTTTTCCTGCCTCGACATAGGTGCAGTCGCGTTCTTCTTCATATTTCCTAAATAATGACGTTACAGGTACATTGAGAGCTTTAGATAGGGCTTGTAGAGTAGCTAAGGAGGGTGAGGTGTTGCCGTTTTCAATCTTCGATAGCATACCGGGTGATAGGTTTGCCTGTTTAGCCACTTCAGCGACTGTCATTTTAAGTTGTTTGCGAAACTCTTTAATTTGATGACCTATAGCCAGCTCTAAAGATACGGATTTCAAAGCTGAATTCATTTGCTGCTTATCATTCAAGGGTAGTTCCTATATATTTTATTTATAAATCATATAGTTACGAAATATATGCGATAGCTCGCTTAAAACTGAAGAAATAAAATTTCCTGTGGTTAAATAATTATGACATTGTTCTACTATAACTTTTTAATGACAGATTATTAAGCTTTAAAAAGTTTTTTAAGTATTTGCTTAATGGGAATATATTTTATTTATAGTTATTCCAATGCAGACTTTATGGTTTTTACCGCACCTCCACAATAATTTGTGACAGATGAATATAGATCTTGCATTACTTTTTCTAAGTATGAAGGAGTGGTGTTTTCATTTCCTTGGATAATAAATAGAACATCTTTCGTATCTAAGGTAATTTTGGTTGCATCAGCCTGACGGCATTCTAACCTACAAATTACATTATCATCTTGCATGTAACAGTATTCACCTGAATTTATTTTCTCCAATTTGTTTTTACCTAATGGAATAAATGTTTCTGTCCCTTTTGCTATACACAAGCTGATTTTGTTTCCTAGCTGCTCAGCGTCATGTGCGCCTAGAGATAGTCTACTACTGATAGAAATACAGTTATAAATATCAACAAGTAAATTAATTTGCGGTAAAGATCCATTTTTTAGCAATAGTGAAATTAAACTTTGTGGAGATGGAACTAGTTTTGAATCTAAACAACCTGCGCTTTTATGTAACTCTTCAAATCCCTGCAAAATGGGATCTTTAGATAAGTCACTTTTAGAATATTCTTGCTTAAGTTTTGTGAAGAGGGTGTTTTTATATAATTCAAATTCAGGATGTGTCGTTTTATTCACTAATCCATCAATACTAAATACTGCACACTTAACACCTAGTACTTTAACCTCTGGTGTTAACGTAAACTTTATATTTTTATTGCCCACCTAAATATAATTAGAAATGGAAAATGTGAATAAGGTTAAATAATAAAGGAGTAAATTAGATTTGGCTAGATTATTTGAAATTGATTGAATTCCAAATAAATTTATGTGTGTTTTGACTTTAAAAGTGTCGTAATGGCTGTGTAGCCAATAGGTGTGCCATGAAATTCTCTAAATGCATCTTTAAAGCATGACCACATATAGTCTGCTGATGCATTATCAAATAAGAAATGAAATGCAGGGATGTCATGAATATCGTTACGTATAATAATTGCATTTAAGCGTGCTACTGAAGTTTGTGCGATAGCATAATTTGAAAATTTATGAGTGCGTAAGTCTACACCACACATTTTCGCGAACATGTCGCTAGAATATTGTCCAGTAATAAGAAACCATGCAGAGGAATTAAAGCGGGGTACGGAGTAGCATTTTATAGGTTTCTCTTGCTGATATGCATTGTCGAATAATATACATTGGTTTTGTTTGTCATTCATTGCATTTAGAACTAAGACTTCAGTATCCGCTAACCTAGCAATTATTGAACCGTTATTTTGTATATAACAGCAATTGTTTTGTGCGCCAATCTCTGCACCTTGTAAATGTGTCCATTGAATAGCTTCTTGGCCTTTAAAGCCAGTTCGCGGTAGCATGCATAAATCAGCTATACCAAGTAGTTTGGCTTGAGCAATTTCTTGTTCAGTGCTTTGGCCGTAATTATCAACAAGTGCTGCACCATTTAGCTCTATAAACTGGGCTCCTTCAGCTTGTAGAGTTCGATAGTGTGGACTACGTGTAATGAAATTTGTTGCTTGTAACTGTGACATGGTTACATTTCTTGGCGTTTATTTTCAGAGTCATAAAATGGTATTTCAACTACATCGGCTGTAATGATGCTTCCACTGGTAAGTTTGATTGTAATTTGCATACCAGGCTCTGTGTTGGCTTTGGCAAAAGCCAATCCAATCGTTTTTTTAAGAATAGGTGAATAACCAACAGAAGTTATATGGCCAACTATCTTTTCATTATCTAAAATAAGATTAGATTCTTTAGGTGTTTCGCCTGTTGATTGTTCAATCGAAAAACCAACAAGCTTTCGTTCTGAAGGGTGGTTGTCTATCAGTTGTAACGAACGTCCGCCAACAAAGAATGGTTTTTTGTTAGCTATTGCCCATGTCATTTGCACTTCTTGAGGAGTGGTCATAGCATCTGTGTCTTGTCCTACAATGATATGTCCCTTTTCTAACCGTAATAAACGTTGTGCTTCGATGCCTACAGGTTGGATATTATGTTCTTTGCCAGTTTCTAACAATAAATCCCATAAAGCTTCGCCTTGAGAGTAGGGCACATGAATCTCATAGCCGAGTTCGCCGACAAAGCCAACACGTAGTAAACGTGCAGGGATATTCGCTATAGTGCCGCTGCGTAATGCTAAATAAGGAAAACCTTCAGGTGATAAATCAATGTCATTACAAACTTTTTGTAATACTTCTCGGGATTTTGGGCCAGCAAGATTTATACCTGCATAGGCTGCCGTGACATTGGTGATATCTACATCTAAACGCCATTGTGCATTCCACCACAACATAGTTCTATACACATTATCTACACCACCTGTTGTCGCGGTTAAATAAAAATGTTCATCATTAAATCGGCAGGCAATACCATCATCGATAATCGTTCCAGCTAAGTTGGTCATTAATAAGTAGCGTGTGGTGTCATTTTTTTGCTTTGCATATGCAAAAGTATAGATTCGGTTTAAAAATTCCGCTGCATCAGGGCCACGTACTTCGAGCCCACCTAATGTAGTTACATCAATTACACCTACGTTGTTGCGAATAGCTAAGTTTTCATTTTGAATACATTGTTCACGATTTTGTTTGGCACCATAGTAAGCAGGACGCCACCATGTGCCAGCAGGTATCATCTGCGCGCCTGCTTCTAAGTGCCTGTGATGAATAGCAGTAAAACGTTCGGGCTCAAAACCGCGGCCAGCAATTACACCCAATTTCTCTGCACGAAAAGGTGGACGTGAAGTCGTTACACCTACTTCGGCAACAGTGCGGTTAGTTTCTTTTGCAACCAGACGGGCTGTAGCAAGTGCAGAGTGGCGGCCTTGTGAGGGACCCATACCAACGGTTGAGTAACGCTTTACTAGTTCAAGTTCTGCATAACCATCTTTACATGCATTAATAATATCTGCGAGCTGTAAGTCTTCGTCAAGATCTACAAACTCTTTACCTTTAGGGTGTGCAAAGATTGGCCAAGGATGATTACTACTTGTATATGTAGTTATAGGATCTGTTTGTATAAAGTTGGAATCATTAACGTTGAGCCCTAAATTGGCACTGGCGATTTTTGCTGCATGTCTACCAGATTCTATGAGTGCGTTTAGCTCATTAATGCCATTAACTGCTCCTGCGAGATGTAAGCATTTTGGTAATTGTGTAATCGAAAACATAGCAGTCTCATCATCATATGAAATTTTGCCGCCAGCTTGTAAAGCAAGTTGGTAAGTTGGTGTGAAGCCTACTGAAATACACAAAAGGTCGCATTCATAATGCTGTGATTCATTTGAGCACTGTCCTTGCGCGATTATTTTGCGCAGTTCAACTTGGCTAATATGATTATTATTTGTTTTTGCTTGTGCCGCATAAACAGTATATCCGCAGTGGATGGCTATATTTGAATTGGAAATTTTTTCATAAAAAGTAGTTTTATCAGGTGCTTTACGCAAGTCGGCAATAGCAGTGATTTCTACACCATGATCTAATAAATCTAATGCGGTGGCATAACCATCATCACTTGCCGTTAATATGACTGCGCGTTTTCCTGGTCGTACACCATATAAATGAATTAAGCGCTGTGCAGCAGATCCAAGTAATATTCCTGGAAGGTCATTGTTATGAAAGATTGCTGGTTGTTCCATTTTTCCAGAAGCAAGTATCATTTCTTTAGCGCGTAATTTGTACATGCGATTTTCTTTAATTATGGGTAACCAGTTGTCGGCAAACCATCCGTTACAAACTGAATCTGTCATCACATCGATATTGGGGTGTTTGCATACTGATTCGACTAGCTCATTGCGGAGAGTAGGTGCAATAGATGCTTCGACATCTATGCGTGCATAATTTAGTGAACCACCTAGAACGGGTTCTTGTTCAATCAGTACAACTTCAGCACCTGCATTAGCAGCAGTAAGTGCGGCAGTAAGCCCCGCAGGGCCACTACCGATTACCGCAACATCACAGAATTTATAGCTTTTATCATAATAACCATGCACTACATTTTGATTTACATAACCAAGTCCAGCGCGTTTGCGTACTATCGGTTCCCAGAATTTTTCCCAGATACCATGAGGTCGGAAAAAGGCTTTGTAATAGAAACCAACTGGGAGAAACTTTCTGAAAAAGCTTATTCTTGCTTCTTTATCATTTTCTAAACTGCCTGTGTAGTTTTGCCCACTAACTTTTAAATTGCTTGAAATGTTGCGCCGATCTGCTGCGACATTTGGTTCATTTTCGAGTTGTACTAATGTGTTAGCTTCCAATCCAACCATCGACATAATGCCGCGAGGGCGGTGATATTTAAATGAACGCGATAATAGCCAAACATCATTTGCTGCCAATGCACTGGCAATAGTATCTCCAGCTAACCCTGTATAGTTTTTGCCTTCAAAAGTAAAGGTAATAGGTTCGCTATGATCTACAAGTAATCCTGTAGAACTTTGTAAGCGATTAGGTGAGGTCGCCATATTTATTTTTATTTCTTAAAAATATTCCATTTAGAAGTCGATACGCTTAGAAAAAATTTTACTGGCTGGGTATGTTTTTAAAATTTCGTCGGTTAAAGTATTACGTTCTGCGATAAACCAATATGAAGTGGCGGCATGGCACCACCATTCGCGAATTATCCCGGCTGTGTTGTTCGAAAGCCACATAAAATCAGCCCATTCTTCGTCACTCATTTCCTTTGGATTAGGCATTTCTGTTACTTCACCAAAACAGATAAATTCTGAGATGTTGCGAGGGCCATTGAGGGGACAATTCATGATTTTCATAAGTCCACTCGCTAATGGCTAGCCGCTGTGGCACCAGCTTCGTTGGAAAGTTTAAATGTTTTAAAACGATCGAGCTTGAATGGTTCAATCATTTTGACGGTTTTTTCTTGAGCAATCGTTTCAGCCATACATTTTCCTGAGATAGGTGTGGCTTTAAATCCCCACGTTCCCCAGCCCGCATCTAACCAATAATTTTTTATTGGGCTTTCTCCCATAATAGGGCTGTAGTCTGGTGTCATATCAGTAATGCCTGCCCATTGGCGTAATAATTTTAGTTCTGCGAAGAAAGGAAATAACTCTAATGCATGTGCAATAAGGCTTTCTTTGAGATCAAGAGTAGAGCGAGTTGAGTACAGTTCATATGGATCGGAACCACCACCAATTATAATTTCACCACGAGCAGTTTGAGAAACATATGCATGCAAACCTGCAGAACTGACTAATGGATTTAGGAATGGTTTGATTGGTTGTGTGACCATCGCTTGTAGTGGGTAGCTACGGATCGGTAGTAAGATACCCGCCATTTTCGCAACTACGGAACTCATGCCGGCAACCGCTTGTATTGCATGTCCGCATTGAATGGTACCACGATTTGTTTCGATAGCCGTTACTTGCCCTGCTTCAATTTGTATACCTGTTACTTCTGTACGTTGGTGGATTTCAACACCTAGTTGTGCAGCACGCATGGCATAACCCCATGCCACGGAGTCATGTCGAGCTGTTCCTCCATCACGATGCCAAAGACCTGCCAGAATTGGAAAACGTGCATTTTCATTCATATTTATACATGGCACGATTTCACGAATTTGCTTACGATCGATCATTTCTGAACGTATGCCTAAGTGTTTATTTACTTCTGCACGTAAAGAAAAAGTACGAATGCTTGCATCGGTATGAGCGAGAGTAAGTTGTCCTCGTTGTGAGTACATTTGATTGTAGCCTAATTCATTGGCTAGGTTTTTAAATAGATCCACTGATGCTTTATAAAATGTGACAGCTCCTGGAGAAATATAGTTAGAACGAATTACTGCAGTATTACGCGCTGTATTACCTCCGCCCACGTAACCTTTATCAAGTACTACGATATTAGTTATACCGTGATAACGTGCTAAATGATAAGCAGTAGATAAACCGTGGCCACCTGCACCAATAATTACAACATCATAAGATTTTTTTAAATCACATGGCGCTGGAATATCACGTCGAGCAGGATATTTAGTAGAAAAACCGTATTTTAATAAACCCCAAGGCATATGTAGTTCCTAGATTATCTGTATGTGTGTTTTGGTCTATTTAAAACAGTCCTACAATTTATTGTTTTATTCTGAGTAATGCTATTTAGTTACTTCATTAAGAACTTGTTATGATTGACCTAGTTTTACTATTTATATGGATAGTTTAATAAATCATAGAGAATCATTCGTTGTGCTGCATTTTTGGTCAATTGCTCGAAAGAATTACTACTAAATGAGTAACATAAAAGTAAATAATTAAATTAATTAGTGTTACTTACAATGTGTTGTTGATAATTAAATTGACTGCTTCTCCGATATCTTTTGCGATTCGTGTCTCAGTATCTTGTATTTGTTGATTATCAGTTGCTTTGTATTTGCCTGTTTGTACAAGTATTGTTTGCAATCCAGCATGGAAAGCACCGTTAATATCAGAATCGACGTCATCCCCGATCATGACTGCTTCTCCAGGTCTGCAGCCAAAATTTTTAATGGCTGTATGGAAAAATTCTTTAGCAGGCTTTCCAAGCACTGTAGCTTTTTGCCCAGTTGCTATTTCTAATGCATATACAAAAGGACCGGCATCTAAGCTAAACCCATCTTCTTCTTTAAAATAGCGATTTTTACCCATTGCTAGTAGAGGGGCTCCCGAAAATACATATCTAAATGCAGTATTTAATTTTTCATAAGTAAAGTCAGTGCCGGCATCTCCAACTAAGACGCAATTAAATTCGTTGTCACCGAAATCTGAAAATTCAGATAGCAGGTTAGAGTGTATTAACAAATAAGGCTTTAAATTTCTTTTTTTTATATATTCTTTTGCCGCAAGGGGAGTTGTGAACAGTTGATTTTCATCTATTTCAAACTCCATAGCAGAAAGTTTCTTTATAATGTCTACGCGAGTACTTCGTGTTGTATTTGTAATAAAGCGTAGTGGTAGATTATGAGTATGTAGTTGGTGAATTGCCTCTAATGCGCCAGGTATGGGTTTATTCCCAATATAAAGCACTCCACTTAAATCTAACAGTATGGCTTTAATCATGATCAATACGGAATAAGTAAAAGCTTATTTCCATGTTATATGCCAGTAAAAGTATTTTGTCTATGTTTTAACATATGAAATTTATATGGTTGAGAATAATAAATTTACTTATTTGATTTTTAGTATCTATATTTAAAATTTTAGCAATCACTATAAATAAATAATATGCTAATTCAAAAAGAATTAAAAAGATTAGCCAATCCAGATATTGCTGAGCATAGTTAACGTTTTTTTTAAGACTAAAGAAGGTGAGTATGGGTTTGGAGATATTTTTATTGGCGTAAGAGTTCCTGTACTAAGGAAACTAGCAAAAAAATATACTAATCTTAATTTTGCAAATGTAGAAAAACATATTAAATGAAAAATTCATGGAGAGCGTCTTACAGGCTTATTGATTCTTGTTAATAAGTACAAGTCTGCTGCAGACGAAAAGGGAAAGAATAAGATATATAAAATTTATATAAAGCATTTTAAGTATATTAATAATTGGTATCTTGTAGATGTGACATGTTCGCATATTGTTGGGGTGCAGTTGATGGGTCGAAATAGGGAAGTGCTGTATAAGTGGGCACGGTCAAATCATTTGTGGATTAAAAGAATAGCAATAATTTCCAATTGGCGGTTTATTAGGAATGGTGATTTAAATGACGTTTTTAAAATCTCTGAAATCCTTTTAAAAGATGAGCACGATCTTATCCACAAAGCAGTTGGTTGGAGGTTAAGAGAAGCAGGCAAAAAGAATATAAAAGCATTAGATGCTTTTTTTAAAAAAACACTACAAATCCATGCCGAGAACTATGTTACGTTATTCTATTGAAAAGATGCCAGAGTCAAAACTTCAGAAATACCTTAAAGGCAAAATATAAAATGACATTTTATTATTAATAAAGCAAAGCTAACAGCCACATATTAAATGGAATATCCACTAGTGATTAGTATGCATAAAATGTTTACTATTAACTATAAGGGTTTTATATAAATGAAGAATTGTGTATGGTTTATTTATATGTAGTTGGTATTTTTTTAATTTTAGCACTTGCTTCATATTCTGCTATTCATGCGCTAACAAACAAAAGAGATCCTAGAGCTGCTTTTAGCTGGATTGCGGTATGTTTTATACTGCCACTTTTAGGGCCACTCCTCTATTTTTTGTTTGGTATCAATCGTGTTCGCTCACGTGCACAAAAACTTTCTCATTCCTTATTAAAAATAGACTCATCAGGGCTTGATAAAAAATCAATCAACACATTAAGTGGTTTTATCCCAGAGACTTTGCAAAACCTACAATATGTATCGCATTGTGTTACAGGATCACCTGTTATAGGTGGCAATAATATAGATATTTTATACTCAGGGCATCAAACTTACCCTGCAATGTTAAAAGCAATCCGTGAGTCTGAAAGTTACATTTACTTGTGTGTATACATATTTAAACTAGATAAGGTTGGTGAACAGTTTATTCACGCGCTAGTGGCAGCGAAAAATCGTGGTGTAGAAGTATTTATATTAATCGATGGTATAGGTGAGTTTTATTCTTGGAAAAAAGCACGTAAGGCCCTTAATAATTTTAATATCCAAGTTCGTAGTTTTTTACCGCCTAAATTAATTCCTTTTAATTTTTATATTAATTTGCGCAATCATCGTAAGTTATTAGTTGTCGATGACAAAATTAGTTTCATAGGAGGTATGAATATTAGTGATGAGTATTTTCATGAAGATAAAGAAGATAAGCACTCTCTAAAAGATGTTCACTTTAAGGTAACTGGACCAATAACGCTGCAATTTAAAAAAGTATTTGAAAGTGATTGGCATTTTGCTGGAGGTAAAAACTTATCAGTAAAAAATAATCACACAATAGATGCAAAAACTGAGGCACCTATATATTGCCGTGCGATCTCAGATGGTCCCGCAGAAAATATTGATCATTTATCTATTATTTTACTTACAGCAATTAATTCCGCTACTGATACTATCATGCTGATGACACCTTATTTTCTACCTAGTCGTGAATTAATTAGTGCCATGCATACTGCGGCAATAAGGGGTGTAAAGATTAGCATTATTTTGCCAGAGAAAAATAATCTAAGTTATGTTTCATGGGCATCACGCCATATGTTGTGGGAGCTGCTTGAAATAGGTATTGATATATATATGCAGCCAGAGCCTTTTGAGCACTCAAAACTATTTATTGTTGATTATCAATATAGTTTAGTCGGTTCTGCTAATATAGATCCACGTAGTCTTCGACTGAATTATGAAATAGCGATGGAGGTCTATGACAAAAAACTTACCACTGACTTAAGTCAATATTTTCAAGCTATATTGCAAAGCTGTAGTCGCATGACTTTAGAGGAAGTTAATAACCGACGGTTGATTATTAAAATTCGTGATGGTATAGCATGGCTATTTTCACCTTATTTATAATAGTGCAAACAAGTTAATTCATGTGTATATAAAATTGTGAGAAAAAAAATAAAAATATCATTAGTCTTGGGGAGTGGTGCAGCACGTGGTTTAGCGCATATAGGAGCTATACATTGTTTGCAAGATAGAGGATTTGAAATTAAAAATATATCTGGATCTTCTATGGGTGCACTAATTGGTGGTATATATGCAGCGGATGATCTGGATCTTTATACTGATTGGGTTTGTGCTTTAAAGCGTAGAAATATAATTCGTATGTTAGATTTATCTTTTAATAGAAACTCTATTTTTAAAGGTGAAAAAATCATAGATGTGTTAAGTGACTTGATTGGTGATCGTAATATCGAAGATTTGCCAATTGGTTTCACAGCGGTGGCAACGGATATACTTGAACAAAAAGAAGTATGGCTGAATCAAGGGTCATTATTTGGTGCTATACGAGCATCAATTGCTATACCAATGGTTTTTTCGCCAGTAAAATTGTCAGGACGTTTGCTTGTAGATGGTGGGATAATTAATCCTGTTCCCATTGCTCCAACATTGCAAGACGATACAGAATTGACGATAGCAGTTGCGTTAAATGGCCCACCAGAGACTTTTGAAAAGGACCAGCATAGCAGTGCTCAAGAAAATAGTAATAATGAAAAGAATAGTTATCAAAAAAAGATTGAAAAGTTCATTGATGGTCTAATGCCAAAGAATACAACCCAAGATAATGAAGAGCTAGGCATACTAAATTTAGTAACTCAGTCCATGGATACTATGCAGACTTCTATTGCACGATTTAAGCTTGCTGCCTATCGCCCTGATATCGTGATAGAAATACCTAGAAATATTTGCACTTGGTTAGAATTTGATCGTGCACAAGAGCTAATCAATTTTGGTTATCAACGTACTCTTGATACGTTGACACGATATGATGAATCGTTAGAGCGAAGGAAGTTTAATTGAGTAAAAATAAATTATTTTTAGTACTAAATTACTTTTATTGCTCCTGTATAGAGTATAAATACATGAGTAATTCGAAAATTCGTCCTCGTACTAATGTTTGTGTATTTTCAGGATTAACGATTGACCAACTTTCATTACTATAACGGTCTCCCCATATTGGCATAAGGCGGGTGCCGTGTACTTTCATCATATCGCGACCATCAATAATGTAATAAAGCTCAACGAAAGGGAAATATCCGTTATTTTCTGCAAGTAGCTGCGTTAAATCTGTAGGCTTAAAAACTAATGCAATAGAATAAGGGCCATCACCTTTAGCCTTTTCGCCATGACAAAGCGCACAATTTTTCATGTATTCTTTTTCACCAGATAGTGCAATATTATCCAGTTCACTAGTTTGCGCAAGATTAATTTGCAAAACAAATAATAGCATTCCATATACGAATGGTTTCAGTACTTTTCCTAGAAATAGCATAAATTCCTCATACAGTATCTTTCTGAAAGCCTAGCCTATGCAAAAAATTTTATATATACACTGATTTACATCAATTCATAACAATTATACTAACTTTACAATATTAGTTGATAAAAGCCTTTTTATATTAAAATTCAAGTTATTGAGTTCTGTCATGGTAATAGGAGTGTTGGAAGCTCTGGTCATTATTCTAATTGCAGTTACTGTAATTAAATTAGTCATTTTTACAATAAATTCACAATTATGGTATAGGTTTGTTGAAAAGATTTATGCAAAACCAGTAATAATTTCTGTTATTGCGTTGGTTTTAGCGGGCTTAGTACTATATTTACTCATCATTTCAGGTGTAACTATATTAGAGATATTGGCAGTATGCCTATTTATAGCGTTGTTGATGATAATAGGTTTTGCTGGTTATATTGAAGACATACTTGTATGGTTTAAAAGTCAAAACACTATCCATATTTTTAAACGGCTATGGCTTTACTTGTTGGTGTGGTTTTTGTTATTAGCATGGGGTGCAGGTGAAATATTTTTAAACTATTAGAAAATAGCAGTTAACGATTTGTAATTATTAATCTACATATGAAGTTAAGTTGAGATTAAGTTACTATTAAATATAGAGTATATAATGCCCTTATTTAAAAATAAGACAGGTATTCATTGCTATATCTGATATTTTTGATTTGATCTGAGAATAATTAATAAAGAAGAAAGGTTTAAGATGCAGAAATTTCCTCATCATTATCATGTGCGTGCGCAAGGATCACCTACAGGTTCGCTTACTACTTATTCGGAAGGTTTAATGGCTCTTGACATTGCAGCGCCAAAACAATTTGATGGCCCTGGTGATAAATGGTCTCCAGAAGATTTGTTAATTGCAAGTGTAGCTAGTTGTCTTATTTTAACATTTCGTGCAATTGCTAGTGCGTCAAAATTTGAATGGTCAGAACTGAGTTGTAAAACAAAGGGTGTCTTAGAAAGGGTAGAGCGTAAAACCCAATTTACTGAAATGTTTATTGATGCATCACTTAGTATCGATTCCAATGCAGATAAGGAAAAAGCATTGCAATTACTAGAAAAATCTGAAGAAAATTGCCTAATTACTAACTCATTAACTGCAAAAATACATTTTACAGCAAATATATCCGTGCTTTCATAAAATACTTAAATGTTTAGTATTGAATTGAAATTTATTAATATAATTATAATTATACTAGTTATTAAGCTGTTTCTTTATTAGCATCTCAATACTCATAAAACTGATTGAGATAGTTTAATCAATAATATGTTTTTCTCTGCTTGTTCTTGATTATTTATTACCTATTGAGTCACGAGAAATTATCTCAATATAAGTGATATTGATAACAAAAATAAATATATAGTTTGTTTTATGAGTAATATTATTTGGTATAGAAACTTAAGTATATACTTGGGATGATTTAAGAGGGTTTAGACTAATGAGTAAAGCTATCGTATTAACGAGTTTGATTTTTTTGATATTGTCGAACATAAGTATCGTAGGTGTATGTCAAGACTTGCAAGATGCCATTCAAGCGGGCAAGCAAGAATACATGCGTTCATGTGCACTGTGTCATGGAGATGGCGGCAAAGGAAATGGAATTTATGCTTCTAAGCTTCTTGTTAAACCTTCAGATTTAACTTTATTACAAAAACAAAATAACGACGTGTTTCCAACGAGAGAAATTTTTCGTGTTATCGAAGGAAGCGAAACAATAAAGTTACATGGGCCAAGGACAATGCCTGTATGGGGTGATCGATTTGATCATGAAAGTTTGCTTTATGTAGACGATCGTTTTACTAAAACTTTTGTGCGTGGCCGTATATTCGAATTAATCATGTATCTTGATGAAATTCAACTCAAGTAGCCCAAAAGAAACTACAGTTTGTTATGAGTTTGATTGAATCGATATGAGTGATCATTGTCACAACCAAAGTCATAAATCATCTTGTCATTCCTCTAAAGGGAGAATCGATTATTTATTATGGGGTTCAATTATTGCTGTAGTTTTGTTGTATATAATTTATTGGCAATTCTCAACAGAAATATCAGCATACGAAAAGTTAACAATTCTTGCGCATTCTATATATGACTTAATGAATACGATTTGGTGGGGAATTGCAGTTGGCATGTTGATGGTTGCGCTTTTAACAAAAATACCACGTGAGTTTGTCGTATCAATCCTGGGTACAGGCAATGGGGTAGGTGGGCTTATCCGTGCTACCTTGGGAGGTGTATTACTTGATTTGTGTAGCCACGGAATACTTATGGTTGCGGCAAAACTTTATGAACGTGGTGCAAGTACGGGCCAAGTAATGGCTTTTCTTGTTGCCAGTCCTTGGAATTCATTTTCTCTAACACTAATCTTGATTGCATTGATAGGAGTTAAATGGACATTGGCTTTTATCATTGCCTCTATGCTAATTGCAGTTATTACAGGCTACATATTTGATTTTCTAATACGTAGCGAAAGACTGCCAAGTAATCCGAATCAAATTGATTTGCCTGATAATTTTCAATTCTGGACAGAAGCCAAAAAGCGGTTACAAGCTGCAAGTTATAAGCCTTCTTTTTTTGGTGAAATGATAAAAGATGGAATATTAGAATCTCGAATGGTAATACGTTGGATATTATTTGGTGTGCTGTTGGCTGGAATCATTCGCACTTTTATTGATGCTGGTACATTTCAAGCTTACTTTGGGCCTACTTTAGCTGGTTTAGGTCTTACGGTGTTAGTGGCAACTATTATAGAAGTATGCTCAGAAGGTTCTACACCTGTTGCAGCTGATATTCTTACTCGCGCGCATGCACCAGGAAATAGTTTTGCATTTTTAATGGCAGGTGTGTCGACGGATTATACTGAAATAATGGTTCTTAAAGATACCACTAAATCGTGGAAAGTCGCATTATATTTACCTCTAATAACAGTGCCGCAAGTGCTTATTATAGCCTGGTTGATAAACTTACAAACTATTTAATCATCCATTGTTATACGCTGCTCGTGCTTTTTAAGATAAATCTATGCCAACTTATATAATTTTAAAAAACATTCATGTAATTACTGCTTCTCTATCCATCTTAGGCTTTATCATTCGTGGAATATGGATGATTCAATCATCTTCTATGCTGCAGCAAAAGTGGGTAAAAGTTACGCCTCATATCATTGATACTTTTCTGCTAGTTTCTGCGATAGCTTTGGTGATCTTGACATCACAGTACCCAGGTCCAATATCTTGGCTAAACGCCAAGATAATAGCTTTGCTTATTTATATTGTTCTGGGAAGTATAGCGCTGAAATATGGTAAAACTAAAAAAATACGTATAATGTCATGGTGCTTAGCCTTGATTGTGTTTGCTTATATTGTTCTTGTGGCGTTAAGCAAAAATATATTTTTTGTTTAAATTATGAATAGGGAGTATTTAAGTAATCATGGGGTCTTTATTTGAACAAATAGGTAATCAGTCTAAAATTCAGGATTTGGCTAATGAGTTTTATGACGTAATGGATGAGGATCCACAAGCAAAGGAATTGCGTGATATTCATCCAAATAACTTAACCATGTCTAAAAAAGCCTTGTATAAATTTATTACCCACTGGTTAGGTGGGCCAAAATTATTTGGTGAACAGTATGTAAATGCAAAGTGGTTAGAATTGAGGCATCGGCGTTTTGATTTAACTGAATCGCAGAAACAACAATGGTTATATTGTATGAATAAAGCAATAATGAATATTGGTTTAGATAATGATTTGAAGATTGAACTTAATTCAAAATTCGAAAGTATGATTAAATCAATGCGTATTCAAAGAAGTAAAATAAACGACATTTCTGCCTCTTAGATATAAAAATTAAGAATATTAAATTAAATAATGTTGCTACAAAAAATTTGGTTATAGTTAATCAGTGGTTATATCTAATTAAGTGAATATAAAAATAGCTGTATAATTTATATTCAGATAATAAATAGATATCAATTGTGAACCTTTCTTAGTTTTTGTGATGAAGGGCTAATAATCAAGGTTAGCTGGTCTCCAATCAATTTTATTTTCGCCGATACTGGATTATGTGAAAAAATAATAACTATTTTGGTTGTTAGTATTAATTGATATGGGGACGTCATAAATGTCACAACTCTTATTCATAAAATGGGATGAAGATAATATTATTAATTATCCAATTGTAGACGAGCAACATAGAGGTTTAGTCGCAACGATTAACTCTTTATATTATTTTATTCAACAAGGATGGGAAATCAAAGATTTAAAACCTACGATTCTAATGCTGGAGCAATATGTTATGTTCCATCTGAAAACAGAACAGTCAATACTGTCGAGTCAGGGTTTGTCAGAAGATGAAATAAAACCTATTCAAGAATATAGTTCTAGTTTTTTGCATGATTTACATAACGTTGTGACTGATGCCATCGCTCATGAAGAACCACAAGAATTATCAAAATATCTTGCCAAATGGTGGCAAGGACACAAAGTAGAGTTTCACGATAAGCTTAGTAAATATTTCGTAAAATAAATTTTCTTAAAAAATAGATGCAATATAGTTTTAATAAAATATTAAAGTGATTTAGCTTTGTTATTAATTTGTAACTCAGCAATCAACAAAAATATATTATTTTTGTTTTTTGATGCGTAGAGTTATCTGCTCTTCTGTAAGTTCTAAGTTATCAGTATCTACTTCATTGATGATAACTGCTATCGTAGCAGGATTTTTTCTTAATGCATCTTGAAGTCATGTCTGTTGTGCCTTTAATTTATTCCTCAGGTGTTACGTCTTCTTTGGTAATATTTATATTTGTATAAGACATTTGATTTGTCTCGATGATTTAGTATTTAGTTTAGTTATCTAAACCTTACAAAAATTTTATAAGTGGTAAATAATGAGTGAAATTAATAATAGTTTTAATCAATTTGATTATGCTGAAAAGGTCTAGAGTTATATATGAAAACATGCCTAAAAATAGTAAAACTATGTGTGTTGGTCATACTTTGTACAAAATTTACTGAGTTTTAAAAATATTTGCTCTAGGCTATAGTTCTATAGCGGTCTGTGTCAGTGCCCTTGTGACGAAATACTGTGAACCCCGCCAGGCCTGGAAGGGAGCAACGGTAGCAGTTCATTCGGGTACAAAGGGATTGCTGGCACAGGTCGTTCAATCACTTAAGAAACATACGTATATCTATAAAGTCCAGGAATGAGTTATCAAGCGCTAGCCAGAAAATGGCGTCCTAAGAACTTTGCCGAGGTTGTAGGACAAGGCCATGTTGTAAAGGCATTGTCTAATGCACTTGACCAGGAACGGCTGCACCATGCTTATTTATTTACCGGAACCCGAGGAGTGGGAAAGACAACTTTAGCAAGAATTTTTGCTAAGTGCTTAAATTGTGAGCAAGGTGTCAGCTCAATGCCATGTGGCGAATGTGGGGCTTGCCAAGAAATTGACCAAGGACGATTTATAGATCTCATTGAAGTGGATGCGGCATCACGTACTAAAGTCGAAGATACACGAGAGCTTCTTGATAATGTTCAATATAGCCCGACTCGTGGAAATTATAAGGTCTATTTGATCGATGAGGTGCATATGTTGTCAGGGCATAGTTTTAATGCATTGCTAAAGACCTTAGAAGAGCCCCCGCCACATGTAAAATTCCTTTTAGCGACAACGGATCCTCAAAAACTTCCCATGACAGTTTTGTCACGTTGTTTGCAATTTAATTTAAAACGACTGTCTGATGATGCCATAGGAAAACAGTTAGAAAAACTTATGCAAGTTGAAAATATTCCCTTCGAAAAATCAGCTTTATATTCTTTGGCTCGTTCTGCAGATGGCAGTATGCGTGACGCATTAAGCCTCTTAGACCAAGCGATTGCTTTTAGTGAAGGCAATGTTACCGATGCAGCAATACATGAGATGTTAGGCACTGTGCCAAGAGAGTATTTGCATAAGCTAATGTATGCATTAGCAAATGACGCTGCAGCAGAAATTATGCAATGCACATATGAATTATCAACATTATCAGCAGATTTTAGCAGTTTATTTGAAGATATAATTCATACAATACATCAAGTAGCTGTAGTGCAAGCCGTGCCAAGTACATTAGATTCAATCGATTATGATAAAGGTTTAATTGCAGACTTAAGCAAAAGTTTAAATCCAGAAGATATTCAATTGTTTTATCAAATAGCCCTGATAGGTAAGCGTGATTTATATTTATCTATCTCACCACAAAGTGCATTGGAAATGACACTATTACGTATGCTTTCGTTTAAACCCGCCAGCAAAAGTGATTTCGTCCCAAGCGAGATAGAGCAAAAAGCTGTTAAAAATAATAATACAGTTGCAAAAGAGCAAAAATCTCAACATGACATTGAATCATTAAACGATAATAAGCAACAATGGTCTAAAATCATAGATCATCTCAATTTGCAAGGAGTTCCATATTCTCTAGCTTCGAATTGTAGTCTTATAGATATTACAAGCAACACAATAGTTTTAAATTTAGCTCAACAACATGAAGGAATTGCTACTAATAATGTTAAACAAAAATTAGAGAAAGCGTTGCAATCATATTTTGATAAAGAATTAAAGTTGATTATCGAAGTGTCAGAGAAAGAAATTGAAACACCTGCGAAAAAGAAAGATCGCTTAGCGGCTGAGAAACGATCACAGGCTGAGAAGCATGCAGAAGAAGATGAAGTAGTAAAGGCGTTTAAATCAAGTTTTGGTGCAGAAGTTATTGAGGGGTCAGTTAAGCCTATCAATGAGTAAGCAAAAATATATTTAGGAGTCCAATATGAAAGGCGGATTAGGTAACTTAATGAAACAAGCGCAAAAAATGCAGGAAGACATGCAAAAAGCACAAGAAGAATTGAAAAATCTTGAAGTGGAAGGACAAGCTGGAGGTAGTTTAGTAAAAGTAATAATGACAGGGAAACATGAAGTCAGAAAAGTACAAATTGATGATAGTTTGTTAGGTGATGATAAAGACATGTTAGAAGATTTGATAGCTGCTGCTATAAATGATGCCTCGAATAAAGTGGAGGAATTAACTAAAGATCAATTTTCTGATTTAACGAGTGGCTTAAATCTCCCTGGAGGAATGAAGCTTCCTTTTTAGTCCTGCATAAGCCGTTAACCCGTATTAAAAATAACTTGTAAATGTCTTCATTGTTAGACTCATTAATTGATTCACTTCAATGCTTACCAGGTGTGGGTCCTAAATCTGCACAGCGTATGGCTTTTCATCTGTTACAGAGGAATCGTGATGGTGCAAAGCATTTGGCCGAAGTTTTAAGTAAAGCGACAAGGGAAATTGGTCATTGCAATAATTGTAGAACTTTTACTGAAAAAGAGCTTTGTAATATATGCGCAGATAAATCACGTCAAGCCACTCAAATTTGTGTAGTAGAAAATCCAACAGATGTATTTGTAATTGAACAAAGTGCTGATTATCGTGGATTGTACTTTGTGTTAATGGGCCGCCTTTCGCCACTAGATGGAATCGGTCCTGCAGAGCTAGGCTTAGATATATTGGAAATGCGTTTAAATAAAGGTGTTGTTGAAGAGTTAATATTGGCAACTAATTCCACAGTTGAAGGTGAGGTGACAGCCCATGTGCTTGGTGAAATGGCAAAAAAATATAACATCCCAACGACAAGACTAGCGCAAGGTGTACCTGTAGGCGGTGAACTTGATTATGTTGATCAGAATACAATTGCGCAAGCATTTGCAGGCCGAAAGAACTACTGATCTCTAATTAGTTAATATAATTATTTTTATCCGTATGACTGCATCATATTTTTATATGATGTATAGCGCGCTTGGTTTAATTTACCCTTGTTCAAAGCATCTTTAACAGCGCAATTGGGCTCGCTCATGTGAGCACAATTGTGAAATTTACATTGCCTGCCAAGTTCTCGTATTTCGTAAAATCCATGAATAATTTTTTCTTTGTTAAGTTTAGGTAATAAAAAATCTCTTACACCGGGTGAATCTATCAATTCACCACCATGAGGTAGGTCATATAAAATAGTGACACTGGTTGTATGTTTGCCTTGTAGTGTTGCAGTGGAAATAGATTGAGTTTTAATTTTGGTTGAAGGAATTAAGGCATTTATAAGTGTTGATTTGCCAACACCAGATTGGCCAACGAACACACATGTATTTTTACTTAGCTTTTCTGAGAGTAGATCCAAGCAGCTTGGATTTTTAATGCTGGTTTCTATAATTGAGTAAGGGAGATTTTCGTATTTATTTTTTAGTAAATTAAGTATTGCATTTGAATTAATTAAATCCATTTTATTAATTACAACAATCGCAGATGCAGGTAGATTTTCTGCTGCTACTAAATAATGATCGATTAAATCTAAAGAAGGTTCAGGTTCGACTGCACAAACGATAACAATTGTATCTATGTTTGCTGCGACTAATTTTATTGAAAACTCAGTTTGTCTTAATAATTCATTTTTACGAGGCAATAATGCAATGACTTCGTCACGATCTTGGTTTGTAGCTTTACATTGTATCCGGTCACCACAGACTAAATGACTGAATTTTTTTGGTGAGATACAAGAGTGCCTTATATTTTGTTCATCTTTAACAGTTATATTTGCCCCATGGCGGCTTACAACTTTTGCGTAATACTTATCGATAGTGGCAGCACTTTAAAAGGTTTGATGTCTTAATAATTATAAAACATATCGTTTAAGAATTGTTGTACATCTTGCTGTTGCGTAGTAGACCAATTAAGTCCAAGGCTTGATTGGCAACGGTTGACTTGTTTAGCAAGTGTTTCCTTTGAAGTAGCTCTGTGATCCTTGCGTGTGTAAAGTACTGAGCCATCTCCGCCTGTCATGGCAGCATGGCATGCTATGCAATTTTCTTGATGTAGGTTTTTACCTGATTGTGCGTCGGCAGCATAAAGTGGTGCGGTGAGTAACCATGATAAAAGCAATATTAGAAAATATTTCTTGCCGTGTACTTTAGGCTTATGTAATAAAATTCTCATCATCTGTGTATGATATACAAAACAGACAAGGAAATGCTAATGCCTAGTAGCTCAGATAACCTAATATGGATAGACTTGGAAATGACGGGTTTAGATCCATTTCAAGATCATATCATTGAGATTGCGACCATTGTTACAGATAAAGATCTACATGAGTTAGCTGTAGGGCCGGTTTTGGCGATTCATCAAGAAATTTCAATTTTAAATTCAATGGATGAATGGAATACAGAACAGCATACGAAGTCCGGTTTAACAGAACGTGTAAAAAGTAGCTCAATCACTGTGATGCAGGCAGAAAAAGCCACATTAGAGTTCTTGCAAGATTATGTTCCTGAAAATAGCTCGCCTATGTGCGGAAATAGTATTTGTCAGGATCGAAGATTTTTGGCTAGGCTAATGCCAGAGTTGGAAAACTATTTCCATTATCGAAATTTAGATGTTAGTACACTTAAAGAACTTGCTCGACGTTGGCAGCCCGAAATTGCAAATGGGTTTGTTAAAGAGTCTAAGCATCTTGCTTTGGATGATATACGCGATTCTATTGAAGAGCTTAAATACTATCGAGAAAACTTTTTAAAAAGCTTTACTTAAGAATTAAAAGTAATCATAAAGATGCAGCATGCATGGGTTTTGCAGTAGTAACTTCAGTTTTTGGATCAAGGATGCTGTCAATGTTTTCTAATTTGGGATCTGGTTTCGGATAATTTAATGTGTAATGCAAGCCACGACTTTCTTTCCTCGTTAATGCACTGCGTATAATTAAATCTGCTACCAATGTTAAGTTTCTCAATTCAATTAAGTCACTGCTAACACGGAAGTTGCTGTAGTATTCATCAATCTCTGATGAGAGCAAGTCAACACGGTGTTTGGCACGTTGCAAGCGTTTATCGGTACGTACAATACCTACGTAATCCCACATGAATCTTCTTAACTCGTCCCAGTTATGTGCCACAACAATTTCTTCATCCGGCTCAGTTACACGGCTTTCATCCCAAGGAGGAATATCATTGTTGACGAGTTTTTGGTCTTTATGTGTATTAATATCTTTACTAGCAGAATAAGCAAATACTAAGCACTCAAGTAAGGAATTACTAGCCATTCGATTAGCACCATGTAGGCCTGTATGAGTAGTTTCACCAATTGCATACAAATTTTTTACATCTGTTCTGCCACGTAGATCTGTCATTACTCCTCCGCACGTGTAATGTGCTGCAGGAACAACAGGAACAGGCTCTTTAGCCATGTCGTAACCAAGTTTTAAGCAACGTGCATACACATTAGGAAAATGTGATTCAATGAAATCTTTAGGTTTATGGCTGATGTCTAAATATACACAGTCAATACCTAACTGCTTCATTTTGTAATCAATGGCGCGTGCAACGATATCGCGCGGTGCTAATACGCCGCGAGAATCAAATTCATGTGCAAACTCTCTGCCATCCGGGAGTAATAATTTTCCACCTTCGCCACGTACTGCCTCTGTAATTAAATATGATTTTGCGCTTGGATGATAAAGGCAGGTTGGGTGGAATTGCATAAACTCCATATTTGCTACGCGACATCCAGCACGCCATGCCATGGCGATACCATCGCCTGATGCACCATCAGGGTTACTAGTATATAAATATACTTTACTAGCACCACCGGTAGCTAACACTATATATTTAGCTCGAAAAGTATCTACATGTTGTTTATCAGTATCTAATACGTATGCACCTACACATTTATTTTTCTTGTTTGCTTCTTGATTGTTATAGAGTTTGTGAGTTGTGATTAGATCAATAGCAATATGGTGCTCAAAGACAGTTATATTTTTTTGTGCAAATATATTTTTAATGAGAGTGTTTTCTACCGCCCAACCCGTTGCATCTGCTGCGTGTACGACTCTTCGATGACTATGGCCACCTTCACGAGTTAAATGTAGATAAGATTTGCCATCAAGCCCTGTATCGCGAGTAAATTTAACCCCTAGTTCCATCAACCAGGTAATCATTTCTTTGCCATGGGTGACAGTGTGCCGTACAGCGTCTTCATCACATAAACCTGCACCGGCATCAATAGTATCTGCTATATGCAAATCAACAGAATCATGTTCATCCATAACTGCAGAAATACCGCCCTGTGCCCAGGCAGTACTCCCATCATCTAGGGGGCCTTTAGAAATTACCGCAATCCTAAAGGTGCTTTGTAGTCGTAATGCTAAGCTTAAGCCTGCGGCACCACTACCAATTATTAGTACATCGAAATCATGCATATTTAGATAAAATAGCTATTAATCTGGCTCATTGTGTCATAGTTGCAGTGATCTAGTTAACAAAATAGTACCACTTAGCGGTAGAATCTGGTTCCAGGTACGCAAGGAAGAACTCTTACACGATAAAATTGTCTTAAAAGATGCGGTTAGTATGGTTAACCGTGATATAAGGAGTTAGGCCCAGATGGGCGAGAATAATAACGATAAGGAGCTTGTGAAAAGGGCTCAAAAGGGGGATAAAGTTGCCTTTGATACGCTGGTTAGTAAGTACCAGTATAAAGTAATCAATTTGGTAACTCGTTTTGTTAAGGATGATGATGAAGCTCAGGATGTAGCACAGGAAGCGTTTATCAAAGCTTATCGAGGCCTTGCTAAATTTCGAGGTGATAGCGCTTTTTATACATGGCTGTATAGAATTGCGATCAATTCAGCCAAAAACTATTTAGTATCGCAGGGTCGTAAAACACCGGCATATGCGATAGACGTTGAAGATGCCGAACATATGGAATCGGCTATGGCATTGAAAGAGTTTGAAACGCCTGAGGGGCGTATGCTCACAAATGAAATTGAGGAAACGGTCTACAAGGCCATTAAGGAGCTGCCAGAAGATTTGAAAACGGCAATTACATTACGTGAGCTAGAAGGTATGACATATGATGAGATTGCAGTAGTAATGGCATGTCCAATTGGTACAGTGCGATCCAGAATATTTCGAGCTCGTGAAGCCATTGATAAACATTTGAAACCTTTGCTTAGTTAATTACATGGAAAGAAAATTATGAAGGAATTAGATCAAGAACTCTTATCAAGAATTTTAGATGAAGATGTTTCTGAATTCGAAGCTCAAAAAATCTTAAAAGAATATCGTTCAAACCCAGAGCTACAAGCCATATATCATCGTTATAATATTATCGGGCATGCAATGCGTAAAGAATTGCCTGCCAAGTTAAATCATAGTTTTACTAAAGAAGTAATGAGTAAGCTATCTGATGAAAAAATTTCTGTTCCAGAATCTACCGAGGTTTCAGAAATTACCAATCGAACCAATAAATATACAACTGCAATAGGCATAGCCATTGCCGCATCCGTCGCAGTTTTTTCATTTGTTGCTTTTCAGAATTTTATGCAACCAACTACAAATACTGAGAATATCCCTGTTGTCGCAGAGAGGGTTGTTGAAGAAAGTGATATACAACGTGTAAGTGCTGAAGAGCTACAAAGTGTTTATTCCAATCCAAAAGCGGCTGCAGAGTTCAATAGTTATATAGTGAATCATGCAGAATATGCGTCACCGCGAGTATCAATGCCACATGTAAGAATTGTTGGATATGATCAAGAGTTTGGAACAAGTAACAAGTAAATTCAGCATGTATTTTGTCCGTTTTTTATTCATAATTATTTTAGTTTTCAACTTTTCTTTAGTTTCTGCTGAAGAGGATGTTCGAAAGCTATTAAATAATATGAATACTACCTTAGAGATGGGTAATTATCGTGGCACTTTTGTGTTTATGCATAACGGTAATGTTGAAACCATGCGCATTATTCATGGCTATTCGCCTAAAGGTATTAGGGAAAAGTTAGTTTCGCTAACGGGTGATGCGCGTGAGGTTATTCGTGATCAAGATGTATTAACTTGTATCTGGCCAAAAGATAAATTAGTTGTTATTGAAACAGCACGTGTACCTCATGGTCTACCGTCATCTTTGCCAGAGAATTTAAATGAACTTGCATTCCATTATAAAATGACAGCAATTGGTTCAGATAGAGTTGCTGGTTTTAGTTGTAAAATTATACGTTTTGAGCCCTTGGATGAATTTCGCTATGGACATGAGCTTTGTGTTAACACAAGGTTAGGTATGTTGCTTAAATCAAAAACCTTTAATAGCGAAGGTAAAGTGATAGAAAACATGATGTTTACTAGTTTTCGTATGTTAAAGTCGGTGCCAGATGATTTATTTGAACCAAGTGTTGCACTGAATGACTATACTTGGAAAACAGCAAGTGTGGAGTTGAAAGGTGAATTACAACCTGATCGTGCCTGGCAGATACAAAATCTACCACCTGGGTTTTCATTGAGTAGTGTTACTAGAAGGCTAATGAGTGCTAGTAATAAGCCTGTGCAACACATGGTGATTACAGATGGATTAGCTTCAGTTTCTGTATTTATTAGCAAGCTTGATGATTCGCAGCATGTGTATAAAGGTGCGCATAACAAAGGTGTTATTAATGCATATGCACGTGATCTTAATCAACATCAGATTACAGTAGTAGGTGAGGTCCCAAAAGGAACAGTTAAATCGATAGGTGAATCGATTTATTATTCAAATCCATAAAAAATTACACATGAACTTTTTAAGTCATAGTTCTAAGAGAACTTTTTTGTTTGTGCGTGATCTACAAAAATATTAATTTTAATAATAGAGCTTGGAAGTTTTTCTAACTTAGTTCTGCGTTAATACCTCAATGATAAGAATGGAGATACGATGATGAGAAGCAGAAATGTTTTTACAGCTAAAGCAGTTTTATTTATTGCATTCCTGTTCATGACTATACAAGCGAATGCTCGTAATAACTTACCTGATTTCACAGAATTAGTAGAGGAAAATGCTGGTGCAGTCGTTAATATCAGTACTACCAAACAAACTGAAGTTAAAAGAGGTTTGCCTCCAGGTATGGATATACCAGATCTTCCTGAAGACAACCCATTTGGTGATTTATTAAGAAGATTTTTTGGCGAACATGGTGGTGAGGGAGAAGATTTTTTTAATTCACGCTCATTAGGTTCCGGGTTTATTATTTCAAAAGATGGTTACGTGATTACCAATCACCATGTTGTTAAAGGTGCAGATGAAATCATAGTTAAGCTAAATGATCGTAGGGAGTTAGTGGCGGAGTTGATTGGTAGTGACCCACGTAGTGATATTGCGTTATTAAAATTAGATGCAGCTGATTTGCCTACTGTAAAAATTGGCTCTTCTGATGATGTAAAAGTAGGTCAATGGGTGCTGGCCATTGGCTCACCATTTGGTTTTGATGCATCAGTTACCGCAGGCATAGTTAGTGCCAAGGGGCGTAGTCTGCCAAGTGAAAACTATGTGCCTTTCATCCAAACAGATGTAGCCATAAATCCAGGTAATTCTGGAGGACCACTGTTCGATCTTGAGGGTAACGTGGTTGGTATAAATTCACAGATCTATACGCGTTCGGGTGGTTTCATGGGTTTATCTTTTGCCATTCCTATGGAAGTTGCGATGGATGTTGTCGATCAGATTAAGACACATGGTTATGTATCTAGAGGCTGGTTAGGTGTTTATATACAAGAGGTAACTAGAGAATTAGCTGAATCTTTTGGTATGGATAAACCAGCTGGTGCGTTGGTAGCTAAAATATTACCTGAAAGCCCTGCGGAAGAATCTGATATTAAAGTTGGTGATGTCATTCTTTCCTATAATGGAAAAGAGATTAAAAATTCAGCAGCTTTGCCTCCAATGGTTGGAAGAACTAAAGTGGGTGAGGTTGTTAAACTAAAAGTAATGCGTGATGGCAAGGCTAAAATTGTAAAATTAAAGATAGGACAATTGCCAGATAAAGATCAAATTGTAGCGAGTAGTCCCGAAACACATGAAGGTGATCAATCTAAAGATACTGTATTGGGTCTTACACTCCGTACTCTTACTAAGGATGAAATGAAGACCATGGAGCTTGATAATGGTGGTTTGCTGGTACTCAATGTTGATTCAGGTACAGCAAAATCTGCAGGTGTTCGGCAAGGAGATGTGATTCAAATGATCAATGGCGAATCTGTAGAAACCGTGAGTGCATTTAAAGAAGAGGTTGAAAAATTGCCAAAAGGTAAGTTTGTTTCTTTACTTGTACAACGTGCACATGGGCCAGAATTTATAGCTATGCGTATACCTGAAAAAGAATAGTGGCAAGACAGAAAAAGTAAGCGATAATCGAGCCTATTAATTAATACTAATTGTTTAAATAGGTACTCGGTTAACTCCAAAATTTAATATGGAGCGTATTCGCAACTTTTCTATTATTGCGCATATTGATCATGGGAAGTCCACTTTAGCGGATCGCTTTATTCAATATTGTGGTGGTTTGTCTGAGCGCGAAATGAGCGCTCAGGTACTAGATTCTATGGATCTTGAGCGCGAACGTGGCATTACAATTAAAGCACAAAGTGTGTCACTGTCCTACAAAGCAAAAGATGGTGAGACCTATCAGTTAAATCTCATTGATACCCCAGGTCACGTAGATTTTTCTTATGAAGTTTCAAGATCTCTTGCTGCATGTGAGGGGGCTTTGCTCATTGTAGATGCTTCACAAGGGGTCGAGGCGCAAAGTGTAGCGAATTGTTATACTGCAATTGATCTTGGTTTAGAAATAATTCCTGTTCTCAATAAAATTGATCTACCTTCTGCAGATCCGGATAGAGTGATAGCAGAAATTGAGGATGTCATTGGTATAGATGTATCAGAGCCATTATTGGCTAGTGCAAAAACTGGTCAAGGGGTGGAAGAGGTTTTAGAGGCCATCATCAATCGGTTTCCGGCACCCCAGGGTAACAGTGATGCAACACTTAAAGCTTTAATTGTAGATTCATGGTTTGATAATTATGTAGGTGTCATCTCTTTAGTGCGCATTATTGATGGTGAATTGAAACCTAAACAAAAAATTACTGCGATGTCTTCAGGACGTAGTTACCAAGTTGAGAAAGTAGGTGTATTCACTCCCAAACGTAAAGAAACAGAAAGCTTGCAAGCCGGACAGGTTGGTTATGTAATTTGTGGGATTAAAGATATCTCTGCTGCAAAAGTAGGTGATACATATACGTTAACATCTCAACCAGCGGAGCAACCTCTTGAAGGTTTTAAAGAAGTCCAACCAAATGTATTTGCAGGGGTTTTTCCAGTAAGTTCTGATGATTATGAATCGTTTCGTGATGCACTGGAAAAGCTTAGTTTAAATGATTCAGCCTTTACATATGAACCTGAAACTTCCGACGCACTTGGTTTTGGATTTCGATGCGGTTTTCTTGGTATGTTGCATATGGAAATCGTTCAAGAGCGACTCGAACGTGAATATGCGCTTGATCTGATCACCACCGCACCTACTGTTGTGCATGAAGTGCATACTACAGATGGAGAAGTCGAATACATTCATAATCCATCTAATTTGCCACCTGCAAATAAAGTCAGTGAAATTTGTGAACCAATTATCCATGCTTCAATTTTAGTACCACATGATTATGTTGGTAATGTAATTACTTTATGTATTGAAAAACGTGGTACACAAAAAAGTTTGCACTACCATGGCAATCAAGTATCTGTTGTATTTGAACTTCCTTTAAGTGAAGTTGTATTGGATTTTTTTGATAAGCTGAAGTCAGTAAGTCGTGGCTATGCTTCATTTGATTATTATCAATCTCATTTTGCTGCTGCGCCTCTTGTGAAGCTAGATATTTTAATTAACTCTGAACGTGTAGATGCCTTATCTGTGATTGTGCACAGGGATCAAGCTCAGTCTTATGGACGAGATCTTGCTGTTAAAATGAAAGAAATTATTCCAAGGCAAATGTACGATGTTGCGATACAAGCTGCAATCGGTTCTAAAATTATCGCACGTACTACAACAAAGGCATTACGGAAAAATGTTACGGCAAAATGTTACGGTGGTGATGTAACGAGAAAGAAAAAGCTTTTAGAAAAACAAAAAGCGGGTAAAAAACGAATGAAACAAATTGGTAAAGTAGAAATACCTCAAGAAGCTTTTTTAGCAGTTTTGCGTGTAGATAAAAGCTAAGGAAAGCAACTTAAATGTATAAGTCCATCTTAAAATATTTTCTTATTTGTTTTTTAATATTTAGCCCAGGAATAGTAATTGCTGATTACATGCGCGTTACATTACTAGGCACGGGTAGCCCTCGTCCAGATGTTAATCGATCTGGCCCGGCGGTATTAGTTGAAGCAGGAGGAAAGTATTTGTTGTTTGATGCAGGGCGTGGAGTTGTACAAAGAATTAAACAATTAGACATACCCATCTCGGAAATAAATCAAGTGTTTTTGACACATTTACATTCAGACCATATTTCTGCATTGGATGACATATGGCTTACAGGCTGGATATACCAAAGACCACAAGCCTTGCAAGTACACGGACCCGAGGGTACAGGTTCATTCGTACAAGGTTTGCAGGATGCCTATTCCTATGATGCTTTAATAAGGCGTAAATATGCGGGTCTTAGAGAAAGTGCAGCTAAAATTATTGCTGACGACATTAAGCCTGGCATAATTTACTCAGAAAATGGCATCAAAGTAACTGCATTTTTGGTGGATCATAAACCTGTTGAGCCTGCTTATGGTTATCGAATCGATTTTGGTGATCGATCCGTTGTGATATCAGGTGATACGACGTATTCAGAAAATTTAGTCAAACATTCACAAAATATTGATGTGCTTGTTCATGAAATATTTGCCGCAAAATCAAATATACTCGAGAGGAATCCACGCTTACAAAAGATTGAGCGCTATCATACCAATCCTGAGCAATTAGTCCGTGTTTTGGATGAAGTTAAACCAAGAATGGCTATACTTACGCATTTGATACTTGTTGGCATTGAAGAAAACGCTTTAATGTCAAAAATAAAAGAAGATTATTCTGGAGAAGTTTATTTGGGTGAAGACTTAATGATTATTGATGTTGGTAACAATATAAAGGTAAATTCGTTTATAAATCATTAAACAGCGGTACATATATATGCAGCTTGATTATTCCAAACCTCTATTAATGGGTGTGCTCAATGTAACCCCCGATAGTTTTTCAGACGGGGGTATGTATCCTTCTTCAAAAGATGCAATTACACGTGGTATTGAAATGGTTGAGCAAGGTGCAGATATCATTGATATAGGTGGGGAGTCTACTCGACCTGGTGCACAGCGTATCAATGCTAAGGAACAAAAGCGTAGAGTTATAGATGTGATTGCTGGTTTGCGTAAAGAGTTACCAGCAAATATACATATTAGTATTGATACAACATTATCTGAGGTGGCCAAAGCATCATTAGATTCAGGAGCAACTATGCTCAATGATGTCAGCGCAGGGCGTGAAGATAATACTATTTTAAAAATAGCAGCTGATACAAATGCTCCGATTTGCCTTATGCATATGCAAGGTGATCCGTCTAATATGCAGGATAATCCTAACTATGAGAATGTCAGTAAAGAAGTGGCTGAGTTTCTTATTCAAAGAGCAGCTATAGCAAATGATATTGGTGTAAAAAAAGAAAATATTATACTTGATCCAGGTATCGGTTTTGGTAAGCGTACACAACATAATTTAGAGTTATTGCGTGATCTAAAAGATCTAACAAGTTTAGGTTATCCGATTTTGTTGGGTACGAGCCGCAAACGTTTTATGGGAGAAATTTCAAAGCAAGAGGATCCTCGAGAAAGAATGCCTGCCACTTGTGCAACCTCGGCATTAGGTGTTTTGGCAGGTGTGAAAATTTTTCGGGTGCATGATATTTGGCAAAATCGTCAAGCTTTAGATGTAACCTGGGCCATTTGTAATTGTTAATAAACAATCAGCTGCTTTTGGCTAAATTTTTATCTAAAAGAAATTGATAATAAAGTTTAGCAACACTTAAACCAATTTGATTACATGCAATATCGTTGCCATATTGCATATGGTCTAGTTCTTGAAGTTTAGTAATAATTTCACGAGATGGTAGTCTTTGGTTAACTAATGCTTGAAATATATCAAGAGCGTTATCAAGTTCTTGTTTAATGATTTCGTGATTTGCCCCAAAGCATAGCTTATCAAGCTTTCCTTCATTGAATAGAGTTCTCATTGTGATGAAAGGTTTTTTATCAGAGTTTTGGTTATATTTCTTATTAACCTCTACGTTTATTGAGTAACATCTGTCTTCCATAATAAATATTTTCAGTTAACTAAAAATGATAGGTTATATAGAATAACAATTAATTAGCTTATCTAAAAAGTAATTAATAAACTGATTGAAATCAGTTCTTTATTGTGAGCGGAAAATCGGGACTTGGTGAAGCCATAAAAAAATCAGTAGTTTATGTAAATCGAATATGGATTTTTGTAGTGCACAATATTTCAAATGATTAGCTTGCTTTACAAAATAAGGTGGAAAATAGTCAAATCAGGTAATACTCATGTGCGGTATTTATTAGTATCTCTTTTTCTTTTCTTGTTAATCGCTTAATTTCTATTTCTCTTTTTGTAGCACTGCTCCGGCTGTGACCATCTTCCTTATAAACCACTTTTGCTGGGATTCGACTGTAAAAAAATTTTGCTCCTTTCCTCTCGGAATGCTGTTTATAACGTCTTTCAATATTAGTTGTTATACCTGTGTAATAAGAATTATCACTTGACTTAATTATATATACCCACCAATTCATTGTGTAAAAGCATTGTTGTTAACAGTGAGCAGCTCAAATAAAGAAGGCCAAATGTTATCTAAAATTATGGGCTGAGCTTGTGCATTGGGGTGCAATCCGTCTTTTTGCATATACTTATTATTTAATACAATGCCATCAAGCATAAAAGGCACATAAGAAATGTTATTCTTTTCTGCTATTTGCTTGTAAATAAGATGAAACTCATTTGTGTATTTATCACCATAATTTGGAGGAATTTTTATACCTAGCAATAGTACCAGACCATGTTGTTTACATTGTTGTACTATACTGTTCAATTGATCTTTCATAATATGTAATGATTGTCCGCGCAAGCCATTGTTTGCACCTAATCCTAATATACATACGCTAGGCTGGTGTGTTTTTAGCAAATCAGATAGTCTTGCTAATGCGCCTGCTGTGGTCTCACCGCTTACAGATGCATTTATTACATTCCATGTAGTCTCTCCATTATAGTTGTTGTTAAGTCTATTTTGTAATAAATTAACCCAGCCTTGTTGTATATCTATACCGTAGGCAGCACTTAAGCTATCACCTAATACAAGAATTGTATTTTCTTTGGCATGGCTAGAAGCTGTTATACATAGGAGAATGAAAAAAACAGTACGGAGTATTAACATTTCAAATTTACCTATTTTGAGTTGTAAACAAGTAAGTAAAACAGTTCTCTCTGCAGAAAACTCAATTTCTATTCTCGAAGAAATTAATCTTGAAGTAAATGAAGGTGAGACAATCGCGATCATTGGTCAATCTGGTTCTGGCAAGACCACTCTGTTAAGTCTTTTTGCAGGTCTTGATACTCCGACATCAGGTAGTATCCAATTGTTCCAGAATTCATTAGAAAATCTAGATGAAGATGAACGAGCGGCTCTGCGCAAGCAATACATTGGATTTGTATTTCAAGCTTTTCATCTTATACCGGGTTTTAGCGCCTTAGAAAACGTGATGCTGCCTTTAGAAATCAATAACGATATAAATGCACAAGAGCATGCAAAATATTTGTTAGAACGAGTTGGGATGAGTCATCGTCTGAATCATTATCCCAGCACGTTATCTGGTGGCGAGCAACAACGTGTAGCGATTGCCAGGGCATTTTCTACTAGGCCTCCATTGTTGTTGGCAGATGAACCTACTGGAAACCTTGATGCTAAAACGGGACAGAAAATTATTGAGCTTTTATTTGAGCTTAATCATGAACGAGGAACTGCATTGGTTTTAGTTACGCATGATGAAAAGTTGACGAGTAGATGTAATCTATGCTTTAGATTATCACAAGGCAAACTCAATAAACTGTAGCTGTGTTTGTATTTTATATTAAGTTATTAAAACGACAATGGCGTCTAACTGCTATACGTTTGTTTTGTATGGCAATCGCAATAGCGTGTGCTGTTACATTTGGTATAACTTTACTGGGTGATCGTTTAGAACAACTCTTTAATAACCAGGCAAAGGAAGTATTAGCTGCGGATCTAGTATTACAATCTACTACAAAGTTATCAGAAGAGCAGCTAAAGATTATAGATAGTACATCTTTAAAAAAAGCACAAACACTCACTTTTCAAACCATGGCGAATGCTAATGATGAATTTGTGTTAAGTGGTGTCAAGGCTGTATCAGATATATATCCTCTGCGTGGGCAGTTACAAGTCGCTAGTAAGCTGTTTAGTTCGCCTGTGCCTGTTAGTCATGGGCCATTAAGTGGTGAGGTATGGGTAGAAGATCGTATTTTAAATGAGCTGCATATAAAAATTGGTCAATCAATAAGTATTGGCGAAAAAAATTTTAAAATTACACGTATACTTATTTATGAACCTGATCGGGGTAATAGTTTTTATAGTTTTACCCCTCGTATCATGATGCACTTAGACGATATTGTAGAGACTAAGATAATACAGCCAGGTAGCCGTGTAAAATATCGATATCTTTTTTCAGGTGACTCTAATGATTTAAGAGATTTAGAGAATATAATTTCACCAACTTTGCAACTTAATCAAGAATTTATAACAATTGATCAATCCAACCAGACACTTGCGACAACGCTGGAGCGTGCGTATCGGTTTTTATTTATTACAGCATTAATTGCAGTTTTACTTGGAGCAGTAGGGACTGCATTAGTAAGTTTTCAGTATTCAAATGAAATGACATACCAATATGCAGTTCTGCGGTGTTTGGGTTTACAAGGAAGACATATGGCTGCTGCCATAATAATTCCAGTCATTTTATTTTCTGTAATTGCAATAGTGGTGGGGCTTATTTTAGGGGGCTTAGCACATTTTTTGATGTTAAATAGCTTGAAAGAACTCATACCAGATGTATTGCCGTTACCTACTATTAAACCATTAATATTAAGTGTACTCACTTCTGTAATCGTAATAACAAGTTTTGCGTGGCCATTTTTAAATAAATTGATACATACTTCACCAAAGTTATTGTTGATGCCTATAGGCGCTCAAAAACAACCAATACTATTTTCATCAATAACTATGTTGATAGGTGTTGCTTTGTTGATATTTTTAAATACGAAAGAACTATTAATAAGTATTTATATACTAATTATTTTATGTTTTTTTATAACACTTACATATCTTATAACGAGGTATATTATAAATAGGTTTGTCAAGCAAGGTAGATTGGCAAATGTAGTAGCTAAATTAACTGCTAGGATGATTTATTCTGATCGAAGGATCGTTAGTCTACAAATTATTGCTATTGCAATCACGTTTTTTTCTTTAGCATTAATAACGACAATGAGAGATGATATGCTTGATTCTTGGCAGACAAAAGTACCAGAAAACGCACCGAATATATTTGCTATTAATCTTTTTGAAAAAGATAAAGATAATTTTATAAATGAACTCTATAAAAAGAATATTTCTCATAGTCCTTTATACCCAATTATTAGGGGCCGCTTAAGTGCAGTAAATAATCAACCTATACGCGAATATGCCAGTAAAGAAACTGATAGAAGTGATGAATCTCTAAGTCGGGATTTAGCGCTTACATGGAATCACGATTTGCCTAAAGATAATAAAATTGTAGAAGGTATATGGCACAAGGCAAACAATACTTCAGAATTCAATGCAGTTTCTGTTGAACAAGGGTTGGCTAAAAATTTAGAGATAAATTTAGAGGATGTGCTTCAATTTACAATTGAAACACAAAAAATTGAAGCTATAGTCACAAGTATAAGAAGTGTAGAGTGGGAATCATTTACACCTAACTTTTATATGATTTTTAATCCTGGGTCATTAGATGGATTGCCAACTACGTATATAGCTAGCATGCATTTAAAAAAAGAACAAAAGATAATATTGCCAGACTTAATAAAACAATATCCTAATGCAACCTTTTTTGATGTAAATTTCTTGTTAACAAGGATTCGAGGTATAGCGCAGCAAATAAGTTATGCAGTAGAAATAATATTGTACTTTTCGTTGTTTGCTAGTTTAGTAATATTTATTTCAATAGAAATGATATTAAGGCATAACCGAAGCTATAGTACTGCAATACTCAAAGCACTAGGTGCTAAGGTTAAATTTATTCAAAAAATATTTCGTTTTCAATTTATTACTATTGGTGTGATTGCAGGTGTAATCGCATATGCGTTAAATGTTGTTACTGGCTTTGTTTTATCAAAATATTTAATTGAAGGTGATTATATTTTTAATTTTAAAACATTAGTTTTATGCCTTATCATTACTCCGCTTTTAGTTTTAGGCTTGGGCTTTATATCGATTCAGCGTATGAATCAAATACCAGTCAAACATCTGCTTAATCAAAATAAGTTTTAGGTGTAATTAACAACTATTTGAGCTTGAAAATTAGCTTTTTAGGCCCAATATTATGATTATTGTTACTAATATTAGGTCTAGTGTGTATGGATATTAATCAATTATTATTTTTTGAAAAGCACGAAGCTACAAATTTATACTGTACGATAATTAATGACTTGGGACAGGTGTATTACTGTGAAACAGATGAGCAACAACAGCCGAGTGGTGAATGGAAATTGATTAATTTAGATTTACAAGCAATGAGTGTATTGCACTAAGTGTAAAAATGAAAAAAATAACAATAGTCGGTATGATAATTGTGTTGTTTGTTTTAGCAGTATATTTATTTGAAACAAGCGAAAAAGATTCAAATATAACTGCGAATGAGCCACCGCCTGGTGTGATTGGCAGGTAGTTTCAGCATTGAATTATGTATGTCGAAGAACTTTTAAACTTAATAGATCTAGCGCCTGATAAAATAGAATTTAGGCAAGTCATCGATTGTATTGATAGGAACTATGAATATAGTCCAACTGCATTTAGCAATGGTGATTTAAGTAATTCAGCTGGAGAAAATGAAGGTTCATGTAAAATATTTGCTTTCGCTAAGCTACATGATTTAAGTAAAGCTCAAACACTTTCCTGCTTTGGGAGCTATTACCGACGTGATGTATTAGAGAATCCAAATGGGTCTAATCACAAAAATATTAGAAACTTTATAGAAACTGGTTGGCGGGGAATTGAGTTTTCAAAAAAGCCACCCAAGAAAAAAATAATTGCAATAATTAACTTATAAAAATCAACTTTTAACAGCTGTTTGATATACCAGAAGTGCTGTGCTGAATTTGAATATTTCATGCTTATCTTTAAATTAGTACCATTCGTCACTAGATAAAAAATGTGACGTAGTTCACAGTAGACAATATGGTGTTATTAAGTAGAGGTTAATAATAAACAATATAGGGAGTTGGATATGAGTGCCTTCATTATTCTTGCCATTCAGATTGTCACATTAGGTATTGCGTTAGCTGGTATGTGGTTTTTACTAAGAGACCGAGATTATTTCCATAATTCTGAAATGAGGCGTCACCACTAAGACGAAAAAGAAAGCCTGATGCAAAAAAGCCCAGTCATTGAACTGGGCTTTTTTTATTTAGGTGCTCTAAAAATTAAAAATGTATGAAATTTAATCTAATAATTAATGTAAGTTCTCTACTATTTAAGTAACACACTGAAAATTAGATTTGTACCATATGTTTTTTCGTATTTATTGAATATACATTTTTATTTAAAAATTTAATTTTTTTATAATTTTACTTGCATAAAATTATAATTAGCTATATCTATAGCTTCTGTTAGTAATAATTAAAGAATAAAATTTAAGGGGAGAATCAATGAGAAAACTAATAGTTTTAAAAGTCTGCTTATGTCTTATATTGATTATACAATTGGCAAATGCAAGTACGTTTGCGAGTGGCCAATTTAATTGTGGAAATTTACCTTCACATTCAGAGCTAACTGATGCGTTGCGCGCTAGTGTTGCTGCGAGCGGAGGAGAATCTAATGGTGGTCTCGATTTTCATATGTGGGCAACTATTGTTACGCGTGATGGAGTAGTTTGTGTTGTAACATTTTCTGGAGAAGATCGTGATGATCAATGGCCAGGCAGTCGAGTCATATCTGCACAAAAAGCAAATACTGCAAATTCTTTTAGTTTAGATGGTTTGGCTTTATCAACTGCTAATCTATTTTCAGCAGTACAACCAGGAGGAAGTTTATTTGGATTGCAATTCAGTAATCCTGTAGATCCTTCAGTCGCATATGGAAATGATTTATCGCCAGGCAAAAATGAAGGGATGGCAGCTATACGATATGGGCGTAGAAATGATCCTTTAGTTGGTGATATTCCTGGTGGTGTAAATGTGTTTGGCGGGGGGCTTGCGCTATATAATGCAAATGGAAAAGTAATCGGCGGCTTAGGAGTTAGTGGTGATACCTCATGTGCAGATCACAATATTGCTTGGCGTGTTAGAGAAGCTTTAGGATTAGATAATATTCCTGGTGGTGTTGGACCAAATAATACAGATGGTATTGATTTCTTGTCAGATGGTGAAGAACCTAATGGTTTCCAGCATCCAACTTGTTTAAACGCAGAATCAGAAATTGCTAAAGCAGTAGAAATAGGTTCTGGTGGCGAATAAAAATACGCAAGCTTAATCAATTTAAAAAAGCCTCGTTTTTTAACGAGGCTTTTTTGTGCTTGAGGTTTATACTGTAATACCATGATGAATGTGACTACGGAGGATTTCAATGTCGGAACAAGTCATCGTGTTAGCTATTCATGGCATGGGCGATACATCACTAGATTTTGCAGATAAATTAGAAGCTAAACTGGCTAGAAGATTAGGCCCTCTATGGTCCAATGTTTATTTTGACAAAATCTTTTATGCAGATGTGTTTCAAAGTAATCAAGCAAGGCTTTTTAGCCGAATTAAAGCTAATGATGAGATCGATTGGATAGCTCTAAGAAAATTCATACTCTATGGATTTTCTGATGCAGCTGGGTTTTTGCGCGATGCCGATCAGAAAGGTAGTGCTTATGAACAAGTACAAGACCGAGTTCTGGATACATTAGATCGTGCCTATGACATGGTAGGAGGTTCTACAAATATAGTACTTATAGCTCAATCTTTAGGTTGTGAGATCATTTCTAATTTTATATGGGATGCGCAAGCAAAATCTCCAAAGCAAGGTGCATGGAGATATGGAGGTTTTGACGATTCGCCTTCGGGTACTGGCCTCGATAAGTTTCGGCGCTTCAAAACACTAAAGTATCTATACTTTACAGGTTGCAACATTCCGATTTTTGTCGCTGGAATACCTCAAAATAAAATTAAAGCTATTGCTTCGAAAAGCAAAGGCTATAATTTCAAGTGGAAAAACTATTTTGATCCAGATGACCCGTTAGGTTGGCCACTTAAAAATTTGAATGTTAAAAATGAAAAGCAGAGTTATAAGTTTGAAGTAAATGAAGATAATGCTATTAATACAGGTAGGTTAATTAAAAGTTGGAATCCACTAAGTCATACAACTTATTGGTCTGACAATGATGTGATAGATCCACTGGCAAATGATATAGAGTCAACCATGCGATGAAAAATGACTAGTTTAAAGCCTTTTCCCAAGTAGCTCTGTTGCGATTTGTTCACGGAAATCATAAGGTACTTTTTGGTTTATCATTAATGCGAATGCATGCCACTCATTTTTATAATTTAAATAACCAGCATAAGTACTAACGTTTTTTAGCGTTCCTGATTTTGCATAAATGTGTAGATTTTGGGAAGGCATTAAATGTTTATAGGATTTGAACCGTTCTAATATATCAATTAATTGTTTAGCACTCAGTTGGTTTGCTCTAGATAAACCTGCACCTTCTAGCAGAGTATATTTAGACCAGTTAAAATTTTTCTTAATATATTCTGAATATACATCTTGTGATTTTTCTACAGTTGCAGGACCGCCATATCGTTTTGCTCCTAATACTAAGAACAACTGATTTGCAATAAAGTTATTTGAATATTCTAGCATTGAAGCAATGATATTTTCTAAAGGGTGACTGTTCTCATATTTTAATAAAAACTCTGAGTCGTCTGGAACAGCGCCGCTCATATAGACAGCATCTGTAGGGATACCTGTTCTATTCAATTTTGATTTAAGTAATTCAGCAAAATATCGAGTCCCATGCTCAACTTTACCAAGATTTATTCGATGTGTGCCGATTTCTAAGCCACGAGCTAATTGTTCTGCAAGTGGAGTTAATGGTGTCTGTAATTCACTACTACTTATTGAGTCAGAAAAGATACGCACCTTAATCGTATTAAAGTTGGCGGCTAGAGCACTTAATGAGGCATCGTATGGATTCAGTGAATCGCCTTGACCATTTATTTTAATAGTCTTGCTAAAATAGCTATTATCAATACCTATCCCATCTAATTCTGTTATACCTACTTGTTTTAATTTTTTTACAACTATGTCTAATTCTTCTGAAATTAAAAAAGGGTCGCCAAAACCTTTTACCCATAGGTGATTAGTATGGGGATTGAAATAATAATCAGTAGTAAAACGATACGCTTTACCCCATTGCTCTAAGGCGATTAATGCGGTGAGTATTTTAACTGTTGAAGCGGGAATAAGGAGTTTGTCAATGTCTTTTGAATATTTAGGTTCATTGTTTTTATCTACGACTAACAAAGAAGATGAAGATATCGTTTTTAGTATTTCTAGTGGATTACTAGCCTTTGCTGTAGATAAATGTACAAAACAACATACAATAATTAAACAAAATCTAAACTTCAAATGTAATGTCCCAATTAAAGGGCTACTTCAAAGCCTTCAAATTCAGGTTTGCCTAGATAAACTGGTTTTGCATCGCCGGCATTGGCATGGGCTTTTCGAAATGCTTCTGATTTTGTCCAATTTTCGAAGGCCTGTTTGGAATCCCAAATAGAATGTGAAGCAAATAAGCTATATTCGTTTGAGACAGGCCCTTTTAATAGATGAAACTCTCTAAATCCAGGAACCTCATCCAAAAAAGTTTCACGATTTTTCCATATTTCAAGAAAATCATCCTCACAACCAGGGATAATTTTAAAACGATTCATGGCAATGAACATCTGATTCTCCTAAAGTATTATTAAATTTAAATAGAAATTTCTGCATCCCAATTGAATTGATCGTCAGTGAATGCTTTAAAACAAAACCACAAGCTAGACAATATGCCCCAGATTAAGCCAACAACGACACCAGCATCCAGTAAGCCTTTCCATGGCTGGGGTATTAATCGGAATGAAATAATAAAAATAATAATCATAAATGTTAATGAAAAAGTCGCAATTACACGTTTTTTTGGAGCATGGAAGTAACTCATGCAAAATAATGGCGCAAGAATTAATTGCATAGGATTTGTGCTATGCAATAGATACTTACTTCTAGCTGCAAAACGTGGCGAGAATTTTTTTTGAAATCCTTTATAACCTTCACCGTGCGCCATGAAAATAGAAAAGCCGATAAGTACTGTCCAATGTATCCAATTAAGCGGCATGGAAAAAGATTCAATGGTGTATGCAGATAGTCGCCAGCATGCAAATCCAAGTAGCAATACTAAGCCTGCAATAGCCCAAGCAACAGCTAAAAATCCTTTTATAGAGGTTTGCTGAGTTGTCATCTTTTATATTGTGTAATTTGCCAGTTTCAGAGTGGATATGATTTGGTATTGTTTTTACAAATATCTGTGTATTTATAATTTAATGGGTTCATTATGGCTTAGTCAATCATTTGATAGGTTAATATTTTTATGACAGAACAATTCAGTAATTGTTCAGATATCCATTTCATTTTAAAGTAAATTAGTCACATATTAATTTAGTATTATATTATATTTGGATTTAGGGAGGTTGTTATTCCTATTTGGTTAGCAATTTATGCGGCTGTTCTGGTTTGGTCTGGAATTAACCCAAAAGATCAATTTACTTGGTTCTTAGAGGTGTCTCCGGCAATAATTGGTTTAATAGTATTAGCTCTAACATATGAATCATTTAGGCTGACTAACCTTGTATATGTCTTAATACTAATTCATTGCATCATATTGATGATAGGTGGGCATTATACATATGCACATGTGCCGTTGTTTGATTATTTAAGTGATGTGTTGGGATTTAGCAGAAACAACTATGATAAGGTTGGTCATTTTGCGCAGGGATTTGTTCCTGCAATGGTTGCTAGGGAAATCATAATAAGAAAAGAGATAATAAGGGGAGCTGCCTGGCAGTTCTTTTTTATTGTTTGTTTTTGTTTGAGTGTGAGTGCATTCTATGAATTAATCGAATGGTGGGCGGCATTAATAGCTGGCAAAGAAGCTACAGCATTTTTGGGAACTCAAGGCTATATCTGGGATACACAGTCAGATATGGGATTTGCACTTGTAGGCGCTATAATAGCACTAGTGACTTTAAGAAAAGTGCATGATAAGCAACTAATGAAATATAGATGCACATAATCGAGTTAGTTAAATAGTGGTTATTCAAAGAATTCGTTAGTGTTTAACACTGCATAAAGTGGACATTCTGTGCTAAATGTATTCGTGATAAATTTAACTATAGGGCAGTACTAGCTAAAATTATTTAATTACAGGCGTTATTCAGAATGGGTAACAAACAATCACGGTAAGGCCAAACGATACCAAGTTCAGCTTCAAATTCTGTTTCTTCCTGTCGATCTCGACCAGAATAAATTCCAATGAAATTTAGTGTTTCATGAGTAAATCCATTAATTTTTGCAGTTTGATTAACTGAATCGGATTGCTTTAAGACAACGGGTGAACCTGAGTACCCTTTTTTAGTTTTACCATCAATATAAAAACGTGGCTCAGCATTAAAAATTGTCGGTTCAGATGCAATGATGCCTGATTTATAAATTGGAAATTTATTAGGGGTAGTGGAAGCTTCTAATGGATAACCTGTAACAAAGGCTTGGTCCATTACATTGATTTGTACGTTTTTTTCTAATTCTGTATCAATGTCTAAACAAAAAATATCATTGCCATTAAGTTTATTTGAATTAACTTGAATAGCCACTACATCTACTTTGCTTCCATAATTTGGGTGTTCATGCCATTGCGAAGTGCCATTATGATCATAAAGTTCAATGACAAGTTCATATGGTTTATGACTAGTTCGGTCTAGTTTTGCATGACCGCGAATAATAAGTTGACCAGGCAATGCACAGGTCCTCGTATCAACTGGTTTGTTAGTTTCAAAATTTCTACCTGACACCACGTGCCAGTTTGTTACGAAAAAGATTTGGCTTTTATAATTGCACCAAAATCCAGTTGCGCTGCTTAATTTACGTCTAGTTTTTTGAGCTAATACATCGACCTGTGCGACTCTTAGAGAATGCTCATGAATTCTAGACATGGGGCCAGAATGCTTATGGTCAGCTTTATTGTTTAACAATATCCATTCACTAGGTTTGCATTATGATTTAGCTTCAGCACGTTCCTTGGCTGCTTTAATGACTTCATCCGCTACATTTTTAGGACAAGGTAAATAATGTGAAAATTCCATAGAAAATTGTCCACGCCCTGATGTCATGGTGCGAAGGTCACCAATATAGCCAAACATTTCAGCTAAAGGTACATCTGCTTTGACACGTGTACCTGTTGCGCCTGCATCTTGAGATTTGATCATCCCGCGGCGTCGATTTAAATCCCCGATGACGTCACCGACATGATCTTCAGGCGTAAATACATCCACTTTCATAATAGGCTCTAAAATTTGTGGCGTTGCTTTAGGCATAGATTGTCTGTATGCAGCTTTGGATGCAAGTTCAAAGGCAATTGCAGAAGAATCCACTGCGTGATAGGCACCATCTGTTAAAGTGACTTTTACATCCAGGCAGGGATAGCCTGCTAAAACACCTATCTCCATCATATTGCCAAAGCCTTTTTCAATGGCTGGCCAATATTCACGCGGTACATTACCGCCGGTAACGGTAGATTGAAACTGATAGCCACTGCCCACTTCACCTGGTTCGATAACATAGTCAATTTTTCCAAATTGGCCTGCACCACCAGACTGCTTTTTGTGGGTATAACTATCTTCAACACGTTGGGTAATAGTTTCACGGTAGGCAACTTGTGGGGCACCTGCAATGACTTCAACATTATGGGTTCGCTTTAAGATATCGATCTTAATGTCTAGGTGTAATTCACCCATGCCTTTAAGAATGGTTTCGCCACTGTCTTCATCAGTCGAAACATGAAATGAAGGATCTTCAGCAACCATTTTACTCAAGGCAATACCCAATTTTTCGGATGCGCCTTTATCTTTGGGTGATACGGCCATAGATATTACAGGATCTGGGAATACCATTGGTTCGAGTGTGGCGGGGGAATTGGGATCACAGAGTGTGTGTCCTGTTTGTACGTTTTTCATTCCCAAAACGGCTACAATGTCTCCGGCTTGTGCAGAATCTAATTCCTCGCGAGAATCAGCATGCATTTCTACAATTCGGCCAATTCGCTCGGTTTTTCCGGTATAGGTATTTAATACCGTCATGCCCTTGTCTAATTTACCTGAATAAATACGAATAAATGTCAGGGCACCATAACGATCATCCATAATTTTAAAAGCCAAGGCACGTAATGGTTTACTAGGATCAACTTCAGCAAAGTTACCAGTCTCATTACCTTCAAGATCAACTTCAGGCTGTGGCTCTATTTCAGTCGGATTAGGTAAAAAATCAACTACTGCATCTAATACAAGCTGTATGCCTTTGTTTTTAAATGCAGAGCCACAATAGGTTGGGAAAAAATCTATTGCAATCGTACCTTTGCGAATGCAGGCCTTGAGTGTGTCGATATCGGGCTCTTCACCATCAAGATACTTTTCCATAGCATCATCATTGTGCTCTAGAGCAGTTTCGACGAGTTCTTCACGATATTGCTCTACTTTATCGACCATGTCTGCTGGTACATCTTCGAGCTTATATTTCATGGGATCATCTGAGCCGTCCCATACCCAAGCTTTACGGGTTAATAGGTCTACTACACCAGAAAAATTGTCTTCAGTGCCAATAGGTAGCGTCATTACCAAAGGTTTAGCGCCCAATACGTTTTTGATTTGATCAACTACACGGTAGAAATCGGCGCCTAATCGATCTAATTTGTTAACAAAGATAATACGGGCGACATTAGATTCATTGGCATAGCGCCAATTGGTTTCAGACTGAGGTTCCACGCCCCCAGATCCACAGAAAACACCAACACCACCATCCAATACCTTAAGTGAGCGGTATACTTCTATAGTGAAGTCGACGTGCCCTGGAGTATCGATGATATTAAGACGATGATCGTTCCATATCGCACTGGTCGCTGCAGACTGAATAGTGATACCACGTTCGCGTTCTTGATCCATGAAGTCGGTAGTGGCTTCTCCATCATGAACTTCGCCAATCTTATGGATTTTGCCCGTCAGACTTAAAATTCGTTCCGTAGTAGTGGTCTTGCCTGCATCTACGTGTGCAAAAATTCCAATGTTTCTATAGTTATCTAATTTGCTCATATCTATGGTCTTTATTTAATATATTCAGTAGGTTCTGGTGTTTATATAAGGTATATTATTAGGGTGGCAAGTCTACTTTATTATGTGAAACAAACCAGCCTAATATTCATCCATACGTCATGAAATTCACTTCTCAAGCCGCGAAAGGCGCGAATTCTGGCTGATCGAAGGCGATGCTTCAATAGGGCGTACGGGGTAAATAGGGTAATCAACCTGACTTGCTATTAAAATTCATTTTGTAAACAGTTGTATATTGGGAATCAACAATCTTTTTTCAAGCCTGAGTGCTAAAGTGGTATCCAGTGACTTTTTCAAGTATTTACGTTTGAATGTCAGCTCATTATGACTCCTCCTGTGGAATCATGTGTGGAGGGTAAGTAACTAAGCTAAAAGAGCCTTTTGTTCTGAATCTAGAAATTTAACTCATTCCTCAAATATTAGATCTTCCGTAATGAAAAATGTGTCACTCACTTCAGCGATCGATATACCACATTGGTTGGAACAAGATCGGGAGTTAAGTTGGCGTGAGCGCGTTTTACGTGACCAGCAAAAAATACAGGAACTTGATTTGGTGGAGGGACAACCTCTTAAACAAGTTCTCTACTGGTGGGATAGCGTAAAAACAACAATAACTTCTACAGGTCCTGGTCGTGTCATTGCATCGTTTTTTCGCATAGTCACAATTATCGTAATTGCTGCTGGTTTCATAAGTGGAGCAGGATTGGCAAGTGTGTTGCTACATTATGATGGTTCTGAGCCTATAAATATTTTTACTCTTCTAGGTTGGTTGGTATTGCTACCCTTGGTGTTTATGTTGTTGTCTTTATGTATTCCTGTACTGCGGAAAACCAATTTACTGAATGATATTAATATTGGTGGAATTGTATTGGCAGTTTTGAAGAGAAAAAATGCATTATTGGAAACATTTTTTTCTTCGACTTACACAGATGCTAATAAAGAGAAATTGATGCATTGGCGTTTGTTGTTATTTTCGCAGCAATTTGGTGTGGCATTTTCTTTAGCTGCATTCATAACTTTAGTGGTACATGTGAGTTTTAGTGATTTAGCATTTGGCTGGAGTACAACACTAAAGTTGGATGCCAATACATTACATGATTGGACTCGCGGGATGGCTTTACCATGGGCTATGTGGGTTCCCGAAGCAACCCCGTCACTGAATTTAATTGAACAATCACAATTTTTTAGGCTTGAGAACAGTAGTAATAATCTGGTAGCCGAAGTTCTAACAAATTGGTGGAAATTTATCGCCATGTGTTTGTTTGTCTATGGAATTTTATCACGCTTGATTGTAATGATATTTGCTAAATTTAAATATCAACAAGCTATTAATGAGATGCTGATGGAGCATTCTGAAATAACTGCATTGCTAGATCGCATGCAAATACCTTTAGAACTTGTACAAAGTCATGCCTCACAAGTTAAAGCGGAATCCAATGTTACAAATAATATTTTTAGTGCGATTAAAAATAACGACGTTGTTATTTTATGGAATGATATAAAGCTAAACGGTATTAATTTAAATACAAAAAATATTATTAACTCAGGTGGGCAGCACTCATCCAAAGATGACTTAAATGTATTGCAAAGTTTAAGACTTAGTAATGATACTTATATATATATTGTCACGAAAGCATGGGAGCCACCGTTACTCGAATTTCATGACTTCATAAAAATAGTGCGTGAGCATGTCGGTACTCAGATCCCGATTCTTGTGCAACCTGTAGGTTTACAAGGCGAAATTGCAGATGCAACAGATGTAGAAGTCTGGCGGCAAAGTATTGCTAAACTTCAAGATCCAAAAATCTATGTGCCATGACCATGCTTTCATTAACACCAAGATTTGCAGTAGTAGGCCACCCTAATAAAGGTAAGAGTAGTATTGTTTCCACATTAGTAGAATCGAGCGACATTCAAATTTCCAATACTCCAGGCACAACGTTGGATAGCCGTGTCTATCCCATGCGTATCAATAATAGAGTGTTGTATGAATTAGTTGATACGCCTGGATTTCAGCGTCCACGTCAAGTGTTGGACTGGTTAAAGCGAAATAGTGAAGGTGCTCATGATAGAGCTAAAGTGGTTAATAAATTTCTAAAAAAGTTTCAAAACAGTGAAAAATTCCACGATGAATGTGAATTATTACAACCGTTGATGGAAGGGGCAGGAATTTTATATGTGGTAGATGGTTCAAAACCATATGGAATTGAATACGAAGCAGAAATGGAAGTATTGAGGTGGACGGGGAGGCCCCGTATGGCGTTAATCAATATGATTAGTCAAGGAGATTATATTGAGGAATGGCGCAAAGCATTAGACCAATTCTTTTCAATCGTGCGTGTGTTTGATGCGTTACGCGCCGATGCCAATAAACGTGTAGCTTTGTTAAAAAGTTTTTCTGAGCTGAATGAAGAATGGCGGCCTGCATTAACTGATGCTGTTAAAGTACTAAATAAAAATTTACTACAACGTAGAAAACGTTCAGCCATTGTAATTAAAAATTTATTAGTTGAAGCATTAACGATTAAAATTAAAGAGCGTATTTCAGAAGAAAATGATCCTGGTCCTGTTATTGATAAGTTAGAGAAAAAAATAAAACTTAAACTTCGTGAAAGAGAAAAAAAAGCCCGAAAAGAAATTGAATATATCTATCGACATCAAAATATTGAGCGTAGTGAGTCAGTCATGGAGCTTCTTGATATAGATTTATTTTCGACAGAAAGTACAGAATTATTTGGTCTATCTCGTTCACAAATCATGGCTAGTGGTGCCGCTTCAGGAGCCGTTGCTGGATTGGGTATTGATGTTATGGTTGGTGGTACTTCATTGATGTTAGGCGCAGGATTAGGTGCATTAATTGGTGGTGCATCGGCATTATTTGGATCAGAAAAAGTTGGCAAACATAAAATGTTAGGCAAATTACTAAGTGATAGAACGATTAGTGTGGGCCCTATAAAAGATGTGAACTTTCCGTGGGTAATTTTAAGCAGAGCAATACTGCACCATCAATTAATTTCGGAAAGAAATCATGCATTGCGCGAAGCATTGGTAATCAGTACTGAAGCGAGTCAGCAGGTTTCTGAAAAAATTCCAAAAGAAATGCGAAGTCAATTAAGTAAAATTTTTGCATCCATAAAGCAAAGTGGTCACGATAGTAATAGTAATAAATTTCAACAGATCATTGAGTCATTATTGACAGATTAAAATATGCTTAGCATATCTTTGCATGCTTAAGATCAAGACTTTTTATAGTTGCCAATAACCATAAACAGTTGTAGTTTATGATTATTGGGGCATGATATGTGTCTATTGTGGTATTGCGAAATCAAATACTTCACCGCCTGGAACTAAAGTAGGATTGATTTGTGTTGAGGTGCCTAGCAGTGAAGTATCAACAGAAAATAAATCATCCTCAAATGAATTTTGTTCTGCGGTAAAGATAATACTTGTACCATCTTCTGAATATTCAAAGAAACCTGTATCACCGCCGAACAAAACAGGATGTACTCGTGTAGAGACGCCAGGGTTACTAAATGCTACTTCAAACAACTCAAAATCTCCGTCAATATTTTGGTCTGCCTGATAAAGAATAGCTAGACCATCAGAACGAATATCACTAGTCACTACATCACCATTGAGTACAAGAGGGCTGTTAAGTTTAGTGGTCATACCTGGTGCATTTATATTGACTCGATAGAGTTCATCTACATCGTCAACATCTTGATCAGCTCGGTAAGTTATAAAGCTACTATCCGGACTGATTCTAAAGCTTCCACCATATACTGTACGCCCAGCAATTAAAGGTGGATTTAATTTTGTTGAGGCTCCTAGTGCAGATACATTTACTATGTAAAGTTCTAGGCTGCCATCGATGTCGTCATCTGCACAGTAAGCAATCATTGTGGAATCTGGTGTAAAGTCCCAATCACAAACATCTGTGAAATTATTTGTGAAGTTTGAATTGACCTTCAGGCTCACACCTAAAGTGTTGACAGCAACTACATATAATTCACGTACAGTGTCGGTATCTTGATCTGCGCCATAGATGACCCAATTGCCGTCTGGGCTGAATGCCGCACCCGATGCTATATTGGTAAATGAAGGAAACGTCGTATTTACTTTGGTGCTGATACCTGGTGTGGATAGGTCCACAAGGAATAACTCAATCGGTAAACTGCCCTGATCATCTAAATATATTACTTTAGTTCCGTCAGGGCTAAATACGCCACCTGTAACTACGTCTCCACCTGCGATCAGAGGTGGGTTTAGTTTTGTAGTGACGCCTATTGTAGCGAAATCGACTAGATATAATTCTAAAATGTTATCTACTTCTTGATCAGCATTGTAAGTGAGTTTGGAACCGTCTGGGCTGAATGCAAATTCATCTACATCTCCTCCTGCAACTAATGGCGGGTTAAGTTGTGTCGCAACACCAGGGTTTTTGAGTTCGACAGAATATATTTCTTCCTGCCCTACAACATCTTGATCAGCGATATAAACTACACGGCTGTTATCAGGACTAAGTGCAAAGTCTTCAATATCAGCTCCAACCGGTAAAGTGGGATTGAGTTTGAAGCTCACACCAGGGTTATCGGCATCAGCTAAATAAAGATCAGCTTGATTTGCATTGTTTTGTGTTGCGATGTAAACAATTGGATTGGAAGGTGCAGCACTTTGTACAGCTGTACTTGTTGCACCTCGTGCAGTGCCACCACTGTCTGCAAAACGAATAAATATACGATTATTAGCAGGGTCGAATTGTATTCCACCAATCGCTTGTACAAACACGGCAAAAGATGCTGTACTTCCACCCGTATAGTTAAAAGTAACAGTAGGGCCGATTGCACTACTACAAGCTCCTAACATATTCGTTTGGCAAATATTAAGTGCAAGAGGTAAACCTTGCCCTCCATCATCTACACTTACTGTGATATCTCCTGTTGCGCCAACATTTGAAGACCCAACTGCAAATAATGTACTCATTCCTAGAGGTGATTGAAGATCAACCACAGTGGTTAATCCAACAATATCTGGCACAGGTGAATTATCAGCAGAAAGTAACAGTGTATTGAGACCGAGAGTATTTGCTGCTGGACTCGTATTGATGCAAGTAAAATTTAAAAATACATTAGTTGGAACAAATGCAGCGGTAGGAGTAAAACTAATAATAAAATTTTGGATGCCACCAGCGGGGATGTCTATAGGTGTATTTGGACTACCCGTTAAGCTATTCATTGCATCAGTAGTTTGATAACTAAACGTAGATGTCAGGCTTGTGATTGGAGTAATGTTGCAACTTTGGGCAGTAATAGATCCTCCATTTACAATACTTGCAAACACAGTTGCAGTTTGTCCAACTTGTACAGATCGACTTACGGGTAGTATAGACGATGCGATGTTAGCTGATACATTTGTACTGACTAAGAAAGAACAAAAAGCAAGCAGTAGTAAAAGTATCTTTGCATGAGTATAGTGAAGTGGATTCATGTTTAACCTGCATTTTTAATATAGTTATACAAATCATTTTAGTTCTGAGTAACTTAATCTATTTTTTGTTACTCGGTCATAACTGAGTATATACTTTAGATTGTTGTATCAATGGAGAAGTTATTCAATAACAATTTTATTAATGTTATTGAATAGGTACTACTGATTCTTTATAAAGAGCTTATTTTTTACTAAGGTTAAACTATAAACTTTTAATATAAAATTATCGCTAGGGTTGGAATAAGTTAATCTAATGAAGAAACTTGTCATATAAAATAATTTATTCATCAATCAACCAAATATCGGTATTTGTTGCGGCTCAATGCGATTGCAACTGTTAAAATTTTATGAATTATAGATAGTGCAAGTTCTGTGCAAACACTTTTTTAAGGCGGTTTGTAATGAAAGTGAAGACACTAATTACAATAGCTTTATCCTACTCGTTATTTGGGTTCAGTTCGGAGCCACATTCAAGTTATTTTTCATTTAATACTGATATCTTGCTTATTCAAGCAGAAGCAGAGGATATAAAAGCTCAATATAAACTTGCACATCATTATGAAGTTGGTATTGGTGTTAAGCAAAATAAATTCTTTGCAAAAAAATGGTATCGCACAGCAGCCTTGGCTGGTCATGTAGAAGCACAAGTTCGTTTGGGCATGATTTATAAAAAAGATAAAAACTATGTAGAGGCTAAAGAGTGGTTTCAGCATGCTGCAAACCAAATGCATCCTGAAGGGATTATTAATTTGGCGAGCATGTATGAGAAAGGATTAGGTGTGTTGAGAAATCATAATAAGGCCAATAAATTATACTTGCAAGCAGCAGAATTAGGTGATGTTTATGCAATGTATAAACTTAGTCAGTTTTATGCCGACAGTGAGCGTGAAGAGGACAATAAGTACCAACAATGTGTTTGGATATATCTAGCCAATAAATATTTATCACCAAATTATCCAGTAGAAAAATATAAGCAACTAAAACAACATGTAAAGCTTGATACTCATCGATGTGAGAGCATCCTGTCTGAAGAACAAAATAGTAGTGCCAAGCACAAAGCAAATAATTGGCGCCCTAGAATAATCAGCTTTAGTTACTAAAAAGTCGTTTTGCCTAAATAAGAACTAGCTTTAGATATATTAAGCTATAGTTTTTTGCGCATGAATTTGTGGTTCTGTAACTAAAAAGTGGTAAACGTAGTTAGAAAAAAACCTGAAATCCCAATCACAAATAATATAAATTCAGGAACGAGAAGTTTTTTTAAGTATATAAATACTTTTGAATGCATAGTCATTTAACTTAAGCTTATATTAGTTATTAAGTACGGCTTTGTCTTTAATAACGATTAGGCAATATATGTGCTAAATGCTTATGCTATAGTTTTCAATAAACTATCAGTGTGAAAGTTAGAAAAAGAAAAATACGATTAATTCAAGTGCATCCTTGCACCAAATTAAAACAAGTCAAGCTGGATATTATAAAATTGTTATTACTATTGCTGGGATTCTACGCGTTCGACTTTTAATGCACAAAATTTGAATTCAGGAATTTTTCCAAATGGATCAAGGGCTTCATTGGTTAATAAATTGGCAGCAGCTTCACGGTAGCAGAAGGGCATAAATACTTGACCATCATTTAAGGCGTTGTCAGCGCGTGCAAAACATTCAATATTACCGCGGCGAGAACTTAATCTTATTTTATCCCCCGCTTCAGCTCCGATGTTTTGTAAATCATCTGGATGCATGCTTGCTACAGGCACTGGTTCTATTGCATCAAGTATAGTGGCGCGTCTTGTCATCGCTCCAGTATGCCAATGTTCTAATTGACGCCCTGTGATAAGCACATAGGGATATTCTTCGTTAGGTAATTCGTCTGCGTTTGTAAATTTTGCCGGGACAAACTTACCTAATCCATTTTCAGTAGGAAAATTTTCTACAAATATGATGCTTTCCCCAGGGTCACCTTCATTTTCACAAGGATAAGTGACGGAATCCTCCTGTTCTAAGCGTTCCCATGATAAGCCTTTAATACTATCCATACCTTGCTGCATTTCTTTGTACACATCTGATGGATAGTGATATTTCCAATGCGACAATCCCATACGTTTTGCAATTTCTTGAACAATCCATAAATCTTGTTTGGCTTTACCAGGCGGCATTATGGCTTGACGACCTAACTGCACTCGACGGTCTGTGTTTGTAAATGTGCCGGTTTTTTCTGGAAATGCAGAGGCAGGTAAAAGTACATCAGCAAACCATGCGGTTTCTGTCATAAAAATTTCTTGGACGACTAAGTGTTTAAGAGAGGCTAAGGCTTTACGCGCATGATTTAAATTAGGATCAGACATAGCAGGATTCTCACCCATGATATACATACCGTGTAAATCACCATCGGTAACGGCATGCATGATTTCAACAACGGTGAGTCCTGGTTTGTTATCTAATGTTGTATCCCATAGCTTTTCAAAACGGGTATGTGCATCTGGGTTATCTACCCGTTGGTAATCAGGGAAGACCATAGGAATGAGCCCTACATCTGATGCACCCTGAACATTATTTTGCCCTCGTAATGGGTGTAAACCTGTACCCGGACGGCTAATCTGCCCTGTCATCATTGATAAGGCAATTAAGCAACGTGCATTGTCAGTACCGTGAATATGTTGTGAGACACCCATGCCCCAAAAAATAATAGAGGCCTTTGAGCTGGCATAAACCCTTGCTACTTCATTTAATGTATCTGCAGGAATGCCACAAATTTTTTCCATTTGCTCCGGAGAATAATCTTGCAAGTGCTTTGCTAAATTAATAAAGCCTTCCGTTCGGGTTTTAATAAATTCTTTATCGACTAAATCCTGTTTAATGATGGAATGCATTATTGCGTTTAACATGGCGACATCGGTATCTGGTTTAAACTGCAAAAAATATTTTGCATGTCGCGCCATTTCTGTACGCCTTGGGTCCATCACAATAAGAGTTTTGCCATTACGTACTGCATTTTTCATAAATGTTGCTGCGACAGGATGATTTTCTGTGGTATTAGAACCAATCACTAAAATTACTTCAGCTTCATCGACATCTTCAACTTGATTAGAAACGGCTCCTGAACCTATACCTTCTAATAAAGCCACTACAGAGGAGGCGTGACATAAACGTGTGCAGTGATCTACATTATTCGTTCTGAAACCTGTACGGACTAACTTTTGGAATAAATAAGCTTCTTCATTTGAGCCTTTTGCAGACCCAAATCCAGCTAAGGCATTTGGGCCGAGCTCATCTCTAATGTCGACTAAGCCTTTGGCAGCAAAGTCAAGTGCTTCATCCCAGCTTGCTTCACGAAAATGGTCTGAAATATTTTCATATTTTAATTCTTGTATATTTGTTGTTTTAGGTACACCTTCTTTGCGAATAAGGGGCTTGGTGAGGCGTACTTTATTATGAATATAATCAAAACCGTAACGTCCTTTAACGCATAAACGACTTTTATTGGCCGGTCCATCACGTCCTTCGACGTATATAATTTTTTCGTCTTTAATATTGTAGGTTAGTAGGCAACCAACACCACAATATGGGCAAGTCGAGTTAACTTTGCGATCTGGTTTTAGTAGTCCTACCTCGTTACTAGGCATAAGTGCACCGGTAGGGCAGGCTTGTACACATTCACCACAAGCAACACATGAACTATCGCCCATTGGGTCATCTAAATCGAACACGATTTGAGAATGCGAGCCACGCCAAGCGTAACCTATTACATCGTTATTTTGTTCTTCACGACAAGCGCGTAAACAGCGTGTACATTGAATACAGGCGTCTAAGTTAACAGCTATGGCAGGATGGGATATGTCATTCTGAGGTTGGTGTCGACATTCAAAACGAGGTAAGACAACGTCCAGCTTTTGCGACCATTGATCGAGCTCATTATTTAACGTGTATTCACGCTCCACCATATCGGATTGTAATAATTCCAGCACTAATTTTTGCGAGTGTAGCGCACGCTCATTACTGGTGTTTACGACCATGCCTTCAGTGGGGGTGCGTATGCAGGAAGGTTGTAAAACTTTTTCCCCTTCTATCTCGACCATACATGCGCGGCAATTACCATCTGCCCGCAAGCCTGGTTTGTAACATAAATGCGGAATTTCGATATTGTTTCTTTTAGCAGCCTCAAGTATGGATTCATATGGTGAGGCTTTAATTGTTTTATCGTTAAGTACAAACTCAATAGTTTGCTCTTCTTTTAAATAATCCGGATTCGCAGCCATGCTAATTAATTTGTTTTGTTGTTAAGTTCGTCTGGGAAATACTTAATTACACTTTCCATAGGGTTGGGTGCCGCCTGGCCTAAGCCACAAATGGAAGCGTCACGCATTACTATAGATAAATCTTGTAATAAAGGAATATCCCAAGTTTCTTTTTCCATTAAGCCGGCTGCCTTAGCTGTACCGACACGACAGGGTGTACATTGTCCGCAGGATTCATGTTCGAAAAACCGCATAGCATTGGTTGCAGTAAGACGTGCGCTATCTTTATCTGATAAGACAATAATTGCAGCAGAGCCAATGAAGCAGCCATGTTCTTCTAGTGTTCCGAAATCTAATGGTAGGTCACCCATCGATGCAGGCAAGATTCCTCCAGATGCTCCACCTGGGAAATAGCCATAAAATGTATGGCCTTCGAGCATGCCACCACAGTGTTCTTCTATCAGCTCATTCATACTAATGCCAGCATCTGTGACATACACCCCAGGTTTTTTTATGCGGCCACTTACTGAATAAGAGCGCATGCCTTTACGACCATTTCTTCCTTGTGAGCTAAACCACTCTGCACCTTTTTCTAAAATGTCTCGAATCCAAAACAATGTTTCTAAATTATGTTCAAGCGTGGGTCGTCCAAATAGCCCCACTTGTGCTACATAGGGGGGGCGTAAACGTGGCATGCCACGCTTACCTTCAATGGATTCAATCATGGCGGATTCTTCACCACATATATAAGCACCAGCACCACGTCTTAATTCGATGTGAGGCAAATGACAGGGAGGTTCTTTTTTCAACTGATCTAATTCATGTTGTAGTATTTCACGACAACCCGCATATTCGTCTCGTAAATAAATATAGATTTCGTCTATTTCTACAGCATGCGCTGCTATCAATGCACCTTCTAAAAAGCGATGTGGATCTCGTTCTAAAAAATAACGATCTTTAAATGTTCCAGGTTCACCTTCGTCAATATTAACAGCTAATAATCGTGGTCCTGGTTGCTGGCGTACGAGTTCCCATTTAGTGCCGGCAGGAAAGCCTGCTCCACCTAAACCTCGCAGGTTTGAGTCTTTTAAAATTTCTATAATTTTTTCTGAGGCATTTGTGCTGTCGATATAACGCTTCACTAATTGATATCCACCACTATTTACATATCTGTTATAAGTGATGTAGTCAGAAATTGGCGGGTCAATTTTATTAATTTCTACAGCATTATTAACGGTTTCTAAAGTTGCTTGCTCTATAGGATTCTTTCCAACCACTGCGACAGGCGCTTGTGCACAACGGCCAACACATGGCACATGTTGTATGCGAATTTTTGTATTATGAAAGTTTTGCAATTCTTTGTATAAAGTTTCTGCGCCAAACATTTCGCAAGTCACAGAGTCACAAACTCGCACAGTTAGAGTTGGGGGTGGCGTTTCATTATCTTTGACCACATCAAAGTGATGATAAAATGTTGCTACTTCGTAAATTTCAGCAGGAGCCAATTTAAGCTCATAAGCGAGTGCAACAATATGCTTTGATGAAATAAGATGATATTTATCTTGTATTAGATGCAGATATTCTATTAAAAGATCTTTGCGTAGAGGAAAAGAGTTAATAATAGATTGAACCTGCTCTAATGCAGTAGCATCGACTTGATGGCCACGTTGTTGGCCGCGCCGCTTTTTCCTTTGCGATTTAACTCCTGTATTCATATTTTTACGTATAACCCAAGTATATTTATAAACTCTATATTAATAGGTAGTTTAAGATAATGGTTGATATAATTTAGCTAACCATATCTTGGAGAATGTGATCATGTCAAAATGGCGAGATATTAAGCCGGAGCAGACTTATACAGAAGAACAAATAAAAGAGCGCTTGGCTGAAGATTTACCCACTTGGTACTATGAGAATGGTTGGATTCGCCGTAAGTTTAAAACTCATAGTTGGAAGGGCACATTGATGGTAGTCAATACCATTGGGCATTTATCTGAAGCGGCATTTCACCATCCTGATTTAACGGTTTCTTATGCCTTTGTGATTTGTAAATTAATGAACCATGCTGCTAAGGGTGTCACTAACAAAGACTTTGAGTTAGCTAAGAAAATTGAAGAAGTGGTGATGTGGCAACCGGGTAATGAGGAAGGTGACTTAGAAGGGACTCCAAATGACCCTCGTTTTGCCTATCTGCAGTATAAATAGATAATTCTTTATAAATTGTAGTGTTCTAGCTACGCTAAGTTTTTTTATCAGAAAGTAGGTTTAATATGACATCTGTGATTGCCTGTGGTGGTAAACCATAAGGCATGATCTTTACTACTTTGCCTTGGGTATCAATAATATAAAGGTTTGAACTGTGGTCCACGGAATAGGCGTTGTTAGTCACATCGCCTTCATAGGAATAAAAGCCGTGATACTGTTTGACTACTTTATCTATTTCTTCAGATGTTCCCGTTAAGCCAATGAAATTATTGCTAAAATATTTAAGATATTCTTTTAATATATCAGGTGTATCACGCTTAGGGTCTACCGTAATTAATAAAGGTTGAACGAGATCGGCCTGTTTATTCAACTGACTGAGCACAGTTTGTACGGTACTTAATGTATTCGGACATATATCAGGGCAATGGGTAAAGCCAAAAAATATTAGTACAATTTTGCCTTTTGAGTCTGCTAATGAATATGACTCATTTAAGTGGCTGGTAAGTATAAAATTACCTCCGATTTCTTCATCCTTGGCAAATGAGCAATTGGTCAATAAGACAATACAAATCAATAACTTTAGAAAATGTCTGGGCATGTAAATATTTATCTTTGCTAAATAACGATTTAATTATTGTGAGTAATATTTAGAGGTACAGAAGACTTAACAGTTCCAAGTATATACCCATTAAAATTTATAATTTATTAAGGATTACAAATACTTAATGGTTAAAATTTAATTATCGTTTTATTGATCTATCCATCTAGTATTTGTCTAAATAGTTAAATAGTGTATTGATTTTTCAGGTAATTAGAGCAAGATTATATATCTTTGAATGCTCTTATATATGCGGCATAATGTCGCAATCGAATTTTAACTGACTTGGATCATTATTATTCTAGGTGTGAAGGCCTAGTATGGTTTGGGTTTTTTAGAAGAATTTTTAATCCTAGGTTTTACTAAATCTAACAGATATGGAGTCATATAATATGAAGAAGATGGCAGTATCAACCAAGTGGATGCAAAGCATGGTCGCTTTTGCTGGTGTTGTATTTGCTTGCGTTGTAGGTTTTCAATCTACCGCGATGGCGGATGAGACATGTATGTCACCTTACATGGCAAAAATTGTCGGTCAGGAAGATTATGTATATGTCTGGACATTAGGGGTTGAGGGCATGGGCGATGAGCAAGACAAGCTCGTCACTGTTTCCGTGAACCCAGATGCAAAGACCTATGGCAAAGTAGTGAATGTGCTTTCTGTAGGGGGCCGTAATGAGGCTCATCATTCAGGCTTGACGGATGATCGTCGATATTTATTTGCAGGTGGTTTAGATAGCAACAAGATTTTCATTTTTGATGTGCATACCGATCCTGCCAAACCTAAATTACATAAAGTGATCACCGACTTTGTTGAAAAGACCGGTGGTATGGTTGGACCACATACCATGTATGCTCTACCAGGCCGTATTATGATTAGTGCTTTATCTAACAATGTAGACCATGGTGGTCGTACAGGGTTAGCAGAGTACACTAATGAGGGTGACTTTGTAGCCGCCCATTGGAATCCCACTGATGAAGATCTTCGTGGCGCAGAGAAAGACGGTAAATTCGCTGATGGTTATGGCTATGATATACGTGCTTTACCACGTCGTAATATAATGATCACTTCTTCATTCACAGGTTGGTCAAATTACATGATGGACTTTGGTCAAATGCTTCAAGACGAAGAAGCGATGAAGCGTTTTGGCAACACGGTTGTAGTATGGGATTTACATACACGTAAACCAAAGAAAGTTTTTGATGTACCTGGTGCGCCCTTAGAAATTCGTTGTGCGTGGGGTGCAAATAATAACTGGTGCATAACAAGTACAGCATTAACTTCAAAACTTTTTTTAATCTATGAAGATGATGCAGGTGAATGGCAATCAAAAGCCGTTGCAGATATTGGTGATCCTTCTAAAGTGCCATTGCCAGTAGATATTTCCATTACTGCAGATGACAAAGGTCTTTGGGTGCAAACCTTTATGGATGGTAAGACACGTTTCTTTGACATTTCAGATCCCTTTGCTCCTAAGCAAACTTATGAACATGTTGTTGGTAAGCAAGTCAATATGGTTTCACAAAGCTGGGATGGTAAACGCAACTATTACACAACATCTCTACTGGGTAACTGGGATAAGACTGGTGACTCAGATGAGCAGTTTATGAAACTGTATACTTGGAATGGCAAAAAACTAAATCTTGAGTTTGAGATTGATTTTTACGAGCTAAAACTAGGTCGTGCACATCAAATGCGTTTTGGTGCTTATTCACTATATTCGCAAAATCCGAACTCCAAGGATACTATGTTGTCTCAAGTAGAAGAGTAGGTGGCTTCTGGTATAGAGATGTAATACAGTAAGTCAACATAGCTGTGATACAAGGCCGCCCTCGAGGCGGCCTTGTTGTTTCTAGACGATTTTCATGATGAAGATTTTAAAATTTAAATTATTACTGTTATTGGTATTTGCATTGTCAGCATGCGAACAAGATGATGATGCACCATTACCTGGGTCGCATGCAGCTCAAGCAGAAATTGTAGTAATAGCTGACGGTTGGGTGCCTGTTTTACCTTACGATGTGCCTAAGCCTGGCTCTTATAATTTGCCCAAGGTCAATACTGCAGCTGGCGGAAAAGTGCTAGGGGTCGATGGTAAAGAATTTGATCTTGATACACTCCTTGGTGACAAGATTGTTTTGCTGACGTTTATTTATAGTAGTTGTACAGATTTAAATGGTTGCCCACTCGCTACAGCTGTATTTTATAAAATTAAAGAACGTTTTAAAAATGATCCTAAGCTCGCAGAAACAATACGTTTAATAAGTGTTAGCTTTGATCCCGAGCATGATACTCCTGAAGTAATGAAGCTATATGGTACAGGCTTTGATGATGGTGAGCCACAGTGGTTGTTTTTAACTACAGCATCAGAGCAAACTCTAGAGCCAATTATTAAACACTATGGTCAATTAGTAATTAAAGAATACAATGATGAAGGTGAATATACAGGTTCTATGGCGCATGTTTTGCGCGCATTTTTAATAGATCGCACTAAGCACATCCGACAAGAATATAGTGTTTCATTTCTACATGATCAGCTTGTTACAGCAGACATCAAAACACTTTTGATAGAAGATGGAATTTTAACGGTGGATTCTGAAGAGCAATGAAAATTACTAGTAATCATCTATTCCATTCTATTAATGCACTACTTTTAATAATTGCATCGTGCTTTGTATTTGTCACAGGTGATTTATACAGTTCTACAAACAATAAATTTAAAAGTAAAGCCCATTTTGGTCCGGGAGATAACAAAGAAGGCTACGATTCTAAAGACTACGAAACTAAAGCGTTAGATATTCAAAAGCGAATTGGTAAGAAAGCAAATTTAATTGAATTTGTTGAGAAACCACCATTAGGGTTACCCAAAGTTCCTTTTCCTGAAGACAATCCGGTAACAGATGAAAAAATTGCTTTAGGAAGGAAGCTATTTTTTGATCGGCGCTTATCAATTAATGACACATTTTCATGTGCAATATGCCATATACCGGAACAAGGTTTTACTAATAACGAAATAGAGACAGCTGTTGGTGTAGAGGGGCGCTCTGGAAAACGCAATGCACCTACAATATATAACTCGGCTTATATGCAGAAACTATTTCATGATGGTCGAGAAGAAACATTGGAACAACAAGTTTGGGCGCCGTTTTTGGCACACAACGAAATGGCAAATCCATCAATAGGATATGTATTAAATAAAATTAGAGCCATTAATGAATATGATGGATTGTTTGAAGCTGCCTTTGCTGGTCGTGGTCCAAGTATGGAAACAGTAGGTATGGCATTAGCTAGCTACCAACGCACACTCAATGCAGCAAACTCGCCTTTTGATCAATGGTATTTTGGTAAACAAGAAGAAGCTGTAGACGAACAAGTAAAAAGAGGTTTTAAAATTTTTACTGGAAAAGGTGCTTGTAGTTCGTGTCATCTTATCGAAGATGATTATGCCTTATTCATAGATCATAAATTGCATAACACAGGTTTAGGCTATCAAACATCAATGGGTATAAAGCCAAAAAAACATAGGGTTCAGTTGGCCCCTGGCGTTTATGCTGAGATGGACATGGACGCTATACGTGCAGTCTCAAGACCTAAGGAAAATGATTTGGGCTTATATGAAGTGACTGAAAACCCAAATGATCGCTGGAAATTCCGAACTCCGACTCTTAGAAATGTCGCTTTAACCTCTCCATATATGCATGATGGATCAATGAAAACTTTGCGTGAAGTTATTGAGTTTTATAATCAAGGTGGAATTGAAAATGAATTATTGAGCCCATTGATGAAACCATTGGGTTTAAGTGATGAAGAGATGGATGATTTAGTGGCTTTTCTAGAATCACTAACTGCTGACAATATTGCAGTACTAGTAGCGGATGCATTTGCAGCACCAATAGGAGATTTAAGCGCGGATGACCCTAACTGGGCGCATGAGAATAAATTAGATTACTGATGTTAAAAGTTGTGGAAAGTCTTGGGTACGCAAAAATAAGTTAGATTACTGATTCTAGATAAGGCGTATTTTTAATATATGAAAAAGCTTGCTTAATTATGCAAATTAAAATTACACAAATTTTGTCAATAGCATTAGTTCTTTTAAATATGCTTGTTGTTGCAGTAGCTGAAGATGGTCGTTTGATGGATTCTTATCCGCCTGACTTTAAGGCGCAAAATTTTTCATTATTTGATGTGTCAGGTAACAAACATGAATTAACAGATTTTCGAGGTAAATTTGTATTGGTAAACTTTTGGGCATTATCATGTAATGTCTGTAAAAATGAAATGACAACCTTGCAAAGTGCATATGAGCTAATCAATGATGAACATTTTATAGTAGTTTCGATACATGCTGGTGATGATGTAGAAGGTGCACGTTCAGTCGTGAACTTAAATAAGATCACTTATCCAGTATTGATGGATATGGATTTGCAACTTGGTGATTGGGGGATACCAATTTTACCTACCTCATTTTTCGTTGATCCTGACGGTAACATACTATATCGAGCAGTAGGTACACGCGTATGGAACTCACCTTTTATGATCGATTTTATAGAAAATGTGCTCAAGAGATATAACCTTAAGGTTTCACAAAACGTTTCAATGAAGTACTAGCGAACTTATTATCATCTTGTTTATCTAAAATACATGTGACATAAATTGGTGTGCTAGAGGTAAATAAAAAATGCTGCAGTTGAAGATTATCTATATATTTATAGTAGCTTTATTGTTATCAACAAGCGTGATTGCTGGTTCAGAGCTTATGACTCCAGTTTCTGGTTCACCAAAAGCTAAGAGTTTTAGTTTGGATTCTGTGAATGGGGAAACTATTGACTTAGATGATTATAAGGGAAAATTTGTATTATTAAATTTTTGGGCAACCTGGTGTGCGCCATGTCGTAAAGAAATGCCTGCGATGAATAATTTACATAAGCAGCTAAATGGTAGAGGATTCGAGGTTGTAGGAGTGCACGTTGGTCCTAGTTTAGCTGGAGTGAAAAAATTTCTAAAAGCCGTACCTGTTTCTTTCACTATTCTCCTTGATAAAGATATGAGTCTTGCCAGTTGGGGTGTACGTGGCTTGCCAACAACCTATTTAATCAATCCTGAAGGTAAGTTGGTATATAAAGCTACGGGTGAGCGCGAATGGGATTCCTCTGGGATGATTGAGTTTTTAAATGGATTGCTGACGAGTTATGAACGTATGGCGAGCAACAAAACAGAGCAAGTGGAAAAAAAGAAATCCTTTTTTGCCAGTCTAAAAGAGTCTTTTGGTTGGGGTAATAATGATGAACAAATAGACAACCAATTAATACCTAACTAATAAATATAAATGTCTGATGACATTGAAATAGTTAATTCTATTCAAGAGTATCTAGAGGTAAATTTCATAGATGCTTCTATTGAACAATGGGTTCATGAAAAACAAGAAAGTATAAACTTCAACGTAATAGAACATTCTAGAACCTACGTTCTTCGTGTTATGCACGAGTCTATTCAAGGTTTAAGTGCAGATGATGTTAAATCTTTGTTAGAAAACTATAACACTGCACAAATAATGAAAGATATTGGTGATTTTCCAATTATAGTAACAAACTCTGGATGTATTTTTGGTAGCCCTTGATGATATAGAACCCAAGGCCCAACACTTATTTCAATTTGTATTGCTAATAAGTATTGAGCCAAGTTCGCTTACATAAAAGTTTGAGTCAAATTACAAATAAATTCTATTCAGACGTTGTGGGGTCAATTACACCTTTAATCTCTGCAATCTTGTTTGCAGGAAATCCACCTTCCTCAGCATGTTTGCGTATTTCTTCTTCATTAGGTGCAATATAAGTACAATAAACTTTATCGTTTGTCACAAAGCTTTGTACCCATTGAATTTGTGGGCCCATATTTTTAAGTATGCTGCAAGACTTCTGTGAAATTCCTTGAAGCTCTTCTGCAGTTAAATCACCAGCGCCAGGTATCTCACGTTCGATTATATATTTTGGCATTAGAGAGTCCTCCTTAATCATCCAATTGTTTTTTCATTAATAACGATAGCCTTCATTTTAGGCGGCAGTGTATCGGACTTTTTGTGTAAGAAGTAGTTGTCCAGTAAAAATTTCATATTAATGTTTATAAATTGTAGTAATTGTAAGGGGCTAAATTTTTATGCCTGAAAATTAGTTAGTATATTAATACATAAGAATATTTTAATGTTTCATATTGGCATAACTTTACATTTAGCATGGTGCATAATGCTACTTATAAAAATCATTAACGTATTTACTTGATGGATATAATTACCTCGTCTATTCTTGCTTATATTATTAAAATAGACATAAATAAAATTACACGGAATTTATAGATGGCGGAGACCATGATTCTTATACCTGGACGCTCTCAGAGCCAGGGTACCTCTCTTAACGAAGGTAAGCTTAAGGAGGAATATCAAAAAGTGACATCAACGGCTGAGTTGAATGAAAAAGATATGCGTCGTTTAAAGCTAAAGGATGGTGATAAAATTCGTCTTAAGTCTAGTGTTGGACAGACAGTAGTTAGTTGTATATCAAAGAAAGACGACGACTTACCTTCAGGAATGATATTTATTCCATATGGACCACCTTCAAGTGAGTTAATGGGTTCAGATACTGCAGGTACTGGTATGCCTTTATCTAAGCATATGGAAGTAAAGGTTACAAAAGCTAGAGGCTAATCAAAAGATTTTAAATAAAGCAGGTGCTTAATGGTTGAAGCAGCAAAAACTAAACAAGAAAAGAATATAAAAATTGTAAAAGATGCAACATGTACTTTTTGTGGTTGTGTTTGCGATGATATGGAGCTCACTGTTGACCTCGACGAGCATCGGATAACCAAAGCTAAAAAAGCTTGCGTGTTAGGTAGAGCTTGGTTTTATGAGCATACTTTAGAAGATCGACCTGTAGTTTTAATTGATGGTAAAGAAGCAAGTTTCGAAGAAGGCATCGAGACTGCTGCGCAAGTGTTGGTTCAAGCGAAATTTCCGATTACTTATGGACTGAGTGATTCACCTTGTGAGGCACAAAGAGTTGCTGTTGATATTATGGATACCGTAAATGGCAATATTGATACGACTACATCTGTATGCCATGGGCCATCTGGAATGGCATTTCAAGGTGTAGGTGAAAGTACAGCCACTTTAGGTGAAATTAAAAATCGTGCTGATTTGGTAATTTATTGGGGTGGAAATCCAGCAGAATCACATCCACGCCACTTCACGCGTTATGCGGTTACGCCTAAAGGCATGTATATCCCTAATGGTAAGAAAGATCGTACCGTGGTTTTAGTTGATGTGCGTAAAACACCAAGTACACCTGTTGCTGATATTTTCATGAAAATTAAACCAGGCAAAGATTTTGAAGTACTTTGGGCATTACGCGCTTTAGTTAAAGGTAAAAAAATAAACGATGACATCGAAGAGGAAACAGGCATCTCTCGTGAAACGCTAGATGATCTGGTAACAAGGATGAAGAATGCACAGTTTGGTGTGCTATTTTTTGGTATGGGCTTAACAATGACTCGTGGGCGCCATTTTAACTCGGGTGCATTGCTTTCTCTGGCAGCTGACCTTAATGAATATACTCATTTTGTAGCCAAACCAGTACGTGGACACGGTAATGTGACGGGTGCAGACAATGTTGTTTCCTGGCAGACGGGTTATCCATTTGGCGTTAATTTCAACCGAGGTTTTCCAAGATTTAATCCAGGTGAGTTTACGTCTACAGACGTGTTATCAAGAGGTGAGGCGGATGCAGCGATGATCATTGCGTCTGATCCAGCTTCAAATTTCCCCAAAAAAGCTATTCAACACATGAAAAAAATTCCTATCATCTCATTGGATGCAAAAGAAACCGTTACTAGCAGTATTGCTAAAGTGCGTTTTGCAGTAGCTACATATGGAATTAATACTGGGGGTACAGTGTATCGAATGGATGATGTTCCTATTACACTACGACCTGCATTTGAATCACATTACCCAACAGATCAACAAGTATTAGAGGGTATACGTAACCGTGTAAAAGAGTTATTAAGTGGGAAAAAAGCCAGAGTAGCAGCATAAAGTTACAACTAACAATTTATCTATAATAAACAACATTAAAGTAGCCTGAGTATGACATGGTTACTTATTAAAAAATAAAATTAAATGTCTTCAGAAATAAAAATTGTCAATGGTCGTGTTCATGATCCGAAAAATAATATTGATGGAAAAATCCAAGATATTTGTGTCAAAGATGGCAAGATCGTTGATTCTGTTTCAAGCTCTGCAAATAAAATAGATGCTCATGGTATGGTCATCATGCCTGGTGCCGTCGATATTCATTGTCATATTGCCGGCGCAAAAGTAAATCTTGCGCGAAAATTACAACCTGAAGATCATCGCTTGGATGTCCACCCCAAAACAGCAGTTACTCGTTCAGGCACGGGAGGTGTAGTACCTTCTACTTTTGCTACTGGCTATCGTTATGCCACGATGGGTTACACCACTGCAATGGAAGCTGCAGTACCGCCAATTACAGCTAGACATACTTTAGAGGAATTAGATGATACGCCAGTGATTGATAAAGGTTTTTATGTCTTATTGGGTAACAATGCTTTTTTATATAAACTTTTAAAAGAAGGACGAAAGAAAGAATTTAAAGAAGCCATCGCTTGGTGGATTGATTCAGTACATGCATACACATTAAAGCTCGTAAATACTGGTGCTGATGAGTTATGGAAAGGTCGAAAAAATGCCAATATCACTAATGTTAATGAAAAAATTGATCATTACGATATTACGCCTATTCATGTCATAGAAAGTTTTGTAGAAGCTGCACATGAACTTGGCTTACCGCATCCACCACACATCCACTGTAATAATTTAGGACATAGTGGCAATATCAGTACAACGTTAGATACCATGAAAGCGGCTCAAGGTCGGCGTGTGCACATGGCACACATACAATTTCATAGTTTTGGTGGTGAGCTAAATAAAAATGCAGTATCTGGTGTTAAATCGATCATTGATTACATAAATAATAACGACAACATTACTACAGACGTTGGCCAAGTTATGTTTGGAAAGGCAACAGCAATGACTGCTGATGCGCCACTTGCATGGATGTTGCGTAATGTAAAGTTTAATAAATGGATTAATGCTGATACAGAATGCGAAAGTGGCTGCGGTATTATTCCATTTACATATCAAGACCATGTTTACACGCACGCATTGCAGTGGGCGATGGGGCTTGAATTGTTTTTAATGTCTAAAGACCCTTGGCGTGTGTTGCTATCAACCGATCATCCTAATGGTGGCTCATTTATGAGTTACCCTAAGCTAATTAAACTATTAATGGATAGCGCGTACCGTAAAGAAGCGCTTGCGCATGTAAATCAAAAAGCCATAGATAAGACTGATCTGCGTAGTTTAGATCGTGAATATACTTTGAATGAAATAGCAATTATTACACGTGCTGGCCCTGCAAGAGCACTAGGTTTAGCTAACAAAGGACATTTAGGCTCTGGGGCAGATGCAGATATTACTGTTTATACTGAAGAAGATGATAAAGAAGAAATGTTTAACGCCCCACGTTATGTAATTAAAGACGGCGTTTTGGTAATAAAAGACCATGAGTTCGCAACGGATCATAAAGGAAAGCTATTACATTCAAAGCCTGGTTACAATGCAGATATTGCAGATGAGATTGAACCATTTTTTGAAGATTATTATTCTGTTAAGTTTAATAACTATGCAATCAGTGATGATTATATGCATCACCATGAAGAAGTTCCCACGCAACCAAAAGCTTAGCGATCTAAAAGAATGAAGATTCATAAAACGGAAATTGTTGATACATTTGCAGAAGCTTTCGAAATGTGGGGCGCGCGCGTCATTATTACAGCCGGTTCTAAACAATGGGCAAGGGCAGCAGCAGCTTCAATGACAGGGTTTGCAACTTCAGTAATTCGTTGCAAATTAGAGGCTGCAGTTGAGTGTGAAATACCAGAAGAAGATACGCCAGATGGTCGTCCTGGGATCAGTGTCTTATTGTTTACTATGAGCAGTAAAACAATTGCTGGACAACTTATTGACCGTATTGGCCAATGTGTAATGACTTGCCCAACTACAGCTTGTTATAACGGTCTAGAATCTGATCAAACCGTTGTGGTAGGGGGGAAGCTACGTTTTTATGGTGATAGCTACCAAATTAGTAAACAAATTAATGGTCGGCGTTTGTGGCGGATTCCAGTAATGTCAGGTGAATTTCTTGTCGACGATCTATTTGGAATACAACCTGCTGTTGGAGGTGGAAATTTAATCATATTTGGTTCCAGCAAAAATATTGCTCTAAGGGCTTCTATGGCAGCAGCTAATGCAATGCGTGAAGTGGCTGGTGTCTTTTTACCTTTCCCTCAAGGTTTAGTGCGCTCTGGTAGTAAAGTAGGTGCACGATATAAAGGATTAATTGCATCAACTAATGATGCATATTGTCCAACCTTGCGTTCTATTTCAGCTAATTCAGTCGTACCGGAAAAAGTGGAAGCCATTTATGAAATTGTTGCAGATGGGCTTAATGAGGATGTGATTAAGCAGTCCATGAAGCGTGGCATATATGCTGCGGCAGAAAAAGGAGCTTTGTTAGTTACTGCTGGTAACTATGGTGGTGGGCTAGGTAAGTACAAATTCCATTTGCATGAGATTGCAAAGTAAGTGAAAACAGGTAGATATATTATTTATATAAAGTAGTGAATTAAGAATGAGTGTCACGCATTTAAAACTCCATATTCAGCCAGATGTGCCTTTGGAAGCAGAAGTAATAAGTCCTTCTACATTTTTAGGGTTATCGGAATCAGGCATTGAACATCTACAAGTGATGCATGGCAATGTAAAAGCAAAGCTAGGCGACTTTTTTACAGTTACTGGAAAAGGTGAATCTGATATACATATTGAAGGTGACCTAAGTAATGTCAAAATGGTCGGTATGGGCATGTCTGATGGCAAAATTACCATTGATGGTAATGTAGGCATGCATGTGGGTATGGGCATGTCTGGTGGTGAGATCTTTGTTAATGGTAATGCTGGCGACTGGGTTGGCCCTGAGATGTCAGGTGGACGAATAACAGTAAAAGGTAATGCTGGGCATATGGTAGGCAGTGCTTATCGTGGGCAATCATCTGGAATTCAAGGTGGTGAAATTTTTATTCACGGTAACGCTAAGAATGAAATTGGTAGTGCGATGCGTAGAGGTTTTATTGCAATAGGGGGTAATGCAGGCGATTTCACTGGTGTAAACATGTTGGCAGGTACGATTATTGTACTTGGTGAATTAGGGATACGTACAGGAGCAGGGATGAAACGAGGCACTATTGCTTCGTTTCAAGATGCACAGATGTTGCCTAGTTTTGAATATTCGTGTACATATCACCCTTTATTTTTGCGTTTTTATCTAATGCGTTTAAGAGAATTTGGATTCAGAAGAAAAATTCAAGATAAACATATTAGTGGTAGATATAAACGTTATAGTGGAGACGGGATTGAACTCAATCGTGGTGAAGTACTGTTGTTTTCTCGATAGTTACCTTACCTCGCGACACCTATCGCGGCTTCTATATTTGTAGTCTAATTACCTTAGCAATATAGGAGACAAACTAATGACTACGGTTGTAACTGAAAATTGTAAAGGCTGCCGCTTCACTGATTGTGTTTCAGTGTGTCCAGTTGCATGCTTTCATTATGATGATGAAATGCTCTATATCGATCCAGATGTATGCATTGACTGCAGCGCTTGTATTCCTGAATGCCCGGTTGAAGCCATCTACGAAGAAGATGACTTACCAGAAGGCCAGGAAAAATGGGTTGAGGTCAATGCAGAAAAATGTCCTGATCTTCCATTAATTGAAGAGCCTATGGACCCATTGCCTGGTGCTGAAGATCGAAAATCTGAACTAGGATTCTGATTCTATTCAGAAAAAATATATAAACACGCAGTGTAAAGGCTGCGTGCTGCTTTTATTTGATGGCATTTAGCAGGAAATGAGTTATGAGTGAAATAGGTACTGATTCTAATCCATTAAAAGTTGCTATTGTGGGCAGCGGTCCAAGTGGTTTTTATGCTTCTGAAGCATTAATTAAATCAGATTTAGCAGTAGAGATTGATTTAATCGAACGACTTCCTGCTCCATTCGGTTTAGTACGTAGTGGTGTCGCGCCTGATCATCCTAAGCTCAAGCAGGCTATCGAAGTGTATAAAAAAATAGCTGAGAACCCAGAATTTAACTTTATAGGAAATGTTACAGTCGGCGAAGATATAAAAGCAGAAGAACTACAACAAACCCATCATGCTGTCGTTTATACATGTGGTGCAGAAACGGATCGTAAGCTTGGTATACCAGGTGAAGACTTGCCTGGAAGCTATACCGCAACAGAGTTTGTAGGTTGGTATAACGGCCATCCAGATTATCGAGATAGGGCTTTTGATTTATCTCACGAAACAGCAGTGGTAATTGGGCAGGGGAATGTAGCTGCAGATGTTTCTCGGATTTTAGCTAAATCAGTAGATGAATTAAAACATACAGATATTGCGCAACATGCTTTAGATGCATTAGCAGAAAGCAAGATTAAAAAGATTTATGTGGTTGGGCGCCGTGGTCCTGCGCAGGCAAAATTTGCTTCAAAAGAACTAAAAGAATTTTTGGAAATAGAAAATTGTCGTCCTTATATAGATCCTGCTGAACTGGAATTAAATGAAACCAGCCAACAAGAATTGGCTGCAAAAGAAGGTCGTGGTAATAAGAAAAATGTTGAAATCTTCCAGAAATTTGCTGAATCACAAGACACGGGTAAAGCACGTATTTGTATTTCTACTTTCTTAAAAAGTCCGGTCCGGCTAGAAGGAGATGGGCGTTTAGAGAAAGTTGTATTGGAAGTAAATGAGTTGTCTGGCGAACCTTTTAAGCAATCTGCAAAAGGAACCGGTGAAACCAAAGAGGTTGATTGTGGAATTTTGTTTCGTAGTATTGGTTATAACGGTGTGCCTATTCCAGGCGTACCTTTTTATGATCGATGGGGCACCATTCCAAATGAAAATGGGCGTATTACTACAGAGCATGGTGGTGATGTGATTCCGGGTTTATACACAGCGGGTTGGATAAAGCGAGGCCCATCTGGAATTATCGGTACTAATCGTGCATGCGCAGTAGAATCTATAGATGCCTTGCTAGAAGATGTAAATAAATTCGAATCGGATAAGCCTGGTAGAAATGCCTTGTATAAAATTCTAGATGATAACAATGTGCAATACATTAATTATCAACAATGGCAAAAAGTTGATGCTGCTGAAGTCGCTGCAGGTGAGCCAAAAGGCAAGCCGCGTGAAAAATTTACACGTCGTGATGAAATGTTAGCAATTGCTAACGGATAAATTATTAATACTTAAATTATCCCTTCTCCCGTAGAAAACATATTGATAAAACCACAAGCAGTTAGTTTGCTTGAGGCAGTAAGCTATTGGCTAAAACTAGGTTTTATTAGTTTTGGTGGGCCTGCAGGACAAATTAGCATGATGCATCAAGAATTAGTTGAGCGCAGACGCTGGATTTCAGAGCATAGGTTTTTACATGCGCTAAACTACACTATGGTATTACCTGGGCCAGAGGCGCAACAACTTGCAACCTATATAGGCTGGTTATTGCATGGCGTAAAAGGTGGTCTAATCGCAGGTATTTTATTTGTGTTGCCATCGTTGTTTATTCTCATTGTACTTACCTGGATCTATTTAGTGTATGGAAACACACATGTAGTAGCAGGTGTGTTATATGGGGTAAAACCTGCCGTTACGGCTATTGTGCTATTTGCTGCCTATAGAATTGGTTCACGTGCATTAAAAAATAATGCGTTACGTGCGATTGCAGTTTTTGCATTTATAGCAATATTTGTATTCAAAATTCCATTCCCATTGATTGTTATAGGTGCGGGTATTATTGGATATGTAGGGTCTCGCATATTGCCTGATTATTTCAAAGTGAATATGCATAAAACAGAAGAGCATGAATCTTATGGTCCTGCCATTATTGATGAAGATACACCAGCACCAAGTCATATAAAATTTAATTGGACTCGATTGATTACATTCTTAATAGCAGGACTTACTACATGGGTCGGTGTTATGGCAGCAATTTATTTTAAATTTGGTTGGGAAAATACACTTACGCAAATGAGTTTGTTTTTCAGTAAAGCTGCATTAGTAACGTTTGGTGGCGCGTATGCAGTTTTGCCATATGTATATCAAGGCGGTGTTGAACAATTCCAATGGCTTACTGGTACACAAATGATAGATGGATTAGCATTGGGAGAAACCACCCCTGGTCCACTCATTATGGTGGTTACCTTTGTAGGATTTGTAGGAGGCTGGACGAAAGAACTTTTTGGTCCCGAATTATTACCACTTGCAGGTATTGTTGCGGCATGTACCGCAACATTCTTTACTTTTTTACCTTCTTTTTTGTTTATTTTTATTGGTGGTCCAGTTATTGAAGCGACAAGAAATGATCTCCAGTTTACTGCCCCTCTTTTGGGAATTACGGCAGCAGTAGTTGGAGTAATTATAAATTTAGCTGTATTTTTCGCTTATCATATTTTATGGCCAGTGGGTTTTAAAGGTGATTTTGACTGGATGTCTTTACTGATTGGTATTACGGCGTTTATAGCATTATTCAAGCTTAAGTTGGATATTGTTAAAGTAATTCTAGGCTGTGCTTTTTTTGGCTGGGCAATATCTTTTGTTATGTAATGTTATTTAATTGCCGAATTTATTTGATTAATTGTCACTTAGTTAAAACCAAATAATGGTTTCTCAAACTACCTGTAACTGGATTTTACTTTCTGTGCGCAAAGAAGGTAGTGATCTAAAATCTATCATGTGGTCTGCAGATGGAATTAATAAAGCGATTCCAAATCTAGAAGAACTTAATGATTCGCTGGGTTGGCTAAAAGCTGCTGGCCTTATAGAGTTGAAAGAGGCTGTTTACAAAAGAACAAATAAAGCCAATATTATTATTGCAGAATGTGAAGGTAAAACGAAGAATATATTCGATCTATGGGATGATTTAGCAGAATCATTTAATAAGATTTTAGTAACTGAATACAAACCAGAGCAAATTACTCAAGAAAAATTCGAATTCTTCGGAAGCAACTTTAAGTGAAACAAGAGCTACACATAAAAGCAGAGGTATGAAAGACTTACATTTAAGTATTATTAGTATTCCTTCATTTAATAAATGATGTATTGAATAGCTATAAAAGTGCTTGGTAGATAACCATAATTATAACTATTGTAACAATATAAGTAGCTTCAACTGTGGTTGCATAGCAACTCTTTTTAGCAAAAAGGCCACCTGCAATTAGCAGGAAAACAATAGTCAATGTTATTTAGGATAATGGTTAGTAATACACTGTGAGCAGCAGTTAATCCAAACACCCAGGCGAGTATAAAAGTACGATAGCTTGAGTAATCATAGCAGGGCACAGGACCCAGGTTCATACATCGATATACCTACACCTTCAGACCATTTAGCACCAAATATTTTTGGTGAATACCAAAACCAACCTAAAATAAAAGCTACGACTGCACCTAATGTCTCCTTTATAATTACTTTTGTTGTTATCTTTATGTTTTTATTGCAGTGATTATGGGCAACTTATTTTCTATCATATTTAGTAAGTGGGTAATTCAGTTTTTTGATGTGATTCATAAGCTAAACATTAGAGTAATCCTTACCAACTTGGGCCAATTAAGAAGTAATGAATGCCGGTTCTATGAAGCTAACAATGAAGTCCAACTTGGTAAAAATTGCTGAAAATTCTCAAAATAAGAGTACAATATATAGGGTATTTAATCTTTTGCAGGTATTGGCGATGAATAAATGGCTTTCATACTTATTTCTTAGTTTTTTTATTTGTATAGCTGCAGCTCTGCAAGCGGAGTCTCAGCTTATTGATATTCCCGCTGGTGAGCTATTGGATGCCTACCTTGAAGATGAATCTGCTCAGTCACGCAAACCTCTCAAAAGGCCTGAGCTTGCTGAACCTAATCCTGTAGATCTCACAGCGAATAGTGAGCCAGTTGAATTTCGAAAAGTGTCTGATCAAAAGGGCGTACAAGTATTTGAAGTGGTTCCAGCAACTCCAGCTGCGACATCTGAATTAGCAGATAATGAGCAATCTGAAGGGCAACAAGGTGAAGATTTTGAGGTTATCGAGTTGGAGAGTTACAACGAAGATATTGAAGAAGTAGAAGCACCTGTGTCTGAAAATGCTCAAGTTGTTGCAAATACAAATGAAGAGCACTTATTTTGTAGACAGAATCCTTTAGCAAAAGAATGTTTATATGCACCTTATTTAAGTAGATGTGGGAAAGATCCTCAGTCTCTGAAATGTCAAACTCAACTGGAAAAATTTGAAAGTTTTTGTGAAACGTTTCCACGTGCCTATAAGTGTAAAAAAGCGCAGCTTGCTGCAACATGTAAGCAGCAGCCTGAATTAAATCAATGTAAGCCTTTTACAGAGCGATATTGCTTAAAGCATCCCAACGCTATTTTTTGTGATTGGAATTAGAATGGTTGAAAAATAGGAAGCTTTTAATCGGTGATACCAAACCACTAGCTCTTTTAATGGCTTAATATTCATAGCACAAAATAGTAGATTAGATGCTCTCATTCTCATCGATTACTCAAAAGGAGTTTGAGTTATGGCCTCTGACACAGCGATTCAAAATAGTGAAACCACTCGCTTAATGCGTTCGTTCTTAAAGAAAATTGTCAATAATGATAAGCGTGCTAAACAATTGTTTAAACTTTATTTTGATCGCAATGAAATTTCACAAGAGCAATTCTATAAGGCTATTTCCAAGATATAAAATCTATTCAATTGATTCTTGATTACTGTATTTTTTAATACCTGTTTTTAATGGCATAGCCATATCTTACTTAATTAAGCTATAAGCCAAATTAAATAATTTATCTCGTAAGCAGATTCAGCCATACTTTAATCTGCAATAATTTGACCTGATAACTATATCATTACATTAATCAATCTTTTATTTAAATGGATATTCAATTTGTCCCAGGCCAGCGTTGGGTCAGTAATACAGAATCTGAATTAGGGCTTGGTATCATCATGGATACAGCTAACCGTCGTGTGACAGTTAGCTTTCCTGCTGTAGGTGAACGGCGCACTTATGCAATGAATAATGCGCCGTTAAACCGTGTGCATTATGAAATAGGGGAAAGCATAAGTAATGCAGAGGGTGTGAGCATTACTATTACAGATATTAAAGAGCAAGGCGGCTATTTAATTTATACAGGTTTGGATGATAGTGGTAATCAACTTGAAATAGAAGAAATTGATTTAGAGAGTTTTGTTCAATTTAGCCGACCACAAGATCGTTTATTTGCAGGGCAAATTGACAAGAATAGTAGTTTTCAATTACGTGTTGAAACGTTACATCATTTGCGCCGTTTACAGCAAGTACCAACTTATGGGCTATTAGGGCCTAGAGTGCAGTTATTACCACATCAACTCTATATTGCTTATCAAGTTGCACGAAGACATGCTCCAAGAGTATTACTTGCAGATGAAGTAGGCTTGGGTAAAACCATCGAAGCGGGTTTGATTTTGCATCAACAATTGTTAACCGGCCGAGCAAGTCGTGTACTGATTATTGTTCCTGATAGTTTAGTGCATCAATGGCTAGTCGAAATGTCACGTCGCTTTAATTTGCAATTTACGATTTTAGATGAAGAACGTTGCATAGCAATAGAAGGGGACGATCATGGCAATCCTTTTGAGAGTGCACAATATGTATTGGTATCACTTTCGTTTCTAGTCAGTAACCAGATTCGTCGTAATCAGGCACTAGAAGCTCATTGGGATGTAATGATAGTAGATGAAGCTCATCATCTGAGTTGGGAAGAAGGTAAAGTAAGTGAAGCATATAAATGCATAGAATCATTAGCTCAGAGAATACCTGGACTATTATTACTTACTGCTACACCTGAACAATTAGGTATAGATGGTCACTTTGCGCGCTTACGTTTATTAGATCCAGATAGATACTATGATTTGCACAAATTCAGACAAGAAGAAGAAAGTTATCAACCTATTAATAATCTAGTGCAAAAATTGCTTGTTGATAATGTAGAGAAATCAATGGCTAATGAAGTAGCTATTAAGCAAGATTTAAGTACGTATTTAAGTGCGGAAGCTGTACAGATTCTGGAACAAGCGATTAAACAGGGTACTACTGAACAAGCAATTGATCAGTTAATTCAAAATCTTTTAGATCGACATGGTACTGGAAGAGTTTTGTTTCGAAATACGCGCGATGCAGTAGAGGGATTCCCACAACGCATACTGCATACTTATGAGCTAAATATACCAGAGCAGTATTTACAATCATTACAGACTTTGCAGTTAGATGAACAAGACAAACTGAATGTTTGTTTATATCCTGAGCTTATTTTAGGAGAAGATTGGATATCCACAGATCCAAGGGTGGAATGGCTGGCATCATGGCTGTTAAATCACCGCGAAGAAAAAATACTCGTTATTTGCGCACATGCTAAGACAGCTAAAGCTCTAGAAGAGTACCTGCGTATGCAGCATGCTATTCGTTCGGCAGTATTTCATGAAGGCTTGGACCTGATTGCACGTGATCGAGCTGCTGCATACTTTGCAGATGAAGAAGAAGGTGCGCAGGTATTAATTTGTTCGGAGATAGGCAGTGAGGGTAGAAATTTTCAATTCTCACATCATTTGATATTGTTTGATTTACCACTAAATCCAGATTTATTAGAGCAACGCATTGGTCGTTTAGATCGAATTGGTCAGTCTCATACAGTAGAGATTCATGTTCCATATTATTCGCTTGGAGCACAACAAAAATTAATGCTTTGGTATCATGAAGCATTAAATGCATTTGAAAATGTATGTTCAATTGGACAAAGCATTTATCAAAAATATGCACAACGCTTACATGCGCATTTACTAAGTAAAGATTGTAATGAGGTGGAGTTTGATTCTTTAATAAAAGATGCACAGCAAGCCTCAAAACTGATGCAAGAGGCCTTGCAACAAGGTAGAGATCGTTTGCTTGAATTGAATTCATGTAATCCAGAAAAAGCTGCAGAAGTTGTAAACAATGTCTTAGATGCAACAAAACAATTGGAATTAGCGGATTACATGGAACGAGTATTTGACCAGTTTGGCGTAGATCAACAATTTCATAGTGCGCATAGTGTAGTTATACAACCAGGTGATCATATGCATGGTGAAAGCTTTCCAGGACTTGCCGAGGATGGTCTTACCGCTACCTATGACAGAACTAAAGCGTTGGTGCGTGAAGATATGCAATATCACACATGGGAGCATCCCATGGTCGCTGGAGCAATGGATATGATTGTATCTGGGGAATATGGTAATGCAACACTGTGTATGCTTAAACTTAAAGCCTTAAAGGCAGGTGCACTTTTGTTAGAAGGAATTTTTACTATTCATTGTGCTGCACCTAAACAGTTACAAGTACCACGTTACTTTACTGAGTCTTTAATTAGGGTTGTAACAGATTTAAATAAAAATGATCTTACTAAGGTTTTAACGTTGGAGCATATGAATAGGTTGGCTGAACGAATAAAGAGAGCGGCGGGACAGAATATTATACGTCATGCCAGAAAACAAATTGCTGATTTGGTAAAACACGCAGAAGCTATTGCAGATGTGCAAAGAAAATCTATTATTGAAGGAAGTATTAAGAAAATGCAGTCTGCGCAAGGCCAAGAACTAGAGCGTCTAGTATCTTTGTCTGAAGTGAATCCTAATATTAGAAAAGAAGAGATAGACTATTTAAAAGCTACAACCATACAAATAGAAGAATATATGCAACATGCGCAACTAAAATTAGATGCGATACGAATTGCCATTGTTAGTCAATAATACTGAGCTATGGCTTTAATTTTATGTTTGATGATGAACAAAAAATAGTGGAAATATGTAATGCTGTGTATGGCATTATGCAAATCGTCACCCATGACTTACCTATACCTAGTTCCGAAAAGACGCGTAATATCAGAAAAAAAATATCCGTCTTTACATATGGAATAATTATTGAACTTACTAAAGAGCTTGGCGTCAATGAAGATAGTGTATATGCTAAATACTTATTAATGGGAGGGCTTAATAGTGAGCAAGCAGATAAAATTGTGGCACGTACACGTGATGAATTTTGCGTATATGAATTTGGAGATGATTGCTTAAAAGCTGCAAATAACGTCGTTAATCAATGGAAGGCAGGTGATAAAGATCTTCAAAAGTATTTAATACGCTTATTGTAATTAGTAATATTTTATCGTGCATTGTATGATTCACTAGCTAAAATGAACAGTGATGGGACTGTAAAACATATTAATGATGAGCCCACTGAGTTCTATGTTCATGATGTAATTCAGTCTGCACTTACAAATAAAGAAGTTGAAATAAAAGAAACACGTGCACATGGCTGCAGTGTAAAATATGTACAGTAAGCATTTAAGAAATATCGTCTTAATTATTATAAGTCCATTGTTTTTTCTTGCTTGTGAGGTAAAGGAAGAAATTTCTGCATCTCAACGAGCATACATGCTGCCCGTAACTTTTCAACAATGGTCAGAAAAACTGAACCAACTTAATTCTAATATAGTCGTAGTAGACATGTGGGCTATGTGGCGCGCTTCATGCCTGGAGAGATTTCCTGAAATGGTGAAATTACATAATAAATATCTAGGCCGCAATGTAAAAGTTTTATCCTTGAACATGGATGATCGTGAAGATCTACAGTCTATAAAACGAGCAGAAGAGTTTTTAACTAAGATGAATGCAAGTTTTGAGCATTACAGAATTGACGAAAATATGCTTGATGTATTTGAAGAATTTAATCTAATCAGTATACCTGCGGTAATAATCTATGATAAAGGTGGAAAGGAAAAATATCGTTTAACAGGTGATAATCCAAACAAGCAATTTACAGAAAAAGACGTCGAATCTGCTATTTTGACCTTATTGCAATAAGCTATATAAAAATACTAGGTATTATTGTTTATATAAGTTAAATTTTGTTTCAATGGATATACAGACTTCGCATCCCTTCGAGACGCTTACCCCCGATTTTATTTTAAACTCGATTGAAAAACATAATTATCCATGTGATGGTCGAATATTGGCTTTGAATAGCTACGAGAATCGTGTGTATCAAGTGGGTATTGAGGGTAGTGAACCCTTGATCGCTAAATTCTATCGTCCTCAAAGATGGACAAATGAACAAATTTTGGAAGAGCATCTATATTCAATCGAACTCGCTGAACATGAGCTACCAGTCGTACCGCCATTACGAATTAATGGAGAAACATTGTTACATTGTGATAATGACTTTCGTCTGGCTTTGTATTTAAGAAAGGGTGGTCACGCACCAGAATTAGACAATCTTGATAATCTGTTTATTTTGGGTCGGTTTTTAGGTCGTATGCACAGGGTTGGTGCGAGTACTTCATTCGAATATCGACCATCTATAACATGTAGAAACTTTGGTCAAGAAAGTGTTGCGTTAATTAAGGAAAAGTTTATACCTGAACATGTGCGGGAATCTTATGAAGTTTTGGTTGGTGAGATACTGAAGATTATAGATGATATTTATAGTGATACGGTTGCATTGGAGAATATTCGTGTTCACGGTGATTGTCATGTGGGTAATATCCTTTGGCGAGATGATGCACCGCATTTTATAGACTTTGACGATGCGCGAATGGCTCCAGCAATACAAGATATTTGGATGTTATTATCAGGAGATCGTGCACGCCAGCTTGCGCAGCTAAGTGAAATTATGGAAGGCTATAATGAATTTGCAGAGTTTCCATTACACCAGCTTAAGTACATAGAAGCTTTGAGAACTTTAAGAATAATATATTATAGTGCATGGTTAGCGAGGAGGTGGGATGACCCAGCTTTTCCGCGTGCATTTCCGTGGTTTAATACTATCCAATATTGGGAACAGCATATACTTGATTTGCGTGAACAGCTTGGAGAATTAAATGAACCTGTTTTAAATATGTCTGCATAAAAAAATGAGTGAAGATTTGTTAATAGAATTACAAACGAAAATTACCTATCAAGAAGACCTATTAGAAGAATTAAATAAACTAGTAGCTGCACAGCAATTACAGATCGATGATTTAAGCAATATCTGTAAAGCATTAGAAGAACGCATTAAAGAAGTTTTACAGAGCCTACCTGAAAACTTTGATACTTCTGAGAAACCTCCACACTATTGATTAATGCTTTATTCTATTGGAAGTAATGGCTAGGTAGCCATCCTCCTGTAGCTTGCAACGGCGTTAGATCGCTATCTTGGTTAATCCAGATTGCAATTCCATATTTATTAGCGTGTGGTTTAATTTGTTTAGGCAGCTCTAGTTGCCAAGAACTATCAGTGCTTGTGCTTTTTAAATGTGTGAGTAATACAAAATCTTCTCTTAACAATCGATTTGAGTTTTCGCCACTCTTAATGGGTGTTTGATAGCCAAAACCTAATATTGCAACATTTAAAGTTGCATTATTAATATCAGACACACTGTGGAATTTCACTTTTAGCATATTACCGTTTAGCGTTGCGTTAATCTTCCCAACATCTTTTTCTCCTAGTGTTGGTACAGACCGGCCAAAACGACTTCTCCATTCCTTGCCATTAAGAAAAAAACCAGGTGTATAAACCACGTCAGTGTGTCCTTGATGCTTATGTAGACGATGTCGGTCTGAGTATTTTTGTTTTGAGAAGCGATCTTTCCAACCTAAGTAATCCCAATAATCGACATGAAATATAACTGGTACAAACTCTGCCCATAATTTTGGCTCATTTTGTAATTCACTAACCCATTCATCTGCAGGTGGGCAACTACTACAGCCTTGTGAGGTATATAGCTCGATAAGCGCAACTTGTTGCTCTACGCTGTTAAATTGAATTTCTTGCGCACATACAAGTTGTGATATTAGTAAAAACACACTAAATACAATTATTATTATGGCTTTTGTCATAATATTATCCTTTAAGTATGGGTTCTAAGCGTACAGATATTTAGGGAAATAGTCACTACTATCAATTAGTTAGTTTTCAAGTATAGTTTGCTATTAATTTGGACTTAAACAAAAATAATTTATTTGAGTAAAACTTATGCTAAAAAATTCCATTTAAATAAGGTGTAATTTTTTGGAGGAAATCATGAGCGAACAAAATCCATATCAAGCACCTGATGCGAACTTAGTCGAAGGTAGACAAAATCAAAATGTAGAACTTACGGTAACTGGAATTAAATCTTTACCAGCCATGTCAGGCTGGGGCTGGGTAAAACAAGCTTTTGGTTTATTTAAAAAGAGCCCTTTGATTTGGGTACTATTAGTAATAATTTGGTTTGTTTTAAATATTGTGGGCCAGTTGATACCAATAATTGGTCCAATAGTGATGTCATTATTGTATGCAGTATTTCTAGCAGGCTTTATGTATGGCTGTGCTGCTTTAGAAAGAGGAGAAAATCTGGAGATTGGGCATTTATTTGCAGGATTTAAACAAAACACAGGTCCATTAATTGGTCTTGGTGGTTTATATCTGTTAGTCATGATTGCCGTAGGTATAGTTATATTCTTATTAATGCTTGGTGGTGTCGGAGGTTTGACTGCTTTTACGAATCCTGAAAACCTTCAAGGAGTAGATCCTACATCAATATTAACACCAGGGTTCTTGATTCTTATGCTAGTTATTTTTGCATTATTGATTCCATTTATTATGGCATTTTGGTTTGCACCACCTTTAATTGCACTTGGCGGGGTGTCTGTAATGAATTCGCTTAAAATGAGTTTTATCGGCTGTTTGAAGAATATCGTACCTTTTATAGTTTATGGAATCGCAATGATAATTTTAGCAGTAATTGCTTCTATACCCTTATTTTTAGGTTGGCTGATTTTAATACCTGTAAGCATTGCAGTTTTTTATACGGCGTATCGAGAAATTTATACAGCTTAAGCTATAGTTTGCTAGCACGTTTAATATTTAAATATTCATTTACTAAATAAATTGGTAATTGCTCTGCGATAACGTCTAAACAAATTACGCCTAAATGGCGTAATTCACGATGATTTTCTTTTCTTTGTTGTAAAAATTGTTCGGCTGCATGAAACTGAAGGGCATCATCGAGATCAGTAATAGCTTGATCCTGTATCTCGTTTAAAGTTTGTTCCCTCAAATCTGCTAAAATAACGAGGTGTCTTGTGCTCAAAAGTTTTATTGCAGATAATAAATTATCATTATCATCATTTCTGGTATTTGTGATAATAATTATTAGTGATCTTTTATGTTGTAATTTGAGAATATCTTGAGCAGCTTGTATATAGTCTGCCGAGTCTAAAGTTGATGGTAAATCATAAGTTTTATGTAATAAATTTGTAACCGTACTTTTACCTTTTTTTGGTGGCACCCAGCGTTCATCACCTGCAAACGACTTCAATCCGACTGCATCACCTTGTTGTATCGCTACATAAGAAAGTAATAGCATAGAGTTTATGGCTTGATCGAGATGAGTGTATCTTTCATCTGTATGGCGCATTCTGCGGCCACAGTCTAAAAGAAAAACAATCTGCTGATCGCGTTCATCTTGATATTCTTTAGAAATTAGTCTGTTTAAACGGGAACTGGCTTTCCAATCAATTTGTTTTAAACTGTCACCAAGGTGATATTCGCGTAATTGATGAAAATCATTTCCTTCACCGCGACGTTGTCTTTTTTTGATTCCAAATTGACTAAGACGGTTATCAGTCGCTAAAAGTATGTATTTGCTAATATCTGCGAAGTTGGGAAATACGCGTACAGATTTTTCATTTTTATAGAAAAATTTTCGTAGCCATAAGCGTAAAGGAGAACGCCGTAGAATATCTGTACCTTTAAAGTCATAATTGCCGCGAGAAAGCGGTTTTACCCTATAGCTAAGTTCAATAGTTTGATTAGGCTGCAAAGTAAATTCACTAGAAGCAGATTCTATTATAAATTCCACAGGGTAGTGATCTTGCGCCTTAATATTTAGATTTATACTAGACTGATTTTGAATGACTTGTTTAACTTTACTCCAGCTATATATTGGTAAATTATGGTTAATCTGACGGTATATTGAAAGATTAGGCTTTGTGTAAACTGCAATTGCATCGAAAGTCAAAATAATTATTAACAGTATTCCATAGGTTTTCCATACATAGATAATTTGTGGGATAAATGCACTGGCCAAGCCAATTAGCAGCCAAATAGCTACTATCCAGAATGTAATTTTAGATGGCCTCATATACGTGGAGCTGCAACCTCTTTAAGGATATCTTCAACAACCTTATCTACTGGATACCCTTCAATTTCAAGATCAGCATTTAATGTTAAACGATGTCGTAGCACATTAGGTGCAACAAATTTAACGTCATCAGGTGTTACAAATTCATTACCATTAATTAGAGCATTCGCACGCGCAGCACGTAATAATGCTAAACTACCTCTAGGTCCAGAGCCTATATCAATTCCATTTCGATTGCGCGTAGCGGCAATGATATTCACTGTGTATTGAATTATTTGCTCATCAATATATAGCTGGGCAGCCGTGTGCTGTAGTTTAACGATTTGCTCTGGTGTCAATTGTTGTGATACAGATGAAACATCTAGCTTATCTCCAATACTCGAAGAAGTTACTTGCTTAATGATTGCAACTTCATCATCATGAATTGGATAATCAATTTTAATTTTAAGCAAAAAGCGATCTAACTGTGCTTCGGGCAAAGGATAAGTCCCTTCTTGTTCAATTGGGTTCTGGGTTGCCAATGTCAAAAATGGTTCTTGAAGTTTAAATGATTGGCCTTCTATGGTTACTTGCTGTTCTTGCATAACTTCTAGTAATGCAGATTGAGTTTTCGCAGGGGCTCTATTAATTTCGTCTGCTAATAAGAAATTACAAAATACTGGTCCACGTCGGACTTTAAACTCAGTTGTTTTCATGTCATACATTACATGGCCGGTAATATCGCTAGGCATTAAGTCTGGTGTAAATTGCACTCGGCTAAATTTACCGCCGACGGCTGCAGATAATGCTCGTACTAATAATGTTTTGCCTACACCTGGAACACCTTCTATTAATGCATGACCTGATGCGATTAGAGTAACCAATATACTTCTAACTACATCATGTTGTCCTACGACTGCAGAATGAATCGCATTTTCTAGATTTGTAATTTGTTCGTTTGTTTTGTGTAAATCAAGTTTAACTGTTTTATCCATATTACGACCTGCGATTTCATTCATTGTGCTACCCATAATTTCTGTAAGTGATGAGAAGAGGTTATATATTCGTTTGTGGATTTAGGTTCTGTATATAAAGCTTGTTCGATTGTTTTTGGGGTCATGTCCAACACATCAGCAAGATGTTCAATTCGTTTAGGTACAGACATATTTTTCAATACTGGATAACGTGATATAAGTGTTTGTTCACACGTTATACGACTTTGGTGAAGCAAACGTTTACCTTTATCTTGACGCCAGCTAAAACGTGCTAATGCACTTAAATGTTCTAAAATGTTTCGGCTACTTACATCATTTAACGGTATGATTGGTCCAAAACGGCCTTGCATGGCCCATATGCCAATAATAATAAGTACGATAAATGTAATTATGGCATGTTTAGCGTTTTTCCACAGAATTGTAAAAATTGAGTCTGAGGCATTAGTATAAAGCAACCAAATTTTACTGTTTGTAGATTTATTCGCTGTAGCCAGTTTCCAAATAAGATAGGCATGATCATGATCACCTATACCATAGTTTTCTAGAAAATAGTCGTCACTTAGAATGGTAAGTATTCCATTGCCAATTTTTAATTGTAATAGATGAATTCCATACTCATCCTGTAGAGTGAATTGTGCTAAATTTTTAGTATCTACTAAATGATAATCTGGATAAAAAATTATTGATATTTCAGTTTTGTCTTTAAGCATATATTTAGATACAAGATCATCGCCAGGGTAAGGGGTTTCATTATCAAATTTCGTATAACTTGGCACGATGCTATATTCAGCCAGTAATTGGTTGTTATTAAATTTGTCCTTAACATCTTTATCTGTAGGCTCATTATTATATTTATTGGCAGTCATAATTAGGTGACCACCATTTTCTATCCATTTTTTAAGTTTTATGAATCGAGTAGGGGAAAGTTTAGGGCCATAATCATTTACAAATATCGTTTCATTTCTAGTGTGCGTAGCTAAAAGCTGGTTTCTAGATCCATCACTTTCAACATCAAGCCCTGTTTTACGTAAATAATATTCAGCAGCTAAATATTGATTGATACGCGCTTTAAGTGAGTAATTTGAAGTATTTTCTACTTCTTTATACTCAAAATTTTCAAAGAACCAGATACCGCCTTGTAGACCTAGTATTAAGAATAAGCCAATAAAAATAATGTAAAGTAAACGTCGGTTGTTCACACAGAACTCCCGTAATAAACCGACCAGTCTTCTCGCAACTGTAATAATATATCTTCAGATGGAATTTGATTGCCATAAGCCAGCAATACCCATGTGTGTGTGAGAGATTTAAAATAATTTGCTTCATTTAAGCTGCGCACTTGTGAAACTAAAAGACTACATTCCTGTTCTGTTGCACTGCTTGGGATATCTATATCACCCTGATGAATTATTCTCGATAAACTGGCGCGGTAGAGTAGACTTAATGCTTCGCGACATCGTTTTTGATTCAATAATTTGTTAAATTCTTTAGGAATATCTTTAGGTAAAGATTGTCGCGTTACTTCCATCCCCATAATTTTATTTGGAATACATTTCTCATTACTATCTATGGGTTTGGGCTTTATATTGATCCATTTTGTCCAGCTAGCATATTTGCGTAATAACCAAATAATCAACAATGTGACACCAAGCCAAATCAGTATTTCAAAAACTTGTAATCCAATAGATGAGTTTTTCGTGAATGTGTCTCCAAATAACCATTTTAAAAACTTAGTTAACCATTCTGGTGGTTCATCTGGGTTTTCTTCTGTATGACCTATATAAACCCATTGCTTTTTTTTGCTAGCTTTACCAAAGTCTTCATGGTCTAAAGTTTTTTCAATAAGTTCTTTTGAGGACTCTATTGTAATTTCTTGGCTAGCATATACGGATTTATTAACATCTATAATGGATATGAGACACAAGCTGGCTGCAATATAAATAATATTAAGGTTGCCAAGAATTTTTCTCGCAGGAATATTTAATGCTATACGGTTATCCATTTGTTTAAAGGCAAGCTCAATATCCCAACCTTCTAGCTTTGTACGCCGAGTTATATAAAGCGAAAATCCTGCTGCAACATAGAAAGGCGCAATTATTGATATGCTTATAAAGTAAGAAAAGTTAATCAATAAATTTAAGCTGACATTTTCAGATTCTATTATTTCTATAAAGTTTTCTTCTATTAATTCAGAAGGTGCTAGCATAAAAAAAAATACTAATATTGCTAAATAAAATAACAATTCTAAGTTTACGCATATGAAAGTTAGCAGCTGACTGGAATTGCTTTGCTGTGCATGTAAAACAGCAAGCCTTGCATTCCGTTTTTTTCCTGTTAATCCTTCTAGCATCGCGACAGGATTATTAAATGATCGACTTAAGCTTAGTCTTCTCCAGAGTAAAACCGCAGCAAGCTGTGGTTTAATTATTTGGAAGTAATTATTGAGTACATAACTAAGTGTCACTGGTTCAGAAAATAATTGCCTGCTTAGAATAAACAATATAGGTTGTTCATATAGCGGTTTTAGCCACCAAAAAAATATAAATACTAAAGATGCAATAAAAGGATCTGCATATAAAGTAATAGGTGCTGTTATTAAAAATACAGGTAAGGCACTAATGACCCAAACACACCACAGTTTGATAAACCATTGCCTTGCCAGAGCAAAGCCCAGGTCTATAGCTTCCATGTTAGAGCGTTTGCGCAGAGCGACGGCCAGTGATTCAACTTGCATGTGTGTTCCTGCCTGCAAAAGTTAAATATAAAATCACTATTAGCCACAAAAGAGCTGCAACTGTATATTTTATTGGTGTGCTTATAAATGAAGAAGGCGACCAAAAGGCCTCTATAAAAGCAGCTACGACTAACATCAGTGCGGCACCCATGACGAGCTGTATACTGTCTTTTGCTGCCAATTTAAGTGCATCTGCACGACTCCTATTGCCAGGGGCATAAATAGGGCGAGCTAGCATTAAGCCGGCCATACCGCAGATAACGATTGCTGTAAGTTCAAAAGAGCCATGTCCACTAACAAAGGACCAAAATGTTTCTGTGAAACCGAGTTGTGTTAAATATCCTGATATTCCTCCTATGATAATGCCGTTATATAAGAGGAAAAAAATTGAACCAATACCAAGTAAAATCCCACTCGCAAATGTTTGAAATCCTACTTTTACGTTATTGAAGATATAAAAACCAAACATAGCAAAATCAGTATCTGCTTGGCGGTCTTCCTGTCTGCCTAATTTTTTATTACTTGGATCATACATATATTCCATATTTGCGACTTGGTAGGGATCCATCACACTATAAATAATCTCATTGTCTTTGAAGCACGCTATTCCCATTGATAAAGCGGGTATTAAAAACAAAGCTGTTGCCAACCAAAAAGCTTTATAGTTTTGGCGCACAAGATTTGGAAATTTGTTTATAATAAATTCAATTATACGCCATAACCATATAGTTTTATGACGGTAAAGATGTTCATGTCCATTTAATACTAAAGAATGAAGGCGCTGAATTAAAATAGGGCTGTAATGTCTTTGTTTTGCAATTGCATAAAGACTACATATCTTTCTATAATTTTTAGGAAAATCATAGCGTTCATTAATCGTTGTTTGTTGCTTGTTTTTTCTTTTAGTTAAATCAGCAAGTACAGATTCAAATTCTAACCAAAAGTCTTGATATTTTTGTTGAAATTGGATTTGCTTCATCTTATTACTGGCCTCTTAGCAACCAGTTGGCATATTGGTATAGCTCTTCAACAGAATTGTTATCTTTTTTCTTAGTTAGTCTGGATAGAATATTTGCTAACTCTTGTTTGCGTGGTGTAGATAAATATTCATAACGCTCTGCAAAATCCAAGATTGCACGTTGTTCAGTCAGAGTAAGTGGGATTGGTAGTGGTGTGGGGTTACTGTTAGGAGCAGAAATAATATTACTCTCTTTATCTCTATAAACCACTATCGTTCCGGCAGCGATGTCACCGAGTCGCTTGAATTCTCGGTTGATAAACATGGTAATCAGCCCTAAGGCATAAGCAAAAGGTAAAAAATCTACAAAGCGGAGTAGGTTTCTCAATAATGAACTTTGCCAGTTTACCGGTGTGCCATCGTCATGGCATACATATAAGTTAAGGGTCTTTTTACCTGGTGTTGCGCCTTGATAGAGTTCAAAAAATACGGGGTAAAGCCATTCGAGTAAGAATGTGATGATTAATATAATTCCCCATCCAATGGTTCCGAGCCAGGCAAGTGTAAAAGAGATACTAATATAGATTGCAGAGCGTATTAGAAAATCTATTAACCACGCTAGAATTCGTACAATAGGACCGGCTAAACGTAATTCCAAATCTACGCCTTCGGGTACTTCAAACTTACGGATGGTGTCAAACATGTCAGCTGCTTAACTAGTAATTCAGTATTGATTTTGTAAGAAAGTTATTGAAATCTATGTATATTTTTATCGGCCTAGTTTACTTATTTTTACATATACATCATTGCTAATAATCATGAAGTTAATGAATAATGTGGTAGACGGTAATAATAAACTGGAGGTTGAGAAATGGCTATCGAGCAATTTTCGGAAGATGAGCAATTTTTGTTGATGAGCATACCCTCAATGATTGGATCAGCCGTGTCTATGTCTGAGAGCAGTGGAATCATTGGCACAGTTAAAGAAGCCATGGCAAATGCTAAATCGATAATATCTGCTGTGGAATCTTACCCTAATAACCAACTAATTCAGAGTGTGCTGCCAGTATTAGAAGAAAGACAAGAGGCGATACAACATGCCAAAGATTTTAAGGATAAAGCTATCGCTCGTATGAAGCAAAAAGGGATTAAATCAAAACAAATGTTTAAACTTCAGTTGCTGGAAGATTGTAGAACAGTAGCAAAGTTATTAAATGAAAAAGTAAGTGATCAAGAAAAACACGAATATAAAGAATGGTCGATGAAAGTTGCAGAACAGGTCGCCATGGCCGCAAAAGAAGGTGGGTTCTTAGGCTTTGGTGGTCAGCAGATCAGTAAGGGTGAAGTTGAAATGATTCAAGAAATTGCTGATGCTCTAGAAACAGAAAGTCCATTTGCATTATTGTAAATTGATAAGCCCCTGTAAATTTCTACAGGGGCTAGTACTAAAATTTGATTAATCGAGGGGAATTCTTATCTTTTGGCCTGGATAGATTAAGTCAGGATCTTTAATCACTTCGCGATTTGCTTCAAATATTTTTGGGTAATCCATTGCATTACCGTAATAAGTTTTAGCAATTTTAGATAAGGTGTCTCCACTTTCAATTACATAATACTCTACCTTGGCTTCTGGTTCAGGAGCGCTTAAGTTTTCTGCAGAGACTTCTGTCACTCCTTTAACATTTCCTGCCATTAGAATCGCTTTTTCATAAGCTTCTCGACTTGAAGCCTGACCAGAAAGCGTGACTTTACCGTTATCATATTCAACATCGAAAGGATCTACACCAGGGTTGGATTCTTCTACGTGTTGCTTAATTTTATCCGCAGGATCATCATCCATCCCAAAAAGTTTTTTGCCAAAATCTTTAGCGAAATCAAATAGTCCCATTTCTCTCTCACTTTTTTATTCATTAGGGGATACAAAAGCATACCGTGTGAGTATATACAAGTCTATATATTTGATAGCAACGGGATTAAATAATTTAGAATAGTTGTCAAATAGTTTAAATTCGTAATTAATTTTTTTAAGGAGATAAATAATGTTTAATGCGCTAAGTGTCCCATTTGGTTGTGTGATGCTATATAACGTTGTCAAGCTAAAAGAAGGTGTTTCTGAAGAAGACGTTGAATTGGCTTTAGGTGAAATGTGTAATGTTGTAAAAAATACTTACGGTGATGATAAAGGAGGATTTATAGGTGGACAGGTATATAAATTCTCAGGCTTTGTTTCAGATGAAGGTTCTATAGCTTCAAAAAGACAGACACAAGATCATATTGCTATTGTTACTTATTGGCAGTCTTTTGAGCAGCATGAAAAATCTCATGCCGATGCTACATTTAAAGAAAAATTTGAAGCGTTGGGTGAATTTGCAGATGAGACTTATGAAATAGGCTATGAAATGTTGTGGCAGGGTGAGCCAGAGTAAGAAATATAGTTTAAGCATCTAACTTTTTTTAGCAGGCGTTTTGCGCTTACTACGCTTGGTGCTAAGTGTAAACCAATAATCCTTTGTTAATGGATGATAATAATCAGCCTCATCAATTAGTAACTTAGAAGTAGTAGATTGCACAGCAGCTATCTCAACACGCACACCTTCTGATTTTAAGTGTCTTACGAGTTCAATAAAATCAGCATCTCCTGACATGATAATAATTGTGTCTACCTTGCTAGCAACTTGTGTCGCTTTGATTGTAAGAGGTATATCTGCACTTTTATGGCATGGCCTAACCGAGCCATGATAAAAATCATGTAGTCGCTCTTGCAGTTTTTTGGAGATCTGTTTTCCCTCTCTAAAATATATAAGGCGACTAAGCCCTCTATTATCTAGTAACTTAGGTATCAAAGTGTCAAAATTGAGCATTGTATTGGTGTCGTCTGTTTCTGTGTGGATACTGCGCTCAATATTATTACCATCTATTAGAATGGCAACGGATTGGCTAATTTGTACACTTTCTGTCTGAATATTTGTCATGTTTGTATTTTAGCTCTTATATTTACATGGTTACAATCAGATTAGACAAATAAACTATATCTCTTATCAGCAACCACTAACCTGAGTCAGGTTTTATTAATTTTTAAGAAAAAACAATGGATGTATTAAATTTAACGGATAAACAATTTTTTAAAAGATTATGTTCTCATATCTCAAAAATATATGGGGAAGATGATGCAGTAGGTATTGCACAAGAAATTCTAAATATTTTTAATGATGTGCAATCAGATGCGTCGAAAAAAATACGAAAAGATGAAATTACGTACTGGAACGAGAAAGATATATTTCTAATTACTTATGGCAACTCTATATGCTCTAAAACCCAAAAGCCATTAGAGGTATTATATAAATTTCTCATGAAATATTTGAAAGGTGTGGTGAATACTGTTCATATACTGCCTTTTTTTCCATATAGCTCTGATGATGGTTTTGCTGTAATTGATTATAAAAAAGTAAATAAAGAGTTAGGAGATTGGTCTAATATTAAAGGTATCGCTGATCAATTTAATCTAATGGTTGATTTGGTTATTAATCATATATCTTCCAAGAGCAAATGGTTTGAACAATATCTAAATAATGAAAAACCTGGATGTGATTATTTTATAGAAGTACAACCCGGTAAAGAGCTTTCACAAGTTGTAAGGCCCAGAAATAGCACTTTATCTCATGAAGTAGACACTAAATGTGGTAAAAAACAAGTCTGGTGCACATTTGGCCACGATCAAATTGATTTAAATTTCTCAAATTCTGATGTATTGCTGGAATTTGTAGACATTCTTAATTTTTATTTATGTAATGGCGTACGCGTAATACGTTTAGATGCAATTGCATTTTTATGGAAGCAGCTAGGAACATCATGTATTAACCTTTTTCAGACACATGAAGTTGTGAAAATACTCCGTTTACTGGTGGAAAGATATTTTCCAGGTGTATTGATTATTACAGAGACAAATATACCGAATCTTGAAAATATAAAATATTTTGGTAATTCAAATGAAGCTCATATCGTATATAATTTTAGCCTCCCTCCATTATTGCTACATGCCTTATGGAGTGGTAATTCTCAATACTTAACTAATTGGTCTATGACCCTTCCACCCGCACCAGTAGGCTGTGCTTATTTAAATTTTACAGCTTCTCATGATGGTATTGGATTGCGCCCAGCAGAAGGAATTTTATCAGAGCAAGAGATAGATGACTTGGTTTCTGGAATGCAGGACTTTGGAGGCCAAGTTACCTCTAGGTCTATAACTGATGCTGGCGAGAGGCCTTATGAAATAAACATTACCTGGTTTGAGGCAATGAAAGGTAATTATGAAGGCACTGATAATTATCAGACTGATAGGTTCTTATGTTCGCAAATTATAATGTTAGGTTTGGATGGTATCCCTGCATTTTATATTAATAGTCTACTTGCATCTGGTAATGATTATGAAAAATATAAAGCAACACACCATAAAAGATCATTGAATCGAAAACAGTGGGATATTGATGAATTAGAATCTCAATTATTTGAAGTTGTACTGAGTTCTTCAAAAGTATTTTATGAACTAAAGAGGATTATTGGTTTAAGAGTTAAACAGAGTGCATTTCATCCAAATTCTGCACAGTATACTTTTCATTTAGGAGATAAAATTTTTGGTTTTTGGAGACAAAGTATGAATAGAGATCAGAGTATCTTTGCTATTCATAATATTACTAATACTACACAGGAGTTATTTTTAAGTAATTTAAACTTAATATGCACTGATAATTGGGTCGATTTGATTTCGTGGGATATAGTGGATACTTCTAAAGATAAATATGTGTTACAACCTTATCAGTGCTTATGGATCACGAATAATATAAAAAATTAGTTATTTATTATCTTCTGTAACTGCATTGTAAATGGATGAAAATATATTTGGGATTGCACTGGCAACTCTAGACCAAGTTGGCATAAAAGGTGTTTCCATAGGGTTTGATAAAAATTTCTCACCAGCCAACATTATACTTTGAGCGAATAATTCAACAGTACTTTCTTCTTTGTGCCGGTCTACTGAAAGTTTATTCATGGCGGCATCATTTGAGTAGTTATCAATAAGATCCAGAGCACGTCGGTAGTATGCAGCTTTAATCGTTCTAAATTGTTCAGGTGTTAGAGTGATGCCATATGTAGCTAGTTTTCTAAAGATGACTTTAGAAATATCAATGCTCATTTTTGATAAGCCAGCATTGGGATCATTTTCAGAAAGAGGTTGATGTTTGTGATCATAGCAACCCGCAATATCTACCTGACAGATTCTTTGGTTTGAGTATCTTCGATACATTTCCGAAAGAATACCGATTTCTAGTCCCCAGTCACTGGGGATGCGTAATGAATTCACTACACCGGCACGCATAGAGAACTCACCAGCAAGTACGTATCTAAAACTGCCTAAAAAATCTAAATAATCATGTGGGCGTGTAGTTTGTCTTAATGCAGTAAGTAACGGTAGAACTAGTAGTCTTGTTACACGGCCCGAGAATCTATCATCATGAGCACGATAGTAATAACCTTTACAAAAGACATAATCAAAAGTGGGATGCATGATGGGATATAGCAATTTAGCGGGAATACTGCGGTCGTAAGTTAAAATATCACAATCATGCAAAGCTACGGCTTTGGATTTTCCTGATGCTAGAAAATATCCTAAACAATACCAGACATTTCTACCTTTACCCGCTTCTGTAGGTGCGAGACTATGTTCATGAATAGCTCGATCGATTTCAGATAGTTTAGGGCCATCGTTCCATAAAATGACATGATGTTGAGGTAATTTACTAAAAAATTCTTTTGCATGTTGGAATTCTTCCTCATTAGCTGCATCCAATCCAATGATAATTTCCGAGATATAGGAAGCTTGTGTTAGTTCTTCAATAATATTTTCTAGGGCAGGACCATGTAGTTCAGAGTATAAGCAAGGTAATATTAACGACATGGGTTTGGACTTACTCCAATTGTTGAGTTCTTTTTCTAGTGATTTAGTGTCACGGTTAGTAAGATTGTGTAAAGTTGCAATAACTCCATTTTGAAAAAAATCAGTCATTAGGATAAATCCTTAAGTAAATCTAATAATGTGTCATTCCAGCCTTGAGGGCCTTCACTGCTAGCATAAAGGAGATTTCTACTATTATCGAGGTGCTCTTTTGGTGCAATAGGGTTGGGAATTAGGATGCCATAATCAGCTGCTTTAAGCATTTTATAGTCATTTGGGCTATCACCCAAGGCAATAGAAATTAGTTCAGTGTTTAGTTGTTTTTGAAATTTATCGATTAGTAGTGACATGGTAGTAGCCTTGTCATGATAACCCATAACATGAAAGAAACGTCCACCTTTAAGTAGCTGAAGATTCTCTGTGTTCAATATTTTTGTGAACTCTTTTAGATTTTTCTCATTGTCTAGCCAATGCACAGGTTCTGTACATTCTCTTTGATTGGCCATGAGCGCTAAATCTCTAGTTAACCCTGTCAATGCAATAATTTCATCAGTTGTCATAATATTGAAATAAGTAAACTGATAATGGTTACGCAATTTTTCTAATAAGCTATTAATGTTTTGTCTAGAGACACCAATCAACTGATGCTCATATTCAACTTTATTTTGTTTAATAGCTGAAAAATATTGCTTTGGTGATGAAAGTAGCCCACCGTTTTCCGAAATAAACGGATGATACATATTAGTTTGTCTGCATAATTCGTATATTTCTACTGCAGTTTTGCTGCTCGTGTAAATTAGAGATATGTTGTTATGGCGTATATAGTCTAGGCATGGTGTAGCTGCTGTATAGCTATAGTCATTATGGTCAAGCAGAGTTCCATCCAAGTCGGTAAAAATGATAATTTGTTTTTTCATTATTGGAGTGTGATGAGACTAGATTTCTAGTGAGCTAGTTTTCTCTAGAAATTTTTTAGTCAAGCCTAACAATTCAAGACTATTGTTGATAACACAATCCGGTTGGTGTGGATGTTTGGATGTGCCAGGAAAGATTTTATCAATCCATGCTTGATCCCATCCTGCACCATTGTAAAAGATCGCTGTAACACCTGCATCTTTGGCAGCAATAATGTCTGTTGTACTGTCACCAACATACCAAGCATGTGGTCCTGCTTCTATATGTAAATTACTTAATACTTTTAATATCAAATCTGGTGCAGGTTTGCGATGTTCAACATCGTCTCCGCACACAATAGCATCAAAAAGGTATGTCCAGTCTGTGTTATCCACGCATGTAAGTTCTTTTTCTAAAAATTGACGACTTCTATTTGAGAGTACGGCTAATTTTAGCTTCATTGATTTTAGTTCTTGTAAGACGTGTTCAAATCTTTCTTCTAAAGCAGTAACGTGTCCAAAATAATTTTTGTAGGCAATATCAAAAGCTTTGTGAGCCATTTTTTTGGCTATAGCATTGTCACCAAACAGAATTTCAAAGATATCTGTGCGTGAAATTTTACGTGCTTCTTTTATTTTGGGGTGAAGCTTTTTGTGTTCTTTGACATATTTAAGAAGTTTTGCGTCGTCTATAGTTTTACTATCTTCGATTTTTATAAGTTGATCTATTAAATCAAGCTGTTCAAGTTTTGGTAATACATCATCTATAGCGAGGTACATTGCATCATGTGTATCAACTAACGTTGCATGCCAATCAAATATAATAGTAGTAGGTGCAGCATATGGTATGTCTAAAATGCTCATGAATACTATTGCTTGTAATACTTAATAACAATATATATACAATATGACAAAGTGATTAATAAACCTAAAAACTCTCGTGTTTGTTCTATATATATTTTTTCATCTGACATGGTAGAAAAAATTTCCTGAAGATTGGAGTTTTGGATAAATTCAATAACACCAGGAAAAACTAGCAAAATCATAATAAATGTAATCAGACAAAATAGAATAGCCCATGCTTGTAAACAGGGGTTGCAAATATCATAGTAAACTAAGCATGCCATCAATGCTGTTGCAAGGTATATGCTAATCCATATCACTCGGTCTGGATCATTCCATTGTAATGCTGCAAAGCTAAGCATTAATAGGGCAAAAACTATATGAATAGCTTTCATAAGAATATAAGAAACTTTTTAAATATGGCAAGCAAAGACTTGCTTGCAGGAATCACCAATTACGTGTGCGTCCGACGTCTAAATGAATGAAATTGCTGCTGGCGTAATAGCCAACACCACCTGCTTGTAGAGAGATGGCTGTATCACGTAGTTGAGAAAGATTAATATCCGGAAGACGGATATCTATCGCTTTACCTTGCATATGTAAACTGCGTTTTGCTACACCGTTACTGTTTTTCCTTAGTTTTTTATTACTAGCAGGAGAGCGATACCCTGAAATGACATGAAAAGGAGAAGTTGAGCCCACAGTATTATGTAATGTATGTAATAACTCTAAAAGTGAAGGCTCTATGGTATAAATTTCATCAGTGCGATGATCTCGCAGCACCTGGTTGATCTTATCCAGACTCGCTACATCGTATTGCTCATCTTTCCAATAACAACACTCTATGCTTTCATTAGTATGTAGATTTAAAAATTCTAAGCTACGAGCAGCTTGAGGATTTTGCTTGGCTTTTATTATTTGCGGAAAAGATGTGGATGCAAACACCACTGCGGAGCTTTTTAAAAGCTTGCGGCGATTTAGATCAATAGGGTTTCGAGAGCCTTTTAGCTCAATCACAGTGATACCTTGATAAAAGTAGCGTATTTATTAATGCGCTATATTATACAAGTTACTTGCGTATTTCCTATCTCGTTTGTAGATATCCGGGCGAAAATTGATGATGTTTTGATCATCTACCCAGGCAGTCATATAGGTAATATAGATTGGTATGGGTTTGCTGAGTTTTAAAGCCTTAGGTTTTTTACGATTAGCAAGGTCGCTTAGCTCATTTTTTGACCAAGCATCTTGGTCTGCAAGTAATACTTCTGCGAGACCAAATGGATCTTCAACTCGTATGCAGCCATGGCTAAAAGCCCTTTGGTTTTTTGCAAAGAGATTTCGTGAAGGAGTGTCATGTAAGTAAACGCTATAGTTATTTGGGAAAATAAATTTGATTCGTCCAAGAGAGTTTTTTGCTCCTGGTTCTTGTCTAAATCTTATTGGTGTATTCGTAAGGTCAATATTGAACCAATCTATAGTTTCTGGATTAACAAATTTTGTTTGATTGTTAAATCTACCTAATAGCTTTATGTTATTTCTATATAGATAGCCAGGGTCTTGCTGAATCTTTGGGATGATTTCTTTGCGTGCAATAGATTTTGGTACGTGCCAGTATGGACTGAGTACTAATTGGGTAAGCTCAGATGTAAGTACGGGTGTTTTATTTTTCTTTTTACCTACAACTACACGTGATTGATAAACAGTTTTACCGTTGTCAACCAAATACAGCTTATATTCAGGTATGTTTACCTTTAGATAACGACCTTTATTATTGGTTTGTAATTGTCGCGCACGTTCAAGATTTAGTTCTAACTGTTTAATGCGATACGAAATAGGTTTATTTATTTCACTAACTGTTTTTCTTCCAAGGATCCCATCTACTTCCAAGCCATGGCGTTCTTGAAAGTTTGAAATAGCCAGTGCAAGAGGTTCATCTAATAGTTCATTAGTTAAATTTTCTCCTGAATAATCTCCAAATGTATATAAGCGTTTCCTAAGTTTAGGTATCTCTGAAGAATGATCACCAATAGAGAGAGACTTTTTGGGCAATTTAATTTGGCCGGAGTTTTCTTCTAGTGAACGATAGTAACTTAATGCTGTTACTAGCTTTGCGTAGCCCTCATGGCTGGGTTGTAAATTCTCTAATGCTATTGTTATAGCATTCTTATTTACGGCCTCATGCAAAATATCGATAAATATATTTTCGTCGCTTTTGATTGGATGTTCATCTAATAATTTGCCTTTATATAAGTGTGTGGCAATTTTTACGTATGCATGAGTAAAAGTAACATCTGAATTAGCAAGAATCTTTTCATCGTGTATTGTAGATTCTAAAAAATATTGGATAACATCTAGATCATAATGTGAGGGATCTAAACCTACATGGTTTGCATTTTCAATAAAACTAAATAGTTCATAAGCATTGTCGTTATATTTTCCTTCATTGCTCCAGATCAAGTTAAAATCATGTAACGTATATAATTCTTTAATATCATCTTTGAGAATTAATGACGATTTGTTTAATGCTTGTAGAATATTTGCCTTAATTTCACCATTGGGATGCGTAAGGCTTTGCTGTGGTGAAAGATTATTTGCAAATATAGTAGTGGAACCAAATAGTCCTAGCAGACAAAGTAATAGGCTTGCTGATAATGTAGTAACAGCATATCTAATAGCCAATTTAGCAGCTATAGTTAACTGCATACGTATTCTCTCCTAACAATCCTTGTATAGATTAATTTCGTATTGATTTCTTGTTAACTACTGTAAGATAGATTTAGAACAACATCTTTGTGATAGATCACATTCAATTGTTAATTACTGTGTTAATGCAAAGAATGTGATACTGATTAAGTTTTTATAGTTGTTGTGCAAAGTCAAATAAATTCAGTGACTTAGGGCGTGTAAATTAGTTATTATTAAGCTATTGGCACTATTGTAAAGTTACGTTTTAAATTAATTTACAAATATAATTTATTTATAAAAAGCTATTTGGGGACATCAAATAAATATAACAACTAAATATTGAATACTAATGAGTATATATATACACAACACGCTTACCCGTAAAAAAGAAGAGTTTATTCCAATAGATCAGGGGCGTGTGACGATGTATGTGTGTGGGCCAACTGTGTACAGCTATCCACATATAGGGAATGCACGTCCGGCGGTTGTGTTTGATGTTTTTTATCGTTTATTGAAGCATGAATTTCTTAACGTTGTTTACACAAGAAATATCACTGATGTAGACGACAAAATTAATGCTGCTGCCATAAAAGAGAATGTTTCAATCAATAAAATCAGCACAAGGTTTACTGGCATATATCATCAAGATATTGCTGAGTTAGGTGTATTACCTCCTACACATGAGCCTCTGGTGACAGAACACATGCCTCAAATTATCGGCATGATTGAAAAGTTGATTAAAGCTGGACATGCATATGAAGCAGAAGGGCATGTGCTTTTTCATGTACCTTCATATAAGGGGTATGGTGAGCTATCAGGTCGCAATATGAAAGAAATGATTGCAGGTGCACGTGTAGATGTTGCACCTTTTAAAAAGGATCCTGCAGACTTTGTTTTGTGGAAACCATCAGATATTAATCAACCTTCCTGGGACAGTCCATGGGGTGGTGGTCGTCCTGGGTGGCATATCGAATGTTCGGCAATGATTCAGCAGCATTTGGGCGATACAATTGATATACATGGTGGTGGTCAGGATCTTGTATTTCCCCATCATGAGAATGAAAGAGCACAAAGTACTTGTGCACACAGTGGGAAATTATTCAGTCGTTATTGGATGCATAATGGCTTTGTAAATGTTGATCATGAAAAAATGTCTAAATCAGTTGGCAATGTCTTATTAGTAAATGATCTATTAAAGCAAGCCCCAGGAGAGGCTATACGTTTAACATTACTCAGTACCCATTATCGTAGTCCTTTGGATTGGACAGATGATGCATTAGATCAATCACGTAGAAATTTGGATAAGCTTTATGGAGCATTGCATGAAATGCATGATGTAGAAGCTGTGCCTTCAGAAGAAGATGTTCCCAAAGAGTTAATTGATGCATTAAAAGATGATTTAAATACACCTGCTGCATTTGCAGTGCTATATCAATTAGCTAAACAGGCAAATAATGCAACAGGTCTGACTGAACGTCAAAAGCTTAAAAAGAAAATATTAGCTGCAGGTAGGTTGCTAGGCTTGCTACAACAAGAACCTAATGTTTGGTTTCGTGGTACAGATGATGTCGACGTTGAAGGAATTGAGACATTATTATTATCAAGAGCCGAAGCCAAACGAGCTAAGAACTTTGAGTTAGCGGATCAGATAAGAGATCAGTTGACTGCCATGGGAGTAGAAATTCAAGACCGGCCAGATGGCACATCAAGTTGGAGAAGGTCCTAACAGTGTGAGGAGATCTAAATATGGCAGCTGATGCAAAAAAAGAAAATAACAGTAAACAAGGATTTAGTGGTAAACAGGTTTTATTAATTGTTTTATTAACATTGTTAGTAGCAGTTGTTGGAACTTATTTTATTTTGCAAAGATATGTTTTATTAAAAGAATTTACTCCAGTTTCACTTAATCAAACAGAAACTCAGATATTAAACAATAAACTTCAGGTATTGGGATTTCAACCAGCACTAAGTAATTCTACAAATCCCCAAGGTCATAAAGATTATTCATCAGAAAAACAAAAGCAAGCAGATGGCTCTGAACCAGATCTAGAGCCTGAACCTTATTATGAAGATCCGGAAAAACGCGAAATCAATTTAACAGAAAAGGAACTAAACGCACTGTTGGCTAACAATACTGATTTAGCAAAGCGATTAGCCATTGACTTATCTGCAAATTTAGCTAGTGCTAAATTGTTGATTCCTATGGAACAAGACTTTCCAGTTCTGGGTGGTAAAACGTTACGAGTGAATGCAGGTTTAGGTTTATCATTTTCTAATGACAAACCTATCGTGATTTTAAAGGGTGTAAGTATTATGGGTGTCCCAATACCTAATGCATGGTTGGGTAATCTAAAAAATGTCGATCTAGTACAAGAATTTGGGGTTGAAAGTGGGTTTTGGAAAACTTTTGCAGCAGGTGTTGAGTATATAAATGTAAAAGACGGAATGTTACAAATCAAACTAAAAGAATAATGAAAGGGTTAGTACCACCTGATCCTGAGGGAGGAGTTTCTAAAGTTCAGTTTGCAGTAGTATATGTACCCAAACGTAATCGTAATCGATTTGCAGCAAATTGTGTGGAGATTAAGTCGAATGCGCAGGAAGCATTAGCTGTATCAGATCGTAAAAATAAGCGTTATGCTGCGAAAGTAGTTGGACCTTCTAAATCTTCTGAAGGGCAGTATATTTATTATTTGCTTGAATGGTTGAAAGAAGAAAGCTAGTTAATTTATTTTTTAAATAATCAAGCACATTCATGTATTTTATAGCAAAGCATTCCTAATTTTTTGCACATTTCCTTGCATCATATAGATGCAAAATTAGGTCATATTAGTACTCATCAGAATTTGGAGAAGTCATATGAGTAAACTGAAATATGTTCTAGTAATAGTAGTAGGTTTATCTTTGTTGTCGTTGTCTACACAGAGTTTTGCCAGTGACAGAGTGTTTGGAAATATTGGTTATATTGATTATCCCTTAAAAATAATTATTGGATATTCTGGGCATGACTACTATAAGCCTCGGTATATCGGACATCGTTATTATTATAAGCCAAGGCATTATTATAAGCAGCACTACTACAAGCGACATTATAATAAACCGCGACACTATAACTCCTATAAAGAGCACGGTTATAAGCATTATAAGCGACATTATCGATATAATCCTCGCTATTATAAGCATTATTATGGCCATAAAAATGGGAGCTATCATCATGACCGTTATCGCAAACATTATAATCACTATAAAAGAGGGCACCATGGTTACGAGAAAGGATACACCCATCATTACAAGCATCATTGAGATAAATTAAATGAGACACACCTGTTTATTCGGTGTGTCTCAGAAAGCTAACAACGATTTTTTTTAGTATTTATTCCTACCAGTTTATTAATAAACCCTTATTTGCCTCATAATTTGCACATTTTATAGCTAGCTATCCGTGCACAGTATTTTGTATGTCTTACTAAGCCTGATTAATAAATTATTAGTTGATATTATTCCTAGTGCTTTTTGATTTGATTGGACTAAAATAAGGGCATGGAGAGCATGCCTATATATATTGAAGCACCGGCCCGCTTGCATCTTGGTTTTCTAGATTTAGAAGGTGGATTGGGAAGAAGATTTGGTGGTTTTGGCCTTACCTTGAGTGATATCGCGACTAAAATTATTGTGCGGAAATCGGATAAGTTTGAAGTAGTAGGCAATGCATCTGATCGCGTCCTCAAATATGCACAAAAGTTTTGTGAACGAAAAGGGTTGGCTGGCGGATGCCATATTGAGGTCATTGAACAAATTCTTGATCATTCAGGATTAGGTTCAGGGACCCAACTTGCTTTAGCTGTAGGGACTGCGATAACAAAACTTTACAGTTTGGAATGTTCGACTGCGGAGGTAGCATCAATTCTAAACCGTGGAGCTCGCTCTGGAATTGGTATCGGTGCATTTCAGCACGGTGGTTTTTTAGTAGATGCTGGAAGAAGCACAAAAAGTGTAATACCACCTATAATTTCGCATTTACAATTCCCTTCAAATTGGCGTGTTATTTTGATTTTTGATGTAAATAGGCAGGGCTTGTATGGAAACGACGAGCATGCCTCTTTTTCAACATTACCGCCATTTTCTTCGCAAACAGCAGCCAATTTATGCCGTCTTACGTTGATGCAAGTGTTGCCAGCAATTAGTGAGCAGAATTTAGAAGCCTTTAGTAAGGGAATTTCTGAGATACAGAGCTGCCTAGGAGATTTTTTCGCGTCTGCTCAAGGAGGGCGTTATACTAGTGCATCTGTTGCGGATGCAGCTGCCTATTTAGAATCCCTTGGAATATATGGGGTAGGACAAAGTTCTTGGGGTCCAACTGGGTTTGCATTTGTAGATAGTGAGACTCAAGCTCATACGTTACTGCGTGAGCTGCAAACAAAGTTTACTAATAATGAAGATTTACAGTTTAAAATTGTGTCTGGAAAAAACACTGGGGCAGTGATCCAACAACAAGATATAGTTTCTTTGTCAAAAGCAATAAAGTCTTAAAAAAATTAAACTATTAAAAATCGCACAAGGAAACTTGTGGTTTGATTGTATTTGTTAATCAATAAATATTAGAGAGAATAAAAAAATGGAAAAGCCATATATCCTTCATATGTTCACACCTGCAAAAAATTTAAGCCCGTTTGATGTAAACATGGCGTTAGATGCAGGATGGGATAATGCCGTCGGTTATACAGATGTAGAAAAAGATGAAGTCCAAGCATTAGTACAGGATGCAATATTTTCGCGTGGACCTACTGGTGCTAAGCGAACTGGAATTTTTCTGGGTGGACGAGATATGCATATGGCAATGGATATGATGGAAATCGTACAGGAATCAATGGTGCCGCCATTTGAAGTTTCTTGTTTTGCGGATCCTAGTGGTGCGTTCACTACCGCTGCGGGCATGGTTGCATGTGCAGAACAAGCCCTTAAAGATAAGTTTAATACGGATTTAAAAGGAAAATGTGTAATTGTTATGGGTGGAACGGGGCCGGTAGGTTCTACTGCAGCAGTATTGGCAGCTAAAGCCGGAGCTGATGTAAAAATTATGGGGCGTAAAAAAGACAAATCACAGAGAGTTGCGGCTATGTGTACTGAATATGGTGCTGATCTAACAGGTATTCAAGGTGAAGCGAACGATATGATTGATGGCGTAGTGCAAATGGCAGATGTTGTCTTTGCAGCTGCAGCGGCAGGCATCCAAGTTATTTCAGAGAAGCATATTGATACTGCTGGAAGTTTAAAAGTTGCAGCAGATGTGAACGCAGTACCACCATCAGGTATTGCGGGGCTTGATTTAATGGGTGATTGTGAACCTATTAAAGGGTCTAAAAGCGGTGCTGTTGGAATTGGCGCTTTAGCCATAGGTAATGTTAAGTACCAGACTCAACATAGATTGCTACAAGAAATGCGTGACTCTGATAAGCCTATTTATCTTCACTTTGAGCGTGCATTCGAAATTGCTAGGGAGATTGTGCAAGGATAAGTCTATTTACCTCGTAGTTGCGATATCTGGCAGGGCAATCGCGCAATCACTGAAAATAAGCGGTAGCTCTGTAGCAGTAATAGATGGCTTTGCAGATATGGATACTGCGAGTGCTTCTATAGTTTGTAAAAAAGTTGCACGTACAAAATTTGGTCTCAAGACAAATGAAGTACTGCGATTGGTAAAAGAACTAAAAGAGCAATATAAATTTGATGGCATGTTCTATGATGCAGCACTAGAGTTTAATCCAGGTTTATTAGAATCGATTAATGTCGAACCAGTTATAGGCAATACAAGTAAAACATTACTACGTTGTAAGCAACCAAAAGAGCTTTTTTCAGTTTTGGATAAGTACCAAATTTTATATCCAGATATTTCTTTTAAAAATAATTCTTTCACAGCACCTGAATGGCTACAGAAGTATGCAACAAGCTCTGGTGGCGCAGGGGTTTCTACACGTCTATCTAAAAATGTAAATGACGAAAATATATTTTTTCAGAAAAGGTTAGATGGAGTTAATTTCTCAATTACATTTATCGCAAATGGTGATGATGTAAAAATTTTAGGGTTTAATTCAACATGGAGTGAGTCATTAGGAGAAACGACACCTTATATATACAGTGGTGCAATAAACAGTATAGATTTAACGCAAAAACAACAAGCCAAAGCAATCGAGTATGTAACTTTACTTGTGGGTGAATTTAATCTTGTAGGCTTAAATAGTATTGATTTTATATTGTCTGATGAACGTGTGTATGTTTTAGAGGTTAATCCTCGCATACCTGCAACCTATGATTTATATGAGAACAAACAAGGTAGCTTAATAGAAGAGCATATTGCTAGTTGTTTAACTAAAACATTAAGTGCTAATAAAGAAAATTATTTATTGCGTGCACACGCGATCGTCTATGCGCCAAAGCGCATGCAAATACCGAAAGATTTTGCCTGGCCACTATGGACAGCAGACCGCCCGTATCCAGAAGAATGGATAGAAACGCATCAGCCTGTTTGCAATGTGTTTTCCGGAGGGAAAAATGTAGCCCAAGTTCGGGATATGATTCATACTCGTAAACAAACAATAATAAGCAAATTAACTAAACCATTGAGTTAGCATTATTTCATCAGACTAATAACTATATAAAAACACCACTGTCTAATATAAGGGAAATAAAATGTCAAATATCAGTGTTAATGAACTAGCCAAGCCATTAGTTCAAGAACTAATTTCTAAAAGTGATGCCTTGAGAGTAAGAGTTGGAAAATTTTCTAATGGGGCAACTTATATTGATGCAGGCATAGATTGTATTGGCGGGCTTGAGGCCGGCAGAATCATTGGTGAAATATGTATGGGAGGATTGGGTAAGGTAAATATATATCATGCAACAGCTGTAGATGATTGGCCGCTTTCTTTGCATGTACATACTTCGCATCCTGTTATTGCTTGCCTTGCCAGTCAATATGCGGGTTGGAGTTTAGCGCATGAAAAATTTCATGCCTTGGGTTCAGGTCCAGGGCGTGCAATTGCTTTAAAAGAACCTTTATTTGAAGAGTTGGGTTATAAAGATAATAGTGATACTGCAATTTTTGTATTGGAAGTTGATCAATTACCGCCTATAGAGTTAATTGATAAAGTTGCAGAGACTTGTAAACTAAATGCTGAGAATTTGACATTTATTTTTACCCCTACAAGTTCAATTGCGGGTTCTATGCAAGTTGTTTCGCGTGTATTAGAAGTGGCTATGCATAAAACACATGAGCTTGGTTTTCCTCTTGATAATGTACTTGATGGCTCTGCAAGTGCACCTCTATCTCCACCTATTCCTGATTTTGTCAAAGCAATGGGACGTACAAATGATGCAATTCTTTTTGCCGGCAGGGTGCAACTTTTTGTAAATGGGAATGACACAGAAGCGGAGAAACTTGCTAAAGAGCTGCCTTCCAGTTCTTCGCGTGACTATGGAAAACCCTTTGCACAAGTATTTAAAGACTACGAATATGATTTTTTTAAAGTCGATCCCATGTTATTCAGTCCGGCACTTGTTATGGTAACAGCAGTTGAGAGCGGTAATACGTATCGTGGTGGCAAACTGGATCCTGATTTGTTAGATAAATCATTTTCTTAATTATTTGTTAAATAATGCCCCAACACATTGCTATTTTTACTGATGATCCAGGCTGGCATGGGGCTGAGCTGCATAAAGCATTTAATAGCAAAGGCTATAAATGTACAAATATATCTATTACGGATTGTCGTTTCGAAATAAATGAAAAAGGTAACAGCCTATTAATACCAAATTTTGAAGAACACTTACCTGATGGTGTTTTTGTACGCGGTGTTCCAGGTGGCTCTTTAGAGGAAGTCGTTTTTTATTTGGATATTTTACATGCACTGCAGGAATTAAATATTCTTGTTTACAATAATGCGCGTGCGATTGAGCGGAGTGTGGATAAGGGCATGACAAGTTTTTTGTTGCATCAGTCTGCTATACCAACACCGCCAACCTGGGTTGGGAATAATATTCATCAGGCTTATTCATTTGTACGCCAGCAGCTAGAGTCTGGTCATAAAGTTGTAGCCAAACCATTGTTTGGTTCACAAGGCAAAAACCTGCAGTTGATTAGTAAGCCAGATGATATTGCAGATTTTACTCTGTATAACAAAATTTATTATTTACAGAAGTTTATAAACACTGGAGAAAAGGCTGCCTATGATTGGCGTGTGTTTGTAATTGGAAATCAAGTCATTGCGGCAATGAAAAGAGAAGCCAGTGATTGGATCAGTAATGTTGCTAATGGAGGTAAGTGTTACCCGGCTGTTCTGGATGAAGAATTTACTAACTTAGCCTTAAATGCAATTCGCGCTATAGATATGCATTATGGTGGTGTGGATATCATGCGTGACCAAGAGGGAAAGTTATGGGTGACCGAAGTCAATAGTATTCCGGCATGGAAAGGTTTACAAAGTGTCAATCATTTTCCCGTTGCTGAAAAAATAGTTGAGCATTTCATTGCATGTTTGCAGCATCAGGCAAATATAGAAGTTGCTAGTTAGTATAAGCTTAGAGTTTTGAATTACTGTGCGGCAGACGCTTATAGATTCATATAAATATGCATGCTGGTTGGATATGCAGGCACTTAAACCGGGTAATGTCGGGATCCATTCAGAATCAGATGGGCTTAATGTTGAGGATTTCTTGAGTAGTGCACGAGTGAGTGCTGTACCATTAGTGAAGCCTAATATAAGTTTAGGTGAACGAATTTGGCAGGCTATTGAAGCGACTCAGAATGAAGTGGCAACAAACACTAATCTAGGCATCATTCTGTTGGTTGCGCCACTTATCCATGCTTTGTTGGAAAATGATAATAAAATTGCTTTGAAAGATGCTGTATATCAAGTATTAGTAAATACTACCGTCGAAGATGCTAAATGGGTTTATAAAGCCATCCGTTTAGCAGAACCTGGAGGCATGGGGCAAAAGGAAGATCAAGATTTATCTAAAGAACCTACTGTAAGTCTTTTAAAAACAATGAAAATTTCTGCTTCATGGGATCGCATTGCTGAGCAATATTCAAACAATTTTCAGGATATTTTGCAGTTTGGTGTACCTAGATATCAAGATTTACTGGCACGTTGGAACGAAGAACGTTGGGCCGTTACAGGTGTGTATTTAGGTTTTTTGACGCGTTTTCCAGATAGTTTAGTAGAACGCAAATTTGGTATGTTAAAAGCTAAGGAAATTAGTGATATGATCGTCCCGCTTGAGAGGGAGCTCTGCCGTTCGGACAATCCGGGTAGGTGCGAAGCGCAATTATTGAAGATTGATGGCCACCTCAAGCGCAACAGAATCAACCCGGGAACCACAGCGGATCTTACGGTAGCTAGCGTTTTTGCAGCTGGTATAAGATAGTTGTGATCTGTGGTGAGGTTAGCGCCTTAGTTGCAGATTTCAGGGAGGATATTAGCGGACAGATAAGTCCGCAGTTTGTCGACAAACAAAAAATGAAAACAGGAGAATAATAATGGCATTAATTAATAAAGTAATGGTCGGAGAATCACTCGTTAATGATAACGATCCTTCCGGCACGATGGCAGAAATTGCGCATATTGACTTATTAGTCGGTCCGCGCGGCTCTGCAGTCGAAACTGCTTTTTGTAATGGTTTGGTAAATAACAAAGATGGATTTTCTACTCTACTAGCTGTAATTGCACCAAATCTTCCATGTAAGCCAAATACCATGATGTTTAACAAAGTTACCATCAAAGGTGCTGAGCAAGCTGTACAAATGTTTGGTCCTGCTCAAATGGCAGTGGCTAAAGCGGTAGCTGATAGTGTTGAAGATGGTACCATCCCAGCTGATGAAGCTGATGACGTTTACGTTTGCGTTGGTGTTTTCATTCACTGGGAAGCAAAAAGCAATGAAGCTATTTACGAAAATAACTACAAAGCAACAAAAGAAGCATTAGCTCGCGCAGTTAAAGACGAGCCAAGTGCCGCGACAGTTGTTGCACAAAAAGATAGCGCAGAGCATCCTTTCAAAGGCTTCTAGGTATATCTTAAAGTAAAGCATGAAGTGCCCCGGCTGGTCCGGGGCATTTTTTTATGTGCCTAGATTTTCTATATAATCCTAATTAGTAGCAAGATAATTTAAATTTGTTTATTTTTTATGCAATGCCGTGAATGTAATAAAGATGTAGGAAATCGGTTTTCAAATAGTCATTTGTTAGCCTGCAGTGGCCTCACATTACAAGAATATGCGATTCGCCACCATTTACCCTTAGATCTTTTGCTGAATACTGATCAAATTAATCTGATTGAAGATGTCTCTTCTTACCAGCAGCCTGATGAAGTCATTAATCGGCTTGGACAAGATATTTTAGCCGGTTTACAGATGGCCCAAGCATTACAGCAAGAAGGTGATTTTACAGTTGTTGAGCTGGGTATACGTAGGTTAGAACAGCTCCTATGGTACTTAAAGTCATTGCACAGTGCTGGATTTCAATTTCGACAGGAATATTATTATGAAGGCTCCAGTCACCGCGTTATAGCAAAAAATAAGCTAAAAGTTCCTACAATATTTTTACCTCCAAGAATTGTCTATTCTACTGCAGACTCTTTTTTGCGGCAGTTAACCATTCTAATTGCGCATATTGGCGAAATCCATTCTGGATATTTATTTATTGACTTTCCAAAACTGGAAGATGCGTTGCGAATCCAAGAGGAGCTTGCCAGTAAATACCAAATCCGCACTAAAATTCTAAATGCTTCTATTCATGAAAGTGGTCAGTTAGTACGTTGCGAGACGTTAGAGGATACAGATCGTTTGTTAAAGCTAATCACGATGTATCTTGAAGAAATACCAAATGCCAAAGAGAGGTTTTATTCTAAGCATGATAAAGCTACTGTGGTAAAAGAATTAGTATTTGATTCTGCACATTTTATAACGGATCATCTAGATAAGTGCGTAAATTTACATGGTGGTCGTTATGCAATGAATGTAAAAGTAAGAGATCATATTGATGCGCTTACTGGGTTTGTTGTTGACTATGGTTATTTAAAACGAATCGTTAAGCAGCAAATAGTAAATGAGCTGGATCATCACAATTTAAATTATGTTGCACCTGAACTGAGTTGGAGGTCTAGTACTGAATTATTAAGTATATTCATATGGGAGAGACTGATTGAATATCTTCCAGGTTTAGTTGAATTACAGATATATGAGACGAGTCAATCGCATTGTTGCTACCGTGGGCCTAGTTTGCAAGAGTTGCAAAAAAATGGTTCGAGTGTTTTATTAAAGTATTTTACTTCTGAAAATCTAGGTAGTTCGAAATTAAGAACATTAATTAATAAAGATATACAAAGACGTTTAAAAATTATTGCCTAATAGATAATAAGTTATCATTGGAAATACTATTATCATGTAGTGCAGAGGAAATGAGTGCGCCAGAAAAACCTAGCTTTTTTAATTCATTTAAATTTTCATAGCATTTTATACCACCACCATAATATACATTATGGAGCTTTGTTAAAGACTGAAAATTAATTTGCTTAGGTATATCAACTCCTCCATTCGTTCCTACTTGATCAAGATTAATAAATAAAACATCTGTAGTAAGTTGTATGTTTTCTTGTAATAGTTCATTAGCACCCAGTATATCTCCATGTATGTAGTCAATTGAAAAAATAAATTTATGATCAGGGTGGTTATTGATAATTGAGTGATATATGTCGATAGAATCAAGGGATTCAGTAGACAAGATGATGCGTAATAAAGTTGGTTTTGGGATATTGAGATAGTGCTCTACCAAGTCAATACCAGTGTCGAGCCAAATTTCTAAGCTTGGGAAATAGTCACATATTTGCATTATAGCTTTTGTGTTATTACCTTGATTTTGCAGGGCATTCAAATCAGCTATATAAATACATTTAAAGTCATATAATTTTAGAAAACAATTTATTATTTCAATAGGATTTGATGATGTGCATAAACGTGAATTTATTGGTAAATAATGGCTTCTTTGTCCTTTTTTTGCGTGTACAACTGAACCATTATATAGATCAATCACGGGTATAATACGCATATTTAATAATATGAAAGTTTTAATTTTTGAGTATATCACTGGAGGCGGGATGGTGGACGCTGTTTTACCTCATTCATTAGTACAAGAAGGTGACATGATGCTTGCTTCAGCAGCAAGTGATTTTGCAGAATTACCTGACGTACATGTAAGTGTATTACGTGATTACCGTTTGAGTATTGATAAAGAAATTGTTGAAAGCATAATTATAAACCCACAAGACTCTTGTGTTAAAAAAATTAAAAACTTAACTGAACAGTTTGATGCTTTATTAGTTATTGCCCCAGAAACAGATGGAATATTGTACTCATTATGTAATGAATTTTCACATTGTGGATTCTTATTATTAAATAGCACTTCTTTTGCTTTGCAAATAACAGGTAATAAATACTCTACTTACCGTTACTTCAAAGAACATGGCATCCCACAAATACCAACATATCGGTTACATGAGTTGAATGATTTATGTACTGACAAGTATGTCTTGAAACCGGTTGATGGAGTTGGTTGTGAAGGGCTTCGTTTGTTTTCAAATATAAGCATGTTGGAAAAAGAATTATTAAGCTGTGGGGGTAACAGTCTCATTGCCCAGCCATTTATAAATGGTAAGCATGTCAGCCTTAGCCTTATGTGTTGGAATGGAGAATGCATACTGCTGTGTGCAAATGAACAAAATATTGTAGAGCAAGAAGGAAACTTAAAATTATTAGGTTGCAAAACTAATGCCTTAGACAATGCTGAATTTAATACACTTAGTAAAAAAATCATCAAGGCGATACCTGGGCTTCGGGGCTATATAGGTATAGATGTTCTTGTAACGAATGAACAAATATTGTTGGTAGAGATTAATCCCAGACTTACAACATCTTATGTTGGAATTAAAAGTGCTCTAGGGTTCAATCCAGCAGCTATGATGTTGCACTGTTTTATACATAAACAGTTACCGAAATTTGCACCCATGCGAAATGATAAAATAACTGTCGATATAGGAACTAGTTGTGCCGCCTGAGAAAGTTTTAGGCTGGGATATAGGTGGAGCAAATGTAAAGGTTGCAGTGGCTTCTTCTCCTGAGTCTATAGTGCAAACACTACAAAAACCCTGTCCTTTATGGTTAGGTATTGATCCTCTACGTAAATCTATATCTTCTATATTATCTAATTTGGAAATTACTCCAGTTGCTCATGCAATCACAATGACAGGTGAATTGGTTGACTATTTTGACAACCGTAAAATAGGGGTTTCTGAACTAGTAACAGAAATGACAAGTATTCTAAAAAATGCATCTATAGGTTTTTATGCAGGTAGTAAAGGATTTGTCAGTTCACACGATGCGATCGATGTTTATCAGGAAATTGCTTCAGCAAATTGGTTAGCAAGCGCAAATTTTATTGCTACTAAGATTAGTGATGCTTTGTTTGTCGATGTTGGTAGTACTACCACTGATGTTATTAGAATAAGTTCTCATAAAGTCGAATATGAAGGCTATACAGATGCAGAGCGACTATATGCTCAGGAACTGGTTTATTGTGGTGTGGTGCGGACACCTGTGTTTGCACTGTGTAAGTCCGCTCCTATAAATGAGAAATTTATTCCAGTTATTAATGAGTTTTTTGCAAATGCCGCAGATATATACAGGTTAACAAAAGAATTACCTGAATATGCGGACATGAGTGACACACTGGATGGTAGAAATAAAGATGTTGCCAATAGTGCAGCTCGATTAGCTCGCATGTTTGGTCATGATGTTGTCGCAGATAAATTGCTAGTATGGCAACAAGTTGCACAATATATTCGGGAACAACAACTACAAATAATCATACAGGCATGTAGAAAACAGCTCACCAAGTCACTACAGATACAAACTATGCCAATTGTTGGGGCGGGTGTAGGGCGTTTTTTAGTGCGAGAGATTGCCCGACGTTTTAATCGGCAATACATAGATTTTGAAGATCTTTGTATACACGAATATACAAATAATGCTATTGGTGTTGGTGATTGCGCGCCAGCTGCCGCTATAGCGTGTCTTGGTTATCAAAGATATTGCTCATGAGCAAATTTGTAATTGAGCAATTACCTTACCAAGCAGATAGTACAGTTCTTTATGATCATGTCGCTACTGAGCCATGGTCTGTTTTTTTAGATAGCAACAAACCATATGGAGTGCAAGGGCGTTACGATATCATTGTTGCACGTCCTAAGGTTCGTATTACAACAATTAATAACAAAACAGCTATTCAAACCAGATCAGGTGCGCTAGTAGTTCCAGATGATCCATTTTCTGTTTTAAATGAACAACTTTGTATAAATCAAAATAATAATATTGAACTTCCATTTATAGGGGGTGCGATAGGTTATTTTAGTTATGATTTAGGTAGAAGATTAGAGAGGCTTCCTAATATTGCAACAAATGATTTGTATTTGCCTGATATGGCAATTGGAATTTATACCTGGGCAATAGTAAATGATCACGTAAAACAACAAACCATATTAGTAGGCGATCATTCTGATGTTTACACAAAGAGAGACTGGGATGAGCTAAAAAAATTATTTATGTCAGATTCATCAAAAAAGCCTTCAGGATTTGGTGCGAAAAGTCATGTGACTTCGAATATGACAAAAGAATATTATATTGAAGCTTTTAATAAAATAAAAAACTATATATACGAAGGAGATTGCTATCAGGTTAATCTTGCACAACGATTTAATTCTTTAGTTGAAGGGGACCCATGGTTAGCTTATCAAAGATTGAGAAAAATTAACCCGTCTCCATTTAGTGCTTATTTAAACTATGCGGATTTTAAAATCCTTAGTAATTCACCTGAACGTTTTTTATCAGTTGTTAATAGAGTGGTTGAAACTAAACCCATTAAAGGAACGCGGCCACGATCAGAAAATAAAGTTGAAGATGAATTACTTGCAAAAGAATTAAGTAAAAGTAAAAAAGATCAAGCAGAGAATGTAATGATTGTTGACTTGTTGCGAAATGATATCAGTAAAAACTGTGCACTAGGATCTGTAAATGTACCTAAGCTTTTTGATATAGAGAGCTTTCCAAATGTACATCATATGGTAAGTACAATTACAGGTACCTTACGTGATGATCGTACTGCAATTGATCTTTTGCGAGGTTGTTTTCCAGGTGGTTCTATCACAGGTGCACCAAAGTTGCGTTCAATGGAGATCATAGAGGAATTAGAACCTCATTGCCGTGGAATTTATTGTGGCTCGGTTGGTTACATTAGTTTTGATGGCAACATGGATACGAACATCGCAATTCGTACTATTTTACATAAAGATAATGCCATGTATTTTTATGCCGGTGGTGGAATTGTGCATGATTCTGAAGTGAATGCAGAGTATCAAGAAACCTTTGATAAAGCTGCTGCTATGATGAAATTACTAAATTACGATGAGCCTCATGCTGTGGGTAGTTAAAATTGGTGGAAGTCTTTACAGAAGTAAAGATTTACCCAAATGGTTGAATGCTATTGGGAATCACACAACGCATAATATTGTAATTGTTCCGGGTGGTGGACCATTTGCAGATCTAGTACGCAAAGTGGATAAGGAGTTTAATCTAGAACAAGCTCGAGTGCATGATATGGCCGTTCTAGCAATGCAACAGTATGCGCATATGATGGCATCAATATGCCCTAAACTGCAGTTGGTGGCCAGCTTAGAAGAGATCCATAATAACTGGGAGCAAGGTAAAGCACTGATTTGGGAACCTTATCAGATGGTGAGGCAAGATTGTGAGCTTGAAAAAAGTTGGCAAATAACCTCAGACAGTCTTGCCGCTTGGTTAGCAAAATATTTATCGGCAAATTACTTACTGTTTGTAAAATCTACTGAAATAACATTATTAAATAAGTCAATCAGTGAGCTCATTGCGCAGGGCTGTTTAGATTCCAATATTAATGAACTTTTTACTAATATAAATTGCAGTGTTGAGGTTTTACACAAATCAAAGATAAATCAGTTTATGGATCAATTAACTGATAATTGAAAAACAGAAAATGGTCAATTGATATAAGTATTCATGCTAGAATATAAACTTCTTAAATAATACTTATAAAAATAATGTTTACGTCTATCGTAAATTTAATCGCTCGTTTCTCGACGCGTTATCCATATATAGTCATTATTTTCATGCTAGCACTTGTGGCAACTGCTAGCTTGCAAATTAATAAATTAAATATAGATGCTTCACCAGACTCTCTCATGCTGGAAAGCGATCCAGACTTAAAATATTACCGAGAAGTGCATCGTCATTATGGAACAGATGAGTATATTATTGTTGGATATAAGCCTAATGCATCGCTTCTCGATGAAGAAACAATTGACTTGCTTGAAAATATAACAAATAAGTTCGAACAAATAGAAGGTGTATCTGGTGTAACAGCATTGAGTAATGTTCCCTTGCTTTTGCAATTAGAAGAAGATGAGGAAACAGGAGCGACAAAATTTTCAAACTTACTGTCACCTGAAGTAGATAAAGAAAAAGCACGTCTAGAATTCGCATCTAGTCCCATCTATGTGAGTAATCTTGTAAGTAATGATTTAACCACCACAGCAATTAAAGTAGACATACAGAAAAATCAAAAATTGGTTGATTTGTTACAGCAAAAGTATTTGTTTCTGGATAAGCAAAAATCCTCATCACTAAATCAAGAGGATTCCTTAGAGCTAGAAACTATTCGAAAAGATATTTATGAACAGCGGCAAGCAATAAATGAGCGCTATAAAACTGTATTGGCATCGATACGTAATACTCTTATGGAGTATGAAGATAGTGGTGAATTTTATTTGGCAGGTGCACCATTAATTGGCAATGATATGAAAGTATTTGTTGTACAAGATATTGAAGTATTTGGTATTGCCATTATTGTCATAATGGTTTTAGTGTTATTTATTTTTTTCAGGAAACCTGCATGGATATTTTTGGCATTAGTATGTGCGGTGTTAAATGTGTTATTAGTGTCTGGTATAACTGCACTGCTAGATTTTCAGTTAACTATAATATCCTCAAACTTTGTTGCTTTGCTGATTATATTTTCCATTGCATTATCAATACATGTCATTATTCGGTTTCAAGAAATACAATCCCGATATCCAGATAAAAATATAGAAGAGAAAATAACCATAGCTATTTCACAAATTATTACACCTTGTTTTTACATGGTGCTTACTTCAGCAATAGCATTTTTCTCACTAATAGTGAGCGATATCAACCCAGTGATTGTATTTGGCTATATGATGATTTTAGGTCTTTTTTGTGCATTTTTACTGACTTTCACAGTATTGCCGTCGTTAATCAAAATAATACAACCAAAATCACAAAACTTTAAAAAAGACAGATCAGCTAAGTTTCTAGAAAACATACTCAATGCGATCGTTAATAACAAAACATTGACAATAGTAATTGTTATAGGAATGTTTATATTAAATTTAATTGGTATTAGTCAGCTCACCGTAGAAAATCGTTTTATCGATTACTTCAAAAAGACCACAGATATTTATCAAGGGCTTGAGTTGGTTGATCAAGAGCTTGGTGGAACAGTTCCTCTAGAGGTAATGTTGGAGGCGCCTGAAGAAATAGAAGAAGATCTCGATGAAGAAGAGGATGAAGAATTTGGAGACTATCTGGCAGACCTTGAAGAAACACAGGATGATTTCACTGCAGACAGTTATTGGTATAATCGCAGTGGTATAAAGAAAATAGACAAAATACACAAATATCTAGAAAGCTTACCGCAAGTAGGCAAAGTGCTATCACTTTCAAGTACTGAAGAAGTATTTCGTACTGTTAATAAAGGCGAACCATTAGAAGATTTTCATTTGTCTTTGGTCTATTCAAAAGTACCAGAAAATATTAAACAAGTTTTGATTTCGCCTTACGTATCTGAAGATGGTGGACAGGCAAGGATAGTGGCGCGTATCAAAGATTCCGACCACACTTTAATAAGAAATGACTTACTTAAAAAAATTAAAGCGAACTTGAATGATGGATACGTAAAAAATGGAGAACAGGTTAGATTAACTGGGATCAGTGTTCTATATAATAATGTATTACAAAGCTTATTTAAGTCTCAAATACTTACATTAGGGACGGTCTTCGTCTGTATATTAATAATGCTGACGGTTCTATTTAGAAGTCTCAAGTTAGCTATCATTGGCACATTGCCTAATATTTTCACAGCTTTATTTATTCTGGGTTTAATGGGAGTGTTTAGAATCCCATTGGATATCATGACCATTACCATTGCCGCTATAACGATAGGTATCGGTGTGGACTATGCCATTCACTATATTCATCGCTATAAAAAAGAATATTCACAAAGTCGTGACAATTTACAAGCGATACGAACTTCTCAAATGACAGTAGGCAAGGCGTTATATTTCACCTCTATCACAATCACACTTGGCTTTGTAATTTTAGTGTTGTCTAATTTCGTACCATCCATTTATTTTGGTATGCTCACCAGTATCGCAATGCTGGTTTCATTATTTGCTACGTTCAGCATTATTCCGCTTTTGCTCGCTTCAATGAAGCCTTTAAAGGTATAAAAATTAGTAAAGCTAGTAGACATCAACCTGAATGTCTTTGTAATCGTCATTACTGGTGATTTTTATTAAATCTGAGCCATCTGCGTTGATTCTCCATAGTCCAAATTTTTTATCTTCACGAAAGCGTAGGCGATGAAAATAGATTTGTGTTGAATCAGGATTCCAACGAGGTAAAGAATTAACGTGTCCATCGTTGATTAATTCGATGGTTTGTCCGCCATTAGCTGGTACAGTTCTTAACGCCCACTTTCCAAGTAACCAGTATAAAGGCATAACCTGTGTTTCAAATGCAATCCACTGTCCATCTGGGGACCAATATGGGGCATGATCACGAAACTTGTCATTTGTAAGCCTAGTTTCGTTGTCTCCATTAATATCAGAAGTAAATATTTCTAAATGTTTTAAATCATTTCCATTGTAGTCGCTAGGAAAAGCCGTATATACAATCTTATTTCCATCCGGTGACCAAGAAGGGTCTAGATATAAGCTCTCACGCTTAGAAATACGACTAGGATGTTTGCCGTTTGAGTCTGTTATATACAAGTGCCAATGATTTTTACTATTTGCTGCCGCCATGACTATCTTTGAGCCATCCGGTGACCAATCTGCAATACCTTGAGTACTCCATCCATATTCGCCTTGCGGGATAAGCTCGATTTCATTTTCACCATTACTATCAATTTGCCATAATGAGGCTTCATCATATGTACTTTCATCTGTACCTTTTGGTGATCGATAAAATAATACCTTGCTGCGGTCCGGTGATACACGTGGCCACCAACTTTCAAAGTTTTTGTTGTCTGTTAGCTGTAAAGGTTTAGATCCGTCAAGTTCTGATATCCAAATTTCTAAATTACCGCTACGGTTAGAAGAAAATATTAATTTGCTATTGGGAGCGGCACTTGCAACTTTATCTTTATGGGCAGTCACTTTTTTTATTTTTTTGACTTCTGCCAATTCTGGGTTTTCTTTGCTATTTATTTTCTTTCGAGTAGCTGATTTTTTTACAGGTGTAAAACCACAAGCAGTTATTTGTGTGCTTATAAATATGATTAAAATTAAAATAGAAATGAATTTTATAATTACGCCAGTCTTATTCTTTTTAGGCATATTTTTCCTTTTATATGCTATCGGGGTGTGCTTGTTCACAGCATTCAGCATGTGAGCCGCTTTCAATTTGAATAGTGGGGTGATCAATTCCAAAGTTTTCGTATAACTTAACACTTAATTCATGTAGGAAATTATCATCAAGCTGTAGTTTGTCTCTTACAATATGTGCCGTTAGTGCTACTTGTGTTGTGCTCATGCCCCAAATATGTAAATCGTGAATTTCTTTTACGCCACCTTGATTAAGTATGAACTGTTTGACTTCATCTGGGTTAATACCTTTTGGAACTCCATCCATTGCCAGCTTAAATGAGTCATATAGTAAATCCCAAGTGCTAAATATGATGACGACAACGATCAATAAGCTTATAGCAGGGTCAAGCCAATTAATTCCGGTAAACATAATTAGTAAACCCGTTATTACCACCCCTACAGAAATCCCTGCATCTGCAGCCATGTGGATAAAAGCAGCTTTTACATTAAGATCTTTGTTTTTATTTGATAAAAATAATAAGGCGGTTGCCGTATTAATTAATACGCCAATTGCTGCAACAATGATTACTGTTTTCGAATTTACTTCAGAAGGTGTAGTGAATCGACCTATTGCCTCCCAGGCCACAATGGCCATTGTCATTAACAGCATTAGTGCACTGATTAATGCTGCCAGGATAGTTCCACGTCGAAAGCCATAAGTCATGTGTCGTGTGGGTTTGCGTTGAGCTAAAAAAATCGCACCCCAGGCTAATATAAGTGCAATAACATCGCTTAGATTATGGCCAGCATCTGCGATTAAAGCTAATGAATTAGAAAGAAATCCATAGATCGCTTCAATAACGACAAATACAATATTTAATAAAGTACCGATAGCAAAACTCATTGTGTAGTTTGAAGGGGTAGAGTGGTTATGTGAGTGTTGCATTTGAGTTTAAATACCCGTCATTAACTATTATTTATTCTGGGAAAATAATTCATTTGTAGAGTGTATCGTATTCGATATGAGTAATAGAGCATATAAATATTATGTACTAGGATTTTTCATTAGCATATAGAAGTAAAAAGTCCCTATAGCAGAAAGTAGGTGTTTGATAGTATGTCCACTTATAGTCATAGATAAATAATTAAATATTTCGTTATCGAAGTACTCTGTCAGTTTAGATAATAGATAAAAAATTAGTGCATATACTAGATATTTTGTTTGGAAAGTATTAGGCGTATGTAGGCATAGAATGACTAGTATGAGGGTCATAGAGGCAAATTGCACCCAAATGTATATACGCAAATCATCTGTGGATTGCCAATAAAGTACTGAAAATATGCCAAGTAAACACATAGGCACCAATAATATGTTTTGGATTTTTATGTTGATATAGTCACCGATAACAAGCACAAACAAACTCATAAAACCAACTGCCATGGGTAGGCGATCCCAAACCAATGTTTCATTGCTTGGATTCAAGTGATAGTAGGCTGAACCTATAGAAACCAAGCAAACAGAAGAAAATAATATTAACCAGGTCCAGGATTTATTGGAATGCCAATGTGAAATTACATCTTTTAATCCGATTAGACCTACAAGTAGAAAAGGCAAGCTTGATGCTACATCAAAAAAATTTTTGATACCAAATAATTTACGTGTGTCTGAAAATAAGTGATATGCGAGATCCTGTTGAATAGGATTGATTATGAATATGCTAATAATAGATAGTAGAATTAATATTAATAGAGCATAGTTTCTCCATGAAGTATTAGTGCTCATTAATTCTAGCCTTTAAAAGCTCGAGGTGAAGCCAGATATTCCATTTCTTGTTTAGTGCTTGGCCTATTTAGTATTTTATTACGATGCGGGAAACGTCCAAATTTTAAAATAAGATCACGATGATGTATGGCAAAACGAAGGTTCTTATCTAGACCAGCTTTTTCAAAAAGCTTTACAGATAAGCTTTGATGCTCGATATTTTCGCTATGCATCAAGGGCATATATAAAAACGGCAATTGGATATGTGTTAACTGAGAGTCAAATTTATTTTCTATAGCATGAAGGCAGACTTGTATTGCCTTGCTTTCAGTTGAAAAACTTTTTGCCAAACCACGATACATATTTAATGGGAATTGATCCAAGATGATAATTAGTGCAAGACATCCTTCTGCTGTTTGCTTCCATTTCTCTAACTTGTGAGCTGCAGCAAGTTCCCAGATGTTTTCAAATTTATTACGAATTTCTGTATCAAATGCTGCTGTAGATTTAAACCAATATTGGGTTGCAGGTTCAGAAAACCAAAAATTTATAATTGAAAGGGGGGTTATATTTTCATCATACACATAGTGATTATATCAAGTGGGTAAACCACTTATATAGTGTTCTAGTTGCTCAATCATAAATTTTTGTTCGGAAATAATGGCTTTGACTAAATCACCTATGGATATAATTCCGATAACCTTACCATCATCTATAATAGGTAAGTGCCTAACATGTTTATCAGTCATTAATGCCATGCATTCTTGTATAGACTGATGTGGTTTGGCACAAAGTACTTTGGATACCATGATATCTTTTACAGGTGTGCTTTTTGAAGACTTGCCTTTGAGAATAACATTTCTGGAATAGTCTCTTTCAGTGATAATGCCAATAAGCTGATCATCTTCCATTACAAGCAAAGAACCAATGTGGTGGTCAGACATCGCTTTAATTGCATCATATACAGAACTATTTTTATCTATAGTTTGTATTTCCCCATTCTTTTTATCTAAAAGTTGTTTAATAGTTTGCATGGTTATTAAATTCCTTTAGTGAATATTAGTGTTTTTGACTATTGTGAAATCGTTACCATAACGCTTTTAGCTTGTAATTTTCCTAGTAGAACGAATAGACGGTGCTTTTGCTTAAGTAATCTCTAAATAAGTAGCAAAGTATTAATTTTAATTATACCAAGCCTGTATGATAGCTTATTGTGAATGAATAAACTTTCGGATCATGGCTAAGAAGAATCTATAATATTATCTGGTATCATTTTATAGAATTTAGCCGTCAATTCGAGTTTTAGTCAATCAAATAAATAGTGCCATTATGAGTAATCACAAAGCTAACACCTCGTTAATAACTCATGATGTGGTTAATCAGCCACCTTCTTTAGTAAACATTAATCTATATGATTCTGACTTGGTGTTAAAAGAGGCGTTATGCCGCGAAGGTGCACAATCAGATGCAGTTAGAGCGCATAAGTTTGGAGAGATTATAGGCAATGAATTCTATATAAATCATGCTTTTGCAGCAAACCGACATTTGCCGGAATTGATAACATTTGATCGCTATGGACATCGTATTGATGAAGTTAATTATCATCCTGCTTATCACGAGCTGATGAAAGTAGCGGTTGAAAATGAAATTCATAGCATTGCGTGGACTGCTAAGAAAGCAGGGCACGTTATGCATACCGCGTTGGAATTTTTATTTGGACAGGTTGAACAAGGGGCGTGTTGTCCGATTACAATGACATATGCTGTTGTCCCAGCTTTACGACATCAGCCAGAGATTGCCAAGCTATGGGAGCCGAAAATTCTATCTAATCAATATGATCCTAGCTTTATTCCAGCTACAGATAAACGCGGCCTTACTTTTGGCATGGCGATGACAGAAAAGCAGGGTGGAAGTGACGTACGAACAAATACTACACAAGCTTATCCAATAAGTCATAGAGGTCCTGGGCAAGCTTATGAACTCATGGGCCATAAATGGTTTTGTTCAGCCCCAATGAGTGATGCATTTCTTACTTTAGCCAATACTGAGAATGGTTTAAGTTGTTTTTTAGTACCACGTTGGCGACCGGATGGTACGTTAAATTCAATTTACATACAGCGTTTGAAGGACAAATTAGGTAATCGTTCCAATGCCTCTTCTGAAATTGAATACCATCAAACTTATGCAGTGATGATTGGTGAAGAGGGCAAGGGAGTCTATACCATTATCGAAATGGTACATCATACCCGCTTGGATGCATCCATGGCTCCGGCAGCTTTGATGCGTCAAGCATTGGTGCAATCCATACATCATGCAACTTATCGACAGGCTTTTGGTAAGCCGCTTATAAAGCAGCCGCTCATGAGGATGGTCTTAGCAGATTTAGCCATTGAATCCGAAGCTGCTACCACGCTTTTGATGCGGGTGGCCCGCGCATACGATGATTCAAATCATGATACAGCAGCAAAAATGTTTGCCAGACTTGCAGTGGCTGTAACTAAATATTGGCTTAATAAGCGTGCGCCAAATTTTGTTTATGAAGCTTTAGAAGTTCTTGGTGGTAATGGTTATGTCGAAGAATCAATAATGCCAAGGTTATATCGAGAAGCGCCTGTTAACAGCATTTGGGAAGGTAGTGGCAATGTAATATGTTTAGATGTGTTACGTACTATTGCTAAACAACCTGAAGCAATACAAGTTTTTCTTGATGAAGTTGAAATAGTAAGTAGTGAAAATAAAAGTTTAGAAATTGCTGTTCAAGAGATTAAAAAATTATTGCTAAATGGGAGCAATGAAGAAGAGTCAGCAAGGCATCTTACTGAGTTGATGGCGATAACTTTACAGGCAGCTTTATTAGTACAATATGCTCCTGTTGAAATTGCTGATTGTTTCTGTAATACACGTATAAATAAAGATTGGGGATATACTTATGGCACCTTACCTAAAGGTATAAATATAGACAAGATACTTAACAGAGCTTGGGCTTTATAAAACTAAATGACTTGTGTTTATTTTCAAAATATACCGAAACATTATTAATTTATTCATAGTGAGCAAAGCACAAAATCAAAGTAATTCTGTATTGGTAAGCCGTTATTACTATGCAAATGTTTTTTATTGCAACAGTGGGTGGTCTTTAGGTAGTTGACGTGAGACCCATATTGCAAGTTTGTGCTTCATATTGGGAAGGCTTACCTGATCTTTGGCGAGTGGTTGGATTAATTTATCGTGCACCAACAGTCGGTATAGATATTCTATTTTTTCGTTTGCAGAATCGTCAGCTTCAAATTTGACCACACCACGTTTTTCCGCATAGATCATACCGACGCGGATTGCTTTTTTAACTAACTCTGATTCATGTTTTAATTTTTTCATCAGACTTACGTGAGGAAAAAAGATGATTAAATCTCTCTTGTTTGCTTACCTAATACTCTATTAAAGAGAAATAAAATAAATGGTAAAGTAAGCAGAAAACCAATGACAATTAATACAAATTCATAATGATTAAACTGGAGTTGTACAGGCATGATTTTTAAGTCACTTATCCAATCTACAATTCCCAAGGTAAGTAATATTGAACCAAAGAACTCTAAAACAAGAAGATTTATAGGTAGTTTGGGGTTTTCTTGTTGAGACATTATTAATTAATACAAATATCAAGCAAACTCTTGCTGAAGTTGATTTGGGATAGGAATACAATTTCTTATTTGACGAATTGCATCTACATCAAGATATCCAGTTCTTGAGTGATTTGTGCAAAGAGCTGTCCTAAAGCCAATATAACCAGGATTTGCTTTCATTAAGGTGGGTATGTCATCTATAGCTAAAGAGCCAGCAAGGCCTGTAAGTAAATCATTTTGTTTGGCACGGTTAATGAAATACTCAAGTTGTATGATATTTTTATGCTTAAGTAAGCCACCAGAACCTTTGCGAGCTGTGTCTAACATGACCCCTTTTAGACGTGCACTTTTGGCAATGTTAATTGCATTATCAATATCAAAACCCATATCAGCAAAAAACACAGCAATGATTGCAATGCCTTTATTAGAACAATGGATTAGTTGGGGCAAACAATTTTCTATGTGGCGTTCGCTGAACATACCAACTTTCACGTAGTCGACTCCTGTTTCAGCCGTCTGCATGACTTTATCTTCTATAGCAGCGACGTCAGCAGGCAAATCCCCTACCGTGGCGCTGATGGCACATTTTTCCCACAATTCATCAACTACATAATGGATAACATTTAATGGAACGGCTCCCAAGGCACCATGGTTAGGTTCTTTCAAATCAATGATGTCTGCACCACCTTGATATGCGATGTTGGATTCTTGAAGGTTGCGTACGCTAGCGAGCATTCCTGTCATAGCTGTTCATCCTTTTGCATGAATGTATCTACTTTTTCCATTAACCATCCCCATGCTTCTTGTTCTCGCCAGCCAGATGTTTTTTCATAGCCTATACGTAGATATTCGATTTCTTGGAGTATTTTGTCTTGTGGCAACATATGTAGACGACTGACCAAAATCGCAAGTTCAAGCACTGCAAACTGTGCGCGATTATACCCATGAAAGGGTGCATGTGTGACTTCATTTGCAATTTTGCATAAGAATTTTGGGCGAACTTCATCCTCTACTTTATTAATTACCTCTAACTCTGTGTGGGCTAAGCAATTTTCTAAGCGCATACCATCAATAATATCAGTTGGACATGTTGGCCAAACTAGATTTCCAGTTAAACAACCTGCATATACACGTACATCATCAGTATAATTCAAAGTTGCAGTCCCATCTCGCTCTACATTATCTAATGTAGCAGAGGGTTTGAAAGGAAGGATAATTAAGTACTCTTCATCTTCATGTATACCCATGGGTGCTATGTGTACAGTTTTATCCTCCTGTACTGTCGTGACGATGCATTCGCGTATAAATGGCATGTCAAATCCCTTATTTTTTCTTGCTTGCTTTTTTGCGGTCTTTGCGTGTGTGCATAGTATTGCCAGCTTCTTTAAATTGTGTCATGTCCTGTGCTTCTTTTTTGGTTGCCACACCCCAGCTGAGTTCTTCGTCCTGTTGATAACGTTTTCCCAATTGCCAAGCAATTTGAGCACGAGCATGTTCTACGCCTAGGTAAAATGCATGACCGCCATCATCTTCTACGTTTAAGTTGGGATAAACTTCATATGGATCCGTAGTAGTGTATATGCCGTCTCTGTTATAAGTGTGAATGCCTTCTTCGCTCACCTGTATACGGAAGTTTGAATCTTTAATTTGTGCAGCAAACTCATTAATTTCTTCTACTGTATAAGGGAATGGCTTGCGTTCATGTAAAGCCATTAAGTTATTGTCATAGCCTTTGGGTGGAATATTATCGATTCTAGATGCATACATGATGCGACGAGCAAGATCGGCTTCGCGTACTGCACAACGACAATGTTCACTGACCTCTGTTGCTAAGAGATATTGGATTTCCAGTTCCGAAATTATGCCTAGTAATAAAGCATTGGTACCCGAAGTATCTGCATGAGTCAGTTCTGTTAAATTACCAACGCCCATCATCATTTGAATATCAGGATAACGGTTGCGTAAATTTCGATAACGTACAATAGACTCAGTAAATCCAAAATGGATAGGGTCTAGAATAGAATCAGCAATAAACTCTCTTCCTTGCTTTAATAATTTGTCGATAGCCCGATAAAGAGAACGTACATCTGCTGGTGTATTGCCAATAAGAATCGGTGTGGAGGCTACTTCTTGTGTTACCCACAGTGATTTTTCGTTTAAGCTAAGTAAATAGTCTGCCCCAGCTAGACCGCCCACTATGAGATCTTCAGGGGTAAGTGAATCGACGCTTATTATAAAATTTTCAGCCTTAAGCGCCTGTACGGCTTCTTCCAGATGAGGGAAAGGTGTACTGGGCAGGCAACCTAGATCAATAACATTGGCTCCATCTTCTTTATAAGTAAAAGCACGTTTTATAATGTCCTCAATAGACATATTTGGTGCATCGACAATCTCAGCAAATATTTGTACGTCGTACTTGCTCAGATCAGTTTTTCTGTTTGTTTGACCAAAATAAGCCGGTAAATCTTTTAATTCTTCCGGTCCACGTTCAACTGGTATTCCAACTGACTTAGAGAGTACTTCAATATCGCCTCTGCAGCGCCCTGGGATTACAATTCGATTAGCTTTACCTGGGTTGGTTAAACGTTTTTCAATGAGTTGTGTTGTCATTAATGCTGCAACACTGACGCCAAGCTGTAGAACGCTATACGTAAATGCAGTTGGTTGCATAGATTCCAGCACGCGATGCAAACTTTTTTCTGCAAGTTTGCCAGTTAAAAAGAGAATATGCTCAGGCATTTAATAATATACATCCATATTGAGTTCGATATGTAGCTTTCCTATGTAAAGTATTTACATAAGTAAATATAAGTAACTGCTTAATATATATAGTAATCCTTGTCACGTTAAAGTAGTTCGTAAAGTATTATTGAGCACGTACTTATTGATAGAGAGATAAAAAAAGCAGTGAATAAATACTGATATCTTGTTTAGAATGCCTACACAATTATATTTTAAATTGCTCACCTATACATGCTAACCACAATCAAACGTCGTCCAGAAGTCGAGATCAGCGAACATTTTCAAGACCATCCGCCAATATTACAGCGTATCTACGCACAACGGGGCATTAGTAGCGAAGAAGAAGTCAATCATTCTCTTTCTAAGGCACTGCCACCAGGAAAATTGCTAAACGTAGATATTGGTGTAGAGCTGATCTATCGTTGTATGTGTGAAAAGCAGCGTGTTCTCATCATTGGTGATTTTGATGCAGATGGTGCAACCAGCACCGCCTTGTTTATTCGTGCCTTACATAGCTTTGGATTTACAGAAGTCAATTATTTAGTTCCGAACCGCTTTGAATTTGGCTATGGCTTAACCCCTGAAATTGTAGAAGTTGCTAGTGAATATGACCCAAGTCTGATTATCACTGTGGATAATGGTATATCGAGTATTGCTGGTGTTGCTGCAGCAAAAGCTAAGGGTTACCAAGTGCTTATCACTGATCATCACTTGCCTGGAGAAGAGTTGCCACAGGCAGATGTCATCATTAACCCAAATCAACCACAAGATGAGTTTCCCAGTAAACACCTTGCTGGGGTAGGGGTTGTGTTTTATGTGTTGTCTGCTTTACGGACTTATCTTCGCGATCAAGGTTGGTTTACGGTACAACAGTTAACAGAACCTAATTTAGCGCAGTTTCTGGATCTTGTTGCCGTAGGGACAGTGGCTGATGTTGCTAGGTTAGACTACAACAATCGAATATTAGTGGATCAAGGTTTACGTAGAATTCGTGCTGGTAAATGTTGTATTGGTATACATACGTTATTAACTGTTGCGGGGAAAAATCTTCTTCGTACTAGTGCAACTGATCTAGGCTTTGTAATTGGTCCCAGACTCAATGCGGCGGGACGGCTTGAAGATATGTCATTGGGAATCGAATGTTTACTTACCAATAATGAGTCAAAAGCCACTGAGCTTGCCAAAAAGCTGAATAATCTCAACGAAGAACGTAAGCAAATTGAGCAAGAGATGCAAATTCAGGCAATTAATGTGCTCAAATCAAAGAGTTTTGCAGGAATCGACGATCATCAATATGGAATTGCGCTATATGATGCAGATTGGCATCAAGGTGTAATTGGAATCGTAGCGGCACGACTAAAAGAAAAGTTTCATCGTCCTAGCATTGTATTTGCTCAAACAAATGACAATGAAATGAAAGGATCTGCACGTTCTATTCAAGGTCTACATATTCGTGATGCATTGGATTTAATGGCAGCACGCCATCCAGGTTTAATTAATACCTTTGGCGGTCATGCTATGGCGGCAGGGCTTTCAATCGCAAAACATCATTTTGAAAAATTTGCCTTTGTTTTCAATCAAACGATAAAAGAACTTGTAACACCAGAACAATTAGAAGCCATACTGTTGTCTGACGGAGAATTAAATGATGCTGAGTTGTGTTTGGAAATTGCTGAAACTTTATTTCGGGCGGGTCCTTGGGGGCAGGGTTTTCCAGAACCAGTTTTTGATGGTGTATTTAATGTAGTTGAACACCGTATTGTGGGTAAGCATCATTTAAAATTGTGCTTGACACCACAAGGAAGTGAAAAAAGAATTGATGCAATTGCATTTAATATGGATAAGCACCACTGGCATAAAAGCGCCAAGCAAGTACATATCGCCTATCAACTTGCTGTTAATGAGTTTAGAGGAATTCGATCCCCACAGCTCATTATACAATATTTAGAAGCTACAGATGCTTAAATTAATTTGAATTTTACTTTACTATACTCGCGCACTATGTGCTAAAGAGAAATCAAGTAGCCTAAGATCGATATGGAAATTAACCCACTGCAAAATTTAATAGAGGATCTTCAAGTCCGTTCTGCAAGTCTAAGGGGGTATCTTTGACTATGAAAATAAGCGTGAACAATTAGATGAAGTCAGTCGTGAATTAGAGGATCCTGATATCTGGAATCAACCTGAGCTAGCTCAAAAACTAGGTAAAGAGCGTGCTAATCTCGAAACAGTAGTAAAAACCATCGAAGATGTAGAAGGCGGCATCAATGATGCCAATGACTTATTGATATTGGCAGCAGAAGAGGGAGATGATGATACCTTAAAGTCGATTGAGCATGACCTTTTAGAGCTGGAAACACGAGTTGCGAATTTAGAATTTCGTCGAATGTTTGCAGGCGAAATGGATCCCAATCATGCCTTTTTAGATATACAGTCAGGTTCTGGCGGTACTGAAGCACAAGATTGGGCTGAGATGTTATTGCGTATGTATTTGCGTTGGGGTGAGCGTAAAGGTTTTAAAACTGAATTGATCGAAGTGTCGCCTGGTGAAGTGGCAGGTATAAAAAGCGCAACGATTAAATTCGAAGGAGAATATGCCTTTGGTTGGCTGCGTACTGAAACTGGTGTACATCGTTTAGTAAGAAAGTCACCATTTGATTCAGGTAATCGAAGACATACTTCATTTGCAGCAGTATTTGTTTCACCAGAAATTGATGATGATATCGATATTGACATTAACCCCGCTGATTTGCGTATAGATGTTTATCGTGCCAGTGGTGCTGGAGGACAACACGTTAATAAGACGGAGTCAGCAGTAAGAATTACACATTTGCCCACAGGAGTTGTGACACAATGTCAAAATGATCGTTCGCAACATAAAAATAAAGATGTTGCCATGAAACAACTTAAGGCGAAATTGTATGAACTAGAGATTCAAAAACGCCAGGGAGAACAACAACAAATCGAGGACAGTAAGGCTGATATAGGTTGGGGAAGCCAAATACGATCATATGTCTTGGATCAGTCACGTATTAAAGATCTGCGCACTTCAGTTGAAACGGGTAACACGCAAGCTGTACTTGATGGTGATTTAGACCAATTTATTGAAGCTAGCCTTAAGAGCGGGCTATAACTAGTATGTCAAATAAGAATCAAACAGAAGATCAAAACATTGATGAGAATAAGCTCATTGCACAACGTCGCACAAAGTTAACTGCGTTGCGAGAAAGTGCACAAGCTTTTCCAAACCACTTTCGTCGCGATAGCTATGCACAAGATTTGCAAGATCAATTTAGTGCAAAGAGCAAAGAGGAATTAGTAGAGCTTGATCATATTGTCAAGGTGGCGGGCCGTATCATGGCTAAGCGCGGGCCGTTTCTTGTATTACAAGATATGTCAGGACGTATACAAGCATACATAGATCGTAAGAATCTGGATAAAGAAATTGTTAAAAATATCGATACTTGGGACATTGGGGATATCATAGGTGTGCAAGGCCCTGTAAATAAATCAGGTAAGGGTGATTTGTATATAAAAATGCAATCAGTCGAGCTACTAACAAAAGCGTTGCGACCTTTGCCAGAAAAATTTCATGGTTTAACTGATTTGGAGCAACGATATCGTCAACGTTATGTAGATTTAATCATGAGCGAAGAATCGCGTAACGTTTTTACCATGCGAACAAAAATCATTCAGTATCTACGTGATTTTCTTGTTGGTCGTAGGTTTGTTGAAGTAGAAACCCCAATGATGCAAGTTATACCAGGTGGTGCCACTGCCCGGCCATTTATTACTCATCATAATGCGCTCGATATACCTTTATATATGCGAGTTGCACCGGAATTATATTTGAAACGTTTGGTTGTCGGTGGAGTAGAGCGTGTATTTGAAATTAATCGAAATTTTCGTAATGAAGGCTTATCCACGCGCCATAATCCTGAATTTACTATGCTTGAATTTTATCAAGCTTATGCAGATTATCGTGATTTAATGGATCTTACGGAAGAAATGCTACGCGGTATATGTGTTGAAGTGCTGGGTACTACATCCATTCAATATGGCGATGAGGTTTATGATTTCAGCAAACCATTTGCACGTATGACCGTGAAGGAGTCTATTCTACGTTATAACGCAAAACTAACCGCGGATGATTTGGATAGTATAAATAGCGCAAAAGCTGTGGCAAAAGAATTAAATATACCCGTTAAAGATAATTATGGCCTGGGTAAAATACAAATTGAAATTTTTGAAAAAACAGTAGAAGAAAAACTCAAAGACCCGACATTTATTACTGCGTATCCAACCGAAGTTTCGCCATTGGCGCGTAAAAATGACAAAGATCCATTTGTAACAGACCGTTTTGAATTTTTTGTAGGAAGTCGGGAACTTGCAAATGGTTTTTCTGAATTGAATGATCCTGAAGAGCAGGCTGAGCGTTTTAAAGCTCAAGTTGCGGAAAAAGATGCTGGTGATGAAGAAGCCATGCACTATGATGCTGACTATATACGTGCATTAGAATATGGATTACCTCCAACAGCAGGTGAAGGTATTGGTATTGATAGGCTTGTGATGTTGTTTACAAATTCACATTCGATAAGAGATGTGATCTTATTTCCTCATATGAGGCCTGATTCAATTGAAAATTGAATAATATTAAGTGAAAATTGCTACTGTACTAATTTATTGTCTCTTAATTCTTGAAGTTAGCATTACTAGTTCAGCATTTGCTAGTTGTGAAAAAAATAGAATAAAACTTCAAGTTCTAAGTTCTGGGGGGTCCTGAATTAAGTGATTAACGTGCATCAACATCTTATTTAAATTAGATAGATGGTCGAGCTGCGGTACAGATAGACACAGGTACGAGGAGCAGCTTGAATTTCGAAAAGTCCGGGGCAGATATTATAAGATATTAAAGCAATTTTATTTACCCATCTACACGTAGATCATAGCCAATATTTACCTGCTTATATAAAAGGTTCTTTTTTTAGTTCTAGAAATAATAATTTGTACATTTATGGCCCGGATGGTAATGATTTAATGCCATTGACTTCTAGTTTCGTAGAAAGTTTGTTTGGTACTTCTGGAGCATATAAGTATTTAAATAGTTATTTAAATGAAAATCAAATAAGTGATTATAAAATTTTAGTTTGAAGATGTAAGTTTACAATGATATAAAACTCATACTTTTAAAGTTGGTGATATCTTTACTATTGCTTCTATAGCAGTTCATCATGGTCCTATTGCGGCCATTGCATGGAGAGTGAACATATTAGGATGTTCGATAACATTCTCTGGAGATATGTGTAATCACAGTCAATCTTTAACCACTTTAGCAAAAGGAAGTGATATCTTGGTCGCACATAATGCAATTCCTGAGAATGCAACAGGTGTAGTACGTAATTTACATACGCCTCCATCTGAAATTGGTAAAATTGCGAATGAAGCAGGTGTAAAAAAGTTAATTTTATCTCACCGAATGCAGAGAACATTAAGTAAAAAAGAAGAAACTAAAGAGATTATCCAAGAAAAATATAATGGTTAAGTGAATTTTGCAAATGATTTAGATAGTTTTATTTCTAGCCTTCGATATAATAAAAAGGTAGCGAAGCATTTGCTTCGCTACTAAACTCGAGTATTATATTTCTCAGTTAGTTGTAAACTCGATTAACTCGACGCGGTCTCCTGTGTTTAAATCAATCTCTACTATCAAGCCAACCCCAGGCGCATAATATTTGTTTTCGTTAGCTTCTGAATCTAAAGGTGTGAAATCGCGTGTAATTAAGCAGTCTCCGTTACATGATGCAGCGGGAGAAGTTTCACTGCCATCTGTGGCTAAAATCTCAATAATGTCTTCGGCATCACCCCAAGCTACTTCTTGCCTAATGATTTCTCCGATTTGAGGAACAGAAGGTAAGAGAATTCCAGCTTTTGCTCCGTCTCGGCCGGCTTTCCATGACCCATCAATATCGACTAATTCGGGATTTTCAGGATCATCGCCTTCAAAGCTTTCAAAGTTTTGCGAGATTTCGCCGCAATACCAAACATTTCCGTAAATGTCTTGAGCATACCAGTCATCCGTACTTTCTACTAACTCCTCATCAACTTCGGCGATATCCCTGATTGTTACGCAGGTAACACCATCAATTAGTTTTGTTTCGTTAGTTACTATAACAGTTATTGTTTCGGTTTCTTCTTCACCTTCATCATCTATTGTAGTTCCTTCGTATACCCATTGATTACCCGTAACAAGCGGGAAATAAGGGTTAGGTGTTATACTTTTTCCTATTTCTAAAGGATTTACAAAATTATCTGCGAAGTCTTCACCAAAGGGTGGGTCGTAGGGTTCTTGGCCTATGTCTCTACATAAACTTTTGCGTGCTCTAAATATTTCTTGACATTCTTTGGAGCTTTGACGTTGTTCTATCTTTGATTCACGTAAACAATTTGATTTTTCTTCATCATCACTTTCATTTAAACACGCTGCAACATATTCAAGATAATTGTCTCTAACATCAAACTCACATGCAAATTTTAAAAATCTTGCAGTTTTTGCGCAGGTACGCTCATGGTTTTGGTTATGACTCGAAAATGATGTTGTAGGGAACACATATAAGAACCCAATTATACTTATTGAAATTACTGTAAAATTAAATCTAGACAACTTCATGGCGATTCTCCTGTATGTTTTTTAGCTAAGCATTTGTTGCTTACTGTTAAACTTACAGAATGAACTTTACTAGAAGCTTATATATAGATTATCAAATGGTAATTTTTCTAAGTTGTAATTTAAGCAGGTAATAAAATTGTGAATGTGCTGCCACTTCCATATTCACTTTTTATTTTTATGTCTCCTCCATGAGATCGAGCAATAGCCATAGCGTAGCTTAGCCCTAAACCATTTCCGTTACTGGATCTACTGCTATCACAACGGAAAAAACGTTCGAAAACCCGGTGCTGATCTTCTGGTAATATGCCATTTCCTTCATCAATAATATGGATGTAAATATTTTTTGAATGATTTTCTAGTTTGATATGTACTTGACTATTTGGCTTTGTATATTTTAAAGCGTTATCTATTAAATTGGCCAACATTCGTTGTATGCTTTGTTTATTACCATTAAATTTGCATTTAGGTTTTATGTTAAAAGTAAGCTCAACATTTTTGTTTTCAGCTACAGGGTCAAATAATTCACAGGCCTCTTCTATCAATCAGAAAGATCTATAATTTCTTTAATACGATTGGTGACACCCGCTTCAGCTTCTGCCACATCTAATGTGCTGTTTACCATTTGAATAAGGCGGTCACATTCTTCTAGTGTATCTTCAGCTGCAACTTTGTAATTTTCACTTTGAGAATTATTAGACAAAGTATTTTCTGAGATAGCACGAATTCTTGCTAATGGACTGCGTAAATCATGCGCAATATTGTCAATCATTTCGCGCATTTCGGTTATTAGGTTATTAATACGCTCAATCATTGCGTTAAATGTATTTGCTAGAGTTTGAATTTCTTCTGGTTGTCTGGTAATTGATACACGACGGTTAAATTCTCCATTTCTAATATCGATAGCAGCTTTGTTGATCTCTTCTATACCTTTGATGCTCTGTTTGGCCATGAACCATCCAATTGTTGAGGCAATTGGTAAAGCAATCAAAAACATTGAAGCAAATACAATCAGAAGTAATTCCATTATTTCTTCTTTTTCTTCAGTAGATTCTCCTATTTGCAGAATAGTATTAGAGCCAATTAATCCATAAACAATCCTTGTGTTTTCTTCTTGCATGGGGAATTTCATGGTTTCTAAATAGAGTTTAGAGTCATTTAATAAAACTTTGTTTAAGGTGCTCTGAATTGTGTGTATTCCTTTCCAATGAGATAGGTCTGAAGCATGGATCTGTTTACCGTTAGTAGTGAGAACGCGTAAAAATACTTCGCTAACATCACTAGTTTTTGCTTCACGGTCAATTTCTTTTTTAACAGCATATATTCCTTCGTTTTTAAAAAGTATAGAAAATTCTTCTATATCTTCTTCTAAATCCTCATCAATTCTATTATTTAATATAGTATTAATGGATAGATATAATGCCGAAAGTGAAATTGCTAAAAAGGTAACAAACAATATTGAATACCAGAGGGTGAGTCTGAAACTTAGAGTATTAGGAAATTTATTCATCATTGACTTTAAGAACATAGCCTAGGCCACGAACGGTATGTATTAAAGGTGTGCTATATGTTTTATCTATTTTTTCTCTAAGTCTGCTAATTCTTGCTTCTACAACATTTGTTCCAGGGTCAAAATCGTAATTCCAAACTCTTTCCATTATCATTGTTTTTGACAAAACACGACCAGCATTTCTAACCAAATATTCTAATAGGGCAAATTCTTTTGGTTGTAGGTCAATCTTTTTATTCGCTCGTTTTGCAGTTCTAGAAAGTAAATCTAGAGATAAATCATTTATTGTTAATGTTGTTGGCTCTGAAATATTACTTGCACGACGTAGAAGTGCTTCAATTCGAGCAAGTAACTCACTAAAAGAAAATGGTTTAGTTAGATAATCATCTCCACCATGTTGCAAACCATCAATTCGGTCATCCACAGTGCGTTTTGCACTTAATATTATTATGGGAAGATTTATCCCTTTTTCTCGAACTCGACTTATAATAGATAAACCGTCTAGCTTAGGAAGCATCAAATCTATAATTGCAAGATCATAAATGTCTTGTATAACTAAGCTTAATCCTAATTGTCCGTCTGCTGCATGATCTATAGCAAAACCTGCCTCCTTAAGCCCTTTTATAATAAAGTCAGCTATTACCTGATCATCTTCAATGAGTAGTAATCTCATCTTTAATTTCTAGTAGATTTGAAGGATTTTATTACTTCAAGCATATATTCTTAATTTTAGTTTTATATTGCATTAACGTTTTAAATAAATATATGCCAAATCTAGCATGTGTATCTTTGTCATATTGCAAACAGTAATGCAATATTTTGAATTAAAACATTACCATATGGTGAACTAGAAGAAAGTTTTAATAAAAATGATCTATTTAGTTGGGTAATATAAGGTCTATATAATTGACTTTTATGAACGCATATCCGAACTCTAGTATTTTAAAATATATTAATATCTTACTTGCATTATATTTTTTTATAGTTATGCAAGATGTATCAGCAAATGACCAAGGTCCTGCGGATATAAAGCTAGGTCCAAAAGATTTAACAGCAAGAATATATCGAAATCCTGAGGAACGTCGGGAAGCAGGATTGGGAACTAAACTAACTGATAAGCTTAAATTTTCTGGATTACTAGAAATAGCAAAAGAATACAGTGAAGAAAACTTAGAGAATAGAGGAAAAAATAGAGTATATGCTGATATAACATTTGCAGCACAGTTTGCGTTTGAGTATTCATTTGCCAAATGGATGAATACGGAGTTAATTTATGAGGTTGAGCATGACGGCAGAAATCAAACGGGTCAATGGGATGAGGCATTTATTAGTTTAGATTTTGATGCATTAGGGATAGGCATAGAAGCAGGAAGAGTTTCTGCTCCATTTGGTGAATATTACAGTCATTTTGCTACAGGGCCATTATTGGAATTTGGTGAGACCATTCGTAATGGCTTGATTGTTGATTATGAGCTTTTGGCTGGATTAGATATAACAGGATTTATTATTGATAGCGATGTGAAAAAAATGAATAAAGGCACTGACTATGACTGGGGGGCTGCTATTGAATATACATCTATAACAGAGGCCTTTCGTTTTGGTATAGGTTATCTATCAGACTTGGCAGAAAGTGATGAGCGTTTTTTGCAAGATGAAAATGATGAATATGAAAGACGTGTGTCAGCATGGAATGCTTATACATTAATAGGTTTTGAGGATTTTGAAATCACTGCTGAATATGTTCTAGCAAATAATAAGTTTAGAGAGTTTGATGATCAAGAAAATAAACCAAGTGCTTATAACCTTGAGTTAGCCTATTTTCCAGTACCTCAATTACAGGTGGCAGTAAGGCTGGAAGGTAGTGATGAATTCGCCGATAAGCCTGAACAACAATATGGCGTTTCAGTTAGTTGGTGTTTTGTTAATCGTCTAAGTATTACAACAGAATATTTATTTGCTAACTTTAAGAATAATTTTGCATTTGATGATGAGGATAATGAAATAAAAGATCGAGATATGATCGCAGCTGAGCTATCAATAGAATTTTAATTTTATTTCTAAATTAGTAAATGTATAACCCAACTAACCAATCCAAACAAGGAGTTCTCCTTGGCCGTCTACTGAAGTGTCACCCATGTAACGTTGTACACGTCTGCGCATTGGGTGTAGTAATCTAAACTTAGACTCATAACGCCTTAGCTCATGAAGTAGTAATGTTAGATAACCCAAGCTATGTCGACCACAGTCATGAAATCCTGATGCCATATCTTCTGGTTTGTGTGGAAATAGTAAAGTACCACGTCTCATACCAACACCTACTTGTTTACCAATTGCCCCCATGTTGGTAATCGTTCCCGCTATCATTCTACTGGCACAATGATCACCGATATCCCCTACCACCATAATAGTTCCGCGTCGCATTAAGTCACCGGTAAAGTCACCAGTATTACCGTGTACGAGTATTGTGCCTCCTGACATGCCTTTTTTCTCACCTGTGATAGCACTGCCTGTATAGTTATTGCTGTTACCAGATATTTCTAATAAGCCTTTAGACATCCCACAACCAGAGAAATCTTGTGTGTTTCCCTCTACCTTTATTGTGGCCCCATTTAATTGTGCCCCTGCATAATGCCCACAATCACCGATTACTGATAGTTTTATATCGTTATTAAGTGCATAGCCAATATAGTCCATCTTGGAGTTCGCATTCTCCAATATATATTCATTACTAGAATTGCTTTTTGAAATATCAAATAACTCACCAACGGTGGTTTGTTGATTACCAATTAACAAATCTAGATTCTTGGTCTGTTCATCCGTTAGTGTTTGTTTTATAGCATCACTTAACCAACGCATATCTATGCGTTGTTGAACATTGCCTTTATATGTAACGGTTGTATGACTCATTCATTATTTCTCTTAAATGGAAATGATGCTGGCCTAATTTACCACCGTAGTTACCCCCAGTAATTTTTTCAATGCCTTGTGCTTTGCCTAAATCACAAATAGCTTCGATGCCACGGTACATCGCTAAAACAACATCTTCTTTAGTTAGGCCGTCGATTACTATCTCCATTGCTGCTTCGATACTTTTGCCAAGTACATTGTCGGGTTCGCCTTTAAGTGTAGGGCAGAAAGGATGATTAGTAGAAGCATTCAGTTCCTTGTATTTTGAACCTACTTTGGAACCAGAACGAACTCCGCCCCCAGGGAATGGCAACACAATGTTTGGTAATACACTGATAGCATCAATTGCAGCTTCACAAGCAAGTAATGCCTGTGAAATATGTCGTGCTAATACTAAAATGTTTCCACCACCAATTGCACTTTGGTAGCCGGTAGATTCCTGACATAAAAATTCACCATCCATGACAGGAATGCGCCAGAAACGGTTACTACCAATCATTTTTGATGATTGATAACCATCACCAAAATAGCGCAAATTTTTGCCTAAAGAAATTTGTTCATCTCCGTCCATGCCGGCAAATACTGCAGTAGTGGGGCAAGTGAGTACACATTGTCCAACACGTACTTGTAATTGTTGCTCTAGTGTCTTGCGATCTGTAGAAAAAAGCAAAACAGATATTCCTGGTCTACCATCAGGAGTTTCGTGATTGCCAATAACTCTTTCAATGCCTGCTTCAACTTTACAACCAATTACAGAGGTTGCGAAACCGGTCATGGTTTCTGCGGCATGTCTTGCCCATTTATAATTGATGGCGGTGATAATGATACGTGTAGCACGCATTGAAAATGCTTCTGAAAATGTATCTTCTATAAGAACGCCATTAATAATCATTGTATTAATTTAGTTTGCATGGATGAATTTGAGTCTTACTACCAATGCATTCTTCCATTTCATCATTGCTGATTTTGAAATTATCAAATGCAATAGTTTGGTAGTCATCAAAATATTTCTTTAAAGGTTTTTCGATAGCTCGATCAAACTCAGGTTTTACAACATGAGTTATACCTTGAACAGTTTTTATTACTGACCCATCTTTAACAATTTGCACACCATTTTTAAATACCATATAAGGCTTAGCAAACATCTGTTCTATATCATTTTGTTTGTGATAAACGACGATATTTGCGACTGCATTGTCACCTAGATGGCCATGATCATTCAATCCTAAAATTTTAGCAGGGGCAGCACGTGTCATAATTGCAATTTCATATAGAGAATATTCGCGTTGCATGGAAGCCAAGTTAGACATCTTTTGTGCTTCAGGATGTATAATATTAAAAGCATCATTTCTAAACGAGCGATTCATTAATAATTTTATTAAATGAGGATAACTAGTAAAAGGGGCGCCGTTAGGGTGATCAGTAGTTAAAAAGATACGCCAGGGGTCATTTACTTGTAGGAAAATTTCTAAGCCGATGGCCCATTGCAAGGCATTAACAAAGCTTTTGTCACGGTACTTAAAGGGCATAACTCCACAACCTGCATCACATTCAATGTCCATAATAGTCCATTTCTTTGGGTGTGCATGGTCATGACCGAAGTATTGCATCATGGTATCTCCAGATGTTGTCATGGTTTGACCAAACATAATTTGGCCAACATCTGCAGATACGTTGTTTTGTTTATTAATAGCTTCTGCAATCTCACATGCTGCGGAGGAGAATTTTCTATCGCCTTCTGCTCCATAGCTATGAAATTGAATATGGGTTAAATGAACAGGAAGGCCTTGTGCAGCAGACATGGTTGCAAGTGTTGATTCGAAGTTACCAGGAATACCTAAATTACTTGCATGAACGTGCAGTGGGTGTGGTACACCAAGATCATGTATGGCTTTACTTAAGGTGGTAATTATTTGTCGCGGTGTTACACCAATTGGGCCTGTTTCGTCAACATCAAGACGGCGTTGGTTATATTTAAATGCGTGGATTCCACCAGCATTAACTACTTTTATTCCGATACATTGAGATGCGTCTAGTGTCCATGCTACGTAGTCATTAATCGCAGCTTGATTTGCACCTTGAGTTAGCATTCTCAACAAAAAGTCATCATTGCCTAATAATGCGTAGCCCCCTTTGTCAATCATAGGAGTATCGGCCATTTCCATATGAGCTTGGCGAGCATTTACAGGTAATACAGCGGGCTCAAAGCATGTGGTATAGCCCATCTCGGCATAGCGATAACCTGTTGTATAAGTCGAAGGGGTAATGTGGCCACTTCCAGCACGGCATACATCTGTTTTATTATCGATGTTGTTTTGGTGATCATCGAACATCATTGTGCGTGCAATATTTACTTTGCCGCCACCAATATGTGTATGCATATCGATTGCACCAGCCATGACAATGCAATCATTAATATCTATTTCTTGGTCAATTTTTTTGTTTTCAGGTGCAGATAGGCTGATCTTGTCATCAACAATGTATATATCTTTTACTTGACCATCCACTTCATGAACTGGGTCATATACCTTGCCGTTTGATAATTTAATAACCATGATTGAGTTTAAAGGTTTTCTGTAAGTTGCTTGATGACTTCATTTGCTGCAGGAAGATCACTAGCACGTATGGCTTTTAAAGGTAAAGTGGCAACATTATCTGTGCGACACGCAAGTCCACGGTGATCTATACCTGGTACACCTGTAGGAATGTAAACTTGAACATCTGAATTGCATTTCATGTTTGGATGCCCAATTACGATAGTAGGCACAGACGTTTCAGGGGGTAGGTCGCTGGAGTTATAAGTAGCTATCCATAGTAGTGCATCTGCTTCATTATTTTGTAGCATTGCCATTCCGTCGAATAAATTTGGATTATGGTTGGGTGCCCCATTCATAAATGCAATTGGTAAAGGTATGCCCATTTGCCATGTCGCAATTTGGTTGGCTGTAATTTCAGCTTTTGAACCACCTAATGTAAGTCCAACAACACGATTCTTTACCATGAGTCTTTTTATTAGTTGCGTAAGTGTCTGAATAGTTTGTTCTGCAGTTGCTTGGTTAAACTCCCCTGGGCTCCATAAAAAAGTTGTATATTGGCTGTTAGTTATAATCTCGCATAATTGCAATAATGCTTGAATAGCATAAGTATTTTTATTAGAAATTTTATTAGGTGAAGCTATTATTCCATGGAGTTTTTGTATAATTGATTCTAGAGTAGGTTCGTCAAAATTAAGAAATGTAATATCTTCGTACATAGATTGAATAGATTTGTCAGCATCATTTGCTACATCCAATACAAAAATATTTTTCTTTGTTGAGGTATCGCCATTCAATGACTGCGCTGGCGATAGTATTCGTTTATATAAGCGTGGGAAGTTTTCAAGTATTCCAGATCCAATTATTACAACACAGTCTGCGCGATTACGGATTTCTGCTAAAGTTGTTTTTACTTCACCATGCCTTTGCATGACGGCATTATTAGTGCGCAATCTTGCGCCATTTGCATGATCAATAACTCCGCCAATTTTTTCTGCTAATGCAATCGCATTTCTGCAGGTTTGCACATCCCCAATCAAACCGCTGATAAGAGGCTGTTTTGCTGAGGCTAAAATTTCACATGCCTTTTGTAGTGCATCTTTTTGAGTTGCAGTAGCACCCTTAACGAAAGGTGATGGGGCCTTGTTGTCTTCAAGTGAGGCGTCTTCAAAGTGGTGTTTACATTTTGCTGGCATTTCCGGATTCAGCTGTACAAAAAGATCATTTGTTTCAACCTCTAAATCGTCACAAAGTAAGCCACAATGTGTGCATGTAACTGAATCAAATTGCATATTAGTAGTTCAAGAATATTAATAAAAAGGGGCTATAAAGGATCATAACAAGATATCAAGAGGCTTGTAGCTTAATTTGTTTTGTTATCCAGTGAATAGGGCAAAGATTGCATTGAAATGTTTGCTCCTGATACTGAAGATAAATGTAAATCTCTATCATTTTGATTTGCTATGCGCAGTACGGCTAATGCAGAAGTAATTTCATCTGATATTTTTTCTGCTATAACAACTTTTCCCACTGGCTGGTTTTCATCTTTGGATGAAAAGATATTAATTCCAGGTTCAGGAACATTTGCAGTAATAATATTTATTCGATACATGCGACGATTAGGTTTACCTAGATAATGTGTGCGAGCAATTACCTCCTGTCCTGGATAACATCCTTTGCTAAAACTAACACCCTTAATAATTTCTAAGTTAGTCATTTGAGGAATGAAGGCTTCACTAGTATTTTCTGTAATTGTTGGTATACCGCTATAAATATCGTGTAAGTTCCACAACTTATTTGAAGCCACATCAAGTTTTTTGGCTAGTTCCCCCCAAATTGTAATCGCTTGTTTTGGTCTAGTTATACAAATTACTCTTGAGTTTTCACTGGGGAGTCGAATTAAAGTTGTTTCATTATCTATTACGCAGTGATCAATTTTTTGAGGCATTGTTAAATCTATGCTACTTAGTACTGATTCGGTGTTAGGTCCTGCTACTCCAAAAATAACCAACTCATCAGATGCGTCTATTAACTCTACTTTTGCTATGAGTTTAAACATATTTAATTTATTTAGAGTTTTTTCAATTACATCTTTTGGTAAAATAAGATGATACCCATTTACTGTTTTATATATCCTAAAGATTGAGAGCATTCTGCCCTTGGGGTTGCAGTAACTGCTGAGTTGACTATTTTTAGAGTTGACTAGGTTTAAGTCATTGGTAAATTGTCCATGCAAAAAGTTTTGTGCATCTTCTCCACTTGCTTTGATTAGACCTAGATTAGATAGGTTGCATAAGTAAGTGTGGTCTAATGAATATACTTCATTATCTGCCTCACCTAGAGTAGGTGCTTGCACATTACGAATCACTGTACCTTGATCCGTCAAAAATTTGTTCCAAGCCTCGTTCATACTGTACTGATTAAATTTTGTTCAAACATGATGATTTTGCATAAAAAACCAAGCTCAAAGTATCAATCTATCATAAAATTACATATTAAATTTCTTTAAGCACTTGTTATTGCTCACATTTCTTTAGAGATATGTTCAATATATCTGGTCAATCGGTTAGTATTCAATGCAGAACTAAGCGTTTTTACTGCCTCTGCAGAATGGAAGTTATCAAAGAGGCATCAATAGTACATAGTCAAGAGGAGTTACATGGCTAATCTAAGTAGGCCATTATCACCACATTTGCAAATTTACAGATGGCCACTCACGATGGCTATTTCGATTCTACATCGAATGACTGGTGTTGCACTTGCCATAGGCGCAGTATTGATGGTGGTGATTTTTATATCAGTTGCGGCTGGGCCTGAATCATACGAAATAGTAAGAGAGTTACTTGCAAGTAAGATTGGTAAGGCATTTTTGTTTTTATGGACCGTTGCACTTTTCTTACATTTGTTTAATGGTATCCGTCATTTAGTTTGGGATGTAGGCTATGGTTTTGAAAAAGGCGCCACAACAAAATCTGGAATATTAGTGTTACTGGCTACTATAGTATTGTCTGTAGCAGTTTGGGTGGCAGCCTATCTAAGCTGTAATGTATAAATAAGGATTAAGAATGTCTTTACGAACACCATTATCGGAAGCAAAAGGACTTGGCTCTGCTAAAGAGGGTGCAGGGCACTGGTGGCTGCAAAGATTAACTGCAGTTGCTTTAATACCTTTAGCAATTTGGCTGGCGTTTTCAGTCGCTATGTTAGGCTCAGCAAGTCACGAAACTATTGTAGGCTGGTTACAATCACCTATTGTAGTAGTTTTGCTAATCTTGTTCATTGTGGCTACGTTCTATCACGCCCAATTAGGTCTTCAAGTTATTATTGAAGATTATGTTGGGGGCTGGCTAAAGATTACATCTTTAATTGCAATCAATTTTCTTTGCATTATTTTGGCTGTTGCCGGAATTATCGCCCTGTTAAAAATCTTTTTATAAAAAACTACCATGAGCAAAGCATACACTCCAATTGAGCATGCCTATGATGTTGTAGTAGTAGGTGCAGGTGGCGCCGGCTTACGTGCAACATTGGGTATGGCCGTTAGCGGTCTATCTACTGCATGTATTACTAAAGTTTTTCCTACAAGAAGTCACACAGTGGCTGCACAAGGTGGCATGAGCGCTGCATTAGGTAATATGGGTGAAGATGATTGGCGTTGGCATATGTACGATACTGTTAAAGGATCAGATTGGTTAGGTGATCAAGACGCAATTGAATATATGTGTCGTGAAGCTATTCCTGCAGTAGTTGAGTTAGAGCACTATGGGGTTCCATTTTCGCGTACTGATGAGGGTAGGATCTATCAGCGTCCCTTCGGTGGTATGACTACACATTTTGGCGAAGGTATTGCCCAGCGAACATGTGCAGCGGCGGATCGAACAGGGCATGCCATTTTACATACTCTTTACCAGCAATCTTTAAAACATAATGCAGAATTTTTTATCGAGTATTTCGCAACTGATTTGTTAATGGATGATGATGGTACTTGTAAAGGTGTCATGGCGTGGGATCTCGCTACAGGTGAATTGCATATATATCGTGCACACATGGTGCTGCTTGCTACAGGTGGCTATGGACGGACCTATTTCTCATGTACTTCTGCACATACCTGTACTGGTGATGGAAATGCTATGGTGTTACGTGCTGGCTTGCCTTTGCAGGATATGGAGTTTGTGCAATTCCATCCCACCGGTATCTATGGTGCAGGTTGCTTAATAACAGAAGGTGTGCGTGGGGAAGGGGGCTATTTAACAAATTCTGAAGGCGAGCGCTTTATGGAGCGCTATGCACCTAATGCGAAAGATTTAGCCTCACGTGATGTAGTCAGTCGTTCCATGACAGTTGAAATTAATGAAGGTCGTGGTATTGGGGAAGAAAAAGATCATATTCATTTGCATCTTGAGCATTTGGGTGCAGATCTAATTAACGAGAAGCTACCGGGTATTGCTGAATCGGCAAGAATATTCGCTGGTGTTGATGTCACCAAAGAGCCTATCCCTGTTATTCCGACTGTGCATTACAACATGGGGGGCATCCCAACAAATTTCCATGGTGAAGTGGTTACCTTGAGAGATGGTGATCCCGATACAGTAATTCCTGGTTTGATGGCAATTGGTGAAGCTGCGTGTGTATCTGTGCATGGTGCCAATCGATTGGGCTCTAATTCACTATTAGATTTAATTGTGTTTGGTAGAGCAGCGGCATTACGAACAGCGGAACTGGTCAAACCTAAACAATCACATAGCGAATTAAAAAATGGAGCGATTGATCAAGCGTTGGATCGCTTTGATAAACTCCGTTATGCCAATGGCAGTATTTCTACTGCAGACTTACGTTTGGAAATGCAAAAGACTATGCAAAATCATGCTGCTGTGTTTAGAACAGGTGAGTCCATTGAGAAAGGTATGGCTAAACTCAGAGCATTATTTAGTCAGTTAGATGATATCAAAGTATCTGATCACTCTTTGATTTGGAACACTGATTTAGTTGAAACCATGGAGCTAACAAATTTGATGCCACAGGCTTTAGCGACAGCACAATCTGCGTTAAATCGCGAAGAAAGTCGTGGTGCACAAGCACGCGATGATTTCCCAGAACGTGATGATGATAACTGGATGAAGCATTCTTTGGTTTCAGTTAGTGACAATGGTGATGTAAGCATTGATTATCGTCCTGTACACATGTACACACAAAGCGATGATGTTGAAGTGATTCCACCTAAACCTCGAGTTTATTAATTAAAGATTTTTTAAAAAGAGAGTTTAAGATGGCGCAATTTACTCTTCCTGCTAATTCGGTTGTAAAACCAGGGAAAACATTTAAATCTACTACTAACAGCAGCAATATTAAGAAAGTAGTTATTTATCGCTATGATCCAGATAGTGGTGAAAATCCTCGTACCGATACATATGAAGTAGACTTAGATACATGTGGCCCCATGGTGCTAGATATACTCATAAAAATTAAGAATGAAATTGATCCCACTTTAACATTTAGGCGTTCTTGTCGTGAGGGGATTTGTGGTTCGTGCTCAATGAATATTAATGGTTCAAATACACTAGCCTGTACTAAAGCTATTAGTGACATCAAAGGAGAGCTTAAAATTTATCCCTTGCCACATATGGCAGTAGTGAAAGATCTTGTACCTGATCTTACGAAGTTTTACGCACAATATGCATCTGTAAAGCCATGGATGCAATCAGATTCACCTCCACCTCCTGATCGTGAGCGGTTACAGTCCAAAGAAGACCGTGAAAAGTTAGAAGGACTGGAAGAATGTATCCTTTGTGCATGTTGTTCAACGAGTTGCCCAAGTTATTGGTGGAATAGTGATCGTTATCTGGGTCCAGCTGCATTGTTGCAAGCATATCGATGGATAGCGGATAGTCGAGACGAGGCTACAGGTGAACGTTTAGATGAGTTGGAAGACCCCTTTAAGTTATATAGATGTCATACAATTATGAATTGTACTAATACCTGTCCTAAATCACTAAATCCAGCAAAAGCAATTGCAGAAATAAAAAGATTAATTGTAAAAAGAAGAAACTAGTAATCAGTGGAAAATCTGCAAAAACTAGCATGGCGATGTCGTCGTGGTACCAAAGAGCTAGATGTATTAATGCAGATATTTTTAAAAGAGTTTTATCCGTCTGCTAGTGTAGAATTACAGCATGCATTTGAAACAATGTTAGACATGCAAGACCCTGAACTTTATGATCTACTTGTTGGTAGACAAAAATCCTTTAATGAAAACATTAATAAAGTGATTGAGCTTATCTATACCAAATATTAACCTTACCTTAAAGCCTTCACAGGTTTTGTTTGCTTGTTTTGCTGTTTTACATGTACTCGCAGCGCTATGTCTTATTTTTATATCCGTATCCGTTTGGTACAAGCTTTTTGCGCTAGTATTAGTATTGCTAAATGGAGTTTATACAATTAAGCACTACATATTGCTTAATAACAGCAATTCAATTGTTAGGATTTCAATATCAGTTATATCAAAACTACATAAGATTGAGTTTAAAGACGGTACAACACACCACGTCCACATAAAAAATGCAGCATGGCTGTTTAATTACTTTGCGACAATTGTGTTTTACACAAAATCAAAAAGATATAAAAGCATTATAGCAAAAGATACGCTTAGTCAAGAGCAATTTTATGCGCTGCGTTTATACCTTCGGTCTATTAATTCTTTGTGATAAGTAAAACAAATTTCACACTATATTAAGTTTGTGAGAAACTTCAATGTAATTATTTTATTGCAAGAACACTACTAAATAAAATAACAACAATTCTATTGTATGTTTAGTTAATTTTTTTATAACGTAAAAAGGAATGAAAGAAATACTTCATAATAAACGCATACTAGCGTCACCTTTGCCTGGTAGTTTTGCTGGGCTAATGGAAATGTATGAAGCAAATTATATTCGCATTCGAAAGTTATGTGGTGCTAAGCAAGAAATGCCTCTTGTTGCCGTATCGAGAATCTCGTTGGGAATGGATCTATATTTGCAAGTTATTGAACATACTAAATATACAGCAACCATAGCACTTACTTATTATTTTTCAGATATTAAATATGGGTTTTTGGCTTTCCCAGATCTTAAGGTGCGAGTGTACTATGATGCATTACAAGCTGAAGTGCTAAGTCAGTCATACAGACGTCTAAATCCAGATTTTTCTGCATTTAATTACCATATCGACCCAACTCTCGTTAAACGTTGGCGTATGAACAGGTTTTTATATAAATGGCTATCCTTCTGTGACCATCAAGGTCATTCCTTCTTGATTGCTGACAAACACAGGAGAAATCATCTACTTACTGAAAATGTGGATTTGCCATTGCAGGGATCAGCTACTTCCAGTACTATTGTTTAGTGATCAAGTTATCTATATATCATAACTAATTGAAAAATAAGAATAAAAATATTTCCTAGAATTTGGCTTAGTCGACATTTTCTATTATCCAGTTGATGTTAAAATAACCATCAAAATACATGGTTACTGGTCGACAAGGCCAAGTTTTTACCATTCAAGGTAGAAGGTGAAAGATTATGAAACTATCAACAAAAGCTCGTCATGCTATTACCGCAATGATGGATCTTGCAATTAATGACAAGTATAAGCCTGTAACGTTGGCGGATATCTCGCAGTGCCAAGGCATTTCATTGTCATATTTAGAACAATTATTTGCCAAGCTACGTAAAGGTGGGTTGGTAGTAGGTGTACGGGGTCCTGGCGGAGGTTACCGTCTTGCTCGATCGCCTCACGAGATTTCTATTGCACAAGTAATAAGTGCTATTGATGAAAGTGTACAACCACAACCTGAGCATTCAGAGTTATCAATGCAATTTGATGATCGATGTATTACTCATATTATTTGGGATGAGCTTAGCGATAAGATTTATAAATATCTGAGTGGAGTATCACTGGGTGAGTTTACTGATAAACCTGAATATCAATTGCTTAGACAACAAGCGACAGGTGGTAATCGTAGTCATATGTTTGCAAAACGCTCAGCAGCATAAGTTTAGTTATTAAGTACTATAAAAAAGCCCGCTTTATGCGGGTTTTTTTTGTGTGTTAAATAATAAGTTTGAAAGAAAATATGTTCTTCTGTTAGTATTCTGAACAACCATTCAGGAATGAAAACATTGGCACCACGTAAATCTCAGATTGATCAAGATGAAGTAATAGACCGTGCAATGCATTTGTTTTGGCAGTACGGATATAAAAAAACTTCGGTTGAAGTTCTTATTAAAAAAGCAGGCGTAAACAGATTTAATTTATATGAAATATTTGGAGGTAAACATAGCTTATATCTTAAGGTATTAGATAAATATCGTGACGAAGTCTTTCTACAGCGCATGAAAAAGATTGAAGCGCATGAAGATGGTTTACTAGGTATTCAAGAGTATTTTGAATCACTAAAAGAATTTTTAATAGATACAAAAGGGAATTTCACATGCTTAATGATGAATTCTCAAATAGAACTTGTTCCGAAAGATAAGAAAGTTTCAGAAAAAGTTTCTTTCTATTTTAATAAAATGGAGAAAACATTTTTTAATGCGTTATTACGTGCTAAAAATTTTGGAACGTTATCAAAAGATACAGATATATGCGATTTGGCTAAATTTTTAACTGGAAGCGCACAAGGCATGTGTGTAGTAAGCAAATCTGAAAATGCAATAGAATTTTTAAATGCTTATACAAGATCGATATTAAAGTCTCTGAAATAAAATACAAATTAGATAAATAAAAAAAATAGGAGGAATTATGAAACAAGAAGTAACAGTAGATGGGTTGAAAATCAATATAAATATAGAAGAAAGTGGTAGTGGAGATACCACTTTGCTGATGGTGCATGGAATTCCTACGAATGCACGATTATGGAGGCATGTGCAGGCACAACTTCCACAATATCGCACCCTTGCCATGGATATGGTGGGGTACGGGCAGTCTGATATGCCATTAGATAAATTTAAGCACTCGTTTATGAATCAAGCAGAGGCAGTGAAAGGTGTTATTGAAGGCCTTGGCTTAAAAGGTAAAGTTATTCTGGTTGCTCATGATCATGGTGGTGGTGTCGCGCAAGTATTCGCAACTAAATATTGCGACTATATATCTCGACTTGTGTTAATCAATCCAGTTTGTTTCGATCAATGGCCGGTATGTGAAGTAGAAGCCTTGGCAGGTTTAGATGGCGCACCAGATGAGGTGTTAGAACAAGCGCTAGGACAGGCAGTTGCAGGATTTCCTGCCTTGATGCGTATGGGGAGTTATGATGGCGCCCCCTTTACCGATAAAAACTGTAAGCAAAATTATTTGCAGTTTTGGGGTCGAGGTCCGGGTATGACTGGATTTAAATCTTTAATTCGTATCGCTGCCGATCCACAAAATTCAGATACCGATGTGGATCACAGCAAAATTACTTGTCCTACCATGGTGATGTGGGGTGTGGCAGATAACTTTATGTCATGTACGGCTGCAGAAAAACTAAAAGAAAGGATTTCTGGTCCTACCCGTGTGCAATATTTAGAACGTGCCGGACACTGGGTGCAGGAAGATCGCCCGGATGAGGTTGCAAAGTATATTAATGACTTTGTAACAGAATGGGCAGGTGTCAATCTGTAGAAGATCTTTTTCGCGTCAATTGCATTATCGACTTTTTGAATGCGCATGTGTGGCAGTTCACACTGCGCTTCTAAAAGTCATGACCTTTAGTAATAAAAGATACTTCTAGTTGTAAAAACTTTATATCAAGTCTTTTACGGCATCTCGTTCTTCTAACAACTCTTTTTCGGTTGCTTTGATCATCTCCGAACTGTAATCGTCCATGCTTAGGCCTTGAACTACTTCATAGTTGCCATTTTTGCATTGAACTGGGAAGGAATACATTAATCCTTTCTCTACACCATAGTTTCCGGTAGAGACAATTCCCATACTGACCCAGTCATCCTCTGGGGTTCCCAGTACCCAATTACGCATATGATCCATTGCAGCCGAAGCGGCCGAAGCGGCCGAAGAGGCACCACGCGCATTAATCACTTCAGCGCCACGTTTTTGCACTTTAGGAATAAATTCATTTCGATACCAAGATTCATCAACTAAGGATGCAGCATTTTTGCCATCGACCGTACAATGGCTAATGTCTGGATACTGGGTAAGAGAATGATTGCCCCATACCGTCATATGTTTAATTTTAGTGACAGCCGTATTTGTTTTTGAGGATAACTGACTGATTGCGCGATTATGATCGAGTCTCATCATAGAAGTGAATTGAGTAGGTGATAAGTCTGGTGCATTATTCATGGCTATCAAGGCGTTAGTGTTTGCGGGATTACCCACAATCAGGACTCTAACATCACGTGAGGCATGATCATTGATTGCTTTACCTTGCGGTCCGAAAATTTTGCCATTTGCACTGAGTAAATCGCTACGTTCCATTCCTTTAGTTCGTGGGCGAGAACCAATTAACAATGCATAATCCACATCTTTAAAACCAACATCGATATCTGCAGTAGTCACAATGCCTTCTAATAAAGGGAAAGCACAATCGCGTAACTCCATTTCTACACCTTGTAATGCTGGCAATGCTGGCTCGATTTCTATCAGCTGTAAAATAATAGGCTGATCAACTCCAAGCATTCCCCCTGCAGCAATACGAAATGCCGCTGCATAACCAATATTTCCTGCAGCTCCTGTTATGGCAACTCGTACAGTTGGTTTCATCTTTCCTCCTAAATTTAGTGATTAATGTGGGTTATGTTGTTTTTCTAAATATTCATGTGACTGCATTTCAGTTAATCTGCTGGTTGTACGCTTGAACTCATCGCATAGCCGTGAACCGCAATACAATTCCTCAGGCATTGCTTCAGCAGAAAGGATTAACTTTACATTACGATCATAAAACTCGTCTACTAGATTAATAAATCTTCTTGCTTGATCATCTTTGTTGGCAAATATTGGTACATGTGAGATTAATACAGCATTAAATTGTTTAGCAATGTCTATGTAATCAGCCGCACTACGTGGCCCATCACAAATCTCCTTAAAGTCAAACCAAGCAACATTATTCGTATGTCTGATAGTTTGGATCGGTCTACCATTTATTTCAATTTTTTCCCAAGAGGCGTTACTGCGTTCATTAGCAACGTTAAGAAAGGCATGTTCTAGCCAATCATGGGATGACACATCTATAGGAGAATTGTACATGTCATTTTTTTGTAAAAATTCAAAGCGATGATCTATTTCCCCATCCAATTCAATTACTTTAGTGTGTTCTTGTAAGAGCTTTATAGCAGGTAAAAATTTTTCTCTTTGTAAGCCATCTTTATAGAGTAGTGAAGGCTCTACATTCGATGTGGTAATAAGTACGACATTGTTTTCAAATAAACCTTCCAGTAGACCCGATAAGATCATGGCATCCCCGATATCATTTACATAGAATTCGTCAAAACACAAAACTTTTGCTTTAGCAGCAAATTCATCGGCAACCAATTTAAGAGGATCAGGTTTATCGCGATAATTTTTCAACATTTTATGGACATCATCCATAAAACGGTGAAAATGTAGCCGAATTTTTTTAGAGGTGTGTAAATTCGAAAAAAACAAATCCATTAAGAAAGTTTTACCGCGACCTACACCACCCCAGATGTATAACCCTTTGATGTAATCAGTATTCGAATTTTTAGCCAATATGGCAACAACTCTATCTATAATAGTGGAATCATCAGGATTGCTAGTATCGAGCTCGTCATATAAATCTTGTAGGGCCAGAACAACTTTCTTTTGTTGTACATCTTCCACTAGCTGGTGTTTATGAAGCAGATCTTCGTAGGCTGACGTTATCATTAATTCTTGCTTATTCTTTTTTAACCCTCATTATCAACTAGTTAGTGACTTCCACAAGTGTGCTTAAAGGTATAGGAGCTGATATTGGATAAAACTCAATAAATTCTTGTAATTACGCTGAAAAATTGTGCAGAAATGCTTATTTTTGATTAATTTTTATGCAATGTAGGCAGGGTATTTGGTTTTATCGAAACGTTCTTAATTACTCAAATAATTCAAAATGAAATACATCAAAGGAGACTGCTAAATTAAAAAACCTTACTATATCAATATAGTTACGTGAAATAGATGCTATAAATTGTCACAAATGTGCCAAAAATTGTCGAAATTTCACTAATTTATAGTCCCCCATTAATTTGAAAAATTACTAAGTTGTTGAAAAGACAGTTTTTTGCCTAATTGGCATTAAATGTGCTTTATATATCGTGAGCCTCTCAACATGAAGCAAATATCCTCTATTTGGACATGTTGTTATTCTCGACTCCTCCTGGATTCGGCCGTCTTATTAAGACGGCCTTTTTTTTTGTTTGTATCCTTTAGTTCATAGATAGACAAGAAAAGGGCAAAACTACCTTGAGCTCCATTCCTAGATATCTATGGTTGATCTTGGTATTGATCGTGTCTGACCCTATCGATTCGCTATATAACTCTTAATTATATCGATAAAGCCATTTTTATCGCGCTTTAACACTATTTATTATCCATCGCCTTTTGTAATTTACGCAAATAGTCAACATCATATCGACTTATATTATTTCTAGGATTTAATCCTATATCATTCTATGTTACTAATAAGTTTTTTTCTTGTGAAACACCCATATAAGATATTCGAACTAGTATTCCAATAATCTTGCTAGATTTATCATTAAAAACTTTATTCCACACATAATAGTTTTTATTTATAAAGTTATTCAAATGGGTATTAAGTGAAGCAATTAGCAAATTATCATTAGGAGCAACTAAGAGGTTAAAGTCTGGATTTATTGGTTTGCTCACTTCAATTGCAACTAATCCACGGTGTTTTATCTTATTATTCTTGCTAAACGCTACTTTCAATTGATTGCATGCTTTACGGATGTTTTTTTCTAATTTATCTGCTGAATGTATTCTCTTGCACTCAATGAAAACTGTTTTATCCATGAAGGTAAACGCTGTGTCAGTTGGGGAATTAAAAATAGCAAACAAATATTTATCAGGGTGATAAATTGTTGCAACGGTGTGAGCTTCAAATAGAAAGTTTCTAGCTTCTTGATTTGAATGTGTTTCATCTATACTAGAATCAGGTCCATTTATTGCCTTTTTTAATTTTTCAATTACGCCAGTAAGAGACGATACTTGTTCATTTTTTAGTGATTCGTAAATGCCAATAATTGCCATTGTTTCAAATAGAACATTGACCGCATTGGGGTAATTATTTCTAATTTCTTCGCTATTCCACTTGTCATAATTTAGTGTGAAATGTTCAAGATATTCCCCATAACGATCTACTCTCTTGTTATGAATATTTAAACCTAACTTTTCTAGCCATTTAACTGCTGAAGTATATGTTTTTAACAAACTACTATATGTTTGTGTGTCTATTAAAGATGCGTTAGCTGGTGTCATTACAATATTTATCTAATTTAAGCTTTGGATTATTGGATGAATATATTTTAAATTACTCTATTTGAAGTTGCGTTCAATTATTGTTATTAGTTTTTCGTTTAGCTTATTTCTTGATTTATCAATATTTGTACTAAATCTAATTTGGCTCTCTATGGCATCATCGAAATATGCATTCTTTTTTAATTCACGCAATCTATCAGAAATATAATTACTAACTTGCTCATTGGCTGATGCTACATCTTCAACCATTTTTGAATACCCATCGATTAGAGAAATAATATCTTCTGCATCTTTACTTCCTAATATGTCACCCTTACCACGGTCGCCAAACGATTCAATCTTTGTAGCTAACAAATAAGTAGGACTAATTACTTTTATTTTTATTCCATCAATTTCAAGCGCACGCGCGTGCTCGGTAGCTTCTTTGAACCATTTATTTTTAAAGCCGAGTACACTTTCTTCAGTCGGCATAAAATCAACAGGAGTACCATTAAAAACGTAGCGGCATATTGGAGCATCTTCTGATTGATCGTGCTTAAAACCTAATGCTTCAACTGTTTCAGAAAATTTATAAAATTCTGATTTTGTTGTTACTTGTATTACTACATCAACATCTCTTGTTGGCCGTGGCCTATCATCATCATTTATATATAGTGATACGATCGCACCGCCGACAAACATTAGATCATCTAGCAAAGATTCAAGTGCCTTTGCTACTTTCAATAGTGAAATAGTATTAGGGTTATTCAACACCTAACTTTTCTTTGATAGCTTGTGCGCCAACTTCGCGTACTCTAACATCGCCGACTCTTTGTGAGTCGAGTAAAGCTAACATTTCGTATAGTTCTGGATCTTCTTTGGCAGCTTCAGGTGCGAGTTCATGAATCGGATCACATGAATAACCTTCAACACCTTCATCGTCAGGCCAAACCCAATGTAGCTGATCGCTAGGTGCTAGTTGCTCATCAAATAGGCCAATAGCATCAGCCGTTGGCATACCCCTGACTTTTGCTCTACTTGCACCTGCTGGAAATGCGTACTTAGCACCATGAATCATGAACTCAGCCAATGCGCGCCGATTCACTTTTAAATCGCCCTTGTCACGTTTGCCTTTATTTCCAGATAGTAGGGATGCAGACTTGGCGCGCTCGACAGCATATTTCACAGCACTGGGAGGCATGCCCCCAAGTGATTCACCTAATGACTGGAATGAATAGTTGTCATCAAGTACAGCTAATTTCATCGCTACAAGTAAGTCTTGTGGCTTGAGTGCATCACTATTTTTCATGGCTATTTCCTTAATGTTCAATATTCTAGAATTTAGAATATTATATAGTTAATTTAGGAAAATACAAGGGCAAGTCAATAGCAAAGTACATAGGAAATGGTCTAAGTTATTGATTTATATGTAGCTGCTTAGCGGCTCTTAGCTACCGTTAGGTGATGGTGATATCTGAGTCGACAACCTCTTCATGGTAGTGATGACTGTCACCCTCGTGGTCAATTTGCTAGCCGGTTGTGAATACTTCTAGCGCTTCAACTCTGAGCTTGATTAGCGAATAATCTAGGCAATGGCTCTTGGTCCCCTCATGGTAGATTTATGTGCAGATACCATATCTGCACAGGAACGAAAACTTTTGCAGTCACCTCAAGTAGGTGGCGTAATCCTATTTAGCCGAAATTTTACTTCTATTGAAAAATTAAGTGCATTGATTGATGAGATCCATGCACTACGCCACCCAAGGCTATTAGTCGCGATTGACCAAGAGGGAGGCCGTGTACAACGGTTGCGCGATGGGTTTACACAATTACCTGCGATAAAACTTTTGGGCGATCTTTATGAGAAAGACACCAAACGAGCTTGTGATTTATCTGAAATTAGCGGCTGGTTGATGGCCGCTGAACTTAGATCAATTGGAATTGATTTTAGTTTTGCACCCGTACTGGATCTTAACTACGGCATTAGCCAAGTTATTGGGGATCGTGCTTTTCATAAAGACCCGGATGTTGTATCTACCTTGGCTTCACGTTACATACATGGAATGAAAGACGCAGGGATGCAAGCAGTGGGTAAGCATTTTCCAGGTCATGGCTATGTTACTGCGGATTCTCATATCGATTTGCCGACAGATACCCGTACATATCAAGATATTTTAATGGCAGACATCATCCCTTTTCAGCGCATGATAGATCACGGTCTTGCTGGGATAATGAGTGCACATGTTATTTATGAAAAAGTCGACAAGAAAATCGCTACATTTTCAAAGAAATGGTTAGATACGATGTTACGTCAGCAATTAGAGTTTAATGGTGTAATTTTCAGTGATGATTTAAGTATGAAAGCTGCGGATTGTGGTGATGAATACATCGAGCGTATCCATAAAGCTTTATCTGCTGGCTGTGATATGGTGCTTGTTTGTAATGCAAGTGAACAAGCTTGTGATGTTGCAGAGAGGCTAGAAAACTATAACAATCCAACTTCTCAGATTCGTTTGACACGAATGCATGGAGGCAAAGATCCACTTTCATACTATGAGTTGCGTCAGACAGATAAATGGAAGCATGCTGTAGCACAAGTCGAATCTTACCAAGTCTCGCCTTATGGTGAATTAACAATTTAATTATTTAATACTGCCTTCAAATATGGAAAAAATAGATTTTGCAAAGTACATTCAATCATTAGAGCTAGTAGATTTTACAGGATCTTGGGTCTTGCAAGTTTTTATTATTGTTTTAGCAGTCTTGCTATTTAATTTTGGCTTTAAGCTATTTTTACACAAGCTGGCTAAAAGGGCAGAGTCTTCAACAAATCCTTGGGATGATGCATTTATACACTCAGTTCGTAAACCTTTACGATTTTTAGTTTGGGTAATAGGGATTTTATTTGCTGCAGAAATTGTTGCTAGCCGTACAGATGCAGAAATATTTAAGGCGATCAATCCAATTAGGGATGTGGCCATTGTTGCAACATTGGCTTGGTTCTTAATCCGTTTTGTAAAAGAATTCGAAAAAGCATTTATTCGAAAAAAATATCAATCTGGTGCAGCCATTGACCTTACCACTACGCATGCGTTGGCTAAGCTTGTGCGAGCATCTGTTTTTATTACAGCTGCATTGGTGATGTTGCAAACCTTGGGCTTTAGTATTTCGGGTGTTTTAGCATTTGGCGGCATTGGTGGTATTGCAGTAGGTTTTGCGGCTAAAGATTTATTGTCCAATTTTTTTGGTGGCTTGATGATATATCTAGACCGGCCATTTAGAGTAGGAGACTGGATTCGCTCACCTGATAAAGAGTTAGAAGGTACAGTAGAAGAAATTGGTTGGCGTCAAACGAGGATACGTACTTTTAGTAAACGTCCAATTTATGTGCCAAATTCAATTTTCATGAATATCATAGTAGAGAATCCATCACGTATGTCACATCGAAGAATTTATGAAACCATCGGTGTTCGTTATGATGATATCCATAGCATGGATAAAATTGTTGATGAAGTGAAGCAAATGCTACGTAAACACGAACAGATTGATCAAACACAAACTATGATTGTTAATTTCAATGCGTTCAGTGAATCATCTGTAGATTTCTTTGTGTATACCTTCACAAAAACAACAAATTGGATTCAATTTCACGAAGTAAAGCAGGATGTGCTGTTAAAGATCTCGGAAATTATTGAAAATAATAATGCCAGCATAGCATTTCCAACGCGTGTTATACAGCTTGAAAAAGAAGATACAAATTTAACTCCTTCGCTGCAAAATTAGCAGGCAATTATTATGAGTGAAACTTTATTGCGTGAAGCAACTGAGACGCTTGAACAAGCTGATCTTATAATAAATGAAAAAACTATATATAAAGCTATAGATGAACTTGTAGAAAAAATAAAAGAATATATTAACGATAATGAAGTTCCTGTGCTTTTATGTGTTATGCGCGGCGGCTTAATGTTTACTTCAGAATTAATGAAACGATTACAAATGCCAGTCGAGTTGGATTATGTTCATGTGGATCGCTATCGTGATAAAACACAAGGCGGTAGTTTGCACTGGCATAAAGAGCCTGATGCAAATCTAAACGAACGTCTTGTACTGCTAGCAGATGATATTTTTGATGAAGGCTATACTATGCAAGAGTTAATAGCTTACTGTAAAGCTAAAGGTGCGCGTGAAGTAAAATCAGTTGTATTGTTAAAAAAATCTCTTGCTGAAAAATATATTGATATTGAACCAGATTTTGTTGGTCTAGAGTGTGTAGATCGATATGTGTTTGGTTGGGGGATGGATTACAAAGGATATTGGCGCAATTTGTCGGATGTCTACGCAGTGAGTAGGGACAACTAAACCATCCATGACCCATTTGGCTATTATTGGAGGTACGGGCTTTTCTGATTTCAGTGAGTTAAGTATTCTACGCACAGAAAATATTGAAACACCTTATGGATTGCCAAGCGCATCTATAATTATTGGCGAGCTAGCGGGAAAAGAAATTGCGTTTCTTGCCAGACACGGCGAAAAACATACTATTGCTCCACACAAAATAAATTATCGAGCCAACCTTTGGGCACTAAAAAGTATTGGTGTTAAAAATATTATTGCAATTGCTGCCGTAGGTGGAATTAACCCAGCGATCCCTCCTAAAAAAATAATTATTCCAGATCAAATTATTGATTATACCTACTCGCGTAAACATACTTTTTTTGAAGAAGAGTCTGACGGGGTCACCCATATCGATTTTACCAGGCCTTATTGTGAAGAACTTAGGCAACAGCTTATAGATATAACAAAACAGCAGAATATAGATGTATTTAAAGGCGGTACTTATGGCGCCACTCAAGGGCCACGCTTAGAAACTGCAGCTGAGATTAAGCGTATGGACCGGGATGGCTGTGACATCGTTGGCATGACAGGGATGCCTGAAGCGGCTTTGGCTAAAGAATTAGGTTTGTGTTATGCAACGCTTGCGCTATGTGTAAATTGGGCTGCAGGAATTACTAAAAGTGAAATCACTATGGAAGAGATTCAACAATCTATTAAAGAAGGAATGATTTCGATAAATCAAGCATTACTACGATTTATTAAAACAATGTAATAAAAAATTAATATTTAAATTTTCTCTTAATAGAAATATTGAGACAGATATATTACTCCAAAATAAATTAAATTTATTTTACAAGTTTATGTAAAGTAAAAATTTTTATTATTTAATTTAAAGTAAAAAATTTCAGAATGCACATTCGTCAAAAAAACGACGTATTGTGTTTGTTTTTTCTTATATAAAAATTTGTAACAAACTTCACAGTTTTGATACCTATATACAATTTTAATGCACTTAACAAAACTATGTTTTGAATTTTATATAGTTTTAAGTGTTTGTAGTAATTTTATATTAGCAATATGTTAATTTATATTTAAAAATTACTAACGTAGGTTTAGGGGAGATATCAATAATGAGATTGATTAAGAGCTAATTTAACTAGTATTAACTTTATAAATACTAGTTAAGAATCTGCAGGGCGGATTTCTACCAGTATGCCTAATATGGGATGATCAAGGTAGTGTAGTTGTTTGCTGCGCATTTTGCGGTGAGTTTTAATTGCAAAATCTGCAAGCACGCGATCTCTGCCTAGTGCATTATCATTACCTATTGTGTTTGCAGAAAAAGGTCGGCGATAGGCTAAGTCAGTATAGACGTGTAAATAGCGTCCCAACACAATTTTTATTGTGCCATCTAATTCATTTACAGGATGGTTTTTAGGATGTTTGCGGTCACTAAAGTCTGTTTGTACAAATGACCTCTCTCTAAACTCATTGCGATAATCTTTGCCGGCATGGATACGTACGGGGATAGCCTCTTCTTTTGCCAGCCCAGGCTGTAACCAAGCAGCATGCTTTAATACTTTATAGCGCCCTGTTTTATTTAATGCAGCGGCTTCGTTGGTTAATGTTAAAGCTTCGTTGGGATAAGGAACAAATCCATAGTTTACTGCACTGTCATCCAGAACAAGTGAGCCTTGTAAGTTGGGAATAACTGGTTCTGTAGATATATGTATTGAGTTTGCAGAGCCCGCTTTTGTATCCGTAAAAAAGATCATTTCAACTATATAATCTTTTGCATTTGCAGCTGGTGAAACAAGAAGAGCAAATAAAATTACGCGTGCTATATTTTTATTGATTATGTTAATCATTATAAATTTGTATTATGCGGCCTGTTTTAATTGTAGATTATTTAATAGATCTACAATAGCATCAATTCGTTCTTGGGGGGTTTCTGTTTCAGTATATATAGTAAGTTTTTCAGAACCATCGAGTTTATATATTTCTGGGTCATTTTGAATCAAAGACAATAATTTTGTTACATCTATATTAGGTGATTTTGCAAAGCGCAAACGGAGGATTTCATGTCCGGCTTCAATTTTAGTTACGCCAAAATCTGTTGCGATTAGTTTTAGATGAGTAACATGAAACAGATTCTTAGCAAAATCTGGAAGCAAGCCAAAGCGATCAATCAATTCTACTTCAAGATCATCTAAATCATCTTGTGTATTAGCGCTGGCGATGCGTTTGTACAGTACTAGTCGTGTATGGACATCGGGCACATAGTCATCAGGTAATAATGCTGGTATGCCTAAGTCTATTTCTATGCCTTGGTCAAAAGGAAGGTCAAGTTCTGGTATATCGCCTGCCTTGAGCGCAGCGACTGCACGCCCTAAAAGTTCATTATATAAACTGAAGCCAATTTCTTGAATTTGACCACTCTGTTCAGCGCCGAGCAATTCTCCAGCTCCTCTTATTTCTAAATCATGTGTTGCCAAAGTAAATCCAACCCCAAGATCCTCTAATGATTCTATGGCCTCTAAACGTTTTATGGCATCGCTGGTCATGGCCGAACGTGGTGGTGCAATTAAATATGCATAGGCACGGTGGTGAGAGCGTCCCACACGTCCACGAATCTGATGTAGTTGTGAAAGCCCTAATTTATCCGCTCTATTAATGATAATTGTATTAGCCGAAGGAATGTCGATTCCATTTTCAATGATCGTGGTACAAACTAAAATACTGAAACGCTGGTGGTAAAAATCTAGCATGACTTGTTCTAAGTCTCGCTCAGGCATTTGGCCATGTGCAATTCTAATAGCGGTGTCAGGTAATAATTGTTGTATGTCTTTCGCAGTTTTTTCGATTGTTTTTACTTCATTATGTAGGAAAAAGACCTGGCCTCCTCGTTTTAACTCCCTTAAACAAGCTTCTTGAATCATATTGTCATTCCAAGTGCCGACGAATGTTTTTATAGCATGGCGATGATTTGGTGGAGTTGCGATAATGGATAAATCGCGTAACCCGCTTAATGACATGTTTAATGTCCTCGGGATTGGAGTTGCAGTTAAAGTGAGGATATCCACTTCTGTACGCATTTTCTTTAAAACTTCCTTTTGGCGAACGCCAAAACGTTGTTCTTCATCGACAACAATTAAACCTAAGTTTTTAAACTTAATGTCCGAGCTTAAAAGCTTATGTGTACCAATGACAATATCCACGGTTCCATCTTCTAAGCCCGCTAATACAAGTTTTTGGTTTTTTGCTGAGAGAAAGCGAGATATGTGTTCAATTCGAAATGGCCAGTCTGCAAATCGATCACTAAAACTTTGAAAATGTTGTGATGCAAGTAGGGTAGTGGGAACAAGTACCGCAACTTGTTTGCCTGTTGATACAGCAACAAATGCAGCACGCATGGCAACTTCTGTCTTGCCAAAACCTACGTCGCCACAAACTACACGGTCCATTGGTCTAGTAGATTCCATGTCGATTGTTACATCATCAATGGCTTTTTGCTGATCAGGTGTTTCTTCGTATGGAAAAGTGGAACAAAATGAATTCATTTCTTGATGGTCCACTATATATTGATAGCCTTGCTTTGCCTCGCGGCGTGAATAAATATCGAGAAGTTCTGCAGCAACATCTTTAGCACGTTCTGCAGCTCTACGTTTTATATTTTTCCAAACATCGCCACCTAAACGATGTAATGGTGCGTTTTCTTCAGAAGCACCAGTGTAACGACTGACTAAATGTAAAGATGAAACAGGGACATAGAGAATATCACCATCAGCATATTCTAATGTAAGAAATTCAGTTTTGGTTCCACTAAGCGTGAGCGTTTTTAGGCCTTTATATCTTCCTACACCATGATCTTCGTGTACTACAGGTGAGCCTTCACTTAGATCGGAAAGATTCTTGATTAATGACTCAGCATCCCGAATTTGCCTTCTACGCTGTCTTTTCTGTTTCGCGCGAGCACCGAATAGATTGCTCTCGGTAATAATAGCTATTTTATTTTGCTCTAAAACAAGACCTTCTTCTAATGGGCCAATAGAGATTGCAAGCTTATGGTCTTGTAGCAAAAAATCATGCCAGTCATTTACTACAGTTGGGTGTAATGAGAACCCTTTTAATACATCTAGTAAATATTCTCGTCGTCCTGGTGATTCAGCTAAAAAAAGAATTTTATAGTTCTTATTCTCTATAAATCTTTTTAATTCACTAGCAGGGTCTTTAATATGTGTATTAATCGTTACATTTTGTAATGCATGTGTGTCAAAATTGTATTGATCTCGATGTAATTGCTCTAACTCATATTGCTGTAAACGAATTGTATTGAGTTTAAGGATGTTTTTTTCGAAGTATTCAGTCGATATCCAGAGTTGCTTAGGATGTAATGGTGGACGTTCCAGATCATATTTTCTTTGCTCATATCTATAAAAAACATCGTTCTCAAATTCTTCTGTAATTTCGAAAATATTCTCTATTAGAACAACTTGTGTATTTTCAGGTATGTAATCGAAAAATGTACTGGTTTCTTCACAAAACAATGGTAAATAATATTCAATACCTGAGGGTAAGTTATTGTTGCTTACATCCCGGTAGATAATGCTTTTATTGGGGTCGCCTTCAAATTGCACTCTATAGTTTTGTCTAAATCGTTTAATAGAGTCTTGGTCAGTAGGAAATTCTCTTGCTGGAAGAATTTGTATACTTTCTACTTTATTTGTTGAAACTTGGTTCTCAGGATTAAATATACGAATGGTTTCAATTTCATTATCGAAGAGGTCGATGCGAAAAGGTGCTGTGCAACCCATCGGGAAAAGATCAATGATGGAGCCTCGTACAGCAAATTCGCCATGTGTAAATACTTGTGATACGTATTGATAACCAGCATTTACTAGTGTTTGTTTAAACGTTTCTAAATCAAGCTGATCATTGATTGTAAGGTTAAGAGTTTGTCCTAGTACGAATGATTTGGGTGCCAGTTTTGAAAGAATGGTGCTGGCAGAGATGATAAGTGCGCCTTGTTTCGTTTTTGGCAAAGCACATAATGCTTGAAGACGGTCCGATATAATGTCTTCATGTGGAGAAAACACGTCATAAGGAAGCGTTTCTGAATCTGGAAACATATATATATCTGTATCGTCATTACTAAAAAATCTTATTTCTCTTTCTAAGATATGTGCAGATTGAATATCTGCAGAAATAATAAGTGTTAGGCCTTGGAATTGTTCTATTGCTTTGGCAAGTATTAAGCCTTTACTGCAGCCATAGGTACGTCCCCAAGTGATGTGAGTATGGTCTTGATTGGGTAAAGGCGGGTTGAAGATATCCATGCAGATTCAGTCAAATATCTCAGTTATATTAAAAAAGCACGCCATTCTACTTATTGTGTCTGAGAAATACAGACTTCTTACTCGTGTAGCAATATTTTTATCTAACATATCCAATATTGCTAGATTGGCTTTGATCTCCCTAGCAATAAATTGATGAGAATCATTCTCATTATCTAAAATTTACCAACCATCGGACCTAACGAATCATTCATCGATTCTGGATCTCTACATGTTAAGATTCCTGTGTAATTAATGAGTTACACGAAATAATCAAATAATTCCTAAATCGGACTAAACATTATGCGCACACAGGAGGTAAGCGTACTCAAAGCACACGACCTAAAATGCATGCGAGGATCTGCAGAACTATTTTCTAATCTCAATTTTTCAGTTAAACCAGGCGAAGCATTAGTTGTCGAAGGTAGTAATGGCAGTGGTAAAACAAGTTTGCTGAGAATTTTATGTGGGTTCAACTTGCCTATAGAAGGCGAAATAACGTGGTGTGATATTCCGATTGGTAGACATGAAGATTACCAACAACAGATTTCTTATATTGGCCATCAATCTGGTGTAAAACTGGACTTAACCGTATTGGAAAATCTCATATTTGCTCAGCGCATGGTTGGTACAACTAGAGATGAATCTGAAATTAAAGAAATTATACGTTCGGTAGGCTTATTTAAACAAAGGAATGTATTAACACGAAAACTATCTGCTGGACAAAAGCGTCGTGTTGCATTAGCGAGATTGCAATTAGAAGAGAGAATGATTTGGGTATTAGATGAACCGTTAACTGCATTGGATAAAGGATTTGTGACAGAATTTGAAACTGTTTTAAAAAAGCATTTAGATAGTAAAGGTATATTGATTGTAACTACACATCGTGATTTGAAAATACCACAACACAATATTAATCGATTAAATCTTTCGTAAATAATTATGTTCAGTGCATTATTAACTGTTATTCAACGCGATTTGCTTATTGCATTTCGGCGTCGTTCTGAACTAATGAATCCAATTTTATTTTATGTGATTGTAGTCACTCTGTTTCCACTAGGTGTAAGTCCTGATGTGGAGTTTTTAAGTAAATTAGCACCAGGTGTAGTGTGGGTGGCAGCTTTATTAGCAGCATTAATATCAATGGAAAGTATTTTTCGGCAGGATTTTGATGATGGAAGCATTGAGCAATTATTTTTAAGTCAACATCCACCTACTTTACTTATATTTGGGAAAGTCATTGCGCACTGGCTTATTACAGGGCTGCCGATGTTAGCCATCGTGCCTTTGATGGCGTTACTCTTATATATACCAAATCAAGCTATACCCACATTATTTGCCACAGTTTTGTTAGGCACACCAACTCTAAGTTTAATAGGTGCAATTGGTGTCGCATTGACAGCTGGATTGCGTGGAGGTGGTGTATTATCAGGTTTGTTAGTATTACCACTTTATATTCCAGTTTTAATATTTGCATCAGGTGCTGTAACTGCATCCGTTGAGGGGTTGGAGGTTTCTGGATTACTGGCATTGTTGGGTGCAGGTTTAATTTTGGCATTAATACTTGCACCCATTGCAATTAGTGCATCGTTGAAAATTAGTATGAGTTAAATATGTGGAAATTTTTTCATAAATTATCGTCTCCTAAATACTACTATGAATGGTCTGGGAAATTATTGCCGTGGTTGGCAGCTTTAACGATTGTATTAATGGCGATAGGTATTTATTGGGGTTTAGTCATTGCGCCAACAGATTATCAGCAAGGTGAGTCTTACAGAATTATATTTATACATGTACCTGCCGCATGGATGTCAATGTTTGTATACGTTGTGATGGCTGTAGCAGGGTTTATCGCATTGGTTTGGAAGACTAAAATTTCAGAAGTTGTAGTTTCCGAATGTGCTGTAATAGGTGCTGTATTTACTGCCTTGGCTCTTATTACTGGTATGTTATGGGGCAAGCCAACTTGGGGAACGTATTGGCAATGGGATGCTAGATTGACTTCTGAATTAATTTTATTGTTTCTATATTTAGGTGTAATAGCGATCTATTCAGCAATAGAAGATAATCGTTTAGCAGCCAAAGCTGCCAGTGTATTGGCGATTGTCGGAGTGATTAATATTCCTATTATTCATTTCTCTGTTACGTGGTGGAATTCTTTACATCAACCTAATATGGAAATTGTTTCTGAGAACCCATCTATGCATCCCAGTATGTTGTACCCATTACTGCTCATGGCGATTGCTTTTAAAGTTTATTTTGCATGGCTTTTAATAATACGCATGAGAAATGAAATTTTATCACGTGAGCGTTCTACCAATTGGGTTAAAAACTTATTACAGTGAGTTAACAATGCAAGAATTTTTTTATATGGGTGGTAAAGCATTTTTCGTTTGGAGTGCGTATGGTATTACTGCAGTTGCACTCATATTTAGTGTTGTCTTAGCCAGCCGTCGTAAAAAAAAGATTTTTAAAGAAATTGAAGATAGTTTAGAAGAGTGATATGAGAGCAAAAAGAAAACAGCGGTTAATATTTGTAATCATACTGCTAGTAGGATTTAGTTGTGCTGCAGCCTTAGGCGTCTATGCATTGCAAAAAAATAAAACCTATTTTTATACACCAACTGAAGTTGCCTCAGGGGCAGTAGCTCAGGGAAAGTTATTTAGAGTAGGTGGATTGGTTGTAGAAGGAAGTGTTGATAAAGGCGGGGATGGCCTTACTACTGAATTTGGTCTTACCGATACGACTGATACGGTGAAAGTCCGTTATACAGGTTTATTGCCTGATTTGTTTCGCGAAGGTCAAGGTATTGTTGCACAAGGAAAATTAGATGAGAAAGGTGTATTTGTTGCACAAGAAGTGCTTGCTAAGCATGATGAAAATTATATGCCACCCGAAGTTGCTGAAGCTTTAAAAGAATCTGGTGCAAAACATCCAGAAAACATTCCAAAGAGAAATTATTAAATCATGATACCTGAAGTTGGTCACTTTGCTTTGATTGTTGCGCTTTGTATAGCGCTAGTACAAACCATTATCCCATTATTAGGTGCACAAACTTATACAAGTCAGTGGATGGCGGTAGCAAAGCCAGCAGCGCGTGGTCAGTTTCTTTTTTTAGTCATCGCTTATGCATGTTTGACTTATGCGTTTATCGATAATGATTTTTCAGTCCTATATGTTGCCAATAATTCAAATACAGCACTACCTTTGCAATATAAGGTTTCCGCGGTTTGGGGTGCGCACGAAGGCTCGCTTTTGTTATGGGCATTAATGCTTGGTGGATGGACATTTGCAGTGACAATTTTTAGTAAAAGTCTGCCGAATGAGATGGTAGCGCGTGTATTAGGAGTAATGGGTTTTGTCAGCGTTGGGTTTCTTCTTTTTATGTTGCTGACTTCTAATCCTTTTGAGCGCATTTTCCCTGTACCTTTAGAAGGTCGAGATTTGAACCCGTTACTACAAGATCCTGGTTTGGTTATTCACCCTCCCATGCTCTATATGGGTTATGTGGGGTTTTCTGTTACTTTTGCCTTTGCCATAGCGGCTTTATTGGGTGGCAAATTAGATTCGGCCTGGGCGCGATGGTCGCGACCTTGGTCTACATTTGCTTGGGTGTTTCTAACTATCGGTATCACTTTAGGCAGCTGGTGGGCTTATCATGAGCTCGGTTGGGGTGGATGGTGGTTTTGGGATCCGGTAGAAAACGCATCCTTTATGCCCTGGTTAGTAGGGACTGCTTTGATACATTCACTTGCAGTAACAGAAAAGAGATCAAGCTTTAAAAGCTGGACAGTATTATTGGCCATCTTTGCTTTTTCGCTTAGCTTATTAGGGACTTTTTTAGTGCGCTCAGGTGTATTGGTATCAGTGCATGCATTTGCAACTGATCCTGCACGTGGCGTATATATATTAATGTTTTTAGCCCTTGTAATCGGTGGTTCACTTTTACTTTATGCGTTGCGAGCTCCATGTATAAAATCAATCGGCCAGTTTGAATTGTTTTCAAGAGAAACAGCATTATTAATTAATAATGTTTTGTTGTTGGTTGCAATGATTACAATTCTTGTAGGTACTTTATACCCATTATTTTTAGATGCTCTTAATGCAGGAAAAATTTCTGTAGGGCCTCCTTATTTTAATACTGTATTTGTTCCTCTGATGTTACCGCTTGTGTTCATTGTAGGTATAGGCCCTTTTATGCGTTGGAAAAAAGCAGGCATGCAGGAAGTTTTGAAAAAGCTATTAAAAATTGTTGTGATTGGGATAATAGTTGGAATTGCATTGCCATTTTTAGTGGCTGGTAAAACTTCCATTTTAGTGGCATTGGGGATTGGTTTAGGCAGTTGGTCGATTGCTTCCGCTGTATATTACTTATTTAGAAATGCATTTCGTTCAGATTCTGGTAGTAATACTTTACAACATCTTAAAAAAATTCCACGATCTACTTATGGTATGTGTGTTGCACATTTGGGAATTGGAATATTTGTATTCGGCGTGACTTTTGTTAGTGCATTTCAGCAAGAAAAAGAACTCCCCATGCATACTGGTCAAAGAGTAGAAATGTCAGGTTATGTGTTCGAATTTGATGGAGTGAAGAATGTGCAAGGTCCTAATTACTCCTCTAAACAGGCATCTATACATGTATATAAAAATGACAAATTAGTTGCGACTCTATTGCCAGAAAAACGCACTTATTTGGTACAACAAAATCCAATGACTGAAGCAGGTATTGATACAGGTTTTCTGCGAGATGTATATGTAGCATTGGGAGAGCAAGTAAATGAAAGTGCATGGGGCATGCGTTTGTATTACAAACCATTCATCCAATGGATTTGGTTGGGTGCTGTACTAATGGCTTTTGGCGGTATGTTAGCAGCATTGGATCGACGCTATCGATTTAAACTCAAGAGAGAAAAAATATCCACTCAAGCATCGCGGCATAATCAAAAAGCTGTAACTGCATCGTAATAATTTCAATATGTTTAAATTTCTAGCTCCGGTAATACTATTTTTTGTCTTAGTAGGTTTTTTGTATGTAGGCTTGTATAAGGATCCTTCTCAAGTACCTTCTCCGTTAATTGGTAAACCTTCGCCACAATTTTCATTGCCAACATTAAACGATTCTAAAACGATTACAAATCAGGAATTCATTGGCAAAGTATCGCTTTTAAATGTATGGGCTACATGGTGTTTCGCATGTCGTCAGGAGCATCCAGTACTAAATGAGCTGGCAAGTAAAAATATTGTGCCTATTTACGGATTAAACTATAAAGATGATGCCATAAAAGCAAGGCAATATTTAAAGACTCATGGAAATCCTTTTACTGCAAACGCGTTTGACGAAACAGGCCGTGTTGGTATTGACTGGGGAGTTTATGGTGCTCCAGAAACATTTTTAATTGATAAGAATGGCATAATTCGTCATAAACACATTGGACCGCTAACACATGAAGATCTAGAGAAAACTATAGTACCAATGGTACAGCAGCTAAATAATGAAACCTCTTAGTTTAACCATTATTCAATTATTTCTTTGTTTGTTTGCTGTGACTGCATTAGCAGAAGTTGGTTCTATAGCTGCGCAACATGAAGAGCGTTATCATGCTTTACTAAATGAGTTGCGTTGTTTGGTTTGCCAGAACCAAACTATTGCTGAATCTGATGCAGATTTAGCCAAAGATTTGCGCATAGAAGTAAAAAAAATGCTCGAAGAAGGAGCTACTGATAAGGATATTATTGATTTTATGGCAAATCGTTATGGTGATTTTGTTTTATATAAGCCACTAGTAAAACCTAAAACTTATTTTTTATGGTTTGGTCCATTCATAATCCTACTTGCAGTTTTATTGTTTTTAATTATCAAGCTCAAAAAGCAAAATATACCTAATGCCTCAGAATTAACTAAAGAAGAAAAAACAAAACTTGATTCTATTTTAAATCAAAGTAATAAATCTAATGATTAGTTTTTGGATAGTATGCGTGCTGTTTTTAATTATTGCATTAGTTATTGTATTGCCACCTTTGCTTGCCAAAGAAGCTACTGCGGATATAGACCGTCAAGAGATAAATCAAATAGTTTTTGAAAAAAAATTAATTGAATTAGAAAGTGATCTAAATCATGATCTGATAGATAAAGAACAATTTGAATTAGCAAAAACTGATTTGCAGCGAACACTTTTAGATGATCTTAATGAACAAAAAAGATCAATAAAAAGTAAGAATAATATAATATTACCCACGATTATTTTATTAGCTATACCTACTATAGCGGTACTGATGTATTTTAAAATAAATACTGGCCTAGAGTCGTTATCGCCAGAATTTAAAGCTCAGTCACAAGCACAACAGGCTGGACAGATGCAGTCTGTCGAACAAGCTATCGCAAATCTTGAAGAAAAATTAAATCAGGATCCAAATAATTTAGATGGTTGGTTAATGCTAGGCAGGTCATATTTAATTTCGGAACACTTTGAAGCTGCGGTAAAGGCATTTGCTAAAGCTAATGAGTTAACGAATAACTCAGACCCAAGTGTTCTTATTGCGTATGGAGAAGCACAAGGTTTTGCCAATGGACAAAAATTTGATGAACAATCACTGCTACTTTTTAAGAAGGCATTACAAATTGATCCTCAGAATGAGAGAGGGCTTTGGTATGCAGGTTATGCATCTTATCAGCTTGAGGATTACAAAAATTCTGTAGTTTATTGGGAAAAATTGTTGACACAAGTGCCTGATGAAGAGGCAGATGCCAAATCTGCATTACAGGCTTATTTGAATGATGCTAAACAAAAAGCCGGTCTTGAAATAACTGAAATACCGCTAAATAATGATAAAGCTGAGAGCGAGAGCAGCGATTCTGCAATGCTAACAGTAAATGTTGCGCTATCTGAAGAATTACAAAATGAAATAACAAAGGATGATACGCTCTTTGTTTATGCACGTGCACAAAAAGGGCCTAAAATGCCTTTGGCACTAGTAAAGCTAACTGCAGGTGATTTACCAGTTTCAGTAACCCTTAACGATTCTGTGGCAATGATGCCAACACAGACTTTGTCTAGTCAAAATGAAGTTGAAGTCATAGCTAGAATTTCCAAATCAGGGCAGGCGATTATGCAAAGTGGAGATATATATGGGAGTATTCAATCTGTTTCCACAAAACAGCTACAAACAGTCGACATATTGATCGATAAAAAAGCACAATAACCGATACGCACTAGTAATGATTAGGTAACATCTTGTATCGATATCTATTTTTTAGATTCGGTTGGGCTTTAGGTATATTCTTATAGAGTATTTAATTATTATAACTTGAGCTATCAAAGGTAACATTATGGATCTTGAGATTGTTCGAAGCATTTTAGCGTGGTGTGCATTAGTCAATATCGGATTGCTTTTGGTCTGGATTTTGCTTTTCATTATGGTTCATGACTGGATCTACCGATTACATAGTATGTGGTTTAAGATATCTAAACAGCAGTTTGATTCAATTCATTATATGTTAATAGGTGCGTTTAAAATAATAACTATTATGTTTTTTCTTATCCCATATTTAGTAATACGTCATCTAAGCTAGTGTAAATAACATGCTTGCAAAAGGAATTATTTTATTTTTGGTTTGGTTGTTATTTATTTCACGTTTAATACCTAAATATTTTTTATACAGAGATACAAATCAAGTACATCTATTTGGCAAACTATGGGAAGGAGAAATAGGAGTATTTATTCTACTTGGAATAACTGCAATAGCAATTGTTGTACTTGGACTCAGTCTACAAAATTTTTATTTATTTTTTACTAAAAAAGTAAATACCGATTAACTAATTATTATATTCGCTGTCTATAAATCGTTTACCAATTTCCTGATATGCATCCACACGTCTATCACGTAAGTAGGGCCAAGTTTGCCTAATTGATTCGGTTTCAGATAAGTCTATGCTGGTTACCAATGTTTCAGCATTGTCAGCACAACATTGGTCTTTAATTTTACCAAATGCATCAGTAATAAAGGATTGTCCCCAAAAATCGATACCTTTTGTTTTTCCCGAAGAGTCACTTTCGTGTCCGACTCTATTTACGCAAATTAATGGTAAATTATTAGCTATGGAATGGCTTTGCTGTACTATTTGCCAAGCTTGGAACTGACGCTGTTGTTCTTCTTTATTATCTCGAGGGTCCCATCCAATAGCAGAAGGATAAATCAATATTTGTGCTCCACTTAATGTCATTAATCTTGCACCCTCTGGAAACCATTGATCCCAGCACACCATTACACCCAGTTTGCCAATTGAAGTTTGTATTGGGTTAAATCCTAAGTCACCTAATGCAAAATAATATTTTTCATGGTAACCAGGATCGTCTGGGATATGCATTTTTCTATATATGCCAGCTAATTGGCCGTTGTTATCAAATACTATGGCAGTGTTGTGGTACAAGCCTGCTGCACGTTTTTCAAAAATGGAACCTACTATTACAACTTTATTTTGCTTTGCAGATTGACTAAGTGCTTGTGTAAGAGGGCCCGGGATAGGTTGAGCTAAATCAAAGTGTTGTGCAGATTCTGCCTGGCAAAAATATAAGCTGGTGTGTAGCTCACAAAGTACAATAAGCTCTGCTCCTTTAGCAGCTGAATGTTTTATTTGTTCCAAGCTATAATCAAGATTGGCTTGATAGTTAGCTTGCATTTGCTGTTGTATTAATGCCACGTTTATTTTACTCATTGCAATACACCTTGAGGAATCTGCATAGTGGCGCAGTGTATCCCCCCAAATTGCTGAATTAAAGCATTGCTATCGATACCAATAATCTCACGATATTGAAATATTTCGTCTAAAAGTTTAAGAACATAGTCATCTTGTTTGTCTTTAAACATAGGAACAAGAACTTTTTTGTTAGTAATTAAAAAGTTTGTATAGCAAACCGGCAGTTGATTATTGGATAGAAATTTTGGTTGTGGTAATGGTAGGGGTACTAATTCAAAATTATTGTTACTTTGTTTTTTAATTGATTTTAATTGTGTAGTGAGATTTTCCAAGGCCTTATAATTTATATCACTTGGATTATTACACGAAGTATAGGCGATAATGTCATCACAACAAAATCGTACCAAAGTATCAATATGCCCATCTGTATCATCTCCTGCAAGTTGAACATCATGGATCCAATAGGTTTTATTACAACCAAACCAGTCAGAAAATTGTTCTTCTAAAGAAGTTAAATACTGTTGTGTATTCTCAATGTATTTGCGAGTAATAGATTTACTTGAACAGAATAAGTCACCTCGATTATTAATTTCTAGATTTCCTGCTTCAAGCACTAGGTCTATATTCTGTATAGTTGCGTTTAGTTTAAATTGTTGTGTGAATGTATTGTTAAATGCATTGTCTAAGATATGAGGATATTTGTGACCCCAAGCATCAAATTTGAAATTAAGGATGGTGTGGTTATTTCCTGTTTGTATACAAACAGGTCCATAGTCTCGTATCCAGGTATCATTAGTTGGAACTTTTGCATATGAAATATTCCTACTGTTGGTTTGTGTATTACTTAAAAGTTGCTGAATATGTAGCTTATGTAATTCATTATATGCAACGATGATTAATTCTTGATGTTGGCAAATATGGCAGCAGAGTGTTGTATAGAAAGTTTCAATACTATTTAGGCAGTCTGCCCAGTCAGATTGGGCATGTGGCCAAACAATTACGATAGCATCTTGCCGCCCCCATTCAGGGACAAGCTTATTTAAACTCACAAATTAAAATATTAACTACTCAGCTTATAAGGAGCTTTATTTTGGGTGTAGGCTTTGTACTAATCAATGTGCTACGGTGTGTATTACGTAATCATTTTCAAAAAATACAGAATAACCATCATAATCCCATCGATATATTGCTGGCTTACCAGTAGGCCCTTGGCGAGTGTTTGGCTGACCAAAGCGGGATTCTACTTGGACTTTAGTTAAGCCTCTAACAGGCATAGATGAACTTATAACAACGACTGCGTTGCTGCTAGGTGTCTTCACTACCTGGGCGTTTACCTGTAATGTGAAGCCTGTGACAAGTAGAAATAATAAGATTGAGATAATTAATTTGCGCATGGATTTATCAGTTTTAATTACTATGCTTAAATCATAGCACTGTCATATGATTGCTGGAATAAAGTCCAATCAAAGGCACGATAATAGCCGATATTTGGCAGATTGAGCGTAGTACTGACATGCCATTAGAACTCTATAAAACTTAAACGGACTAAATAATTACTATATTCATATATTTGCCCAATAGTCTGCAAAATATAGTTTCTTAATAATTTATATATCAATAGCTTATAGAATATTTATCAAGTAATTTAACTCACTAAATACACCTTTATGTTCCGTCCCTTAGAGCTATTTGTTGGATTGCGTTATCTGCGTGCTAAACGACGTAATCACTTCATCTCATTTATATCATTCATCTCTGTGTTTAGTTTGGCGCTAGGTATCATCATGATCTTGGTTGTTTTATCTGTTATGAATGGATTTCAACACGAAATCAAAGATCGTATTCTGAGCATGACTGCACATGCCACTGTACTTGAATTAGATGGGAAGCTGCGAGATTGGGAAAAAGTCGAGCAGGAGCTAGAAGGTAATCCAGATATTAAAGGATTTGCCCCATATGTTCAGGGTCAAAGCATGGTAGTTAAAGGTAAGCAAGTTACAGGGATCATGATAAGTGGGGTTGATCCTCAACTCGAGGCTAATGTTTCACAAATAGGAGAGCATTTACTTGATGCCAATTTAGATATTTTGCAACCAGGAAAGTTTGAAATTCTACTGGGTATAGACCTAGCTAATTATTTAGGCGTAGACATAGGTGAAAAAATAACGGTTATTACACCGGAAGCCACGGTTACTCCTGCTGGGATACTGCCTAAGTTTAGACGTTTTACTGTGGCTGGATTCTATCAGGTAGGTATGCCTCAGTATGATCGTAATACAGCGGCGATTCATATAGAAGATGCCAAACGCCTGTTTCATTTAGGAGATTCTGTTACCGGCCTGCGTTTAAAACTAGAAAACCTTTTTGATGCGCAAAATATTACTAAACAACTCCGAAATCAGCTCGGTGGAGATTACTGGGTGACTGATTGGACGCATCATAATCGTAATTTTTTTCGTGCCTTAAAAATGGAAAAAACGATGATGTTTATTATCACTTTTATCATAGTTCTGGTTGCGGCATTTAATATTATTTCTATGCTTATTATGGTGGTTACAGAGAAGCAAAGTGATATTGCCATACTTCGAACCCAAGGTATGACTCCAAGAAGTATTATGGGAATTTTCATTGTACAAGGGACTATGATTGGTTTAGTTGGAACTTTGTTAGGGGCACTTGGCGGTGTTTTGCTAGGGCAAAACGTGGGTAATATAGTTGCCGGTATTGAAAATTTACTTGGGATAAAATTTTTGTCATCCGATGTATATCCGATTAGCGATTTTCCCTCTCAAGTGATTCCTAGTGATGTAATTATTGTCTGCATAACTGCATTCATTCTCACTGTGTTAGCAACGATATATCCTGCTAGGAAAGCTGCACGTACACAGCCAGCTGAAGCTTTACGTTATGAGTAATCATTATGACTGAAGTATTGCATTGCCAAGGTTTAACTAAGACTTTTGATAGTGGACCTTTGCGTGTAGATGTATTAAATGGCGTAAATTTAAATGTTGCCAAAAATAGTAGAGTTGCCATTGTAGGTGCTTCGGGTAGTGGTAAAAGTACTTTAATGCATATTTTGGGAGGCTTGGATTTACCTAATTCTGGAGTAGTACAGATATGTGGTGAAGACATGTCTACATTGTCAGATGCAGATCGTGGTCGCCTGCGTAATCGATCAATTGGATTTATTTACCAGTTTCATCACTTATTGCCTGAATTTTCTGCTTTGGAAAATGTTGCCATGCCACTGCTTTTGCGTGGAGACTCAATAGCAGAGGCAATGCATCATGCAAATGAAATTTTAACAAAAGTGGGCTTAGCTGAACGTGTAAAACATAAGCCTGCAGAGCTTTCAGGCGGTGAGCGGCAACGCGTAGCTATAGCAAGGGCACTTGTAACAAAGCCCCAACTCATCCTTGCTGATGAGCCTACTGGGAATCTGGATCGAAAAAACGCAAACCAAGTACATAAGCTTATGTTGGAATTAAACGAGGAATTGGGTACGGCGGTTATACTTGTAACCCATGACTACAGTATTGCCGAATCAATGAAAAATATATATATGCTTGAAGATGGTGTGTTAGCAGAACAATAGCTTACTTTGAGTTATTGTTTAGTTGCCGTTGTTTGCGTAGCTTTCTACTCCTCCAAAATATAACTATGTAAAGCCGCCAAAGTACTCGTGCGGATATAAAACCAATTAACCCAGACAGAGTTCCCATAAACAAGCACCCCATAAGAAAAGGTTGCCATCTCTCGCGTAACTCTGTAAATAACCAGTTTAGACTTAGCTCAAAATCAAAAGGTCCAGGATAGACATTAGTGAGCCAAGTGCCTACTTTATAGGCAAGAAAAAACAGTGGGGGCATCGTTATAGGGTTGGTGATCCATACTAATGCTACTGAGATTGGTAGATTGCAGCGAAATATAATCGCAAGTCCTGCTGCCAGTAGCATTTGAAACGGAATGGGTATGAATGCGCAAAATAGACCTATTGCGCAGGCTACCGATACCGACCTGCGATTCAAGTGCCATAAATTTTTATCATGAAGGAGTTCTCCAAAAATTCCTAAGGATTTTTCTTTTTGGATTTTTTGGCTAGGAATGAACTGCTTTAGGAATTTTCGTGGCATGTATAAATGATGGCCATATTAATTAAAGTTACATATATATATTTATTTAAGTGATCAGGTTTTCATTAGCTTTTTTATTTGGAATTCTCATTCTAACAACGTTTCGAGATTTACCACACTGGTTGTGGGCGGTGTGCGTGATTCCGGCGGTATGTTTTGCTATCAAGTTTCCACGTTACATTGTATTGCTAGGCATTATTATAGGTTTTCTATGGGCGCTTGGTCATGCTTACTTGAGGCTTTATCCTGAACTGGATCGTTCTCTAGAAGGTGTCGATTTATATGTACAAGGCCTGATTATTTCTATACCTGCTATTCAAGATCGCAGTATGCGCTTTGAACTCAAAGTAACGAGTGCGACACAAATCGATAATAATGAAAATATCACAATCCCTAATAAGGTTCGCTTGAACTGGTACGGGGATTTCCCAGTATTACAAATTGGAGAACAATGGCATCTTCGTGTGCGTTTAAAACGCCCATGGGGTTTTGCTAATCCAGGTGGTTTTGACTATGAGAAATGGTTATTTGAGCAGGGAATTCGTGCCACAGGATATGTCAGAAACTCGGAGCTAAACCAACGCATAGAAGTTACAAAACTAAGTCAATTATCTCATTTTGTTAGGGCATGGCTTAATAAGCAGTTTCAGGATGTAGAGCTAGATAAAAATACAGCAGTAATTAAAGCTCTCGTGTTGGGTGAAAAAAATGAAATGAGTGAAAAAAGGTGGGAGATATTAACTGCAACAGGTACAAATCACTTATTAGCTATTTCAGGATTACACATTAGCTTGGTTTCTGGTTTTGTTTTTTTTATTGTTTTACAGTTATGGAAATTAAGCGAAACATTATGTCTGCTTATTGCTGCTCAACGGATAGCGGCAATAGCAGGAATAATAGCGAGTGTGCTGTATGCAATGCTTGCCGGCTTTGCCATACCTACTCAGCGTGCCGTGGTAATGGTAAGTGTAGTATTACTTGCCATTTATTACTCTAAAACGATACGGCCATGGAATATATTAGCGATTGCATTGCTCGCTGTCCTTGTTTGGGATCCATTCTCAGTATTATCCCCAGGTTTTTGGTTATCTTTCCTCGCCGTAGCTATAATTTTCTATACGATTGCGGAAAAACAAGCAAAGCAATCTTGGATTTATCATATAGGTCGGATGCAATTGGTTTTAGCAGTAGGTTTATTGCCTTTAACATTAGTATTATTCCAACAAGCTGCTTTGATTGCGCCCATTGCAAATATGTTTGCAGTGCCTTGGGTTAGTTTTGTAGTTGTACCTCTAGTGCTGCTAGGTTCGGGATTACTAATACTTAGTCAAACTTTATCGGCATGGGTTTTACAAATCGCAGGCTATTCTGTAGATGTCTTTTGGGCAGTCCTTACTTTTTTGTACAAACTTCCAAATGCAAATTGGTTTCATGCAGCTCCTGGGTGGGTGCTTATACCAGCTGGTATTGCAATAATATTGCTATTGGCGCCAAGGGGTTGGCCTGCAAAGTTGCTGTGTATTCCGCTTTTAAGTCCATTAGTATTTGCGCCTGCATCAGAACTGCTAGATGAAGATGAACTTAGAGTAGCTGTTCTTGATGTAGGGCAGGGCTTGGCTGTTGTTTTAGAACATGATCAATATGTGCTGGTATATGATACAGGACCTAAGTTTAGTAAGAGCTTCAATGCGGGTGAGTCCGTGGTCTTACCCTATTTATTAGAGCGTGGTATAGATGAAATCGATATGCTAGTTGTAAGCCATGCTGACAAGGATCACGCTGGTGGAGCACAAAGTTTACTATCTAATATTGATGTGAAACGCATGGTTACAAGTACACCTTCTAACTATAAGCATGCATTTATGAGCGAATGCAAAGCCGGGATCCGTTGGGAATGGAAAGGTGTGCATTATCAGTTTTTGCACCCTGGCAAGGATATGCATGGGCTATCAAAAAATAATGGTTCATGTGTGCTATTGGTACGCCATAGGCAGGGCAGTGTACTGATTACTGGTGATATTGAGCGACCAATCGAGCGATTTTTAGTAGAAAATAAACCTGATTTGCTTGATACTGATGTCTTAATCGTGCCTCATCATGGAAGCAACTCGTCTTCAACAGCAGCATTTATACAAACTACATCTCCAGAGTATGCAATATTTACTACGGGCTATCGAAACCCATATGGATTCCCGAATAAAAAAGTAATTGCTCGTTATGAAGAATTTGGTAGTGCATTAATGAATACGGCTTCTGAGGGTATGATTACATTTGCATTTTTAAATCAAAATGGCTTGAAATTACATACAGGTTATCGTGAAAAGCGACGTAGATTTTGGCATTCTAGATTTTAAATAGGATAAGGATATACATTAAGGAGTTCATGTAAGTGTATGAAATTATGAAGGCAGGTGGCTGGTTAATGCTGCCTATCATTGCATGTTCCATTGTTGCCTTGGCAATCGTATTGGAAAGATTCTGGACACTACAGAAAGAGCGGGTCACGCCTAAATACCTAGCAGCAAGGATTTGGCAATGGAGTAAAGATGGCAAATTAGATGAAAATCGCATTATGCAAATACGAAAAAGTTCTCCATTGGGTCGAGTACTGGCGTCAGGCCTAATTAACCAAAATTATGATAGAGAAGTAATGAAAGAATCCATTGAAGAGACGGGTAGGCATGTTGCGTATGAATTACAACGTTTTCTCAATACACTGGGCACTATAGCGGCTATCTCTCCTTTGCTAGGGCTTCTTGGCACCGTAATTGGAATGATTCAAGTTTTTAGTGTTATCACAAGTGTTGGCGTGGGGGATCCAGGAGAGTTAGCAGGAGGAATATCTAAGGCACTGATCACTACAGCTGCTGGATTGTGTGTAGCGATACCTAGCTTAATTTTTGTGCGTTACTTTAGGAGAAGAGTAGATGGTTTGGTAGTTGGAATGGAGGAAGAAGCCATAAAACTGGTTGAAGTAATGCATGGACAGCGCAGAGTCGAGTAACGATGAATTTTAACCGTGCTGAGAGCGATCGTCTTGAGGTAAATCTCACACCACTTATTGATGTGGTGTTTTTGCTACTTATTTTTTTTATGGTAACAACAACTTTTAATCAACAAGCTGAACTGCGAGTAGATCTACCAGAAGCTAGTTCTAAAGAGCAATCCATAGATGTTGAACCAATTGAAATTACTATTGATAAATCAGGAGTCTATTACATAAATGGAGTGGGCCTTGCGAATAATGAGGCAAAGACACTGATGCAGTCTTTGCAAAAGATTGCAAACGAAGATATGGAAAGAGGCGTAATCATCAGTGCAGACGCTGCAACCCCACATCAAGCTGTAATTACTGCTATGGATACAGTGGCCAGATTAGGCATTTCTAAAGTATCCATCGCAACTTCAAAACCTAAGTAATCATAAGCTTTAAAATGGCCACACAAGCCTATAAACAAAGTAGCTGGCAAACGTATCGGCGTTTATTAAGCTATACCTTATCAAAGTGGCAGTATCTTTTGCTCGGTTCGGTTGCACTATTAATATTCTCGGGGCTAGATGCGCTTATTGCATACTTATTAGGACCATTTATAGACAATACCTATGTAGCAAAAAATTACGAAGAAATTAAGTGGATTCCCATAATTCTACTCGTAGTAATTATTTTTCGTGGCATCGTAAATTTTATTGGTACTTATCTGATTGGCTATATTGGTGCATATGTAATTAAGGAACTTCGTCAGGAAATGTTTGATCGAGTGCAATATTTCCCAACTAGTTTTTTTGATCAACAAGCTACAGGCGAACTACTGTCTAAGTTTTCGTATGATGTAGAACGAGTAATCGGTGCTGCAGTAAAAAGTTTGAGAATTTTGGTAGAGGATACAGCTAAGATCATATTTCTGTTAGCTGTAATGTTTATTAACAACTGGAAACTTACTTTATTGTTTTTGATTGTGGCCCCTTTAATTGCAGTAGTTGTTGGCTATACAAGTAAATTATTTAGAAAATTTAGTGAACATATGCAGAAATCAGTAGGTAAGATTACTCATATTGTTGAAGAAAGTATTACCGGGCATCGAATTGTAAAAATTTTTGGCGGTCAGCGATATGAAATCGATAAATTTGAATATGCAAATGAAAAATACCGACGTAATAACCTTAGAAAAGTAATAACCAAAGCAGCAAGTACACCTATAATTCAAATGTTGGTAGGTTTTGTATTAGTCGCTGTATTGGCCATAGCGGCAAGACCGGAAATAGCATCAGAAGAATCTGCAGGAGGTTTTGTTAGTTTCATTGTCGCAATGGTATGGATATTAACCCCAGCGAGAAAACTAACTTTGGTAAATGAAATACTACAGACAGGCATTGCTGCAGGTCAAAGTGTGTTTGAATTAATTGACACAGAAAAAGAATATGAGTCATCTACCCAAGCTATTAAGAATTGTAAAGGTAAGATTGAATATCAAAATGTAACATTTAAATATGCTACAAGAAATGATCAGGCATTAAATAATGTTAGTTTATTGATAGAACCAGGAGAAACAGTCGCATTTGTAGGTAAATCTGGAAGTGGTAAAAGTACAATCGTTAATTTATTACCAAGGTTTTATACAGTTGAACAAGGTTCTATATTGATAGATGGAACCGATATTAATGACATTAGTTTACAGTCTTTGCGAGCACAAATGTCTATCGTTAGCCAAGAAGTTGTGCTGTTTAATGATACCATTGCTAATAATATTGCTTATGCTAGAGATCTAGATGCAAATGATCCTCTTATTTTAAAAGTAGCTAAAGCTGCACGGGTTTTAGAGTTTACAGATAAGTTACCAGAAAAATTAAATACGTTAGTAGGCGAGAATGGAGTATTGCTTTCAGGGGGGCAAAGACAACGCATTGCTATTGCAAGGGCATTGTTAAAAGATGCACCCATCTTAATTTTAGATGAGGCTACTTCTTCATTAGATACCGAGTCTGAAAAATATATTCAGATAGCTTTAGACATACTTCAAGAAAATAGAACAACGTTGGTAATAGCACACCGGCTTTCAACGATAGAAAAGGCGGATAGAATCGTTGTTATGGAAAAAGGTAAAATTATAGAAACTGGTAAACATCATGAGTTATTGCAGCGTAATAGTGCATATGCAAATTTATATAAAATGCAAATTCATCGACACGACGATGTGGTAAATGCTTAACTAGAATACTTTATTAGCATAAATTGATTTGAATATAGATTACGAAAATATTTGGCGTTCAAAAAACTTACTGTCTACCATACTTTTACCATTATCATGGATATTTAGAACAGCTGTTGTTTTAAGAAGATCCTACTATCGCATAAGAAACTCAAATAATTCATATCTACCCGTATTTGTTATTGTTGTTGGTAATCTCACGGTAGGAGGTACAGGGAAGACTCCATTTGTAATTTGGCTTGCAAAATATTGTAAGAACAAAGGATTAAATGTGGGCATAGTGACTCGAGGTTATAAGCGAGAAAGTAAACAACATATGATAGAAGTACAGCCACAAACTACGCCATCTGAGGTGGGTGATGAAGCTTTGTTGCTAGCATTAAAAACGTCTTGTCCAGTAATTGTTTCCGCAAACCGTAGACAAGCAGTAGAAACATTAGTGAGTAAATATCAGGTAGAAGTGGTTTTGTCTGATGATGGTTTACAGCATTACAATATGCCTAGAGATAAGGAAATTGTTATTGTAGACACTGAACAATTATTTGGTAATGGTAGATGTTTGCCAGCAGGACCTTTAAGAGAGCCTGTTAAACGTATAAAATCTTGTGATTTAATTATTTATAGTAATTGTGAAAATTCTTCAAATGCAGCATTTAAAATGCAAATCAATGATGCTGTTTCGCTTTCGTCAGATATCGTACGAAAATCAGTAAAAGATTTCACCAACTTCACGGTGCATGCAGTTGCAGGTATTGGTAATCCAAGTCGTTTTTTTAATGCATTGCGAGGCGCAGGTATTCAGGTCATAGAACATAGATTCCCTGATCATTACACTTATCAAGAGAACGATTTGGAATTTAATGATGCACATCCTATTCTAATGACTGAGAAAGATGCAGTAAAATGTAAGAAATTCACGCATAAAGATATTTGGTATGTGCCAGTTTCGCTACTACCTAACGATTTGCTAAGACAAAGTATTTCAACAATTATTGAAGGAATTCAGCATGGATAATCAACTACTTGATATTTTGGTCTGTCCCGTAACCAAAGGGCCGTTAAAATATGACAAAGAACGGCAAGAATTGATTTCTACCTCGGCTCGTCTTGCATATCCAATTCGAGACGGAATACCTGTTATGCTAGAAGAAGAAGCACGGACGATAGACGAAGAAGAGTATGATAAATACAAAGCGATGTAAGTAAAATTCAGAGAATTAAAAATTCTAATTAGTTGATCGTTTTGTGGAATTCAAAGTTGTCATCCCAGCTCGCTATGCATCTACACGATTACCTGGTAAAGCACTTTTGCCGGTTAATGGTAAGCCTATTATCCAGTTTGTGTATGAAAATGCTCTAAACAGCGGTGCACAGCAAGTCATTGTGGCTACGGATGACCAGCGTATTAAAGAAGCTGCTGAGAAATTTGATGCTGAAGTTTGTTTGACTTCGAGTCAGCATCTATCAGGTACAGATAGAATTGCTGAAGTGGTGCAAATATATTCTTGGCCTGATGGGGTAGTGATTGTAAATGTGCAAGGTGATGAACCTTTAATGCCTTCAGGAAATATACGTCAAGTCGCAGAAAATCTAATTACACATGATAATATAAGCATGTCCACTTTATGTGCAAATATAAGTGAAGAAAATTACAAAAATAAAAATGTTGTTAAAGTTAATTATGATAAAAATAATATCGCAATAAATTTTAGTAGAGATATACAAACTTTTGATAATGAGTCTATTCAAGGTAAAAAAATATATCGGCATTTGGGAATATACTCATATCATGTTGGATTTTTAAATCTATTTACTCAACTTCCACAATCAGTTTCTGAAAAACAAGAGTCACTAGAACAATTGCGAGCATTAGATAATGACTATTTAATCTATGTTGACTTGTGTAAAGAAGAAACAGGCATTGGTGTGGATACACAAGAGGATTATAAGATTTTGTTAAACACGTTAATAAATCGTTGATATGCTATGCAATGGAAGATGAAACGACGTGTTCGTGCTTATGATGGTCATTTTAAAGTTGATCAATGCATAATACAGCATGAACTTTTTGCTGGTGGGAATAGTGGAGACTTAAAGCGTGAGCGTGTATCCAGACAAAATTCTGTTGCTGTACTACCCTATGATCCGCATAGAGACGAGGTGGTTTTAATCGAACAATTCCGTGTAGGACCTTTAGAGCAAGATGCGAATCCATGGTTGGTAGAAGTTATTGCGGGCTTGGTAGAGGAGGGTGAAAGTCTAGAAGAAGTCGCTTATCGTGAAGCTATAGAAGAAGCGGATTGTAAAATTGAAAAGCTATATCATGTTTCTTCTTTTTACCCATCTCCAGGTGGATTTGCAGAGTTATCACATGTTTATATTGGAAAAACTAATACATCAGGCCTTGGCGGTATTCATGGAGCAGTACACGAAGGGGAAGATATACGTGTTTGCGTAGTTTCATCACAACAAGCAGTTGATATGTTAAGTGAAGGAGTAATCCGATCAGCAATACCTATGATTGCGCTATATTGTTTTAAAGATCTAAAAGTGGAATTGCAAAAGAAGTGGTTAAGCTAGTATAAAGCTGATTAGTCAATTACTATGATTTAAATAGCTTTTTAATTTATTGAAACATATATTTTGACCTAGTCTAACCACCTATATTAAATTGGAGTGATGAAAACGATTAGGTTAGACGTAGTCATTTTTCAACATCAACTTTGACAAAGATAGAGCTTATTTTGTCTGATTCAGATCGAGAAGTACTTAAAATACCTTTGTCTTTAGATTTTGCATCAGTATCCACACCACCAATTTGCACCCATTGACCTAATTTTGCAGTGATCATGGTATCGGCTTCTTGAACATCGATAGTGCCATGATGCTCATTGCTGACAGATCGGTAGTGTGGCTGCACTTGTAATGAAACATTGCCGTTTCCTGTTAAATGTGGGGTTACATAAAAACCGCTAGTAATGTCTTGATAGTCGACACTGTCGTAAACAGATATACCACGGCGGTGGCGGATAATGGTGCGATGCTCAAAGGGACGGATTTCACCGGCAGCAATGAAGGCTTTACCACCTTCGATAACCCGTACCATGTGCTCGGTATCACTTTCTTGCTCGCGTTCATTTTTGTTAACTCGAATGCGTGTACCTTCATCTCTAGGTGGGCTGTCTCCAATAACAACGCGAGTGTCGTCACCGATTTCATAATTGCCAGAATAATTAAAGTCTGTTGATTCAGATCCTAAATCAACATTATTTCGCACCGTAATAATTAAATTACGTGGTGCTTTATCCATGACTTTAAGCAAGCGAGTAATTTCCTCTAGGGTGTTAGTATCTGTACGTAAAAATAGCTGAAACCCTGATCCTGTAATTGCGTCGTTTGGCTTTAATAAGGGTTTAATGATTGGAATCATTTCTTCTGCAGGTCGATTGCTCAGCTGAATAATTTTTAAGGGGTCATTTTGATCTGCACTAACCGCAGATATAATTACGGTACAAAATAAGATAATTACTGTGTGCTGTATTATTCTTAAATACATAATCTTCTTATAGCGGTATCTTGAGCACTAAGCTCCCATATATTTGTAAAAGTTTCCGTCAACTCTTTAGACTTATCAGCATCATTAAAGTTTACTTCTGCATCATATAAATCAGATTTAAGGTTGTATATATAGCCAACATTATCTGCAACTAGTAGGCTTTGGTTAAACTGAGAATAGTCATTACATATAGTACGAATTTCGATTTTTGATGAAATACGTTGACTTATGTCTAATAAACGGTGACCATTTTTAATCATTTGGGCTGTATCATGAACGAGTATTCTTATGCTTGCATGTCTGGTACGACGCACTAGTTGAGTTGCGGCTTCAGCGATATTCTCGTTATTGAAAATAGTAGGGTCCAAATAGCGGCTTATAATGATAATTTGATCTTGTGCAGAATATAATAATTTTGTAATTGCATCCTTATTTTGAGCGCGACTGTCTATATTTATGCGTTCATTAGTGACGCCAAGAATGAAATTTTTAAAAAAATTATCTTTAGAAATCCCCACGTTTCATGCCTTTTAAATTAATTTGTTTAGCTATAGTGAATTATAAACTACTAGCTTTAGGTTCTCATTTGCAATAATGCCAATTTTGGGAACTAAATGTGGCACTACATAGCCTATATGTCGTGGTTGAGGCCATAAGCTCGGTTTTTGGGCGATTATCGCGTATAGTGCTGCGGTTTTAGCGCTTGAAAAATACTAAAAGTTTAGTACCATTTTGCCGCCAAATAAATTGAGATGGATATATTTTACCTGACACTGAAAGCAGTGTAAGCCATGATAGAAATAGATCACTTAAATAAAAAGTTCGGACATTTAGTTGCTGTTGAAGATATTTCCTTCTCTGTTAAGCCAGGGGAGGTGCTTGGCTTTTTAGGCCCAAACGGTGCTGGTAAGTCTACGACAATGAAAATGATCACAGGGTTTTTGACACCTAGTTCTGGTGAAATCAATGTATGTGGTTATAACGTCGGTGAGCGGCCTATTGATGTTAAAAAAAGAATAGGCTATTTACCTGAAGGGGCACCTAGCTATGGTGAAATGACTCCGCTTCAGTATCTTGAATTTATTGCTGAAGTGCGTGAACTTTCTGGGCAGAAAAAAACAGAGCGTAAAAAAGAAGTTATAGAGCGTCTGCATCTGGATAAGGTGTTAAACCAGTCAATAGAAACTTTATCAAAAGGATTCAAGAGAAGAGTAGGCCTTGCGCAAGCTATTTTACATGACCCTGAAGTATTGATTTTAGATGAGCCTACTGATGGTTTAGATCCTAACCAAAAGCATGAAGTTAGAGAATTGATTAAAAGCATCGCAGTCGAAAAAGTGATTGTCATTTCTACCCATATACTTGAAGAAGTAGATGCGATATGTACACGCGCAATTATCATTGCAAACGGTAAAATTCTTGCCGATGATACGCCAGATGGGCTGCGAAGTAAGTCTTCAAGTAATAAATTAGATGATGTATTCCGTGAGATTACGCAAGCGAAGCTATCATGAAAAATATTATAACGATATTTAAACGTGAATTAAGCAGCTACTTTGCAACGCCAGTTGCTTATGTGTTTATTGTGATATTTTTGATAATGAGCGGTGCGTTGACGTTTTATTTAGGTAATTTTTATGAAAGGGGTCAAGCAGATTTAGTTCCTTTTTTCCAGTTTCATCCTTGGCTATATTTATTTTTAGTACCAGCAATAGCCATGCGTCTATGGGCTGAAGAACGCAAATCCGGCAGTATTGAATTATTAATGACTTTGCCTATCTCAGTAGGGCAGTCTGTAATTGGTAAGTTTTTTGCGGCTTGGATTTTTATAGGAATTGCTTTGTTTTTAACTTTTCCAATCTGGATTACTGTAAATTATTTAGGTAACCCAGATAATGGAGTTATTTTTGCTGCTTATTTAGGGAGCTTTTTAATGGCTGGCGGGTTCTTGGCAATCGGTGCTTGTATTTCTGCTATGACAAAAAATCAAGTAATTGCATTTATCATCACAGTAGTCATTTGTTTTATTTTTCTATTAGCGGGCTCATCGTTGGTTTTAAACTTCTTTAAAGCTTGGATTCCACAAAGTATTGTTGATGCAATTTCATCATTAAGCTTTTTAACCCACTATGCATCGATTGCAAAAGGTGTGATTGATTTAAGAGATGTTATCTATTTTGTAACATTAATTGGTTTTTGGTTATACGCTAATGCCTTAGTAGTGGAAATAAAGAAAGCGGACTAACACTATAGCTATGCAGAAAACTACATCAATAACGGTGATTGGGTTAATTATTCTTGCCATCTTGTTTTTAATTGTAAATATGGCAAGTAGTAAATTGTTTACCTCTATGCGTGCCGACTTAACTCAAAATGAACTCTATACTCTAACTAAGGGCACACGCAATATAGTAGCAAGTATACAAGAGCCTGTTACTTTGTATTTATTTTACTCAGATAAAGCGAGTGAAGATGTTCCACAATTACGTACCTATGCAAACCGCGTAAAAGAACTTTTGCAAGAGTATGCACAACTATCAAATGGAAAGATTGCGTTAAATATTGTTGATCCAGTGCCATTTTCAGAAGAAGAAGATCAGGCCGCTGCATTTGGGTTGCAAGGTGTGCCGATTGGAAATAGTGGTGAAAATATTTATTTTGGCTTAGCTGCTAGTAATGCAGTAGGTGATACTGAAAAGATTGCTTTTTTTCAGCCTCAGCGAGAGCAGTTTCTTGAATATGATGTTTCAAAGTTAATTAATAATTTAACTAACCCTAAAAAGCCGGTTATAGGAATCATCACACAACTTTCATTGTTTGGTGGGTTTGATATTGAAACCACGCAAATGACAAAAGCATGGGCCATCATTGCGCAGATGCGGCAATTATTTGAATTAAAACAGCTTGATATTACAGCTAAAGTAATAGATGAAGATATTGATATCTTAATGGTAGTGCACCCTAAAGACCTTAGTTTGCTTACAAAATATGCAATAGATCAGTTTGTAATGCGAGGTGGTAAGTTGTTATTGTTTGTTGATCCACATTCTGAAGTAGACAAACCAGTAAGGCAGCAGAATTCACCATTAGAAGTGGAAGGTGGGCGCAGCTCTAATCTAAAAGAGTTATTTGAAGCCTGGGGTATTGAATATGATCCAAAATCTGTGGTCCTAGATCGCAAATATGCTCTTATGGTGGGTGGTGCACATCAGCAAGGTCAATCACGACATTATGGTTTATTAGGTGTCACAAAAGATAATTTAAATACAGAAGATGTAATCTCTTCCGAGTTAGAGCTTGTCAGTATCGGGATTGGCGGTCATATTAAAATCAAAGATGATAGTGAAGCGGTATTAACACCTATAGTGACTTCAAGTAATGATGCTGCTTTGATTGATGCCACTCGTTTTAGATTCCTTCCGGATATAAATCAATTATCTAATAATTTTAATGCAACAGGTGAAAACTATACTTTTGTAGGTCGTGTGCAAGGAAAATTAAACACAGCATTTCCAAATGGCAAGCCTGATGCTTCAGGAGAAGATGAAGATGCAAATGAAGTAACATTTCCTACACATTTATCTACACAAGAGAATGCAAACTTAATCGTTGTAGCTGATACAGATATATTGAGTGATCGCATGTGGGTTCAAGTACAGGAATTTTTTGGCCAACAAATATTTAATACATGGGCAAATAATGGGGACTTGTTTATTAATGCAGTGGATAATCTAACAGGAAGTTCAGATTTAATCAGTATTAGAGGGCGTGAAACATCATCTCGGCCTTTTGAACGAGTTAATGAATTGCGTCTGGCTGCTGATCAAAAGTTCCGTGCTACGGAAGAATCATTACAGGCTAAATTAACTGCTACTGAGCAAAAACTACTAGAATTACAGAAGCAACGTGATGATACTAATGCATTAGTTTTGTCACCAGAGCAAGAAGCTGAAATACAAAAATTCCAAGAAGAAAAACTCAATGTACGTAAACAACTTAGACAGGTTAGACATAGCCTCGATTTAGACATTGAAAAATTAGGAACCAAGCTTAAATTTATTAATATAGGGCTTGTTCCAATAATTATTTCTATATTGGCTTTGGTTTTATTGATTATTCGTAGTAGAAAACGAAAACATGCTTTAGGAATATGAAACTAAAATCATTATTAGTATTAATTATTGCAATTATTATTGGTGGTGCCGTTTATTATTTCAGTGAAAAATCTGGAAATGAATTGGTCAAAACTAATTCTTATTTAATTTCAAATTTATCTAAGCAGCTTAATGATGTTACGAAACTTACAATATATGAAGCTAAAATGCAGCCACTGGCAATAATCAACAAGACAGAAGATAAATGGATTGTTGGAAATAGAGATGGTTACGAAGCTGATATATCTTTGATTCGTAAGACATTTAATAATCTTGCAGAAGCTAAAATAGTAGAAGCTAAGACTTCTAATCCAGAAAATTACATTAGATTAGGTGTAGAGGATATCGACTTAGAAAATGCGCAAGGTATACAACTCACGATTGAAGGTCTAAATAAACCCATAAATATTATCGCAGGTAATAAAGGAACGGTTGGAAATAATACACAATATGTAAGGCGAGTGGGCGAAGAGCAAAGCTGGTTAATTAATAAAAACCTGGATATTAAAAAAGATGCAACCCATTGGTTAAAGAAAGAGATTTTAGATATACCACCGGAGCGCATTAAAATAGTTCAAATTGATCATGGAGATGGGAACGTAATTACTATTGAGAACGAAGGCACAAAAGAGTACGAATTTGTACTAAAAAATACCATTCCAGAAGGTAAAACAGTTTCTGAATCTGAGATCTATCAAGTGGCAAATGCGCTTTCTTCTTTGCAACTAAGAGACGTTGCCTCACTAGATAATATAAACGAAAACTCAGTTCAAGCAATTGTTACGAAATATGTAACATATGACGGTTTAACCGTTACGGTAAATTCATTTACAATTGAAGATGAAACCTATTCAAAAATTAAAATAGAATTTAGTGAGGATAATGTAGATGTTAGCCAGACAGAAACTGATAGCGAGTCTGATATATCAATGTATTCAGACTCAGAATCAGCACAAGAGCTAGTGAATAATCTTAATCCAAAACTAGCACCGTGGGCATTTATATTGCCCACTATTACTAAGGATGCACTTATTAAAAAATTAGATAACTTTACTATGGAGGAAGAAGGTACTTAAGCATTAAATATCCCTGGCAAGTTTTTCCGCTAAGCCTGTATAGTTTGATGCGCTAAGTTTAAGTAAGTTGGCTTTATCTTCGTCTGGAATCTCTAGTGATTTGATGAATATGCCTAGTTTTTTAGTATCAAGTTCTTGTCCGCGCGTTAACTCTTTAAGTTTTTCATAAGCACCAGTTACTTTGTGCTTTCTTAGTACAGTTTGAATTGGTTCAGCCAGAATTTGGAGTTTATCTTCAAGGTCTTGCTGCAACTTATTTTGATTGATTTCTAGTTTTGATAATCCTTTCAGTAATGATTGATATCCAATTTCACTATATGCAATAGCTACACCTAAGTTTCGCAATACAGTTGAATCGCTTAAATCACGTTGCCAACGTGATATAGGTAACTTTGCAGAGAAATGATGTAATAAAGTGTTTGCTATACCAAAATTACCTTCCGCATTCTCAAAATCAATGGGGTTTACTTTATGAGGCATAGTAGAAGAACCCACTTCACCTTTGACTATTTTTTGTTTGAAATACTCAATTGAAATATATGCCCATACGTCTCTGCAAAAGTCGATAAAGATTGTATTTATTCTTGACAATGCATCACAATACTCAGCTATATAGTCATGAGGTTCTATTTGCGTTGTGTATGGATTAACTTCTAAACCTAAGGAAGCAATAAAATTTGCTGAAAGTGCTTCCCAATCAACATTTGGATAAGCAACGGTATGCGCATTATAGTTTCCAACCGCACCATTCATCTTTCCCAGAATCTTAATTGAATTAAGTCTACTTAATTGGCTTTGTATGCGCGCGTATACGTTTGCAAATTCTTTGCCCATTGTACTGGGCGAAGCCGGTTGTCCATGTGTCCGACAAAGCATTGGAATTTCTGCATATAATTTAGCTTTTTGTTGTAGGTCACTTGTAATTTTATGGATGCTTGGAAGAATAATATTTGACCTCATGTCTTGTAGCATGAGTGCATAAGCGAGGTTATTAATATCTTCAGATGTACAAGCAAAGTGAATAAATTCTGCTATTTCATTTAGCTCAGTATTAGATGAAATTTCTTCTTTTAAGTAGTATTCAACAGCTTTTACATCGTGGTTTGTGATCGACTCAATATCTTTAATTTTTTGTGCCTCGTTTACAGAAAAACCCTCAATAATATGATTCAAATGTGTTTGTGCTGCTTTTGAAAATGCAGCTATTTCTGGGATATCTGGACAATTCGAAAGTTGTATTAGCCAACGGACTTCGATGATCAGGCGATATTTAATGAGACCATATTCGCTGGCAATATTGCGTAAATCCTCGGTCTTAGTAGCGTAGCGGCCATCTGTTGGGGAGATGGCAGATAGTGGAGTTAAGTTCATTTATAGGCTCGTAAATCCATTAGTAAGCTGCAGTAATACTTATTATACTACAGCGCCTTATCTGCGGGACGTATTAATTTAGCTAACGATAATTAACTAATCTTTATGAGGCCATAGAATAAATATGAGTGATGCAAATTATAGAATCGAAAAAGATAGCATGGGTGAACTAAAAGTACCTGCTGATGCATTATATGGTGCACAAACGCAAAGGGCTGTTGAGAATTTTCCAATTAGTGGCTTAGTAATGCCAAGACAATTTATTCGGGCTTTAGGATTAATAAAAGCTGCTTGTGCCAGTGCTAACTCTGAACTTGGTCTATTAACAAAAGAATTAGAAAATGTAGTAAAGCAAGCGTCTTTAGACGTCTCTCAAGGTGATTATGATGATCATTTTCCTATAGATATTTTTCAAACTGGTTCTGGTACTAGTACAAACATGAATGCGAATGAGGTGATTGCTCATCTTGCAGATTCATTAAGTGATGAAACTGTACACCCAAATGATCATGTCAATATGAGTCAAAGCTCAAATGATATAATTCCAACTGCAATTCATGTTAGTGCATGTTTGTTAATCGAAGAAGAATTAAAGCCGGCTCTAGCACACTTGGTTAAGGTTTTACAAAAAAAATCTGAACAGTGTGAAAAATATGTAAAAACAGGGCGTACTCATTTAATGGATGCTATGCCTGTAACACTAGCGCAAGAGCTTAGTGCTTGGTCACAGCAAATTGAATATGGGATTGAACGTATTGACCATTCTCTATTGCGCTTAAGACAGCTTGCGCAAGGTGGTACAGCAGTAGGAAGTGGTATAAATGCGGATGCTAAATTTGGTGATTTGGTTGCAAAATATTTAGCTGAACTTACAGAATTTTCGTTTGAATCTAAGCCCAATAAGTTTGAAGGCTTAAGTTGTCAAGATGCCACAGTTGAAATGAGTGGGCAACTTAAAGCCATTGCTGTGAGCCTTATGAAAATTGCAAATGATTTAAGGTGGATGAATTCCGGGCCATTAGCTGGATTAGGAGAAATCGCATTGCCAGCATTACAACCTGGAAGTAGCATTATGCCTGGGAAAGTAAATCCAGTGATACCAGAAGCAGTAGCAATGGTTTGTGCGCAAGTGATTGGTAACGATGCCACCATCACAATTGCAGGACAAGCAGGTAATTTTCAATTGAATGTAATGTTACCTGTTATTGCCTATAATATTTTGCAAAGTATAGAGCTACTAGCGAATTCATCGAAGGTATTGGCTGATAAAGCTATACAAAATTTCACGGTAAATGATAAAAATCTTGAAAATGCTTTAGCAAAAAATCCAATTCTAGTTACAGCTATGAACCGTGTTATCGGTTATGAAAAAGGTGCTGCAATAGCTAAAGCAGCCTATGCTTCGGGGAGGCCAATTTTGGATGTAGCAAAAGAAATGACAGATTTAAGTGAAGAGCAAATTAAAAAATTATTAGATCCATCTAAGCTTACACAGGGTGGCATTCAAGAAGCTTGAGCTTTATAGAAGCTAAATAGTAGTAAGTAGGTACGGAATGACATTTATAAGTAGCTGGCAAAGTTATGTTTTGTCAGCTATTTTGCTTTTTAATATCGGGTTACTTCTTTATTCTATTAAAAAGCTTTTGCGATTAAATGAGATTCAGCATGTCAATAGAAAGTTTATTTGGCTTATTCTTTTATCTTCTATATTAGCATTATTATTATTCTATTTTTTATACCATATTTTTACCCACACTTATGAAGTCCTGCATATAGTAATAGCATTAGCTAGTGCTTTAGTTGCATTATTTGTGTGGCTGGCTACACGAATTCTTCAAGTTATATCAATAGATTTATCTAAATCAACAGCTGTAGAACATTATCTAAATACTCACGATAATCTAACAGGTCTTCCAAATTTATCCTTCTTTGATGATCAATTAGGACAGGTTCTAAGCAATGCAAAAGAAGAAAAATATAAAGTTGCATTATTACTTATCGACTTAAATAGATTTCAATTAATTAACGAAACTTTGGGTTATTTTGCTGGCGACACAATGCTAAGGGAAATATCTCAGCGCATTCGTAGTTCTTTAAGAAAAACAGATTTGATTGCACGTTTAGGTGGAGATGAATTTGCAGTATTGATTAATCCAGTAGTAGCTCAAGGGCATATGCATACCATTTCAAAGAATTTGGTTGACTCTATAAAAGAGCCTTTAGCAGTAGAAGGAAAGCCTACTGACGTAGGAGTCTCTATCGGTATAGCATTATTTCCAGATCATGCAAACAATGGCTTAGAGCTTATAGAAAAAGCAAGAATTGCAATGTTAGAAACCAAAAAGTCTGGTGACAGCACCTTGGTGTATGACCCAATAGTGTTGTCAAATACATTTGAAGATATACATATCATAGGTATGTTGCAGCGTGCTGTGCAACAGCAACAGCTTAAAGTTTTGTATCAACCACAAGTGAGATTGCATGATATGAAATTAATATCTGTCGAAGCGTTGATGCGATGGCAACATCCAATATATGGCATATTAGACCCGCGTCATTTTATCCCTTATGCAGAAAGAGCAGGATTAATATATGAAATAAATTTGTGGCTGTTGCAAGAGGTAATCAAGTTGTTAGAGAAATGGAGAGTAAAGAATATACAATTATCTATTGCAATAAATATAACAGCTAATGGATTTTTAAATAAAGAATTTCAACAGGAGTTAAATAAAATTTTAAAGAATAAACCTTGGTTATCAAAGCTACTCAAAATAGAACTCACGGAAACTTCTAGTATAGACGATACTGGTAAAATCAGTACTTCTATGGCTAATTATAAAAAGCAAGGTTTTGTATTTTGTTTGGATGATTATGGCACTAAATACGCATCATTGGAATATTTAAGTACATTACCTTTTGATGAATTAAAAATAGATCAATCTTTTATGATAAATGCAATCACAGATGATGATAGTAAAGCAATAATTCAACATGCAAAAGAAATTGCCAAACAACTGGGATTAGTAACTACAGCAGAGGGGATTGAAAATAAAGGGATTTTGAGTTTAGCACAAAAGTATAATATCGACTTTGGTCAAGGGTATTATTTCAGTCCTGCAGTTACGGCAATAGAGCTTGAAAGCCATATTCAAAAATATGGTTTTGATGCTAATGCTTACGTTGATTAAGAGCTAAATTGGTTTTTCTCTTGACACTATAATTTTTTGTATATATCTAATATTCAGCTATGTTAGTAAGAGATGTTTCGCTTAGATGTACACTTTTTTTGGAGTTTCTATTCCTTTTTCTTTCAAGATCTCAATTGCTCTATCAACATCACCTCGACTCTCGATAAGTGCATCTCTACAATCAATAGTACCGGCACGAGTCTCTTTTCTTACTGCCTTAATCATTTGTGCTGTAATATCTTTAAGGCCAAAATCGCTTTCAGTATCCATCGATCTAAACCTCCATTTGGTTAAATAACATTTAAAGTCTATGTAAAGCGACTGATAAAATACTGACATATATCAGACAAATGTTATTTCTGTACTGCAAATATTCCAAATTACTAATATAAGAATGAGGGTTAATGATTAAATAGAATTATATCTCACATAGAAATTAATTTTAATTAAAATCAATTTTCAACATGCATAATTGAAAATAATTTATAAACAAATGGTAAGAATCTTATTTTTTGCTGATTGTAATCAGTGTGCTTGCATATATGTGTCGTTAATCTGTGCCAGTCTGCATTATTTGTCGATCGTGATTTACGCAATTAGCAATAAGACGAGTAATACCAATACAGCAGCAAAGCTTCTATGAGCATCAATGCATATTTAAAAACACTCTATTGATGCATCTGAACAGAAAAATAACCACAAAAAAATTAAGATAAAATTAGTTAGATTCTTAATTCAGACTTATCCATTAATATTTTTCATAAATAAAATATATTTGACAATTTGAATGAACTAGGAGTGAGATAAATGCCAAGATATCCAAGATTGATATCAAATGCTGAAAATCCACTTAAGCCTTGTGCGTGGATGCAAACAGATAATATTGAATTTGCGTATTGGATACCTAATGTATCTGGTGGTTTAGTAATTACAACTTTACCAATGGATACCGATTGGTCTCCAGAAGCGAATATTAGGTACGCTAAAGATGCTGAAGAGTCGGGTTTTATATTGGCGCTTGCGCAAGCAAGATGGTTAGGCAGCTATGGAGCAGATCATCAACATGATGCGTTTACTATTGCAAATGTACTTATACAACATACTGAAAAACTAAACGTTATTACGGCTGTACATCCTGGTCTTTTTCATCCGGCTGTTGTAGCTAAGTTACAAGCCTCTTTAGATGTTTGTAGTCAAGGTCGAAGCGCAATCAATGTTGTAAGTGGATGGTTTAAAGGAGAGTACACAGGTTATGGACTGCCTTGGCTTGAACATCAAGAACGTTATCGGAGAGCTGAAGAATTTATTCGAATAATTAAAGGTATGTGGACAGAAGAAGAGCTCACTTTTTATGGAAACTTTTATCAAATTAACAAGACACCAATGTTGCCTAAACCATTACATCGTATCCCGGTGTTTCAAGGGGGCAACTCAAAAGATGCGAGAATAATGGCTGGCCGTGTAACAGATGTATTGTTAATGAATGGAAATACGAATAGGGGGTTTAAAGAAATAATTAATGAATCAAGGGCAGCAGCACTGGATTCTTTACGTGATCCTGATGAACTTTACTTTGGCTGTAATGGATTTTGTATCGTACGTGACACTATGGGACAGGCAACAGAAACATTACGTGAAATTATTATGAATGCTGATGTTGAAGCAGTTAAAGCCTTTGGAGAATCTGTAAAGAATGCAGGTCGTTCTACTGCAGAATGTGAAGGTATGTGGGTAAATTCAAGTTTTGAAGATTTAGTTCAATATAACGATGGGTTTAAAACAGGCCTCATTGGTACGCCTGAAATAGTGGCAGATCGGATTATTGAACTAAAAAAACTTGGGATCAAAGTTATTCTTTGTGGATTTTTACACTACAACACAGACTTAAAGGAATTTGGAGAAAAAGTAATTCCTTTGGTTCGAGAGAAGGAACGAGATTTACGTAAAGGTAGAGTATTTGGCAAGAAAAGATTTGTACAGTTTGTGTAATCTGCGCTGTTAATATTTCTTCCTAATAGTGTGATAAGAATGGCTGTTTGGTCTCATGTAATACAGGTAAATTATCTGTTAATTAACAGGAGGAATATACAATGAAATTACTTGGAGTATCAGGTGGTTTAAGCCAACAAACTATCATAGCTATTGAAAAAGCATTAGATTTTGCTTATCAATATGATAATTCTATATCTGTAGAAGCACTTAATGTAAGTGAGTATGACATTCAATATTGCGATGGAAGAGATCCAACAAAATATGAAGGTGATACAAAGCTTATAATCGATAAAATCGTAAACGCAGATGCATTATTTATAGGTACACCCATGTATAGAGGCTCATATACTGGGATGTTAAAAAATCTGTTTGATATTATTCCTAATGATGCATTATTAGGAAAACCCGTTGGTCTGATTGCTACAGGTGGTAGTGATCACCATTATTTGGCTTTAGAGCAAGAGTTGAGACCCTTATTAAGTTTCTTCTATGCTTTTGTAGTACCAGGTTGTGTATATGCTAATAACCAGCATTATTCAGAACGGGATTTAGTTAGTAAAGAGATTTTAGATCGATTAAATCAACTTGCAAAATCTGTAGTTAATTTAGCGAAAATATTACCTAGTGATAAAACAGATATTATTGGACCAATTGGACCAGAGGTGTATAAGCGACAGAGGATGGCAGCTTAAGCATAAAATTACATAATTGAAAGGAATCAAAATCAGCATTAATAGATAGGGACTTTTCTGGCCACAATAGAAAAGAGTGTTTACTATCTAAACACTACAGCAGGTTTTTGTATTATATATATCTTGTTTCGTAATGAAACATTGCTAATATATTATTCCGTAACTAACAAATTATGTTTCATTTAGTATAAATCGTTTTTGTGTAAGAGAAACATAAATGCAAGATATAATCATCATGGGATGAAAAATATGCAATCAAAACAACAGGTTAGATTAAGCTATTATTTGGCCTACTAATTGCATTTATTGAATAATAATCAACTAAATTAGATATCAAATAGTATGGGGATACCCTCAGATAATAAGGTTATTGAGTTTAAGCCAAATAATTCAAATTGCAAAAAGTCGTTTGATTTAAATTGTAGTAATTGTTCGATGTCTGGATTCTGTCTTCCTAAAGGTTTAGGCAGAGCTGATCTCGAAATTATAGATAATATTTTTACACAACGTAGGCTAGTGCAAAAGGGAAATACAATTTTTGATCAAGGTAAAAGATCTGGTTGCATTTATGCTGTTAGGTCTGGATCAGTCAAGTCTTTAACAACGATAAAAAACGGTGAAGAACAAATACTGGGTTTTCACTTACCTGGTGAATTGATTGGATTTGATGGCTTGAACAATCAAATTCATAGTTGCACTGCCGTTGCTTTAGATACATCAACAATTTGTGTTTTTCCGTTAGATGATCTTAATCAACTATGTACTAAAATATTTAAACTGCATAGTAGGTTACTTGGCTTGATCCGTGATGAAATAATAAGAGCCCATATTATGTTTGGATTATTGGCAAAGAGTAATCCAGAACAAAGGTTAGCTACTTTTTTCGTAAATCTTTCTGACCGTTTAAGTGCGCGTGGTAATTCATCACTTGCGTTTGAACTAACTATGAGTAGATATGATATTGGTAGTTATTTGGGTCTTGCTGACGAGACGGTAAGTAGAGTAATTTCGAAGTTTCGTGATTATGGTTATGTCAAAGCAAAAAGAAGGAATATTACCATACTCAATTATGAGTCATTATGTGAAATATCCGATGGGAATCATTATTTAAGCCACTAAAAAAGATATTCAAGGAATGCATAGAGTGTTATTACCAATCACTTTATTTTTAAAGCCTCTTCGTAAACTAAGGTAAGATCTGTCATGACTATTTTAAAATCTCCTGATTTCAGTCAGTAAATAAGAGCAAATACATTGTTATTGTGCTCTCGTCGGTGTCAATGAGACGTAGGGAGTTTGTTAATTTAGAGATTTGTTCCTTTTTGCCTCAATTCTAGGCGCAATTTCTTGTTCCTCCCTACGAACTCATGCATAAAGCAGTATTTTTTATCAGAATGGTTTTTATCTAAATAACTCCTATCGTTTAAATATTTTAGTTTGTGTAGGCATCTTTTGAGAAAAAGTTGCATATCTTGGTTCATTAAAAATACAGTATTAATAACTCTCAAAAAGAGTACATAAGATCAATTTACATTTGTAAGATTGCTGAAAAGGCAAATATGTGTAGTAAAGAATTTGATTTAATGCTACGTGATCGTTTCAGACAAAGTTGATTTAGGATTTTCATTGAGTTGTTTTTCATGAAAAATAAGTACTCCTGCAAAGATAATTAACATTGCGCCAGAAACAGTTAATAAAGTTATTTTCTCTTCCCAAAAAATCCAACCAATAATGCTAGCAAATACAATTGAGGAATAGGTAAACGGTCCAACCCGGCTTGCAGGCGCTAGAGTATAGGCTTTAGTTAAGAAAAGTTGACCAAAGGTGCCTACAATTCCTAATAAGATCAGTAACCACCATTCATATATTGTAGGATTCTGCCAGTATTTCAATAACGGAATAAATGAAACAATCAAACTGATTGTTGCGAAATAAAAAACAATTGTACTCGTTGATTCCGTACCGGACATACGTCGAATAGTTACTTTTGCTAATGCAGCAAGCGCACCTCCTAGTAAACCTGCGAATGAGGCAAGCTGAATTGTCCCTGTTGGCTTTAAGATGATCACCACGCCCGTAAATCCAATCGTTATTGCTAATATTGTGCGTATGGATACATATTCACTGATCCACAAGAATGCAATGATAGGAATGAACAATGGAACAGTTATTTTTAACAGCATAGCATCGGCTAAAGGAAGTTTGGCTAAGGCATAAAAAAAGCAATACATTGCACCGATACCGGCTAAAGACCTTAACAAGTGAAAGTGAATTACTCTTGTTTTTAATGAAGAGAAACCGATATTTATTAATATTGGTGCAAGTGTAAGTAAGCCGAATAAATTTCTAAAAAAAACTATGTTTTGACTTGGCATGGTCTCTGCTAATAATTTTACAAGAGAACCCATGGTTACAAAGCATAGCTCACCTAATAAAATAAAGATGCTACCGAGTAATATATTATTTGTGCGCATGTGATCACGCATTCACAGTATTCATTCTGTGAATGTAGAGAGTTTTAGGTCTAACTTATGGCTTTTTAATATATTAGAGAATAGCGGATAACGCGCTAGTACTAGGCGCATGTTTTTTGAGGAGCAGAGTTTACATGAAAGTAAATGAGCGCCACAGAAAAACATGCAACAAAGTAATAGTGCGTTAAATGCATTCTCAAGCGGCTAACTGGCGAAGCACGTAATGCAAAATCCCCCCATTCTGATAATACTCAACCTCTTGGGGTGTATCGATACGAACTTTTACTTCGAACGATTTTTCACTGCCATCATCACTTTTGGCAGTAATGGTTACTGATTTAGCAGCACCATTTTGTAAGCCAGTAATATCGAATGTTTCTTTTCCTGTTAAACCAAGACTTTCTGCGTTGTCACCTTCGTTGTACTGCAGAGGTAAAATACCCATGCCTACTAAGTTTGAACGGTGAATGCGCTCATAACTTTCTGCTATTACGGCACTAACACCTTGTAAACTTGGTCCTTTGGCAGCCCAGTCACGTGATGAACCGCTTCCATATTCTTTACCGGCAAGAATTATAGTGGGTACATTTTCTGCTTTGTATTTCATGGCAGCGTCATAAATTGACATTTGCTCACCACTTGGTTGGTGAATTGTCACACCACCTTCGGTGCCCGGTGCTAACTTATTACGTAAGCGTATATTGGCAAATGTGCCGCGCATCATGACTTCATGATTACCGCGTCTTGAGCCGTATGAGTTAAAATCAGCCGGACTTACCCCTTTTTCTTGTAAATATTTTGCAGCAGGACTATCAGGCGCAATGGCGCCCGCAGGTGATATGTGGTCAGTTGTTACTGAATCACCAAGATAGGCTAAGACACGTGCACTATGGATGTCAGAAACATCGCCTACTGTTTTTGTCATACCTTCAAAATAGGGTGGGTTGTTGATATAAGTAGAGTCATCCCATTGGTAAAGATTACTTGTAGCGGCATCTAAGCTGTTCCAATTACTTTCTCCACTAAATACATCGTCATAAGATTTAACATATTGTTCAGTAGTTAAGTAATTAGTCACCACATCGGTAACCTCTTGTTGAGAGGGCCAGATGTCCTTTAAGTAAACTGGATTGCCACTCTTATCCTCGGCTAGAGGCTCGTTATACACATCGATGTCCATACGTCCTGCAATGGCATACGCGACTACTAATGGTGGCGAAGCTAAATAATTCATGCGGATAAGGGCATGTACGCGGCCTTCGAAGTTTCGGTTGCCTGATAATACGGAAGTTGTAACGAGGTCATTTTCTGTAATGGCATTGGCAACTGGCTCGGGTAATGGACCAGAATTCCCAATACACGTTGTGCAGCCATAGCCCACCACGTGAAAACCAAGCTTTTTAAGGTCATCCATAACACCTGCATTTTCTAGATATTCCGTTACCACACGTGATCCTGGTGCTAATGAGGTTTTTACCCATGGCTTCACTTTCACACCGAGTGCTGCGGCTTTACGTGCAACTAATCCAGCGCCTAACATAACACTGGGGTTTGAAGTATTGGTGCAGGATGTGATTGCAGCTAAAACCACTGCACCATCAGAAAGGGTTTCTTTTTGACCATTAATTTCAATTTCTACACTACCTTTACTTTGTATATCACGTTCTTCTTTTAAAGCTGTCATATCTCTATCAAAAGTCGTTTTAGATTCTGTTAGCGAGATGCGATCTTGAGGACGTTTTGGGCCAGCTAAGCTGGGTACGACATCACCAAGGTTAAGTTCGATGTGTTCACTAAAATCGACTCCTTCTCTTACGCCTTCACGCCACATACCTGTTTCTTTTGCATAGGCCTCTGCGAGCGCTACAGCTTGTGCGTCTCGACCCGTTTGATCTAAATAACGAATAGTTTCGGCATCGATAGGGAAGATGCCACATGTTGCACCATATTCAGGTGCCATATTGGCAATGGTTGCGCGGTCTGCTAAGGGCAGCACGTCCAATCCATCACCATAAAATTCTACAAATTTCCCAACTACACCATGTTGGCGAAGCATTTCTACGATAGTTAATACCAAGTCTGTTGCTGTAGCGCCTTCAGGTAGTTTGCCGGTTAGCTTAAAGCCAACGACTTTGGGGATAAGCATAGAAATAGGTTGGCCTAGCATAGACGCTTCTGCTTCAATTCCGCCAACACCCCATCCAAGTACGCCTACACCATTAATCATTGTAGTGTGTGAGTCTGTGCCCACTACAGAATCAGGATAAGCTTGTGTTGCACCATCCACTTTCTTAGCAAAAATAACGCGGGCCAAATATTCAAGATTAACTTGGTGTACGATGCCGGTGCCTGGTGGAACCACTTTGAAGTTTGAGAAAACGTTCTGTCCCCATTTCAAAAAACTATAACGTTCTTTGTTGCGGTTAAATTCAAGTTTTTCATTTAGATCCATTGCTGAATCTGAGCCAAAATTATCGACCTGTACTGAGTGATCGATAACCATTTCTGCAGGTTGTAGAGGATTAATTTTTTCCGGGTTGCCGCCGAGTGCCTTCATAGCATCACGCATTGCTGCCAAATCAACCACGCATGGAACACCTGTAAAGTCTTGCATTAATACACGAGCGGGTCGAAATGCAATTTCTTTGCTGGGTTCTGCTTTAGCATCCCAGTTTAAAATTGCTTCAATGTCTTGTTTGGTAACTGTCTTTCCATCTTCATAACGAAGAAGGTTTTCTAGCAAAATTTTGATGGAATAGGGTAGACGTTCTGATTGAGGTAATTTGCCTACATTGAAAATCTCATAGGAATTACCGTTAACATCCAGTGTTGATTTGGTGTCAAAACTATTGCTCATGCAGACTCCTCATGCCTTTAAAAATTTTGCTTGCTTTGTGAAAATGGCAAGATTATCAGGCATTTCTGCTTAAAAAAATACTGCCTGTAGGTGGTAAATATGTACTAAATTCTTTGTTCTAGCGTAGCAATATTGTTAAGTATAGACTGGCGTCCAAACAATAATGCCCAGCGTTTTCCATGGGCGTGCCTCCATAACGAGATGGCACGTAAACCGGCTAAGAGTAAAGTGCGAATCATACTGGCATTTTGTTCAACTTTTAAATAAGTTGGGTTACCTTCAACAATAATTTTAGGGCCAAGAGGGCTGATATTTTCCCGGTAGATTGTGCCTAGTTCATTTACAAGTTCTGGCAGTGATTCCTCAATAATAGAAGAATATTGTGTATCAACACGTTCAATTTGGGCACCTAGTCTTGATATGGTTTGCGTGTGTGTGAGTAGTTTGTTGTCTAAATACATTAAATTAATAGCATAGCGTGTACGTTCAATAACGCGAGGATCATTGCGTTTTGTTAATGTTTGTTTAAGTGTAGTTAAACCAAGTTGGAGATTATCAATTGACTCATAGGCATCAATAAAACTATCTGTCTGAAGCCTTAGGATACTTTTAACTGTAGGGACGAGACTAGAGTGTGATGGGTCACCATGCCATGCAATTTGTTGTATCAATGCTAATGCTTGATAAAGCCCTGCTAGGCCAATAGTCTGATTAATAGTTATTTTAAACATCTATATTTTAATTACTACGCGTTTCAATTATGGCGCCGCCCAAGCAAATATCATCACTATAAAATACCACGCTTTGCCCAGGTGTCACGGCCCATTGAGGTGATTCAAATATAATTTGACATTTTTCTTCAGTAATCTCACTAATTGTGCAAGGCTGATCACTTTGGCGATATCTTATTTTTGCTTTTAAATTACTAAGGTTAGCTGGCAAGCTTCCAGCGATCCAATGGATTTTCTGAGTAACGATTTTAGTATGTAAAAGTTCAGGGCTATCATGACCTTGAACAACAATAAGCTCATTTTTATCTATTTTTTTATCCATGACATACCAAGGTTTTTCTTTAAAATTTTGTTGCCCACCTATACCCAGTCCTTGACGCTGTCCAATTGTGTAATACATGACACCTTCGTGTTCACCAATGACTTCGCCAGACAATGTAGTGATATTACCTGGTTTTGCGGGAATGTAGTTTTTTAAAAAATCTTTGAATTTTCGCTCGCCAATAAAACAAATCCCAGTACTATCTTTTTTGTCGTGTACTGCAAAATTATGCTGTTTGGCAAGCTTGCGAACTTCATGTTTAGTTAACTGGCCTAATGGGAATAAACTATTTTCTAGCTGATCTTGACTTAATGTATGTAAAAAGTAGCTCTGATCTTTATTTTCGTCTATTCCTTTGATTAAGTGAAAAATATCATTATCCTTTTTACAGTTTGCATAATGGCCTGTAGCAATATGTGTTGCATCTAAATTTAAGGCATAATCTAAAAAGGCACGAAACTTTATCTCTTTATTACAGATAATATCTGGATTGGGTGTGCGTCCTGCTTGGTATTCACTCAAGAAGTATTCAAAAACGTGATCCCAGTATTCGCTGGAAAAATTAACTGTATGAAGCTTAATATTTAGTTGATCACAAACCTTCTTGGCATCATCTAAATCGACGGCAGCGGAGCAGTATTCTTCATCATCATCTTCTTCCCAGTTTTTCATAAACAAGCCTTCAACATGAAAGCCTTTTTCACATAGAAGATAAGCGGCAACGGATGAGTCTACACCGCCAGACATTCCAACAATTACCTTAGCCGTCATTGAAGATGAGTTTATCGAATTTGGGAGATTTTACTTTACCAATATTGCTCGATATCTTTAATAAGGCTTAAATCATAGCGCTTGCCTTCAATATAGTCATTTAGACTATGTGTGACCATAGTGCTACGAATTTTCTCTTCGGGTAAGGCAAGAATTTCTTTAGCACTATACCAATCGGCGCTGATAATGCCTTCATCTAGGTTAGTACTAGTTCTTTCAGTATTAACATGCCCGCAAAAAGTGAATCGCAAAAAGGTTTCCAGCTTTTTAGGATGTTGCCAACGGTAAATACCTACCAATGCTGAAGGGCGAAACTCCCAACCCGTTTCTTCCAATGTTTCTCGAACTGCAGCTTCAATTAGAGATTCCCCAGGCTCCCAATGTCCAGCAGGTTGATTAAATACAACATGGCCGTCAGCGTGTTCTTCGACGAGTAAATATTTTTGCTCACGCTCAATGACTGCAGCGACTGTTACGTGGGGTTGCCAACTCATGTGAGGCCTTTTGTATATTTAGCATGAGAGTTGTTGAGAATATGTAAAAAAACATCAAAGCAACTCAGTAAGTTATTTGTAAAATACAGATAATATTTCATATTTTCAATAGGTTATAATGTTATCTTAATCTATAATGTAGATAGTACTTGAAACTTACTTAATATATACAAATCTTATAAGTAATAGATTAGTAGCGCTTGAGTAGGCGAAATGGTGCATTTTGGATATTGTCGCTAGGCTGCAAAATAGTGCTGTATATAATATTAATTTCAAGTCTTAAATATCGAGTATGTCTGATCAAGAACAAATACGCCATGATGATGAATTGGCCATACAAGAGGCGAAGCCAAAAACAAAAAAGCCACCTATGTACAAAGTGGTTTTGTTGAATGATGATTACACACCCATGGAATTTGTAGTACATATTTTAGAGAATTTTTTTAAGATGAATAGAGAGAAAGCTACAAGAATTATGTTACATGTGCATACACGTGGAAAAGGTGTTTGTGGTGTGTTTACACGTGATGTGGCAGAAACAAAAGTAGCACAAGTAAATGACTATTCGAGGATGAATAACCACCCACTACTATGTGCAATGGAAGAAGCATAAAAGCTGAGTAAAGATGTTAAATAAAGAACTTGAATTTACATTAAACCTTGCTTTTAAAGAAGCACGTGAGAAGCGTCATGAGTTTATGACGGTCGAGCATCTATTACTCGCACTTACGCAAAATCCTGCTGCAGCAAATGTATTACGTGCTTGTGGTATAGATTTATCCAAGTTGACAAATGAATTGACAGAATTTATCAAAGACAATACCCCGATCTTGCCAGACGATGATGACCGTGATACTCAGCCTACTTTAGGATTTCAGCGTGTACTACAACGCGCGGTATTTCATGTGCAATCATCTGGTAAGAAAGAAGTTGAAGTTACAGGGGCTAATGTATTAGTCGCTATTTTTGGTGAACAAGAATCGCATGCAGTTTATTTGCTAGGCCAGCATGATGTTGCTCGTCTCGACGTCGTGAATTTTATTGCACATGGTATTTCTAAAGTTCCGCTTGATTCTGATAGCGAGCTAACTGCAGACCCTGAGGTTGATGTAAATGCAGATGCTCCTGCTCCAAAGCCTCTAGATCGATTTGCTGAAAATCTAAATCAACTTGCTATTGATGGCAAAATTGATCCGCTTATTGGTCGTGATAATGAAATAGAAAGAACCATTCAAATTCTATGTAGACGCAGAAAAAATAATCCTCTACTTGTTGGTGAGGCAGGTGTAGGTAAAACAGCAATAGCAGAAGGCTTGGCTAAGAAAATTGTTGATAATGAGGTTCCCGATATATTAAAAGGCTGTACGATCTATGCATTAGATCTAGGTGGTTTAGTGGCAGGGACGAAATATCGTGGCGATTTTGAGAAACGTCTTAAGGGTGTTTTGAGCCAGCTTAAAGAAGAAAAAGGTGCTATTTTATTTATTGATGAAATCCATACGGTAATTGGTGCAGGTTCTGCATCAGGAGGCGTTATGGATGCTTCAAATCTAATTAAGCCAATGCTGAGTTCTGGGGAACTGAAATGTATTGGCTCAACTACGTATCAAGAATTTCGTGGTGTGTTTGAAAAAGATCGTGCACTAGCACGACGTTTTCAAAATATTGATATAGAAGAGCCTAGCATTGATGAAACTTATGAGATTTTAAAAGGCCTGCGTAGTCGCTTTGAGAAGCACCATAAAGTGCGCTATTCAGACAAGGCATTAAGAGCAGCTGTTGATTTAGCCGCAAAGCACATCAATGATCGGCATTTACCAGATAAGGCTATTGATGTCATAGATGAAGCTGGTGCAAATATGAATCTCAAACCTAAATCTTCGCGTAAGAAGACGATTTCAGTAAAGCATATTGAAGAAATCGTGTCTAAAATGGCGCGAATACCACCTAAGCATGTTTCTTCAAATGATACAGAGGTGCTTAAGAATTTAGAGCGTAATTTGAAATTAGTTGTATTTGGTCAAGATAAAGCTATCGGTACTTTGTCGACTGCTATCAAGATGTCACGTTCTGGTATAGGAAATGAAGACAAACCTATTGGTTCGTTTTTATTTGCAGGGCCAACAGGAGTAGGCAAGACAGAAGTCACACGCCAATTGTCTATGATTTTGGGAATTGAATTGTTGCGCTTTGATATGTCTGAATATATGGAACGACATACTGTATCAAGATTAATTGGTGCGCCACCGGGATACGTTGGATTTGATCAAGGTGGTTTATTAACAGATGCTGTATTAAAGACACCTCACTGTGTCTTATTGCTTGACGAAGTTGAGAAAGCACATCCGGATGTATTCAATCTATTACTACAGGTAATGGATCATGGAACATTAACTGATACTAATGGCCGAAAAGTTGATTTTCGAAATGTGATTCTGGTGATGACGACTAATGCGGGTGCACAGGAAATGAGTCGCAGTAGTGTTGGGTTTACAAAACAGGATCATCATGCTGATGGTATGGAAATTATTAAACGCTCATTTACACCTGAATTTAGAAATCGTTTAGACGGAATTATTCAGTTTGAACCTTTGGATCATAAAACGGTATTACATGTCGTAGATAAATTTGTTGCACAACTTGAAGCACAACTTGAACTTAAGAAAATTGAAATTCAAGTTGAAAAATCGGCTAAAGACTGGATTGCAGAGCGTGGTTATGATGTGAAAATGGGTGCGCGCCCGATGGAGCGTGTAATACAAGAATACATCAAAAAACCACTTGCTGAGGAAATTCTCTTTGGCCGTTTAGAAAACGGTGGCAAAGTAAACGTACGTGCAAATAATGATGAAATAGAGATTGAATATCTAGAAGAGGTATTGAATTAGCAAATTACTTATTTGCCTCGGTAAGTAATTCTTCCTTTGGTCAAATCGTAAGGGGTCATTTCTACAGTCACCTTATCCCCGGTTAGAATTTTTATATAGTGTTTACGCATACGACCAGATATGTGTGCAAGGACAACATGGCCATTTTCCAATTCAACTCTGAATTGTGTATTTGGTAATGTTTCTATGACAGTACCTTCCATTTCTATGTGATCTTCTTTAGGCATACAGCTCCTTAATATAGTTTTACGACGAGGCTCATTATCATCATACAAAAAAATAAAACAAGGGATTTAATTTATGAGTACAATGTAATTTCATGATTTATCCTATAATTTAGACAAATTTTTTATGACATTTGCATATCTATTTCCTGGGCAAGGCTCGCAATCACTGGGCATGATGACTGATCTTTCTTCTGCATACCCAGAAGTTAAAGAAACTTTTGATCAAGGCTCAGATATTTTGCAGTTAAATTTGTGGGATTTAGTGATAAATGGGCCTGAACAAGAACTTAACCGGACAGAAAACACTCAACCAATAATGCTATGTGCATGCATTGCGGTATGGAAAATATGGAAAAACCGATTTACTTCTGCACCGATGTGTATGGCAGGGCATAGTTTTGGGGAGTACACAGCATTGGTTTGTGCTGATGGTATTGATTTTGAAACGGCTCTACCACTTGCAAAATATCGTGGACAAGTGATGCAACAAGCAGTCCCAGAGGGGCAAGGCGCTATGGCAGCGGTATTAGGTATTGAAAATTCGCAATTAAAAGAAATATGTGAAAATGCAGCACAGGACCAAGTTGTACAAGCTGTTAATTATAATGCGCCAGGTCAAACTGTAATAGCAGGTAACAAGGAAGCAGTCGATCGAGCTGTTGAACTTGCAAAATCAGCAGGTGCAAAACGTGCTTTAATTCTACCACTCAGTGTTCCCTCGCATAGTTCACTAATGCAACCCGCAGCAAATCAGTTAAAAGACTATTTAAGTGACATTGAGCTACGAACACCTAAAACAGCAGTTATACAAAACGTTGATGTAAAAGCTTATACAGATGAGAAGCAAATAAAAGATGCATTATACAGACAGCTATTTAATCCTGTGCGTTGGGTGGAAACGATCCAACATATAATTTCAAATGGTGTAAATACATTTGTAGAGCTTGGTCCAGGAAAAGTTTTAGCAGGCTTGAATAAACGGATTGATCGCAAGACCCCTTGCTATGCTATATATGATATAAAAAGCCTCGAACAAACATTAGAAAAATTAGAAAATCTCTGAAAATACAAATAAAGCTAAGAAGTTATGAAAGGTCAAGTTGCATTGGTTACAGGGGCAAGCCGTGGAATCGGTAAAGCTATTTTGCATGAGCTTGCTACACATGAATTAGTGGTGATTGGGACCGCTACTTCACAAAAAGGCGCTGATCTTATTCAGGCAGAGTTGGATCAGTTTAATTGTGCGGGTAAGGGCTTAGTTCTAGATGTGACGAGTGATGAATCAGTCAAGGAGTTATTTGAAGAAATTAAAAAATTTTATTCATCTCCCACCATTTTGGTAAACAATGCAGGGATTACAAAAGATAATTTATTAATGCGTATGAAGGAAGAAGAGTGGCTAGATGTAATTAACACGAATTTGTCTTCGATTTATCGTCTTTCTAAAGCCTGTCTTCGGGATATGATGAAAGCACGATTTGGGCGCATTATTAATATCACATCGACTGTTGGTGTAGCAGGTAATGCAGGTCAAACTAACTATGCTGCAGCCAAAGCAGGTGTAATTGGTTTTACTAAATCTCTAGCTAAAGAAGTCGCATCAAGGGGCATCACAGTGAATGCGGTAGCCCCAGGCTTTATCGAAACTGATATGACAGATGCGCTGAGTTCAGATCAGCAAGGTGCTCTGCATAATCAAATCCCTATGGGACATATGGGTAGCGTAGAAGACATTGCCTATGCAGTAAGTTTTGTCGCGTCTGAGCGAGCTGGATATATTACTGGTCAAACAATTCATGTTAATGGTGGGCTTTATATGGTCTAGAATATGTTAAATTAATTCTAGATTAGTTTTTAAGTACTTATTCTAACTCCATGTTATATATATAAAAAGTATGTTCACTATAACTAATATTGGGCTAGTGTATATTGTATTTACGGTATCTGTTAATGATGGCATGGTGGTAACCTTTTCAATACAATAGCGGCCCTGTCCAAAATGGGTCAGTAATAGAAATTTTGCAAAGAGGAAGCAATTATATGAGTAGCATCGAAGAGAGAGTAAAAAAGATCATTGTTGAGCAGTTAGGAGTAAGTGAAGATGAGGTCTCGCAAGAGGCATCATTTGTTGATGACCTAGGTGCTGACTCTTTAGATACAGTGGAATTGGTAATGGCGCTAGAAGAGGAATTCGAGTGTGAAATTCCAGATGAGGAAGCTGAAAAGATTACCACTGTAAAACAAGCTATGGATTACGTTAATAAAAATCAGTGATTATTATTAGTATTTCTATATCTTAATGAATGGCCAGTGTGATGATAATTAGTGTGCTATTCAGTTCTCATTGTAATTTTTTACTAAATTTAGAGTAAGTATTGTGTCACGGCGACGTGTTGTAGTTACCGGTATGGGGATAGTCTCTCCCGTAGGCTCCAGTTTGGATAAAGCATGGGCGAATATTACCGCAGGCAATAGTGGGATCACAAAAATTGACTGTTTTGATGCCAGTGCTTTTTCTGTACAAATTGCAGGTCAAACTAGAGATTTTAATGTTGATGATTATTTGTCTAAAAAGGACCAACGTAAAATGGATCCTTTTATCCATTATGGTATTGGTGCAGGTGTGCAAGCAATTAAAGACTCCGGTATTGAAGCTACAGAGGAGAATGCAGACCGTATCGGTGTAGCAATTGGTAGTGGTATTGGTGGCTTACCAGGCATTGAAAAAAGCAATGAAGCGTACCTAAAAGGTGGTCCGAAAAAGATTTCACCATTTTTTGTACCCAGTAATATTATCAACATGGTATCGGGTAATTTGTCGATTATGTATGCTTTTCGTGGGCCTAACATTTCTATTGTTTCAGCCTGTACCACGGGTACACACAACATCGGCGATGCCGCTAGAATGATCATGTATGGTGATGCCGATGTAATGGTTGCTGGTGGTGCAGAAATGGCTACATGCCCACTTGGTATAGGTGGGTTCTCAGCTGCTAAGGCTTTATGTGCTTCACACAATGATAATCCAGAAGCTGCAAGTCGCCCATTTGATTTGAATCGAGATGGCTTTGTGCTAGGAGATGGTGCTGGTGTGTTAGTGCTAGAAGAATACGAACAGGCGAAAGCACGTTCCGCAAAAATATATTGTGAACTGGTTGGCTATGGAATGAGTAGTGATGCATACCATATGACTTCACCTGCGGAAGGTGGGATAGGTGGGGCTAAATGTATGCTTAATGCTTTAGCAGATGCAGGCTTGAATACAACGGATGTTGATTATATTAATGCGCATGGTACCTCTACCCCAGCAGGAGATGTAGCCGAAACTGAAGGTATTAAATATACATTTGGTGAGCATGCTAAAAAGCTTGCAGTAAGTTCTACAAAATCCATGACAGGGCATCTATTGGGTGCAGCAGGAGGAGTTGAAGCATTATTTAGTGTGCTTGCGCTTTATAATGATGTATTACCACCTACGACTAATTATGATACTCCAGACCCTAAATGTGACCTTGACTACGTGCCTAATGAAGCACGTGAAACTAATGTGAATGTTGTATTATCTAATTCATTCGGCTTTGGTGGAACAAATGGCACAGTCGTTTTTAAGAAAATTTAACAATTAATTTAGTACACAATCTAATTGTGCTTTAGGTTCGTTTTCGAATGAATCAACTCAATTCAATTTAAAGTGTCGATATCGGACATCACTGTTAATGGTGAATATGACAACTGCTTGTCTAGCCAAGATCGTGGGTTGTTATATGGAGATGGTCTTTTTGAAACGATTGCTGTCAAACACGGCCAGTTACAATATTGGCAAGAACACATCAAACGCTTAAAACTAGGTTGTGAAAAGCTTTTCATTACTGGTTTTAATGAAACACTGCTAAAATCAGAAGTCACTCAGATACTTGGTACTACACAGTCTTGCATAATTAAAATCATCATTACTCGTGGGAAAGGCTCAAGAGGATATAAACCAGAACAACATCCACTAACCCGTATTATTCAGAAATTTCCATGGCCCATGTTTCCTCCACAATATTTAGATCCCGGAATCAAAGTAACTCTTTGTAATTTTCGTTTGGCGCATCAACCAAGGCTTGCACAAATAAAACATTTGAATCGTTTGGAACAAGTTCTCGCCCGTAGCGAGTGGCAAGATGAGTATCAAGAAGGTTTAGTGTGTGATACAGATAATTATGTTATTGAGGCAACTTCAAGCAATGTATTTTTTCAACAAAATGGTGATTTGATTACACCTGATTTGCAGCAATGCGGTGTTACAGGTGTGTTGAGAAATAAAATAATTGATTATTGTGAAGCAAATAATATAGGCATTACAGTTAAAAAAATCAGTCTAGAAGAAATTAACGATATCGAAGGGATGTTTGTTTGCAATAGTGTTATTGGTATTTGGCCAGTACAAAGATTTTGTCACCGATCTTTACCTAAAACGGCTATAATCAAAGAGTTGATGTTAGCTTTTAATTCATAATCGGATTTTTGTAAACCACTAATGCGTAAACTAAGCGCACTCATCATAGCGATTTCAGTAGCAGTTACATTATCGTCAATCTATTTTAAAAAATACGTCAATCATCCTTTATCAAATATAGTTAATGATGTGCAATTAACGATTACACCTGGAATGAGTTTTAAGGAAGTAAGCCGACAATTAGGCGAAAAGGGAATCATTAAAGAAAAATTAGCCTGGGATATCTATGGACGTCTCAGTGGTGCGGCTAATGCAATCAAAGCAGGCGAGTACTCACTACAAACAAATTTGACACCTGCGCAGCTATTATACAAATTAGTAGAAGGAGATACGGTTCAATTTACACTGACCGTGATTGAGGGTTGGACATTTAAGCAATTATGGGAAGCGGTCAATAAGCATGAGAAAATCACACATACTGTAAGTTCTCCACATGAGCTTCTAGAAAAGTTAGATCTTAATAATCATAGCCCTGAGGGTTGGTTTTACCCCGATACCTATCATTTCCCTGCAGGTACTACTGATGTTGAGTTTTTTCAGCGAGCATTCAAATACATGGTCAAAGTGCTCGATGAAGAATGGTCAAAACGACATGATGGCATTCCTATTCATACTCCTGAAGAAGCCTTGACATTGGCATCAATAATAGAAAAAGAAACAAGTGTGGAAGCCGAACGTGAGATGATTGCAGCTGTATTCACAACACGTTTGAAGCGAGGCATGCGTCTACAAACAGATCCTACTGTAATATATGGTCTGGGTGATGCGTATGATGGTAATATTCGACGTAAAGATTTAAAGGCAGATACTCCTTATAACACCTATATTCATAAAGGCTTGCCTCCTACGCCTATTGCCTTACCTAGCCGAGCCTCGATTACTGCAGCCTTAAAACCTGCAGACAGTGAAGTGTTATTTTTTGTTGCAAAGGGAGATGGCACCCATCATTTTTCTAAAACTTATGAAGAGCATCGAAAAGCGGTAATCAAATACCAGCTTAATGGCAATGCTAGTCGCTATAAAGCTGATGATAAATAATTAAAGTTATTTTGAAAATGAATACAGATACCAAGGAAATGTATCAAAGTAAGTTTATTACCTTTGAAGGGGCAGAAGGTGTAGGTAAAACTACACAAATAGAATTACTAGATGATTTTTTGCAAACTAAAAATATAAAGACGCTCGTAACTAGAGAGCCAGGTGGAACAAAGTTAGGTGAAGAAATTCGAGAACTGTTACTTAATCAAACCTCTACTCAAATAGATAATAATACAGAGTTATTGCTTATGTTTGCAGCACGTGCTCAACACTTGGAAGAGGTAATTTATCCTGCATTACAAAACAATACATGGGTGCTATGCGATAGGTTTACGGATGCAAGTTATGCATATCAGGGTGGCGGAAGAGGTATACCTTTGTCTCAAATTAAGGCAGTTGAATCTGTTGTTCAAGGTCATTTCAAACCTGATCTTACAATTTTGTTGATATGTGATATTGAGTCAGCCATGCAACGTGTGGTTGAGCGGGGCAAGAAAGATCGTTTCGAGAAAGAAAAGCTAGACTTTTTTGAACGCGTACAAAAATTTTATATACGTTTGGCTAAAGATAATCCTGATCGTATATTTGTTATCGATGCTAATCGAGACATTGCATTAGTAGCAGCAGATATACAAGAACATTTAACCTGCAAATTCCCACAGCTTTTAGTCTAATTATGATTTATCCATGGCTGCAACAACAGTGGCAACAGTCGATAAACTATGTTACTAACCAACGTTTAGCACATGCCAACTTAATTTCTGGGCCTTCTGCAATAGGTAAACTTGAATTTTGCTTGGCTTTGATGCAAAGAATGAATTGTAGCCGCCCAACTATTGAAAGCTATGCTTGTAATAGTTGTCAGAATTGTAAATTATTTCAAGCTAGAACACATCCAGATGTACGTTTAATCAATGTAGATGAAGTACATGAGCAAATAAAAGTTGATGACATACGTGATATAAATAGTTTTATAACACTAAGTCGGCAACATGGCTCATATAAACTTGTATGTATAAACTTAGCAGATCATATGAATGTTAATGCTGCCAATGCGTTGCTAAAAACACTTGAAGAACCACCAGAAGGTACATATTTGTTTTTGATTAGCCACCGGCCTGATAGGCTTTTGGCTACTATAAAAAGCCGTTGTCAGTTATGGAAATTTTATACCCCTGATGAAAACCTGTCTTTACAATGGTTGCATGAACAGTCAAAAAAGGCAGACTGGAATACATTACTGTCTGTAGCAAGAGGGCGTCCATTATTTGCATTGCAATTAAATGAAACTGGTCTTGGTAGAGATAGGTTATCTTATTATCAGGATCTTGGGCTATTTATGCAGTATAAAGAGAAGGTCACAAAGCTATCGGCCAAATTACAAAATGAGGAGTTGGAAAAGCTGGTAACCTGGCAGCAAGCATGGTGTGCAGACCTTATTCGTTGCCATTATATAAAAGAGCCGGTAACTCTCGAAAACCTTGACATTCGTCGGACCTTGCATAGTTTAGTGGGTCGAGTAGACTTACAGTTACTATTTCAGTATATGGATAAACTCATTGAATTACATAGGTTTTCTAAGGCTCCGTTAAATAAGCGTTTATTCATCGAGGATATGCTTATTAGATGTCAAGAGACCCTGGTTCAACCTACATAATAACTTTTAATCGAGATGACAGAAGGCAGCAGAGGCATACTTTCACTTGCCATTAAGGATAAAGGCTCGCTTTATGCAGCCTACATTCCTTTTGTAAAAAATGGTGGTCTATTTATTCCTACTACAAAAACTTACAAGATTGGTGATGAAGTATTCATGTTGCTGTCATTGATGGATGAGACTGAGCGTTTGCCTGTTGCAGGTAATGTCGTTTGGATCACTCCACCTAATGCGCAAGGCAATCGGACTGCTGGAATTGGAGTGCAGTTTAGTAAACAGGATAATGGCCAAACTCGTAATAAGATTGAAACACTATTGGCTGGTGCTCTTCAAGCAGATCGTCCAACACATACTATGTAATAGGTGCATGATTGCACAAAGTTGGGAATTGTTGTCTTATATCATGTGTCTAAAAATATCCCAATTTCTAACTTTGAAGGCAAATGGATAAAGACAAGCTTTTAAACTTAAGTGGAGAGAAACTTAACAGTGGAAGTGTCGCTTATATTGAAGCTTTATATGAAGGCTATCTGGTAGATCCCCAATCTGTTTCCCAATATTGGCAAGAGAAATTTAGCAAGCTCGAGCCTGGTGAATTTCTATCTTCAGCTAAATTGACTCATTCTGGGGTTAAAAAAGAGATTCGTAAAACAGTACAGCTAAGAGATAATGCTTTACCTCAACAAATATCATCTAAAGTTGCAAACCGAAAACAAGTCGGTGTAATTCGATTAGTTAGTGCATACAGATACTTGGGTCATAGGCAGGCTGATATTGATCCATTGTGTATAAATACGCGGCCTGATATTCCTGAGCTCAGTCCTGAGTATCATGGTTTAACTCATGATGATATGGATACTGTTTTCGAAACTGGCACATTAGGTGGTATTAAAAAAGCACCTCTAAGAGAAATTCTCAATATGCTCTCAGTGACATATTGTGGAACGATAGGATCTGAGTTTAAACATATCACCTCTCCTGAACAAAAAGAGTGGATCCAGAAGCGATTAGAGAAATTTTATCTCTCTCTAGGTTTGTCGGATAAGCGTAAAAGAAGAATTTTAGAAATATTAATTGCGGCAAAATCACTTGAGGTATATTTACATAAGAAATATGTAGGCCAAAAGCGTTTTTCACTTGAAGGTGGGTTGACCCTTATTCCCATCGTAGATGAAATCATTAAACGTTGTGGTTTCCACTACGTAAAAGAAGTGGTCATGGGAATGGCACACCGTGGACGATTAAATGTATTAGTAAATATATTAGGGAAAAGCCCAGAAGAATTATTTCAAGAATTTGAAGATACTCTAGATCCTGTGCATGGTTCCGGTGATGTCAAATACCACAAAGGTTTCTCTAGTGACCTAAAAACTGAATATGGCCCTGTACATACAGTACTTGCGTTTAATCCTTCGCACCTTGAAGCCATTAATCCTGTTGTGGAAGGTTCTGTTCGTGCCAGACAACAACGTCGTAAAGATTTGCAGCGAAAAGAAGTTATACCTTTATTGGTGCATGGTGATGCAGCATTTGCTGGGCAAGGTGTTGTGATGGAAACTTTAAATTTATCTAAAACACGTGGTTACACAACAGGGGGAACAATTCATGTCGTTGTGAATAATCAGATCGGGTTTACAACGAGCGATCCGCTAGATTCTCGCTCAACTTTATATTGCACTGATGTGGCGAAAATGGTGCAAGCACCTATTTTTCATATCAATGGAGATGATCCTGAAGCAGCAGCATTTGTAGCTCAGCTTGCAGTGGATTTTCGTATGAAGTTTCAACGTGATGTAGTTATCGATATGGTTTGTTATCGACAACATGGACATAATGAAGCCGATGAGCCTTTTGTAACGCAACCGCTAATGTATCAAAGTATCCATAATAAAGAAGGTGTACATACAATTTATGCAAATCGTTTAATTCGTAATGAAGTTATTACACCATCAAGAGTTAAGGCACTTGAGACAAAATATCTTAATAAGCTGCAAAAAGGTGAACAAGTTTGTGGGCCTATCGCGAAAAAAGTAGATAAAAAGTTTTTTGTTGATTACAAACCCTATATTGGTACGCACTGGCGTAATACAGCTGCAACATACATTAGTAATACACGTATTAAGAAGCTGACAGAGAAGATTACTACAGTGCCTAAACAATTTACGCTACACCGAGCGGTAAAAAAAATAACGGAATCGCGTCAGAAAATGGGTAATGGTGAAATTGGCGCTGATTGGGGTTTTGCCGAAACTCTTGCTTATGCGTCCTTGCTTGAAGATGGGTATGAGATACGCTTGTCTGGACAAGATAGTGTGCGAGGGACTTTTTTTCACCGCCATGCTGCTTTTTATGATCAGCAGACAGGTGAAAGTTATATCCCCTTGCAACATATTGCAAAAGACCAGCCAAGCTTCCTTCCCATTAATTCACTTCTCTCTGAAGAAGCGGTTTTAGGTTATGAGGTAGGTTATAGCACTGCTGACCCAAAAACACTCGTAATTTGGGAGGCGCAGTTTGGAGACTTTGCAAATACTGCACAAACGTATGTAGACCAATTTTTAAGTTCTTCTGAAGTTAAATGGCAGCGTTACTGTGGTTTGGTCATGTTATTACCGCATGGTTATGATGGACAGGGACCAGAGCATTCTTCGGCAAGATTAGAACGTTATTTGCAATTATGTGCAGAAGATAATATGCAGGTATGTATGCCAAGTAGCCCGGCACAAATATTCCATCTATTACGTAGACAAATGTTACGACCCTATCGAAAGCCTCTAATTGTAATGACACCAAAGAACATTCTTAGAGACCCTTTTGCCGCATCTGAGTTGTCTGAATTTATAACAGGTGAATTTAAGTATGTGATTGATGAAGTTGATGAAATTAAACCTGCAGAAGCCAAAAAATTAATCTTTTGTTCTGGAAAAATATACTATGAATTATTACGTACGCGACGTGAACATAAAATCACGAATGCAGTTATTATAAGAATTGAGCAGCTTTATCCATTTCCATTAGACGAAGTAAAGCAAATCTTAAATAAATACAATGGCGTTAGAGAAATTGTATGGACGCAGGAAGAGCCACGTAATCAAGGTATGTGGTATTATGTGCAATCCAGACGTAATCTGAATGCATGTATAAAAGAGGATCAACAGTTAAAATATGCAGGTCGTACCTACTCAGCGTCCCCAGCGGCTGGTTCAATGCATATTCATAGAGAGCAACAACAAGTACTTATAGAAGATGCGCTTGGGCTTCGTGAGCAACTTGCACCTCCATTACGCGCTGTTTAATAACTTTGGATTTGAGGTAATTTATGAAAGTCGATGTAACTGTTCCAGAACTTGCTGAATCAATTACAGAAGCTGTGGTTGGCGAATGGCTTAAAAAGCCAGGTGAATTTGTAGAAGAAGGTGAACAAATTGTTGATATAGAAACAGATAAAGTGATTCTTGAGGTTACTGCACCAAAGAGTGGCGAACTTGCTGTTATAAAAAAAAATAAAAACGATCAAGTGCAAAGTAATGAACAACTTGCTGTAATCGATACAGCTAAACAAGCAAAAAAGACTACCAGTCCAAAATCCGAAACAAAGCAAGCTGATAGCAATGTTGAGTTAGGAAATGTAACTCAGCTAGAAACAGCAAAATCTGTAGAGTCTACTGTTGCTAGTAAAACCAGCCCAGCAGTCAGAAAGCTGGCAGCCGAAAACAACATCGATGTCAAAGACATACAGGGTACAGGAAAAGGTGGTCGTGTTACTAAGCAAGATATTCAAGCCTATATAGAAATATCTGAACCAGCTTCAGCAAGTGAGATAGATGCTGCAACGGAAATCTTGACTATTCCACAATTTGATCTAGATAAAATCACACGTGAAGATAAGCGTGTACCCATGACAAGTTTGCGTAAAAGTATTGCTAGACGCTTAGTAGATTCACAAAAAGAAACTGCAATGTTGACTACATTTAATGAAGTTAATATGCAAAATATCATGGATTTACGCCAACGCTATAAAGAAAGCTTTGAAGAATCACATGGTGTAAAATTAGGTTTTATGTCTTTTTTTATTAAAGCCACAGTTGAGGCTCTCAAGGAATTTCCCGTAATAAACGCATATGTAGAAAATGAAAATATCGTATATCATGATTACTTTGATATCGGTATTGCAGTTAGTACACAAAGAGGTCTGATTGTTCCTGTTATTCGCAATACTGAAAATTTATCTTTTGCTGCTATTGAACAGACAATTAATGACTTTGCGTTACGTGCTCGAGAGAACAAAATTACTATAGAAGAACTTACTGGCGGGACCTTTACTATTACAAATGGTGGTGTATTTGGTTCTATGATGTCAACACCTATTATTAATCCACCACAAAGCGCAATTTTAGGTATGCACTCAATTCAAGCGCGGCCCATAGCACAAAATGGTGAAGTCATTATTGCCCCTATGATGTATTTAGCACTCAGCTATGATCATCGTATTATTGATGGTAAAGAAGCTGTGCAATTTTTGGTACAAATCAAAAATATAATAGAAGACCCTAATCGATTGCTACTTCATGTCTAATTCAAATAATGAAGCAATATGAAGTTATCATTGTTGGCGCAGGTCCTGCTGGATATGTATGCGCTATTCGTTGTGCACAACTTGGTTTTAAAACGGCATGTATAGATGAATGGGTGAATGCCAAGGGTAAATCTACCCTGGGTGGAACATGTTTGAATGTCGGCTGTATTCCATCTAAAGCATTACTTGATTCCAGCCACCATGTGTATTTTTTGCATGAACAGGCAAAAGAACATGGTATTAATATCGCTAAATTTGAAATCGATGTTCCTGCAATGCAAAAACGCAAAGATAAAGTAGTGCAGATACTCACTGGTGGTGTGGCAAGCTTATTAAAAAAAAATGGAGTAGATGTATTTGTAGGAACAGCAAGCTTTGTTACTGAAGATAAATTGCAAATAAATAACAAAGTAGATGGCTCATCTGAAGATATAAAAGGGAGTCATATAATTATTGCCAGTGGTTCAAAACCCATCGAAATTCCAATTGCTAAAATTGACAATAAAACTATTCTCGATTCAACAGGTGCGTTAAATATTCAACAGGTTCCCAAACGGATCGGTATTATTGGCTCCGGTGTTATTGGTTTGGAAATGGGTAGCGTATGGAATCGTTTAGGTTCAGAAGTTGTAATATTAGAGGCCTTACCAGATTTTTTGCCCACAACAGATACCACAATTTGTAAAGAAGCACTTAAAATTTTAATAAAACAAGGGCTTGATATACGTTTAAACAGCTTGGTGAAAGATGTTGCTATTAATAATGATAAAGCAATAGTGAAATACATATCTAATAATGAAGAAAAATCACTAGAAGTAGATAAGCTCATTGTTGCAGTTGGGAGAAAAGCGAATACACAAGGCTTAAACCTGGGTGCTATAAATATTAATACTGACAAAAAAGGTTTTGTTGAAGTAAATGAGCATTGGCAGACTTCTGTTAAAAATGTATATGCTATCGGTGATGTAATCGGCGGTGCCATGTTGGCCCATAAAGGCTCTGAAGAAGGAATGGCATTAGCTGAGCATCTAGCTGGACAATATACTCATATGAACTATGATGCTGTTCCTTGGGTTATTTATACATGGCCTGAAATTGCTTGGGCAGGTAAAACAGAGCAGGATTGCAAGCAATTAGGGATAGAATACCGAGTTGGTACGTTCCCGTTTATGGCACTAGGGCGTGCTCGAGCTATGGGCAATACACAAGGTATTTTTAAAATTATTGGTGATAAAAGTACAGACCAAATACTTGGCGTCCACATTATCGGTCCGAATGCTTCAGAGCTAATAAGTGAAGCAGTAATTGCAATGGAAGCTGAGCTTTCAACAGAAGATCTTGCACGTACTATACATGCACATCCTAGTCTTGCGGAAGGTATGCATGAAGCTGCTCTTGCTGTTGATGGGCGTGCTGTTCATATATAAATATAAACTACTATAACAAAGGAGAAGCGATGTCTTTGATGATAGGAGATAATTCAGTAGTCAGTATGCATTATAAGCTTACTGACGATGATGGAAATGTGTTGGATAGCTCTGAAGGTTCAGAGGCACTTACTTATTTGCACGGTGCAGGAAATATCATCCCTGGTTTAGAGAAAGCTTTACTAGGCAAAGTTGAGAATGATTCTGTTCAGGTGAGAATAAAACCTGAGGATGCATATGGCGAAAATGTTCCAGAGTTAGTTGAAATTGTCGATAAGGCTGTATTTCATGGTGTGGACGCGCTTGAAATAGGGATGGTGTTTGAAGCACAAGATCCTCATGGGGCGATGCGACGTGTGGTAATAAAGAAAATTGAAGGGGAAGAAGTCACGATAGATGCAAACCATCCCCTTGCCGGTATTGTACTTAACTTTGATGTTGATATTGTCAGTGTCCGTGAAGCGACCGATGAAGAGATTTCACACGGTCATGTACATTAGTCCAAATATATACTGTATATACTAAAATAAAATTTTAAAATTTGTTTTTTTAAAATTTATTTTATAATTCAACAAATAAAAAATTAGCTTAAGCTAAATAAAGAGCAAATTATGAATTGGACAGTATATTTATCAGGTGAAATTCATACAGATTGGCGTCAGCAACTTAAGGAAGGTGCAGATAAGCATAACTTGCCCATAACATTTACATCTGCGGTTACGGATCATGCAGCAAGTGATGCAGCAGGCGATGTACTGGGTGATGAAAAAGAAGGCTTTTGGCGTGATCATAAATCTTCGAAAGTAAACGGAATACGTACAAAAACGCTTATAGATCGATGTGATGTTGCAATAGTCCGATTTGGTGAAAAATATAAACAATGGAATGCTGCATTTGATGCAGGTTATTGTGCAGCTTTGGGAAAACCTTATATCACCTTACATGATGACAATATCATTCATCCACTTAAAGAAGTTGATGCAGCAGCCATGGCTTGGGCGCAGACTCCTGAGCAAGTTGTTGAGATATTGAGTTATGTGATTAATAAAGAGTGAACAAATATCTGCTCACACTCTAAAAAAAGGCCTTATAAGGCCTTTTTTCATTTATAGCTTGCGTAATTACTAATAAGATTATCTGTGTGTTTTGAAGATAATTATATTACGTAATGAGTTTCATGCTTATATTACAAATCTGCATAGCGTGAATGTTAGAATAAACTGATAATTATGAAGTATATAGAAATAATAACTAATACAGGCGATGTTGATACTATTTCAGCAATTGCAGAAAAAATTGGAGCGCGTGATTTTCGTTTAGGTGCTGTGAGTGAAGACGGTTTGCATATGATGAGGCTACTTATCACAGATAATAAGCTTCAACTTGCCTTAGATAATTTACAAAAAGTTCTTCAAGCAAAAGAAGAAGCAAGAATCATTGTTTTACCAGTAGAAGTTTCTTTGCCAAAGTCGTCTGAAGAACAAAGAAAAGAAGAGGATGGAGCGATTGAAACAAGAGAGTTTCTTTATGAGGAGGTTGAAAAAAATGCCCGATTAGACATTAATTTTATCGTACTACTATCGCTCTCCACAATTGTCGCTGCTATTGGATTAATTGAAAATAATGTAGCTGTGCTAGTTGGTGCGATGGTCATCGCACCTTTGCTTAGTCCTAATTTAGCCTTTGGGTTGGGTACGGCATTGGGTGATATTCCTTTAATGAAAAAGGCAGCTATAACAACGTTTTCAGGCATATTGTTAGCTATCTTTTTGTCTCTATTGATAGGTTTGCTTTGGCCATTTGATATGACGGGCTCAGAGCTATTAGCCCGTACTAAGGTAGGGATGGATTCTGTTATCTTAGCGCTGGCTTCTGGTACTGCTGCCGCTGTTTCTTTAACTTCAAGATCCTTAAATGTGCTGGTTGGTGTAATGGTAGCTGTGGCGTTATTACCACCTGCTGCAACAATGGGTCTTATGCTGGCTCAAGGTCAGTTAGATTATGCAATAGGTGCGGGTTTACAGTTAGCGATTAATATTGTTTGTGTAAATCTAGCGAGTAAAATCGTGTTCTTTTTACGAGGCATTCGGCCTCGTATTTGGTGGAAAAAAGAGACAGCAAAAAGAAAGATGGTAACTTATCTCTTAGTATGGTTTATAACGCTGATTATATTAATATTAATTATTTATTTATATAATTATCAGTAAAAGTTTTATATTTTTATTACCAGATCAGAATTTCAAAAGCATTTTACCGAATTATTTTAATAATTAATGGGTGCATTAAGTTGATAATTAGCATCAAACACAAATTTGTATTTTTATGTACACCTAAATGTGCGTCAACTTCAATAGAAGGCATGTTAAGTCCCTATTGTGAAATAGTTATGTCTAAATACCCAGCAGTTAAACATACGTCTTATAGAGAATATAAGCAATTAATCTTACCATATTTAGAAATGAAAACTGGGACAACTGATTTTGAAACAATTTGTTTAATTAGGGAACCTATATCATGGCTGAACAGTTGGTATAGATTCAGATCAAGAGAAGAATTGAGGGATCCTAATCACCCAAATCATGAGAATTGTACTTATGGTGTAAGCTTTAGCGAGTTCATAGCCGCATACACAGCAACAAATAGTCCTCCATTTGCAAAGTTACGTACTCAATATGATTTTGTTAGTGATGAAGTAGGAAATAAAGTAGATACTATATTCCTACACGAAAGGATTAATGATTTCGTTAAATATATGAGTGATAAAATAGGAAAAGAGTTAGTTTTAGAAAAAAGAAATGTTTCTCCTAGGAATAACATTTTAACAAAATTTACTTCTTTTCTACCAAAGCCAGTTAAAAATAGAGTTTCTCATAAGGTGGTTTCATTAAGTTCAAACCAGAGAGTAGAATTAGCCAGTCATTTGCTAGACTCTGTACGTGAATATATACCTAATGATTTTGGTTTATATGAATCAATTAAAAATTCGTAAGTGGTAAAGAAGCCAAAAATACAATAATAAGTAGTATACAAAAACTGATGTATATTGTATCTCTATTGTTACTCAGGGTTATTTGGTTCGCTATCTTCACCAATATTTAATATAGTTTCTAAGTTGTTTTCTGCTTTCTGCATACTTTCAAGGGTCGATTCTATACCAATGTGATAGGCGGCAAATCCTGGTACAACAACTTGATTAACAGCCATGCCAATAACATTACCTTTTACTGGAGAAGTTAACTCAGTTTTATGGTTTGTAATGGGATCAGTAATCACCCCTAATAAGTCACCATCTGTTACACTTTCTCCAATTTCAATTTCGCTAAAAAGAATACCGCCACTTTCCACGCGTAGCCACACAGATTCGTAATAAGCAGGTTTGGGGTCCCCCCAAATAAACATGCGAGGATACATCTCAAACTTGTCTAATATACTGTTTATGCCATAAGTCCCAGCAACAATTTGATTTTCTTGAATGCGTAAGGATTCACCTAGTTCCATTGTAATAGCGACAATACCGGCTTCATTGGCAGCGGTGCGTAACATGCCAGGATTACCTTTGTGATGAACGACAGCGATTTTGTCAAAACCTTCAACAAATTTAGCAACTTTTTTATTGCTCATATCGGCACGTATTTGTGGAAGATTTGTACGACGTAATGAACCCGTATGAATATCAATCAGATATTCACAATGACTAATAATTTCAGTAAACAAAGAATAAGCGATTCTAGAGGCTAGACTACCATTAGCGTCACCGGGAAAATAGCGATTAAGATCGCGCCGATCTGACAGATACCTTGAGCCACGTTGAAAGCCTTGTAAATTGACGATAGGAACACCGATGAGAATACCGTTCAGTTTTACTGGGTTAATGTCATACATTACTCGGCGTACTACTTCTATGCCATTTAGCTCATCACCGTGGATTGCACTGGTTAAGCATATTCTAGGGCCAGGATTTTCCCCATTTATTACAAGGACTGGAGTTGGAATTGCAAGACCGGAAATGGTTACTTGAGGAGACCAAGCGAGACGAGTAGAGGTTCCTGGTTGTACTTCTGAGCCTAGTATAACAAATTTTCCATGTGCAACTTCCTCGGTTTCTATAGGCGCAACAAAAGGTTCAGTATGTTTATTTTGTTCACTTATAGCAGTTTTATTTTTTTCTTTACTTTCCTCAATTGGTTTAGCTTCTGGCTTTAGGTCTTCGGGTTTTACAACAACAGGCTCAGGTGGTGGAGCAACTTCTTTTAAATCTACATTAGGTGCAACGGTCGTTGATACACTTTCGCTTTCTGTGCCCGCTACATTCTCTGTAGTAGTTACATTTTTAGCTTGTTGTTCAGATTGTGATTCGGATTTATTGGATTGTTCCGCATTTGTAGCTTCAAGAAAGACAAATAATAATATTGTCAAAAAAGGAATAAGCTGAATTTTTAATTTAGGTATGTGTGTGCTAGTTAAACTGTTCCTCATCTAGTATGCCCTTACTGTTTATCAAAGTTTATGAGTCTATTGAATGTATAAGGGCCACACGTTTTTCGATATCTCTGGGGATATCTTCAATTTTTTCTATTTGTTCAAGTATTTTAAGTAAACCAAGCTTATTGGCAAGTTGTACATTTAATCCTGGGCGCGCGTTTAATTCAAGCATGAGCGGCCCATACATACGATCTAAGACAATATCTACACCAAGATAACCAAGACCAACTGTGTCGGCACATTTGATAGCGATCTGCATGATTTCATTCCACTTTGGAATCTCTATACTGCTAATGGGATTTCCAGTATCAGGATGTATAAATATATTAGTATTGCCCATTACACCGTGCGTTGTTCTACCTGTTTTGAGATCAATGCCGACTCCAATTGCACCTTGGTGTAAATTTGCTTTGCCACCAGACTTGCTTGTGGGTAAACGAATCATTGCTGAAACAGGCATACCTTTGAAAACGATAATTCGTATATCTGGTACACCTTTAAAGCTAATCTCGCTAAAGATTGGGTCGAATTGGACACGATATTCTAAGAATGCATGATCAGACAGTCCACCGAGGCTATACATGCCAGAAAGAATATTTGTTACATAATGTTTAATTGCATTGATACTTAATAAATCACCATTTGGTTGTTTATATAGCTTTCCTACCTTACCACTAAGTACCAATATTCCATTTCCTCCACTTCCATGTGCGGGCTTAATTACAACTTCAATGTGTTTGTCTAAAAGATCTTGAAGTAGTTTAAGTTGGTGATTAATTTTAATAACTGCATATAATTTTGGTACGGCAATGCCTGCACTTAATGCAAGTTGTTTTGTTTGCAGCTTATCATCGACTAGAGGATAGAGATTTCTTGGATTGTAACGCATGATGTAATCTGAGTTGCGTTGATTGATACCAAGGACTCCCTGTTTTGTTAAAGTTTTAGGATTAACAATACCAATCATAATTTTGTGCTGTTGGCAGATTTCATTTCACGAAACCTGAATAATTCACTTAAGCGGTATCCTGTATAGCGGCCCATCCAAAGACAAATGCCTAGTATTACCAGTAATAGTTCAGGGAATACAAACATCAAGTACGTTAAATGTGTATCAGTCATTAATATGTAACCGAAGCAAGCAACAATTAAGCTACCGAAGCCTTGTAATAAAGCTGTATATGCTCCATTTTCTTCCCATGTAATCGACATGCGTTCTATAGTCATAGCAAGGATTACCATTGGGAATAGCGAGACCGAAAGCAATCGATCTAAGCCTAGTCGACTAGTAATAAAGCTAATCAATAACATTATAATCACGACTACAACCAATATTACAGCTAATCTTGGGATCAGTAATAATCTCAATCTTTCCAAATAAAATCGAATCAATAGCCCAATAAATACGATAGCCATGAATAATGCGACACCCCATAATAATTGAGTTTCACGGAATGCTATAGCAATCAAAATTGGCATAAAAGTTCCAAATGTTTGGATGCCAATAAATGTCCGCATGAATACCACTAAAAGTGCACCCAATGGCACCATGAGTATTAGGCTATATGTATTTTGAATTTGTACTGGAAGAGAAAATAAAGTTAGATTTGCAAATATAGAGCCATTTTGTTTGGCATTATGTTTAGCTACATCCAATAGTTCTATGTATGATTTTGCAACTGAAAAGTTTACCTCAGCATTTTTGCCATTTTCTAATTTAAATAAGCTATTACCACCTACTTTCCAAACAAGATGATTTGCAGGGATGCCTGTGTTCCCTGTTTTAGGATCAAATGTAATCCATTCTTCACCGTTATACACTTGGAATAATACGCGTGGATGAACATAATTAGCCGCATCTGATAAACCGATGGCCCACAGTTTACGTGTTGGTATGTGTCCAACTGCTAGCAATTTCATTGTTAAATCTGCTATTTCTTCATCTGTACGAGCAAGATTTTTTATTAAAGAAATATTTTCATTTGCATCAGAGGCTTTGAGTTGATCAATTAATTCATAAGTAAAAGATGCAGTATCTGCTGATTGGCTGCGCACATCTTCTATAACTTTCGCAACTGCGGTAGTGTAGGGTTCCTCGAACTTAGGTGCTTCAGGATAATTTGGTATAGTTAACCAATTTGATGCTGTGTTAGTTTTTGTAACCGTTGTACGGTAATAAAGTGTTTGTTCACCATCAGACTTGCGTATTGCCCAATTCGCAATCTTATTATCACCACTAATTTTTGCATTCAGACCAAATTTTCCTGAAATATAGTGTTCGTCTATTTTGACGAATCCTGGAGTAATATTTGGTACGTATAAAGTAGCTTTTACATTTCTTTTATTACTTTCAAAGCTTAAACGTGCTTGTACTGTCCAGATTTCGGTTTGCTGGTTGGCAACTAAAGGTAAATTTAAGCTCAGTGTCTTATGAAGAAATATCCCTAATCCAACAAGAATCAAGAGTACTGACCAAAAAATAACTGCTGTTTTATGCATAACTAGTGTGGTATGCAGAATTTATATGGTTGAAAGAGTTGTATGCTAAAAATATAAATTATTATGCCTATATTTTCATTCACATACAGCAAGTGTGAGGAAAGTGTTATCTGGATCTACGATAGATTTACTCTTAAGAAATTGTCTCCCTAATAATACATCGTATATATATTCACTACGGTCGGCCAGAGTAAATTCTGTTGTATAGATGCGACCATTAAAACATATGTCCAGATCAACTACAGAACGCTTATCATGCATTCCGTCATGATTTTTAATATTTGTTCGGCGTGAACGTGGCTTCTCTAAATTCAGTGTATGTTTATTATTTTTGCTATCTGATAGTACTAAAGTAAACTTTACCCATTGCTTGCCATTTTTTTTAAATGTTTTAATATTTTTTGCATGTATAGATGAAGTGCGAGCACCAGTATCAAGTTTTGCCTTAACTTCAAAATCTTGATTATCTATGCGTATTTTTTCTACCCAACCTGCAATTATTCTTGCAGGCTCTTTACTATGCGTAAAACTTAGGTAGCCACTACAGATAATAGTAATGAAAAATATTTTTAAGGATAGAAGGCTTAGATTGCGTGAATTCATAGTTTTTGTATAACATCAATATGGTCTTAATTTAGACAATATATAGACTTTATAATTTATTATAAGTTTTTAAGTATGGAAGCCATATACTACTTCTATAGTATAAGGATATTTTGACCAAGTATCTCTAATGCGTGTGTAAAATATACAGGATAATTAGCAACATAATTCCAATATAGATTTTGGGAAATAAAACAGGCACACATATTAAGAAGCTAGTAGATGCATATGTTATGCAGCATTAAATATTAGTGTACAAGTATATCGTTATTGATTCGGTAATTTTCTAGAAAAGATTTCGTGGATGCAAAGTAATGGATGGTGATATGAATACTTTATATAAAAATGACGATTTGGGTAAATTAATAATTCGCTTAGGTGTTGGAATTCTTATGCTTTTCCATGGTATAGAAAAATTAGCCCACCTTGGGACATTGAAATTTATAAAAGGGCAGTTAGTAAATTTTGGATGGCCGGAATTGCTTGCATATGGAGTTTATATAGGAGAAATAGTTGCACCGCTTTTAGTGATCTTTGGTGTATATACACGGTTTGGAGGATTGTTGATTGTAGTTAATATGATATTTGCTATTTTACTTGTCCATGCACATGAATTTTTTGCTTTAACAGGTCATGGTGGTTGGGCTTTAGAATTGCAGGCACTTTATTTACTAGGGGGACTGGTGGTTTTATTTCTAGGTAGCGGTAAATATGCATTTAAGCCAGATTAAATTGATTAATATCATTTAACTAGAATAGTTACTTCATGGCAAAATTTCCGATCATAATAATCTGTCTATTAAATATAATAGGTTGCACACATTCACAGTTACCTGCTGAGAACGAGCAAGCGGTACAACAGCTAAGTACAGCAATTACTGCTATATCAAACTCAATTAATTTGGAAGACGCAAAAACAGTATCAGAAGTGCTTATAGCGGGTACTACAGAGTTAGCTTTAAACTATCGTATGGTAAGCCCACCTAGTTATCATAATTTGCTTGTACATATGGGTATTAAGCAGCGTGGTTTGTGCTGTCACTGGGCTGAAGATTTACACAAACGAATTCAACAAGTTAATCAGAAATCCATTAAATTTGATTGGGTTGTCACTAAACATGGTAGCCATCTACGTGAACATAATAGCTTAGTTTTATACAGCGCAAATAAAGGTTGGCAATATGGCCTCATTTTTGATCCCTGGCGTAGATCTGGGCAGCCTTACTGGGTAAGGGTTGGATTAGATAAGCATAGCTGGAAGATTCATCCACTTAGCGGACAATGGCAATTATTAAGGTGCAAATAACGCAATATTAAAGGTATGTTACTGAGATTTTAATTATTTGCAGAAATCTATAGACACTATAGAGCTTTTGGTGCATTATTTATTGATTAGTATTTATTCAATAAGAATAATAGAAGAAGAGTTTAGTGATATCCACGTTATGGTATCTAGTTTATTTAAGGTCATGCTGAGATTTTAATAGCAAATTAAAATCGATTTCGTTTCTATTCCTAAAGATATTTATCTAAAGAATTTCCTCGATTATTTGTTTCTGCGCAATCTTATTATTCAATTTGATCATGAAATTTCATATGCATAGACTGAATAGAATTCGATTATAACTCTACTGCTATCAATTAATTTGTGTGTTGATTATTTGATAGTGTAATTTTGAGCGACACACATAGACAGGAGAAGTAATGAATATTTATATTGGTAATTTACCATACAGCATTTCTGAAGATGAACTACGTGATTTATTTGCTACCCATGGCGAAGTATCTAGTGCAAATATCATCATTGATAGAGATTCTGGTCGTTCCAAAGGCTTTGGATTTGTTGAGATGCCGGATAAATCACAAGCAGAAAGTGCCATTAACGCTATAAATGAATCTGATGTTCAAGGTCGTAATGTTAGGGTAAATGAAGCGCGTCCTCGCCCCGAAAGAGGTCGACGTTAAAAAAATAATTGGCCCGTATGGGCTAAGCGAAGTTTTAACTTCGGCTTTGTAGAACTACACTAAGATAAAGCGATATTTTAGTGTAGATTTATAAAACACAGCTGAGAAGATGTGTAAGATGGTGTGTATTTGTAAGGCGCTTATAGAGTAATAAACGCCCTACAAACATAAGGTCTTTATTTAGACATTGCGCTTTTAATCAAGCCCACAATTAGCATTAAAATTCCGCCTCCTGCACCTGCAGCGGCGATGTCACCGCCCATGCCGCCTCCTAGCAAGCCACCTAAGAGTTGTCCACCCAAACCACCACCGACTAAACCTGCAATGGTATTGCCTAGGAATCCCAGACTAATTTTCTTGATAATTGCTCCAATAATATTTCCACCCACAGCCCCTGTAATAAGCTGATAGATTAAAGGCATAAGTGCTTCCATTAGAACTCCCTCCTGAGTTTATGATTATTTGCTTTTATTATGATAGTTGCTGCTATCAATATAATGTCGGCTCACTTTATCGGAGAGGATTGTAGAAAGGAAGCACTAATTTGGAGCATAGTAAAAAATTAGCGAATTATTTAGTTAATATTATCAATAGTTTATAAATTAAATCTAAATATATTATTAGCTTTTTGTATGGCTTATATAAGCTATAGTAAGGAATATTCAGTACTGGAAATGGATTTGGTTACTCTTCATGTCGTGTACTTTTGCCATTCAGAGTCTGGTTTAAAGCGGTCTCCAAACTGTTCATGCAAAGCTTTTAATATTCTGAATAACGAGTCGGCACCTTTGGATTCTATATAGTTTAACGGACCACCACGAAACGGTGCGAAGCCGGTTCCAAATATAACTCCGGCGTCTAAGAGATCATTGTTAGCAACAACTTTTTCACGTTGGCAGGCAACAGCCTCATTTAAAAACCGCAAAATAAGCCTATTCTGTACTGAAGTATCAAGGCTAGAGCTTTGTGTGGATTTAGGGTTGACTTTTTTACCTTTTTTCCAAGTGTAAAATCCTTTACCAGTTTTTTTACCAAGAGCACCTGATTTAACCATCGTTCTAAATGAATCCGGGACTTTGTAGCCATAACTTGCACTTAATATCTCTGCAACGTGTAAACCCACATCTAGGCCTACCGTATCAGCAAGTTCAACAGGCCCCATCGGCATGCCAAATTGCGTAGCGGCTTTATCGATGGTTGCAATGGCTACCCCAGCTTCTTTTAAAAGGCCCGCTTCCAGCATATATGGGGTAAGTATGCGGTTCACCAAAAAGCCAGGTGAACTTTTGGTAGGTAATGGCAATTTCCCAATTTGCCTTGCAAAGTTAATGGCACGCTGAGAAATATTTGCGTCAGTTTGGGCACCGTTAACAATTTCTACTAAAGGCATTTTTGTTACAGGGTTAAAGAAATGTAACCCCACCAAGCGAGTTGGGTCCGATATAGCGTCACAAAGCTGTTCAATTTCAATACTAGACGTGTTGGTGACTAATAACGCATTTTTTTTAATGACTGATTCTATAGAAGTGTATAGTTTTCTTTTAACTTCTTTATTTTCAAAGATAGCTTCTATAATCACATCAGCATTGCTTAATCCATTGCCTTTAGCATCTAAAACAAAACGATCCATTGTAGTTGTAACTAAAACATGATCTTTTAATCGTTTCTTAAAATATGCATAGCTGCGTTCTTTAGCCCTAGCTAGATTTTCCTCTTTTAAATCCTGCAGAGTTACTGTGAGACCTTTGGACACACACCATGTGGCAATATCGCCTCCCATAACCCCTGCACCTATGATATGTACATGACGAACTTTAGCATTATCGTCGTTAGCTAATGCCTTTAGTTCATTCTGTAGCTGAAATACACGCACTAAATTTTTAGCTGTATCGGTAGTGCTAAGTTGTGCTACAGACTGCGCTTCGTGTTGCAGCATGTTTTTTTCTGTGCCATAGAACTTAACCCAGTGGTCGATTAGTGCATAGGGGGCAGGGTAGTGTTCGGGTAAAGCTTTTTTGGATACTTGTTTACGCATCTGTATGGCTATTAAGGGTCGAATAGCTTTACTATTGAGAAGTTTGCTTATAAGGGGTGGTTTACGCTTGCTGGGTCTAGATGTGAGCACACTTATCGCCGCATTTTTGAGATGTCGTTTAGGTACAGCATGATCAATTAAACCAATTTTTACTGCTTGCCTTGGACTTAGGCTACGACCTGTCAGCATCAAATCCATTGCAGTAAGTGGATTGGTATATCGAAATATGCGTACTGTGCCACCATAACCAGGGTGAATTCCTAAGCGAATTTCAGGTAAAGAAATGCGAGTATTAGAGTCATCTAAGGCAATACGATAATCACAGGCTAAAGCGAGCTCTAAACCGCCCCCCATGCAAAATCCATTGATAATCGCAATGCTAGAGCATGGCAATTGATCCAGCTGATTAATTATGTTTTGGCCATATTGTATTTTTTCTAATGCTTGTTGTGCGCTTGTAATTTGCGTAAATTCCTTTACATCTGCCCCAGCAATAAAACCTTTTGGCTTAGCAGAGATAATCGCAATACCTACCGGTGGCTTATTAGCTAGTTCAGTTAATATTAACTGTAATTCGGCCAGTACATTTGCAGACAAAACATTGGTGCTACTTTCTACAACATTTATGTGCAGCCAAACAATATCATCCATATCTTGTTCTACTTGCCAGTTTTGATAATTATTTGTGTACATCATTATGAATTATTGCAGGTTCTCGATAAGCATGGCTCCGCCTTGTCCGCCACCGATGCATATCGTGGCTACACCCAGTTTTGCTTTATTACGATGCAAGACTTTTAAAAGATGATGAACTATTCTTGTACCACTAGCTCCCACAGGGTGCCCAATTGCTATGGCACCTCCATCTACATTTAGCTTCTCATGTGTAATTTCACCAAAAGCTTTATCTAAACCTAATTGAGATTGGCAATACGAATCGTCATTCCATGCGGCCTGGCAAGCGAGAACCTGAGCAGCAAATGCTTCGTTTAGTTCCCAGTAGTCGATATCAGCTACGGATAGCTTTTGTTGTACTAACATTGGTACCGTTGCATGCACAGGTCCTAGCCCCATCTGTCTGGGGTCTACAGCAGCCCAATTTGAAGCGATAAGTCGTCCCATTACATTTAAGTTGTGTTTTTTTACTGCACTTTCATTGGCTAAAATTAGCCATGCTGCACCATCCGTAATTTGTGCACTGTTACCAGCAGTGACATTGCCGAATTTTTTATCAAATACAGGACGTAATTTTGCCAGCTTTTCTATACTAGAATCGGGCCTAACCCCATCATCGTGATTGTAAACATTACCTTTGGTGTCATAGATAGTCTCAATTTCATCTAAATAGTTTTGTTCTTGTGCCTGTACTAATCGTAAGTGACTATCTACGGCATAACTATCCATTTCGTTGCGTGAGATATTAAACATAGTAGCGAGGTTTTCTGCTGTTTGACCCATTGATAAGCCCACAACAGGGTCTGTTAAGCCCTTTAGTAATCCAATTACAGGGCTAAGGAACTTTGGTCTCAGCTTCGTAAATGTCTGCAATTTCTGTAAAGGCGTTTTTGATCGGTTCAAATCAGCTAACCAGTTCACCATATGATGGTTAAACAATACTGGGGAATGGCTCATGGCTTCTGTTCCTCCTGCTAGCACCATGTCTGATTTGCCTAAGCAGATATTTGTAAACGCAGAGTCGATTGCCTGCATACCTGATGCACAGTTTCGCTGCACAGTCCAGGCAGGAACGTTATCTCCGCAACCTATGCGTAAGCTGATTACTCGAGCAATATTAACTTCATCAGGGCTTGGGCCAACGCAACCAACAATCACTTCATCAAGTTCATCAGGGCTAAAAGGTTGTCGCATTAATAGTGGTTGTGCAGAGCTGACTGCTAAGTCAGAAGCATGAAAAGGACCGGGCCGCCCTCGTGCCTTCAGAAAAGGGGAGCGGCTACCATCGACAATATAGACTGGAGATGCGGTCATAGTAGATTTCTTCACTGTATAACGCGAAGAATTTGCAATATAGATAGCTTAAAGCTGTAATTTTGCATTATTGTCCTTACAAATTAGCTAAATGATGTGACCAAGTTTAATGCCTCATCTATTTCATCATTGTTAATATAAAAATGTGGTGAAAAACGTATTCCTTGGTTACGGTAAGCGCATAATACATTTGAATGTATTAAGTGTTTAAATAAGAGGTGATTATCGATGTCATCACGGCGCATGGTAATGATTCCTGATCTTCTAAGTGGCTCGGAGTTTGAAAGAATATTCAAGTTTAAATATTTATATTTTTCAAATAGATATGATATATTTCTAGAAATATTATCATATATAGTATGTATTCCAATCTCTAAAATAAAAGCTAGGCTAGCATGCATAGCTTGTATGCCTAAATTATTTAGGCTGCCACATTCAAAGCGCCGTGCAGTTTTTGCCGGTTCCCACAGGCTTGATTCGTAGTCACCAAGATTTTTCATCATGTGCCAGCCATATTGATTTAAATGTAACTGCTCTCTTATAGCTGGATTACAATAAAATAAGCCAATACCTTCAGGACTAAGCAGCCATTTATGCCCGTCTGCCACTACAAAATCAGCAGGTGTAGCTACCAGATCAAATGGTATTGCCCCAAGCATTTGAATAGCGTCTAGGCATAGTAAAATATTGTTGCTATGGCAATAGTCACTTATTTTGGCTAAATCCATACGCAGGCCGTCGGCAAATTGCACTGCACTCACCGAAATGAGTCGGGTATTTTTATCTGCTTGACTAAATAAGGCATCTTCTGGAGTAGGGCTTTGGTTTAAATCAACGGTTCGGACTTGTATGCCAAAACGTGTCTGTAACGATTCCCAAATAATTCGGTTTGAAGGAAATTCTTGCTCTGCATAAATGATGTTGTCATTCGGCTTCCACGCAATTCCATACGCTACAATAGATAATCCTTCTGATGTATTTTTTATCAAGGCTATATCATCAGCACTTTGGGCATTGATAAGTTTTTGGCAGTAACACCGCAATTCAGCTTCGGTTGTTTCCCATTTAGCTATATTTTTTGTACTGAGATGGGTATTTTCTTCAGCAAAATCTGCTACGACTTTTGATGTACGTTTTGGCCAGGGCCCAACACCAGCATGGTTTAAGTGGATTAGCCCTGGCTGGAGTGGAAATTCATGTGCCCATTTTGAATGCATAAGTTAGGGTAACATGAAAGAAACATAACCAATAAGAACACTATAAATTATGAATATTTTAGACCTAAAGCAGAGAGACCTTGCCTCGATTTGGCATCCATGCACACAAATGAAAGATCATGAGTTTTTGCCTTTAGTGCCCATTAAAAAAGCTAGAGGTGTATGGCTTGAAGATTTTGAAGGCAATCGTTATATCGATGCAATTAGCTCTTGGTGGGTTAATCTATTTGGTCATGGCAATGACAGGATAAGTTCTTCTATTAAGCAACAGCTTGATCATGTTGAACATGTATTGTTGGCTGGATTTTCACATGAAGCTGTTATCACTCTATCAGAGCAATTAGTCGAGATAACCCCAAAACCTTTAACTAAGTGTTTTTATGCTGATAATGGATCATCTGCTATTGAAGTAGCATTAAAAATGAGTTTTCACTATTGGAAAAATGTTGGTAAAGCTAATAAAACTAAATTTATCAATCTAAGTAATTCATACCATGGTGAAACAATCGGTGCACTTTCACTTGGTGATGTAGCGCTTTATAAAGAAGTTTATGAGCCTTTGCTGTTAGATGTCATTACTGTGCCAAGCCCAGATAGCTTTGATCGTGAGTTTGGTGAGACAGAAGCAGAGTATGCAGAACGAATGTTTATACATATGGAATCTGCTTTGCAGAAGCATCATGATGAAGTTTGTGCAGTAATAATTGAACCACTGGTACAATGTGCAGGTAATATGCGCATGTACTCAGCGAATTATTTAACGCTATTACGTGAAGCATGTGACAAATATGATGTTCATTTGATAGCTGATGAAATAGCAGTTGGCTTTGGTCGTACAGGGAGTATGTTTGCGTGTGAGCAAGCCAATATTTGCCCCGATTTTATGTGCCTATCAAAAGGACTCACAGGTGGTTATTTGCCTTTGTCTGTGGTGCTTACGACTGAAGGTATATATGCAGCATTTTACGATGATTATGAAAATCTAACTGCGTTTTTGCACTCGCATAGTTATACAGGTAATCCATTAGGTTGTGCAGCAGCGCTTGCTACCTTAGATATTTTTAAAACAGACAACATAATAGAGGCGAATAAAATACTTATTAAAGAGTTTGCGAAACAATGCGAGCGATTCAAAGATCATCCAAATATCGGAGATGTTAGGCAAACAGGAATGATTACAGCAATTGAATTAGTTAAAGATCGAGAAACTAAACAAGCATACCCATGGCAGGAACGTCGTGGCCTAAAAGTGTATCAATATGGCTTAAAGCACAATGCATTGCTGCGCCCACTTGGTAATGTGGTTTATTTTATGCCACCTTATGTAATTACTGTGGAAGAAATTCAAAAACTTGTAGAAATTGCTGAACGGGGGATTGCCGAGGCAATCAAGGTTTAGAGGTTATCTTGAGCAATATTCTTGATGACTATTTCAACACGGCGATTTAGCCTTCTACCAGCATTTGTAGTGTTAGTAGCAACAGGTACTTCTTGCCCAAAGCCACGTGTTTCAATTCGGGTATCAGCAATACCATGAGTAACAAGAAATTGCTTTACAGATTCTGCACGTTCCAGCGATAGGCGTTTGTTTGTATTTGCATTACCAGTGCTGTCGGTATGTCCTTCAATAATGATCTCGCGTCTAGGATTGCCTTGGAGATACTGCAATAGAGGTTGCAGTCTATTTTCAGATGCTGCTTCTAATTGCGCTCCACCAGTTGCAAATAATAAATCGTTAATGACTAGCAATGTCCCACGGCTAGTTTCTTCAGCTTGATACTGGTTCAGCGTGGTTTCTAATTTTTTAGCACGTTGATTAGCTATTTCTGCTTTATCATATGCACGTTTAGCTTCAAGCTTGCGTACATGCGTTACCATTTCTTGATGTTGCTGCTTGAGTTTTACTAACTCTTGTTCGTGTTGATGTTTAAGTAATAGTTCATGTGCGATTTCTTGTTTGCGTAACGTAAGATAAATGTAATGATCTACGGCTTCAATATTATTATTTTCAAGTGAAGCTTCTGCTTTATTCAATAATTCGTTTGCCTGAAATAATGTTACGGAAGCAACTTTTTTTAAGTTCTCGTCTGTATTTATTTTTGCTAGTGTTGCTTTAGCAGTTTCCAATGGTGGATATGAAGTTGGAGAACTAGCACAGCTTGCTATAATTAAAAAGGCTAAACAAAGTAGTATAAATTTAGACATTTTTAAATAGATCTACTAATTTAGAGGGGAAAGCTGTACAGGCTCACGCCATTGAATTTCTTTATGTAGATTAGCAATTTCTTTTTCTAAATCATTAACATCTTGTTGTACATTCAAACGCTGCGTTCTTAATTTGATCAATTCAACATCAACTAATATTTGTTGTGCTAGCTGTTCTGCAGTTTGGTGATCCTTGTTTGTAGCTGCTTGTTTAGCTAACGCTAATTTGCTTTGTATGAGCTCAATATCTGATTGCAAATGCACCTTATAATTTGCATGATCAATACTGGCCACTGCAACTTCTGATTGAGGCAGACTCTCAGAAGGTGGTACAGATGAGCAGCCCAACAGGATGAATAGCAGAAAATAGCTAATAAATTTGATAGTTTTTAAGCACATTTTTGCTTATTGTGTATATGTAAATATTCTTGGTAGAGAATGAGAGCATATAGCATATATTTGAATCTAGCTGAGTTTGTATAATTTAGTTGACTCAATTATATATAGCTCTAGTTAGTTTTGAGAATTTATTTGTACAGGAAGCTATGCGGTATTTAATTATCATAATTGTTTTATCGTTTACTACGTTTATCCCTGAAGTCCATGCAGAGCGGTATCGTTTGCCATCAAATGGAGGCTCCATTATTGGGCAATTGGGTATTATAAGTACACAAGAGGATGATACATTTATTAAGCTGGCAAGGCGTTTTCAACTTGGTTATCAAGAATTAGTGATTGCAAATCCAAATATTGACCCTTGGTTACCTGGTGAGGGCACACAGGTTGTAATCCCAACACGTTATATATTACCGGATGCAAAACGCGAAGGTATGGTTCTTAATTTAGCCGAAATGCGCCTCTATTATTATCCAGGCAAAAAGAGTAGTGAAGCCAATTATGTCTATACTTATCCAATAAGTATTGGCCGAGGGGGTTGGGATACACCTCATACCTTAACAAAGATCATTGCAAAATCTAAAAACCCGACTTGGTATCCTCCAGAATCTATTAGAAAGGAACATGAAGAAAAAAATGATCCGCTACCAGTTTCAGTGCCACCAGGGCCGGATAATCCTTTAGGTGACTATGCGTTGCGATTGGCGTTACCCGGTTATTTAATTCACGGAACAAATGAGCCACGTGGTATTGGCATGAAAGTCACTCATGGATGTATTCGGCTACATCCTAACGATATTGAAAGTTTGTTTAGTCGTGTTTCCATCGATACGCCTGTTGCTATAGTTAACCAACCCTATAAGCTGGCCTGGCACGAGGGTAGCTTATATGCCGAAATGCATCCTAACGAAGGAGATGAAACGGGTACTAACTCTAGATATTTGACAGAGTTCGTGAGGGCTATTATTGCAGCAACCAAAATAAACAAGGACTATAAAGTAAATTGGAAATTAGCTAACCGTTTAGCCAAAAATAAATCAGGACTGCCAGTTGTTGTAGGTGCAAACTAGTAACATCACTGAATTTAATTTAGTCAAAAAAAGGGCTCGCAATGCGAGCCCTTTAATTTTCTTACTTTATGTAAAGAAAATTTACTTACTTAGAGCTCATAGAACCACTAAACATACGGCTCATGCGACGTGAATTAGCATCACAACAAGCTTGAGCAGCGCTAGCAGCTTCCTCGGCAGCTAAAGCCATTTCCTTAGCAGTAGCAGCATCATAAGCAGCTGTATTTGCGGTTCGTAATGCTTCTTCAGCAATTGCTTGAACCTCTGCCAAAGGATCTGGACCTTCCTCCATAGCTTCACCTTCCATAGCTGTTGTTTGACACCCTGTTGATAAGGTAGCCGCGAAAGCGAATACTGCAGGGAATAGAAGTTTCTTAGTTAGCATATTATTAACTCCGAAGTTGTTAAAAATAGATAATCGTACGATTCGTTAATTAACGTAAACAACAACCCCTCACCATCTCCCCAGGTGATTTCCAAATACATCGATTTGGTGTCGTTGCTATACAGTGGTTATTGTAAGAAAAAACTCCACATTTACCAAGTGAATTATGTAATAAGCGATAAAATTACGAGTAGAATTCAATCAATTCTTACTAACTTAGTGAAAGTTAAGGTTATTACGTTAAATATCATAATACTGAGCTAGTCTGTGAGCAGTTGTAAATTTTATTTTGTAAAGTGTGAGTAACCCCAAGCTTCATGGAGTGTAATCCACACTTCGAATAAGCTAGAATAGTTCAATTGATCTTAACGTAATACCTTGTTATCACACTAGTTATTGGAATTTATCAATTTAATCCCAAGGTACAAAAATTAATGACAAATTAGAGAAATACAAATGGTCCAAAATGCTAGTCAACCTCAAGAACGCCGTGTTACGCGACGCAGAAATTCGCCTGCCAATTTGCGTTTATACTGCCCACAGCTCGATATTATTCGATCTCAGCCCGTAAATTTGAGTACACGAGGAGCCTTTTTGGATCAAATTCCAGAGCATGCATATGTGGGCAGAAGAGTACAGCTAGTTTTTTCTGTAGCTGAAGGCAATACGGTTAAGCTAATTCGAGTTTGGGCGGTGGTAGTGCATTTATCCAGCGATGGCGTTGGTTTTGGTTTTACACACAAATATGCATCAGCACGCCCTAAACAAAAATCTGAAAATATTTCTTAAATGCTTGAAAACAATGATTAAAATGTGTTTTATAATTAGCATTATCAAGCTGCAAGTTGATCTGGTTCACTTTTTGAAAGCTTATTCGTGAATATACTTAGCTGACTATAAATTTTAGAGCTATATTTGCTATGGCAATGGCTAATCCGCAATCCAGAGTATACGTTCATCGACTACAAGATAGGCGAAATAGTCTTAATACTGCATCTTTCCCACTACTAGATAGTGATTTTAATATCGTTCGTGTTGACCGACGAGCTACTCCAGATCGTCGTAAATCAAACCTCAAGCTCATTTGGCAAGAAAACCAACCCATCCGTAATACAACGGAACTAAAGCTAGAGTTCGGTGATGAGCGTTATTTTTTAGATACAGGTTTAAAAAAAATTACCTTAGGTCGCTCGAAGCGGGCAGATATAAGGATAGATAATAAATTCGCTTCAAAAAACCACGCTTATCTTACCTACCATGAAGGTGAGTTCGTGTTACAAGATACCAGTTTAAACGGTACTTTCATTGAAACAGAAGAATTAGGCAAAATTCGTTTACAGGATCAAAAGGTTTATTTATATGGCTTGGGTGTCATAAGTCTGGGTATGCCTATTGACATGAAATCAGTATCAGTGATTCGGTTTTATTGCCGCTAGCAAAAAAAATTTCTGCATGAATGCCATTAAGCAGTGTTCAAAGCTGCTATGGTAGGTGATTTAACACAAATTTTTTAGTAGCGTAGCGAAATTGTTAACGAAGTACTAACATCCACACGCCTACTATTATTACCAATAAGGCAAAAAATAAATTTATTGATAGCGGCATTATTAATTATTATGTCGTTATGGGTTATTATTTTAATTATGCTTGCCATTGTATGTGAATTTAGTTGTAAAACAACTAGTAATTAACTGATTATTAAATTAAAAAAGTTTGATAGTTTAAGGCGTGAACAAATTTTATACACAAATTCGTGATTTATTGGCTGAAGCAGATGTAGAAATTAATGGTGAGCGGGACTGGGACATTCAAATTCATGATGAGCGTTTTTATAAGCGAATATTAGCTGAGGGTTCGCTTGGTCTGGGTGAATCCTACATGGATAAATGGTGGGATGCTAAAATATTGGATCAATTCTTTTGTAAGATTTTAGCTGCAAAACTTGAGGATCGAGTCAATCCTTACTCCATGATTTGGCTTGTACTTCAGTCGAAATTATTTAATTTGCAAAGTATTCATAGAGCCTTTCAAGTGGGCCAATCACATTATGATATTGGCAATGATTTATTCAGCGTTATGCTCGATAAGCGTAAAACTTATACATGTGGTTATTGGAAAAACGCACAAGACCTCGATCAAGCTCAGGAAAATAAATTAGAGCTTGTTTGCCGTAAAATTGGGCTTAAAAAAAATCAACGTATACTTGATATTGGCTGTGGGTGGGGTAGCTTTATTAAATATGCAGCAGAAAAATATAGTGCTCATGCAGTAGGTGTTACTGTCTCAAAAGAACAAGCAGAGTTTGCTCGACAAGATTGTGCTGATTTACCAGTTGAGATAAGGCTTCAAGATTATCGACAATTAGACGAGAAATTTGACCATATTGTATCGCTTGGGATGTTTGAACATGTTGGTCCTAAAAATTATAAAAAATATATGCAAGTTGCTTCACGTTGCCTTAAAGATGAGGGTATATTTCTTTTACATACAATAGGGGCCAATCAAAGCCGGCATTCTCCTGATCCTTGGATTAATAAATATATATTCCCTAACGGTATTTTGCCTTCTATGAAAGATATTAGTAAGGCGATTGAGGGTCGTTTCGTTTTAGAAGATTTTCATAATTTTGGACCTTATTATGATAAGACGCTAATGGCTTGGTTTAATAACTTTGATTCACATTGGACGCAGTTATGTGAAAAATATGGTGATCGATTTTACCGTATGTGGAAATACTATTTATTAGCTTGTGCTGGTGCCTTTCGTGCGCGTAATATTCAGCTTTGGCAATTAGTGCTGACAAAAAATGGAATACTAGGTGGTTATACGCCTATTACATAAAATAAAATTATTATCTTAGTAAGTACCGTATCGTGCCTCGCTTTGTATCCATAGCTAAAGCAGCATTACTTGCTAGTGTGCCTGCTAAGGAAATTCAAAATAAAATAGATACGAATCAATTAGCTGTCACTCGTGGCCAAATCCATATTGATGACTTAATTGAATGTTATCCAGCGATTCGAGCTGATGAAACAGATATGCTTTCCTTAGTGGCAAAAATTAAAGAAGAATCATTTGCAGCAGGGTGCAGCAAAGCAGCATGGAGAGATGACACTGGAAGAATTATTACAAGAGCTACATAAACTAAAAGCCAGTGTTGACTATTATCGAGAAAGGTCGCACAAATATGAAGAGATCATATTACAACTGCAAGATAATTTAGAAGAAATACAAGAAAAATTTACCAACAGCCAGCGCTTTGAAGGTTTAGTTCATTGGTTGGATCAACGTCTCAAGGAAATTCGTAGAAATGATTAAACCTTATGCAATCTTCATCTAAACCTGTTGGCATACCGATTTTGGTGATGCTTGCGGCATTTGTAGTAGTAGTAGCAGGGATTAGAGCCGCAGAGGCAATAGTGGTTCCATTTTTACTATCTGTATTCATTGCCGTAATTAGTGCGCCAGCTTTACTTTGGCTTGAGAACAAGCGCGTACCACGTTGGCTTTCCATGATTGTTGTTTTGGGAGCAATTATATTAATAGCGGTAATCCTTTCTATACTGATTGGATCCTCAATTAAAGATTTTTCTCAAGATATCCCACAATATCAAGAGCGTTTGTCTGGATTGTTATTACAAATTACAGGCTGGATGAATAAATTTGGCATTGATTTATCTACGAACACATTGTTAAGTTATTTAAATCCAGGGGCTGCAATGCAATTAGTCGCAGATATGTTAAACGGTCTGGGATCAGTTTTTGGTAACATATTTTTAATATTACTCACCGTAGTATTTATTTTGTTTGAAGCTTCTTCAGTTCCGCATAAATTACGCGTGGGGTTGCCAAATGCGGATGAGTCTCTTAGTGCTTTTTCTGTAATTGCTAATAATGTTAATCGTTATTTAGCCATTAAGACGATCACAAGCTTGAGTACCGGTGTAATAGTGGCAATAGCTTTGGCTATCATTGGTGTTGATTATCCCTTGCTTTGGGGAATTATTGCATTTTTATTTAATTATATCCCGAATATTGGTTCAATAATTGCTGCAGTCCCAGCAGTACTATTAGCGCTTTTGCAATTAGGGCCTGGTGGGGCTTTGGCAGTTACTGTGGTATACGTGGTGGTGAATGTATTAATTGGCAGTATGCTGGAACCTAAAATGCTCGGCAGACAAGTTGGTTTATCTACACTAGTTGTTTTTTTGTCATTAGTATTTTGGGGATGGGTTTTTGGGCCAGTAGGTATGTTTTTATCTGTACCATTAACGATGACTGCAAAAATTGCTTTAGAGAGTGATGCCAGAACACGTTGGCTTGCAATACTGCTGGGAAATGATGATAACGTAGCAAGTACAACCGCAGGTTAACATATTCTAATTTTATAAATTTATTGTTTTGGAATTTCTTGATTAGACTCTTGTTTTTTATCTTTGGATTCTTTTTTAAAGATGTTAAACAGATCAATGCCAAAGTAACTTAGACTACTTAGTAATAAAGCTGTTGCAGTTGCCTCATCTAAGTTACCGATGACAGGAAAATTATCAGGTATTAGTTCTATAAACCCGAAACCTATATTGAATAAGTACATTGCTGAAATAATTCCCACTAAAGCAACAATAATATTTTTCATTATAGCTATGCAATTGAATAGTTAATAGTTGACTTCCTTGTCAGGCTATTAATTTAATTTTCTAGAACAAAAGTTACTTTGAGCAATACGCGGTGTTCAACTATTTGGCCGTTATCAACCATTACTTGATGATCTTTTACCCAAGCACTTTTGATGCCGTTTAGTGTTTTATCAGCGCGTGCAATACCAGAGCTTATCGCATCTTCATAACTTTTGGCAGATGAAGATTTAATCTCTGTAACTTTAGCAACAGTCATTGGATTCTCCTATAATGTTATTAAATACAATTTCATATAAAGCTAGCTTACCCTAGTTTATTATAAAATTGTAATTGAGAGATTATTAAAAGATGTGCATTAAAATATGGTTATAATTTTAAATTATTTTTAAGGCATTTATTATGACTTCAGTGAATAAGCGTCCACATTTAGAAAAATTATTAAAAGCTGTTATACCATTACAGCCACTCAAAACAGCTGTAGTACATCCTGTAGGTAAAACATCTTTATTGGGTGTGATTGAAGCCGCAAAAAATAATTTAATTGAACCTATCCTTATTGGACCTGCACATCGTATTAAAAAAGCTGCTATAGATGCTAAGCATGATGTAAGTGGGTATCAACTAATTAACACACAACATAGTCAAGCGTCTGCTGAAATTGCGGTGCAGATGGCAAAGGAAGGACAGGCATCTGCAATCATGAAAGGTAAGATACATACTGATGAACTCATGAGTACGATTGTAAGTCGGAAAGCTGGTTTACGTACAGGAAGGCGCATGAGTCACGTGTTTGCTTTTGATGTACCGACCTACCCAAGGCCTTTGTTTATTACTGATGCGGCAATTAATATTGAACCTGATATAGAAACTAAAGCTGATATCATACGTAACGTAATTGACTTGGCTCATGTTTTGGCAATAGCCGAGCCTAAAATAGCAGTTTTGTCTGCAGTTGAAACTGTAACCTCTAAAATCGAGTCAACTTTGCATGCAGCTGCTTTATGTAAAATGGCAGATCGAGGACAAATTAAAGGGGCATTAATTGATGGTCCGCTGGCATTCGATAACGCAATATCAGAGCAAGCAGCACAAACCAAAGGCATAGTGTCTGATGTTGCAGGTAAGGCTGAAGTATTGGTAGTCCCAGATATTGAAGCAGGGAATATGTTAGCTAAACAATTAGAATACCTTGCTCAGGCAGAGGGTGCGGGAATTGTTTTGGGGGCTAAAGTTCCTGTGGTGCTACCCAGTCGCGCAGATGATGCAATAAGCCGCTTAGCTGCATGCGCCTTAGCTGTGATGCTTCATAACAACGCCGCATAAATTCTAACGATATTCTACTCAGATTTTGGCACATATTCTTGTAATCAATGCAGGCTCTTCAAGCGTAAAATTTTCATTATTTGCTTTTAGTGATAGTGTCTTGCGGTTAGTTATATCTGCACGGGCAGTACGTTTATTACATCAAGACGCAATACTAGAAATCTATAATGAAAATAAAAAAATTATTCTAGACAAAGCGCTTACTGATGTAACTATTCAAATGCCAAATCATAAAGTTGCAGTTGAGTTTTTTCTTGGTTGGTTGAGCCAGCAGCCTGCTATACAAGTGTGCGCCGTAGGGCATCGCATTGTACATGGTGGGCCTAAATATTCAGGTCCTGTGTTACTTGAAGATGAAGTTTATGCTGATTTACTGAGTTACCAGCCGCTAGCACCTTTACACCAGCAACATAATCTGGCACCAATCAATGCAATTAGTGTCCTATATAGAAACCTACCTCAAGTGGCTTGTTTTGATACTGCATTTCATCAAACCCAATCTGATTACACAAAGCGATTTGCTTTACCAAAACATTATTTTGACAAAGGTGTGCGACGCTATGGTTTTCACGGTTTGTCCTATGAGTACATAATTAGGTATTTACACAAGCAACAAAACATAAATGATAAAAAGATAGTCATAGCGCATCTCGGTAATGGTGCCAGTATGTGTGCTGTTAAACAGGGTAAATCAGTGGCTACTACCATGAGTTTTACGCCATTAGATGGTCTGATAATGGGAACCCGATGTGGCGACTTGGATCCAGGTGTTGTTTTGTATCTACAAACAGAATTTTCGCTCTCGCTACAAGAAGTATCTGATTTGCTATATAAGAAATCTGGTTTGCTGGGTATTTCTGACGAGAGTAATAATATGCGTAAGCTTTTAAATTCCACAAAGGCTTCTAGTAAACAAGCCGTTGATATGTTTTGTTACCAGGTGAATCGCCACTTAGGCATGTTAGTCGCAGAGCTAGGTGGTATTGATCATTTGGTGTTTACTGCTGGTATTGGTGAGAATTCGTCAATCATTCGTAAAAAAATATGTCATTTGGCAAGTTGGGCTGGAATTCAAATTGATGAGGATTTAAATACTGCTAATAAAGTGTGTATTAGTTATAAAGACAGTGATGTGGAAGTTTCTGTGATTCCAACTAATGAAGCTTTAATGATTGCACAACATGTAACAACTTTTTGTTCAAAAAACTAACTTATTTATGTAATACTAAAACTCTGTAATATCAGTTTTTATTGTTAAACAACAACTATTTTATAATAAAATGAATATATTAGATGTTTTACTTCAATCACCACAAGGTGGCCCAATGGATGCTCTTACATCCATGTCAGGTTTGCAGTCAGGTCAAATGCAACAACTACTTAAACAAGTATTACCGGTTATTGCAGGCGGCTTACAAAAAAGTTCTCAAAACAGTAGCGGTCTAGAAGGCTTGTTGCGTGCATTAAATACAGGTAGTCATGATCGTTATTATGATCAGCCTCATATTTTAGATTCACAAGACACGCGCATGGATGGTAATGGTATTCTTGGCCATATTCTTGGCAATAAAGATGCCAGTCGTCGCTTGGCAAGCCATGCGTCTTCTAAAACAGGAATTGATCCAGCATTGATAAAAAAAATGCTACCGATTATTGCTACAGTCGTTATGGGTGCCTTAAATAAGCGTGCTTCTACACAAGGTATGCTAGGTCAGCAAAGTAATTATGCAAAGGAAAGCGGCATCATGGATATGTTAAGCGGATTCCTGGATGTTGGTGGTGACGGTTCGATCATTGATGATGTGTTAAGAATTGGTGCTGAAGCTTTAATCAAATAAATTTCTTAAGCATCTACTGATGAGAAGACGAGCGTATCGATATGGCCCAAAAGGCAACCGTCGCGGTGGTGTTATAAGGTTGCTGCCGATTGTATTATTTGGACTTTACCTTGCGTACTACTACTTTAGTAATCAAGAAGAGGTACCATTAACAGGACGTTCTCAACTGGTAGACATTACACGTGAACAAGAAGCGGCATTAGGGCTGCAGACTTATCAACAAGTACTGGCTGAATCAAAAGTACTACGTTCTGGACAAGCTGTAGATCTGGTGCGTGAAATTGGTTATCGCTTAGCAAAAGTCATTGAAGACGACCCCGGCTTTGACTGGGAATTTAATGTAATCGAATCTGATCAAGCCAATGCTTTTGCTCTTCCTGGAGGTAAGGTTGCGGTATATACAGGCATCCTTCCAATTGTTGCCAATATAGACGGTCTTAGTGCTGTGATGGGGCATGAAATTGCACATGCTGTGGCACGACATGGAGCAGAAAGGATGGCCCATCAAAAACTAGTGCAATACGGTAGTATGGCGGCAAGCATGGCTTTAGGCTCCATGGATGTAGGTACTCAAAGAATGATTATGGGAGCTTTAGGTATGGGTGCGCAGTATGGTGTATTATTACCTTTTTCTCGAAAGCATGAATCAGAAGCCGATTACATGGGTTTAATCTATCTTGCGCGTGCCTGTTATGATCCAAGAGAAGCTCCGGAAATTTGGCAGAGAATGGCTGAAAATAGCAAAGGACAACCTCAAGAATTCATGTCTACACATCCAAGCCATGAAACACGTATTAAACAGCTCAACCAATGGATGCCTGAAGCTTTGGCAATAAGAGAAAAGCATTGCGGTCCATAAATAAACTATAATCAATAGCAGTTATTATTTGCTTCTCTAATAAATAGGATATGCCTTTTTGTTCAAAATCGGTTCGCGTATAATTAAAAACAGGTTTTCATATTAAAACAAGATCCTGTTTCTATCATCGGTTAATATTACCGCTATTAATCATAATAAACTTGATTAACTTTTTTGGAGATATAGATGAAAAGTAAAAGAATTTTGGCTGCAGCAGTTTCATGTTCACTGCTGCTTAGTACTTCGATAGTATTCTCTGAGTCAGAGGAAAATAAGGCTGGAGCTATGGTGGAAAAAGCTGCTACTACCACAGCTGCTGCCACAAAATCTGTAGCAAATGCAGTAACTGATGCTGCATCCGCCTTACCTAATGCAAAAGCTGGAGAATGTTATGCAAAAGTAATTATTCCAGCTGAATATAAGACAGAGTCGCAAACCGTCACCGTAAAAGAAGCTTCATCAAAGATTGAAATTATCCCTGCTAAATATGAGTGGGTAGAAGAAAAAGTACTCGTAAAAGAAGCATCAAAGAAATTAGTCCCTGTGCCTGCTACCTATACTAATGTTACTGAGAAAGTGTTAGTGACTCCTGCGGAGAAAATTTGGACAAAAGGAACCTCTAAAGATGCAGGTCGTGCCAATCCTTCTATCTTATCGGGGGCTGTAGCAAATGGACTTAACCTTGCGGATGCCAAAGTAGGCAATTGCTATGCTGAATACCATATCCCGGCAAAATACAAAACTGAGACTCAACAGGTTTTAAAATCTGAGGCTTCGCAGAAAATAGAAATCATTCCTGCTAAATACGAATGGAAAGAAGAAAAGGTTTTAGTTAAAGAAGCTTCTTCCAAGTTAATAGAAGTACCTGCAGTATATGAAACAGTTACTGAGCAAGTTCTTGTTAAACCAGCGACTACAGAGTGGAAAAAAGGCCGTGGTCCAGTTGAGCGTTTAAATAATAGCACTGGTGAGATCATGTGCTTAGTAGAAGTGCCTGCAGTTTATAAAACGGTAAGCAAGCGAGTATTAAAAACACCATCTACAACCAAAAAAGTAGAGATACCTGCTGAGTACAAAGTCGAAAAAGTTCGCAAACTCGTAAACCCGCCTCAAGAGAAGAAAATTGAAATTCCTGCTACTTACGAAACTGTAACAAAACGTATTAAAACAGCAGATGAAAAAGTAATGTGGGCAGTACGTGGTAGTAAAATAGATGGTAAAGCAACAGGGGCTACGCTTTGCTTAAAAGAAATTTCGGCTGTTTATAAATCTGTAAAACAGAAAAAAGTTAAAACACCGGCAACCACGAAAGTCGTTGAAATACCTGCCGAATATAAAGTTGTTAAAAAACGCAAATTAGTTACACCTGCTACAGAAAAGAAAATTGAAATTCCTGCAAAAACACAGGTTGTTTCAAGAAAAGTTAAAGTCACGGAAGAAAATATGCAGTGGCGTCCTGTGTTGTGTGAAACCAATATGAGCGGAACGACCATCACGGATATACAAAATGCACTTAAGAAAGCCGGCCATAATCCTGGCCCTATAGACGGTGTAATTGGTAATCAAACTATGGTTGCTGTAGAAGAATTCCAAAGAGCAAATGGCTTGCCTCGTGGTGGGCTGACTTTGCGCACTTTGGAAAAACTAGGGGTTAAAATTTAACAATCTAGTTTTTTTACTGAATAAAAGCCCCTTAGTTTACTGAGGGGCTTTTTTATTTTAGTTAAGTTTATGAGTTAGGAATACTATGTTTAAGGCGGTTGATTCACCATATTTAGTTCCTTTTGATGGAAGTTTCAAAATAAGGAATTTCTCAACACTCGATACCGATAAGCAAAAAAAATCTAAAAACTATAAAAAAGATATTAATAGAGTTATTGATGACTTACATTTTTTACAAAGGATGTTATATGCGCATGATCGACATGCAATTTTACTAATTTTCCAAGCTATGGATGCAGCAGGCAAAGACTCTACAATTCGCGCTGTTATGACTGGTGTTAATCCAGCAGGCTGTCAGGTTTATTCATTCAAGCAGCCATCCAAGCAAGAGCTTGATCACGACTTTTTGTGGCGAACAACAAAATGCTTGCCTGAAAGAGGTCGTATAGGAATTTTTAATCGTAGCTATTACGAAGAAGTGCTTATCGTACGTGTTCATCCAGAAATCTTAAGTTTTCAAAATTTACCGAATCACGTAAATATCGAAACGATCTGGCAAGAACGTTTTGAATCAATTTGTGATTTGGAGAAACATTTGGCAAGAAATGGGACTGTGATAGTAAAATTTTGGTTAAATGTCTCTAAAGAAGAACAAAAAAGACGTTTTTTAAGTCGGATTGATGAACAAGAGAAGAATTGGAAATGGTCTACAGATGATCTGAAAGAACGCGCACTCTGGAATGATTATATGCAGGCTTATCAAGAAGCTCTCAATGCAACCTCTAAACCTTGGGCGCCTTGGTATGCAATTCCTGCTGACGATAAGCCTTATATGCGCTATAGAGTAGCAAAAATTGTTAAAAATACTTTACAAAGTCTAGAGCTGGAATTTCCAACACTTGATGACGAAGAACAACAAAATCTTGTTCTTGCGCGCAAACAATTACTAGAAGATTAGCATCCGTTAGGCTTTCTAGCCTGGTGGCCAACTGAATGGTCTGCCGGCTAACAAGTGAAGGTGTAGATGAAATACTGTTTGCCCTGCGTTTTCACCGTTATTTATCGTTAAACGAAATGCATCTTCAATATTTAATTGAATGGCTAAATTTCGTGCGATCAATAGTAAGTGCCCCAATAATTCTTGATCACTATCGCTTGCATCTGCCAATTTTGGTATGGGTTTTTTAGGGATTATAAGAATATGTGTAGGTGCTTGAGGATTAACATCATTAAATGCAAGACACTGGTCATCTTCGTAGACGATATCTGCTGGGATTTCTTTGTTAATTATTTTTGTAAAAATGGTCTCACTCATATTAGGAAGCTTAAATATAACTTAAAGATTAATTTATAATAATTTATGAGTTGATTTTAGCAAGCAAATAATTTTGCAGCCATTGTAAACGAGTAATTTGGCGTTTATCGTCTAGAGTATGATTTGTATAAATGATTTTGCCTTGTTTGGCATAAATTTTAGCCTCTGAAACATCAAGCTCACATTGCCAATTTTTTCTATTAATTATGGAGCAGTTGCTTAGCTGGGTTTCAATAGAATTGCTTGTTACTTGACTATGCTTTTTGTCGATAAAGAAAGTGATTACAGGATCATCTATCCATGTGCCTTTGCAATAAGTATTGTCCAGAATCATCTTTGTGCAAGTTTGATTATAAACTTGTAATTCTCTAGAAAGTGGATTGAGGTCAAAAAGCCAAAGTAGACCACCAATACCGGCGATCACTGCAGTTGTAAGTAAAAAGTCGCTTATGCTCATATGAGAATACTTTTCTTACATACGTAAAAGTATAACGACTACTTTACTCTAAAGAAAGAGACTGTTATTTGTTATTGTGAGTTGGTGAAATAGTTAAATGTATAAGATTTAAAATTAATTAACTATAAAGATAATTTATATTTTAAATATTGCTGACTTTAGAGCAGACCACCCAGATCAAAACGCAGTGCAAATCCAATTGCGTCTTCATCTACGTCACCAACTGAAGGTACGTAATAGGCTTTTAAGGTTGTTTTACCATGTTTAACAAATACAGAAGGTACAGCAGCAAGACGTGGAGAAAAACCACTATCATAACCAGTAACTACACCGCCTAATATTCCCAAGCCAAACCAATCTACGAAGATTGTGCGTTCATGACCAATCCCCCAGTAGGTGCTGAATTTATCAATACTATTTTCAAAAAATCCACCCGCAATAAAAAAACTATCAAAGTGATATTCAAGCCCTAGGCCTGGATTAAACTCATTAAAATCGTCATCGCTACTTGCGCCTGGATGATATGATGCTACGTTTACTTGCAGGAAAAGCCTTCCATCTTCAAGTATAGATTCACTATTTGTTTCATAGTGACTTTTGTGATTAGGTTTGTCATAGTCATCTGATACTTCATACACATCATCAGACTTAGCGACTTGTAATTCTTCTGCATGTGTATTGCTAAAGAATAAAGTAAATATAATACTTGTGACAAATATATACCTAATAGCCATATCGATGTGCTGCATTTCCATATGCTCCCACTTTAAATTAATGCGCAATGAATACTGGTAACAGTCGACTGTTAAAGGTTTTTATTGAGTATATTGGGACATAAATACTGCTTGTAGAGGTGAAATTACCGATAAATGCAGTAAAAAATACCGATAGAATGCGGTAATTAAATGGAATTAACTTAATCTAGAACAAAACGTTATGCTTTTTATTCCCAGCAGCTAATGTGCTTGCTTACGAGTAGATTTAAAAGCTTCTAAGTGATTTCTGCGGCACCTTCGAAATATATGCACAGTATGCCGATAATAATGGCCATCAATGCATAGGTTGTTTCTTGAAAGATTAAGTAAAACAGTCCAATAACAACTAATGATGCGCCTACGAAATATAATGTCAAACCAGGGACTAAGTCAGTGGTTCGTTTGTTAATTGCAGATATTATTAATTTAACCCCAGTAATAAAGAGGCTTATAAAAAATATCAGCCATAGTAAATGAAAAATTACAGAATTTTTCATAAATGAATAACCGTCATTCACTACAGCTTCGTATAGCCCCGGTATAATTTTACTCAACCAAAATATGCCAATTGCTGATATACAGATACAAACAATACCAATAAGCATAGTTATACTGCTAAATAGTGTAGAGGCAGGCATTGTCATATTTTGATTAGTCATAGAAAAAGTATGCCATAATTAGTGAACAATAGTATTGTAGGCATAAAAAGTTGAAATTTTAATTGGCGAATGACAATTAAGATAAAATAAAAGGCCTTTTATTGGCTTTAGCACGAATCCAGTTTAGAGATTTCAGTACCTTAGGCATAGATACTAGTTTGCGCTCTAATCTGTATTTACCTGGGAAATTCATTAAGAAAAGGCCAATTATTATTGTAAGTATACCTTGGCCGGGAAGGACTAGCATGAATATGCCAAGAATTATTAAAGCAAACCCTAATAGGTTCCTCATTCCATTTAGAGTCTGAGCAATTACAGGATGTCTACTATCTGGGCTGATTTTATGTCGCTTACTTTCGTGAAAGTAATCAGAAGGGATTTTTACTACAAGCCAAGGAATTAAGGCAATACTTATTAGAAATAAAGCTAACGAAAACCAAGCAAGATATACGAACCATTCTTTGTATTGATATAGTGTTTCTAGCATGGTGAGAGAACAAAGAGTTCATTTTAACTGCACTTATACCAGACATGATAGTGTTTATTTACCAAACACGTAGCTTGCGGATATAAAGATTAACTATTCTCAATAGTTCTTTTGCAGACATGGATTTGAATACTGCTGAGTCCGAATTTTTTAGAATAGCAATTAACTTATCTGATGTATTACTTACCAAGTATTGTTTAAGCTCAATCAAAGTGGGCGAGGAGCCTACATCATCTTTATAATAGGAAATAAATATTGGTTCTACACTTGTGATAATATTGTTTTTATCGAGAATTAGTTGAGCAGACATTTATATGACTATATATTCAAATCAATTGACAAGTATTCTAGCCTAGTGAGTAAATAGTTCTAACGCCATTTAGCCATGTTATTTTACCGATTAGCTGATAGTTATATGTGTTTATGTTAGTAGACTATTTTGTATATATACGTATATTTTTGTATTTTGTCTTAGCATGCCTAATGCAAGCATGTGGATCTTCAAGGTGGTATTCAATAGAACAGGAACCCGCAACGCCGCATGCTTTTATTCATCAAACCGTTTTTGTTTTAGAAGACTATATTCGTGTTACATCAATACGTGAAATAGATGGTAAGGTTGTTGACAAGAACAAAAATAATAAAATAACAATAAGTGCGACTAAGCACCAAATTAAAATATATTGTGATGAGACTAGAGGGGCTTATGATAGTAACAGCTTGTCTGGACAAGCAAGAATATTAGAGTTTGAAGCTAAAATGCAAAGGGTATATAGGGTCTATTGTTATCCTTATACACACTGGTGGATAGAAGATTCTGAGAATAGTGAAGTTGTTGCCGGAGAAAAGCCAAACATGCAAATAGAAATTTAATTAAGTGTATTTAATGCAAGTGCAGGTCTGTTTGTATTTGCGATTCGCTCTATCAATTCATCTAATGAAGTTTCAGCAATTTCATATGTAAATGCAGTTCTGAATGTTTTTAAGATACTCATGCCCTCTACACGTACATCCACAATTTTTGAACTATCGTCCATTACTCTAAATACATATGATATTTGTAAAGGTTTAGAACCATTTCTAAGATTTAACTCAGTATTTACTGTTTGATATTTTTTTTCAGTATTTTTCTCGGGTAATACTGTGAATACAGCGTTAGAGTAATCTGCCATGTGCCTTCCATAAGTACGAATTAGCATGCGCTTAAATTCATTTGTGAATTTTTCTCGCTGCTCATGGGTAGCTGTTTTCCAGTGTTTAGCAAGTATATATTTGCTCATCCTTTCAAGATCGCAAACAGGTAAAATAATTTGGTCGACTAGCTCATTAATTCTATTAGGATTTGCACGTATTGCATCAGCGTCATCTTGCAATGCATTGAGTACTTGCTCTCCAGTTTCTTGAATTATTTGATGTGGGTCTTGTTGTTCTGCAAAACACAACATTGGCAGCAAACAAATTAGCAATGTGATTTGTAACCTTTTATACAAAATTGGCTCCTTAAAACAGATAAATCCCTGTATCTAATTTCAGTTCTATTTTTACTAACACCTTGTCTATATGAGTTTAAAAGCAGACAAAAGGTCCAATTGAAGGGGTAAAACAATGTGAATTAACAAAGCCTTAAATATACTGGGGTTTTATGCAGGTATTGATATAATCAGGAAAATGAAGAATAGGCAATGTTCTCTATATCTTTAAGATTGACCTCTGCTTTTCCCATCACTAAGAATAGCTGCACAAAGAGTTGGGCTCCAAAATTACCTCGATTAATTTTTACTCTAAGGTTCTCAGGTGATTGGTGAGTGCCTATTTCTTCAAGTTTTCTGCTTAGATCCGCATAGGTCATACCAGAAGATGCCATCTGTGCCTTCACCAGACGAGATACAGCCATTGCCCATTCAGGGTTATGCGTATAGTTAATTTCAGGTTTGATTAATGTTTCCATACAGAACTAATAAGTTATTGAAGTAAATATATATTAACAATAGTAACTTAAAATTTCTATTTTTCTTGAAAAAAATGTAAATTTATGTAAATATATCGTTACGTTTAAAACCATATATTTACACATAAGGAGAATTTTATGGCTGAATCGCTATCTATTGCCATTCTGGTCTTGGCAGTATTGACTGTAATTATGGCTGTCAAGCGTGTCCCGCAGGGCTTTGAATATACTGTCGAGAGGTTTGGTAGGTATAGTAAAACGCTACAACCAGGGCTCAGTTTTATTCTTCCCTATATTGATATTATTAGTAACAAAGTCAATATGAAAGAACGAGTTCTTGATGTGCCTTCACAGGAAGTAATCACTAAAGATAATGCTGTAGTTCGCGTTGATGGGGTAGTTTTTTACCAGGTGCTTGACCCAGTAAAGGCTTCATATAACGTCAATAATTTAGAACGAGCAACTTTAAATCTTACCATGACAAACATTCGTACTGTGCTGGGTTCGATGGATTTAGACGAATCATTATCTAAACGCGATAAAATAAATGCAGAATTATTACACGTGGTAGACGAAGCCACTTCTCCATGGGGTGTGAAAGTTACACGTATTGAAATTAAAGACATTGCGCCACCCCAAGATTTAGTCGATGCCATGGCAAGGCAAATGAAAGCTGAACGAGATAAGCGTGCCGAGATTCTTACTTCGGAAGGTATAAAACAATCAGAAATTTTGCGTGCCGAAGGTGAAAAACAGGCAGCGATTTTAGATGCAGATGGTCGTTTGGAAGCTGCAAAGCGCGATGCTGCCGCACGAGAAACATTGGCTAAAGCTGAAGCCAATGCGACAGAAATGGTTTCACAAGCTATTGCTAGTGGTGATATACAAGCAGTTAATTACTTTGTAGCTACAAAATATGTTGAAGCATTAGCCACAATTGGTTCTGCACAAAACCAAAAAGTTGTAATGTTACCACTCGAAGCAACTAGCTTGATTGGTTCAGTAGGTGGAATCGCCGAAATTGCTAAAACCGCTTTGTCAGATAATAACGAGTAATATCGCTTGCTTAATTTAAATTTTAAAATAAGGACAGTTTTCGAATGAATGAACTTTTAACAGATCTTCAATATTGGCACTGGTGGGTGTTAGGAATGATTTGTTTTGCCATTGAAATATTTGCACCCGGTGCAGTGTTTCTTTGGTTTGGTGCATCAGCAGCAGTACTAGGTGTTTTACTGTTGGTTATGCCTGACTTAAGCTGGCAAATTCAAATTACATTATTCGCAATCTTATCGTTATTATCTATCATTGCCTGGCGCCAATATAGAAAAAACGTACCTGAAGAAAATGTCTATCCTACTTTGAATAAACGTGGTGAAGAATTGATAGGTCGTACATTTACTCTAGATGAACCTATCATTAATAACTACGGCAAGATACGTGTTGATGACACGATGTGGAAGATCAACGGTGCTGATGCAGAAATAGGTCAGAAAATTAAAGTTACTTCTTTAGATGGGACTGTTTTGAAAGTCGAGCTTATCTAAGAAATAGTTTCAAATTACTTAAACCACATTTGCGTTAAATTTGGATGCTTTAACTACCAAATGTGGTTTTGAAGCCTGTAATTGTTATCTCACCCATTCTCAAACAGTTAAGTTTAAGGTCTAAATTTTTGCTCTAATATGTCTTTAATAACATGGCTTATTAAACATTTTAACTTATTGATTAATAAGACATTAATCATATGTCCTTACCACTAGTAGGTCAGATTAAACCGTTTGTCGTGCTTTACCTCTCGTTGCATTTTATTAGGCTCACCATTCGCCCTGGAGTTTGGAACAATGAAACGGCATTTCTGCCACATGTGATGTAGTAGTACTTAGTAAGGCGTATTGCATCTTGTTGTTTGAGTGTCGGATTTATCGAAATAGTGATTAAAAGTTTTGTCGTTTATCTCTATTTAAGTTAATACCTGCGCTTTGCATTTCATTCTTTCTTATTCCTTATAACAGTCCAGGATATGGCTATCGATTAGCTTGCACAAACTTAACTATTTAAGCGAGTGATATGAAGTTGATTGATCAGAAAGTTTAAGTACGAGAGGTGCAAACATGCATTTAAGACAAAAAGTAGTGAACGCATTTAGAACGTTTATCTTAATAGCAGGACTTGCAAGTATTTCAGTTTCATTTGCAGGGCCTCGTGAACAAGCTAAACGTATACATGATCGTTTAACAGGTGTGCCTCCTACAGAGGTAGTTTTGACCTCGATGACAGCGAAGGTTCAGTCTGGTGATGCCATTGGCGCTGCGATGGAGGCCATGCAAAATCCTGCCTTTTATAACACTACACTAAAAGATTGGGCGACTCCTTGGACAAATCGAGACGAATCCGTTTACCGAGATCTTAATGATTCAACTGCAACTGCAATCGGTATGATCCGTGATGATATTCCTTTTGATCAAATTTTATATGCAGACATTATATACGTTGGTTCAGCTGATGCTACGGAACAACCTTACGAGTTTGACAACAATAATCACTATGAAGATTTACAAAATAGACGTGTTGATTTAAGTGATCCTGCTTTATTGGTTCAAATGAATCAATCTGCTTTAGGTGGTCCACTTGGTGCTGCAGAAACTGCTGGCATCATGACTACAAGGGGATACGCAGAAGCATTTTTACAAGCTGGTACAAATCGTGCTGCATTGAGTTTTGCAACATTAAATTTCATGTGCATGGGAATGGAAGATTTTCGTGATATTACCGCCTGGCCAGATCGTGTACGTCAGGATGTCGATCGCTCACCTGGTGGTGATAGCTCAATTTTTATTAATGATTGTCTATCTTGTCATGCTGGTATGGATGGTTTGGCAGGTGCTTTTGCATATTACGATTTTGATGAAGAGACACAGCAGCTTGTTTACACAAGTGGACAGGTGCAACCTAAATATTCACGCGATGCTCAAGTGTTCAGAACTGGTTATGAAACTAAGGGTGACTCTTGGGTAAATTATTGGCGTGCAGGTCCTAATTCATGGGTAGGTTGGAATGGTCCAGGCTCAGGTTTAGGTGCAAAGAGTTTAGGAATGGAGATTGCACAAACTCGCCAATTCTCTGAGTGTCAGGTCAAAAAAGCATTCGAAAAAGTTTGTCATCGCAGTCCAAATGGACCGATCGATTTACAAGCTGTTCAAAATATTGCGAATAGTTTCGAGGCGAATAATCGCAGCATGAAGCGAGTCTTTGCTGAGACGGCTGCTTATTGCATGGGTAACTAATTTTGTTATTTCAAAATTTAAGCATGCCTTTTAGGAGAAATATTATGAGTCAGAATAATTATTTACTTCAAAGTAACTGCAATGCAACGTTGCAACAGCGTAAATTTGCATTACATTGGATTTGCATAATCATGCTAGCGTTATTTTTATCCGCTTGTGGCGGTGGCAGTGGCTCAGATGCCACTCCACAAACTGCTGGCCCAGCTAACCCTAATGATCCAGTGCCAACACCTGTAGACCCAGGAGATTCAATGCCAACACCTGTGGATCCAGGTGATCCAAATACACCCCCACCTGCTACAGATGAAGCGATATTTGCAGCAACTTTGCATCCTATGCTTATCGATCCGGCAAAAGGGTGTCTTGGGTGTCATGCCACAACGATCGTGCCATTGTTTTCACAAGCAGATATTTCTTTATCTTATGCTGCAACTGTCGGGCAGCAAAAAGTAGATCTGAATAATCCAGCAAACTCACGTATTTATTTGCGTGCAGCATTCGATCGGCATAACTGCGGTGGAGATGCTAATTGCGATTTAATCGCTGCGGATTTTCTATCTGCAATTCAAAGTTGGGCAGCACAAGCTAATGTTGGGAATACACCACCTCCTAGTAACGTTGTTGCTAGCGCATCAACAAACTTTTCACAAGTAGTAGAGGGAACTATTCCACGTGCCGATGCGAATGTAATCACCTCATTTAAATTTGAAGAAGGTTCAGGCAATACTACAATAGGTACTAGTAACATTGGTGCAGATATGGTGTTAAACCTAGAAGGCACTGAATGGGTAGAAGAGGGTGGTTTGCGTAATGTTTCAGGTAAAGCACAGGCTTCACTAACAGATAGCCAAAAGCTATTTAATTTCTTAGCTGGTAGTAACCAATTTAGTGTAGAAGCTTGGGTTATACCTGAAAATACAACACAAACTGGCCCAGCTCGTATTGTTTCATACTCGATAGATACAGGGCGCCGCAATTTCACCCTGGGACAACGTGCAAGCCAATATATAGCACGTGTTCAAACGATAGAAAATGAACCAAATGGCAATAATCCTGAGCTTCGTGCAGACAATCCAGCAGTCACGACGGATTTAACTCATGTGGTTATGACGTATGACAATATGACGGGAGGACGCAAGATTTATATCAATGGTGTCCTTGCAGAAGAAGAAAACGTACAAGGCGATATGCTTAATTGGCAAGATGATAACTTTTTCATCTTAGGCAATGAGGCAACCAACAATCGACTATGGAAAGGCGTTTTCAAAATGGTTGCTATACATAACAAAGCATTAAATGGTGCTGAAGTAATACAAAACTATGAAGCAGGTGCAGGAGCTATAACGGCTTTACGTTTTGATGTTGCAAGCGCAGTTGGGGCGCCTGCTTATGTTGAAATGCAAGCATTTCAAATTGATCCAGGTGCATATGTATTTGCCAAACCAATGATGGTTACAGATGCCACTGGTATTGCGGTTAAAAATATCCGTATTGCAGTGAATAATAATGTTCCGGTTGCAACACAAGTGTTTAGAAGAGTCGATACGATGGTGATGCAATCTGGACAAGAGATTTCACCCTTAGGTGCATTAATCCCATCAGATTTAGGTAAGGATTTAGATCAATTCCATCTTGAATTTGAGGTGTTAGGTAATCAAGTAGGCTCTACAGAAACCATTGCCCCTCCAACACCTCCGGCTCCACCTGCAGATGTACCAGAGCCAGATGTTGGAGTGCGCACGTTTTCACAAGTTCACGACACAATGTCAGTACTTACTGGCATCAGTCAGGGTGACAGCGATATACGAAATCGCTATAACGATCTAAGAGATCAACTACCACCTAATTCAAATGTGCTTGGATTTGGTGCAGCTCAGCAAATTGCAATACAACGTCTTGCAACGACCTACTGTGGTGAAATAACCGTTAGCAATAGTCGTTGTAGAAATTTCTTTAATATAAATGACTGCCTAGTTGTGAATGCAAATGCAAAAGGTGCAATTGCTGATACGGTGTATAACAAAATCATTGGAAATAACTTGGCAAATCAACCCGATTCTGCATCTACAACAGCACAATTTGTACAAATGATGGACGACTTAAATTGTGCAAATGGTTGTAACGGTGACCAAGGACGTCAAGTTTTACAGGCAGTATGTACTGCTGCGTTAGCAAGTAGTGCAGTTTCAATTAATTAATTGGCTAGTGAGGTAAAGACAATGACGAAATACAGAGAGCAATATCGACGTGCTGAAGAAGCACACCGTCGCATGGAGCAACGTATCGAAGAATCATGTCGGCGCACTGGCCATGGTAGACCGCTTACGCGTCGAGAATTTTTAAGCAGAGGATTAATTGCAGGTACAAGTACTATCTTCCTACCCAGTTTAGCAACCTTAGTTTCAAGAGAGGCTAAAGCCGAATGTGATATTGGAGTAGATAATGGTGTGATTGGTGCTGGGAAAATCCCTTTTATTGCGATTGATCAAGGCGGTGGTGCAAACATTGCTGGTTCAAATGTAATGGTAGGGGGTGCCGGGGGCCAAGAAGACTTTATCTCTACAAATGGTTACGAAACACTTGGTTTACCTACTGCGATTAGTCCGCAGAATGTGGGTGTAGATCGTTCATTTGGTTTAGCTATGCATCCTAATAGCGCTCTCTTAAGAGGGATGCTGGATAAAACAAGTGCTGCTACACGGGCCAATGTAAACGGTACAATAATACCTGCTCGATCCGAGAATGACACAGGCAATAATCCGCATAATCCTATATATGGAATTGCACGGGCTGGTGCAAATGGTGAATTTGTCGCTACCATAGGAACAAGAAATTCAGATACAGGTGGTCGTTCAACTGCACCTGAATATATGATTTCAGCCGAACTAAGCCCCACACGTGTGAGTAATAGAAATGAGGCCATAGGTCTAAGTGGTGGTGAGGCAGATGGTTTCCCCAGTAACCGTGTAGCAGAAGCTACTGCGATTTTAAGTCAATTAAAATTAGGTTTAATTAATGAAGCGCAAGCAACAGAAGAGCTCATACAATGCGGTTATGATAAGAGTTTAGCTACTTTTAATTCACCTATTTTACCATCAGATTTGGATCCTGAAGCTGATCCTGCTTTGACAAACATTTTTCCTAATGGTGAATTGAGTAATGATGGTGATTTTCGTAAAGCAGCAGCAACCATGAAAGTGGTTGTAAATGGTTATGGTGGCTGTGGCACGATGGAATTTGGCGGTCGAGATTATCATCAAGACCCTCGACCAGAAACCGATGGTAAAGACTTTAAGATTGGCCAGGTGATAGGTGCATCATTGGAGTATGCGGCGCAGCAAGGTAAACCATTAATGCTTTATGTGTTTAGTGATGGCGCGGTTTCTGCAGATAGAAATAATCCAGAGGATGATGGCAATGGTACAACCAAGTTCCGCTGGCGTTCTGATAATTCCCAAAGAGCTGCTAGCCTCATGTTAGTATATAGCCCAGCCATAGCATCCGCAGCACTGATGCGTAATGGTAATGCATCACAGCAATTAGGTTATTTTCGGTCTGATGGCTCTATTGAAACAAACTCAACACCATTTGCAAACAGTGTGACTTCATTAGCCGAAATGGTAGTACTAAACTATATGGCTTTACATGGCGAACAAGGTAATTTTGGAAATGTGCTACCCAATCCAGGGATAGGTACGGGCGCGGCAGTAGACCCATATATTGCTTTTAATCAAATTTTATAAATATCAATTAGATAAGATAACTATATAGAAACGGGATGATTAATAGTCATCCCGTTTTTTTATGATTGGTACATTTTTCACGACAAGATTTGTGGCATAAATTAAGTAAGCCGCGACAATGTTTACCCTGATAAACAGCCATATTCCTTATGATCTTGAGTACCACGCCTTATACACAATTTGGAGGCCATTCCATACAGGAAGAATCATGGTTAAAAGTGTTGCCGCACTTGCAATGTCCGGCATGTGATAGTGCAAACAGCGAGCTGGAATTTGCAAAGCAATCATTACAGTGCTCAAATTGTCATAAATCATTTCCGATTTACTTCTCGAAAAATAACTTCATTCCATGGTTATTTGCCGAACCAACTCATTCACTATTGGAGTGGAAAGCTCGATTAAATGGCTTTTTGCATCTTAATTTTATAGACCAATCTCGTTTAAAAGCTGCTTTAAAAGATAAACGCATAAGTAGAATTGGACTAAAGCGTATAAATAAGATTCTCAAAGCTAAAAAAGAACAACGAGAACAAATTTTAGAAATAGTTTCACCGCTAGACCTGGAAGAAAAAGATTTTAGTCATGCCAATGCGACAAATGTGCTGAATTCAAAAGTACCGAAAGTACAAGGTTTAACAAGTTATTACGATAATATTTTTAGAGATTGGGCTTGGGACAATGGTGAAAATGAGCAGTTATTAGAATCTGTAGAGAGTGTTTTAGGGAATGATTATTTCTTAGGTAAGATACTAACTATAGGAGCTGGGGCGGGTCGCTTATCGTATGACTTACATCGCAAATTTTCACCCGAATTCTCAATATTGCTAGATATAAATCCAATTCTATTATTGACGGCAAGTAGATTGGTTCAAGGTGAAAAAATTTCATTACATGAGTTTCCAATCGCACCTCTTAATAAAGACTGTTTTACGAAATTACAAACTTGCCAAGCACCTGAAACAATAGAAAAAAACATACTATTTATGTTTGCAAACGGAATGAATCCTCCCTTTCATGTTAAAAGCTTTGATACGGTGTTAACACCGTGGTTAATTGATATTGCCCCACAAAATCTTCGAGATATTATTCCACGTATTAACCAGATTTTGAAAAGTGGTGGACGTTGGCTGAATATTGGTTCATTAGCTTTTTTACATAAAAATCAAGCTTGGTGCTATAGCGATGAGGAAGTAATTGAGCTATTAGAGAAAAATGGTTTTAAAGTTACTATTACCACTAGCATGGATACACAATACTTAAAGTCACCGTTAAGTGCTCATGGCAGAACAGAAAAGGTTTTTAATTTTTGTGCAACAAAGATTAAAGATGTAATAGTCCCATCAAAATTAGATTACCTACCTAAATGGATACTTGAAACTAGTACACCAATCCCTAAGTATGATGAATATGATATACAAGCATCTAAATATTTACTTCAAGCTCAAGTGATTGGAGCAATTAATGGGGAAAGAAGTATTGAACAAATCGGAAGTCTAGTGGCCAAACAATATAGTCTGTCTGTCAATGAAGCTACTCATGCAGTAAAACAAATTATGTTAGAATTATACGAAAACAACTAAATTAAAAGTTAATCTGTATTATTAATTAGGATCTTTAAATATGAAATATTTATTAATTCTTACATTATCTCTTCTTAGTTCATTTGCTATAGCAGATTCTTATGAAGAGAACTTGAAAGAATTGTTCGAACTAACCAATGTAAGAGAAAGTTATGCTAGTTTGAATACTTTAATAATTAACCAAATGCAAGCTAGTTTTTTTCAAGCAGCAGATCAGAAAATTGACGCCAACGTTTTTTCTGAAAAAGAAAGAAAACAAGTAGGTGAGGTATTAAAAGAGCAATTTACTAAAATGGTCGAGAATTATGAAAAATTTGTAAAAAACTCTATGCCGTACGACCAAGTCGAAGAAGAAATTTTTATTCCTTTATATAAAGAAACGTATACGGAAAGCGAAGTAGAAAAACTCATTGCATTTTACAAAACCCCTCTTGGTAAAAAAACAATAGAATCATCAAAACAAATACCACAGCAAGCAGCAAAAATGTCCGCTGAAAAGTATGATTCAAAAATTTCTGATTTTGTAAAAAAACAAGTTGAAGAAAATATTGAAATAGCAGTTGAGAAAGCAAATGAGATTGGCTCTGATTAGTTAAAAATTATGATTATTTTTTATTGTTTATTTAACAGATTCTGTGTTTTATTATTTTTTTTGTAAGATAGTGGTAAGACATGAAATTTGAGCTTTTTAAGAAGAAACTCTAAATGTTATAATCATAAATGAAAAATGTATATAAGATGGTTAAGCTATACTATGACTTTTAAGTTTGAATAAAATAGTGATAATTACTAAATAGCATGAGGGGATATGTCAGAAAAGAAAAAAGAAATTGAAACACTTGATGAAAACAATACAGAGATTCTAAATAAAAAAGGTTGGCATCTTGTAGATCTCTATCGTTCTCGTGAAGGTGGGGATGGCTCAACTGCACATAATAAAGCACTTGAAAAAGCATTGACCGTTAAACGTAAGGTGGGTTTGCGCAGAGTAGTGAAAGATGGTGTCACATACTATGAAGTTTGGGAGCACTGGTAAGCGCTTAATAACTCATCTGATGCTACTGCAAGTAATATATAAACACCAATGTCATAATTAAGTAAATTTATACACGCTTATTAGTTTAGTCTTGCTAGCTTGAATTTTTATTATCGTTTCATGGTTTATGATTTTGCTAATCAAATATCTCGAAAATTTTGATAAATAACTATTTAGTAATGAGGAGGCAATAGCTACTTTATGTGTTTTTGTATGCTCATGAATTATCTAAACTTAATTTATTCTAGCGAAATTAATTGCCCTTAAATAAACTCTGATATTACTTGATTGTAGTTACTCTATAAATGTTTTTGGGTGCTACTATGGTCCCACAATAAATTCTAACGTTACCTAGAATTAGTTCTTGAATTACATAAACTCTGGGCGAGTAAATATCTCTTAAGGTTATTATTTTATTAGAAAAACATTTTTTTGAATTTCTTTATTAATTCTAGTGTTTCGTTTAATTACCTTTGCAAGAGTAGTTCGCTTCATTTTGCGCACTTCGCGAACACTCATACTGTTTTCATACCAAAATCGATCACCATCTCGTAATCGTTCAAATTGGTCTTTCAATATTATAAAAAACACCTCACCAACAAGTGCACCATGCACTTTGTCTTCTGCTAGACCACCAACCCAAAGATCTACATCATCTACAGTTGTATACACCTTGGCTAATTTAGCCTGAGTTTCAAGATTAGACGAAATATCAGCAAAATTCACAGCCGGTGCTAACCCCAAAGCAAGCCTTGTAGCATTGTAACTTGCCAATCCATGATCTCGTCCTCGCTGAATATTAAGTGAAGCTAAGTCGAAGCCGCCACTACCAGGCATCCCAAAAAGAAAATTACGAACATCATCAATAATCAACTCATCTAGATTTTGACAAGACTGATTTGCAAGTCCTCTTAAAATTGGATCAATTCCGCCTTCATTAATTATTCTATGTGGAGCAAAAAACGCGTCACGTAGAGGCAGATTTCCAAATTTTGTTTCATTGCCTCTTCGATTCAACCGAAGTATTTGTGGCGAAAGTAGACTATGGCCTAAGCGATACGCTGCAGTTGAAAATTCATTGCGAATACTCGCATCAACATCGGGCTTGTAACCAGTGTATTTAGTTAAAGCATTTGGGCCAAGCAGAACAGGTAAAAATTCCTGATAGGTAATGACTTGCATTTGCGCAGCAACTGTATTTCTTGCTCGTTGATAAATTTCATCTCCACTTAAATTTGGACTACGTCGAGCAATCCTCTTAGCTAATCGATTGTGTTCGCGAACAAATAATGTGTGCATAGCAGTGAGCCCTATCTGTTCATTTGCGCGCACATCTCCTGCTAAAAACAAAGTTTCGCTAGGGCCGCCAGCATTACTTAATCCATCCGTGTTAAATGGTAGTAAATTACCTTTACTAGTTTTAAGTTTCCCCGAACCATCTAATGTACGTAATGCAGTAGCACGTTCGTCATCAGAGCCATATACATTAGATGCATCAATCCATCCAGTAATTTCATTGAGCTGTTGGCGTGGGTTTTCAATTCCAAGTCCAGTGCTTTTATCATAGATAGATCGGTTAAAAGGCATCACTACATTACCCACATTGCCAGGGTCGAAATAAATATCACCGGCTGGAATTGAAATATTTGCAGGTTCTGCTGGGTGAACGCCATCGGTCAAATCTATATCGTGATCTAAAAATTGGCCCCATTGCCATAAATAATCGCTCGCAAGATTAGATGTCTGCGTAGAGACTACTTGTGCTAATACTGCATTACTAATTGCCCTTGGACTTGATCTGGTTACACCCGCTAATGCCGACACGTCATCTGTATAATCTGCATCGGCAATTCGGGCAAGCTGAGATCCCGAAGTATTCATTTCGGGATTCAAAATATTGTTATTCGATCCATCTATAGATCGAACATCAATTTTATTTTTTTTATTTTTCTTTTTTTTATTTAAATTGCGATCAATCCTTCTAACAGGAGACGTTTCTGGAGTTTGCATATTCTGATCTGCATGCTTCAATATATCATTGCTAGATAATTTTTGTTCTTGAGCATATGCAGCCATTGTTGTAGTAAATACTGTGCATGATATTGCAAAAATAATTAATTTAATATCAGTCATGAGCGTATCCTTTTCTCGAGTGACTACTGGTATTTTTAAATTATAAAAATTATTTTTAATTTCTGATTAATTTTATTTTGCTAAATATATCAGATAGATTTTAACAGGTAGTCGACAAACTGCTGTCTATATCATTGATACGTAGTGAATTTATTTTTTATTGCGAAGTAATCCACAAAATTATATTTTAGAATTAAATTATTAAAGAATAATGCAAAAATAAGGACTAACCTAACAACAAAATCTAATTCCATATTTTAAATTTTCTGCACTTCCTTAAAATTTGACGAATATTTATAGAATGTTATTGAATGATGGAGGTGATAGTCACTTAACTTAAAATGTAACTGACTATTTTTCTTATATAATTAGAAATCAATCAATAATTTGTACCACTAATAGTACCTTTAAGTATCTTGGCTGTAGTTAGATCGGTGGGAACCTCTTTGAATGAGGGTGTCCTTATAGCTTTTACTATCAGGAATTAAAAAAGCCGAAGACATATGTCCTCGGCTTTAATTAATGCAATAGTGCTTTTGCTTAAGCTTCTTAAATATATTTGACAGACTTACCTTCCGTACACATCTATTCCCGGGAGTGGGCGATGATACTGCACAACTTCTGCATACTTTTTAGATGCAGCAGCGATGCCTTTATCAGCATCAATCGGCAATCCCGCTTCTTCAGCTGATTTCAAGAAGGCAATGGAAGCCATCAACGCATGCTGTGGCTGGATACCGCCTGTAGCACATAGGCGCCAACCCATATCGGGATAGCCCGGTATCGCAGCGGCTTCTACCGCGTGTTTGTAGAACATGATCATAAGCACTTGTGTAATATCTTTTTCACCATGGCCTTTTGGTGCTTTAATGGCTGTAACTGCATTTGATGCTGTATTCAGATCTTTTGCAACCAGCTCAAAACCGGCAGCCTGAGCAGCGGTGCGGTACACATCTGAACATGCACGATGACGATCACAAACACGATCAATGCCTTCAATTGCAATCGAATCTAATGCCACCGCAAATTGAGAGTAATTACTTGGGGTTTCAATATGTAAACCGAGGCCGTCCATAGCTTCAATCATTTTGCCAAGATTAAGGTAATGATTACCTTTTTTAAGCCCAGCATCTTTCAACTGTTGTTCAGACTCTTGAATTTTTTGAACCGCTTTAGGGCTTAGGGTAATCATGCCAATACTGGGTGTACCCATCATGCCTTTTTGACTACATCCAATTAGCATATCGATGCCCATGTCTTTCATCGAACATGGCATGCAACCAATGGAAGAAATACCGTCGATAACAAGAAGTGCAGGGTGGTTTAGTTCATCCAGCATGCTTCGTATCTTCTTGGGATTGGTCGTCACGCCGGCACCGGTTTCATTATGCGGCGCCATTACCATCTTGATATTTTGTTCCGTGTCTTGTTCTAAAACTTCTTTAAGTTTTGCATAGGGTAAGTCTTCCCCAAGTTCGCCTTCTAAGCGAATCACGCCTCTACCAATGTTTTCAACACAATTCCCCATTGCATTACTAAAGCAACCGATCTCTAAGGTTACGATGACTTTCTTGTCCGAATTCACTTCGTCCGGCGTGCGACATGAGCCTGCAGCCGCTTCAGTAGCCGATGTGCCTGAGCCGGTGTAGAACAAAGCTCTACCACCTTCTTGCATATCCACCATTTTCGCGTAATCGTTACGAACCGTTGCAAAAAACTTTGCTACTCCAGGACCACGCATACCTCTTGTTTGATTAGATGTAAACTGAGTGACCAATTCAGACCCAAAGGCGGGACCAGGAGTTACGTTGATAATCTTGTTATGTGGAGACCAGACATAAGACTTATCGTTAATAAAGTCGACATCAGATGCTTCCATCTGATTCGTTTCGATAAGACGTCTAAGTCCGGAAAGTGGAGAGATTAGTTCATTCGTCATTTTCAAATATCCCTAAGTATTTACACATTTATGGTTCTGGTAATAAATAAAAAGCACAAGATATACAAACCAGAGAGCGTGCCAGGCTGATTTGATAACCTATAGTAAGGGTAACTAGCGGTACGTTGTCTTCTGCAGTGTTTTTGTATATGACTTTTTTAACGAGCGATGTTATCACACTAATCTTCAGAGAAAACGTATAGGCGAGTTCTAAGGAATGGTGGAGGCGTTAGCAACTTTATGCGCTCACTATCTTGTTGATTCTATAAGGAATATTCGATTAAACGTAATTACTTGCCCCTAAATTAACCCCCAATTTTCTTGGCTGTTACGAAATTACTGCGAATGTTATAGAACAATAATACAAGCTATTAGTCTAAATCGGGCAAATAAATTATAAATTAATGCTGGTCTCTAGCTTTTACATTCTTTCTAAAATGCCCCATTTATTGGTATTTGCGCAACTTTTTTAATTCTTAACCCATGGTGGGTTTTTAAAATCTCCTACATTATACGGCTCTGGTGCAATCAAAATTTGATCATTATTATTTCCTTGAATTTGAAAAAATAAATGCGGCATTCCAAGTGACGGATCACTTGTTGCATCAGGATAGGGAATAGCAGCTTGCCATTTTGGATGATAGTTTATTATGCCTGCAACGCTACGATATATTGTATTTTTGAGTTTTTTTCTGCAACACATTTATTTTGTTGTATATTGCCGGGTGACCCTGTTCCACCAGCAAGTGTTGCTGCAATTGCATAATGATGTACAGCACCGTAGGGAAGGCAGCCCACACTAGGAGTTGAATTTTCACCAAATCGGCTGTGGTATCTATTTGCAAATGCTTGACCTATTTCATCTTGTAATAGACCAATTACCGTACCTACAATAATTCCATCTGCAGCTTTGCCCGCAATGTCTTTAAAAGCTTGATGCATTGCACCATATTGCAAATAAATTAAGCTATTTGTTGGGCGTTCTAAAAATTGTTTTTGAAAGTGTGCAAGATCTACGGAGTAGAAATGTGTATTGGCAATTACAGATGGATTAGCTTTTTCTACTTTACGTAGAACATCGTGCCACTCAGTTGTTGGGGTTTGAACAATTTCCGGTCCAAATACCAAATCCCATCCAAAACTTTTTGCGACTGTTTTCATTGCGTTTGCAATAACGATACTATAGGGCTTAGATCCAGAAATTATTGCAAGCTTATTATTATGTGGCTTCCATTTTCCCGTATCTCTTAACCAAGAGATAAATTTAATGAACCCTTGTCCATACCAATAATCTGCGGGGTCACCCATAAAACAGCCAAAGTATCGTTCAGGATCGCTGGCTACAGTGTCGTGGTGTTGGAGTAGAGTATTATGATTTATGTAAATGATGCCTGCATCTGCAATGATGTCGTATTCTGCATTTTGTGGTCCAATATTGTAACCATTGATAATGGTGTGGACTTTGTTTTCATTAATGAGTGTTTGCGCAGCAGCAACAACTTCGCTAGCAGTTTGATTGTGTGTATCTGCAGGAATAGAGTTAGATCGTTATGACTTATCCTTAGGAACCCCTCCGCATACAAAAATTATTGCATCTTCTGGCGGACATAGTGACAACTATGTATTGGTGACTGAAGAGTTGCTTTATGCTTATGCTGGGCTCATCGGTAGTCTGGATTATCGTATTCGTTCAGATATGACGTATTTTACTGCACCTAATAATGGTGCTGTTTTCAGCACAGGTTCTATTGCTTTTGGATCAGCCTTGCCTGCGAATAATTATAGTAATACTTGTTCGACCTTGCTTAAAGCTGTTGTAGATAGTTTTATAAAAGATGGAAAACTTCCAGGAGTCAAATGGATGCTTGAAGAAAAACAATGGAGGTAAATATTAAATTATTACAAATATGCCATATAAACGGGTAGGGTTGTTAATCCCTTGCCGAATTCATGTTTAATCTAAATACGATAGGGGTGTGGCAGCAACTACTATATGGTGGACGCGGTAGCTATTTTACTAACAAGATAAGTATTGTTTATCTTAGCAATTTAGAAGTAAATTAAAATTTTGTGCCCCCATTTCTGTCCTCAAATGGCTCGGCTGTAGAAAAACCTCCATAGACTTCCTTGGATTCTAATGATAAATGCAGGATCAATTAACTTTTCCGATGCACAATTTTAAATTATGTTGCATCATCCTTGATGCGTTCTAATTCGTACATTCATGTGTTCAGTTATTGCTGATGATGATTTTTTCTACAGCGAGTGTTTGTAGCAATTTTATTAATTCAACCGTATAGCCGATGGTTTCGTTCTCAATAACGTTAAAAGGTACATGCTGATAGTCTACTTCTTGACTAACACGTGTCGCATCAAGCCCGGCCCATTTATTTTTTTCATAATACTCCGTCCATGCATGTCCATAGGCAAACTTGAGTTCGTCTAGTGATAGATATAGTCCGGTGACGATGCGCGCAGGGTAACCATACCTGCGTAGCAAAGCGGTGAGTAATACGGCATGTTCAGTGCAATCGCCTTCTTTTGATTGCGCTACTTGCGATGCAATATCAAATCCATTGGCATAGTTTTTGTCACTAATGTGATCGTATACGAATTGTTCAAGGTCTTTTACGGTGGGTGTATCTCCATATACACTAGTTATTTTTTCTGTTAATGCTTCTATTGAAGGTTCTCGGTAATCGATTAAGAAGGTTGAGGCAAGATGTAATTCGTCCTTCATTGAGTCTTTAGCTTGTGGGTAGTGTTCCACTTTAATTGCGATTGAAGTAGATTGCAGATCATTTTGAGGAAACCATCTGACTAGGTGTTCCTGTAATTCATTAGGGTTTGCATGAATAATTTTATACTGAAGTGGAAGATGTTTGTCCGCATTACTTCTCACATCTTCAACGGGCATTTGCCCAATAAACATCGTATTGTCTTGGGCTGTTAAAACACTAGCATTTAACAGCCACAATACAATGATTACCACATAGCTAGGTATGCGCATTGTGCGAGCATACTTTATCGTTCGTTAATAAAAGCTCGAGAAAGTTGAATATTTAACGGGCCCATTTCCAGGTCCATCGCTTTATGTCCTAGGTCATCTACAATTGAGGTTGCTTTCATACCTAAAAACAACATTTCATATTCAGGGTGACCATCAACCAATTCACCGGTTGGTTTGGCGCTTAGCTCCATTGTTTCCAACGGATTCAATGATGGAACATACGTGTTGATATGCAATGTTTTTGATTGCCCATTTTTAGGTGCTGCGGCACGCACCATTTCACGTTGTTGGTGAAAGGGACCATCTAAGCTTTCTTCCGTTTTTAATGGCGAATCGATTTGTTTGCCTTGAAACAATCCTGATACATGATAAGCACCTTGTTCATTTGTATTAAGGGTTATATTTACTTTGAGCTCGCCATTTTCTGCTTCAGAATAGCGTCCACCCAGTAATTCGCCATTGGGTAGTTCCCAAGTAAGGTTATATTCGTCATGTGTTAATGCTTCATCTTCAGATCGTGGAATTAACAAAGCAGTTTCAATTACATTTTTAATATCACCATTTTCATCTGGTACAGCGCGACTTGAAGTGAAGCCCACTCTCATGTCACGTAATGTCCAGACGAGAATCTCTTCGCGCTGCCAATTCTCTTTCGCTGAGTGCTGTATATTTACAGAACGCGCAAAACTTGAAGCCATCTTTTTAAATGTGTTGCGGTATCCTGGTGTATCATGTATGCAAAGTAGAAGCGAAGAATCTAAAGGTATTGAGATTGCTTTTAATACTCCAATTGTATTTTGCTTAGTCAAATACATATTTTCTTGATAAAGATAAGGCATATCTTTAAAGGTACCTGCATCTATATTATGTATCTTTGTTTTTTGCATTTCACCGAGAGTTCCATCAAACAGTCGCATTAAGCTTGCAGCCGTATCATACGCCTCGTGATATACAAAACATTCAGCATTAATATCTGCCCCTATGGGAACCGACACTTGATAATAGTCTTCATGGCTTTGTAGTACAGGTTGATTACTACCAGTGATTTTTGCAGTGAAGAAATTATCACCAGAGTCCACTTGGTAATTATTCGTTATGTTCGCTTCGCGCTTTTGTGCCTGGTCAAGTTTTAATTGCACTTTATCCGTTTTAGGAGAACTTTGATGTGGAGTTGCACATGCACCCAGTACAAATGCGATTAATAATGTAGTACTAATAATGTAAATATATTTTTTCATAAGAATGTATTGGTATTTTGTGAGAATTAGTAAATTCAGCTATTCGATCCATTTGAATGATTTGAATCTTTCAAGCTGTAATAGTGAGAAAAACTTATAATAATGATCTGAGCTAAAGCTGTTTAAAATGATAGATTGATAATATTCACCGAAGAGTGGTTGTTAATTGCAAGAAAAGGGGATGGATCCTAAGCGGAAATACAGAAATAGTGTAGGGTAGTAAACCCACTACTAAATTCACGTTTAATTTAAATAGTGCAGGGATGTTATCCAAGCAATAAGACCAAAATTTATATTATGTATCTTCACTATTTAAACCATTTATATGCTTAATCTCACCTATTAACCATAAGCTCTCTTTACTCTGTATGGTTATCAATTAAATTATTTGATTATGATTTCTGGTTGGCATTTCAGTTGAAAAATTTTCTAATATCAATGTTTTTAGTTTTTGGTTTCGTTTTTAATGTAACTTCCAAAACTACAGGTTATGAATGGGAAGGTTGGGTTACAAAGGATGGCAAACCAGTACAAAATACTGATTCAATGAAAAGTATCGGTGGGTTTGGAGGATGGTTAATTGTAACACCTGATTTGGATTGGGCTGAAAAATGGAATACTCCTACTGAACATACACCATCATTTAGACAAGCATCTAAAGTTAAGTATGGCCAAGAACTAGTAATCCTCACATTTTTTATAAATCCAAAATTAAATGTAAATAGTGAAATCGATATTGTTTGTGACACAAAAATTAAACGACCAGATGGAACATATTCTATTGATACTAATGGAATTCAATGTGCAAACGGAAAACTAAATGGAAGCAAGGAAAATATACGATTAGCTTCTACTGTAATTAAATTTGTAGGAGAGAGTAATGATATGCCAGGTGTTTGGGAAGTGGATATAAATCTAGTCGATAAAAACAGAAATATAAATTTGCCTTTAAAAACAAAATTTGAACTAGTAGAGTAAACCTTGTAATAGTTATTAACTTCTTGAATTATTTATAAAAAACTGGGTATTGTTTATATGAATATGCATATTATTCGTATAGTATTTTTTTGCTTCTTTTTAATTTTATTTTTATTGCTAAGTGCTTGCAGTGGTGGTGGAGGTAGTAATTCCAATAGCACCACTAATATTGTGTATAGGGAAGATCAAGATACTGATGATGTAATTGAACTATATCAAGTATCCATCACTTCTCCAGGGATGAGTACAAAGCTTAACTCCGCGCTGGTTACCGGAGGAGATATAACTAGTATTTTTAAAAATCAATAATCCTAGTATTACAAGATTAAATTTATAGGGAAATGAGGTTGTTATCCTAGCTACTTAAAGTTTATAGTAAGTAATTGTTTCTAATAATTAATTAGATTTTAATCTATAATTTATGCCCTTTATTATTTCTCTAAATGCCTTGGCTGTAGTCAGATCTTATAGGATCTTCTCGAATTATAATAAATTCTGGTAAATGATAGGCAGCAATTAATTTACAAACGTATCATTAATATTATTATTTTTGCATCCACAATCTATAGAGTAATGGTAAATTAATTTCTTGCTTGATAATGCCGTAGTGGTTCACCTGTGTAAGGAATTTTCAGCATTTCTAATAATGCAGGTATATGTAATTCAAATTCTGCATTATTTCCAAATCCTTCATCACATAGGTTTAATACAAAATCGAATTCTTGCTTCCACTTATGCGCATCCTTTAGATAGTTTTCATGCTTATTAAAATATTCAAATTCATAGTCTGGTAATTTATTAAGTGAGTTTTTTAATGAATTAATGGTGTGAAAATCATCGTCATCAAATTTACCGTCCGGTTTGACGATATCTACAATTTTTAGGTTACCTAACAGCACTGCAATTCGTCGTTTTCTTAAATCAAGTGTTTCTATATGTGTAGAATCTTTCTTATTTACACTTGCTGTTAAAACATTGCGTCGAGCCATCATTCCTAGATCTTGATTACGCTGAGAAGATGTTTCTATATTATGTTGGAACGAAATATCAATGAATTCATTTTCACTCAATAGATATTCTAATTGGGCAGGCGTATAGAGCCGTTCAGCATAGAATTGATCTGCGATAACACCTTTATTTACATGAGTGATAACTTCTCGTGAAATTAAGCGCTCATCGTCTGATGAGAGGGAGAGCACTCTGCATACAAAATAGTTTTTATCTATCCATTCCCAACTACGAGGTTCATAATTTGTGCGTGTATAATTACCGTCTGTTATATCAATGAGTAGCTTTCCATTTGATTTTAATACATGATAAATTTCTGCTAAAACAGTTATGTCGTCTTGCTGGGTTTCAAAATATCCAAAACTATTACCCAACACTAAAACAACATTAAAGTAGTCATCAGAATAGGGAAGTTTTCTTGCATCACCTTCCTTAAATTTAATGTTTATATTATTATTATTAGCTAATGATCTCGCTCGATTTATTAAGTAGTGAGAACGATCTAGTCCATGAATATTTATATACCCTCGGTTGCATAATTCAATCGCATGTCTACCTTGACCGCAGCATAAATCTAATATATTTGAATCTTTAGTTAACTCAAGAAGTGCCTCAAATAGATCTATTTCAAAAGCAGTTACATTTTTATCACATACAACGTCGCTATCTGTACGCAAATAGTTTGCATTGAATATATGCCTCCACCAATCTGCCTTAACATAACTTTCTAAGTCTTCGACAGGCCCTAAGACACTAATAAGCTTTTTGTTAGCGTTACTCTTCTTAATTTGTTGAATATTCTTCATAGACAGCAATTCCTTTAACGATAAAAGCAATAGTGTCTAACGTCCGTTCTGACTGGATGCCAAATAATAAGGAATGGACAATCCCCGTTGAGCTCGTAGTTAGGCGTTTAAGCAAGTCAACTTCATTGATCTTGCACCAACAAGTTTCGATTTAGCTTTCTCATTGTGATTCGCCAACTTAGTTTTCCGTAACGACGATCGTATCCAATCCAATCTTTTCACGCCCAGTAGAGGGGTTCGCACCCGTCACCGTAAAGCGCAAATATTTCGTACCACTGCTGGCAAAAGAAGTGGTCATCGCCAAGGTCGGGAAGCTGTTACTGGTATTACTGATGGTGTTGTTCATGGTACCGATCAGGGTGTACGGCCCAGCCAGCGCCTCGGCTACATGCACTTCAAAAGTACCTCGGAACCGATTGAGATGATATTGCACATCAATATCATGCGAACCTGTCGCACTGATGGGGAGTTCAAATGTAATGAATTCTCCAATGGCATCACTGTTATATAAGAAATACGTGCCATTGGTGGCTCCATCCTTAGAGCGAATGGAAGAATTGGTCGTGCCATCACTATCCGCAACAGAAAGATTTTCAACTTCATAGGTGACACTTGATCCTCCACCACTGGTATTCACCGTCCAGGTAAAGGAAGTGCTATCCATGCCACCGTTGCCATCATCGACGGTAATGGTAGGGTTAAACGTATTCGCTGTGGTTGCCGTCCCTGTGATAAGGCCTGTAGTGGAGTTGATCGAGAGTCCATTGGGTAAACCCGAATCACTATACGTCAGCGTGTCGCCATCCGGATCATTGGCCTGAATCTGTAAGTTTACGCTGTCGTTTATGGTATTCGTTTGATTGCCAGGATTGGTGACGGTGGGAGGATTATTTCCGCCACCACCGCTTCCGGTGACGACGATCGTATCCAGACCAATCTTTTCACGCCCAGTGGAGGGGTTCGCACCCGTCACCGTAAAGCGTAAATATTTCGTACCACTGCTGGCAAAAGAAGTGGTCATCGCCAAGGTCGGGAAGCTGTTACTGGTATTACTGATGGTGTTGTTCATGGTACCGATCAGGTTATAAGGTCCAGCTAGTGCATCGGCTACATGCACTTCAAAAGTACCTCGGAACCGATTGAGATGATATTGCACATCAATATCATGCGAACCTGTCGCACTGATGGGGAGTTCAAACGTAATGAATTCTCCAATGGCATCACTGTTATATAAGAAATACGTACCATTGGTGGCTTCCGGTCTGGAATTTATTTGATCCGTTGTGGTGCCATCACTGTCGGCAATGGTGAGGTTTTCAACTTCATACGTAGATGATTGCGGTGTTGGATCGTCTTCTAGAATTAGTTTGAACCAATCAAAATTCGCTACTGATCTACTGTTTTGCTGACTGGTGTCGAGCAATACACGCATAAGCTGAGTTCCAGCTGGCAACTGGAATATGGGAGTTTCTATAGTTTCCCAATTCTGCCATCCACCGGTAGCAGGTACAATTATTGGCCCACTTATATTGACGCCAGCAACCTCTATATGAAACATACCACCAGGATTGGGGGCAGCAACTCTAATTTGAACTCGATAGTTTCCAGCAGTAACTGTATTAATACTATAAGCTAACCACTCTCCAGGTCTTGCGCTACCAACATTAAAACCATTGCTTGCAGAGTTACTTTGCTGGATATCTACTCCTTCGTTCGGTCGATAGTTGCCACTTAAAACATTGTTTGGTTCTTGATCGTGATAACCGGAACCTTCCGAGGCGACAAGTGCATCTTCAACAAGATACTTATCAAAATCCTCTGCTTCAATTATTGCTCCGGCTTTGTAGGGTACACTTAGATAAGGTATCGATGATCGCCAAGGGATTAATTGTTCCTGGTTAATGAATTCTGCTAAAAGGCTTTGTAATTCACTACATTTACTCGAATTAGTAGAGCACTGATCTAAAGTTTCGTAAGGATCTTGATTGGGAGCAACATTATACAATTCAAAGTTATTAGAGTTATTATCAAGTGTTGGATCTTTTTTAACGAGTTTCCAGTTATCTTTTCTTAAAGCGTAATTCCTAGAGAGAGCAAAGTTTCCTTGACTTATTTTCTTTCTTCCTAGCTGCTCCCATATAGATGAACGATTTAAATTTGGGATACTAGTTTGTTGTAAAATAGGTAAGAGCGAGACACCATCAATTCCATTAGGAACTGGAGCGCCAGCAGCTTCCAAAATTGTAGGGAACAAATCCATCGTCATGGCTACTGAGTCACTTACTAGCTGTGGCGATATCACATTAGGCCAAGTTGCGATCATGGGTACTCGAATACCACCATCGTATACTTCTGACTTTCCACCCCGATAAAGTCCATTATTAGCTCCTATGTTTAATTGACCACCATTGTCTGAAGCAAAAATTATTAAGGTATTGTTGTACGTACCAGAGTCTTTTAAGGCTTGAATAACGTTTCCAATTTGATCATCTAGGTCTTCGATTAATTTTATTAAAACTGAGCGATCTTCAGGAAGATTTAGATCGACAGGACAACCACTAGTGTTTGACTCGTGAGGTGGTTGAATTGGAACATGAGGTGCGTTGTACCATAAAGTTAGAAAATAAGGTTGCCCAGACTGCGTTCGCTCTTCGATGAAGTCAATGGCCCATTGAGTAAAGAGCCTTGTTGCATGAACTCCCGTATGATTAGTAAGTTGGTTATTTTCACGCATATAATCCACGCCATTCTTTAAATGAGTACAATAATCACTCATGCTCCCATCTAGATAACCATGGAAATAATCATAACCACGTTCATTGGGAAGGTTTGGCGACTCTAGGCCAAGATGCCATTTACCAATATGACCAGTGAAGTAACCATCATCTCTAAGTAACTCTGGTAAGGTTGCGGCACTTGGAGAGAAAAACCCCCAAGAATTGCTTAGTGTGCTTCTGATAACACCTGGAACGCCTACTTTTCCAGAATTTTGGCCAGTGAGAATAGATGCACGGGTAGGCGAACAAACTGGACTGTTTGAATAAAAATTGGTGAATTGAATACCTTCCGCTGCAAGAGCATCTATATTTGTAGTAATAAGATCAGAAGAAGATAAATTGTAGGATACATCACCATAACCTTGATCGTCAGTAATTATCATGACGATATTAGGGGGCGATGCAAACACATTACTAGCTATAAAAATGCATGTTAAAACGAATAAATACTTAATTATTTGCATTTTTCTGCCCCCAGAAAACATCGAACTTATTTAAAAAGTATTGAACTTAACATGATTATATGTACATTTAGATGATTATTTGTATCATTGAATGTTATTCAGAGTTTAAATGTTTTTTGAAATTGATGTTTAATTTAAACAACCGTAATTATCTTATACTTTTTTTGAACTACCTTTGTGATCTCATTCACATTAATTCTTTATTAGATAATAACTGATGCGGAAGTTAATTCACTATAGATTGTAATTTAAGAATGCTTTTAATATTTCACATATAATTAAATAAAATGACCAACTAGTTTTATAGTTCTGTAAATGTAGAGTATTTATATGGTATTTCAGAGTTATTTCAATAGGATGTAGAACAGTGACTATAAGTTAATGAAATACTCTCTATTAGCTATTTTGTTTATATTTCTGGTTGTTCTGGTGTTCACAAACCAACAAACAATACACGAATCCAAATTAAAGTCGGATTGTGGAATTAGAATTGGTGCTCAAGTTTGGATTGAAGGAGGAACATTCACTATGGGCAGTGATAGTTTTTACCGCGAGGAAGGTCATGCGCACCAAGTTACCCTTGATAGCTTTTGGATCGACACTCATGAAGTAACCAATGCACAGTTTGCAAAATTTGTAGATGAAACAGGATATATTACGGTTGCAGAACGTAAACCCCAACAAACTACAACTTCTTCAAAATTTCTAAAACCTGGATCAGCTGTCTTTACTCCTCCAAATGAAGGGGGAGAAATTACTTCACTGTGGGCATATATATTAGGTGCAAATTGGAAGCATCCCAGTGGACCGAATAGCACTATCTTAGGGAAAGACTTTCACCCTGTTGTACATATTGCATTTGAAGATGCTCAAGCCTATGCCCACTGGGCTGGGCGCGAATTACCTACAGAAGCGCAATTTGAATTTGTCGCACGTAGCAAAAAAGAAAACGAAAATTATGCCTGGGGAGGAGATGAGCTAGCTCCACAAGGAATACACATGGCGAATACCTGGCAAGGATTATTTCCGTTCAATAACAGTAATGAGGATGGATATTTAGGAACAGCTCCAGTTGGATGCTACGAACCCAATAACTATGGAGCTTATGATTTAATTGGTAATGTGTGGGAATGGACGTCTAACTGGTATGCACCACGCCATAATCCTATAGATAAAACAAATCCTTCTGGTCCTATTGAAGAAGATAGTTATGACAAAAATAATTTTGGAGTACCTGTTCGAGTTATTAAAGGTGGCTCTTTTTTATGCTCGACAAATTACTGCGCAAGATATCGGCCTGCTGCACGCCATGCACAAGATACAGGGTTAGGTTCTAACCATATCGGATTCAGAACTATTTTAAATAAACATTAAAAAATTAGTCTATCGATGAACAACGATATACGATATAGGTCCGATATAGGAGTCAGAGCCCTTTTTTAATTTAAAGCAAAGAATTCTTCTATAAATTCTTTACGCTTTTGTTTTAAAGTTTCTGTATATTTTCCATTGCGTGGTGTAACCTTTATATATTCCTTCAAAATCAGTTTCGCTCTCTTTTTCTTATAAGTTCGCAGATAGCATACAATCTGCTCTAATAATGCAATGGCTTATCGATTGGAAACTGAGTAGGTAAAGTTTTGCTTATGCCTGTCACTTGTAGTTCGTTTTCCAGTAATTTTACCTGCACCGATTATATCTTTTGCTGAAACAAGTAATTTTCTGTCGTTGTTACTGATTGACACTACGAGTTGTCTATTATCATTTTTATGTTTTTTTTGAGAGTAAAATTGAACCATCACCATCGGTTAATCCTGCAATATAAGCGGCATCTACTTCTGATATTGCATTCACAATTTTGTAATTACTCATGAGCGCCAACTGAATACAGAGATTTATTTATCCCTAATTTTAGCATTAGGGATAAATAAATGTGGTGGAGGCGGCGGGACAGTGATCCAATTCTTTCGAAAAGGGCTGGACTATACCTTCATCCAGTTTTTAAACTGGATGCGGGGCGTGTTATTCGCAATTGCGAATCCTAGTACTCGCTCGACTTAAATACTATTTAAGCTCAGCAAACCTATGAGTCTCTACAGGGCAAGCCTGAAGTTAGCCTTCTTCTTACCCCTCGGTATTGCCATGCCGTTTAAATAAAGTTTAAACGCCGTCAGGTTTCACCGATGTGAGCCCCGTTTTCACCTTACCTTTACAGGTAAGGGCGACCATTGATCGAACCCGCGTCCGCAAATCCTCTGCCGTTGGTACTACATGCTTAGTCGATCTTTAACTTAGCCACTAAACTCCCGAACGACAGGGCACCTAGTGGGGAGCCTGAAAAAGTTTTAATGGATCCACTTCAGGCAGGCTTCACCACGAGCTTACTAAGGTTACGCCCGAGTCAGAACCGTAAGCTGAACTGGTCGGACGGCAATAGACTGGTTTTTAAGCAGCTAAAGCGTAGTTGTCATCATTTGCAACTATATTTTGCAGCGTGTTTTACGAGGCCAGCTAACATCCTCGGCATGCACCTCAGGTTTCGTAATCCACGTCGAAACCATGTCGCCCCCGTAGGAACAAAGTGTAAGTATATAATTATACTATAAATTTATACCTATATTTGTTGATATTCAGTATAAATCTTTACGTGATTGGACCGCATGTTTTGGTTATGATTCCCGCCTTCTTCCAACCTATATATAAAGTGTGTCAATTAAATGCTGATCATTGAAGGAGGCAATGCGCTATCTGAATTCCGAGCCCAAATATTGCTATCACAACTACAGCGTATTACAGCTAAAATACAGCATTTTTCTGCTCAATATCTACACTTTGTAAAACTCAAACAAGAACTGAACAATGTTGAGTTAGAACATTTAAAAGCATTACTTACTTATTTGCCTAGAATTGCTGTTACAGATCATGGTTTTAAAGTTTTAATTGTTCCTCGCGTGGGAACGATTTCTGCCTGGTCCTCAAAAGCTACCGATATCGCGCACAATTGTGGACTACAAAATATTGAGCGCATTGAACGGGGCACCCTATATGAATTTACATTAGTAGATGATCTGAATGAAGAAGAAATAGATAAAGTTTCTTCTCAACTGCATGATCGCATGACGGAATCCGTTTGTTATTCCGTTGATGATGCGCATGTGTTATTTAAAGAAGAAAAACGTCGTGAACTTGCCTATGTTGAAATTGATGAAAATCCTAGACAGGCATTACTTAAAGCTGATCGAGAAATGGGGCTGGCTTTAGCCGATGATGAAATTGATTATTTGATTGAAAATTATCAGCAGTTGGGCAGGAACCCAACGGATACAGAATTAATGATGTTTGCGCAAGCGAACTCAGAACACTGCAGGCATAAAATTTTTAATGCCTCATGGGTTATAGATAAGCAAGCACAAGAATTCAGCTTGTTTGGAATGATACGTAATACTTATAACCATTCTCCTCAAAATATATTGTCAGCATATAGTGATAATGCAGCCGTAATTAGTGGCCATGTAGCGAATCGTTTTCACGCTAACACTGAAAATAATACCTATAAGTATGTTAATGAAGAAGTAAACATACTTATGAAAGTAGAAACACATAATCACCCCACTGCAATTTCACCTTTCCCAGGTGCAGCTACAGGCTCAGGTGGAGAAATTCGTGATGAAGGTGCAGTAGGTTGTGGTGGTAGACCAAAAGCAGGCTTATGTGGTTTTTCTGTGTCTAATTTACGCATACCCAATGCAATTCAACCTTGGGAAATTGAATATGGGAAATCTGATCGTATTGTTTCGGCATTAGATATTATGATTGAAGGTCCAATTGGTGCCGCTTCTTTTAATAATGAATTTGGGCGTCCCAACATATTGGGTTATTTCAGAACTTTAGAAATTGATACAGAAAACTCATCGAACAACTCAAATGTACGTGGTTATCATAAACCCATCATGATCGCTGGTGGATTAGGAAACGTTCGTACACAACATATCGAAAAACAAAAATTTCCTACAGACACTCCCATTGTTGTGCTTGGTGGTCCTGCAATGTTAATCGGCCTGGGTGGGGGTGCGGCTTCATCCATGTCTAGCGGGAAAAGTACTGAAGATCTTGATTACGCATCTGTGCAGCGAAGTAATGCTGAAATGCAACGTAGATGCCAAGAAGTTATTGAGCAATGCACAGTACGGGATGAACTAAGCCCAATCTTATCTATACATGATGTGGGAGCCGGTGGTTTATCGAATGCTATACCTGAATTAATCGACGACGCTGGTTTAGGTGGTGATTTTGAGTTACGTGAAATCCCCAATGCAGAATCGGGTATGTCGCCGAAAGAAATTTGGTGCAATGAAGCACAGGAAAGATATGTGCTTGCAATAGATAAAAACAAGCTGAGTTCTTTTATAGAAATTTGTGAGAGAGAAAGATGTCCTTACGCCATTTTAGGCAATAGCACCTCTAAACAGCAGTTAAAACTAAGTGACCGTTATTTTGATAATTCTCCTATTGATTTACCAATGGAAGTACTTTTAGGCAAAACACCTAAAATGCAGCGAGATGTTTCAACTTCTAAATCACAAATCACTAGCTTTGTGACAAAAGATATAAATATTGATGAAGCTGTAGCAAGAGTTTTGCAACTGCCCACAGTAGCAGCAAAAAACTTCTTAATTACTATAGGTGATCGAACGGTTACAGGATTGGTTGCGAGAGATCCATTAGTAGGGCCTTGGCAAGTGCCTGTATCTGACGTGGCTGTTACATGCAGTGCATACCAAGGCTATACAGGGGAAGCGATGGCAATGGGTGAGCGCACTCCCATAGCATTGTTATCTGGACCTGCATCGGGTCGCATGGCGATTGCTGAAGCAATCACAAATATTTTAGCTGCTGACATTAATCAAATTTCAGATATTAAATTATCTGCAAATTGGATGGCAGCAGCTGGTCATTCAGGAGAAGATGCAGAGTTATATGCAACTGTGCATGCAGTTGGACAAGAATTGTGTCCTGAGTTGGGTATTGCGATACCTGTAGGTAAAGATTCACTTTCTATGCAAAGCGTATGGATGGATGCTGGTGAAAATAAATCGGTTACTGCACCATTATCTTTAATTATTTCTGCCTTTGCACCGGTCAGTGATGTACGTAATACATTGACACCGGTTATTAATAAAAATATTGAAGATAGTAAAATTTTGCTTGTTGATTTAGGTCATCAGAAAAATCGTTTGGGTGGATCTTCGTTAGCACAAGTTTATTCAAAGTTAGGCGATGAACCAGCAGATCTTAATTATGCAACAGATTTAACAAATTTGTTTTCTGCAATTGTAGATTTAAAACAACAAAACTTAATTCATGCCTATCACGATCGATCTGATGGAGGTTTGTTGGTAACAATCTGTGAAATATGTTTTGCAAGTCACGTTGGAATAGATTTTAAAATTGATGAATTAGGGATAGACCCAATTGCAAGTTTATTCTCCGAAGAGCTTGGTGTTGTCTTTCAAGTATCAAGACAAGATGAAGAAAAAGTTTTAGCTATTCTCAATGAACATGACCTTAGAAATAACACATTTTGTTTTGGTGAAATCAATAATTCTGATGAAATCGTTATTCACTATAAAGATAAGGAGTTCTATAAAAATGATCGCACAGAATTACTAAAACTATGGATGCAAACCAGTTATCACATTCAATCACTCCGCGATAATCCTCAGTGTGCGAAACAGGAATTAGAAGCGATAATAGATAAAAACAATCCTGGATTATCCGCGAACTTAACTTTTGCTGTTAATGAAGAAGCACCTCAAATTAAAACAAGCATTCGACCCAAAATAGCTGTTTTGCGTGAGCAAGGGGTAAATGGTCATATGGAAATGGCAGCTGCGTTTGATCGTGCGGGATTCGATTCAGTCGATGTACATATGACAGATCTTATTCACCATCGACAGAACTTAAAAACATTTCAAGGATTGGTAGCATGCGGGGGATTTTCCTATGGTGATGTATTAGGAGCCGGAGGAGGATGGGCCAAATCTATTTTATTTAATACTCAGCTGAAAGACGAATTTGCTGAGTTCTTTTCGCGACAAGATGTCTTCGCTTTAGGTGTTTGTAATGGTTGTCAGATGATGTCGCAATTAAAAGAGTTGATTCCAGGTGCGGAACATTGGCCAAGGTTTATACGTAATACATCGGAGCAATTTGAAGCGAGACTGGTGATGGTTAAAATACTAGAATCACCATCCATCTTATTTAAAGGCATGGAAAATTCCACTTTACCCATTGCAGTCGCACACGGTGAAGGCAAAGCTGAGTGTTCTGATGAAGCTCTAGCACATCTTATCGAGCATAACTTAATTCCAATGCAATATATTAATAATACTCTTCAAGTTACTGAAAAATATCCATTTAACCCAAATGGATCGACGCAAGGTGCCACAGCTTTTTGTAACCAGGATGGGCGTTTCACAATTATGATGCCACATCCAGAACGCTTATTTAGAGCAGTGCAACATTCATGGCGCCCTGATTCTTGGCAAGAAAATGGGGCGTGGATGAAGATATTCAGAAATGCTCGTGAACTTTTTAATTAACTAATATTTACTATAAAAGCATTTAATTGCTAGGAACAAACGGTAAAATATAAGGACTAATTGGTATTATTTTACAGCCGTAATCGCTTAATTATTTTTCAACATTGTGATTTGATGTGTATTTATGAAGCGAGATATGCATATAATTGAATAATTCAGGGAATGGCAAGAAGCATGCGAAATAAAGTAAAAATAGGATTATTTTTCAGTACCTTATTGATTGCACATACTGTATCAGCAGATTGGTATGTAGGTGCTGAATCTATAGAACGTAATGCAATTCCTTACCTTGACAGTTTGACTGAAAATACATCTTCAAATTTAAAACAAGAAGAGGATGGTATTTCATTAGTTGGTGGTTATCGAACTAATAGGTTTTTCTCTATAGAGCTTGAATATCAAGATGAGCTCGCTTTTGGCCTTGATAACATGTTTGCCGGCTCATCTCTGTGGTTCCCTGAGGTTGAGTCAGAAAGTTTTAAATCAAATGCAGTGTTCTTATCGGGTGTTAGTAATTATTCTATTAATAAAAGCACTATGCTTTATATGAAAGGTGGAATATTTAATTGGGAAATAGATTCCGGCTTGCTTAACTCTAATGAAGACCTATTCCCACAGAAATCAAGTGGCACTGATGTTTTCTATGGATTGGGTGCTAACTATAGCCTGAACCCTAGGTTTGGAATCAGTGCTGAATGGGAACGTTATCAGATGGAAGAGTCTGATGTGGACTATCTGTCTACTGAGCTGCAGTTCAAATTCTGATTAGGCCAATAAATCTATACCTGATTAGCTTATTTAAGCAAATAAAAAATCATTAAATTCATATTTAGTTGGTCTTAGCACTGGTTTATCTCGATGTAGTAACCATTACATGTGTTATGGGGGTATATATTGCTTAGATAGAACAAAATTAAACAGTACATATTACTAGTAACACCTTGAAATATACCCATATTTCCCAGTTTACAACCTTTTATTTAAGCTATAATTATTAAATTATTCAGTTTATATTTTCAAGAATAGTCTAGGTAGGAGAATAACAATGTTTACAGCAGACATGACCATTGCCAATTTTGACAAGGAGCTGACCGATGCCATTAAGTCAGAAATTCGACGTCAAGAAGAGCACGTGGAACTTATCGCTTCAGAAAATTACACAAGTCCACGCGTTATGGAAGCACAAGGTAGTGTGCTAACCAATAAGTATGCAGAAGGCTATCCTGCCAAGCGTTATTATGGTGGCTGTGAGTATGTTGATGTTGCAGAACAATTAGCGATCGATCGAGTTAAAAAACTTTTTGATGCAGATTATGCCAATGTGCAACCACATTCTGGATCACAAGCAAATGCAGCAGTATATCTTGCCTTACTCGAACCAAATGACACTATCATGGGTTTAGCATTATCACACGGTGGACATTTAACGCATGGTTGCCCAGTAAACTTCTCTGGTAAAATTTTCAATGCAGTTCAATATGGGTTAAATCCGGATACCGGTGAGGTGGATTATGACGAGGTTGAAAAACTAGCTAAAGAACATAAACCTAAAATGATTGTTGCAGGTTTTTCTGCTTATTCACGTGTTTGGGATTGGCAACGTTTTAGAGATATTTGTGATGAAGTGGGTGCATTATTTTTTGTAGATATGGCACATGTTTCAGGTTTAATCGCAACGGGCTTGTATCCTAATCCTGTACCCATTGCTGATGTCGTTACTTCAACCACCCATAAAACCCTACGTGGTCCACGTGGTGGAATTATTTTGGCGCGTGAGAATGAGGAAATTACCAAAAAATTAAATTCAATGGTTTTTCCAGGAACACAAGGTGGCCCACTAATGCATGTTATTGCTGGTAAAGCTGTAGCGTTTTTAGAGGCATTACAACCTGAATTTAAGGAATATCAACAACAAGTATTAAATAATGCTAAAGCTATGGCTGAACAATTTATAAGTCGTGGCTATAAGATAGTATCGGGTGGCACAGATGATCATCTGTTTTTGCTGGATCTTATTGATAAAGGCATTACAGGAAAAGAAGCAGATGCTGCATTAGGTAAAGCCAATATTACTGTCAATAAAAATACAGTTCCTAATGATCCGCAGTCTCCTTTTGTAACAAGTGGTCTACGAATTGGTACTCCAGCTGCGACAACTCGTGGCTTTAAAGAGCAAGAATGTAAAGATTTAGTTAATTGGATCTGCGATATCTTGGATGATCTAGAAAATACGGAAACAATTGATCGAGTAAAAAATCAAGTATTGGATCTTTGTAAGAGGTTCCCTGTTTACAGTGCAGGTTCAACACAACAAGCGGTGGCTTAATTAAGGCTTATTTGTAAATTTCATTGATAAGTAATGCGTTGTCCATTTTGTCGCTCTGCAGACACTAAAGTTGTAGATTCACGCTTGGCGAGTGAAGGTGATCAAGTGCGCCGTCGCAGAGAATGTTTACACTGTAAAGAACGCTTCACGACATACGAGTCTGCAGAAAAAAATTTGCCAAGAGTTGTTAAGCGTGATGGAAGAAGAGAACCATTTAATGAAGAAAAACTACGTAAAGGGATTACGTTAGCTTGTGAAAAAAGACCAATTCCAACCGAGAAAATAGATGCAACTATTAATCGAATTTCTCATAAGGCATTAGGCATAGGAGAACGTGAGATTCCAGCAAATTTAATTGGCGAGTGGGCTATGCTGGAATTACGGTCTATTGATCAAGTTGCTTATGTTCGTTTCGCCTCTGTATACCGCAGCTTTGAAGATGTGCAAGCATTTAAAGATATTATTGATAGAGTTGAAAACGATTTAACACCAGAAATGCTTGAAAATCAGCTTTCATTAATATCCGACGATTTCGATAAAAGCACACATTAATTCACTGGCACAAAGTCAGTATGCAACAAGTACTTAATGATCAAGCTTATATGGCTGAGGCAATACGCCATGCGTATAAAGGCCTATATACAGTCAGAATTAACCCTAGAGTAGGGTGCGTTATCGTTAAGCAAAACAGAATTGTTGCATCTGGATTTCATGAATACTACGGACATAATCATGCCGAAGTAGTTGCTTTAGATAGCGCAAAAGATGATGTTAGTGGCGCAACTGCTTATGTGACGCTAGAGCCTTGTTCACACCATGGCAATACGCCTCCCTGTGTTGAAGCGTTAGTTCGCGCCAAGCTTTCAAGAGTTGTAATCGCGACTTTGGATCCAAATCCACTAGTGAATGGAAAGGGAATACGTTATTTAAATGCACATAAAATTACAACCACTAAAAGCATTCTTCAAAATGAGGCTTTAGAACTTAATAAAGGCTTTATAAAACGCATAACAACTAATTTGCCGTATGTAACTATTAAGTCTGCAATAAGTATGGATGGTAAAACAGCACTGGCTTCAGGAGAAAGCAAATGGATTACTAGTGCGGCTGCACGTGAAGATGTACAAAAATTGCGTGCGCGTAGCTGTGCAATACTGACTGGTATTGGGACAGTAATAAGCGACGACCCATCACTTAATGTACGTTTATCTGAGAAGGAATTAGGTATTACTGCACAATTTGAACAACCTTTAAGAGTAGTAGTTGATAGTCATTTACGTATACCAATAGATGCCAAATTACTTAATTTGCCTGGTAAAGTGATTGTTTATACTTGCTCTACTGATAAAGAAAAAATAGCTGCTTTAAAAAATGTTAATACTGAGGTGGTTATAGTATCTTTTGAAAAAAAACATGTAGATTTAACAGAATTAATGTCAGATTTAGCCAAAAAAGGTGTTAATGAGATATTAGTTGAAGCGGGGCCTACATTAGTAGGCAGTCTTTTAGAGCAAAACTTAGCAGATGAGCTAACTATTTATATTGCACCGCATTTATTAGGTGATGCGAGTAAAGGGCTTGCAAACCTGCCTTCTATAATTACCATGCAAGAACGAATAAATTTAAAATTACTCGAAACTAATATTATTGATACTGATATTAAAATTAGAGCAAAACCAATTACTAATTAAGCCATAAAAATGTCAACTATTGTTGCTGTGAAAAAAAATAATAAAGCGTGTATTGCAGCAGATACACTCACTACATTTGGCGAGATTAAGCAATCATGTGAATATGACCTCACGCATGAAAAAATTCATATTTATAAGGAAAATTACTTTGGTATTGTAGGCAGTGCTGCACATCACACAGTCATGCAAAGCATTTTAGAAAATCATGGATCTGAGATGAGTTTTAAAAGCCAATTTGATGTTTTTGAATCTTTTAGGAGATTGCATCCAATATTAAAAGAAGAATACTATTTAAATCCTAAAGATGAGGATGATGACCCATATGAATCATCGCGAATTGATACATTGATTGTTAATCCATATGGAATATTTGCGGTATATGCGTTAAGAGAAGTATTTGAATATTCAAAATTCTGGGCCGTAGGCTCAGGCGGTGATATTGCGCTTGGCGCAATGTATGCTCTGTATGAGCGAGAAGAGAATATTGAAACAATAGCTAAAGTTGGTATTGAAGCAGGCGCTACATTTAACAATGCTACAGCGCTACCTATGACCCTTTATACGATTGATATAAGTAGTAGTTAATGTTTACAGGAATTATACAAGAAGTCGGTACAGTAAATAAAATTGTCGAAAAAAAAGACATAGATCAATATCAAATTGTGACATCACAATCATTCTCAAGCGATATAGCTCTAGGTGATAGTATTGCAATAAATGGTGTTTGCTTAACAGCTTATGAAATTACTGCAGATTCTTTTATGGTAGATGTTTCTCAAGAAACACAACAGTGTACTACTTTTGGTAAAGTTAAGCAGAATAGACAAGTAAATTTGGAAAAATCCTTAACTCCGAGCACACGTATGGGAGGACATATTGTAAGTGGACATGTAGATGGAATTGGAAGTCTAGCTGTAAGAACTGATAATGAAAATGAATCAACTTTGTGGTTCTCCTCACCATCTAATTTAAGCAAATATATTGCAGTGAAAGGTTCAGTTTGTATTGATGGGGTGAGTTTAACTGTAAATGAAATTAGTGGTGATCAATATCGAGTAACGATCATTCCACATACAATGCAACATACCACTTTACAATTTTTGCAAGAAGGCGACCAAATAAATATAGAAGTAGATTTATTGGCTCGTTACATTGAACAATTAATACAACACAAATAAATTAGTATTATGCGACAAAGCTATACATCCGGTGCAAATTATTCTGGTAGTAATGTACGTATTGCTATTGTATCGGCTCGATTTAATGGTGATATCGTTGAAGCTATGAGAGAAGCTGCACATAACACATTAATTGAAAACGATGTAACTGAAGCTGCAATCGAACATTTTCATGTTCCTGGTGCATTTGAACTACCAATAATATGCCAACGATTGGCAGCGTCTAATAATTTTGATGCAGTCATTGCATTAGGCTGTGTAATAAAAGGGGATACCCCACATTTTGATTATGTATGCCAAGGTTGCGCTTTAGGAATTCAGCAAGCCTCTTTAGAAACGGATACACCCATTGCCTTCGGCGTATTAACCACAAATACGGAAGAGCAGGCGTTAGCTCGGTCATCCTCTACTAATATTAAGCAAAATAAAGGGCGTGATGCTGCACTATGTGTGTTAGAGATGATTAATCTATTAAAAACCATAAAACTTTAAACTGGACAAGAGTGGAACCTCAAAAACGTCATTGGTCCAGACGTTTAGTGCTTCAAGCGCTTTATCAATGGCAATTGACTGGTCATAGTATTGATGAATTATTAACTCAGTATTCAAAAGACGAAAACTGGAATAAAGTTGATAAAGAGTATTTCGTAGAGCTATTGAACGCATCAATAAAAAATGCAGAAGAACTATCTGCTGTTTTTGAAAAATATGCAAGTTTGTCAAATGATGTAATAGATCCTGTTGAAAAAGCCATATTATTATATTCCACGTATGAAATTTTAAATAAAGAAGAAATTCCAATTAATGTAGTGATTTCTGAAGCAGTTAATCTATGTAAAAAATTTGGATCTTTAGAAGGTTATAAGTTTATCAATGGTGTGTTAGATAAAGTAAGCACTGTACGAAACTAACATAGTTACAATTTATTTAATAAAAATATAAATTTGTCTGAACAAGATATAATCACAAGATATTTTTCACGCCATCAATCTGCTGATAATGTAGATATTAATATAGGCGATGATGCTGCAGTTGTTATACCTCCAGTTAATTCACGTTTAGTTATAACTACAGACACGTTGAATGAAGGCGTGCATTTTTTTTCAGATTGTCCTCCAGAATTTGTTGGACATAAGGCATTGGCAGTAAATCTTAGCGATCTTGCAGCAATGGGCGCTCATCCATTATGGGCAACAATAAATTTATCGATCCAAAAAGTTGATAACATGTGGTTGAATGATTTTAGTAATGGATTGTTTGCACTAGCAGATGAATATGATATAAAAATTATTGGTGGTGATTTAGTTAAAGGCCCATTATCAATATCAATTCAAGCAATCGGTTGTGTACCCATTGACAAAGTGCTTACACGCAGTAATGCAAAAATAGACGATTATATATATGTAACAGGTACTATTGGAGATGCTGCACTCGGATTAAAACTTTATAAAGAGAGTATTAACCTACATTTATCTAAATCAAAATTAGAAAAAACTATGCAACACTTTAATGCACCAAATCCAATGCTTAAGGTTGGATCCAAAATCTTAGATTTTGCCTCTGCTGCTATTGACGTATCTGATGGATTATTAAAGGACTTGCAGCGAATCACAATCATGAGCAAGGTAGGAGCAAACATAGATTTTGGAAAAATACCAATCTCAACTGCAGTACACTCTTATATAGAAAAATATCAAGATTGGATGCTGCCTTTACATGGAGGTGATGATTATGAACTTATATTCACCGCAAATGAAAAATTTGTTTCTGATGTCGAACGAATAAGTACAGAAACAGGCTGCCATATAACAAATATTGGTAAAATTGTGCAAGACAGTGGAATAAGCCTTTATAAAGACAATAATAAAGTTACATTACCTGAGCACTTAGGTTTTGATCATTATGAATAGACCATAAGATGTCTGTAAAAGTTAGAAATCTTGTCTTACGTAACCCGATACACATTATTTCGTTCGGATTCGGCGCAGGCTTAATACCCATCGCCCCGGGGACATTTGGGACCATAATAGCAATCCCAATATATTTACTCTGCTCGTTATTTCCTGGGCTTATTTATTTGCTAATTGTGGGGATCATCTTCATTATCGGTTGCTGGATTTCAAAATATACAGCCTCGGCTTTGGGTGTACATGATCACCCGGGTATCGTAATAGATGAAATAGCTGGATATCTCGTAACCATGGCATTTGTACCTGTTTCCTGGTACTGGGTATTGCTGGGATTCTTGCTATTTAGACTATTCGATATTTGGAAACCGTGGCCGATTTCTATGGCAGACCAGAGGATAAAAGGAGGCTTGGGTATTATGTTAGATGACATGATTGCTGGTGGCTTTGCCCTGTTATCCCTACATATTGTGATTTGGTCGGTCCAATTTATCTAACTCATGACCTCAAGGGCTGGTCAATGTAAACTGCTTAAATTATAAAATATACTATTATATATCAGTTAGATATGAGTACTTTCGCATTACAATAATCATCTAATATAGTGGATTGAAATCAGTCAGTTTTTTACAAAGCAGTCTTTAATAATTTAGTAAGGATAATCACCGCTTACCGATATGGGCGTTTTTGGAGCAATTAGAGTTGATGGGGTAATAGATCAAATTTTATCGAACTGGTCTGCTTCCGACTATGAAAAAAACATTAGCAAATTGCTTAAAAATAGTAAATCAGCAATTCCTAAGTTAGCTGAGCGATTTGAAACGAGTAGCAAAGAAGAAACAGCTCATATCAAAGAGATATTGACTGATCTAGCTACTACACAAAATTCTGAATTTTTTCGACCATTGTTTTCTCATCAAAGTAATCTAGTGCGTGATGGTGTGGCAGATGCGATGTCGCGTTCACAAAATATAGATCCAAATAGATTTGTTGATTTATTTGAAAAGCAAGATGTATCAAAACCGATGTTGATAACATTTTTAAGCTCACAAAAACAAAAAGTTAATTCATCAAAATTATTACGTTATGCCTATAAGCTAGAACACAATGATCAAGCATCATTATTTCGTTTATTAGATGCCATCGCTAGTGAAACAATGGTGCCAGAATTGATTAATAGATCTGATACTAAAGATCCAATTGTGCGTACATATATAACAAAACTAATGTCGAAGTTTGACAAACCTGTTGTCAATGAATCACTTAGCAAATTACTTTCAGATGAAAATAAATCAGTGCGACTTGCTGCTTTAGAAGGCTTATCTAATTCAAGTAAAGAAATTGATATTGAGAAATTATGTTCCTTAATTAATGACCCAGATTATAAAGTGCAAACAAAAGCGATCGAAGCAATTGTAAAGATTAAACATCCAAAAACTGTTTATTATTTAATACCACATTTAAAGGATGAATCTGAATATACTCGAAGAGCTGCTGTAGAAGTTTTAAATGAGATTGCAAGTAAAGATTCTGTCAAAGACTTACTTAATGCAATAAAGGATGAAGACTGGTGGGTAAGGAGTAGAGCAGCAGACGCTTTAGGTAAAATTGGTGGTAAGCGAGTAGTAAATGCTGTAATTCAACTAATCAAAGACGATGATGAATTTATTCGTCGTTCTGCTATAGAGATTATTAACGCTACTAAAGATCAAGGTACATTTGATGCGTTAGTAAAATCTCTAGATGACACCGACTGGTGGGTTCGAGAACGTGCAATAGACGGCTTGGCCGAACTTGGTAACAAAAAATGTGTACCTATACTAATAAAGATGCTAAGTGAAAACTCAGATAATTCTGCTATGGTAGTAGTACTACTCAAGGCATTTGCAACACTTAAATCTGATGATGCAGTAGAAATAACTGTCAAGCAACTAAAATCAGATTCTGAAAATATAATTAAAGAAGCAATACAAACGCTTAAGGTAATTACAACTGACGTGTATGTAGAGACTGTCATAAAAGCCATAGATGAAGTTATTTCAGACCAAACACAGGAAGTTCAAGAATTAGGCCAAAAAGCTATTAATAAAATAATGGAACAAGAGCCTCCTGGTTCATCTGTTCAGGCCTTTAAAGATGAAACTATAATTGCTGATGAAGAAGGCACACTTTCAATGCCTAGCAAAGTGGTTAGGGATAATAGAGCAGTAGAAACACTAACTATAAACCCTGATGATTTACAGCCTGAGGATATGTTGGCAGATCGTTATCGTTATATTAAAAAGATTGGTAAAGGTGCATTTGGCTCTGTATTTTTAGTTGAAGATATGATGATAAATGAGGAAATCATACTTAAGTTCTTAAATACGCAATTTGTTACAGATGAAAGCATCATTAAACGTTTTATATATGAATTACGTTTCGCACGGAAAATTACACATCAAAATGTAATACGTATCTACGACATGGTTTCATTTGGTAAAGCACATGCAATTTCAATGGAATATTTTAAGAGCCATACCTTAAGTGCCGAAGTAAAAGACAAGACACCCATGGATATTGAACGTGCCAAGAAAATTACTTTTGATGTATGTAATGGTATGGAAAGTGCGCATGCCGTAAACGTTGTGCATCGTGATTTAAAACCTAACAATATACTGATTAATGAAGATAGCTTAGTTAAAATTGTAGATTTCGGTGTAGCCGCTGCTACCCAGTCTACCGATACAAAGCTTACTAAGACGGGTTTGTTAGTGGGTACACCCACATATATGGCACCTGAACAAGTGTTAGGGAAAAATGTGGATGAAAGGACAGACATTTATAGTTTAGGCGTAATAATGTATGAAATGTTAACTGGGAGACCACCATATTCAGGTAAGGACAGCATGTCGATTATGTATCAGCATGTTCAAGGCAAGGCTGTTAGCATAAAAGAAAAAAATGAGGAAATTTCAGATGAGTTAAATGACCTAGTTGCAAAATGCATGAGTGTAAAAGCTGATCATCGTTATCAATCCATGACAGAATTAAAGAATGCTGTTCAAAATTTAAAGAATTAATATATTTTATGGCAAGAATAGATGCATTTTTGAAACTAGGACGAGAACAAAGTTGCTCTGACATTCATTTAGCAGTTGGTGTTCCACCTATGTTTCGTATGCATGGTGATTTAGTGCCTATCAAATTTAGAGATCTTGGTGGTAGTGAATTAGAAGGCTATATGAGTGAAATTCTAACAAAATCACAGAAAGAAAAATTTCGCCAAGGTCATGATTTAGATTTTTCTTATATGTCTGAAGGTGTTGGTCGATTTCGTATTAATCTATTTAGGAAATCTTCTGGAATTGGTGCCACATTCCGACATATCCCAACAGAAATTCCCGCTTTTGATATGTTAAAGCTACCACCCGTGATTAAGACTTTTGCAGATTTTAAACAAGGCATGGTTTTAGTTACTGGCTCTACTGGTACTGGAAAATCTACAACTCTTGCTTCTTTGATTAATCATATAAACATGACTCGCAAAGAAAATATAATAACATTAGAAGACCCAATTGAATTTATTCATCCTAGTAAGAAATCTCAAGTTATACAACGTGAAGTTGGTACACATGTAAGCAGTTTTTCTGATGGTTTACGTGCATCTCTACGTGAAGATCCAGATATTATTCTTGTCGGAGAGATGCGAGATTCTGAAACTATTTCTATGGCTATGCTTGCTGCAGAAACTGGCCACCTTGTGTTTGGTACGTTACATACTACTTCAGCGACTAAATCTTTGGACCGAATTATTGATGCATTACCTGCAGAACAACAAGGGCAAGGGAAAATATTTTTATCACAAAACCTACATGCAGTCGTAACTCAAGAGCTTGTTAAAACGATAGACGGAAAAGGCAGAAAAGCTATAGTTGAAATTATGATTATGAATAATGCAATTTCTAACTTAATCATGTCAGACAAAACCTTCCAAATTCCAAATCAGATACAAACAGGTAGTACAGTAGGCATGCAGCTTAAAGATCAAGCATTATTAGAAGCTGTTCAAATAAAAGAAATAGATCCTGATGATGCATATTTACATGCTAATGATAAAAAATTATTCCAGCGCTTTGTAACAGACCCATCGCTTTTACCAAAAGCAAGTTAGGTAAAAAATATGGTAGAAATAGATGTACTTTTAGAGATGCTTATTGCAAGAGGTGGTTCAGATTTGCATTTAGTTTCAAATGATCCACCAAGAATGAGAATCTTTGGGGATTTAGAAGCTATTTCTGAAGAAGCTATTCCTGCAAATGAAATGCTAGAACCTATTATGAGCATAATGCCTAAACGTTCGCGAACTATTTTTGAATCTGATGACAATGCAGATTTTGCCTACAATATAGAAGGTTCAGGTCGTTTTCGTGTTAATGCATTTCGACATTTAAACGGAGTAGGTGCAATTTTTAGATCTATTCCTGCTGAAACCTTAACATTAGAAGATTTAAATTTGCCTAACACATTGAATAATATCTGTAATCAAAAAGCTGGCATGATTTTAGTTACAGGTAAAACAGGTTCGGGAAAATCAACGACTTTAGCTGCCATGGTCGATGCTATCAATTCCACCCATAAAGGGCATATTTTGACGATTGAAGACCCAATTGAATTTATTCATGAACAAAAAAAATGCTTAATTAGTCAACGAGAAGTTGGTGAACATACGAAAACATTTGCAAGTGCGTTACATTCAGCCTTACGAGAAGACCCTAATGTAATTCTAGTTGGTGAGATGCGTGATTTAGAAACGATGAGTTTAGCAGTAACTGCAGCAGAAACTGGGATTTTAGTTCTTGGCACACTGCATACTAATAGTGCTTCATCCACAGTAGATAGAATAATTAATGCTTTTCCAGTCAATAAACAAGATCATATTCGCACAATGTTATCTACTTCTTTGCGTGCAGTTGTGTCGCAGCAATTACTAAAAAAAGCTGATAATCAAGGTAGAGTTGCTGCATTAGAAATTATGATTAATACGCCTGCCATGGGAAATATTATTCGCGAAGGCAAAACAGACCAAATTGATAATTCAATTCAAGGGGGTGGCGCATTTGGTATGCAAAGTATGGATACTGCAATCAAAAAATTACTTAATGACGAAGCAATAACTGCACAAGCTGCATTTGAAGCAGCTAATGATAAGGGTCAATTTACTAAATACTTAAAAGAAGCCTCAGCATAGATAAATGATTATGGTTTATATGTCTAAAAAAAAGTATTTACTCAATTTAATTATACTTTTGACATTTATAAATTTTAATGACACTCATGCTGAAATGAATATTGAAGTCATGGCATTGTTTAAAAATAAGGCAATTCTTAATATAAATAATGAGCAGCAATTGTTTATAGTAGGAGAACCTGAGAAATTAGGTGTTAAGCTCATACAAGCTACTAGTAAATTTGCTGTATTAGAAATTAATGGAAAACGTTCTAAATATAACTTGGGGAATCGAGTTCAAGCTGATTATTCTAGTCGTGATAAAAAAGATATATTGGTATATCCCGATAATAACGGAATGTATAGGACAATAGGATCTATAAATGGCTATACTGTAGACTTTCTAGTAGATACTGGTGCTAGTGCTATTGCATTAAACTCTAATACTGCCAAACGAATTGGCTTGCGGTATAAGCTTGAGGGAGATCCAATATATATAACAACCGCATCTGGCAAAGAGGCTGCATATTCAATTAATTTAGATCGTGTGAAAGTTGGCGAAATAATACTAAGAAATGTGCATGCTGTTGTTATTGATGGCAATGAACCATCGACAACTCTATTGGGGATGTCTTATTTAGAGCGATTAAATATAGTCAACGAAGGTCAAGTGATGAAACTTGAACAAAAGTTCTGAGTTCTCAGATGGGAAAAGAAACTAAAGACTGTACTATTATGTTCGTAGATATTGCGGGCAGTACTAAATTGTATCAAGAATATGGCGATACTCTGGCTCAAGATAGTATTGCTCGTTGTTTAATCAGACTATCAGAGGTAATCAAGCGACACAGTGGTACAGTAGTTAAATTCATTGGTGATGAAATACTTTGTTACTTAACTGATACAGACATGGCATTTCAGGCAGTATTTAAATTACAAGAAATTGCAAAAGAAACAGTTGACCCCAATGGAATGCAACTTGCCTTACGAATAGGTATGCATTACGGCTCTGCCATAATTGAAGATACAGATCTTTATGGTGACTCTGTAAATGTTGCCGCAGCTATGCGCGATATTGCAAAAGGTGGTCAAATAATTGCAACAGATGCGATGGTAAAGCATATACCACCTGAAATTAGTCACTTTACTAGACGCTATGATACTTCCCGTATAAAAGGACGCCAAGAACAGACTATTATTTATGAAATATTGTGGGAAGGAGAAGCTTCCACGCAAATCTTATCTGGCACCACATCTTTAGAAAAAATGAAATCATCTAAACTTCAACTCGCTTATAAAGATACTGAAATAGCTTTATTAGCGAATATGCCAGCACTTACGTTAGGTCGAGACATTAGCTGCAGCATTATTGTAGAAGGCACACTGGTATCGCGTCAACATGCTACGATTGAATACCGTCGAGGAAAATTTTTGCTTATGGATAAAAGCACGAATGGCACTTACATATTGACTGATGATGGAAGAAGTATATATTTACGCAGAGAAGAGTTCCCTTTATGGGGAAATGGCTATATAAGCCTTGGTAAAACCATTATTGATAATGACGAACCAGACTTAATTCAATTTACTTCACTATAATAATCACTAGTTTTCATTATAAAATAGAGGTGCTCGCCTCTAAATTCATACATATATCTATATAGTTTTAAGATGACAGTACGTACACGTTTTGCACCCAGTCCTACTGGCTTTTTGCATATAGGTGGTGCACGCACAGCTTTATTTAACTGGTTATATGCAAAAAAACATGATGGTGAATACATTTTACGCATAGAAGATACAGATCGTGCTCGTTCTACTGCTGAATTTACTCAAGATATCCTAAACAGCCTCTCATGGTTAGGTCTGCAACCAGACATTGAGCCTATCTTTCAGTCTAAAAGGACAGATAAATACCAACAAGCAATACAGCAACTATTGAAACAAGGTGATGCATATTATTGCTACTGCTCAAAAGATCGTTTGATAAATCTTCGCGAACAACAAATGCAGAATAAACTTAAACCAAGGTATGATGGCCACTGTAGAAATCTTAACAATCCACCAGCTAGTAATTACGAGCATAAACCGGTTATTCGCTTTAAAAACCCCCTTGATGGTAGCGTGATTATCGATGATGAAGTGCAAGGTCGAATCGAAGTTCAAAATTCTGAATTAGACGACTTAGTTCTTGCACGTTCCGATGGATCAGCAACATACCACTTATGTGTTGTTGTTGATGACTCAGATTTAGATATTACCAATATAATTAGAGGCGACGATCATCTAAATAATACTTTTAGGCAAGCAAATATTTTTAAAGCGCTTAATAAGCAAACACCAAAATATGCACATATACCGCTGATTCATGGTAAAGACGGTAAGCGGCTCTCAAAACGTCATGGTGCAGTATCAGTTACACAGTATAAAGAAGAAGGCATATTGCCCGAATCTCTTTTGAACTATTTGGTTAGACTTGGTTGGTCACATGGTGATCAAGAATTATTTACTATAAAGCAAATGACAGAACTATTTAATATAAGATCTATCCAAAAATCTGCTGCAACATTTGACTATGAAAAGTTACTATGGGTAAATCAACAGCATATGAAAAATATTGAAGGTTCATCATTACGCCAAACATTGCAAAAATATTTTAAATCTCAAGGTATTAATTTAGATAATGGACCAGATGTTGCAGCTATTTATGATTTACATAAAGATCGTTACAAAACATTAAAAGAAATCTGCGATGCTAGCGACTTTTTTTATAAAGATATCTATGGTTATGAAACAGCAGCAATTAAAAAGAACTTCACGGTAGATAGTTTGAATATTTTAGAAAAATTAAAACACAAATTTCAGATACTGAATAATTGGTCAGCTAATGAAATCAATCAAGCCGTAAAATCAGTTGCAAATGATTTGAATTTAAAATTTGGGAATGTAGCGCCGCCTTTAAGACTAGCGGTCACAGGTCGAACGAAGTCACCATCTATTGATATAACACTTGAACTACTGGGGTTAAATAAATCATTGAACCGTATAGATAAAGCGATTGAATATATCAGTACTTCAGTATAAATTCTTAATCTGATCATCACGGGGCTATAGCTCAGCTGGGAGAGCGCTACAATGGCATTGTAGAGGTCGGCGGTTCGATCCCGCCTAGCTCCACCAATTACTGTATAATACATTTAAAACTGTTTATATATAGAACAATAATATGTCTGCTATACCGCCATATATCAATGATCGCCGAATGAAACCAGAACGTCGCAGTAGCGATGTCACTACGCAATTTCCCATTATCACTACACAAGGGGTATGTATTAGGCGTGATCGTCGCTATACACCAGAACGTCGTGTTTCAAGTATTGAAGTTAAAGAATGGAATGTAAAAGATTCTATTTTTGATTTATTATTTCAAGAAGACAATACTCAAAAATAGTATAAATCTATTACATTATATACTTAACTGTCCTGAACGAGTTAGCTTGACAGTACTTTCGCCAATCTTAGTCCCAAACAACTCCATTGCTTGTAACACTTGATCAGGTGTATTTGAATTCTTAGATAAAGTTAAATCTGCAAGATAATTACCAAGCGGGTCAATAGTTATTGCACCTGCTAAATCTACTTCTCCGCTATTATTGCTGATCTTAATAAACATGCTATTAGATTGTTGTTCAAATACACTTGTGATATCACCTAAATGTAATGGGAAAATACCAAGTACGTTTGTATCGTAAGTACGAAATATTCCATTCGCTTCTTTTGGCAAGCCATTATCAACTTCCAGAGATGTAAAATCTGCATCAAATTGGCCGCTAATAGTTAAACCATACTTTTCAAAGTAAGGCAGTAGTAAAGATAAGTCACCATTCAGCAATATATCTTCAGCACGTATTTTACTAGCACTAGAAAATATTGTTTCGAAATTACCTTTTAAATTGTTTGAGTTGATTGAAATGTCTGTTTTTAAATTACCAGTCAATAAGTTAAGTGGGTTAGATGACCATTTTGCGTTATGAATCCCTATCTTATCGACAACAATCGTTTCCAAGTTACCATTCCATACGGTTCCACTTAAGCCTGAAATTGAAATATCATTTGGTAAAAATTTATGTATCATACTTGCCGGTGTGAAATACACAAAAGCAAGGACAAATATTACCAAACCAAAAATTATTTTAACTGCAAGCTTCATATTAGCTTTAGAAGAGATCTATTTAATTAGCGTTACTTTTCCAGAGACTTTGCCTACTTGATCTGACTTGGATAACGTTGTGCCTGCAACTTGTATATGATTCCTGCGATTTAATTCACCAAGCAAGACAATAAGACGATCAAATATCATATCTTCTAGTGATATGTGAACTTTATTATCGCCATCTGGTGTAATTCTTGTAATAGATGGTCGGATACCCATTTGCTTGGCGCCGGTATCAACAATTGCAAGTAATGATCTCTTGTCAGTTGCTTGGTTAAATAAATTAGGATTAATCCTTTTTAAGTGTTCAATTTCCTGTTTTTTCTGTTGCATCCAGAGAAGGATTTCGTGTTTATTTTCAACACGAATTTTTTTGTTATTACGACTATCAACAATAGGGTTCCAAATCGCAAAATAAAGAATTGCAATGGCAACCACTATTGCACATATTATCGTAATTAAACGTTCTCTAGATTGAAGAGAGTCCCACCATTCTTTCATTGCTTACCCCCTTTACTAATTTCAAGTTTTGCTTCGACTATAGAACCTTGAGTATTAGCAGATTGAATATCTGCAAGATAATTTTTGCTCGTTAATGTCTGTTTAACACGATCAAGCAATTGTACATCAGGGGATTTAACGCTTACGTTTAGTTTTCCTTCGCGATAGCGCATAGATTCGATATTTATTTTTCCTGCCTTTTGCATGGATTCACTACTTATTGCAAGTAGCTCCATAAAACCTGCTTTAGCATTAGGTGATGCGTCAGCTACGATATTCTTTAAGCGTTGTTCCATTTGCAGACGAGGGTTAGACACATTTTGTATATTTGGAAATGTTTGCTTTAGGACGTGGCCCATCTGCGCGTCTAATTTTTTTTCTTCTCTGCTTAAACGCATGCTATCGATGACTACTGAGACTAATGACAGTCCAATCCATACAGCAAACAACATAGCTGCGTATTTCCATGGTGCAAATTGCCTGTGTTTTTTGTCTTTCTTTTGATAACTAGACTGCAAGAGGTTTATACATTCATCCTCGTCTAAACCATCGGCAAGTAATTGAGGTGGACAGTCGTCCAACTCATTTGTATTGATAGGAAAATTAAGTCTTTTAATATTATTTTTATCATCATCACAGCGATAAACATTTAGCTCAACAGGTGTTTCTTCAGCTTGACGTAGTGAAGCAGTTAATACCTGCTGTAAATTATGGAGATCTATTGTAAAACCGGTATATCTAGATGTTCGTACTAAAGCACGCTCTTCTTCAATTAAAATTGTCCAACTATCATTCCTAATTGGTAATCCAAAAACATCAGCCGTTAGCACGTCAGGATAAATATCAGCACTAGCTAATGTCTCTAAAATTGTATCTAAAGCGTTTTTTTCTATGACAGCTACTGGGTAATTATTGTCTCCATAACGTTGACCAATAGCAAAATGCAAATCACCTACATCGTCTGCCACTTCATCTTCTAACGCAAACGGTATTGCCTTTTGAAGATGTTTGGCTTTGCGTGCACGTGTGTTTACATTGGTAAGTAACATCTGCTGTAATGGCAATAGAACAATTACATGCGCATTTTGAGTTATGGATGAAACTTGTTCTAATAATGCTTCAGCACCACGCGTAATTGGAATGCCTTCACCATCCAGCTTAATCCACTCAACAATATGTGATTCTTCTATATCTGGCGATTCCAGCAGATTGGATTTTACATATATAATTACGGTTTCTTCCATCTAACAATGACCTCGCTAAAAACTTTGACTGCGTTTTACTACACGTAAGTTATGAACAGATTCACGATGTATTGTGCTGATAAGTTTAACTTTAGTTTTGCTTATATTTGCTGTTGTAATCAATTCAAAATAATTAGTACTTGTACTAATTTGAAGATCACGATCTCGTATATTAACACCATAGTTATTATTTAATTCTAGTGTGAACTTATTTGCTGATTTGTATGGTTCTTTTAAAATGCCTTCAAGTAATTGCTCAGCAACTACTTCATCTATATCTTCATGTAAACTTTGTAATACTTGTACAGAAGCTGTATTGATGTTTAGTAGGGAATTGTTACCAACAGGTAAAGCCGTTACGTGAGGAAGCAGTTTTTCATACATTTCTTGGTTAAAGCCATGTATTAAACGTAACTCAGATACATCCTCCATATATCGATCTGCAGGAAAATAAGGATATTCCAGTGTTTGATACACATCTCGCTCAGCACCATTAGGTGCAGTAAATACAATATCTGGATCAATCCAATCGATAATGGCATCGACAAGGCTTGGGTTCATTTCAAAAATAAATAAAAGCCTTTCCACTTGCTTTCTCATATCAGTGGAAACCTCTCCAGACTGGTATAAGTTGTTTAAATTGAGCTTACCTTGTGCATCTACAATTTGGCCTTCAATAATTCCACCAGGAACTGGAAGTACTGTTTTTTGACCATTATTCCACCAAACTTCATCTTCGTAATAAGCGTCATAATTTGATTCATCTAAGTCTTCTGCCAGAATGGCCATAGTCCACTGTTCTGCTCCTTTGGCATAGGCCCATGCTTGATTACTATTAATTGTATTTTCAGTTCGACGGAAATCTAGCTGATAGTTTGCTGTAATTGTCGTGGCAGCCGTTACAGCGATAGCAAGTGCTAATATCGCTGTGATTACTGCTATACCAGCTTGTTTGGTATTTGTTTTGACTGCTTTCATATTAGGTTTGTTGATTTATCGATATTGGCGTCGGTGCAGTAAACAAGCGTTTAATTTCGCCCCACGGCTGTGCAACAATAGTGATTTCAACTGCTTTAGGAATACCAGCTGTTAGTGGGTTTATGGTATTAAGAGCAGGCCAAGTTGGATACCATTGATTAGCTTGGTCCAAATATCGTATGGAGATTGAATCAATTTTATCTAAAAGATTTGTAGAAAAAGAGTCTTCCGCAATGGCGCCATCGAGTGGTCCCCAGCTATATCTGGTTAATGAACCATCCGAAAGTTCGTAAGCAACACGTTGCAATTTGCTACGCTGTAAATCTAAACCTGGCGGGTTACGCAAACCTGAATGTGTAAAGCTGAACGCTTTTTCGTCATCACCTATAAAAGCACCTTGAGAATCACCATACTGATCCAGAATAGAGCGATCTACGATTTGGTTAATATCTTTACTCAGATATTGAAATGTTAATTGCAAATCTTTTAAACGTTTTGATGAGTCTTGTATATGTTGTTGGTTGGTTAATATGTAATTTAAACCTCCATATGCCAAAACTCCAACCACAGCAAAGATAGCTGTAGCGACCACCATTTCAATAAGCGTGAATCCGTGACTTTTTTTATGTTTTATGTGACTCATGATAGGTTTTATGTTGGGTCATGGATTAAGCTAATCAATGTTGCATAGTTCTGTGCACTTCGATCTTTATCCAAACGCACAGTAATTTCTACTCGGTTAATACCTGGAATTTCAGTCTTATCCACTTTTATGGACCAATACCATTTAATTCCAGCTAAAGTTTCATCACCATCCCGAATGCCAAATTTAGGCTTTATGTCACTTAGTTCAATTTCGGCTAATTGATTTTGAGCAACCCAACTGGCAAATGTTTTATCGCGCAAATAAGCAGAGTTAAAAGTAGTTGTCGCAGTAGCTTTGATCACAGCAGCCATACCAATTGCAATAATCACAAGTGCGACAAGTACTTCTAATAAAGTGAACCCTGTTTTCTTATATCGTGAGTACTGCATGATAATATTTAATTAATTGCTTCATATTTAAATTCACCATTCTCTGCAACAGTTAACATATTTGCGTGATCGATTTTATCTGTAATCTTTACTTGGAATGGTGTCACTGAGCCATCAGATAAAATATAGACTTGGGGGATAATTTTTTTTTCATTATTTGTGTACTTGACTTTTATACCTTCAAAAAATAATTCGTACTGCAGACCATCAGGTAAAGTATATTGTTCTAGAAGTTTATCGCCCTGAACAACTTCCCAAACAGGTTCATCTGTGTTTTGTGTCTCATTTAATCTATAGAATGAAAATGTATTATTCGTGAATAAAACTCCAAGTTCTTCTGAGTTGAAGATCGCTTGTTCTTTGGCAAAATTTATAATTGCAGCTAATTGTTGAGATTTTTGTTCCAATCTTTCGGCTTGATTGTCGCCAAGCGTTATCGTTGCTGCTGCTACTACAACTGCGATAATGAATACCACCACAAGTATTTCAATTAATGTAAACCCGCGGTTGGTTTCTTTCATAGCTAGTTCAAATCAGCCACGGATAAATCTTTATTCATATCTTCACCACCTGTCTTCCCATCAGCACCAAAAGAATATAATTCGAAATTAGAGCCATCACTGCTGTATTGGTAAGTATTACCCCAAGGGTCTTTAGGTACATTACGAAGATAACCGCCTGATTTCCAATTTTTGGCCTCGGGACTTCCCGCGGGTTGTGTAACAAGTGCTTGCAAGCCTTGTTCTGTCGATGGGTAGGTGAAATTATCCAACTTATAGAGATTTAAAGAGGCTTCTATAGCACGGATGTCATTGGCAACACGAGCCAGCTTTGCATCGTCAGTACGTTTCATAACATTTGGCGCAACCATTGCTGCTAACGTAGCAATAATTACGACCACCACAATAATCTCAATGAGAGTAAATCCTTGTTGGCAGAGCCGCGTAGTTCTCAACATATGTGTTTCCTTATAATAATTAACTCGCTGATTATTAAAGACAAATACTTTTAAATTGTACCAAGAATTAGACTAATGCCTGGGCACAGATCGTCTTTATTGGTCATTTTAGATCGATAATTGGTGACAATGTTCTAACCATGTTATTAATCTTTTATCAATAGTTAAATTTCAAGTAAATCAATAAAATAGAATATTAAACTAAAGTAAATTCACTGGAAAAATTCTATTTTATTGCCCAACCAGCTGATTTAAATTAAAGATAGGTAGCAAAATTGCAATAACAATTGCCAGTACAAACATCCCCATAAAGACAATTATAATCGGCTCAAGTAATTTAAGTGTTGTGTTAATAATTGTATTTAATTCTCTTTCTTGTTGGGAAGCAGCTCGGTCAAGCATTTCCTCTAAATTACCACTTTGTTCACCACTACTAATCAAATGTAAAGTCATGGGCGGAAAATGCCCAGAACGTTCCAATGAAGTATAGATATTTGCCCCTTCACTGACACTAACTGCGGCTTCTTGCACTGCCTGACGCATTGGTCTATTTATGATTACCTCTGCTGCAATTCTTAAGGAATCTAATACTGGCACACCTGATGCAACCATAATACTCAAGGTGCGAGCAAAACGAGCAGTATTCACACCACGTGTTAATCTACCCACGATTGGTAAACCAAGATAAAACTTTTGCACTTTGGCACGAAAAGATTCTCTGCGCATCGCGCGCTGAAATAAAATAATTCCTCCAATAAGTGCAATAAAAATAAAAAGCCCATACGTAACAAGAAAATCACTTGTAGCAAGTAAAATTTTGGTTGGTACAGGTAGTTCTTGGCCAATATCTGTAAATACATTTACAACTTTAGGTACCACATGTGTGACTAAAAGGATAACAACTAAAACTGCAATGATGAGTAGAACTAGTGGATAGAATAGGGCACCAATTACACTTTGTTGAGTTTCTTGTCGGTTTTCAGTGTAGTCGGCTAAACGATCTAATACTGCATCTAAATGCCCTGAACGCTCTCCAGCAGCTATGGTGGCACGAAACATTTCGGGAAACGCTGATGGAAATTCACTTAATGCCTTTTCTAAAGAATAACCCTCAGTAACGCGGGAACGAACACCCATAATAATGCGTTTTGAACTAGGTTTCTCAGTGTGTTTTCCCACTGTTCGTAAGGCTTCTTCTAGTGGCGTGCCAGAGCGTACTAAGGTGGATAACTGACGTGTAAACAATGCAAGATCAGTAGCACTCATGCCACGCGAAAATATGCTAGCAACAGATTTCTTCTCTTGGCGTTCTTTTACTTGATTGATAGCAAGGGGATCAAAACCTTTTGAACGAAGTTGTTGGCGTGCAGAACGAGGGCTATCACCCTCTATAACACCGCGTTTCTCGCGTCCGTGATTATCTAGGGCAGTGTATTCAAAGGCAGGCATAAGCTTAAGAGAGGTTTAACCATTAAATTACAATATCTTCTTTTGTTACACGCATTACTTCTTCTAGCGTAGTTACTCCCTCAAGCACTAAACGTATACCATCTTGACGAATACTGGCTGTATGTTGATGTGCATACTTTTCTAATTCTTGTTCTGATCCGATATCATGAATCATATTACGCATGGTTTCATCAATTGCGACTAATTCATAAATTCCAGTTCGACCTGCATAGCCTGTTCCATTGCATGCACCACATGAACCAGGTCCATAGATAATCGGCGCATCACTCACGGGTTTGCCTGTATTCGCAAAGCTCAACTGTTCGTATTCAACCGAACTTGCAGTATGTGATACCTTGCACTCATTACATAGTACGCGTACTAAACGTTGTGCTAATACAGCAACTAAACTAGAGGCAAGCAGAAAAGGTTCCACACCCATGTCACGCATTCTCGTAATCGCACCTACGGCAGTATTTGTATGCAATGTAGAAAACACCATATGTCCGGTCAAACTTGCTTGTACTGCAATTTGCGCAGTTTCTAGGTCTCGTATCTCACCTACCATTACCACATCAGGATCCTGACGCAATATTGCCCTTAAGCCACGTGCGAAAGTCATATCTACTTTTTGATTAACCTGAGTTTGGCCAATGCCATCAATAAAATATTCAATAGGATCTTCTACAGTTAAAATATTTCTTTTTTTATCATTAATTTCGCTTAATGCTGCATACAATGTTGTTGTTTTACCTGAGCCGGTGGGTCCTGTTACCAAAACAATACCATGCGGTTTTTCAATGGCTTGCTTCATTTTCTTATGTATGTCGGGCTGTAGACCTAAATGTGCAAGATCTAAACGTCCAGCTTGTTTATCCAGCAAACGCAATACAACACGTTCGCCATGACCTGATGGTAAAGTCGATACGCGAACATCAACAGGGCGTCCTGCAATACGCAATGAGATACGCCCGTCCTGTGGTAAACGCTTTTCAGCAATATCAAGTTGTGCCATAACCTTGATACGTGAAACTACTAATGCACCTAAGTTGCGCGGGGGTTGTAATACTTCACGTAGAACACCATCTACTCGCAGACGTACAGATAAACGTGATTCAAACGTTTCAATATGGATATCCGAAGCATTTTCTTTAACAGCTTGAGTGAGAAGGGCATTAATCAAGCGGATAATAGGTGCATCATCATCAGCATCCATTAAATCTTTAGGTTCAGGCAATGATTCAGCTAAACTTGCTAGATCAAGATCATCTTCAAAGCCTTCCATCATGGCTAAAGCGCCTGTAGCACTTTCATCATAAAGCTGAGTAAGTAATTCATCGAATTCTTCTTCAGATAAAGTGCGAATATTTAATGGTTTGCCAACAAAGCGACGAGCTTCTGCTAATGATGGAGGTTTAACATCTGGGCGTTGAAAAATCATCACACGACCATTAATTTCGTTGCCAATTAAAATGCCGTGTCTTTTTGCAAAGCTAAAAGGGGGACGTCGAACTTCGCGAGGAGCTAATGATGGTTGCGCTTTTTCAGCTTCCATAATATTTTACTCAAACCTCATTCCACAATGATGACATCAGAGTCTGTAGGAACTGAAACATTTCCTGGTTGAATATCTTGTAATTCAACACCCTGTAGATCTTCTAAAGGTGTAGTTTCAGCCACAGGCGCCTGTTGTAATAACTGATCTACTGAAACAGATGATGTTGTAGAGTTACCTGGTACTTGCGTTACCAGCTCATCTAGATCAGGTAGTAATTGTGCACCGGGTTTTATTAAACCACGTTTATCAATCTCAGCTTCAATCTGTCTGGCTTGTAAAAACTTATACTTTGAATTAGTAACAATATCTGTTGTGTCAGGGTCACGAATTATTACCGGATGTATAAACACCATTAAATTTTGCTTATCTTTGGTAGTGGTAGTGGACTTAAAAAGATGCCCTAGTAAAGGGATGTCACCAAGCAGCGGAACTTTTTGTACATTGTCCTGAAACTCATCCTCAATCAAACCACCTAGCACAATAGTTTGCTGATCTTTTGCTAATACACTAGTTCTAATTGAACGGGTGTTGGTAATTAAATCACTGGCAACTGCAGATGTAGAAAGTGAAGATGCTTCTTGTTCTACATCTAGTTTGACACTGTCTCCTTCATTAATTTGTGGAGTGATTCTTAAAGTTATACCTACATCTTGGCGTTCAATAGTCTGAAATGGATTTACGGCTGAATCAGTACCCGAACCCGTATTGGTAAACTGGCCTGTGATAAAAGGTACATTTTGCGCTACTATAATCTCAGCTTCTTCATTATCAAGTGTCAAAAGCTGGGGGGTAGATAATATATTTGTTGCGGTGTCACCTTCTAAAGCACGTAACAATGCAGCAAATCTATCTTTGCCGCTTAATTTAGCTGCACCTACAAAAAAACCTGATCCTACTGCGCCAATTTGGTCAGTAACTTCTTCAGAAAATAATCCAGCTAGGCTTCCAGAGTTAGGAAATAATGCACCCACAGCAGGTGACGTGCCTGATGAGCGGCCTGTAGGCACATAGGCAAATTGCACACCTAAATCTTTCGACAAATCTGCAGAAACTTCAGCAATAATAGCTTCAACTAACACCTGAGCACGTCTAATATCGAGTTGTTGAATAATACGTCGCAAACTCTCAAACTTCGCTGGAGAAGCCGTAATGATTAGAGCATTATTAGTTTCATCAGCTTGAATATCGACATCTTGTCCACCAGAGACCCTTGCTGCAGCGTTACCACCACCTTGTTGACCTTCTTGTGCTTCAAATTGACTAATGCCTAACAATATAGGTGCAAGCTCAGTTGCTTTGGCATATTTTAAAAAAACGACTTGAGAATTCCCGCCACCTTCAAGCGGTGTATCTAGATGGGCAATAAGCCCGCGTATTCGTATACGTGCTGCATTGTCACCGGATAATAAAATACTGTTTGAACGTTCATCTGCAGCTAAAGTTGCTGTTCCAGGTACCTGACCTGCTGTTTGTCCCCCTTGTCGATTCAAGCTATTAATAATACGAACCACCTCCATTGCAGAAGCAAACTGTAAAGGTACCACTTCAATCTCTTGGCTATCCGGACGATCAATACGATTCACAATGGTAATTAGACGTTGGATGTTGGCGGCACGATCCGAGATTACCAATACGTTGCTATTAGGGTAGGCTGCTAAATGACCTTGTTGAGGTACTAAAGGGCGTAGGATTGGCACCATTTGCGCAGCAGGTACATGTTTAATAGGTAACACACGTGTTACAAGCTCATCTCCCATGCCTTGTAATTTTGCTTCAGTAGTTGTAACAGGACCTTGTTTGGCATTTACATCAGGTAAGATTTTTATAATTTGCCCTACTTGTACTGCAGCATAGCCATGCACTTGCAATACAGAGAGAAAGACTTGATACACTTCATCACGATCCATCGGACGAGCAGATACTACCGTGACTTTTGCTTTAACTCTGGGATCTACAACAAAATTGCGGCCCGTTGCTTCAGCCACCGTTTCAATAAATGAACGGATATCTGCGTCTTTGAGATTTAATGTAACCCCTGTTTCTGCTATTGCACTTACACACAGTGCTATACCTATCGTCATAGCGAATAACTTTTTATAAATTATGCATATAATATTATTATTCATGTAGTTATCACGCTTATTAAATGTAAACTATTATATTAATTAAAAAGGTTTTCTGTATAAAATTAGCTATTAAATTCTTATATATATACACGATATTTCCTTGTCCCACATAAAGTTGTATCTCTGTGCTTGCGATTCTTAGACTAACGGCTATTGGCTTAGATCCTGAAACAATGTTATTTCAGTACCTTCACGCTGTACAATCATGGTAATTTCAGTTGCATTTGACAGTGCAGTAAGTGCTTGTGGGCCTTTATTAGGTTGATCTATTTGTATGCCATTAACATTAGTTACGACGTCTCCCGGCTGTAAGCCCATTTCATAAAACATTTCAGGATTATTGCTGGGTGTAAGTTTAAAACCTATAAATTCACCAGATTCTGCGTCTGTTTCGGGTACTGCATTGATATATTGAGTTAATTGTACCGGGTTACTCTTAATTGCATCACGAAATTCGCCTAATGACCCAAAAGATGATTCTAAAAATAAGTCTTCTTCTTCTTCCTCGGTATTGTTTCTAATTGATTTTGCTGGAGTAAGCTTCTTATTAAATTTAGCTGCTTGTGATTTTGGTAAGCGCAAGGTCTCCATACGAACATCCCGCTCTAATATTACTCGATCAGGGTAAACAGCATGTAATGTGGCACCGCCAGGCAAATCATCACCTAATGCATAATGTTTAATATCGTTAGCACCACTTGAGATAATCGCATAACCATAATCTTTATCACTTGCTAATACACCTAGTAATTTTAAATTTAAAGTCGTATCAGGTGCATCTTCAACTTTTTTTGTTACAGTTGCTATAGCTTTACCCATAATATGCATTTGAGCAATCTTACGATCGTACTGAGGACGTGGCTGAGGTTTTATCGTTTTTTGAGTGCTCGAAATTTTAGAAGCAGAGGTATCTACATTAGAATCAAAAAAAGCCCATAATAATTTTGCTAAGGTAATGAGAATCAAAACTATTAATAGGATATTGACCAAGCGAGGCAGCTTTGTCTCTATTCTAGGCCATAAATTGGTTATTGCTGTACTGGTATCCATACATTTAGCTAGTTAAGGTCTTCACTTCGATATACAAACTATTTACGCGTATTATGAAACAAAATCTCATATCTACTTGACAGCAAAACCATGCTTAGCGTAACTTTCGCCGCCCTGTTGACGAAGAAATTCATTAATAGGGTAGAATCATAAAAACTGTCCCCATCGTCTAGAGGCCTAGGACATCGCCCTTTCACGGCGGCAACGGGGGTTCGAATCCCCCTGGGGACGCCATTGCTTCCCCAGATCAAGCCATACTACCTCAATTATGCCCGAATTCTTGACCCTAACTCACTCATTAAACATAGAGTTTTATTAGATAGTGGGATACTAATCCCCTGATAGAGGGTAGTAAATAGCTTATTGCTGGTTACGAGAATTGTGACAGATCTAATGGAATTTCAAAGTCAGCTAGTAGAGTAGTTATCGTAATAAAGCGTTTATAAATTCTCTATATCTATAGATTGCGTCTGTCTTTTAAAATAAAACACTTTAATAAAATAACATAACCTGCTAATTAATATAAAATTATAGAATTTATCTATATAAATTCCTTTTCAAATTAAATAATAGATTTAAACTACTTCTATCCTGAAAGGATGAACCTAATTACAGATTATATTTGCTACAGTCTTGTGCATTAGCAAATAATTATATTGCTAAGACCAAAATAGATAGTCCAGGAGGTCGCAGAATGCAAAATTCAGTAGAGGCTCAAAACCTTGATCAGCTTGATATGGATAGCTTAAATCAGTGGTTCGATGAGAGATTAGAACAAAAATTACGTGAGCGAGAAGAAGCCAAAATTCCACAGCTATCACTGATTGCCACTAAAGGAACTATGGATATGGCCTATCCTCCTTTTATCCTTGCTTCAACTGCAGCAGCATTAGGTTGGGAAGTTTCATGTTTTTTTACTTTTTACGGATTAAACCTTTTAAAGAAGGATCTCGATTTGGAAATTTCGCCATTGGGGAATCCTGCTATGCCGATGAAAATGCCTTTTGGCCCGGATTGGTTTCAAAATATAGAGTGGAACATTCCTAATGCACTCAGTAGCAATATTCCTGGTTTTGAAAAATTTGCAACTATAATGATGAAGCAAACATTGAAGAATAAAGGTGTTGCCAGTATTCAAGAATTAAGGGAATTATCTATCGAAGCCGACGTAAAGCTCGTAGCTTGCCAAATGACAGTAGACCTATTCGGATTTGATAAAGATGATTTTATTGATGGAGTTTCTGATTGGGTAGGTGCAGCTTCATTTCTACCTGCAGCTCAAAAATCTGATATTTGCTTATTCATTTGAAGAAACAAATTCTTATATATTGCACATTGTTCGTAATGTGTCTGCCTGCTTGTACACCGAACGTTGAAGAGCATTTAGCGATTAGTCGTGACGCCAGCAGACAGCTAGCCAGCAGTTTAAAAAGTACACTACTAAATACTTTGCAGGCTAAAGGTCCTGTGGAAGCTATTTCAGTATGTAATATTGATGCAAAAAATATAACAAAAAGTATTTTCAAAAACCCTGATATGCAAATAGGACGCACGTCTCTTAAATTACGTAATAATCAAAATGCTCCTGACAAATGGGAAACAAAACAATTAGAAAATTTTCAAAGCCAGCTAAATAATGGAGCCTCATTTAATGAGTTAGAGTTCTACGAGATCATTAAAGACGAGAATGGCAAATGGTTTAGATATATGAAAGCGATTCCTACGAGTGAGCCATGTCTACTTTGTCATGGCGAAGTTATTGCACCTGCTATTGAAACTAAGATTAAAGAACTCTATCCAAACGATTCAGCTACAGGTTTTACAGTAGGAGATATTCGTGGAGCATTTACGGTTAAACTTGCTTTATAAATAAGCCTAAACTTTCTTGCATAAAAAAAGGGCCCATATAAGCCCTTTTTTATTTAAAGAGTTTTAGTTTTATCCAAACATTTCTGCAGTCATGTTATTAAACCAGCTGTATGCATACTGAACCTCACGTTTGTGGGCTTCTGCAGATGCATCATCAGGTGTAAGACCTCCACCAATTTTCTCAATTGCAGAACGATCACCTGCAAGCCGATACACCGCAACCACTGAAATTCCATAATCGGGTGCAATTAAGCTATAACAGGCATTAGCGTATGAAGAAACACCGGGCTCTTTACCATTTAACAAACTAACTACGGCTGCAGCACAAACTTTGGCTTCTGTGCTCGCCGCATATCCTGACTTAGGCATTCCTGTAGCAATACTAGAGTCGCCAATGACATGAATATCTTTGTGTTGCTTTGATTCAAAAGTACCAAGATCAACGGGGCACCATCCTGAATCATCAGTCAAACCGGCATCATGAGCAATTTGTGCAGCCTTTTGTGGAGGGATGATATTAGCTACGGCAACTTTATGATCATCAAAATCAGTACTAACTGTCATCGCTTTTGTATCAACTTTTTTGACACCACCACCAGTATCAGCGCCTGCTACCCACTCAATCATTTCACCATATACATCTTTATAGCCTTTCATGAATAGGCCTTGCTTAGAGAACTTATCTTTGGCATCAAGAATTAGTACTTTAGACTTTGGTTTATGGTGCTTTAAATAGTGTGCAATTTGTGCGGCACGCTCATAGGGCCCTGGTGGGCAACGGAAAGGATTTCCTGGGGGCGCTAACACGACCAAACCACCATCATCCATTTCTTCCAGTTGCTTTCTTAAAAGCATTGTTTGAGAGCCTGCAATCCATGAATGCGGCATAACTTCTGAAGCAGCTTCATCATAACCTTCAATCGCACCCCATTTGAAAGAAATGCCAGGTGACATCACCAAACGATCATATTCCAGTGTAGTGCCGTCAGCTGTCGTTACTTTATGTGCTTCAGCATCTACAGCAGTAGCTTTATCTTGCACAAGCTTGATTCCATGATCTGCAAGATTGTCGTAACCAAATTTAATTGTAGAGATATCTCGGTCACCTCCAATCACTTCATTACTCATAAAGCAAGTATGATGATGTGCTTTGGGTTCAACTATCGTAACTTCAATCGATGAATCTGCCTTGGCAATATATTTAGCAGCAATGAGTCCACCAACACCGCCACCAACAACAACAACTTTATGTTTTGCAGCACTAGCAATATGTGGAAAACCTAGGCCAACTGAACTAACAGCTAAAGTACTGCCAGATACTTTTAAAAAATCTCTTCTTGTAAATTTTGACATTGTGATGCCTCCTTATAATTCTAGATATTTTTTTATTTCTGGCTAGCATAGAACTGAATCAAATCAGCCACAGCTTGATCACCTTTAGCTTCATGAGCTTCCTGCATTTGCTTTTTCATCTTTTTAGGCATCTCTCGATCACCGCTAGCAAAATCCGCCATCGTGTATTCGAGATAAGGAATCCATTGTCCAGCTAAGACACCTGCATCATCTTCGGCAGAACTACCACCATCTTCATGACACTTTTCACAATGCGCTTCATGAAGTTTTGCACCTGATTTAGCTTGTGCAGCATCTGTTTCTTGCGGCTGTGCTTTGAATGGCAAATCGGCAAAATGTTTAGCAATAATTTTAATTTCTTCTTCTGAATAACCCTTCGCTATGCGATTCATTACAGTAGAAGTTCTTGCAAAATATTCTACATCTTCTAAGTCTGCGTCTGCTTCAATAATTTCATCTATTTTGTCTTCATCGTTATCGTATTTATAAGCTAACATTGCAGCAATAATATAAAGCTCAGACATTCCTGAAATAGTTGGTGTAGCAGGGCCCTGACTAATCCCTCCTGGTCCATGACAACCCAAACAAGTGTCAGATAGCATCGATGGGCTTGCAGTATCTTCAGCCCATACAGTATTCAAATAAAATAACGCAAACACACTACATAAAAGTGTTTGACGGATGAGTTTATATATCATAGTGTCCTCCGTGATGACTGGATTTATTCGTGCTTATTAATATTCAATTATTTTTAAAATTAAATTTTGAATACAACTAATATCTAATTCTTTTTACTAAAGTTATATTATCATATTAAAGCATCAGCTCTTATATTATTGTATTAAGGCTGCCGCTTCTTCAGGTTCCTCTGGAATTTCATGGGCAACACCTTTATGACAATCAATACAGGTTTTACCACGTGCATCAGCTTTTTTATGTTTTTTACGTGCAGATCGATCTTGTTCTTTTAAATCCATAGCAGCTATTGCGTGACAAGATTTACATTCTCGAGATTCTGTAGCTTTCATTCTATCCCACACGGCATTCGCCATTTGCCAGCGATGCTGTTCAAATTTTTCTTCACTATCTATTGTGCCAAGAATTTCGTGCCATACATCTTTTGCAGCACGAAGTTTTGCGTATAGCTTGGGTCCCATGTTATGAGGTACATGGCAATCTGAGCAATTTGCACGTACACCAGATATATTGGAATAGTGAACACTTTCCATCCACTCTTCTTTAACCCATTGCATAGAATGGCAAGAAGTACAGAATTCTGTCGAGTTTGTAGTTTCTAAGGTAATTGAAGCACCGACAGCAAATGCTGCACCAATAAGCAACAATAAAATTATCATTATCAATTTCATGAAACTTTCCAGGATGTAAGTATATAGAACAAAAATCTAGAATATATTAATGTGTAAAGCAGTAGACTTATGCCAATTTCGAAAATTTTTTAAAGGCTCTAAGCCGTAAAACAGCTTCACATTGTGCCATTGCATACCGTACTTACCAAGCTTTACTCACGTCATAAATTGCAACTAGCTGATTTAGAGCAGAAAAAGTGATCATGAAATAAATCTATTGTCTTTCTTTGAGCTGCTTTACAATAGCTAAATAACCCATAAATCATTAGGATATATATTTATAGTTACATTAATAACAAGAATAAATACATTAACTATAAACTGTAACTATATAATAAATATATAAATATTAACTATCTATATAAAAAATAAAAGAATTGAATTAGTACTTGATAATATAATAATATATTGTCAAGGCTAATGTGCAAATTGTATAAAACAGAATAAACAATAACTCAATGGCGAGAGAATGAAATTAAAGGCTCTTTTATTATTCGTGGTAGGACTTGGTGTTTGGTTATTGGCAACTAACTATCAAGTTGTATATTCAAAGTTAATTTCTTTTAAAGCATCCAATGAGGCAGATACAGCTGTTGAGATTATAGCCAGTAATGCTCAAATAACTGATAACGAAGAGATTTCTTCTCAAGAAATTTCTCATGAAAATACTCATCAGGAAGAAGAAACAAATACAGCTACAGAACAAGTAATTGTCTCAGATGATGTGCAAGATAATATTCAAGCTGAAGAAGAAGCTGCACACGAAGACTTGGATATAAGCGGTGATACTAAAGAAGAAGAAGCAACAGAAGGGCTGCTGGCCGCTGAAAGTACAGCAATTGAATCAACAATTGATCCTGACCCAACCACAGATGATCTTGAGCCAACTACAGAGACCCCTAAAACGGCAGAAGCTACGGCTCCTAGTAGCCCATCTCAAAATGTTTCTCCTATGTATAACTACAATGCATGGATGCCGCCCATGCAAAGTAGCGCGATTAATTCTTGGGCAAACCCAATGTACTCTATGATGATGCCTATGATGAGTATGATGGGTGCCATGATGAATCCATATATATATATGAACCCTATGACCATGATGAATTATCCTACTACTGCTATGACTCACCCGCAGAATATGGATGCTATGATGAGATCAATGAATCCACAGCTTATGTTCAGTATGTTTGGCCAACCAAGTGCTGAATACAAAGAAGGCGAAACTCCAGACAAACTTCCTGTAGTCACCATTCCAGGTTTTCCTACGCAGATATACCAAAATTGGCCTAAAAATAAAGTTTCACCTGGTGTATCACGTGAAGCTAAAAAGAATGCATTTCAAACTGCCATGGCAATGAGCCCATTGTCTATGCGCGACATGATCAGCATCATGGCGGATAAAGTTCCTGTGGAAGAGGGCGTGTCATGGGATGACGCTGTAGAAGCCATGAAATTACGTGCCAATGAAGTTAACTTTAAGTTTGTAGGCTCAAGCCCTCTTTGGAAACAGATTGAAGCTGAAACCGAACAGCCTTCGGCAAAAGTTGAAATGTTTCGATTTTGCGATGCCCGAATGGCACGCAAGATATTAGATGAAGTACCTGAATTTATTGTGTTTTTGCCATGTAAAATTGCATTAATCGAAGATGGAGACGGCAAACTCTGGGTGATGACTTTGGATTGGGATGTTAGTTGGTTGGATTACACGCAAAACTCGAATAGTCATCTAAGTAAGGATATTCGTGAGAATGCACAGCGAATTAGGGAAAATATCCATTACATCATGGAAGGCGCAGCTACTGGTGACTTTTAATTTTAGTATATAAATTTTTGAAAAAAATTTTTTAAGTATAAGTGGAGAGAAATAATGACAGTTAAAAATAGAATAGCTCTATGGGTTACTGTAGCAGGATATTTACTCATAGCGACTTTCACAAGCATTCAAGCTGAAGAAAAGTCAAACGTTAATCCATCATATCTAAACTGGGGACAGATGAGCCCAGCCATGCAAAAATCTATGGACCCCAAAGTAATGAATAATGTAATGGCTATGATGATGCAACCTGAAAAGATGATGTCTATAGAGTATTGCGCTGAATGCCATGAAGACAAAGACGTAGCCCGCTATCAAAAAGACTTTGGCCCAATGATGGAAGCCATGAAACCAATGATGGCAATGATGAACCCAATGATGAGCATGATGAGCCCTATGATGTACCCAGCGATGGGCATGATGAATCCAATGATGGGCATGATGAGTCCTATGATGTACCCAGCGATGGGCATGATGAGCCCTATGATGAATCCAATGATGGACATGAGTGGAGCTATGACGAGTCCCATGATGGGTATGGTGAATCCTATGATAGGACCAATGATGAATCCTGCTGGAATGATGGATCCAAAACAATACGAGCAGTGGTTTAATCAGTGGAGTGAGAGCATGAAGAATTGGACACCACAACCGCAAAATTAGTCTAAATAATAATCATGCAACTTGAAGTTACGCTTATTTCATACTTTAGAATTTGTTCAATGTAACTTTGAACATCCAATGAATGTAATTACTTTTAAATTTAATAAATAAAGAGAGTGTTAATATGTTATCGCTACAAAAATTGATCCGATTATTTGTGATCACAAGCTGTCTTTTTATAGGTGGAATTACCAGCACACAGGCAGAAAATACGAATAACCAAGGCACCTTTCCTTTCTGGGGCCAAAATCAATACCATGGCATGGGTGGAGCTCACCCTATGTTCAATCCAGCTATGTGGATGAACCCCATGACATGGATGAACCCTGGAAATTATATGAGCTTGATGAATCCTACGGTCTGGATGAATCCTGGCAACTACATGCAAATGATGAATCCTATGGCTTATATGAACATGATGTATCCAATGATGGGCATGATGGGCCCTATGATGAGCCCTATGGGTGGTATGGGCATGCCCGGGATGGGAATGTATGGAGGGAACCCAATGAGTCAAATGCCTGGTGGGCAAATGATGGATCCCAAGCAATATGAGCAGTGGTTTAGTCAGTGGTCTGAAATGATGAAAAATTTTACACCACAACCACAGCAGTAGTTCACTAAAATCAATACATAAACTAATTCTCTGAATACCAGCAGTATAAAAAGTAGTGCTGGCTTTCAGGGAAGATTAAAACCTAAAATAAAACTGTTGAATTAATAAATATACTTATAAATTTATAGTTTGCTGACATGATCAAACTTCTAAAACAAGCCTTATATACACTTCCACTCATTGTTCTTATTGGTCTCATGGTAGCTATAGCTATACCCTTTGCAGTTGAACTAAAAAATAGACTCACGGAAAGAAATGAAGGAGATAACGTAGAAATTGCCGACATGAATCTAGTAAATAGAGGCAGTACAACCACCACAGGAGCATTATTGCCACCATGGGAGCTTCCTTCATCCTCCAATCGGCAGCAACATGATTATTCTATGCTAGAACCATTTTCCAATGACAATATGTTCATTAGTACGAATCAAGCTATGTACCCACTAGATTGGGCACATATGATGACAAATATGATGTATCAAATGATGGTAATGCCCATGCAAATGATGGTACCTATGGCAAATTATGGGTATATCGCAAATCCTCTCATGTTGAAACCCGCAATGCCAATTAACCCATATCAAACACCAATGAAGCCTGAAGAATATGAAAAGTGGTACAACCAACAGCAACAAAAAAATAAAGGTAGTAATTGAAACACTAATATACGAAATGAAACACTGTAATTTAAAAATTACTTGTTTCAGACAGCTATATAGCTAACAGACATTTATAAAATTGCTCTTTCCTTTAAATAAGTCACATTAGAAATATACGTTTGTGTAATTACTCATGAGCATTGGTATAATCCGCAGCCTTTAAAATATAGATTTACTTAAGAATAGATTCATATGGAAGAACTATCAAACCTACACTTAGTAGCCCTATTAGGCTTTGTAATTGCTTTTATATTTGGCTTTGTAGGCAATAAAACACATTTTTGCTCCATGGGTGCTATAAGTGATGTAGTAAACATGGGCGCTAAAGGACGTTTGGGTGCATGGTTCTTAGCCATTGGGATTGCTATTTTAGGTGCACAATTTCTTTTCATACGTGGTCTTGTCGATTTAAACGCTTCCGTTTATTTATCACCAAACTTATACCTACTCAGTTACATCCTTGGTGGAACCCTGTTTGGCATCGGTATGACACTTGCTGCAGGTTGTGGTCAACGCAATTTAGTCAGAGTTGGTGGCGGTAATTTAAAAGCTCTTGTAGTAGTGCTTGTGCTTGGTATAACTGCGTATATGACAATGCGAGGAATTCTCGCCATTGTCCGAATTGATTGGATTTATGCCGCAAACGTAGACCTAACTAGCTACAGTATAAATGACCAAAGTATATTTAGTTATATAGGTGCGTTGCTCAGCTTAGAAGATACAGACTGGTTAAGAAAAATCGGAACATTTGTAATTGCTTTTGGTTTTATCACCTATGCATTTATACATAAAGAATTTAGAAGTAGCTTTGATAATATTCTTGCAGGCTTCGTTATTGGTACTTGCATAATCGCAGCTTGGTATGTAACAGGCTATATAGGACAAGATGACTTTGACCCTGTCACTCCTCAAGGTATGGCGTTTATTGGGCCTACTGGAAACACGATTAGCTATCTAATGACTTTTACTGGGGCTGAAATCAATTTTGGAATTGCTGTGGCATTTGGCATGATTGTAGGTTCTTTTATTTATGCAGTGATTTCTGGAAACTTTAGAATCGAAACCTTTAGTAATAAATCAGAAATGGTAAGTCATCTGATTGGGGCAGTGCTTATGGGTTTTGGTGGCGTGCTTTCATTTGGTTGCACTATAGGGCAGGGAGTTACAGGAATGTCTACACTTGCCATGGGCTCAATCTTAACATTAATTTTTATAATCTTTGGAAGCGCGTTGACAATGAAGGTTCAATACCACATGTTAGATGAAAAGAGCTTTATAAGTTCTCTGCTTACTGCGCTTGGCGAATTACTAGTGCCATGGAAAAAACAAGTTGCTTAATACTTACAAACCAAATCAACGATCGATCTATTTTGGTTCATACGGGAATATACATATGCAGATAAAACTAACACTTCCTATTTATACTGTAATTTTATTTTTAGTAATCATTGCAACACCTTCTATTGTATTTTCAACTCAAGAAGATCCTATTACTAATGGTGCAGAAACTTTCAAAGAAAAATGTGCCTCATGTCATGGGGAAGATGCACAAGGTAAAGAAGCTGCTTCTGTTGGTTTAAAAATAGATACACCAAATTTAAGAAAAATCTCTGCAAGAAATAATGGTCAATTTCCAATATCAAGAATATATGCAATTATTGATGGCAGAGAAGTTTTAAGAGAGCACGGCACAAGAGCTATGCCTGCCTGGGGTGGCTTATTTTTATCAGAAACTATTTGGGAAGGTTGTAGTCAAGTAGATGAGATAATTGTGCGCGGTAGAATTATGGAGTTAATGCTATATCTCGATTCCATTCAGGAATAACATTAACTACTTGTCATACAAGTTTTGCTTAAAAGATTGCGAATTATTTAAATTCTTACCATGCGAGGCTATTTTATAACGGCCTCACCAGAGCCAGTTTCACCTTTATTATCGACCCAGATGATCTTAACGGTATCTCCTGCAGAAGCGCCTTCAAATTCAAACGACCAATAAGGGTTTTTAGATATCCCTGTACCCCATTCAGCTGAAATAATAACGTTACCATTATGTTCCGCTTTAATTTCCTTAATAAAGTGGGCAGGTATCAACTCACCAGTTTCCTTATCTTTGCGGCTACCAGATTCCATTGCATGATAGATGATCGCCTTAACAGTTGTTACACCATCTTTGATCTTTGCTCTTATTTTCATCTCTTTCGACATAATATTTTCCTAAATCCTTATACACAGCCACCAGCTGTTACTTTAACCATAGACTTACTTGTGTACAACTTACCGTCGGCTTTAATAATGGCGACAACATTTGATGTTTCACGTAATTTTATACGAGTAGAAACAAAGGGCTTCGATTTGCCATGAAAATAAAATCTAGAAATCCAGGGTCGGGGGTTTTTATCTCCCATAATGCTGATCCATTCAACATTATCTAGGTCGGTAGAAATTTTCACTGGAACAGTTGCACCGTTTTCAGCTATCTCTGGAGCGTCTAAATCCACATGGCCTTCAAGTAATTCCTGATCACCAATTAAGCCTTTCAATGCAGGCTCATACTCAACTTCATTAAAAGCCGCCTCCGGCCATTCAGCAGAGACAAATGGCACAAGGACAGAATTGCCCAATGCCGCCAATATTCCTGTATAAAAACTTCGTTCTATAAAGATTCTTCTAGAAATGTTCATGAATCCCTCGTGTTAATTATCTTATCTAATCAGTATCTAAACTTACTCACAAAAGCGTAATACTAGTGTAGTAATTTGATAATATTTTATCATGTAAGTTCCTATAATGGCTCAAATTCCCAGTATTTAACAATATGCTGTCATAGCTAAATATAAAAAGTTGTGGTTAAAAACCATCCAAACTTTAGTCATTTATCTTATTAATTAGGCCTAATACATAGTAACTTAATCTACTGCCATACTGCCATTAAGTCAGACATGGCTTTGATTTCTTTATCAGCTTTATATGGCAAATGCTCAGGCGTACGTTCATAGCGATTAACCCATACTGAATAAAATCCATACGAAGCAGCACCCGCTATATCCCAGGAGTTTGAAGAAATAAAACATATTTTATTGCGAGGTAAAGCCAACTGCTCCTCTACATATTCATATACCGCAGGGGAAGGCTTATAGCTGCGTATTTGCTCTGTTGAATAAATCCCATCTAGTAAATGATGTATATCCGCATGCTTCAATGCGCTGCTTAATTTCTGCGGCGATCCATTTGAAAGTACGGCCGTTTGTAATCCCGCTGCTTTAATATCAGAAAGGATACCTTTCACATCTGGGTAACAAGTTAGGTTTGAATGTGCTTCGAAAATATTTTTCTTTATGCCTTCATCATCGACACCATAAACTTGGCAAGCAAAATCAAGTGCATACTTACGAATCGTTTCATAATTTGTATATCGATTCATAAGAGTCAGCTGTGACGAATACTGAAGACGCTTTGAACGCCATAGCTTATATATCATTAATGCATTTTCACCTAACTGCTCACGATATTCTTCAAATGGCAAATAAGTGTCTAATAGTGCCCCATAGGCATTAAAAACATAGGCTTTAATCTTTTTCACTTTGGCTCACTGTTTACTATGAAAAAATAAAGCCCCGATCACTAAGTAACCGAGGCTTCTAAGAGGGGTGTAGTTTCTACTCTAGTTCCTGAGAGTCAAGAACATCCCAATTGCTTCCTGCAAAGCTATTATTATCGGTCTTATTCTTGAACCGTAGCCTCTGCTACAACAGGTACTTGATACATTGCATCAAACATCTGTTGGAAGTTGTTAGGATCCATCATCCATGCGGTTGTTTCTTGTTGCCACTGTGGGTCCATCATTTTGAACATTGGCTGGTACATAGCTGGATTCATTGAAGCAGTCATCCATTGCATGTACATCGCAGGATTCATCATTGGTTGATACATAGCTGGATTCATTGAAGCAGCCATCCAATTTGTGTACATCTGTGGATTCATAAACTGAGCCATTGCATTCATTATTTTTGTTGGGTTGCTCATATTGGCGATGATTTCATTCCATTGAGAAGAATCCATGCCACATTCCATCATGTTATAAGCGGTTTGTGGGTTGCTCATTAAAGCAAAAAACTCCATGAATTTAGCAGGATTTGCCATAGCAGCTGCCATAACTTCAGGATCTGTGTAAGGCTTCATTTTACAATCTGTAGCAGCCTGGCTGTTTACTTGTTCTGCATCTTTGTCAATTTCACCTAATACGATAGGAGATAAACAAATCATTAATACGACTAAAAATGCCGCAATCGTAAACTTATATGCTTTGAGTGCTGATTTCATAACTACTTACCCCATAGTTGATTAATAATATAAGAACATTCTAATATATTATTTTACTTATAGAATTAAAATATTCTAATTATTAGATAAATTTAACTTTGCCATATAAATAAAAATATATATTTTCAATAAGTTATAATATTTATTTAATGTGTTTTAAGCTATGTCGTAACACTATTGGGTTAGATAAAAGTCCTTACAGTATCTATGGATGGATGCATATAAAAGTACTAACTAGAGTAGGTTTTAAGTACTTTAGTCTAAAAATTAACAGCAAAAGGCTGCTTAAATGAAACATTCGTTCCTATTAATAATGTTACTAACAGCAACAATAACTGTATTAGCCGATCAATCTGATCAAGCGCTAACTGAGAAACTTGTCGGAAAATGGGAATTTATGATTGGAAATGGTGATATCAGTATCAAAGCCCAAGAAGAATATAAAAGCGATGGAACTGTCCAGACGCATGGACAAGTTTTTAAAAATGGCAGCCTTATAGAAGAATATAATATTAAATCATTATGGAAGATTGCGAATAGTTATATATATGTAGAAATAATCGAATCTACAAGTTCTGTATTAAAAGCCGGATTAAGAACTACAGATAAAATCATCTCTATAGATGATCACGAATTTACATTCGAGTCAGAAGATGGTGTTCAAACTACGATGAAACGAATCAAATAAAACAAAATATAGGTTTGAAAGCGATGGGCTTGCTATTCTCATTTAATACGTCTACGCAAAGTTTAAATGTCCTCTCCTTATCAAAGTAGAAATGCCCTGTATAGGTTAATAAATATACAAACACTTCATGGTGTAAATCAGTAAAATAGAGCTAGGTTGTTAGATCTTGGGGATTTAATCTTCTGCTTATATATTCTACGTGTTGAAAACTTACTCTTTAAACTATCTTTTCATAGGCTGGATCGCTTGCTTGCTTTTCAGCTCGACTATCTATGCAGATCCCAATATTGAAGGTCCTGTTGATCAAGTTATCCTAAATCAAGCACAGCAATTACTAAATACACACGAAGATCAAATCGATTTTTTGGAAATAAAGCTAGTCATAGATCAAATTATTGATCCAACTATCAATATTGAAGAGATCAAAAAACACATAGATGTAATGATTCAAGAGATCCATGCAATGGGTCCTTTTACAACAAGCCTGCAAAAGAAAGATGCCTTACGACAATATCTCTATGATAAAGGCAGTTGGAATCAATCCAAAGTATATACCTATGACTTTGATGATCCTAAAGGTATCAATATCCAAAACAAACTGCTTGGTAATTACTTAAAGAGTAGGGAAGGTAATTGTGTTTCCATGCCGATTCTGTTTCTCATCCTAGGTCAAAAACTAGGTTTGAATGTCACAGCATCCACCGCACCTTTACATGTGCTGGTTAAATATACGGACGATGAAACTGGGTATACTTTTAATTTAGAAACCACCAGTGGTGCACATCCCGCACGCGATATTTGGTACAAAGAAGGCTTTCATATTAGTGATCTGGCATTAAAGCAGGGTGCATACTTAGATAAACTCTCAAAAAGAGAAACAGTGGCGGTGATGATTAACACGTTATTACAATATTATTTTGAGCAAAAAATGTACGGTCAAGTTATTGCATTAGCTAAACTTATGCTAAAAACCTACCCAAAATCAGTGAGTGCGATTATTTACATCAGCAGTGCTTATAACGAGCTTCTTAAAGAACACAATTTATGGCAATATCGTATTCCAAGTGAGGTGCCGGAAGAGAAAAGACGGCTCTTCAAATACATCACATACTATTTGAATGGGTATCATGATGTAGCACTTCAGTTAGGTTGGCAGCCCCCTACAGCAGAACAAGAAGAAGCCTACCTGGAAAAGGTTAAAGAAGACGCTACAAAGTAATTTGGAGGACAAAGTGAAAATAATTAAAAATATCGTTGGCCTTTTCGTGCTGATTGTATTAACAAGCAGCATAGTGCAGGCACGTTATTTGCAAAGTGATCCTATTGGTTTGCATGGTGGTATAAATACTTATAGCTACGTAGTAAATAGCCCCTTGAGCTACTCTGATCCAAAAGGGCTTGCTCCTACTACAGGTTGTGAAATTTTACCTGATCAGTGTGCCTATACTGGTATCACTGATAGTCAAATAGGAGCGTTTTTAATTCTGCCCATATTTGTTAACAATGGATTTGGCTACTGCCCATCGATACCAAGAGTTCCCCGAGTAGCTGTGCCACAAAGCAGAGTAAACACTCTATCTCCTGGCCCATTCGCAAAGAAATCAATACCTGCAAGAGGACCGGGAAGAAATTTCACTAAAGCTGAGCGTGAGCGCATTAATCGGGCCGGTAGAAAAGACGGATGTCATACTTGTGGAACAACGAATCCCGGCACAAAAAGCGGAAACTTTGTTCCAGATCATCAACCGGCAAACGCGTTAAACACGAGGGGTGGATCACAAAGATTGTTTCCACAATGTAATCCCTGCAGTAGAAAACAGGCAGGACAAGTTACACAAATGAAAAGACTTTTAGAACAACAATAATCTTTATTGATGGTTCAATAATGGTATATGGATAGCCTAAAAGATCAACAAATTAAGTGCTGTAGTCACTACGACGCAAATTACACCCCAGTAAAGCCAGATCAACTAGTTGTTATATCAGATGGAATTTGTGAAGGTGTTAACCCTGTAGAAGGCGTAAGGTATCCTTCTCCAGAACATATGAGTGGATGGTGGCTTACTACTGATGATTATAATGGCGATGTAGACTCTCTTCAAAAAGTACATTTCCATCATATCGAAGAGAAACGACCAGACCTTGCATTATATATGTCATTACCATTTGGCTATCGTTTTTTTCTTGGAGGTAATGATGATAGTGTTTGGTATGATGAAGCTGTTGCCAATGATGCTAATCAAGATTAACTCTCACAATCGAAAAAGCTTGTTTTGAAATTAAAAATACAATTATTGGTCATAGATTTAGTGTGTTGGAAACGGTTACTTCAATTTTAGTAATAGCTTGGTATATAGCGTTTGGAATATTAGGTATTGTTTATATAATTCTTTGGGTCAACGCATCTAATCACTGCAAAAATAAATGGGTTATGCTGACCCCTTTCTGGGTATTCATGAAAAACTCCTTTGATGAAGAAGGTATCCGTATATGTAGACAGGGATTGATAGTTATTTTTATTGGTTTAGCAATGTATGTAGCAGGTGAGGTGTTAGGATTTATTTGAAATAAATACAAAATTTTCTGGGGCCTAAGAAATCTAGCAAATGAGAAAAAATTTAAAAGTAATTATTTTCTCTATCCTATTAATTATTGCAGGTGCATTTACACTAGTCCTCTTTGAAGAAAAGAGGCTAGAAGAAATAGATGATGGTGTTGTGGCTTATAAAAATAGTGATTATGAAAATGCTATTAAAATTCTTGCTCCCTATGCAGACCAAGGATATGAAGCAGCTGAATCTACACTCGCAGATGCATATTTACATGGTTTAGGAGTAGAAAAAAATAGAGATATAGCAAAAGAATGGATGAAAAAACATAAAGGCAAAGACGTTGTAAAAACATATCTATGGGTCGCAAAAAGTTATGAAAATGGTGAACATCGATTCACGAAAGATATTGCAGAAGCGATTGAATGGTATAAATTTGCTGAGATCGAGGGAAGTAAGGAAGCTGAAAAGAAACTTTATGAGTTGACCAAGAGATAAATTTAACTAACTTGTTGTCCAAAAGGTTTTGACGACGTACATTATTTGCAAATAAAACAAGCTTTAAATCTGTCACAGTCGGGCAACTTGAAGAAGCCACAAATGTTGGATCTGGAAGCTTTAGTCTTGGATTTGGTTCTGTAGGAGCTGGGTTTTCTGGTGCCATTGGCACTTCTACTGTTACCAGTGTCAGTGTTGATACATGCTGCGATTAACCATCTAATTTTTATTATTTAAAAGATGGAAAAATTTGACCTAATTTTCATTCTTAAAGTTTTATTTAGTGCATTTGTAATAGGAATAATTGGTGTAATCGCTGTTTCTTTTATCGGAATGATTACTGGTGCAGACTCACTTTCAACTCCAGCTGCTAACCGGGTGGCTATGATCGTTATATCAATCATAGCAATTCCACTGTGTTTTAAATTGTTAAAAAAATGAACCAAATCAACATGAGAATCATAAAATCAAGTATTGGTATTGTTGTACTGATTGCATTAACTAGCAGCGTAGCGCATGCACGTTATTTGCAAAGTGATCCTATTGGTTTGGGAGGAGGGGTGAATACATATGCTTATGTTAAGGGCAATCCAGTTAATGCAGTTGACCCTTTTGGATTAGATTGTGTTGCCGTAAATGGGAGTGTCACATGTACAGCACCTAGTGGTAGCCCTACTGTTACATTTCCTCGACCACAAGGTTGGCCTGAGACAATAAATAGCAATAGTAGCAATTATCATTATTACAATATCGCAGTGCCATTAAATGGTGTGAATGATTCATGTGTTAGGCAGGGAATCACAAATAATCCAACACCAGGTTCTCCATATCCTGCTACAGCTAGTGGTACATTAAACAATGCAACGCCTTCAGGAGCGCAGAATTTTTTCAACACGATCGACTTCATAAGCTCGTTTGGTAATGATCCAGGTGGATATAATAATAGCCCTGTAAACTCATATTTATTAAATAATGGCAGCGTTGTTGTTAATGTAACCTTACCAGGGCATCCACTGCACCCTGGATACGTAGCGCGCACTGTTAGTGGAAATCAGGTCAACAATCAGGGAGAAGGCGCAGCGTATTTGCAAGGACCTTATAGCCCTATTGCAGATATAATTAATGGTGTCTGGAACGGCCAAACTAATGGAATTATAAACAGTTGCGGTTGCCAGTAGGTCATAGTTGATATGACAATTACAAGAACAGGAATAGCATTTGCTCTTGCGCCACTGATTCCAACATTATATTTTTTAGTTCAGATGCAATCAACCGGGCATAGATTCATTATCATGACGCTTTTCTTCTCGGTTTTATTTAGCTATCTGCCGACTCTATTATTTGGCTTGCCACTAATGTCCTATCTAAAAAATAATAATAAGCTGAATATAGTAAATGTTGTAATACTTGGTGCCATATTAGGCGTAGTCGTATTTTATGTTTTCGGGTTTGTTTTTTCTTCGATGTTGAATTCAACCAAAAGCTTAGTTCCTGGATTGTCTGATATTTTATGGGGTGCGTTGCTTGGTATTTCAGTTGCACTTCCATTAAGTTTGATAGCAGGGTTTCCTTTTTTAAGTAGTACTAAAAATACGATCTAGGAACCTCACATCCATTTAGTATAAAAATACCTAATGCTGATTGGGAAATTGCAGGAACAGCAAGAGAAGATGCCGCAAAGTAACTTGGAGGACAAATTGTAGGACATTTTCAAAAGATTTATTTCGAAATCTTGAAAACACTCATGGTGGTAAATTCCGTCCTAACTTTGGTGCCCCAAACACTTTTCATATAAATAACTAAAAATAGTGTTTTCTAAATTATCGTTTAAATCCGTTCTAACAAATTTTACTTTAACAATAACTTTGTTAACTATTTTTGGTTGTGACTATAAAGCACCACAAATAATTTCTGGCACTTTTTATGATAATCAAGATGCTGTTTCTGAGCTAAAAATTCGAATAGCCAGTGGAGATCATTATGAAAATTGTGATCAAGCTAGCTTAGAAGCTATAACAGATAATAAAGGCAGCATTAAACATGACAGAGTTATAGTAAGGTCAAGGCTTGATCCCTATGTTCAGATGGATTCGTTGTGCATTCAAAATAATGGAAACTGGGAATTAGTTTGTATATACATATATAGGGGTCATAGGGGTCTAGGGGTCAAGTCTACGATATAGAACAGATTAAGCTATTCATGCTATAGTTGGAGCATGTCGCGACCACTTCGAATTGAATACAAAGGTGCTTGGTACCACGTGATGAATCGTGGTGCGGGACGTCGTGTTATTTATAAGCATAATGATCACCGCCAGGTGTTTCTTGAACTATTACGTGAACTACAAGAAGACTATATGGTTGAGATCCATGCTTATTGCTTAATGGACAACCACTACCATCTACTTCTCCATACCCCTCAAGGCAACCTCTCTCGCGCCATGCGCCATCTCAATGGTGTATATACCCAACGTTATAATAAAATACAAAAGACTGATGGAGCTCTACTCAAAGGCCGATACAAATCAGTCCTGATTCAGCACGACGCTTATCTCAAACAAGTCTCGCGCTACATTCATCGTAACCCCCTTGAAGCTCGCATGGTTAAATCACTGAACCACTACAAGTGGTCCAGCTATCCAGCCTACATCAAAAAGACCCAAGCCCCACACTGGCTCCAAACCAAATACATCCTCAGCACCTTCCAAAACAAAACCGATCGCTACCAAAGCTTTGTGCAAGCAGGGAATGATATAGAAACCGAAAGATTCTATGCCAAAAAACATACCCCACCCATCTATGGCACCAAAGACTACATCAAGAGACTAAAAAAACGAATTCCCAAACAAACAAAAGAAATCCCTCAAGCCAAACAACTGCAAACGGTAGTGCATCCCAAGCGTATCCTCAAACATGTTCAACAACACTACCAGATCAAACTCAGCCAACTGATCAAAAGCCAACCTAGACAACGTAACGAAGCGCGAGATATAGCCATCTATCTTTGCAGAAAACGAAGCCAATTAACCCACTCAGAGATTGCAAAACTATTCCAACTCAATCACTATACTAGTGCAGCGAGTGCCGTGAAACGAGTGGAAGGGGATATCATGAAATGCAAAGAAGCCAACATGTTATCGAAACAATTAGCCTGATCCTGTTCTATAACGTAGACTTGACCCCTTGAGATGCCAAATAGGTTCTTTATTTGGACGTAATACAAAACTGTAGGCATTTAAGTGATAAACTTTATTTGAATTTTTAGACATAACTAAGCTCCTTATTAATTAAATTTTCACAAAACTTTGGAATTTAATTAATAATTGAGTTGTTAATAATGTATGAATGATATGTTTATAGTTTTTAAATCACCTACATTTTGGGCAATTTTTGTACCATTTATTGCTGGGGTGATCACGTTTTATTTAACTAAAGCTGCGGAAAGAGAATCTGAATGGAGAAAAGAAAAATTACGTTTATATTTAAATTTTGTTGAATCTTTAAGTGGGATTACAGATTTTGAACAATCTAAAGAAAATGATATAAAGTTTGCAAAAGCATGTAATGATTTACATGCATTGGCATCAATTGAAGTTTTGCATGCATTACATGACTTTCAAAATAATATGTCAGTAAGCAATAAAACATCTACTATACAAGATAAGCAAAAATCATTAGATAAATTAATTTTAAAAATTAGAAAAGATTTAAAAATTAAACCTAAAGATAGTGAATCAGAGTTTCAGATGTTATTATGGACTTCTGATAAAAATAATTAAATATTAAATATTAGTTATGAAATTTGAAGAATATTGGATAGGGAAAGGAATAAATTTAGAAGAGATATGGTCAGTTTATGAACAAGGACAAGGCTATATTAATAAATATAATTCAATGGAAGTTTATTTTCTTCAATTAACGTTTGATCAATATTCATTAAAGCAGCCTTTGTTTAATTTTGAATTAATAATAAAAACAACAAAATTTATTTTTCATAATTTAAAACAAAATAATTTTTCACAAAAAGAGTATAATTTAACAGGACCATTGTTTTTTTACGATGTATGTCGTAGTTCAGAAAGATTCAGATTTTTAGGAGAGTTAAAACCATTAATACTTTTTGTAATTTCAATTTGTAATCAAATTCGTAAAGGTTCTGAAGAACAAAAAGCAAATAAGATTAAGTTAATAGATTATTTGCAAAATCGTTTTCCGGATAACGATATTTCAGATATTCAGGATTATATAGATAGTTTTCCTGGTATTGATGAAAAAGATGCAATAAAAAAGTTATATGATCAAGGAATTAATAAAATAGAAGTATCTGAGAAACCTTTTAATGGTGATGTTAAAGAGTCTCAAAATAATATGATTTCATTTGATCTTCAGGATAAAAATAAACTTTAAACAAAATCAAACTTATATTGAATAATCCGATTTCGCCATTTCTTAAGCTCATTGAAGTACTGCATATCGATCCAATATCGTTTTAAATCTTCTTCAGTAAAGCGCAAGCCTAGATTTTCATTAAAGATATAACCATTTCCAACGACCCAAGCATCATCCCAACCGTTTTTATCAATTATTTGCATATCATCATATTATTTGAGGTAAGTGCTTGAAACTACATAAATACGATGAAAGAGCATGATTAAACACACCAGTATTAACTTCGCATAATATATATTATGTAAAATATTATATATATCGTCTATTCAAGCACTGCTATCGAAATCTAGTATAAATACCATAAGTTGCCTGAATATACTAAATACAGTTATTCACAATAAAGGTTGGATATGTATAAAACATCGATTTTTATACTTTTTACGGTATTACCGCTTGTATCCTTTTCATCTTCATTCAAATGTATAGATGAATACAACAATATTTATTATTCAAGTGATGGCTGCGAAACATTTAGTAAACCACCTGTAAATAGAAATAATTCAGTATTTAAATGTAAAAAAAGTGATGGTTCAACAGAATTCTCTGACGAGGCTTGTACTGGAACTTCACCAGAAATTGTAGAAATTATCGAATATAACAATACACCTGGTCTTACATATAACGAAAAGGTTCGTATTTATAACTATGATAATAAGATTAAGCAAAGAAAATTAAATAAAAAAAATAATAATAATCAACCTTCTAATATCACTTATGCTAATGAAAGAAAATGTAATGATGCATTATATAATATTGATCAAATTAATAAAAAAATGCATAAAGGCTATAGAGCTTCGAATTATAACTACTACCACGATAAACTAATTTATTATAAGAAAATAAGATCTGATTTCTGTAATTAATATTTCCGGAAGTGGTTCGTCGAGATGTGTCCTTAAGTCAAGTCTAAACAAACTTGTTTGCACTGCGTGGGTTTCCATAACGTTTATAGGCCTGTTTTTAGTTCTGCTTTCAGTTTTGCAAGTAAAAATAAAACTTCGTTTTCTTTGGTTAAACGGTTCGCAAGCTCACTCACCTGAGGCCTGAAAAGCTTTTTGCTTTTCATGCTATTATTCAAATTCACGCTTATCTTTATGGGGGACATCCATGAGTAACGAATTAGTTTCCTCAATTTTTGAGGTGTTAGGTAATTACTTTTGGGTAATTCTTTTAGTAGGACTACTAATTGTTTTAGTTGAGTATTTAATATATTCACGTTCTAAAAATAAAAAAGATTAGTTAGTTGTATTTTTTAAATAAGTTTCGACTCGATTCCACATTTTTGATTCTCTGGTTTTACACCAAGCGACGCTAAAATATAGCATTGCAACGTCCTTTGCTTCTTCTTTATTAAAGGTATGCATGTGCACTTCGCAAATATTGTCACAATGCTGGATTGTTGCCTCACGAATCAAAATTATGTACTGCTAACTATTTAATAGTTTGCTTAAAATGTATCTTCAACAACAAGCTCTTCTAAAGATAGTTGTCCAGGTTTTGGCCATGGATCTTTGATGCCTTTCCCTATTGCCACCATTGGACCCATAACATAGTCTTCTGGTAGATTTACGAGTTCTGCAACCTTATCACTATCGAATCCAATCATAGGACAAGATTGATAACCTAAATCCTGAGCTGCCAGCATAAGGGTTTGCATTGCTAATCCAATTGATCGCTGTGCTTCATCACGTTGCAACCACTCTCGACCTTCATGAAAGGGGCCCATCCAACTTACAAGTAAGTCCGCAACTTCTTTTGGAGCGTTTGCCCAATACCGATCTGGATTTTTCTCCCAAGCTTTTACGTCAGCTGTGAACAATATCAGCATTGAAGCATCGGTCATTTGTGACTGATCATTTCCATATTCTGTACGAATTCTGGAACGTAGTTTCGAATCACGAAATATTACAAATCGCCAATGCTGAATATTGAAACTGGTCGGCGCCTGGATAGTTGCTTCAAGTAATTTACGTTCCTCTTCTTTTGTAAATTTATGGTTCTTATCAAAATGCTTCACTGCACGCCGATTGTATATAGCTTCAATAGTTTCCATTGATGTTTGCACCTCTTAATTTTTTAAATTTTGTCAGTGATTTTTTAATACATTGTATTTTCATTTTCAGACTTATCAGGGATTTGCTGTACTGAATCCCAGTGTTCAACAATTTTTCCATTAATATCAAATCTAAAGAAATCCATCGTTATATATTCATCATTACCTGGCCATGTTTGGTGTGTATGAAGAGCAACTAAATCCCCTTCTGCAATGGATCGAATAAATTCAATGCTTTTGTTTGGATATTCTTTTGCCATTGCTTCAAAATATTCTATAAATCCTTGTTTGCCATCTTTTACAGCTGGATTATGCTGGATGTATTCATTTCCAACATATTGTTCGACTGCTTTACGGGGTTCACCTAAGTATGCTGTTTTATAAAATTCAACGGCATTTTGTTTATTGCGTTGTAAATCTTGCGCCACTTTAGTTCCTCCTATTATTGGCATGAAATCTTAGAAAAATAATCGCGAGTGTTTGCTTTAGATCATCACCGATCATTCTGGATACTTAAACTAATTTAATTGATATATCGCGTAATTAAGGTATATCGCAAAGCTGACCCAGGCTAAATAAGGAACTAATAACACCCCGGCTATTTTATCGATTCTAAAAAAGACCAGTACTGTAGTTAATATTAATCCCCAAAGGATCAAGATTTCTACAAGTGCCAAACCTGGCCTTTGAAGTCCAAAAAACAAGTAAGACCAAAAAGCATTAAAACCAAGTTGTATTATAAACAATAATAATGCAATATTTTTAACTTGTGACTGCACATTCCATATGCGCCAGGCCGCTATACCCATCAATATAAATAAAATATTCCAAACTATTGGAAATACAATATTAGGCGGTGTAAGAGAAGATTTTTGAAGCGACTGATACCACTCTCCTGGACTAAACAAAGAGCCTACAAACCCAGCAAAAAGGCATAATGCAACCCAAAAAATTAGGCTTGACCATTTCATATTCTAATTAGTTAATAATTTGAAAAGTAATACCAATTAAATACCCTTCCTTCCAAAATATAAAACTAAAATCTAGACATAATTTTCACAGGAGCAATATCATGTTTAATATGAAGTGCCATTGCTTATTACTCAGTTGTATCATCCTTATCCTTATAAGGAAATTTCATCTGACCATATCTTAAAACAACAGTAGCAAACGTTAATAGAAGAATGGCAACAGCTAGCCAAATAATATCTAATGCATTTAATTCTTTCATACCCAGAATAATAAATCTTGTAATTGCGACAATGGCAATATAAATCGGATAGCGTACAGGGAGTTTCCCACTAGTAAAGTATAAGGCTACCATTGTAAGGATTTCTAAATAGATAAATAGCAAAAGTATGTCATGTAATTCTACTCTTCCCTGTTGATATATGATTAATAGTTCTTGCCCAATTGCCACGATGGTTGCAAGTGTTATTAACACCAAACCAAAGCGCTCAACAAATAATATGGAACGCATTATGAGGTGTGAATTATCTAAAGTTGGTTTAGCCATATCTGTGTGTACCTGATTTTATTTCTTTAATACATTCTTAAGTTAATTTTTTACAACCTTCTGGTTTGTATACTCTTTCAGTTGAAGCGGGATGTTCAATCAATTTATGCGCAGGTCGACGTGGCCTACGAATTAATTCACCTCCACAATTCGGACATTTCCCATCAAGAACTGAATCTGCACAGGATGAACAAAACGTACATTCAAAAGAGCAAATTCGTGCTTTGGTAGATTCAGGAGGAAGGTCTTTGTTACAACATTCACAGTTTGGTTTTAATATAAGCATATATTCACCTCCTGTTTAACTTGGTAAATTCTATAACATTCTTATTGAAGCCTCGAACAAATATAGAAGATACTGCCTTAAAGACAAATTAGCTAAATTTAAGTCGTTAATTCTAGTGGAAGCAGGCTAATGCTTAAGATTGATTAGTATTTCCCTACTATGTCAAAGAACCAGCCATCACTATCGTAATCATTGTCAGTTAGGTCATCATTGAAATCGGTAAAGTTATAACCCGCACCGATCTTGAAGTGTTCACCCAAATGACGGTATGCCGCGACTAAAGCACCATGTTTTTCATCATCATTGGTTTCTGATTCCAGCCAACGATATTCAAACAATGCATCCCATTTCTTAATGAAATGATATCTAGAGCGAATTACTGCTAAGTGAGCACCGGATTCAAACCATGGGCCACTACCACGTGCCAATCGAACATCCCCTACACGATGTGCATATTTTGCCCCTAGCTCCCATTTTTCATCCAAGTCATAGATTCCTTCGAGTGAAAAGATATGACTGCGTTCATCTGGACGCGATTCATCTTGCCCACTGCTACTTAAGTCATATAAGAATGTGTATTTACCTAAAATATTTAAACGATCATTAGACACAGGACGATAGGCAAAACCTAAATCCAGTTCTGCATATTTTGCTTCATCATCTTTGTTTTGATTGCTATGAGTGGTTGAAAGATCTAACTTGCCTAATAATCTTAAACTCTCACTCTTTTGCCACTCAATTGAATTGCTGGTGACCCACTGCGTGCTGTCTAAACTAGTTGAACGATCATCATCTTCTCGATATTCAAGCACCGTTCCAAATTTAACGGTTTTGTTTTTAAACTTAGCACCCAAAGTTGCGGCTCGACGATCAATATCACCTACATCTCGATCAAGGTCATTGGTTTGTAATGAAGCACTTAAACGCCATTGTTCTGTTAAATCGAAATCTAAACCATAAGTACGCCCGATGCTTTGTTCATTTTCACCTTCACCGAACTGGCTTTCAGAATATATAGATAATCCATTTTGATATCTGCGTTTGGTGCCGATAGTAAACATATTGGAGCCACTATCGGTTCGATCCGGATCGATTACATAACTTCCGTAAAGTTCTAGCCCATTTGCAGTGGTGTAATTCGTACCTATTTGGCTGGCTGCACCTTCGCCAAACCCAGCATTAATACTTATATTGGTATTCGGTGTCACGGCATATTCACCACCTAAAACGATGGCCTCCCCACGATCACCTGTTGTCACCTCACCTTTTAAAGCAAGCTTAGTATTAATTTGCCTACTTGCACCAATAGTGACTCCCGCATTGTCTTCATAATCTCCACTGTCACTAATTACTGCCTGTGTGCTGCCATATACTTCTGTATCACGGTTTAGTTTGTATCGTAATGCAACACCACCCAATAAGGCTTCGCCATCCTGTACTAATCCCGTTTCGTCTTCTTCATCTTCATAACGTAATTCGGCACCAACAATTAAACGATCCGTTAGATTGTAATCGCCTTGTACGCTCGCGGCGGTGAGTTCGCTTTGTCCTTTCTTATCTAAATTGGTAACCCTTGTGCTTAACTTTAGGTTATCTGTTGCCTGCCATTCACCTTCCAAACCAGTATCAGTTGTTTCGATACCATCGTCGATACGTGCGGTAGAGGAAAACTCAGCATCACGATCTTTCCACCAAGCCATAACATAACCTTGCTGTTTATTGCCAGTCATTTCAGCGAAATTGACGCGCGCTTCTACACCAACCGCTTCTCCATCGCTGTTTTCATCACTCGTAGTGGTTTGACTGGTAAAGTTAATGCCGCCATTTGTAGAAATAAAATTCTGATTAGCTTGGTTTGCATCGCTTTGTGCATATTCAAACTTAATGTAAGTGCCCTTACCTGCTTTGAGGGTTACATCAGCACCTTTCAGTTCGTAATCCGTGCCGTCACGCTCTTCTTTAATATAGGTTCCGCCCACACCGATGTATTGGTTTAACCATGCTTTACCGCGAATACCCACAGTAACATCATCGGCTTCAAAGCCATCAGGGTTGTATTCATAATCGACAAGTAAAAAGACATCATCCCCTTCCAAGGGTTGGTCTTTTATAATGGAAGGTCCATTACCGATATCAACTTGTGTTAATGGCCTGGTTAGAATGATTCTGCCTTGCAGGTAATCTATATCGTAATCTTGACCGTGCGTTAAAGTAATATTTTCTGTAACCTGCTCCGTATCTCGATTACGTACTTCAACCCATATTTTTTCCGAACCCTGAACAATCTCCGTGTCTCTTAAATAATATAGTGAGCCACCTGTTGCAACGAACTCATTATGTGCCGCCACGGTTTGAGCTTGTGATGCAAAGGCATGTACTTCATGTCTGTGGTCGCCAAATTCAGTAGTATTTACATTACGATGCTCTAATTTCGCACCGTATAAGCTGCGATTGTATTGCGAAAATTCTGTGCCCGTGATATCGGTATTGTAATTTCCCCACAGAGCCATACTTTTATCCCAATCTACCTTTAGATAAAACATTCCTTGGCTATCGGTATCATCTATTGTGGTGGAGTCGTCTCCATATACTGCATAATATTGATCTGGATCCAACTTACGGAATACGCTACTTGGGTCTTCATCATCTAAACGATCCCCTAAGTTTCGCAATTCGTCTTCAGTAGTGTCTAATTGCGCCGTAATTAAATACTTACCTTTTACTTTACCTTTAAGGTAAAACGCTAATCGGCCATCCACCCAAACATCTTCATCAAAATGGTCATCTTCACCTAATGGTTCAACACTTCCAGAAAGACTATTTTCACCAACAGTTAAGTTTGCTAAGCCCACCATGAAGAAATGTTTACCGGAAACATCAACATTTAGTTTTCTATTTGTTGTTTGTTCGGTACCATCACTTACATTCACAACAAAATCATGTTTACCTATTGGCAGATGTTGTTCTGTAACAAAAGTACCTTTTTCAGAGATTGGAACTTCTAAATCATCTATTTTCAGAACATAGTTACTATTAATACCCGTTCCATTAATACGTACTCTTGCACCGTGAATAGGAATTCTTTGTTCACTTAAACTGCTTTTGCCAATTAAGCTATTTTTTATTTGCTGGTGTTGCTGCTCTGTAGCTTCCTCATAGCCATCTAAATTGGTATCAATTACAGCAAGATGTTTTGGTACAGTTTCGTCATAACGGCCTTGCGAATCATAAACACGTAAAACATACCAAAGAGACTTATCAAGCTTGACCTCAGGTTGGATTTTAATTTTATGAATTTGTAAGAAGTTATTTCTATCGCCCGTTACTTTTACAATAGGCGTAATAAGATCGATATCAGAATCGTTATATAAAACTACTTCCCAACGATCGATATAAGCAAGATAATTACTGTAACTACTAAATGCCACTTCACTGGCAGCACCATTTTCATCAATAGCAACAGCATTATGGAAAACAATATCTAACCTTGGATCAATTTTAGTAGGATCTTCTATCGCCCATACACGACCACCATTGGGCAACAAGATATCGCTACGACCTACGGCAACTTTTTCTTTAGCATTAGTTATCGTTCGTTTAGTTACTTTCTCATCAAACAAAACATGTACTTCAACGCGTCGATTTAATGCCATTCCTTCAGGATTATTGTTACTGGCAATGGGTTCATCTGGCCCCTTACCTGCTATTTCTATTGAACTATTATCTAAATCTAGAGCGGTACTTAGCTTAGAAGCTACTAGTTTTGCACGTGCAATAGACAAGCCATAGTTATCTGTAAACTTTTCTGCAGTAGGTTTTGAAAGTCGTTGTGTATCCGTATGCCCCGTGACGCGTATGCGGACATTGTCCTTATCTGCAAGACTTTTAATAGCTCGATCTAACTGGATAACATAGGTATCAGTAATATTGGCTTTGCCGGAATTAAAATAAACTGGGTCTACTACGCCTGTTAATTCACGTGTTTCAATAACTTCACGCTCTTGAACAATTTCTTGTTCTTGCATTCGCATTTTGTAAATTGGATCTTGCTTAGGAAGCTTCACACCAAAGTTGAATTTACTCATCAAGCCTTGTGTGATTCTTAAAACCCGTGGGTTTTCAGTAGTAAATTCAGCGCCTTCTGGCAAGGTTAAAGGATCTACTTTAATTATAAAGTTACGTCCACGCTCCCAACGACCACCGTCGATATCAGCTAAATGGTAACGACCATACTCATCTGTTTCCACGATCAGCCCTTCTACCGTAGCCAAACGAACCCCGGGAATTCCCGCTTCATGAATGCCATGGTTCGTGATGGTAAGTTGCATTTCACCATTATCGATAACACTAGAAATACGTAGATCTTGTGCCGTTAAGCCTTCTGCTTTTTTACCTCTATGCTGTTCAGATACTTTGCCATTTTGATCGATTGTTAAGCGAGTACCTTCAGCAGTCGTGACTACTACAGGATTTTCGTGGTCATTTGAGATAGCAATGCTTATTGTTTCTTGATGAGAAGTTACAGGGTCAAATTCATCAGTTCTTCCACTGATTGATTCAATTCTGATTTCATCATCACTATTTAAATGTTTAATGCTAATCTCTGTTGCATTAGCATCATCTTGCCAGCCATCTTCATCGCGATCATCCCAAACTTTACCGATGATTGTAGTTTTCTCTAAAATGGGGTCTTGCGTTACATTTACTGAAGCCCTTGTAATATTACAAAGTGCTACTCTATTTTCGTTAAAACACTGTGCAGTATTTTCATACGCCCCATCTACAACTCCTGTGGTAACTTGCAAGAAATATCGAATTAATAACTCTTCGCCAACGGCAAAATCGATATCTTCAAAAATAATTGGGTCAGTTCCTGTTACTACTGCATTGGTTATGATGTCATCAATTGTATCGAGTACACCGTCTGCACCAGCACGAATAACCACAGCTGAATCAGCTATATAATTAAAACCACCTGGAATGTTATCTTCGATGTCTATATCTGTAAGAGGAACAGGTAACGTTGCACGTGCATTAATTTCGTATTGAACTAAATTACCGATCGTTACAGTTTCTGGAGCCGCAATTTTGCGTAATTGAATTGCAGTGGTTGCACAGTTCGTAACAGGAATATTATTGCTAATGATTGGCGGGTCTGCCGGATCGATTGTAAATGTGTCATACCATGGTGTATTTGCTGCAACACTGAAATCCATTAAAAAACCTGTTGTACCTAATTCCTCACTACCTAGATTAACTGGTGTTATCCCTGCAGGAGCAATAGGCGTAATACTTGGTGGTCTTATTACGCTTAATATAGTTCCTGGTGGCGGTGTGATAGACATAGTAAACATCGTACCTGGAGCCGGTGCTACAAAATCTGTCTGGTAGACGCCATTAATCCCGTTCAACGTATCTATGGTTGAACCACCGTTCGGTGAACTAAAAGAAACCATGCCACCTGACAATATTTGCCCTGTGTCTTCACAATAAAAATAACCCGTTGGATCCACTTGCGGATTTACGAATGCATTGTCTTCGTCATCTTCACTTTGATCCCCATCATCATTGTTCGGCGTACTGTCCGGATCACTTTGATCACTCGCACTGATTTGTGCCGTGTTTACGTATTCGTTCGTAACCCCCGTCGGTGCCACCACTTCCGCGGTAAAACTTACTTGTACACTCGCACCACTGGCTACACTCGCAATACTCCAACTCACGTTGTTACCATTCACAACACCCCCATCACTCACATTGCTGATGTTGGTGTACCCCACCGGCACGATGTCACTCACCCCTACATTGGTCGCCGTATCCGGACCCGCATTGCTCACCGTTATGGTAAACATCACCGCCTCCCCTATGTTCGGCACCGCATTGTCCACCGACTTCGTCAACATTAAATCGGCTTCACCTAAATCCCCACCCGGACTCACACTCGCATTGTCTTCGTCATCTTCACTTTGATCCCCATCATCATTGTTCGGCGTACTGTCCGGATCACTTTGATCACTCGCACTGATTTGTGCCGTGTTTACGTATTCGTTCGTAACCCCCGTCGGTGCCACCACTTCCGCGGTAAAACTTACTTGTACACTCGCACCACTGGCTACACTCGCAATACTCCAACTCACGTTGTTACCATTCACAACACCCCCATCACTCACATTGCTGATGTTGGTGTACCCCACCGGCACGATGTCACTCACCCCTACATTGGTCGCCGTATCCGGACCCGCATTGCTCACCGTTATGGTAAACATCACCGCCTCTCCTATGTTCGGCACCGCATTGTCCACCGACTTCGTCAACATTAAATCGGCTTCACCTAAATCCCCACCCGGACTCACACTCGCATTGTCTTCGTCATCTTCACTTTGATCCCCATCATCATTGTTCGGCGTACTGTCCGGATCACTTTGATCACTCGCACTGATTTGTGCCGTGTTTACGTATTCGTTCGTAACCCCCGTCGGTGCCACCACTTCCGCGGTAAAACTTACTTGTACACTCGCACCACTGGCTACACTCGCAATACTCCAACTCACGTTGTTACCATTCACAACACCCCCATCACTCACATTGCTGATGTTGGTGTACCCCACCGGCACGATGTCACTCACCCCTACATTGGTCGCCGTATCCGGACCCGCATTGCTCACCGTTATGGTAAACATCACCGCCTCTCCTATGTTCGGCACCGCATTGTCCACCGACTTCGTCAACATTAAATCGGCTTCACCTAAATCCCCACCCGGACTCACACTCGCATTGTCTTCGTCATCTTCACTTTGATCCCCATCATCATTGTTCGGCGTACTGTCCGGATCACTTTGATCACTCGCACTGATTTGTGCCGTGTTTACGTATTCGTTCGTAACCCCCGTCGGTGCCACCACTTCCGCGGTAAAACTTACTTGTACACTCGCACCACTGGCTACACTCGCAATACTCCAACTCACGTTGTTACCATTCACAACACCCCCATCACTCACATTGCTGATGTTGGTGTACCCCACCGGCACGATGTCACTCACCCCTACATTGGTCGCCGTATCCGGACCCGCATTGCTCACCGTTATGGTAAACATCACCGCCTCCCCTATGTTCGGCACCGCATTGTCCACCGACTTCGTCAACATTAAATCGGCTTCACCTAAATCCCCACCCGGACTCACACTCGCATTGTCTTCGTCATCTTCACTTTGATCCCCATCATCATTGTTCGGCGTACTGTCCGGATCACTTTGATCACTCGCACTGATTTGTGCCGTGTTTACGTATTCGTTCGTAACCCCCGTCGGTGCCACCACTTCCGCGGTAAAACTTACTTGTACACTCGCACCACTGGCTACACTCGCAATACTCCAACTCACGTTGTTACCATTCACAACACCCCCATCACTCACATTGCTGATGTTGGTGTACCCCACCGGCACGATGTCACTCACCCCTACATTGGTCGCCGTATCCGGACCCGCATTGCTCACCGTTATGGTAAACATCACCGCCTCTCCTATGTTCGGCACCGCATTGTCCACCGACTTCGTCAACATTAAATCGGCTTCACCTAAATCCCCACCCGGACTCACACTCGCATTGTCTTCGTCATCTTCACTTTGATCCCCATCATCATTGTTCGGCGTACTGTCCGGATCACTTTGATCACTCGCACTGATTTGTGCCGTGTTTACGTATTCGTTCGTAACCCCCGTCGGTGCCACCACTTCCGCGGTAAAACTTACTTGTACACTCGCACCACTGGCTACACTCGCAATACTCCAACTCACGTTGTTACCATTCACAACACCCCCATCACTCACATTGCTGATGTTGGTGTACCCCACCGGCACGATGTCACTCACCCCTACATTGGTCGCGTATCCGGACCCGCATTGCTCACCGTTATGGTAAACATCACCGCCTCCCCTATGTTCGGCACCGCATTGTCCACCGACTTCGTCAACATTAAATCGGCTTCACCTAAATCCCCACCCGGACTCACACTCGCATTGTCTTCGTCATCTTCACTTTGATCCCCATCATCATTGTTCGGCGTACTGTCCGGATCACTTTGATCACTCGCACTGATTTGTGCCGTGTTTACGTATTCGTTCGTAACCCCCGTCGGTGCCACCACTTCCGCGGTAAAACTTACTTGTACACTCGCACCACTGGCTACACTCGCAATACTCCAACTCACGTTGTTACCATTCACAACACCCCCATCACTCACATTGCTGATGTTGGTGTACCCCACCGGCACGATGTCACTCACCCCTACATTGGTCGCCGTATCCGGACCCGCATTGCTCACCGTTATGGTAAACATCACCGCCTCCCCTATGTTCGGCACCGCATTGTCCACCGACTTCGTCAACATTAAATCGGCTTCACCTAAATCCCCACCCGGACTCACACTCGCATTGTCTTCGTCATCTTCACTTTGATCCCCATCATCATTGTTCGGCGTACTGTCCGGATCACTTTGATCACTCGCACTGATTTGTGCCGTGTTTACGTATTCGTTCGTAACCCCCGTCGGTGCCACCACTTCCGCGGTAAAACTTACTTGTACACTCGCACCACTGGCTACACTCGCAATACTCCAACTCACGTTGTTACCATTCACAACACCCCCATCACTCACATTGCTGATGTTGGTGTACCCCACCGGCACGATGTCACTCACCCCTACATTGGTCGCCGTATCCGGACCCGCATTGCTCACCGTTATGGTAAACATCACCGCCTCTCCTATGTTCGGCACCGCATTGTCCACCGACTTCGTCAACATTAAATCGGCTTCACCTAAATCCCCACCCGGACTCACACTCGCATTGTCTTCGTCATCTTCACTTTGATCCCCATCATCATTGTTCGGCGTACTGTCCGGATCACTTTGATCACTCGCACTGATTTGTGCCGTGTTTACGTATTCGTTCGTAACCCCCGTCGGTGCCACCACTTCCGCGGTAAAACTTACTTGTACACTCGCACCACTGGCTACACTCGCAATACTCCAACTCACGTTGTTACCATTCACAACACCCCCATCACTCACATTGCTGATGTTGGTGTACCCCACCGGCACGATGTCACTCACCCCTACATTGGTCGCCGTATCCGGACCCGCATTGCTCACCGTTATGGTAAACATCACCGCCTCTCCTATGTTCGGCACCGCATTGTCTACAGTTTTTGATAATGAGAGATCAGCAGTCTTAACATCACAGATAGTAGTATTTGGACTTACTATTGCACTGTCTTCGTCATCTTCACTTTGATCCCCATCATCATTATTAGGTGTAGAATCTGGATCAGATCGATTGCTTTTTATTATTTGTGCAATATTTTTGTACTCATCTGAAGTACACTCTGGTGAATTGACCTTTGCCTTAAATTTGAATGTCTGTGTTTTACCAGCGTCAATCCAGCGATTTTTCCAAACTATTTTATTATTCTTTAATTTGCCATTTTTATTTATTTTGCGAATATTACTAAACCCATTTGGTATTACATCTTCTAGAGAATAATCTGCACCTGAAGGGCCACTATTCTTAACTCGAATAATAAACGTTACCTCATCTCCAATATCAGGATTAGAATTGTTTACACTTTTTTGAAGTGATAAGTCAGCAGATCTTTGCTTTGGTCTTACGATGGCATTGTCTTCGTCATCTTCACTTTGATCCCCATCATCATTGTTCGGTGTAGAATCTGGGTCGGGTCTATTGCTTCTTTTTATTTGTGCAATATTTTTATATTCATCGACCTTACCGGTTGGATTATTTACTGTAGCTTGAAATGTGAATATTTGTTCGTCACCTGCAGCTATCCACTGCTTCCTCCATGTGAGAATATTCCCGAATAAATCTCCATCACGATTAATATTAGTAATATTGCTGTAACCATCTGGTATTACATCTTTAACTACATAATCAGCATCATCAGGACCATCATTACGAACAATGATCATAAATGTAACAACTTCACCAATTTCAGGTTCAGGGTTACTTACATTTTTTTGTAAAGATAAGTCTGCTAAGTTTTCAATTTCAACATCTTCTTCAGATTCAATTTTTTTCTGAGAAAAAATATTTGTAGTTAAATTATTAACTGCAACATGAGAGTAATAATTTGCATCCCATAGTTCATCCTCTGCATAGGCAGACGCATTATTTTCAACATTAATAGTTTGCCATTTAGCTGTAGCATAAAAATTATTTGCATTGGCACTCAAAGAAGCCAATGCAATTATTATTAACAGCAAATGAGTAACGACAAATACCGTTCTCATGCTCTCCACCTGATATTTTGTTAATTATTATTTGTAAGTATTATTTACTTACGATTACTTCATAATAGTTTACTTTAATTGTAAAGTTCAAATTTCTTAAAAACTTCTTATTGTTTTATTAAACAACTATTAAAGACGCTAACCATAAAAAATAATACGTTACAAAAGCAAACAGACTCTTAATTACTACATTCTCATTAATTAAGAATATTGATATGTTAAATGTGTCATGCAATGATGAAATGGAGTGTTAAATACTCCATGTAATTGACATTCAAATGTAAATAACTGTTAACTATTTAAAAAAATTTTTATTTACAAATAGTTATAGCTATAAAGTAAAAAGAAATACTTGTGAAAATGTAATTTGAAATATAATTTATAAAAACCACATACAGCATACGCTATGTATGTATAGCGTATGCCACTATCAATATGTGCTTAAGTTTTTAAAATTTATAGACAGCTTGTGCGCTGATGATATTTACATCCGAATCGTCATATTCACCGACTAAATTATCTGCGACAATGGATGCGGAGGTTGGTGGCCCAGCAATAATTTCTGATTTATTGATATCAGCGTCTTCCACTAAGATATAGGTGTAACCAAAATCTAATTGTAATTTTTCATTTGGTTTATACGTTGCACCAATTGCAAACCAGTTTCGATCTTCATCGGGAATCCTTGGTGTTCTAAACTCATCGCTTGTTGGTGTTTCATCAAACATATATCCGGCACGGAGGGTTAATTTATCTGAATAAAAATAATCGACGCCAATATTTGCTGATATTACATTGTCCCAACGTTGTTCTGTAACAGAGTCAGGACGCCCTACACTTTTAATTCGTAATTCCCGAAAACGATTCCAACGTGTCCACCTTAAACCTAATGACAAACCCCACTTTGAAGCAAACTCTTTATAGATTCCTGCGTGTACGGTTTCTGGTAATGTCGCTCTAGCACTTGCGCTAAACTTACCATTGCCTACTGCTAGTGGGCCAGTGAGATCAGAAACTTTCAAGTCCCCTTTTAACTCATGGCCTATTTTTGAACGAAACCCTATGCCTGCCCGAAACGTTGGATCAGCCTGATACATAAAGCCTATATTCCAGCCATAGGCCCAACCATCTCCCTCTACCTCAGCAAACCCGTCTGGCAGCCCTGCAGGCGTGAGTACAGCCTGGCTTAAAGTTGCATCCGCATACTGTGCGCTTACTCCTACGCCAACCGAAAATGAATCAGTCAACTTATATGCCAAGGATGGATTGATGTTTACCGTTACAAGCTCAGATTCTTTAGCTTGATAGCGCCCAACCCAATCTCGATCATAATCGGTCTTAAGGCCAAAAGGAGCAGTAATCGCAAAACCGTATTTTAACTTTGGTGTAAGATCCATCACAAAGTAAAGATTTGGGACAAAGCCAAACGTGCCCCCATTTTCATTCCCGCCCGTACCAGGAATGGTTATACCTGGTGGCGTAATGGTTTGTGTTGAGCCACTATCTGAAAACCTAGAACTGCCATCAATTACAAATCCTGAAATTTGAATTTGAGTACCCTTTTGCATGGTGATACCAGCCGGGTTATAAAACGCCATTGACAAATCATCCCCAATTACACCGAAGCCAGCAAATGCCCGCCCCAGACCTGTACCACTTTGTTCGCTGATTTGAAAACCAGCACTATAAACAGAAAATGACACTAAGCAAATTAATGGGCTAAAAATGAATAAAAGTAACTTTTGTATCTTCGAGGCAGGGTTTTTCATATTTTTTATCCCTTTATGTAGGTAGGTACACTAACTCAAATAATCAGCTTTATTACAGCATGTGATTGTAGCAAAACTGTAGATTTTTGTTGAACTTATAATCGTTATATAACTTAACTAGTTAAATATTTAAAATGTTTTACTAGCAGTTAATTATTTCCGTCTACAATATAAGTACTTAATAAAATTATGAATAGAGTATCAATCATTATTCCTACTCTTAATGAAGAGTATAATCTCGTTAAACAACAAACAACAATAACAACGCTATTAAACGATGGACATGAAGTTATTGTAGTCGATGGCAATAGTCAAGACACAACTGTTGAGCTCGCAAAAAAAATAGGTTGTAAAGCAATCGTTACAAAAGCCTCACGTGGTCATCAATTACATTTAGGTGCTTTACAAAGTAAGCATAATATTCTCTTATTTTTACATGCGGATACACTCTTGCCCGAACATGCCTTAGATTTAATTCATCAATCTTTAGAGTTAGAACAAAAAGCATGGGGACGGTTTAATATTAACTTTTCTAGCCCAAAATTTATATTCAAAGTGCTCGCTTGGTTTATGAATATGCGGACTTATCTTACATGTATAGTAACTGGAGATCACGCGATATTCGTAAAGAAAGAAGCTTATTTAAAATGTGGAGGCTTCCCTGACTCTATCATTATGGAAGATATTGTCTTAAGTAAACGTCTAAAAAGACTTTCATCTCCTATTTGCATATCTAAATGTGTCACTACCTCTAGTAGAAAATGGGAACACCAAGGAATTATAAAAACAGTCGTTACGATGTGGTGTTTACGTTTAATGTTCTTTTTTGGCATGCCTGCTGAAAGACTGGCTAAAATCTATTATTAATACCGTGCAAAAACACATTGTCCTTTGTTTTTGCAAACATCCTGAGCCAGGATTAGTAAAAACACGTTTAGCTGAAAATCTAGGTAAAGGCCTTGCTGCAATAATTTATAAAAGAATTCTGGAACATATTTTAAAAGAATTACATAAAAGTAGCTTAGATGTAGTTTTGTGTTGCTATCCTGATACGAATCATCCGTTCTTCATCTATTGCAAAAATGAATACAGCCTGTCTTTAGAAAAACAGCACGGCAATGACCTGGGGGAACGCATGTACAACTCCCTTAAATACAATCTTAATAATAATGATTCTGTAGTATTAATTGGTTCAGATTGCCCACAATTGGATTCAAGCTATATCAACACTGCTTTTAAAAAACTCGACTCAGGGCATGATATTGTCTTAGGACCTGCTTTTGACGGTGGTTATGCATTAATTGGTGCAAAACGAATAGATAAGTCTATTTTTGATGATATTGAATGGAGTCGAGATGATGTATTACTACATACCAAAGACAGAATTACTTCATTAGACTGGTCTGTTAACTGCCTGCCAACAGTACGAGATATAGATTGTCTAGCTGACTATGAATATTATTCTCAACAGGAAAATTTTAAACACTTATTTGTATAATTATATCTAGTTTTTTTAATTAAGCATGGATATTTTTCTTGTTTGTTCCATTTCACTTGCAGCTTGGCAGATTACATTAATATCTGTATTCATTTTATGTATGTTTTCACTTAGAAAACGTCGCCAAGCTTTAGCACCTGATATGCCATTAAATAGTCCAAATGTGGGGCGCATGAGTATGCTTAATGGAACACCTAAGCTTAGCTGTTCCTGTGCATACATTAAATATTTGTTCAGTATTTCATATCGCGAAATAGATTTGTCTTCACTACCGAAGATTTCAGTATCCACATTTGCTAAAAAATATAAATCATCGTAGGCTTTTCTACCTATCATTACACCATCAAGTTGCACTAGATGATTATGTATTTCATTCAAATTATCTAAACCACCATTTAAAATTAGTTTTAACTGCGGATATTCTTGCTTGAGTTGATATACATATTCATAACGTAATGGTGGTACAGTACGGTTCTGTTTTGGACTTAAACCCAATAAATAAGCCTTACGAGCATGGATAATAAATGTATTACATCCTGCATCAGCAATAATCTTTACAAAGTTTGATAAATTTTCGTAACTATCTAACTCATCAACACCAATTCTTGTTTTAACTGTAATTTCTATATCCGCAACTTTACTCATTGTTTTTATACAATTGGCAACGGTTTTTGGTTCACGTATTAAACAAGCACCAAACTTACCTGCTTGTACCCGATCACTTGGGCAACCTGCGTTTATATTAACTTCATCGAAAGCATACTTTGCAGCATACTCCGTACATCTTGCCATTTCGCTTGCATCATTACCGCCTAATTGCAACGCAATGGGATGCTCGCAAGAGTTAAAGTTCAGATAGCGTTCATGATCTCCATATAACAATGCCCCTGTGGTGACCATTTCTGTATATAGCCTACTGTGTTTGGTCATCAGCCGTGCAAGATATCGGTAATGACGGTCCGTACAGTCCATCATAGGGGCAACACAAAAGCGGTGAGAGTCATACATGCGTGGGTAACTCTACCTAAGCCTCATATCTTTGTCGTATGAACTCGACTATCGTTCTCAAGCCCATTGCCTCTCCTCCTTTGGGCCGACCGGGGCGATTACGGGAATTCCAAGCCATTACATCAAAATGTAACCAACGGGTCGTATCAGGTACAAATTCATTTAAAAATAAAGCCGCAGTTATAGCGCCGCCAAATGCGTCTGTTGCACAATTTGAAATATCTGCAGTATCACTGTTCAACAAGTACCGATACGGCTTATGTAGTGGTAATTGCCACACAGGGTCATGTGTTTGTTCAGATGCCTGCATGATCTCTTCTACCAAGGTGTTATCATTCGTAAAAAATGCTGGAACTTCTGTACCTAATGCCACTCTTGCAGCACCAGTTAAAGTGGCAAAGTCAATTATGATATCTGGTGCTTCTTCAATTGCTTTGCTTATTGCATCACATAATATTAAGCGTCCCTCGGCATCCGTATTCTCAATCTCAATCGTTTTGCCAGATCTTGATTTGATAATATCGCCAGGGCGATAGGCGTTGTCAGAAATGGCATTCTCTACTGTAGGGACAAAAATACGTAAGTAAACCGGTAATTCTAAGTGCATAATTGCTCTCGCAATACCTAAAACATGAGCCGCACCACCCATATCCTTTTTCATCAACCGCATCCCTGTTGCCGATTTAATATCCAAGCCACCACTATCAAAAGATACGCCTTTGCCAATTAAGGTCACTTTTGGGTGTTTAGGATTACCCCAATTCCATTCAATTAGTCTAGGCGGGTGTACACTCGCACGCCCTACCGCATGTATCATTGGGTAGTTTTTCTGTAATAAATCATCACCACTGCAGTCAATCAATTCAGCACCAAATTGTTGAGCCAATAATTCGCTATATTCAAGCAAATGTTGCGGCATCATATCGGATGCAGGCGTATTGATTAAATCTCTAGTTAATGCAGTAGCTTCTAGTAGTGCTTGTAAATGATTTTTATCATCAGGTCGACTAATAAAAAGCCGAGATAATTTATTTTGGGTATTTTTATATTGTGAATATCGATAAGCGCCTAATCCCCAACCTAGCAAATAAGATTCTTCATCTGTATTTTCAGGTTTTGCAGCAATATGGTAATTACCTTCAGGCAAAGATTTCGCACAATCCCCTAATGCCCAAATAGTATTTTCTTGATCCGTTATTACAAGTACACTATCAAGACCACCTTTAGTATTAGGTATGCACAAATGTTTGCCAGGTTCTGGTTTAAAACCTGATGAAGCAATCCAGTTTTGAACTTGCTCTTCCTGCTTGAGCTGCCATTCCTTATAGTGTGAGCGAAGAACTATATTAATTGGTGTACTGTTAATATTTTTATCTGTGTAAAAATATTGCATCAAATCTGTGCTATACATGTGATCTTTTCCTATAGACCTAAGCTTATTCTTTCTTATACAAAACTATAACGTGCTAAATGACTAAATACGCTCTATCAATTCGAGGATTATGCAAATCATACAACAACAAAGTAATTGCACTTGATCATATTGACCTCGATGTAAAATTAGGTGATTTCTTTGCGCTACTTGGCCCAAATGGTGCCGGTAAATCTACACTGATCGGTATCATAACATCCTTGGTTAATAAAACCGCAGGCAAAGTAAAAATCTTAGGCTATGACATTGATACAGACTTTTCGTCAGCAAAAAGCCAAATTGGGCTGGTACCACAAGAATTTAATTTTAATAATTTCGAACCGCTTGTTGAAATTATAAAAAACCAGGCAGGTTATTTTGGAATAGACCATCAAGAGGCACGCGATGCAGCAGAAGCTTGTCTTGATAAATTAGGGCTTTGGGAAAAACGCAAAGATACGCCAAGAGAATTATCAGGTGGAATGAAACGACGTCTTATGATTGCAAGGGCATTAGTGCACAAACCAAAATTACTCATCCTAGATGAACCCACTGCAGGAGTAGATATAGAGATTCGCAGGTCTATGTGGAAACTGTTGCAAAAAATAAATGATGATGGACAAACAATAATATTAACTACTCATTATCTAGAAGAAGCAGAAAACTTATGCCGGAATATTGCCATTATCGACCATGGCAAAATCAAAGTAGATACCTCAATGCGAGAATTATTAGAAAGACTGAAAGAAGAAAGTTTTATACTTTATTTACAACATCCGTTGACAACTGCTGTGGATCTACATGACTATATTTTTGATGTTATTGATAATAAAACTCTCGAAGTTACGCTTGCAAACAATAAAACTTTATATGAGTTATTTAATAGCCTAAATCAACAAGGCATTACAGTATTAAGCATTAAAAACAAATCCAATCGTCTTGAAGAACTTTTCCTAAATTTAACCAATAATGCGAACGAGTAATTAAAGTATGACTCTAGGAAAACAATTGATCGCATTACGTACCATTGTCATTAAAGAGATTTTACGGTTTTCACGTATTTGGGTACAGACTATTTTGCCACCTGCGATAACGATGACGTTATATTTTTTAATTATGGGGAAATTTATTGGCTCGCAAATAAGCGATATAGCTGGCTATTCTTATATTGAGTTTATTGCACCAGGTCTAATTATGATGGGAATTATAACAAACTCTTATGCGAATTCTGTTTCATCTTTTTATAGTTCAAAGTTTCAACACCATATTGAAGAAATGTTAGTTTCTCCAATGCCTAATTACATTATTATATTGGGCTTTATGTTAGGTGGGATCGCTAGAGGTTTAGTAGTAGGTATTGTCGTTACTTTTGTCGCTTTATTTTTTACTCAGCTTCAAATTAGTAGCGTAGTTATTATTCTTATTACTACTCTATGCACTGCTGCGCTGTTTTCTCTTGCTGGGCTAATTAATGGTATTTTTGCTAAAAGTTTTGATGATATTTCTATCATCCCAACTTTTGTACTAACCCCGCTCACCTACCTTGGTGGAGTATTTTTTAGTATCGATATGTTACCTGGCTTTTGGCAACAAATTTCATTAGCAAACCCAATTCTTTATATGGTAAACGCTTTTCGACTAGGAATTTTAGGTGTCTCAGACGTTAACTTAATCATTTCAATGGTTGTGATAATTAGCTTTCTAGTAATATTATTCTTAATCAGTCTTTATTTAATGAATAAAGGCATAGGCATACGTACTTAGAAGGTATTATTTATTATTTACTGCGATTGGATTCCCAATAATCGTGTCATCAAGTGAAACGACACTGCCATAAGTATCCTGCTTATGCGAGGTAGAAGTATTCATTAATAAAGATGAATTCATTTGAAATAACATTTTATAAGGACCAAAAGCCAACCTGTCACCATCTTTCAAAACACATTTTTTTATGCGTTTACCGTTTACATACGTTCCGTTTGTACTGATAAGATCTTCTATAAAATAATTTTCTTGGAAGCGTATGATTTTTGCATGGTGCCCACTCACCATTTCATCATTGATGCATATATCATTTACTGAAATTCGACCTATAGATGTGACATTGCCTGAAATTATATATTCGTGAATATTATCTTCGTGCATAATATCCACCAATTTTGCATCAACATCAGCCTCATGATCCACAGCTGTTGTAGGTTTTGCCTCTAAAGCCTTAATGCCGGCCCGTTCTTGATATGGCTGCCATTGTAGCTCAGCAACTGCTTCTTCTATATAACTAGCAGTTACTAACTTTTTGCCATCTACGTATGCACAAATTAATGCTGTGTCACAAAGAGTATTAATTAAACGAGGAATACCACCCGTGTAACGATATATCAGGGGAACACATTCATCTTTAATAATTGTTTTCTTTTTTGATCCAGCAACCTCAAGTCTATGTCTAATATAATTAATTATATCACTTTCATCCAATGGTTTTAAATGAAACCTAAATCGAATTCGTTGCGCTAGTTGTTCCATACCTGGAGCATCTAATAAATTTTTTAGCTCTGGCTGACCTACAAGTATAAGATTTAAAATACGGTCTTCATCAGTTTCCATACCCGTAAGCATGCGTAATTCTTCTAAAACCCGTTTACTTAAATTCTGCGCTTCATCTATAACGAGTATGACTTGTATTCCTTGTGAGTATTGATCTATTAAAAAATTATTGAGCATACTCATCAACTCAACTTTTCCTGCATTAAATGGTTCAAGACCAAACTCAAGTAAGATAGCTTGAAAAAACTCTACTTCATTCAATTGGGTTTGATAGATTCGCGCAATCAGTACATCATCACTTACGGTACGAAGTAATTGCTGTATCAATGTAGTTTTACCTGAACCGATTTCTCCAGTAATAACTACAAAACCATCACGATTCCATACTGTATATTCCATATATGATTTTGCACGCGCATGAGGCTTACTCAAATACATGAAATCAGCATCTGGGGTTAGCTGAAATGGTTGTTGTTCTAGACCAAAATGTTGTAAGTACATCTTATATTAGTCGCCCAATTTTCTTATTAATTCTATTAGATCAATATTTCGTAAATATTTTCATACAAATTATATGGTTTCGAGAGACTTGGCTAGTCGACACATGTCACAAAACGTCTGATTAATTCGCCTTGTCCCCATCTAAATGATGACTTATGAGCTAGATCACGGTCAACAGTTATGAGCAAAAGTATAGTTAATTAGTGTGTTTTTTTAGGATAAAGAGCATGGATGAGCATAGAAACAAGCAATCAGAAAATAAGTTAAATGCTGGACGAGGTGTGGCTAAACAGCGGTCATCTGATACTAATAACAACACTATAAATAAGGAAAATGACAAAGATCGCCCTGATGAACGTGCTCGCAAAGCTGGCTATTAATAACAAATTAAGCCGCTAATCGATTTACATCCATTTTCATTCCGTATTTTGGCCTCATTGTAGTGGCCGCCTGGGGCTCTACTTTGTGCCCTGGGGTTAAAGTCAAATCATAACGTTGCGCAATTAGTGTCACGATAAGCTTACTTTGTAATATAGCCATATACGAACCAATACAATTTCTATGGCCAGCAGCAAATGGGATATAAGCAAACCGAGAACGCCCTACGCTCCTATCCTTAGCAAATCGATTCGGGTCAAATTTATATGGGTCTTCCCAATAGTTTGGTAATCGATGTGTAACATATGAAGAAATAATAACGGTCATATCTTTGGGCACCTTATAGCCACCAATTTCGTGATCTTCTAACGCAACGCGTGAAAACGAATGTACTGAGGCATATAAACGCAAGGACTCCTTGATAACCTTTTCAGTGTAATCTAATTTTTTTAGAAGATCAGATGTAGGGGTTTGTCTCCCTATAACATTATTAACTTCTTCGTATATGCGTTGCTTTACTTCTGGATATTTATCTATTACGTACATTGTCCAACACAAAGATGTTGCTGTAGTTTCAAATGCAGCAACAAATAGTGTAAGCACTTGATCACGCAAACTACGTCTATTTTCTTTAATATACTTTTCAGCATTATCACTTTCAATTATATGTTTTAAAAATCCTATATCTGTATCAATGATACTTGGATATTCATCTAACAAGCCATAAACACATTTATTCAGCTGCATTAATGCACGTCTAAAATTAATTTCTTTCATTAAATTTTTTGGCTTGAATAAATTACTTTTTAAATCTTTCATTTCTGGCCAATTCATACGAATCTGGTTATAAATATCCACAATAGTTGGTGCACGTGATTTAAAACCTGAACCCATCACCCAAACACCAGCGATCAATTGTGTGAGTATGTTAAAATGAAACTCTAGCTCTACAGGCTTTTTACTATCTATATTTTGGCTCCATGTATCAATATACTCAGTAGCTAATTCTGTAATCCAGTCTATTTGGGCTTCAAGCGCCTTCGCTGTGAATCTAGGCTGCGCCATAGTACGTTGCTTTTTCCACACATCACCTTCACTTAGCAACATACCCTCACCGATTACCATACGTACTTGTTTATAGCGTGTGTTTTTCTTGTATTTATCGTAATTATCAACTAGTACTTCTTTGATTAGCTTAGGTTCTGAAACAAGGTAGGAGTAATAATCACCCATATTGATACGTGCAATGCCACCAAATTCGTGTGCGACTTTTTCTAAAAACTGCATAGGGTTATTACGCATTTCAGGTAAGCAACCAAGCTTGCCCGATCCTTCAGGACCAGGTGGTAAATTGTTATTGGACATAAGTTAAGAAAATTGTTTTTAGACTAATTTAGTTAGCTGAATGATAAATCATCGACCATTTTGACAACTAGTATTGTCACATATACCGTAGATAATTAGAGAATGATCTGAGATTCTAAATCCATTCTTTTCAGCTATTTCTTTTTGCTTTGCTTCTATAGACTCATCTAAAAACTCAACGATTTTGCCACATTTTACACAGATTAAATGGTCGTGGTGTTTGCCCCTTTCCAGTTCAAACACAGCTTGGCCAGTTTCAAAATGATGTCGAATTACTAAGCCAGCAGATTCAAATTGTGTTAAAACTCTATATATGGTCGCCAGACCTATCTCTTCTCCAGAATCAATCAATACACGATAGATGTCTTCAGCACTCAAATGTCTTTTATTAGAATTCTCAAGGATTTCTAATATTTTCATTCTGGGTAAAGTAATTTTTAAACCAGCACGTTTAAGATCTTGATTTTCCAAGTAATACCTTTTTACTAAGTTTATTTATCATAGAAATTCTTCTTCTTAAAATATTTTAAGCTTCTCATAAGACCTTTTGCAGCTTGCTCAAATGAATGATCTAGATTTGCAAAGCAGTATCCACGCAACCAGGTCTCTAAGTCATTTACAGATTTCTTGTTAACGATACTATAAGTATCTTCTTCATAATAATTATACGAGGTGATATAGCCCGACAACCAAGCGCGGTAATAAGACTGCCCTATTTCATCTGAATCAACATAACTTTGACATGAATCTTTGCCGACACCTGATACTAAGTACCTACCCCCCATATCCACAGCATAGGCAGAAGAACTAAATAATAAGTATAAACTTAACACAACAATATGCCGTGACCTTAAATGCATAATTTTTATATAGTTTTTGTCTAAAAGTTGTTAGGTAGTGGAACACTATAGAAAAACTCAAGCATGTAGTTTACCCATGAAAAACAAAACCCGCCACGGGGGCGGGTTGATACTTGCCTTTCTTTGCGTAATGACTTTAGCTTTTATATTTTTTAATTAATGACCCAACTAGAGGAGAAAGGGCTGCTAAATGTTCTCTACGCTAGGCAGATGGTTTCAGAAGTTATTATATAGTTATTGCTCCTTCTGGATTCTCTATATATCGCCTCTCAACGCTATAGAGATTTATGGAACCACCAAGCAGTAAAGTACCACAGCTTTATGCAAAGATGTACATTAAAAATGAGGTTAAATTACTTGATGTTGTTAAGTTTTTAATATCTTAATTTAAAATTGATATATAAATCAATAATATATATTATATACTTTATAAAAATAATTTAAAATAATTGTATCTACTTGTATTTTATGAAGAATTGACTAGTTGCAAATACAACCAATGACCAGTGGTATATTACCTTTGGCATCATAGTAAATATTTACCCCATTAGTCTCAATACTTGAGAGCCTTTTAAAAAAACGCTCAAATGCATGAAATCTAAATAATCAAATCAACAGACAGAGTTAGTTTTCTTCTATTACAGCTTCACATTGCAATCGATACTTAATTAGATTCTTTATAGTAAGTATTTTTAAGTGATACTTTTTTGCATATTCAAAAAGGTCTGGTAATCTCGCCATCGTGCCGTCATCTTTCATAATTTCACAAAGCACACCTGCAGGATACAAACCCGCGAGTTGCATTAGATCCACCGTTGCTTCTGTATGGCCTTCACGTTTGAACACCCCACCTTTTGTAGCACGTAGTGGAAAAATATGACCTGGACGTGCCAAATCACTTGCGTTACAAACAGGATTAGCAAGGGCTTGTATTGTTTTACATCGGTCAGCAGCCGAAATCCCAGTTGTCGTACCATGCTTATAATCGACAGAAACGGTAAAAGGTGTGTTGTGTAAGGCATCATTTTCATTTGCCTCAACCATCAAACCTAAATCCAGCATATTACAACGTTCTTCAGTGATGGCAGCACATATTAAGCCTCTACCATGAGTAGCCATAAAATTCACCATGTCTGGTGTACATTTGTCTGCTGCACCTATTAAATCACCTTCATTTTCACGCGATTCATTATCAACTACTATAACTAGCCTGCCTGACTTCAAGTCATCTAAAACTTCTGGAACAGAATTAAACTTAAACTCACTCATAAAATGCTCATTAGATTTAGTTTAATAATTTGATTCAGTAATACAATATTCTCTCTAGCAGGCCTTACTAGATAAATTTTTGACCTAAGAACAAATATCATTTGCCTATAATTGGTGCCCGGGGCCGGAGTCGAACCGGCACGCCTTATACAGGCGAGGGATTTTAAGTCCCTTGCGTCTACCAATTCCGCCACCCGGGCAAGAGGAATAGAAGTTAGACTAAATTCTAATATTAGCACTTATTGTAGCATCGACTAATGATCCGTCTACTAAGCCTGAAAATATGCGCAACAATAATTACTACAGAAAATTAGGTGTATGTCTGCTTATATATAATTTGAGTCAATAGCTTTTTTGTGCCTTAGCAGTAAACGACTTAATTTCATTGCGGATTTGTGGTCAAAATCAAGACCCATTCTGTTTTCAACAATATCGATCAGAAGTTTCTTAATTTCCTCAGCTGACTTGTTAGACTCTAGATAGCTAATCAACTCTGGCACATACCTACTGTACATATCTCGTGCATATGGCTCACCTTTTAAGTTAAACGGATCCCAAACATAGAAAAGTACTTCGTCTACTCGCCTCTCAAGTTCATTTAGCTGAGTATTTGCCATATATTAAGTTATTTTACATACAGATCCACTATAGTTTTATCAACAACTTCGGCAGATAAACCGACTGTTTCTGATAAGGTTGGATGTGGGTGAATTAATTCTCCAAGTTCTTCTGAGGTACAGCCTTTATGAATAGCCAACGCGGCTTCAGATATTAATTCTCCTGCGTTTGTGCCAATAATTCCAGCACCAATTATTTTCTGTGATTCAGAGTCATACAGCGTTTTAGTAAAACCTTCTTTCCTTTCTATACTCAATGCCCTTCCACTGGCAGCCCATGGGAAAATCCCTTTTTTGTAGTCAATATTTAACTCTTTTGCACTATTTTCTGTTATTCCAACCCAGGCTATTTCAGGATCTGTATAGGCTACTGATGGTATTAAACTGGCATCAAAATGACTATCTTTTCCAGCAATAGCTTCTGCAGCTACTTTTCCTTCATGTGTAGCTTTATGGGCAAGCATAGGCTGTCCAACAACATCACCAATTGCAAATATATTGTTTACATTTGTACGCATTTGATCATCCGTGGCAATAAAGCCTCGATCATCTACATTTACACCTGCTTTTTCTGCGCCGATAAGGTTACCATTAGGTTTTCGCCCTACAGCAATCAAAACTTGATCAAAAACATCCCTATTTCTTGAACTTGTATCTTCGTATTTAACATACATACCATTAAGAGTCGATTCAATACTCGTTACCTTTGTACTAAGAAATATATTTTCATACATACCAGCAATTCGTTGATGAAGTGGTTTTACTAAATCTGGATCTGCCCCTGGAATTAGAGTATCTGCAAATTCAATAATAGTAACTTTTGCCCCTAGCTCATGATAAACCGTAGCCATTTCGAGTCCAATAATTCCACCTCCCACTACAAGCAACCTATCTGGAATATTACCTATCTCTAATGCTTCCGTTGAAGTTAAAACTCGAGAATCGTCGTGTGGGAAATCAGGTATCTTTATTGGTTCTGAGCCTGCCGCTATTATTGCCTGATCAAACTTTATTGAGATTTTTGTTACATCATCTATATCAACATTTACCTCATTTGATGAGGTAAATGTACCCACTCCTTTAACAACTTTAACTTTTCTTTGTTTTGCTAAACTCGTAAGTCCATTGGTAAGCTGCAAAATAACTTTATTTTTCCAATTACGTAGCTTATTTATATCAAGTTCTGTCGGTGAAAATTTTATTCCAAAATCAGACATTTCTTTCGTTTCACTTATAATTTTGGCAACATGCAATAAAGCTTTAGATGGAATGCAACCAACGTTCAAACACACACCACCCAATGTATGACTTTTTTCTACCAGTACTACTTTTTTTCCTAGATCCGCTGCACGGAATGCAGCAGAATATCCACCTGGACCTGCTCCCAAAACCACGACTTGTGTAACTAAATCTTCATTTACAACTTCTACTGGTTTTTCTGCATTTTCGTTTGTGGATTTATTTACTTCGATAACTAAAATTGAATCTCCAACCGATACCGTATCACCCGTAGAACAGAGTACTTCACGTATCGTTCCACTATAAGGTGAAGGGATTTCAATTATAGTTTTTTCAGTTTCAACCGAAACGATGCTATCGCCTACGTTTACTTCATCACCAACGTTAACCCATATCTCTTCAATAGGAACGTTATCTACCCCTTCAAGATCAGGTATATCAATTTTAATTAAATTTTCCATAAACGATGGCAATAGCTTAATTTATATTTAAGAATATATTTAAAAATTATTTAAGCCTTTGAAATATTTCAGATTATTCTGATTTTTTGTCAGCTTTGATTTAAAAATTAGTTAGACTGACTACTAGAACAACTTTGTATTAAGTCATTAACAATTGATGGATTTACTAATGTTGTAGTATCACCCATATCTTCAAAGTCATTATTAGCAATTTTCCTTAAAATTCGTCTTACGATTTTTCCACTTCGAGTTTTTGGCAATTCAGATGAACAATGAATTATGTCTGGTTTCGCAATCGCACTAATTTCTTTTCGTACTAATTGCTCGAGCTCAGAATTCAGCCCTTCATATGGTTGCGAATCCTTATTCAATGCCACAAAAGCACAAATACCCTCACCTTTTACAGAGTGTGGATAACCTACAACTGCAGCTTCTGCGATAGACTGATGTTGGATAAGTGCGCTTTCAATTTCTGTGGCACCAATTAGATGGCCAGATACATTTAATGTATCGTCGGTACGCCCCGTAATACGTATATAGCCTTGATCATCTATTGATGCACGATCGCTTGGAAAATAATAACCACCTTTAGCTCTATTAGTGAAATATGTTTCTTCAAATCTCTTATGATCACCAAATATTGTAAGCATCTGCCCTGGCCAAGGATGCTTAATAACTAAGTTACCTTTCTTTTCATTAATCAAATTATCTTGATCATCCACTAATGCAGGAGCAATTCCTAAAAATGGTTTAGCTTGAGTACCACATTTATCAGTGACTTCTCCAGGCAATTGAGATATCAGCACACCACCTGTTTCTGTTTGCCACCAGGTATCTATTATCGGACAACGTTTTTTCCCTACTACTTCAAAATACCAATTCCATGTTTCAGTATCTATAGGTTCCCCAACTGTGCCTAACAACTGCAAACTGTCTAGTGAATATTTTAAAACTGGTTCATTACCATATGCTGTTAAGGTCCGTAAAATAGTTGGAGCAGTGTAAAAAGTATTCACTTGATATTTGTCTACAATCTGCCAGTACCTACTTGGATCGGGAAATGTTGGTACACCTTCGAACATCAATGTAGTTGCCCCATTTGATAATGGGCCATAAAGTACATAAGAGTGGCCTGTGACCCAACCTAAATCTGCCGTACACCAATAAATATCGTTTTCTTTATAATCAAAAACATATTTAAATGTTATGCTTACATATAATAAATAACCCGCTGACCCATGTAGTATTCCTTTCGGCTTACCCGTTGAGCCTGATGTATAAAGTATAAATAACGGGTCATTTGCACCCATTTCTGTAACTGGACAATTTATTGAAACTTTATCCATTTGTTCGTGATACCACAGATCACGATCTGCTAGCATATTTGTTTTATTTTGTGTCCGCTCAACAACGATCACACAATTAACATCTGGGCAATTTGTAAGTGCTTCATCAACTATATTTTTAATTGGTATTATTTTGCCTCCACGTAATCCTTCATTCGCAGTTATTACAAGATTACAATCTGCATCAGTTATTCTGTCTTGTAGAGACTTAGCTGAAAACCCACCAAAAACTACTGAATGTATTGCACCAATTCTTGCACATGCTAGCATTGCTACTGCTGTTTCAACAATGAGTGGCATATAAATGCAAACTCGATCACCTTTGTTTACATTATTATTAATTAATACATTTGAAAATTTACATACTTCTTCATGCAATTGCTTATAAGTTAAAGTTCTTGTTTCTTCTCCATCATCACTCTCCCAAATAATTGCAACTTTATCTCCTCGTTCTTCTAAATGACGATCAACACAATTATGAGTGACATTTAATTTTCCACCGACAAACCATTTTGCATGGGTTTTATCAGTATCTTGAATCATCACTTCATTCCATGGAGAGATCCACTCTAAAAATTGATTTGCTTGAGATTCCCAAAATGCTTTTGGGTCGCTTAGAGACTGTTGATAGAGTGCCTCATAATTGAATTCAGATGATAAATTTCCCATATGTAAAACCTGGCTAATTAGCCTATATTGATTTAAATCGAAGTTATATTTTGTATTTATATAACGGTGATAGTTTAAAAATATAGGTATATATCTCCTTAATTTATTAGATTACTTCCTTGTTCTAAATCTCAATTAGTGCCACAAACAGAAAATTATTTTCTACGAACAACACCAAGTATTTTTTGCAAAAAAGAAGTCTTAGGTTTTTGATCAAAGACTTCATCATTAATTTTTGTAGAACCATCTACACTCACAGACCTTGTTAACATATCCATAACCGGACACTGTTTTTCAACATCTTCAACAAGTGCTTGCAATTGGTCTTTTGGTGAAGAACTTTTTATCTTTGTTTCATAATTTATACTTGAGAACCCAGGATAAATTGTCCCTTCCCCTTGCCCTTGCATTCCCAATAACCCTCTTACGTCTAAGCTCGCCTTTAAGGTTACTTCGCACTCTTCTAGCTGAACTCCTCTTACAGACGCCAAAGCTGCATACATGATTTGTTGACATGACCCCAAAGCAGCCAAAACCAATTCAACAGGGCTCGCACTTAGATCGTCTCCTCCAAAAGCTGGAGGCTCATCTACTAATAATTTATGTGCCCTGCGAATCTGGTTTTTACACAATGTCCCCCCTTCCCACTGTGTATTAACATAGTATTTAAACTTACCAAAATCTGGGTCTTCGTTTGCCTTATCAATAATGTTACTAACAGAAACCTTTACATTTTCTAAACTTTTTATATTGTCTTCACTCATGTATATATTTTACTTAATAAATAATTCTTATTCTTTCTCTATCAAATACATGCAACCTTATCATCCTGCTTTATTAAATCTTGGCCATTAGAAATTACAGAACTAGAAATCTCTACTTTCCTGGTTAACATATCTAATACTGGACATTGCCGTTCAACGGCTTCCACTAAGGCACTTAGCTGTGCATTTGAAGCACTACTTTTTATATTTGTTTCATAGTCAATTCTAGAAAATCCAGGACATACTGCTTCTTTAGTTTCAACTCCTAACAAACCTCTTATATCAAGCTCAGCGGTGAGTGTAACCTCACACTCTTCTAATTCAATATCCATACGCGAAGCCACTACTGAATACATAATTTCTTGGCAAGTACCTAATGCGGTAAGAATTAATTCAACCGGACTCACTCCTAAATCACAGCCTCCTAGTATAGGTTTTTCATCAACAACTAAATTATGCTCGTTACGAACTCTGGCTTTACATAATGCGCCACCTTCCCAATGCGTATTCACACTGTATCTGAATTTTCCAAAATTTGAGTCTTTTGTAGTTCTATTGATAAGATTTTGTACAGAATCTTTTACATCCATTAGTTCTCTAATGTTCTCATGATTCATGCAGTCTACCTCAGGGTTAAATAATTGACTAAGTTACTGAATATAATTGCAATTTATAGGCCATATTTGAGATGAAAGGTAAACTGCTGATTAATTATGAATTTAATAACTATTTTATTAATGAGAACCTCTCTCGAAACAAGAACGTTTCATTAATGCGGTTTTGATATGATCAAAATGAAACATATCAATTATCAATGCTACTATGAAACGTATATTTATATAGTGATAAACGGCTGCAAAATTATTGAATTGATTATTAAAAACAAAACTAATTCAAATATAGTTTTGGTAGTTAGCGTTCACATTTTATTTACTTAACAAAACAATCAATTAATTTTGCAGGTTTATTATGAGGTATTACATTCATACACATCTGATATACGAAATGTAAACTTATCACGCACCTTGTCATAAAAATACCAATCCAAGGCTTTATTCATAATAGAGTAGGAAAGTGCATTCCAGGGAATTTCTTGCTTTTGAAAATACTTAGATTCAAGACTTTCTTCAGTGGAGCAAGCATTTTTATTTTGAGTCTTGCCTCTGAAGATAAAATAAACTTGATTAATATTCGGGCATGAGAAGACTATATATAGATGCATTTCTTTTACTAATACATTCGTTTCTTCTTTCGTTTCTCGTATAGCTGCTTCTAATATAGTTTCATCGTTCTCCATGTAACCTGATGGTAATGTCCAATATCCCACACGTGGTTTAATTGCTCTTTTACACAACAAGATCTTTTCATCACACTCAACGATACTGCCAACAAGTATCTTAGGATATTCATAATGAATCGTATCACATTGATTACATATACTTCTTTCTAGCAAATCACTGTTTGGTACTGAACGTATGAGTTTTGAACCACAGTAACAACAATAATTTAATTTAGTAGTTATAGATGTTGGTATTGCTTACTCCTTATCTAAGTAAGACACAATTATTATAACTATTCTGGTTTGTATATTTTATTAATAGCCTCTTAAATTTTAATCATCATATAAATTGGTATATGTATCCATGCCAACTCCGCCATGATGCTTAGGGAATGCTGCGGTTATGTTAGTAACATGCTTAACAGGCATATTATTCCAAGTATCCTCTGCTTGTTGCATGTCTAAAACTTCTATTTTCTCACTAGTATCATCCTGCAAGAAATAGTTTGAATTTAATGCTCTAAATAAATACTTATGATTAGCTTCATCATATGCTAATAAGGTAGAAGTATCAGTTCGATAGGTTTCCTCATCTACAACTTCTTGAAGTACTTTATACTTTGGATTATTTTGCGACATTTTTTCCTCCTATATACTTACAAAAACCATTTTTATTAAGCTTCGTACATTAACCAGCCTTTTTATGCATTGATACTCGACCAATTGTTGGACCTATTGCACCAATAAGGCTTGTTTTATCTTCTGGAATAATCCGTGCAAAATTCACTACTGATCTAGCTAACTGCTTTAATCTATCGAGCACTTCTTCGCTAACCAAATCTCTTTCAGAATAGTGCTCATTATTAGCGTATACACTTCCTGGAATAGCATGGGCCAGAAAGAATCCTAATATAGGTTTTAGTTCGTGTTCTAATGCTAAATAATGGTGATCGCTACCACCTGTTGCAATTAACCCTACAGGCTTACCAATAAGGGCATCATTAGGAATCAAGTCAAAAACGTTTTTTAACGCACCCGTATAAGTTCCTCTATACATTGGTGTGCCAATGATTAGCGCATCTGCAGCAATAATTTTGTCAATAAGTGTCCGTGAATCACCTTCATATTTTGACGGGTCCCGACCATCACAAAATTGGATATTAAGTTCACCAACATTGACAACTTCGATTTCTATCGAATCATCATGTTGATACGCATAATCAAGCGCTTTTTCTACTGCAACTAGTGTTTTTTGGCTACAACCACCTGACAGCCCTAATAGTTTCATCCCATATCCTCCTGAATAGTTACTAGAAAACGATTAACAAAGAGAAGAGGCTTATTTATTATTGTTTTACAGCCTCTTTCTTTAGTTTTCTACTCAGAGAGAAGAGATTTGCTGTATTAGATAAAAAGCCTAACCTAACTACTTATAATTTAAGCAGATTTCTTTTTACCGTAAGTTTTACCTTTACGCAAATCTTCCTCTTTCTCACGAACGAGTGGAATTACTTTCTCACCAAAGGCCTTTAAGTCAGTATTGTAATGCAAGAATCCACATAGGATCACTTTCATACCTAGCTGTCTTAGCTCAATAATACGATCTGAAACAGTATCAGGTGTTCCGATCAAGCCAGTCTTAAAGCCATCATTATACTGGACTAAATCCTCAAAAGAAGAGTTTGCCCACATACCTTCACCTTCATTAGATGAACGGCCAGCTTGCTTAACTGCTTCACCAAATCCTTTTACTGCTTCAACGTCAGCATTAACAATAATATCACGTAACGTTTCTGTTGCTTCTTCCATTGTGTCTCGAACAACACAGAAACCGTTTGCACCAAATTGTAACTCACTTGGATCACGACCACTCTCAACAGCAGAAGCTCTTGAGTCATCCATAATTTCTTTAAAACCTTTATTGGTATTACCATTCATGAACAATACATCTGTGACTCTGCCTGCCATGCGTCTAGCATCTTTAGAATTTCCACCTTGGAATACAACCACTCTATGTAACGGTTTCGGTAACATTGGCGCACCGTTAATTTGGTAAAAATCACCATACATTGTGTATTCATCTTCAACCCACATGCCTTTAATGATGCGAATAAACTCTTCAGATCTTCGATAACGTTCAGTGTGCTCAAGCCACGGTAGTCCATATCCAGTAAACTCACCTTTAAACCAGCCACTTACAATATTGATAGAAGTTCTACCTTGGCTACACACATCTAACGAAGCTTGCATTTTCGCAACAATTGCAGGATGCCAAAGACCAGGATGTACTGCAGTGATTACTTCAAGTTTTTTGGTGTGTTGCAAGATTACATTCGCTATAGTGAATGCTTCGTGTTGGTGATCAGCCCCGTAACTAGCAAACCATCTAGTTTGCGCTAATGCTGTTGCAAAACCAACTTCTTCTGCATCTTGTGCATATTTAATGTTTGCTTCAGGAGTCCAGTCTGTATCCATAGGCAAAGTAGTAATTACTAAACCACCAGATATATTCGGCACCCAATATGCAAACTCAATTTGATCTGATTCCAGCCATGCTGAAGGTTTTAGCGGATTTTCTGAATTCGCTAATAATTTTGGATAAGTTGCCATTGTTTCACCTCAATTCTCTAATTAAACAATAATGATTTACCTTACATTTCCAGAATGAATTAACTATTTAGGTACTACGCCTAATAACTAAATACATCTTTTGCAAAAGGCACATTAACCAACTATGTCCATACTTTTTTTGGTGTACCAATTCCTTTTTCTTTTAATATTTCAATTGCTCTATCAGTATCCCCACGACTTTCAATAAGCGCATCTCTACAATCAATGGTACCAGCTCTTGTTTCTTTGCGAACAATTTTGATCATCTCTGCAGTGATGTCTTTAAGTCCGTATTCATCAGTGTCAGTCATTTAATCCTCCTTACTTAGCTTTCACATTTTTTTACATTAAAATTAAGATTACTCCTTTTATTTACTTATCTTTAATTTGTCCATAGGAATAACGTGACCCATTTTTTCTATTTTTGTACTTAAATATTTTTGCCGATATTCATGGTTTTCTCTTGATGACAATATAGGTATTCGTTTCACACATTTAATCCCATGGGTATCCATCCAGCAACATTTATTTAAATTGTTTGTAAGCAACTGCACTCTTTCTACGTGAAGCGCACGCAACATATGTGCAGCAACAGTATAATCTCTATGATCTGCATCAAACCCAAGTGCACGGTTTGCTTGTACAGTGTCTAAGCCACATTCTTGTAGAGAATATGCTTTTAATTTATTTACAAGCCCTATTCCTCTTCCTTCTTCTCTCATATACAGTACAACGCCACTTCCATGCTCTTCAATTAATTGCAACGCAGCTTCTAATTGATCACCACAATCACAGCGTGATGATCCAAACACATCTCCTGTTAGGCACTCAGAATGTATCCTGACTAGGACATCATCATCTTTACCCCATGATCCTTTAACCATAGCTAGATGTTCTTTTTCAGAATAAATATCACGAAACGCAACCATCTCAAATTCGCCCCAACGCGTTGGCATCTGGACGGTCACAACACGCTGAATTCTTGACTCATAGCGTAATTTATATTCAATTAAATCTTTGATACTAATAATTTTTAAACAGAGTTTTCTTGCTAGTTTCATCAAATCGGGAAGACGAGCCATTGAACCATCTTCATTCATAATCTCACACAAGACACCGGACTTGTGTAATCCAGCTAAATCCATTAAATCAATAGTTGCTTCAGTATGGCCATTTCTTTTAAAAACACCGCCACTTACTGCGCGCAAAGGAAAGATATGTCCTGGACGGGAAAAATTTTCAGGTCCTATTTTCGAATCAGCAAGTCCTTTTACAGTCTTTGCTCGATCTTCAGCCGAAATCCCTGTTGTAGTACCGTGTTTAAAATCTACAGAAGTTGTAAATCTAGTTGCGTGCAGAGAGTCATTATCATGCTCAGGGACCATTAATCCTAGATTTAATTCATCTGCTCTTTGTTCTGTTATAGCAGTACAAATAAGCCCCCTTCCGTGCACAGACATGAAATTAATCATTTCTGGCGTACATTTTTCAGCAGCACCGATAAAGTCGCCTTCATTTTCGCGACACTCATCATCAGCAACAATAACTAACTTACCTCTTCGTAAATCAATTAAAGCTTCGGAAATTGTGTTAAAGCTGATTTCTGTCACAAAAAAACCTCAATTAAGCCGCTATTTATCCACATAATTTTACATTCTATATACATATTTTATAGCATCATTTGTGCCAATATTCACTTGGCTATAATGCGCTGATATGGCTAAATAACCCAAAATTATAGGAAAATTAGGGGTTGAATGATACGTTTCTATATGAAACGTATTTCCTTTTGAAACATTTGCTATATTAAAATAGCACCGGATGCACTTCCTTGTCGCGATCTACATCCGTGTAATCCGGCTTGCCTTTTGCTCTATTACTTCTGTATGTGCTGCTTTTGCAGCAGCACATACCTTTTGAAGAAATTAATTACTTAATAGTTGCAATGGGCCATGTGCTTAGACCTTCTGGTACAGGTGGTTGGTCACCAGCAAGTGTCCAGTTTTCACGGTCGTTTGCATCTTCACAGTCACGCTTTTCAATTTTGTTATCTTGTCTATATGTTTCTGCCATATCAAACAACAATTGATTAGGTGCTTGACTCTTAATCCAAGGAGTCACGATTTCCCATTTTCTTTTATTAGCATCGTATTTTTGGAATTTAGAGTTGTGTCCACCTACATGGTCTTTACAGCTCACTAACATTGGAGCCAATAAACCTTCAGCACCTAACTCTTTAATACGGGCTTCGTCAAAGTGAATATTTTCAAAACCCCATCGTACTTGTTGAGCTGATAAAGCAATATTACCCCAGCGTTTTTGTGCAATCCTTATTGCCTCAACGTGCATGATTCCTGCTGTGATACCAAGGTTATGATACACACTGCCTAAACGACTCTTGTCTTGCAAATCGCCTTCACCTGCACCATATACAGTTTCAATGATCTCGTCTTGAACTGTGGTAAAAATACCGGCGGGGTGCGTAGTAATGGCTTGGTACCCATGAGCAGCCTTACCTGCAGGTCTTACGTCTTCGTCTGAATTACTCCAGATGTTTCCAATTAGACGATCAACTGGGAATCCAATTCGAGCAGCAGATTGCATTGCAACTGGGTTCATTACACCCCAGCCACGTAGGAATACAAAATCTGGCTTCTCTTTACGTACTCTGATCCATTGTGCACCTTGCTCGTTACCAGGATGTGGAATTTCTATTTTGATATGCTCAAAACCATATTCCTCTGCCATTAAATCCATATAATCAAGAGCGTTTCTTCCATATGGAGAACCATGGAACATTGTAATGATTTTCTTACCATTTAGAGCAGCTTTTAAGTCAACTGTATTGGGATCTTCTCCTGACTCTAAATGCGCCATAAATCTTACTGTTGCATTGTATTCATCCGGTACACCCATTCCTAACGGATAGACATAAGGAAAAACTTCGCCGTCAATTGTTTCACTCTTTCCGTGATTCACAGTAATCATTGGAATTTGATCTTTACGTACGACTTCATTTAATGCTTCAGCAATACCTACACTTAAGGGATCAAAGAAAAGTGCCCCACCTTCTCTATCCTTCATGCGCTTATAACATTCAACGCCCCTTTCAACAGCATATTCTGTTTCGCATTCTGACCAGGTCAATTTAATACCTCCTACACCGCCATCACGAAGATTCAATAAACTGTAATAGTCTAAGATACCTCCGTAATAACCTGTACCACCTGCGGCATAAGGGCCCACACGGTAACTAGGTATCGGTATATACATTTGCTCTGCGGAAAAAGCAGGCAATGAACTAAACAACAATGCAGTAAAAGATATTACTAGCACTACTGTTTTCTTTAGGCTTTTGGATATCATTTTTAATCTCCTCCTAATATTCAAGCTTAATGTTTTACTTAGTAGTACTAGTATATCGCTATATAGTGACTTCAAGTAAAGTATTTAAGGCATAAATAAAGTTTTTTAAGTATGAAAATATATTTTCTTTATCTTTATCTAACTCGCATAGCAAACAGTTTCAGTGCATAGCTAGATTGTTTAAGTATATTTTATACAGATGAGAAGGAGTACACATTTTTCTCATTAGCAAAACATTTTAAATGCACTAACTATGCATGAAACTGTTTTATGCAATATGTACAAGCAATATTCGTTCCCAAATAAATTCAATAAAAACAATGCTTAATATATACCTTAAGGTAAATATATGTTTCTTAATGATACGAAAGCAGTCAAATTGGAAACAGAGCGTTAAAAAGTTATTTAGCTAACTTTTTTAAATAACATTAAAATACTAAAGTGAATTTTAACTATTATATCGTTATGAAAAACTGCAGTTTTTACAATTATTACATACACAAGTTATATGCAGACACAAGCAAACTAATCTAATTACGAAACTGAGAATTTATAAAAGTTATATGGGGTATGATTAAATAAAACCTTACATCACTATGTGTTTAAGTGACTTTCTGTCATGCAACTATTAAAAATATTGAAACCAAACCTAAAGTAATTTTATATGCGGTTTTTTTTACAGTAAAAACATATATATAGTTTTAATATTCAACAACATTTGCATGCTTTTCACGAAATAGACCCCAACGATTACGACGCATCCATAGTGCCTTTCTGCCTATTCCTAAAATCTTTGCTAATTCTATTTCATTATAATGTTCTTGATATTCTTCAATTACTCGCTTTGTGTAATCATCAATTGACATTGGCCCTTGATTACCAATCTCATCCTGACTGGTTTTCGCTTTATGTGCGCCATTGACTTTAATGTGTTTAAAATCATCTGCGGTAAGCACATCATCTTTTGCCAATATAACTGCTCGTTCAATTGAATTTTCTAACTCTCTAATATTTCCAGGCCAATCATATCCTTTCAACAAATCTAAAACACTATCGTCCATTTTACTAATCTTACGCCCCAACTTAGTGTTGTAATGATCGATAAAATATTTTGCGAGCAACTCAATATCACCCAAGCGCTGACGCAAGGGAGGCACAGATATTTGAATTACATTTAAACGATAAAATAGATCTTCACGCATATGCCCTTCGTTAACTTCTTTTTGTAAATCTCTGTTACATGCAGCAATAATGCGTACATCCACTTCGTGCGATTTACTATCACCAACTGGCTTTATCATTTTATCTTGAATAAATCTAAGTAACTTAACTTGTAACATGGGCGCTAATTCAGCAATCTCATCTAAAAATAAGGTACCTCCATGAGCTTCTTGAATTAAACCTATTTTGCTAGTAACTGCGCTTGTAAAAGCACCTTTTACATGACCAAAAAATTCTGATTCCATGAGTTCCATAGGAATTGCACCACAGTTGACGGGCACAAATCTTCCTTCACCACGAGCACTAGCCTTATGTATTCCTAACGCTACGAGTTCTTTCCCAGTACCGCTTTCCCCTTGTATAAGTACTGTCGCTTCACTTGGACCCACTCTATTAATTAGATTCTTTAATTCTCGAATAGATTGACTTTCACCAATAATTTCTTGTTTGGTATGAAGAGCAGCACTTAAATTACGTCTTAATAATGAATTTTCTTTTTGGATTGATCTTTCTTTTAAACACCTTGCGACAGCATGAACTAAATATGAATCTGTGAAAGGCTTGAGTATATAATCTGCTGCACCTAACCGTAATGCTTGCGCAGCACATTTAATTGATGTATAGCTGGTCATTATTATTGTAGGAATTTCTAATTTTTCATTACGAACTTTCCTAAGCAAATCTAAACCAGTTGGACCACTTAACTTAAGGTCACTTATTATTAAGTCAAAATGATCAGATAAAAGTCTATGCATAGCATCGGCTACTTTTGTTACATGGACAGCATCCATATGTTCTCTTTCAAGAAGTAGTTTTACCGATTCACCAAATTCATAATCATGCTCGACTATTAGTATTTTGTGAGAAATCTTCATGCTTAACTCCTCATACTTTTAGCTTTTATTTTTTATATGTATATTGACAAGCATGCACACAACAAAATGCCATGCTTTTTAAAATAAATGTTATGTATTGTAGAAAACATTTTAATTGTCTTATTAATTTTAAGTTTTCGTTTCACAATACAAACCTTTGCAGGTTATTTTTGTTCATGCATTTAATACGTTAATGTGCCTAAAAAGGTAAATTGATTCATGGTAATAAATACACTATGTGTCCAAGACTATAATATTTGTGTCAAAAAGACCAAACAACTTTTTTTATACTTTTCATAATGAAACACGTTTCTTATCGTAACATTACAAAATGCAACAAATCCACATAAACATTATAACTATCAACATTATTTGCGGTATTTAAAGATGGCATATTTATTGCTGCTTCAATATTAAAATAATAATAACTTCCAAATTAAGTGGTATTCACTTATAACCACACATAATTATTTGAATTATCAAGGCATAAAAAAACATGAGTTCCAGCAAAGTTAATAATGAAACATTCAAACAAGCAATGGGTTGTTTTCCTAGCGGTGTAACGATCGTTACAACTATTGACAATGCCGGTGAAAAAACTGGTTTTACAGCTTCTGCATTTACATCCCTATCACTTTCTCCACCTTTAATTCTGGTTTGTCTTGCTGATAATGCAGACTGTTTTGATACATTCAATAAAGGTAATCATTTTGCTGTAAACATTATTGGCAAAGATCATGAAGAATTGGCTTTTAAATTTGCAACTAAAGGCTGTGATAAGTTTGAGGGAAATGAGTTTATACTTGGCGAAAGCGGCCTGCCTATACTCCCTAACACCCCAGTTTCTCTAGAATGTAGCACTAAAAATATTTACCCAGGTGGTGACCATGTAATATTGGTAGGCCAAGTAGAATATTTAAATATTAATGATAACCTCCCAACCATATGGCATGCTGGAAAGTTTCACCATATAAATGGTTCGACTAGTTAGTCACATATTAATTTAAAGAAATTCATATTGGATTGCCACTTACACAAGTAGCATTTTTACTGATCATTCTTCATCAAAAATAAACTACTAAACAAAACCACTTACACCTGTTCCATCAATTGGTGAATGATAGATAAAGCAGCTAACGATATGGGTAAAGGCTGTTACGCTAGTATAATAGAGGCGCTGGAATAACCAGCTTAAGCAGAATTTAATTGGTCTCTTGCTTTTGTACTTTTGAAATGAGATTCATAAATGTCGGCTCTAATAATTCACAATCCTTAATATTAGATTTTTGCCACATAAGATCCTGTACTTTTACAACCAAAACACCATCTTCATCATATACTTTCAAGTCACCCGAATGTATAAATCTGTATAGCTTCGTTACAGGAATGCCTGAAATTTTCGCTGCCTTAGCAAGATTTACATACTGAACTACCGACATATATGTTTACTTTATGTTGTAATAATTTTATCTACTAAATCATTATAATACATGATTTACATGCAACTACTAAAGCAAATAAACTAAATAATATTTATTCTAAATCAAGTAGTTATACACTTAATCTCTATTCTATCTAAGGTTCTAATAGGAATATTAGCCCGATAAATGGCAGTGTATTTCAATAATAAAACAAGTCAGGTCCTTTTTGCCCTAACCCCAAATGCTTGGCGGTAGAACTGGCTTGCACCATTTACACCTATATGTTTTACCTCGTTGGCAATTTTTTCAAATACCGGTAACACTTGTTGGTATAGGCTATGTTCACCGCCTACAAGAACCATCTGAATATTTTCAGCATCTCGCTGCCCTTCATTAAGTATGGTCGCATCTAAAAAAGGGATTTCTTTTTCAATAAATTGCTCTGAAAGTTCTTGGATTAGCTCAGGAGACACATTACTCATATCAATAATAATACCCCTGATTGCTCCATAAGCCGCTACGCCATCATGACCAAATAGTATTTCTTCCAACTCAGGACCATCAGAACAAATCGTTATAACAATATCTGATAACTGTGCAATTGCACTTGGTGAAACAATAGAACGGCTATGGCTAGAAGATTGGTCTGATTCCTGTTCACTCAATCTATGTACAAAAAACCTTGCTTTAGATAACCGATCAGACAATAGGTTAGCTAATTTACCTTCCCCTATTATTCCAATTTTTATATCTTCAGCGTCAATAGAGCCCATATTCTTTATTTTTAACGAATTAATTTAATAACTCATGGCAACATCTAAAATTGTTGTCAACAAGTTTTTTGCTCATACATTGCTATCTCTTTAACTAAATTGGCTAATTCCTTAATAATGTGGTGAGCACCAGAGTCAATTAAATCCTGTTCTTTGACTAAATCAGCAAAGCCAAATACAACCATGCCAGCGGCTACTCCAGCTGCAACACCTATGGGGCTGTCTTCTACAACTAAACATCGATTCAGATCTGAGCAAGACATTTTTTCTGCTGCATGTAAAAATATATCAGGATAAGGCTTGCCACGCTCCACATCAGATGTGCTAAAAAGCTTATCTTCAAATTTATCTAATAAATTTGATTTCCCAAGAGTAGTTCTCATCTTTTCATGTGAGCCACCCGATGCAACACAATAAGGTATTGCAATTTCCGACAAAACTTCTTCAATTCCATGCATAGAAGTTACTGACTCTTGCAATGCCTTTTTAATTTCACTTTGATAACGTACTTGCAAATCTGCAGGAGGCTTATGGCCTAACATGTCTTCAATGATTGCTAAACATTTTTGCGATGATTGACCCATAAACTTTTCAACTAGTACATCAAAGCCAGGTGCCAAACCACATTCTTCTTCTAATACTTTCGCAAAAACTTCTGTGGTTATTCGTTCACTATTAACAAGCACACCATCACAATCAAAAATAACAAGTTCAAATTTGTTCAACTTATAAGTTACCTTTTTATATAAACAAAGAAATTCATAGTGTAATTATATATGAGGAATTCAAAAAATAATTTGCTTAGTAAATCGCACTTTATATACAAAGGAAAATATAACAATCGAATAACAAAAAATATAATTTAGCTATTTTTTTATGCGCAGATAGGTCTTATAAACTAATTGTTGGCTTATAGAAAAAGCTAACACCCATTTTCTTAACTTAACAATCTCAGCTATACATCGGCTTAAATGAGTGATTTAGTCGTTTTATTGCGCAGATGTCCCATACAATATTAATTTATTTTGCTTCGCGACTCTCTTTTGATAAAAGTTTTTAATAGCAAAAATTATTATTAATCCAATAATAACAAACCCATAATTAAGATATTCCCATAATTTTTTTTCGTCATTATCAAGAGTTTCTAGTGTTCTTGTAAAATGGCTATGTTTTCTTAATACACTTAACATGTTTTGATCTTCAACTGACCAATCGACTAAATTTTGCATAAACTGAGCTGGTCGTCGATATTCTGTAAGCAACGCCTGAGTCATAAGATCAGAAAAATTATCAGTGAACAAAGAACCTGAGCCAACCAAAATTAGACGTGAAAGCTTTGTTGGGTCTTCATTTGTTGATTCTTGCGTTTTACTATCAAAATCACCTTCTATCATTACAGCAAGATTTTGAGAGCCCATACTGTCATTATCCACTTGAAAGCCTAATTCCGGATATTTTTCAAAATCCGGCAATATATCTAGACTATCTGATAACCAACTGTCGGCAGATGATTTAAGTAAAGGTATAACTTTACGGTTAATGTTTTTATCAACATCGATATCAATGGGTGCTGCCCATGGTAAGTAAATTTGGCCTAACCTAGATGTGATAACACTATTTTGGTTTAAGCCTTTATCTCGAATATCAACAATATAAGGATAGTCAACAATTTTTGTTTCGCGCAAGACTAAACTACCCACACGTCGTGGACTTGGTATAGGCAACACTCCATTTTGCTTATCAAGCACAAGTTCTTTTTGCAACTTAATTCCATATTTAGCAAACAGTTTTTCAAGTCCACTTTCTATTTCATTGACCTCTGCTACATTGCCTACACTTGCATCTATTGGTGCTGTTGCAACTAATACCGTACCTCCACGAATAAGAAAATCTTCTATCGCAGATTCAAATGTAGGATCAAGATAACGTGGAGCGAGCACCATTAAAAAATCTACACTCTCAGATACTTTTCCATTTTCTAATTTTAAATCTACAACTCTAACTGATTCACGCAATATCTCTCGCATGATATTAAATTTTTTTGAATTTACTTGTGATGAAATAATACCTGAAGGTCCAGGTGCAGCAGTCGGTGTTAATAAAGCAACTGTCTTAGTTGAATCCGGCAATAAACGCTTAATAGCAAAAATGATTGATGTACGTAATGTATCTTTAGAATATTTATCAGGCAAAATAATTGGAACTGATTTTTTACCATCAGATATAGAAAGATAAAACCAATAAGGCTTTGAATCAGGCATATTCGATCCAAGTGGACGAACATGCAATTTATCAGTTAAATATTCACCAGTAATATCATCTGCATCTGGATCTATAAATAGTAAATCAATATTACCTTGTGATTCGTCAAATAGTTCGCTAATGGTTTCACGTATTACGTTTTTTGCAATTCGATGCTCACTAGGCAAATTTGCATCGGATGAAATATATCCAGTAACAGCATAGCTGCGGCTTAATTTATCTAATTGAGGGATTTCACGTTTAGATTTTGCAATTGTCGTTCGTATAGTGCGAGATATATCATATTCCGGGCTTTTAAGTTCCACTTCATAGCCACTAGCACTAGATTTAAGTTCAACTAAATCCTTATAGCCAAGTACTTCATATTGACCTTCATACTCTATTAAAATATCAAAATAAGTATTAACTACTGAAGCTTGATATTTACTTGAAGTTTGAAATGAAACTGGTCTAACTCCATATTTTGTACCTGCTTCTTCTTCAAATTTTGGATTATCATATGGATTAATAAATTCAACCCTCACTTTTTTACCACCCGCAATTGCGTATTCTGTTAATAAATCACGAACTCTTGGAATCAATGGTGAGAGTAGAGGATGAGTAGTAGCACTAAAGTAACCACGAATTAACAGAGGCTTGTCTAGCTCTTTTAAATATTGCTTAGTAGCACTAGATAATGAATAAATTTGTCCTTGTGTTAAGTCTAGCCTTGCTTTTGTCGTAATACTTAAGCCAATATTAATAACAAGTAGTAACAAAACTAACTTAATAGCTCTAATATGCCATTTGTAATGTAATTGATTTGGATTGTTACCTGCCCAACGAAGCTTTTCAAGTGTCAGGCGGTTAAAAAATAAAAATATGAACGTAATCGTTAAGTAATACAAAATATCCCTAATATCCAGAACACCTCGTGTGATCGATTCAAACCTAGAGCCAGAACCTAAAGAACGCAAAAAATCCGCGACTTTGTAATCAAAAATATTTGTAAAAGTTTGAGAACCAATTGCGTATAAAGCCCCAGCAATAGATACCGCCAGTATCAAACTAACAATTTGATTATCAGTACGTGCTGAGGACCAAAGTCCAATAGCTATATAGGCTGAAGCCAAAAAAATTGAAGCGATATAACCACCAACAACTGGACCCCAGTCTAAATCACCAAGAGAATTAACTGTAATTGGGAGGAAAAATGTCAATGCTAACGCAATTATTATTAATAATAATACTGCAAAGTACTTCCCTAATATTTGAATAATAGGTGCTGTAGGTGACGTAAGAATTATTTCGATTGTGCCATTACGCCTCTCTTCTGCCCAGCTACGCATGGTTAACGCTGCTGTTAAAAAAATTAGCAGAATTGGCATCCACAAAAATAATGGACGCATGTCTGCAATATTACGAGAAAAAAAAGACTCAACCCAAAAGAATATAAATAATGATGCGGTTGCAAAAATTCCAAGAAATAATAATGCTGCAGGAGATGCAAAATAATCAGAAAGTTCTTTTCTCGTTGTGATTAATATTTTTTTTAGTGTGTCCATTTGTACACTTTCATTAGTCTTTCGAACAAACTTCAGTAAATAATGTTTCTAAATCACGTTTCTCAGGAGTTAATTCATATAACTTAAAACCAGCTTTATGAACGGCTTCAGATACCCTTGCACCTAATTCTAAATCAGCATCTAATGAATACAGAAATTTTCCATCTATTTTGCATTTGAGTTTAACTGCATTTATTCCTTGTATTTTTTCAAGTACAGATAACGCAGTCTTCTCATCTTGATCAATTGTAATTAATAAAGGTAGTTCATGATTTATTTCATCAAGTCGTGAATCTTTCACAATTTTGCCTGAATGCATTATGATTACCCGCTCACACAAGGCTTGAACTTCTTGCATAATATGTGTTGACAAAATAACTGTAGATGTTTTTGCTAATTCACGAATAAGTTCTCGCATATTAATGGTTTGAGTGGGATCTAAACCATTAGTAGGTTCATCTAGAATAATAATCTCTGGATTATGCAAAATTGCTTGAGCAACACCAACACGCTGACGATAGCCTTTTGACAAGGAACGAATTGGCTGTGTTGCTTTTTCAATCAACTTGGTACGTTGAATTGCTCTAACAACTAATTTCTTACTATCTGCATTTAGAATATTATGCAGCGCAGCTTGGTATAATAAATAATTGACAACTGTCATATCTGTCCACAATGGACAGTTTTCAGGTAAATATCCTAACTTTGACTGTATTTGAGTAGTGTCACGTCCTATTAAGAAGTCGTTAACATAAATTAAACCATTAGTGGGTTCCAAAAACCCAGTTAACATTTTCATTACAGTAGTTTTGCCTGCGCCATTATGTCCCAGCAGACCAACTATTTGCCCTTGTTCAATGTTAAAGGACACATCATCAACTGCAATAAAATCATTAAATTTACGTGTTACATGCTCAAACTTAATCAAGGCATCACCTGTTATTCAATTCAAGACGTTATTATTAGTTATTTTACATACTTAATTTTTTTAAATGGTATGTGCAAAGTTTCACAGAAAACTGTCCAAGATTTTTTAGACACAATATCAACAAATCAATAACTCACCACATCAGTGCCTTATTAAGATACTACAAAAATTAAATAACTACCTTCAAAAGTTTATATATCTTATTGATTTAGTTGGAGGCTAGGACCGGAATCGAACCGGTGTCCACGGCTTTGCAGGCCGCTGCATAACCACTCTGCCACCTAGCCATTTAGAGAATCTGCACCCTTTTCTAAAAATTTATATAGGATATATAAACTAATAAACCTCAGCTAAATCACCAAGGTTTGAATTGAGCGAAAAAGTAAGTTTACGCCCTACACGTTACCAAGTAAATCAACCTCTTAGATCAAAAAAGCTCATATAAATTATAGGCCAAGGAGTGCCAATCGATAATTTATGAGAGCAATATTACCATGCCCACCGCCTTTTTTAGATAAAGCTTATACAGATGATCACTTACGTCTAATAGTGGTCATATAAGAACCCATAAGAAAAATATTGCTCGCTGTAAACTAAAAATTTTTCAAGCTTGCTCTAATGCATCCTTGATTTTCTCTAGCACTACTCTTCTGGCCTTTAATTGATCACGGTAATCTTGCAGATCAGTGTTTGAAATTTCATAACTGAGGTCGGACAAAAAACTTTGCAGTGTTTCATTTAAGATTTGCAATTCTTGATCGTTAAGTTCTAAATTTATCATCTTATTGCCTCTTTGCAATTTGAAAATAACTCCTCTATCACTCCCTTGCATGTTTTTAGCATACTGCACATCAACATTGGGGCTGGTCTTTTCATAGCATCCTCTAATAGCTCTATCATTACACCCTTTCTATGTTGAAGGTATGACGTTTCGATGTATTGATGCAACTCAATTAACTTAAAAAGATTGCATTAGATATAGTCAATTATTGGTGCTATGAAACTGCTACTTAGCATATAGTCAATGTCCGTTTTGAGTCGTTAATTAATTCCAACCTGTTTCAGCCTAATTTATGCCGCCTTTCAGCCAATAACAGTCAAATTAAAGCCTTTGATAAAACTAATTAATAAAATTAAGTGGTTTTATCTATTATTACACGTAATGTTCTTCTTATAGTATTAGATTCAAAGCCACCACCAATAAAAGGAAAAATGCCATGTCCACTGTCGTTCCTGATTTGCCAGATCAATGGAAAAAATTAGATTTGGTAAACATACTAGCTCAACCAGCAGCCTTTATATCAATAAGCCAGTGCAATAGTCTTTATAAGCCCGAAGGCGCACAAGGGGATGAGAAGCAATGGGAGCGAGGCACATTAGAAAACACCATAAAAGTTGCAAAGGCTTGTCGTCAAGCAAATATGAAATTTTTTTGGATAGGCTACGATGTGTTTCGTGAAGACTACCCCATGACGGAACTAGATCGAGCACAATATGGTAGTTGGAGTGATGCCTTCAATTCAAAGAATAGAACAGCAGAATATAAAAAATGGGATGCAGAATTAGCGGATGAACTCAAAGAAATTTCACAACCTGGTGATACTGAATTTTTTGAATATGCACACCAAAGCTCATTTGTAGGTACACCTCTTAAATTAATGCTAGAACGGGCAGGAATTAAAACTATTGTGCTTTGTGGTATTCATTTAGATTGGTGCATAGAAGGGAACGCGCGTGCTGCTAGAGATGAAGGGTACATGCCTATAGTGATTGGTGATGCGTGCTCATGTCAGGATCAAGCAGACGACATACCGACCATGAATAGGATAAACAGAATCGTTTGCCCGGTACTTTCTGCGGATAAAGTTGTAAGCTACTTATTGCAAGGTCAGTCAAAGATTAAAGCTGCCTAAACTTTGCAAGTATACGATCCAAGCCCGATTTAGGTGGTCGCTAACAGACACATTACGTTAGAAAATATTTAAATATTTAGGATTCGTTAAAAATCCACAACTTATAAATGATCCTGAATATTTTTAACTATTTATACAAATTTATAGTGTAGATAAATTTAAATATTCATGTTTTTCCTTTTTGTGACAAAATGCTAAGCACTAACGTTGCAAACTGATTCACGATTAATTAATGCCGATAATTTCAGACCAAGTACTTGGCCTGATAAACGCAAAGCTCATCAGAAGTATTTTGCCTAATGATCCAGCTAATTATCGGATACCCAAGACACACAATAGCTACCCTTTTTGATTTATTTGAGCTTATTTTCAACATCAATAACCAACGTATCCATTCTTTTATTTTTTGATAAGTGGTTATAAAAGTACTTCTTTCTTATTATCCTTTTGATTTAAAGTTATTAATTTATATCCTTCAATTACAACCAAAACTATTAAAGATACACCCAAAAGGTAAAACCATTGATTTACACCTACAGGTTGAATATGCAAAATGTCTTTAAGGATAGGAGTATACATTGCAATAATATGTACCAACTGCGCTGTAATGGTACCAATTAGCAAGAATGGATTACCAAATAGATTTAGACGAAATATAGATCGAGTTTCCGAGCGACTATTAAAGGCCTGGATATTTAAAAATAAAACCATCAACAACAGCGTAAAATTACGTGCCTGGTCCACTGAATAGTCCAGACTAAGCGCATAACGGAAAACAAGAAACGATAAGCCTCCAATTACTATTGCAGAAATCATTATTTTTTCTAGCATTGCCCTATTGAATATATTTTCTTGAGGAGCTCGAGGAGGTTTATTCAATTCATCACCTTCTGCTGGTTCAAAGGCAAGCGCAATATCTTGGATTCCATTCGTAACTAAATTTAGCCATAGCAATTGAACTGCAAATAATGGAATAGGCAACCCGCTTAGTAAAGCAAGCACAACTAATATAATTTCTGCGGCGCCAGCTGAAATCAACAGAAAGATAACTTTACGAATATTTGCATACGCAATTCGCCCCTCTTCTAACCCAGCTACAATTGAAGCAAAGTTATCATCAGTTAATATCATGTCAGAAGTTTCTTTTACAATATCACTACCTTGTTTGCCCATGGCAATACCTACATGGGCAGCACGCAAAGCAGGTGCATCATTCGCACCATCTCCTGTTACTGCTACGTAATGACCATTCTCTTGCATGGCATGTACGATATCGAGTTTTTGTTGTGGTTCAACTCTTGCAAACACACGTGCATTATTGATTAATTCTGGTTGCCCACTTTTAATCTCTTTTGTGATCTCTCTAATATTTGCACCGGTTATCACTTGACTGGGGTCAGAAGCTAAATCTAATTGTTGAGATATCGCATATGCGGTTTCAGGATGATCACCAGTAATCATTGCAACCTCTATACCTGCTTGACGACAAACTTTGATAGCATTTTTGGCTTCTGGACGTAATGGATCTATCATTGCAATTAAAGCTAAAAAAGTTAGATTTTGTAAATCTTTTGTAGATATTTTTTTTGCATCATTCTGCTCAATAATTCCAGATGCAAGCGCCATAACTCTAAAACCTGCTTTTGCCAAACGCATATTTTCCTTATCAAACCACTTACGATCAAATGATTGATTACCACTCACGGTATTCATAGTACTGCACATTAATGCTAGTTCTTCAAATGCACCTTTCACAAAGGCAACGTTTTTTGAATCTATTTGATGCACTGCAGCAGAATAGCGATTTTCAGATTCATAAGGTATTACTGCAACTTCAGGATATTTTTCGATTGCTTTAGGACGTGTTACTCCAAGTTTATACGCCATGACTAACATGGCTACATCAACTGTGTCACCTTGATGTGCCCAAGTATGATTGCGTCGCCCTAAAAAGCCTTCATTCGCAATTACTGCAGCAAGACCAACTCCAGATAAAAGTTCTATTTGCCCAGGATTACAATCTGCTCCATCAAAACACTGGGGGTTTCCATTTGGAACTGTACCTTCTCCTGTTAAGTAAATTGGAGGCTCTTGCGGTAAAATTATTTGAACTGCAGTAATTTCATTAACCGTTAAAGTACCTGTTTTATCTGAAGCAATCATGGTGCAAGAACCCAATGCCTCAACTGCCAGTAATCGTCTAACAATAACATTCCGCTTAGCCATACGCCGTACACCTATTGCTAAAGCAATTGTCAATGCAACGGGTAACCCCTCAGGAATTGCGGCAACTGCTAAGGCAACTACAATAAAAAATATATCTTGCACAGCATGGCCTTGATACAACATTGCTATGCCAATTAAAATTACGGTTATACCAATAGCGATAGCGATAGCGATATTTAGCGTAAAACTCTCCATGCGTGTTACCAGTGGAGGTTTAACATCTTTATCAACAATAACAGCTTCCGCAATTTGGCCGAGTTGAGTACGCAGTCCAGTTGCAGTAACTACACCCTGTGCTCGTCCTTTCAATACCAAAGTACCTTTGAAAGACATATTTAGTTGATCTGCTACTAAAGTAGTACCAAATAGCTGCAAAGAAGCATCTTTTTTTACTGGTGTCGACTCGCCTGTCAATAATGACTCATCAGTTTGAAACTCGTGACTAGTCATTAATCTAATATCTGCAGGAATTTTATCTCCCGACTGAAGTAGTACTATGTCACCCGGAACTAGCTGATCTGCATTTATCTCCAATGCTTCATCATCACGAATAACATGTGCATACTCAGGAATAAATTCACGAAGACTTATAGCACTTTTTTCGGCCCCGTATTCTTGTATGCACCCTATAAGAGCATTTATAAACAAAATTGTAAAAATGAATACAGCATCCGTAAATTCCTTAAGTACTAAAGATATAAATGCCGCTGCGAGTAAAATATATATAAATGGGTCTAAAAACTGCCTAACAAATATTAATATAAGACTAATATTTGTTGTTTGAGGAAGCATATTGCGTCCGTACTTTGTAAGACGGCTAGCAGCTTCTTTTTGGCTTATTCCAGAATGTGTTGTTTCCAACTCACTTAAAACAGTTTTTAAGTTAAGTGTACATGCATCTTGACTTAAGTCCGGAATGCTAGTTTGATTTTGCAGTGGAGAACTCATGGTTAATAACAAACATGCACCTATAATTTGATTGATCTAATTTGATTCTATTTAAATCTAGCAATTTGGGTTCTTGCTGTTTTCTCGAGCAATTTTATAGAGTGTTAATGCATGCGGCATGCGTGCATTCAATTCATTTATACGTGATTGATTGGCCGGATGTGTAGACAAGAATTCAGGTGGCTGCACCTCACCTTGCTTAGACATGTTACGCCATAACACTACACTCTCGCGTGGATCAAATCCTGCCTTGGCCATATAATCTAGACCTAATATATCGGCTTCACTTTCTTGACTCCGCCCATAAGGTAACAGTACGCCGTATTGAGCACCTACTCCAAGTAACCCAACGAGTTGCTCTTTGCCGGGAGTAGAGGCACCCGCAATCACGTCTATTAGTTTCAAGCTTGTGCCGGTAGCATAAGCAGCAGATACACGCGCATTGGCATGTTCTGCAACGACATGCGCTACTTCATGCGCAATTACTGCTGCGAGTTGATGTTGATTTTCAGTTGTTTCTAGTAAACCTGTATACACACCAATTTTGCCGCCAGGCAATGCAAAGGCGTTAACCGCCTTATCTTTAAAAACAGTGACTTCCCATTGTATATTTAGTTTTACTTCCCTCGTAATTGCATTTACAACACAGTCTACATATTGATTTATAGATTTATTACTTGATTGCGGTGTCTTTTTTTTAAATCCTCATACGCCGCTATTCCCATTTGATCCATTTGCTCTGCAGGTATTAGATGAAGTTGAGAACGGCCTGTAGGTGATGTTGCGCATGAAAATATACAACAAATAATCAGTAGATAAACAAGAATTGACCGATTATTCTTTAATTTCATTGAATTGTTAATTAATTACACAGTCAAATTTTGAAATACCTCTGCATGATATTTTAATCTTATATGCAATTCTCTAGTTGGATCTTCGAGTAGGTTTCCTGTCAAAAGCATATCCTCTTCATCATAAGGTCCTTCTAGTCTAAGTATAAATTCTTTTAGCTTTCCAAAGATTGGTTTAAATTTTCCACGATAGTGTTTAACATCAATTGTAGCGTTAAAATTATTATTTTTAAGATCATAACTCCCAATATAAAAATAATTGCTATCACCACCTAAAACCTTACCATTCTCTAATACAATCACTCCACCACCTTCCGAGCTCAACTTAGAAACGAATTCAATAGACCATAGTTGTTCTAAAGCCATACTTATGTACTAAAATTTTAACTTCTTCATAATTTATTCCTAAGCTGCATTAACTGTAATAGAACGCCTATTCTTTTTAGCCACTTGTGTCTTCGGCATTGATATATTTAAAATACCTTTGGAATAATTTGCATCAACCTTATTGTAATCCACACCGCTGGGTACACGAAACGTGCGCTGAAAGGATCCATAGCTTCGCTCACTTACATGATAGTTTTTCTTTTTATCCTCTCGTTCGATTTTCTTCTCACCTTTTACAGTCAACGAATCATCGCTGAGAGTTACTTCTATATCTTTTTCAGTCATTCCTGGTAATTCCATTGCAATCACATAAGAATTATCGCTTTCACTTACATCTACACGTGGAGTAACCTCGAGTTTTGGAAAGCTAAAACGTCGCTCGATGTCAGCAACTGGATAAGTCCATCCTCTTCCAAACAACCGAGGTAGGTTGGGCCAATCTTCTGAGAAACGATCAAAAAGATTGTCTACTTCTTCACGCAACGTTGCTAAAGGCGTCATGATTTCACCTTTTTTGGCAATAGACTTTCTTGCCTTAGTCTTTCTCTTAGAAATTTTTTTCTTTTTTACAGGGATTTTTTTTGCTCTTCTTGCCATTTTTTAACCTTGCTTTTTATTAAGCCCTGATTCTGCGCAACTCCTAGATGTATAGCGTTGATGTACATCAAATATAGCTTTCAGGACTAAAAATTATTTACTGGGCTATTATTGAGCTGAATCAAACATCTGAGGTTCTATATTTCATATAAATAGAAAATATCCAAATTTACGAGAATTAAATATGACAACAGCCTTAACTACTACGAAAAAGACAGCATCAAAACAGGCTAAACCGAAAAAGGAAGTAAAGACAAGTAAAAGGAATTCTAAATTAGCGAATATAGTTGATCCAGAATTACGAGACCAAATGATTGCAGAAGCTGCCTATTTCAAAGCATTAAATCGTGATTTTCAAGGTGATTATTGTGTTGAAGACTGGCTAGAGGCAGAAACAGAAATTGATAACTTAATATCAAACAAATAAATCATTTATTTTTCATTTGTGCCTCAATAGCCCTAATTAAATTTTCAGCCATTATTGGTTTTTGTAGAACAATTGTACTTTTTTCAGCTGCTTGCTTTGCGTGTGGCAATCTGTATCCACAATGAGCATAATGATTGGAACATTCTGATTTAGAAGACTGGTCGCTTTTTGAATCTCAACACTATTCTTCTCAATCATATCAAGGTCAAATAGAAGAACATCAGGTATTTGTTTTTCATTGGGTTCTTGAAAAAACTTGTGCAGTGGCATTCGAATTGACGATCCAGTCATTCTTCTCCAACTTGAGACAGATCGAAGTAAATGAGCCTTCATAATCATCGACGATACAAATTATTCCCTTGTTTTTCTCCTCCAAGCTACAAAAACCCAAGCTATAAAATAACTATATAAATGTATCTGACCACAGTTAAACTTTAATTCGTACTATTTGCTTGTCGTATCGCGATACGTGAAATAATAGCTCCAAATAGCTCAAAAAAATAATAGTGCTAGCGATTAACTAGATATTAGTTTGCTTAATTGCAATTTAAACCTGCTACACATGCAAAATCTACAATGTCCGTTTTGGGTCTTTACGGGTATTTTAAATTTGTAAGTTCTTGAATCTAATACATTACGCTCCAAAATTTATCCGCTTTCAGCCAGTAACGGACGCTCAAATTTTAATCACAGCATAGTTAAAAATTTGACGCAGCTAGACTACTTTTGCCTACTACTATATAGGTTTAATAAATAAAGTTAATTTGCTTGTATTTAGTTTCTAATTTAAATTATTGAAAATACATATAACGTTTAGCATGGCTATGTAGCTTTCAATTGTAATACGTAAGAGAAAGAGAAATTGGCCCCAAACATACTAAATAACAATGTACTAACTGTGCTGCTCGTGGATGATGATGAGCTAATTCTAGATTCACTCTCGGAATTATTAGAAGCAGACGGGTATCATGTCTACACAGCAAATGGCAGTGCAGAATGTATTGCTAAAATTAGTAACGGAATTATTCCTGATATTATAATTACAGCCTACCATATGCGTTACAGAAATGGAGTTGAAGTTGTAAAAAGTATACGTAACTTCCTGAGTGAAGAAATACCTGCCATTATCTTTACGAGTGATAGGTCGGCTAAAGTAAGGGAGGCCGCTCGACAGAACAAATGTATTTTTTTAAGTAAACCTATAGAAACAAATATACTTGTTAATCATATTAGTGAGATGTCAGCTTAAACATAATGTCCGTTCTTGGCCAATTGCTGTCATTCAACGTATGAATTATTTTTCTTATGTATATGTTGTCGATAAAGAAAATAAAACCCTACACTCAACATAACTGCACCGACGCCCAAAATAAGAAAAACCAAATTATTTCTCTCTAAAAAGCTTGATCCAAGATATACTGTGCCAAGGGCATAGGGGATTTCTGTAATAGCTAATGCTAAAAGATAAAATAAAAACCGGTAGTGCAAAGCACCTAAAATATAGCCAGGCACTTCAGATGGCAAAGCTGCTTGAAAAAGTAAAACATGAATAAACTTTGCGTGTTTATTTATTTGTTCTTTAAATTTCGTATAACGTTTATCTCCTATTAGCCTTGAAGTCACTGGTTGGCCTAAGTAGTAGCCAATTGCAAAAGTTAATATTCCACCCAAAAGCCAGCCCATCCAAAGAAGAAAAAAACAAACTGTTGCCCCCCAAGTATAAATACCAATGGGGACGAGAATTGCACTTGAATAAAAAGCTAACATTGCAGAAATTATTGCTAGCAAGACAAATACTAACATGCCAAAAAGTGGAAACTCAGAAATTATACTTTCGGAGAATACAATGATCTCTTTACTTATTTCATACAACACATCTGAATTTACTATCAAGAATGCCACTATAATAATAAGACCAAGAAATAGAATACGTTTATGGAATAGTTTTTTTATTGTCATTACTTTCAATAAATATAGAACGCTAATAATAGTATTTTATATTTAATTTAAATTTATAGATGCCTCTATATCAGAACAACACATTGATACTAATTTATTATTTACTCTAAAGTTCTTATCTGTATATGTATCATTTTTAATAATCAATGACTAAATCTAACTGATTGTAAGCAAGAGAATTCCAAAAATTAAACATATAAAACAAAAGATACTAAAGATTAATCTCAGTCTTACAATATCTCCAACCTCTTTAAGAAATAAATCTGTATAAGTTTCATATTCTTTGCTAAGAATAAATTTTCGAACTTTAGGATTATTCAAAACTGGATCCGGAGGACTTTTCCCAATAGGACAGTTAAGATTTAACCAGATTTCATAATGATTTAGTTTTATATGCTCAATCATTCTAGAAAGAGATCGTTGATATAAGAACCAACCCACAAAAGCGCCACTTGCTCCAAATGCGATTAACAACAAAGAGTATTCTTGCATTTTTAAAAATTATGTTTACTCAGTGACTATAAAACAAATAACCATAAATAATTGCTATTCATACAATGGTTTCATCATAATTTCGTCTAGTCTTAGTGGTGTAATGGGTGAGACGTCTTCCCCATAAGTTACATACGTTTGATGGGATTTATATCCAGGGCATATAATTTCCACTATATATTTGGCCATATTTGATGGGATAACAAAGACTTTATGAAATTTTCCTGGAATATTATAAGGACCGTTTAAAACCTTTTCCTCATGGTTAAGTAACTTAATACTGCAGTTATTTAACTGTTTCCCGCTAGAGTCATACAGTTCTGCCATAACACTAAACCCTTTCCCAGCTATATATTTTGAACCACATCCACATAACCCAAAGATAATAAGCGGGCCTATAAAGTAAAATATTTCTCGTGCTGGATTTTTCAAATTAATCTTACACAAGTTCGTATTAACCATATTCTACCAACAGTATAATTACACATATATATATAATAGTTTGATTTTCATCAATGCTCATTAATTCAAAAAGAGATTAAATAAACATGTTTTATAAAGTAATAACAAACTCAATTTGGTGTTTCCATTGATATTCTAAGATTTATAAAATTAAAGACATAACTAATCAATAATGATGTAAAAGATTGATTCTAATCAAATAGCATAAAATAATTGAATGCTTAAATAGTTTAGATATTAGTTTTATAAGCAATCAATTCATATGAAACAAGAAACCTGGTCTGCCGGGGTAATTATAGGGAGTACCTTGTTCGTAGGACTGCTACTTGGATTTTTGATTTACTTTTTTAATTTACAGTCACATGTTAGAGAACTTCTTGAATGGATCGATGCACGTGGCATATGGGCGCCAATTTTATTTATTATATTAGATATCGTTATAGTAATTTTCTTATTTCCAGGTGTTCTCATTACTTTAGGGAGTGGTTTTCTTTTTGGTGTGGTATGGGGTTCAATTTATATAATAATAGCGACCACCATCGGAGCCGTTTTTGCTTTTGTTTTTGCACGCTACTTACTATCAGAGCGTATTGCAAACTATTTACGCTCTAAGCCACGTCTTAGCTTTATTGATCAACTGTTAGCAGAAGAAGGTTGGAAAATCGTACTAGCCACACGATTAATACCTTTTTTCCCATTTAAACTTTCTAATTATTTATTCGGCCTAACAAAGTTCAAACTAAAAGATTTCTTTATTGGTACGTTTTTCGGTATTTGGCCTATCACTATTTTTAATGTCTATGTTGGGTCAATCACAGCAGATCTATCTACACTGGGCACAGGCACCACAAAAACTAATTTGGAATGGGGGTTTTACATTTTTGGTTTTATTATGACAATTTTAGCAGTTATTTATGTTGGGCATAAAGCAAGGCAGGCCTTAAAAAAATTTCTACCTGACACTGAACAACAAATAACTACCAATACATAACAAGGTGAAATTGTGTGGTTACCTTGGAAATATATTATACGAGTTGCGGCACGTACTCATGGTTTTCTAGATCCAATCACCCTACTCGCTCAATTAAGTAAATTTTCACAGCCCTCAGAAGTTGCGGAGCCTATTGAGTTATTACGGGCTGGGGTAATCTTTCATGCCAGAGGACTAATCAACAGCCGCGTTGTACAACACAACCTTGATTGGGTATGGCCATATTGGATTGAAAAACAATTTGATCCAACTAATGAATCATTTATACCACGAGCATTTTCTCTTACTCATGTAAATCTTACACATCGAAATTGGACTGCGGTGGGCATACCAAACAATAGGGCATTACCAATTATTGACCCACGTGGATTACTTACTCCATTTTGGGATAAATGGTCATTAGATACATGGTTAGTGACAGATAAAGAAGCGGCATTATTACCATCACGCGCAATACGTGCTAAACAAATACTTGAAATAGAAAATAATTTAGCAGTACAGACAAAAACTGAAAATAAAATTTTTAGCCTAGTCACTACATCTGAAGTCATTATTGAAAATGAAAAACCTTTCTGTAATTTAAAAATTATCGGTAATGCCGAAAAAGATGCATGGCTTGTAGTTTCATTACGACCCTATAATCCAGAAGGCATAAGCTTTATTCACAACCTAGAACTATCTAATACCCATAAAAAATGGATTGTTGATAAACATGCAGAAATTTTATTTGATCAGACTATAGAACGTTGCCATATTTCCACATACCAAGATGGCGATGTGTATATTCATTTACATGATAGAAAGGAAGATACTAAAGCATGTTGTGATGTTGGCATGGTAACAGCGGCAGCTCTATTTAAAATAGAAGAAAAAATTCCACGCAAGCTTAGTGTTAAAGTTCCACTAGAAAATAATGATGAACAAGGCCGAGTGCCAGCAATTTCATGGATGGATAGTTTACATACAAAATGCAAATTACATATCCCAGATAAAAATATTCAACAACTATATGAAGCATCTATACGAACAATAGTTTTATGCACACCAAACGAAGCTTTTCCAGGACCTTATACTTATAAAAGATTTTGGTATCGCGACGCTGCATTTATTGTCTATGGTCTCTTATGTTCAGGATTGATTGAACGTGCCGAACAAGCTTTACAATACTTTCCAAAACATCAAGATCGATCCGGATATTTTCATTCGCAAGAAGGCGAATGGGATTCTAACGGTGAAGTATTATGGATTTTACTGCGTTTTTATGAATTGACAAATCGGTTACCTAAAAACATAGATTGGTGGCCTATCATCCGACGTGGCGCAAAATGGATTATAAAAAAAAGACTCTCTAAGGATACTACTAGCATGCATGCTGGCTTATTACCAGCAGGATTTAGCGCTGAACACTTAGGTCCTAATGATTTTTATTACTGGGATGATTTTTGGAGTATTGCTGGATTACAAGCTGCTTCAACATTTGCAACTATCTTTAATCAAGCAGACGATCAAAAAGATTTTTACAATGAATCTGTATTACTAACAGAAGCTGTAAATAATAGCCTGAGTAAAGTTGCTGAACGAATCGGTAGACAAGCGATGCCAGCATCCCCTTACCGTAGACTCGATGCTGGCGCAATTGGATCCATTGCTGCAGGTTACCCATTACAAATCTACTCAGCGGATAATCCGTATTTATTAAACACGATTGAGTTTTTATTAGACAAATGTTTTGTAGATGGTGGCTTCTTTCAAGACATGATTCATTCTGGAATAAACCCTTACTTAACTCTTCATGTCGCCGAAATCTTATTAAGAGCAAAAGATAAACGATTTCTAGACCTAATATATAAAGTTGCCGAACTTGCATCTCCTACAGGACAATGGCCTGAAGCTGTACACCCTCAAACGCTAGGAGGGTGTATGGGTGATGGACAGCATGCATGGGCTGCTGCGGAATGGGTCATTATGTTACGCAATATTTTTGTATATGAGGAAAATGACCAATTAATACTTTGTTCAGGCATTCCTTCAACATGGTTAAAAGAAAACACAGAGTTATATTTTGGTCCTGCTTACACTTCTTTTGGAATCATTAATATTTGGATTAATGTAAATCAGAACAAGGCAGCTGTAAAATGGGAATGTGATTATCATAAATTTCCTGTGAAAATTGAAGTTCATTTATTAGGACAAACTACATTTGTTACAAATATAAAAACAACACTCATTAATTTTAATATTCTTGAGGAAAAAGTATGAATATTATAATGATGACAAATACTTATTTACCTCATGTAGGAGGTGTTGCAAGATCAATAGAAGCATTTACATCAGAATATCGCAACAGAGGACATCGGGTTTTAGTAGTAGCACCAACCTTTGAGAATCTACCAAAAAATGAAAAAGATGTAATTCGCATCCCTGCAATACAACGTTTCAATGGTACTGATTTTTCAGTAGCTTTGCCTGTTCCTGGTATATTGTCATCAGCAATACAAGAATTTAAACCTGATGTAATACATTCCCATCATCCTTTTCTAGTAGGATCTACTGCATTACGTATTGCTCATACGCATGAAATACCACTTGTGTTCACTCACCATACTAAATATGAAGAATATACGCATTATATTCCAGGTGATTCTAAAGTATTAAAAAGATTTGTAATTAAATTATCAACAAATTATGCCAATTTGTGTGATTTGGTTTTTGCTCCAAGCGAAAGTATAGCTGAGATTATCCATGATCGCGGCGTCACTACACCGATTACTGTAATTCCAACTGGAGTAAATCTTGATCGATTCAAACAAACTAATTGCAAACAGTTTCGTAAATCAGTCGGTATTTCAGAAAATGCATTTGTTATTGGACACTTAGGACGTTTAGCAAAAGAAAAAAATTTGGAATTTTTAGCTAATGCTGTTATCGCCTTTCTCAGTAAACATAAAGATAAGGATAATCTCTGCTTTTTATTAGCTGGTGAAGGACCAATACAACAAACAATAAAAGATATGTTTGCAAAACATAAGCTCAGCGATAAACTTTATACAATCGGCATCTTAAATTTCGATGAAGTACCAGATGCTTATCAAGCTATGGATGTATTTGCGTTTGCTTCAAAAAGTGAAACTCAAGGTATGGTAATCACCGAAGCCATGGCAGGCGGAGTTCCCGTAGTTGCAATTGATGCACCCGGTGTCAGAGAAGTCGTCTGCGATCAAATTAACGGTAGATTACTACAAATTGAGAATATAACTGAATTTGCTAACGCCCTAGAATGGATATACTCAAAGTCAAAAGACAAAAAAGATCAGCTAATAAAACATGCAAAAGAAACAGCAAATGAATTCTCCATACAACGGTCTGCCGACAAAGCGTTAGCGCAATTTAAAAAGCTCAATCAAAAAGCTCTTACACATCGTCACATGGAATACTATTCCTGGACATCAGCATTAAATTTGATGGAAGCTGAGTGGGAACGAATTAAAGAGATTACTGAAGCCGCTGGTGCAGCATTAGCTCCAAATCAGCCAAAAAAATAATTACTTTAAATGGTTTATCAAATAGAAGTTTTCCTGCGCGAAATTCGACGCTGGTTCAGTCGCAGCGAATGGATGATACGAGTCTTAGGGTTACCTATTTCGAAAGATACTGCTATCAAACCAGGTTTAGTAATAGTTCAGATTGATGGCTTATCGCATACACAATTAATTCGTGCAATGAATGAAGGCAATATGCCATTTTTAAAAAAACTACAAGCAACAGAACATTACAAATTACACTCTCTCTATACTGGCCTACCCTCAAGCACACCTGCGGTCCAAGGCGAGTTTTTCTATGGTGTGAAAACAGCAGTGCCTACTTTTAGTTTTATGGATAGAGAAACCAAAAAAATACATCGAATGTATGAACCTGGTTCTGCTTTAAAAATTGAAAATAATTTATTAAAACAAGGTGAACCTTTATTAATAAATGGTAGCGCTTATTGCAATATATATTCTGGTGGCGCTAAAGAATCTCATTTTTGCTCATCATCTTTTGGATGGGGAGGAGTCTTACGTGCTGCAAATCCTTTTGTATTAGTATTTTTCTTGATTACTAATATTTTTAGTCTATTAAGTACTTTTTTGTTACTCATATTAGAAGTTGTACTCGCTATTGTAGATTGTATTTCAGGGTTAATACATGGGAGTGATTTAATAAAAGAGCTTAAATTTATCCCGACACGAGTAGTAATTTGTATTCTATTACGTGAACTAGTCACAATTGGTGCAAAAATTGATATTGCAAGAGGCTTACCTGTTATTCATCTGAATCTACTTGGTTATGATGAGCAAGCTCATCGTAGAGGCCCTAGTTCTATGTTTGCACACTGGTCGTTGAAAGGTATTGATGGTGTTGTCAAGCGACTATGGCGTGCCGCGCATCATTCTAAACGCCGACATTATGATATTTGGATACACTCTGATCATGGGCAAGAAGATGTCATTCCTTATCCTAATTTATACGGTTTAGAAATTGAAGAAGCGATAGCCGATGTTTTTAAAACCAATTTCAATCGCAGACCTAATACTGCAGAAATACATGGAATTCAATCTCATCGAGCACGATTACTAGGTGGAAATAAAATTCAAAAACTACTATCGACTTATATAGATGAATTAAAAAATGCCAATAACTCAAATCCCACTATTACTGCTATGGGGCCGCTTGGGCACGTATACTCTCCGCAAAAGCTAACAATAGAACAGCGAGATGTAATCGCCAAAAAACTCGTATCTGAAGCTAAAGTTCCATTGGTAATTGTAAAAGAAGGAGCAAAAAAAGCACTTGCTTGGCTGCAAGATAAATGTTTTTCGCTACCTGAAGAACGGGACCATGTGTTCGGAGCCAATCACCCTTTTTTGGATGAACTTACTAATGATTTGATCGAACTTTGCCAGCATGAAAATGCAGGTGACTTTATAATATGTGGTTGGCATAGCGGAATATCTTATAAAACATTTCGCTTAGAAAATGGTTCACATGCTGGACCTGGTGAAAATGAAACACATGCTTTCGCTCTATTGCCTAGTGACACCTTATTACCTAACAGAAATAAAAATTATTTGCGTTTTCTAGACCTGCGCCATGCTGCACAAACAATCTTAGGGCATAAAGTTATTCAATCTTTAAATAGGACACCACAATATAAAAAGCAAAATTTATTACGAATCATGACATACAATGTACATAGTTGTATTGGCATGGATGGTAAAATTTCTCCAGAACGTATTGCACGTGTCATCGCGAGATATGAGCCAGATATCGTTGCCTTACAAGAACTCGATGTAAAAAAATCTCGTACTGGTTCAGTAGATCAAGTACATCTAATTTCGAAATTTTTACAGATGGAATATCACTTTCACCCAGCTATTCATATAGAAGAGGAACGATATGGTGATGCTATCCTCACGCATTTACCCATGAAATTAGTAAAAACAGGAATACTACCAAATATACCAGGTAATCCTTCAATTGAACCACGTGGTGCGATTTGGGTAGAAATTGAAGTAAACAACCAATCTATAAATGTTATAAACACACACTTAGATGTCCGTGTACGCCCTCGTCGCGCTCAACTAGAAGCATTGCTCAGTAAAGAATGGACAAATCATCCGGATTACCAAGGCACAACAGTATTTTGTGGTGACTTTAATACTTTACCTTCTTCACCATTATATCGGAAACTTAAAGAAAATTTTAAAGATACACAATACAAAAGCTCTATAGGAAATCCACGAGGGACTTTCTCAGCCCGTTTTCCAACTGCACGCATTGACTATATTTTTGTTAATGAAGAAATAAATGTTTTATCAAGCTACGTACCTAGTACAGAACTTACACGCATAGCTTCTGATCACTTGCCGCTCATTACTGATTTACAAATTATTGGCTAATCGCTTATAGACATGCATCGTAACTTTTGTTGAAGTAAAATCAAGCAAAACGAATACAGATATTAAAACTAATGACAAAGATGAATTCGTTTTATTAAAATGACCATTCAAACTGACAAGAACCCTAAGTTATTATTGCTTAATGCTGTTAATGCATTTTTATATATATCTAAATATTGAGCTGCACTATTCTTCCAAGAAAAGTCTTGCCGCATGGCATTTAGTTGCATTTTTTTATAAGCATTTTTATTTGCATATATTGATAAGCCACGAATTATTGCTTGCAGTAACTCATCAGGATTAGCATTTATAAATTTGATTCCAGTATTTCGATGTATATCACTTCTATCTCCCGGCTCATCGATGACTGTGTCTGCAAGCCCGCCTGTTTTACGTACAATCGGTATAGTTGCATAGAGCTGGCTATACATTTGATTTAATCCACATGGCTCAAATCGTGAAGGCATAATAAAAAAGTCTGCTGCAGCAGTCATTTTATGCGCCAATGCCTCATCATACCCAATTTTTATATAGATCTGTTGTGAATTATTTTTTGCAAATTTAAGCAAACTTTTTTCTAATTTTTCCTCGCCACTACCAAGAATTACAATTTGAATATTGAAATTTTTTAGCTGAGGAAATACTTCTAGAATTAAATCTATTCCTTTTTGTTCTGCCAAACGCGATACGGTTACGAATAATGGGATTTCATTGTCAATCTTAAGCCTTAATTCTTTTTGTAGTTCAAGTTTGTTATTTGTTTTTTTAGTAAGAGCTTTACTATTAAAAGTCATATAGATGAACTCATCTTTACTTGGATTCCATTCATCTTTATTTACTCCATTTACAATCCCAGTTAATTTTTTAGAGTGATACTCCAGTAATTTTTCTAGGCCTACTCCATATTCTTTGGTTTGTATTTCTTTAGCGTATGTAGGGCTGACTGTATTAACTTGGTCAGCATACACAATACCGCCTTTTATAAACGAAAACTGATTGAAAAACTCCATACTCTCAAATGACCATAGCTCTTCGGGTAATTTCAAATCCAAATATGTTGAATACGGAAATAGGCCCTGATAGGCCAGATTATGTATAGTAAAAATAATACCTGGCCTGGATTTTTCAAAATACAATAATGCTGGAGCTAATCCAGTCTGCCAGTCATTGCAATGCAAAATTTCAGGTTGCCAATTAAGCTTAATTTGATCCGTCGCTATGGCTGTAATCACACGCGAAAATAGTGCAAAGCGTTGTGCATTATCAGGCCAAGGTATTCCTTTTAATGTAAGATATGGTCCACCTTCGCGATTGAATAAAGCTGGACAATCTAATAGCCATATCGGTAATTGCGTGCCTGGTAATGTCGATTTTATAATCTCAACATCATGGCTTTGTAGAGTAATTTGTGCGATAGTTTTTTTATGTTTGAGATGTTGTTTTACTCCTTTATACGCAGGCAATATCAAACGTATATCATGACCAAGTGACTTCAGTGCACGCGGTAAGCTCTGCGAGACATCCGCAAGCCCACCTGTTTTAACGAGTGGGTATATTTCACTACTTGCAAAAAGAACTTTAATTTCTTTGGCTCCCGCAAATAATCAGTCAGGACAAAATATAATCCCGCCTAGAGGTGGCAAAGTTATTGTCAGTGAGTAAGGAAGTCCCATCCAAGATTGATCCTCTGCCTGAACCTTAGTGTCGTTACCAATATTAGAACCATTATAATAAGAGGAATCAGAATTTATTAATTCTTTATATAATCCCGCTTTTGGTACACCAATTCTATAATTGGTTCGTTTTACTGGTGTAAAATTTAGAACTACAATTAAAAACTTATTTTTAGATTTGCGTATATAACTTATAATAGATTGTTCATGATCATGGCAGTCTATCCAATCGAAACCATCAGAATCAAAATCATATAAGTACAGTTCAGGAGAGTTAACATATAAATTATTTAGATCACGAACCAGATCATGAACACCCTGATGATTAGGATAATCTAACACATACCAGTCTAACGATTGATGATGATTCCATTCTTGACCTTGACCAAACTCACAGCCCATGAATAATAATTTTTTGCCTGGATAGGTGAACATATATGTAAACAACAAGCGTAAATTAGCAAATTGTTGCCACTCGTTCCCTGGCATTTTATTGAGTAGTGATGATTTTCCATGTACTACTTCATCATGTGAGAACGGTAGTACAAAATTTTCGTGAAATGCATATAACAAACCAAAAGTGAGTATTTCATGGTGAAATTTACGATGCACAGGATCTTCATGCATGTATTGCAAAGTGTCATGCATCCAACCCATATTCCACTTCATAGAGAAGCCTAAACCACCGACCCAAGTAGGCTTAGTAACTTGTGGCCAAGCAGTAGACTCTTCAGCCAAAATTAATGTACCTGGAAATTCTCCATGAGTAACACTGTTTAATTCACGAATGAATGCTATTGCTTCTAAATTTTCATTTCCACCATATTTATTTGGGACCCATTCTCCCTCTTCTCTCGAATAATCTAAATATAAAAGAGAAGCCACAGCATCAACACGCAAACCATCAATGTGAAATTCTTCTAGCCAATACATAGCGCTGGAAAGCAAAAAGTTTCGCACTTCATTGCGACTATAATTATAAATTAATGTTCCCCAATCAGGATGTTCTGCTAAACGTATATCATCATGCTCATATAATGCCGTGCCATCAAAACGCATAAGACCGTGTTCATCTTTAGGAAAGTGTGCTGGCACCCAGTCAAGAATCACGCCTATACCATTTTCATGACAGTAATTAATTAAATAACGAAAATCATCTGGACTTCCAAAACGTGTTGTGGGTGCAAAGTATCCCAATGTCTGATAACCCCAAGAGTCATCAAAAGGATGTTCACATACAGGAAGTAACTCGATATGAGTGAAACCTAACACATTAACGTATTCGACTAAACGCTTAGCTAATTCTCTATAGTTAAGAAAGTTGTTTTTTTCATCACGCTTCCATGATCCCAAGTGCACTTCATAAATAGACATTGGAGCATGTAACCAATCGGACTGCTCTCGTTGATGCACCCATGTTTGGTCATTCCACTGAAAACTACTTGGATATGTTACAACTGAAGCAGTTTTTGGACGTATTTCAAATTGTTGCGCATAGGGGTCAGATTTGACAAGTATTTGACCAGTGTCTCGGTTTCGTATTTCAAATTTATAGGGAATACAGTTCTTAACTTCAGGAATAAAAAGCATCCATACACCACTATTCCCAAGATTTTGCATGAGGTGTCGTCGACCATCCCAACCATTGAAATCTGCTATGACGCTCACCCGTTGCGCATTTGGCGCCCAAACTGCAAATTTCACACCTGTAATCCCATCTATAACTGCTTGATGTGAACCTAGAATTTTATATATGTGCCAATGTTGTCCCTGGTCAAATAGACCTAAATCATATTCCGGTATATATGGCTCAAATGTATAAGGATCATATTCGACAACATCATCACCTTGGGTCGTTTGCCAATAAAGTTGGTAATGTTTGGAGATGTTTTCCTGAGAACCTGAGTATTCAAATATGTCTGTATCAAGTACACGTGACATTTCTGGACCATGTTTACCAATACTTACTGATTTACAAAACGGCATGAATACACGAATAACTGGCCGAGCATTATTGTCACAAAACCCTAATAAAGAAAAAGGATTATGGTGTTTCGCATCAATAAGTTTTCGTAATTCACTATCAATTAAGCGCGATGAAACTTGCAGAGTTATAGGCATTTTTTAATTATCACTTAAAAATACAATATGAAAATTGATCATTCTCAACGTTATGTCAGTCGACTCACACGAAATACCCTAGCATTAATCTTAGCAGGTGGCCGGGGCTCTCGTTTACTTAATCTTACAGAGTGGCGTGCAAAACCTGCCGTACCCTTTGGTGGGAAATTTCGCATTATCGATTTTCCTTTATCAAATTGTGTAAATTCAGATATCAAACAAATGGCCGTACTTACACAGTATAAGGCGCACTCTTTAATACGACATATTCAAAAAGGCTGGTCTTTCTTTCGCGGAGAATTCGGTGAATTTGTTGAGCTTTTACCTGCTCAACAAAGACTAGAAGCTTCATGGTACATGGGAACCGCAGATGCAGTATATCAAAATATCGATATTATTCGCACTTTCAAACCCGAATATATTTTGATATTGGCAGGTGATCATGTCTACAAAATGGATTATGGAAGAATGCTTGCACATCATTTAATGCACAATGCAGATTTGACAGTGGGTTGCATAGAGGTACCAAGAAATAAGGCCAATGCCTTTGGTGTGATGACTATAGACTCAAATACAAAAATATTAAACTTTGATGAAAAGCCAGAAAATCCACAACCTATTCCAGGCAATGAATATGTTGCGCTTGCTTCAATGGGTATTTATGTCTTTAACGCAAAATTTTTAATAGAACAGTTAATTCGTGATGCTGATACTTCATCATCGAGTCATGATTTTGGTAATGACTTAATCCCTTATGTAGTTGAAAAAAAATATAATGTATACGCTTATCCATTTCGAAATGAAGAAACACATAAACATATTTATTGGCGCGACGTTGGAACCATTGATTCATATTATGATGCGAATATCGAGTTGATTGATGTTACTCCTGAACTTAATTTATACGATGAGCACTGGCCTATCTGGACCTATCAAGAACAATTACCACCAGCTAAATTTGTTTTCAATGATGATGATCGTCGCGGTATGGCAGTCGACTCCATGGTTTCCGGCGGTTGCATTATCTCTGGTGCTAAAATAAATCACTCATTATTGTTTTCAAATGTAAATGTAAAACAGCATACTACTGTAAAAGATAGTGTTGTTTTGCCTAATGTGCGCATTGGTGAAAATTGCAAAATCAAAAATGCAATCTTAGATAAATCCTGTGAAATACCAGATAACACTACTGTGGGTTATGATTTAAAAAATGATAGAAAAAAGTATTATATCAGCCCTAAAGGTATAATTTTGATCACACCAGATATGCTTGGCCAAGAAGTGCACCATGCCCGCTGAAGATACATCCTCATCTAAATTAAAAGTCGTGTTGTATTGGCATATGCATCAACCCGAGTATCGCGACTTACTTACAGGTGTTTATCAGCAACCATGGACATATTTACATACTATAAAAGACTATATAGACATGGTGATGCATTTAGAATCCGAACCACAAGCACGCGTAGTAATAAACTTTACGCCAATATTATTAGAACAGATTGAAGATTATGCATTACAGGTTACAAACTATTTAACACATAAAACCTCCCTACGTGATCCTTTACTAGCATCACTTGTTGACACTGAGATATCTAGTGATGAGAAAAAACGTATAGAAATTATTAATTGGTGTGCAAGAGCACATGAAAAACATACCATACAGCGTTTTGCAGAATTTGATCGTCTAATCAAAATAAGCAACCTGGTTTTAGATAATTCACATGCCGTTGCATACCTTAATGATCAATATTTTTTTGATCTACTTGTATGGTATCACCTGGGCTGGTTAGCTGAGCATGTGCGTCGTAGTGATGTGCGTGTTAAACGTTTACTAAATAAAAAAAATAATTTTAATTACCAGGACCGTATGGAGCTACTTACTGTAATTGGTGAATTACTGAGTTCAACAATCCCACGTTATCGAGCCTTAGTTGATTCAGAACAAATCGAACTCTCTACTACACCCTATGCACATCCCATCATGCCTTTATTAATAGACCAACAATCCGCTTTAGAAGCAATGCCTGACATACAGCTTCCAAAACATGCCAAATATCCAGGCGGTGAAGAACGAACAAAATGGCACATTGAAAAAGGCCTCGAAATATTCAAAAAGTATTTCGGATTTACTCCTATAGGCTGTTGGCCGTCTGAGGGAGCGATTAGTACCGCAAGTTGCAAATTATTACAAAAACATGGTTTTCACTGGATTGCCAGTGGAGATGGAGTTTTTCGAAATAGTATCAAAAGAGAGTTACAAAAAGATACCAGTAATATTTATTTTGAACACTTACCAAACAAATTATCTGACCAAAACATAATTTGTTTTTTTAGAGATGATCAAATTTCCGATTTAATTGGATTTGAATATGCGACTTGGCATGCTGATGATGCTGTTGCTAATTTAGTTCACAATCTTAGAGAAATAAAAGCTCATAATAAAAAACATCCAAATGCTATCATTTCAATTATATTAGACGGTGAAAATGCTTGGGAACACTACCCAAATAATGGCTACTATTTTTTAAGTGCGCTATATAAGGAGTTATCACAACACCCAGAGTTTGAACTTACTACCTATTCTGACTACTTAAAAGATAAAAATATAGAAATACAAACGCTTCCAAAAATCGTTGCAGGTAGTTGGGTATATGGAACACTGTCAACCTGGATTGGCGATGAAGGTAAAAATCGTGGCTGGGATATGCTCTGTGACGCAAAACAATGCTATGACGACGTAACTAGTTCAGAAAGCTTATCTTCAGACACACTTAAGCTAGCAACACAGCAATTAGCTATCTGCGAAGGTTCAGACTGGTTTTGGTGGTTTGGCGATTACAACACTGAAGAGACAGTGAGTGAATTTGAATCTTTGTATCGAAAAAATCTTTCCAACTTATATAAAATATTAAATCGAACTCCACCAGAATACCTTTCTTTTAGCTTTACATTTGGCAAGGGTACCCCCGAAGGGGGTGGCTCGATGCGGAAAAGTGGATAGCTAAGTTGACTTCCAGCTCATTGTTTTCAAAACGCCGAGCAGGTATTTTATGTCACATTACTTCTATACCAAATACATCTAAGTATGGGGACTTTGGCAAGAACACTTATAAGTTTGTAGATTTTTTATCATCTTCTGGATTTACCGTGTGGCAAGTCTTACCTATGGGCCCTACTCATCCAGATCTCTGTCCATATCAATCACTCTCAGCACATGCAGGTAATCCGCAATTAATTAATCTTCAGTGGTTATTTAATAAAGGATGGTTAAGGAAAAATTTACTAAATAAAAATGAAGACAATGCTCAAGACCATCATTTACAGTGCTTGTATAGCGCTTATTTGGAATTCTGTGAAAAAGCGACAAAAGATGAGAATCTACAGTTTCAAAAATTTAAAATTAATCACAACTTTTGGCTAAAAGAATATGCTGAATATATGGTGCTACGAGACCATTTTAAAGAACTACCGTGGACAAAATGGCCACAAGCTTACCGTGATCGTAATGATTCTGAATTACATTTATTCAATGAAAACAATAGTACAGCTATAGAGGTAATAAAATTTCAGCAATACATATTTTTTAGTCAATGGAGCGAACTAAAACAATATGCAAACAGTAAAGGTATCTCAATTATTGGCGACATCCCTATTTTCGTAGCGCACGATAGCGCTGAAGTTTGGGCAAACAGAAAATATTTTACTTTAGACTCAGCTGGACATCCTACCTTTGTTGCTGGTGTACCACCAGATTACTTTTCACCAACAGGACAGCGTTGGGGTAATCCACATTATCGATGGCAGGAACTTGAAACAGATAATTTTAGCTGGTGGATCAATCGTATTTACACTCAAGCAGAATTATATGATGCAATCCGTATTGATCATTTTCGTGGTCTCAGTAAATACTGGGAAATCCCTGCTAATGAAGAAACTGCAATAAATGGACGTTGGGTGACAGCACCCGGCAAGCAACTTTTACTAGCGTTAACTCAAAAGTTTCCCAATATATTTTTAATTGCTGAAGATCTTGGAACCATTACACCTGATGTAATTGAATTACGTGATGAATTCGCACTTCCTGGTATGAACATATTACAGTTTGCATTTGATGGCAGCGCTGAAAATCCATACTTACCTAAAAATCATAAAAAAAATAGTATTACATATACCGGTACACATGATAATGATGCTACCGTATCTTGGTATGAATCTTTATTTGAAGAAACACAAGAATATATTAAAAAGTGCATCAACCATGAAACTGAAAATATGCCATGGCCAATGATTTATTCAGCACTAAGCTCTGTTTCGAATCTTACAATTATTCCTATGCAAGATTTGTTAGGCCTAGGTTATGGTAGTCGTATGAATACTCCTGGCACTGTCGAAGGAAACTGGAAATGGCAATTTGCATGGAATCAAGTTGAAAGCGGATTATCAGAGAAATTAAAGAAATTACTTAAGAAATACGATAGATAGTTAAAATACCAAAACGTAAATCACTCTTACACCCAAGCCATATAACCTAATTCAAATGGATGACATAAATGTTCGTGGTGTGGATACATCCGTATTTTCATATACTGCATACCTGAAACATCAGGACTAATTATTAATTTAAAAGTTTGCTCATTAGCTAGCATTGGCCCATCAGGTGAAAATTTATATGTATTGTATTTTTCAAACATATTGTGTGTATCTACATCGCTCATTACACACTCAACAATTACATCATTACTTGATAGACCATTTAACTTTGCTTGGACTTTTATTGAAAAATCTTGTCCTTGTATAACAGCTTTAGGTTTTTCAGATATACATTGAATACTGACACCAGGCCATGCTTTTTTAACTTTTGACTTCCATTGACTCAATGCTACCGCGACTTCATTATTGTTTTCACCAATTGTTTTAGACTTATCTCGTGCTGGCAAATAATAGTTATGCACATAATCTGATAACATTCGTTGAGCATTATAATTAGGAATAATTGATTTCATGGATTCCTTTGCTAACTCCACCCATGAAGCAGAATAACCTTGACCACCTCTTTCAAAATATTGTGGAATTACATCATTTTCTAATAGCTCAAAAAGATCGTTAGCTTCTTGTTGATTACGATATTCATGATCAAATTCAGCGCCATGAGGAGTAATTGCCCAACCATTTTTACCATTATAACCTTCATTCCACCAGCCATCCAAAATACTAAGATTCAACACTCCATTCATTCCAGCTTTTTGGCCTGATGTACCACTTGCCTCCAAAGGATATTCAGGAGTATTTATCCATACATCTACCCCTGCCACTAAACGTCGTGCCAACACCATGTCATAATTTTCTATTTGTAGTATTTTGCCTTGGAATTCTGGCCGTTGAGTAAACTCATGTATCATTTTTACTAACTCACGACCTGGTGCATCATCGGGATGGGCTTTACCTGCAAAGATAAGGAGTGTTGGTTTTTCTGGGTTATTAAGTAACTTTGCTAAACGTTCTAAATCATAGAAAAGTAAATTTGCTCTTTTATATGTTGCAAATCTACGTGCAAATCCTAAAACTAAAATATCTGCATCATGGCGACTGATTAAATGTGTAATTCGATTGATTGTGGACTGACTGCGCCCATTTCTTTTACATTGCTTAACGATACGCTGATAAACTTCAGATAATAGTGTAGTTTTTAGCTCACGTCGCAAACTCCAAAAACGATGTGAAGGAATATTGTCTAAACAATCCCAAAATTCTTTTTTATTAAGCTCGCTACGCCATTCACCAAATCGCATATCAAACAAGTTTACCCATTCTCTAGCCAAGAAAGTTGATATATGTATACCATTCGTAACATAACCAATGGGATTCTCTTTATAAAAAATCTGCGGCCATACATGGGATTCCATTTTAGAGGCTACCTCATGGTGAATTTTACTAACTCCATTATGAAATCGTGAACAACGCAACGCCAAAGTAGTCATATTAAAGCCATTATTATTAGCACCGTCTCCAAGCTTTATAAATGAGTCAAAATCAACACCGAGCTCTTTAACGTATTGACTGAAAAAAGAATGCACTAGTTCCTGTTTAAATATATCGTGCCCTGCAGGTACGGGAGTATGTGTTGTAAATATGACATTACTCGCATTAAGTTCCAGCGCACTATCAAAATCCAAACCTGATGCAATATTTTCACGACAGCGTTCCAATACTGAAAATGCAGCATGTCCTTCATTAATATGCCAAATTGTGGGGATTAAATTCAATGCGTGCAATGCTCTAACACCACCAATACCGAGTACTATTTCTTGAAGAATACGAATTTCGTTTCCACCTGTGTAAAGTTGGTGCGTGATTTCGCGTTCAGGTGCATCGTTTTCTGGAATATCACTATCTAAAAAATATAATTTTATATTACCGGCAACTGCCTCCCAGACCTTTAATGTAATTTTTCTATTTGGTAGTTCAATTTTTACATATAGTTCATCACCATTAGGGTTATGAGAAGGCTTTATAGGTAAATACTCAAATTCTGTTGGATGATAGTGGGCTATTTGACCCCCATAATTATTAATCTCTTGATTAAAGTAACCTTGGCGATATAGTAGTCCAACACCTATAAATGGTATTGCCATATCGCTAGCTGCTTTACATAAATCCCCTGCTAAAATTCCTAAGCCACCCGAATATATTGGAAAACTTTCATGAAACCCAAATTCCAAACATAAATAAGCAATCAAATCTTTTTCTGCATCCAGTTTACTAGCAAAACCTGAATACATATCCAAGTTTTTATAGGCGTTATAACTTGATAACACACGGGAGTAATCTTCCATGTAATTGTTATCATTAGCCGCTTCATCCAACTTTTGTTGTGCGACACGTCGTAGAAATAACTTAGGATTATGGTTACATTTATCCCACAAACTTCCGTCTAGTCTTCTAAATAATATACGTGTCTCTGCGTTCCAACTGTAATACAAATCATTGGCAAGCTGTTCGAGTTTCTCTAATTCAACTGGAATTTTAGGTTGAAATTCTATTTTGAAAAGTTTATTTGTCATATAACTAGTTGGCGTCAACGTGCTTTTGAAAGATATAGTAAGCCTAATTTATTTATATTACTAACGTAGATATGCTTCCGCTGCATAACGCCTCATCATGGCGTGGCTGTTGAAACGTGTATTTTTACCCATCACATTTTTCATAATTTGAACCCAGCTAGAACGGTCTTCGTAATAAATTGGAAGAACAATTTGTTCTAACTTATTGTACAAGCCCAATGCATCACGTAGATTTGTGTCAGTTGTATCTATAGCCCAACCTGTAACGCCTTCAATATGCCCTTCTAGCCACCAACCGTCTAATACACTGAAGTGAGGCACCCCATTAAAGGCGGCTTTAATGCCGCTTGTGCCCGACGCTTCCATTGGAGGCATTGGAGTATTGAGCCAAACATCAACACCTGAGGTTAAATATTGTGCGATTCGCATATCATAATTTTCAATGTAAACAATACGAACAGATTCTGATAGAAAATTAATATTTTTATGCAATTGCTGAATTATCTGCTTGCCTTGCACATCAGAAGGATGTGCTTTTCCTGCAAAAATAATTTGCAATGGAAAACGCTTACTAATACTTTTTATACACTCGATGTCTGCAAATAATAAATCAGGTCGTTTATAACTCGTCATTCGCCTGGCAAAACCTAAGATACAAACATCTAAATCGAGCCCAACATTTGTTTCTTCCACAATGAATGTAATCAGCTCTTGTTTAGCTTCTTGATGTGCATTCCAGATTTCTTGCTCAGGAATTTGGTCTGCTCGAATTAGCACTGATGGCTGGTGTAACCATTCTGGAAGATAACGATCATAAAGCTTTGCAAAATGAGTTGATGTCCAAGTCCTCGGATGAACTCCATTAGTGATTGCATTAACTTGGTATTGTGGAAATTGTTGGCGAGCCACTTGCGCATGCTTTGGGCTTACGCCATTGATGCGACCACTAAGACTTAATGCTAGTTGAGTCATGTTTAATTCATCCATACCTGCTAATATTTTAAGCTCATCAATCTCTATATAATCTCCAAGCACTTTTTGTACCATTTCGTAGGAAAATCTATCATGACCTGATTCTACGGGTGTATGGGTAGTAAACACACATTGTTTTTTGACTCGCCCAATATCAAATTTACATTCACCTGGACCCACCATTTCCTTTGGTTGTCGATGTCGACGTAATATTTCTAATGCTAATAAAGCAGAATGCCCTTCATTCATATGGAAAGTATGTGCATCAAATCCTAATGCACCCAATAAACGTATCCCGCCAATGCCTAACACTGCTTCTTGTTGCAATCGATAACTATTATCACCACCATACAAAACATTTGTTATTTTTCGATCTTGTGGATCATTTTCAATAACATCTGTATCTAGAAGTAAAATAGGAATTTCATAACCTGAAATACCAGACAATATATACAACCAAGGTCGTATCCAAACTTCACGCTGTTCAATCGTTATGGCAACTTTTGCTCTCAGTGGTTGTGCCCAATCATCAGGACTCCATGGGTCTGGTTTCTCAATCTGATTTCCATATTCATCAATTTTTTGTAATAGATATCCAGAGCGTGAAATTAAGGTAACAATTACCAGAGGTATTTCCAAATCAGCTGCAGAACGTGCAGTATCTCCAGCAAGAACTCCTAAACCACCACTATAAGTATGAATTTCAGGACGTAGCGCTACCTCCATACTAAAATATGCCACTCGTGGTGAATATATAAATCTATCTAATGGGTTCACATTTATTTAGAAATATTTATTTACACAATTGGCATATCATTATTTGCATGAAGTTTTTAACACGTAGAGCATTCCAATACCCCCTAAAACAGACTGCATTTATATTCGATAGACTAATACACTTTGTTTTAGCTCTCGATACGATTTTCCCACTACAGTGATTTTCCAGCCTGCTTTTGCAGCATCGTTTACAGATAATTATTCAAACTAGAAATATACTTTTAATGATTCAGTTCAAAATATGTTTAGATATAAGTCTCGTAAAAATATTTGGAACTCAAATAGAACATTTCATACCATACAATGATAAGCCACCTCCAAAACCTTGGAAATTTGAGTAAAGGCTAACCTCGTTTACCATCTACCATGTTGAGATAGGTCAAATAAAACCTGCTCCTGTCTATATATTCTTAACCTTAAGAACATATTAGCCATAAGATCATTCAATGCTTACTCTTGCAGGAGATATAGGCGGAACAAATACCTCACTATTACTTAGCGAGCATTCAAATTCCGATATTCAAACAATTTACAAATACATTTATTCAAGCAAAGATTATTCTGATTTTTATTTTATGCTTGAAGACTTTTTACAAAAATGTTCTAAGCTAAAATCACCAATAAATGCCGCTTGTTTTGCGATTGCAGGCCCAGTTCAGAGTAACAAAGTCCATGTAACAAATTTACCTTGGATAATTAAGGAACGTGAAATTCTAAGACGCTTCAATATTAGAACTGTAAAGTTAATTAACGATTTTCAAGCAGTTGGGCATAGTCTTGCTAGTCTAGATGAAAAAGACTTTAAAACTTTACAACCAGGTAAACCAGACGTCGGAGGTCCAAAATTACTCGTCGGTGCAGGGACAGGTTTAGGCATAGGAATAATAGTTTCAAATCAAACTGATATAAAAATCTTGCCTTCTGAAGGTGGTAATACTGACTTTGCACCCCGCAATGATTTGGATATTGAACTGTTACAATTTTTAATGCAACACAAAAAGAGAATTGTTTGCGAAGAAATCCTTTCTGGTAATGGCTTAATAAGGATATACGATTTTATCAAAGCGAAAGGCTTGGCCGAAGAAACACCTGAATTACATAGTAGATTAAAATCAAATGATTCAGCCGCCGAAATAAGTACTTACGGCCTATCAGGCAAAGACCCCCTTGCTGAATTAACATTACATTATTTTACTCAAATTTATGGAGCACAAGCCAGTAATTTTGCATTAACTATACTTGCAACTGGTGGTGTATATATTGCAGGCGGCATAGCACCCAAAATTATTAACAAGTTAAAAGATGGTACTTTCATAGATTCATTCAATGACAACCCAAAAATGAAAGTAATTTTAAGAAACATACCAGTACATGTAATCTTAAATACAGCTGTAGGTTTAAATGGTGCTAGATCTATAGCGAGCACCTTATTGAAATAGTTTTTATTACTTAAATATCTGATCTACATATCGTATCAATAATTATCAAATTCGAATTAATAGTGTATTGACACATATCAATACATGGGCAAATGAATTGATACATTGTCTAAAAACATAGAAACAAGTAAAACTGGAGGATTCTATGCCAAGCATAGTAAAAGAGAAAAAAACATCACAAAAGAAGAAGCAAATTCTAACTGTTAAATCAAAAAAAGATAGTCCGTTTAAATCTGATCAAGATTATCAAGAAATGATTGCAGAAGCGGCTTACTATAAAGCGGAACAGCGAGGTTTTGTACCTGGTTTTGAAGAGGAAGATTGGTTAGAGGCAGAAAATGAGATTATGTCTATGCTAAATCTACATTGACAATAAAATACATAACCAATGTAACTAAAGCAATAATCTAATTATACATGAGCAAATTATACCTTTCTTAGAGAGTGAATATTATTAATGTTAATACACCAACTTAATACTAATAGCTGAAAAATACAGGATTAAATACTAGTAATCTGACTTAAAGAAACCTGATTTAGTTAAAAGAAGTAATAATAGTCAGGCATTCAGTTTTAAGTAGTGAATATGAGCAAATTATATACTTCCAAGCAGTTCCATAACCTTATATTACTCATTGCACTAATGTGTTCACTGTTATTTGGAATTTCAGAATTATTCGGAACAAATAAAAATAGCAATAAGCAAATAATCGTACTTACTATTAGTGGGCCTATCGGTCCAGCTACAAGTGATTATATTCTCTACGGATTAGAGGAGGCAAAAAATAACAGCGCAGTACTAGTAGTTCTTAATATTGATACACCAGGTGGTTTAGACGTCGCGATGCGCGATATCATTCAAGGAATCATTTCATCACCTGTACCAGTAGCCACATATGTTTCACCAAGTGGTGCACGCGCTGCAAGTGCTGGCACATATATCCTATATGCATCTCATATCGCAGCCATGGCACCGGCAACAACTTTAGGAGCTGCTACCCCAATAGAAATTGGTGGTATGCCAGAACTCCCCAATCCCCCACAGTCACCAGACAGAAAGACAGACGAAGATAATGTCAAAGGCAATGAAAGTTCTGAAACTGATACATCCTCGACGACTGGCATGCAACAAAAAATGGTTAACGATGCAGCTGCTTATATACGCGGTCTTGCTCAACTTCGTGGACGAAATGTAGAGTGGGCAGAAGAAGCAGTGCGCGAGGCAAGCAGCCTATCAGCGGAAGAAGCAATTGATTTAAACGTTATAGATTTAATCGCAGATGATATTACTGATTTATTAGAACAAGTTAATGAGCGCAATATAAATGTAAAGGGCTTCGAGCACATATTAACAACAAAGACAGCAGCCCTAAATGAGTTAGAGCCAGATTGGCGCAACAAATTACTTTCCGTCATTACAGACCCAAATATTTTACCTGTATTAATGACATTAGGAATGTTTGGTTTAATTTATGAGATGCTTAACCCAGGTTTTGTCTTGCCAGGTGTATTAGGTGGTATATGTATCCTCCTAGCTCTTTATGCAGCTCAGGTTTTACCTATCAACTATGCGGGATTAGCACTAATTTTACTTGGTGTTTTATTTATGATCGGAGAAGCTTTTGCTCCAAGTTTTGGTGCACTAGGTATTGGTGGGGCAATTGCATTTGCAATTGGCTCAATAATATTAATTGACACTAGCTATGGAGATTATGGTATTTCTATACCTTTTATTTTCGCTTTTGCATTAGTCAATGCGCTATTTTTTTTCGCCATGCTTAATATGGTAGTAAAAGCACGCAAAAAACCAATTAAAAGCGGAAGTGAAGAATTAATTGGGAGTAATGGCGAAGTAATTGAAGCAATAGACAACTATGGACGAGTGAGAGTACATAGTGAAAACTGGCAAGCCAAATCTAATGTTCCTATCCTTCCTGGACAAAAAGTTCGTGTAACCAAAGTAGACGGTCTTACATTAATCGTTGAACCAGAAAATTCTTCAGCGGAGAATATATCATGATTTACTGGTCTATATTTATAGCACTTATATTCTTATTTGTGCTGTCGTGGTTTAAAATATTACGAGAGTATGAACGTGCAGTAGTATTTTTATTAGGCAGATTCTGGAAAGTAAAAGGTCCTGGTCTAATTATTATCATCCCTATCATTCAGCAAATGGTGCGTGTTGATTTACGTACTATCGTAATGGATGTCCCCACCCAAGATGTAATTTCGCATGACAATGTCTCAGTAAAAGTGAATGCTGTAGTTTACTTTCGTGTAATCGATTCACAAAAAGCGATTATACAAGTAGAGCATTTCCTAGAGGCCACAAGTCAGCTCGCTCAAACCACTTTAAGATCTGTGTTAGGTCAACACGACCTAGATGAGATGCTATCTGAACGCGATAAACTAAATCAGCATATTCAACAAATCTTGGATCAACACACAGATGCATGGGGTATTAAAGTTTCTAATGTGGAAATCAAACACGTAGACATAGATGAAAGCATGATTCGTGCAATAGCTAAACAAGCCGAAGCTGAACGTGAAAGGCGCGCAAAAGTCATTCATGCAGAAGGTGAACAACAAGCATCACATAAACTATTGGAAGCTTCACAAATCTTGGCTCAACAACCTCAGGCAATACAGTTAAGATACTTGCAAACTCTAACTGAAATAGCAGGTGAGAAAAGCTCTACAATTGTATTCCCACTACCTGTGGATATACTGTCCCCTATTGAAAAGATATTAAATAAGTCAGTTGAATCAAATACTATTAGTTAGATATAAATGTTCTAATGTAAAGAAAACAAAAGTTTTTAGCATAAGTGGAAACAAATAATGAACAACCAAAATAACTAACGCTCGTAACTAATTTTTATACTACAAGAACTTCTTTTGATTTTTATCTATAAATATTTTATTTTAGCCTACTTGTGCAAGTTTAACATTTTTTATGTCTTCAAGCTCACTTAATTTAGCCTCTATCATTTCAATCTCTTCTTCGGCCTTTTTAATCAATGCTAATAAAACTATAACTTCGTCTCTTATATCCATAATTTCGCCATCTAAAGTTCCACGTCTTCGTAAAAGTAGCGATCTTTTCTCTTCAATATTCATTTGACCCAACTCACTTCTTTAATTGTATTTAAGGCAATCTAACAGATGCCAAAAATATACAATTGATATAGATCAATTGGTTATTTCTAATCAAACTTTCAGCTTATATGATTTAAATTAATTAAGGTGAAACAAGCCACAAGATCGATAAATAGAATCACTGAGTTAGATCTATTCTTAGATTAATTTTTCAAATAATTTAGCGAAGTTATTAAAAATTATATATATTTTTCAGCTGCATAATTTTGAAAAAAATACCTAATAAGAATCAGAGTATGAGCGTCTATAAGCATATTTTATTTGCAACAGGTTTCTCAAAACTTGGCAACAGAATTGCACTTAAAGTTTAATATTTAGCCGAGCTTTATTGAGCTAAATCAATACAAACTATTTATAAATAGGCAATTAACTATGTATTAAAACTAACACGTGACTCGTTCACGGAAATTGTTTCAATAACATAATGACTGTTAAAAAACTCTTCATCTTAATTTTTCCATTAGTATGTATAGTTCTTCTGGTATGCACTGCTTGTGTATTACCTTGGCAAAGTGATGCTGCATTATTTCTTGAAGACATAGCTGCTGGCGATAAGGAAAGCCGCCTAAAAGCTCGCACACCTACACCGATGTCATTATCGATTGACTATGAAATTTCGGAACATCACTACCAAGCAGACTTATATATATCTAAAGAATCAACATTAGCTGGCATCGTGCTAATTCCTGGGGTGGCGGAGCAAGGTAAAGATGATTCACGATTAGTGGCATTTGCCACAACACTCGCACGCTATCGTTTTATGGTTTTAGTACCTGATATTCCTAACCTGCGTGAACTTAAAATTCGGGCAGAAGATAGCCGAACCATTACAGACGCTTTTACTTATCTTATATCTCGGCCCGAATTCCCAGTTGAAGCACAAACTGGTATCGGTGCTTTTAGTTACGCCGTTGGACCTGCATTGTTGGCTGCACTTGAACCAGGTATACATAAAAGAATAAATTTCGTGTTAAGTGTAGGAGGCTATTACGATGTTGAACAAGTCGTTACTTTTTTTACTACAGGATATTATCGTAATAAAAAAAAATGGCAGTACCTAGAACCAAACGAGTACGGTAAATGGGTATTTGTGTTAAGCAATGTGGAACGTTTATCAGACCCAAATGATAAAGAGATTTTTCTTGAAATAGCACAACGAAAAATGAAAAATCCGAATATTGCGATCGATGATCTGACACTAAATCTAACCGCTGAAGCAAATTCAATTCTAACTTTGCTGCAAAACAAAAACCCAGAGAACGTTTCAAGTCTAATAGCAAAATTACCCTCTTCCATACATGCTGATCTGAATGCATTAGATCTTTCGGATAAAGATTTTAGCCAACTTAAAGCTAGACTAATACTTTTACATGGTACTGATGACGACATTATCCCCTATACAGAAAGCATTGCATTAGCTAATGCCGTAACAGAAGAGCAATCTGAAATATTTCTTATAGGTGGTCTGGCACATGTAAATGTTCATCCTGAGAAACTAAACCGATGGAAGATGATGCGTGCAATCGATGCCTTACTAAAAATGAGAGAAATAAACTTTGAAAATTCATAATCATCATATATCTATTAAATTACATTTTATATGTTTATTTTTTTATATTGAATAAATAACAAATGAGTACTGTCATCGATAATAAGCATAACACAGACAAATCAGCGTCTAATAATCAAGCCGATAGTTTTCTTAGCTTAATCAGACAACTAGTGCTTGAACTGCACCCAAAACGAAAAAACATTACACAAGTAAAACTGGATAGCCTACTAGATAAAGATCTCGGTTTTGACAGCCTATCGAGAGTGGAATTACTACTAAGGATTAGACGAGCTTACGATATTAGTCTTCCAGATCAAATCCTTAGTAGAGCGGAAACACCACGTGATTTATTACAAGCAATTCTAAGTGCTCAAACACAAGAACAAAAAACTACGTGGCAGGAGGTTCAAAAACACGAGCTGGTTGAAGTAGAAAACATACCACATGATGTAAATACGTTAATTGAGATGCTTGAATGGCACCAGGAAAAACATCCGAACCGTATTCATGTTTATCTATATGGTGAAGCACAAGAGCCGGAAGAAATTAGCTACGAAAAACTGCTTAGCACTGCGCAAGCTATAGCCGCTAGCTTACAACAACGATCCCTAAGTCCTGGCCAAACGGTGGCAATAATGCTGCCTACCAGTGGTGATTACTTATTTAGTTTTTTTGGTATTCTACTTGCTGGAGGAATACCAGTTCCAATATACCCTCCTTTTCGACCTTCTCAATTCGAAGATCATATGCGCCGTCAAGCTGGTATTCTTACTAATTCACAGGCGGTTATGCTGATTACCGTGCCTGAAGCTAAAGCAGCTGCACGTTTGCTTAAGGGACAAGTAAGAAGTTTACATAGTATTATAACTCCTCAAGAGTTAACTACATCTCAAGACCAACTTAGCCCCCCTATTGTTCGTGCTCAAGATATTGCTTTTTTACAATACACTTCAGGCAGTACAGGAAATCCTAAAGGCGTTATCTTAACTCATGCCCAACTATTGGCGAACATTAGAATCATGGGTGAAGCTGTTCAGGCAAAATCTACCGATACCTTCATAAGTTGGCTACCTCTATATCATGACATGGGATTAATTGGGGCTTGGTTTGGGAGTTTGTACCATGCATGTCCTTTAGTACTCATGTCACCATTATCGTTTTTAACCGACCCAAGTCGTTGGTTGTGGATGATACATAAATATCGCGGCACCTTATCCGCAGCACCCAACTTTGCTTATGGTTTGTGTTTACATAAATTGCAAGACAAAGATATTAAGGGTTTAGATTTAAGCTCTTGGCGATTTGCTTTTAATGGTGCAGAACCTGTCAGCCCACAAACTATCCGGCAATTCAGCAAGCGATTTAGTGCATACGGATTTCGACCTGAAGCAATGAGTCCTGTCTATGGTCTCGCTGAAGTCGGTGTAGGCTTAGCATTTCCACCACTTGATAGAGGACCTATTATCGATAGTGTACAAGTAGAGACTTTTACAGCTTTAGGTAAAGCAACCCCAGCAGATGATATTAAAACAAACTGCTTAGAGTTTGTGGCTTGTGGTCAACCATTATCTAGTTATGAAATTCGCATCGTCGACTCTTCCGGTCGTGAGTTACCCGAACGTGAAGTTGGGCAACTACAATTTAAAGGGCCTTCAGCAACCACTGGTTACTTTCGTAATTCAGAATCTACCCAAAACCTGTTTGATGGTGATTGGTTAAATTCTGGAGACCTTGCATATATTGCAGGTGGCGACATTTATCTAACCGGCCGCACTAAAGACATAATCATTCGCGCTGGACATAATATTTATCCATACCAAACAGAAGAAGCCATCGCAGACATTTCTGGCATTCGCAAAGGTTGTGTAGCTATCATCGGCAGCACAGATCCTACGTCAGGAACAGAACGTATAATTGTCATAGCTGAAACACGTGAATCAGATACAGCTGTGAAAGAGACACTTAAACAAAAAATTAATACTGTAGTAACCGAATTATTAACGATGCCTCCTGATGAAATAATACTAGGACCACCACATACAATTTTAAAAACATCAAGTGGAAAAATTCGGCGCGCATCGATGCGTGAAATATATGGTAAAGGAGAAATTAGCAGAGAACATAAAGCAATTTGGAGGCAGTATATGCGTCTTATGCTCGCCTCTCTATTACCTCGTATACGTGACGCTCGCAAAAGAATATCTAATCTAGCTTACGCAATATATGCGCAATTAATATTTTGGTTACTGACACCAGTTGCATGGTTGTTAGTCGCAACACTACCGCGTTTAAGCTGGCGTTGGGCAGTAATGCGTAGATGCGCAAAACTACTTTTTTATCTCTGCCGAATACCTATAAAAGTAGAAGGTATAAATAATTTACCAAAAGACCAAATATGTGTATTTGTTGCTAACCATGCTAGTTATCTTGATAGCGCAGTTCTGCTTGCAGCTTTACCAATTAAATGTGAATGTGCCTTCGTTGCCAAAGAAGAATTAGGACATCGGTTTATTTCACGTGTGTTTTTACGACGCATTGGAACAGTGTTTGTCGAGCGCTTTGACCAGAAAATGGGAGTAGCAGGGGCACAACGTGCGGTGCAGTCCATATTGTCTGGTCATTCACTATTTTTTTTCCCAGAAGGCACTTTTACACGCAGTCCAGGATTGCTGCCCTTTCGAATGGGCGCATTTACAACAGCTGCAACAACAAATGTACCTGTCGTACCAATTTCAATACATGGTACACGCTCTATCCTCAGAACAGATTCCTGGTTCCCGCGTCGTGGCATAGTAAGTGTGGTAGTGATAGAGCCTATCATGCCTCAAGGTATAGAATGGGCTGCAGCCGTCGAATTACGAGACATCAGTCGTGCTACGATCCTGCGTTATTCCGGTGAACCAGATCTGGAGTAACAATCCGCCAAAGTTCAAGTGATTGTCTAGTATATGATAAAACAGCCCTAAGTATTGTAATTGTCAGCGGAGTCAAATTAGATTTTTGTAAAGATTGTTATGGTGTGAATTTTTGATAAAGGTGTATTAATAAGGTGTGCATCACCTTCAATTCATGTTCGGGGTCTCCGAACAAAGGGTGTGTAAATTGATTCGCCAACCGCGTGCTACACAACGCTGACAGCTCATTGTGCGTGAAGATGAAGCAACCTTAACCAAAGCGATCATTGGCCTGGTCTCTGAATACGGTCGTTATGGCTACCGGCACATTACCGCTTTACTTAACCAACAAGGGTTGGTCAGTCAATCATAAACGGGTGGAAACGCATTTGGCGGCGTGAGGGCTTGAAAGACCCACAGAAACAACCCAAGCGCGCACGCCTTTGGCTCAACGATGTTTCCTGTTTGCGTAAACGTGCAAGATATCGCAATCATGTGTGGTCCTATGATTCTGTTATGGATCGAGCCCATAACAGCAAAGCGCATCGCATGCTCACCGTCATTGATGAATACACCTATGAATATTTGGCGATTTATACAATGAGAAAACTCAACTCAACGAATGTGTTGGATTGCTTAGTAAGCTATTCCTGCAACGCGGCACACCCAAATATATTCGTTCCGATAATGGAAGTGAATTTACGGCCACTGCAGTACGCGAATGGCTCACCAAATCCCATGTTCAAACCTTATTTATCGAGCCAGGCAGTCCCTAGGAGAATGGGTACAATGAAAGTTTTAATGGCAAGCTTCGAGACGAACTGCCCAATGGTGAAATCTTTTATACCTTAAAGAAAGCCCAGATCCTGATTGAACAATGGCGCACTCATTACAATACTGTAAGACCACATAGCTCATTGAATTACAGACCGCCTGCACCGCAAACCATTCAAACACAACCGTATTACCAAACGATTCGACAAGCAAATTCATTCAATCTACTATGTTTAACTTAAACCTACTCTCTACCAGAACCTGGTACCGTTAAAAGGGGCATGTCAGACCATAAGCAGGCATTCGTTACTAAATATAAGATGACTAATATCAAAAATAAGCTATTTAAAGACCGCTAACGAGCCAAAGCTAACATTAGTTAATATATTTGATGGATGTGATAAAAAATAATTGAACGAAAAACTAAGTAAATGGTAGTCAAGCTTTTATTTTACCAAACGAGGTAGGAGCGGTAGCATATCGACTTCTGTCAGGCAAAAAAGCTTAACGATAAAACCACGTTAGGTTTTGTGCATAAACGGTTGATTCTAAGTGTTCTGAGGAGCGCTAATGGCAAGTTTTATGGAGCGGGAAACGAGATTCGAACTCGCGACCTCAACCTTGGCAAGGTTGCGCTCTACCAACTGAGCTATTCCCGCATAAGATAATCCACATATTCTATTGATCACTCTCGTAGTGAGTCAATCAAAATACTTATATAGCATGATTAGCTATATGCCTTGATTGCCCGGCTAATATAAACCAACATCGACCAAAGAGTAAGTACAGCAGCAAAATATAACAGCCATACTCCTATCTGAAACACTGGGATTCCAAATATTGGGTAGTAGTAAAGCAAAAGAAAAAGCGCGATCATTTGAGCAGTCGTTTTTATTTTACCCAACATTGAAACTGAAACTGAGCTCCTCTGCCCTTGCTCCGACATCCACTCGCGTAGACCAGAAACCGCTATTTCTCTACCTATTATAATAAGTGCTGGTATTAATGTAGACAGCTTTCCATATTCGTCCACAATCATGATCAACACAGTCACTACAATCAACTTGTCAGCTATGGGGTCTAAAAATGCCCCTAATTTTGAGCTCTGATTTAGTCTGCGTGCCAAATATCCATCTAACCAATCGGTAATGGCTGCTAATCCAAAAAGTAATGCAGCTATAGGCATGCCAACTTTATTAGTTGGGAAATAATATACTAATACCAGCAGAGGGATAATCAATATCCTCAAGAAAGTCAATAAATTAGGGATGCTATATGTCAAAATACTTTAATTATTAATTGAGCGTAGTTCTTGATAAATTGCTTTAGCTAGATTCTTGCTAATGCCAGGTACTTTTGCAAGCTCCTCTTCACCAGCATGAGTGATGCCTCTCATTCCACCAAAATATTTCAATAAATTTTGCCTTCGTTTTGGGCCCAGTCCTTCAATTTGTTCAAGAGGAGAAGTAAACCGATTTTTTGTGCGCCGTTTTCTGTGACTAGTAATCGCAAAGCGATGTGCTTCATCACGAATTTGCTGAATTAAATGTAAAGCAAGAGAATTTCCAAGCAACTTGACCATTTTGTTAGATTTTGCAAAAACTAATGTCTCATAACCGGCTCGCCGATCGGGCCCTTTGGCGACACCTATAACTTTCACACCTTCGACTTGTAATTCATCAATCACTTCTTGAGCTTTATTCACTTGGCCTTTGCCGCCATCGATGAATAAGATATCGGGTAGAATACCTTCGCCTTTTTTGATCCTGGTATAACGCCGCATTAAAGCCTGTTGCATGGCAGCGTAATCATCGCCAGCTTTCACATTTTTGATATTAAAACGCCGATAATCACTTTTAAGCGGTCCTTGTTGCTCAAATACCACACATGATGCAACTGTTGCCTCGCCACTGGTATGACTGACATCAAAACATTCAAGCCGTGAAGGTAAGAAGTCGAATTCAAGTTCTTCTTGCAAAGCCTCAAACCTTTGCTCTAAGCTCGCCTTGGAAATCAATTTGCTGTGTAGTGCCGCAGCCACATTCTTTTTAGCAATTTCTAACCACCGTGCACGTTTGCTGCGTGTTGAATATTTTATGCATACACTTTTATTTGCACGTTGACTTAACATCTCTTGGATCAAAACAAAGTCATTTGGCTTACAATTTGTAATTATTTCTTCAGGTATGGTGTGTGTTAGGTAATATTGGCCTAAAAATGCCGCTAGTATTTTTTCATTCGTCGTTACTTCTGGCAGATTTGGGAAATAACTTTTGTTTCCCAAATTAACGCCTGCACGAATATTAAAAACTTGTACACAAGCTATCTCCCCTTCACTTTTTACCGCAATGATGTCTATGTCTCCATCTTCCGAGCTGACATATTGTTGTTCAGAAACTTTACGCAGCATTTCTATCTTATCTCGATATGTAGCAGCTTGTTCATAATTCATTTCAGAAGAAGCAGTATCCATATTTTTTACATAGCGATTTATAAGCTGGTGACTATTCCCTTCTAAGAATTCAATTGCCGACTCCATATCATTACGATAGCTATCTTCATCAATTAAACCTACACAAGGTGCACTACATCGATCTATTTGGTGTTGCAAGCAAGGCCGACTACGGTGATTGAAAAAATAATCATCACACTGGCGTACTTTAAACACTTTTTGTAACAGACTTAGCGCGTTTCTTGCTGCTCCCACACTTGTATATGGTCCAAAATATCTACCTGTTTTACGTCGACTACCACGATGAAATGTAATTTGTGGATACTTATGATTTGAGGATATAAAAATATAGGGATAACTTTTATCATCCCTTAATAAGATGTTGTAACGCGGACGGTGTTCTTTGATTAAATTATTTTCTAAAAGCAAAGCCTCTGTCTCTGAGTTGGTAATCGTAATCTCCACGTCGACGGTTTGTGAGACCATTTTTGCGATGCGAGGGCTTTGCTGGTTTTTCGAGAAATATGTTGCAACTCTCTTTTTTAAACTCCTTGCTTTACCTACATAAAGCAATTTTCCATCAGCGTTGAGCATACGATAAACGCCTGGTTCATGTGTGAGCGTTTGCAAAAAATGTTTGTGATCAAATTCAGAGTTAATAGCTTTATTACTCATAATAAATCAACTATTACTTAAGATAGATTTTGCAGTTGTAAATATGCTTTCAAATTGTTTTTCAGTAAGTCGTTTAGTTTGTGTGTTATAGCGACTACAGTGATAAGAATCTAACAAATGCAGTCCATTTTGTAATTTATGTAAATTAGCATGACCGAAAGCATAAGAACTCAACTTTAGATTGAAAGCGCGTAACACTGCATCGTGAGCAATTTTACCCAGTGCTAAAATGACACAACCAGCCTGTAAAGACTGAAGTTCATTTTGCAAATATGTATTACATGTTTTAATTTCTTCTGTTGTGGGCTTATTCGCCGGTGGCACGCATTTAACAGCATTGGTAATTCTGCAATTTTTGAGTCTCAGTGAGTCATTACGGCTTTCAGATTTTGGGTACGATGCAAAGTTGAATTTATGTAATGTTGCATATAATAGAATCCCAGCATAATCGCCTGTAAACGGCCTACCCGTTGCATTGGCGCCATGTAAACCAGGTGCTAGACCAACAATTATGAGTTTGGCATTAGGATCACCAAAAGCTGCAACAGGTTTACAGTGGTAAGTAGGAAATTTTTGCTTATTAGTTTGCAAAAATTTTGCAAGACGAGAACATTTCGTACAGTTCTCTTTGAAAATTGGATGGTGAGAAACAGTCACCTAAATATAGGCTAATAGATAAATTCTAATAATCAACTAATGCAGAACCCCAAGTAAAGCCTCCACCGAAAGCTTCAAGCATTAGTGTTTCACCTTTCTTTATACGACCATCACGAACTGCGACATCCAGTGCCAATGGTATGGATGCAGCCGAAGTGTTGCCATGCTCAGCTACAGTAACTACTACATGTTCCATCGGCATTTTTAATTTTCGCGCTGTAGCTTCAATAATCCGGTTATTTGCTTGATGGGGTACTAACCAATCAATATCACTTTTGCTGATATTATTTGCTGCCAGGGTTTCATCAACAATGCGGCCCAGAGTATTAACTGCCATTTTAAATACTGCATTGCCTTCCATGTAGACATAGGCTTCACCTGCCTTTAGTTGTTCATAACCCATAGAAATTCCATGTGGTACATGTAAGAGATGCTCATAACTTCCATCTGCATGTAAATGAGTAGATCGAATGCCAGGTTCATCCGAAGCTTCAAGTACTACTGCACCGGCACCGTCACCAAATAACACACAAGTACTTCGATCAGTCCAATCTAAGATTCGAGATAATGTCTCCGAACCAACAACTAAGGCACACTTTGCTGAGCCAGTACGTATAAACTTGTCTGCAATCGATAAAGCATACACAAACCCTGTACATACAGCTTGCACATCAAACGCGGCACAACCGTGTATGTCTAATCGTTTTTGTAGTAAGCATGCAGTACTAGGGAAAATTTTATCGGCAGTTGTTGTAGCTAAAATGATGAGGTCGATATCTGCGTTTGTTTTGCCCGCCATCTCCAATGCGCGGCGTGAAGCACTAACTGCCAAATCACATGTAGTTTCACCATCTGCTGCAATGTGCCGTCGCTTTATACCAGTACGTTCTTGAATCCATTTATCAGAAGTATCTACAATATCTTCTAGCTCTTTATTAGTTAGGGCTTTATGCGGTAGATAACTCCCTGTACCGATTATTTTTGAATACATCATGCTGCGCTTTCGTGTTTTAAGTACTCTTCAATTTGTTCGCCAATCAATTTTGGCACTTGTTTACTAGCTTCTATACGAGCGATATTTATTGCATGCTGAAAAGAATAGGCATCTGCACCACCATGGCTTTTTATTACAACACCACGTAAGCCTAATAAACTTGCTCCATTATATCTACGAGGATCTATACGCTTACTGAAAGATTTCAATACCGGTAGCGCTAAAAGCCCACAAAATTTCGTGAACAGATTACGGCTAAATTCTTGCTTTGCATAGTACGATATGATTTTTGCAACTCCTTCACTTGTTTTTAAAGCTACATTACCTACAAAGCCATCACAAACTACCACATCTACATCACTACAATAAATTCCATCACCTTCAACATAACCAACGTAGTTTAAACCACTTTGGCGTAATACCTCATTTGCTTCTTTAACTTGCTCGTTCCCTTTGATCTCTTCCTCACCTATATTTAGAAGACCGACTTTAGGCTTATCTATTTCATCAACTGCTGCAGATAGCACTGCCCCCATCACAGCAAACTGCAATAAATGCTTACTCGTACAGCCAACATTAGCACCCAAATCCAGCATATAGGTTTGGCCATGAATAGACGGAATCGTACTTGTGATAGCAGGTCGATCAATACCTGGTAAGGTTTTTAATACATACCGTGCAGTCGCCATCAATGCTCCTGTATTGCCTGCACTTACACAAGCATCTGCAACCCCTTCTTTTACAAGATTAATGGCAACGCGCATAGATGAGTCTTTTTTTATGCGTAATGCTTGAGATGGAGATTCATCCATTTCAACACGTTGACTGGCATGATGAATTTTCAAATTTTCATAAGGCTTTACATTCAATTTATTTAGCTCAGCGGTAATCTCTTGCTGATCGCCAACTAATATAAGTGATGTATCACGATTATTTTCTAAATAACCAACAGCTGCCTTGGCTACAACAGCTGCGCCAAAGTCCCCTCCCATCGCATCAAGAGAAATTCTATAATTAGCCACTTAATAAAAAACTTCGTTTACGGGACCATATACCGTAAATAGATTGTAATATCTAAATGATGAAGTAAGTTTTGAGTATTTATCTAAAATAGTAAGTTCAAAGGAATGACTATTCCTCGTCTTCTTCATATTCGTCTGGTTTTACAATTACTTGTCTACCACGATAATAACCATCTGGGGTGACATGGTGACGCAAGTGAGTTTCACCTGTAGTGCTGTCAACTGATACTGCAGCTGCAGATAACGAATCATGCGCCCTGCGCATGTCTCTTTTGGAACGTGTCTTCCTGTTCTTTTGTACCGCCATGTGGGTTCTCCAAACAAACTAGCGTTTTAGTATAGCAAAAGGATTTTCCGCCTTATCCGCGGGCACCTCATTTGAGGCGAGCCAAGCTATCATATCTTGGTTACATAGTGAAATATCCTTATGTCTAGGTACCAGAGGTAGAGCCAAAATCAACTCATCCTCAATAAACTCTGTTAACTCTAGGTTTTTCCCATCATATTCATAAAAGTCTAGATTTTCTGAATTCTCAGGTATGCTCACAGCCTTAGGCTTAATCATGGTATGAATAGCCTCGTCTATGGTGGTTTGAAACTCATCTAGGCAACGTTCACAACGTAAACTTAGAATAAGTCTAATTTGCCCAACGATAACTGGAAGCCCGTATTGCCCATACGAAAACTGCAAATTCAACATAACCATAGGCTCTGCTTTGACCAATAAGTTTTCTAAACGTTGCATGTCTTTGATGGGCAAATCACCTATTAATTCCTGGTTTTGATCCGCCATCACGCGTGGATCAAATCTGACTGGTAATGCCTTGCCTTTAGTAGTGGACATAGATATATGATGAATTCTATTAGTTAGAAAATTTCAGGTTTAATATGAAAATTATTTTAGCCTCAAGTTCACCTTACCGAAAAAAGTTACTAAACCCATTGATCCCCAATGTTGTGTGTATTTCACCTCAAATTGATGAATCCAGCAGGGATAAAGAACCACCACAGGATTATGTACGACGCTTAGCTTTAGAAAAAGCCGAATATGTAGCCCAAAAACAATCTGATTGCCTGGTCATTGGTTCAGATCAATGTGCAGAATTAGACGGAAAGATTATTACAAAACCTAATGACCCCGCAGCGGCATTTACCCAGCTTTCTGCTGCCAGTAACAAAAATGTGAAATTTTACACTGGCTTATGTTTATATAACGCTAAAAAAAATACGTATCAACTGACATTTGACACATATGAAGTCAAATTTCGAACTCTCACAAAACAACAAATACATTCTTATTTACAAAAAGACCAACCCTATGACTGCGCTGGCAGTTTTAAAGCTGAAGGTCTTGGCATTGCCTTATTCGAGGCCTTGCAAGGCAAGGATCCCAATACCTTGATCGGCCTACCACTCATCGAACTAGTGACCATGCTAAAAAATGAAGGCATTGACCCCCTTACTAATATTTAACTAAATACTTAGTTGAGTCCTGGATAAATGATCATTTCACGTATAGGTCTAATGATTGCCGCACCCAATCTTCCCGCAAACTGCTGAAAAATATCTTCTTTATAAGTGTAATCACGCAGATCTTCAACACCCACAACTTCTCGTGCTACATAACTTGCGCTACCAAAGCCATCAACCAAACCTAGTTCAAGTGCTTGTTCTCCAGTCCAAAACAAGCCACTGAATAAATTAGCATCCTTAGTAAGCTTGTCTCCTCTACCTTCTTTTACGACATCAATAAACTGTTGATGTATATCATCCAAAAGAGATTGAACGTGTCTCTTCTCAAAACTGTCTTCTGGCAAAAACGGATCCAATAGTGCTTTGTGTTCACCCGCCGTTATTAACCTACGTTCAATCCCCAGCTTTTCCATTGCTTCAACAAAACCAAAGTTATCCATGCGCACGCCAATTGAACCTACAATGCTCGCCTTATCAGCGTAAATTTTATCTGCAGCTACGGCTGCAAAGACTCCGCCTGATGCACATATATCTGTTACCACTGCATACAATGGTTTCTCTGGGTATTCTTCCCTTAAACGTTTAATTTCTTTATTAATATAACTGGCTTGTACAGGACTGCCACCAGGGCTATTAATTCTTAAAATAATAGCTGCAGATTTATCATTCTCAAATGCAGCACGTAAACCGGAAACAACATTATCTGCACTTGCGTTTTCACCATCTGCTATTACACCGACTAATTCTACTAATGCAGTATGTTGACCTGATGCTGATGTCAAACTAGAAAAATTCCAGCCCAGCAAGCTAATAAGAAATATAGCCACATAGGCAAAGCCAAGTATTTTAAAAAATATCCCCCATCTACGTGCACGTCTTTGCTCTTGCAAACCAGCCGTTGCCAATTTGACAATTACTTCTCTTTCCCAATTTGTTGCCGAACGATCTTCAGCTGACAACTTATCTAAATTAATTTTTGGTTCCATAGATTATATTTTACCTATACGTATGAATTAACAATTATACTGGTTCTACTCATTACTCCAAATCCATTGGTGTTGAGATAATATTCAGTATGCCTTCAAAGTTCTCGTCCACTGGCGCGACAAAATTATACTTTAGCCCACTGTCTGGAAGTTGAAATGCTATTTTAGAAGCATGTAATAGCATGCGTTTAATGCCTAGCTTTCTACACGCACGATTAAAAGAAAAATCACCATATTTCTGATCACCCACGACTGGGTGTTCCAACTGAGCAGCATGGATACGTATTTGGTGTGTACGCCCTGTACCAATTTTAACGTGCACTACTGAAAAACCGTCATAAATTTTAACAGGTGAAAACGTTGTAATTGCATCTCTTAATTTACCATTAAAATCACTTTTAATCGCGCCTCTTGCTTTATCTCTTAATGGTGTTTCCACAACCCTATCACCGCCTAACCATCTGCCTTTTAGCACAGCTAAATACTCTTTATGTATGTTTTGAGTCTTCAATAAGTCATGAAGTTCATTCAACATACTTTTAGATTTCGCAATAAGTAGGCAGCCACTTGTTTCTCGATCCAAACGATGCACTAACTCCAAATAAGGTGCTGCCGGCCTCAATTCGCGCAAAATCTCGATCACACCATACGAAACTCCTGTACCTGGGTGCACTGCCATGCCAGCAGGCTTGTTTATTACTAAAATCTGTTCGTCTTCATAAATAATCGAAGAAGCCAACAGATCTTGAATTCTTTTATCAATTACAGGTTTATTATTCTGCTGTTGGGATAATCTCAACTCAGGAACGGATACAGAATCGTCTGTCACAAGTCGATAAGTCTGTTTTACACGTTTACCATTAACTCTAATTTTTCCAGTACGGATTAATCTATATATTAGGCTCTTAGGCACACCTTTCAATTTGGTGATTAAGAAGTTGTCAATCCGTTGACCGTCTCTACCGGAATCGATAACCAATGTATGCCCTTTCATATCCATCAGATGACCATCCAACCACAATTTATTGTTAAATGGCTATTCAATTTGCTGGGCATATCAGAGATTGGTATAGTGATCTTGTGAATATTTAGATGGTTACGTAATATTCTAGCGTAACAAGCCAAATTGGAATCAACTACCCCACTTTGGCGAGCATAGATTTTCCAATTTCCATGCCTTTGTTTAAAACAAATGCAGGGAATAAATATTAAAAGCATAGCTTTATATTACAAAATACAGAATGTTTAGTTTTTTAAGCATCATAATTCAATACTTCCTTCGTCTACCCACTTTAGAGCCGTTCAAACCAGAGCAAGTAATCTGGAATGGGGAAATATTATCTAGGCATCTAATCGCAAAATTACGAAGGACATGGATATACAGAGTTAACTATGAAAAGAATTTTAATCAATGCTACACAGCAAGAAGAGCTACGTGTAGGAATGGTCGATGGTCAACGACTATACGACTTGGATATCGAATTACCCTCTCGAAACCAAAAGAAAGACAATATATATAAGGGTGTAATTACCCGCATCGAGCCTAGCCTGGAAGCTGCCTTTGTAAACTATGGCTCACAACGACATGGCTTTCTGCCCTTTAAAGAAATTGCCCGTAGCTATCTGGGCAATGCTTCAAATAATATTGGTGGACGCCCATCTATAAAAGATCAATTGTCCGAAGGACAACAAATTGTTGTACAGGTCGAACGTGAAGAACGTGGGAATAAAGGTGCAGCACTAACTACCTATATTAGCCTAGCAGGTCGTTATTTAGTTTTAATGCCCAATAACCCTCGTGCTGGCGGTGTATCTCGACGCATTGAGGGGGAAGAGCGTGAAGAGTTACGCAATACTCTCGAAGAACTTAATATTCCAAAAGGTATGGGGACTATTGTTCGAACCGCAGGCGTTGGGCGTTCTGTCGAAGAGCTGCAATGGGACTTAGATTATCTTTTGCAAATCAATCAAGCCATTTTAAAGGCAGCAGATTCTCAGGATGAACCATTTTTAATATATCAAGAAAGTAACGTCATCATCCGCGCTTTGCGTGATCACCTAAGAGACGACATTGGCGAAATTATCATAGACGATGCCAAAGTCTTCAATGATGCCAAAAAGTTTGTCGAGCAAGTTATGCCCCACAATCTTAAAAAGCTGAAACTATATGAAGACACTGTTCCATTGTTCAATCGTTATCAAATCGAGACTCAAATTGAATCGGCATTTGATCGTGAAGTTACATTGCCGTCCGGAGGTTCTGTTGTAATTGATCATACAGAAGCCATGATTGCGATTGACATTAACTCTGCAAAAGCTACAAAAGGTGGTGACATCGAAGAAACTGCACTAAATACCAATCTCGAAGCTGCTGATGAAATTGCTAGACAATTACGTCTACGTGACCTTGGAGGGCTTATCGTTATTGACTTCATCGATATGATGTCGAATAAGAATCAACGCGAAGTCGAAAATCGACTACGTGAAGCATTGCGGATAGATCGCGCTCGAGTACAAATTAGTCGTATCTCACGCTTTGGCTTATTAGAAATGTCTCGGCAACGTTTGCGACCATCACTTGAAGAATCAAGCCAAATTGTATGCCCTCGTTGCACAGGCCATGGAACGATTCGTGGTATCGAATCGCTGGCTCTTGGTGTACTCAGGCTTATAGAAGAAGAAGCTATGAAAGAAAAAACAGGTAAAGTAATTGCAAAACTACCTGTCGATGTAACTAGCTTTTTACTTAACGAAAAGCGTAGTGCAATTAGTGAAATTGAAGAGCGACACAAAGTACAATTGATCGTAGTACCTGACCCAAACCTTGAAACACCCCACTTTGCTGTTGAACGAATACGTGATGATGATAAAGAATTGGATGATAAATCCAGCTACGACCTTATTCCTGAAGAAGAAGCAAATGTAAGTTTAGCTGAGCATCACTCTCCACCTGTGGTTGAACAACCAGCAGTATCGTCTATCCAAACGACTAAGCCCGCCCCTAGCCCACAAAAATCAAGCAAGAAAGCTAAACCTAGCATAATAGGTCGATTGTTTGCATGGCTCATTGGCAAGGAAGAACAAGAAGCTACAAAAAAATCAACAAACTCTAATAGACCTAGAAACCGTTCTAGGAACTATAGAGACAACCCACGACAACGTAATCGTTCTGGTGGACAAAGGCGACGCAGTGGATCACGCGATAACAATCGTAATAATAACAGACGTAGAAATGACAACCCACGTAAACGGTCTAATACCCGTAATTCTAACAATAAACAAAATGGAAAAAATTCCCAACAATGTTCAGAAACTAGTGAGCTCTCACAGTCACAGAACGTCAACCAGCAAACAGAAAATGTATCTGCAAAACCTGATATGAGCTTATAGATACTATAAAAAAGCGAGTTGAGTTTTAACTATTGCTGACTTTCTAACGAATGCTTAATCTTTATATATTCTAATAATTCTTGACTCGCTCCTTCAATTAAATCTAATACCGTCTCAAATCCATTCGTCCCGCCGTAATAAGGATCAGGCACTTCTCTGACTTTTGGTTTTTTAGAAAAATCTAACAAGAGCTTAATTTTATGTTTATGTTTATGTTCACATATATCCAACAGATCTCGTTTGTTCTCATTGTCCATTGCTAAGATATAGTCAAAATCTAAGAAATCTGAAGGAGTAACTTTACGCGCTCTTATATTATTCAAATCATAGCCGCGTTTACTCGCTGCAGCTCTTGCCCTGGGATCCGGCTTTTCGCCTGCATGATATGCATAAGTGCCAGCCGAATCTATACCAATTGACTCTTGTAATGATTGGCTGGTGACAAAGCTTTGGAATACACCATGAGCTGTAGGTGATCGACAAATATTACCCATACACACGAATAGAACATTTATGTCTTTACGACTATCGTTTTTAGTTCGAAAAATTTTCAATGCTTATTAAATAGAGTCGAAAAACTATCTCATTAATGCACGTAACATTAATCTACCACATGACAAACCGAGGAACCATGTAAATAAAATTTTCCATGCTTTGAAGTCTTCAAACGCAACAGCACCATTTAAGTATTGATTTACTTCTTCTGCAGAGACTTTACGAAAATACAACATATCTGCTGGAACTAAAACAAATGCAATCACTAATGCGACAATTAAAAAAATAATGTGTAATTTAATAAGGCGTGACATATTAGTTTTTAGCTAACGGTTAAATTGCAAACGTTCACCACAAAAAGGAACATTTTGAAAACTATCTTCATGAAAAACTATCTCTCCATTAAGAATTGTAGTATCAATAGTTGTTCTAAAAGTATAGCCCTCGAAGGGCGACCAACCACATTTATATAGCACATTTTCTGACGTGGGTGTGTATGTGTTATCAAAATCCAGTATCACTAAATCTGCAAAATAGCCTTCACGAATATACCCTCTGTCTACTACAGAGAATCTTTGCGCAACATTATGACTTGTCTTCTCAACAATTTTTTCAATACTAAAAATACCATTGTGATAATGCTCTAATACACTCATAAGCGCATGTTGGACCAATGGTAAACCTGCAGGAGATGTTAAGTAATTCCCATCTTTTTCTTCCAACAAGTGAGGCGCATGATCAGTAGCAATTATATCAATTTGGTCATTAACAACACCTTGTAGCAAGCCTTGTTGATCGTGTGCAGTCTTAATTGCAGGATTACATTTTATCAACGCACCTTTTTCAGCATAATCACTAGCATTAAAAAATAGATGATGAACACAAACCTCAGCTGTAATTGATTTACCATGCACGCTACCAGAATCAAATAATTGCAATTCTTTTGCCGTAGATAAATGCAAAACATGTAGTTGTGTTCCATGTTTTTTAGCCAAATTGACTGCTTTTAAAGAAGATTCATAACAAGCTTCTTCTGATCGAATGATAGGATGATATTCAATTGGAATATCATCCCCATACACCTGCTGATATTTTTTCAGATTCTTTTCAATAATTGGCGTTTCTTCGCAATGTGTAATGATTGGAACTGGTGCATGCTCGAATATGCCCTCCAACACTTCAGGCTGATCAACAAGCATATTTCCAGTAGAGGCGCCCATAAATACCTTAACGCCACATGCTAAGTCTTTAGGAACACGTTTAATAACTTCTAAATTATCGTTACTAGCCCCTAAATAAAAAGCATAATTAGCTTGTGCACGTTGATTGGCTGCCTGATATTTCTGTTGTAAAAGCTCAATACTTAAAGTGGGAGGTTTCACATTCGGCATATCCATAAAACTAGTAATACCGCCGGCTATCGCAGCATGTGACTCTGTAGCAATATCCGCTTTATGGGTAAGACCGGGCTCACGAAAATGTACTTGGTCATCAATCATCCCAGGGATAAGATATTTCCCATTTGCATCTAAGACTTTTTTTGCTTGTATATGTTGTAGGTCTTTACCTATTTCTACGATTCTTTTATTTTTGATCGCGATATCACATTCAGAAATGGTATTTTCATTAACTGTTTTAGAATTTGTGATTAATAAATCTTGCATAAGTTAGCTTTTGTTTTGAATAAAAATTATGAGTTAGATTAACTATTTTTTAAGCAAGAACACACAAATATATAGAAATTATTAATGTAGTAAACTCTGCTGGGCTTAGTAAGGCCTAATATAATAGTTTGATAAAAAATTAATAAACTTTTTATCAAATAGAATACATAATTATTTACTATTCAATAGTATTTATATTCGACTAAATTCGACAAAAATACTAAGTATTGAAACATAAGCAAGTTCTTCAACAGTAGATAAAATCAACTACACTAGATATTGTTGAGGCAATGATATACTTATACTATGAAACCTCCTCGTCGATTTAGCATTATTGAGTAACTCTCTAATTTTCATCATTTTCCAATAAATTTGTGATCTATTTCACATGACATTTTTTGCCTCTTACTAGATACTTCCTACAATTATTTGAATTCCAATTACTATAATAATAACAATGGAGAAGGACAGAGTATGGATAATCCACTAGAACGTCGCAACAATAACGAACGCAGAAACTCACTTCAAACAGGACAATTCCCAGTAATTACTCGTCATGGAGTGTGTGTGAGAAATGACCGTCGCAAATTCCCAGATCGACGTATTTCTAATATTCAGGTAGGTGAAAGCCATATTGGTGATGATGTTTTTGAATTACTTTTTTCTAGATTCTCAAAAGATGACAAGATGTCTGCTTGACTAAGCAAATAATATCATTAAACAATTCTGTAAAGGATCAAGTATCGTCTTTTTCCTAAATTACTCTAATTTCTGAACCAGGCGATACACAGCGATTAAGATCCCAAACCCTACATATAACCCTAATAAACAAATCAACATCAATAAGCCTACTTCAGGGTTTATGGTACCGGATCTAACTAAAAAAAATACACCTACAACCAAAGCGGTAAATAACGATATTGCTGCAAAAACGATGAGTAGCTTTTTGTTGCGCACATGTATTCCTACTAAGAAAAATGACATGCTAATAATTCTTATTAAAACATACTAGTCTTAACTGGTCTTATTACGCTTATATGTTCTCTAATGTCATTAACTTTTATTTTGATGCCGCACAGCGAAAACCAATAGAGCCATAAATGCTTTTACCGCTAAAGGGTGATTTTACGTTTCTATATGAGCTTCTTAGGTTTTTCTTGTTTTCATCCCAAGACCCCCCTCGTACAACCCTTTGCTTTCCCTTTGTTGGCCCTTTTAAATCACCTTTAGCATAAACATCCATTATTGCTTTCGGCGTATACCAATTCATGGTCCACTCGCCTGCATTACCATGCATATCAAATAACTGAAAACTATTAGAGGGACGGCTACCTATTTCCCAAGTACGATCTTCGCCACACCCATCTGGCTCATTTGGAACTGAACCGAAAGTTACTCCATCATCCAATATGGCATGTTTACAATCTACTTCTTCTCCCCATGGGAAACGTTTTACCACACCTCCCCTGGCAGCTTTTTCCCATTCTGCCTCATAAGGAAGCCGTTTACCTTTCCACTCACAGAACCCCAATGCTTCATCCCAATCTACACAGTTAATTGGATGGTTTTTTCGTGATGATTCACCCAAATTACAATATTTATTACGCGCATGGTCTTTCGGTCGTTTGCATTTTCCTTCCTGCATACATGCTTCATATTCAGAAACGGTCACTTCATTTTTATCCATATAAAAATCTGGGACCATGACACTAACCCCACCTTTTGGCCCTTCGTCGTCTAGGCAATCAATGTCGCCAACAGAACAGCCCATTTTAAATTCACCACCTTTAATGAATACCATGCTGCTATCTGATGAAAATTCCGCATATGCATAACTAAATAATGAAATAAAAACTAATATTGATAAAAATAATTTTAATTTAATAAGGTCAATATATTTTATATCCATCTAGCTATCCTGTTTTTTTAATGGTTCAATTCAATAAGACAGAGTTTATGAAGGTTTGATTGCATTCTCAGTAAATAATTTCTCGTTTTATGATTTGAAATCATGCCTTAAGTGAATTATTACGTGATTACGTAGCTGATATATATTTTTTGCAAATGAAAATTGTAAAGAATACCGAAATAGTCTAAATATGAATTGAGTAATACCTTGCTTCGACGATAGAGTTATCAAAGCGAGTACTAACGACCCAAAATGAATATACGAGATAATAGAACACTAGAAAATGTTTTTAATTAATCTTAGACCGAAACTGTCTTTAAATCACAGGTAATTCTAAAAATGCTAACTAAGAATTTATGCATCCTAGTTATCATTTTTTTCGTGGCTGGATGCGCTACTTCTTTAACTCATACACCTGTTCCAGAAAAATACCTATCACAAACAGCCATCCTCGGATCTAAAAAAATACGCTTTTGGGGTGATGAAGAACCCAAAGAATACAGAAGTAATCAAGATATTATTCAGTGGCTTGAGGAACGTATAAAAAATAGAAATAAAGATGTGTTATCGCCTGAGTTAAATGTACTTGCTTTGTCTGGTGGTGGTGAAGACGGTTCCTTCGCAGCAGGTGTGATGGCAGGTTGGACTAGAAATGGAAATCGTCCACATTTTGATGTTGTGACTGGAGTAAGCGCAGGTGCATTAGTCTCACCATTCGTATTTCTGGGTCCTAAATACGACGATGTCTTGTTCGATGTTTTTGCAAAATTAGATGCAGAGCATATCTACGAATCGCAAATTTTTAGCGGTTTGTTTGGAGGACCCTCATTACTTAGCACACGTCCTTTAAGAGATTTAATTCATAAGTTTGTAACTTCAGAAGTTTTAAATCAAATTGCTATCGAACATCGTAAAGGTCGCCGCTTATGGATAGGTACAACTAATCTTGATGCCGGACGACCTGTTATATGGGATATTGGTGAATTGGCTGTTATTCAACAACCAAATAAGCTCGAAATATTTCATAAAATATTACTTGCATCATCTAGTATCCCTGGTTTATTCCCACCAGTGCTAATGGATGTGACAGTTAATGATGAAAACTATACGGAACTTCATGTAGATGGAGGGGTAACAAGACAGGTTTTTCTATATCCACCACAATTTACCAAAAGTAATGTGGCTGAGGTAATAAGCAACAAGTTCAAAGCAAAGCTCTACATTATCCGCAATGGACGAAGCCAAGCAATATACGACCCCATTGGAACCACTGCGTACTCAATTGCACTTCGATCCTTTATGATGACAATCGAAAATAAAGCCATTGGTGATTTATATAGAGTCTATGAAACCGCAAAACGCGATGGGTTTGATTACAATTTAGCGATTATTCCAAAAGAGTTTAATCAAAAGCCTAAAGATAATTTTGATACCGAATATACTAATTCACTTTTTTATTTAGGTTATGAGCTTTCAAAAAATGGTTACCCATGGAGTAAAACACCACCCGAATTAATTTCGAATGAATAACTGCTTTTGGCAAAAGGTAGACAATAAAATCAGTGGCCCATTTCCTTGTGGGCCGTTGGCCCACTAAAGAGTGTGTCTACACCTATAAAAAATGAGATTAGGAAATTTGTTGGTATTATTTAGAAAAAGCTTAAGAAAATTAACACTTAACGCAAAGATGATCTGATTCTTTCTCAATTAACATTACAGCAAAGATTATGTTTGTGTAGCTCTTTTATTTACTTCTCGATAATATCATATCGAAATTGATTTCATTTTGGCGCTCAGAACCAATCCATTGTGTTTCTAAAACCTCGTAGCCTTCTTTTGTCACAATAAAATGTATATGTGGACTTGGCATGTTCGGCCACTCAGTTTCAAATTCAAAACGACCTTGCTCATCCGTAAACATATACGCTCGCAGTGAATCAACATAGCGCCCATTTTCACCACCTTGCCAATGTGCAATTTTTGCACCTGAAACTGGAGTGCACTCAGGTGCTGCAAAAATTTGACCCCGAACGATTACACCTTTGCTTACATTAACTTTTTCTTTTGTTACAGGTTTATAATGGGTACCTGTAGTACGATGTGGAGTAGGTTTGCAATTTTCTGCCAAAACTCCTAATGGTGCCATCATTATGCTTACTACTACTATTATTGTCGAAAATGTGCGCATGATTTAACTCCTATAACGTGTTACATATAGACCGTAAGAATGGAAATTTGATTGCGCTTTTGAGTAAGTTATGCGGAATTTTTCTTTATTTTTACTAGCTCATCAAATTATTAATTTTATTTAGATGCGTGCTAAATTGTTACAAATTATATTTATAACTAGAACATGACTGTTCCCGACCCAAGACAGAGATTTCCATAAAGATTGTTTATCCTTTTTGACAAGATTGTGAACACATAAAACATCAACTAACAGAATCAAGACCAGTTTAAATGAACTAATTCAATAGTCTCATTGTGGATCTTATACACAAAACACTGTTACATCACGTGTAAAAGCAGAAAAACAAAATTAAGATTAGAGTCTAACGAATACATGAAAGAGATCAGTCAGAAATACTTATTCTCAAATAATCTTTGTAAAATGCTTTGGTTTAAACCAGTGGATTGCTGGTTGCCGTTTAGACTAACTTTAATGTATTGAATTACAGCTTCCAACTCAAAGTAGACATAATATACAATATCGATAGATAATGTATGGATTAGCTATAACTTAACTACCACTTCTTAGAACGGGTATGAGATTTAGAGATTTTATAAAAGAGCTAAAAAAACTCGTCACAGAATTTTGGATTGAAGTAGCTGTGTTTGTAGTTTTGGTTGCTATCATATTTGAATTAATTAGAAGAATATTTATTTGGTTTGGTTGAAATGACCAACTAATATGTCACGCCTAGCGTTCTAATTTTTGCAAATATTGGAATTATTCTGCGTGCTCTACTTATAACGTCATCTTTTTGCTATCAGCAGACTGTTTTTCTAGAAAAAGTTTAGCTCGCTTAAATCATTGACTCTATGCCTACCTAAAGCTTGAAAAACTCAGATAAATCTTTATTTAAAATAGCATCCCTATAGCAATCAATTAGGAGTAATAGTTTTAGGGGGTAGAAATGTACAACTTTATTTATTTGCTGATATTGTTAGTCGCTATTTATATTGTTTGGGAACAGTTAAAAAAAACTTAAAAAATTAACTGGTAAATGGTTGAAAGATAGCTGTAATGATATTGGATGTTAATTCATCTGATGTTGAATTATATAGGTTATCCTAAACTATATAGAAGCTTCTTTAAAATCGATCAGTAGCCTAAATTCATTTGCCCAAAAACTCTCGTCGAGTTATAGACGCAAATTTTTTTAAGTAAAGCCGCTGCTGGTAGCATAATTCCACTATGTTAACGCTCTCTTCTATTACTAGTGGCGGCATTATTTAAATACCTGTGTTTATCTACCACAATGATTTAGCGCTACTAAATTAAGCTTTTGAAGTTTAAAATTTTTAAATGTATATATAGAGATGTGTATAGTAACAATTATGTAATTATTTATTATTAATTATCAAGTACTTATTACATCTACTGGCGGAGAGGGAGGGATTCGAACCCCCGGACCCTTTCGAGTCAACGGTTTTCAAGAAGAATGTACTCATCTCACTAACCGTTGCACTCTCCACAAATTCTTTAGGCTTATCAGGCCTCTGTGCCAATTTTTTCATGTAAATTGTGTCAATTTTGTGCCCCTTAAGGAACCCAACGGTTATCCCGCGGTATTTTTCAAAGAGATTTTCTCTTGTGCCGCGGATAATCCTTGAGGACTTAGATGACTATATCTTTCCACTTGGGAAAGACTAGACCACCCTCCGAGCTCTTGTAGCTCCCTTAAGGACACCCCTGCTTGTACCATGTAGGATGCATAGCTATGTCGAAGGATATGAAAGGTAACCCCTTCATAACCTAGCTTCTCACATGCGTTCCTAAGTGCAGTTCTGATGGACTTAATGTTACGGCCCATGTAAGTGAATACATAAGGTCCAGTAGCTTTACTCTTGAGGTGCTCTAGCAAATTCATTACATCTGAGTTTAATGGGACGCTTCTCGCCTTCCCGTTTTTATGCTCATCTGAATGAATCCAGGCTAGCCGCCTATCAAGATCCACTTCGGTCCATTTCAAGTTAAAGACATTTGAACTCCTGCAGCCAGTCATTGCGGCAAAGCGAACAACATTAGCAGCGTGTTGTGGAAGGGCTAACATTAGGCTGTTTAATTCTTCCTTCGTGAGCCACCGAGTGCGCCCTTTGGGCTCCTTAAGCTTCCTTATGGAAGGTACTCGGTCTATCCACTCGTAGTTCTTACAAGCTCTTATGAGGACAGACTTAAATGTCGTGAGATATCTATTGATAGTCCCGTTAGCAGCGCCCTTACTTAATTTCTCTTCGATAATATCCTCAGCTATTGAGGATGTGATCTCATCTAAGTAAAGATGCCCTACGAATTTATCTAAATATCTTAAATGACGTTGTATGTCCTTAAAGCTTACTTTGTCTTGTTTCTCTAGTGAGAATCTTTTCACTGCATCCCGCCAAGTCTTACGCTCTTTGACCCCAAGGCGAGACTGCTCGTATTTCTGTTGATAGAGCTTATTAGCAAAATTTGTAGCTAATGCTCTGTCTCTAGTCCCAGTGCTTTGGCGTATTCTTTGTCCTGATACAGTGAAGTTTGTATACCAGATTCCGTTTGCTCTTTTCTTAAGCATAAATGCTCCTTTTGAATAGGAACCTGATAGCTATCCTTACAGGTTCCATTATAGTTAGTTCGAATATGGGTTAATAGATCTTCTTCAATGAATATCCATTGACCTCCTAACTTTGCAGCGGGAATCAAGCTTGATTTAGACCACTCTCTAATGGTCATTTCACTAACTTTGAGAAGCTTTGCTGCCTCCTTGACATTTAGCGTGCTCATCAAATTGCTCCATGCGTGCTAACTTCTTCTCTATACCATGCCGAATAAATTCTGCATCCTGTATGAGATCTGATAGCTGGTTGTATAAAGTATCTAGTTCTTGATAAGTCATGTCACAGCTCCTTGTGTTGTGGAGTTAATAACGTAACCTGTAATTGGTGTGGCAAAATGTGACGAATGCCACAAGAAAATTCAATCAGAAGTGTGACTAAATCTTTAATGTGAAAATTGTTTTAAACAATTAACTCGCATTAATTATTTAAAGTTTGTGCGGTACTAAGACCACTAGTTGCAATCTGTAAACCAGTACCAACTACGTTTGGCTTCCTAGTTTGACCGTGGTTAACTTTAGCTCGATGTCTCGAAGCTTTATTATTTAGTCGTGCTTGCTTCTTACGGTTCTGAGCATTCTTAGAAATTCTAGTAATGTCAGTACCTGCTTCAAAATCAACTTGGCGTTCTAATTCACCACGGTTAAAAGATAGACCCGATTCACCTTGAGCTACTCTAACCTGCGCTCTTTCTTTTAAGGCTTGTCGTGAACGATCAGAAATGTCTGTCTCAGCAGAGTCTTGAATCTCACTTAGTTGATTAAGTAAGGCTTCATCTTGAATATTAATTCCCTGGTTAATTAGACTAGCTTGTCTCTCGGCTAAACTGGCTTGCTGGTTGTGCCCAAAAACTGAACCCGCAATACTTAAACCAAAAGAAGCTAATGCGATGGTTGTAGGCTCACAAATGGTCCTACCCTCCTTTAGTGTAAATGTGGTTAATAGAAAACAACTAGACTAGCTAGACCTACTATCTAGCCAGCCCGTTGCTTTGGAGCATCCGCGCTAGCGGATCATGGACAATGTTTAGATTATTCCAGCCTTACGTGCTGCATTAATCTCAAAATTATTCCCGTTAATCTCTACAAATGTGTAACCCTTGTCTTGAAACACACGGTGACCTTTAGCTTGCAGTGCTTGAATATTGACAGGTTGCGAAGCTTTAAACTCTTTTACTAGAGCTTGCATTGCGCTGGTATCTCTTTGCAAAGCGAGTTTAGTCATTGCATCTGCTCGACCGTCATGAGTTGAGGCCCATTCTTTAAATGCCTGGTAATCTTCTTTACCCGTTAGGTCAGCTACTTGAGCCTCAAATGCAGCTATGATTCTCTCAGCATCCTCCTGCAGTTCCCCTCGGTTCAGCCCTAGCTCCCCTGCAAGTCCATCTAATGTAGCTTTATCAAGCTCACCATTAGCGATGGTTACTTGAATTAATGACTCTGAATTCTTAAATCCACCGGTTTCGATAGATGCACCATTAGGATCTAAATCAACAACAAGTTTATTAAAGACTTGCTCATCAGCATCATTTTTAAATGCTACAGGTTCGGGTGTTGTTTCTAGCTGGTTACCTTTAACGTCACTGTCGATCTGTTTGTTATCTACAAAGTATTCCCCAGATACAGGATTTTGTCTTAAGTAACCAAGTGCCACTGCTGCAGCTATAGTTGTCTCTTGTCCTTCAATTGTAATTAAATCTTGAGGTGTGGCGTCTTTAGGTAAGACACTGCGTCCTGAAGGTGTCTTGATGGATTGCATAACTTCATCAAGTCCGGCTGTATCAATGTCAGCTTGGGGAATAGCTTCGCCTTTAGAGTCTGTATAGACGTTTGAAGAGTTTCCTTTAGCTGTCCCGTGGGACACGACATTGTCACCGTCAATAGAGACTGAGTTTCGCTCGTGTACTGTAGAGGTTACATTACTACCTTCTCTTATGTTTGATGTCTTATGTTCTATACCACCTTCACTGATCTCACCAGTGTCGGAATTCATTGTTACTCGCATTGTTTCCATGAGTTAATTACTCCTTAATTTTATTGTTGGTTGATTAAGATATGCCGGTTTAAGGTATATCTTGTGAGTTAGATATTCAGGATTCTTTTCTCGAATCTTAATTATGAAGTTGACACTACTTGCCAAGAACTCTAGAAAGGCTTCAATCTTAGTAAATAGTGGTTCTGTGATCCTCGTACCTGGGTAGTATTGAGGATTTTTAAAAAAGGCTGCCGCTAGAAACGGTTTAATGCCTTCGCTTGTATCAGGAAAGTAGTCAGGATGTTCTACTGTTAGTAGATAAATAGCTAACACTCTACTTAAACAATCAGTAGGACTACCTAACTTGTAGCCTCTATGACATTCAGCTAAGTACTTAGTTAAATGTTTATCGAATCTATTCTTTTCAAAGTGACTAAAGTTACCAGTTAATAACTCAGCCATAAATTGTGTTGCTTCTTGTATCGGTTTTTGATTCTCGTGATACAAAAGGAATGAATCCATAGACTGAATATATTTTCGCATTGCTCCTGCTGGATATCTAAAGTAGTCAAGTGTATGCCACTTGCGCAGACGTGCTTTGTGTTTACTGCAATAACTAGAGATACTTTGCGGTTTCCTTTTGTTTTTGCACTCAGGAGCTTTACAAATCAGTTCTTTGTTTTTGGTGTGGACGTGTTGCCAGAATCTTTCTGTGTTACGTTTCTGTGCTTTTGACACTTATATTATTTCTCCAATGATGATTAAAAGAACACGTACACAAACCCTCCTACCTCACCATTGGAGAAGTAAAGGTATTAAAGGGTTGTGTGCGTGTGGGTGATGCACTACTAGGAGGTTAATAAACTAGTAGTACTTAAAGAATTAACTCTGACAGGTTTGATCAGTAACTTCTCTTAGAATATTGGTTAATATCCGTTTTCTACAATAGTGGACATAATTAGTGTATTTAATTTGGCATTAATTTGAAAAAATTATCGCGTCGTTAGCGAACATTTAATATGCGCGTGGTGGCATGTGTGGGTCACTCCCAAAAACTGGACTAAACCACTTACATTCGTCCTTGTTATCTTTATCTACGCTAGTACATCTATATCCACCATGAGAATTATATTTGTAAGTTATAACTCTACCCGCAATATCTTTTGAAGATGCTGGAAAAAATCTAATCACTTCTATTTTGTCAACTATCCCTGCGGGCTTAATTGTAATATTTCTAGAAGGCTCTCCTAAAATTAAATGCTCACCACATAGAGGCCTGTCAGGATAACATTGAAAATCAATATCTAACTCTTCTATTCTAATTGAACTTACTTTTACAGCATTATTTAGATCCCATTTGAACTTGAGATTAATATAATAAAATCTAGATAGCTTAGATATTAATTCATCGCTAGTGTTGTTTGATTTAATTAGATCTAATGCATTTTTCTGTTCTTTGAGCACTGTATCTAATTTCGAAATAGTCACATCACGTTGTTTAATTAGATAATTGATTTGAGTCATTCCTCCAATTAGAAGTATGAAAATTAATACTAACCAAGTGTAAAAGTTTGATGTAATTCTATTTGCATCAGATACAAGTGACTCCGGTATAAGTTTTTGTAACTTTCCCCAAAGTACAGCTACGATTATTAAAACATAACCTGCAATACCAAAGAAAAGTGTTAGCGTAGAATAACTTTGCTTTGTAATTAGTAAGAATGTAAGTGGTGATGCTATAAGTGGGCCGATAATTATGAGAAATAATCTAAAACCGTTATTTTCGCTCATGATTAATAGTTCCTAGCTTGAACGTAAGTTAACAAGTAATATCTTATATCGAAAGTATTATCCTTAGAAGCTTCATGATTAATTTATATTTAAATATGAAGAAATTGCAGCCTTTTAATGCCTTCTTTAGTCCGAAAATAATTATTTAACTTTCCTTAACCAATTCTATCCAATCTTCATTCGCTGGCTGCATCATAAAATTAATCTCTTCTCTATCTTCAGTTTCAAACCAATTATTAAACTCTTCTTTCTCTAAAATCACAGGCATTCTGTGATGAATCTTTGACATCTTTTTATTTGGTGCTGTAGTTAAGATACTCATAAACATTTCACCATCCTGATTTATTTCATATAAACCACCAAATGCAAAGCCATCTTCATGGACTGGATTGATACGATATTTATCACGCTTTCCTTGAGGCTGGTTTTCATCCCATTCAAAGAATCCACTTGCTGGAATTATGCAACGTCTTTCATGTAATGCTTTTGCCCATGTTCGTTTCTCCCATGCCTCCTGTCCACGAGCATTGATCAAAGGACGTTTAGAAAATGATCTTTCCCATCCCCACTGCATTGGTGCTATTTCATTTCCATGATCACCACAGAATACAACATCAACTTTATTAGTTGGATATATTTCAGATCGAGGCATGAAATCAATATCAGCATTAATCAATGCTTGTACGATTGATTTAGGGAATCGGTCAAGTGAAAAGCGTCCACACATTCCTTGTAATTAGTATTTATTATTCTAGGCCAGCGATAATACCACGCGTTCTCCTGTTCTGGCTCTATCGTGACAATGTAGACACGCTGTTCATGCTGATTACGCGCTACAAGTCCTTGTAAACACTGTCCCTTAACAAGATCAAACCAATGATTAGCCCCATCATGTGATTTCTCCATGAACGATTTCACAGGAATCTTTACTGGCTTTGGTTGCCATCGATCCCATTGCCCTTTGTAAATTCCTTCGAGTCTTGCCCAACCACCTAACGGTAACATTCCTTTTTGTTTATTACGCCTACCCCACGGCATCATGACTATGTTTTCACTCTTTGTGATGATGGGTAGTGTTGCAACAGGATTATGAAAATAAATGCGTTTATCATTTCCTTCACATGTATATAGAACACCACTACTCATATTGTTTTACGATGGCCATCAGGTTTCCATGCTGGCGCGATTACATTAGGCATGTCAGAACGATTTAATAATATGGCAGGTGCAAGTGTGAATTCACCATAACGTTCGTTAATCCGATCCATTGCTTGATTGATTTGTTCACGCTTAATGTCTTTCTTACTAAATAGTGATAACTGATTACCATGATCCTTAGGGTCAAGTGCTGTGATCTGTACTTGAAAACACCCTTGTCCTTTTATGTAGTTGCTTAGCAAGTCATTTGCTAATACTTTAATATCTTGACTATCACAGGTCGGCTCTTCTGTTTTCATTTTCTTTGCTAACCAACCCTGCTCGGTTAGAAAACCAATAAAGAAGTGTTGAGCTTCAAAGTTATGCTTACGTAATCGTGCTCCAACTTTTTCAGCCATGTGATGTAGATAAATCTTTAACGTTGCTCGGTCTTTGGTATTCGGTGGCATTACTTTTCCATGCCCAATAGACTTTGGAGCAGCTACATTCGGCTGCAAGGGCTCTGGATCTAAACCTTGCGCCATATACCAAATGCGACGGCCAGGATTACCAAAACGTCTACCTAGTTCACTTATAGGTAAGTGCTGCATGTCACCACAAACATGCACACCTCGATCACTTAAATATTTACCTATACCCTTTGCAACACCACACAAGTCAGTTACAGGTTTGTCTGATAGGAACTCCCTGGAGTCCCAAGGAGGCACCACTAAACATCCATCGGGCTTATCTTGCTTAGCTGCAACTTTAGCTGTGGTTCTATCTCCACTAATTCCAACACTGCAAGGGACACCACCCGCTTCATAAATAGTATCTTTAATAAGTTGACCCATGTTTGCAGGGTCTCCATAGATGCCTTGGCAATGTGTAAGGTCTAGAAAGGCTTCATCAACAGAAAAGACTTCAATGTCAGGAGTGATGTTCTTTAATGCAGTCATTATGTTTGTAGAAACTTCTGCATAACGATAAGGACGTGCTGGAACTTGGATTACTTCAGGGCATAATTCTCTAGCATGTTTTATTCGAGTAGCTGTTTTAATTCCATAGGCTCTTGCTTCGTATGAACAGGTAATGAAGCATGTTCCTGTGAGGCCATTTGTGATGCCTATAGGACGACCACGGAGTTCTGGGTGATCATGTTGCTCGATGGATGCGAAGAAAGCGTCCATGTCGGCTAAAGCTATGGCGTTCTCCCAGGGTTTCATGGGTCATATAGGGTTTTGATAGTTCTCAGTAAGTTCTCATGATAGAGAACATTTAGAGAACTTTCAAGCTAATATAAGAACGTTTATAATTACTGAAATATCAATGTACTGGAGTCTGTAACTAAATGTCAGATTCTCCTGAAGTTGGTAGAGACCCTAATTCACCACTTTGTGCGTATGGTGATGACAGTCAATACCGACGAACTCTCGCGTATGCATACGTATTTTTTAAACGAAAAGATGTTACTAATGCGAAAAAGAAATTAGACATAGTAAGGGAAAAATACAGAATTCCAGAATGTTTTCCACTGCACTGTAGAAAACTGTTTAGTCACAACCAACGAGAAAAACATGGTCTAACTCATTTATCAAATACAAATGTAAAACAACTTTTAGCTGATTTAATTAAAAAAATTAATAAAGTTAGTTTTTTATTGTCGTATTCGTATTACATTGAGCCAGAGAATGGCATTTTATATACGAAAAATAAAAAAGATGATTTGCTGCCAAGAGTTTATGATCCAAAGGGCATGCTATCTACACTTTCTCAAACATGCTTAGCTAGCTTAAGTCAGAGTCAATGTGGGTTCATCGCGGAAGATTGCGAAATATATACCTCGTCGGATAAAACTAAAATTAAATATCATGGCAATCAAAAGCGTCAAGCCGATAGTGTAAATGCAATGTTAATGCCACAGGGCATGGCTTCAAGACGACATGGTAATGTAAGGGTTAAACCTCACTATAAGAATGGTAGTGAAGAATCCCTTCTTCAAGTTGCCGATGTACTTGCATATATATGTTCACATGCTGTTAGGCCTGAATGTACTGACCCATTTTTTTCTATTCAGTTACAGCGTGTTAAATTTAAGCTAAGGAGTATTATGAAAACTGACTTTTCTCATGAACCAGAGACGATTACTCGTAACTATTAATATTGAGTCAGTTTGTAAACTAAAGTTGTGTATGCACACAAATCGTACTAAAATTCCTTAAGCTAGGAGTTCAACGCAAGAGACAAAATTCCTAGTATTAAAAAGCAAAGAGAAATTATCATTCTCTATCCACGAACTCGTTAATCAGCGGGGTTTTTTTCGAGTTAATACAAGTAATTATGGATATAACTTTAGTATCCATAGCAGGTGACGTTGTGCTTAGTGGCGTTCACTTTGGTAGCTGCATAGTTATTGCTGTTGCTATCTCTCTGCTATGGAAAATTAAGCACTAGTAAATTATCCGAATCTCATCCACCTTTAATTTTTTAATTATTTTGTGTGGGTTGTATTTCGTAAAAAAATACGACCACGAACCCGCTCGCCCAAAATTTAATACCATATTTTTATTATGGTTAAATAGTAACTCCAATTATATTGGCGCATGGCTATAGGAGCTATTGTGTCTTTATCCTCGCTTCGCGAGGATTGAATACAAGTAAAAAGAAAATTACAGAAATAGCTCCTAGGAGCACCTGCCGTTCATTTTGGTTGCGACAAGCGCCTATAAAGAGATTTACCCCCTAATATAGACGGATGTCGCAAGCAGATTTAAGTCCTCTTAAAGTGTGCTCGTGGCTTCTTTTTGGAGTGTTCGTTGGACCCTTTAACACCAGCCACATGACTCCAGCCTATTATTTCTAGCCACTCATGCAGATCACCTTTAGGAGCACTTGTAATCCTCTGCAAGGTCCTTGTGGTTGTCTTTAAATCACCTGCAACTTCCTTGAAGGTAACTTGATTTACATCATCATTTAAATGTTTTAAATAATGCACTAGATGAAAACTAGTTTTAAGACCTACTACTTCTTTAGAATATAGCTCTACTGGTAAGTCAGTATTTACTTGAATGTTTGGTAGACACTTAGAGATATTATTTCTAATCTCTCTGCTTAAAGAATTAAATCTTGAATTCTTATTTAAAGTTATAAGAAACTTAACATCTTCACATTTACCATCTGATGTAGTTACAACTCTACTTCGTGGTCTACCCATAGCTTGAACTAAGTTAGAAATTATTTCGTAATGTTCTAGCTCTTCAACCGCTTGAATAGAATCTTTGTCTGTAATATCAAAAGTAGTAAGTCCCTGCTTAAGACCACCGTATTTAGTTTTAGTAATCTTTTTATCTATGTGAGGTAAACCAAAGATAGCTACACCATCACAATCAGCCCAGTCATTGCGACCATCAATGTTATGAAAGTAAGCTAGGTTAACTTTAAACGGTACTTTCATGTCCTTAAGTAGTTCAGGTAATAATGTCTCTGTAATTTTCTTATGAGAAATTAATAGAACATTTTCACGATCTTTAAAGACATCTATCATCATCTTTAAAAACGACTTCAACGACCCTATAGCTTGTCCTCTTTCTTCTACAGTTGCATCACCCACATAGACACTTGCACCTGTATTAAAGCTAGGACTATATGTAACACTACATGTAGAGTAATCTCTAATATCTGAGAAATCAGGAACATTAATAGTCTTGTTTGTTTTTAAATACTTGTATGTTTTATTTACATTTGCAGTAGCATCTAAAACTAAATAGTTAATATTCGCTATTGGTAGTAATAAATCAGATGTACTTAAGTAAGACTTAGCGTTCTGCACCTGCCCTCTTACAGTCAGTAGTTTCCATGAGTGGATTAGATTATCTATTGCAAGCAAGTTATATCTAACTACCGACAGTAGTCCTTGAATAACATCTTTACTTAAAGTTCTAAACTCCTTCTTAATTGTATCTAATGTAAGATCATCTGCTAATCTCATTACAGAAGTACATTTCTTGAATGTAGGTAGACTATCTTCAAGTACTCTTATGAGCTCCTTAGGACTGCTACGATCATCTTCATAGACTCTCATAGCTTCTTTAATAGCAGCTAGAGTTTCACGTTCTGGTTTATACCTATCATCTACTAACGCATCCTTTAGATATAACTCTATCTGGTCTACATCAGATTTGCTTATTTCTGAATGATGAGTAATGTCTAATGCTTCGTCTATGATACATAGGCCGCGTGATTGCCAGTCAGAATCAATTTCACCGTAGTTAAACAATACATTCCAGCTATCTTGAAAAGCATAGTCATTATGTTTTTGGATTGCCCTTCTTAAAGCTTCATGACATACAACCAATACAGGAATATGCGTTAAGTCTGTAAGTTTATAGTTAGGGTGGCCTGTGTATCGTGCTTGTGCAATTTCTTCACTAGCGAGCTCATTAATAGCAGCTACACGTCTGTTAGCGTCTTCAATAGTTCTAACGACAATTAATACACCACAGAATATTTCTGGAGTATTAGCTTTCCATAAGAGGCTTGAATACACCTGGGAGAATACAGATTTACCAGAGCCAGTTGGCATGTCTATGGGAACTATTAACGGCTCTTTAGTGCCCTTAAAGTTCTGCTTAACGATCTCGTTTGTGATCTCTGTAAGCTGTTCAAACTTAGGAGGTACTTGTCTACCTACAGTGTTACCGTACTTCTTTAGCTGTTGAATCATTAATGAAGTACATTTATTTTTATTCACTAGATTAGTTTTCATCAGTGAACCCTCTTTCATTTAAAAATCTCCTTTGATTAATTTGGAATAAACCAAAGCTGCCCGTCCGAGGAGTCAAAGAGGGCTCCACAGGCAGCTAAGGTTTATTGATTAGGGTAAGAGTTACTGGGGAATAGTAACTTCAACTGTTGTGACTAAAGTTAGTTGCTGACTTGCAGCATACTGTTCTAATTCTTCCATAGTAGAAGCAAGATGAGAGGAATAATTACTTTCCATTTTGTCTACAAAGATTCCGACAATACGTGTCATTAAGGGATATCTCCTAAAGTTAAGTTAAGTTAAGTTAAGTTAAGTTAAGTTAAGTTTGGATTGATTTCTCGCTCTAACTATCATCAATGACTTATAGCGAAATTTTTTACTACAGAGCTCATAACTGCGTAGTGGTTAAGAAACCGGAAAAAAAGAGATCACTGACCTAGCACTTGTACTACTAGGCCAATGATCCCTTTAGGGTTCAATCGGCATATGACTAGTACAAGTAGTCAGTTTTATTAAAAAAGAGATAAGAATTTACGCGAGTTTCTCTCTGGATGTGTACCTATCTGGAAAATATTGAATTTATTATAATTTTCTTAACCGCCGTTTACAGGGTGTTTTCTTCATATAAAGAGATTTCCGCGGCGGTTAACCTCATTTCCATATGAGCTGCCGTTCCCTGAGAATTTCAATTCTCTTTTCTCTCTCAGCTTTCTTGTACAATTCCTCCCTCTTTTCGGCCTCCATTTCCTGTTCGACTTTAACTTGTTCCTCGTAGTGAGCCAGCTTCTTATAGTTCGCTCTCGGCACATCCGCTACTTCTTCCTTTTTACCTACCTTCTTAAGCCAGTCCTGATACATGCTCGCTGGTATCGGATATAACCGCTGTTCTTCTTCATAGATGTACCAGTCATGGATATTTGCCATGCGTTTCATTAGCTCGCCTAATTGCCGCTTAAGAGCACCTCTTAACTGACCTTGTTCTACCTGATCTATCTTTTCATATAGATAATCAGCTTGAGGTAATATTTCAAGTTCAGAAAACATTGAAGGATTGACACCTATCCATCGATAGTTCTTTCGAGCCCCAAGCACATCATCAGGTATATGGAAATGGTGTACATAATCAGGATTAGCTTCTTCAAACTCCTTTCGCAGTTCATTATTTATCTTTCTAGCTCTTGCCTTCTCTTTACTTACCGCTTTCTCATAAGCATGAAATCCCTCATTGATCACTATATCTCGGTATTTACCAAACTCAGTAAATCTACCTTCATAACCTTCTCGTTTTTTAACCCAGATTTCCCTTTTTCTTTTCAATTGGGCTTTTAAGTCTTCAACGTCAGTGAATTCAAGCGTTGATGTCCTATGCCTAAGTCCTGACTTTTCTTTTTGTCCTATAGAAGTCTTACCCGTCTCCTTGTCGTGATTTACTTCAATGTCATAGTCACTGTTATACCACTTACCTTGAAAACTATTAGACAATCTAATCTCGCCATTTTCTAAGTGTTCAATATAAACACCGTCAATGATTTCTTCTTTAACTACATTCTCACTTGAATCTTGAACTGGCTTTCCATTCCAAACAAAAAACTCTTCGTACTTCTTCTTCATTTCTCTAACCATTCGACCAGTCCATTCCTTACCACGACGAGGTTTGATATCACTATTCTCGTTTATCTCACTCGCAATAATTGGTGACTCCACTCCTGCTGTACAGATGTATTCAATGATCTCTTGTTCTTCTGGTATTGGTACAAGTTCATTGTTTTCCTTCCTCCATCCAAACGATTGTCTGCTTGGTGATGGTATTTTTTTCTTGTCGTAGTTTTCACTATTTTCAAATCTAAACATTTCACATCATCCTTTGTTACTCAGATGAGTATGCATTATTTAGACTACTTAAACCGTGATAATATTCACTATAGTGTTATAAAACGGCGATTAATGGAAAATGTGAACTCAATCACAATAAACATATCGACTCTAGCCACTTGTTATGTCTGTTAATTAAACTACTGAAATAGTGGTGAGAGACTGTTAAATACAATCTCTCTTTACTTGTCTACATAGACTAATTACTTGATAACAAAGAGAGACAATTTCAGTGTCATTATCATTAAGATGACTGCGAGCCCACTCTTCTACAATTTGAATGTTTCCTCTAAATTCTGCCTTCTTCTGAGCTTCAGTAGTAAATAAGTCTTTAATCGTATTTAGTCTATTCTTTATCATTAGCTGGAAATGGTAATTCATTAGCATACTGTGAGAACCTTGGAGCAACTCTACTACTCCCATAGTTCACCTCATGAACTCTTTGGTTGTAGTTAACGTGCTCCTTTAGCACCTTTGCCATGTCACCAGTGATACCAATATCATTAAAAAACTTTCTCATTTGATCTAACTCGGCTGCAGTAATTTGTTTCTTGCTTGAATTAAGCCTTTTTTTAAAATGAAGAATTAAGTTGTGATATAGCTCAATTAGATCTACAACCGCTTCAATTGACTTTTCTTCATCGGTTTTGTCCTGGGATTGCTCCAGGGTTTCATTTTGGTTTTCCATTGTTACTCCGAACGGTAATTGATAGTTTCTTGAAAGGCTTTGATAGCCTCTGTTGGTGTGTCTATAGAGCTCTGTAAGTACTGCGCATAATTGCGGATAGCTGCTCTAATGAGTTTCGAATATGTTAGATCCAATAACCTCACTCCGTGTTTATTGAGCCATTGGCGGCAATATTCGAGTTCTATGTGAGTGATTGAATCTGCTTTGAAATGTTTATTTGTGATGTAAGGTGAATTGGCAGTTGCCACTAATGACTTCTCCTTTGAATAGGTTTTTTTGTTAAAAAAATTTGCGTGCCCTTTTGAATATAAAAAGAAAAAGTTCCCCTGTAGCCCTCTCCAGGACTCCTTTAGGACTACAAATGCACTAGAAGTAACTCACTGTAATGGCGCAATTGGAAATTTGAATTTGGCTCAGTTCTGACACAGGAACCTCTGAAAGCCGCATAGAATAAGGGAATGCAGCGGTCTACATAGATTGTTGTTGGTGATTGTAATTGCGAAATTAGGGGACTGAAAGCTTATATCGCTTTGCGTGTTTGCGTGTTGGGCTATGGTATGTATTTAATTATTTAATCTAAAGTTACTTATTTGAACAAATCTTTAAGTGATAAATCTAGATTAACTTGTAATGAAAATACTTTAGATAGCTTAGTTAGTAATGCTTCACGGGGTTTAAATTTAATATTATTCCTTGTAATTATTCCTTCTTCTGTTATCTCAACTCCTATATCTCCTTCAACTAACAGGCCTAGCTCTATCAGTTCTTGTATGAGGGATTCTAATTGAAGATTTTGATCAAGGATTTCTTGATTTCCGAAAGGATGTCCCTCACTAGGTACTTTCTTTATATTATCTATTAAGTAATCAAGCGGATATTTGTTATGCTCAACTAAACCAAGCGCTAATTGATCTGCTGGAGGGAAAAAGTACTGTAATATATCATGCTCTTCTAATAGTGCTTTAGTGTATTCAACATCAAGCTTAGATTTCAGAGTTTCAGCTTCATCCTCGGTGAAATTGTATAGAGGTATTGAGCAAACACCCATATTACGATCAGCCTCAACTGGATCAAGCATTTGAAGTTTTGAAACATCAAATGTTACTTCTTTGCCATCAGCACCCGGCTTCAAGTCCATTTCAAGAAGTGCTAGCTGTTGTATTAATTCTTTTGCAAATGCGAGAACATTAAGTCTCATTGCCGCATCTTCACCAAATATAGATTTAGCGCAAAAGTTAGAAGCTTTAGTTAGTGAATCTGATATTTTCTCTTTAAAGGCAGCTTCATTTGCATTCATCCACTCGAAGTGCTCACTACCAATCTTTGTTGTGCCTAGTGTTTGAGAAAATAATTGTGCCGCAATACTTAAATTGAGAGGAGCTGGTCTAGCAATTACAACTTTTGTTGAAGGAATAGCTGCTTGAATATCGCTTTGGGCTAAAGCAGTAGTGCGCGCATCACTTTCACCTGAAATTACTACTACTCTTCTTCTCTTTTCATCTACACCCAATGCCGTTATAGGATGAGAAAAACCTGAAGCACCACATAAAGATGTAACATCTCTCGGCTCAGCTTCAGTTGCTAAAATTATGTTATTCCAAAATTCTGACTTATCCATAACAGGCAGAGTTAAGAATAAATCTACAATTTTTACTAAGCATATTCATATGCTACTGCAACCTCACCCCATTAATTTATGAACAATTTTAAGTTAAGTCTAAAGTAACATTTCTAATCTCATAACATCAAAAAAGTGTGCCAATTTTGTGCCAATTGGCATTAGATAAGTTCTTGAATAACAGTATATAAAGAAAGACAAACAGAGACCCGAAAGTAAGACAAACTATCAGGTGTTAATAATAAATGCCTATATTTACTGGCGGAGAGGGAGGGATTCGAACCCCCGGACCCTTTCGAGTCAACGGTTTTCAAGACCGCCGCATTCGACCACTCTGCCACCTCTCCGGTCAAGCCGGCTAGGATACCTGAATAGTACATGGAACTGCTAGACCTCAAATTGTCTAAATTATTAGTACAAATAGTCTTGAAAATGGCCGAAATACCATTATGTTAATAATATAGACTTTTACATCAACGGAGAATTTTCACTATGAATGAAACTCGTTTCACAACGAACAGTATTACCCGTACCAGTGCCCTATCGACAAATAAGGTGCTGCGCAACACCTATGCCCTGCTTTCAGTAACTTTGATCTTCAGTGCATTGATGGCAATGACATCAACCATGATGAATATTGGTTACGGTGCCAGTTTGGCATGCTCATTTGGAGCATTGGCTTTAATTTGGTTTGTATTACCAAGAACGGCTGAATCTGCCACAGGAATTGCGGTGGTATTTGCCTTCACTGGCTTACTAGGATTTGGACTAGGCCCAATTTTAAACCATTACTTGAATATGACAAACGGTGCCGAACTTATTGCTACTTCAATGGGAGGGACTGCAGTTATATTTCTCGGTCTATCAGGTTATGCGTTAACCACGCAACGTGACTTCAGTTTTTTAGGTGGGTTTCTATTTGCAGGCTTAATCGCTGTTATTCTCGCGGTGGTTGCAGGAATTTTCCTAAAAATGCCTGGATTGTGGCTCGCAATTAATGCCGCAGTAATTATGATTTTCAGTGGCTTTATATTATTTGATACCAGCCGAATAATTAATGGTGGTGAAACCAATTATATTTTAGCCACGACTTCTATATTTTTGAGTATTTACAATATTTTTACATCTCTATTGCATTTACTTGGATTTGCAGGCAGCGAATAGCTCACATAGATGAGTGGTTTAGAAATAGGCTATGCAATACTAGCCGTAGCTATTCTGATATTTCTCATCCCAAGAGCAAAGTATTGGTTAAAAAACAGCCCAAAAGCGCAGGCAGGCGACTGGCAAGCTTTCATTTTTCCAGTCACGCTGGTCATCCTGTTTGTAGCGGGACTGATGTGGTTAGTAAGTAGATAGAAAAACCTCTTTATATGAGGTTTTTCTATTGTATTTCAAATAGATATTATAACTATATAATGTAACTTATATTAATACTTCGCCATATTTAATCACGAAAATTATTAAACTGAAGAGGCAAACCGAGATCAGCTTCTTCTAACATACTAATTACCTCCTGCAGATGATCTCGTTTTTTTCCTGTAACTCGCAGCTTCTCGCCTTGGATTGCAGTTTGAACTTTAATTTTAGAATCCTTAATTAATTTGACCATCTTCTTAGCTGTTTCTTTATTAATTCCCTGCCTAACGGTAACCATTTGCTTTGCCCGCATATTAGCTTCTTCAAGCTTACCCCTCTCCATGCATGCTACATCAATGCCACGTTTAGCCATTTTCTGTACAAGGATGTCGTAGATTTGATCAACCTGGAACTCTGATTGAGCTTCTAGCCTCAAATTATCATTTTCTAGTACAACTTTCGCATCTGAGCCTTTAAAGTCATATCGATTGGCTATTTCGCGATTAGCTTGATCCACAGCATTTGTTAACTCATGAATATCTACTTCAGAAACAGTATCAAAAGATGGCATTTACTCTGTACCTCCTACTAATTTCAGGCAATATAATGTTATGGCTAGATTAGCGATCCTTCTTGGTTCCGGCAATGCTGTAATAGCGATTGTTTGTGGTGCTTTTGGTGCACACGCCTTAAGTCATAGCTTGTCAAATAAAATGCTTTCCATTTTTCACACTGCGGTGGATTACCACTTCTATCATGCATTGGGTTTAATCATTATCGGGATTCTAATGACACAATATAAAAGTGCTCAATTACTTAAATTTTCAACTGTATTAATGCAACTAGGAATAATCATCTTCTGTGGCAGTCTTTACCTGCTAAGTGTCACAGGAATCAAGTGGTTAGGAATGATCACGCCTATTGGGGGTTTGGCATTTATTGTTGCTTGGATTTCTGTATTACTTGCTTTTTTAAAAAAGAATTAGTTTTTCAAATTTAAAACAGTTTTGTTTGTGCTGTTTCTTCAATTATTGCTTCTACCGTATCTCCCACATTAATTATCCCGCCTTTAATAACTTTCGCAGTAACTCCCCCATGACCACGCATTGCATTAAAACCTCCATAGCCTAATATATGTTCCATTTTACCGCATGGTGCACAGTTTCCTGTGATTTCAATAACTGCTGTATTAATTTTTAACTTATAGTTTTTAAGTATATTTAGACTCATTCCAGAAACAACTAAATTACGACGTAATTCTTCAGGAAAAACAGTTTGTCGGTTTGCAAATGAAGCAATCACAGGCAAATATTCTGCTGGAATTAATGTAATTTGACGCTTACTTCCTTTTCGTAGACCTGCTTTATCACCAACTAAACCATGTCCACACAAAAGCTCTGCTGTTGAAACGTGAATTACTGTACTGGACAAATATTGTCTAAGCCCGATCCAATCTATTTTACCTGCACAGGGAAAATGATATTTTATATACGCTTTGTTAAGCACGCTGTATGTATTGTTATAATCAAATCATGCTGTTTATATAACTACAGATATAGTGTTAATATTCAATAAACGATATTACTATGTGAAGTGCGGCTCATTATATCTGCAAATGCCAAATATAATTTATTTTTAACTAGTCGCATAATGCTATAGAATATTTACGTATAGAGTTTCTGTAACTACAGCGTCCCCAAACCTACGTTATTAATTTGGCGTAGGTCTCGAAGCCAGCGTGCCCCAACCCGCGCTGGCTTTTTTAATTGTGCAAAGAAAATTAATTTGGGCTTATAACTTCTAAGTTATTTGTATACGGTTTTAACACATCAGGAACACGAACATTTCCTTGTTCATCTTGATAATTCTCAAGTATTGCTACTAATGTACGACCAACTGCTAAACCGGACCCGTTTAGAGTATGTAAAAATTCTGATTTCTTAGTTGCCGAATTTTTCCAGCGCGCTTTTAACCTTCTTGCTTGAAAATCTAAAAAATTACTACAAGAAGAAATTTCTCTATACGTGTTTTGGCCTGGAAGCCATACTTCAATGTCATAAGTTTTTGCTGAAGAAAAACCCAAATCACCTGTACACAAAGTAACAACACGATAAGGCAGCTCTAGTTTTTGTAAAATTACTTCTGCATGCCCTGTTAGCTCTTCTAACATGCGCCATGATGACTCTGGTTTGACCAGCTGTACCAATTCCACTTTTTCAAATTGATGCTGACGGATCATGCCACGTGTATCTTTCCCATATGATCCTGCTTCTGAGCGAAAACAAGGTGTATGACATACATACTTAACAGGTAAATTTTCTTCTTGTACGATTTGATCTCGCCATATATTCGTCACAGGAACTTCAGCGGTTGGAATTAAGTAATAATTATTTTCTGAATTTAACTTAAATAAATCTTCTTCAAATTTAGGTAACTGCCCTGTTCCTGTAAGACTCTTAGAATTTACAATATAAGGGACATACACTTCTTTATAACCATGTTCGTTTATATGCGTATCCAACATAAATTGAATTAATGCACGATGTAGCTTAGCAATATCTCCATACATGGAAACAAAACGAGCACCAGTAATCTTAGCTGCAGTTTCAAAATCAAAACCACCAAGGTTTTCTCCAATATCAACATGATCTAAAGCTTTGAAATTAAACTCAGGAGGTATACCCCACTTTCTTACTTCTTGATTATCATCTTCGGTTGTTCCTACTGGTACAGATTCATGTGGCATATTGGGCAATTCAAGTAGCCATTGATTCAAGTCATGCTGTACATTTTCTAATTGCACTTCATTATTTTTGAGTTCACTGTTTATATTCTCCATTTGAGCCAGGATGTTGCTGACATCCTCTCCCTTGGATTTGGCTTGACCAATAAGTTTAGAGTTTTTATTGCGCTGACCTTGTAGTTCTTCAGTTAGCATTTGCAATTTTTTTCGTTTTTCTTCTAACTCATGGAAATGAGCTTTATCTAATTTTAAACCACGTCGAGCAAGTTGTTTTGCTACCTGATCGAATTCAGTGCGCAAGAGTTTTGGATCTAGCATAAAAAGTTATTTTTAATTGTTAAATGGTTTTAGCTAAAAACAGCCCTATAAAACATGCTGATATGCATAAGCCAGCATTCAGAACAATGTTACTCATTGCAGTTAATAGGCTGCCTTGTTGAATTAAATTAAGAGTATCCAGTGAAAATGTTGAAAATGTCGTAAATCCACCAAGCACTCCAACCAATATAGCAACTCTTATTTCATCCGATACGATTAAACGCTCAAAAAATACAACTGACAAAAAGCCAATCAATAATGAGCCTAATGTATTAACCAATAAAGTACCATAAGGGAAAGAAGTTCCAAACCAATTGGCGCACTGTACTTGTACCAGGTATCGCAACACTGAGCCGATTGCACCACCGATTGCAATACTAGCAAGGATCAAAAGATTACTCCTATAAATTTTATCACTTTTCCCTTGCTATAAATCGTACCAATCAATGCTATATTGCCAAATAACGAATGAATAGCAATCGTTTTAATCGAAATTATATGAAAACTAACGCTAAGATCAAATTATAGTAAGCTAGGAATATGAGTGAACCCATCAGTTTGTCCGCGCTTACTAAACGCTTTCATCAAGTTTTACCTGAAAATACTGTTCTAGTTAAAAAAGAGCAACTTTATCCCTATGAGTGTGATGCCCTTACTGCGTATAAACAGTTACCTCGAGTGGCATTACTACCAGATACAACAGAACAGATTCAAGCTATTGTAAATATTTGCAATGAATTAAAACTCCCCATTGTTGCACGTGGAGCTGGCACCAGTTTATCTGGAGGTGCAATGCCTCATGCAGATGGTGTGCTTCTCAATTTTGCCAAGCTCAATAAAGTAATTGAGATTGATCCTAATAATCGTACTGCAACTGTTCAGCCTGGAGTAAGAAATATAGCTATTTCAGAATTTGCAAAACCTTACGGGCTTTATTATGCACCTGATCCCTCCTCGCAAATCGCATGCACAATCGGAGGAAATATTGCCGAGAATTCAGGAGGTGTACATTGTTTAAAATACGGCTTAACGATCCATAATATTTTGGCATTGAAAGTACTAACCATTGAGGGCGATATTTTAGACCTTGGTGGTAAGCGACTAGATTCATCTGGGTTTGATTTGATCTCACTTTTGACGGGTTCTGAAGGGATGCTAGGTATAGTTCTAGAAGCAACGGTAAAACTTCTGCCTTTCCCAGAAAACAGAAAAGTAATGTTGGCAGCATTTGATGATATACAAAAAGCTAGTAATGCAGTAGCTGCCATTATCTCAAATGGCGTAATACCGGCTGGTTTGGAAATGATGGACAACTTAACCATTCAAGCAACCGAAAAATTTTGTAGCCCTGGTTACCCTGAAAATGCCGCAGCCATATTAATTTGTGAATTAGATGGCTTTGACAAGGAACTGAATGCACAAATAACACTTGTAAAAAATATCTTTAAAGACCATCAAAGTATCGAAGTACGCGTAGCAAAAGATGAACAAGAAGCGGAAATGTTATGGTTAGGGCGTAAAGCTTCATTTCCAGCACTTGGCAATTTGTCACCTGATTACTATTGCATGGACGGTACTATACCGCGTAAACATTTGGCACACGTGCTATCAAGTATTAACAGACTGGCAAACAAGCATAAATTACGTGTGGCGAACGTCTTTCATGCAGGTGATGGTAACTTGCACCCTCTAATACTTTACGATGCTAATATTCCAGGTCAATTAGAAACAGCAGAAAAGCTTGGTGGAGAAATTTTAGAACTTTGTGTTGAAGTAGGTGGAACCATTACAGGAGAACACGGTGTAGGTGTTGAAAAACTGAATCAAATGTGTGTGCAATTTAATGAAGCAGAACTAAAAACCTTTTATGCTGTTAAATCTGTATTTGACCAAAACGAGCTATTAAATCCGGGCAAGGCCATTCCAACTTTACATCGTTGCGCAGAATTTGGTGCCATGCATGTACACAATGGAAAATTACCATACGCACATTTACCACGCTTTTAGTTTTTCTCCTTAAATGTAATGTTAGATAGCAAAGCAGATATAGCATCCCAAGTAATGGATGCATACCAAAAGCGCCATCCATTTTGCATACAAACAGGAGGAACTAAGTATTTTTATGGCAGAAAAATTCAAGGCGAACGACTTTCATTACAAAACTTGAACGGTATTATTGAATACGAACCATCTGAACTTTTCATCACTGCCTATAGCGGCACCCTAATACATGAAATAGAACAAACCATAGATCAACAAAATCAGATGTTACCCTTTGAGCCACCACATTTTGGCCCACAAGCCACATTAGGTGGAATGATCGCAACAGGATTGTCCGGACCGCGACGTATAAGCTGTGGAGCAATACGTGACAGCATACTTGGAGTAGAAATTATTAATGGCAAAGGAGAGGTTTTACAATTTGGAGGCAAGGTAATGAAAAATGTCGCTGGTTATGATGTATCAAGGCTCATGTGTGGCGCTTTAGGTACTTTAGGGATACTCATTTCAATTACGCTACGTTTAATACCAAAACCAGCATGTGAGCGAACCGTTGTAATACCTTTAAACATCAAAGACGTCATCGAAAAAATGACTTCCATAGCGAATTCTACAATGCCAATCTCGGCAACGTTTTATGACGGCGATTACCTATATATACGTCTGGCTGGATCTTTATCTACTATTAAAACCTGTAGTAGTAAAATTGGTGGAGAGCAAATCGATGAACATCAAAGATTCTGGGAAAATATCAAAGAACATAAACATGAATTTTTCAAAACAGATTTACCTCTATGGAGAATTTCTGTACCTCCCTATACGGCTCCATTAGAGGTCCCCGGTTCTTATGTAATGGAATGGAACGGGGGACTACGCTGGTATGCTACTGATACCAGTGCTGAGGAAATTCGCAGCAAAGTCACAAATACAGCAGGACATGCTTGCTTATTTAAAGGCAATACGACAAAACAGATCTTTCACCCACTTTCTAATACTGAATTGTCTATTCACCGCAGACTTAAGCAAGCTTTTGATCCTGCAAGCATTCTTAACCCTGGCAAAATGTATGCTGAATTTTGATTTATTATGCAGACATCCTTTACATCAAAATTCCTAAACAGCTCAGATGGACAACGAGTGAATGAGATTTTACGCAGCTGTGTACACTGTGGATTTTGTAATGCTACCTGTCCTACTTATCAACTAACAGGTGATGAGCTTGATGGGCCTCGCGGACGCATCTACTTAATTAAAGATTTCTTTGAAGAGAAAAACTGCAGCACATTAAGCATGCAACACCTTGATCGATGCTTAACGTGCTTGGCATGCGAGACTAGTTGCCCCTCAGGCGTTCAATATGGAGATTTAATCGATATAGGACGCAAATATATCGAGAAAAATATACAAAGACCCTATTTAGATAGATTACAACGTCATTTAATCGTCCAAATTTTCTCAAATCCAAGGTTAGTCAGCATACTGTTTCAACTCGCTCGTGTCTGCAGACCAGTCCTACCCAACAATATAAACCGCAAAGTACCCACTAAAGTTAGCTATCCAAAGCCTACAAAGCCTGCTCAAACACAACGGAAAATGCTTTCGATAAAAGGTTGTGTCCAATCCACAGCAGCCCCACAAATCAATGCTGCTGCCACACGAGCGTTACTAAAGACAGGTATTCTGCTTGACGAATCAGACTCTAATTGTTGTGGAGCACTGGCTTTTCACTTAACTAACTTAGATGCAGCTAAAAAAGTTATTCAAACCAACATTGACGAATGGCATAGAAAATTATCAGATAACTATGATAATTTATTAATAACTTCAAGTGGTTGTAGTTCTTTTATAAAGCAATATATTACTATAATGCAAGACGACAAAAACTATGCGGATAAAGCTAAATTAGTGTCCGAACGCTGCTTTGACCTTTCTGAAATTACAACCGAAATACATACTGAAGAAGCTGCATTAAAAAATATAAACGTTGCCTTTCATAGCCCTTGCACCTTACAGCACGGGCAGCAAATACGAGGCTGCGTTGAGAATAAGCTACGCAAGGCAGGCTATACTTTAGTAGAAGTACAAGATCCGCATTTATGCTGCGGCTCTGCAGGCAGCTACTCTCTGCTTGAGTCTAAACTATCATCAGAGTTACTAGAAAATAAACTTGCACATTTACAAGTCAATGCGCCAGATATTATAGCTACCGCCAATATTGGCTGTTTGATGCACTTACAATCCGGAACCAAACTGCCTGTAAAGCACTGGATTGAGTTGTTGGCATGACTACAAATATAGGCTGGAAGTAATTACGTGGATTTAGCTATCACCTCTTCTGAATCAATCATATTTTCCATATTCATTATTTTTACCAGTGCAGCGGTATTAGCAACGATTGCCTTATTTGCCAGACAAGCACTACTAATTGCCTATATTGCAGTAGGTATAATTTTAGGGCCTTCAGTATTAAATTTTGTGCCTGATACTGAATTTTCACGCCAAATTGCAAAAGTAGGCATTATGTTTTTGTTATTTTTGCTAGGGCTTAATTTACATCCTCAAAAACTCATCGCTTCGATTAAACAATCCACTTTAATTACTGTTGGCAGTGCACTGCTATTTGCTCTAGTTGGATTTATCGCTGCTTGGACATTACAACTAAATCGTATGGACCAAGTGATTATTGCAGGTGCGTTTATGTTCTCCAGTACTATTATCGGCCTGAAACTTTTACCTACTACAATATTACACCATCAACACGTTGGCGAAATCATCATTAGTATTTTGCTATTACAAGACATTCTGGCCATTATTTTATTATTGCTTATAGAAACTCAGGGAAATGGCACTAACGCAACACATGGAATTATACAGCTTGCAGTTGCTTTACCAGGCTTAATTGCATTTACATTCTTAATTGAAAGATATGTCTTGATTAAGCTCATGACAAAATTCGATAAAATAAAAGAATATATCTTCTTATTAGCAATCGGTTGGTGTTTAGGCATTGCCGAACTTGCTTATATAATTGGACTTTCACATGAGACCGGTGCATTTATTGCTGGAGTGTCTATTGCAGTCGGGCCAATATCATTTTTTATATCTGAGAGTTTAAAGCCTATACGTGATTTCTTTTTGGTAATATTTTTCTTCTCACTAGGTGCTAGTTTAGATATAAGACTTGCCTATCAATTACTTATTCCAGCCATTATTACAAGCTGTGTATTACTACTACTAAAACCATTCGTGTTTAAAGTTTTAATACAAAAAAGTGGTGAAACTATACAAGATTCACAAGAAATTGGTGTACGCCTTGGTCAGCTTAGCGAATTCTCATTATTATTAGGCTTTGTAGCACTAAGTGCAGGTCTCATATCATCTAAAGCCGCTAACTTCATACAAGTCTGTACGATAGTAAGCTTTATACTTTCAACTTATTTAATTGTATTGAAGTACCCTACCCCAATTGCAATCAATGACAAATTAAGAAGAGATTAAAACTAGTTAAAAGAACGTCCACCACGTTCACGTATGCGTTGCATCATTTGTGCTTCTGATATGTCTTCAAAAACTGTCTGGCATTTTTTGAAGACATCTTCATCTTGAGTTGAAGTTTTCATGCAATAACAAAAATCAGGTTCTCCTGAGGATGGTAATTCATTTCGGCAGGCAAGGCGTTCTTCATAAGCGGTTTCAGGGTCCTGAGCTTCAAATATTGCTGTGCATTCAGCAACTTTTGCATCTGTATTCATAGGTTCATTTATGCAATCACACAATTTCATCTCTGCTTGAGCAACTTGCAACATAATTAAGCTAAACAAGAATAATGTAGAGCTAAAAACTCTATGCAATAGAGTTCTAGACAGAATATTTCTCCTCATCATGTCTCTATAAAGTGATGTGAGTTGATTTATAAATCAATTATCACCTGGTTTCCAAATACCAAATGCCTCACCCTTTGGCTGCATTGCTACTTGCTGTTGTCGTGTAATATCTTCGTAAACATATTTTGAAAATGCATTAAGTTCATTCATGATTTCATTTTTTTCAGACGGTGGTAAATCATGATTACCTATCATAAAACCTATAATGGCAGAAAGATATTGGCCAGCAAGCAATGGATTATTAGCACGCTCATCTTCGTCTACTAATACTTGTTGTACTTTATCTATAAGCTCTCTCGACAATCTAAGCTGATCCATTTACAAACCTCTACAATTTCTATTTTTCATTTTTTATGCGCAGCTTCTCCATATGCTGCTTTATTTTACTTTCTAATCCTCTATCTGTTGGATAGTAATATCGGGTATCTTGCAATTTTTCTGGAAAATACACTTCTCCAGCAGCATAAGCACCTTCTTCATCATGCGCGTAGCGATAACCTTCACCATATCCAATTTCTTTCATAAGTTTTGTCGGTGCATTACGTAAATGCATAGGCACTTCTAATGTTCCATGTTCTCGAGCATCATGCATGGCTGCTTTATATGCAGTATACACAGCATTACTTTTAGGCACACAAGCAAGATAGACTATCGCATGTGCAATAGCTAATTCTCCCTCTGGAGAACCCAAACGTTCAAATGTATTCCAAGCATCTAAGGAAACTTGTAAGCCACGAGGGTCTGCATTACCAATATCCTCACTTGCCATGCGTAGCACGCGACGTGCAATATAATGCGGATCACAACCGCCATCGATCATGCGACAAAACCAATAAAGTGCCGCATCAGGATCTGAACCTCGTACGGACTTATGCAAAGCAGAAATTTGATCATAAAAATACTCACCTTGTTTATCAAAACGCCGCAGAGACTGCGATGTGACTTCCTGAATAATATCTGGAGTAATAGTTTTATCTGCTAGGTTTTCATCTAGAAGATCTGTAGCAATTTCAAGAAAATTCAATGCACGACGTGCATCCCCATCTGCAGCAAGTGCTAACATATTCTTTGCGTCTTGATCAATTGAGTGCACTTGCCCGCCTAAACCTTGCTTATCATTTGTAACAGCTTGATCTATACATTGCCTAATATCTTCTTCGGTTAACCTTTTAAGTACATAAGTACGTGCACGTGAAAGCAATGCATTATTAAGTTCAAAAGACGGGTTTTCTGTAGTTGCACCAATAAAATAAATCGTACCGTTTTCAATATGTGGCAAAAATGCGTCTTGTTGGGCTTTATTAAAGCGATGTACCTCATCTACAAACAATACTGTTCTACTATCACTTCCTTGCCTACCAGAATGTAGATGTAATTTAGCCTGTTCAATCGCTTGCCTAATTTCTTTTACACCAGACAATACGGCTGAAATCGGGATAAATTGCGCTTTTGATGTGTTAGAGATAATACGCGCTAAGGTGGTTTTACCAGTGCCCGGTGGTCCCCAAAATATCATCGAATGTAGCTTGCCTTGCTCTATTGCAAGTCTTAATGGCTTATCCTCTGCCAGTAAGTGTGATTGACCAATAAATTCATCCAGGGTTTGTGGGCGCATACGATCCGCCAGTGGACGGTAGTTATCCACTTGCTCAAATAAATCTGCAGAAGTTTGAGAAGATAAATTAGTGATAGCGATAGTACCTGGTTGTAACCAGAATATTATCTATTAAATTAGTGACCAGGGTAACCTACAATATCAACGCCATCAGGGGCCTTAAATTTAAAATATTCAGGCTGAAAAGTAACATTCGTTTTTAGATTGGCAAATTCAATGACCGTTTTTTGTGAAAAATGATCATATAACTCCATTTTTCGTACATTATTCTCGTCCAAACCAATTTGAATGCGATAAAACTCTGTATCTTGAACAAGCGGGATCAGTTCAACCCAATTAAGACCATCCCTGGTCGCCGCTTCCTTAATTTCAAAATCTTGGTGCAGAGGACGTATATTTGTTAGCAGCATAATCGGGGCATTACCTAATGCCTCATCGATAGGCTTGGCACTGGCTTGCAGAAGCTCTTCGTCATAAATCCATAGGTATTCACCATCTGCAAGAATTAACTGCGGATAAGGCTGTGTATATTGCCAACGAAACCGTCCAGGTTTATTCAATGCCACATCACCTTCCGCACTCTGTACAATCTCACCTTGTTCATCAAATACCGTTTGCATAAAACGCCCATTAAACGAGTCCACTTCAGTAATAAATTTATCTAAACGCTGTATAGCCTCACTTGCAAAGACAGGTAGTGAAAATATTAATAACACAATTATTACTGAAGCTCTTACTATATACCGCATAAAATTATTCCTTAGCCATAATTACTTAGACTATGGATTAAGACTAAAATTCATTGATAAGATTTTAAGTAAATAATGTGAGATTCTGTGTCTTGTAATAACTTACTGTACAGGAGGTGGTGCTATTACTTCACGGGTTCCATTAGATTGTACTGCACTGACCACACCACTGGCCTCCATTTCTTCTATCATGCGTGCAGCACGGTTGTAACCGACTTTCAAACGCCGCTGTACATAAGATATCGATGCTTTACGTGTCTCAGTTACAATAGCTACCGCTTCATCATATAAAGGATCTAAGTCACTGTCGTCACGGCTACTAAGTGGTTCTAAGCCTGGAATGATATCCTTACCATTGGTTGGATCCTGCGTAATTTCATCTATATAAGCCGGCTCACCTTTTTGTTTTAGAAACGCAACTACTTTATGCACTTCTTCATCTGAAACAAATGCACCGTGCACACGTTCTGGTATGGATGTACCAGGTGGCAAATACAACATATCACCATGACCTAATAATTGCTCCGCTCCCATTTGATCCAAAATAGTCCTAGAATCCACTTTGGAAGAAACTTGGAAGGCAATTCTTGCTGGTACATTTGCTTTGATTAAACCGGTAATAACATCTACCGACGGACGCTGAGTTGCTAATATTAAATGAATGCCTGCCGCTCTTGCTTTTTGCGCAATCCTAGCAATGAGCTCTTCCACCTTTTTACCAACTACCATCATCATATCGGCAAACTCATCCACAATAATGACAATATTTGGTAATGGGTTAAGCTCCTCGGCTTGCACTGGCTCCAGGCCATCAACTGGCTGTGTGTTTACCAATGGATCAAGGATAGGTTCACCATCATCAATGGCTTTTTTGACCTTCTTATTATAGCCCTGAATATTACGCACCCCTAGCGAAGACATTAACTGATAACGTCGTTCCATTTCTGCAACACACCAGCGCAAAGCATTTGCTGCCTCTTTCATATCCGTAACTACAGGAGATAACAAATGCGGTACACCTTCATAAACGGCTAGTTCTAACATCTTAGGGTCAATTAAAATCATGCGCACTTCTTGCGGAGTTGCCTTATACAAAAGGCTGAGCAACATCGCATTAAGTGCAACAGATTTACCAGAACCAGTGGTACCTGCAACCAACAAATGTGGCATTTTAGCTAAATCAGCAACAACAGGATTACCGCTAATATCTTTACCTAATCCAAGTGTTAGCGAGGAATTTGAGTCATCATAAGTATCAGATTGCAAGACATCACTGAGAACAACCAGTTCACGATGCTCATTGGGAATCTCAATACCTATATAGGATTTGCCTGGAATAACTTCGACAACCCTTACGCTAATTACAGAAAGTGCACGCGCTAAGTCTTTTGAAAGATTAGAAACCTTACTAACTTTTACGCCAGCCGCCAGCAATACTTCAAAACGTGTAATAACTGGACCAGGATGAACTTCTATCACTTCTGCATCGACACCAAAATCTAACAGCTTCAACTCAACCTGACGCGACATCGCTTCCAAAGCTTCTTCAGAATAACCTTTAGAAGTATCAATTACTTTATCCAGAATAGCGATGGGAGGTAAATCCGTTGCAGCTGCTGCATTAAAAAGTGGTATCTGACGTTCCCGCTCTACACGTTCACTTGGTTCTATTTCTTTTATAGTTGGTTCAATTCTCGGTGGTTTTCGTTTTTGTATCTTTATTTTAGTTTCTTGAACCACTTCTTCACGTTCATTTTTTGCTTTTTTACTTATGTATTCTTCTTTTAATTCAGCAAGACGTTGCCATATCCAAGCACTAAACTTAAGCGTGTATTTTCCTGTAACATCAATAAGCCATAACCAGGAAAAACTAGAAAAAATTGTTATTCCTGCAAAAAACATTGCCAGTAACAATAACGTCGCACCAACAAAACTAAACACAGAAACAAAACTACTGCCAGTCAACTCACCTACAATACCACCGGCGAAGCTAGGCAAGTAACTGGGCTCAAAGTGTAAAGTGGCAAGTCCGCAACCTGCTCCTAAAGTAAGCAAGAAACCCGCCCACCTAACGCCTAATGTTTTATAGTCAATATCTCCATTTTCAAGGCGACCTTGATAAAGCAGCCAGCCACTATAAGCCACCATCAATGGAGCCAAATAAGCAAGATAACCAAATAAAAATAAAAATAAATCAGCAAAATAGGCGCCTGCCTTACCTCCCATATTGCCAATTAGTTGATTCGTTCCGGTATGTGTCCAACCTGGATCAGCACGATCATAAGTGACAAGTGCTACCATTAAGTAAACCCCAAACGCCACCAGCAAAAGTAAAGCACTCTCACGCAAACCTCTTAACATGGTGAAGTTATATTCAACACCGGCAGATTTTTTTAACGTAGCCTGTCTCAATGTAATTTAGTTCCTTAGGTATATCCTATAACCTACTGAATATTATATAAACAATCACAATAAATTTGTATGATTTTTTAAGTCACACAATTTCGCTGGGGCCAGACTATGGTAAGAATTTTTATTAGTGCTTTAGTAAAACCATAATGTTAGCCAAGCACTTTAATGTATATTGTTACCCTATCTGCTTGTTCTTGTCCAATCAACCTTGAATTACAACAACTTTGCCCTCATTTGCTACTATCTATTTGTCTATTTCACCCTTTAAAATTCGAGCTGGGTAGAAAAATCCAAACAAAACAACGGACATTGGCAAAAACAAATCAATTAATTTTAATTTATAGAAGGAACTGAAGATGGCAGAGTCAAGACACTTTCGATTATTAATTCTGGGTTCAGGTCCTGCGGGCTATACAGCAGGGATCTATGCGGCGCGTGCCAACCTTAATCCAGCCATTATTACTGGTCTTGAACAAGGTGGACAGCTCACCACCACCACCGACGTCGACAATTGGCCAGGTGATGTCGAAGGCCTACAAGGCCCAGACCTCATGGAGCGCATGCTCAAGCATGTAGAACGTTATAATACCGAAGTGATCTTTGATCATATACACACCACTGAATTAGACAAACGCCCCTTTATACTCAAAGGCGATTCCGGTACCTATAGCAGTGATGCACTCATCATTGCCACTGGGGCATCGGCTCAATACTTAGGCCTGCCCTCAGAAGAAGCCTTCAAAGGCAAAGGCGTGTCGGCCTGTGCCACCTGTGATGGCTTTTTCTACAAAGAAAAGAAAGTCGCCGTGATCGGTGGCGGTAATACCGCCGTAGAAGAGGCCCTATATCTCTCCAATCTTGCCAGTGAAGTCGTCCTGGTGCATCGACGCGATGCGCTGCGTGCCGAAAAGATCCTACAAGACCAACTATTTGAAAGAGAACAAAGTGGCAATGTCATCATTAAATGGAACCATGTACTGGATGAAGTATTAGGGGATGACATGGGGGTCACAGGTATGCGTATCCAAAGCACCGTCGATGAAAGTAGTGAAGAGATCGAACTCAGCGGCATCTTTATCGCCATTGGCCATAGCCCCAATACCACGATATTTAAGGACCAACTTGACATGCAGGGGGGCTATATCAGTGTGAAAAGTGGCACCCAAGGGGATGCGACCGCCACCAGTGTCCCGGGCATCTTTGCGGCCGGTGATGTGATGGATCATGTCTATCGACAAGCCGTGACGTCAGCCGGTTCCGGCTGTATGGCCGCACTCGATGCTGAAAAATACTTGGATAACCTCGCTACCGATTGATTCGTTTGTCCATATATCATTTTGATATTATCTGAGAGTACATCTCAAGCAAATATAAGTACAAATGCCAAATATGGTTTTGTAAGTTCTTTAAAAGAAATTAAACAAAACCAATGGAATGCATTACTTGATGATGATAATCCTTTTTTACGTTATGAGTTTTTAAGTGCATTAGAAGAAAATAACTGTCTTGGTGAGAAATTTGGGTGGTTTCCACATCACCTTGTTGCATATGACAATAATGGCAAGCTAATTGCAGCAACCCCACTGTATATAAAAACAAATTCTTATGGTGAATTTGTTTTTGATTGGTCTTGGGCCTCTGCTTACGAGCAAACCGGCTTAAACTACTACCCTAAAATAATATCTTCTATCCCTTACACACCTGTTACGGGAAAACGATTACTCATTGCACCTAATTTACCAACAATTGAGAAAATAAAAATTGCAGACAATATGGTAAATACTTGTGTTCAAGAGGCACAAAATTTACATATGTCTGGTATTCACTGGCTATTCAACCAAGCTGAAGAATGTGATTACTTTAAAAATAACAATTTAATGCTGCGATTAGGCTGTCAATACCACTGGCATAATCAAAGCTATACATCATTTGAAAACTTTTTAGAAAGCTTTGTTTCACGCAAAAGAAAAAAAGTAAAACAAGAACGCCGTTATATATCTGAACAAAAAATTAAAATAAAACGCTTACATGGTCATGAACTAAATGATGGGCAATGGCAGCAAGTACATATGTTCTACGCAAGTACTTTTTATAAAAAAAGTGGTTTTCCAACTCTCAGTTTAGAGTTTTTTAAGCAAGTAGGTAGAACAATGGGGTCGCAAATACTTATCGTATTTGCTTATTATGATGAGAAGCTAGTTGCCTGTGCAATAAATTTTAGAAGCTCAACTACACTATACGGTCGTTTTTGGGGATGCCTGCAAAATTTCAACTGCCTACACTTTGAAGCCTGTTATTATCAAGGAATAGAATATGCTATCGAAAATAATTTAACTAGCTTTGAACCAGGTGCACAAGGTGAACATAAGATCAGTCGCGGTTTTCTACCCACTAAAACCTGGTCTGCGCATTGGATCACAGACCCTAAATTTGAACCAGCTATTCGTGACTTTTGTCAACGAGAAAAAACTTTTATGCTTCAGGAATGTGAAGAATTGATGTCTTTATCACCTTATCGAAAAAAATAAAATTTAATAGTGGATATTACTTGGTTAGATCCCAGCAATAGTAATGCTACATTTCCGGATGTAGAAGATGCATTACAAAATCCTGAAGGTTTACTTGCAGCAGGAGGAGATCTCAGTGTAGCTCGATTACTAAATGCCTATCGCAGTGGTATTTTCCCATGGTATGAACACGGTCAACCGATTTTATGGTGGTCTCCCAACCCCAGAGGTGTTTTGTTTACTAATAAATTAAAAATTTCTTCTAGCTTGAAAAAAACCTTACGCAAGCATTTATGGACAGTAACTTTTGATGGTGATTTCAAGAAAACAGTCATTGCATGTGCGGCACCAAGAAGTTATGCACGAGGCACTTGGATCACTAATGAAATGATTGAGGCTTATTCTCTATTACATCAACATGGTTATGCGCATTCCATTGAGCTATGGGATTTACAAGAGCGGTTAATTGGGGGCATCTATGGTGTTTTAATAGGAAAAATGTTTTTTGGTGAATCTATGTTTAGTTTCCAGACCAATGCATCAAAAGTGGCACTTACATATCTAGTTACTCACTTAAACGCCTGGGGGTTTCCATTATTAGATTGTCAGCTACCATCTCCTCACCTAGAAAGTTTAGGTGCACAAGCCATTGCAAGAAAAGATTATATTAAGATGATGGCACCTTTATGTAATGAATCTAGTACAGATTTAAAATGGCAATTAGATGAAACTATAGACATCGTAAATTGGAAACCCTAATTCATTTATTCGATCCATGGGTCTATGGAAATTCCATCAATAGGTAAGCCAGTCTTTTTATTTATTACAAGGGCTAAGTCATTATTTTTACCAACAAGAGGTAGAAACCCTAATTGAGCTTCTTCATTTTTATAATTCTTTAAAAATTTCTCTATAATTACTTTATTTTTACTGTCTGCTTTTATTAGATCATTGATTGGTCTAGCTTTTGCTACAACTTTATCTTTATTAGATGCGTATAACTTATAATATTCAGGCCTTCTTTCAAGATCTGGCTTTCCTTCAGTTACTACCTCAAACAGGAATTTTTCGCGTTCACTTTTATCTTCAGGAAAATCCGCAAATACTAAAATTGGCCCATTATTTGGTTTATCTTTTAATTGAGGATATTTAATTTTCGATTCGTCAATCTCTACTTTCCCTACTACTTCAAAACGATCAACTGCAAAAACTAAGTAATAGGGTCGTTCACCATAGATTACGTGAATTCCATATATCAGTGCAGTAAGTTGAATCACTGCTATGATGCACATATCAAAGACCAAGCCTGGCTTCCCTTTCTTAAATAAAATCAAAGTCAATAGTGGCCCCATTACCAGATCGACACCAACTAACACGCGCAGCACTGTCCATGCGCCATTGGCTTCAAAAAAAGGTTTTGGATACCAGTAGAAAAAAATTAAAAAGAAAACAAAGCCAACAATTGTTGCACTAATTGCTAGGTGGATTAAAAAGGCAGTAATTTTATCCGATGAAAAAAACACAACCATGAAGCATTATTTTATTCGGAGAATAATTTTATAAATTAAGCTATGAGAAGCAACTACGAATACACTGTTTAATTTGCCATGTGTCGGACCAAATATTATTTGGTAACTATTTCACAAATTAACTAACCAAATCACATATTTTCCAAAATAGCGCGTTTGACTGATTCTAATTCTGCATCGATGGTAACAAGCTCAGTTTTACTTTGTTTAATAGCGATATCAGGATCTTTTAGACCATGCCCAGTTAAGGTACATACTACAGTGCTTCCACTTGGTATATTGTCATTTTCTATATCGTATAGTGCGCCTGTAACTGAAGTGGCTGAAGCTGGTTCACAAAATACACCTTCACTGGAGGCAAGTAATTTTTGTGTAGAGAGAATTTCTTCATCAGAAAAAGAATTGAACCAACCTTGTGATTCTTTTACTGCTGCCTGTGCATAATCCCAACTTTGCGGGTGACCTATTCGAATTGCTGTTGCCACTGTTTCCGGATTGTCCACCATTTTGCCTTGTATAAATGGCGCAGCACCAGCAGCTTGATAACCCAACATTTTAGGTTTACTGGTAATACTCGCTACAGAAATGAATTGACATTCACCTTTGCAATAACCACAAGCCTGTGTCACGTTGTGCCCATCTTTTGCAGCAAGCTCCGAATAACCTGTCCAGTGCGCTGAAATGTTTCCTGCATTACCCACAGGTATACAATGAAAATCAGGTGCCTTTCCTAATGCTTCAACAATTTCATATGACGCTGTTTTTTGCCCTTGCAAGCGATAAGGATTAATCGAATTTACGATACTGACTGGTGCTTCTTCGGCAACTTCTTTGACAAGACGCATACCATCATCAAAATTTCCCCTAATTTGTATAATAATAGCTCCATGCATCATAGCTTGTGCAAGCTTACCCATAGCTATTTTCCCATCGGGTATTAAGACAAATGCAGTAATACCAGCGCGTGCAGCATAGGCTGCGGCAGAAGCTGAAGTATTACCTGTAGAAGCACAGATAATGGCGCGACTTCCTTCTGAAACTGCTTTTGTTACTGCAACCGTCATACCCCGGTCTTTAAATGAGCCTGTTGGGTTTAATCCTTCAAACTTAAAATAAAGTTCGATGTTTTTTTGATTTACAATTTCTATATTGCGAGCTTGAATAAGTGGAGTGTCACCTTCACAAAGACTGATTACTTTGCAATCTTCTGGTAATGGTAAAATATGACGATAGCGATCTATCAGACCGGTATAATGTTTTTTATTCATAATAATATTTAAGAAAGTGTTTCTAAACGAATACGCATTATCTTACTGGTAACAGCTTCCAGATTTTCTATTTCAGAAATAGCTTGGTTCATATTTTGTTCACTCACCTCATGCGTAAGTATAACAATGGGCACACTTGTTGCATTTGGTTGTGGTTCTTTTTGAATAATTGAATCAATACTGATTGCATGATCAGCAAAAATTTGTGTCACATCAGCCAACACACCAGGGCGATCTTGTACATGAATACGTAAATAGTATGCTGTCGAAATTTCATCCATTGGTAATATTGGAATATCCGATAACGCACCTGGCTGAAATGCCAAATGTGGCACACGATTTTCTGGATCTGATGTTAAGGCACGTACTACATCCACTAAATCTGCTACCACTGCTGAACCCGTAGGTTCCGCCCCTGCGCCTGCTCCATAATAAAGACTTGGCCCAAGAGCATCAGCTTTTACTACAACGGCATTCATCACTCCATCGACATTAGCAATAAGTCGCCGATGTGGAATGAGTGTTGGGTGTACTCTTAATTCCAAGCCATTAGCAGTACGCTTAGCGATGCCCAAATGCTTAATTCGATAACCCAGTTCGGATGCATAAGCAACATCAGCGCTGGTAATTTCTGTAATTCCTTCGGTGTATACTTTATCGAACTGTAAAGGCACACCAAATGCAATAGATGCCAAAATCGTTAATTTATGTGCAGCATCAATACCTTCAATATCAAAAGTTGGATCAGCCTCTGCGTAGCCGAGTTGTTGTGCCTCTTTTAATACATCATCAAAATCTCGACCTTTATCGCGCATTTCGGTCAAAATAAAATTACCCGTGCCATTGATGATGCCGGCTAACCATTGAATTGAATTACCTGCCAAACCCTCGCGTATAGCTTTAATAATCGGAATCCCACCCGCCACAGCTGATTCAAAAGCTACTGTTACACCTTTTTCCTGTGCACGCTGAAAGATTTCGTTGCCATGCAATGCAATTAAAGCCTTATTTGCAGTAACCACATGCTTACCATTATTGATGGCTTTAATTACAAACTCATGGGCAAGATCCGTACCACCTATAAGTTCTAATATAATTTTGACATCAGGGTCTGTAATAACTTCATTCGGATCTTCTGTAAGCTTAATTGAGCTGGTATCACATGCACGTTGTTTATTAATATCGCGTACACTGGCTATAGAAATTTCGATACCACGACCTGCACGACGCGCAATCTCGTCTGCATTACGTAATAGGATATTGGCAGTACCACTACCAACGGTTCCTAAGCCTAAAACTCCCACTTTTACTGAATCAAGCACGTCTTTACTCTTTAATAAATTTTAATTTAAGCGTTTTTTAACATTCTTTTTATATTTCTAACAGCTTGTCGAGTCCGATGTTCATTCTCTATTAAACTGAATCTTACATGCGTATCACCATACTTCCCGAAGCCTACTCCAGGTGAGACCGCAACTTGCGCATCCTCTAACAATTTTTTAGAAAATTCTAAAGAGCCTAAATCTTGATAGGCCTCAGGAATCTTTACCCAGACAAACATGGTTGCCAAAGGCTTGTCGGCATGCCATCCAGCATTATTTAGTCCATCACATAGTACATCACGTCTGCTTTTATAAGTGGCGCGTATTTCATCTACAACATCCTGCGGTCCATCCAATGCTGCGATTGCAGCCACTTGAATTGGCGTAAACATTCCATAATCTAAATATGACTTGATACGTGAAAGTGCCTCAACAAGTTTTTGATTCCCACACATAAACCCAACACGCCAGCCAGGCATATTATAGGTCTTTGACAAAGAATAAAATTCAACCGCTATGTCTTTTGCCCCCGCCACTTGCAAAATTGAAGGAGACTCATATCCATCATATGTTATTTCACCATAGGCAATATCATGTACTAACCAAATATGATGTTCACGAGCAAAGGCAACTAATCTTTCCAAAAATGCCAAATCCACACATTGCGTTGTGGGATTACAGGGAAAGTTGACTATCAACATTTTAGGTTTAGGCCATGAATCTTGAATGGCCTTTTCTAATTCAGAGAAAAAATCAGAGTCTTCTGTCAGAGGTACATAAATTATGTCAGCGCCTGCAATCACGCAACCATAAGCATGGATTGGATAAGCCGGATTCGGCACGACAACTGCGTCCCCAGGCCCCAACGTTGCAAGCGTTAAATGAGCAATCCCTTCTTTAGAGCCAATTGTAACGATTGCCTCACGGTCTGGATCTATTTCAACATCGAATTTACGTTTATACCAATCTGCTATAGATTTACGTAAACGTGGGATACCTCGTGATAAGGAATAGCGGTGCGTATCTTCACGTAATGCAACTTCTGCTAGTTTTTCCACAATATGCCTTGGAGGCGGTCGATCTGGATTACCCATCCCAAAATCAACAATATCCTTACCTTCTGCCCTGGCACTCGCTTTGAGTTCATTTACTATATTGAAAACGTACGGAGGGAGCCGTGATATTCTTGCAAAGTCTTCCATTAAATAAGTCTATCCTGATAAGCGCAAAGTATAATACGCGAATCAATATCAGCTGCCCAACTAATTTATACGAGCAGAGTTAAAATATATGAGCCTTACACAAGATTTTGCGGACGCTAGCTACATCATCACAGGCTATCAGGCTGACCATGTGTTGATTAATGATGAGCCTCATATGAAAAGCCTAATCATCTGCCCTGATGAGCTTATCACTACTTGGGATATAACCCATGTAAAGCAGCTCAATAAAGACAACGTAAATACCATTATTAAACTTAAGCCTGAAATAGTGCTGCTTGGAACTGGAGAACAAGCAGTATTTCCAGAAGCCAAAATTATTGCCCTATTTGCTAAATACCATATTGGTATAGAAACAATGAGCACCCATGCTGCTTGTCGAACGTATGGGTTAATCACAGCCGAAGGCCGACGTGCAGCAGCAGGACTTATTTTCCCAAGTAAAAATTTTATAGAATAGTCTAATACTAATTCTTAGGCAGAAATTTTAATGGATCAACAGGTTTACCATTCTGTCTAATTTCAAAATGTAATTTTGGTGATTTCGTGCCTGTACTACCTAACTCAGCAATTTTTTGTCCACGTTTTACAGAGCTTCCTTCTTTCACAAATAATTTTTTGTTGTGTGCATAGGCGCTTAAGTACTGCTCGCTATGTTTAACAATAATTAAATTGCCATAGCCTAACAAACCATTACCGCTATAAACTACTTTTCCTGCAGAAGCGGCAAGTACATCTTGTCCAACTTTGCCTTCAATATCGATACCTTTATTACCACCAGCTTTTGTTGAATAAGTACTTATTACTTTTCCTATTGTAGGCCAGCTCCAATCATGTTTGATTGGCTTGCTTACTTTCTTGTTTTTTACAATGACTTTTGACTTCTTTTTTGCCGATTGAGCTGAACTTGTTTTATGTGAACTCTTACGTGTATAAGTTTCAGACGTTACTTGGGATTGAGCAAGTCGAATACGTTGTCCTGCATAAATAGTATAAGGAGGGCGAATGTTATTCCAAGCTGCAAGTTTTTTATAATCAATTCCATGTCGCCAAGCAATGGAATATAAAGTATCGCCAACTAATACTGTGTGATAGCCATAATCATAATCATAATAGACATCACTATTCCTATTTGTCGCACATGAGAGCAACATACATATCAAAATACAGGTGTTAGCAACTCGGACAATATGGATCATTAATGCAATAATTTAAAATAAGCAATTACAGCGATAAGTAATAAGACCGTAAGCCAACCAATCCATTCAACATATTTTAAAACGAAAGGTTCAAGTTTTGGGCCAGCATACTTAAGCAAGCCAGCAACAAGAAAAAAACGTGCGCCTCTACCAACGAATGAAGCGGCCACAAAAGGTAGCATTGCCAAAGAAAGCAACCCTGCCGTAATAGTAAATAGTTTGTAAGGAATAGGTGAAAACCCTGCAATAAACACTACCCAAATACCCCACTGATCAAACCATGTACGTGCAGTTTCAAATTTACTCCAATAAGATGATGTTTGTAACCAAGGTTCAATAAACTCAAAAGCAAAAGCACCAATTAAATAGCCAAAAATACCACCCAAAACTGAAGTGAAGGTTGTTAAAAACGCAAACCACCAAGCACGATCCGGACGCGCTACTGACATCGGTGCAAGCATTACATCAGGGGGGATTGGAAAAAAAGAAGATTCAGCAAAACTTAAACCACTTAAATAATACGTAGCATGCGGATGTTTTGACCATGCCATGACTCTATTATATAAAGAAGTAAATAATTTCACTTAAATAATCTTATATGCCGCTATACATTTCCATGCACAAGTGGAACAAAGCTGACTGCTTCTAGTGATTTTTCAACTACTCCATCTTTTGTTTTCTGTAATAATTTTAAATCTTGTATCTCTGAAGTTCTTCCAACTGGTATAACAAGACTGCCACCTTCTGCTAACTGATCGATCAAACTCAAAGGAATTTCTTTTGGTGCAGCTGTTACAATTATTGCATCATAAGGTGCATAACTTTCCCATCCCCATGAACCATCTGATAACTTGAATTTAATGTTACGCAAGCCTAATTGCATCGCACGCCTACGCGCTTGCTGATAAAGTGGCTCAATCCGCTCTACGGTATAGACTTCTTTAACTAAGGCCGATAGTACCGCAGCCTGATAGCCTGAACCGGTTCCAATTTCCAGAACTTTATTAGGAACTCCTTTTTGCATAATCGCTTCTGTCATCCTTGCCACGACATATGGCTGTGAAATAGTTTGTTTATGCCCAATTGGCAACGCAGTATCCTCATAAGCCCTAGATGCAAGCGCCTCATCTACAAATAGATGTCTAGGTATACTTCGCATGGCTTCTAAAACCTTTATATTCCGAATTCCTTTTTCTTCTAAACGTGCAATCAAACGATCTCTCGTTCGTTGCGATGTCATACCAATACCTTCATGTATATTTTGTTTCATGGATATATATTCAATCTAATTTACAATTGTCTACCCAGTCGGCTACAGCTTGCATTGCATTATAGTGTGTTAGATCTAAGTGCATGGGAGATACAGAAATATAGCCATTCTTAATTGCATGAAAATCTGTACCCGGCCCTGCATCTTGTTCAGGACCCGCTGCCCCTACCCAATAAATGGGCTTGCCACGTGGATCTTCAGATTTAATAACCGGCTCGGCTTTATGGCGATTTCCTAAACGTGTTGTTTGTATTCCTTTTAACTCATTTTTAGGTAAATCTGGGATATTAATATTAATGATTACATCACTTGGAAGTTGAGTAGAAGCAAGTTCATTGATCATTTTATAACTTACTTGTGCAGCATCTTCTAAGTACCTAGGTTGAAACGAGGTAACAGAAATCGCGACAGCGGGTAAACCCAAAAACCTGCCTTCTATAGCTGCTGCTACGGTACCAGAATAAATAACATCATCACCTAAATTAGCTCCTGAATTAATGCCAGAAACAACAATATTAGGTTCATTCTTAATGAGACCTGTGATGGCTAAGTGCACACAATCCGTGGGGGTTCCATCTACACTGAACCAATTTTGCCTAACTTTTTGGGCACGTATTGGTCTTTCCAATGTCAAAGAATTACTCGAAGCACTACGATCACGATTCGGTGCAACAACTGTGATATCACCTAATTGTGCAAGTGCATCAGCTAAAACCTTAAGGCTAGTAGCGTGTATCCCATCATCGTTACTTAACAAAATATGCATGGCGGTAGCTGAAATTACTTAATGTGGAAGGTAGAATAAAGCAAAGCTAATAGTAGCAAATAAAATTATCCTAATGGAAATACCAATATGTCAGATCAAGGAAGTTCCAAATCAAATAACATTCCACGATTTGCAGATCTTTTTGACCAAGTTAAGCCCTTGCCTGCAGAACGTACTAATCTAGCAGAAGACACAACCCCAAAACCAGACCCTATACCCAAGGAAAGCATAAAAGATCAGCAACGCGTTTTAGACGAGTCCCTTGACATGAGCATTGATCATGAAGACATACAACCGGGAGATATTCTATCTTTCTGTAGAGCTGGAATTCAGAAGAACATTTTTCGCAAACTAAAAAAAGGCCAATTTAGTGTTGGTGCAGAATTGGATTTACATGGTATGACAATTGCCGAGGCCCAACCTGTATTAAGTAAATTTATCCAAATCTCTAGAGAAGAAAATATACGCTGTGTGCGCATCATCCATGGCAAAGGTTATGGCTCGAGTAATAAAGGCCCAAAACTTAAGCCTATGGTTAATAAGTGGTTGCAAAGACGCAATGAAATTTTAGCGTTTTGTTCTGCACGACCCATAGATGGTGGAACAGGTGCTGTCTACGTATTATTAAAATCTCTTTCTTAACCGGATATCTCATTGCAGCTATTCAAGTGATTGAGCATCTGAATGTTCAAGTATCCTTGAAATATTATTATTCCGTATAATTGTCTACATAAACTATTTTAAAAGAAAACAGGTTTATCAAAAATCTATTCGGTATTTTATGAATTAATCTCTAAATTAGATTATAGTTTTAAAAATAATATAATTTGAGGACTTCTATTATGCCAAAATTTATACCCTATATTTGTATTTTAATATTTTGCTTTTTTCTTTCTAGTTGTGGCATTAATAATATACCGACCTACGATGAAGCAGCAGATGCTGCATGGAGTGAAGTGCTTAATCAATATAAACGTCGTGCAGACTTAATCCCTAATTTAGTAGAAACAGTTAAAGGCTTTGCTGCACAAGAAAAAGATGTGTTGACATCGGTTATTGAAGCTCGTGCAAGAGCCACACAAATGCAAATCCCTAAAGATATTTTATCTAACCCACAAGCTTTTCAACAATTCCAAGCTAGCCAAGATGCATTGTCTTCGGCATTATCGAAATTACTAGTTGTCGTTGAACGTTACCCAGATATTAAATCAAATCAAAACTTTTTAACTTTACAATCCCAGCTTGAAGGTGCAGAAAATAGAATTGCAGTAGCAAGAAGAGACTACATACAAGCGGTGCAACGCTACAACACCGAATTACGTACTATTCCAGGCAGATGGTGGCGCGCACTTATGTACTCAGACTCCGAGCCAAAAGAAAATTTCACTGCCCCAGAATCCGTACAAGAAACTCCTAAAGTTGATTTTTCTAAACCACCTAAAGTCAACTTAGACGAAAATTAATTAATATTTATATTGTAAAACTACGATTAATAGTGATCAGATTTTCACTTAAGCCAATTGTTGGCTTATTTTTATGGCTTATATGCTTATATGCCATTGCAACACCTAATTTTCCGGAATTAACGGGAAGAGTGGTCGATCAAGCAAACATCTTGTCGTCTGTTATCGAAATAGAGCTCAAGCAACTACTGGAAACCCATGAAAACAAAACCAGTAACCAACTAGTTGTAGTAACGTTAAAGTCATTAGAAGGCTACGCCATTGATGACTATGGATACCAATTGGGGCGGCATTGGGGCATTGGACAAAAAGATAAAAATAATGGTGCATTACTTATCATTGCACCTAATGAGCGTAAAGTGCGAATTGAAGTAGGTTATGGCTTAGAAGACACTTTAACTGATGCACTAAGTAGTTACATCATTAACCAGAATATTGTCCCTTATTTTAAAAAAAATGACTTTGATACAGGGGTACTTAACGGTACAAAAAACATCATAAAATCATTAAATCAAGAGCCAAATGAATACAACCCAAAACAAAAATCCCGCACTAAACCTGGCATAGGCAGTTCAATCTTTACTTTAATTCCACTATTTGTACCACTTATTTTTATTGGTGAAATATTTACTTCTCGAAAACGAGGTAACTTTTTTAGAAGTCTATCACTGGGTGGTTTTTTTGGTTTATTAGCATGGGCAATAACCACTTCTATCGTAATCAGCTTAGGTGTATTTGCCGTTATTTTCATAATGAGCCTATTTGGGCGAGGCGGCGGCGGCATGAATGGCCATAATGGTGGCGTTTATTTTCCAGGTGGGTTTGGTGGAGGCACTTTCGGAGGCGGTGGCTTCGGTGGGGGTGGCGGTTCATTTGGCGGGGGCGGTGCTTCTGGAAGCTGGTAGACATGACACATTTAACGAACATTGAAAAAGAAGAAATTCGGCAAGCGATACGTGCCCAGGAAGCCTGTACAAGCGGTGAGATTGTTACTGTTATAACTCGTGCAAGTGATTATTATCTATATATTCCAACTTTATGGGCAGCTTTATTAGCATTAATCACTCCTTATATCTTGCACCTTATTCACTATCAATTTCATTTTCTAAACAACTATCCTCTCATACACCTAAGTCAACATTTACATTTAAGTGTCTATCAAATTCAAATCATTGTATTTTGTTTTTTTGCATTATTATTTAGATGGCCTTGGTTAAAAATGCAGTTGATACCTAAATATATTAAACATACTCGTGCCAGTCGCCTTGCGCATGAGCAATTCTATAACCAGGGTTTACATCTAAAAGAGCAGAGGACAGGATTACTGATTTTTGTATCTGTTGCAGAACATTACGTAGAAGTGTTGGCCGACAAAAATATTAATGATGTTGTTGAAGAAAATACTTGGGAAGAATTGATTACAACATTTATTTCCAATGTTAAAAAACGTAATATTAAACAAGGGTATTTAACCGCTATAAAAAAAGCTGGTGAAATTTTAAGGCAACATTTCCCCTCTAAGCCCGAGAAAAATTTCAATGAATTATCAGATCACTTAATAGAGCTAGATTGAAACCATAGAACAAATCTGAGAATTCTTACATATACAAATGTTACTTATATAAATATAAAGATTAAGTTACGCACTAAAATAGTTTCTTAAGCTTATCCCCTGCTCCACTGCCAATATCTTTAATTTTATCTACTGTTTTACCACTCGTGTCTTTTAACTTTTCTTGACCAAGCTTTTTTAATGCCTCTTCATCCATGAGTGAACGTAAATCAAGTTTCCCAGCAACTGTACTGATCTGACTTGTTAATACCGATACAACTTTCTTTGCGACTTCAGCAGGCGATGCACCGCCTGTATCTTTGCCTATATCACGCAAATGAATCGCAGGAAGTTTAGTAGACAAAGTTTTATCTTTAACCATATTAGAGCTTATTTTAACGTCACCATTTTTGATAATTAAATTCTCAATAATAAGCTTAAGACCGCTGTCTTCATCGCCACCTGAATTATCCCCACTACCAGCATATGCATTTACATTCTTTTTAATTACATCCACATTACTTCCATCTTTACTCAACTCATAAATAATAGATGGACCGTCTAGTAAAATTTGGTTTATTACAATAAGCTCTGGAGACAGTTGCTGCAGATCAATCTGCACCCCGATATTGTTCATATGAAGAAGATAATCACTGTTAAAACCTTTAGGGTTGCCAATCTTTAAATTGGAAATTGTGCCCAACCCATCAGTGAGGCCAATATGCACATCACTTACATCTACACTTGTCTGAGTAACCTCAGATCCATATTTTTGAATTGATGCTTTAACAATATTGTCTAGATTGCCTAAAAGAAAGTATGCTGCTAAGACAACAATTACTACCAATAAAAACAGCCCTATCAGTAATTTTTTCATAACTATCTCATGATTATATTTTATTAAGACAACCTACAAAGTGGCTTTAAAATTTTCTCTTTAAAAACACTTATTAAGTAGTCATTCTAAATGTATTGACTCTGTATCCCAAGACCTATTTACTTTCATGCTTTTTTTACTAAGCCTATAATAAAGAGTAATATAACAGCACCAACTGTTGCAGCAATGATAGAGCCAATTAAGCCACCTGCAGAAATGCCAAGCAGCCCAAAGATAAAACCTCCTATCACTGCACCAATAATTCCTACAACAATGTTACCAGTACATGAAAACCCCCTCCCTTTCATTATAATTCCAGCTAACAAACCAGCCAAAGCACCAATTATCAAAAATATTATCAATCCAATAATATCCATAAATCTTACCTCTTTATTGTTATTATTTTTTTCTAGTTAAAAGAAAATAATACATTACATTAAATACGCAGTATAAACCGGCATATACTTTAAAAAGATGAATTATCACATATTACAACTTAAAATTAATTTGTATATTATAAGCTGAAATCACAAAAACACAGTTCTCGAATCAACTTGTAAATGTTTCCACAGTTACTCCTTAATAATATAAAAACATTTAATAAACTTAATAAACCAATAAGATGTCATTTTTATATTATCCAATTTATATAAGTAAATCACAGAACAAGTAATATTTTTTAATAAATAATTATAATTACTTAATATCAAGGTTTTTTCATATAACCTTGCGGGCGAATTGCAACTGTACATTCAACTGCTGCACTGAGTACTCCATCTTTTAAATAATAAGCATATTCAAAAGTAGGCGTACTACGATTTTTTTCCTCTAATTCTTTTCGAATAATGGGTTCTAGCTCTGTAGGAAAATTAAAACGTAACTCTAAATCTGTTGTACCTGCACGAATAAAATCAATTTTTAATTTACGCGTCCATGCAGCATAACCAGGAAATAACTTGCCGCATGAAAATGCCGCTACTGGATCTGCAAGAGAAGCAATAAAACCACCAAACATAGTGCCTTGATGATTCGTTGCAGCATTTGACAAGGGAAGTAATAAACGCATTTTGCGCCAATCGGGTGAAAGCTCTAGTATTTTCACCTCCATCATTTTAAACGGCTCGAAGTTTTCGAGCCGTTTAATTGCACCGCCTAATTCAGCATCAGACATTTAATATGTTATGCAGCCTCTTTATCTGCTTTTTGCGTTGACTTTTTTGCTGCTTTTTTTACCGATGATCTTGTTGATGATTTTTTCTTTGGAGGGAAATCGTCTACCATAATTGCCGCCCGTGAAGCAGCGTATGCTTCTTCTACTAACCTTGATTCTTGTTCTGTAAGTATACCTTGGGATACTGCGTCTTCTAACCACTGATTAGGTCTACCTAGCTCAGGTGGTTTTATACCTGCTTTCTTTAATTTACGTTCAGCATCATAAGCCGCTACTACAGCATTGAATGCATATTGCACACATCCAATTGGATCTTTGGGATCAACGTTTTTGAAAACACCACTGGTTAATCTATCTCTTGCCTCTGAAGGTTCAATAAGCATTTTTGCCACCGCATGACCAACTCGATCATTTGGATAACGCAAGCTTTTACCAGTTGGAAATACGATGATACGTAATAGTTGCCCAACTAAAACAGATGGAAAATTTCGCATAATCTCATCTAACGCATCTTGCACTTTATACAAACAATATTTTGTACTCCATTCAACTAATGGCAAATCCTCCTGAGGTCTGCCAGTATCTTCGAAACATTTCAAGATTGCTGATGACAAATACATATAGCTTATTGCATCAGCAAAACGACCAGAAAGTTTCTCCTTGCGTTTTAAGCCGCCACCTAAAAATAACATGGCAAAATCAGATATAAACGAATAACTAGCACTCATTCTTGCTAAACGTTTGAAATAACCCTTAGTGGGGCCGTTTACTGGGCTTGGTGCAAGCCGACTACGAGTTAATCCATACAAGAAAGATCTGGCTCCATTACGAACTGCATATCCTAAATGCTTAAATAAAGCCTGATCGAATTGATCTAATCCTTCATGTTGATTAGGGTTTGATGCTGCATTCACTTCCTCAATCAAATGAGGATGACAACGCATCGCACCTTGACCAAAGATAATTAAACTGCGTGTAAGAATATTTGCACCTTCTACAGTGATGCTAATGGGAATTGCCTGATAGGCGCGTGCGAGATAATTGCTAGGACCCAAGCAAATTGCACGCCCCCCATGAACATCCATTGCATCATTAATTACTTGGCGCATACTTTCCGTATTATGGTATTTAAGAATTGCTGTGACGACAGATGGCTTTTCACCATGATCGATTGCCGACGCAGTGAGCCTGCGGCCGGCTTCCATCATATACGTTAAGCCACCGATCCTCGTTAGTGCTTCCTCCACACCTTCAAACTTTCCAATAGGTACATTGAATTGCTTACGAATTCGTGCATATGCACCTGTCATATAACATGCATGTTTACCAGCCCCGGTGCCCAAAGCCGGCAAGGAAATACCACGCCCCACTGATAGGCATTCGACCAACATACGCCAACCGTTACCTATCTGTTCTTGGCCACCTATGATCATATCCATAGGTATGAATACATCTTCACCCCAATTCGGGCCATTTTGAAAAGCAGAATTCAGCGGGTTATGCCGATTGCCTATTTTCACTCCAGGTGTATTCGTTGGGATAAGTGCACAAGTGATGCCTAGATCTTCTTTATCTCCTAATAGGCCATCTGGGTCATAGGCCTTGAAGGCCAACCCTAAGACTGTGGCTACCGGCCCCAAGGTTATATAACGTTTAGCCCAATTAAGACGTAGACCTAGTACTTCCTTACCTAGATACATGCCTTTACAAACTACACCTGTATCAGGTAAAGCACCTGCATCGGAACCCGCATCTGGTCCAGTTAAAGCAAAACATGGAATTTCTTCACCCACTGCTAAACGCGGCAAGTAATAATCTTTTTGCTCTTGCGTACCGTAGTGCAATAAAAGTTCTGCGGGTCCAAGCGAATTAGGCACCATAACCGTCACACCTGCGGTACCGCTACGAGTGGAGATCTTCATTACAACAGAAGAATGGGCGATCGCTGAAAATTCCAAGCCTCCATACTTCTTTGGAATAATCATTCCAAAGAATTTATTTTTTTTAAGGAAATTCCAAGCTTTAGGTGGTAAATCATTAAGATCATTAGTAATTTTCCAATCATCAAGCATCTGGCAAAGCTCTTCAACAGGGCCATCTAGAAAAGCTTGTTCTTCTCCAGATAGTTCAGAAGTTTTATGTTCGAGTAATTTTTCCCAATTGGGATCGCCTTGAAATAGTTCTGCTTCCCACCACGCTGTACCCGCTTCGATTGCTGCACGCTCAGTATCAGACATGGGCGGCAGTACATTTTTTATATAAGCAAACATCGGCTTACTAAGAAATTTAAGGCGTAAGCTAGATACATTAAGTAATGCGATTACAATGAATAAGGCCCATATAATTACTGCTGCGATACCACCTAAAAATCCAAAAATTCCCAGCAATAATAAAGCTACACCAATCACTACCGTCCAGGTTGAGAACGACCACTTAGCTCTTGCCAAGCCAAAAGTTAGTCCACCAAGGGCAAGCAACCAAACTACTAGTGCCATTTAGATTCCTCCTGTTGAAAGGTGCTAATCAAAGACCATCTTTATAATAATAAACATTGTACTCTAATAGACCGAAAGAACGCGTCAAACGTACATGACATGTCTAAATTACTGGAGCAAAGTAGACATCACATGAAAGATTAAATCTCCATGTGATATTCTAGATTAGATATTAGCGGTAAGCTATTGTTTAATATAGATTAGAATAATAAAGAACGTTAATTATTCTAATACATAAGTATAAGCATAATTTGCGCCATAACGATCTATTTCTACAGAGACCTGAGTAGCGGAATTTAATTTATTCACAGTGTATAAAAACTCATTAATATCCGAAGCCGATACACCATTAATTGCTATAATAACATCTCCATTAAACAAACCTAATTCAGCAACAGTAGAATTAGGTTTAATTTTTGACACACTAAAGCCTATTATTTTTTCCTCATTGACGACTGGCAAAAAGCTGATTTCAGATACTAAGCGTTGTCGTTGTTTCACAAAATCTTTTAACTCTTTTTTTGATAAAATAACCGTTTGTTGTTTTATCTCTTGTGATACATTTGAGTTGTTAAAACTTAGGTCTCCTAAGCTATTACGTAGTGACAAGGTATATAGTTGTTCCTCACAAAGTAAATCTGCTGATTCTTTATGAAGACTTATTAGCTCGCAGTCTTGAATGCTCTCCCCTACATTCACTAAGCGCTCTATTCCTCGACTATCAATAAACATGGCTTGCTCTTGAAAATCGGATAGAAATATACCACTTAGCTGCCATTCATCTTGGTCTGCATAGGCAGCAGAAGTAAAACAGCTGATATAAACCAACAATAAAATTGCTAGCTTATATATAGCTTTAAACTGGATAGAAATCGATCGGATAGGTAAATGTAAATGGCGGCACATCTTCGGCTCCAAAATTAATTAGCTTCACTCTCTGAACTAATTTGCTTTCTAAAGCTGGATTGCCGAGTTCACTAGAAACGATACTACATGATGTAACTTTGCCAGAAGGTGCAATGGTAATATTCAACACGACCTTGCCTTGCAAACTTGCATCTTTTCTAAGCTCGCGGTTATACATGGTGAAAAGGCTGCTTTTATTACGATCAAAAGTAATTTGAATTTTCTCTTCGTCTCTGGTTTTTCCATAACCATCTCCAGAGCCAGAACCGCTAGCGGATCCACCACCCCCGCTTAAACCTGGTACGCCACCAACTTGACCAGCAGAACGACCCCCCAATCCATTTCCACCAGTATCTTTACTGAGGCTTGCAGTGTTAATTCCTCCGCTTGCCTTACCATAATTCTTAGTCACTAAAGAACGTTGTACTACTTTCCCTTCAGAGCCACTCCTATTCAACGAACGCTCACTTAATGTTTTCGCTGAAGAGCTATTTTTAAGATCAGCAAGATCATCTTTCATTGCCAACAAACCAGAACTTGCCGCCACTTCTTTAGCAGACTTAGTTTTCACAGGTGCTTTTTTGGGTTTAGCTACTTTTTTAACTGGTTTTTTAATAGGCTTAGGCTTGATCTGTTTTTTCGGTTTTGGCTTTACCTTAGTCTCCATCGGTTTTACTTTGGGTGGAGGTGGCGGTGGAATTTCTACTTTTGGAATGAGTTTTACTAAGTGTTTAGGGTCTTCTTTTTCAGGCTCATCAGGTTGCGGCAAAGGCAAAAAAGCAAATAAAAATGACAAAAAGATCGCTAAGACCACAGACCAACGTAGAAGTTTATTAAAACGGTCTTGTGTCTGTTTTTGAATCGTCCATGGTAAATCATGGGAATAATAAGAATAAGCTATGGTAGCAGACATGTTATGACTCTAGTTGGGTATCTTTTTGTATAACAGATAATGAAATTTTAGAAAATCCTGCAAAGTTTGCACAGATACGCATTACACGATCCAAAACTTTATAAGGAACCTCTCTATCACCCATAATCGTTACTTCTCGTTCAGGATCTTCTTCTGACTCAGGCTCAATTTCATTCGCTAGCTGTTTTAATTTTTCAATGAATAAGGAGACTTCTATAGAATCCTCTTTCATCATTTCATCGACAGTAATAACCTCTTCACCTTGAAGGCGAACACTATCATTACTGAGCATAACCACGACTGATTCATGTGGTGTGGTTTCAGCAATGGATTCAGGCATTTCGATGCCTTTTGGATTAGGTAATGGTGTGATATCTGAGGTATTTACCAATAAGAAAAATACTAGAATAGTAAAAATATCCATTAAAGAAACTACATTAAATGGTGGCTGCTTTTTAGAACGTCCATGTTGACGCTCCATGCGTGCAATTCTTCTTGTGCTTACTGACATTTAATAATTCCTTTTAATGTACTCAAGCAGGTGCATCACCTAATGATATTTCTGGGAATAACTCTGCTCTTGTAAAACTGCCATCATCATTTTCAATATCTATTGCACGTATTGCATCCATGACAAGCACAAGGTTTTGATATTCAATATCAGGTTCGAGCAAGATAGAAGCTGCTACTGTATCAGGATACTTGTACTTAATGGCTTGCAAAAATTGTGATAAAGCTAAAACATCATGCCCTTGTTCTGTTTTTTCAATCACAGAAAGACGGCCACGATTTTTATCCTGCACAATCAGGCGATCACTTTTAATAATTATCTCTAAGGCAAGTTTTTTATCATCGGGCTTACTTACATTTGACTGAGGAGGCAAATGTAATTCCAAAATTGTAATTTTTGCAAACACCAACATGATTAACAGAAATGGTACAAGAATTACCATTAGATTCATGAATGGTGTAACGCTTAATTCTGTATCAGAATTATTACAACGTTTGCGTAAGCGTTTTTTTCTAAGCATGTTTAAATAACTCTTTATTAGGCTGCTGCTGCTTCTGGTTTTCGATCCGTTACAAAGTTCAATACCTTCACTGAAGCCATTTCCAAGCTATCTACAATCTCAGTAGTTTTAGTGGTAAGCCAAGCATGTACAAGCAAAAGGGGTATACCCACCATTAAGCCGAATGCAGTCGTATTCATCGCTACTGAAATATTTGCAGACAAAATATCAGCTTTATCTGCAGGGTTTGCTTCTGCTATTGATGTGAACGCACCGATAAGACCAATAATCGTTCCAAGCAAACCTAATAATGTTGCGATATTAGCGAAAGTTGCCAAATAATGAGTACGCCTTTCCAATTTAGGCAGAACTTCCATTAAACCTTCTTCCATTGCAATTTCCACATCATCTCGTCGCCGCGAAGTCTTAGCCCGCATGAAACCGTAGTGAATAATTCGACTTACTGCAGCCTTAGACTTTTCCGCAAAACCCATCGCTTGAGATAGATTTCCACTTTTAAGTGCAGATTGCAGCTTGTTCCACGCAAGCTGATTACGTGTCCGTGATGCTGATAGATATAAATATCTCTCAATCGCAATTGCTATTCCAACGGCTAACACAATTGCAATTGGAATCATAAAAGGTCCGCCTGATTGAAAAAATGAAACAACCGTTTCATACAAGCTCATGCTTTGCGGTTCAGTAGTCATCATGGTTTCTGCAACACCGGCCGCCATTACCTCTGAACCATCAGCGATGATAATTTCCTGCCCTGTTTGTTCCATTGTCTTGCTCCTTAGCGTTTACGCTACATAAATTACAATATTTAGTTATATTGTTCGTAATAACTAACTTTTCTTTTGTGTACATCCTTATCCACAGGACCTAACACTTCGTCAATTAAACTTTGTAATGGTTTGCCATCCAATTCACCTGGCTCAGGTGCTTTCCAAGGTACGATTACAAGTGCTTTAGGCAATTCCCGGTTACCTATTACAGAAATCCCATCTAACTCTTTTTCAACATCTTGTGCTGTAACTGCACAACACAAAGATAATAAAGTGAGAAAAACTATGTTCCTTGCTATCAATATATTAACCATCACTTCATTAACTACCTTGTTTCTCAAGTTGCTTTACCCACGAGGTAACTTGTTTGTCTTGACTACCTGTTAATTTTAGGTAATTCTGATAATGCTCCAGTGCACACTCTATTTTCCTTAAATACAGATCACACAAAATACCCAGATTCAGATGGGCGTTTTGATAATCCGGATATGCGGAGAGTGCTTTTTTATATAATCCTTCTGCTTTTTCAAATTCTCCTTCTTCTCGATTCATAATCGCCAAATAATTCAGTGCATATGGATTATTTGGATTAATAGATAAAGCCTTTTCAAAAGATGCTTTAGCTTGTTTCTTATCACCCAACTCTTTATGAGCAAGTCCGATATTCACCCATGGACCCGAAATTCTTTTATCCATTCGTGCAACTTTTTTCATTTCATTAATGGCCACTTCATAATTCTTGGTACGCATATGTTTTAATGCTGCGTTATAAGCTGTGGCAGTTTTTTTACTTACTCTAAAAGAAGGCTGTCCAGCAATCTTTTCTGTTTTCACTTTAGAAGACGAAATTGTCGTTATTGGTTTCTTAAACTTAGGCACATTTGCACAACCAGTAACAAACACTAAAGCCAAGCAAAACACTAAATTAATAAATATTTTGTACAAGACCATCACTCCTTTCGGCTTTCACGTATTGCGCTGGTGCTAATATGGCAAGTTCAGTCATGCTTTTTTTAATCCATTCATCGTAAACACCATCTGAAATACGTGTAATATTTAGTTCATACGTTTCAATTGCCTGCTCTTCAAAAGGATACGCTTGCTCTTCTAGTAAAATATCGTATTGTGCTAACTCTTCTGCTGATAGATTAGGTGGACGATCTGACTCTATAAGTGCTTTACTAAAATCTTGGTAAATGCGGGCTGTCCAATAAGTTGCAGCTGTAGTTACTTGTTCCACTTTGTAACGACTTGCAGCTTCATAAGCATCTAATGCTATTTGCATTTGTTTCTTTTTGCGTTTTAGATTTTTCTTCAGTGGATGAGTTAAAAAGATTTGATTGAACGTTTCATATTCAGGTTTAGCTAGCTCTAATGTTGCATTGGCTGCCAAAAACTTGGTTCTAGCACTACGTTCTGCACCTGCTTTGGCATCCGCTTCAATAATTCTTTCTTGCCAATCAATTTTATCATTGTGATAGTTACGTTCACCATACATAACAACTAATTTATGCATGGCTTCCATTGCTGGTTCTACAGGTTTTGGGTGTTTTTCTATGTAGTTGATTAGGCTTTTTTCTGCACTGACAAAATCACCACCTTTATTATATAAATCGATGGCTTGTAAACGTGCCTCACGTTGTAAAGCAACGTCTTTTGTACTATTGCCAATAGACTCATATTCTTTTGCAGCTTTAACAGGCTGTCCGCTTTTATCATAAGAAACAGCCAGCTTGCGTGTTACTTCTGGCTGTAATTTATGTTTTGGATAGCGATAGCGGAAATCTTCTAAAGTAGATGCTGCACGTCTCCAATCTTCAAGCTCTAATAAAGTAGCCGATGCGTCATACTGTGCAGTTGCACGTATCTCAGCATCTGGCACAACTTTGCCTACCCGCAAGTAATGCTGCACTGCTGCTTTAAGGTCTCCTTCTTTTTTACTTGCTTCACCTTGCTTATACACAGATGCAGCCAGTTTTTGTTTGAGTGGGTCACGTAAATCTTTTTTTGCCTCTACACGTGACAACGCTTGTATATACGCTTTTTCAGAAGTTGCATATTCTCCTGTGTCAAATGCTGAATGAGCTGCAACAGTCCAAGCTGAAAATTGTAACTTTTTATCTGCTGTTGGATATTTCTGAATCACAATATTTGCAGCGGTCATTGCACGAGGGTAATCCTGTCGTGCATATAATTCTTCTGCAGCTACTGTCATCACCTTGGCTACTTCAGAATGACTTGGGAAATGCTTGGCAAACTTAAAGCTACTGTCTATTAGCTGGCCTTTAATTAAGACTTGATTCGATGTATTTTTTTCTACTTTTAACCATTCGTTATAAGCAATAATTGCAGCATAACCAGATTCTGAAGATTTTGAATGCTTTTTATAATCGTAAGCAGTTTTCTCATATTCATTAACTGCATTTTTATATTGTTTGGTTTCATAAAACACTTCAGCAAGATAAAAATTCATCTCAGGAGCTTTTTCATCTTGCGGAAATGATTCTAAGTATGCGTTATACCAAATAGCTGCTTCAGCATAGAACTCTTTTTTCTTTCGGGCTTTTTGTGCAATCGAGTGATAGTGTTTAGCCAAATCGGTAATTGTAGACTTGAGTAAAGTTACAATATCATTAGAGGCTTGAATATCATTATGCGCCCAATATTCTGACTTTAAATTATAATCAACCACAAATTGTTTCTTGGCACGCAGCACTTCTGAAGGAAACTCACCTTTCTGATATGCCTCGATAGATTTAATCTGAAAATGTGGTGCTTTCGGACTGAACTTATGGTTCTCGACAAATTCACGATATGTATTCGCTGCATCGCTCCAACGTCGTTTTTCTAAATATTGTTCACCTAACCTCTCGTATACGAGTATTTCATATGGTTTTCTACCACTTTTATTGTAAAAACCCGAAACTTCATTTGGTCCACCTAAATAACCAAAACTTAACCCAGTAGCACGCAATGTGTCATCCAATAATTCTTGATCCGCTCTCGATAGCTGCGCAATATTTTCAGCTTCAACACCTGATCTGAGCAATTCTCCAAGCACTTTATTAAATGAAGGTAATGCATAGTCATAATCAAGTTGTTTAAAATGAGACCAACCGTGTTTATAAAGTGAATGAATATAATAATCACTTTCAGGTCCTTTATGGATAACAGAGGCATAGGCTGTTTCTGCTACAGAGTATTGCTTTTCCACAAACAATATTTCTGCACGTCTAAATTGAGCTTCAGTAAAATAAATTGAGTCTGGATACTCATACACTAGCTGATCTAGTGATTTTAATGCCTTTTCATATTCTTCGCTTAACTCATAGGCACGCGACAGTTGATACAAGACACGGTCTCTGCCCGGGTATTCTGGATGACTCTTTAATATATCTTCATATAGACTGATTGTTTCCGCAAATGTTGAAGAATTAACCAATTCTACTTGTTCAGCTAAATAATCTTCACTTTCCTCCATGCGTAAATCACCTAAACGACGCATTACTTCTGGGTTTACATCTTGTGGATTTTCCCTTATTAGCTTTCTATATTGATTAATTGCTTTTGTGCGACTGCTTTTTACAGGTAGATCTTCTTTAACAACTACACGCTTTTTACTTATGCTACCGATAGTATCGCTTCTTCCACCGAAGCTTCCACAAGAAGCTAGTACTGATGCAATCACAGCAATTAGAATTAATTTAAGAACCATATTTACCATGGCCACCACCAACTCTTGGATTTCTTTTTCTCAGATTCTTTTAATTCTGATTCTTTATTTTTCATAGTGGCAGATGATGCAGCTTGATCATAAGCCGAAGCGAGCGCAAATCGAGCATGCTTTTCATAACCTATTAAAATATTTTCACGTTGTTTTAGTTCGTTAACTGCCACATGTTCCAAATATCTAGACTGTTTTTCAAAAACACGATCTACAATCGGTATAAGACGTTTAATTTCTTTTTTCAACACAAGTATTCTTGATTCAAATTCATCAAACTCAACAACACTTTGGTTTATGGCTTCTTTTACTGAAGCACTTTTACCTGGTGTTATTTTTAAATGTTTATATACATCTGATATATCTTGTTTGTATTCCCACTTTCTATTTATATAGTCATTATGAATATTCCAATGCATTACACCTTTCATCAAAGCAAGCTTTTCCTGCATTTGTTTTAATTTTGGATCTTCTAGGTCTTGACCTTCCAATACTTTTATCTTTTTCGACAAAATTTCAATCTGTGAAAGCTTTTGCTTTTCATATGGCGTAGCCAGTTCAATAAAATCTCCTTCTTTTTCGATTTTATTTAATGAATTAGTTAACTTAGCTTGAGTTTCTTGTAATTTATTAATATCTAGTTCTTCGAGCCTTTTTTTCACTAATGGTAAATATTTTTGATATCTTGCTTTTCTTGTCTCAAGCATTGTTATATAAATTGATATATTGCTATCCCAATACTCTAGATTTTTCTTGAGATAAAGAATGTCTCTAAAGTTTTTTAACGCTTCATGAAACTTATGTTCGGCTAAAAGCTCAGTAAAATATTTAACTTCGGGTAATTCAGGTAATTCTCTTAATGACCAAAACCAACCCATTTGTGGACCACCCTTAGTACGATCCAACAACGCATTTACTAAAACTCCTTGTTCAATTTCGCGAGCCGAATTAGCAAGTTCTTGCGCTTCGTTTAGATAGACTTCTGCGGCTTGCTCGTAAGCTTTAACAGCTCTACCTCTTAACCCCATTTTGTTATATGCATATGCAAGCGCTAATATACCTTCTTGCACTTCTGGGTGATAAGCATCACGATTTCGCAACTCCATTAAAGGCACTAATGCGGCCTCATGTTTTTCAGCTTCAGTATTTGCCCAACCGATTCCAAGTAAGGCCATATTCGAATACAAACCTTGCAAGCGTACTTTTTTCAAATACTTTGTTGCTTCTTCAGGTCGCTTATTTTGTATAAGTGTTAAGCCAGAGGCCAAATTTGCTTTGTCCCGCAATGTTCTTATCGCCTCTGTTTTAGCTTTAGCTTTACCAACCGTTTTTAAATATTTAATTCCTTCATCTATATTGCCACGTTTAGTAAAGGCAACGCCTAAATTGTAATTAGCATAAGGTCGATAATTCTTTGGCCCTTTCCAGTTATCCAGGCTTAAAATAGCTTCTTCATATCTACCTTGTGCCAAATAAACTTGTCCCATTAATAATTTAAGATCGCCAAATACACTTTCTTGCACAGGACCCTTTACATTCTCTAAAAAGCTTGCTGCCTGATCCACATAGCCACGTTGGAAATAGATTTTAGCTAAATAGTAATAAGCTCTATTTTTAATGGTTTCTCTTACGTTGCCTTGCAACAACTTGTCAAATATCCTAGAAGCTTCTTTATGTAAACCATAAGAGAGATCAATGCCTCCTAACAACAATTCATCTTCAGGTGAATGATTTGATACTCTGTTTAATTCCTGTGCCGCTAAGAGATGAACAATCGAAGTAAAATAATCCTCTTGATAAAAATGAAATAATACTTCGCCATAATGCAAGTCTTTAACTACATTAGGTTCACGTATATTGGCTTGAGTACTTGCTGAAAAAAATACCAATATAAATATGCAAAAAGCCAAGACGAACTTGGCTTTTGGTTTTAACACCACTCTTGTATAAGCAGTAATCAACATATTTTAGATTATTCCCATTCTTTTACGACAAAATCGGGTTGGTGCTTTGCTGTTTGATCAGTAATTTTTAGTTCTACATATTTAGCACCCAAGCCTTTATCTATAATGCGATTTGCGCCTCTTTTAAAATCTCGTCCTTTAGGACCACGCCCAACAAAATAGGCTACTAACTCATGCTCACCAGAGGGCAAGTTCCCTATATATATTTGATGTACACCGCCACGTAACAAAGCATCTACTTCACGCTCTGTGTATAAGTAGTTTGCAACTACTTTCTCATTTAATGTGACCTGCACCGAGTCTAAGTCGAAAAAGTCTCCTACATCGACAGACACATAAACTGCAACTTGAGTATTTGATGGGTACAGTAACTCTTCTTCAAGAATATAAAGATCACGATTCAATTCTAAAACTTCTTGTTTTAAAGTTTGTATTTCTTGATCAAGATTTTTGAATTTTTGATTTTCTTGCAAAGCAGGTTGACTAATATCCGCCATTGCAGCACTCATATAAGTCAAAATTGCAACAAAAAATATTTTGATTAACTTGGTATACATATTTAGCCTCCATTGGCGAGTGCCAATCGCCTTTTTTTAATACCAGGCTGAGAAATAGAACTGCACAGTGGTTGCATCAAATGAATAGCCGCTACCCAAACTTGCAGTGTCCGTAACGGAGCGAATTCCTGAATAATTGTCGTAATCGTACTGCAAATATTCGACCGCAAGGTTAAGCGAAGCAGTACGTAAAAATTTATAATCTTTGAACAAGTCATATTGGATACGTGCTCCTATTGAATAACTGTCAAATGAGCTCAACTCCTTATCTCGTGCCATATACCTCATCGGCGCACTAAAATTATCACTGTAAAAGCTCGCCTCATCCTGGCTGTAATAACGTCCGTAAATATCAGCAACCCATTGATTTCCAATATATTGTGAGTAATTTAGGTCTAAGGTATGGGCGCGAATATCCCAAGTGTCCCTATAAAACCGATAACCGAGCGATGTTGAGGCGCGATGTTGCCAGTATTTGATACCTTTTAGGGCAAAAGCCTGCCCAGTGCGGGTACGTGGGTAGCGTTCTGAGCCACTCCCTAGAGAAACCCCATTAACAAAAACAAAGCGATAAGGATTATTAAGGAAACCTTCTTCTACTGTAGCTTCATAATCAAATCCTAAAACTATTGTTTTAGTTAGGACTTGTGAGAGCCCTGCCCTGAAAGAATAGCGGTCTAAATCTTCTGAAAAACTATCTAGATCATTTCGTTCAACATCATCAGCTCCAATTGATGCACCAATATTGACTGTTGTCAACGCACCAAACATTTCATGCGAAATATCAAAATTTACTGTATCAGATTGATAATCATCTTCATTGCTGTGCGTATAAGATAAATCTAAAATAGTATTGTCTCGCAAATAAGAACCGCCCAAAGTAAATTCATCACGATCTTCTGAATATTCACTTGCACCTGCTAAAACATCTGGCGACGCACCGCTTATACTATCGTGATGATAACCTCCATATATAGAATATTTACTTGCAAAGTTTTTTCGAACTAAAAGTGTTGGCCCATCTACTTCTACTCCTCCACCATCATAATAGTGGTAACCTGCATCGGCACGTTCATCTGGTAATACAGCAGCAGTTGCTGTATTAAACAAACAAATACAAAGTAAAACGAACCAATTGAACAAATTATTTAATACTTTACCCATTCTTTCATAACTTTTTAATTGCAACCACATCCACCACCATGGGCAAATCCTGCGCCACGCGCACCCTCACGCACATTAAATACGTGTTGCCTATATTTATTTGATAGTGGATCTTTATTAAAACTCATAATAGGATCTGCGAGATATTCTCGCTCGTAGGGAGCTACCCAAGGCTCTATTTTTGGAACTTCAGGAAAACGAAATGAAGAACATGCACTTACAATAAACAAAAAAACTACTACAAGGAGTTTTAATGATATTTTATATGCTAGCTTTTGATTCATATTCATTCCTTGCGTAAAGCTTGTATCTGCCGATAATAACGTTCTATATATCCATCTTTAAAACCACGGTTAACATGGCGAACCTTTCCATTGCGATCAATAAGTATTGTGGTCGGCATTGCATCAATTGCAAAACTTCTACTCACATTTTTTTCTTTATCAAAAAGTATTGGGAAAATTACTTTTAACTCATCTGCTAAATGCAATGCCTTAGATTGATCTTCATCTAAATTTATTCCCAACAATTGAAAATCATAAGGGTCTAATGATTTGTATAATTTGTTCAGATGAGGTATTTCTTCTGTACATGGACCACACCATGTTGCCCAAAAGTTCAACATGACAACTTTGCCTTTTAATTCGCTTAGCCGAATATTTTCTCCACCAGCACTTTTTAATACAAAATCTGGTGCTCTTTGTTTTTCAATACCAGCAAATGAAACAAAACTGATAAAACACACAGTGACTGCAATCGAATATACGAATGTAAGTAATATTTTTTTATTCATCTCTTTCTCTTTACAAATTACTTAATGCTCATTTAATAGATTAGAAAAACACACCTACATTGGCAGTAATTTCAAAATTATTTGTAAACTCATTATCACCGAGCAGATCTGTTTCATAGACAATATCTCTTACATCCAAGCGCAATGATAACCAGTCTGAAGGCAGCACCTTGAATCCAAAACCTATGTTATAGGCAAACTCATCTTCTTCATTAAACTCTACGTTGCCTACTCCAGCCATCAGGTAAAAACTACTGGTCATTGCAAAATTTCTACCTAGAAAAATCTCACCGGGAAATATGTTGTAGCCGATAGAAAAGCTGTAATAGGTAATGTCTTCATCTTGCAAGATATTGAATGTTGTTAGATTTTCTAACGTTTCATCAGATGACTCTGACATTCCATAAGCGCCTTCTACAAAAAAGTCTTCCGTGATGTGATACGCCACACGCACTCCGTAAGCTGGCTCCGTGCCAAAATCCTCTACATCTAAAACGCCGTAATATGCCGAAATTTCAAAATTCTCTGTATCGATTCGTGGCACATTAATGTCACGGCGGTAAATATTAGGCTCAATCACTTGCTCTTGTTCAGACTCTGGTTCCGGCGTCTCATCTGCTATGGCATTTTGCAAAAAAATCACCATGCATAAAAATATAAGATATTGCATTTTCATAAGATGTCCCTATGAGTTAAGCATTAGAAAAAAAACGAAACTCCTGCACTAATTTCGTCAAATTCATCGTTTCGATCATCTTCTGAAAGAACAATGTAACGACGATAATCAGCACGCAAGAAGAATCTTCGTGTTAAGTAATATCGTGTACCTATTCCAAGATTTGCTAGATCATCCTCTGTATCAATATCTTGAATTAATGCACCTTTAGGTTCGTTTTCAAAACGACCATATCCAATTGTGAAATGAGGTGAAATGCGCCAGTCTGGAAAGGGTGTAGAAACTAAATTAACAGCATAAATATCAGAGCTGGATAATTTCCCAGCAACTTTAGATACCTGAAACTCTAGAGCAATGTTTTCGGTGAATTTATATGCCAATCGCGCTGATACAATCGGATCACTATCAAAATCACCTGCAGAAATTCCAAACTCTATACGCCGATGCAAATAATCGTCATACAAAACATCTCTAAATGATTTAGGAATACCTGCTACAGTAAGCGTGCGTTCCATTTGCTCTCTACTTACCCAACCGCGCACATCTCTATCTGTTCTAATTTTAAACCAATCTGTTTTACGCTTAATTATATCTATCCATGCATGACGTTTTACTACATGAAAAATTGGATAGCCACGACCAGGGCCTGTATGTAATTCAACGTATGCATCAACAATTTTAACCCGCTGATATTCTTCATCCGCTAGTACTGATGAAAATGATATAAACAAAAACAAAAGTATTATAAATAAGTGAGTTACGTACTCTTTATAAGTGTCACTATCTTTCCGTTTATTATTGATTAAGCTATACATAAACGAAATTGATTTAAGGAATAGGCCCACAAAGTGTAGCTACAGTCACAGCATTACTTATACAAAAAGTGAATGAACCTAAATTACATGCAGACCCATCTGTAGGTGCGGACACGCCTCTCCATTCTGCTATGGCGTTATAGCAAGTGTCATTTTCTAAAAGCTGTTGACCGCCACCATGAGAAGTTCCATTTAATGTAGCAGCTTTATTTAGTAATAAACTATTGTTTAGGGTTCTTGCTTCAACAGAGGCAAAATTAACCATCATTTCTGCTGAGCCAATAGCAGCACCTGGATTTAATCCAAAACCCCCTGCTGGTGAACCATTTGGTAAATTATGACAACCTGCTTGTGAACAGGTAATGCCGCTTCGATTTGGATTATTAAAAATTGGATCAATACATTGCTCATATTGATTAATGCACAGACTCACACCACTGTTGGGCAGTGGGTCATTGGAGACATCATCACATCCTTGAATAAGACATAAAGGTGCTACTGCGGCTAGTAGCACCAGCCGCAATAAATTCACGACAAACCTCTGTTTTAACTATTAATTTAGACAGGTTGGATTACTAGCTGCACCCATGCTAATCCAGGTCAAAATGGTGTCATAGGAGGATCCTGGACCAGTGTCTGAGAAAACCGGCTGAGTGGCGCCCAATGGATCTTCTGGATCTACGAGTATTTGTGGATGCGGTAAATTTGGTGCAACGTTGTCCGATATTGGACGCAAGAGCAAATCATTATTTTGCGGGTCACATAAATTATTAATCATTGCGCGTGTTACATTGAAATCACCGCTTTGATTCCCTGTGAGAATAAATCGATTAAATCCATCATCATCACTTGCTTCATTCGCAAACAGATCTGGATCTAATGATGATTCCCCAGCCATTCCAGTTGGATTATGGCAACTCATACATTCAGCTTTAACAATTGGATGGATATCTTGATTGAAGACGGTTCTACTAACACCTCTAGGTGAAAATATTTCGTCACGTAAAACATATTGGCCATTCACCAATTCATATGGCTCATTTGTGTATTGCGCACCAATGTCAACCCAAGTTGAAATGAACCATTTTTCATCATCACTTAACATTGAAGCATGGTTTGTTGGACCAATACTTTGGCCATTACGTAACTCTGTATTATAAATTGTTTCAATTAAATGGCTTGTTCGTGAACTGTTTGCAGATCCGCCTACGTTAACTAGTCTTGGCCCACGTGGGAAAACTACTACACCATTTTCTTTTACAATAGGTGGAACAGGGTTTCCATTTGCATCGACCTTAAACGGGCCACGTAATAATTGATTATAAGAAATTATATGTCCGCCTTGTCCAGGTAATCCGCCTTCCAAGGTTAATCCACCAGAAATAGGATCACTCAGCAAACTATTTTGGTGACAATTGGTACATGTATTGACACCACGATCCTTATCCCACAAAGGTTGGATATGTCGTTCATAATCAATCCTGCCATTATCAGGAACTGGTGTGGTTAGGTTTGCAAGTGATAACGTAAAGTCTTGCTCCAAGCCATTGGACCAAAATTCTGTAAATATCAAATTATTTGACAAACTTGGAGCAGCTTCATTGTTTAATCGTGCTCGCGTTTCTGCCATGGTTTCTTCACCCACTGCATTAACATGATTACCAGCAACAGGTGCAATATTTATCGAACTAAGTGCGCGACGTGGTGAATGACATCCGTTACAAGTTCGTATTTCTCCTGGACGAACTTGCAACCAGTTTGTATGAGTTTGGAATGCACGACCCGCTTTATCAAGTACAGCAACGGTCAGTGCGGAATCGGCGGGTGCCTTAAGTAATAAAGAACCATCAGGTTCTACAGGCACATAGCCAACCACTTCTTGCATTTCAAATCTAGTTAGTCCAATTGCTTTCATGCGAATACCTGGCGGGGTAGGAATTGCACGTGTTACACGTGCAAAATAGCCTGGTCTTGCAAGGTAAGCTTGAGCATTATTTGGATCCTTCATCGCTTGTAAGTCTGGCGTACCATCTGCCAATTTTGGAATATTTTCACCTAAACTTGGCTTCAAAACGCGGTCACCCATGATGTCTAAGAAATCTGTGTGATAAATTGATTTAACTCCTAACACCCCCATACCCTGACCACCGAGACCATTCGCTTCAGCAGCTAAACTATCGTTGCGAGGTTCATCAGGGAGGATATTTGGTACGTCATTCAGTGCACGAGGGAATATCGGTATAGGATCTAATAGCGCTTTACCTGTCGGTGCTGTTTCAACTACACGCGCTACCTGTTGATCAAAATCCAACATCCATATTTGATATTTTGTTGGGCCAAAAACCTGAGTTTCTTCACCCGTCATAGGATGCGTTTCAGTTGGAATACCACCAGTAAACTCATTAGGTGCGATTGCATAAGAAACCATTGCACGATTGGTTCCATCCCATAACGGGTAAGGCGTGCTGTAACGTCCGCCAGGTGAAAAACTACCATCAATTGTTACATTCTGAGTATTAAATAATGCATATTGCTGGCCATTACAACCAGGATTAATACCAGGTGCAGGTTCGCAGTGCTCTGAATAGTTCTTTGTATCAATCGTATAAAGTGCGCCACCTTCATCAGTATCTGACAATGGCATTAATGAAGACATTATTTTGCCATTTCGCATTTCCATAGGATGTAAAAATGAATTGCCTGGGCTAAATGCACCATACAAAACAAATAAATTTGTACCATCAGGGTTTACAGTAAAGATTGGAAAATGATTTCTGTTAGCTAAATGGTCCCAACGGCTAAACATAATCCTACCATCTTTTAACACAGTTGGATTTCGATCATGACTTTGGTTATATGATATTTGCTTTATTTCTTGTGTATCAGGATTAAATATATGTAAAGTTAAACTTTCTTCACGCTCATATTCATCAAGACCTTTATATCTTTCGATATTCTGCTCTTGTAACATTTCCTGCATTCTTTTTTGCCGATCCGAAGCAAAAACAATTCTTCCATCTGGTAAATAAACTGGATCTACATCATTACCAAACTCTGAAGCAACAGGATCAGTCATTACCTGTGAAATAGTTTTAGTTGCGACATCCATCTCCCAAAGATTAAAGGTTTCATCATTAGGGCCACGCATGGCAAAAATAACTTTAGTTGCATCATAATTAACGGCAGGGTCAGAAACATCACCCTGACCTTGGGTATAACCTGAGGTAATATTCATAGGTAAGATACTTGGAATAGAAGCATCTTTATACATCAGATCCCCACCTGGTGAAAAAATTACACCATCAGTTGGATTGCCTGCAGCTTCAAGATTTCTTTCAGCATACACGACAGGGTAATCACCATTAATTGTTGTGAACCCTTCCGAAGATGTAGACGAACCTGTCTTACAGCCTTGTAAAATAATCGCAGTAGTACATAGCGTAATTAATACGATTAAAAGCTGCGAAATATTCCTTTTCATATCCAACTCCATAATAAAATCAATTTCCCTATGCAACTCATTCGCAGTATTTTAGATAGCCATATTCCACTTCGGCTATAACAATACACATGAGCAGAATTACTATGTCCTTGATTTACAAGGACTCTGTAATAAGGATTATTCGCTTGTTATAAATGAGTGACGGTTTGAGAGGGTTAAATGGTCAGAAAATGCAGACATATGGGGCGGATAAAATCTTATCCTGATTAAATTGATAATTACGTCTCAATAAGGCTTTGATTTACTTTAATATTACCTCATAGCTTCTTGTTTTAAACCACTTGAGTAATACAACTTGCCCTGCTGGTCAATAATAACACCCTCGATACCAGATAATTCATCTAGTAATTGCATGCCTTCTTTGACACCCAAGATAAATACAGTTGTTGAAAGTGCATCTGTTGTAGTCGCATCGTTTCCTAAAATTGAAACACTACGTACTTCTCCGGCAGATTTACCTGTACTTGGATTAATGATGTGATGATATTTAACATCGTCTTCAATAAAAAAACGTTCATAATCACCAGAAGTAGAAAGTGCTTCATTTTGTAGTGGCAGCATAACCACTACATCATCTGTATTGGCTGGATCACGAATACCCACTAACCAGGGACGCCCTAAACGATCACCTAGTATTCGTGTATCCCCGCCTGCCGAAATAAGTGCATGCTCAATACCTAAATTAACTAAGTGCTTGATACCTTGATCTACTGCAAAACCTTTTGCAATCCCACCTAAATCAATTTTTACTCCTTGTTTAGCAAATAGCACTGTCTTTTCTTCATCGTTTAATATGACATTCTTATAGTTTATAAATTCTTTAGCTTGCTCTACTTCATCATCCTTAGGCTTTATCTTCTTTCTATAGTTAAACAAATGCCCCACACTCGCATAAGTAATATCAAACGCCCCGTGACTAAGCTCCGATACTTGTAATGATCTTAGGATTAGATCAAATAAATCTTGATCAACTTCTACAGGCTCTTCATGAGCATATTTATTTATTTTTGATAGCTGACTTTGTTCAATATATGGACTCATCAAACGATTAACTCTTTCCATTTCATCGAGAACTGCTTTAATACCTTGCTGACGTATTTCTTTATTTTGATGCCAAATTTCTACACGTATAGTGGTCCCCATTATTGTGGCATCTTCCGTTTGCCACTCGGCATATACAGAATTGATTGACAATAATAAATAAATAAAGAATAGCTTGGTTTTTAAACCAAAATAGACTGATTTGATAGCCATTACTATTTATGTAACTGAATAGGATATGAAGTTAAGAATTGCTTGGATTAATCCTTGACGTTTAAGTTCATAATATTACACGTTTATACTTATAATATAAGCAAGCACCTCAAAAAAATATACACCGTATGAAAAAAACTACTATTAACAATGACCCAAGTTGCATGGATGACTTTGACCCATCATCTTTAGATGCCAATCAAGCATTACAACATATACTCAATACTGTGACGCCTCAAACAAAGTCTGAAATTCTACCCATTCGAGATACTTTAGGTAGGATTGCCACAAAAGAAATTAATTCTAAAATTAATGTTCCCGGTCATACTAATTCTGCCATGGATGGCTATGCCATACATAGTAGTTCATTGCCACAAGACGGACATCAATCTTTCTCAATAGTTGGAACTGCTTGGGCTGGACGACCTTTTTCAGGCAATGTTAATAAAAACGAATGTGTGCGCATCATGACAGGGGCTGCCATGCCTGAAAATACAGATACCGTCATCATGCAAGAACATGTACAAAAGAATGATGACAAAATCACGATCGACCACACCAACAAAGTTGGTCAAAATGTGCGTCAAGCAGGTGAAGATATTGCTGTTGGTGAAACCGTAATTTCAAAAGGCAAAAAAATTATGCCTGCCGAATTAGGGCTTATCGCTTCTATTGGTGTAAACGAAATTAGTGTATTTAAAAAATTACGTGTGGCTTTCTTTTCAACAGGAGATGAATTACGCCCTGTTGGCAGCAAATTAGAACAAGGTCAGATATACGACAGCAACCGTTATACTTTGCATGGCATGCTCAGTAGGCTTGGTGTTGAAATTATTGATATGGGTGTAATCAAAGATGAAAAAAATGCTGTTGAACATGCATTTCTTGATGCTTCAGAAAAAGCTGATGTTATTATCACTTCAGGAGGAGTATCTGTAGGCGAGGCAGATTTTGTAAAAGATACGCTTGAAAAAATAGGTAAAGTCAATTTTTGGAAAGTTGCAATGAAACCCGGAAGACCTTTGGCTTTTGGAAAAATTAAAAATGCTTGGTTTTTTGGCTTACCAGGTAATCCTGTTTCAGTAATGGTAACTTTCTATATGTTTGTACAACCTGCTTTAACAAAAATGATGGGAAGTGAATACCATGAGCCCTTAATTATTAATGCTACCTGCAAAACAAAGCTACGTAAGCGACCTGGGCGTGTTGAATTTCAGCGCGGAATTTTAAAACATGTAAATAATGGTGATTATGAAGTGCACAAAACAGGTGCACAAGGATCTGGCATCTTACGCTCTATGTCAGATGCAAATTGTTTCATCATTTTGCCCATGGATTCTGCAGGTATAGAAACGAATGACATCGTTAAAGTATTACCTTTTGAGACAATTGTATGAAAAAATTAACCAGGAGTATTTTTATCCAGCCAGCGCTCTTCTTCTATAAGTGTTTCTTTTTTCCAAAAAGGCGCCTTAGCTTTTAAGTCTTCCATAATAAATCGATTTGCATCATAAGCTGCTGCACGATGTGTAGACCAAGCAGCAACACATACAATTGGATCATTAGGAAAAATTTGTCCTACTCGATGTATTATTAATACATCTTGTATGTCATATTTTTGAATAGCATTATTTGCAATTTCTTCTAAATGCTTCTTCGTCATTTCAGGATAATGCTCTAAACACATAGAGGTAACTTCCTGACCTTCATTAAAATCCCTCATGGTACCGATAAAGATAGTGGTGGCACCAAATTTACCTTGTTGAACACGTTGTCCTTGGTAAGATGAAACCTCTTGCCATGGATCAAACTTCATATTTAAGATTTTGACTTTCATTCACTATGACATAAGCACGCTAATAAGATACATTATGTACTATATATTTATATGAGACAGTATTAATTATGGATAATGATGAACGTTCTTTTATTCCTTTGGATATTGCCGTTTTAACCATTTCTGATACACGTACTGAAGCCGATGATAAATCAGGAAAGCTGTTGTGTGACCGGTTAACAAATGCGGGTCATATCCTACATCAAAAAGCCATCGTTACTGACGATGTTTATAAAGTACGTGCAATAGTAGCTACTTGGATAGCTGAAACAAAACCCGATGTAGTACTAACTACAGGCGGTACTGGAGTTACAGGTAGAGATGGCACACCAGAAGCAATTCGACCTTTATTGGATAAAGAAATAAACGGTTTCGGTGAAATGTTCCGTGTATTATCGTATGAAACGATTAACACTTCTACATTACAATCACGAGCATTTGCAGGCGTTGCAAATCGGACTTATATATTTTGCTTACCTGGCTCAGCTGGAGCATGCACAGAGGCATGGGATAAGCTTATTTCACATCAGCTAGATTATCGTAGCCGACCATGCAACTTGGTTGAACTCATGCCAAGACTTAAAGAAATATAAAGCAAAGCTATTCTGTTCTTAGCATACATCTGACTTAATAAAGCCACAAAACAAATCTATTAAGAATTATTGCTGAGTTGTAATTGCTGCGCTCGTAGCTCCACGAACAATACCTCCATCATCAGTAAAACGGACAAATATTCGATTAACTGATGGGTCAAATGGAATTGAACTTGAACTATTTATGAATATGGCAAAAGTTGGTACATCATTAGAATTAATTGTTAGTATCACATTACTGTTTGGTGGTGACAAACACATTCCTGTCATTGAATCTGTCTGACACAATGAAGCACTTACTGGCAAACTAGCTGAACCAGTATCGGCACTAACTGTAATTAGACCACTTGCACCAATATTAGAAGTTGCAACAGACAATATACCTGTTCCAGCTACAGGTATATTAACTATACCATCGCCTGACAAAGTCGCCCCTAATGCAATAATATCAGGTACTGGTGTATTTGATGCTGATAATAACAGCGTATTTAAACCTGTAGTTACAGTTACTGGAGTTGTGTTTGTACAATCATATCTCAATTCAATATCAACAGGATTAATTGTAGCAGTTGGTGTAAATGCAAATAAATAAGTTTGAAAACTGCCAGCTGCTATGGATACCGGTGTATTAACAGTACCAATTAGTGCATTTGTATTCGGATCAGTTGTTTGATAGAAAAAAGTCGCTGCTAAATTTGTAATAGGTGAAATACTGCAATCAGTAGCTTCAAATAAATTTGGATTTAAAATTGTCGCAAAAGCTGTTGCAGTATTACCGACCAACACAGAACGACTGGCAGGCAAAGATGATGAAAATAAAAAAGATGCATTAATAGATAATAAACTTTGATACGCTGCGAATGCATCTAATCGCCCTACTCCGTAAATAGAATCAATCCCAGAATCTCCTAAATCAACAGCAGAAAGAATAACTCCTTCAGTAATTTCTATTCGAGACAACGATGGAAATGCACTTTTCAATAATGCTATAACTCCAGCAACATGCGGTGCGGCTGCAGATGTGCCAAAAAACGGGCTTGAAAATCCTCCGGCACCGGTAACAGTAACACCATCTATTGCTGTTATATTTGGTTTCGACCTCGATTCTATGGTGGGGAAAATAATTTGTGCTGGACCATGGCTACTATATGGTGCAATTGTGTTATTACCAGGATCACTTGCATTAATTGCAGCTACTGCTAGTACATCTTGAACAGCCTGATGACCTGTAATGCTACCTCCTGAAATATTATACTCTTCAATTGTAAAAAACCCTGGGCGGAAAAATATTTCTATACGCTGGTTGCTCCCACTGGCTTTGTTGACTTCTAATCTTGCACGTAAAGAAGCGCCTGTTGAATTGGTATACGTAAGTGCTTCGATAGGATCATCGTCTCCATCTTGAGTAGTTATACTCGCAGAAAGTAAATTACTAGATTCATCAAATAAAAGTAAATCATAATCATTGGCTGACACTCCAAACTGGTCACTCCATTGTAGAAATACTGTAAGAGAGGCACCAGTCGAAAGTAAAATATCCATATCTGTATCACTTGAAGAACCTGCAGCAACACCAAAATCATGTAAATTTTGGCCACTAGCTACATTAGCTACATAATCGAATTCATAATGCAGTTGTGCTTCATTACCAGCAGCAGATACATAAATTACACCATTAGATAATGCATCTGATACGGCTTGTGCAACCGGCCCATCTTCAAAATAGGGTTCACTTAAAAATTTTACATCATCAACAATAATATCTGCGCCAAATGTATCTTTTAATGACGTTATACATTGCATAAAATCTAAACTTGTTGAAACTCCACAGAATCCTAATGATGCACCTGGTGCGAGATCATGAATAATCTCAAGCATGGCAGTTCCTTCAGCTCCAGAACCAGGCATTAATATAGATACGCTACTGGGAAGATCACTTGTACTTTGTGCACTTGCGAGACCTTCTATACCATTAGAAATAACACCTACATTGATATTTGCACCTGTTATACCAAGAGCACGTAACTCATCAGCTCGTAATACCGCATCTCCTTCTGTAGTGACACTACCTATATTTGTTATTGCATAGCGTGGTAAGTCAATTTTTCTAATATTTGGAAAATCCGAAATTAAATCTAAAAAACTATCAGGAACCCAAGCTTGAATAATATTGAGCTTGTCATTTATCAACTCAATATGTACACCCTGTTCTTCTAAAATTTGGTTTGAAGTTTCGCTAATCGGCCCATCTATATAAATATAAACTTGCATCATACCATTCTCTTTAACACGCATTAATGGAGACGATAGACCTGACAAATTTATTACTGTTGTTGATACAGTCTTATTCCTGATTTCTTTTATTTGCTTAGATTTACTCTGTAAATGAGGATGTATTTTAGATATAACATCTATATTTTTTTTGTCACTAATAAGGTTAGTACTATTTAAATTTCGAAAAGATGCAGTATGCTCAGATGCACTTAAGAAACTTGGAGTTAATGCAACAAAAAAAGCAATAATTAAAATATATGCTTCTTTTTTCCAAGCTATAAATCTTTCGGGGTGAGCTTCCAAAACTTCCATGTGTTTTTCTTGATTGAAAGATAAAAAATAAGAACAGTTTAATTTAAAATTAGATTTCTGCAGGCTATTACTTAATTACATAATCCAGCTCTACATAGCTTAACGATATTACTAATCTAATAAATACAAATAACTTTTAATTTATATACTATTAGATAATCTCCCTAGATTACTTGCTGCCAATCACAGTATCTTCACTCAAACAGCTATTAATACACTTAATACAAGTACCAAAATAGTTAAAAATACCGATAAACCAACGAGAAATATATTCTTTAGTATGGACTTAAAAAAATAGCTTAAATTAACGTCTAGTACTAATTAGCAAAAACAAGGGATACTAAAGCCTAAACCATAACCCGTACACTAACTAACCACCTATATAAGACATTTCTACTTTTGGAAGCAAAACAGTTTCAGAAGTTCTTATTTCTGAATAACGATCATTGCGTTTTTTCCAAATTGAACCCAAAACATCAGCAATGTATTTGTCTTCTGCACCCTCTCTAATTAAATGGCGTAAATCCCTACCTTGTGTCGCAAACAAACAAGTATATAATTTGCCTTCCGCAGATAATCTTATACGTGTGCAACCTTGACAAAAAGGTTGTGTAACAGAAGATATTATTCCAACTTCACCCATTTTATCTTTAAAGCACCAACGTTTCGCTACTTCACCTTTGTAATTAGCATCAATAGGCTCAATCGGAAATTTATTATTAATAGTTTTTATTATTTGTTGTGCCGAAAACACATCTTCCATTCTCCAATGATTCGTATTTCCAACATCCATATATTCAACGAAGCGCAATATTTTCCCACTACCACGAAAATGTTCAATCATTGGCAGTATTGAATGATCATTGACACCTTTCTTTACAACCATATTTATCTTAATTGGCGAAAACCCTGCTATTTGAGCTGTTTCAACAGCCTCCAAAACTTGATCCACACTATAAGTAACATCGTTAATCAACTTAAAAGTTTTGTCATCTAACGCATCTAAACTGATCGTGATGCGTTGTAGCCCAGAGTCCTTTAGTTGATAAGCAAGTTCTTTGCTTAATAATACTCCATTTGTAGTCAGACTGATGTCTTCTATTTGCTCTATGTCAGAAAGTTGTTTGATCAAGGCAGAAATATTTTTACGCAATAGTGGTTCACCACCAGTAAGGCGTATTTTTTTTATACCCAGCGACGCAAATATATTTGCTACACGAGCAATCTCCTCAAATGATAGCAACTCATCACGTCTTAAAAACTCGTAATCAGAATTAAACACTTCCTTCGGCATACAATAAGTACAACGAAAATTACACCGATCTGTGACCGAAATTCTGAGATCCCGTAAAGGTCGTGATAAGGTATCGAAAATTTGGGTATTACTTTCCATAGGCTTAGTATAGTAACTAATCACAATTTATTAGGTAATATCAAAGTATTAAACATTAGAGATATGAATTCAGGTCAATCCAAGGCCATTTGGCTGATACTAAGTCCTGCAATCGCTTTAGGTGCCTATTTATTGCTTCCTGATCATTATATAGGCAGCAATGCGGATGTAATCACTCTTAGCCATAGCGCAAAAGCCACATTAGCTATATTGATATGGATGGCAATCTGGTGGTTAACTGAAGCAACCGATATTCGTGTAACTGCCTTGCTACCAATTGCGTTATTCCCTCTATTTGGCATTGCCAGTATAAAGGAAGCTACGACACCCTATGCATCACACATCATCTTCCTTTTTTTAGGCGGTTTTATAATTGCAACTGCAATTCAACGCTGGAACTTAGATAGAAGAATCGCATTAAACATACTAACTAGTATAGGAAATTCACCTTCAAGAATTGTTGGAGGCTTTATGCTTGCCACTGCATTTTTAAGCGGCTTTATATCCAACACCGCTACTGCAGCAATGATGCTGCCTATTGGTTTAAGCGTAATAACAATATTGTTAGCAAACCAAGAGCAAAATAATAAACAAGATAATAAATTTGCAACATGCATTATGTTAAGCATTGCTTATGCTGCATCAATCGGTGGAATCTCTACAATCATTGGCACAGCCCCAAACTTATTTGTTGCTTCATTTATAAAAGATGCCATTGATACACCATATCAACAAGATATTGGCTTTCTAGAATGGGCAAAAATTGGTATGCCAACTGCAATTATTTTATTACCTATAGCTTGGTGGTTATTAACTAAAGTTATATATAAAGTTGATGATATGAAGTTAAATCATTCTTATTCTTCTTTAAAAAACAAAAAGCATGAATTAGGAATTATGACTTATGAAGAAAAAGCTATTTTATACGTTTTCACCTCAACAGTATTTTTATGGTTAAGCAGGCCTTACTTGCAAAGTATTGAAATAGAAATTAATAGCAAAACAATAGCACCTTTATTAGGTCTTACAGATGCCAGCATTGCAATTATGGCAGCTATTTTTCTATTCATTATTCCTACTAAAAACAATTCAAATAACTTTATTTTAGAATGGAAAGACTTAATTAATTTACCTTGGGGAATTTTAATACTCTTAGGTGGTGGATTAAGTCTTGCAGCAGCTATTAAAACCAATGGTGTCACTGAGTTCATAGGTGCACAAGCTACATTCTTGTCATCAACACCACCATTACTGACTTTATTAATTATTATCAGTGCTGTAGTGTTTCTAACTGAACTCACTTCAAATACGGCCACAACCGCAACATTAGTTCCTGTACTTGCTGCAATTGCACCTTCACTTAACATGCATCCTTACGTTTTGATCATTCCTGCTGCGATTGCCGCCAGTTGTGCATTTATGCTACCCATTGCCACTCCTCCAAACGCAATCGTTTTTGGATCTGGCCATATAACCATGGGCGCCATGCGTAAAACAGGATTTTGGTTGAATTTAATATGTATCTTAATTATTACTTTACTGGCGTATAGCCTTACTGACTTAATGATTACACTTCTTTCAATATAAAATTTTCACTCGCCATATTTTTCAGCACGTTTATATTTTTCTTCCACACCAATTAGATCATTAAATTCTTTAAAGTTGAGCAAATAATCCTCCATACCCAAGGTTGTACCATCTTGATGCAGCTTTTTATAAACATCCTGTATTGATTTACCTGCTGCGTACAACCCTGTCAATGGATATAGAATAAGCTGAAAACCTAAGTCTACTAATTCCTGTTTTGACAATACTGGTGTGTGCCCCCCTTCAATCATATTGGCAACAATTGGTTTTGGAGCCTCTTCTCCGATTCGTTTTAATTGCTCTATAGAAGCAGGAGCCTCAACAAAACTTGCATCTGCTCCAATTTTTCGTGCCGCTTTAACACGTGCTATTGCTTCGTCTAATCCGATTACAGCTTCAGCATCCGTACGCGCTACAATAAAAAAGTCTGCGTCTGCTCGGGCATCCACTGCAGCGCGTATTTTTTGCAAGTAATCTTCTCGTTCAATGACTTTCTTGTTACGCATATGCCCACATTTTTTAGGCCATACTTGATCTTCTAAAAAACATCCAGCAGCACCGGCATCAATCAATTGCTCCACAGTTCGGTAAACATTAAGCGGATTTCCATAGCCAGTATCCGCATCAACAATAATAGGTATATTTACACTGCTACATATTGCACGAGCACGTTCAACCACTTCAGTTTGTGTTAGCAAGCCAAAGTCAGGTTCGCCAATTGTGGCAGCAGCTAATGAATAGCCAGATATAAATCCCATTGGAAACCCAACTTGCTCTGCAATCTTTGCCGATAAAGTATCGTAAATTCCTGGGAAAGCTAAAGCACCCACTTGCTCGAGAATGTTTTGAATTCTATTTTTAGGCATTTAATAGCTCCATTTTTATCGGATTTATTAGGAATATGCTCATAAAGTATGTATTATCAATGCGTTCAAAATTCAACCACTTTACATACTTACATTAAATATGAGTAAAAAGAATATACTCTTTATCACAAAAATAAAGTTCATTTTCTACGTAACCTTATTTTTTCTGGCAACAATAGCAAGCAATGCTCAGGCCTCAAATTGGCTTGAAGTTAGAACTCTTGATGGGAAAATTACAGCGCTATCCCAACATTTCGAAGATGGAAAATGGACCTTGGTAATGTTGTGGGCTAGAAATTGTGGGATTTGTGTGCATGAATACCCTGTAATGTCTGAATTTCATGATAGACATAAAAATACAGATGCAAAAGTTATTGGTATCTCACTTGACGGTTATTCTGAATTAGAACAAATAACACAATATATTGAAGACATGCCTATGACTTTTGATAATTTAATTGGCGAAGTTTCTGTTGTTGCATTCAATTACCAAACTTCTACAGAAGAACCACTACGTGGTACACCTACTTATTTGATGTTTAACCCAAAAGGTCAATTAGTTGCACATAACCCAGGCCCTGTAGAAATATCTGACATAGAGAAATTCATTCATCGTTAATGGTTTTTATTATTTAAAATCTAGCAAACGACAAATTCTTTCTTTGTGCAACTGCTATACCCAACAGAATTACAGCAAGTGCAACTAATGCATTTACTTCTACGGTTTCATTTAAGAAAATAATTCCCATAAACACAGCCCAAACTGGAATTAAATAATTAATTTGTGACAAAAAAGATGGACCAACTCGCGCAATAACAGCAAAATAAATTATAGTAGCAATTGCGGTTGGAAACAGACCTAATAACAGTAGAGATAATAATTCTATACTTAGTAATTTAATTTGCCATTCATATTCTGTCGTAAACAAAAGCGGCAACATCATTAAGCTTGCAATTACTAAAACTGCGGTTGAGATCGCTAAAAAACTTTCATTCGGAAGTTGCTTTGCCAATATAGTATTAACGGCATAACTAACGGCACCACCTAATATTGCTAACATTGCAAAAAAAGTATTACCCTGACTGTCTAATTTAGCTAATGCAGCAGGTCCAAGCAAAATAAGTATTCCTAAGAATCCTAATAAAAACCCTATCACTCTATTTTTAGTTAAATGCTCTCCTTTAACAAAAAAATGCGCCATAACGATTGTTGTTAAAGGCATAATTGCCATTAAGATACCTGCAATACTACTATCAACAGTTAGCTGTCCCCAGCTTATTAAATAAAATGGCAAACAATCACCAAAAAATGCCAAAGCAATTAATAAAGGCCATGTGTTACGTAAAAATGAAAATGATTCGCGCTTTAACAATGCTACAGCTAATAACATCAAAGCAGCTATTATGATTCTACCTGAAGCCACAATTGCAGGAGGGAATACTTGAATAGCCAGCTTGGTAAACATAAATGCGCTACCAAACATAATGACTAGGGCTAGCAGCCCTAGCCAGTCTAAAAACTTTGCATTGTACATGTAGAATTAAATTTTAAGTAAGAAATTTTTAATAACGTACTAGCACCTCGTACGTAAGCTTTGCCTCACCTTCTGCAGGGACTTTAATTTTCCATTCCGCAGTTCCAGCCGATACTTTTTTATGCTCATGGCTTTCATGTTTCATTTTCCAGTCGCCAGGAATTGGCTCATGTATTACCACTTCCACTTGTTCATTTTTTGCATTATTTAATGTAACCTCAAAACTTGCCGTAAATGCATAATTATACTTTCCTATGGCAGTTGCCTTTTTAAAGTTTGTCTGTTTTTTATCTGCAGTAACGTCAAATGCATCTCCAAGCTTTAATCTTACTTCTTCATTTTTAGGCGTATGATCTATTTTATCTTCACCAACAAATTGAGCATTACCCGATTTATCATTTTTATATACACGCACAATACCTTTTGGCAAAGGTATCCCTAAATTAGATGTTTCTCTATTTTCGAATTCTACGAAAACACCCACTTTTAGTTTTTGCCCAATATTTCCATATGAACTACGGTAATAGTAATCATAGCCTTGTAACAAAAACTCTTTTTTGACAGGTATTTTTGTTGCACTTAATAATGATACTTGTTTAGTTTGATTATTTTTTATGGTAGTAGGTCTTTGTAATGTATATAGATGATATTCAAATAACCCTTCCTCAACCATTTCCTGAGCACTATTTTCTGCCAGTGATTTAGCCATCATCATTTCATTACGCCGCATCCTTAGATCTTGTTGTACTTGATTTACATCACCTGCAACCAATTGTAACTTAGCATTTTTATAACTCGTACCACTTTGATTAGTTAAAGTTACCCAACCAGCTAAATCCAAATAATTATCTGTTTCATTTAGTTCAGCTACATAATCGGCTTTCCAACCTAGCCCACCTGTCAAGTAACTAAGTTGTAAATCTTGTGATTTATTTGTTCCGCTATTTAAAGATATGACAAGGGTTGGGCGATCACGTAAATTTGCTGGTACTTGGTCATAGATTATTCTGCCTGGATAACCCGTTTCTATACGGTCACCTATACGCAATACAACTCCACTGTTTACGCTTAACACTTCTGCTATCTGTATCGACTCTTCTCCCGTTGTAGGATGCACTTTAACCACCTTAACCTGTTTACCAACATATTTTTCAAGTAATTTTTGTGGAGTAAGCAAGTCAAAATCAAAATTTTGTTCAATAAGCCTAAAGCCCTTTGGATAATTTAAACTTCTTAAAATAGCTGTTTCAGGTCGCATTTGAGCACTAACTTCACGAAATGCTAATTTATTAAATCCATTAACAACCTGAACCTCCCTAAGATCTTTGACAAGAGCCAATTGTTCATTATAGATAGTGACCGCAACTTCTTTTTGGTCAGCTAATGTACTAATCACTTCATCTTGGCTTATTTCTGCCAATGTCATCCCAGAAAGCAACATCGCAATAAATCCGACAATAATTAGTATTTTACGTCTAAAATATTTCATAGTTCACCTACAAATAGCTGTTATTTCTAAGCTTAAACGAACCGGCGACTGATTTGGGTTAAACTAGGCAAGAAAAATTATATATTTACAAAATTTATAACTTTTACAGCTAAAAAGCATATCGTTTCAATCTATTACAGTAAAGAGACTCTATTGGCCTAAAAATTAGTCTTAGTGATTGATGAATTACTTATTCAACATACTAAACCTTAAATTAATTATACAGTAAATAATGGTTATATATTGATGCAACAGTTAATTGTCATTGCGGGTATTGTTGGCTTACTTTTCTTTATACACTGGGCTCGCAAGCAGCCTAAGCAAAAACAGATTCAAGCAGTTTTAATTCTTGCCACGATTATCCTAATCGGCCTGACTCTTACAGGAAGACTACATTGGCTATTTGCTCTAATTGCCGGCGCTGTAGCTGCATTTCAGAAGTTATTTTCATTATATAGATATGCCCCTTTTTTGGAGAAAATATTTAATTTATATAATAACGCGGACAAAAATACTGGTAATAATCGGAACAACTCTTCTGCTAACTGGAAAGGAAATGTCGCGGATGATTCTGAGATGACTACCGAAAAAGCCTGTAGTATCTTGGGTATAAGCAAGAATGCGACACAAGAAGAGATTATTGAAGCTCATCGCAGATTGATACAAAAAATCCATCCTGACCGTGGTGGAAACGACTATTTAGCTTCACAGATAAACAAAGCGAAAGAATACCTATTAAATAACAAATAGCAATTAATTATGTTTTGGAAAAAACAGTGGAAAAAACGCTTTTCAAGCAAAGGAGAAGAGAAATTTGAAATCCCTGCCTATAGCAAGGAAGGTGGGCGTATTAAATCCCTTGAACGTCAAGGCGGACTTACTACAAGTGCTTCATATGGAGGTATGGGTGAACGTGAACTTCAAATACGTATGGAGTTACTTGTTGATCAAATGCTGTCTACACAACACAGCGTATTTGAACCTGCAAAACAATTAGTAGGGTTTGCCAAAGTAGATCAAGACCGATTTTTAAATTCTGTAGAAAAACTTAGTCACACAAGTGTAGAACTTGCTTTCTATTTTTGTCAGTTCGCACCTCCTAGCTTGCAATTAGTCGATGAAGAAAACTGGGATAATTGGGTCGCTAAATTGTTAGTCGACTATAATAAAAAAGGCTTGGACAGTGCAATTGACACAATGAAAAAGGTTGATGAATACGTTCAATCATTATCTCATGCACCTGCTAGTGTTACCTTTGAAGAAGTATCTCGAATCCTAGAAAGTTTTGTTATGGGCTTGAATGGAAGAAAACTTAATATAGAGAACAATGAAGTCATTTATTCAGATACTGAAACAATACGCCTTCCTGAAATATCAACAGAATTTACAAAACGTGAAGATAATTTTGCCTTATATAAAGCTATGGCTGTGCATCAGTGGGCACAAACTTGGTTTGGCACTTGGCGTATGAACATAGATGCACTTGTAAAAACCTACAAAGACCCTGAACGCGCACTGGCATTATTTCACAAGCTAGAGACTATCCGACTCGATGCTTGTGTAGAAAGAGAATTGCCAGGTGTAGTTCGTGCTATGAAAAAGTTATGCAAAAATACTGCAAACGAAAACCTTTCTAAAAACTGGCAACGCGCAATTAAAAAACTAAGTGAAAATGATAGTTCTGTTCAAGATACTATGTTTTTTCTGGAATCTGTTTATAAAGAAAAAATTTCGCCGCAAGAAAAAATATATCAAGGCACTTTAAAGCCACGCGAAACCTGGAAAACTATTCAAGAAAGACTAGTAGTAGAAAAAGAAAGTTTAAAAGACAAATTAACTGATTTTCAGCGTGAACTAAATAAAGCCAATAGTAAAAATAAAGACGACAAGGAAAATGAAGGTTTTTCAGTTGAAAAAATTAAAGATGAATCAAAGCCAGATGGTTTCAAGATTGAATTGCAATTTGACAATGATAGTGTTGAGCCGCCAGAAGAAATACAACAGCTACTAGAATCAATACTACAAGACTTAGGAGAAATTCCAGACGATTATTTAGTGACAACAAACTACGATGCTTACGATGATGTATCACAAAACGTAGATGCTGAAGAATCACAAATAATAGGTGTAGATGACGAAGACTACATTTACGATGAGTGGGACCATTCTCGACAAAAGTACCGGAAAGAGTGGTGCCATTTAAAAGAAATTCCTATACGGCCTGTATACGATAAGTTTATCAATAACACGCTACACAAACATCGAAATTTATTAAAACATTTACATCGAACATTCGAGGCATTACGCGAAGACGATAAACGTATAAGAAGACAACCTTATGGTGATGATATTGATTTAGATGCAATTATAGAAGCATTCGCAGATACACAAATTGGACTTGAGGCCTCGCAAAATCTCTTTACTAAATCACGCAAAGTAGACCGCAATATTGCTGTTATGTTTATGATTGACATGAGTGGTTCGACGGCTGGCTGGGTCAATGAAATGGAACGCGAAGCCCTTGTTTTGCTTTGTGAATCCTTGGAAACACTAGGAGATCGCTATGCCATATACGGGTTCTCAGGTGTTACACATGAACGCTGTGAACTTTATAAAATAAAAGAATTTGAAGAACTATATAGCGAAGAAGTAAAAGCGCGAATTAGCGGAATTAAACCACAGGATTATACGCGAATGGGTGTTGCAATAAGACATCTTACAAAGTTGTTATACCAAGTAGAGGCACGTACTAAATTATTAATAACGCTTTCTGATGGTAGGCCGGATGACCAAGATGGATATCGTGGTCCATACGGTATTGAAGACACACGTCGCGCACTAATTGAGGCCAAGTATTTAGGTATACATCCATTCTGCATTACGATCGACAAAGAAGCCATGGACTACTTGCAACATATGTATGGTGCTGTCAACTTTGCAGTCATTGATCAAGTCGATAAACTCCCATATAGAGTATCCGACATCTATCGACGCATTACAGTATAAATATCTCTAGAAAAAACACGAACAAACAATCACATGATTAGTCAGCGCTTGGAAGCGGTTCAAAGTCCTATTATTCCTTTAATTGGAAAATTATCGAAAAAACACCCTGGAACCATTTCTTTTGGACAAGGCGTTGCCTTTTATAACCCTCCTTCAGAAGCTTTCCGTAAAGTTCAACAAATGTTGGCAGACCCTTCTATTAACCGTTATGGCCCTGTTGAAGGAATAGCAGAATTACAGCAAGCATTAACCAGTAAATTAAAGAATCAAAATAACATCGAAATCACAGATGAAAATATGATTGTAGTGACAGCAGGTTCAAATATGGCTTTCAATACAGTCATCCTCGCTATTACAGACCCAGGTGACGAAGTTATTTTACCTATCCCCTATTATTTTAATCATGAAATGTCATTAACTATGGAAAAATGCAAACCTGTATTTGTTCCTACTGATGACAACTTTCACTTGGACCTTAATAAAATTGAAGCTGCTATTTCTAAAAAAACTAAAGCTATTGTTACAATCAGCCCCAATAATCCTACTGGCGCTGTATATCCAAAAAATGAATTAATTGAAGTCAATGATTTATGTAAAAAACATGACCTTTATCATATTAGCGACGAAGCTTATGAAGATTTTTATTATGGGAAACATCAACATCACTCAGTGGCTTCAGATGTCTCTAGAATTGAACATACCTTATCCTTATTCTCGTTCTCTAAGGGTTATGGTTTTGCCGGCTGGCGTATCGGTTACATGATCATTCCTAAACACTTGCTAAGTGCGGTAAAAAAAATTCAAGACACAATATTGATTTCACCACCGATAATTTCCCAGCATGCTGCAATTGGTGCGCTTGAAGCTGGTGAAAGCTTTATACAATCAAAACGTAATATAATGTCAACTAAAAGGAGTCATGTATTAAATACATTACAAGAACTCAGCTGTTTAAATACTATACCTCTATCAGAAGGCGCATTTTATACATTGTTGAATGTTGATACTGATCAGAATGATATGCAATTAGTACAAGCACTCATCAAAAAATACGGTATTGCAACTATTCCTGGTTCTGCATTTGGTATCCAAAATGGCTGTTATTTAAGATTATCTTATGGCGCTTTAACAGATAGTGATATCGACACAGGTTTACAACGACTTAAAAACGGATTAGCCGAATTGTTATAATTTGGTACATTTAATTTGGTATTAATGAAGAATGATGTTCTATTATTTGAAAGTTTTCAGAATAATTTTTTTGTATAACAAACGTATATCTGGCAACAAGCTTTACTAATTCATTCTCATCTAAATAAGAAAAATTATATATACCAGAGCATAAATAAATATCTGAAAATTCCCTTTTTATACAAGATATAAAACTTAACTTTAAGTCTTTCCTTAAAAAAAGTTCACGAAAATATTCTTTAATCAACTCTGGCGTATCAAGAACTATTTTCGAGAATGTTCCCCACAAAATTGCGTCATGTGCGTACAATTTAGTTATTGTTGACAAATCAGCATTGTTTATAGATTGTCCCCATTGATCTAATAATTTATCTGCATCCATATACATCTTTCAAATGGACATATGCTTATTTGAATACCAGCATCTAATATTATCAATTCATTTTATAAATATATATATTCACAGATAATTTAGATAAATTACAAATATAATGGCAGTAGAAATTTTCTCAATTATTTAAAACCAAATATTTGCTTTATAGTACCCAAGCATTTAAGCCATACTTTGAGTATAGTAAATGCCTTTTCTCGTGATTAAAAATTAATCTACTGAGTAATTACCTATATATACATCCCAAGCGGATCATCTTTCATGAAAAATTCAATATCTACTCAAAACCTGCGTGGTGATATCTATGGTGGATTAACTGCAGCTATTGTTGCTTTACCGCTCGCATTAGCATTTGGTGTTTCTTCAGGGGCTGGCCCTATAGCCGGGCTATATGGTGCAATTTTTGTGGGCTTTTTCGCAGCGCTATTTGGTGGGACACCATCTCAAATTTCTGGTCCAACTGGCCCGATGACAGTAGTGATGGCAGCGACATTCACACAATACACAGCCTATGACCCTGTTACAGGTCCTGCCCTTGCCTTCACGGTGGTTATGTTAGGAGGAATATTTCAAATTCTGTTCGGTGTATTAAAACTTGGCAAATATATTTCTTTAGTACCTTTTCCTGTCGTTTCCGGTTTCATGAGTGGAATTGGAGTTATTATCATTATATTGCAAATCCCAGCGTTCTTTGGCTACCCGCCTCCCCCTGGCGGAATTATTCCTGCTTTAAAAGCTTTACCAACATTTATTCAAAACCCTATTACACAAGCACTGCTATTAGGTGGGCTATCGTTAGTAATTGTTTCATTTCTTCCAACGAAAATTAACCGAATCATTCCATCACCGTTGTTAGCACTTATACTTTGTACATTAATATTTTTATTTTTATTACCAGACAAGCATGCGACAACATTAGGAGACATTCCTACAGGATTCCCTGCTCCTCAACTACCAACATTTGATGTCTCTCTTATGATAGACATGATTAAATCAGCACTAGTCCTGGCAGTGCTAGGCTCAATAGATTCCCTATTAACCTCTTTAGTGGCAGATAATTTAACTCGCACTCATCATCATTCTGATAAAGAACTTATTGGACAAGGAATAGGAAATACAGTTGCTGGCATCTTCGGAGGTTTGCCTGGTGCAGGGGCTACTATGCGTACAGTCGTTAATATTCGTGCTGGTGGACAAACTCAAATATCGGGAATACTGCATGCTTTGATTCTCCTTGCTATAGTCCTAGGTGCAGGCACATTCGCTGAAAGCATTCCTCACGCCGTATTAGCAGGAATACTTTTTAAAGTAGGGATCGATATTATCGATTGGGACTTCTTAAAACACCTCAAATACGTGCCACGTACATCGGCATTTTTAATGTTCATCGTATTTTTTATCACTGTTTTTGTAGATTTGATATCTGCTGTTGCAGTAGGTGTTGTATCTGCAAGCTTAATACTTGTAAACCGCATGTCTGATTTGCAGTCAAGAAGTATAAAAATACTGACTGAACCTGAAGATGAATCACCATTAACAGATAAAGAATCAGAAATTTTACGGCAAGCAGATGGACGTATATTACTTTACCACTTGAGTGGCCCTTTGAGCTTTGGTGCTGCTAAAGGGATGGTTAGGCGTCTGGCAAACTATGATGAATATGACGTGTTGATATTAGATTTTACTGCGGTTCCTCTTGTTGACTACACTACGTCAAAATCTATTCACGATATGATTAGTGACGCCATGAGTACTGACCGAAGAGTTTACTTAGTTGGCATGACAGGCCAAGTAGTAAATCTATTGGAAAGGCTTGGTGTTTTAAAAACAATACCACAGGAACATCAAATTAGTTCGCGTCTTAAAGCTTTACAAAATGCAATTAATCACATAAAAAAGTAGCATAAAATACAAGCTGGTTTTAATTCTATCTACCTTTAAATATAGACCCCATAATACCTCTAATAATTGATTGCCCAAGGCGAGATGTAATCACTTTTGTTGCACTTTTTACTACAGTTTGAGTGGTAGATTCTCTGCGAGTTCGTCTTTTGCTCGATGTTTTTCTTTTTTTAATTCTTTTGGCTTTATATTTTCTTTCTTTTTCTATCTCTTCAACTTCTGCCGCTGCTTTTTCGGCGCGAGCTTTGAGATTTTCGGATGCACTCACACGATCGATTCTCTTATCGTATACGCCTTTGATTGGGCTATTAGCAAATATGGCTTTACGTTCTACAGTTTTTGCAGGCCCCATTCTAGACTCAGGTGGACGTATTTTTGTTTGCTGAACAATTGTTGGCACACCTTTTGGATCTAAAACAGAAACCAAAGCTTCTCCCACACCTAATTCAGTAATTACAGTTTCTGTGTCTAAATCTGGATTTTCCCTAAAAGTTGTAGCAGCAGCCTTAACAGCTTTTTTATCTCTTACTGTATATGCGCGCAATGCATGCTGAACTCTATTTCCCAATTGACCTAATACTTCATCCGGAACATCAATAGGATTCTGTGTAACAAAATACACTCCCACTCCTTTTGAACGAATAAGCCGTACGACTTGCACAACTTTTTGTATAAGTGCCTTAGGAGCACCCTTAAAAAGCAAATGCGCTTCATCAAAAAAAAATACAAGCTTGGGTTTATCGGGATCTCCAACTTCAGGAAGTTCTTCGAACAATTCTGATAACAACCACAGCAAAAATGTCGAGTAAAGGCGTGGGTTTTGCATCAACTTATCTGCTGCAAGCAAATTAATATAACCCATTCCCTCTTCAGTGGTTCTCATTAGGTCTTTCAGCTCCAGTGCCGGTTCACCAAAGAAATTTTTTGCGCCTTGCTGCTCTAACACCAAAAGCCTGCGTTGAATCGCACCTATAGACTGCTTACTAACATTGCCGTACTCAATTGTTAAATCAGACGAATGTTTGCCGACATAATTCAGCATTGCCCTTAAATCTTTAAAATCAAGTAATAGTAAGCCTTCATCATCTGCTAGCTTAAACGTGATATTGAGCACACCTTCTTGCGTGTCATTTAATTCAAGCATACGCGCTAGAAGCAATGGCCCCATCTCAGATACCGTAGTTCGTACTGGGTGGCCCTGCTTACCAAAAATGTCCCAAAATACAGTGGGAAATCCACGTGGTGTATAATTTTCCACACCTGTTTTGATCGCACGTTCTACAAGCTTTGGCTTTGCATCAATAGCTTGGCTGATACCACTTAAATCTCCTTTAATATCTGCCGCAAACACTGGAACGCCGGCTTGAGAGAAACCCTCTGCTAGAATTTGCAATGTCACGGTTTTACCTGTGCCTGTAGCACCAGCTATGAGGCCATGTCGATTTGCACGATTAAGAAAAAGTGTTTGTACGACCTCACTTTTCCCAACTAAAACTGTTTTATACTCAGCCAATGGATTCTACATTAGTTTGATAGTTGTATTTTTTGGATAAATCCTGCGTTTCAGCAAGCCTTGTATCACCCTATTTAGGCACTTAAGGTAGCTTTTTTACTTAGAGAGCATAACAAGTAAAATATAGTCCTTACAATCAATTGTTTACCTATATATACTCGTTTTTTTAATATTTTACGCAAATTAGAAACTAGCTCTCAAGAATTTAAACCAATTCGCTATATACTTAAAATGTATAAATTTCAACTATTGGGCTCAATGACAAAAAACAATGATGATGCTATATGGATATCTAAATGTCATTAATTAAACTTTTCAAGCTGTCAATACAAAAACTTGCCATATTCATTACTACTACTGTGTTAGTTGTGGTGATTCCTCAACTACTGGCAAGTACTAATGCGAGTTTAGCACCTTTAAAGGAACATAGCCGTACAACAAAACTGATTACACATTTCTTAGATAAATATCACTATAAAGACTTCACATTAAATAATAATTTATCAAACAAAATTCTTAATGCGTATATTGATGCGCTTGATCCTAATAGAAGCTATTTTTACCAAAAAGATATAGATAGCTTTCAAATATTTAGATTTAAATTTGACGAAGCCTTAAGTGATTCTGAATTAAGTGCACCTTTCATTATGTTTCGATTATACCAAGCACGAGTCGATGAACGTATTCTTTATGCATTGGATTTACTCAATAAAAAATTTGATTTTACAATTGAAGAAGAATTAATTATTGATCGCTCGGATTTAAACTGGGCTAAAAATAGAAAAGAGCTTGATGAGATCTGGAGAAAACGTATAAAAAATGACTTACTTTCATTAAGGCTTGCCAATAAAGATTCAAGCGAAACAAAAGAAACGTTAGAAAAACGCTACAAAGGCATTGCCAAAAGAAGCCAGCAAGTAGATGCCGAAGATGTCTATCAGCTATTTATAAATGCATTTGCCAGTACACTTGAACCGCACACAAACTACTTGTCTCCAAGAACATTTGAAAATTTTGAAATAAGAATGAGCCTTTCACTGGAAGGCATCGGTGCTTTATTACGTACAGATGGCGACTACACTCTGGTAGAAAGAATTATTCCTGGAGGCCCTGCAGATTTAAGCGATTTATTGCACGCTAGTGATCGAATTATAGGCATCGCACAACAAAACGAAAAAGAATACAAAGATGTTGTCGGTTGGCGTCTAGAAGAAGTAGTTGAACTTATCCGCGGCGCAAAAGGTACAAAAGTAAAATTACAAATACTACCCGGTGATGAAGGACAAACAGCAAAAATTAAAGAAATTCAAATTACTCGCGACAAAATAAAATTAGAAGAGCAAGCAGCAAAAAGTGAGATTATAAATATCCAAAATGAAAAATATAAATTCAAAATTGGTGTAATTGATATACCAACATTTTATGTAGATTTTGCTGCATATCAACGTGGAGATAAAAATTACCGGAGCACGACCCGAGATGTAGATGAACTAATATCAAAACTAATTTCTAAAAATATAGATGGATTGATATTGGATTTACGCGGCAATGGTGGCGGATCATTAACTGAAGCAACCCAGCTAACAGGCTTATTTATTGATGATGGTCCAATTGTGCAAGTCCGTAATTCAGGAGGACATATAGAAGTACATCGAGACCTCAATTCAAATATCTCATACACAGGGCCATTAGTAGTATTAGTAGATCGCTTTAGTGCATCAGCTTCAGAAATTGTTGCTAGTGCAATACAAGACTATCAACGTGGCATTGTCGTAGGTGAAACTACATTTGGCAAAGGTACAGTACAACAACTTGTTGATTTAAATAATTTTGATTCCAAGAATGAAGCAAGACTAGGGCAATTAAAGGCAACCATTGCACAGTACTTTAGAGTTAATGGGGGCAGCACACAGCACCGTGGTGTTGTACCAGATATAGACTTTCATACGATATTTTCTGGTGAAGAATACGGCGAACGTGCACTTAAAAATGCCTTGCCATGGAGTTCTGTCTCTCCGGTTAGTCATCATTATGGCATGATCAATCATAAAGTAATTAAAAACACAGACGACTTACATAAATTACGTGTCAAGAATGACAATAAATTTAATTCATTGATGAAATTATTAGCATTAGACTATGAATTACGAAATCAAGAAAAAGTTTCCTTATTGGAATCTGCAAGAAAGAAAGAATATGAACGCTATGAATCCATTCGTTTAGAAAATCAAAACTTACTTAAAGATACTGGCAATAATTTAAACAAACTAGATGACGATGAAGAATACATTGATGTTTTACTTGATGAGACTGCACATATTGCAGCAGATTTAGCTAATATCTTAAAATCAAAAAGCTCTAATGCATTTGTTGGTCGTACATATTAAAAATTACATTATTTGATTAAAAATTCTAAACCCAGCAACATATGTACCAATTGCCGAACCCAAACTACTCAAAATAAAAACCAATAAAATTCTTGCAACTCTATTTTTACGCCAACCCTTAACAGTAGTCGTATCATTACGTAACTCTCCAAAGTCTTTAACGGTTGGCTTACGTAAAAATAACTCCATTGCTGCAGTTACCATGCCTGCTCCAATCGTTGGATTTAACGATGTAATTGGTGCAGCTAAAAATGCCACCAAAATCGTAACCATATGAGCGCCTGCAATAGCAGCACCAAAAGCAGATAACCCTCCGTTAATCACAATCCACTGCCAAATTAAACTCCACCCTAAGTCAGGACTTTTCTGAAAACCAAGATAGAAACCTATCAATACTAAAACGACTATTAGCCAAGGAATAAATTTAAACCAAGATTTTTTTCTTGGTACTATATCTAGTGTGTTTATTGTGCGCTCAGCATCAAGTTGTCCATTCTCTAAATACGCTTTAATACCTTTCATATGGCCTGCACCGACTATTGCTAAAATACTTTTATTTTTATACTCATTAGCAACATGTAATAACTTCGCGGCCATATATTGATCTCGCTCATCAATCAGCGGTAAAAATAACTCTTTTGCATCTTCTGAAAATTGTGTGAAAGTAGTTTCGAGTATATCTCCACTCTTTAATTGCTCAATTTCTTCTTCAGTAACTTCATCTCGTGACAAGACGCTACTAAATAGCCCTGCAATTAAAAATATTCGCTTCCAAAACGGCACATTACTATATACTCGCTTAAGCGTAGTGCCTACTTCACGATCAATTAATACCAAAGGTAATTCATGTTTTTCAGCTTCTGCAATGGCTGTCTTCATTTCAATACCAGGTTCGATACCAAGCTGTTCAGCTAGTCTCTGCTGATAGGCTCCAAGCGCCAAACTTGCAGTAACCATACTCGCCTTACCTTGACGAATGACATCAAACAAATCCATCTCCGCAAGTAAACTTGGTTTCATTATTGAGTTATAACGGCTTTGGCATAATTCTATACATACAATGTCATAATCTTTTGAACGAATCATGCATTGAACCGTATCTGCACTAGTACGAGACACATGTGCCGTACCCAAAATTGTTACATTACTTTTATTTACAACAAGCTTATGAAGTGGTTCAGACACAATCAGATATTAGAGGTTATTATTAGAAATTAATGTAGTAAAACTAGATTAATACATATCTAGTTATTCATATTCGTTATATTTTTTAGAGCTACCTTTAACTTTATCAACAGGATAACGCTTTTCATTAATTTCAATTTTTCTTTTTGTTATTTCCATCAAATCTACACCTAATTGATCTGACAGTCTTAATAGAAAAATAAATATATCTGCAAGCTCAAAAGCGACGGCTGCATGACGTTGTGGTGTTAGTTCTGCACTTTGTCTTTCTGTCATCCATTGAAAATGTTCAACTAACTCAGAAGCTTCAACAGATAACGCCATAGAAAGATTTTTTGGGCTATGAAATTGCTCCCAATCACGTACCTGAGCAAACTTTTTTAATTTTAACTGCAATTCTTCCAAAATTGGCTCACTCATTTTTATTTTTCCTTCCAGTGGCGATTGGCGTTACAGCATTATCCATGTATTCATCACTATCATTACCCTGTTGTTTAATAATTTCTTTTATCGTTGTATTACCCAAAACTTGACTTAATTCTTTATCTATTACACCAAGCAAAGAATTTATATTTGGTAAAAACTGCGTTAATGTTGATTTGATATGATCATTAGGACCTGGTTCACGCACAGTATCGATCACTGTTTTTAAACTCAACTCTTCAAGTGGTCTAGCCGGGGCATATGTTGGCTCATCCGCATCCGTTTTAAGCAATAAACCATGTGCTTCAAACAGCTGCAATTGATGTTCAATCGATTGTTTTGGTAAATGTAGAATTTCTACCATATCATTAACAGAAACTGGCGGTGAATCATTATAAAAACGTTGCCCAATCACTGCCATTAATTTCAATGCAAGTTCTTCTTTTTGCTTATTTGATAACGACATCTCGTGTGTATTAATAAATAAATACTCAGGGTACTGTCGATAAAATGCAACACTAGAGCCAACCAATAAAATTAACCAACTCCACCATAGCCAAATCATAAAAACAAATAAAAATGCAAAACTTGAATATATTGCAGTATAACTAGTTGTAATTGATGCTGAAAAAACAGTTGCAAACATCCAACCTACAGTCTGCCATAATATTCCTGCTGTAATACCACCAGTTAGTGCAGGAATAACTCTGACTTTAGCATTTGGGATAAATAAATATGTAAATGTAAATGCTGCAATTATTAACAAGTAAGGAACTAGCTTTGCTCCAATACTTAATAATGTACCGAATGGCTCAATTGAAATAATCGCTTGTGCAACAGAACTATTCATAGCGGATCCAGTTACCGCTAATGCTACAAAAACTAGCAGTGGACCTATTATGCTTACTATTAAATAATTTCCAATTCTTCGAACTAGAGATCCTGTATGCTTAACCCGCCATGTATAGTTAAATGCAAATTCAATTTTTTGTATTAATCTTATTATAATCAAAAATAATAACGCTAAACCAATCCCTCCTAGTATCCCCACCTTTATATTATCGACAAACCCCATTATTTGCTGTGCGATTTCTTTCCCCTGCTCACCCAATGGTGCTAAATAGTTCAGCAATAACGGTTCCATATGGTTATGCATACCAAAAGCTTTCGCTACAGTGAAACTAACTGCAATGACAGGAACGATAGATAGCACAGTAGTAAATACTAAGCTCATAGCACGCAAATTTAGCTGCCCATCTAAGAAATCAATTATCATGATATGCACAAAACGCAGAACACTTAGCGGCCATGCTTGCCACCACGGCATAGTATTTATATCTGCCTTCCAGATAATTTCGTTAAATTTTTCATTTAGCATCAGCATAGAAAAAGCTTTATGTTCAATGCAGAAGATAGCTGGATTGTAACAGAATTGAAAGGAACCAAATATAAAACAATGCGGACTTGCTAACGAATAACGATTGGTAGTTAATGGCAGACAAGAGGAGAAATTATCAAATAATCAGCTAAAAATACTCACATCACACTCAAATCTAAGCATACCTAGCTACTTAGGTTTATTAATAATTTAATGCGATACAGTAGATTATTTTTGTACCCAGTTACCATCAGCAGACTGATACCACGTGCCACTGACAACTTCCTCGACCCAAACTCTGGAGAAAGTAGAACGAATATCAGCTTCCCACTCAGGATGATTATTTGCTCTGGCAATTTCGGAATATAATGCAGAACGTTCACGGTTTTCATCAGCAACTAGTTTTTTTACTTGATTACGGTTCTTCAATGGAATTGACGAGAGATCTCTAACCTGCACTTCAGCATCATTAGTCAGCCCTATTGCTCCATTTTCATAATATGGTTTTAAGCTAGCTGCACGTGCTTTCATGCTAGCACGTATACTAGTAATAGCTGGTGTATTTATATTGATATCTGCTTCAGCATAAGCAGGAGAAATTAAAATATTTAAAAGTGTAGCTGTTATTACAGATGAAGCATTATAAAAACTATTATAACTTGTTTGATCGTTTGTATTTGATTCACTAACATCTTCCTCATCTAATACATCGCGAACAATTACACGTGCAGCATCTTCTGCCGCAGCCGCTGGAAAATAAATATTTATGGTTACGCATGCTGAAAGAAGAAATGCCAAAGCAAAACTGCTAAAAAATGATTTATGCTGCATATGCCTATCCCTATTTGATTTGTTAGTTAGATTCATAAAGATTTGCAAAAGTTCCTTGCACATTTTTCATATATTTACTTATTGAATAAGTATATCTTGCGTACTCACTACTCTTTTAAGACGTGCAATTAATACTGGCCAAGACACCTGTTCTGTATAACCTATGATATCAATTCTAGGTACACCTGCACCTTTAACGATATAAAATCCTTGACCACTACTAGAAACCCCTCGCATTTCACATGTAGATAATTTTAATTGACAACCGATACCTAGACGATCATAGCTAAAATTATCAAAAAAGCGCAAAAAACTTTTAGAAAAAATACTCGATGTGCCATTACCAATCTGAGTAAGATTATCTACAGCTGTTTGGCTAATTCGATGTCTTGTTTTATCATTTTCCGGAGTTCCTAACCAAGCATCAAACTGTGCAGGCTGCCAGTCAATAAATTGTAAATCTTTAATATACCCGCTAAGTTTACCGGTGATCTCACCAAATGAGAAAGTCTCAGTAACAGTACCTAAATCAAGATCTTGAATCTCAATATCTGCATGTACTTTAGGAGTAATATCAAATAAATCCTGTGCCTTAAGATTATGTATAGTCGTTGTACCTTCAAATGCCCTGATTAACAGTGCACCTTGAACATCAATATTACCTTGCTTGTAAATTACACTGGGCGCGTAACCAGCCAAATTCCCTTGCATTTCTGGCCAGCCTAAAACTGAAGATACCTCCATCATAGAAATTGGTGTAAGACTTAAATCCATAGAAATAGTCTGTTCTTGTTGCCCTGGATACTGCATTACAAAAGATTCAATGTTTAATGATCCATCTAGTATTGGCACATTGGTCTCTTGCATAAGATTCAGTGATTGCCCTTGATTCAGAAATGAAAATTCTGTTTCACCCAAACGGAGTTTATATACATCTGCCGATTCAAACCTAATAGAATATTTGCTGCCTAAATATCTTTCCCCCCAACCGATACTTCCATTTAGATCTGAGAGCGCAAAACGTTGCTGTTGATCGGCAAATGAAACTTTATTAAATTGAAAATTCGCTGCGGTTACATTTGCTTCATCAAGCTGTGCCTCCCCTCGCAACGAACCGCTTGTTACTAAATCAGAAATATTCGACTCCAGGATGAAGGGTTGAATATAGGTCGTATATGCTGCTGGAAATACGGCTTTCTCAATAATTAATTGCACAGGAGATACAACTTTCTGCCCTTCAAGATCGATTGATGTTGCCACCTTTAAATAAATCGTATTTTGGTCTTCAATATGTACAGGCTTAAGGTGAATAGTATTTGTATCTATGGCCCATTCAAAATTCCCATAGACATCTTTTGGAATATCATTAGCATCAATGAAGACAGGGTCTAGATAGAACTCACCAGCAAAAACTGTTGAAGCAAATTGATTCTCCCATGATTGATCCACATGAGCAGACTCAAAAGTTAACTTCAATCCAACGGCATCACCAACTACTGTACTTTCTTGATTAGTAAATCCTAAGTCTTGTATTACAACTTTGCCCTTTATCCTGTCGATTACTGAATCATTTCCATAAATACTCATATCGCCATCTGCTTTTCCAACTAACGAATATTCTGCAAAAAGCGAGTGCAGTGGATGCAAACTGGAAAAATGTACATTATTTGTATTTACATGTACCTCCCAGATTTGATTGGTCATATTTACTTCTACAGATGCACTACCTTTAGCAAAATGCAAACCTTCTATTTTAAGTGAAAATTCATCATTGCCTTTTAGATGAAAGCTTGCTGGCGATGCGTCTGCATTAATGAGTGGATCGTTGAATGATAGTTCTCCTTCATCACAGGAGACTGTTTGTATTGAAAATACGCCTTGATTACATATAAATACGATATGCTTAAAATGTCTTTTATTATCTGGCAACAAAATCGACTGAACTTCTATCACATAGCGTGATAAAGCGTCTTTTTCTGAGTCAGAATTAAACGTTATCCCTTTTAATATAAATCCATGACCCTCTAATTTATCAATCGAAATTGATGTCTTAAATTGTAATGCATCAGCATGCAAGCATGCTAACAGCAGCGCCAAAGAAAATAATAGGCTAAATTGTCTACAGGATAATTTATATAAGCACAATTTATTTGTTTGCACATATTGCACATTGTTTATCTTTATTAATTTTAACCGTATGCCAATCCATGTTTAATGCATCGATAAGTAAGAGTTTGTTTGATAACGTTTCCCCAAATTTTATTAGCAATTTAATAACTTCTGTCGCCTGGATACAACCTACGAGACCTGCTACCGGCCCTAACACACCTGTTTGCGAGCAGCTTTCTTCTAATTCTTCTTGATTTGGAAAAAGACATTGGTAACATGCACTAGCATTATCCATAGGAAAAACCATCACCTGCCCTTCAAAACGAATTGCCGCACCTACAACCAAAGGAGTACTTTGATTTACACAAGCTGCATTAATAGCAAAACGTGATTTAAAATTATCTGTTGCATCAACCACTACATCTACTTTTTTTATTTCGTTTTCAAGCTCTACATCTTCTAAAATAGATTTTATACTACGTACATCAACTGTAGCATTTAAACTTGCAATAGTCTGTTTGGCTGATTCCGTTTTAGCTTGGCCTATGTTTTTATCAGAATGAATAATCTGTCGTTGCAAATTCGAAAGATCTACCTCATCTGGGTCTACTATTGTTATCTTACCCACTCCACATGCAGATAAATACATTGCAACAGGTGAACCAAGACCACCAGCCCCAAATAACAATACATGAGAATTTAATAAACTTTGCTGCCCTGCAATATCAATTTGCGGCAGCATGATTTGGCGGCTATATCTCAACAGCTCGTCATCATTAAATTCCACACTTTTTACTTGTTTACTCACTAAAAATTAACAAAAGTATTGTTTTTTAATTTTTATTACGCCTCGCTTCGCCTTCTGCAAATGCTTTTTTTTGTTCCTCGGTCGCTTCTTTTTGATACTTTGACTTCCATTCAGAATACGGCATACCATAGACTAGCTCCCTAGCTTGCTCATAATCTATAGAAATTCCTTTTTCTTCTGCTGCTGCAACATACCACTTAGACAAGCAGTTACGGCAAAAATCCGCTAAATTCATTAAATCAATATTTTGAACATCAGTCCTTTTTTGCAAATGCTCTACGAGTCTTCTGTATACTGCAGCCTCAATTTCTAATTGATTTTGATCATATTTTCCACTATTCATCATTTCTTCCTCAAAACAATCTGATACTAATATTATATTTATATTTTGTAATATATTTTAAATTTAATAATGTAAGGTAAATTAACTCAGTGAAAAGTGCGAATAAGGAAAATGTTACTGGCATCATACTAGCAGGTGGTCAAGCTAGACGCATGGGTGGACAAGACAAAGGTTTGATTAAGATCAATGGCTTAGCCATGATCGAATATGTTATTAACGCATTAGAGCCACAAGTAGCTAAAATATTAATTAATGCCAATCGCAACCAAGAAATCTATGCAAAATTTGGCTATCCAGTATTTTCTGACGAATTAACTGATTTCCAAGGACCTCTTGCCGGCATTGTAGCGGCAATGAAAAAATCAACAACAAAATATATCTGTACATGCCCATGTGATGGGCCGCTTATAGCAAATGATTTAGTAGTTCGCTTATATGCTGCAGTGGAAAATCATAACTCCGAAATTGCCGTTGCTCATGATGGCGAACGTATGCAGCCTGTATACGCCTTAATACAATGCAATCTATATGAAAGCCTAGAAAACTACTTAAACAATGGTGAACGTAAAATTGACCTTTGGTTTGCACAACACAAACTAATTAAAGTAGATTTTAGTGATATTAAAAACTGCTTTATGAATATCAATACTCCAGAAGATCAAAATATACTAGCTAAACTCTTAGTTGAGAAAACTAAATGAAAACTATCAAATTCAAAAAACCCATAATTGGTTTATGTGCTTACAGTGGATCAGGCAAAACTACATTGCTTGAAAAGCTCATTCCTCTCTTAAATCAACACGGCTATCGTGTTGCTGTAATTAAACATGCACACCATTCATTTGATATTGATTACCCAGAGAAAGATAGTTATAAAATCAGGAAGTCTGGTGCTCAGCAAATTCTAATTTCCTCTCAAAATCGCTGGGCCCTTATTCATGAAAACACATCAAACCATCAAGAACTATCTTTACAAAATGCCTTGGCACAACTTGTTGTGGATAATATAGACTTAGTAATTGTAGAAGGATACAAGTCAGAACCCATTCCCAAAATTGAGATCCATAGGCCAAGCTTGGGAAAACCTTTAATTTCAGCAAATGACGAGGACGTGGTCGCAATTGCTACAGATGCAGGCAATTTGATTGAAAGTAAGCTGCCAAAACTAGAACTTAATGATCCTAAGCAAATTGCAGAATTTATTGATCAATATATAAACAATACACCCACACAGACATAGTATGAGTCAAAATCTCTATCTCCACTGCTGAAAACAAAAATGTTATAATTAATGCATATAATAACAAGTTGGTGCCGGCCATAACAGCCATTTACTAAGAGTAACTTTAGTAATAACAGTAAGTTACTTTGTATACATAACCTAACTTATTGCAGTTAAGCTGAAAGAAGTTCTCCACTATTTAAATGGAGAGAATCTCTTTTGGCTAAAGATAAAATTTTTAAATATTCATTTTAAATACTCAGGAGAACGTCAAATGGCAGATCGAACCGTCACAGTGACTGACAATTCGACAGGGAAGCAGGTCGACCTACCGATACTAGATGGCACCAATGGGCCAAGCACTATTGATATTGGAAAATTATATAAAGAGCTTGGTTACTTCACATTCGATCCAGGGTTTGTATCCACTGGCAGCTGTGAAAGTAAAATAACTTTTATTGATGGAGACCTCGGCTTACTTCGTTATAGAGGTTACCCAATCGAACAGCTTGCCGAAAAAAGCACCTTCTTAGAAGTTTGTTATTTACTACTTTATGGAGAACTTCCAAGCAAGACCGAATTTAATTCATTTGAGTCACGACTAAGAGTACATACTTTACTAGATGAAAAAATGCGCCGCTTCTATCTCGGTTTTCATAATGACTCACACCCTATGGCAATGATGGTAGCAACCGTGGGTGCTCTATCAGCTTTTTATCATGAACAAATTGACGTTCATGACCCTGAATCACGTGAGATTGCTGCAAATCGTCTAATCGCCAAGGTTCCAACAATGGCCGCATGGGTGCATAAATATTCTGTTGGCCAACCATTTATATATCCAAACAATGATCTCGACTATGTGACAAACTTTTTATACATGATGTTTGGCTTGCCATCGATGGATTACCGACCTAGCCCTACATTTGTAAAAGCGATGGATATCATTTTAATCCTACACGCTGACCATGAACAAAATGCCTCAACATCAACTGTACGGCTTGCGGGTAGTTCTGGTGCAAACCCCTATGCAGCACTATCAGCGGGAATTAGTTCTCTTTGGGGACCTGCACATGGTGGTGCAAACGAGGCAGTGATACGTATGCTGGAAGACATTGTTCAATCAGATAATGATGTTGCCTACTATATTGACCGTGCAAAAGATAAAGACTCTCCATTCCGCCTAATGGGTTTTGGTCATCGTGTTTATAAAAACTATGATCCTCGTGCAAAGATTATTCGTGAAGTATGTCATGAATTATTAGCAGAATTAGGTGATGACAATCCAAATAAACCTTTATTTGATACAGCAATGGAATTAGAACGTATTGCGCTTGAAGATAACTACTTTGTCGAGCGTAAACTTTATCCAAACGTGGACTTTTACTCAGGCATCATTTTACGTGCCATGGGTATTCCATTGAATATGTTCACGGTAATTTTCGCATTAGCTAGAACAGTTGGCTGGATATCACATTGGAAAGAACACATGAGTGATCCACAAGCGAAAATCGGGCGACCACGTCAACTATATACGGGCCCAGACAAGCGCGATTATGTTGATATAGACAAACGTAGTTAATCTATTTCAGCAAAAAATTTTCGCATAATAGGTGTAAACTGTTCTTCATCTATTAAGAACGAATCATGTCCTTTAATTGATGGCAGGCGCGCAAACTCAACATTGCGCCCTGCCTTTTTAATTCCATTATAAATTTCTTCTTGCTGCTCTACTGGAAATAAAATATCGGTTTCTACTCCTATTACAAGTGTTTTTTTAGCATGTATCTTTGCTAATCCTGCATTTACTGAACCTCCATGCTCTGCAACATCAAATAAATCCATTGCCCTGGAAAGATATAAATAGCTATTTGCATCAAAGGTATCTACAAATTTGTGTGCGTTATAATCAAGGTAAGACTCTACTTCGAATTCAATACCAAATTTATCTTTACTTTTTCTAGAAGCATCGACACGGGCACGATTAAAACGCTCATTCCATTCCTCTGCTGCACGATAAGACATCAATCCAAGTTTGCGCGCTAGCACCATACCTCTCTTAGGCTCCTCATCAGGCTCGTAGCAGCCACTTTTCCATTCTGGATCACAGCGTACAATTTCACGCTGCAAAGAACGCATGGCGATTGCCAATGGCAAAGACCGACAAGCAGCTGAAATTGTCACTAGATAATCGACTTCATCAGGATATTGCAATGCATATGCAAGTGATGACATACCCCCCATTGAAGCACCAACAACAGCACACAATTGATCTATCTCCATTTCTTGCATGGCATGGTGACCTGCTTTTGCAATATCTTCGATAGTAAGTTCCGGATAGTCAGAACAATACTGTTTACCCGTCTTAGGATTAATTGAAGCAGGACTAGTTGAACCAAAACAACTACCTAACGAATTTACACATATTACAAAAAATTTATTAGTATCAATTGGTTTGCCAGGTCCAATCATATACTCCCACCAACCCGGTGAAGGGTCTTCTGCAGAGGAGCAAGCATGTGCTGAAGGAGAAAGGCCTGTAAATACGAGTACTGCATTATCATGCGTCTCAGAAAGCTGTCCCCAAGATTCATAAGCAACAACGACTTCTGGCAAAGAACCGCCACGACGCATAATAAAGTCTGATGTACCATAGTCCCCCCGAAGCTCTATGACACGAGTAGCTGGTGGTACTCTATTTGGGATCGGATGTATATCTTTTGCTGCTGTACTCACAATAATCCACTTTGTTCCATCAATGACTAAAGCATAAATGCTAGAAAGTATTGAACAATTATCTTTGTTTTAATGTATGAAATATACATTAACAATCAACCAAAAGAACGAGATTCTACTTGAATTTATTACAATTTATATAGACTTAGTAGAACGTAAGGTCTGGATTACGGATAAAATCAGCAATACAACAAACAAAAGCAAGGTTTGTTCCGGTATCGTCAAACCCATAAAGGTCCAGCTAACATCAGCGCATGACCCAGATCCATTAAGGGTTTTTTTGATGACATCGAAAAATGGCAATGTCTCTAACATAAAATATATATCGGGCCCACATTCAGGAACCTGGTCTTTGGGTAAATTTTGCAACCATATATGCCGAGACGCCAAGCTAATACCTATAAAACATAACAATATAGACATTATCCCATATAGTTTTTTAAAGAATGACCGAGGGTTATGTATAAATGCAATTAAAAAAATAACGCCTAATGCTGTAATGACAACACGGTCCAATATGCATAGCGGACAAGGGTCGAGGTAAAGGATTCTTTCAAGATAAAAAACCGCAAATAACATTGACGCAATACATATTAATAAACCATAAAAATATAACGCTCGATTTCCAAACATAAATATTTTTACTCTTTAATATCGTCAGGGTTATTGTTCTGATTTAATTTATCTGATGGCTGATATTCAAACTTTACATATCCTGTAGGAGGATCCTGCAATTGATAACCATCACCTGTTTTAGCTTCATTAATTGATGGCCCATCACCACGCTCTATATGGTTGTATACAAATATATCTTTCTTCAATGATATGACATTAAATACAGACTTTTGTTGCCATTGATCTGTTTCAAAATAACGGCCATTTCGATAGGACCATTTTCCAGAATCAGCGGAACGTTCATATTGTTTATTGCCATCATGAACTAACAAATAACTCACATCATAACTTCCATCTTGACGTCTTACCATTTTCCAAAATTCATTCCAACCTCTATCTTGTTCATCTTGATATTCTCCTGAGCCACGCCAAACACCAACAAGTGCTTCACGCGCCAGTTGATCATTGTCTTTCAACTCAGTATTAACTTCACATGAAAATAAGAAAAAAAGAAATAATAATATAAATATATTCTTCATACGCTAATTTGCTAATATTTTCTATTTAATATACTAGATACGATTTGAAGACACCATATCGTTTAACCTTTGATACCAATCTGTAATTACATGCAATGAGAATGCTGCATTTGCTGGACTCGGATTCGGTGTTACAAATACGACAGATTCATAAATTTCAAAGCCCTGTTTTCCCCAATTTATTTTTCTATTTGTATAACTTGAATACTTTAAAAAATTTTGCGCAGCTACTTTGCCATGAAACCAACATATCTTTGGTTGGTATCTTTCAATTTTAGCCTGAAGGATAGGAGCATATTTCCTGAAATCAGCAGCTTTTAAATCTTTACTCGTTGAAGAATGGCGCTTGACAACATCCGTGAATCCGATATTACAAGTATTGAAGATCTTTTCCTGTGCCTCTTTGGATGGTATTAATTTTTCAGTACTTAAACCGCTCGCACTGAACGCCTTCCAGAATCTATTTCTTGGATTTGCAAAATAATAGCCATTTTCGACAGAAATTGTTGATGGATTTAGCCCTATAGATAAAATTGTTAAATTATAATCGATCAAATCTGGCAAAGTTTCCATATGTTTTTTCTAATTAAGCTAGTGGTATTATTCATAATAAAACAACATACAAATATGATTCATTAATTACGGGTGGTTTAAAACATGCAACATATTGATTCCTTATATTCTATAGAAGCCTTGGAATTAGGCCCAATGGAAAATTTTATATATTTGCTAATCGATAACAACTCAAAAACTGCAGCTGTAGTTGATCCTGCATGGAACGTGCCTGCCATTATCACGCGTGTAAAACAACTGGGAATTACAATAACGGATATTTTGCTAACCCACAGCCACCATGACCATATAAATGGTATAGATGAATTGTTGACATGCACTGATGCTCAAATTCATCTGCTAAAAAGTGAAGCATCGTTTTGGGGCGCCGAATTAGCTAAGCCTAGTATTCATTACGGAGGAGACAAAATAAATATTGGCGATACTGAAATAGAAATCATGCACACCCCTGGACATACACCTGGATCTGCTTGTTATCGAATTGGCGATGATTTAATTACAGGAGACACTTTATTTGTTTTTGGGTGTGGGCGTTGTGATCTGCATGGTGGTAATCCAGAACAAATGCATACAACTTTAAAACGATTCCGCGATGAACTTCCGGACTCCATTGTTATCCATCCCGGGCATCATTATGCAGCACAAAAAACATCGACCTTTGGTGAAGAAATAAAAGGCAACCCATTTATGCATTTTACTGAAGTTGATCAATTTGTTAGATATAGAATGAAAGTGCATGACAAGATTAGAAACTCACCTTATAGCGCTATTAGCAAGGAAGAAATACAGTCTCTCAATATTTAGAACATACTAAGCTGATTCGGCTTAGTTTTAGACATGCCAATGAACCTTGAGTGGTCTAGTTCGAAAAATTCACGTGATAACTTTAATTTTTTGCACATCAGGTGAAATCGTTTTTCAATTAATTCAGCATAGTTACCACGTCCACGCATACGATGTCCAAATTCTGATTGATATAGTTTTCCTCCATGCATTTCTTTTACTCTATTTAAAATATGACTCGCTTTTAGCGGGAAATGTTGCTCTAGCCAGCTACTAAATAAATCTTTTAACTCGTTAGGCAAACGTAGCATGACAAAATTTGCTCCGATAGCCCCGTGTGTTTTACATTCTGCAAGTATATTTTCTAATTCATTATCAGTAAGAACAGGTATGATCGGAGCAAGCAATACACTAGTTGGAACATTAGCTTGCGATAATGTCTGAACAGCTCGCAACCTTCGTAAAGGCGTTGTAGCACGAGGCTCTAATTTTTGCGCCAATTGTTTATCTAAAGTAGAAATACTAATTGCTACATGCACAAGCTGCAGTTGAGCCAATGCTTGCAACAAATCTATATCTCGCTCTATTAATACCGATTTAGTCACAATACTCACGGGATGTTTATACTTAAGCATTGTTTTTAAAATTGCACGTGTGATCTCCAAACGTCTTTCTACAGGCTGGTAACAATCCGTTATATTACCCAATGAGATCGTCTTAACTACATAGTTGGGATTTGCAAACTCCTTCTCTAATAAAGTAGATGCATTACTTTTGTAAAAAATTCGTGATTCAAAATCTAAGCCCGGTGATAGGTCTAAATAAGAATGAGTTGGCCTAGCAAAACAATAAGCGCAACCATGTTCACATCCACGATACGCATTGAGACTGAGTTCAAATGGAATGTCAGGTGAGTTATTTTTTGTGAGAATCGACTTTGCATTATTAGCATTTAGCTCAGTAAGCACGACATTAGATTCACATTGATCTACATCAGCATTATATTCTTTTGTAATTTTATCAAAACGATTAGCTGGACTAGAATCATAACCACGGCCACGCAATTTTTTAAATGAAGAACTTTTTATATTGCTTGCCATGTTTTCTAATCAAAATTATCACGCTTGTTTACTTAGAGATATCAAAATATCACTAATTTCATTAGCTGCACCTAGATATGGAGCCATTTTTATTTGTACATCAGGATGCTGTTGCTGTGACTTTTCTAATTCAGTTGGTATATCCACAGCAACATGACGACCAGCTGAAAGAAAATAAGGTAAAACCGTAATACTAGTTGCTCCTTGTCGAACACAAATTGAAACACCATCTGGGATCGAGGGCTTAGCAAGTTCAAGAAAGGCACACTCTACTATATCGAATGTGGAATTCGATTTTGCAGCTAAGGTCGCTGCCAGGGCCTTAACCTCATCATTAGAAGCTTCTCTGCGGCTACCATGAGCAATTAATAATAATGCATGCATGAATAGATCCTAGCATAAGGAACAAAACAGCTATCTTAAGAATGTACTTGTGTATATGACAGACAAAAAAAACCCACGTCAAATAGGGCTAGACGTGGGTCAGCTTCAGAAGGAGAGAAACTACAATGTTTATTATAGAGATTAAGGAAATATAAGCCTTACAGCTCATCTGTAAATATTGACCTTCTGACCTGGGAAGTATTAATAAAGCCTGACTGGATCCCAATACACAGAGCTAATACTTAATTTGGCTTGTGTTTTAAACTTTCTCGTTGATAAGTGACTAATGCAGCTCCTGCTTCGTCAGTACGTATAACAATTCCCATCATTCTGCTAATACGTTTTACAGACCCTATCTGCTTAATGAGCATTATTTCCACTTTTTTACCTTTCTCCAAATCATGATCGAGAAGTTCGATATAAAGCCCATTTTTACTGATATTGCCTGAATTTCCTCTTAATATTTCTTTCCCTGGGCGCTTGATATATATCTCACCATTAATGGACCTTCTTTCATCACGCGGAAATAGTGATGCTTGTGATTTCGCTTTTCGGAAAATGCCCAACATAATTAATTATTAAAAATTTCTTTGTAAAATTCGTAATTTGATTTAACTTAATTCAGTTTTGCCAATAAAAGTAAATTGCTTGATATTACAGCATATTGGCATTTACGCTTGCCTAATACATTCAGCTGATAGTACGTGAATATTCTCAGCTAGACGGCTTAGTATTGGAAATTTACGATCTACGTTGCATGGCATTATCTCTGAACTCATGCCAGTTTGAGCCGAGAGCAGATAACTTTTCTGGCTCATGTTTATATTTTCTTAGCATATAACGATAGGTGATATAGGGAATTTGAAAAGTAACAACGGCCAATACTATAAACATAGCGCCAATAATAGTTGCCGCACGTCCTTTTACTTCAATACCTAGCCACCATGCCAGCATAGCCAATATACATACTAAAACAATTGTCGCATAAGTCATATTACGACTCAGACGATGAAATTCCTGTTGAACATTCATAAATAGCTTACTTTCTAATACGCTAATAATTACTTATTTTTATTAAATTTTACTACCAGAAAACACAGCGCTAACAACACGCCGCCAAGTGCACCATAGTAATGCGCCTCTACCACTACAGGACCACTAACAGCTATCTCACTGCCAGGTAGTGGACCCATGGTAAACTCCCACCCTAGCTTGGCGATCAATAATGCCATTAAAATTATATTTAAGACATTTTTACTAACGACATAATCCAAAACTAACAATACCACTAATATTCCATGTAAAGCCCCAGAAAGGCCCACATACCAATAAATTAAAGGACTAAATAACCAAAGACCTAATGTAACAGCCAAACAGCACAATACAATGACAAATAATAATGAAGCTGGGCGCAATATATTGGGAAATAATAAATAAATGACAGCAAACCCAATGGCATTCATTGCAAAATGGCGCCAATTGAGATGTATTAAGTTTCCAGTAATAAAACGCCACCACTGACCTGCCTCAATATCTACTCGCGAATATTGCAACCAATCTACTTCAAGTTGCAAACTCAATTGTGCGGCTATGCTACATAACAAAATAGACACAAACAAATAATTGTTTTTAATCATTATCTTATAAAATAAACCTAAGCTAACTAATTAATAAAATATTTGACATTATTAGTATTAACTTCAGGTCTAATTTTAGAGTTAAACTAGAAATTAAGACATAGTACTACTTGATTTTGGAATAGGTAAATTTTGAATAAAAGAAGTTTTTTACTGGCCGTTGGTGGTGTTTCTCTGTTTACGATTCTCCAACTTAGTTCGCAACACAATAAAATTGCCATAAAGGTCGATTCCAACATAAAAAAATGGAATCGCTCTGACGAATTTTGGCGTAAAAAACTTAGCTCTTCTCAATATGCCATATTACGCACAGGGGCAACAGAACCGCGTTATTCAAGTGAATACAACAACCTATATTCACAAGGTACTTATCATTGTGCTGGCTGTGAATTGGCGTTATTCACCTCAGATATGAAATACGACAGCAAGACTGGTTGGCCAAGCTTCAATGACCATATAAAAGGCCATTTAGAGGTCTATACAGATTTTAAAAGCATATTTCCCAGCACTGCATATCGATGTGCACGCTGCGAAGGCCATCAAGGGCACTTAATTATGGATGGCCCACTCCCTACAGGACAGCGTTGGTGCAATAACGGCCAGGCATTAATATTCAAGCCTGTATAAGCCGATCATCGAAAAATTACTCGTACATTATAATATAAAATACTGAAACTTTATTAGATAACTAGTTGATTAATATATTTTTAGCTATTAATAAAAGAGATTCTCCATAGCGTTATCGGCGGAAACACTAAATTAGAACCTCCATCCCACTTTAACTCACCATTCTGTTGATCACTCATATACTCTAACTAAATCAGCATATGCAATTACAGCAGGCCAAGGCCATGACTTAGAAGAATGTGTGCTGTGATCACCAATTAATCCATGGATTGCATTCTCTAATAATACGGACGGCATTGCTGGTCCTGCCTCATTCCAATGACCTGGATGAACAGTGAAATAACCGCGTTGTGTTACACCAGTTTTCGCTAGCTTTGCTACATTATCTAATGCTGCGGTTGTAGATCCATCTGCTGCTGACTCAAGCCCCACCATACCTCGATATCGATGCAAGTCGAGAGCTACACCTGGAGTATCTTTTAAAGATTGATAGAGTGGTTTATTCCAAGTATCGGCTTTAAAAGCTTGCAAGTCTGCACTATCTGATGCTTAAGCAACAATAATTACTTTTTGATCAGAAATTTTTTCACGGGTTTGCTTAATAAACTTAGTGTAACTAAATGCTGCTTTTTCCTGACCATATGACGCCATTCACAACTTGCCTCTAAATAGATACGTTGTAGCTCATTCCAAGAGGGCTGTGTTTTCATGTAGTTGATCAAAGCTACAGCATGATCACTAATTTTCTCTATAGTTGAATCGTTAGGTGACTGCTGGATGTTTAAATCATAAACAATAATATCAATAGTATTGATTCCTGCATTTAGTGGATTACTTAAATCACTCGAACCACTTACACCACCACTACTTGCAAAGAGATTTAACGTCAAAACGGTTAACAATATTTTCTGATAGTGAGCTAAAATCATTTGAATTGATTAATATATGCTATGCCCAAGATGACGGAATACTGCATGAATAAGCAGCCTATCTTCATATAACATATAAATGGAACTATCAATAGAACTAAGTTAAGCTAATCAATGCTTAAAGCTATATTTCAATAAGAAAATCGATACCCAGGTAAATGCTTTATGAATAATCATAAAAGTTATAATGAAATATTTAGTCTTATTTTAATTCTACACAAAACTTTTTATGAATGATAAGGACTACGACATCCCCACGCTTGAACATGCATATCTTGGCTATACACATGAGGATAAGCAACAAGCGCTTATAAAATTTATACAACAGATCAGTGCACATTTTCCAGATATATTAGACTCCGATCGCGATAAAGCGGCAGCCAAAATTCATATAGAAAATATTGAAGAACAGCTCAACCACTCTAAACCAGAGTCGCAGGCTATGCTCAATGCACTTGAGGGCTTATTAAAAATTGGTGAACATAAACAAGACGATATGATGGCTTGCGCATTACTTGATTACATCGATGAAATCATAGAGATGATTAGTCCAAGACAATGAAACTATGAATTTATCAGCGCAACTCGTATAAACAAATAAGTATTACTTACACTATTAAATTTATACTCTTTCAAATACGGTTGCAATTCCCTGTCCTAATCCTATACACATGGTTGCTAAACCCAATGTTGCATCCTTATCTTCCATAATGTGCAAAAGTGTTGTACTAATTCTTGCCCCAGAGCAGCCTAATGGATGCCCTAACGCAATTGCTCCACCATTTAGATTTACTTTATCATCCATTTTCTCTAACAAACCTAAATCTTTTAGGACAGGCAAAGATTGCGCAGCAAAGGCTTCATTAAGCTCAACATATTCAATGTCATTAACTTCAAGACCTACTCGTTGGAGTACTTTTTTTGTAGCCGGCACTGGGCCGTAACCCATGATCGCAGGGTCTACACCTGCTACAGCCATACCTTTCACTTTTGCCATCGGTTTTAAATTTAGCGCCTGAGCTCGTTCTGCAGACATCATAATCATGGCCGCAGCTCCATCTGAGATAGCAGAGGAAGTCCCTGCTGTCACGGTACCACCACTAGGTTTAAATGCTGGTTTTAAGGCTGCTAATTTTTCAAGTGAAGTTTCAGGGCGAATTACTTCATCTATTTCACATAATTGCTTGAAACCATTGTCATCGTGGCCTTCAATAGGAATAATTTCATTTTTAAAGCGTCCCTCAATAGTTGCAGCATGTGCATATTGATGAGACCGCAAACCAAATCTATCTTGTTCTTCGCGGCAAATACCGTGTTGCATTGCAAGTAATTCAGCCGTAAGTCCCATCATATTAGAGGCTTTAGCAGTGTACTTACTGGATGCAGGATTGTGGTCCCATCCATGCGTCATACCCACATGACCCATATGTTCTACTCCTCCAATAACAAAAACATCACCACAATTTGCATAAATTGCCTGTGTGGCGGAATGTATGGCTTGCATAGATGAGCCACATAAGCGATTTACAGTTTGGCCACCTGCTTCATGCGGAATTTTTGTCATAAGTGAAATATAACGTGCGATATTCCAACCTTGTTCAAGGGTTTGATTCACACAACCCCATATAACATCTTCAACTTCTGTAGGATCAACGTTAGGATTTCGCTCAAACAAGGCATTAACGAGTGCCGCAGATAACATCTCTGCACGCACAAAACGAAACATGCCATTTTTTGACTTGCCCATTGGGCTACGCACACAATCTATTATAACGGCATCACGCGGTTGTAAGCTCACTATTAACTTCTCACTTACTCTAAGTAATTTGTGGATAAAATGTTTGTTTATTTTTTGCCATATTTATAAGACCTTCAGTGGGTGTGTAGATGGGACTGATATGCGAATATTTGTTCGCACGGTCACAAAACGCCTGCAAACCTATTTCCTCTATATAGCGTAATGCACCTCCACGAAATGTTGGAAACGCAATCCCAAGAATTAAACCCATATCCGCATCTAATGGATGATCAACAATATTGTCCTCAACACAACGTACTGTTTCCATACACATGGGTATCATCATGCGATCAATAACTTCATCATCACTTACTTCTATCGAATCGATACGTACTGTATCGATAATCTTATTAACATTTTCATCGATAAGCTTTTTTTGCTTGCCACGCTTATCAAGCTCATATTTATAAAAACCAAGATTATTTTTTTGACCATAACGCTCATTTTCGTACATTACATCCGTGGCACTTTTAAATTCTTTATTCATTCGATCCGGATACGCTTCAGCCATCACTTCCGATGCATGATGCGCTGTATCAATACCAACCACATCCAATAAATACGCCGGACCCATAGGCCAACCAAATCTCTCCATTATTGAATCGATACGTTGAACATCTACTCCATCACGTACTAATGCACCAAATCCTGCGAAGTAAGGAAATAAAACACGGTTCACTAAAAATCCTGCACAGTCATTTACCACGATAGGTGTTTTACCCATTGCTTTTGCATATGCTACAGTCGTTGCAACTGCAGTCTCATTAGACTGTTTACCCCGAATAACTTCTACTAATGGCATACGATATACAGGATTAAAAAAATGCATGCCACAAAATGACTCAGGACGTTGTAATGATTTAGCCAACTCTGTTATCGAAATGGTTGAAGTGTTAGAGGTAAGGATGCAGTCTTTTTTAACTTGCCCTTCTACTTCGGCAAGAACTAAAGATTTAATTTTTTTATTTTCAACAACAGCCTCTACAACAATATCAGTATTTTCAAAGTCGCCGTAGCTCAATGTTGTATCAATTTTAGCTAAAGTATCGGTTACTTCTTCAGGTCTTATTTTGCCACGCTGTACCTGCTTTAATAACAATTTACCTGCTTCCGCTTTACCTAATTCAAGTGCCTCTTGCTTGATATCCTTCATAATAATTGGGATATCTTTACATGCTGATTGATACGCAATACCCCCACCCATAATACCAGCACCCAATACTGCTGCCTGTTTAACTGGTAACGCCTGTTTGATATAAGCTTTGCTGATTTTTTTAATACGTTGATCATTTAAAAACAAACCCACCAAGTTACGTGCAACTTTGGTTTTTGCCATTTTTACAAAACCGTGTGCCTCTAGTTTCATGGCCTCATCACGCGACATACTAGCGTGATGTTGTACTGTTTCTACCGCTGCAATAGGTGCAGGAAAATGCCGCCCAGCTTTAGCTGCAACAACAGCTTTGGCAGATTCAAAAGCCATGATACTTTCAACCTGATTTAGTTGCAGTGGTTGACGTTTTTCTTGTTTGCGTTTTTGGTAATCAAGCTTTCCTTCCAGGCATTGGTATAAAATATGTAATGCAGCATCGATAAGCTTTTCCTGTTCTACAACTGAATCCACGGCATGACACTTAAATGCCTCTTCGGCTTTTTTTTCATCTCCTGTGCAAATCCATTCCAAAGCATTATCTGCCCCAATTAATCTGGGCAGCCTCACACTTCCACCCCAACCCGGGAAAATACCTAACTTGACTTCTGGAAGACCAATACGTGCAGATTGCACCATCACACGGTAATCGGTCGTTAATGCTAATTCGCAGCCTCCGCCCAATGCATAACCATTTATTGCAGTTACCGTAGGTATAGGCAAATCTTCAATTCGATTGAATAATGACTGTGTAGTCTCAATCCAATGCAATAACTCTTTATCTGATAAAGCAAAAAAGCCTAAAAACTCTGTTACATCGGCGCCAACAATAAAAACATCTTTATTACTTGATACTAGTAATGCTTTGATTTCTTCACTATCTTCAATAACAGAAATTGCGTTATCTAGTTCTTCTACAACTGCTTTACTTAGCTTGTTAATACTTTCTTCTTGAAGATCAAAAACCAAATGACCAATCCCTCTTTCGAGAGCATTAATCGAAATTGCATTGCCAGTAAAAATCATTGTTATCTTGGAGCGATATGAATATAGGTTTTTTATGGCTACTATTTTACTAACATACGCAGTAAATTCATAACAGTTTCTAAAATAAACGGGTTAATTAAACAAGGAAAATATTCATGACAGAAATTACTTTAGAGCAAGCAAATACTATTTAACGAAAATAGCCTATCTTACGGTAGTTGTCTTTAATGCTGGAGGCTATTTAAAAACTTTGTTTCATACGCAGATAGAGCGAGTTTAATGCAACCACAGATTGCTATGGCAAAAGCCTGAGGAGCTTTGGCGTAGGTGTTCCTTCTCAAAAACCAGGAGAAATAGGTAAAGAAAGACTATGTTTATGAATGCACTGATTAATATCGCCGATCAAAAACTATTGCCTGTACTTGGTGGTGTACTCGTTATAGATGCGGATAATAAAATTATTGGCTCGGTTGGAATAACTGGGGATTTATCAGACGAAAACGAGCACTCTGCCATTGTTGGCGTTCAAGCTGCAAAGATCAAGGCAGATGCTAGTAAATGATGTATTTATACTAATGTAGCTCGTTTACATATTCAGAGATATCATCGATATCAATATCATTCGCTCTACGATCTAATCTTTTGCGACGATCTTTAGCTACTATATTTCCATTGCTATCTTTTAGTGGGAATTCAGATGTAACGTGATGTCTACGATCTATTCCTGTGCGTGGATCTTCCGTAGTATGAACGGTTTCAAAATGTTCTGTAATATCTTTGATTACGTTGTCAAACTTATCATTCATATTTCCTATCCTGTCAAAACTAACAGAAACATAATCGCACAACTTACTTATGGATATTGTGCACTAGCTCATAAATAGCAAAACATACAAATAACCCTATAAAAAAGAGATAGTTACATTAAATGATTCACACGTAATAATGCGCTTCCTTGCTGGTTACGCTGAAATAAAACAACTAATAGGACTATTAAGATAATCAACTGGCTAGCTTTGCTATTTCATACTGTAATGCAGCGTTTATTAAGGGCTGATAAAAACACTCATTATTAGCTAAACAAAGCACAAGCCAGAGAAAATTTTAGGAGAGAGCAATGATTAAGCCGCACGGGTCGGACACCTTGACACCTTTATACGTTGAAGATGATGCACAACGCAAACAGCTAGAACAAGAAGCAGAAAACTTACCTTCAATCCTCATTAGTTCTGCTGCAGCATCCAATGCTGTGATGCTTGGAGCAGGATACTTTACTCCACTCAAAGGCTATATGAACGTAGCAGATGCCATGTCAGTAGCAGAAAAAATGCAAACTACTAGCGGGTTATTCTGGCCAACTCCTGTATTAAATCTAGTTCATGATGCCTCATCCATTGCATCTGCGAAACGCATTGCCTTGCGTGATCCTAATATTGATGGAAACCCAATCATTGCCATTCAAGATGTTGAGGCTATAGAAGAATTATCTGATGAACAAATCAAAACAATTACCGAAAAAGTCTACCGCACTACTGATCCCGAGCATCCTGGAGCTGCAACCTTTATGTCTTTAGGAAATATTGCAATCACTGGCCCAATACAAGTTTTGAATTACAGTTATTTCCGAGATGAATTTGCTGGTACTTTCCGTACTGCCGGGGAAATCAGAGACGAGATCGCAGAACGCGGTTGGAATACAGTTGTAGGCTTTCAAACTCGAAATCCTATGCACCGTGCACATGAAGAACTTTGTAAGATGGCCCAAGAAGCAGTAAATGCTGATGGTGTGCTTATTCATATGTTACTTGGGAAATTAAAACCAGGCGATATCCCAGCACCAGTTCGTGATGCTGCAATTCGTAAAATGGTGGAATTATATTTCCCACCCAATACTGTAATGATCACAGGTTATGGCTTTGATATGTTATATGCAGGGCCTCGTGAAGGTGTTTTGCATGCTGTATTTCGACAAAACTGTGGCTGCACACATTTTATAATTGGACGCGATCACGCAGGTGTGGGTGATTATTATGGTGCATTCGATGCACAAACTATTTTTGATGATGAAGTTCCTGAAGGCGCATTGGAGATTCAAATTTTTCGTGCCGACCACACAGCATATTCCAAAAAACTTAACAAAGTAGTGATGATGCGTGATGCACCAGACCACGAAAAAGAAGATTTTGTACTTTTATCTGGTACAAAAGTACGAAGCATGCTGGCTGCAGGAGAAGATTTGCCTAAAGAATTTGCACGACCCGAAGTTGCAAAAATTCTAATGGATTATTATCAGAGTATAGCTTAACTTTGAATTTTAATAATTATTAAGTATGAACAAACATTCATGTTTGTTCATACTGCACACTAAAATTAAATTCGCGTTTCCTTAGATTTCATTTCTATCGACTTCATTATCCGGTATTCCATTTTGTCCAATGATTCAGGATCTTCTGATATAATTGCAAAACTGCCTTGTTCAGCGCCAAACAAAACTCCATTAAAGCGCTCATCATCAAATGGCATACGTTTAAATGATTTTTTCCATGGGATATACATCACAGTTACAGCCTGACCGCTGCCATCATCCAATACCATATGTGGAGCCATTTTATCCCCAAGAGGACAATTTGTTGCATGACGAATATGTCCAATCTCGGCATTGGCTTGAATGCCATATTGATCTAATAAGGTATTTAATTTAGTAAGCTGAATATTTTCATCTTTATCTAAAATATCCAGTTCATGATAAACATGCTCTAACACTTGTTGTTCTAAACCATGTCGCTCACCAAGCTTATAGGTACCAATTGTTAGCCCTATTGCTATAACGATTGCAGCAGCTAATGACATCCATGAATAACGATTACGTTTGGCAACATTGCTCTTTTGAGAAATATCACTTTGAGCCATACGCTGTGATAGAAGGATACGTGACTCCAATCCTTCCGGTACTTCTACCTTTATTACACTTGACAGTTTGTTATCAAAAATTTTTAGCTTATGTAAATAATTTGCACATTCAGTACATTCTGTTAAGTGCTGTATAACATCCGGATCCTTTGTTTGAGGATCCGTAGTTAATTCTCTTCGTACTTCAATACAAATTGTATCCATTCTTTTATATCCTGTCCTTAGGCATTAGATTTCACTAATTTTCTCATTGCTGTTACTATCTTCATCTTTTAAACTCTCACGCAATTTTTTACGTGCGCGAAATACACGAGTCATTACTGCACCTTTTTTAATACCTACTATTTGACCAATCTCTTCACAGCTATAACCACCGAGTACTTGTAATAAAAGAGGCTCCAAATATTCTTCAGGTAATTCTTTCAAACATTCACGCAATGCGATAACTTCAGTTTTAGCAAAATCATCTTCTAGCTGAACAAACTTATCGATATTAATATCATCAATAGGTGTTGTATCAGGCCTAGTTTTTTCAAACCTACGTGCATTTTCACGACGATAGATCGTGAACAACCAGCTTTTTACTGCATTAGGATCTTTTAACGAATCTATTGCCTTCCATGCACGTAAAAACGTTTCTTGTACCAAGTCTTCCGCTACTTGAGCATCTTTAGTAAGCCATAAGCCATAGCGGTATAAGTCTTTGGAATAGGCATTCACAATCGCCTCAAATTGAGAAGATTTGGCTCCTACATCTAATTGACCCGATTTATTTTGCATAGCTTACATAGTGTATGGATTTATTCGCTGATGTAAAATCTGTATAACGAAAAATTGTTCTAATTACAGATGTAATCAGTTATTAATATTAAATTTATTCGGCCATAGACATATCACCCATAATTAACCCCGGGTCTATGCGTTGCTCATGCCAATTCATGCGCCAATCTAAGTGTGCTCCAGTTACCCTACCAGTATCCCCTACCAAGGCAATGGTTTGACCTTGTTTAACATATTCATCCACCTTGACTAAAATTTTGTCTAAATGCAAAAAAGACGATGTCAAATTATGACCATGGTCAACCACTAAAGTGCCACCAGAAAAATACATGTCATTATTTGCATAGGTTACTTTCCCTGCTGCAGGTGCGAGCACAGGAGTTCCAGTAGCTGTAGCAATATCAATTCCATAATGAGGCTGCTTAGCGTACCCATTTAAGATTCTTTGGCTTCCGTATACGCCTGTTATAGGTCCTTTTACTGGCCAGATAAATCCTGAAATATAATCTTGCCTGTCATCATCTTTATTACGTGCGTTTGCAATGTCTGTGCTTTCTTTTTGTATTCTTTCTAACGCTTCTTTATCGGGATTAACTTTATTATTGGGCAACCCATCAATGCGTTGAATGTCGTATTCACGTGACTTAATTTTTAGTTTATAAACAGATTTGGTGGCATTAGTTGTGTGTATAATTAAATCTGCATTTTGTGGATGATCACGCCCAAAACCTATTATAAAATCACCTTCATTTGAGACCCGAACTCTACGTCCATCCAGTTCTACTTTCGAACCAGGTTTTACTTTACCAAATACTAGCCCACCTTGAACTAAATTCCCTACAAGCTTGAGGCTACTGTTTTCAGCAATAGTCCCAAATGGTATTAAAGTGATAATACTGATTAAAATAAATCGAATAAAAAAATGCATGTTAACGAAACCATGCGGTAACAAGAATTGTATTTTGCCACAAATATAACTGACATACTGTTCTATATCACCAGAACAGCATACAAAAGATAGCTACTGTTTAGCGGACAATAATCTAGATATGAAACTGATATTGTTAGATATAACGTTTTAGTAATTGTTTAAATTGGCAATTTTTTCTGCAATCCTATTGCGCAAAATTTCAGTATCAATGCGTGGTTTCTTTTTGGCTTTGTTGATTTTTTTTCTATTCATAATATTTTTACTCATCCCATGATTATCTTCTGACATAGAAAAGTGCTCAACAATTTCTGCATTATTTTTTTTATTCATAATAGATTCCACATTATTTAAAAAAGATTTTTTTATCATTCTCAACCCTCTAATTACTTTTATGTAAGTTTAATCATGCTATAAAAACTTCATGCAAGCATAGATGCTAATCACATTATTAAACAGGCTTAATCAGTCAGCCTTAGATTTATTAGAGCTGAGGAGATAAGTGGTATTTTTTAAAGAATAGATGGCTAACTTCGAAAAATATATAATTTTTATTATCACATAGTCTCTGTAACACATTTATCACGTGCTGAACGCGCAAGATCAATAGATTGCTGATAGTATTCACTCAACTTGCTAAAATTTAACTCACTCTTTGTTTTTGAAACTGCAACAACGTAATTTGCGAACTCTTGATTTGCTGGCATATTTTCACTGATACAGTCACAAAAACTCTCATGCCCAACTGCTTTAATACATGCCAGCTTAGTATGCATAACGTGTAAATTAAACTGCTGCAACATAGTCCTTGAGGTTACTTGATCACTTGCAGCACTTTCATCAACCAATTTAACTGCTTCATATTGTTCTAACTCTTCTAAAGTATCAGGATAGTTTTCTGCATATACTGCTGCTATGAAAAATACATAAAGTAAAATTGTTTTATATGTCATTTCAGTAATTCTTATTTTCATGAGTTATCTCAGATATTAATTTAATAAGTTATTAATAATTATGGTTCATTATGAGCATTTATGTACACAAGTCTACATAATCCAACTATGTATATGCATCTAACAATTTAATATTTATATATAGCACTAGTATTTATGGGCTAATTAACAAAACATGGTTCCTTATGAATATCTTAGGTAGAATTATTGAGCATGGCGTTAAACCCGATGCCATTCATAATATAATAATTAGAACATTAACTAATATTTCAAGGAGATAACAACATGATTACAAACGTTGGTGAAACTGAACGCATGCTAAGAATTTTAATAGGCCTTTTATTAATTGGCCTTGCTTTAGCATTTGGCGGCATGTGGTGGATTGGCCTAATTGGTATAATACCCGTCGTAACCGGTGTATTAGGTTGGTGTCCAGTTTATCTTCCTTTTGGAATATCCACCTGTAACTAAGCTTCAGTTAGTCCTTTTGGGCACTCCGTTTGCCCACAACATACCTGAAAATCTGCATATATTCAGGATAATCACGTATTGTCTAGTATTAAAATTTACATTCTGAACTATGGCGATAAGTACAGAAAAATTACGTGATCATATTGAAAATGAGTACCCAATTGATGTAATTGGAATTTTCATAAGTCGTTCAGGTGTCCAAATTCAATACAAAGAGCAATACGGAGATGACGAAATTGATCGTCAGCTACGTAAAGCACAGTTGAAAGAAACTGCTGAGGCATTCATAAAAAAAGCTGCTTATATGGACGCTAACCTAGATCGAAATAGTAAAATGATGATGCAACTTGAAAGTGGAAGTGTCGATATTATTATCCAACGTGTGTCAAATAAATTGAACACTATAAAACCAGATGAATATCGTATTCGCCAAGACATCATACGAAATACCGATGAGCAATATGTCTTCTCGACTAAATACTACACTTTAGATAGTAAGAAAACTGTAGATATTATAACTCAAACACTAAGAGAGCATATAACTCCAGAGAGCGAAAAAAAATATATACTAGAACTACAACACCGCAACCCAGCAGACCGATATACGTCCATTGCAAGATTTCACACCAGTGACTCATACTCCTCAATCATGGGGCTTGAAACTCTAGGATAAACTATTGGCCTATTGCAAATAATTTGCGCATAGCTGGTTTCACCACTCGAAATTCTGGCGATTCAAAAAATTCTAAAATTGGTTGTGGACATCCTGAATGGAAACCTTGTGCATAATCTACTCCAATTTCTTTTAGAGTTTTCAATATTTTTTCGTTTTCGACATATTCTGCAATTGTTTGTTTGCCTAACACATGCCCCATATCGTTAATTGCTTTTACCATTGCGTGACTAACATCGTCATTACAAATATCTTTCACAAACATTCCATCAATTTTTAAATAATCAACTGGCAATGTCTTCAGGTAAGCAAAAGAAGATAGTCCAGCGCCAAAATCATCTAATGCAAAATAACAACCTAAGTCTTTTAAGCTATGTACAAATGACGTTGCTTGATTTAGATTTGCAATAGCTGCAGTTTCTGTAATTTCAAAACATATTTTACTTGGGCTGATTTCATATTCTCTCAATTTTGAAATTATAAACTGCAAGAAGCCTTCTGAAACAAGCGACTGACCCGAAAGGTTTATCGAACATTTATGTAACTGCATCAACACCTGAGGGTACTCAGCTAACAACTTTAATACATGATTTAATATCCAACGATCAAGCTTAGGTGCGCGATTATATCTTTCAACTGCTGGCAAGAATGCATTCGGAGGCACAAGTCGACCCGTATCATCTTGCATGCGTATCAGTATTTCAAATCCATTTTTGTCGATGCCAATATTTTTATTTGCTTTAATATTAATAATAGATTGTGCTGCAACTACCAACTTACCTTCACTTAAGGCTTTATCAAATCGCTGTAACCAACGCTCCTGCCCGCGACGATGATTAATCTCTTGGTCACCCTCTCTAAATACACGAACACAGTTTCTACCTGACTCTTTTGCTAAATAACATGCGCTATCTACAGAAGACAGGATATAAGAAAGATCAAAACATTTATCATTAATTTCTGCAACACCCATACTAGCTTCAATATTAAAGCTTTTCTGCTCCCATATAAATTTATATTCTTGAACCAAATTTAAAATTTCGTGGGCTTTTTCTTCTGCTTGAGATAGCGAACAACCACTTAATAACAATGCAAATTCATCTCCACCTAATCGTGCCAGAGTATCTGTGTCTCTAAGGTTAGTTTTTACTAAATTACTAAATTGAATTAACAATTCATCTCCAGCTGCATGACCAAACAAATCATTGATCATCTTAAAACGATCCAAATCAATATAGATCAACGCGCTGTCATAACGTTTGGTTTTAGCATCTAAAATAGATTTTCTAACTCTGCGCTCAAATTCAGAACGATTGATCAGTCTTGTTAATGAATCATGACTTGCTTGATAACGTAGTCTTCTAGATAAAGATCGCAAATTAGTTATATCATTCATTACTAATACTACACCATAGATTTTTCCTACTTGAGAAATCAATGGAGTAACCATTACTTGCACAGTAAATTTTGCTCCACTTTTAGTTACAACATCTGCATTAATTTTTTGATTGCTATTTTCATTATTTAACAAACATGAAAAAACCGGATTCTCAATCCTTTGATCCGATTCTTCTTTATACAAATTAAGAATTTCTTCAATAGATTTACCTGGTGCATCTTGCTCAGAACAATTTAGAAATCTCTTTGCAGCTTCGTTGATATATTGCACTTCACCACGTTCATTAGTTGTAATTACAGCATCTACAATTGAACGCAGTGTTGCTACAACTTTATCTTTTTCGTTTGCGAGCTGAGTTTGTGCTTTTTTTTGCGAATCAATATCACTAATTGAGCCAACAACTTTTATAGCATTACCACTATAGTCATAGGTCGCAGTTCCTTTGATTATAAACCATCTATATCCTTTATGCCTAACAGCAAGTCTGGCTTCCAATAATAAATTAGACCCTTTAGAGGTAATCAATGTACTCCAAGCATTATTAAATACATCTCGATCTTCAGGATTTAACAATTTTTGCAATTGCGCTATACCAATTTCACACTCACCTGGCTCAAAACCCAATAATTCAAACATTGGCTCAGACCACCATTCCACTCCTTCGAAACCTGACTGCCATTCCCAAATCCCTTCTTGAGCACCTTGAATAGCATTTTGAAATTTATTTTCACTTTCTTTAAGTGCATTTTCTATTTTTACACCTGCGCTATAATCAGAAAAAGTCCACACTAAAAAAGAACCTTCTAACTTACGCACTAACTTAATATTTAGCACTAACCAAATATCACTGCATCTCCATCCATTTTCATTTTGTCTAACAGATAATTTTAAGTCTTTAACAAACCCTTGTTGTGCAAGCATTTGACCTATTTTTTTAATTGATTCGGGGTCTGTAAACACATCTCTTAATTTTAAAACTTTTTCTTTCTCTGGAGAGATCTCCAAAAACCGTATTGCCAATTGATTAATAACTAAAACTTCATCGCTATTATTTTTTGTAACACAAGCAGAAACTGGAATCGTATCCAAAAAGTTCTCCCAATGTTCTATTATAGATACACCAATATTAACTAAGTTTTTAGAATAATTATTTTGATCGACTGAGTATTGAATGCTTTCAATACGTATAACTTTTTTGCTTTGGTCTAAATAATATTTCCACTCGAAATTATATCCGTTTACTTTGCTTGCACAGACAGCAACTTCACCACTGTGCAATGCTCGATCTATTAATTCGAAGTGGTCATTAGGTAGAAGTCTATTTATTTTTTTTATTTTTAACTTTTTTAAAAGTTGTAATACAGCATCATTAGCTTTAATTACACGGCCATCAAATCTACATACAATACCCAAAGAGTCTTGAATCTTGGGCTCAGAAAGATTTTTTTTACAATACTTATTCGCATGACTTATATGCGATTGGGATTTTGCTGCAGACATAACAATAATTAGGATCTAATGAAGACATTTACTGACCGTTCATGTTCAGCACACCTTCATCAAGATTAATTCCTTTTAATCCAACTCCAGTCTATTGATTACAAATAAATTGTAACGTCCTGCATAAAAAAAACAGTGACCCAGTAGAATGAGCGTGTAATTTGACTTACAAACTGCAAACTGTGACGCAGTTATGAAATTTGCTTAATTCACTGTAAGCTATTGGCTATAAATGAATTATTTGAATAGCTCTTACACAATAAAAAAGTACAACTAAGATTACAAACGTTATACAACTATTATTTAAGACTATTATGGACCGTATTGAAACGGAGATGCCAGCCCTGCTTTACCGGATTGATACCATTGAATTTCATTATCATGGTAACGTGCACGCTTGGATTCATGCACAACAATGGGGTTACCCGGTGCTACAGCAAGCGGAGGATTAGTTACAATAACAGGCTTGCCTTCCTCCCCTTCCATAGGATACATCTCATTTTCCCCAACACCTTCAATCACTAAATGCTTTTTAGTACCTGTACTCTCGTAGCTAATTTTTGCTTTTTTTGCACTCATTACTTCACTCACTAAACTGGCAATTACACCCAGGTGACCACCGCCTTCTCCACTCCATAATGAACAAATAGCATTAAATTGTTCATCGTTTGCGCTTTCGTCAACATATAAAGCCAAACGCCAATTACCCTTAGTGAGATTCCCAGGAGCATGTAACCAAACGCCAACTTTTAAGCCATCTAATGAAATATCGTTGCAATGCCCTTTTTCGATGTGCCAACCTACGATCGCTTCACAAAATCCTGCTGTTGGATCTTTTAGTAGAATACAAGGGCATAAATTTTCACAATTACAGGATTCAAAATATGTTCCTTCAACTTTCCAGTTTTCAATTGTCACTGCAAACCCCCTTGTTTATGTAATAGCGTGACATAAAACAATATCATATAGATTACTTTGCCAATAGCCTTAAAACTATGAAAAACCTACTGAATAATTCGGCTGTATAATTGATATATTATTTTAAAACAACGAGTTAAATAAACAATTATAGAATTTACATTACTACTATGCCGTCACCCGAATCTTCACTAGACAAGCTAGCCACTCAAGATAGAAAAATAGTCGTATTAGGACTGTTTTCTGTAGCTGCCATCGGTTGGATTTACATGTTCTACATGGCATGGGCGATGCAGAATATGCACATCGTCGATATGTGGATGCCACCACGCGGTGGTTCTAGACCTTGGACTACTTGGGACTTTTTTATGTTATTTCTAATGTGGCTGACTATGATGCTTGCCATGATGACACCCAGTGCAGCGCCAATGGTTTTAATGTTTTCAACAGTTAACAAAAACAAAAGATCAAAACAACAACCATATTCTTCTACTTTTATATTTTTACTTGGTTACTTAGTAGCCTGGGCAATATTCAGTATTGTAGCCTCAGCTATTCAATGGCCATTACATGAAAGCGGCTTACTCAACCCGATGATGAACAGCCGTAGCTATTTAATGAGCGGGGGGATACTTGTAATAGCTGGATTATATCAATGGACACCCTTGAAAAACGCATGCCTAAAGCAGTGTCGCACGCCATTGGGATTTTTGATGACTGCTTGGAAAGATGGCCACTTTGGGGCATTTAGAATGGGCCTACACCATGGTTTATTTTGCGTGGGTTGCTGCTGGGCATTAATGGCAATTTTGTTTGCGGTAGGAGTTATGAATATGCTGTGGGTAGTCCTTATTACCATATTTGTACTTTTGGAAAAAATCTTGCCTTTCTCAATAACTCTGCTGCGCATTATTACTGGCTTTGGGTTTATAGTTTGGGGAGGCTATTGGATAAGTCTATACCCATGGTAATACCCTACTGTCTTATACATTGAATTACCAAAGCTATAGGCAAAAATGAATAATGCGCCTCGCCCCCCTTATCATAGCTATGCTAAAAACAGCTTAGGCAGCAAAACCTAGACTGATATGGCTTCTAATATTCAACTTTTTGACCTCAGTAGCAATACATTTTATGCAAAATTTCTTCGTCTCAGCCGAGTTAAGCGTTATGATTGATTATGAATGATTTTATAGCATGCTAAATCAGCAGTTAATAACCACGCTAAATAGGAGTACAAATTATGTTTGGATTAGGTGGGAAAAATAAGGATTTCAAAGCAACAATTAAAAATACGGGTCAAACATTTGACGTTAAAGGTGGTATTAATCTGTTGCAAGCTGCAATTAATGCAGGAATTGAATGGCCACGTGATTGCAAAGTTGGATCATGTGGATCATGCAGAGCAAAATTAATCAGTGGCAAAGTAAAAGAACTAACTGATTTTGCTTATACACTTGACGGCGATATGCTAAAAGAAAATTATATTTTAGCCTGTCAATCACGTTTAAAAACAGATGTTGAAATAGAAGTTAACTTTGATCAGGGCGCAGTTAACCCTGATTACAAATAACAAATTTCTTTGTTGTCAATAAAAGGCGTGGCAAACATTGTTTACCACGCCTTTTATTTATAAAAAAACTATGTCTTTCTGGAATAGCATAAGTACATGAAAAGAAAGTGCATACAATACGATACAGTGCTTAATTGGCTATTCAATTGGTGATTTTGGAACCATTGCTTTTTTTCAGCTTAACAACTTTAATGTAAATGCGTTTATCGTTTTATTTCTAGCTATTATTAATAGCCTTATCACAAGTATTCTGCTTGAAACAATTTTACTATTTTGCAAAAGCTTGGCTATTAAACATGCACTGAAAGCAGCTTTAGGAATAAGTTTTATTTCCATGGAAACCACTATGAATATCACTGATTATTTCCTTACAGGAGGTGCATTACTTGTATGGTGAGCAATCCCAGTGATGCTTATAATAGGATTTTTAACGCCCTGGCCGTATAATTATTGGCGTTTAAAATAATTCGGTCACTCCTGTTGCCACTAAAACTATTTTGGCCACCCAACCTCACACTAACAACAATCAATTTCAGCTGCTTAGGAAAAAGTATTTTGGACCTTTTTTCCTCACACAATTTTTTGGCGCTTTCAACGATAACGTTTTTAAAAACGCTTTATTGATCCTCATCGCGTTTCAAAGCAGTTTCACTGGTACTAGTAGCTCAAATAACATAATAAATTTAGCCGCAATACTTTTTATACTGCCGTTTTTTCTTTTCTCTGCCACTGCTGGTCAAATTGCCGACCGCTTCGAAAAATCCAAATTGATCAGGCGTATTAAGCTAGCAGAAATAGGAATAATGCTAATTGCTGCAATAGGGTTTTATTATGAAAATATCACTATACTACTATTTGCCTTGTTTCTTATGGGTTCTCAATCCTCACTATTTGGCCCAATTAAATATTCAATCATCCCACAACATTTACAAAAGAATGAACTAGTTGGCGGTAATGCATTGGTTGAGTCAGGGACTTTCATTGCTATTTTACTAGGTACAATGTTAGGTGGAATATTGATTGGGATATCTTCAGAATCAAATGCATTGATTGCTTATACAATTTTATCGCTATCAATATTAGGCTATGCAAGTAGCTTAAAGATTCCTCCAGCACCTGCGCTTGATTCTCAGCTAGAAATTAACTGGAATCCTTTTATCGGAATTGTTCGCAATGTAAAAATATTAAGAGAGAATAAAACAGTTTTCAACTCTGTTTTAGGTGTATCGTGGTTTTGGTTTTTAGGGGCTACTTATATTACTCAACTACCTAACTTTACCAGACTTTCGTTAAATGCCAACGAACAAGTTGTAATTTTATTTCTAGCATTATTCTGTATAGGTATCGGGTTTGGGTCATTATTGTGCGAGCGCCTTTCAAATCGAACTATTGAATTAGGCTTAGTACCTATCGGCTCAATAGGTCTAACGTTATTTAGCATTGACATATTTTTATCAGCTACCCCTCACGTATCTACACAGCTTATTGGCGTTAAAGAATTCCTACTGCAGTCTTCTAACTGGCGATTATTATTTGATATATTTTTACTGGGAACTTTTGGAGGGATTTATATAGTTCCTTTATATGCATTGATCCAAGCACGTTCAAACCCAAAAAAACGTTCACGTATCATTGCGGGAAATAACATACTCAACGCTGCATTTATTACAATAGCAGGCTTATACGCAATATTTTTATTAAATTCTGGATTAACAATACCACAACTATTTTTAGTTGCTGCAATTTTAAATGCTGTAGTCGCATTATATATATACACACTCATACCTGAATTTTTCATGCGGTTTGTAGTATGGATTTTGGTACACATTGTTTATCGTGTTAAAAAAATAAACTTAAAAAATATACCGAATGAAGGTGCGGCAATTGTTGTATCCAATCATGTTAGCTTAATGGATGCCTTGATAATTGGAGGTTGTGTGCATCGGCCAATACGATTTGTTATGCACCATAAAATTTTTAATTTACCTTTTTTACATTTTATTTTTAAAACAGCACAAGCCATACCCATAGCACCTAAAAAAGAAGACCCACAACTATTAGAACAAGCCTATGATCGCATTGCAGCTGAACTTCATGCCGGTAATGTAGTGGGCATATTCCCTGAAGGAAAACTGACATCAAATGGGAAAATCGGCACCTTTAAGCCTGGTATTGAACGTATACTTGCCGAGACACCTGTTCCTGTAGTTCCAATGTACTTAGATGGCTTATGGGGTAGTTACTTTAGCAATTACAAAGGCAAACCAATGCAAAGTATACCTATGAAAATTTGGCCAAAAATTACTCTTATTACTGGAGAACCCATTGCAGCAGACAAGGTCAATGCTAAATATCTACTAGAACAAGTATCTAAGTTATTGATACAACTTAAAATAAATGAATAAATTCATTAAATTGTAGTCTCGCAGTATAATAATCAGAGGTTGTACAATAAAAAGCTTTCAAACCAGCATACTTTCATGCCTATTTATCAAGTTACTCATTACTCATTAGACGAATTATCAGTGCGCGCTATTCGCAAGTTACTACCATATAAAAAATATGTCGTTGATGAGTTTATAAAACTTATTGAAACTTATATAGAAGATTACTACTCAATAGTGAAAAGTAACCTTGATATACCAAAAGCATCTGCAACAACAAAGCAACTGGAACAAACTGCAGAAAACATCAATCAGGTATTAAATAACCTGCAAACTCTTCCAACTTTTGGTGTTCCTTTACTTAAAGCCAAAGCATCATTTTCAGGTCTAGGTTTCTTGCCAGAAATTCTAGACAGAACTCAAGCTGATCTTATGCATATTCGAGATCTAATTTATTGGGCCACTGATAGTATTAAAGGTGAAGCAGATTCTGATGCATCAGACAGGATGCGTAAACTTATCTCAAACATTGCAGCTTTATATAGAGCTAAATTTAATGGTGCCAACTTAACGCGTGAAAGCAATGAATTCATGCAGATCATACATATAATTTTTTTAGATATTAAGGAACCTTTTTCACAAACTCTCATAGAAGAAGAAATCGATAAAATTCTTGAAGCAGATCTATCATTGAAATATTAGATCTGTTAAATATGAATACATACAATCCGCCCTATTAAATGGCTTATTAACAGCTCAAATAATGTATTTTATATCTAAAACTAAAATAATTTTTATCGCATAACCGTTACAGATGAGCGATCGAAAATATTCGTATGCTCTTTCATGTATTGCTCAGCTAAAGATTCGGCCTCTGTTATTTCGAAAGGGTTCATATACAATGCAAGTCTATCCCTACGATCACTACCAAATGGAGGATTCTGTGCAACTGCAGTTGCAGCCCATGCATATGCTTGTACTTTATTTGTACTTATACCAACACCTCTCGCAAAAACCTCACTAAGAGCAAATTGTGCAGGTACATACCCTTCTTGAGCTGCTTTTAAGAGACGAGTATAAATTTCGATATTGAAGTCCAAAGCGTGCCGCTTTAAATTAGCCTCTTTAATAATTACTTCTCTGCTTTCTTTAAATCCTTGCTCTGAATACTTTCCTTCAGCTTTTAGCTTGTCTTTAAAGGTTTGTAGCTTTTGCGAGATAATTTCATGCTTAGTAAGTTTATTATCACTTACATCATTTATATAAATTAATGTAGCTAAACCATAGTCAGCATGTCTACCGCCTAATTCTGCAGCCTGTTGCATTAATTTATACGCAGTGTCATAAGTGCTATCAAGTACAATAGAACCTAAGTCAAGTTGCTGAAATATTTTTCCTTGGTCTAATCCAATATCGCAACCTACACACAAATAGCAAAGGCTGGTTTCATAAAGTCTTGTAGCTGTATCTAATGTCTCTTCAGGATTTTTATTAATGTTTGTTACACACTGCTCAATTGCCCGTGATTCTGAAGCCTTTGTAATACTGGATAATAAGCCTTCAGAAGCTGATGCCGTAGTCATAGCACAACTAAAAATTACAATTGACGTTAGATGTGAATATAATAAACAGTTCTTTAGTCTTACATAAAGAGTGTTCATAACGTACCTTAAGGACCTCTAAACATGACCGAAAAACTATATCAAGCGTTAAATTCAACTCTGTACGCTATAAAGATAAACGGAGTAAATTTAGTCATGAGTGGATAGTAATGCTTTACCTTATCTCATAAACACAGTAACTATATTAAGATCTACGTTGCATTAGTTTCTCTAAAAATATAAAAGCTTAATCAAATCAAAATTCAGATTCCTGTATAAACTTATCAGCTTCTGCAATTGAGGCCTCTAGCTCTTTAATCAATCTACTAGTATCTGACTCGACTTGGATCAATTCACCACGTAGTGAAGCAACCGCCTTCGCATTTAAATTATGTTTTAAAAATAACACTTGGTCTTTAAATGGCCTTAACACTGGGTCAATACGCGCCTCAGCCCGTCGCATAGACATGATTAAGTGATTATAACGCTGTTTTGTATCTACAAGTTGCAATTCACTTTTTTTACGTAAACTTTCGCTCGAATATTCTTTGAGCTCTTGTTTCCATTCAACAAATAAAGCCTTGGAAACTTCTTCAACTTTATCAATTCTATGTTTGACATCATCAGCACGCGCTTGGCTTTTCTCTAATTCTTTATTTAGTCTCTCGTAGAGTTCTTCTAGATCTCCGCCATCAAACTCAACTACTGAGCTGAATTCCTCTAGGGCAGATTGAAACTGCTCTTTGGCAGCTTCCTGTGAACCTTTAGCTGCCTCTACACGATCTACTAAAATGTCTCGTTTATGTATTCCTACTTTCTCTAATGTCCCATAATATGCCTGAGAACAAGCAGAAATTTGAATCAGTAATGCCAAAATTGCTACCAAGTGTAACAAGTTAATTTTTTTAATCATTTTTGCAATTAAATATAGAAAATTTTTTAATTTAAACAATATAAACTATGAATTCTAATCACATCAAGAGAACTAATTGCCTAAGTTCAATATAAAGCTTATATAATCGACACGTTGACAGTTTAAAGTTTATTATCTCCAATTATCATGACTCCTAATTCTATCAACACTTTGTTTTCGCACGGCACCGTAATTAGTATACGTTATCCCATATATACGCATTTTGCTATTGTAAGTGACCGTTTATATGGTGACAAACCCAAGCTAATTTCACTATCAAGCAGAACAGGATGTGTTGCAGAAGAACCGTGGGAAACCGTTGTAGGTAATAAAGCCTATTGTCGAAGTAATATAGAAGGAACTGATCCAGCAGATGTAGTTCTCAATCGCGCAAGGAGCTACATAGGTTCAAATATCAAGTATAATTTATTAACTTTTAATTGCGAACATTTTGTACGTTTAGCTCATGGATTAGAAATAGAAAGCAAACAAGTTCAACAGACTATTTATGGTGCATTGCTAGGTGCGGGCGCATGTATTTTTTTACCCAAATTTACGGCCATAAGATTTGCTATTTTAGTTTCTGTAAGTGCGATTGCATCTTTAAAAAGCTCAACAGATAAGCTATAGCTCAATATATAAGTAAAGTGTAAAGTACAAGCTTATATTTGATAATCTAAATTACTTGAATACTTGCATCATTATGTTTTGATAACATTATGTTACGTGGCCTATATTGGTATCGATTTGATTTGCGCATCACAGATAACCCTGCTTTAAGCACTGCAGTAAATGAATGTGATGAACTAGCAATTATTTATATATTAGATAAAAACAACGCTGGCGAATGGGAAATTGGTAGTGCTAGCAAATGGTGGCTTCACTACAGCTTGGCTGCCTTGCATAAACAATTAGTCAAACGTGATTCAATCTTACAGTTTTTTATTGGCGACTCAAATTCTACTCTATTAAAAATCTGCGAAAAATTTAAAATCAACTCTGTTTATTGGAATAGAACTTATGAACCGAATTTAATAATACGTGATAAAGAAATAAAAAAATGTCTCACAGGCATTAATGTAAAAGTTAAAAGTTTTAACTCAACTTTATTTTATGAACCTTGGGACTCACTAAAAAATGATGGCACTCCATATAAAGTTTTTACTCCTTTTTGGAAGCACATTCAAAAAAAAGGACTACCTTCAAATATATATAAAAACATTAACTCATTTCCCCGCACACTAAATATTTCTGCTGTTGATTTAGATTCATACGAATTGTTACCACGCAGCAACTGGGCTGATGGCCTCAAGTCTAATTGGAAACCTGGAGAATTAGGCGCCAAACAAAGATTTAAGATATTCAAAGAAACTGCACTAAATACCTATTCAGATGCACGTGACTTTCCATCTAAGCCCATGACTTCAAAGCTTTCGCCTCATTTGCATTTCGGAGAAATAAGTAGCCGATTCATCACTACACAATTATTAAAAAATCAAAATAGTTTTGAACTTTACGCTGCGTTTATACGTCAATTGGTGTGGCGAGAATTTGCCTATCACCTATTATTTCATTACCAAGAAATGGCGACGGTACCATTAAATACTAAATACAATCGTTTCCCATGGGCTACGAATTATCATAAGCAGCTATCTGCTTGGCAAAAGGGCTTGACCGGAATACCACTAGTAGATGCAGGAATGCGTGAGTTATGGAAAACTGGATGGATGCATAATCGCATACGTATGATAGTAGGATCTTTTTTGACAAAAAATCTCTTAATACCTTGGCAAGAAGGTGCGAAATGGTTTTGGAATACGCTTGTTGATGCAGATTTAGCAAATAATTCATTTGCTTGGCAGTGGATCACTGGCTGTGGTGCAGATGCGTCACCCTATTACAGGATTTTTAACCCTATATTACAAAGCAAAAAGTTTGACCCAGAAGGTAAATACATTCGCAAATGGATACCTGAACTTACCCAGCTATCTGACAAATTTATTCACGCCCCATGGGAAGCTTCTTTTATTGAACTTAAAAATTCTGGAGTTATTCTTGCTAAAAATTACCCAAGGCCTATAGTAGATTTACAAGGCAGTCGCAATAAAGCATTACAAGCATACAAAGAAATCAGATAACTACTCATTTTGGTTTATCGATATCCCATCAACCCTAATCAAATGCACTAATGCTTCCTCAAGCATAGATCGAGCTTGTGCTGTTGTAGCGTGTAAATACGAATGTAATGCTGCATCTTCTAAGTTTTCATTCTCACATTCGGCACTGTAAATTTCAAAGTCAACTAAGTTTTTAATTAACTCTGAGGTATGCTGTGGACATTCACACTTAATAGTATGTGATTGTTTGGCAAGCGTCAGTAGATCTTTATTGCTAAAACGTCTGGCTGGGATCATTTGTTCAAAATGCAGAGTCGAACCAGACTCCAAACTTGGTAATTTTTTACTTCCTCCTGAATGGTATATGCATAACCTTGCCAACTCTTGTACATCGACTGAGGATCTAACCACTGTAGTTTGTGAAGATTGTACTTTCTCAATAAGCTCTTGCGCACTAAATCCATAAATAAGGATTACGTGCCATGCGCCACTTAAATCACGAATTTTTTTAATCTCGGCTCTAGTATTTTGATTAATTGTAGGTCGCTCAATAATCACAATATCTGGTTGAGAGTGGGATTTAATATTATTCTCAAGCTCATTAATATTTTCATACTCTCCAGATATTTCTATACCATGCACCTCAGAGAGCCCGTCCAATATACGTATCGGAAAGCCATCCCCGACTAAAGCTACTCGACTAATTGTCTTTTCAGGGCTGTTCTCATTTAGTTTTAACTTATGGTCTTTAGTAAGTAGTGCATCAGTCTCGATTCTTGCCTTTAAATCATTTATAGATAAATGTGCAACCGAGCCAATTGAAATACCTGCGTCAACTAAACTCTTAAGCAAAAGCAGTTTAGCAACATCATCCCTTGAATATTGACGATCTCCTGAACTAGTACGCGATGGCGTTATTGCGTTATACCGGCGTTCCCAGGCACGTAATGTTTCAGGACTTATTCCTGTGATTCTAGAAACAGCGCCAATTCGATAAGTTGTCTCCACAGAATCTGTCTGTATCTTCATTTTCCCACCTCTAATACAAAAAAATATATAACATTTGTAAATATAATATAACTTATTATTTATACATATACTGTATTTATTTGTATATATAGCCGATATTACTTATACAATATATGTACAATTTGTAATTTACTTAATCACTGCTTACTAGAGCCCCACACTAGACTAGCGTTATTTATATTGCAGTCTTGTTTTAACCTAGATTTTTATAACAACACATGTTGAAAGCTCTTGCTCACTCTTATATCTACCATCGTGAATAGCAAATTTGTAAGTGTTGCTAGTAAAGAGTAATGCGTGTTTGTTTCACGGTTAGAAAATCAACATAAGCTAAATGAAGACGACTACCTGCTAAACTATAAAGTCCAATTTCAAATAGAGATTAATTAATCATTTGTCCATTAGACCTAATTAAATTTATTAACTTAGAAAATGAAAATCTCGATTAATATTGCATCAATCTAATCAATTCAATGAATTTTTAAATCAAGCCGAAAAATACCTAGAAACAGATAGCTCTCGCTTAAAGTGTTTTCAAAAGAATTGGTGATTTTACTAAGAAATTAGTTATATATTTGATTATTAAGAAATAGATATAAGATCAGCAAACAATGTAATGCTTAAGGATCTACAGAATTTTTAGCTGCTTGTATAGCCGTATCGCTGGCCTCTTGTAAAATTGTATCAGCTTCTTCCTCATTGAATTCATATACAAGATTATCACGATAGTAATCAACAACTTTATTCATAATACGAACAATCTCATAGTCTTTTAGATTGTTAGCATTCTTGATGCCTTCCATATATTTTAGAACTCTATGCTCATGTGTGCTTTCACCAAAATAACTCATGGATAAACCTCAATATAATTTCATGTATTCTGTAATTTGATGGTATTTTTATATAACAAGGTGTGTGAATCCCTATATAGCCAAACGCACAGGAATAAGTGATAAAGTGTCTTTTGAATAATATTTTTATTAAAAATATCTTACAATACGTTACCTCCTCTTAGTCATTATTAAGCTAATAGTGATTTTGTCATTAAACACTCTCAAGCTGGTTTTGATTATTTAATTTGCAAGCAATCTGTATATAAATCAACTAGATACCCAACTTTTTAACCAACCAATTAATCAATTCTTAGCTTAATTCACTACTATCCACATGGGCTAAAGCATACACAAATAATAATAATTTAGCGGCATTAACAAATACGGTATTATCAATTTTTATCTATATTACCTAAATATTCTTTATACAATTATCATAACGTAGTGGGTGACTATGTGGTTTTATTGAAAATTGAATATAGAATTATTTTGAATTCCTTCTAATACATGGAGATATTTAGTATTTAGCTATCAAAACCACATATTTTTATTTTGACTATATTTACTGTAACGACAGATAATTGTTGAGTAACAATATAGTAATTAATATAAGGCAATTACAAATTAGGTTGGTAAAAAAATGGAAATTTTTACTTTGAACCGAGGTCCGCATGAACATCACAGAAGAAGAGAGCGTATTTACAACACGCATGCTTGGCAATAAAGACAATACAATTGATGCAGATATAATCACCTATATAGAAACTATCAATAGTATTGCCCGCAAGAAAATAACTGATTATTTAAGAAAACATCAAGTCAACTATCAACAATGGCGAATTCTAAAATCTATTTATTTAGAACTTGCCACAACTCCTGCAAAAGTATCTGCATGCACTTTTACAGATTCTGGCACAATTAGCAGGCAACTAGAATTACTAGAAGCTAAGGGGTTAGTAAGCCGGGAACACAGTAAACAAGACAGAAGAGTTGTTAATCTAAAGCTGTCTTCTAAAGGAGAACGCATTGCTGCAGATGGCATAAAATATACTGAAAATCTAGTTGACTGTGTACGCGACGAAATAGGTGCACAAAAAACACAAGAATTTCATGAAGCATTGGCAGGTGCTTTAAGATGCTCGGCGTTTAATTTTGGAAAAGACTTATAAATAAAATATCTAAATTTATGCAGTAAAAAACCCCCTAAATGGGGGCTTATTTTTATAAGCGTTTTAAAACGCTTGGAGTTGGACTCTAAAATTCATTCTAATGATTAATCCTATGTCGGTATAAATAGATACCGCTTGCTATCATAATTCCAACGAGTGCAATAATGTCATACATAAGTATTGTGTGTGTTACTTCCATTTTATTTCTCCACTTAAATTTACGGGCCCCTAAAAATTCATCTGTACAAGAAATCAGATATTATTGTGCTCTCAACTGCGCGACCCAATCATAGATTTCTAAAACCTGCTCACGACTTAATTGTTGATCTTCAACGCTCTTCTCTAAAGTATTGGATTTTGTATGTAGAGAATACAATTTTTCTACTGCATGTAGTTTCGCCAATATTGGCTGCTGGTAAGGCCTTAGAATGCTTTTAGCCGATATCATGAATTGCTCCTTTTCATTTAAAGTTATTTCCTATAACTAAGCTATTTTACCCAAATAACTGTAACCTATTGTATATATGTGAAATTAATTATTCTTTGATAATCTCACCAAATGGTTATCTGTTATAGATTAACGGCAGATAAGTTACAGATTTTAGGTGAATTTCTTGCCATTTATCTGACACCCCCCAGCCATTAACACTCGATGAAGATCAACTTGACTTAATTAAGCTTAGATACCTACCACTTGTGGTTTTTTTAACTATTAAATTTTACGCAAACTTGTTTGTTTGAAAGCAAATCTAATGTCCCTTTTATACTGTTTTACGATGCCCGGTTGGTTTCCACGAAGGAGATATAACATTAGGCATATCGGATCGGTTTAATAAGGTGGCAGGAGCAATTGCAAATTCACCAAAACGTTCATTGATTTGATCAATAGCCTTATTTAAGCAGTGCCGTTGTTCATCAATAACATTAAACAATGACTGCTGACTCCCACGTGGTCGTAGTTCTAAGGCAATTATCTGCACTTGAAATACACCTTCACCCCGCCAGCGATTAAGCAATTGCTCAGCAACAGCTCTAATTTGTTGTCCTTCATCAGTAGGCTCTTCAACACGAAATTTATCCGCTAACCAACCATGCTCTGTACGAAATCCAATAAAGAAACATCTGGCTTCGAATGCATGCTTGCGCAATCGCGTTGCAACCTTTTCACTCATATGATGTAAATAAGTTTTTAACATATTGGGATTTTTTGTATTGGGTGGCATTATTTTCCCGTGCCCAATCGACTTTGGAGCTGCTACGGATTGATTCAAAGGTTGTGGATCTAGACCTTGTGCCATATACCAGATACGCCGACCTAAATTGCCATATCGTCGCGCAAGTTCACCGATCGGAAGTTTAACCATATCACCGCATACATATACTCCTCTATCATTAAGAAACTCGCCAATACCTTTTGCGATCCCACATAGTTCAGTAACAGGCACATTCTGCAAAAAATCACGTGCCTCCCAAGGAGGCACCATTACAAGCCCATCAGGTTTTTTTGTTTTTGCGGCATATTTCGCAGTTGTTTTATCGCCACTAATACCTACACTGCATGTCACGCCCCCCACTTCTTTAACAATCTCTTTAGCTAGCGCACCTGCATGAATAGGGTTTTTATGAATACCTTGACAGTAAGTGATATCAAGAAAAGCCTCATCAACAGAGAACACTTCAATATCAGGTGTAACTTGCTGCAATGCTGACATAATATTGGTTGACACCTCAGCATATAACTCAGCTCTTGCGGGGACTTGTTTAATATGTGGACATAATTGACGTGCCTCTTTAAGACGCATGCCTGTTCTTATACCGTGTTCTCTTGCTTCATAAGAACAGGTAATAAAACATGTGCCTGTAAGACCATTTGTAATACCAATAGGCTTTCCATCTAGTTCAGGACATTGGTTTTGCTCTATGCTGGCAAAAAAAGCATCCATATCGACAAAAACAATTGCACGAGCCCAATGCTTCATAAGTCATGAATACATTCTCACCTGACCCACTAATACACCCTGTATAGTGACACGATCAGCTGGATATTCTTTAGGCTGCATATTCTTATTTGCAGGAATCAAACGAATCACATCTCTATTTGGAAATTTAATTCGTTTTAAAGTAGCCTCATGATTGTCGATTAACGCTACAACAATTTGATTATTACGTGCAGTATTTGATTGCTCGATAACAACAAGGTCACCACTACGAATACCCTCATCAATCATCGAATAACCTTTTACTTGTAGTACAAAACGATTGGGGCCACCTAGTAAATGTGCAAAATTAATTAACTCATGGTCTTCAATAGCCTCAATTGGCTTACCTGCAGCAATACGGCCCAACAATGGTAATTCGTCATAATCAAAGCATTCAACCAGTTCAATCCCCCGATGTTTTGGCTGCCGTCGAATATAGCCCTGCTCCTCTAATGTGGATAAATAACGGTGTACCACCCCTTTAGACTGAATGCCTAGACCTCTGGCAATCTCGCTGAGTAAAGGTGCCTTATGGTTTTTAAGAATATAGTCAGTTATGAACCGTAAAGTAGTTTGTTCTCGTTCAGTCAACATAATGTTCTCCATAAGTTCTCATAATAGAGAACTTATGGAGAACATTCAATATATATCACAATATTTCTCATTGTTATTTGCAAAATATTCTTCTTCTAGTTTTTCCACTTGCTTTTGTTCAGCCTTAGTCAATGCTTGGTACTTTCTTTGATAAGACCAACCATATCCCCAACGATACCAGCTATAAAAATAAGGAATGCCACCAAAACGCACTCCGTCATACATAAGTTTTGCTAAAGCTTTATCCCCTGTTTTTTTAACACACACATTTTTAATTTGATATCTGCGGTCTTACGCTCTTTTCCCATATCCGCCACGCCAATAAGCTAAATCATAGCGCATACAACATTCACATCAATTTTTATTGCTAATTACAGAGCTATCAGGAAACAAAGAGCAACCATCACTGAAAAATGGCCTCAGCTCAGGATCACTTTCACATACAATGATGAAAAACTTATAAGTAAAACCCGGTAATATACATTGATATTTCTATGTATATACATTTTAAATTGATAGCGCTTAGGCAAAGAAAAGAGATTTTACCGAATAGAAATAAAATATTTATTTTTTAGACGTAACTAATTAATTTTAGACAAAATGCGTTTTTTTAGCCTATATAATCTTTGATCAAAAGTATTAAACCAATCATATTTGAATTTCGATTTCACTCTATAATAATTTAATTTAGAGCTTATCGTATTATTATTTATGTTATCGCTTTTAATACATGGAACAGCCATGAATTTATTAGCTAAATATAAATTGGCATTCAATTGTTTCCCTACTCCATGCTCATATGCATATTCAAACATCTCGTCCCAATCGATGCTAGTGCCATATACAAGATACGACCTAGCCAATTCATGCAATTGTCGAATTTCTACAATACCCTTTTGATATAATGAATCGGTTACATTACTGTGCAAAAAGCTATGAAACACTCTATAGGTTGGATTAAGAACTTTAGCTTTAGCATTATTAGGTAGTGTAATATCAATTGTGTTTGACCATGCATGCAGAGTTGGAAATATACGTTGCTGATCACGAAACATTAAATCACGGTGTAGCTCAAGCATTGCACATTCATTTTTTTTAATTAGTGGTGGATAATGATGATGTGTATCAATAAACTGCATCTCATCACCTGAATATTCATAACCTGAACGAATCAACTCATCTTTTGTATTCTCAATTTCACTGGATGGAACCAAAACATCTAAATCTACTAATAATCGATCAGAAATCTTTGAAAATGTATCAAGAAAAAGATGTGCAGCTCCTTTTATTAACATTGGTTTTACACCCAAGTTATTCATCACTAGTACTGCATCCATGAGTTGAGACTGCAACATCAAATTGCGCTTTTTATTCAGCTCGCTTAAATGCTCTATATAATTAGAGAAATCTTTAGGAATAAATTCTGCAACCTTTTTTTCTATCAATGCAGGATATAAAGCTTGAACTATCGAATGGACACCTGCCATTCCAGCTATTAATTCCCAATTCAATAGGCTTACTTCAATCTGTTTAAGTATTTTATCTGCAGAAATATATGGTGATACTACAGAGGTAATAAAACGATATGCCTCATAATTCATATTAATTTATAATAATCCACCAACTAAATTTACTGCTTCTTTGAGATTATTTACTCTTAGCTCATATGCAGGTATCTCTTTAACCCAAGCAACCAACTCTGCAACAGAATCATGATTTAATGTTTGGTTTACATAATAACCTGCATCTGTAATCATCACCAACGCATCTGCAGCAGAAATTCTTGTAAGACTAGTCCGATACTCTGGCGAATAGTCTGGAAACACAACTGCGTTTATGTTTTCACCTTCTTTTATTTGTTTACTTGTAGGGCCAGAAACTGGTGGTATAAATTTAACTAGCTTTCCATCTTGACGTTTATGAGTCGGTAACTTAAATATGTCTGGATAAAATTCTTCAATTACTCTCCATGAACCTTCCTTTAGACCAACACAACCTGGTACCGGACGTATTTTTTTATTATATGTCAATATAGCAAGCTCATCTGTAAAAAGATTCTCGCCAGCACACATCAATGCCGCAGTAAGTGTTGACTTGCCACTTCCACTACCAGCGCTTAATAGTACTACACCACTTTTTCCACTAATTACACCAGCATGAAATACTGAAAGACAATTTGCTTCTATATAACCAGTAACCAAAATATGTGCATTTACTAACGGTACAACTTCCTCGATTGTACCCAAACACCCTACCTCCATTTCACCATCAGTAATTACATAATTAGAGTTTTCTTCTACAATTCTAATTGTATGGCGAGTCTTAAAGTCAGTTTTTTCAAAATGGGCTAACAAAGGTAACAACAAATATTTGAGTTCTTCATTTGAAGAAAACACTTCAAATCTTGTATCAAGGATTGTAAATGCATTTACAAATATTAAGCCTTCTCTATCATAATGCGTTGATCTTGCTTTTTTCAAATAACTTAATACATCCGGCTCTTCTTCCACATCAGGGACATTATCGCTGCCTAAAAGCCCAATTGATTGCCAATAAGCTAGAGCATTTATAGTATCTTCAAGTAATTGCTGTTTTCCTAATCCATATATTTCAGATAACTGTACAGCAATTTTATCAGGACTAATATCATTCTCGTGCATTTGCCAAATCGTACTTGCCGTTTCGTTTAATCGCATTAACTGCTTAGAACGTTCATCAAATATAATTAACTCACCTTCGATATGGTGAGTAGTAATTGCATTATTTGGCAGAGGGTATACTAAGCTTGTTTTGCTTGGCATAAAATAATATTCCAACTTCAAATATACTGTAACACTTGCTTAAATAGGCTAGCAGATGATTACATATAAATACGAGGTATCACACGCATCTTTAAGATAGATGTCCTAAAACAACATATAAAAGGAACACTTAGTCTACTAGCTTTTAAGTCACATTTTAATCTTGGCTACAGCCGTTAAAGTACAACTCTATACTTTTTTAAGTTTGGCTAATTTCATTTCTTTTCTTTAGCTAGCGCACTATTTAGTAATTTTGAAAACCCAGCATAATCACAATATCACAGGTATAGAGTGATCTAAGTCAAGCAGTAAATTAAATAACACATACGATATTTTAATATATTAGAATTTCTCATAGTGGAATTTAATGTGTAGTGTTAATTGCAAAAAATACAATTTATTCTTTAAATATCCTTGATCATAAAATTTAATATCTGCCATAAGATATATACTGCAAAAAAAAAGGCGTGCAAAATGCACACCTTAATCAACCAACTAAATTAATTTAATATCTATAAACTATTAAAATATTTGTCATATTTGTCTTTTGACAAATAACTGTTTTCAAAAAGATATTTATTTTTCTCGTAGTATGTATCACCATACTTTTCTTTATAAGCATCCATGCCATTTACAGAATTAGCAAAATCCGCATGACTGGACTTACTCATAACCATCAAAGCTGGTGGTGTATAAACCGCAAATTTACCCGCAGTTTTTAAAAACCTCCTACGAGACTCTCTATTATCTGACTTTTTGTCCATCAATTGCTCTCCTTAGTTTCTGTACAGAGGATTGTACTTTAATAGTTTATATAGGATGATTTTGTGAACTAGAACACATATGCACATACCCATAAATTATCAAAAAATACCCTATAAGTTTTTGTATTATATGTGATTATTTTGTTGCTTACAAAAGCAGCCTGTATTTATAATACTGATTCCAGTAAGGGTTTATAACGCACTGAATAAAGGTAATTTTAAAAATACTTAATTTCCATAACTACTGACATTATATACATCAAATCGATAACAAACATTACAATCCAGATTGTTTCTATATACATAGTTATAACCCAAATAAATCGCCAGATAATAACCCCCCTTTATGTACACTCAGCGTAAACATTACGAGTTGTTTTGGAATCTTGTTCGTCGTGAACTAAAGGGCCGGTATCGAGGTTCCATATTCGGAGTGCTGTGGGCTTTTATCATTCCTATCATCATGCTAACAATGTATACCTTAGTATTCGGGACTATATTTAACGTCCGTTGGAACAGCACCGGTATTTCTAAATTAGAACTTGCAGCTATTCTTTATTGCGGATTGCTGTTGTTCCAATTCTTTGCAGAATCTATTACACAAGCCCCTTCTTTAATTCATAACAATGCCAACTACGTAAAAAAGGTTGTATTTCCACTTTACATACTCCCAGCAGTTTCAATAAGCGTTGCCCTAATACACACTTTAATAGGATTTCTTGTTTTGGTTGCTCTTATAATTATTACTAAAAATACATTACCAGTTACCGCACCATTATTTCTATTAGTATTAGTTCCGTTGGTTTTACTTACACTTGGAATATGTTGGCTATTGGCAGCAATTGGTGTTTATGTAAAAGACCTTTCATATTTAATTGGTATTTTGACATCCATGTTATTATTTCTGAGTCCAATTTTTTACCCAGTAACCGCAATTCCAGAAAATTTCCGTCAAGTTATTTATTTAAATCCATTTTCATTTTTTATCGAACAGACAAGAAATTTGATGCTATGGGGACATACATTAAATTGGTCATCACTCTTACTCTATACACTTGTATGTGGCGCAATCGCCTGTATAGGGAAAATCTTCTTTGAAAAAGTAAAAAGTGGTTTTATCGATGTAATATAAGCCAACTAAATTACAATATATATGGAAAATAAAAATTTAAAACCTATAAAGCTAAACAAAATAAGCAAAATATATCGTATATATGAGCAGCCCACAGATCGTTTAAAACAGTTTATTTCAAATTATTTCGCACATGAGACAACACTTGACTCAAGTTCTCTGAATAATAAAAAAAAATACTATAAGGAACATTGGGCTCTGAATTCAATATCCTTTGATGTCCCATATGGCCACACAGTGGGTATTCTAGGACGCAATGGCTCAGGAAAATCGACCTTACTTCAAATCGTATCCGGGATACTAAAACCAACATCTGGGGAAATAGATATAAATGGGAGAATTGCGGCATTATTAGAGCTAGGCGCAGGATTTAATCCTGAGCTATCAGGAAAAGAAAATATATATACTAACGGCTTAATTCTAGGAATGTCCCTAAAAGAAATATCCGATAAATTTAATGACATAGTAGAATTTTCTGAACTAGGTGATGTTATTGACTTACCTGTAAAAACCTATTCGAGTGGTATGTTTGTCAGATTAGCATTCTCAATTGCTATTAACACATCGCCAGATATATTAGTTATTGATGAGGCTTTATCCGTTGGCGATGAAGCTTTTCAAAGAAAATGTTTTTCAAAAATATCAAGCTTTCAAGATCATGGTGGTACTTTATTATTTGTATCACATAACTCCACGCTTATATTAGAACTATGCGACTATGCTATTTTATTAGAAAAAGGCAATTTAATTTTAGCGGATACACCTAAAAATGTTGTAAACCAATACCAGAAACTACTATATACGCCAGAAAAAGATTTGACTAAAATTATCAAAAAAATTAAAAACTCTAATACAACAAACATACAAGGACATAGCAAACACTCTCAAAATGATGCCAAATCAGATGATTTACTTAAAGAAATATACGATCCTAAACTCATCTCTACTAGCAAACTTGAATATGAAAATAATGGGGCTCAGATCTTTGATGCAAACTTATGTACAAAATCTGGTGATATTGTTAACTTAGTATTACCAAATAAACAATATATATTTAAATACAAAGTAAAATTTAACCAAGATAAAAATAATATAAAATTTGGAGCTTTAATTAAAACTATTAGTGGTTTAGAGCTAGGCGGTTATACCACTAACATTAATCAAGATAATATACACGCAATAAAATCTGGAGATGTTATAGAAGTTACATTCAATTTTAATTGCAATCTAACACCAGGCACATATTTCTTCAATGCAGGTGTAGCATGTGAAGAATTAGATAATAAGTATTTTGTTGCAAGATGTGTTGATATATTAATGTTTAAAGTATTACCTGTTTACAATAAGCAAATTGTAGGTACAGTCGATTTTTCATTTAAATCTCTAATTAAAGCCTTATAAAAATATATATGGAACATTCTGCACATAAATCACGCGCATTGATCATTCTAGGCATGCACAGAAGTGGCACATCTGCTTTAACAGGTCTATTGCATCACATGGGTATTCCTATTGGCAAAAGTATTTTAAATGCAGTGCCAGGAGACAATGAAAAAGGGTATTGGGAAAATCAAGACATCGTAGAAATTAATGAAGAAATACTTTCTGATACAAATTCTGCATGGAATGAATTATACAAATTTAACTTCGATAATTTCCCAAACGTAGATCTATATAAGTCAAAAATACAGTCCATTATTAATAACAATTTTTCTAATAATAAACTATGGATGGTGAAAGATCCTCGAATATGCAGATTATTACCAATCTGGGAAAAAGTATTACAGAATTTAAACTGCAAACCTTTATATTGTATTATTTTTAGAAACCCTTTTGAAGTTGCCGCGTCACTAAAAAAACGAGGTAACATGGATTTGCATCAATCATTACTACTATGGCTTCAACATAATTTAGATGCTGAACGTTATACTCGTGATAAGAACAGAATTTTTATCAATTACGAGACTTTCTTATCAGATTGGGAAACTACTTTAGACAAAGTAAAAAATACATTTAATATTAAATTTGAAATTTCACCTAGTGATATAAAAAATATTGGATTAGGCTTTATTGATCCAAAGCTAAATCATCACAACGAAAACAACATACCTAATGTTAGGCACAAACTTCTTTCTTCATGGATTAAAGATTGCTATAGCTTATTTAATGATTTACAGAATTATGCTAGTAATGACATCTATACTAAATTAGACTCAATAGACAATGAAATTTCTTTAATTTACGATTTAATTTCCCCTATCTTAAATGAAAAAATAAGTAGCTTAAATAAAATTGAAAAAGAATTTTTAACCTCGGCTTCAATTATTAAAGAGCACGAGACAAATATAGTAAAAATCAAACATGTTATTAAAGAAGTAGAATCCGCTAATCAAAACACAACTAATATATTGATAAAATGTGAAACACAAGTGAAAAACTTACGCAATGTTAATACTCGGTTAAAAATATATATGGCAATAATTATATTGATGATATTTCTTTACGCCGCTTATCACATTATAAATATTTTTTTTACATAGAGTGAGGATATGCAAAAAATACACAAAGTGTAAGTTTATTTATTAAAAAAACACAATGTTAAAATATATATATGAAATCTAGTGATACTAGACAAAATTTACGTATGCCTTTAAATAAAAGTTATGAAACTATTATTGATTTGACAGTTGATAATAATTCACACACACAAATATTTCGAATTATTCATGACACATGTAAAGAAAAACGAAGTCGTATTTTAGATGCAGGGTGCTCTGCCGGCTTTCTAGGCAAGGTCTTAAAAGATTACGGGCATGAAGTATGGGGAGTAGAAATGACACCAGAAGCTGCAAATGTAGCTGAAGCAAAACTTGATAAAGTTATTTTGGGCACAATTGAAGAATTTCTATCATCACTTCTCTATATACACGAAAAATTTGATTACATTATTTTTGGCGATGTGCTAGAGCATTTAGTCAATCCATTACAAGTATTAATCAATTGTTTAGAAAGATTAAATGAAAATGGTTCAGTAATCGCTTCTATTCCAAATGTCTCACATATTGCTGTACGCAGCATGTTGGCTGCAGGGAACTGGGAATATGCTGAATATGGTATTTTGGATAACACTCATCTTAAGTTTTTCACAAAAGACAGTATTATAGACATGTTTTCAGATGCTGGTTACTTAATAAATCGAGTTAACTCAATAAAATTAGATGCAGAACATACAGGTATACCATATGATCCTTCAATTTTAGAAAAGATCAATCAAATAACTGATGATAATGAAAAAGACGTTTTCCAGTACATTATACAAGCTAACAAGCACATAAATAATTTAAATACAAAGTTAAATTTACAATTCAAACAAGAAAAATGTGAGCATATTTTATGTTTGTTACCTTTAAAAGATTGGTCTGTTGGCAATATACGTATAGTAGACCCACTGAATACTTATTGCAGTTATCATGGTGCTTATATTCGTGTTGAACAATTAGGCCGCCACTCACAAAGTGATTTAGAATGGGCAGATACTGTTGTATTACAACGCGAAGGTAATATTTTTGTAACAAAGCTAATTATTGAGTTAAAAAAGCTTGGTAAAAAAATCATCTTTGATATCGATGACTTACTAACTGACATACCTGAATTTTTATCTACTCATAAACATTCACTAACAACAAAACCTTATTTGGAAGATGCGCTTAGGATGGTAGATGCCATTACGGTAACAACACCTAGATTACAAGAAAAGCTTAGAAAGTATAACAAACATGTAGATGTAATCCCTAATTGTGCATCAACGATACACAAGCCAATTCAACATGATGAATCATCCAAAATAACATTGCTTTTAGGGTCAACTGACACTGTTAGAGTAGATTTCTTGATTTCTACTCTATGTAAATTAGAAAATAAATTAAAAGATAAAATACGAATTGTTGCTATTGGACCACCAGCACGTAAATTAATTTCTTCTGGACTTGATATAGAAGAAATTCCAATTATGAGCCACAGAGAATTTAAATCTTTTATTTCTACTCTTAGAAATGCAATCGGTATAATTCCTTTAGATGATTCAATATTCAGTAGCTGTAAAAGTGTAGTAAAATTTCTTGACTACTCTTTAGCTGGGATCCCATCTATATGCTCAAATGTTCCACCATATAGCGATGTAATTTCTCATGATGAAAATGCATTATTAAGCAATAATGACGAACAGTCATGGTACTTAAATATTTTATCTTTAATAGAATCCAGCAAAAAACGAGAGCAATTATCTAAGCAAGCTAGGAATTTCACACTTAATAATTATTCTATGAAATCATCAGCTGACAAATGGCATGAAGTGTTGAGTAATACACCTAACAAGCAAAGTTCAAGCTATTCAATATTTAGTACTCAAAATAATATGCCCCTTAAAATTAAGCTATTTACAAATAACTATTACATAACTAGCAAGTACTTGATTAGCAAAATGATATCTCCTTCAAGCTATTTGGCAGTATATAAAGTACTTCGCACAGATGGTCTAAGTGGCATAAAAATGCTGATTAAAAAATATATTTAAAGCTGTTAAGTAGTAACTTCCTAAATAATAAATTTTTATTTTAAACTTTAATTATTTATCCCTAATATGTTAAACAGTAGTTACAACTATAAAGTAGTAGCTATAATTGTCACGTTTAATCCTGACCTTAGGCAACTACAAAAACTATTAGCTGCAATACAACCCCAAGTTTTATATTGCTTGGTAATAGACAACACTTCTGATAAATATAACACGCAAAAAATACAAGAAATATGCGCAAAGCGAAATATTATATATAAATGGATGAGGGAAAATGTTGGCATTGCTACTGCCCAAAATTATGGAATAAATTGGTCTATTCAAAAACACGCCAGCCATGTACTACTTTTTGACCAAGATAGCTTACCTTCTAAAAATCTTGTTACAAAGTTATTAGAAGCAGCTCAAAACATCAGCAATCAAGGAATCAAGTTATCAGCAGTAGGTCCAAAAATAACAAACTCAGACCATTCTTTCATACAAATAAAATTATTTTTTGCAAAACGTATTAAATGTACAACCAATCATTTAAATAATTTAATTCCAACTGACTTGTTAATCGCATCTGGCTCGCTCATCCCTATTTCTGCTATACAAAATATAGGTTTAATGAACGAATCACTATTTATTGATGCTGTAGACACTGAGTGGCATCTACGCGCACTTTCAAAAGGGTTTAAGGCTTTCGGTGTTTGCGATGCGTACATGGAACATACTTTAGGAATAGAAAAAAAGAAAATTTGGACAGGGCGTTGGCGTTTTGTTTCCCGTCACCCATCTTTTCGATATTACTATATTTTTCGAAATAGCATACTTGTATTTAAGCTACATTACAGAAATATAAAATGGATAATTTTTGATTCTATTCGACTAGTACGCCTATTAATTGTGTTTGGAATTTTTTTACCGCCACGCAGACAAAATTTAGCAATGATGATTAAAGGGCTTTTTGATGGGATCAATAACGTATCCGGGAAGCTACAATAAAAAAACTCAATACTAACTTGTTTATAACTATTGACTACTTTGATCTATAAACTGATTAGCTTTTAACTGTGCTTCATTATTTCTTAATGCAGCTACTAAATCTTTAACATCATTCGTTACCTGTCTTGTCATCGCTGCTAATTCTTTTTGCAAATGCTCTGGCACCCCTTCAGTGATATCAAAATCTGGGTCATCAATCACTACTGACTTTTGCTCAGGCAGTTTGCTTTCAGCAATAGAATTGCCTACTTCATTTCGATTATTTTTAAATGACAGTAATTGCTGTTCAAGTCTTTTAACTATCCTAGTTTCCGCAGGTATTGAAACCTCTTCGATTTCTATATCAGCTTCTAAATCATGCACATCTTCAATTCCAGCCAACTCTATCGGATCTTCAAACAAATATATTGTTGCCAAATCAGACAATTTCCCACTATTTCCTAATATGTCAGTTTCATAATTTAAGACAAAATTATTGTATCCGTATTTTTGCAAAACACGATCCAGAAGTTCAAACAAAGTTCCAGAAAGTGTAAATGTTTTTGTTACAGCAAGTTCATCAACAGTAGAGGTGTAATCTCGCAACCTAACACCAAACTCTTTAGCAAAACTTTCTAGCACCTCCTGCAAATTTGCTTGCTTAGCTTTTACCGTTATTGAACCTTTATGATTAATGAAACTAACTTTTTTTACGCTCGTTTGCGGATCAATTTGCTCAATATTTATTGATTCACTTACTTGAGTTGCCTTCGTATTAACCTCAGTAACTTTAGAATTTATAGAATGTTGTCTCTTATCTTTGAAAAAGACATTATTAAAAGATAGATTACTTGTTTGCATCACTACAAAGATACTAACTAATACTGCTCCTACTACACTTATGTTAGTGAGCTTTTTAACCATATTTAATCGCTTTCTAGCTCGTGAGACTTTCATGCTTTTTAACCTATTACACTTTAATCTTTATAATTATTTCAATTAACATTTAACTATTTCATATATTAGTACACAATTATTACAATTTTCTTAATATATTAACCCATATTAGGTAACCAATTGAAATACATGCAATAAATTATGTGCCAAGCATCACATTTTTATTACATCATCAATATAACGACTCTATATCTATAGAATTTAGACATTTTGTAAGATCATCTTTCCAGCTTTTAGCGTACACACCAAAACTGTTATGTAATTTATCATTTGCCAAAACTGAATACATAGGTCTCTTTGCTTTGGTAGGATATTCGCTAGTTGATATCGGTTTTACAACTATCTTTTTACACTGATTCTTTTGAGCACCAATACTTACAATTTCTTTAGCAAACTCAAACCATGAAGTAGCAATTGAAGTAGTTAAATTATACACACCGCAATAATCATTGAAGCAATGATCTTTGGATTTCACCATCGTCTTTTCAAGTACACTTATTGTAGTAGCAGCTATATAATTTGCAGATGTTGGGCAACCAATTTGATCATTTACAACATTTAATTCATCACGTTCATTAGCCAATCTGAGCATTGTTTTCATAAAATTATTTCCAAAAGGAGAATAAACCCAACTAGTACGTAAAATAATATGCTCACAACCTGATGCCGTTACTGCTTTATCACCTTCAAGTTTAGTTTCACCATATACATTTATAGGTCTTGGAATATCTTCTTCTGTGTAGGGTGAAAATTTATTACCACCAAATACATAATCAGTGGAATAATGTATCAGCTTTGCACCAATCGCTTTAGCTTCTTCTGCTATAACACCAGGAGCATTGCCATTGATAGACATAGCAAGCTCTGGTTCTTCTTCGGCTCTATCAACAGCTGTATAAGCTGCTGCATTGACAATCACATCAGGTGAAATTTTTTTAATTACCGATCGGATACTGTCTGGATCAGAAAGTTCTATATAGGCAGATTTTGAATTTCGTGAAGCTGAAATTATATTTGGAATATGTTTTGCTGCATTTATAAATTCACTACCTACTTGGCCATTCGCACCAATAAGCAATATTCGTTCATCCATTATGTGCCAGTCAGTTTATAATCATTTAAGTTATATATAGGTAATTCTGTAGCAACAAATTCTGACAAATGCCTGCCATGCTGGTCTTTTTCTGAAACAATTGGATTTTTTATTGGCCAGTCTATTGCCAAATCTGCGTCATTCCAAATGATAGTATGTTCTGCATATTGGTTGTATTTATCTGTACATTTATATGCAAACAATGCAGATTCACTTATGACACAGAAACCATGTGCAAAACCAGGTGGAATATAAAATTGCCTCTTATTATCAGATGACAAAGTAACACCAACCCACTCACCATAAGTAGGAGAATTTAAGCGTATATCTACAGCAACATCAAAAACCTCGCCAGATAAAACGTAAACTAACTTTCCTTGTGAGTTTGGATTTTGAAAATGCAATCCTCTCAATACATGTTTTTTAGAATATGAAAGATTATCTTGAACAAAATCTTCTTTTATACCTAGTTCTATATAACGCTCTTTATTCCAAGTTTCACTAAAATATCCACGCTCATCAGAAAAAACCCTAGGCTGAATAATCATTACATTATGCAATTTTGTTTTTTTAATCTCCATTCTGTTATGCACACTTAGTGATATTTAATAAATAATCATTGTATACACTAGAACTCTGTTGTTCAGCCAAATGAGCTAACTCTTTACTGTTAATCCATCCTTGCGAAAAAGCAATTTCTTCCGGACACGCAAACCCCCTGCCTTGTCTACTTTGAACGACTTCAACAAAGTTCGAAGCCTCTAATAAAGACTTATGCGTTCCAGCATCCATCCATGTAGACTCACGACCTAAACGTTTAACACGTAATTGTCCTCGTTTTAGATACTCATTATTAACATCTGTTATTTCAATTTCGCCTCGTGCAGACGGTTGCAAGTTTTCCGCAATCTTAACTACATCATTATCATAAAAATATAAGCCTGTTACAGCATGATTAGATTTAGGTTTTTGTGGTTTTTCTTCTATACTGATGGCTTTACCATTGTTATCAAACTCTACAACACCATACCTACATGGATCGTTAACCTGATAACCAAATATTGTTGCTCCTTCATTATATGCACTAGCATCCAAAAGTGACTCACGTAAACCTTGACTATAAAAAATATTATCGCCTAAAATTAAACAACTATTATCATTTCCAATAAATGACTTGCCCACGATAAAAGCATCTGCAAGACCTCTAGGGTAGTCTTGAGTTGCATAATTAATGTTTATTCCCCATTGGCTTCCATCTTTTAAAAGATCAGTAAATTGCCCCAGATATTTAGGATCTGTAATAATTAATATATCTTTAATATTTGTCAGCATTAAGGTAGACAGCGGATAGTAAATCATCGGTTTGTCGTAGACTGGCAAAAGCTGTTTGCTAACAACTTGAGTTAATGGATATAAACGTGTTCCCTTTCCACCTGCCAGAATAATTCCTTTTGTGTGCATTGAGTCGCTCATACTTATTTATGCGAGCTTCTTGGCTGTATCATCTTGCTGTGATGAAATTTTTAGTACTGTTTCGCACCAATCTTTATTATCTAAATACCATTTAATGGTTTTTTTCAAACCTGTTTCAAATTTTTCTTTGGGTTTCCAATTCAGTTCACTATATATCTTATTTGTATTAACTGCATAACGACGATCATGGCCCGCACGATCATCTACATATTCAATCAAATTTTCGTGAGGGGCATAAGGAGAATCAGGCAACAATTCATTTAAAATTTTACAAACTGTCATCACGATTTCGATGTTTGTTTTCTCTGTATTACCCCCAATACAATACTTCTTACCAACCGTAGCTTTTTCAATTACTGTCATAATTCCATCGCAATGATCAGTAACAAATAACCAGTCCCTAATATTTTTCCCATCTCCATAAATTGGTATTTTTTTACCATTGATAGCATTCATGACTACAACCGGAATCAGCTTTTCAGGAAATTGGTAGGGTCCATAATTATTGGAACAATGCGTAATTAAAGTTGGCAAATGATAAGTTCGGTTATATGCCTGCACTAAGTGGTCTGCTGCAGCCTTAGATGCAGAATAAGGAGAATTCGGTTGATACTTAGATTCTTCACTAAAAGATCCAGTTTCTCCTAACTCGCCAAATACTTCATCAGTGGATACTTGTACATATCGAAACTTCTTTACCTTATCAGCAGAAAAATCTTTCAGATACGCACGAACGGCTTCTAAAAGTTCATAAACCCCAACAATATTCGTCTGAATAAAAGGCTTGGCATCCTCGATTGATCTGTCGACATGACTTTCTGCAGCAAAATTCACCACAGCGCTAGGATTGAAATGATTTAATATCTCTGAAATTAAATTTCTATCAGCAATGTCACCTTTTATAAAAACATGATTAGGCACATCTAAAATATCAGCTATCGATTCTATATTACCTGCGTAACTTAATAAGTCTAAATTGATAACTTTATATTTGCCTTGTGCTAGAAGCTTCCTCACAAAATTAGAGCCAATAAATCCCGCACCCCCAGTTACTAAGATCGAGGGCTTCAGGGCATTTTGTAACGAAGCAACTTCTTGATAATTAGCGATTTTCAGTCCCATCCTGGATCTGTCCCTTTATTAGTATTATTTATCGAAGCGGTTTATTATATTTTTATTACAAAAATGTTGCGAGATGTAAAAACATTTGTAAAATTTTTCCTATAGTTATCTTATTTCAAGATAAATATCTATAACTATCAAGCAAATATAATACAATATTTATGTAAATAATTTGTATACAATCCCTAAACAGATGGAGATTCAGCTGAATCAGCTTGCAAAAATGCCTCTTGATGCATTATTTCTTGACGCTTAATTTCATCATTAATATGTGTAATCCATTGCTCGGCAACGGATTTACTCCTTTTATCATTAGAAGCAAGCTGAAAAGCAGATCGAGCAGATTTAAACTTTTTCTGGTTAAAAAGCGACATTCCTAGCATAACTTGTGCCTTATCCGGGCGTTTTAATTGACCTTTTGAAATACCTTTACGCAGAGCTGCTGCAGATTTATCCCACTCACCCGTATTTATATATAGTTGAGCAAGCCGAATATACAACTCACCTTCATCAGACAAGGACGCGGCTTTTTTTAAAGGTGGAATCGCTTTTTTATCATAACGAGCCTGCTGCCATGCTTGAGACAATAAACGTAGATTTTTTTCATTTTGCTCCACTCGTTCTGCTTCTATCTCTTTTTCTAGCACTTTTGCAGCTTTATATGGAAGTCCATGCAATAAAAACAAATTAGCCAAATTAATAACCTGTCTAGGCTCTTTTAAATACCCTTTTTCATATAACACTTCCATAATTGCAAGCTGTTTTTTTGTTTCCCCTAACTGGCTATATGCAGCAGCTAAAGTCATCATATAGCTGTCTTTTGGATATAACTGGATTAGTTCTTTTAAGACTTCCACCATCTTTTTATAATCTTCTAATTCATAATGAATTACCCGCAAGATTAGTAGCCAATTCTCTTTTGGATATTTTCCTTGCTCTTTATACATATTAATTGTGTTACTAATGGGTTGCAGTGCATTGTCAAAGTCTTGTAATTGAAAATATGCCTGTCCCAACAATAATTCCAAATCAGCATTCGCTTCCCCAACAACCTCCATTAATTGCTTAATAGAAACCAGTGCACTTTCATAGTCGGCAACTACAAAATAAAGTTGGCTTTTAGTTTTTAATACACTTTGTACTAATGCAGGAGGAAGATCTTCTTCTTTTAGTACTTCATCATAAGCATTAATCGCATCTTCATATTTTTCCTGTAGATAATAAGTGTACGCAGTATAATTCCATGCTTGTGCTTTTTCATAGGAAGATAAACGTTTTATTTCACGCAATTTCTTTAATGCAAGATGTGCTCCAATATAATTTTTTAGTTCAACTTGCTCTTGGGCTTCCTGAAGTTTTTTATAGACTTTCTGGCTCATTGCAACAGTTTGTTTAGTTTTATGTTGCTTGCCTTCTTTATCTGATTTGGCTGCAACATTCCCAACACTAAACCAACAAACAAGTAATATTGAAAGCAGAATATAAATTGTGCTCTTAGCATGTAGCCGTATTTTATTTATGAGCATAATGACTTCCTCTTAACTTATCTCTCAATTTGAAATGTAATTTTGTTGCGAACACCAGGCACGTCTAACGGTTGGCCATCTACAACTTTTGGTTTATATTTAAATTTCAATGCAGCATTTAAAGCTGCTTTATGAAAAATATCTGTCTTTGGATACGAGTCGACCACATGTGCATTTTTAACAGCACCTCTTTTGGTAACGGTAAATTCGACTACGACAAATCCTTCAATTCCACGTGATAATGCCCTACGTGGATACTGTGGTTGAACTTTCACAATAGGTAACATTTCACCATCGTTAAATCCCATGCTAAAACCACTTGCATCAACATCAACATCTGCCTCTACTGGGGCTGCGCTCAATGCAATTTTCTCAACATCTGGTTTAACATCATCTAATTGAGGCTTAGGTGGTTCTGGCGCCATTTTAGGTGGTGGTGGTTTTTTAGGTTTTGGCTTTTTCTTTTCTATTACTTCTTGCTTTTTGACCCTGACAAAATCCACCATTTGGCCTGGTTTGGCTTTATCAAGCTTCTTGTCGGCAGTTGCGATTAAGAACTGCATTGTCCAAAGCAATGCAAACGTTACAATTGCAGCTAACAAAAGGCTTAGAAATATTTTCAGTAACCTGCTACTGAACATATATCCATTTGTTAGAGCTGTTGCTGTCGTCATAACCAATTAATTAAATTTTGTCCGCAGCAATTGATACATTGAAAACACCCGCTTGCCGTGCTGCATCCATTACTTTTATTAAGGTATCCGTTTTTGACTCTTTATCAGCCTGAATAACCACGGAGCCTTGTGGATTTTCCGCGTGCAGTCTTTCTATATTTGGTCTAACTTGGCGAATATCGATTTTTCTACGATCGATCCAAATTTCATTTTTGCCACTAATTGCTACAAGAATATTGGCATTGTCTTTTTTCACCGCAGACGGTGCATCAGGTCGATTAACATCGATACCGGTTTCTTTTACAAAAGTTGCTGTAACAATGAAGAAAATAAGCATGATAAACACAACATCTAACATAGGTGTTATGTCAATATTTGAATCATCTTCTTCCACACTTGAGCGATTAAACATTCTTCTCATATCAATGATCCATAGTCATATGTTCACTTAATATTTCTTTTTCAATTTGGGATTTACGTTGCAAATAAGCAATCATGAAAACTCCAGATAAGGCTGCTACCATTCCCGCCATAGTAGGCACCGTCGCTTTAGAAACGCCCGCTGCCATTGAACGCACATTGCCTGATCCTGATAACGCCATAACTTCAAACACTTCTACCATTCCTGTGACAGTTCCCAACAACCCAAGTAAAGGACACAAAGCAACAAGCGATTTAATGATGTGTAAATTACGTTGTAACTCTTGTGAAGCAACCGATATCAATTGCTCGCGGATTTGATGTGCATACCATGATTTACGTTCTCGTCTTGCTTCCCATGCTGTCATTACTTTTTTTACAATTCGCGGGTACTGAGTTTTTACATAAACCAAGCGCTCAATAATCAATGCCCACATTAAAAATATTACCAGCGCAATCACAAACAAGACTGAACCACCTAACTCCATGAAGTCTCGAACATTCTCATAAGTGATTTGAATAAATTCCAATTTACTTCCCTCACATCTATATAACTAACTAACTACTGGCACTGCATGAGAATGTTTCTCTGCATGTTCTGCCACCATACCAGCAGCCTGCTCTTCTAATACTTGCGATAAACGTTTTGCACGACTTGAAACAAAGGTGTGTAACAATACTGTTGGTATTGCAACACATAAGCCTAAAACAGTAGTAATCAACGCAGATGAAATACCACCTGCCATTAATTTAGGATCACCTGTGCCAAATAACGTGATCGCTTGGAAAGTGATAATCATGCCCACAACGGTGCCTAATAGACCAAGCAAAGGCGCAACCACTGCAATGATTTTCAAAAACATCAACATTCGATTAAATTTAGGCGTTTCTTTCAATATGGCTTCACCTAGCTTTAGCTCCAATGTTTCTGTATCGACTTTTGTATTACTGTGGTAAGCCTGCAAAACTCGGCCAAGTGGATTACTAAATGGCTTACTAATATTTTTTATTTGCTTGGATACTTGTGCTGAGATAACACTAAGCGCTGTAAATCGCCATATAGCAATGGCCAAGGCAATAATTCCTAACCCTATAATGATGTATCCAACTAAACCACCCTGTTGAATTCGCTCATCCAGCTTTGGAGATTGAACTAACAGTGTCAAAAGCTGACCACGGGACGGATCAATTCCGAAAGGCGCAAAGCCTTGATTAGCCTCTTCAAGTGCAACAACACCCGATAAATACCTAGATTGTGGTTGGCGAGCTAACTCAACTAATTTTCCAGTCTCTGGTTTGTAATCTAGATATTTCCCATTGGCTGCAATGTTAAATGTACCTACACGGATTACATTTTCTTCAGACTGCTCCCCATTAGCTTTAATGACGGTTGCAGGAAAACGTACAACTTTGCCTGACTCTGTCATTTCTTGCTGCACCTGAAACCAGAGTTGTTCAATATCATTTACGGTTGCAAGCTGGTTTGTTTCACCCATCTTACGTGCCAATTCAGTTAAAAAATTACTTCGGCCAGGAAACTGTACTTGTGTAATTGAAGACTCAAAATTACCTCTAGCATCACCCGATACTTGTTGAATGACACCAAACAATTCTTTCAATGAGCCCAGGCGAATTTTTAATTGTTCTTCTTGTTCTTTAATCAATTTTTCATTTTCTTCAAAAAGCACTTCAAGCTCTTTGCTTCGTGCCTCCAATCGATCTTTTTTTGCAATCACAGCATTCATACGTGCCAATTGCTGATCTTTATCTGCTTTAAACTGCTCTATCCTTTCTGCATTCTCTTTGGCATCGGCTTTACGCCCTTCTTTAATTTGCTGTAAAAGTTCATCAAGAGAAACTACTTCTGCAGCAGTTGAATATTGAAAAGAAAAAATTACTAATATAATAATGATGAAACCAAATAGCTTGAGAACATGTTGTTTCATTAGCTTAACTCCTCAGCTGCAGGTATTGGCAAGATCATTAAATCTGGTGCAATTTGTTTTCGCGCAATCCTAATTCCTTTCTTAACTTGCTGTTTATAAGTTGAAGAAGGTAACGACACCCACTGTTTAGTTTCTTTATCCCATGCACCTGTATGCTCACCATCAGGTGTTTGATACATCAATGCAACACGCCCGATACGAAGAAAATCTACTTGCCGTTGACTATCTCCAATTCTGATCTGCCCTTCATAAGACTCAATCGTGCGACCATAGTCTGTTTCTATTTGGTAAGCCTCTAAGACACTGCGAAATTTTTCTGCAGTGGTTACATCAGAACGTGTGATGGTTTCACGAAGTCTGGTAACACGAGTATTTCTTTCATCAGCTAAAAATGGAACATCTAGAGAAATAAATTGTTCAAGAGAATCAATCATTCTCACCATTAACGGAACAACCTGGCGTTCAATTAAAGTAACTTCATCGAGTGAATTTTGAATATCTAGTAGTTCAGCATTTTGGTGGTCTACTTGTTTTTGAATAAGCCCGTTATAAACACTTAAACCATCTATAACCTTCAATGTTTGTTGATATTCAGAAATATAATCTCGCGTTTTATCACTGATTTTTTCAATCTGTGACTGAGCTTTTTTGCCTTCTTTGACTCGACCCTCTCCCTCAATAACGGTTTGATCAACATCAGTGGAACTGGTTGCAGCCTGAGTCGCTTTACTATTTTCTTTTGTAGTATCGTCGTCTTCCGCAATAGAAGTAATTGGCATTAAAAATACCAGACAAAGCATTATTGCCTGAGAAATTCCCATGATATGAATAAAAAATATCTTTATTAAAATAGTAGTTTGAACCACCATGTTCTCCTTACTTGATTAAGTGTTCACCCAATCAACTTGTAATAAATTCAGTTAAGTAAAAATTTATTAATAAATTTAATGGCTTAGACCTTTTTCAAAACTCATACGTCTGCCATTCTCATGGAATGCTACCTATGAAATATGAACAAAATGTTACAAAGAAGCAGATTGATAAAAATGTATTTTTTATCCGTCTATTGGTCTAATTTTTGGAATGAATAAAAAGAAAAATATATATATAAACAGCGTACTAATTCCGTATTTTAAACGTAATAAATTTGTAACATCTCCTCGCTACTCTGCTACTCGACTTAGCTTTTGTCCAAATACATAAAGTATAGGGCTTCGCTGTTTCATAAATTTTATAACTAAAGAGTCGAGAAATTTTCGTATCCCTTAATCGTTTCATTTAGGAAACGCATCAGTGTCTATTACCAAAAATTCTTACTTATCATTTATAAGGATCATCTTTGCCAGTTTGATTCTAGCTACCTGCTGCTTAAACCAGTCTTTTGCTGAAACAGATGATGATGAAATATCTGAAGTACGCTTGGTTTTTACTGAGGATGGCCAGCCTGTTTCAGGAGTAACTCTGTACGTCGACGACGATGAAGCAACAACTAATGATCAAGGAAAAACCAAGCTTGAAGTACCGTCTGGTGTTCGCATTGTAACTCTAGTTAGAGACGACCTTGATTTAGCCGTTTTGAACATTGTAGTGTCATATGGTGAGGTCGTTACAATTATTGCCGATGTGCAAGCAGATGCCGATATTCCCTCAATTGATATTGAGTCTCTAGGGGTTAGTGGTGCAAATGCAGCCTCAGGGAAAGGCACAATTACCGGACAAATCATTTCAGGCACCACTAGTGAGCCTGTAGCAAATGCAAAAGTTATTGTACTAGGAGTAGCCACCGAAGTTGCAACAGATGCAGAAGGAAAATTTCAAATTGAAAATGTAGCAGGAGGTACGTATGGCTTAACCGTTACACAAAATGAATTTCGAAGTTACAGCTTGGACCATTTTGTTGTAGTAGCAAACGAACCAATAAATCTCGATATACAAATGCTCCCTATCATGAAAGCAAATGTTTCCGCTCCTATTGATGACATTGTTATGGAAGAAGTCATTGTGACGGCACGCTATGTTGCAGATGAAAGTAGTATTGCAGGTGCACTCGAAGCAGTAAGACTATCCGCCGATGTTACCGAGCTTATCAGTGCTGATCAAATTGCGCGTTCAGGCGCAAGTGATGCCGCTGCTGCATTAAAAAGAGTTACAGGTGTTAATGTTGGATCCAATAATTTTGCAAATATTAGAGGCCTACCCGCGCGTTATACGAAAACTACATGGAACGGTTCAGAATTACCTAGCACTGACCCGGTTAGAAGAACCATTCCTTTAGATTTATTTCCAGCGGACGTTCTTAAATCCATTGAAGTTCAAAAATCATATTCTGCAGACAAGCCAGGAGAATTTGCTGGCGGTTTAATTAATCTACAAACCATAAGCCTGCCGGAAGAATCTTATTTAAAACTTTCCATTGGAACCGGTGGAAACACAGAAACCACGTTCCGTCGTGGTTTTACCTATGAAGGTGGAGATGAGGATTTTTTTGGTGCCGATGATGGCACTCGAGACTTACCTGACCGTATTGAAGAGCTTACTGCGGGTGGAAGAAAAAGTATTCGAATCACACCCTTTAGTGTTGTCTGTCCCGATCCAGACAATGTTAATTGTGTTAGTAGAGATGAATTTAAATCACTCGACAATTTATTTGATCCTAATCTAAACATTCATGAGAAAAAAATTGCACCTGACATTGGCTTTTCTATTGCAGGGGGTTATCGGTGGGATAGAGACTGGGGATCTTATGGATTTAATGGTGCATTTACTTTCGATAATGAATGGCAAACTACAAGTGGACCCCATAATAACGAATTTGGCTACACGCGTTCAACCGCTGCGGTTGGATCTGAAGCTGTTATTGGAAATTTTGGCGGAATAGTAAGTGAAACTGAAGAATTTAGAACATCAAACGAAATCACTCTTGGTGGTCTGTTTTCTATGGGAATTGAAATAGGTGAAGGTACTGAACTAACAAGTAATACTTTTTTATACAGAAAGACTACGGATGTCGCACGCGAACGAATTACTGAAACTGCTGTAGATGTAATTATTAGAGAGTCATTACTAGAATGGACTGAAAACGAATTATTTTCTCAACAATTTATAGGTAAACATGACCTTGCCGCATATTTTCGAACACCATTTGGTTTTGACTTAGACTGGCGTTATATGGAATCAAGAACCTCTAGAGATGTGCCAGACCGTAGAAAAATTGGATATCGAAACAATTTAGATAATACTCTTGGCTTTCTATTCACTGAAAGTGACTATGAACGTAGTTTTGACTATACCATTGATAGAGTGCGTAACATTGGAGCTGATATAACACTAAATTTGTGGGAAGACACCAGTTTCAGCACTGAGGTTAAAGCAGGATATTCCTATTTAAAACAACGGCGTGACACAGAATTCGAAGTATTTGGCGTGGATAACATTGTAAACCCCATCCCCACAGATGTAACTCAACAGCAAAATCCCGAAATCGTTGTAACAGATCCTATTTGGGAGTTTGACCAAGGTTTTGCTGGGGTATTAGGTAATTCAAATGGCAACCAAGTTGTTGACTCTACCTATTTTAACATTGAGCAAAACTTTTTTGACAAAGTAAAAGTGAATGGTGGTGTTCGATTTGAAAGTTCTGAAATCGATATCTCTGCTTTTTCTGGTATAACACCTGTTGCCAGCAATAACACACTTGAAGATTACTTTGAGTTACCAGGAATTTCTGCAACCATTTCAATAACAGACGATATGCAACTTCGGCTAGGTTATGGTGAGACGGTTTCAAGACCCAATATTCGCGAATTAACCGCTATCAATTATGAAGATACCGTCTTAAATGAAGACTTCGTTGGCAATCCTGATCTCGTCGCTACTGAAATACAAAGTTACGATGCCCGGTGGGAATGGTATTTTGGCGATACAGAAAACTTATCGATTGCTTATTTTGAAAAAGATTTTTCTAATCCTATTGAGATTGTCGCTTTCTTAGTGGGTGGGGATAACGATGCATTTGACCTTACCTTCCAAAACGCTGAACAAGCCGAGGCTGAGGGTTTAGAATTTGGTTGGCGTAAAAACCTAGGTTTCTTAAGCGGACTAGGTATATTTGAAGATATCTTTGATAACCTTTTCTTCTACGGAAACTATTCTGTGATTGATTCTGAGGTTACGGCGGATATTAATATCAATCCAAACTTTGAAACCCTGGATAAAAGACCCTTACAAGGTCAACCAGATTGGTTGCTCAATATGGCCATTGGCTATGAGGGTGACAATACTGAATTTACTATTCTTTATAATCAAGTTGATGACTATATTAATTTTGTTGGTAATGTAGTTGGTGGAACATTAGATGAAAAAGAACCTGACTTCATTGTGGAATCTGCCCCAAGTTTGGATATCATCTTCAAAAAGAAATTCTTGGATTCATTCAAGCTCAGTTTTAGTGCTAAAAATATATTAAACCCTGAAAATCGATTATTCCAAGGAGATGAAACCATTACCTCTTTTCATAAAGGCAGAGAATATAGTATTTCACTTTCATGGGAACCTTATAACTAACTCACATAATAATTTTTAAGCATTTCATTTCATTTAATAATTAATGTGAAAGTTAACTGCTTTTTGATAACCACATCACATTTATATAGCCATAAAAAGACTATCTACACAGACTTTTACTTGAAACAATACTGTAAAATCTGCTTCATGAAACTGTAACAACAAGCTGTAATGCTTTCTATCTTACTGTGCATGCGCGTTTTGTTATATGGCTAAACGTTTTGTTCATGAAATATTTCTAACTAAAACTAACTATTTGGAGTCATAAGCTTATGAAGCCTAGAAGACATAAACTATTAGTTAGTGCACTTGCAGCTGGGGTAATGATTGTAACTTCAGCAGACCTGATGGCCCTTAGCTGGCAACAGGTTGCTTACGATTATGGTGCACTACAATTTACTAAAGGTGATGCAATGATTGACAGTACCTATACATGTACTGCTGATGCTTGCAGAATCTCAGCTGCTAATACAACTTCGATTAACGATATTACCAATTCTGCATCCAACTGCCCCAACGGTGCAGCCACAGCATGTGCGGGATTTACTTGGGACAATGCATTTTTTGAAGCCACTGATTACATCGGTGCATTTGATCCAGACGCTGCTGTAAAGTGGTGGCAAACAGATGACTGGACACTAAGTGAAGGGCCAAGCAGCTTGATAGATGATGGTAGCTTACATCATCCATTAGCGGCTGAAATTTCTGGTGCTACAATTACTCCAAATGCGGGTGTAACCGATAATGCAACTTGCCAAGCAGAATTTGGTTTACCCGGTAATGCTGCTATTACTTTTGATGGAACAGCTGATGCCGAAGGAGTGACCTTTCCTGTATGCAGAATCGACGCAACTGCTTTAGGTGCAGTGACATCTGATGTAACCATGACGAATGGTGTGCTTTGGTTAATTGGAAACGGTAACCTACAAATTGGTACCGGCGATGTGGCAGGTATTAATACCAAAGCACAAGGTTGCGATGGCTCAGTTCCTGCAATTTCAGGATCAATTACCATTTCTCCAGGCACCCAAGTCTTTGGGGTACAAGGTGAGCTTGGCGGTATCGTGATTACCCGTGGTTCAACGATTGATGCTCAAGGTACAAGTACACAACCTATTGTAATGAGCTCCGCAGACGGTGGCGTAATTACTTGGAACACAACTTTCAATGTGGTAAACAATAATTTCTCCGGTGTGGAAGAATTTGCCGGTGTAGTTTTAGATGGTTGTTCCGTTGTAAACAGCCAGCCAGGTGGCGATGTTGCGAGTGAAGCGGTTCAAGTTGGTCAAACTCGCTTTTATGGAGGTTCTGAGCCTGCTGACAGTAGTGGAATTATGACTTTTGTTGTCATTGCAGAATCAGGTGCTGAATTCCAGCCTGATGAAGAAGTACAGGGCCTTACATTAGAAGGCGTTGGTTCAGGTACTACACTAGACTTTATTCAAATCCACTACAGTGGTGATGATGGTATTGAATGGTTTGGGGGTACTGTGAATGCTAAACATTTAATCGTTGACGTGATGAATGATGACGGCTTAGATATGGATCTTGGTTTCCAAGGCCTCATTCAATATGCATTGGTTTTACAAGCAGATTTCCTTGGCGAACGAACCATTGAATCAGATAACTTCAGTGATGCGGCACCAGATACTTTACCGCGGACAATGCCTACACTATCTAATGTAACCTTGCTAGGTGCAGAAGGTGACCCAGGTAAAACTTCAACGGGTCAATTGACTCGTGAAGGTATGGGTGGTTTTTATGACAAACTGCTGATTGCTGACCGTGACCCAAGCATGGTCAATCTAACTTATGATGATGGCTGTGTAGATATAGATTCTGCAGGCACACAAATCCAGAATGGTGATTTGATTTGGCGACAATCTCATTTCAATTGTACTGCTGGTAGTGGTCCTTCTGTCGACCCATTGATGGGTGATGCAACACTTGAAAATGATGATGACACTGCTGCTTTAATTCATCCTGCAGGAAATGACATCGTTGCTGCAATTTTGCCTTCTGCAAGACGCCCAGATGCTACAGGTAGTGACTTGGCTTCATTCTTTGGTACTTCTATTAATGGAGACCAACAAGGAGGCAACGGTACAGGTTGTGCAGTTCGACCATTTGATGCAATTCAAGGTACTTACTTGTACCAGACAACTGATGCAACAAACATGCTTACTGGAAGTGTTAATACACCAGTTGCAATTGCAAACGCTGCATCACAAAACTGGTTCTTTGCATTTGATCCTAGTACCGCATTTGCAGCTACACCTGTCCAAATGCAATTTGGTTGTGAAAACTTACGTGCAGCAACCTCTACTGCAAACTTAAACCAACCCGTAGTTGGTGCTTCTGCAGGTGCTGGACTTGATGTTATCGGGTTAGTCACTGCTGTTTCATTAGGTATACCACTAAGCGGTGCTGCAGCAAATGCTTCTGGATCTGCTAATGCTGGCACGGCAGGGGGTACTGCAACTGTTAGTATTGATAATGCTGCTGTACCTGACATCAGTTGTAGCGTATGTCAAACCGATGGCGTTGGTGCGTGTATGGCTCCTGCTGCAGCTACTGTAGACATTTCTTATGGTGCAGGTAGTACGGCAAGTATTGGTATTTTCTGCGCTAACAATGGCAATGCAGTAGCAAATGACCCTACAAACAATCGCTTACTACTTAACTTCATGGATGGTGCTGACTTAGTTGGACAAACCAACTTTGATGTATTCACTATGTAAATCTGTTGCATTTTAGCAAACTAAAAAGGGCTTCTTCGGAAGCCTTTTTTTATCCCTAAACTATATATTTTATATACTTTATTGTTTAGCATGTATTAAAAAATTTATTGGAAAGGCATTAATAATGTATAAAAATATAATAATCATTTTTGTATTTACATTAACTTGCAGTCTTACATCTTGTGATTCACAAAAAGAAGAAGCTTCAATTATAAATCAACAGGAACAACCATCTAATAAAACACAAACAACTACATCTACTGATATATCTGATGAAGAAATTACCAGAGAAGACCTAGAAGACACAGGTGATGATAATTGGAAATCTGCGGTATGCGATCTCTGGAAAGAAAATGACTGTAAAGATCCAGGTAGCGCTACATGCCAATATTGGAAACCCAGCAAAACCCATATAGGAATGACGAGAGATATATGTGTACAAGCAATGAATATGACTTTAATTCAGTGCAATACAAAACAATCTTTTTTTCAGCATAATCCAAGAAACTGTAACTGCATTGAGCAGCAATATAGAAACTCCACACATCGACCAAACACAATGAAAAAAGAAGGACCTTTATTTGCAGAAAAATGCTTTGTTAAATAAATAATTAAATAATACGAGTACACATTGTTACTTTGTAGCTAATAAAGCACTGGATCATTTGAATTGGAAATGATATCAATACGATCAGATCGCATTTTTAAGGAGATACTTTGAATAATACCCGACAAAATCTGGCTTTAAAATTTCTGTCTGGTGAGGGCATAGAAATTGGAGCATTACACTGTCCTCTTGATTTACCAGGAAATGCAAAAGCTATATATGTTGACCGTATAAGCAAAAAAGAAGCGATAAAACAATTCCCTGAATTAAACCCAAGCAAAATTGTAACAGTAGATGTAGTAACTGATGGATTTAGTCTTGCAGCATTTCAAAACAAAGCATTTAACTTTGTAATAGCCAATCATGTTTTAGAACATTCCCCTAACCCGCTAGGCGTGCTATCAAATTGGACAAGAATTCTACGAAATGGAGGCACTCTATTTATTAGCGTGCCTATTGCTTCTAAATGTTTTGATAGAGGACGAAAACTTACAAAGCTAGAACACTTTATTGAAGATCAAAAACTACATAAGCAAGGAAATATCAATAAACTTTCAGATAAAAACCTTGAACATTATATTGAATGGGTCAGTATCTCTGAGCCAGCAATTCTTAAACCCTCTAAATGGCGTTGGCTACTAAATAAATATAAATCTAAAAAGACATGCATTACTGCCGCTAAAAATTTACAACAATCCAACATTGAGATCCATTTTCACACTTTTACAGTTAAGTCACTTAAACAACTACTTAACTATTTACCAAATATTATTGATCGAAAAATTACTATTCGGCATATTGAAGCTGTAGGAATTGAAGTAATAGCACTTGTACAAGTCATATAAATGCTTTTTCAACAAGCATATACAAGTGCATTAGGGAGCTAGGATTAACGCTTACTTTGTAGGTAAAAAGTATTCTTTCAATCAAGAATGACTGATCAGGTGACTTATACTAAAACCAAAGCCGTTATTGAGGAAAAATGTTAAAAAATGATATCAAAAACCCAGAAACACCCACTAGAAATAGTATAAATTCAGGTATAAATATTCTTCTCAATAGAGAATTATTCTTTGCTTGCATGACTCGCCCCTTTTTTCTTTTTATGCATTTATAAACTTAATATTAATTCGTCTTGAATAATGTCGACTACATCACTATTTCTACTATTCATTAGTAAATATCATGTCCTGAGAAAACTATTAATAAATTACGGGAATTGATTTACTTACGATTCAGACAAAGCAGCCAACCTGTTTCCCAACGTTCTAATTATAATTAAATAACCATATGCCTATTATATAATAAAATTATGGAAAATGTATAAAATTTCATCATGATTGTAAAAACTTCAATAATTGAGACTTTAATCATACTATAAAATTCATTGTATGATCATATAAAACCTTTTAAATACATATAGTTATACTTATTTTGGAGTGTAATTTATTGATTAGCTAGCAAAAATGATAAGCTCAATAGTATCTGGGGAATCCAACTAAAATAAATTGAAGAAACCCATTCAAAAGATTAGAGGTGACTACAACTGTGCATACCATCTACAGAACTTCTTTCTCAATACTACTACTTTACTTAGGTATTTTTTTCACTTACACAAGTGCACATAGTAATGAATCAGATTTAGGTGATGGCAATGGTGCATTAGTCAAATCAACCACCAGCATCTCAACGGCCATTGAATTACAACCATTAATCCCAGGAACACAATGGACATACTTAGTTGACAATTCATTTGTAAATATCGATACCGTGTTAAACGGTGTTTTTAATATTAATGGCAGTAATACGATTGGTATACAAGATTCTGAAAACGATATTACTTACTACACAAATGATGGTAATGGTCTTAGGCAGCACCGACAGCAAGACCCTGCAAATGATACGTTAACATTTATCCCACCTGTACCTATTTTAAACGCTCAACCACAGCTCAGCGAAACTGTTAATAGTAGTGGTACGGCCCAATTTAATGTTTCTGGAATTATTGGAAACCTTTCATATAACTCTTCTGCTGAAGTACAAGCTGTTGAGGCAGTAACAGTCCCATTTGGCACGTACACAGGTGTTAAAGTCGTACTTACAATTAATATCTTTGGAACAATCCAAGGGATACCATTTAATGAAACAGAAACAGATACTGTTTGGTTTGTAAAAGATATTGGATATGTAAAAAATATAGCTAACGCAGATGGGATAATTGAAACTTTTGAACTACAGAGTATTAATCCAAATCCATTTTTAATTGCCTCTTCAATATTACCTGTAAGTCGCTCTGGACTGGTAGGCCAGGTACTAACCGCTTTTGTTAGTGTTGCCAACGCAGCTTCCAGTAGCGCTCAAGGTTGCAGCATTACACCTACAACAGGTGTATCCGCTGCATTTAGTTATCAGGCCGCTGATGCCATGAATAATCTAATTGGCTCACCCAATATACCCGTAGATATTCCAGCAGGTGCTGTGCAAAACTTTATTATCAGTTTTACACCCAATGCAGCTTTCCCACCTACAGATGTGTTTTTTAACTACACTTGTGATAACACGAATGCGGCTATGAATTCAGTTGGCTTAAATACATTGTTATTATCAGCTGATACTACCCCAGTTCCCGATGTCATTGGTTTAACCACAGTAGTTGATTTGTTGTCTTCTGTAGGCGGTTCATCTTTATTTGCTGTGGGTTCTTCTAATGTAGGTGCAACAGGAGACATTACAGTTAGCGTTGATGATGGTGGACAGAATTTACCAGTAGTATTGAATGTGTGCCAAACTGATATGATTGGCGCTTGCACCAGTCCTATTGCCCCGACAATTACTTTAAATTATCTCACTAACAGCACAGCTTCGTTTGCTATCTTTGTACAACCTACTGGTGTTATTGCGAATAATCCCATTACCAATCGTATCTTTATTCGCTTTATAGATAGTGGTGGTACGGTACGTGGTGCCACGAGTACCGCTGTGAGGACGATGTAGATTATTAATATTGGCGCGCCCGGAGGGATTATAAAATACATCCCTGTATTTTGCCTTACAGGCCATCGCCTAAGGCGATGTTCAAAATCGTTCCTGACGATTTTGTCTAACCCCATTATTTATTGTCGGGGGTTCGAATGATTCAAAACAAGCCATTACATTTATGGCCTAAAGACTATAAATGTAATGGCGCGCCCGGAGGGATTCGAACCCCCGACCACCTGGTTCGAAGCCAGGTACTCTATCCAGCTGAGCTACAGGCGCACAATATGTATTATAGCTGGTTGACCATTAATTACGATTGGCACATTATGCAAATATGACTGTGTTGGTCGACCCTTATCCAAAATTCTTAGCCTTTTTATATCTTGTTTATCCAGACTTATACAAAACACTAGCATCTTTCTCAACTAAAACAGATTTAGTTGAAGCTGAATTAACTCGTTTCAATAATATGGATGCATATCAAGCTATTATATTTAGCGATGGTGATACAAGCAGTGGCGAAAAATTTAACGTAGTATTCAATGATCATTTTAGAACGCCATATTCATGGGATTGGCGCTGGGTATTTGCCATTACAATCACATATACAAATCAAACTATATTCTTACTCAAGTTCAAACAGAGAGTAATTGCATTACCAACTGGTAAGTACGCACTTTCTAATGTTTTTTTTAATAACTTACAAGACCTATTTTCGAAAGAAATAGAAAAATTAATTACGTCTTCAAAAAAGAAAAATATCTCTATCAAAGAGAATTACAAGACCTATTTAAACTCTACTAAATCTATTCAAATAGATATTTAATTCGGCCTAATTAACTTTAATTCTTTTGTGCTTAAACTAGAGGATGTGCTTGGAAGCGACTCCTTTATATAATTAAGCACATGGTCTGCAGTGGCACGGTATGCAGTCAGCTTGCCGCCAAATATAGATAATATTCTTGGTTTTTTATTACGATCCCGTAAATAAATCGTTTCTCGCGACCTCTTGTTTGCATCATCATTATTCTTTGGAAGCACTCGTAATCCTGCAAAGCTCTCTTTTATTTGCACATTTTTACAAGATGGGAAATGTTGAACAAATGCCTTTAATAAATACTGAATTTCTTTATCAAGCGGGCTTGTTTTACTTGGATCATCTTCAAAAATACTTTCAGTAGTCCCTACCATAGTGTTTCCATACCAAGGCATTACAAAAATTGGCCGATGATCTTCTGGACTTTCTATATAAAAAATAGAGTTGCTCAATTGAATAGGTAAAATAATATGTGCTCCTTGCACAAGATCAACAGTTACATTTTTTTGTTGGGGGTACACCATGTTTAAAACATTACTCGCCCAAGGACCAGCAGCATTAATGGTAGTAGAACTAGTAATGGTTACTTCATTTCTTTTGTTCTCAGTATAATTGATCACGCAATGATCTTTTAATAGTTCTATTTTATTTACTTTTGCGTTTAATATTAGCTCTGCTCCATATTCTTGTGCAGAGTCCATTACTGCTTGTGTGAGTAAACGATCATCCGTTTGTGCTTCATAGTATTGAAACACTGCTTGCAAGCCTTCAACATTCAAACCATCAAGCGTATGCCACTCACTTTTATTAATTTTTTTAAAACGGGCATCACTATTCAAATTGCCTAATAATGCATAGAGAGATAGCCCTGCCCTTATCATCCATGCTGGTCGTTTTGAATTTTTATATATAGGAATATTAACTGACGTTAACTTAACTAGATCAGGAGCATTTTTCAGCAAATAACCTCGTTCTATTAAACATTCCCTCACTAAAGAGAACTCAAACTGTTCCAAATAACGTAAACCACCATGAATAAGTTTACTTGAACGCGAAGAAGTGCCTTCGGCTAAATGATCATACTGCTCTAGCAAGACAGTTTTATAACCTTTGACTGCAGCTGCTTGAGCAACACCAACACCATGTATTCCACCACCAATAATTGCTACGTCGTAGCGCATAATTATGGGATAAATTCTTCTGCGTTAGACAGCTTAACAATATCGCCAGTTTCTATAAACGAAACCCCTTGTTCCAATAATTCATATGCAAAAGATGGGTTCATAATGTCATAAAGTGCCCAACTCCAAGGGCCAGGCCATAAATTTTTAGGTCGAATTATTTTTTTCACATTACAAAATATATAACTTGGTTCTAATTTTTCTGCTATTTTACGATACGTGTCGTTATATTTTTTTATAACCCAGCCAATCTGGTATTGGCTTTGGAGTCTTGCATATTCAAGTGCAGATTGATTAAAAGAGATTATGACAATATTAAATTTCGCTGTCTTTAAATCATCTACTGTTGCATTAACAAAAGTCTCTAAGTCGAAATATTCAATACTTTCATTTTTAATTTCTACAAACAAAGTAATATCAGAATACTCATTTAAAATTTCCACAACTTTTTTCAAAGAAGATATTTTTAATAACTCTTCATGTCCATGCAAAGAGCTAATGATGGAGTATTGACTAAGTTGTTCTTCTGTTAGATCTTTTACATATTTATTAATTTTTGTAGTACGCTCCAAATTATCATCATGTATAACGATGGGTTTAAAATCTTTTGACATTTGTACGTCTAGCTCAATATGGGTAAACCCTAGTTTTGCTGCTGATTGTATTGATAATAAACTGTTCTCGGGATAGGTTGTCATATCCCCTCGGTGTGCAATTAATCTATCTTTCACTTCACTAATTTCTATATATTTATACTAAAATATCACAAATAAATTTTTATATTTTTCTCTTAACATAAAAAAATAGCCTAAAAGATAACAAAAAAGCGAGAATAATCGCATAGATTGCTGGTTCACGAGTATCAATCTTTACCATCCACCAAAAATGCAATACAGCTAACATAGAAATTATATAGATTAATTTATGTATAAGTACCCAACGGTGTTGTAGCCGATCCATCATTTTGTTGGTAGATGTAACGGCAAGTGGTATCAATAATAAGAATGCTGAAAAGCCTACAGTAATAAATGGCCTTTTAATTACATCATCAATAATTTCTCCCCAATCAAAGTATTTATCTAAAGTGATGTACAAAGATAAATGCACACAAACGTAGAAAAAGGCAAAAAGACCCAGCATTCTTCTGTATTTTATGATTGAGTGCCAACCTAAAAGCCTTCTTATAGGAGACACTGCAAGTGTAATTAATAAAATACGCAGCGCCCAATCACCTGTGTTACGTGTTATCGCTTCAATTGGGTTTGCACCTAACGAATTAGTAACAAACCAGTACATTTGTAGAGCCAATGGAACAAGTAATACTAAAAAAACAATAGGCTTATCTAGCCTAACTGCGCTATAGGTAGACACAAATCTTTCGTTTCTTTTGATTAGTTAATTGAAATTGAGATATTAAATTAATCTCAATAGTATTTTTTTAGATCCATATCTTTATACAAACCAGCAACCTCTTCTGCATAACCATTAAATGGTAATGTTTCACGTTTTAAAAATTCCCCAATTCTACGCTCACGCTTTTGACTCCAACGTGGATGATCAACGGCTGGATTCACATTTGCATAAAAACCATATTCACGTGGACCTGCTACATTCCAGCTTGTGTTTGGTTGTTCTTCAGTAAAACGGATCTTTACAATAGATTTAATACTTTTAAAACCATATTTCCATGGCACTACAAGCCGTAAAGGAGCCCCATTTTGATTAGGTAATTCTTTCCCATAAAGCCCAACTGCAAGAATTGTCAACGGATGCATTGCCTCATCTATTCTCAATCCTTCTCGATAGGGCCATTCTAATACCGATCGTTTCTGGCCTGAGAGGTTCTCTGGATCTAATATAGTGAAAAATTGTACATATTTAGCATTTGATGTAGGTTCAAAGCGTTTCAAAATTTGGCCAAGTTCTACCCCTACCCAAGGAATTACCATCGACCAAGCTTCGACACAGCGCAAACGATATATACGTTCCTCAAGTTTTGCTGGAGAAATAAAGTCTTCTAAATCATATTCACCAGGCTTGTTACATTCTCCTTCGACTTCCACACTCCAAGGTTTGACTTTTAGCTGATTTGCATTGCGCTTAGGATCACCTTTATCAGTACCTAACTCATAAAAATTATTATATCCTGTAACAGCATCATACGGTGTTAACTCTTCTTTTGTGGAATATTCGCTTTTTTTAGAGATACTATTAAAATCTATATCTGCTGAACCAGCTGTAGGCCATGACAATATGGCAGGCGCTAAAGAAACAGCTGAAATTGACACAGATGTTTTTAAAAATTTTCTGCGATTTTTATATATAGATTTATCTGTAACTTGATTTTCTTTTACATCACTCTTTTTGCTTACTTTAAGTAGCATTATCAGTTCCTTGAAAATTAATTTTGCTTATATGGCTTAGATAGGTCTTAAAAATGAAGGTTCAACGATAAATGAGTAGTTACATATTTTAGTTAGATTAATGCAAATTAGTGCCTTCTTTCAATAAATCTACTAATTCTTTTGGATCGAAAGGCTTTTCGCACACAAATTTTGCACCATTATTAATAGCCAGGTCACAAACTGCATCATATACAGCCGTAATAAATATGATATCAAGTTTTGTCTGTTTATCATTTAATATTTTTTGCAACTCTAATCCAGTCATTCCTGGCATATTCTGATCAACGAGCAAAACTCCAATGTGAGCATCATCATATTGCTCAAGATAATCCTCCGCAGAATTAAATACTTCTACTTCATAACCATATTTACGTAGAATCAAACTCAGCGAATGACAAACCACCCGATCATCATCCACTAAATATATTTTACTCACCTCTGAAATATTAGCCATTTAATTCAAAGCTTGGTAACACAAGCTCGGACGTTACTCCAACACTGTTTTTATTATTATAAATCTTAATATGACCACCATGTGCTTCAGCAATAGAATTGCTAATACTTAAGCCTATACCTACACCATGTGACTTTGTTGTATAAAATGAATCAAAAATACGGCTGTTATCTACATTCTTCAAACCTATCCCATGATCTTCCACCTTTATATGCACAAACCCATCTTGATTTACACAGGCAGAAATATTTATAGATTTATCACTACTATTAATATCGTTCATAGATTCTATAGCATTTTTAACCAGATTTGTTACCACTTGCTGGATTAATATCTCATCTGCTCTTACACATGTGCCAAGTTTGTCAAAATCGTAATTAAACTTAATTTCTCTCTTTTCTGCTTCCATTTCAAGTAAAGGTTGAATACCTTTAATAATATTATTAACGGTAATAAGCTTCTTATCTTTTTCACCTTTTCTAGAAAACTCTCTTAGACGTTTCACAATTTTTCCACTTCTTAATGCAAGCCCAGAAATTTCTTTCAAATATTTCTCAATAGTCTCCTCATTGTATGATTTATTTTCCAAATCAATTAACGATGCTTGAGCATAATTTACAATAGCAGTAAGTGGTTGGTGCAACTCATGAGCAAAAGATGTTGACATTTCATTGATTGTACTAGTCCGTTCTAATTTAATTAAATCTTCTTGAAGCTGCATAACATTCATTTCTGCTTTAGTTCTCTCTTTTATTTCACGTTTTAAATTCTCATTCATTATCGATAAATCTTTTGTCCGCTGCTGAACTCTTTCCTCTAGCTTTTTATTTAAGTTAGTAATTTCTTCTTGGATATGCTTTCTCTCATGGATATCTGACAATGACCCTGCCATTCGTTTTGATGTATAATCTAAACCCTGGACTGCTTGCGCTTTTGCATGGAACCATCGGTAACCTAGATACTTTGTTTGTAATCTGAAATCAATATTGTAACTAGCATCTCCACGCAAATGCTTTTCTAACATTTCTAAATGCCTATTACGATCATTTGGATGCAAAAGACTAATTAATGTGCTGTGCGTAGATTCTATTTCATTTTGCTTGTATCCTAATAATTGATATAGCCTTGGAGACCACCAGATTTTATCTTTATTTATATCCATCCAATCCCAAACACCATCTTGTGAGCCTTGGATAGCAAGTGCTAAACGTTCATCACTCTTGACTAAAGCAACTCGAGTCTTAATACATTGTGTAATATCTGCTGCCAGCATCATTGCTAATCCTGCAGCAGTATTTATACAGAGCCAAGTTAGTACATAACTCTCATAAATAGAATCCCGATAGAACGGCCCTAAATTATTTTTCAAACCCCAGAGCGCAAAGCATACAAGAATAGCTATTGCGAACGTGGCACCTTTTTGCCCTAATCTAAATGCTGCCCAGGCAAGTAAAGGAAAAAAAACATACGCTAGAGGATAATGTGAATACCCATGAATGTTGTTATCAAGCCAACCAAAAAATACAATGCCGCCTAACGCGATAAGTAATGAAAATAGTAATCCTGCTTCTAAATAACGCAACCAATTATCAATCCAACGTGAGCGGTATGACCAAGCCAAAAACACTGAACCAAATACCATGACCCCAAACATTTCGCCTAACCAAGCGTTTATCCATATGAATTTTATATCGCTTACATTAATTAAGTCCGCAGCAAGCATACTTATAATCATTAAAGATGGAAAAATAATCGTAACAAGTACTGCGCCAATAATAATAAAAGTAAGTACATCCTGAATTCGATCCAAACTTTTATTTAAAACAAAATACTTGGACAATAACAATGTACCAAGTATTGCTTGTATAACTTGCGCGGCAGCAAGCATTAAAGCCAAATTTAAAGCTAAGGTTGTCTGATAAAAACCTATAGCAGCCCCTATAAATATTGCAGGCCAATATCGTATACCGAAAGACAAGAGTATTGCTAAACCAAAACCTGCTGCAATATTGAATAAAGTAATTATTTTGTTAGCAAATGCAAAAGATAGCCCCAAACGTAAGCAAATGTAATACGACAGTGCAAATATAATTACAAAAAAAGGATACGCTAATGAAATAGAAATTCGATGATGTTCAACTTTTGCATGCATAGCTTATTTTCATGCCTTTCATTTGTTTTATTACTGCAAAATTTCGAAAGTTCCTCTAGCTTTTTTACCACTTGATGGCGTAGCAAATTTTACTGTCAGTTTCTTTGCCCTAACCGTTATACAAAGCCCCTCAATAAGGCCATAGTATCTTTGGTCATCATAATCAATATTTACATTCACAGGAAAACCAATATTTTTATATTCATCGGAACAAATCTTAATATCTTTTGGTTGATCCAAATCTACTAAAACCCTTTTCATTGGAAAATGCCCGCCAATCTCCCACTGTTGTGATGATTCGTTTTTACACGCAATTAATAACATCATAAGTAATATACTGATATTTACTAATCTGTTATTCACAGCCATACGCTTATTGTAACGCTGGTGCCTTTATAGGCAGAGCTTTTGAGTGTACTTGAAAAAATGTAACTTCTACATTTTTAAAGCAATGGTTAAAACTCATAATAACTACCCCTTTTCCATTCTCAAATTGAGTTGAAACAGAATATTTATTCACCGCACATTCACCAAAAAGTAGGTGCTTATAAGGTGTATGACTTACATGCCTTATATGCTTAAATGAAATAACTTTTCCTAAAATACTTAACCTGTCTAATTCTTTTTGAAACTCTCCTTCCTCAAATGCCGTTATAAATTTTTTGCTTAAATATGGTTTTATATCTACATATGACCAACTGGACAATTTCGATAAAAACGTTTTTAACAACGGTACATTAAAACGATCAGCTTCACGTAAACGCTCTTTACCAATTTGTTGAAATGACCAAACTCCACCACCAATTAATAACAATATTAAACAAATAAATATTCCAAAAAATAGCTTAGATTTTATATTAGGCATTTTAACTAACTATCTAATTCAATGAATATTTTTTAACATAAATTAGGTCAAAATTTGAACACTAAAAAGGCCGGGACAGCTATGCCGCCGCGGCCTTTTGATCATAAGTTCAAAGACAACCTAACCAATTATGGACCAAGCTGAACTTGATTTAACACATCTTGGTTTGGATCCACTGGGTTCTTTAATGTACCTAAGTATGACAGTAACGCGTCTTGACCACCTTTACTTAAGCGTAAGAAGCGATCACGTACACGTTGTGCTTCGCCACCATGGAAAGCAATAGCTTCAAAAATAGAGAGCGCACGACCATCATGTAAGTATGGAGCGGTATCGGCTAATCCCCATAACTTCATCGTAATAAAGTTACAGTTGGTAATTTCAGTACCGGCCACTTCGTTATCACAATCAGGTGTATCTAAGAAATGCGCAGTCTCGGCTAATCGAGTACCCATATTATGACGTTTGTAGTCAGAAAAAATAGGTACTTGTATACCACCACGTCTGTTTAGTTCAAATCTAGCTCCTGGATTCACATCGCTGCTAAGATCAACAGAGTAATATGCTTCCTCATCATCGTCATCAATACGATATTCAAGAACTGAACTTCGAGTATTGATAACTGGAACATGACATCCAGAACAGCCAATTCGATTAAAGATCCTCTGACCACGACGAGCTTGCTGATCCAAATCCTGTTGGAAAGGCCGCTCAGTTGTGGTTAAGAATATGTGCATAGCAGACATCTGACCTGTTTCTAATTCATTCTCAATACCATCACCATCTGGATCACCCGGTCCAAATTCATCCACTGCTTGCATACCAATATGGAATACCATAGCACCCACATCAAAACCGCGAACTGTAGAGAACTCACCTTTACGTCCAAAGGGTCTAACACGTAAATCTGCATCTACACCCTCAACCAGTGATGTAATGAATCCACCATTCTTGCGTGCAATAATTTTGCCAAAGTCTATCCCGTTTACAATTAAATTACGGCGAACACGTCTGTTTTCTGTTCGTGCAATGGTAGCTGCACGTTCCGCAATCGCTCGTAATCCTTCTGTGATTTCTTGACCAGCCAATTCAACACCACCCATACCTAGGTTTTTAGGTGGGTTAATTAAACGACCATCAAAGAAGGCAATGCCAAGATTGCTTAGGCTTCTACCATCTGAATCATCGATATCAATATTTTTGGTTTGAAACATTGGCGATGCAGAAATACCACCTTGACCGGCAACACCCAAAACTGCCGGTACAATAGAGTTATTTACGACTCCATGGCACTCTTGACAAGTTTGTGTATCCAAACCATTGACACGTAGAAACGTTCCATTGCCTTGTAAGGTTGGACGTCCTGTGTTGCCAATATCCGGTGCAGTAGGGTTATCAGGATTAATTCCTGGCCCATCACCATGACCATCAGCATGTCGAAAAGGTGTCGTATAGACACGCACACCCATTTTACGAACGTCAGATAGGCTCATTCCAGGAATATCGGCTTGACTGATTGGCGCATCTAGTGCAGGCCCATTTCCAGCTCGATCATGAAAATCGGGACTGAATGCCACCCCATCATATGCATCAACTATGTCTTCTGTTAACACTCTGTTCTCTGCACTCGCACTCATAAAGGGTGCAATAGAAAGAAGCAGAGATGCAATAGATAATTTTATAAAGTGCTGTTTCACTTTTTCCTCCCAATTAAATAATTGGTTTAACACTTATCCGTGCATGGGCTAGGCAAAGGATTTCGTTAAACAGCTAAAAGTTTTCAATAATCTAGTAATTTTAGAAGTGCGAATTCTTGGCACATTCTCTTGGTCCATTTGGACTAATTAATAGACATTTTTTTGTATTCCATTACTAAATCTTAAAGCTGGGTGGCTAACATATTAAATGTTAGCCACTCATAACTACTAAGACTTAAAGGTTCTCCTCCAAAATTATTGTGCAGCTACACCAAAGGCACTGCCTGGTATATTAGAAGAACGCCCTACAAATACTAAATCGCCAGGACGGCAATCATCACCAAAGATATTGTCTGTAGTTGCACATTCGTCTGCACTTTGAAGTACTTTATATATAGCAAGATCAGTTACACCTTCAGGTGGATATAACCAATTACCTGCCACATTTTGACCTATGGAGCCAGGTGCTCGTGCATTCATTGCAATCAGGTATTCACCCTCACCTTTTTCAGTAATGTCCATATCCAACCCACCTGCTTCATAAAGGAAGTCAGACTGATTTCCTGGATAGCCATCACCTGGTGAATTCATGAGTTGCTCACTACCAAAGGCATCACGATTAGGATGACTTGATACACGGTGTTGCAGTCCGTTTCCTGGTGGTGGTGCAAATGTAGGTGCATTCGGACCTGATAAATCTAGAGGAGGACCCCCATCACCGATACCACAGGTCTCAAAACTGAAAGCACGAATGGAAATTTCAGAATCGAAAAATGCCTGTGCATACAAGGTTCCAGTTCTGGAAATCGCAGTCCAACAGGTATCAGAACCTCCATCCGGCTTATTAGGAATGATACGCTCTTTGGCACCATCTTTAGTAATGGTAAAGACTGATGTGCCCCCTTGGTTACGCTGCTGGAAGCTACCATGCGTCATGATGACACAGTCATTATAATCTCTGCCTGAACGTGGGAATACAGAAAATCCAAAGTTATCGTTACCAGTGGTTTCACTTACCACCGGATTAGTAAAACGTGGCGCAATATCATCAGGGTTCGTGTAACCCAACATTGTAGCCAAACTACGTGCAAAACCTGATGCATCTCTTCTTGGAGTTCCATTTAATCTCAATTTCACAACTTCAATAATATCGTCTTCCATACCACCATCCGTTCCAGGAGGGGTGAGTGCAAAGAAGGTATTACGTTGAGAAATGATTAGCTGACGACCTTCATTAATAAAAGAGATTTGAGCTGGGTCACCATCTTCATCACGGGTTGGTCTGTGTACAATGCGGTTGAATGTACCACGACGCGCATTGAATCTAAAAACAGTATAAGATGTAGGTTCAAAATCTTCTTCTGCTATAGGTGCTCGGTCACCACAAGTAATTCCTGTTGGAAAAAAGAATCCAACGGGTAAGCCCGGACAGCCATTAAATTCAACGGTACCTGATCCAGCATTTACAGTGGCTACCAAATCTCGGTTAACACCAAAGACTGTACGATAGTCTCTAGTCACAGCACGTGGTTCTGCACCCACTGTAGATTTGGTATCCGTATGTGTTACACCACATTTACCAATTTTAAATGCAGAAACACTGCCTGCATTGCTATCACTGGTCGGATCTGCGCCTGCATTGATCATCAGAACATAATCGCTACTGATGATGGTAGAAAATTGGCCAGATGTAATGATTCCCGCATCGTTACCATAGCCGCCGGATTCTACACGCTGAACCTCAGTTAGATCTCCACCATCCCGTGCATAAACGATTACACGGTTATTTTGCAAAGTACACTGAGAAACGTCCGTAGCATCTGCTGGACAGTCATAGCTATTACGGTTTTCATTTACGAATACGGCGCCTTGAGTAAGATCATAATCACAATCTCCATTATCACCGTCTCTTGCCATCGAATTTGAAAATGGGACTAAAAATAGCGCCACAATCAACGACAGCATTATTGATTTAGTTATTTTCATAACCTACCTCCTAGTAGTTATCACTATTCATAACTTGTCTGCTTCCTGCAGTGAGAATTTATCCTCGATTGAGAATATTCCTGATCCCTTATTAATTGGGAGAAAATGCTTAAAGAAAATTAAATATGTTTTTCTTACTTAAACAATTCGCCCACATGTATCAGCGCGCGCAAGTGCACACCAAAACAATTCATAAAATTCGTTTTCAGGATGTTTACAGGCTAGGACAGGGCCTGTGTTTGAAAAATTACGTCATGTATTAAGGACGTTAGCTCAGTAAAACTGAATTTGTTCAGGACGGTTGACTAGGTCCTGAGGTATCTCCAACAACCTATTAAAGATACTTGAAATTATTATTTATTTAATCTGCTTTATAGGCCAATAACACTTTCAAATCAAGTACTAATAAAATTTTTTAGATTGAATAAAAAATTCAAAATTCAATTAATCTACGTAAATTTAGTGAGTTACAAGTATAATTTTTAAGCAACATGAATTTTCTTCAATTGAGCTTTGATTTAGCTCTATCGTACATTTCACCTGTAAATCGATTTATATTATCAACAGACTTTACTAACTCAGTTGCAATCAAAGCAATTTTTTTACGCTGATTACGGGATTCTGTCCTCAGCATCTCAAATGCATGGTCAGAACTAATGTTATGGCGTGCCATTAATATTCCAATGGCTATGCTTATTTCACGACCTTGCTCTAGTGCCGTATTCAATTGACTCTCAGTCTGTTTTAGCCTACGTATTTCTTCTGCTCGCTGCATTGCAGACTCTAATGTAGGTAAAACATGCTCTACATCTATAGGTTTAATAAGATAACCTAATGCCCCAGCTTGTGCAGCCTGTTCAACAAACTCGTCATCAGAATATGCGGAAAGAAATATACAAGATACTTCTGCTTTTTCCATAAGCTCTCTAGCTGCGTCAACACCAGTTATATCCGGCATCTGAAAATCCATAATGGCAAGATCAGGCTTTTTATCACAACCTATTTCTATTGCTTCTCTACCATTTCCAGCTTCTAATATATCAAAACCATACTGTCGCAAATTTTTTGCGAGAGTTACGCGTATCAAACGATCATCATCGGCAAGCAAAACTTGTGCTTTTGACATTTTACCCCTCCAAAAACAATGTCTTTATGATTTTGTTAAAAAAGTAAATAAGTTTTTTGTTGTACTTTACATTACCACTAATTTCTAATTCTATTGCTGCTTAATACAATTGAGTTGCTAATATTATGAATAAATACTCAATGCCTCCAAATATTGAATCTTTTAAGATATTGCTTCCAAAATTTCCACCTCAGCTGAATTAAAATCAAGCAAAACTGGTGAATTCAATATCAGTCTCGCATATACAAAATTGCTGTGCTGTCTAATCTCCAGCTCAGCCCCCTCAGGTGGCATTAAGGATTGCACCATGCCCAAACCTACTCCACCTTGCTTAGATTTCTCATTAATATCAAATTCTTGATTGTCAGACGTGTCCACTGCGTTCGCAACTTCAATAGCCAGTCCTAATGGATCATCTTCTATTTTAATACGCACACAATCAGAATCGATTATTGACTTTGTACGATGCTTCATGGCATTTGTTATTAACTCAGAGATAATCAATGAGACTGCTATTGTTTCCTCTTCCCACAACTCAATAAAATCTTTATTTTTACATAAAACTTCAAAACTAGCTTCTTGTGAAAATAACTTTGATGATGCTCTCGTAATTTTGCTCACCAAATCTATTAAATTAACTAATCTACGTTCAGAATCAATCATCAAGTTATTTACTATTGCAATAGTATCAACTTGGTTTATTGAGGTAACCAATACATTTTCTAACTCTGGATAAGCATCCAAATTAACTTTCAATAAACCTACTATTGCCTGTAGATTATTTTTAATGCGATGTCGCATTTCACGACCTAGTTCATCTCTTTGTACTTTCATGTGTTCCAAACGTTCTTGCTGGCTTGTTGCACGTTGTGTGATATCACGACAAAGTATTCTTAATTCACGCGGCAATCCTTCATGCGCTGCAATTAGCCGTAGTCTTTGATGCGTATTAATCACTTCTCCATTTTTATTTAATATCCTAACCTCCATCTCAAACTCGTTTATCTGATCATGGAAGACTACATTTATATGCCTACGCGCACGTCTAATATCATTCTGGTGTAACAAATTCCAATAAGGTTTATTTAATAATTCATCTTTGGTATAGCCTAAATAATCTGCGCAGAATTGATTTGCGGATTGTATTTTTCCAGCCGCATCAATGGAAAAATACATATCAGGTGCATTATCGTAAAGATCATGTAACCGCGCTTGACTACGCATAAGCTCTTGCTGAGCATGAACTTTTTCAGTTACATCTTGAATAATTGCCAAATAAGATACTTCGCGATTAAAAATATCATTAGTTTTTGTTGCAAACCATTCAGAATGACAAATTTCACCTGAATCTGTTGACAACTCAAAACTGAACTGCAAACTTTCTTCAATATTATTTGTTAGTACAGCATGTAATTTTACAAGTTCATTTGTTTGGTTATGGTGTCTAACTGGCCATTCTTGTGGGGTTTTCCCAATAACTTCTTTTTTCTCCCAGCCAAGAATTTCTTCTGCCCGTTTAGACCATCTTTTTATTTTACCTTGTGAATTCCATTCAATTGTTGCTGTAGGTGCATTTTCCAAATGCAATGCAAGAGCTTGGCTTGCCTCTTCTTGTCGCTGTTTTGAGTATTGGCTTTGTAACTTGTTCGAAATCCATTCAGCCATCAATTGAACAAAATATTTCTCACTTTCAGTAAATTCTTCATCTCTCGCCTCAATACTGGAAAAGTTCAACGTTCCGTATGTATCTCCATCCAGAAATACTGGAGAACCTAAATAGGCTTCCAACTGCAATGTTTGATAGGCAGGGTGTGTTGCTATATCTGTGGTTTTTGCATGCGCAAAACCAACAGGTGTTTGTTGTTGCAATGTAAACTGACAATAAGTGATACCAAGATCAAATTTATCCCCTGTCTGGATCTTGTATTCAGGAGAAGTAGCATATACATGCATTACCGTATAACGGTCACCTTCAACATAAGAAAGAATTCCGCATTTCATACGCAAATGCCGGCACCCAATGGCTAATAAACATTGAATTTGATTATGTAGTGATGCACCGACAACAGAAATAATTGAATAAAATGACTGCATGGCTTCTTCATTTCGACGTAGAGAAATTTCTGCAGATTTACGCACTGTAATATCCGCTGAAGTACCTACCGCACGTAATGGTTTTCCATCCCCATCCCACTCTAATACACGGCCACGATCATGTACCCAAATCCATTTCCCAGATTTGTGTTTTAGACGATGCTCATGATCATAATTATCCGTATCACCTGCCAAGTGCGCTTCATAGGTTTTTTTCACATCTTGCAAATCATCTTTATGTATTAAAGTATCCCATAAATTGCCTTTAAAATTTAATTCATCCTGGTTATAGCCTAACATTTCATACCAGCGTTCATTAAAAAAGAAATCACCCGATTTATAGTCAACTTCCCAAATACCATCCTGAGTACTTTCTAATGCTAATTGTAAACGTTCCTCATGTTTTCTAATTTTTTCAGAAGCTTCAAAACGCCGTTTTAAATCTTCACGATATAAAACATAAGCAATTACAGCGATTACAAATAGAATTAAAAATTTATAGATACCACTCAAAACTACCTGTTTTAATTTGTTTGTGAATAAATCAGGACGATGCAATGAAACTACATCCCAATCTGTACCTAATACCGTTGCTACTGTGCCTACACGACGCATATCTTCTTCATCTAAATATAGATCACGTACTAAATTCAATTCCGAATCTGAAGACAAAAATTCAATAAATCCAGGATTATTGTGCTTCCACAAAACAAGCTGATGATCAACACTTTGAAAGTCAGTCAGCAAGGGCTGAATAAGCTCGGAAGGAAAGCTAAGACCAAAAACGCCTACATGTTGATTATCTGTTACCCAGGGAATAACAATATTGAAATGTTTAAATTCCGCACTATGATGCATGCGCACGGCATATTCATTATGTTCCTTACCTATGGATGGAAGCTGATAAATTTCTGGCTTATCGATTTGAGTACCATCTGAATCTATAACTAATGTTCCATCTTTATTCCAAATAAGGAAATTAACTGCATCAGGATAATGTAATAGAATTTTATTCTGCAAATGAAAAAAGCTTGAAGTCTCAATACTACCCGCAGCTTTTACTTCATACAAAAGCTGCGATTCATTCGCAACGAACATTTTGACGCTTGATTGTAGCTGCTTAATATAATTTGCAACTTCATTTGCTGCCGACCATGTCGAATTTTGCATAACTTGCATCTGAGCGGAACGATAATCATGATATATTTCCCAAGCATTCCAAACAAGTAAGGCAAATACGGTTGACAATAGAAAAACTACAGCAGAAAACAGAACTTTCTGTTGCATAAAAGAATGCTTCATTGCTAAAGCATGTTTGTTATTTACTAGAGCGCTAATACTTCCTCCTCCAAGTAAAAAAAGTGCTTACCAAATTATGTTTTTGGTTTATGACACTAAAAATATAGAGCCCAGTTTTATAATTCTACAGCTTGTTTTTATTTTTAGAATTAATATTCAACAATAAGCTGCAGAAAATATTCTAATCAATAGTATTTATTACCGCTGATTAATTATATTTTGTTTACCAACGGATCCCTTTGTGTTCTATCGCTTTTATAGTTGCATCACTGTTTTGTAATTCAGGTATATTTAAACCTTTTAACTTACTACGTAATTCTGATGTGGCTTCACGTGCTTCCGCTTGGTCACGCACAGCAGTAGGAGTAATTAATACAATTAATTCTGTTCGATTAGAAGATTTAGTTGTTGTACCAAATAAAGGCCCAAGTACCGGTAAGTTTCTAAGCCCTGGAACACCAACATTCCCATCAGAATTATTTTCTTGGATTAACCCACCAATCACAATAGTATCGCCACTTTGTACAGAAATTGACGTACTTACTTCTCTTTGATCAATCGTTGGCGAATCAATTCCAGAAGTTTGTGTGTTGTTAGCATCACGAATATTCTGGTAAATATCCATAATAACATTACCGCCTGTACTTACACGCGGTGCGACTTGCAGTGTCACACCCGTTTCTACAAACTGTATCGTACTAGTAACAATTGCATCATCTCCTGTAGTACCAGTATTTGTTGATTCAGACGTCCGTACGGGCACTTGATCTCCTACATTTATCGATGCCGTGTGGTTGTCCAGCACCATTAAAGAAGGTGAAGAGATGACTTGCATTTTATCGTCAGAAGCTAATGCATTTAGTACAGCCCGTACTAAACCACCTGAATCAACTAATGAATATGAAAAACCTCTGTCAGTCGTCAATGCAGGCGTAAGAGCATTTCCAATATTTCCAGCAGTATCTAACTGACCAACACCTGTATTCCCATCAATATCATTATTTTTAAAAAACCATTGCAAGCCATATTCTAAATCTCCGCTAAGCTCTACCTCGACAATGGTTGCCTCAATAAGAACCTGTAATGGCACAATATCTAGACGCTTTATCGCATCTTCAATATCCTGATACTCTTCGTTAGTTGCTTTAACAACTAACGCATTATTTTCTTCGTCTGCAATAATTTTAATTGGACTATTACCGTTACCACTAGAATTAGATGCACCGAACTGACTTATAGAACCAAATCGATTTTCATTTGGACTTAGTGAACCGGGCAAGGAAGTTCCAGGACCTGTTGGCGCTCCAGGGCTTAAATTATCTGCTGAATTACTAATTAATCCTGCACTTGAATTTCCTATACCACTACTTTCAATCACAGATCCAGACAATCCTGGTGCTAATGATGCTGTGTCTGTACTTTCTTGTGTAGAGACATCCGCATCAAATAATTCAGATAAAATTCCTGCTAAATATCCAGCACGTATATTTTGCACAAAATAAACATGCAATGATCGTGCTATTGAATTATCTGCACGATCTAATCGATCTACCCATTGTGAAACGGTATTAAGATATCGACGTTGTGGTGTAATTACTAATATTGCATTTAAACGTTCAATTTCAATAAATTTAACAATACCGCCCTGATCTTCCTCGCCACCAAATGTAAAAATAGATTTGAGCTCTTCTATGACTGTTTTTGCAGAAGATGAGCTAAGTCGAAAAATTGCCGTAGACATTCCTTTAAATTGGTCAACATCGAATATCTCAACGGTATCCAGCATATTTTTCAGCTCTGCCTGTGTTCCAGAAACCAGTAATATATTTCTAGCTGTATCCGTTTGTATTTGCGCCTTTTCACCTTGTAAAGACTGTAAGATATTTTTCATTTCAGAGGCAGAAATAAAACGTAGCGGGACGACAATAACCTGGTAACCTTTTTGCTTATCTAAATTATAAGAAGGTGAAACAACACTGCTTAAGCGCTCACCGGCAGGTAAAATTTGAAAAATTCCTTCGTTTTCTGCCAATACTGCATTGTTAGCCTTGAGAATATTCTCCATCACGGGAATTAATGCATCTTTTGTCAATGGGCGACCTGTTTTCAAACTCACCATGCCCTTCACACGCTCATCCACTACATAAGCACGACCTAGAAGGTCTCCAAGGATGGTCATCGCAACTTCCTCTATAGGCGCGTCTTGAAACATTAATGTAATATCACCAGCAGAAGCACCTTCGCCAACACTTGCTCTTGGTGAAGCAGTAAATTTCCCTGTGCCTGGAAAAAATTCTGGTTCGCGTTTTTTAGATTTAGAAGAAGTATTTGTTCTAGATATTTCAACACTATCAGTTGAAACTTTTGTAGTATTACTTGATGCTACATCAGTAACACTCACTTGAGGATCTGCAGTACCAGTATTTGTTGTAGTTGTACATCCAACTAAAAAACATAACTGCACTGCAATGCATGCATGCATTGTTTTCTTGAATATATTTTTGATTTTTCCTCTCATAAAGGCCCAACTGACTACTGCTTTTAATTTACACACAATTTCTTGCGCTTAATTTTATCCGCATGACATTAAATAAATGTTTGGTGCAATCCAATTATGTGCTGGTTTCTCCAGTACATATCACATCCATTCACACACTATTATCATGCTTAAATGATGTTACATCTTCATTATTTGGGGCAGGGTCTGGGCCGAAGATGATGATTTAATTATGTTTATTACCCAAACGTTACGCGTCACAACGTGTTGAGTCAATGCAAATTATTAAGGAAAGTTAAGGATTAGATTAAGTACAAATTTAGTAAGGTTAAATAACTACTATATAACATCAGATTCAGTCAGTTACCGTATTATTAGATCTTAAGCGAACGTATAACCTTATACAAACAAAGACAATTCTGCTTTGAATTTAATCATCAAAGATTTCTACGCCAAGCGCCTTTAAGACCTTTAATTCTTCCTCACTGATATCTTCATCATCAGCATAAAAATCATCAGCAGTAAGCTCCTCAGAATAATCTTCATTGTCTATATACTCTAAATCATCAGAATCATCATCTAAAGCCTCATAATAATCCGCGCTCTTTTCTTCTACATCATTATTTATAGGTAACTTTCGAACAGAACTTGATGTTGAATTTTTTACATTTTCAGTTTTCTTATATTTATAAATACTACCTGTATTTTTTTTCTTATTAACAATACTTTCCTGGGTTTCGGGTCTGCCCCAACCCTTATAAGTAGGCCTTTTATAATCATTAGTATTTTTCTTTTCCTTACTCCAAACTGAACCGCGCCTTTTATTATCAACCGACTCTATTGGAGTAAGAAACAATTTATATTCAGAATCCTTATCCTGAAAAACAATATAGTCTTTAGCAATCTCTGATATTTTCCAGCCTTTATACACATGTCCTATTTTTAATCTTTCAATTTTTTCTTCTTTTGTATCTGAAACAATTCCTATCTGCACATCTGTGCTTTTAACCACGCCAATAAGTATAAGTCCTTCTATATCATTATTTTTCACAGCATTTAGACTGTGTGTTTTTTTCGCTGGTAGTCTATTTTTTGTAAACAGTGGTCTCTTTATTATTTCAGAATACTGACTGATATCTTTTAGTAAGCCCAATTCAGGCAAATCAAACCTTAAATCTTGCGGTCCATGTGCTTTATTGTCATTTTCAATACCATCTGCTTCCTCTAAATCATTTGGATAGGACATAACTTGGTAGGTAATTAAACCAAGTAATATTACACATATTGTACTTAATATTGATTTCATTATTTATTCTTCAATTTCTGCAGTCATGTATCCCGATACATCGAATCGAATATCCAAAGCTTCATTTGCTCTATCCGTTGATTGATCTCTAAAAGAAGCACGAAACCCTCTACCAATATTAAATTTATCTATTATTAGAATTGGTATATGTGTCTCTATTTCATAAAGCAATTTACGTAAACTAATAATATCTGCACGACAATGTACGGCCACCTTTACTTGACGATTATCTAGATTACCACTTGCTACTGGCTGTGTACTAATTATATTCGCATTCTGCCTATTTAATATTTCCTTAATAATACCCTGTAATTCTGCAGAAACTAAAGCAGCTTTGTTACCAGGAAAATAGTAATCTTGATCTTCACTAAAAGCCTCAAGCTCAAATAATTTATTTGACAACCCTCTGGTTTTTGTGGAGATCTTCTTGTATTGAGTTAATCGATGCTGAAGTGAAGCTATTTGTTCTGAAGTGGCTTTGTAGTTTGCATAAATAGGGAAAACGACCAACATAAATAATAATATTGCTGCAAGCAATAACAACAAAATTGCTAAGTATTTGTTCTTATCTGTTAACATATCAATTAACTTTATAAGTACTTAGTTTAGCAGTGATAGTAAATCGCTCAGAATTGTCAGATCTGTTCTGAGTAACAGGTGCAGCAAATCTTATATCTTCAAACAGACCTATTTCATCTATTATTGGTATCAGGTCTGATGTTGATGCTGACAAACCTTGCAAGGATAACAACCCCCCTTCTAATGTTAAGCGCTGTATATGCGTATGATCAGGAAGAACCTTAGTTAATGTATTAATCAACTCTATTATACTTGGATTCTTTTCTTTAATTTTTACCAAGTATTCAACATGATCAAGAACTTTTTGGTAGTCATTTTGAAGTTTTTTAACCTTTTGAACTGTTGGCTGTAGCTGTTCTAATTCTTTAGATAACTGGTAAATATGAATATAGTTCAGTATCAATGGTGTAATACTTGCAAGTAACAGTAATCCAGCAGCTATAACCACTAGTTTTTTAGTAAAAGATTTTCTTGATTTATCTTTACCTATAAACGGGCTTAAAAACTTGACATCATTAACCGATTTCTTTGGATTATCACTATTGACAATGTCTACATTGCTAAGTAAAAAGTTATCATTACTTTCAACTATTTCTTTTATTACCTCAAGAGATTCTCTTTTTACAACAACTAAGAGAACTCGTATCAAGCCCTTTGCATCCAGCCTTTCTAATAATTTATAATCAAAATAAATTTCACTAGCCGGAAACGGCGTATAACGATCCATCTCATACTGAATTACTTCATATAAGTTTTCTTCAGTATTAGAAGGCAAAGAAATATTTCTAGCTAAAGTTAAATTACTATCAAGTTTAAGATGAATTGAAATTTTTTCTGATGATGAAGTCAATTCTTTTAATTTTTCATTAATCTCAGAAATATCATCTCTAGATAACATAGAATTGCGCTCATAAATTATTTCATTGTTATCTTTCGCTATCTGAAATGAGTTTTTATATACCGTTATAATTGCAGAGTGTTTGGCCTTATCATGCTTATCCATATTTAACCATGGAAACAGCAATGCAAGTTCTGCTCCCCACCAAGCAAAAAAACGCTTAACTTCTTGTATAAGTGAAGTAGAAATAATACTAGTTCCTTATGTAATAAACAGAACGTCCATCTATTCTAGTTACTATCTTGTTAAGCAAGCTATTCTTGCTTCCAACCAAGTACTGTAAATGGCTCGAATTGGTTACCTCTTTGCAAACGAACAATTGTTGTTATGTTTGTAGTAATTCCATTTAATGCACGTGCCTTTGCATGCAGTGTATAAATAAGTCCTCCTGTAGAAGTAACATAGTCAGCTAAGTCTTGTTGAGCAGAACCTCCCGAATGTATATCTTGCACAGCATTTTTAACAACTTGTGGTGCTAGCAAAATATTCACCCCTAAATCTTGAGCATACACAGTGAGATACGGCTTGATTTTATTGTACAGTTGCTGATTAATACCCAAAACTAATGAAACCTCTTCGATACTATCGAATTCATCATCCTTAGCTTGATAATCCAAGTTATGCGAATAGTAATCTTCATCTTCAGCGCCATTAAGCCTCTTGAGACTATCTTCATCGCGCCAATCTACAATTCTATTTGCAACAGATAAGCTCAATTCAGGACTTATACCCAAATTAATAAATAAAGAATTCAATAAATCTACTGGCGCCAAATTGATATCAACTTTACCAGACTCATCGGCAACCCTAACCACTATGTTTACTTCTCCCAACTCATATATATACTCATTATTTGGCAACAACTGCCCTTGCGCACTACCATCCTTAATTATCTTTTCAATGGTAAGTAATAGCGCACCTTCAGCTGCATGCCTTGTTTGCAAACTAGAAACAACATTGCCTGCTAGTTTTATACTACCTCTAGATTGATAAGACACTGCACTTGCTATAACTGCTAAAAAAGCTGTAATCCATAAAACAGTTATTAAAGCAAAGCCTTTTGACAGTATTTCTTGTTTTAGTTTCATTGCAATATATAGGTACCAAATTTTGTATCTGCAATTAAAATAGGCCATTCATACTTATCATTTGATAACTCTGCTGCGATTGATATTTTCAATGGCAGCGTGTCTTGCTCAAGCCAAGTGTCATACCAAGCTAACTTACCTGTTTTTCTATTTATACCGTAATATTGAAATGTTAAGTTTTGCACATCACGCAATAATTCAACATTTTTATTAGTCGTTGAAGCAGCACCAGAAAAATATGTGCTTGCCGGTAAATATTTAAGGCTTAAATTAAAACTATTACCTCTTTTTTGCTTATATATCTCATAAATATATAAATAATCGTCCAAGCCATATTGGGGTGATGGTGCTAAAAATATCATCCGATTTTTTTCGCCATTAAAATAATTGTTTCTTGTATCTGAGTCATCAATTACATAATACACTGCTTCATTTAAAGCCTTTCTAATAAAACGTTGTGCACTAGCTATTTCATCTAAATTGCCTTGTTGAGTATCTACTTTTGCCCAAACACGACTTCCAAAACTAAACCCATTTGCACAAAGAGTCACTACAATTGAAATAATGACTAAAGAAATCAATAGTTCAATTAATGTTAAGCCAAGTTGATGCTTTTTATTATTCATTGTGCTACACACCACCTAACCTAAATGTCGTTGTACGAATAGATCGTGTTCCGTAGTTTCCATCCCAATATACATCTAATTCCACTCTATAACTCTTAATACTGTTTAAATTTATTCGGCCTATTTCATCTTCTTGAGCTTGTATATTTAAACGCCACTTATAGCGACTATCATAAGATCCTACGGTTTGGCCAATTAGCTGACTTACTTTTTCATTAATTTCAGCAATATGAGAATCTGCATACATGCTAGCTCGTGCATAGTCGTTAGCCAACTCTGAACTACGCAGTGATGATGAAAATACTTGATAAACTATGCCCAGAGAAATTGCCAAAACCGATAAAGCGACCAATGTTTCTAGTAGTGTAAACCCACTTGTTTTATTTCCCATATTATTAGCCATGCTTCAACTCCACTTTACCAGTCAGCCACTCAATTACTATTCTATAAATCTTTTTGCCATTAGAAATTTTAATTTCCCCACCTGATGAACTTCCATCAGGAGCAAATCGAATTTGTGATACAGCTTGATCACCACTGTGAAATCGGGCAGAAAATAATTGTATATCTAACGTTGAATCTAACGAGCGCAGTCTTTTATCGCCAACTAAACCATATAAACGTTTATTTAAATCTATTATAAAAATGACTTCCCTTTTGTTAGCAATTGCTAAACTTTTTGCATGACGCAGAGAAACCAGTAGATCTTGAGAAGTCGCCTTTATTGCAGCATTAGATGATAAGCGACTGTATGCTGTTGCTGAAATTCCGGTGATGAGTGCAGCAATCACCAAAGTTATTAACAGCTCCATCAAGGTAAACCCATTAACATACCCCCTGTTAAACTGTATTTTGTAATCTGCTCCACGCATGGCATTTACTTAGCTCAGTTCCAGCTATATATATCTTGATTTTCTTTTTCACCACCTTCTGAACCATCTGCACCAAAGCTATAAATTTCATATTCAGCATTTCTACCTGGATAACGATAGTAGAAATCTTTCTTCCATGGATCTTTAGGAACAAAATTCTTTCTAAGATAAGGGCCATTCCATCCTTCAACACCAGCAGGTTCTGACACTAAAGCCTGCAACGACTGCTCTGAAGTAGGATACTTATTAGTATCGATCTTATACATCTCTAATGCTGCTGCCAGCTCTTCAATTTGGATTTTTGCAGCTTTAGTTTTTGAATCGCCTAATCGCTTCATCACTTGTGGGCCAACAATACCTGCCAACAATGCTAATATTGCAACCACAACTAGCAACTCGATCAATGTAAAACCTTTCTTTAAATTAGCATTTATATTTTTTTTCATATCAATATTTTAATTTCCTTTATTTTTACACAGCCAAATCATTTATGCTTACCATTCCTAACAATATAGACACAATGATCCCACCAATAACAATGCCTAGTAATATGATAACTATAGGCTCAAATAAATTAACTAATCTTTGCATCGCATTTGAAGTTTCTTTTTCATATATTTCCGACACTCTAGTCAGCATATTATCTAACTCCCCAGTCTCTTCTCCTACTTTTATCATTTGTAAAGCTAGAGATGGGAATAATTTAACAACACTAAGTGTATGAAAAAGACTTTTACCCTCTTTGAACTGTTCCATTGCACTACTGACATTATGCAAAAACAAACTGTTCGTAAGATTTGCTTTTGCAATTGGTAAAGCAGCCAAAACAGGTACACCATTTGATAATAGGCTACCTAAACTACTGGTGAATTTAGCCGTCTCATGCTTGACTATTAAATCGCCAAAAAAAGGCAATTTAACCAACTTTGCATCCCAAAATGGTCGATATCTTTCACTACGAAACAAATACCTAACCAAAATAATTATTCCAACAAATAATAAAACCAATAACCACCAGTAGTTGCTTACAAAGTTAGAAGTTGCAATTACAATTTTTGTTGAGACAGGCAATAATTCTTCACTTCCTGTAAACAACTCTGTAATTTTAGGTACTACAAATGTCATGATCACCGCAAGAGAAAGCAGTGACACAATAATTAATATCAATGGATAAATTAATGAGGAAATCAATTTATCACGTATAGTTTTTGCACTTTCCAAATGCTGGTACATACGCGAAAGACCTATTTCCAAATTCCCGCTTGCTTCAGAAGCACGCACCATATTTATGTAATAAGGTGTAAAAGTATCCTTTTGTTTCTCTAAGGCAGTAGATAAATCACTACCAGCCTCTACATCATTTAGCAGTGCTTCAGATATCTCTCGAACATTTTTATGTTCTGATAGGTCTTTAAAAATACGTAGCGCATAATCAACTGGTAGTTTTGCTTTTACCAAAGTTGATAATTGTTCTGTAAATTCCAACAATTGAGCAGCAGATAAAGATTTTTTTGAAATGGCTAGATAATTTTTCCACTTATATTTTGAAGCTGATTTAGCTTCTTTTGCATAAATCGGTATATAACCTGATGACTGTAACCAATTGATTACGGCGGATTGATCTGACTCTTCTCGTTGCCCTTCAAATATCTTTCCATCCATAGACGTTGCTTTGTATTCATAAACCGGCATAGCATATCCTTACGAATCTTGTGTAACACGTAACACTTCTTCAATTGAAGTAATACCTTGTGCAACTTTATGCAGACCATCTTGATAAATTGTTTTCATCCCTTCCTCTATAGCCGCACTCTGAAGTATTGTGGCATCAGCGTGGTCTAAAATAAGTTTTCTTATTCGGTCAGTAACAACCAGCAGTTCTAAAATACATGTTCTTCCAACATAACCTGTAAAGTGGCAGTTTTCACAACCTTGAGGCGTGTAAATGTGGTTTATTTCAACCCCGCAGTTTAGTTCTTCTTTTAAATTACTTGTAAATTCTGTTTTTATCTTACATTCGCTACATAGTATCCGTATCAATCTCTGTGCAACGACGGCATTAAGTGTGGAAGTTAACAAATAATCTTCAACTCCCATTTCCATAAGTCTTGTAACACTGCTAGTAGAATCATTAGTGTGCAATGTGGACATAACAAGATGTCCAGTTAACGCTGACTGTACACAAATTTCAGCAGTTTCCAAATCTCGCATTTCACCTACCATGATTACATCAGGATCTTGACGAACAATAGATCGCAATGCATTTGCAAATGTTAAACCTATATTAGGCTTAGCTTGTATTTGGTTAATTCCTTCTAACTGATATTCAACTGGATCTTCAACGGTAATAATTTTTCTATGCGGCTCGTTTAACAAACTCAGTGCTGTATATAAAGTTGTAGTTTTACCGCTACCCGTAGGCCCCGTTAGCAAAATCATCCCATGAGGTAAACGCAAGCACTCTAAAAACTTTTGATGAGTTTCTTGTTGAAAACCCAATGCCTCAAAATCAAGTACCACAGACTCTTGGTTAAGCAGTCTAAGCACTACGCTTTCACCATGCATGGTTGGCACAGTCGAAACACGCATATCAAAATCACTACCTTGTATGCGGCTACGTATTCTTCCGTCTTGTGGTAAACGTCTTTCTGCTATGTTCAATTTAGCCATGATTTTTATTCTGGAAATCACTGCCGCTGCGAACTGCTTAGGTGGTGATTCAACCTCTTGTAAAACACCATCTATTCTGTATCGAACTTTTAAATTTCCTTCAAATGGCTCAATATGAATATCCGATGCGCCTTGCTCTGCAGCCCGTTGAATAATTAAATTCACAAGGCGAATGACAGGTGCTTCGCTAGCCAAGTCTTTTAAGTGATCAAGCTCATCATCAGATATTTCTTCAACATTAGCTGCATCGACAATCTGATTCATTTTTGATGAATCTTGTCCCGAAATTTGATCAACCGCGTATTCAATATCTGAAAGTGTACCAACATGTACTTCAACTGTTTTACCAGTAGCAATTTGAACTGCGTCGATAACAGGCTGATCTAATGGATCAGCCATAGCCAAGATCACTTTATTTTCTTGCTGTTCTAGAGGAATCGATACACTTTCTTTTAAAAATCGAAACGATATAGCGCCATCTAGTACCGCATCATGTGGATATGCATCACGGTCTACAACTGGAAGCTCTAACAAATCACCCAATGCATTAGCAATGTCTTTATCACTCACTACACCTAATCTATTCAGCATAGTGACAAAAGAAACTTCTGGAGTTTCTTCCTGCATACGTTTTATCTTGGACAAATCTGATTCACGCAGTTTTGCACTGCGTTGTAAATAATCAGCAATGTCTTCACTAGATAATGTAGGAGCAATATTCGACATAGTTGTTATGGGAGTCCAGCCTCATCCACTTTCCACGGTAATTGCCTGATATTTCAAGCTTATTATGTAATCTCGACTATAGAATCATAGTCCCGATGAAGAAAAATTAAAAATGCTAAAATAAAATAGCAAAAAGTATCGTAACCTACTGATATTGAATATAAAAAAGCGATTAAATAACAATAAAGATGCAAGTTTAACGGACATTTAATCGAAATAGATGCCCACGATAATCAAATATTACTCCGTATCGTGTAATCTCAACTAAAGCTAAATCATTTTGCAGATTGGCTCCTTCTGTATACATTCTTCCATTGATGCGTACCTTGCGTAATGCAGGTTGCTGATTAAACAGATGTACAGAAATATTCAAATCTGGCACCTTTTCTTGTATATCGTATGGCAACTCACCAAATTCAGACACCCCGGTATTCACCGCATTTATTGTTAAATATTCAGGTCTCAAATTGCTTTTATTTGCGAACTCATGAGGGCCTTCCATAGGCTCACTTTGGGGATTTATTTCCTTGTCAAAATGAACATTTTTAGTTGTTTCCTGCTTATCCAATTCAAGATCTTTAGCTGCTGTAGATAAAGTAGAATACATAGAATAAAGTTTAGACCGTCTAGACTCAGGCTGATTACTTATCAAATTTGATTCACTGTTTGATGCAACAAGTGTTTGACTATTCACTTCTGCTATCTTTGTTTTTTCAGGTATAGCTTTGGTTCGTTTATCAATAATTTGCACAGGGATTTCTTGTTGCTGAGGTTTGATTAGTTGAATTGATTTTAACTGTGAATTACGTATATTTTGTATTGTAGTATCCTTTACACTCTTTCGGCTCTCTGCCAATGCTGTGCTATTTGTTTCAATTTCTTCCCCATATTCATCACTTACTACAGACACAATCTCTTCTTGTAAAACGATATTTTCAGCATGCTGCTCAATATTCGCAGTATTAGTAATATTAGTAGCTTCAAGAAAATTATTACTCACAATCATCCTGGTACCATACCAAGTAATTAATACACCGAGAAATATTCCAACTCCTACCCCAAACCACTTTAGCCAATCTTTGTCTTCGATAAAATCTGTCTGAGGCGTCGTATATTCAACTGATATAGAAGGTACTTGACCAAGTTTACGCTCTCTTTCAGCCTGCTTAATCGATTCGAGTATAAATGACATAATTTAAATATTATTATTTTGTTAAATAAGGTACATCTATTTGTTCTGCGCTATTAATATGTATTTGTGTAACAGGGCCAACAATACCATCAGAAATTATATTTTGTGTTAATTGAAATTCTTTTACTTCATCAACAAGTTCAGAGTAATAAATAAATGGGTCAGGTGTAACTGGACTACGTCCAACTAAGTTGGCCAGCCTCTTCTCTAATGCTGTAACAGCATCACTTTTCTGACCAGGTACAATGTGGTGTACATTTGGGTATAAAGGCTGCCAAAGTATTTCAAATTCACCACTCCAATTTTCTTCAATTTCACCAATAGAAACTAAATGAAAATTACCTTTATCGCTCACAATCACTTGGCCTTCTTCAACAGCCACGAGAACAATAAAGCTAGGATTAAAATGATTGGTATGACTTTTTAATATTGCAGGACGATTTAGCTTTATTAAATCAGCAACGTCACCTTTGTTTTGATAACAGTTCAACTGATAATCCAAAGCAACTTGACAAGGATTTTTTTCGAATGCTGTGTAATCAACTCCCCACAATCGAAACAAATCACGAAATGCCTGGACACGACTAGAAGGTTGAGAAAGTGGTTTCTGAGTGGCTATCGACATATTTAAGTCTGAAGCAACCTCACTTTGTTGACCTGCTTTTTCAATGCTAATTAATTCTTTGTTAACTGTCTCACCCAAATATTCATCATCTTCTAAACTATTTACGTCTTCAAACGATGCTTTTGCAATAATTTTACTTTCTTCTATGTTTGTTTTTACATCAGATGAAGAGCTAGTAATGCTAATCTCTTTATGTAAAACAGGTTCTTCCAACAACTCAGATCTAGTAGTTTGATATGCAAACACTACGGCACCTGAAACCAACATGGCAATTACACTTGCTGCAATTGATTTGGGTAATAAATTATTGTTCTGATCCACATAATCAAACACTTCTGCTGCAGATTGCTTAATAATAGCTGAGCTGATTTTGCGTTGTCTTAATGTATAAGCACCTAATAACACACGATCACATAATATATTTATTAATCTTGGTATACCTTTGGCTAGACGATGTATCTGTTTTATATTAGAAGATGAAAAAATTGGTTGTGTAGCACCAGCCACAGATAAACGATGATTGATGTATTGACTCGTTTCCTGCTTATTCAATGGACCGATATGAAACCGTGCTGTTATACGCTGATTAACTTGTTCAAGCTCGGGTTTTGCTAAAGTATTTCTTAACTCTGGCTGACCTATCAAAATAATCTGCAGAAGTTTTTGTTCATTTGTTTCAATATTAGTTAATGCACGTATATGCTCTAGAGCGTCAACACTCAAATTTTGCGCTTCATCGATAACCAATACTGTATTTCTACCCTCTGCATGAGCGTCTACTAAATAATCAAACAGCTTCTTTACATAGTCTTTGACATTTGGATGAAATGTCGAATAACTGATATGTAATTCATCACAAATTGATGCTAATAATTCTAACGGTGAAAATTTTGGATTAATTACAAACGCTATATCCGTGTTTTCAGGAAGCTGTTCAAATATACACCGGCAAATTGTGGTCTTCCCTGTCCCAATTTCTCCAGTCAATAATACGAATCCACCTTTACGCGTTATGCCATAAACCAAGTGCGCTAAAGCCTCTTCGTGCTGCTTGCTTAAATATAAATATTTCGGATTTGGCGCTATGGAAAACGCAGACTCGTCAATTTTGAAAAATCGTCCAAACATTTTGCTTTAGGGATCTGTCCCTTAATCATTGTTTTTATTAATATTTCACGTAAAAGCCATTAAGACTTTAAGTAAATTTGAGCATACCCTTATGTACAAAAGATATTCAACCGACTAAGAGTAAGGTTGTTTATTACTCATTTGATTGAAAATTATATAAATTTTCCAGATAAGCAAAAATTTTAGAAGTTCTTTTTCAGATCCATCCCTTTATATAGGTATGCAACCTCTTCTGCATAACCATTAAATGGCTGTGTTTGACGTTTAAGGAATGTGCCTATCCTTCTTTCTTTTTTCTGACTCCATCGAGGATGGTCTACATCAGAATTTACATTAGAATAAAAACCATATTCATGAGGGGCGGCAACATTCCAGGCACTTGCTGGTTGTGTGGTAGTAAAACGAATTTTCACAATGGATTTAATACTTTTAAATCCATATTTCCATGGCACAACTAGCCTTAGTGGCGCGCCATTTTGATTAAGTAACTCTTTACCATACAAACCAACGGATAATATCGTCAAGGGATGCATCGCCTCGTCCATGCGCAGACCTTCAGTATAAGGCCAGCTTAACACTTTGCGTTTTTGACCTGGTAAGTTATCAGGGTCATAAATACTCTCGAACTCCACAAATTTTGCTTTAGATGTTGGCTTGAATTGTTTAATTACCTTACCAAGCTCTATACCTACCCATGGAATCACCATAGACCAAGCTTCTACACAACGTAGCCTGTAAATCCGCTCTTCCAACAGTGAAGCCTTTATAATGTCTTCTAAATTATACGTACCAGGTTTATTACACTCACCTTCTACACTAATGGTCCATGGCTCAGTTTGCAGTAGATGCGCATTCAGCTTTGGATCTTTTTTTCCAGAACCAAGCTCATAAAAATTATTATATGAGGTAATCGAATCGTAGGCAGTTAAAGATTCACGGGTTGAATAATTGCTCTTCTTTACATCAGAAAAATCAAAAGAAGCATGCGAAAGATTTAACACCAGCCCATAATTAATAAGAGTGCCATAAACTAGAAAATTAAATGATGAATGGATAAATCTGCGTCGTTGTTGATAAATCTCAGAATCTGTTACATTACAATCCTTAAGATCAGAATTTTTTCTAATCTTTATTAACATGTGACACCAACTACAATTAAACTGCCATATTTAACTAACCACAACATATTTAAGCTAATCATACTTGTGAGTATAGTTAAAGCAAGATAATTGAATTTTAAGTAATTTATACAATTAACCAACTTACTTTTACTTATTGAAAACATTCTTAAAGAAATAAAAAAACCACTCCGTATACTCGCTGTGGACAATTACTCGTTGTGATCGCCATAATCAACAGCGGAAACTTAGTCTAACTCTTTTTAAAACCATTCTCGATGTGAAACCTACACGATTCAGCAATATAAAAAAGACTCAACGATAGGTCTTAATACTGGCGCGCCCGGAGAGATTCGAACTCCCGACCCCCTGGTTCGTAGCCAGGTACTCTATCCAACTGAGCTACGGGCGCAAATGTGAAAAGCGGCGATTATAGCGAATTAATCGATTCAAATTACATATAATTCTAAGTATTCGATATACTCTTGTTCCAACGGAGAGGTGCCAGAGTGGTCGATTGGGGCTCCCTGCTAAGGAGTTGTCTGAGTTATCCTTGGACCGTGGGTTCGAATCCCACCCTCTCCGCCACCTTAAATCCATTCAATCAAGCTCTTGTGGACATCGACATGACTTCTTTGCACGTCTTTTTGCTTGGACTAATCTTAAATATAGCCGGTATAGGCTTTTTCTTTTTGCCATTCCAGATCCAATTTATTGGCTGGATATTACTACTTATTGGCTCTATTGTTTTATTTTTTGCAGGATATCTATGGTTTAATGATCTAATTACAAAGCATTCTAAAAAAGCTTCAAAATGATCTTCTAAAAAATATCTATTAAAGCATGATATTTAGTTATATATATAACGACTATCAGATCTAAAATCTAACAACCTTTCAGCTGGGATGTATCTTTATCAGCCAGTGGATTCAGATGCTTGGGTTTTCTCACGTTTAATGCGTTCATAAATTTCTTCACGATGCACCGCGACATCTCTTGGTGCATTTACACCTATGCGCACTTGATTACCTTTCACTCCTAACACAGTAACAGTGACATCATCTCCTATCATCAGCGTTTCGCCGACTCTCCTCGTCAAAATCAGCATTCCCGTATCTCCTAGTAGTCCGTTTTTTATTGTTTTATGTTTAACCAACACACACATCACTTATTTAGTTAATGTGCACCTGCGGTTTCTCTCCATTCCAAAGCTGTTTTGTTATTATTTATACTATTGCGGCGGCCTATCCAGTATTTACCTCTTGTGATTGATTTAATTCAAACGCTTCATGTAACGTCCTTACACCAAGTTCCAAATATTTCTCGTCGATCACTACCGAAATCTTAATTTCAGACGTCGAGATCATTCTAATATTAATCTTCTCATTTGCCAGCGCAGTAAACATTCTACTCGCAATTCCCGCATGAGACCTCATTCCTACTCCAACTAATGATAATTTCACAATTTGAGAATCGCCTCCAACCTCACCTCCACCAAGCTTTTTAGTAGTATTTTCAAGTACTTTTAGTGCTTTATTATAGTCATTTCTATGCACTGTAAAGGTGAAATCTGTGGTTTCATCAGAGCCTACATTTTGCACAATCATGTCCACTTCTATATTTTCAGCCGAAATTGGACCCAAAATGTGAGCCGCGACCCCAGGCTGATCTGGGACGCCTTTAATGGTTAACTGGGCTTCATCCCGATTAAAAGCTATACCTGAGATGAGCGGATCTTCCATGTCGTCTTCCTCAATAGTTATCAGAGTTCCAGGCCCCTCTTCAAAGGTAGAGAGTACCCTAAGTGGTACATCATACTTGCCTGCAAACTCAACCGCACGAATTTGTAATACTTTTGAACCCAAACTCGCCATTTCTAGCATCTCTTCAAAGGTTATACGATTTAAACGCCGAGCATTGGGCTCTACTCTGGGATCTGTTGTATAAACGCCATCTACATCCGTATATATTTGACATTCATCCGCCTTGACCGCCGCTGCCAAAGCTACTGCAGTGGTATCTGATCCTCCTCGGCCTAATGTAGTGATATTGCCTTCATCATCGACACCCTGAAAACCTGCCACAACCACAACATTACCATCATCTAGTAATTTCTTTAAACGAACAGAATCAATGCTTTGAATACGTGCTTTATTAAATTTGTCGTCAGTACGGATATCCAGTTGCAATCCAGTAGCCGAAACTGCAGCACAACCGCGTTTTTGCAATGCCATTGCAAGCAAGGCAATGGTCACTTGCTCACCGGTAGAAACAAGAACATCTAGTTCGCGCCCATAGGGTGTACCTCCTTGTATTTGCTCTGCTAATGAAATTAATCTATTTGTTTCGCCACTCATAGCCGAAACGACAACCACTACTTGATGGCCTTGCTGTCTAAACTTAATTACTTTTTGAGCAACATTTTCGATTTTCTCAACAGTGCCTACTGAAGTACCTCCATATTTTTGTACAATTAATGCCATATAAATCGTCGATCCATGAAAATGGTTTCTTCTCTAAAGGATAGGTTCACGATACGTTAACACACTCAACACTAGCTACAATATGGTAACTACTGTAAATTTGCCCGCACCCAGTCCGGCACTGATCGCAAAGCCGCATCTAAGGCATCCGGGTTATTACCACCAGCTTGCGCCATATCTGGGCGACCGCCACCTTTGCCGCCTACTTGAACAGCTACAGCATTAACGAGATCACCTGCCTTTATTCTATTCACTTGATCTTTGGTAACCCCGGCTATTAAATTTACCTTTGTGCCACTAGAGGTGCCTAGCACTATGGCAGCACTACCCAATTTATTTTTTAATTGATCTAACGTGTCACGTAAAGATTTAGGGTCTGCTCCTTCAATTTTATGTGCAACTACTTTTAGACCTTCTATTTCTATCGCATCTTTTAACAAATCACTACCAGCTTGAGTTGCTAACTTAGATTTAAGCTGGCTAAGTTCTTTTTCAAGCTCGCGATTTCTTTCTACAATTTGTGAAACTTTATCTTTAGCCTCATTTTTTGACGCCTTAATTATTTGTGCAATATCGTTTAACTGGTTTTCATTTTCATTGATCCAGTCCAATGCCCCTTTGCCTGTAACTGCCTCAATACGACGTATTCCAGAAGCTATACCGGATTCTGAAATGATTTTAAATATTCCGATGTCGCCTACTCGATGTACATGAGTACCGCCACATAACTCTACGGAAAAATCTCCAATAGAAAGCACGCGCACATCATCACCATATTTCTCACCAAACAATGCCATCGCACCTGCAGCTAGCGCCTCATCCTTTGCCATAATTTTTGCAGTGGCTTGGGTATTTAGACGAATTTGATCATTCACAATAGTTTCAATAGTTTGTAATTCTTCTTCCGTTACTGGCGCATCATGCGAAAAGTCAAACCGCAAACGATCAGGTGCAACTAACGAACCCTTTTGTTGTACATGTTTACCCAGTACTTGTCTTAGTGCAGCATGCATCAAATGTGTTGCAGAATGGTTCAATACTGTAGCTTGCCTTCTTATTGCATCTGCAACTGCTGTTACTTGATCTCCGACTGATAAAGATCCAGAGCTTACCGCACCAATATGTGCATGGGCATCTCCTTGTTTTTGTGTATCTCTCACTATAAACACTGCTTGTTGAGTTTTTATGCAACCTTGATCACCGACTTGTCCACCCGATTCAGCATAAAAAGGAGTTTGATCTAAAATAATGATCCCTTGTTCATTTTCTTTAATTACATTTACACTTTTATTATCAACAAATATTTCTTGTATAACTGCCTCATCTTGAATGTGCTTATAACCTGTAAATATAGAACTTGTTTGCACTGCAAGTGAAGCATCATATTCAACGTCAAAACGACTTGCTTGACGCCCGCGTTCACGCTGCGCTTCCATGTGTTTTTCAAACCCAATTTCATCTATTTTAAGATTCTGCTCGCGTGCAATATCTGCGGTAAGATCTGCAGGAAACCCATACGTGTCATATAATTTAAAAACGATTTCACCTGAAATCGTATCACCTGTTAACTTCTCAATATCATCCTGTAAGATTCGCATACCTTGATGAAGCGTTTCACTAAAACGTTGTTCTTCCTTTTCTAAAACTTCCTTTACACGCTGCTGTGCATCAGCCAATTCTGAATATGCCTTGCCCATTATATTAGTGAGAGGATCAACTAATTTAAAAAAGAAAGGATCAGTAATACCTATTTTGTTACCGTGACGTGCTGCCCTACGTATAATCCGACGTAATACGTAACCTCTGCCTTCATTCGAGGGCACGACTCCATCTACAATCATAAAACTACAAGAGCGAATATGATCTGCAATCACACGTAAAGAAGGTAAAGACAAATCACTAACTTTGGCAAAATCCGCTGTAGTTTTAATAATTTCAGAAAATAAATCGGTATCATAATTATTTGTAACACCTTGCATAATTGCCGTTAAACGCTCTAAGCCCATCCCAGTATCAACAGACGGCTTGGGTAACTCCGATAATTTTCCCTGTTTATCGCGTTCGTATTGCATAAAAACCAAATTCCATACTTCTACGTAGCGATCTCCATCTTGTTCTGCCGTGCCCGGCGGCCCACCTTTAATTTTTTCACCATGATCATAAAAGATCTCTGTACACGGCCCACATGGACCGGTGTCGCCCATTGCCCAAAAATTATCTTTGGCACCAATACGTGCAAACTGCTTGGGGCTGACTCTAATTTCTTTCAACCAGATATCTGCAGCGTCATCATCTTCTTCAAAAACAGTAACCCAAAGACGTTCCTTAGGAAGCTGTACTACTTTCGTAAGAAAGTCCCATGCATAGTGGATTGCCTCGGTTTTAAAATAATCGCCAAAGCTAAAATTACCAAGCATTTCAAAGAATGTATGGTGGCGAGCAGTATAACCAACATTTTCTAAATCATTGTGCTTGCCTCCTGCTCGTACACAGCGCTGACTGGATGCTGCACGTGAATAGTTGAGAGATTCTTTACCCAAAAAAACATCTTTGAACTGCACCATGCCTGCATTGGTAAATAATAAAGTAGGATCATTGGCAGGAACTAGTGGGCTAGACGAGACAATCTCGTGGTCATTGTCTTTAAAGTAGTCTAAAAATGCGCTGCGAATTTTTGCACTATTTTCCATGTTAATCTCGTCTTATGACCTTATGTTGACAATCCTTTATCATCAACAGCCAGCACTATAAAATTAGTGCCGAGTAAATGTATCTAATGTTTTTTGGATTATATCACCAGTGAAACCTCGAGATTGTAAGAAACGTGTTTGTTTAGCCCGATCTTTTAGCGTTACAGGTGTGTGTTGGCTGAATTTCTTCGCATATTCTCTAAGAGCAATTTCCAGCCAAACCTCGTCATGGAAATCTATATATGCGCCCACCAAATCTGTGGGCACTCCTCTCTCTTGTAACTCCATCTTGATACGCAAAGGACCAAAACCTCGCCGCATTCGTGAATTTACATAGCTTTCAGTGTAGCGCTCATCACTTTGTAATCCTTCGCTTTCTAGACAATCAAGCAACTCTTCTATTTCACTCGAAGTGAATTTTTTTGCTTTAAGCTTTCTGGCCAGCTCGATACGAGTGTGTTCTCGCCTGGAGAGAATATCAAGAGCCGTATTTCTTATAGAACGTTCAGGCTTCAGTGGTTTCAGCCTCTTGCTGTTCTTCTATTTCTTGATTGAGTTCATCTGCGCTAGGTAAAAGCTGCTCACGTAATTTAGTTTCTATTTCGTTTGCGATCTCAGGATTCTCTTTTAAATAGTTACGTGAATTCTCTTTACCTTGTCCTATACGCTCACCCTCATAGCTGTACCACGCGCCCGCTTTATCAACTATGCCTTGCTCAACACCCATATCAATCAACTCGCCAAGTCTAGAAATACCTTCACCATATAAGATTTCAAAGTCTGCTTTCTTAAACGGTGGTGCCAATTTGTTTTTGACTACTTTAACGCGTGTCTCATTACCAAGAATTTCATCGCCTTTCTTAATTGCACCAATTCTGCGAATATCTAAACGCACAGAAGCATAAAACTTGAGTGCATTACCTCCAGTAGTTGTCTCAGGGCTACCAAACATCACTCCTATCTTCATGCGGATTTGATTAATGAAGATCACCATAGTGTTGGAACGCTTGATATTGCCTGTAAGCTTACGCAGCGCTTGGGACATAAGACGAGCTTGCAGTCCCATATGTGAATCACCCATGTCACCTTCAATTTCTGCTTTTGGAGTTAATGCAGCAACTGAGTCAACAACAACTATATCTACGGCACCAGAACGAACCAGCATGTCTGTAATCTCCAACGCTTGTTCACCCGTATCAGGTTGTGAAACAAGCAAATCTTCAACATTGACACCTATTTTTTCAGCATAAATTGGGTCCAAAGCATGCTCTGCATCAACGAATGCTGCTGTACCACCTTGCTTTTGACATTCAGCTATAACTTGAAGAGTTAGTGTTGTTTTACCGGAAGATTCAGGCCCGTAAATTTCAACTACACGCCCTTTTGGTAAACCCCCAATTCCTAAAGCCACATCCAAGGCTAATGAACCCGTAGAAATTGCCTCAATGTCGCGCGCAGCACTTGAATCTCCAAGACGCATTACTGCACCTTTTCCAAATTGTCTCTCAATCTGACCCAATGCGGCCGCAAGCGCCTTTTTACGATTCTCGTCCACTGCTCACCTCTATCTGTTGCAATTGTTGTAATACAAAATTATCACATATTATTTAATCTATTGAGATTAATAATACATATTGTGTTTTATTCATCTATTAATTGATAAGTACCAATTTTATTATATCTAGTTGAGTTTCCATCTGGTAATGATTCCAGTAGATGAAACTCCCGCACTTTCCAAGATATAGAAACAGGTGCAGTTGGAAAATCTGCTTTTGGCACTTTTTTAAATAAAGTCACATGCGGTTTATGTGGTCGATCATCAAAATCAGTGCCACACTGAACCCCTATAGATTTTAGATGGTTAACCAACCTAATTAATTCATTAGGATAAGATGAGCACCCAATCCAGATTGTTTGTGACCGTTTAAAGTAACCATACAGATCAAGCCGAATCGTAAATGGCTGTACATAGGTCTGAACTACCTTCTTTTCCAAATACTTACGAGTATTCTCTTCCACATCACCTAAAAACAATAGTGTAATATGTAGATTATCTTTAGGTATTGGCCGCACACCTTTCACTGTAGGAAAAGTCATAGCGGCTTCAACTAATTGCCGACGTATCTCTTCATCAGGCACTAAAGCAAAAAATAATCGTTTTTTATTCATGTTTAACTTAAATACTCAACTAGATGCTGAATTGCAGCAAATGATGTTTTTTGGCGAATTTCTTGCCGATTACCTTCAAAAAGATAGTGTCTAGCATCCACTCTCTGACTTAACCCCGCAGTTGCGATATAAACAGTGCCTACAGGTTTTGCTTCACTACCGCCACCTGGACCCGCAATTCCTGTTATTGATACAGATACGTCTGCATCACTGTGGGTTAAAACGCCCAACGCCATTTGTTCCGCAACCTGTTGGCTTACCGCCCCATACTCATCTAATACTTTAAGTTGTACTCCTAATAGCTTTATTTTTGAGGCATTACTATAAGTCACAAATCCACATTCAAACCACCTTGAACTGCCATCCACAGAGGTACACCACTGCGACAACATCCCACCCGTACAAGATTCAGCTGTTGCCAGCTTCATATTTTTATCAGTCATCAAGTCTATAAGTGGCTTGATACTATCGGCAATATTCACAGACAATAAACTTGGCATGTGATTAGAAATTTACCTGCTGTCTAATTTTTTATTATTCGATAGACTGACACCATGATCGCACGACCTCCTATAAAACACACCCCCATGATGCAGCAATATTTGAATATCAAGGCTGAATATCCTGATATGTTGTTGTTTTACCGTATGGGTGATTTCTTTGAATTATTTTTTGAAGATGCTAAACGTGCAGCAAAATTATTAGATCTAACGCTTACTTCCCGCAATAAAAATAGTGCCGATGAAATCCCTATGGCAGGAGTCCCTGTACATGCAACAGAAAATTATCTAGCTAAATTACTACGTCAGGGTGAATCTGTTGCAATATGCGACCAGGTCAGTGACCCTGCAGCAAGTAAAGGCCTTGTGCAACGCAAAGTAACAAGAGTAGTTACACCTGGCACCATAATTGAAGATGAGCTTCTACAACGTAGCAAAGAAAACTATTTACTGGCAATTTACCCAACTGAGACAAAAATTGGGCTTGCTTATCTCGACTTAAGTTCTGGTCGTTTCATTATACAAACCTGTAATTCACTAGATGAATTTCACAGTGAAATTGAGCATATTCAGCCCGCTGAGATTTTAATAAGTGAAGACTCACAACTTTGCATAGATGAAAAATACACATTGAAGCATCTAGCGCCATGGCATTTCGAATACGAAAGTGCATCTCAAAATTTATGCAACCAGTTTAATACTAAAGACCTTGATGGATATGGTTGTGCCGACCACCCATTAGCAACTTCTGCTGCAGGCGCAGTACTACAATATGTCAAAGATACTCAAAAAACAGCATTGCCACATATTGATGGTCTTCGAGTGCATCATAGAAATGAATTTATACGCATTGATAATGTTTCACGTACCAACTTAGAAATTGAAAAATCAACTTATGGCAACAAAAAACATAGCCTCTTTGGTGTTCTCGATACTACTGCCTCTGCAATGGGTGCGAGACACCTACGCTTTTGGCTAAACCAACCTATGCGCAATCAATCAGCTTTAGTTAAAAGACATGAAGCGATAGAAGAACTTATTCAAATCAATGAGTATAAATATCTACGAAGTATACTTACAAATATAAGTGATATAGAGCGAATCCGTAGTCGTATTTCATTGCAAACTGCACAACCAAGAGATCTAGATGCATTACGTAAAACTCTTAGCATAATCCCATCTTTATGTGAGGAATTAACAAAATACAAATGCGAATTATTAAATGACTGTATAAATTTATTGTCCGATCACGAAAACTTGTCAACAATTTTATCAAATTCAATTACTGATGAACCTCCTGCTTTGATACGTGACGGCGGTGTAATTAAAACAGGCTATGATAAAGAACTTGACCAACTACGAGAACTAAGCAGTAATGCCAGCAAATTTCTCATTGATTTAGAACATCGTGAAAAATCATCGACAAATATTTCTTCTCTTAAAGTTTCGTATAACCGTATTCACGGATACTACATTGAAATATCACGCAGTCAGGCAGATAAAGCACCCGATCATTACACACGCAGGCAAACATTAAAAAATACTGAACGATTTATTACTCCTGAGCTAAAAGAATTTGAAGATCAAGTATTAAGTGCCAAAGAACGAGCATTAAAGCGTGAAAAATTCTTATATGATGAATTGTTGATGTCTTTACTAAATGAATTGAGCATTATTCAACATTGTGCAACTGGACTTGCACAATTAGACGTTTTAGTTACGCTCGCAGAACGAGCAGTAACTTTAAACTATGTAAAACCTACTTTTACAGAAACAACCTGTCTTAACATTAAACAAGGCAGACACCCTGTAATCGAACAAGTGCAAGAAGAACCATTCACTTCCAATGATGTTAGCTTAGACGAACAACGCAAAATACTATTAATTACTGGTCCAAATATGGGTGGAAAATCGACCTATATGAGGCAAATTGCACTAATCACTTGGCTGGCTTATACAGGCAGTTACGTCCCTGCTGAAGCTGCAATATTGGGCCCCATCGATGCCATATACACAAGAATTGGTGCATCCGATGATCTAAGTTCAGGACGCTCAACTTTCATGGTTGAAATGACTGAAGCCGCAAATATCCTTAATAACGCCTCTAAGGAAAGCCTTGTACTAATGGATGAAATTGGGCGCGGCACAAGCACTTATGATGGTCTTTCTCTAGCTTGGTCATGTGCGGAACACTTAAGTTCCATTAATCAATCTTTTACACTTTTTGCAACACATTATTTTGAACTCACAAATTTACCAGAACATTTTAAAAATATTCATAATGTACACATTGATGCTATTGAGCATAATGACAAAATAGTTTTCTTACATGCTGTAAAAGAAGGCCCTGCAAATCAAAGTTATGGACTACAAGTGGCGCAATTAGCTGGTATTCCAAAAACTGTTATTGCAAGTGCAAAATCAAAGCTAAAACAATTAGAGTTAATTGCCAGCACGAATGAAAATAAAAAATCTGATACTCAACTAGGCTTAGCTCTTGAAGAACAGAGCATTAACCCTGTTATTGAATTTATAAATGAAATCGAACCCGATGATTTAAGTCCAAAAGAATCATTAGAAGTATTATATAAAATAAAAAGCCTTCTCTAAATTATACTTCAGCCTTTTCACTAATCAGTTCTCGAAGACCTTCTTCTAATGAGTATTCTGCTCTGACATTTAATGCATTAATTAACTGTTCAGTATTAGCTGCTGAATGCTTAATATCACCTTCTCTTGCTGGATTAAATATTTTTTCACAATTATATCCAGCAATTTTTTCTAAAACCTCAATTAGTTCAAGCAGTGTTACTGTTTTACCCGTTGCAACGTTTACTACCCCTTGGTAACTAGAAAATAAAGCTGCAATATTCGCTCTTGCTACATCTTTAACAAAAATGAAATCTCTTGTCTGTAGCCCGTCTCCGTTAATATTTAAAGATTGTTTAGATCGAATTGCATCAGAGAATAACGCAATCACCCCAGCATAAGGTGACTTAGGATCTTGCCTTGGGCCATATACATTAAAATAACGCATCCCACACGCTGATATTGCATACAAATTCTTAAATAAATCTACATATTGCTCATTTATCTGCTTCTCTAGTCCATAAGGAGATTCAGGGTTTAATTTTGCTTTTTCATCGAGTGGCAATGAAATAGGTGTGCCATATGCGGCAGCTGAAGATGCAAATACAATTCTTGATATATTATTTAGTTTTACAGCATTGAGTATGTTGACAAAACCCAAAATATTTTGCGAAGCAGAATCTACAGGATCTTCTAGTGATTTCACTACTGAAACTTGTGCTGCCAAATGAAGACAGTGTGTAACACTGTCTGCTGCTTCGGAAACTATTGATTCATCCCTGATATCACCTTCTATAACCTTTAGCCTCGGATGATCTAGGTACAGGTTATGCTTATGACCCGAAGAAAAATTATCTAGCACTACTACTTCATGGCCACCTTCCAATAACATATCCACAGTATGTGAACCAATAAAACCTGCTCCACCAGTAACTAAAATTTTATGCATGTCAACTGAATCGCACTTTAATGGGAAAGTAGTTTTACTATTTTACTTCTTTTATATAAAAAAACTGCGATACAGTTAGAATCTTATCCGAAAATAACCCTATTTCAGTCACATATTTTCATCTGCTCAACATTTACCTACAATAAGCAACAATGATAGTCACAATTGAAACTAAAATATCATGACCTTTGTTGTAACTGAGCCTTGTATAAAATGTAAATACACTGACTGTGTTGAAGTCTGTCCAGTTGATTGTTTCCATGAAGGACCCAATATGCTGGTTATCGACCCTGAAGAATGTATTGATTGCGCCATGTGTGAATCTGAATGCCCCGTAGAAGCAATCGTATGTGAGGACGATATAAGTGATGATCAGTCTAAGTTTCTTGAAATAAATGAAAGGTTGTCAGCAAAATGGCCTATCATAACGAGTATGAAAGATGCACCGGATGACGCTAAAGAATGGGAGTTAAAAACACACAAACTCCAATACTTAGAAGAATAGTTATAGTATATATCTTGTTAATAATAAGTTTTGCACAACGCTATAAACACAATCATTGTTCCTTATGCCCAAGATATTCTATCCATTTCAAGTAACCATATTATAGAAAACCATAAACACCTACTTCCAAATTTAAGTTCAATTACAGTTTTCTTAGCCAATAAGTTAGCACAAACACAATTACAAAATAATTTACTAGAGTATGCAAGCAATCATAAACACTCTACGATTTTATTACCGCATTGCACAACATTAAAGCAGTGGGCCTTAGAAAGCTACTTGCCTAGAATACCAGTATTGTCGATATATGCACGTGAATTAATATTAGTAGATGCTTTACACAAGCAGCCCGGCCTATTTGCAAATTCAAACCCATGGGCAATTGCAAGTGAGTTGTTTACATTATTCGATGAAATGACTTTAAATAATATTAATTTAAAAAATATAGATGATTACACAAGTAATTACAGCCAAAATATTCCTCAAGCTATAAGCCAAGAAGCCGAATTAATCATGGTCCTTTGGCAAGCATGGCAAAAACAAATCTCTCAAGAGCAAGTATTAGATCCAGTCGACGTTTATGCACGTGCTTTACGTGTACGTGCCAGCCACACTGTTAGAGAAAATGCAATTTACTGCATTGGACTCGATGAGCTTGCCTCTCAAGAAATTGCATTGTTAAATAAACTACACCAACAAACTAAACTTTACACATACATTTATGCTAGCAACAAACATATCTCCAGCAGACCTGATATCGCCATAAAAAAACTTATTGATAATAGAGCTTGCGAAGATTTAGTTGGCAATTCAACTGCATATTCTAAATTTCTTGATGCTGTATTTCTTGATTGCAATTTCAATATTAAAGAAAGAGCCGAAACTTTTTACAAAGAACACCCTACAAGCCCCATAAACAAAAGACTTAAGATATTTAAAACTGATTCATTGGATTTTCATGTTAAAGCATTAGACATAAAAATCCGCAATAGCATTTACCAAGGTAGTAATAATATAGGTGTAATCACTGCGGACCGAAAGCTCGTGCGTCGATTACGAGCAGTATTAGAGCATGCAAACATCTTAGTTAACGACTTAGGTGGTTGGGCATTGTCTACTACCAGTGTGGCAAGCTATTTTGAACAATGGATTCGGCTTATTGAAGAAAATTTTCCTGCAAAGCTATTTGTAGCTATAGCTAAATCGCCTTTTTACCCTGTTAATATTGATAAAAATTTTCACAATAAGGCCATCAATTTTTTAGAAAAAGAAATTATATTAACTTTCAACCTACATAATGATCTAAACACAATACGTGAAAAAGTAGAAGAGGCACATAATAATCAACAAGATGATAATGAATTAATTTTTGGCTACTTGTATCAAATACTAGATAAATTTGACTCATCAACTCATATTATACGCAAGCTCTATAACAATCTCAGCCCTATTCCATTACATCATTATTTTGAAGCTTTACTTAATAGTTTAAAATCTTTTGGCGCTTATAGCATATTAAAAAATGATGATGTGGGAAAACAATGTATTGATCTTTTTAAAACACAGATTTCTCATTTTGCACATATAGAAAACAACGTTAGTTGGCTTGAATGGAGACGTTTTTTAACAAGAATTTTAGACCAACAAAATTATAAGCCTCCATTGATAAACTCTAGTGTCACATTTTTTAGTCTTGACCAAAGCCGTTTACTGAATTTTGACACGATTATTATTGCTTCAGTTGACAAAGATCACTTCCCTGGATCCACCACTAACTATGTATTCTTCAACGAATCTGTGCGGAGTGAATTAGGTGTCCCGACATGGAGAAATAAACACGCTATACATTTTTATCGGTTCAGAACTCTATTAGAAGCTGCTCAAGATATCTTGATATCTGTTCAAACTGAACAGAATGGTGAAAAGACAACACCATGTCCATGGCTAGCTGCAATTGAAACATTTCATAGAATGGCATATGCAGAAGATTTAAGTGACACCAATCTTAATGCACTATGCACACAAAATAATAATGAAGTTATTCACCCACAAAATATACCTTTTGTCTCCCCATTACAGATGCCTGCCCCTAGACTAAAAAAGAAACTATCTCCAGGTTCTATCTCAATATCTGAATACCAAACACTAATAAAATGTCCGTATAAGTTTTTTGCAGCAACGTGTTTAAAGCTATCAAAAACTAATGAGTTAAAAGAAGAAATAGATAAAGCTGATTTTGGCAGTATAGTTCATAAATGTATTCATACTTTTAATACAACTACACAACCTCTTAACAGCAGAATTACAAACAAAAATAGAAAAGATGCAGAGTCTAAATTAAATGCTTTAAGCAAAAAAATCTTCAAACAGCAGTCAAAACAAGGTTTAAATAATGAGCTTTGGCTAAAACGCTGGTTATACCTCATCCCCAGCTTTATCGACTGGGAAATAAAACGACAAGAAAATTTTTCTCCATATAAACACGAGATCCCTATGCATAAAAATATTAACAATAAAATTACAATAAAAGGAAGAGCAGACCGTATTGATAAGTTTAAAGATAATTACGCAATTATTGATTACAAAACAGGTCAAACTCCAACACAAAAAAGTATCTTGATTGGAGAAGAAGTACAGTTACCCATGTATGCTTATCTAAGTGAAAATTGTTCACAAGTAGAGTTTGTCTCTATAGGAAAAAACAATACAGTTAAATCTGAATCTATTATTAAAGGTAAGCAACTAGAGGAGTTGATTAATCAACATGCGAAACGGCTCAATGAAATTGAAGAATCATTAAGTAATGAAATACAATTAGCTGCACATGCTGAGGATAATATCTGTGAACGATGTGAATATAAAGGATTGTGTCGCAAAGGTCATTGGGAAATGTAAATTAAGCAATGATTAACAGATTATATATTATTGTTATTTTTATGATTATTGCTTCATGCAATGATTCACCTAACACCCTTACACCTTTGTCATCTGATGCAACTATCTTGGCTTTTGGTGATAGCCTGACCTATGGTACCGGAGCAGGTAAAAATCAAGCTTATCCTAGTGTATTAGAAGAACTATCAAGCATAAAAGTAATCAATGCAGGCGTCCCAGGTGAGATTAGTAGTAATGGACTCGAACGTTTACCTATATTATTAGATGAATATAATCCAAATTTACTAATCCTCATTCATGGTGGTAATGATATTTTGCGTAAAAAATCACTTAGCACGCTAAAACACAACTTATTAACCATGCTTACAGAAGCACAAAAAAGAGAAATACAAACTGTTATGCTTGGTGTGCCGAAACCTGGTATTTTTTTAAAAAGTGCAGAGCTATATAAAGAGCTTGCAGAGGAAACAAATATTCCGATAGAGCTTTCTTTATTACCAGAGATTCTTGGAGATAATTCATTAAAATCAGATGTTGCACACCCCAACGCAAAAGGCTACCAAATACTAGCTGAAGGTATTTATAACTTCCTTAAACAACTTGGCGCAATTGAAAATTAATTGGTGTTATAACCCTGCTGAATATAAAACAAACTTAACTATAGAAATTACTATTACTATAAATAAAATTGTCAAAATTAACCCTACTACAATAAAATGTACAGGTTTACCTTTCTCAAAGTCTCTGCGACGATTTTCATCAGTTTGCACACCAAAAAAACTGGCTAATACACTTTTAATCACTTCAATTATTGATGGATTATTCTTGCTCACAAAGTATTTACTCCTAGATATAATATTATATTCAAAAAATTACTAAATAAAATAGTTTCGCATTTAAATTACGCAGTTTATTTAGGCGCATCAGTTCACAATTTTACAATTTGAATAACATATTCAGTTCCTTTACTTGTTTTTGTAAAAGTAAAATATCTTTCTATAAAAGGATATAAGTCTAGAAGGAACTACAAAATGTTAAAGGATCAATCTACATCTAAACTAATTTATAGAAGTTTAATTAAAAATATATTTTGTTTTGGATTATGTTTTCTCACAATAATTAGTTATACCCATGCTACCGAGCTAGTAAGCTTAAACAACTCTGGCCTCCAAAGTATTAGTGGCTCTCTTAATTCTACTATCTCAGAAGATGGGCGCTTCGTAGTTTTTGAAAGTGCTGCAAATGACCTCGTTGCAGATGATAACAATAACCATGTTGATATCTTCGTACGCGACTTACGAAAGAATACTACTTACTTGGTAAGCTATAATACTACCAACACGTCCTCAGGGAACAGTGATTCATCCAACCCCACTATCTCCACCAATGGTCGCTTTGTAGCCTTTGAAAGTACTGCAACAGATCTCATTGCAGATGATCTCAATAATAGTGCTGACATATTTGTACGCGACCTACAAACGAATACCACCTTCTTAGTCAGTAAAGATGTTACCGGTACAACAAGTGCGGATGGGGGTTCATTCGAATCATCTATTACAGCCGATGGGCGTTTTATTGCGTTCAGTAGTAGCGCTATGAATTTAACTACGGATATCAGTAATAATGGTGAACTAGATATCTCTGAACGTAACATCTTTGTACATGATACGCAGACTAATACTACCATCTTAGTAAACCGCAACATCTTAGGTATGGTCAGTGAAAATGGAGCTTCATTTGCCCCTTCTATCTCTGCAGATGGACGCTTCGTGGCCTTTGAAAGTACTACAGCAGATCTCGTTGCAGATGATAACAATAATCGCACAGATGTATTTGTGCGGGACCTGCAAACAAATACTACGATCGAGGTGAGTCGCAATGTTAGCGATTCGGCTTTAGCTAATGGTGATTCATCTAATCCCACTATATCAGCCGATGGGCGTTTAGTAACTTTTGAAAGTACTGCAACAGATCTCGTTGCAGATGATAACAATAATCGCACAGATGTATTTGTGCGGGACCTGCAAACAAATACTACGATCGAGGTGAGTCGCAATGTTAGCGATTCGGCTTTAGCTAATGGTGATTCATCTAATCCCACTATATCAGCCGATGGGCGTTTAGTAACTTTTGAAAGTACTGCAACAGATCTCGTTGCAGATGATAACAATAATCGCACAGATGTATTTGTGCGGGACCTGCAAACGAATACTACGATCGAGGTGAGTCGCAACGTTAGCGATTCGGCTTTAGCTAATGGTGATTCATCTAATCCCGCCATCTCTGCAGATGGGCGCTTTGTGGCCTTTGAAAGTAAAGCAACAGATTTAATAACAAATGACACAAACCAAATAACTACAGATATTTTCTTTACAAGCCTGACCGACTCCGGTCCGATCTTAGCTGCTGTATTGCCCTACAGTCGCTCCGTACAAGTAGACAATCTTGCAACCGCCTTTGCTTCTATCATCAATACTTCTAATGAAACTGAAGCCGTCTTTTGTAGTATTGCACCCAATACTGTTATTCCTGCAAGCTTTATTTATCAAACGACTGATGCTATGAATATGCTCACGGGCACACATAACACAAGAGCCGATATTGTTGCAAACGGCACACAAAGTTTTGTTTTTGGCTTTATACCAACATCACCTTTCGCTCCCACTGATGTTGCACTTGATTTTAATTGCATCAACACAGATGTGGCGCCATATGCTCATGGAGTTAACAGTTTTCTACTCTCCGCAGACAGTAATCCTGTACCTGACATTATTGGTCTTACTACCGTAACAGATTTAGTCGCGCCCACAGGAAGCACTTCATTTTTTGCTGTCGGTTCTTCAAATGTTGGTATTGCGGGTGAAATTACAGTGAGCACAGATGATAATAATCAAGGTTTACCACTGACTTTAAATATTTGTCAAACGGACACCTCAACAGGCATTTGCACAAGTGCTGTTGGACCCATAGTGAATTTAAATTATGCAGGCAGCAGTAACGCTTCATTTGCAATATTTGTGCAACCCACAGGAGTCATTGCAAATGATCCGGTTAAAAATCGGATTTTTATTCGCTTTACTGACTCTGCAGGAATCATCCGCGGTGCTACCAGTACTGCCATCAGAACGCAGTAACGAGTTTATTTGTGTTAATCTAAATTTTTTCTGCTAGAACAACGGCACGTGTGGGCGCGGGATAACCTTCTACTGTCAAGTTTGGATTTTTTGGATGTAAAGCATTTGCAAGAGAATATCCAGTCATCCATTGTGTTTGTCGTTGTTCCTCTATTGTCGTTTTCGTTACATCTACTAATTGAATGTTTTTAAAATTTGCTTCTTCAAACCATTTCTCTATAAGTGGATAGCTTGGAATCATCCATACATTACGCATGTTTGCGTATCGATCCTTAGGTATAAGTAAATCAGCTTGTTCATCTTCAATAATTAAAGTTTCTAAAACTAATTGGCCATTATCCTGCAAAAGTTTATACACACGTTCTAGATGAGCTTGAGGATCCTGGCGATGATATAACACACCCATTGAAAATATTGTGTCGAAACCCATTAAATCTTCAGGCAACTCTTCCAACGAAAAAGGCACTACGGAAACACTGTCAGCTTTCAATAAATACTTCTGTAAAGCTAAATACTGAAACACATAAAGCCACGTTGGCTCTACACCCAACACCAGCTTTGCACCCATGGCTTGCATACGTAGTGCATAATAGCCATTACTACTACCAATATCCAAAACAAGTTTTTCGTTAAGATCTTTTATGTGAGGAGCAATTCGTGACCACTTCCAATCACTCCTCCACTCTGCATTGACATGAATTCCAAATATATTAAATGGGCCTTTACGCCAAGGATTCAATGCCTTTAGTTTGTTTTTAAGTATTTCTTTGACTTCATCAGAACAGTCATCCGATATCCCAACCATGGGTGCATCCAGTTTAAGATCAATTTTTGAAGGGGTGATTTCGGGCAAAGACGCAATTATATTTTGCCATTCTTTAAATTTCCCATGTTTTGGATTATTAAATTTTTCTTTGATTTTATTAACAAACTCTTTTTGAAATTTACTTAACCTGGTACTTGCCCATTGCTTAATAAATATATCGTAATCCGTAGTACTCATTTAACAGCAAGGTAGGATATAAAATTTAAATACTGTGCTATAACATATACATTATTAAAGCCTGCTCTGTACAAACGATTAATATGTTGCTCATACGTATCTCTAATTAAAACATTTTCTAGCGCCTCTCTTTTCTGACTAATTTCTAGATTACTATATTGATTATCACGCTTATAATTTTCATATAGTTTTTGTATTAACAGCTCTTTATCCTCATCTTCATAAGTAATCTTTTCTGATAACAATAAAGCACCATTTTGAATCAAACCCGAGTATATTTTAGAAACTAAGTCATTACGCTTTTCCCTATCAATGAATTGCAATGTGTAATTAAAAATTACAAATGAAGCATTATCAATAGCAACTTGCACTATATCATTACAAACAGATTTAATTTTAGTTGAATTATTAATTGTTAATAATCTTTGCTGTAATCGATTCATCATAGCTTGTGAATTGTCCACAGCAATTATGGTTACATCTTTTTTTTGATTGGAATTTGCTATATTTACTGTCGCCTCACCTAATGAGCAACCTAGATCGTATACATTAGTATTTTCACGAATAAATGCTTTAGCAATCGTTGGCAGCAATTGATTTAATGCACCGTATCCAGGAACAGAACGATGCACCATATCTTCGAATACATTAGCAACTTTTTCGTCAAAGACAAAATCTTCTATTTTGTCTAACTTGTTTGCATAAATACGATCTTTTTCAGGTCCAGTCACATTTATAAAAAAGTTGATTATTCTATCATTTCACTGTGTTCACGTGTGGCACGAAACTCAATATCAGGCCATTTTTCCATTGTCATTTGAAGATTGACCCGTGTAGGTGCGATATAGACAAGTTCTTCACCATGATCAACGGCCAAATTTATTTCAGACTTATTCCTAAATTTTGTAAACTCTTTTTCATCTTCACAGGCAACCCAGCGAGCAGTTTGGACATTTACTGGTTCAAATTTACATTCGACATTGTACTCATTTTTCAAACGATGCTGCACGACATCAAATTGCAAAATACCAACGGCGCCTAAAATTAAATCATTATTCGTTAAAGGTCGGAACAGCTGTGTTGCCCCTTCTTCACATAACTGTATTAAGCCTTTTAGCAATGCTTTCATTTTCAAAGGATCTTTTAATTGCGCGCGTCTGAATAATTCAGGAGCAAAATTGGGAATCCCAGTAAATGCAAGTTTTTCACCTTGGCTAAACGCATCACCAATACGTATTGTGCCATGGTTATGCAAACCAATAATATCGCCGGGGTAGGCGCGATCCACATGTTCACGATCTTTGGCAATAAAAGTAAGCGCATCACTAATTTTCACTTCCCGGTTAAGGCGCACATGCTGTAACTTCATGCCTTTTTGAAAACTTCCAGAACAAACTCTTAAAAAAGCCAGTCGGTCACGATGGTTAGGGTCCATATTAGCTTGAATTTTAAATATAAATCCTGAAAATTTTTCTTCTTCGGCTGCAACATCTCGAGTTTCTGTTTCAGAAATATTCACTTCTCTCGGTTGTGGTGAAGGCGCATATTCAACAAATTTTTCAAGTAGTTCTGCTACACCAAAGTTATTTATAGCCGAACCAAAAAATACTGGAGTGAGTTCACCATTTAAATAGGCTTGATGATCAAACTCATGACTTGCACCTTGAACCAACTCTATTTCATCACGCAGCTCTTGTGCTTGATCTCCCAGGAGTTCATCGAGACGTGGGTTATCCAGTCCTTCAACCACTTCGCCTTTCTGTACTTTACCCTGATGATTTGGATTATAAAGATGCACCGAATCATCAATTAAATGAAATACACCCTTAAAAAGTTTCCCCATACCAATCGGCCATGTGATTGGTGCACATTTAATTTTTAAAATACTTTCTACTTCATCTAATAGTTCTATGGGTTCCCGGCCATCACGATCAAGCTTATTAATAAAGGTAATAATAGGTGTATCGCGTAAACGACAGACTTCCATTAGCTTAATTGTACGTTCCTCAACACCTTTTGCATTGTCGATTACCATTAATGCCGAATCGACTGCAGTTAAAGTACGGTAAGTATCTTCAGAAAAATCTGCGTGACCTGGGGTATCTAATAAATTAACAATATAGTCTTTATAGTCAAACTGCATTACTGAACTGGTGATAGAAATTCCACGCTGTTTTTCAAGTTCCATCCAATCAGACGTGGCATGCCGTGCGGCTTTACGGCCTTTTACGGTCCCCGCTAATTGAATCGCACCACCAAATAGCAAAAGCTTTTCAGTAATCGTTGTTTTGCCCGCATCTGGGTGCGAAATGATAGCAAACGTTCTTCTGCGCTTGGTTTCTTGTAAATGGGTACCTGTTATCATTCCTTGATTCTCTTATTTAATACCCAGTATGCTGTATAAAAATAACATCTTATAACTTTATATATTTAAAAAAGCGCGCCATTATACAGGCATCGCTTTAATATAGGACAACAAATCTAATTCACCTGACAAGCATTACACAGGCTTCAGGAAGGGTTACACAGAATAGCAGCGGAATTTACAAAGGGATTTTGTAAGAATAATCCATCTATTGCAGATGCATTTACATTAATTAAAGCCATAAACTGCACAGCATATATGCTGTGCAGTTTTGCTTAAGTTTATAGCTATAACGTGTTAGTGAGCGTGGAATGGAGTTTCTGTTTCTGCCCATGGAGAGTCAGTAGTGTTGTCATCAACACTCTCTTTACCGGCTAACGAACCACGATATTGAGTTGCTGGATGGTCATCTGCAGTATAGCTACCATTTGCACGTGCCACTAACTTTTCGCGCAAGGTGCCGGGCGCATATGACGTCTGAGCACGACCACGCTTTACTAGTTCAGGTTTGACATAGTCAATAAAGTCTGTCACTGAACCAGGGGTGATTGCATACGCAAGGTTAAAGCCATCGATACCTCCATGATCAACCCAGCGTTCCATTTCGTCGGCAACTTTTTCCGGGCCACCTACAAGTACAGGGCCTAAACCACCGATGCAGCGCTCTCTAATTACATCGCGTACAGAGACGTTTTTACCGCCATCCTCTGTAAGAGACTCCAGCGTGGTACGCAAACTATCATTATCCATTGTCTTAAGCGGCTCGTCAGGATCAAGCTTGGAAAAGTCGATACCAGTCCAGCCACCATAAAGCGCTAGCATACCTTCAGGGCTTGCATACTGAAGATAATCTTCATACTTCTGTTCAGCTTGTGCATTCGTTGAACCCGTTACTACAGTCAAAAGTGAAAAGATCTTAATCGAATCACGTGGACGACCCACACTTTCGACAATATCACGTATCTCATTCGTGACTTTATGCGCATGATCAGGACTGGTAGTCAGAATAAACATGGCCTCACAATGTTGTGCCGCAAACCTTCGACCACGTGCCGAAGCGCCCGCCTGGAAGATGACCGGGGTACGCTGCGGAGAAGGTTCACCTAAATGGAAACCTGGAACTTTAAAATATTCACCTTCATGATTGATAGGGTGAACTTTCTTAGGGTCCGTGAAGATACCGGTTTCTTTATTTCTATGCACTGCACCCTCTTCCCATGATGCTTCAAAAAGCTTATACATGACTTCCATGTATTCATCAGCGAAGTCATAACGTTGATCGTGTTCCATTTGCCGGTCCAAACCGATATTGAGTGCGGCACTGTTCAAATATGAAGACACGACGTTCCATGCGACTCGACCTTTGGTAAGGTGATCTAAAGTGGTAAGCCTGCTGGCTAGGAGATAGGGATGCTCGAATGTTACTGCTGCAGTACACCCGAAACCAACGTTACTGGTAACCGCAGACATCGCTGCTATTTGTGCAAAGGGATCATTAACAGGGACCTGAGCAGCATCTTTCAGTGCCGCCGCCGCTGTGCCCCGATAAACGTCATATACACCAACAACATCCGCAATAAACATGCAATCAAAAACCCCACGCTCCAGCTCAATCGCCAAATTAGTCCAGTATTCGATATCGTTGTATCGTCCAGCTTGACTGTTTGGATGACGCCACATTCCAGACGATTGGTGACTGACGCAGGTCATGTCAAAGCAGTTTAGGATAATGCGCTTCTTTGCGCCCGTCTTCTTATCATCACTCATAATAATAGCTCCTCAGCATATTCACACGATAAATATAAATTTAGCTCTGCCATTAAGACAAAGTTATTGTTGTTCTTCACACACCTAAGTCAGACGCATGATGCCGAGCGTCTAGAACAGAACATCAGAATTTGAATGCTTTGTCTGTTATAGAAATACTTAAATCGACAAAACTTTTTATGCGTATATTTGCAGGTATTGTCGGTGTCCGTAACAACTTCAGCAATGATACTTAGTTTAAGTTATTCATAGCAAAAAGTTGCCGGGCATCAGCAAATATATCGCACTGATGTTTAGTTATTCAAAGTACCTAATGCAATACATGTGCCTAATATATAAGTGACTAAATTTAAAGGAGTTATACTTTATGCACATCATGTATTGTTTCAAAATAATGCAAAACGAAGTTTCAATACGACACACCTTGTGGTTTTGATACAAATTAAAATATGCCGAAATAGAAACATTTTCCTAGGATAAAACAATCACTAAGTTCAAGTCTAGCGATACTATTTTTTTATCATAAAGCACTATTGACTGATGTGAGGATATACCTAACGTATGTAAAAAACTATGCGTTTCTCTAAAACTTAAGCTGTTATGAATTTGAAATTTGTAAAGAAAATACTTTATAAAACAAAAATATTCAGAAAATAGTTCACTGTTTTTATTTATGTATAGCCTATCTCAAAGAACGTTTTTACATAAAATATTGTTTAAAAACAAATGATTTACATTAGTTCTTAAAGCGATTTAGCAAGAATTATAGCGTCTTCTCGCCCAAACAATGAGGGATAATAATTTCGCCGTGTGCCAATTTCATTAAATCCTTCCGAAAAATACAAAGACAAGGCATGTGTATTGGTCGGCCGCACTTCAAGAAATGCTGTGTCGGCATTACGTGCTCGAGCAATAGTGAATAATTGTCCTAACAAACGCCGGCCTATACCATTACCTTGAAACTCTGGATCAATACACAAATTTAGTATGTGGCATTCTTGTACCGCCAGTGACATCACCCCATAGCCAACAACTTTGCGATCGAGTTCAATGACCCAGGATGAGTATCCAAATCTCAAACAATCATGAAAAATACCTTCTGTCCAAGGAAATTCATAACTTCTATATTCAATATCAAGTACAGCCGGCAAATCATATTCAGTCATTAGCCGATACGTCTCTGTTGGATATTCAAACGCTGCACTCATAAGCTAAAGTGTAAATTATTACTATACAATTCTCATTAATTGTAGATGAACGGTCTAATTTAATGTAAATCTGTTACTTCCACCGCAAACTTTAGGTCTTCCCAAGCCTTGCATTTTTGTTGAGGGCTTCTTAATAAATAGGCAGGATGATAGGTTGCGACAATGGGAATCTGTGTATCTTCATAGAAAAATTTCTTACCCCGTAAACGGCCAATAGGTGTATCCGTTTTAAGCAGCGATTGTGCTGCAATTCTGCCTACCGCTAATATTATTTTTGGTTGAATCAAATCTATTTGCTGACGCAAATAAGCACTACAGCTTTCAATTTCGTTATGTTGCGGATCACGATTATTGGGTGGACGACATTTTAAGATGTTGGCAATAAATACTTCTTCGCGTGCCAGCCCTATTGCACGCAACATATTCGTTAATAATTGACCGGCACGCCCTACAAAAGGCTCACCCTTTCGATCTTCATCTGCACCTGGAGCTTCGCCAATTATCAGCCAATCAGCAGCGGGGTGACCTATTCCAAATACCGTTTGTGTACGTGTTCGATATAGATCACACAAAGTACATGAAGCGACCTTTTGCTTTAATATATCAAGGCTTTCGGGTGTTATTGTATGACTAGAGTCAACGTCTTCATTACTTTGAATATCATTAACGCAACTATTATCTAGTGCAGGTAAATTCGACACCCAGGCCTGAATGCCCATCTGCTCTAGATAATATAGTCGTTTCTCTTCATTCATTACCTAATAAACTTTACAGTTGAGTTTAAACATCATGTTGTGGATGCGCACGTTCTTCAGGTAGTACTAACTTATTCAATGCATGCAAATAGGCTTTAGCCGAGGCAATCACAATATCCGTATCGGCCCCATGTCCATTTACTATTCTACCTGCTTTTTGCAAGCGTACTGTAACTTCGCCCTGAGCATCGGTTCCTGTAGTGATATTATTTACCGAATACAGTTGTAATTGAGCATGACTCGCTACGATATCTTCTATAGCACAAAATGTTGCATCTACTGGCCCACCACCATTTGCCTTTGCAGTAGATTCTTCACCATTTACTGATAAAGTTATTTGTGCACAAGGTGTTTCACCTGTCTCTGAATGCGCCTTTAACGAGACTAGCTTGCAATATTCATTATTTTCATAGTTAGTATCTGAAACCAATGCATGTAAGTCTTCATCATATATTTCATGTTTGCGATCTGCTAAATCTTTAAAACTAATGAAGGCATTATTTAATTCTTCTTCGGTCTCAAAAGTTATACCAAGCTCATCTAAACGCGTTCGAAATGCGTTTCGACCAGAATGCTTGCCCAAAACTATTTTATTTGCAGCCCAACCTACATCTTCAGCACGCATTATTTCATAGGTTTCACGAGCTTTAAGCACCCCGTCCTGATGAATCCCAGATTCATGTGCGAATGCATTGGCGCCTACAATCGCTTTATTTGGTTGTACAGGAAAACCTGTGATGGTCGACACCATACGCGAGGTTGGCACAATTTGTTTCGTATCAAGATCTGTTTTGCAATCAAATACATCTTGACGTGTATGCACGGTCATCACTACTTCTTCTAAGGATGCATTACCCGCACGTTCACCTAATCCATTAATCGTGCATTCAACTTGCCGTGCACCGTTTAAGACCGCAGCAAGTGAATTTGCCACTGCTAAACCAAGGTCATTATGGCAGTGAACAGAAAAAACTGCCTGATCAGAATTCGGAATATTTTCAATCAAACGACCAACTAAGCTACCAAACTGTTGCGGTATGTTGTAACCAACGGTATCAGGAATGTTTATTGTATTTGCACCTGCTTTTATTACCGCTTCTATTATTCTGCATAAGAACTCGAATTCTGAGCGACCCGCATCTTCAGGAGAAAACTCAATATTATTCGTATACTGCCTAGCCCGTTTAACTGCGGCAATGGCTTGTTCGACCACTTGATCTTCGCTCATGCGTAATTTACGTTGCATATGAATTGGTGACGTAGCAATAAAAGTATGAATCCTTGCTGAATTTGCAGATTTCAATGCTTCACCTGCACGATCAATATCTCTGTCTAATGCTCGAGCCAATCCACATACCGTACTTTCTTTCACTGCAGCAGCAACTGCTTGTACAGAATCAAAATCCCCTACACTTGCCATTGGAAAGCCGGCTTCAATAACGTCGACTCTCATTCTTTCTAGTGATTTCGCAATACGAACTTTCTCATCTCTTGTCATCGACGCACCAGGGCTTTGCTCACCATCACGCAATGTCGTATCAAAAATTATCAATTTATCCTTAGTTGTCACAGCAAGTTGCTCCTAACATTAATATTCTGACTCTCAATGCAACATAGATTAAGTCAGAATCAATTATCTAAATCTCACATAATTTAAAATGTGAAAGTAGTATATGTAATCGCGTATTACCTCGCCAGGTATAGAAATGAGCCGCTACTGCGGCAGTAATAGGGATAGAAAAGATACGGGCAAGCCACGTGTTTGACTAAAAACACTGCCTTGAAAAGAAAATAATTGTAATAAAACTTGCTTCATGGTCTTAAATATAACTGTTCAATTATAAGTTTTCCAGAAAATAATTCGTCAGTGGTCTATTTTGCTAGAGATTTGACCTGCCCTTACAGCTTAGTTTTTCCTTGTTCATCTAAATTTGTACGCGAATGCCGCTTGCGGCGTAAACGAACTAAATACGTTACTGGTCCTGAAAAGGCATACACAGCAAATAAGGCAAAGAACAATTTCGGTGTGTCGATCGAGGCTAATATAAATCCAATCACAACGGCTAACATAGCAATGAACGGTACACGATCGCTAGGATTAATATCTTTAAAACTATAGTAACTAAAATTACTTACCATGCACGCACCTAATAAGATTGTTACTACAAGTGCTGGAATGGCGAAATCGGCTCGTGACAATTGCATATCATGACAAACCCAAATGAAACCTACCAGCGCCGCTGCCGCAGCTGGACTGGGCAAACCTTGAAAATAGCGTTTACTTACTACAGTAACCCTTGCATTAAAACGTGCTAATCTTAAAGCCGCAGCAGCTGTATAGAAAAATGCTGCCAGCCAGCCAAGCTTTGACATCCATGGATAACCTTGAAAATGAACCAATGCCCATTCATAAACAACTAATGCGGGCGCCACTCCAAATGAAACCATATCGGAAATACTGTCATATTGAGTACCAAATTCGCTAGTTGTTTGTGTCATGCGTGCAACACGACCGTCAAAGCCATCTAGCAACATCGCAACCACGATGGCAATGGCTGCATTCTCAAACCTGTCATTAGTAGCCGCGACAATGGCGTAAAAGCCTGCAAACAACGCCCCTGTAGTAAACAAATTAGGCAGTAAGTAAATACCTTTGCGTGGCTTTCCATCTGGCATAGTGCTTATACTCGCTTTATATTTTTGCTAAGTAGCCGTGTCATGGACAAATTCTGCCAACATGTCGCTCCCAGCGCGAACCGATTGTCCCTCCTTTATAGCTATACGAGCAGTTTGAGGCAAGTAAATCATCATTTCACATGCAAATACCAAGAAACCACAGCGCTGCCCTTGCCCTAATTTCTCACCTGCACTGATATTACACGTAGCATGTCGTATTGGTGAATCTAAATTTGTAGACATCACCATATCGTCAGATTCATCGGTTTGGATCCAAATTGCCAGTTGAGTGTTATTTTGGGAAGTAGGTGAGGTAAGCCATAAATTTTGTACTTTACCTTCAATTGGGCTATGTACATTGAACTCACCTAGAAAAGACTGCCTAACACAAATTTTTTGAGCTGTTCTGTCCAGATATGGATCTTTGATTTCGTCGATACTGACAACCTTGCCATCCACGGGGCTCATCACAGCTAGCGGTTTAGCAGGAACGTCACGTCTAAAATCACGAAAAATAAATAATAAAACCGCGAATAACACCCATAGAGGCCAGACGATCTCAAAACTATATTTATAGTGAGTGAAGGCGATAATTACGCCTATTACAATTAAAATTAAACGGGCTTCTTTAGCAATCGGCATTTTTGTATACACTCATGACAAACTACTGCCATAAGAAACCAAATTAATTTTTTGCTTGATCGACTAATTTATTCGATTTAATCCATGGCATCATTTCACGCAGCTTGGCACCCACTTCTTCGATTGGATGTTGTCGTCCGCGCTCACGCAATGCTTGCATATTTTTCGCGCCAGTTTCATTTTCATTTATAAATTCTTTTGCAAACTCACCAGACTGAACTTCAGAAAGAATCTTTTTCATCTCCGCTTTTGTTTTGTCTGTAATAATTCGTGGTCCACGTGTGAGATCACCATACTCTGCTGTGTTAGAGATTGAGTAACGCATGTTGGCGATACCACCTTCATACATCAAATCAACAATTAGTTTTAACTCATGCAAACATTCAAAATATGCCATCTCTGGTGCATAACCTGCTTCAACCAATGTCTCAAACCCTGCTTGCACAAGTGCTGTTGCACCTCCACACAATACCGCTTGCTCGCCAAATAAATCGGTTTCTGTTTCTTCTTTAAAAGTGGTCTCAATGATACCTGCTCGACCTCCACCATTGGCGGATGCATAAGATAAAGCCGTATCTTTCGCTTTACCTGAAGTGTCTTGATAAACCGCAATTAGTGTAGGTACACCACCATCTTGAGTATATGTCGAACGTACAAGGTGTCCTGGACCTTTGGGTGCAATCATGATTACATCCAAATCTTCTCTAGGTGTAATGCCTTCAAAGTGGATATTAAAACCATGTGCAAACGCCAAGGTTGCGCCATGCTTTATGTTAGGTTCTATTGATTCTTTATATAACTTGCTTTGATGCTCATCAGGTGCCAACACCATTACAATATCAGAATCTGTTACTGCTTCTTCTATTGATAGTGCATTAATTCCTGCATTTTTAGCTTTGTTTATAGAAGAAGAACCTTCACGCAAACCTACAACAACTGTCACACCAGAGTCCTGGAGATTATTCGCATGCGCATGCCCTTGGGAGCCATAACCAATGATAGCCACCCGCTTCCCTTGTATAACTGAAAGGTCAGCGTCTTTATCATAATAAATATTCATGCACATTCTCCCTTAATCTTCATACTTAATATTCACATTGATTCCAATTTTAAAACAGTATTTCCTGCAGCAATACCAACAACACCTGAACGAACTAGCTCATAAACAACTTCATCAGGTACTGCTAGAACAGCACGGTCAAGCTTTTCGCCAATACCTGTAATTTCTATTATGATGGCATCATTCGAATCATCAACCACCTTACCCCCAAAATCATTTTCTAAACTATCCACAAATGATTTTGCTTCAACTGTATTACGCAATTTTAATAACAAAATCTCTCTTTCTATATGACTGTCTACTGTTAAGTTTAAAACCTTTACGATATCAACTAATTTGTTTAACTGATTTATAATTTGTTGAATAACTTCTTCACTACCATCTGTAACTACAGTTATTCGTGAAACAGTTGAATCATCTGTCGGTGCAACCGTTAAAGATTCAATGTTATAACCACGTGCAGAAAATAAACCAGAGACTCTAGATAGAGCACCGGCTTCATTTTCCAACAGGATAGAAATAATATGCCGCATTAGCGATCTTAGAATTCAAAATTATTATTAATAAGCTATAATATACTGCAAACCCACATACCTGCTTGGCACATAGGTTTACTGTATAAAGTTACAATACTAGTTATGTAAGGCTTTCAAATTGTGGTTGTGAACCACTTATCTAAATCTTTTTATTTCTTTTGAATACGAAAATAAAATTTACCGTCACCTTCGCTAGAGTCTAAAAGCTCATTTCCAGTTTGTTTTGAAAACGCCTCAAAATCTTTAACCGAACCTGGATCAGTAGCAATTATATGCAATACTTTACCGGAATCCATACCAGATAAAGCCTTCTTTGCCCGTAATATTGGAAGTGGGCAATTCAATCCACAAGCATCTAACTCTTGATCAAACTCAGCCATCTATACAACTCCTTAAAAAAACTTTCATATCTAAGCTTATAGAAAACCAATTCTAAAAGCACAATAAAATATTATAATATCATAATATTTTAATATGAGCTAGCAGTCACCAAATGCTAATTCCTGATAGTTTATATGGATAAGTTCTATATTTGCTAACAATTTTATGACTAAAAAAACGCTACAATTAATGTAAACAAATTAAGGATCTAGCAGTCCTACTATCTATGCAAGCAATAGCATTTCTCTCTTGCCTAAAGGCAGTCAATTTTAAGTGGCTGGCCTTCACTTTTCTATCTTTTATCATAATCAGTTTAGCTGCACTGTCATTTGCCAACAGCAATTTACCTGATATAGGCGGCCCAGCTAGCGCAGACTTAAGCCCTGCCAAAGAAATTGAACTTGGTCAAATTTTAATTTCTGAAGTACGTGGACGTTTACCCGTTTCTAACGACCCAGAGTTAAGCCAATATATTCATTCCTTAGGAACAAGGATTACTTCTGGCGGCTTAAATTCAGACTTTCCATTTACATTTCTATTAGTTGCTAATCCCGATGTGAATGCTTTCGCATTACCAGGAGGCATTATTGTGATTAACAGCGGCTTAATGATTTTAGCCCAAAAAGAAAGTGAAGTAGCCAGTGTATTCGCCCATGAGATTGCACACGTTACCCAACGTCACATTGCACGCAATTTTGCGCATGCAAAATCTTTCAGTGTTATCTCTGCGCTTACTCTTTTAGGCTCAATACTTGCAGCTGCTTATAGCAGTGAACTTGGTCAGGCCGCTATCATTAGCACACAAGCAGGCATTCAAGATGCAAGACTAGCTTACTCAAGAAGTTTTGAACAAGAGGCTGATCGAATTGGGATGCAATTGCTAACCAGTGCAAATATTGACCCCCAAGGAATGCCAGCATTTTTTAGTAGATTAAACAAGCACACACAGTTAAACCGTGGCCAAATCCCTGAATTTTTAAGCTCTCACCCACTTACTTTAAATCGTATTAGTGAATCGAAAGCATTAGCTAATCAATATAAAGGTAATTTTATATCAAATACAATTCATTTTGATTATGCACGTGCACGTGTTATTGCAATCACATCAAACCCTACACAGATGATTGATCATTTCAGAAAAAAAGCAAAGTCAGAAGAGCAATTAAGTGATATAGATAATTATACTTATGCCATAGCACTAAGCCGTGCAGGAAAAGACAAGCAAGCAATTAGCCGGATTAACAAAATAGCTATTAATGCTGACAATGAACTGACTGTTAAATTGGCAAAAGCACAACTTAATATTGCAGCAGGACACACTAAACAAGCTAGAGCAGACTTAGAATTACTAGATAAAGTTTATCCAAATAACATGTCAGTAATTTATTATTTAGCTACAAGCTTAATTGAAGAAAACCAAGCTCGATTTGCTCTACAAAAACTTGACCAACTAGACAATCTTAAACAAAAGAATCCAGCCATAGACAAACTTAAAGCTAAAGCTGCAAGCAAAGCCCATTTGCCATGGCGCAGCCACGAATCACTTGGTGATTATTATGCAGCACATGGACAATATGGTGCAGCAATGGAACAAATACAGTTGTCATTACGATCACCAGGGATAGATGTAAATTCTAAAGCCCGAGTTAATGCAAAAAAAGAACAAATGCGGGAATCACGTAAAAAACGTGAGACTTTCAAGTAGATAATACTATTATTATATTTACTTAGAAGTAAGATTTTGCTGCCTTAAGACTAGCTATAAGCTCAAAATGCTGTTGCCTTAATTGCGCACCTAAATGTGACATCTGCTGAGTGATATTTTCTACCTCTTTAATTTCAGCTGAAGTAGCAGTAGTTGTTTTAATTTTACATCGCAAATACTGATATTTTTTTAGCAAATAATTGTTGTAGATTATACCATCCATTAATGATTTAGCTTCTGTATAAAAACTTCGAATTGCTACACGCTCTTCTTTACTAGGTAATTTATTGATACAGGCTGTATCACTTTGAAATTTTTTAAAGACATTGTCTGCACTACTCCAGAATACAAACAGACCATTCTCTACTTTTTGTTCTTCCAGTTTGACTGAAATATCATTTCGATATGACTCAATAAAAACTGATATGTCTTTTCGAAATTGCTCACGAAGCATTTGAACCTGTTTTTGTTCATTTTTGCATTGCCTTGCATGCTGATATTTAATTTTAACTCTACGTATGAAATGCACTATCCAAATAGCGATAAATAATAACACTACTATAAGCATACCTTTATATACATATGGAAGAGATGTGATTGAAGTAACCATCTCCATAACTCATTATTCTCCAACTCCAAACCAATGCATTAGAATTATCAAACAAATCGGCTTAAGTTATACCAATGGTGCTAAGAGGTAGATATATCTTGATAAATGGAAATACTTAAAAGACTAAACTATTGTAGCTTTCAAACTAAAATCAAAAACTGTCAGCAAATTCACAACCTGTAACCCAATAGTATCCATCTGCATCTCTTTTACAGCCATCGCCACTAAAATATAAACCCGGATATTGTGAAAAATAGGTGTCTATAAAACACTGATGATCCCCGTATACTGTTCGCATTTGTCCCGGCCAAGGGTATTTCATCACTAGACTGCCCTGACATTCGCCTTCAAGGTTCCCTTCACTATCTACAATTGCTGGCTGAACTCCAAAAAAAAGGAGTACTCGCAGATCCCGGCTTTAAATCTGTTGCACAACGAGTTGTTATTTTAATAGTGCTATATGTGTAAGTTTAGATAAAAACAATGCTTCTATACGAAGTAAAAACCTTCCAACATAAAGCAGTATAATACCATTAAAAATATAAGCATTTTTCATGTTTTATGTAGCCGGTCCCGTGTATATAGAATGCTTAACCTATATAGCTATTTTCTATTTTATGACACAATTACTACAAACTTTATTTATGCATTTCTAATAACAACTACATACAAAGGAAAGCATTATGACTGATGACACTAAACTAAAACTTTTAAAAGTTGTTCTGTTCATATTAGGTTTATTTTTTATTGTTGGAGTCTACGCCATGATGATGTACATCTGGCCTGAAGGCTGGGGTTGGACACCAAGACAACCTGAGTACGAACAAATGATTATGGGCATTTACGCAACACTAGGAGTATTTTTAATTATTGCTGCAAAAGATCCACAATCACACCGTAGTTTAATATGGTTTACAATTTGGTCTAGCATTGTCCATGGTGGAATCATGCTAGTACAAGCTATTGTAGACGAAACTGAGCGAGCAAATTTATTAGGAGATGTACCAGCATTATTATTAGCAGCTGCAATCTTATGGTACTTAATGCCAAAACGAGTTAGTTAATTCAACCATTGTAAATGTCCGCTTTATACTAAAGCGGACATTTACAGCAAGTATTATTCTAGGGGTTCAAATCTAATACTTCTTCGATTGTCTCAAACGGTAAGGAAGCCTCTTCGTTCACTTTCTTTACACTTTCAGCATCATTAGCTTCAAATAGACAGGTACATTTACTGTCAGCAGGATAAAAATTACTACGAATGTATTTTACTGATGTGCCTTGCTCAGAAAATTTATTACTTGTATCAATCGCAGCTTTTTGAGCATTACCAAGATCTTCCATTGAGATTCCTGGTAATTTTCTTTGTACAGCAAAGATTGGCATTTCTTCCTCCTTATTAATTAGCACTTTAGTGCTTATAGTATTTCGTAAACGTAAATATACACTAACATTATGATAAAATGCCTTATAAAATTATACTTAATTAAACTTAAGAATATACATGCTTTACTAATATTAATAGTAGCTAATGTAGTTTAAAAACAAGCAAATAAGCTTTACTGATTACAATCAGCATATATAAAACAAAAAAATGAGAGGTAAATAAACATGGATGCACAAATCAAGAAGACTGTACTGCGAATGATCCCATACGGGTTATATATCCTCACAAGCGAGTCAAAAGATGGACAAATTGCTGCAGCTACAGTCAATTGGGCAACACAAGCTTCATTTGAACCACCCCTGGTTGCAGTGGGGGTAAAAACAGATTCTGGAGCACACGAGATCATCAAACAAACAAAAACATTCGCATTGAACGTCTTAGGTAAAGGACAACAGGATCTTGCATATACATTTTTCAAAACTTTAGAACGCGATGGAAATTCGATTGGCGGAGAAACATTTTCTATTGGTAAATCTGGTGCTCCAATATTTGATAAAGCAGCTGCATGCCTAGAATGTACATTTGTAGACTCCGTTGAACGCGGTGACCACTCAATTTTTGTAGGCGAAGTAATCGAAGCAAGTTTAAATCGAGAAATAACAGGTCGAGCCGATGCAGAAACTCTTGCGTTAGGCGATTTGGGTGAAAAAGTATTTTATGGTGGGTAGTGTAATATTAATCCAAACAATAATAATATTTTTAAAAAAACTATCAACCTTCTATTTTTAACAAGATCTAAAAAAACTAAACACTTGAGCACTCCTTTTTAATAATAAAAATATAATGGCTATAGTGTGTATTTGAATAACAGGTTTTAAAAATTATAAGCTATTACAGATACATGCTTTTAGCCATAACCTATAGAAAATAAACTAAAGAGTTTATTAATAGTTCTTTTTTGGGTTTTTGCTATCTCTATATTAACAGCTGTAATTTTAGCACTTATAAAAATTGGTGCCGCAGAGGTTTTTCCTTATGCTGAGCAAAAGTGGAAAAGTGCTGGTGTAATTATCATTATTGCTAGTTGGATTATTTTACTACCTTTAATGGCAATATTAAGCGTATTTGTTGGTTTATATCGATTACTTACCGTTGAGCATCTTTATTTATTAAGTCGTTAACATTCCTTCAGTTTTTATAAATCGAATTATATCCTCCAAGCCCTCATACGCCTTTAAATTAGTAAATACGAAAGGCCTATCGCCACGCATTTTCTTTGCATCACACTCCATCACTTCTAATGAAGCACCTACCATGGGTGCCAAATCAGTTTTATTAATTACTAATAAATCAGATTTAGTAATCCCAGGCCCACCTTTACGTGGGATTTTATCGCCTGCTGCCACATCGATTACATAAATAGTTAAATCGGATAGCTCTGGACTGAACGTGGCACTTAAGTTATCGCCTCCACTTTCCACCAACACAAAATCCAACTCAGGAAATTCAGCACAAAGTTCTTGTACTGCTGCAAGATTAATTGATGCATCCTCTCGAATGGCTGTATGTGGACAACCACCTGTCTCGACTCCTTTAATGCGTTCTTTTACTAGTGCTTCGTGTTTAATTAAAAACTCAGCATCTTCGCGCGTATAGATATCATTCGTAACTACACCTATTTCATATTCATTACGCATTTTTACGCACAAGGCATTCAATAATGCGGTTTTACCTGAACCTACGGGCCCACCTACACCTACTCGTAATACTTGTTTTTTCATTTTCTAAATTTCTTCTAATTAAGAACGGAACAATCGTGAATATTGTGTTTCGTGCTTTGCACTGGCAATACCAAGCCCAACAGCAGTACTTCCTATTTCGTCATCATCTAATTGCATAGCTGTTTCAACTAAATTTGGGATATCATTAATAAAGGAAGATAGAATCCTCTGACCAGCAGTTTGCCCTAAAGGAATTAGCTTAATTGCAGCATTAACCTGATTCTCACACCATGCCCATAAGTAACCACAACAGCAATCATGCTTATTTATTTGCCATATATAGGCTGCAAGAGAAAAAGCTGTTGCATAGGTAACATACTGTGTTTCAATAATTTCATTTACCAAAGGCACTTCTAAATCTTGTAGTAGTTTTGACAAGGCCTTACCAAGATAATGATCTTCATCATAGAGTTCTTTTGCCTCACGACTAGCAAGCAAAAATTTACTCCAATATTCTATTTGCTCTAAATTACTTGATTGCCAAGCCTCATAAAGTCTGATTAAAACTGGTAAATCTAAATTAGCTTGTGAAGTATGCATAAGTCCTGTGATCCAATCACGTGTACTCTCTTCATCTTTCACCCATTCTTGATCGCATACATGTTCCAAGCCCTGAGAATATGCAAAAGCCCCAATAGGTAATGATGGGCTTGTAAGCCGCATCAAATTAAGCATAGCAGTATTGTTTAAAATTTGCGCTGACATATAATTAATGTGAGTGATCATGTTTATGATATGCACCTGGTTCGGGCTCAAATGCTCGCATCTCGTGCGTGATACTTAAACCCAAGTTTGCTACCATTTCATCTAACACATGGTCTTTTAAATAAATTAAACTATTTTTCTCTATTTGTAATGGCATATGCCGATTGCCAAGATGATAACTAGCTTTTGCTAACAATAATTTATCTGGGCTATTCGCAACTGAAACTTCTTCTAAAGCTGCCACAACTTTTGCAATAGTCCCTTCATCACTACGTAAATAATCCCCGCCACGTAGCACTAAACCGCGAGGTAACATCAAGCCCACTTCTTCGCCACTGTCTAATTTGGTTTTAAGTCTAGCTTTTTGACGCAACTCAAATGCCAAAGTTACAGTTTGGTTATAGTCATGTGCGTGTTCCAAGCGTTCAGTAAAAACAAGCATAATCAATTTGTCTTTCTAAGCTTTTATTTGTCAACCATGATTATATTTATAAGTGCGACTGATAATAGGCAAAAAATATTGAAAAAGCGGAGTTATGTATAAATAAATGAGCATTTTGAAATATTTTTTAACAAAGTCTCAGGATAAATCAAGGCTTAGGATTAAAATAAAAAGTAACGTTGCGCCATAGGCACCACATTTGCCGGTTCACATGTTAATAGCTCACCATCAGCACGAACTTCATAAGTTTGTGGATTAACATCAATATTGGGCTGATAAGTATTTAGATATAAATCTTTTTTCTGAATACTACGTGTATTGCATACAGCTACAACTTGTTTTTCTAATTTTAATGAATTTTTAATATCTGCATCCACTGCAGCTTTTGAAACAAATGTCATGGATGTTGAGGTGTTAGCTTTATTTTGCGCCCCAAACATATAACGGTAATGTGTAGGCTGTGGAGTTGGAATAGAAGCATTCGGGTCTCCCATTGGCGCCGCTACAATAAAACCGCCTTTAATAATGAGTGACGGCTTCACACCAAAAAATGGAGGTTTCCATAACACCAAATCCGCAAGCTTTCCTACTTCAACGGAACCAACTTCATGCGCAATGCCATGCGTAATAGCAGGATTAATTGTATATTTTGCGATATAACGTTTAATCCTAAAATTATCATTCTGACTATTATCTTCTGGTAACGTACCACGTTGTACCTTCATTTTATTTGCAGTCTGCCAAGTACGTGTAACTACTTCACCCACACGACCCATCGCTTGCGAGTCTGATGCAATCATGCTGAAAGCACCTAGATCATGTAAAATATCTTCTGCCGCAATGGTTTCTTTACGAATTCTTGATTCTGCAAATGCGACATCCTCCGGAATATTGGGATCTAAATGGTGACATACCATTAACATATCTAAATGTTCATCAATGGTATTCACTGTATATGGACGAGTTGGATTTGTGCTCGAAGGCAATACGTTGGCTTGGCCACACACACGAATGATGTCAGGCGCATGTCCACCACCTGCACCTTCTGTATGATAAGTGTGGATGGCACGATCTTTAAACGCAGCAATGGTGTCTTCAACGAAACCGGATTCATTTAAAGTATCTGTATGTATGGCAACTTGTACATCATATTTATCTGCAACACTTAAACAATTATCAATGGCAGCTGGTGTGGTACCCCAATCTTCGTGTAATTTTAACCCCATTGCACCTGCTTCAAGCTGTTCGTTTAATGCTTGTGGCAAACTTGCATTGCCTTTACCAAGAAATCCTAAATTCATCGGCAAACTATCTGCTGCCTCCAACATACGGTGAATATTCCAAGGACCAGGTGTACACGTAGTTGCATTAGTGCCAGTTGCAGGACCTGTGCCACCACCCAGCATAGTTGTTACACCTGACATAAGCGCATCTTCAATTTGTTGTGGGCAAATAAAATGTATATGCGCATCAATGCCACCAGCCGTTAAGATCTGTCCTTCTCCTGCAATGGCTTCTGTTCCTGGACCTATTACAATATCCACATTAGGTTGTACATCTGGATTACCTGCTTTACCTATTCCAGCAATACGCCCGTCTTTAATCCCAACATCTGCTTTGACAATACCCCAATAATCGACAATCAATGCATTAGTAATAACTGTATCTACTGCTTCTTTACTTGAAACTTGACTTTGACCCATACCATCGCGAATGACTTTGCCTCCACCAAACTTTACTTCTTCGCCATACGTAGCAAAGTCCTTTTCTACTTCAACGAGTAGTTCAGTATCTGCAAGACGTAAACGATCCCCCACTGTAGGTCCATACATTTCTGCATACGCTTGTCTTGAAATTTTTGCCATTTTTTAACCTTGCAATTCGTTTGATTAATCAAGCGGGCCCATTACCTTGGCATTAAATCCATAAACAACTCTTTTACCATCCATATCTACCAAAATTACACTACGCTCCTGCCCTGGTTCAAATCGCACTGCGGTGCCAGCAGGAATATCAAGGCGTTTTCCTTTTGTTGCCTCACGATCAAATTGCAATGCAGAATTAGTTTCATAAAAATGAAAATGTGAACCAACTTGAATGGGTCGATCACCTGTATTTGCAACAGTTACTTTATAAGTAGAACGATCAGCATTAATTTCTAACTCACCATCTGCAGCTAATAATTCACCTGGGTTGATTCCAATGTTCATAGATTGCCTCACAAAATTGGGTTATGAACGGTTACAAGCTTTGTGCCGTCAGGAAAAGTAGCTTCAACCTGAACTTCATGAATCATGTCTGCAATACCATCCATTACATCCTGCTGAGACAAAAGTGTACGTCCATATTCCATTAGCTCAGCTACGCTTTTACCGGCACGCGCACCTTCCAAAATTGCCGAAGAAATATAGGCAACGGCCTCTGGATAATTTAGCTTTATACCATTTGCTTTCCTTCTTTCTGCAAGCAATCCTGCAGTAAAAAGTAAAAGCTTATCTTTTTCACGTGGAGAAAGTTCCATACAGCTTCCCTCTAATTAATTATTTTTTAGGTGGCCCAAATTCTTGGCTCACAAGGGGATTTTCCTAAAATTATTAAACGAATTTGTTTCCAAATTTCTATAAACTGATCTCGTATTGCCATGGAATTGACATCTAAACACCTACACACAAGTACTTGACCTATTATCGTTACACTTAAGCCATCAGTACTATTCATTTCATTTTGTATTTGTTGTCGTGCTGCCTCTAATGCAAACATATTATCTGTCACGACAGTTAACAAACCCATCACTGGTTTACTTTGCAATCCCCATAATGAATTAAACACTTCAGCACGATCAACGATATTTACACGATCAATAAGTAAAGGATCATTAGTACGCCAGATTTCAAAACATTGTTTAAATGCACCAGTTGTAAATATCTCATTACAAGCAGGACGACCAAAACTCACAATCTCCCAACCAAAAAATTTCGCTCCTTCTTCAAGTTGAACTTTTGTTTTAAATTGCACATGACATCCATCAAATAAAATGGTTTCTTGAGGTAGCCACTCCAGGCACGCATTTGCTTCAACTTGAAGATTTTGTGCTTGTCGAGCTAATTGATTGTTTGATTGATAAATCTTATTTGCAGCAGGTGTCGTAATAAGTGTAGAAGTATCTCTACTACATTCAACATCGATGTTTAACGAATCACCTCCTACTACACCACCTGGCGGATGCAATACATACAAATGACAAGTTCCATTTTTCTCAGGATAAAAAGGGCGCTGTATAGTTAGCGGACCAATATGTTTTCGGCTGCTTAATACAGTCTTATTATTATTTAGCGTTAGGCCGAGTTGAAGCCGTGCCTCCCATGTTGATAAAGCATCTTGCTGTACGAATGCAATCACTGTTTATTTTACTTTTTATGCACTTTTTTTACGAATCTTTTATATATAAAAATACTCACTACCGCTACAAACATAACGAATCCCCAGCTAGAAAAAACATGATATAACGTTATATGCAGATAGTCTGAAAATAAAGGATTCCCATGTCCTGTATGCGCTAATCCTAGATTAGGCAGCAAACTGCCTACTAATATTGCTTGAAATAAAGTCATATATTTTTGCATTGTCTCTATTCTCTCCTGCAGTTTGTAACACACATTATACTTTTAAGTATCGGTCAATTAGATCATCATTCAACTCACCCATCTCTCCTGTAGCCACCATAGCGCCTTTTTCCATGATACTAAAATCACTTGCCACTTTCTTAGCAAAAGGTAGTTTTTGTTCAACTAACAAGACAGTTAAACCTAGTTCTTTATTCAGTTTATTAATAATGTCGCCAATTTCAGAAACGATATTAGGTTGAATACCTTCCGTCGGTTCATCTAGAATTAGTAATTCAGGTTCTATAGCAAGTGCACGTCCTAAAGCTAGTTGTTGTTGCTGACCTCCTGACAAATCACCACCTCTACGGTTCAGCATTTCTTTTAATATAGGAAATAACTCATAGATTAATACTGGTAATGTTTTCTTTTTATCAGCCCGCGACTTAAGTCCAGTATAGAGATTTTCTTCTACTGTAAGCTGAGAAAATATTTCTCTACCTTGTGGTACATAACCAATACAATGTCTTGCACGTTGCTCTGCTGGCTTGGATGAAAACTCAATACCATTAAAATGAATTTCGCCATTTTTAATAGGTTCAAGACCCATGATACATTTTAATAACGTTGTCTTGCCTACCCCATTCCTACCCATCAAACACATACAAGCACCTTTTTTAATCTCAAGGTCGATACCCCAAAGCGTATGACTTTCACCATAATAATGATCTAAATTATTAATCTTCATCATATAGCGGCCTATCTATTCACCAAGATAAACTTCAATGACTTTTTGATCATTTTGAACACTTTCCATCGACCCCTCCGCCAATACACTGCCTTGATGCAACACTGTTACACGATTAGCAAGAGATCGAACAAATTCCATATCATGTTCTACTACTACAACTGAATGTTTTTCTGCAAGTGTTGTAAGTAATTCAGCAGTATGTTCAGATTCTTGCTTAGTCATACCGGCTACTGGTTCATCTACAAGTAAAAGCTTAGGGTTTTGCATCAATAACATACCTATTTCTAGCCATTGCTTTTGCCCATGTGACAATTCTCCAGCTTCACGTGATACATGCTCTTGCAATGCTATTGTTTTGAGTACTTCATGTATCCTGTCATCATCTTCACTAGTTAATTTAAAAAACAAATTCTCAAAAACTTTACGCCTCCCTTCTAATGCAAGCTTCAGGTTGTCATAGACAGTATGGTTTTCAAATACAGTCGGCTTTTGAAATTTACGCCCAATTCCCAAATTAGCGATGTCAGCCTCGCTTATAGTAGTCAGATCTGTCATATCATCAAAAATGACACGACCTTCATCAGGACGTGTTCTGCCTGTAATGATATCCATCATAGTGGTTTTGCCTGCACCGTTAGGACCAATAATACTGCGCAACTCATTTTTATTTACATACAGACTCAAATTATTAATAGCTTTAAAACCATCAAAACTAACTGATACACCATCTAAATATAAAATACTTTCATCAGTTACATGCGTAGCCGCATTATCTGTCACATTTAAATTACTCATTATTTGTTTCCATTTTTAGCACTACAGTTTTTAATGATTTATTTCGAAAGTTCGAAAGCTTTCTAATTGCACCGACTATTCCCTGTGGTAAAAATAATGTCACTACTACAAATAAACCACCGAGCATAAATAGCCAAACCTCAGGCGCTGCTGCCGTAAAATAAGTTTTAGCAAAATTAACTGCTGCTGCACCCAATGCCGCACCATAAAGCGTTCCTCTCCCACCCATGGCAACCCAAATAACCAATTCAATCGAATTAATAGGAGCAAATTCACCAGGGTTAATAATGCCTACTTGTGGTACATATAATGCTCCTGCCACACCTGCCAACATAGCAGAGATAACAAACACAAATAATTTAATATACTCGTCACGATAGCCTAAAGCACGTACACGACCTTCTGAATCACGTATAGCTGTAACTAAACTACCTAACCGCGACTGCACGATAAATTTACATATAAGGATCCTACTATTACCGCAATAACTGAACACACAAATAGAAAATTTCTTGTCGTATCTGCTTGCAATTCAAAACCTAATATATCTTTAAAATCAGTTAAGCCATTATTGCCGCCAAATCCGAAGTTATTCCTAAAAAACGCAAGCATTAATGCATAGGTAAGTGCCTGCGTCATAATTGATAGATATACCCCTGTTACACGTGAACGAAACGCCAACCAACCAAAAACAAATGCAAGAACACCTGGTACAAACAATACCATCAACATTGCAAACCAAAATTGATCAAAGCCATACCAAAACCATGGCAACTCTTTCCAATTTAGAAACACCATAAAATCTGGCAACACAGGATGCCCATATACACCTCTATCCCCGATTTGTCGCATAAGATACATGCCCATTGCATAACCGCCTAAGCCAAAAAACGCACCATGACCTAAACTAAGAATACCTAAATAACCCCAAACTAAATCTAAAGAAATTGCAAGTAATGCATAGGTTAGATATTTACCCATTAACGTCACTGCATAAGTTGACAAATGAAATACTGAAGATTCTGGCACTAATAAATTACAAACAGGCACTAAAACCATTAAAGCCAGTAATATGGTCAGGAAATATTTTCCACCTCTATCTGTTTCTAACAACCTGAAAATTAATGGCTTATATTTCATAGTTAGCTTTCAACCGCACAATCCAACTAGTTATCCGCTGCGCGGCCTTTCAAGGCAAACATACCGCGTGGATATTTTTGTATAAACAAAATGATAAATACTAATACGAGAATTTTGGCAAACACAGCACCCGTAAATGGCTCCATGAATTTATTGGCTATACCTAAAGTCATCGCACCAAAAAAAGTACCCCATAAATTACCGACACCACCAAATACAACTACCATAAATGAATCAACAATATATGACTGGCCTAGATTAGGACCTACATTTGTTAATTGACTTAGCGCCACCCCACCTATTCCGGCAATCCCTGAGCCCAAACCAAATGTAAATGAGTCAATCCAATTAGTTCGTATACCCATGGACTTAGCCATATTTCTATTTTGTGTAACAGCACGCATCTGCAAGCCAAACGAAGTCTTTTTTAATAACCATAACAAACCAAGTAAAACCAACATTGCAAATACAACGATGTACATTCGGTTATATGTTAATGACAACGCAGGATTAAATTCGTAGGAGCCACTCATCCACTGGGGAGTAATAACTGATCGGTTTAACGGAGAAAATATTGAACGAACTGCTTGTTGTAAAATCAAACTCAAGCCAAAAGTAGCCAATAATGTTTCTAATGGCCGACCATATAAAAAACGTATAACACCACGTTCAATACCTATACCGATTAACCCTGTCACGATAAATGCTGCTGGAATTGCAACAAATAATGAATATTCAATTGCATTTGGCATAATCTGTTGTACTACGAATGTTGTATAAGCACCTAACATGAGCATTTCACCATGCGCCATATTAATGACACCCATAACACCAAATGTGATTGCTAAACCAACCGCTGCTAGCAGCAAAACTGAGCCCAAACTCAAACCAAAAAAGATATTTTCTATTTGTTTATAAAATCCAACTTTTAAATTTGTAGAATCTAAAGCTGAAGTTATTGCAGGCAACAACCTATTGTCTGCTTCAGTATCCTCTGTATAGTGAGTCTTTAACTCTTCGAGAATTATGCGCATCTCTGGATACAATGAACCCGACAAAGTATTTATTGCATCAAGTTGAATCTTGGGATTATCTGATTTTGCACCTGCCGCAGCAATACAAACATTCATTAATTCTTTTACATCTGTGTCAGTCTCTTTTTGTACTGCACTATGTAATATTTCTACTGAAGAAGGACTTAGATTCTTTAATATATTTCTAACCGCACTTAATCTAGTACTTTTATCATCACTATATATTGTCAACGTAGCTATTTTTTCATTCAGCAATCCACGCAGCTTGTTATTTATGCTTACTTTTTTATATTGTTTCCTAAGTTCTTTTTTACTTTTTGAACCAAGAGATGTGTTCGCAATTGGGTCATTAATTTCATAAATCTTTTCAGCCGATGCTGTAATAACAACGATATCTTTGCTTGCTTTATCGTAATATAGATTACCTTCTAACATCTTACTTAGTATAGATACAGCAGATGAACTACCTGATTCTGCAACCAAATTTATAGCAATAGCTTTATCCTTAAAACTTTTAGAAGAAAGCAATTCAAAACTGCTTTTGAGAGAATTCTCTATTGCCTTTTCTGCAGCATATAGGCCATTCAAAAATAATGCACCTATAACAATTAAGACAAATAAAGACTTCATACTTATTATGCTTTATGAGATGAATTAAATACTAGACACTCTTAATATAAAGAGTGGCTAGTATTTAGGTTAGAAGTTAATGTAACGACCTTAACGCAATTGGACAATTAATAATTTTGTCCTGAACACTTTTCAGTCTCTGTATTGAAGTTGCCGCAGTTAATTGGATCAGTCCAATCAGCAACGATTACCTTGCTTTCAGGCAACCAGTCTGTCCATGCATCACCTTTCACTTCACCATCAGTAGACCAGACGATTTCAAACTGACCATCGTCTTGAATTTCGCCAATAAGAACCGGCTTTGATAAGTGGTGGTTGGTATTCATTACTGCTGTGCCGCCAGCAAGATTAGGAACTTCGATTCCATATAATGCAGGTCTAACTTTATCCACCTCGGTAGTACCCGCTTTCTCTACTGCTTTGGCCCACATTTTAAATCCTATATAAGTGGCTTCCATGGGATCATTTGTGACACGCTCTTCATCCTTAATAAAAGAATGCCATGCTTCAATAAACTTGTCGTTTTCTTCAGATTCAGCACTCATGAAATAATTCCATGCCGCTAAGTGACCCACAAGAGGTGCAGTATCGATACCCGATAATTCTTCTTCACCTACTGAGAATGCTACAACTGGAATATCTTCTGCTGATAAGCCTTGATTACCTAATTCCTTATAGAAAGGTACATTAGCATCACCATTAATGGTTGAAACTACTGCAGTCTTCTTACCTGCAGAACCAAAAGACTTAATATCTGAAACAATAGTCTGCCAATCAGAATGGCCAAATGGCGTGTAGTTGATCATAATATCTTCTTCAGCTACACCTTTTTGCTTTAAGTAAGCTTCGAGAATCTTGTTTGTAGTACGCGGATATACATAATCTGTACCTGCTAATACCCAACGTTCTGCACCCACTTCATTCATTAAGTAATCAACCGCTGGTATGGCTTGCTGGTTTGGGGCTGCCCCAGTGTAAAATACATTTTTAGAAGACTCCTCACCTTCATATTGCACTGGGTAGAACAATAGTCCATTTAATTCTTCTACAACAGGCAAGACAGACTTGCGTGATACAGAAGTCCAGCAACCAAATACAACATCTACTTTATGCACTTCTATTAATTCACGCATTTTTTCAGCAAAGAGAGGCCAATCAGATGCTGGATCAACAACTACAGCTTCTAACTCTTTCCCTAATAAACCTCCTGCTTTATTTTGCTTTTCTACCATCATCAACACAGTATCTTTCAATGTGGTTTCACTGATAGCCATAGTCCCAGACAAAGAATGTAAAACACCAACTTTAATCTTATCTGCTGTAAAACCTAGTTGTGGCAGCAACAGCATATATAACGCCACAAAGGTGGCTTTAGTAACAGAATATTTGATTTTCATTTTCGACTCCTGAAATGCACAATTTAAAACTTTTACTCAATCTTGAATCACGTTTGATAATTCCGTTGTCTGTGACACGTTGAGTAATTCCATGCACAAATATGCGCAATTGCACTAAGTAATTGCATCATATATGCCAACTGGCGTTCAGTAGGGTTAACCTTATATATATTAATAAGTTGTAACTATATTGAAGAGAATAAATGAATTAATTTAATGTCTGGAATATATATTTTGTGCATTAACTTCGTGCGAAGACGCACTAATATATAGCATGCTTCAGGTTGTATATTTGGCTATCTCTGGAAATAAATTACGGCTTCAATAAATAGATTGCCTTAAAATCATAGACCAATATCTTTTTGGAAAATGGCCGTAAAACAGATTTAACGGCATTCATATGTATAGGATGAACTAAATACGTTTCTAAAGCCTCTTGGTCGTTAAACAACATATACAGACCTATATCAAAACTATCATCAACGATTGGCCGATTACTAGGTAATACTTTTCCAACTCGAATTTCTTGCACTTCAGGTATTTCTATTAAGCTTAGAGTGGTTTTGATAATTTTTTCAGTATGAGTTTTATTATTAGGCTCTTCTAACCAAATCATCACTGTGTGAATAATTTTACTATCATCATAAAAATGTGGATGAGTTGTACAGCCACACAACATAGCAATGTAAATTATTATATTTAGATAATGCTTCATATTTAATTTATTAATAATATCTGAGTATTATAAATAGCCTTATGCATAAAATATGTTTTAAAATTATTTGGTATTTGCAGTATTTTTCTGAATACGCTAATAAAATGATGTTGGTAAATTAACCCTTATTCGATTAACTTTAATCATAGTAATTAGATCCACTTCTCAATTTGTTGATTGAAAATTAGTATTATCAAATATAAATGCTTTAAATATAATAACTTATAAACTCTTCACTTTTTACCAATATGCCCGCACTATCAAATAATTTTCTTGCAGTATGCTTAATTTGTATTGCTACACAAAAAAGTGCATTTGCTGAAAACAATAAAATTTTACCCATTGACATAGACAACTATAGTTCGTTTTTTAATCATCACTATGGACTTGCGATTGAAGGTAATCCTATTTCTCAACTCTATGTCGGTGCTTTATATGAAAAAGGCTTAGGTATTCAAAAAGATCTTATACTCTCACATGTTTATTATAATCTTGCATCTTCAAATTCTGTAGAAGGCGCAAAGAAACATAGAAATTTGATCGAAAAACAACTTACAAAAAAAGAATTTGCTACTGCTAGAAAGATAGCAAAACTATATAAGCCAGGGGTTGGAATTAATCATTTAAGGCAACTCAATTCACTAAATCTGAAACTCGCAAACGATACACCTGCTATCCATACTAAAATAGATAACCAACAAAACATTATCAATGAGCTTCCCAAAAATTCAGATGTTGACAAATATACTAGACTCTTCAATGCCACAACTGATAATGACATTATAGAAATTAAAAACTTAATTGAAACAGGTATTGACATCAATTATCGTTATAGCAACGCTGAAACGGCCTTAATGGTTGCATCAAAGTCAGGTGATTTAAATACAGTTGCAACATTGCTTAATTTAGGCGCAGATCCAACTCTTAAATCAAAACACAATAAAACTGCTATAGATATCGCAAGACAAAATAATCATGATTACGTTGTTGCTATATTACGTACTAAAACGTTGGCTCTTTCTGAGCTTTTAAAAGATATACAAGTTTATCTTAATCGGCTTGAATATGATATTGGAACAGTTGATGGTTTATATGGAATCAGAACCAAAAATTCACTTGAGCAGTTTTCTATTGATCATGGGCAAAATTTTCCTGTAGAAATATCTCAACGGCAATTAGATGCCTTAAAAATTACATATAATTCATTTAAATCAAGCCAAAATAATGAATTAATGGCACAATCTTCTTTGCAGCAAGAAGATGAAAATCAGTTTAAGACTATTAACAACAAACCTACACCAAAGAATAATACAGTATCTGATACTACTAATGATTTAAGCTCTAATGAAAATAATTTAACAAAAATCGATAAGCTCCCAAACATAACAGGTACATATAATGCAAAAACAGTAGCTGTATTCTCTAATTGCGGTACTTATAATCAAACTATTCAGTATTATGCTGAAGAAGCAATATCTAATTTAACTAATGATGGTCATTTTGAAATCACTTATTCCGCACCTTTAGTGAATTGCTCAGGAAAAGGAAAGCTTACGCCTGAAATAAATACTTTAACAGGTCAATATGATTGCATATACAAAACAACAAACACATCGCCAGGTACATTAATAATGGATATAACAGGCAAAATCTCAGGCAATAAAATTAAAATGGAATATAATGGTAGCGATACCACACCTGGACAAACTTGTGTTTACAAATGGAAAAGAACATTAACACTACTAAATAAATAATGCTCACATACAATAAATATTCCTATATTTTATTTTTTCTTATTATATCTGGAGTTTATATAATCAGTCTTAAATTATTAGCCGCCAATAATATAGATGAATTAGTACAAAACGCTATACGTGGAAATACTATTGCACAAATGCAATTAGGTGATATTTATCAAGAGGGTGAAGGAGTATTACAAGATTACTCAAAATCTCATGCATGGTATCGGGCTATGGCTTTATTTGGAGATAATTCTAGCTCTGAAAAAGTTAATAACCTTCAACAGGAAATGACTGATGAGGAAATATTTAATGCAGTGAAAGAATATAACAACATATATTCTAAGATATCTAAAACCACATCAAACAATAAAGAAACCTTTCGACCAAGCAAAGTATTTAACTGTGATACCGCTAATTTTAGAGTACAGAGTCTTAAACGCACTGATCAATACAATTTTCAAAATAAAAATGACCAGATAAGCTTTTGCCAGCTTGCTGATGCTTCCTTAATTATCTGGTCTGAAATTGAACGTATTGTTAAGCAATGCCCCGCATTAGATACGAATGGGCTCGAAGCTCAATTTGCAAAAGAATCTATTTATTGGGCAACAGAAACAAAGCTTCGCACATGTGACATCTAAGCAGCTTGATTGCTATTCGTACCACTTAATTCAAGCGTCATTTTAGCCATTTCTGCAACAGTTTCTAAAAGATGTGGATCATCTATCTCTACATCAAATAAATTAGCGGTCTCTAAGAATTGATTAGTCACTACACCAATTAAGTTCATAAACTCTATAATATCTATGCTAAATTCTTTCTCAGCTGTATCTGCCTCTTTTATATATCCTTGTTCAGTATGATCACAGCATATACAATCTGCAAGCACACCTGCAAAAGCAACACATTTTGCTTGAAGTTTATTCTCTTCTTTTATGTACTCTAAATTTTCTCCATGACTTACAGAAACTAATTCAGTAATTTTTTCTGGTATATCCCATTTGTTTAATAACCATGCCCCTACAACTGCATGATCAAACCCAAGTTTATCTTTTTCAAAATTTAACAAATATTCATGGTTAAGCTGTTTTTCACCTATACCTGAGTATAGTTCAGGATGCACTTTATCTATTGCTAACATACCTATGTCCTGCAATAAACCTGGTAAAAACAACTCTTCTTTTTTTGCATATCCAGCTGCTTCTGCTAAACATCGACAAGCTACTGCAGAAGCCAACGAACGTTTCCAAAAATAGCTATAATCTAAACCTTCACCACTATCTTTTATACTGCCTACTAAAGAAAAACTAAGTGCTAAATTTAACGTACCTTCCCAACCAAACATTACTACAGCTTGCTGTATATTTTCTGTTTTAGAACGTCGTGCATATAAAGATGAATTAGCAATTCGTAATATCTTAGCTGTTAAAGCAGGATCGTAACTTACAATTTCTGCCAATGTATCGATATCTGAATTAGTCTTTGAGCTAAGATGAATAATTTGATCCGCAACTCCTGGCGGGCTTGGTAAATCTCGGCATTTCTCTAAAAGAGAAAATGTTTCATTATCAATTATATCTTGTATACATAATTCCATATTAAATCTCTATTCATTTTATATTGTTATAATTAAAACTTTTTTTAAATTTATGCATTAACCTACAGCAGATTTAATTGAATTCTCTTCTTTATAAATTGTGTACCGGTTACGCCCATTAGCTTTAGATGCATATAAACAATAATCTGCAATATTTAACAACTCCTCTGAAGTGTCAAACTCTACATTTTTATCTTGTACAGCAATACCTAATGATGCTGTAATTTGAATACCATCACTACCCGTGTACTCAAACTCACTATTATTAAATTTTTCAATTAATCTTATCGCAAAACATTCCGCGCCTTTTTTATCTGTATCAGGTAAAACAACTACAAATTCTTCGCCACCATATCTATACAATGAATCTGCTTCCCGTATACACGATTCTAATATACTTACTGCATAGATTAATGCCTTATCTCCACAGTCATGGCCATATGTATCATTAATTTTTTTAAAGTGATCTAGATCTACCATTGCAACCGCAAGTGGCCACCCTGTATCTTTTGCCATCTCAAATTCTCTTGCTAATGAGATTTCAAGATAACCACGATTATAAATATTAGTAAACGGATCTTTTTTAGAACTCTCTTCTAACTTATTTGCCTTTGATTCTAGCAACTCAGCCGTTTGATGTAGTTCTTCTGCTGCTTTTAACGTTTCCATACTACGAAGTAGCAACATTTCTTTTGCTTGCTCAACGATGCAGTTCATAATTTTAGTATCACCAACATCTAACTCGAAAATTGAAGCTGTATCTAAAAATTCCTTTGTTATATCTTCTAAATTTTCTAGAAATTTATCTTTTTCGATACTTAGTACTTTATTTGCAACAGATAAAGCGTAATGATAGTCCTTCTGATCTTCCTCACAACAAATACATTCCGTAATCACATTCGAGACTTCCATACAGTTTTTACAGAGCTCATAATTAGATTTGTTAACATATTTATTTTCTCCGTGACTCACTCTAACAAGTTCAATTATTCTATCGGGAAAATTCCATCGACCTAATAACCATGCACCAACTGACGCATGATCAACACCTAAATTTATTTCTTCTTGCTTTTGAATAAATTTGTGATCATGCTGCTTATCTCCTAAATTATCATACAAGCCTGGCACCGCTTTATCTAAAGCCAACATTCCAATATCTTGTAACAATCCAGGTAAAAAAAGATCTTGTTTCCTACTATTTACACCTGCCAAATCTCCTAAATGCTTGCATGCAACAGCAGCTGCAAGTGATCGCTTCCAAAAGAATTCATAATCTAAACCTTGTGTTGAATTAGAATTTATTTTAGACACTAATGAGAAACTTAATGCTAGATTCAATGTTCCATTCCATCCAAACATCATTATGGCCTGCTGCAAACAATCAATTTTCCCTTGCCTTGCATATAATGGTGAATTGGCCATACGAAGAATTTTTACAGTCAAAGCAGGATCTAAACTAACAACCTCCGTAAGTTTGCTCATATCACTATTAGGCTCAGAGCTTAAAGCAATAATTTGTTGTGCCACCCCAGGAGGTGTCGGCAAGCTTCTACAAGTTTCAAGCTGTATTATTAATTTTCTATCTTCAAGCATCTTAGTTTTGTTTAAGAATATACTTTGTGTTTTGTTTAATTTCGTCACAGTTCATAATCAACTTCCATTTATTAAATCACCACTAAAATACAAAAATATACATTGCAAAATAACCTAACAACCGATCGACCTCGATTTCGCTCAATTCAAGCAATAATCTATAAATGTATTACTTATTCACTTAAATATATCGGCCTAATTCCACACACCTTTAAATGATATAACTAGTTGTTTTTTAAGATTATATTTTTTTATGATGGGCTGTTTTGCTGTACTTTTTTGAGAAATTTTAATCCTTGACGATCCTCATAATCACTTAAAGAACAAGCAGCATTACAATAAACGCTAAAACCAGGTTTTAAACCTAGAAAATCACTTGTGTAATATAAAGGCTGATTTGAAATTTTCGAACCACAATAAGAACACTTAAAGTACATATCGATATACCTATAAACCCAATAAGTATATCGGCTAGTAGATTTACTACTTTAATTTAGATATAAGTAATTCTAGATAAAACTATAGATTTAACATGTGAGGACTATTAGCTAATAGCTTCTATTCATTACTTATGCTGCTTTTGAATTGGCATGAATAGCTAAAATTAAGTCTGCCTCTGATTCTGTAAGTGAACATAAAGAAATCATTTCTTCTCTCGTATAGCCACGTTGAGCCAAATGTACTGCTTGCGAATACGGCGCATTATTAAATAATTTATCTTCTATTGGTTTATTTATACTATTGGATCCATTTATCACACTGGATAATTCACTGCATTCATTTTTTATCAATCCTATTTCATCACTAATTAAACGATTAAATCCTGTAATATCATCTATATCTTTAACTTGAACTCTCTCAATCTTTTTAATCTTTTGATTTAATTGTATCACTATACATAAAAAAACAACTGAAACTAATAAAAGAGTAATTTGACTTAAATCAGATTGAAGCTTTTCATATAAAAGATTTATGAAATTAATAAAGTAATCATAACTGTAATTATATATATCCATGTTTATTCCACTATAAAATTAAACATATTCATCGATTAATGTATCTCCTGGATCTTTTTTTCCATCATTTTTATTTTCTTTATTTTTTTCTTCATGTTTACGTTTTTTATCTGGACGATCTTTTTTAATTGGCTGTGTAGGCCAAGTTCTTGTTACAGATCCAATTCTATTGCTATCGGCCATCTAAATACTCTTACATCAGTATTTTCCTTTTCAATCCATAAATATATAATTTAATCCATTAATAACTATTAATTACTTTTTTCTAACCACTCACTAAGCTTTACACGTAACATTACAAGTGCTTTACCATGTATCTGGCATACTCTTGATTCACTAACTTCTAAAATATTGCCAATTTCTTTTAAATTCATTTCCTCTTCATAATAAAGAGACATTACTAAGCGTTCTCGTTCTGGTAATGCATTAATAGAAGCGGTTAGCTCTGCATGAAATTTATCATCTATATATTCTTTATCTGGATTAGAATCTGCACTCATTTCGATTTTGTGATCTACAGATTCATCACTATCATCGATACTAAATACTTGTGCTATTGAGGAATTTCTTAAAATCTGATTATATTCATTAAGATCTATGCCCATCTCTTTTGCTATTTCAGCATCTGTTGCACTTGATAAAGTCCTATTTTCTACTTTTTGAATGGCTTCCATCATTTCTCTTGATTTTCGGTGTACAGACCTAGGAGTCCAGTCACCTCTGCGTATTTCATCTAACATAGCGCCACGAATACGTATTCCTGCATATGTCTCAAAGCTAGCACCATGTGTAGCGTCAAAATTTCTTGCCGCCTCTAACAAACCCACCATTCCAGATTGGATTAGATCATCAACAAGTACTGTATCAGGCAACCTGCCTTTCATATGATAAGCAATCCTTTTTACCAATGATGCATGCTGTGCTACAACGGCTTCAATATCCAAAGTTTGGATTGCAGCATAACTAGCAGCGCCTGTTCTTGTCATAATTTTTACACCTTACCCATCTGACTTAATAGCTGGCGTTCTAAAAACAACTCGACAGCTCCATTTATATTTTTCTGTCTTGGCATTTGATCTATTTTTTTTGCAATACGCTTGAATGCAAGTGTTGATCTGCTACTTGGATAAACATCAATTACGGATTTTTGTTTTTTTATAGCCTTTTTCAGGAAAGTGTCATTAGGCACGTAGCCACAATATTCGATTGTTACATCTAAAAAATGATTACACACTTTATAAAACTGACTAAATAGATGTTCGCCATGCGCACTTGACTCAACCATATTAGTTAATATATGGAACTTTTTATTTTGCCCTTCCTTATTTAATACCTTTATCAAAGCGTAAGCATCTGCAATTGAAGCAGGTTCATCACATATTACTACTAATATATTACTTGCCATTTGAGTGAATAAGCATACTCCTTCGCCTATTCCTGCTGCTGTATCAATAACGAAATAATCGATTGGATCTGCGAGCAAGCTAATGGAATTAATAATTCCAAAATATTCTCTTGTACTTAAATCTGCCATATTACGCACACCAGGTGCAGCAGGTATAATTTTTACACCATGCGGACCATTTACCACAATCTCATCTAAGCTACACTCACCAGACAATACATGCTGCAAGTTTTTCCATGCACTTAGGCCTAACATAACATCGACATTTGATAAGCCAAAATCTGCATCGAGTAATGTTACATTTCTATTTAAATTAGATAATGCAATTGAAAGATTTATTGCCAAACTGGTTTTCCCTACACCTCCCTTACCACCAGTTATTGCAACTACACTGATATCTTCTATTTTATTTAGATTCCTTAAAGATGACGCTTGATCTATAGGGGTTATGTTACTGTTATTATTAAGTATCATTTTAAATTAACTCGCTATATAGTTCAGTTGGATGAATAGTTTCAATGTGTCTATAGTTTTTACCTAGACTAAATGACCTTCTTACTAATTCTTTTTGGTTTGGAAAAGAAATATCTTCTGGAACACGCTGGCCGTTTGTTTCAAAAGCAACAGGAAGTTTTTGCCCTATAAGTGTAGTTAAAACACCACCAATTTGTGACGCCTCATCAGTCTTGCTAATGATCACACCATCTAAGTATTTAGGATTAAATTGATTAATTATTTCTTTTTGCACACATAATTGAGAATTTGATGACAAAACAAGATATTTAATTATTTCCTTTGACTGCTCAGATAGTAGCTTCATGATTTTTTCCACTCTACTATCGCGTTGACTCAAACCCGGAGTATCAATCAGTATCAGTTTCTTATCTTTAGTCGAAATAAGAGCTTTCTTTAACTCATTTTGGTTAGCTGCTGATATCACAGGAATATTTAAGATGCTTGCATAAGTGCTAATCTGGTCATGTGCTCCAATTCGATAATGATCAGTACTAATTAAAGCCAAATTTTTGCTACCATTTTTTAGCGCAAACTTTGCAGCGATCTTTGCAATTGTCGTCGTTTTACCCACACCAGTTGGCCCAACTAATGCAACAACCCCACCCGAATCAATAATGTTTTTCTTTACTGTAGGTATTGATTCAGCAAGTATTTGCTCAATTTTTTTCCACCCTAGCACAGGATCGGTAGTATCTTTTATTTTACTTATTAAAACCTTGCTTAAATCAAAACCAAAACCACTAATAGATAGTTTTTGTAAATATTTTCTAACAATAGAGCTATCATTTATTATTTTACTCCAACTAATCATTTCTGTTTGTGACTCAATTGCATGGCGTAGTTTTTTTATTTCATCTTCGACAAACTTATTATTATTAACAGTGCTTTTCTGCACACGTTTTACATCATCAACTTTATCCAATGATGTATTCTTATTAATTTTTTCATTATTATCAGAATTTTTACTTACAGCTTTTTCATAGTCATTAGCCGCAATAACCTCGACACCATATACATCTTGTTTAGATGAAATAATCACTGCATTTTCACCAAGTTCTTCACGAATTTTCTTCAGTGCTGCATGCATATCAGTCTCGTGGAATCTCTTCATGTTCATAAAACAAAACCTTAATTAATATTTTATTTTTTTACATATAAATGTTATACAGCTTCTGCAAACTCAGGAGTTGCATCTGTTTGTTCGCCAATGCTTGCTACCACATTAATTCTTTTATTTTCAGGTATTTCATCAAATGACAATACATACAAATTTTTAATGCTAGCCCTAAATAATCTAGACAACATTGCTCTTAAGCCATTCGTTACTAATAAAACCGGTGGCAAACCGACTGCTTCTTGCTGTTGTGCAAGTTCTCTCACCGACTCTTGCATGCGTTCTGCCAATGATGGCTCCAATGCGATATTGTTTTCAGGACCTTCATGTATAGTTTTCTGCAATAAGTGTTCCAATTTTGGCGAAAGCGTAAATACGGATAAATCTTTACGCATCCCATTGATTTCTTGGATAATCGCTCTACGTAAACTTGATCTAACTATTGCAGTCAATACGTCAGAATCTTGACTGCTATTCGCCGCATCCGCCAAAGTTTCAACGATTGTGCGTATATCTTTTATAGGCACACCTTCTTGTAATAAATTTTGTAAAATTTTCACCACAGTACTCATAGGTAATGTTTTTGGCACCAAATCCTCAACCAATTGTGGCGAGTGTTCTGCTAGTTTTTCTAATAACTTTTTAGTTTCTTCATAACCCAAGAAGTAATGAGCATTCTCACGCAGAATTTTACTTAAGTGTGTTGCGATTACTGTACTAGGATCTACCACGGTATAGCCTAGCGTTTGAGCTTGGTCGCGTTGATTTGGCTCAATCCATATAGCATCCATTTCAAAAGCAGGATCCTTGGTATTAATACCATCAATATCCCCACTAGCACTGCCCGGATTAATGGCTAATTCACGATCGGTATAGATCTCGCCCTCTCCCTCGATAACACCTTGGATTACAATACGATAATGATTAGCAGATAAATCTAAGTTATCGCATATATGCACAGCTTGAATTAAAAAACCAAGGTCTTGAGAAACTTTTTTACGCACACCTTTAATTCTTCCTATCAACTCACCTTCCTGCGCTTTATCAACTAGAGAAATTAAGCGATAACCTACTTCCAAGCGAATTACGTCAACAGGTTGCATATCATTCCAACCTAGCTCAACGTTTTCTGGAACAGTTTCTTCTTTATCTATTTCATCATCTATATCAACAATTTCTTCAGACTTTTCCGGACTCCAATAAGAAAGTCCTGCACAGATTAAAGCTAAACTTAAAAATACAATATTAGGCATACCTGGAATGAGGCCCATACTTCCTATAATTGCAGCCGTTACTCGTAACACACGTTTATCACTAAACATTTGTGTAACAACTATCTGCGCCATATTATGAGATGCCGATACCCTAGTAACTATAATTGCTGTAGCTGTAGATAAGAGCAGAGAAGGAATTTGAGCAACAAGACCATCACCTATTGATAATAGTATATAGTTTTGTGTTGCTACCTCTAAACTTAAATTATGTTGACCAATACCAACTGCAAGGCCACCGATTACATTTATTAATATAATTAAAATTCCTGCAACTGCATCTCCACGAACAAATTTACTTGCACCATCCATAGCACCATAGAAATCTGCTTCTTTTGAAATATCTTCTCTACGTTTAAGTGCTTCCTCTTGAGTTATCAATCCTGAATTCAAATCCGCGTCAATTGCCATTTGCTTACCTGGCATTGCATCTAGAGTAAAACGAGCACTAACTTCTGAAACTCTACCTGCTCCCTTTGTAACCACAACAAAATTAATAATCACAAGAATTGCGAATACAACAAAGCCTACGGCATAATTGCCACCTACAACAAAATTACCAAACGACTCAATTACACTACCAGCTGCCGCAGTCCCGCTATGCCCGTTTAGTAACACAACTCGTGTTGATGCTACATTTAGGGCAAGTCTCATCATAGTTGCAATAAGAAGTACTGTAGGGAAAACAGCAAAATCTAAGGGGCGTAAAGTATAAATACTTACTAATATAATTATTAAAGCTAATGCTATATTGAATGTAAATAAAGTATCTAAGGCAAAAGGTGGTAATGGCACAATCATCATACTGAACATCACGACCACTAATATCGGTGTTCCTAAGCCATTCTTGCTAAATTCTTTAACCGTAATTAAAAAGCTTTCCCAATTCACTGATTTACTCTTTTAAGTTAACTAGTTCTAAATTCATTTGGTATTTCAAATTCTGTAGGTGGCTCCGGATAATATCCAGGTACTGCGTTTTTAAACTGATGCACATAGGCTAAAACTTTTGCTACAGCTATATATAGTCCAGATGGGATTTCTTTATCTAAATCAGTACTATAATAAACAGCCCTAGCTAACGCAGGAGCACAAAACACATTAACCTTATGATGCAAAGCAATTTCTTTTATCTTTTCAGCAACTATATCTACACCTTTAGCAATGACCACAGGTGCATTATATTTTTCACCCTCATACTTAAGTGCAACAGCGTAATGTGTAGGGTTAGTAATAACGACATCTGCATCTGGGACTGCTTCCATCATTCTTTTTTGTGCAAGTTCTCTTTGCAGTGCCCTTAACCTACCTTTATTTTCCGGATTGCCTTCTGTTTGTTTTAACTCGTCCTTTACTTCTTGGACTGTCATACGCAATTGACGCTGGTGTTGCCAAAATTGATATGGAATATCAATAGCTGCAATAAAAATCAAGCCCGCAGATGAAATAGTGAATATAAGTAAAATTAACTTATATGCATGCTGTATACTTTGTTTTACGGGTTCAAACCCAATATTCAAAATATCGTGCGTAAATATTTTAAGCAAAATAAATACAATTGAAGCAATCAAAGCCACTTTAGCTAACGCTTTTAGCAGTTCAACCAAACCACGCAAGCCAAACATACGTTTTAATCCAGAAATAGGACTAAGGCGATTAAACTTAAAAGAAAATGCTTCATGCGAAAAAGATAGACCCCCAATTGACATAGGACCAAACAGTGCAATACAGAACATTAATACCAAGAATGGGGTCAAAGCTAACAATGCAGCATTACCACTCTCTGAAATATGGCTTATGAGATAATTTTTATCCAAGACTTGAGCAGTAGTAAGTTGAAAATTAAGCAAAAATATTTCCTGCAAATTATTTGCAAGAGGCTTGCTCATAAAAATCAACCCGCACGCACCTGTAAAAGTTACAAGCATTGTATTTAACTCACGCGATCTCGGAACTTGTCCTTTTTCACGGGCTTCTTGTAACCTTTTCTGCGTAGGTTCTTGCGTACGTTCTTGTTGTGTATTGTTATCTGCCATTTACCCATCTAATTGCTATAAGGCATTTGTTCAAATGCAGAATTAATAAGGTGTTGGAAAACTGTGCTAATACTAGGCAAAGTCAATGCAATTATGACCAAGCCAAGTAGTATCGTAATTGGAAATCCAACAGAAAATACATTTAATTGAGGCGCAGCACGCGTCATCAATGCTAAAGCTGAGTTTGTTATTAATAATGCCGTTACAGCAGGTATAGCTACCATGAGGGCACCAGAAAACATATTAGTCGCCCAAGAAACAACATTCCAAAAAATATCTGGCTGATTAAACGTCGCACCAACAGGTAAAAATGAAAAACTACTTAAAATTACTTTTATTAATGCCAAATGACCATCTAAAGCAAGAAATAAAAGTGTTGCCACGATTGTTAAAAATTGACTTATTATTGGTACAGTTACACCATTAACAGGATCTGTAATTTGTGCAAACCCTAAGCCCATAGTTACTGCTATATTCTCACCTGCAATAGTAAGTGCATTAAACACCAAACGTAAAATAAACCCCATTGCCAATCCTAATGATAACTGTGTGACAATTTGCACAAACCCAACAGTCGAAAATACCTCAAATGTATGTGCAGTTCCTTGTTGCGGCAATACAAATAATGTCAACACAACCGCAATTGCTACTTTAATTCGTAATGGTACGAACGGACTACTAACAACTGGAGCAACACTAAATAATGCCGCTATCCTAATGAATGGAAAAATAAATTCATTAAGAACAGAAATCAGCTCATGTATTTGCAAAACCATTAAAAATAATCACATTTAATTAAATTAAAAAATTTGGAATATTCGTATACAGCGATGTAGTGTAATTGATCAATGTTTCTAGTATCCACGGCCCTGCAAAAAGAAGTACTACAAATAAAACTATAAGTTTCGGTATAAAACTTAGTGTCATTTCATTAATTTGGGTTGCAGCTTGAATCATACCTATTGAAACACCTATTACTAAAACTGAAATAAGTATGGGTGCAGCGACCATCACGGTAATCCACAATGCGTTATTTAATAATGTAATTGTTGCATCAGATGTCATTTTATTTAACTCAACCTATGAAAAAACTTGAGGCAAGCATACCCAGAACTAGCGACCAACCATCCACCAAAACAAATAGCATTAGTTTAAATGGCAAAGATATTATCAATGGCGATAACATCATCATCCCCATAGACATCAAAACACTTGCTACTACTAAATCTATAATAAGAAACGGTATAAATAATATAAAACCAATTTGAAATGCAGTTTTTAATTCACTTGCTACATATGCCGGCAAGAGAATTGATAATGAAATATCCTGAGGTGTTTCTATTTTAGTATTTCCTGAAAGTTCTGCAAAAAGTGCTACATCTGTTTCACGTGTTTGGGAAATCATGAACTCTTTAAAAGGATGTATCGCGTAATTTATTGCTGTTTGTGCATCTATTTCTTCGTTTATATATGGTTTTACAGACTCGGTATAAGTCTGAGTAATGACAGGGGTCATTACAAAAAAAGTGATGAATAATGCAAGGCCTAATAGGATTTGATTAGAAGGTGTTTGAGCTGTGCCTAGTGCTTGTCTTAGAATTGCAAGGACGATAATAATTCGTGTAAATGAAGTCATAGTCAACAGCAATCCTGGCAATACAGTAATTGCTGTCATTAAAAATAAAACTTGTAAACTTAATGAATAGGATTGCCCACCATTTTGCATTGATTCAATTGTAAATGCTGGGATACCTCCTTGCGCAAACAGAGTGTTACTAAAGAATAATAACAATATAATTATACTAACTCTAAGCATTATGAATTTTACCTATTGTTGATGCATAAATGCTTGAGAAATTATGCAAGTTTTTCTTATTTGAATTAATAAACTCTTCTACTGCATCTGTATTAAGAGAATGTATTTTATTAATTGAGTTAGATGATACTCCAATCAATAAATATTCTTTTCCTGCTCGTATAACTAATAATTTATCTTTAGTCGTGACCGGATGACAATTTATAACCTCTATTATTCCATTCTGATTACCAATATTGTTTAATCTTGTTCTTTTAACCAAAATAATTGCTGCAAAAAGAATAAACATTACGATCAATATTCCATATACAATCTGTCCGTAATCAATGACGTGCAAATTATAACCGCTTTTTAATACATCACTCTTCAGAGCATTATCTTCTGCATGCACTACGCTAACAATAATTACTAGCAAAAAAAATATTACATGTGATATTTGTTTATTTATTTTCATTATTTTGCAAGTTTTCAACGCGCTTTTCTGGGCTAATAATATCTGTTATACGTGCACCAAATTTATTTTCTACAACTACTACCTCAGCTTTTGCAACTAAACACCCATTCACCATGACATCAACAGGTTCATCAACAAGGCGGTTTAATTCGATTACAGAACCTTGGTTCAAGTCTATTAAACTTTTCAAGTCGACACTTGCCCTACCTAGCTCTAAAGAAACATCTACAGGAATATTTAAAATCACATCTAAATTATTCAGTCCATTTGGTAAACCTGTTTCGTCCATTTGAATATTATTTTGAATTGACGATTCTTCTGTCATGCTGATTTTTCCTATAAATTATTTTTTACTATCGTGTATTTTTATACGTTCATCTATCTTGATTGCTACGCAATCATTTACTGCGCCTACTTTACCTTTAAAGATTGGTATATGGTTTGAGTAAACTATTACAGATTCCGGCATTGCAAATGGAATAACATCACCAGTTTTAAAATTTGCAACTTTGTCAACATTAATCACTAAATTTGTAAGTACTGCATTTAATTCAATTGGCACTGTCTTTAAACTATTAAAAAACTTATTTTTCCATTGGCTATTATTCTCATCATTCTGCTCAGATACGATACTTCTAAGACTATTCTTAATTGGATCTAAGCCTTTATACGGATATGCAAACCTAATGTAACTAGATTCATTTCCTAAATTAATATTAAATTTACATACAACGACTAATTCTTTTTCTTCTATCAAATTTAATAATTTTGGCTGTGTTTCTTTTTGTACAACCTTAAAATCAAGATTTTCTATCTTTTCCCAAGCAAATTTATTTGAGTCTAGAAATATCTCGATTAATTTATCACTCATTTTTAACTCAGCAGGCGTAAATATTGACTTCTCATCATCATCGCTTAATATTCCTTCTCCGCCAAAATAAGAATCCATCACTATTTCTATAAGTGCACCATCAATAGATAGCATCGCTTTAGCATCTATTTTTGAAATATTTACTAAATTCATATCTACAAGACATGGTAATGAACTAATAAATTCACCATATCTAACTATTTCAATTTCATCAGCAGTCACTTCTATATCTTTTTGTAAAAATGACTCTAACTCAGGTTTTATATGATTAATGATTTTTTCATTAACAACTACTAGTGCTGGCAAACTTGATTTATTTATATGAGCAGGCGAATAAAAATCATAGCTAATAACACCAGAAGCATCTGACAATTCTTCTATATCTCCAGACAATGCATCTCGTTCTTCTTGACTTAAAACATGTTCTTCAGAATTATCTTCTTTATCACCCCAAGGACGATCTTCTGACCTTCTTTCTTCACCATCCCATTCTTCACTCTGAGTTGAATTATTTTCAGATGTTACTTTCTTTGAGCTTTCATCTTGCTCTTGCTCTTGTTTTTGTTCAGGATGTGGATTTGCTGAGCTCATTTTTATATGTATAATAAATTTTTATTGCATAACTAATTTTGTAAAATAAATATCTTCTACAATATTTTCTCCATAACGCTCTTGCATAACAGCTTGGGCTGCTAAAAGCGTCTCTTTTCTCAATTCTTCTTTTGCTTCTTTTGTAGATAGCTCATCACTGTCTTTGCCACTCAAAAGTATTAAAAGATTATTTCTAACTACAGGCATGTGCATTTTGAATGCATCTCGAGACTCCATGTCATAAAACATAGCGACCATATCGATTTGCATGAATTTTTTCTTTGAGCCTTCTTTGAAATTAACTGTAAATGCAGGATACATATCTTCGTAAATTGCATCTTTAATATCAGGCTTCATCATTTCTTCACTAGCCATTTGTTCCTCGTCACTTGGTTCGGGTGACCTCAAGAAAAACAAAGCCCCTCCTATACCTGCTGCAAGGAGCATTACACCTGCCACAGCAAAAATGATGATCTTTTTCATAAACAAACCTTGAATAAAACTCTTGTTGTAATAGATATAGCAACCAATATGCCAATTTTTAATTGAAACTAAATACTTATAAATCAACTAGATAGAGGTGAGGCTAAAAAAGACGCCAAATAATTGACTGGGAAAATACAATTGCAAAACTATAAGCGTCAAACAATTGTTACTTTAAATAATACGCAAACCTTAAAGTCTCATTTAAACAAATGCATCAATTAAATATACAGAAGATTGTATATTGTGTTTAATAAACAATGGTTTGATTTGTTCTTCATTGTTTGAGGTTGAAGATGTATCTTGATAATTTTGATAGCCTTTATCATTCTCATCAAGGTATTGGCTTTGTCCATTCTCAAACCCTGAAAATCCGCTACTTATATTAACTTCCTTTATATTTGCATTATCGTTAACTAAGTTTTCTTTTAAATTTACTATATTTGCATCAATTACATCCTTAGTTAAAGAGTTAGATACTAAAAAATGTACTGATAGTTTTGAATCCTCAATATTTACTGAAACATTTATATGACCTAAGGTTTCCGGATAAATATTTATATTAGCATTTTGTAATTTATTCCCTACCAACCACTTTATATTTTGATGCAATGATTGTTCTGTTGTTTGTGAAACAACTTCAAAGTTTGCATGAGTATTATGCTTAAGATTAATAGGTATTGGTGTATCTATAGTATGATTTGCTGTGCTACCTGGATTAATTCGTATACTAAGATCATTTATATTGCTTTGGGTTAATTGTTGCAATGTAAGGTTGGGTTTTTGTATCGACAATATATTATTACCAGTTTCTTTATCAGATAACTGTTTTTTATTCAGTAACTCAAACTCTAAATATTTATCGCCATTTTTCTCATACAATGATTCTAAAAGACTATCTTGAGTACTCGAGGTGCTGTTTAACTTTTCGCGTGATTGATTTTGTATTGAGGAAAGAAAGTCTTCTGACGTTTCTGAATATAAGTCTACATTATTTATATTTTTATAATTTTGCAAAACAGCTTCTGAAACCACATCGCCTGCAGTACTTTGTGTAACAATATTTATCGGTATTGATTGTAATCCAGATAAGCTTTCTTGATTATATGGCAATGCGATTGGCAAAATACTTTCTAATTCACTTTCAACCTGGATAGAATCATTTACATCATTTTTCAATATATTTAAGTCATTCACCTCTTCTTTACTAACGGTTATATCTGGGGGTTTTTGTATCACAACTGCCTCTAGTCCTGGCAGTAACTCTTCTAAATGTTCAAAATCGTGATTTTCAGGTTGCTGTAATTGTGACTGATCAATGTGATCATAATCGGTAATTGAGGTTATTGATTGCGGCAAAATTTTGCCGGCCTCCGGCAATGATTCGCCATTGTTATTCTTAGAAATCGTTTGTAATGATTGGGCTAAATGAGTGTTAAAAGACGATTTTTGACTAAGATCTTGGCTTATTTCGCTTACATTAGTACAGTTTGCACAAGGAACAACCTGTGCAACTTGTACAACTGGTGTTGGTAAAGTCTCTATTTCAGCCATATCTGCATCTACTCTATTACTAGAATATAAGCATAATTCGGGCCAATTTTTAGTTTCTATATCATTAAAAAGATAATCTCAAATATTCAATCAAAACTATATTTAGCAAGAAATTGGTCATCTAATTCCTTTTGTTCACTTCTATCTCTCGCTTGAATCTCTTGTTGTCGATAACGACCCACAAGAGCCTCTAAAGCCTTAGTCTGTGATCGATCTTTTTGCAACAGAAGTATTTTTTTGTTCACAGCATTTTCTATTTTATTAACAACTTCATATTGAGTATCAATTGCGGTTTGTATTTTTAACAATAGCTTATGATTTAGTTTTATGTTTGTAATATTATGATAATCCTTGTTTTTATTTAGTGCATAATTATTTTGATAGTTTATTAAATATGATAATTTCCTTTCATTGTCTATTTTTTCCTGCATTAGTTCTACTAAAGATGAAAATTCTTTAGTCAGCTTAAATTCTAGTATATCTAAAACAGAGCTTAACTTTTCAGAGCGTGTCATTTCTTTTTCTATATAAAATAAACATTACACAACCATCATGATATTGAATTTTCTAATGCATTGACTGATTCTTCAAAATTATAAGACTCTCTCATATCCTGTTTCAAAAATTCAATTAGTCTTGGATAGATTTCTATTGCCTCATCAATATTATTATCTGTACCCGTTTGGTAAACCCCAAGATTAATCATATCTTCATGCTTTTTATATCTTGAATACAGCTCTCTAAATCTTTGTGCTGTTTTAATTTGACCTTCTTTACAAATTGATTGTACTAATCTACTCACAGATGCTTCAACATCAATAGCAGGGAAATGCCCAGCTTCAGCCAATGGCCTTGAAAGAGCAATATGCCCATCCAATATAGCTCTTGAGGCATCTGCAATTGGATCATTATGGTCATCACCTTCGACAAGCACTGTGTAAAATGCAGTCACCGACCCACCATGTATATTTGAATTACCTGCACGCTCAACCAGCGCAGGTAATTTTGCAAATACTGAGGGAGGATAGCCTTTTGTTGCAGGAGGTTCTCCTACTGCCAATGCTATCTCTCTATGTGACTGCGCAACTCTTGTTAAAGAATCCATCAGTAGTAAAACATGCTTGCCATTATCACGAAAATATTCAGCAATTGTTGTTGCATACTTAGCAGCATGCACCCTTTGCAGTGGTGAACAGTCTGCTGGTGCCGCAACAACAACTGTATTCGACATATTCTCTTTACCAAGAATCTGATCAATAAATTCTTTTACTTCACGCCCACGTTCGCCAATTAATGCCACTACAGTCACATCTGCAGCTGTAAATTTTGTCATCATACCTAATAAAACACTTTTACCCACACCACTGCCCGCAAATAAACCCATGCGCTGCCCTCTACCAATACTAAATAATCCATTAATCGATTTAACACCAACATCTAAAGGTGTATGAATGGGTTGTCGTTCAAATGGATTTATATTTTTTCCTTCTAAACTTCTGACTTCATTTGTATGGATGGCTCCCATTTTATCCAGAGGTTGACATGCTCCATCAACAACACGACCTAATAACTCTGGCCCAACAGGTAACTTATGTTTATCTTGAGTCGGGATCACTCTCGCTCCAAGCACAGCCCCATGCATACTTTCAATAGGCATTAAATAACTTTTTGAGCCTGAAAATCCGACTACTTCTGCTTCTATATTTTCACCGCTTGGGGACACGATAAAACAGCGACCACCAACATTAACTTGACAACCCTCAGCTTCCAGGGTTAAACCTACTAAACGTGTAAGCCGACCTTCTACAGTATACGAAAAAGGCATTATAGTATTTTCAATACTGCTAAATGCATTGACCCAAAATTTATTACGTTGAGCTAGATATTGTGCTGTTTTATTTATACTAATCATCAGCTTGATCTAATAAACGCTGACAACCAAATATACTTGAAGCAATCTGTGCAACTTGCGCTTCTATTGTTGCATCAATAATTGAATTTTCAGTTGCAATTTTACATCCACCTGGCTCAATGGATGGATCTTCAACCAAAGTATAGTTTTCTGTTATATCATCCTGATTAAAAACTTTTCTTACAATATTTATATTGTTAGGATTTAAGTGAATAATTAACTGACTTCTATCTAATGGTAATACTTTTATAGCTTCCCTTACAACGGAAATAACTTGGTCTGAATTTATCTGTAATTCGCGCCTAATTATTTGCTTTGAAATTAATAAAGCAAGATTAGCTATTGATTTAATTATATTTTCATCAATGTCTTTAAGTGGTTGTAAAAAACAACCCATGACTTCCATTAAAGAATTTTTATATTCATTTAATTCCTGTTCAGCTTTTTGCAAACCTTCTTCATATCCATTTTTCAACTTGTCATTATAAGTTTTTTGACTTGTAGAAATTGACAAACTTCCATTAAGATATGGACTATCTTTAGTTAACTCAAACGTGCTAATTGATGCTGGCTTCCAGCTTTCATCCTTTTGCATATTAGTGCCTATTTTTTATAGAAATGCTTCGCCTTTTCCGCCCAACATAATTGTTCCTTCCTCTGCCAATTTAAGTGCAACTTCTAATATTTCTTTTTGTGCTTCTTCCACTTCTGTAAGACGCACAGGACCTGATGCTTCAAGATCATCTCTCAATAGCTCAGCTGCACGTTTCGACATATTTTTAAATATCTTGTTTGCTATCTCAGTACTTGCACCTTTTAAGGCAGTAACGAGCTTATCCTGTGGTGCTTCCCTTAATATTGTCTGCATACCTCTATCATCTACTTGGAGAAGATTATCGAATACAAACATTTTCCCTTTAATTTCTTCGCATAGCTCATCGTCAATATTTTTAATCTCTTCAAAAATATTTTTCTCGGTTTCCTTATCAACATTATTTAATATATTTGCTGCAGTAGTGATGCCTCCTAAATTTTTAACCTTAGCGCTTTCTTCTTGAGAAAAACGGCTTTCCACAAGCTCTTCTAGTTCTTTAAGCGCAGAACTGTTCACCTCGCTAAGTTTTGCAATTCTCATCAACACTGATGTCTTTTTATCCTCACTTAAATGTTCTAACACTTTTCCAGCTTGCTCTGTTTTCAAATGTACCAACAATATTGCAATTAATTGAGGATGCTCATCCTTTATAACATCTGCAATATAATCAGGGTCTATCCAGCTTAATGCCTTTAAACCAGTTGCATCGGGCCCTAAAATTACACGAGACATAATACTATTAGTTTTCTGTGGACCTATCGCTTGTAGTAATATTTTTTTAAGGTAATCCTGTGCACCTATATCTAGCGGTGTATGTGTTTTATTGTTACTACTAAAATCATTTAGGACATCGTAAATATTGCTTTGTGTAACATCTTTGATCTCATTCATTGCAGAGCCAATAATTTCAAGCTCATCAGGATCCATAAATTTAAGCACCTTAGATGCTTCAGATTCACCTAATACCATAAGCAAAACCGCTGCTCGTTGTGCACCATTCATTACTGATTGATCATTCTTCTCCATCTGGTGCCACCCAACTCTTTACTATTTTTGCTACTTGTTTAGGATCTTGTGCAACTAGCTCTTTAGCTAAAGCTAACTGCTGTACGTAGTTAGGATAATTATCATTTGCTCCCGATGTCGCATTAGACAGCATAGTCGTTGCATTACTACCATCGCTTTGCAACTCTCCTGCATTAATAACACCACCACTGGTTACTGAGATATGTTTATTTTGTAGTGTTTTCATGGCTGGTCTGACAACCATAAATAAAATAATGAGTACTGCTATACCTGCAAATACTTGTTTGATAACTGATAACAACCAAGCTTGTTTCCAAATAGGAATTTCTGGCGGTTCTTCAATTGTTTCTTGTGGAAGAAAACTACTATTATAGACTGTAATACTGTCTCCACGTTCTTCATTAAAACCAATAGCATCTCTAACAATTCCACGAATCAACGCAAAGTCTTCACCCTCTAAAGGTGACTTAATGACTTCACCAGCCTCATTTATTTCTTCTTTATCATCCACAACAATCGCAACTGTGATACGATTAATCTCGCTTTTAGCTTCCTGTGTATAACGTACTGTCTTATCAAGCTCATAGTTTCTTGTTCGATTTTGTGTAGTAGACACGGGAGATAGCTTATCAGCTTGACTTGCATCTCCTTCTTCATTAGTTGATTCAGACTGCTCAACAGTTCCCCCAGATGGTGGTTGATTACTTAAAGCTCCTGGGATACCTATCGCAGAAGATAAAGAGCCATCATTACGTTGATTAGATATTTGCTCACTTCTAACTTGCTGCGCATCAGGATCATATAATTCCTCAGCACTCTCACTTTTTGCAAATTCAACTTCTGCATTTACTTGAGCTTTTATTTTATTAATTCCATATATCGGAACTAATAACTCTTCGATTCTTTTTGCATAAGTTTGTTCTAGTTCATTTTTATATTTAAGTTGCTTAGCTGATTGAGACACAGCATCATCAGCTCCTGTTGTACTTAATAATTGGCCCCATTGATTAACAATAGTTACATTATTTGTTTTTAAATAAGGTACACTTGAAGCAACTAAATGAGTAATAGACTCAGTTTGCCCCGCTTCCAACACCCTGCCTGGCATTAATTTTAACATTACAGATGCAGAAGTCGTTTCACGATTTCTTAGGAATACTGATTGCTTTGGCATCGCGATATGCACTCTTGCGCTATCTATATTTCTCATTCCACCAATAGTACGACTTAATTCAATTTCAAGCGCATGTTGATAACGAGCAGATTCCATAAACTGGCTAGTACCTAGTGGTGATTTTTCTTTAAGCAGTTCAAATCCTGCTCCACCTGATGATGACAGCCCTTCAGAAGCAAGCAGCATTTTTGCTTCATTAATCTTATCATTCGAAACCAATATCATTCCTGATGATGCATCAATACGAAAAGGTATATTTGATGCTCGCAATGTATCTGCAACCATGGCAGAGTCAGCTTGAGATAAATCTGAGTATAAAGGGCTAAATTCTGGCTTTAGAGACCAAAGCGTTACCCCTACTCCTAAAGCTAGCACTGCTGCCAAACCAAAAATTAGACTCAAATGAGAAAATAAATGACGAAAAAATACTGCAGGATTAAATGCTGCATGTGCCGCTGGTGCTTCTAATGTAGCTGCCATTTAATTCTACTTCCTTAATGTTTTATAAAATTTATTAAACAGGCATACTCATAATCTCTTGATATGCAGTCACCAATTGATTACGAACTTGTTTTGCTGCCTCAAATGATACGCGTGCTTTTTGCATCTCTATCATCACTCTAGAAAGCTCTACGGCTGGATCACCTTGTTCAAATTTATTTGCCAATTCTGCAGCTTTCATTTGCTGTTGATTAACCTTATCTATAGAACTTTTTAACATTGATGAAAATTCAATATTATTAGTACCATCCAAGTTATTTACATTTGGATTAATTTGACTAGAAATATTTCGTATCTGAGACAACAACTCGTTAATTTTAATTTCACTCATGCTTTTACCCTCAAATTAAGCTGTTCTGTAAGCTGGTGGAATTGCAATACCACATTCTTTCATTTTTGCAATTTTATATCTTAATGTTCTTGGGCTTATTCCTAACCTCTCCGCAACAACTTTTCTATTTCCATTTTCAGATTCTAATGCTTTAAGAATTAGATCTTGTTCATGGGACTTTAGATCTGTGTTTAAATTTGTTTCTATAATCTCATCTTTGCTTCCCACTTCATCGAGCTCTAAAATATTTTCTTCGATAATATTTCCGTTACACAATACAATTGCCCGCTGTATTGCGTTTTCTAATTCTCTAACGTTTCCAGACCAATTATAATTACACAATTTTTTTCTAGCCTGTTCAGATAGTTCTAGAATGTTATTTGGAGAATGTTTATTTATGAACAAATAAGATAATGGCAAAATATCTTCTTTACGATCACGCAATGGATATAAAGTGATTGGAAAAACATTTAGTCTATAATATAAATCTTCTCTAAAATTACCTTTTTTAACTTCTTCTTTTAAGTTTCTATTAGATGTAGCGATAATTCTTACATCCAAATCAATTACTTTTTTACCCCCTAACCTTTCTACTTGCTTTTCTTGCAAAACACGTAATAGTTTTGCTTGTAATGCCAGATCCATTTCTGATATTTCATCTAGTAACAATGTTCCCTCTTGTGCTTCTTCAAATTTACCCGCCTTAGCTTGATGTGCACCTGTATAAGCACCTTTTTCATAACCAAATAATACTGCCTCAAGCATATTTTCAGGGATTGCTGCACAGTTAATAGCTATAAATGGTTTATCAGAACGTGATGAATTTGCATGTATATAGCGAGCCAACACTTCTTTACCTGTACCACTCTCTCCACGTATAAATACAGATACTGTTGTATCCGCAACACGCCTGGCAATCTTTTTAGTCTCTCTAGATTTTTTATCAACTGAAATATAATTCGAATTATCTAAATACTTTGAAATATTTACGTGTAAATTCTTTTTTATAACACTAAGCAAACGATCAGCATCAAAAGGTTTTACTAGGTAATCACTTGCACCATTTTGTATTGAAGATACTGCTTTCTCAATCGTTCCGTATGCTGTCATCAATACAACAGGCAGAGAAAAATACTTACTCTTAATTGCCTCAAGAAATTGATATCCATCACTGATGGTATCATTTGAAGAAACAGTTTTATCAAATTGAATATCACTCAACACCATATCTATTCGTTCTTTTCCCAAAAGTCCCATAGCATTCATAGGAGTAGGTGACTCGAAAACTTTAAAACCTTGGTCACGAATAGAACCTGCAATCGCTTGGCTTAATTTTTTATCATCCTCAACAATAAGTATATTTTTTTCCTGCATTAATGCCGCCTTTGATAGTTGATTAATTCGATTTTTTATGAACTATGATTACCAGAACTAGGAATTGGTAAAAAATCAGAAAATTTAGGGATGCGAATATTTACACATGTGCCATGCGGATCTTCATCAATAGCATCTATAGAGCCTTGATGTGCTTCCACCACTGATTTAACTACAGCTAGACCTAAACCAGTACCTCCTGGTTTTGTCGTAAAAAAAGGCTCAAATATTTTTTTCTTATATTCTTCAGCAATACCATCTCCCCTGTCTCGAACAGAAATTAATATATATTGGTTTTCTACACTTATTTCTATTATGACTTTAGAATCGTAATCACTTGCTTGAATTGCGTTATGAACAATGTTTTTTAATGCGCTCCAAAACGCCACGTAATTAATTGAGACTTTTGAGTTATCACTCACTTCTAATAAATTTATATCTACCAGATAATGACCAAATTCTATTTTAACATCTCTTCTTATATTCTCAGTGAGTGCATTAATGTGCAAATTATCATTAAGCTCCCATTCTCCCTTTGCATAAGACAGCATATTATTTACTGTTTTTTCTAAACTATGGAGACTATGTTTAATATTTTCGATTAATTGGTATGAAATATTTTGCTTACTAGTATGTTTTTCTAAGCTTGAGGTATATAAAAACGCAGCTGTAAGAGGAGTACGTATTTGGTGTGCCAATGAAGCAACCATTTTTCCTAGAGACTCTAATCGCTGCTTTCTATTAACAGATTCATGGTAACTAATTTGGTCAGTTACATCTGTTATTACAATAATTTTACCTTTACCACGTTGCTGTGTTTCGATTTTTAGTGATATATGATTACCGTTTTTTAGACAAATATCACTACTATTCGAATAACCAGGAGCTAAATATTTTTTTGCAATCTTATGCCATGATTTATTCTTAAGGTCTGTTCCTATCAAAACTCCTGCAACTTCATTGTGCTCAACAATTTTCCCGTAGTCGTCAAGTACAACTACACCAACAGGTAACGAATGAATTAGGACTGATAATCGATCAGCTAATTTTTCTTTTTCTATTAATTGATGAAATTTGTCATTCTTTGCTATAGCTAATTCTTTTTGCAGATCTTTTAATCTTGTTTCTAATTGGCTATAAGCAATCGTTAAATCTTCAGAAACACGATTAAAATCATCAAATGCGCATTCCAATGACTGTTTAGAGTGATCAATTGCTGCTTCCATTAGACATCCTCTTTAATTTACGTAATAAATGCATGCATCAAAAAAGTGACGCATACACCTACTATGCAAGCAGCATGCCTAATTTAGTTTTGTTAGTTTTTACAGGAGCTTACGAAAAGCAACAACCCATAACGTCAAATCTATGACGTTACAGGGCGCTGTAAATCATGTTTTTTTAGCTTTTCGACGAGTGTTGTGCGACGTAAACCCAATAGTTTTGCAGCTTGTGCAACCACACCATCTGCCATTTCTAATGCTTGTTGGATGTAGTATTGCTCTACTGAAATCATTTGTGATTTAAGATCCACACCTTCTGAGGTCAGTGGCGGAAGACCACTTAAATTTGATAGTGATGCCAGTGCTTCATTATAAGCTGTTGAAAGATTATCGATTTCTTTTTCACTTACTAGTTTTAAATCAGAAACTGAGTTGTATTTATTAGGTAGTTTAGCAGCATCCACTGCAGTATCGGGATATAAAATGCTTAAACGTTCTAATAAATTAGATAGCTCTCTTACATTACCAGGCCAGGTATAACGGGTTAATACATCCATGGCATCGGATGTAACTTTAATTTCTTTACCAGTTTCACGTTTTAACTTATCTGTAATCGCATAAACCAAAGCTGGTAAATCTTCTGCACGTCTACGCAAAGGTGGTAGCTCAATCGGAAAAACATGCAATCTATAAAATAAATCTTCTCTGAACTCTCCGGCACTTACCATTTCATCTAAATTTCGATGTGTTGCTGCAATCACTCGTACATTTGCATGAACAGGTTTTGTTCCACCAACAGGTTCAAATATTTTTTCTTGTAAAACACGCAAAAGTTTAGCTTGCATGTTTAAGTCCATATCACCAATTTCATCCAGAAATAAGGTACCACCTTCTGCTAACTCAAATCGCCCTTTTCGATTCGTAATTGCCCCTGTAAAAGCACCTTTTACATGCCCAAATAACTCACTTTCCAGTAGATCTTGAGGTATTGCTGCACAATTAACGGGTACAAAATATTTAGAGGCACGATTTGAAATAGTGTGGATACTCCGAGCTACGACTTCTTTTCCGGTACCAGACTCACCCAGTATAAGCACGTTGGCATCCGTATTTGCAACTCGCTCAATGAGCTCACCAACTCGTTGAACGGCTTTACTATGACCATCTAAGAGTGATTTATTATTAGCTCTGCGACGATGTGGTATATGCGAAGGCTCAGCATAAGACCCCATTAAAGATTGTTCATTCCCCATGTCTAAAATTCATCCTTTATAAATATGAAACGTAATAGTTACGTTTATTTAAAAGAGAATTCACACTCCACAAGACTGTTATGATAACTGATCTCCTTTTCAGTTATGAGGTTTAAAAACCCAATTAAATTGAATCTTTATAAAACTTATTGTAACGCTCCTTTAAACAAAAGAATAGTTTAAATTTATAACTAAATATAATTCAAGTATTTTGGGAAATATTTTTTTGAAAAAATAAAATTACATACCAAATTTAATTATATTTTTGTGACTACAATAAAAATGAAATATAACTCACTCTATTTGTTATAATGTTGATTTAAGATATGAGAATTATTGATTTCTTTGAGCTGCGTCAAAGTTTTGGCGCGCAAATATGAAATCTTAGTTTTAATATCTTCGTGCTGCTTAACTAAATTGCTTAATTCAACCTTGTGTTGTACAAGCTGTTCGCTGGACAGAGATTTAAACAAATTTCTCAAACACGTACTCCACTCATGGGAATAATGTAGGGCAATATCCCAGGATTTATTTTCAATTGCAGTCAATAAATCATCACTTGATTCATTAAGCAGTAATAATTGATCTTGAAAATTCAATTTAATATTTAATTTGCTGTTATTTTAAAAAACGTACAACTAAACAACTAATTTCGTGCTTCATCAGGTATTAAATTCCAAGCCTCTTGAATTTCACGCAATAAATCTACAACCTCTTGTATGATTGTGTTGTCATCATCAGCATTCGCGACAACCAATTGTCTCTGCATATAATCATATAAATCGTCTAAATTTTGGGCAATTTCTCCGCCACGATCGAGATTCAAACTAGATCTGAGTCCATCGAGAATTGCCAATGTTTTTGTTATAGAAGTTGCTTTTTCCTGTATTTGCTGTCGTTCAATATAGCCTTTGGCAGATATAAGGTTATCGATAGCTCCTTTAAATAATAAGTTTACCAATCCGTGTGCATTCGCTTGCTCTACGCCACCATGTACACCGCTACTACGATATTCATTTAATGCTAAAGCTGCTGTCACATTCATATTTCTTTCCTTATATATAAAACAACTTAACTATGTTTAGTTGTTGTTACTATTAATCAGAGTATTAGTTGGTAGATTAGCTAGTTGCTGAGTTAAAAAACTACTGGTAGCATTTAACTGACTCACCAAAGCATCCAAGGCTGTATATTGTCTTCGTAACCGTGCTTCTGTTAGTACAACACGATCTTCAATTCGCTCTATGTCATCATCAATTTGATCACGGCTTTCACTAAGACCATCTGTCCTTGCTTGAATAATCCCACCTGATTGCAGATAACCTGATAAAACCGTATCCAAGGATTGTGCAAATCCATTATCTGGATCTGTAAACAACTGAACAACCCCATTAAAGTCATCTTCTATAGCTTGCGTAAATTTATCACTATCCAAACTTAAAATACCATCACGATAAAAACTAACGCCAATATCAAATAAATAAGAGAAACTACTCTCAGAAACTTGTAAACGATCACTAAATACTTGTCGAACTCGTGTCTCTATACCAAGCAATACTGATTCACCTTGTAGAGTTGTCTCTCTTTGCGTATTCAAAGTAGTAATAAGACTATTATAAGCTGTAACAACTGCTTCAATTGCACTTTGCCCAATAGAACGATCTTCAGAAACTGATAATGATGTTGTTCCTAAATCTTTAAGAGTCAAAGTCACGCCTTCAATTACATCAGAAATCTCATTTGAAGATCGAGTAACAGAAAATCCATCTACGGTTAATGTAGCGTCTTGCGCTACATCTATTTCTTGTAAGTTCTGCGTTCCACCTGAAACGAATACTAAATTTGATAAACCTGCAGCATCGGTATCATTGCCATCCCCATCTCCTGACACTGTTACTGTTAATGCATTTGCAGTGCCGCTTTCTTCAGAAGTTAAAACAAGATGACTACCATCATCTGCTGTTATGATTGAAGCCAATACACCGGAATTATTCAGATTCTCATTGATCGCATCACGAATACCTGCAAGTGTATTATTGTTTTCATCTATACTTACAGAAAAAGTATCTGCACCCACAGTTATATCAATTTGCCCCGTACCAACAACAACATCACTACTTGCAAAAGCAGACGAAGCTAACTTATTACGCTGTGCCAAACTAAGTATTTCAATATCACTTGAAATAGAAACTGAACCTTCACCTGCAGTAGCCGTTACAACGTTTTCATCGCTAGAGCTAACCGAAAACGACCTAAAGCCATTTGCTATATTTAATCCAGATACTGCAGTTTGAAATACAGATACAGACTCTTGCACTAATCCTAACGCACTGATCTGAATATCAAGCTCAGCTTGTTGGGCTTCAAGAAATTGAATGGGTCTACGTTCAACTGCTACAAGTTGATTTACGATCGATTCAATATCGATTCCTGAACCAATACCTAATGATGTAATTGAACCTGCCATAAATATTAAAAACTCATCGTTCCGTGATGATAGTTAGGCAATTTTAATGCCAGCCTTGTTTATCCTTGTTCTGCCAAGAGTAAGCCTACTTTTTCAACATCTGATGCAGCAAATTCGCGGAGCAAATTTGCCACTGCGAGGACTTCTTTTGCCGGGATTTGCCGTATAACTTCTCCGGTTTGTGAATCGGTAACAGTTATTACAGACCGGCCACTGGGTTCATCAATAGAAAATTTCAGATTTGTTTGGATTTGCTCAGCAAAATTATTTAAATTACCCACAGCTTTGCGCACAACTTCTGCATTTTGGCCAGCTCGCTCTATTAATTCTGCAGACTTACTAGATGCTGGTAGTGTATGTCCCCTGTTTAAAGACGTGCCAGTTACTTCAGCTAGTCTCTGTGGCAAAGATGATTGAAACCCACTCAATCTAGTCGAAGTCAATTTAATTACTTCTGCAACCATATTTATACTCTCATCTAATTCTTTCGGCTATGCATCTGAAACCTAACAATATCCAGATGCATAATCCCGAAATTTACAACTACTATTGGAGTAGTGATAACACGTTCTGTGGCAAAGCATTAGCTTGTGCAACAATTGCAAGTCCTGCCTGCTGTAGAATCTGCGAACGTGTTAAGTTCGCCGTCTCTGCCGCAAAATCAGCATCTTGAATACGTGAACGTGCAGCGGTTAGATTTTCAACAGTAATCTGGAGATTAGAAATAGTTGACTCGAACCGTGTTTGCACAGCACCTAGCTCTGAACGCAATGTGTTGATTTGTTGCAATGCGAAGTCTATTGTCAACAAGCCAGATGTTGATGAACTCTGTGTCAATACATCTAAGCCATTTACTGTTTGATCTGCTTGCGAAGCACCTAAAGCTGTCTGACCTGTCTCTACCGCAAACGTTCCTGTAGCAGTAAATGCTGTACCTACTTGACCAGCTAAGGTAATACCAGCACGGTAAGTTTCAGCAGCAACAAAACCTGCACCACCAACTGTAATAGCAGAACCATCCGTGTTACTTAACACTACATCATCTGCATCCGTGCCAGCTGCAGCCGTAACACCGGTTTGTGCACTTAGAGCATTAATTGTAGTTATATCTGTTGCTGCAACACCAGTTAAAGCAACCTGTACACCATTAATAGTTCCAGTTCCTCCAGGGGCAGCAGTTAATTGAACATCACCTGTTGTAACAGTAGTGTTAAGTTGTGCTTGTACACCTGTTTGACCAGTAATCTGATTAATTTGGTTTACGATTGCTGCACTTGTATCACCAGCGGATAGACCAGACAAATCGACAGCAATACCTTGGATGACTAAATCATCTGCAGTAATTGATGCATTAATAGCAGTTTGATCAATCGACCCACTTATTGATACGCGAGCACCTAAAATTTCACCACGCGCATCAACACCATCAACACTAATAGTTTGGTTTTGGTTTGCTCCAACTTGAAACACTAAAGTGCTTAATGTCCCATCTAAAATATTTTGGCCATTAAACTGTGTACTATTAGAAATTCGATTGATTTCAGCTACTAATTGCTGCACTTCATTATTTAATGCTTGACGATCTGTAGACGAATTTGTGTCATTAGCAGATTGAACTGCTAGCTCACGAATACGCTGTAAAGCGTTCGTAGCTGTAGATAGTGCACCTTCAGCAGTTTGCGAAAATGAAATACCATCATTTGAATTACGGATAGCTTGATTTAGCCCTCGAATCTGTGCGGTAAATCGTTCTGCAATTGCCAAACCTGCAGCATCGTCTTTAGCGCTGTTTACTCGCAAACCTGAAGACAAACGTTGCAATGAGGTCTGTAAAGAGCTCTGCGTTGTGTTGAGGTTTCGCTGAGCATTCAACGAAAACAGGTTGGTGTTAATAATTTGAGGCATTTTAGTTACTCCTTAGTAGTAATCCCATTTCTCCTTGAAATAATACAAGTTCCAAAGACTTTGACAGCGCAGTGCGTTAAGGCTTCTATGCTGTCCTGATTCCCTTATCGGCAAACAATTTAGAATCTTTAAGGCGAAATTAAAATTTTTGTAGTAAATTCAAACAACTACACATGGCAGCAGATTAAATTTCTTTAAGGATGAAACTAATAAAACGAATATTTAGCCGATAAAGGGTAAGTGAAGTGTAATTATCGAATCAAATTAAATAAACTTAGACCACGAATTTGAGCAAACGCACCTTGTATTGCTTCTAATGTGGTTTGCTGCAGCTGCAGTTGTGTTATCGCTTCTGCATAATCTAAGTCTTCAATTTGAGAACGAGTGGTTTGTAACTGAATTTTTGCTCCCTCATTCTCAATATTTGCTGTATCTACTGAATTTTGTCGTGTGCCGATGAAAGCTCGAATATTGAGGACATTCTGTAGTGCTTGATCTACATCACTTATTGTTCTATCTAAAGCTTGTGTCAACTGTGCTTGATCAGCAGTATTCGTAGAGGCAATACTTAGAGCATTAATAAAATTTTGCAATGTTGTAAAGATATCTTGTCGGCGACTGGCTTGTGCTAAAAACTGATCGCCGGTTTGCGGGTTTCCTGAAATAGAAACTTCAGAACCATTAAAATTTATTGCTTGTCCCGAAACATAAGGCTGTCCAGTTAAAATAGTAGTCCCAGTAGTAGTATTTACTACATCAAATGTAGTTGGAGAAGTAAAAGTAATAGTAAAGTCGTTGGCTTGAAATGAACTATTATCAATTACCGAGCCTACTGTTATCAGTCCATCTCCAGTATTTACTGGGTTTAAAGATGTAGTGAAATCTCCATTGCCATTTTTAATATTAACAAAAACATCATATCCTGATTCAGATGAAGCAATGGTTCGGTTACCTGATATTTTTAGTAACAATTGATTTTGATCCCCATTGTAACTCACACCTGAAGCTGTTTGTGTAAAAGGCTCAGTACGAGTTTTTGATCCAGAGAATAAATAATTGCCATTCCCATCTCGAGCATTTGCATAATCTAATAGCTCTTGTAGGCGTTGTTCTACTTCTGCACGAATTATGCCTCGTGTTTCCCCTGTTTGGCTGCCACTATTAGATTGCAATGCCAAGTCTCGTACTCGCAGTAACAAATTATTTACACTAGATAAAGTTGCATCTTCTAAACCCAAACGCTGATTCGCAAAATTGCTATTACGCTGAAACTGATCTATTCTTCCTATCACCTGATTTAGATCGATAACTCTAGCCGTTTCAGCTGGCCCATCAGATGGTTTATTCAAGCGCTTACCTGAACTAATTTGATTTTGTATATCAGCTAGCTCAAATTGTTTTTGAGTAATATCAATTGCAGCTTTTTGAAAAATAAATGATGAAGGAATTCGTGCCATAACTTATATCGCTCTACTAATAATGCCTAAGAATGTATTAAACAAAGAATTTGATGTAGAAATAACTTGTGCAGCAGCTTGATAGGCTTGCTGATACCGAACTAGATTAACAGCTTCTTCATCAAGATTTACTCCAGAAATACTTTCACGTGCAAGCACAGCTTCATCATATAAAGCTTGCTGTGTTTGGCTGCTAATACTGGTCTGGCGGCTAACGGTTCCTACCTGCCCTACTAAAGCGCCATAGCTTTCTTGCAACGTAGACGTACCGCCAATACTTTGAGCATTTTGTAAGCCAAGCAAAGCAAGCACGTTTGCATTGTCTCCCACACCACCAGAATTTTGTTCAATTGTAAAAACATCTCCTGCTTCTGGTTGATTTTGAATCTGCACACGAATGCCATTAAAGTCTATATTAGCATTACTGGTATAAGTAACCCCTGCTGCAATAGTCACCCCATCCGTCACATTAACCACATCAAAAGTAGACGGTGGTGAATTAAAGCGAATTTCAACTGTATCTAATAAATTAGAATCACTTGCATCTAGTATTTGTGGAACCGTAACAGCGCCATCACCTAAATTTGTTGTGTTTTCTAAACTACGTACTGGTGAAGCTGCAGCAATTTGACTGGTATTTGTTAGTAATAAATTAATTCCAGCAGCACCAGATCGAGTAGGCTGGATTAAAAAGCGATCGCCTACTGCTGCTGCACCTGCAATATCCACTTGTATGCCGTCAATATTGAGCGGGCCTGTGGGTGAACTGGTGTTTACGCCATCACTTAGTCTCGTCAATGTATAGTTACTGCCATCAAAACTCAATTCATAATCAGAGCTGGATAGCTGTGTAAAATCAGTAACAGAAGTCGTTACTGTCGCAGCACCTGTATTACTTAGATTACCAATCGTTTGTGGAGAAGCCACACTAAAGAAATCTGTTCCAAATAGACCATTTGCATCTAGACCACCTCGATGTTGAGTATTAATTGCATCACCCAATACCAAAGCCAGCCTTCCCGTTTGATTACGAATGTTACTAAGTTGTTCAGTTCTAAAATCCAATAAACCGCTTACACTACCACCTGTAATTTTATTAGTAATATCAAAACTACCAGCACCGGCATCAATCCCAATACGTAATTCGTTAGGATTCGCTGGGTCATTAAAGGTTGATAACTGCCGAGACAAATTACCTATAACAACAGATTCACCACCACCAATAAACACATTTACAGAACCATCATTTAATTCAACTGTGTTCACAGCGATGCGCTCGGATAGTCTTCCAATTAATACATTTCTTTGATCAATTAAGTCATTCGGCACACTTTCACCTGACGACACTGCTTTGGCTTCTACAATCGCTTGATTTATATCTGCAATACCACTTGCAATGCTGTTTATGTCATTGATTTCTGTGGTCAATCGACTATTTATTTCTTGATTGATCTCATTGTATCTTTGATCTAAATCTTTAAAGCGCGCTACTAAAGTTTCTGCATTACTTAGTACCACTTGTCGTGCTGGAATCGATGTAGGGTCATTAGACAGGTCTTGTAAACTATTAAAAAAGTTTTGCAAAGCACTATCTAAGCCACCTTGAGAACTTGAAAATAAATTTTCTATACGTTGGATTAAACTAAGATAAGAATCCAACCTGGCAACATCTGAAGAACTTGATTGCACTCTGGCATTCAAAAACTGATCTTCAATGCGTTGAACACCTGAAACTCTCGCACCACTACCAAAAAAACCGTCTCCAAATACTTGAGATGGGCGAGTTACAATATCTAAACGTTGGCGGGTGTAACCTTCAGTACCTACGTTGGCTACATTATTAGATGTGGTAGCAAGCGCACGTTGGAAAACTTGCAATCCCGTTAATGCTACCCTAGATGCGTCTACCACAATATAATCTCTCGTTTAATTCTTAACTATCGGCTCTTTATCGGCAGTAAGGTTTCCTGCTTTATATGCACTAATCGCATTATTCAGAATGCTGCCGTTTAAAATAGAAGTAATCTTTTTTGCATAATTTGGATCAGTTGCATAACCTGCTCTCTGTAATTCTTGAGCAAATTCACTTACATCATGTCCTACATGTATAACACGCTGATAACGCGGGTTCTCTAATAATAAATTAGCAAAATCATTAAATGACTCAGCAGGGGATTCATATGCTCTAAACCGATCACGAACCTCAATCATTTTTTCACCATCAAATTCTTTAGTCGTGCTAGTTGCAGCCAATCCATCCCAGTTATTTGCTTTAATACCAAAATAATTAAACGACTCAACATTGCCACTCGATTTCGGGGTATGTAAGCCCCAACCAGTTTCAAGTGCCGCAACTGCTACTAATACATCGGCTGATGTATTCAATTTTGTAGCTGCACGTTGTGCATACGGATATACTTGCTGTACAAACTGGTCAGGCGATAAAGCTGCGTTTTTACCACGTTTATCTACTACATCGCTGAGTTCTTTTGTAACTAATTGTTTCAGAGTGGTATTTTTGTTATCTATGGAACTATTAATCTGTGCATAAGGACTACGTCTAAATACAACGCTGCTTGATAGACTAGTTGTCGGTGTCGGCTTAACTCCTTCACCACCAAACTGTTGCCGCAACAGTTTTGCCACAGCAAAAGTTTCTTTAGAAGCCAAATCCCCAGCTAATTGCTGGTCGTGCCAATCACGATAAAAATTAGATTTATCTGTTTCGAACAAACCCGAAGCTAGTGAAGCACCACGCATGCTTTTTAGCATAGACTGTATAAAAAATGCTTCAAATTTTTGTACTGCATCACCTAATCTAGTAGATTGGCCTTGATTGTGAATTTGGTTTAATGAGTTACCCTGTATAAGTCCAGATAAAATCTTTGATGTAGTTCCATTTAAATCCATGTTTCTAATGATTTAGTTGTTAAATAATGACTAACTCTGCTCGTAATGCACCTGCCTGTTTAAGAGCTTCTAATATTGCAACTAGATCTCCAGGTGCAGCACCCACTTGATTTACCGCATTAACAATTTCATTTAAGGTAACTCCCGGACCAAATAAGAACATTCGATTAGCTTCTTGTTGGACTTCAATATTAGTACGATCCACTACGGCAGTCTCTCCGCCTATAGAAAGCTCATTGGGTTGACTCACCAATGGATCTGATGTAATCGTTACTGCAAGACTGCCATGTGTTACAGCAGCAGCAGTAACATTTACATTTGATCCAATCACGACTGTGCCTGTTCTAGAATTCACTATAACTTTTGCAGCTGCATCACCTGGTATTAATTCTATATTTTCAAGATCAGCTATAAATGAAACTCTTGATGCACTTTCAAATGGTGCATTGATCTTTACAGTCACCGCATCCATTGCATATGCTATCTGATCTTTAAAATGTCTATTGATACGATTCTGAACTCGTTTTGCGGTTGTGAAATCTGCCGCATGCAAATTTAAATATAAATGATCACTTGATGCGAAGGGTGACGGCACTGCACGTTCCACTGTTGCACCATTAGGAATCCGTCCGGCACTAGGCACGTTTATACTGATACTAGAACCATCACTACCCTGTACACCTAAACCACCAACAACAAGATTGCCTTGTGCAATCGCATAAACTTGGCCATCGATACCACGTAATGGTGTAATTAATAAACTTCCACCACGCAAACTTTTTGCATTACCTAATGATGAAACTGTTATATCTATAGTTTGACCTGGTTTTGCAAATGGTGATAATTCTGCATGTACTGTCACGGCAGCTACATTTTTAAGCTGTGGATTGACATTAGGCGGTATAGTCACTCCATATTGTTTTAAAAAACTTTTTAAACTTTGAATCGTAAAAGGGGTTTGGGATGTCTGGTCTCCTGTTCCATCCAACCCAACCACCAATCCATAGCCAAGCAATTGATTGCTACGCACTCCTGCAAAAGAAGAAATATCTTTAATACGTTCAGCACTAGCATTGTTTGCTGTAAATATAACTAATATAAGCAGCAATATTTTAATTATTTTACTTCTATTCATTTTAATTCACCTAAAATGGCCAAACAGCACTGTAAAAAAATTTAGTCAACCAGCCTGCTTTGCCACTATCACTTACTATCCCCTTACCTTTATATGTAATTTGCGCATTGGCAATTTGATTTGACAAAATAGTATTTTCAGTGGTGATATCTGTGGGTCGCACGATCCCGGATATACGCACAACTTCACTGCCTTCATTTAACTCTAATAACTTTTCACCTTTAACAAGCAAATAACCATTCGGATATACTTCGTGTACGGTTACGGTAATATTTCCTTGTATACTGTTTTCTTGTGTGGTTTCCCCTTCACCTTCAAACTCACGTGTTGTTGAAATATTATTTTCAAGTTCGTTAAGCCTATTACCTTTACCAAATAATGTAGGATTGGGAAGATCTATGGATGAATCTTTATCTGCTTCAGTACTCGAAGACTTAGAAGCATTTATACTTTCTTCAAGCACTACAGTAATTAAATCTCCGACTCTTCTGGCTTTAACATCTTCAAACAAAAATAAATTATAAGAAGGGTCATAAATGGCTCCATCAATGGTTGTTTTGGCTGCTGGGATCATAGCTTCGCTTGGAGCATATTCAGGGTCTTTGAGGCTACCAAACGTAGAACACCCCGTAATTACCATGCTAACCAGAATTAAACTTAATATTTTTTTCACTGTTTTATAGCTTTCGTTTAAATTGTATTATTTGCAAATTCAAGCATGCCACTAATGGTTTCGATAGCGCGTGAATTCACTTCATACACACGTTGTGTTTCGATCATACCAATGAGTTCTTCTACAATATTTACATTTGCGGTCTCTAGTGAACCTTGCTCAAGAGTGCCCAAACCATTGGTACCTGGTGTACCAATTTGCGGTGTACCCGAAGCCGCTGTTTCAAAATACAAGTTATTTCCTCTTGCTTGTAATCCTGTTGGATTTACAAAATCAACTAATTGAATATTTCCGACTTGAGTTGGCGCTGCACTGCCACTGGTTTGCGCAGACACAGTGCCATCTGACCCAATCGTTATATTTAAAACATTGGGAGGAATTGTGATGGAAGGCTGTAACACATAACCACTTGAATTTACGATTTGACCAGTTGAGTCTAAAGTGAAAGTACCATCACGGGTATAGCCTATAGTTCCATCCGGTTGTAGGATTTGGAAAAAACCATTGCCTTGAATTGCTAAATCTAGTGAACCTTCAGTTTTTGTCAAATTACCTTGTGTAAATAGTTTCTCAGTGGCAACAATACGCACACCCGTACCCACCTGTAAACCCGTTGGAAATTGCGTGTCTTGCGAAGACTGTGCGCCGGGTTGACGTACGGTTTGATATAACAAGTCTTCAAAAACAGCACGATCACGTTTAAAACCTGTCGTATTGGCATTAGCTAAATTATTTGCGATCACGGCAATACGCGTTTGCTGTGCGTCTAAACCTGTTTTTGAATTCCAAAGTGCTGTATCCATTTTAATTTCCTAGTAATAAATTTTTTTCTTAATTAAGTCTCAATAATTGTGTAGTCGCTGAATCATTCTCTTCAATTGATTGCATCATCTTAATATGCATTTCAAAATTACGTGCTAGCTCAATCATGTCTAATAATTCAGCTACAACATTTACATTACTTGACTCTAAAACACCTGAAGAAACAGTAACCGATGCATCTGCCTCAAATGACACACCGGTAGCTGCTCTTAATAATCCATCATCTCCCTTAATTAGATCTTCTGGATTGGCTTTTACTAATTTAATACGGTCGATAGCTGCAAGTGTTGTGGCTTCTTGACCGACGGGCAAAATGGAAATCGTGCCATCACTACCCACTTCAAGCTTTTCAAAAGGTGGTAGTGCTATGGGACCACCATTACCCATAACAGGATGACCTGCCCCGGTTTCCAATAAACCAGCAGATGAAATGCGCAAATCTCCAGCACGGCTATACGCACTGTTACCATCGGGAGCTTGTATTTCAATAAACCCATCTTCACTTCCAACTGCTATATCAAGTTCTCGACCTGTTTGCTGCAATGCTCCCACAGCAAAGTTAGTACCACTGCGTTCATCTTGACTATAAACGCGTGCTTCATATCCAGGACCAAAAACAGGTAAACTATTGAATGCATCAAAATCGGCACGAAAACCTGTCGTGCTTGCATTAGCAAGATTATGTGTATTAGTTGCTTGATGCAGTTGCACTTGTTTGGCACCATTCATAGCAAGAAATAAAGCACGGTCCATTTTTACGCTTCCTCTAAATTATTCTTAACGAATATTAATAATAGCTTGTGTTAAAGTATCCGCAGTACCAATTACTTGTGCATTGGCTTGGAAGTTACGTTGTGTTTGAATCAGATTAATCAGTTCACCTGTAACATCTACATTAGATTCTTCTAAGGCACCGGATTGAATTAATCCTAAATCACCAGAACCTGGCGCCCCAATCAATGGTTGTCCTGATGAAAATGACTCTGACCAAAGTGAATTACCTACAGCACGTAAACCTTGCGAGTTGGAAAAGTTTGCTAGTGCTACTTGCCCTAATGTTAAAGACTGCCCATTGGTATAGCGCGCAAATAAAGTACCTGAAGGATCAAAATCTAATGAGCTTAAACGCCCTGTTGCGAACCCATCTTGATCAATCGCGCTGATCGCAAAACCACCACCAAATTGTGTAATGTCTGCATAATCAACCGTAAATGTGGTAGGTGCTCCCACACCACCTGGTGTAAATGGAGCAGACGTTGCAGTTGTTGCACCTGGAACGTTTACTCCAGACAAAGCACCAAATGCATCAAATGTGAGCGTATCTGGACCTGAAACCTGTGCTCCATCTACGAATACAAATGATTGCCAATCTGTCGCAGAATCTTTTCTAAAATAAGTAGTGGCAATATGCTCACCACCCAGTGAATCATATACTGTAAATGATGTTGAGTGATTAAAGGTAGCAGAATCTGGACCATTCGGACCCACTAAAAATGCAGGCGGAATTTGTTCTGCAGCATCTAAGTTTGCACCGAGATTTATATTGGATGTGACGTTAGGTGCCAAATTTGCACGACTAATTGCTAACGGTCCTTGCGCACCCGTTAAATTTCCCGAAGCATCGGCCTGAAAACCTACCAGCCCATTGCCAAATGAATTAACAATATTACCCGTGTTATCAACCTGGAATGCCCCTGCTCTACTGAACACTTGTGCACCATTATCACTTAATACAAAAAATCCTCTTCCAGTAATGGCAAGGTCTAAGGAATTATCCGTAAAAGTGACATCACCATCGGTAAATTGTTGTGTAATGGATGCAACCTGAACTCCTTGACCAATTGCATTACTGGAAGTACCAAACTCCGAAGTCGCATATAAATCTGCAAATTCAGCCCTAGAACGTTTAAAACCGTTCGTTTCGCTGTTTGCAATATTGTTGGATATCACTTGTAAATCATTTTGTGCGGCATTTAACCCAGTAAGTGCTATATCAAATGGCATTTTGTTCTCCTTAAGTTAATAAATTTAACGCTATGAGGTTTTATTCAATTCGTAAAATTTCTGAAATTTTCAATTCTGTACCATCCGCTACATTTAAATGTATTGAACTGGCATTCTCTCCAAGCGAAATACTTTGAATTTCTTTATATGCAAATGTATCAAAAGCAACATTGCTTTCGCCCTGATTACCTGTTGATGAAAAGAAATAAGATCCACTTGTAACGGGATTTCCACTCGTATCTGTACCATCCCATTCAAATTCCTGTATGCCTGAAGCACTAACACCAAGCGGTAATGTCTGTACCAAGTTGCCTGCTGCATCAAAGATATTTACATTCACATTGTTACTTGGTGCATTAACTGCGATTGCACCCTTTACTGAACCATCTTCTTGTAAAGCAAAGCTGTCCGAAGGTACTAAAGCGTTTTTACCAATTAAATTTGCAGCCTCAAGGGTTTGATTAGAAATCAGTGAATTGGCGAGATCATCAACAGTTTCTTTTAATTCACTAATTCCTGAAACTGTACCAAACTGTGCTAATTGACCAATAAACTCACCACTTTGCAAAGGCTCAAAAGGATCTTGATTACGCAACTGTGTAATCATTAAATTGAGAAAGTCCTCTTGCCCTAGCTCTTCTGACTTGTCTGTTTTTTGAGGACTGTTTATTAAACTTAAAATATCGTTTGAAATTGCTTCCATAGTATTAACCTAATGTTTTTATAATCTACCGAGTCTTAATGTTTGTAGAATTAATTCTTTTGAAGTATTCATCACTTCAATATTTGATTGATAGCTACTAGATGCAGACATCATATTGGTCATTTCTTCGATAACATTTACATTTGATAAATAGATATAACCATCTTCATTAGCAAGAGGATTGCCTGGTTGATATTGAGCAACATTTTCTGCTTTACTTTCCACAACTCCCAACGTTTGCACACCAGGGTTGGATTGATTATTAAAATTTACAAGTTGCTCTTGAAACTTTGTTGCGAAAATAGGCTGCTTGGATTTGTATGCCTGCTCAGGTGTGCTTGCAACAGACTCTGCATTCGCCAAATTACTCGCTACTGTGTTTAGACGTACATTCTGGGCACTAAGGCCACTGCTTGCGATATCAAAAATATTAAATAATGACATACCTATTCACCTTTCAATGTACTTATTAATCCTTGAATTTTGTTATTTAGCATCGACAAACTAATTTGATAGCGAACTGCATTTTCTGCAAATTGACCTTTTTCAACATGTGCATCCACTGTATTGCCATCCAACGATGCATGCTCAGGAATTCTAAATTTTGTTTGTGCCTGAAATGAATTGTTATTGTTCACACTTAAGTGTGAATGATGCGTTTTATTAACTGATACAGGTTTATTTTTATATTGATTGTTAGATGTAGCTAATACACTCTTAAAATCTATATCTTTTGCTTTATAGTTAGGCGTATCAGCATTAATGAGGTTAGATGCCAATGTCTCTGCACGTTTAGCACGCACTAATACAGATTGTGCATTAAGGCCAAAGTAATTATCTAATACGCTCATTAATCATTCTTAGAATATTGTTCGTTTGTGATTAACTAAGCAATCGCCATGCCAAAACATATCAAGCTGTGTTTTAGCTGTTTTTCGAATTAACAAATACCTATCTGGCAATTAACACGGCAATAATTGCCGCAACATGGCAAGAATTTTCTCAGCTATATTAATTATTCAATTAAATACCAATAAATGCTGACGATATAACAACACTTTTATCGGCATGTAATTTGCTTACTAAGAATATAAAGTGAATCTTATATATGACTAATGGAATTTACATATTCAAATTAACCATTGAAAATACATTAATGATTAAAAAAATATTTTTCCTAGTAAATTGCATACTATTTTCTATTTGCAGTCCTGCAATGGCTGCTGTGCAAACTCATGAAAGTCTACATGCTGCTGCACTTTCCTTTTTGCAGCAAGAAACACAAAATATCAAAGATTCAAAAATCACAATGCGCCCATTAGACAAACGACTGCGCTTGAACCAATGTTCTATTCCATTACATGCTTTTTGGCCCTTAGCAAATAAAAAGTATGGCAGCACAACTATCGGTATACGTTGCGATGGGAACAAGCCATGGAAAATTTATGTTGGCGCACATATACATATATATAAGAATGTCTGGGTATCAAACTACGCCCTCAATCGTAATCAAATTATTTCTTCACAAGACATAAATATGGAAAAGCGCGACATTACAAAACTATCGAGCGGCTACTTGCTTGCCAACCACCCAATCATTGGTATGCAAATAAAACGCAATGTCCCTGCAAACCAAATACTTACTAATGTCATGCTTGATTCCCAAAAAATCATTAAACGTGGGGATCGTATTACTATCGTTGCCAAATACAATAATATAGAAGTTCATGCTAAAGGTGTTGCTCTAAGCGATGGCAGCAAGGGGGATCGTATTCGAGTAAAAAATTCGAGCTCTAAACGCGAAATTGAGGCCTATGTCTCAGATAAACATAGAGTTTTGTTAAATTTATGACAGAATTCCACTTAAAAAGTAGGTAAACTCCTAAAGGATAAGTAAATACTGCCGTTAACCATTTAATGAAGACTGGTAAAAGTACTATGACTGACAAAATCAGCAATATTAATGGCCCATTGAATGGTGCCAATATACAAACGACCAATAAAAGCTCGAAAGAATCTTCTTCTACTGTTGATTCATCCGTAACTGCGGTTAGCAGTTCAAGTGTAAATCAAGTAGACATATCCTCAGCCCAGGCATTAGAAAAAATTCGAGAAAGCTTGGCCTCTGAACCTGTAGTCGATCGACAAAAAGTCGAATTAATCAAGCAAGCATTACAAGATGGAACTTACAATATAGATGCGGAGAAAATTGCTGCTAAGTTGATAGAGTTTGAACAGCTCCTAAAATAACTTATGCAAGATAGCTCACGATCTACAATCAAAACTGCACAAATAGATCCTTTTGGAGTACTACCGATCAAAAGGTTTATCTCTAATACTAGTGATCAATTACAGCTGCTGGCTGAGCTACTAAAACAAGAGCATGAGCTTTTAATCCAGGGAACTCCTGATCAAATCAGCGAAATAGCACAGAAAAAATTGAGCTGTATGCAAAAGATATCAAAATATGTTTCAGAATATTTTGATAGTGAGACTAATACTACAAACTCTTCTAAAAGCAAGCTCGAAGACTGTTTACAATCTATAAGTGAAGTCTGTCTTAAAAACAAAATTAAAGAGTGGGACGAGTTCATAAAGCTAATAAATTATTGTCACGACTTATCTGATGAAAACAGCATTCTCTTAGCAAACCGTCTAAAATACACAAGCAATGCAATTGACACATTGTATTCACTTGCAGGTTCTCCTCAGAACAAAACATATGATAATAAAGGCTTTTCTCATCAATCCAGGTCATCTAGACAATTAGCATCCGTTTAATCAAAATTTTACGCAAATAATAAATTATCCAAATCTGTTGGTTACTGTTTCACAGTACGTATTGTGGACTAGTTCACATCTTTACTTGACGAGTAATTTAAAACATTAACTAATTCGACAAACCCAGTTAACAAAATTAGTAACCAAGTCGTTTATGTATCATTACTCACTATGTATCTTTGAACCACTTAACAATAGGCAGTTGAAATAAACACCATAATTACTACAGCAGTTTTATGAGGTGGAACATGGATGTGACCCTCTTTAACTGCTTTTTCTAGAAGAAACTAGGAAAAAACAGCTGAGGAGCATAAGGAAATGAATAGTTCTAGTGTTGAGAGGTTCGCCACTAGCTCTAATCATGCGCTAGAAATTGCTACGGCAATATCAACGAACAAACCTATAGACCGGTTAATAACAGCGCTAGTATTAAAGTTACAAACTACCTTAGATATTAATGAGATTTTCCAAACGTTTTTTGAAACGGTTAAGGAAGATCTAAGAATACATTGTATTGAATATGAATTTCCTTTACTGGGAATACATATCAAACTAGGCAGCAAGGCCATTACTTCGTATAGTTACATATTAGAAGTAGAAGATCACTCTTGGGGAAAAATTGTTGCCTATAGAGACGAAGAATTTTCACAAGATGAAAAAACAAGATTTGATGTATTTATATCTGCAGTTGTATTCCCATTACGTAATGCAGTCAAACATGAGAGCGCTATATCACAAGCAACAAATGAGACACATTTAGGGCTTCCTAACTGGGGTCACATGGAAAACCAGTTAACTCGAGAAGCCAAGTTAGCAATTAGACAAAAACAACCATTGTGTCTGTTAATTATAGATATAGATCGCTTTAACAGACTCAAAGAAACACACGGCTCTTTATTTAGTGATGTAGTTATTAAACATGTATATGAAATAACACAAGAATCATTACGTGATACTGATCTGCTATATAGATTTGGAAATGATCAATTCTCATTAATTTTAGGAAATATTGCAGCTATAGAAGCAAATTGTATCGCAGATCGTGCAAGAATCGCTGTTGCAGAGACCCCACTCAATGACCTTGACGGAAACAATATCAAAGTTACCGTTAGTATTGGAATTGCTGAACTACAAGATGGCGATACAGTAGATACTATTTATGAAAGAGCATATAAAGCTTTAAAGCTAGCGAAAAAATCTGGTAGAAATCAAGTTAAAGTGGCAGATGGAAAGTTCTTACGCTGATTTAATACCAGTTTCTAATTTTACGCAATTTCGACCACTAATTTTTGCTTCATATAAAGCTTTATCTGCACGTTCAAAAATATCTTTTGCTTGATCCTTATCACGCATCTCAGCAATCCCACAAGATATAGTTACCTTAAGAGGTTTGGCTTTTAATAAATATTTTATTTGTGATACTTCTTGTTTAATTTTTTTAGCAAATTCAAAGGCTCCATTAGCATCAACACTTGGTAATAACATAACAAACTCTTCTCCCCCATATCTTGCTAAAAAGTATTTATCTTTAATAAAACTGCTTAATTTACTTGTTACAGCCAGCAATACTTTATCACCTACCATATGCCCATATAGATCATTAAACTTTTTAAAATGATCAATATCCCATACTAATAACGACACTACATCATTATTTTTTTCAACATCTATGACTAAGCTTTTAAGCTTATTGTTATAAGCTTCTCTATTAAATAGGCCAGTCATCGAATCTCTTAAAGCGTTTTCTTGTTCTTTTTTTACTCTCTCTTTCAGTTGTTTTGCTTCTTTTTTTAAGTCATTTACTCTGGTTGCCAAAAAACTCATATTTTCTTTTATAGATAACTCATGTTTTTTGACAACCTGTCTTTCTTCTAAAACAAGATTTTGCAAGCTGTCTAATTGTGCTTTCACAGTGTTTTTTAACCCATCTAAATCATTGGCTTGCAACAAGTCTTCGCCTAAGTTATTTACAGCATTATGCATTTTCGCATTCAAATCATTCTGAATTTTTAAATCCGAGCTATGCTCTTCTACAAATTCATGAACCTGATCTCCAATACGACTAATTTGAACACCGACATTAAGAAGAAATTTTTCTAGTTCTTTTTTTTCTGATATAGAATCTATATAGACTTTGTGTAACAGAGACACAACATCATGAATAGATTTGTGATAACTATCTAGGTTAGATATTTTACTACATTGTATTTTTAGTTTTATACTTTTCTCTAAATAGATATCTGGAAATGAAAAATTATCTATTATCTTTCCAGGTAGAGAAAATAACTTTTCTTGCTCACTTGACAAGCCATCTTCTAAGCTTGCTATTAAATTAGAAAAAACAAACAATACATGATTAGCTTGCTTTTCATTTTTTACTTCAGTTGCCAAATGTTTAACAGACTCTAACTCTCTCTTGTCACTGAATAGCTTTTGTGTCTTTGTTATTAAAGATACTAATGCATCTGATATAGTAGCCTCAGGCCCTAAGTCTTGGTTCTTCTTGCGATTAAATATACTCCAATGCTTAACAAAACTAAGACTTGTTGCTGGCAATATACTTTTTACCAAACTTGCTGGTATTGATAATAGGTCAAAAGATTTTTGCATACTGAAAATACAATTATTTAATATATTTTGCTTGCTTATATACTTGTACTTTTTTTCTGACTTAAGTCTTGCAAAGATATATTAACTGCAGTTTCTTCGGGATTGCATTGAGGAATATCTTTCTTAGACCAAGGTCGAGTTTCCCAGTTTCGACGTTCTTTAAAAGCTCTTGTTTCAGGCAATGGGTATAACTCATCTAACGGCACTGATAATCCATTTTCTTGTACAACACGTGCATGATGCCTTTCTAGCTCCAATGGATGATTCACTCCACATGAATGAGCAATCATTCCTATTTCATGAACCATATTATTTACATAGCTAGCTACACGAGTTGATTTCAAATGTGGATTTAAGCCACGCTGCAGCCTTTTATTATGTGTTGTAATGCCAGTTGGACAAGTGTCTTTATTACATTGCAAGGCCTGAATACAACCTAATGCAAACATAAATCCACGCGCTGATGTAATGAAATTAGCACCTAAACTTAGCGCCCATGCAGCATCTACTGGAGTAATTAGCTTACCTGATGCAATCACTTTCACATCATCATGCAACTTATATTCATGCAGTTTATTTACCAACATTGGTAAACTTTCACTTAAAGGTAAACCCATGTCATCAAGCAATGGCATTGGAGCAGCACCTGTCCCCCCATCAGCGCCATCAACTGTTATAAAGTCTGGTGCATATTCTTTTCCACGCTGATTAATCAATCCGAATAAATGATCGAGCCACTTCTCAGTACCAATAACAGTCTTAAATCCAACTGGTTTACCCGTTAAATCACGAATGTACTTAATCATATCTAATAAATCTGCATCACAAGTAATATCTGGATGACGATTTGGACTTATAGAATCCTGACCTTTATGTATACCGCGTATGTGGGCGATTTCTTCTGTAACTTTTGCACCTGGAAGTATCCCACCTTTTCCTGGTTTACCACCTTGGCTCAATTTGATCTCAAACATACGCATCTGTGGATGTGCAGCCACCTCTGATAATTTCGATACACTTAAAGCATTATTAAATGGGTCTCGCACACCATATTTTGCTGTACCAATTTGAAATACAATGTCACAACCACTCTTTAAATGATATTCTGATAGCCCTCCTTCACCTGTGTTTAGCCAACACCCGGAAGATTTTGCACCTTCAGCTAAAGCAAGTATTGCCGGCTTAGAGAGTGCACCATAGCTCATTGCAGAAATATTAAAAATAGATTTTGTTGTAAATGGATACTTACATTCTGCTCCAACCACTTGTTCAGATATAGGCGTGGCATCTTCACCTAATGTTGGATAGGGACAATTAGAAAACAATACAGTGCCTACTTTTTTCAGATCTCGTGAAGAACCAAACGCTATAGTATTACTAATATTTTTAGCTGCACGATATACCCAAGACCTTTGAGCCCGATTAAAAGGCATTTCTTCTCTATCCATTGAGAAAAAGTATTGCCTAAAAAATTCACCCATATGCTCAAAAAAATATCTAAATCTTCCTATAACAGGGAAGTTTCTGCGTACTGCATGTGTAGACTGGGAAATATCCATTAAGTACATGACGGGGACAATAATCAATAACATCAGGAATAACACCGAAAACAGCGCCTGAGAAAGATCAAGCCCTATAACAATCCAACCTTTGATAATTTGAAAAATTTCTTGCATCTGAAATAGTTATCGTTGCAGAGATACTATATATATCGGCTAATTTAGCTATGCCTTTAATACAACTTATTCACTTTATAACGCTTATTGATTATTTGCATCTGCAACTATTTCCTGCATCAGGTTTTTTTCACGTATTAGCTTAATCTCTTTGCCACGCACATGCGTATGGATTGACTCTCGATCATCTGCATTAATATGGGTAAATTCAACAGCGATGGAAAATATATTTTCTTTATCTTTAATCTGTTCACATCGAACAATTTTTCCGTAAGCTAATATGTAGTTTGATATATGCGAAAACTGTAAACGTAGCTCTAAATATAAGCCAGCACTTAACGGTTTATCGTAAGGAAATCGTAACCCACTAGCACTTATATTTACCTCATACCAATTAAGATCTGGTATGACTGAGCATGTATTAAATTGTCTTCTTGCTAATGTGTTAATTTTATCATCTAGAATTTTTAAATATTTTGCTACTTCTGGATAACGTCTACTTACCAAAGCAAACTGATTAGTTAAAACTTTTGAAGAATCACTAAAGCTATTTAACATTTGCAACTCAGACAACTTTTCTGGATATCGCTTCAAAGTATCTTCAAGTTGGTTCTCAGGTATAATTCTTAGTGATAACAAAATATTATCATCTATTCTAAAGGCACCTCGATCCTCATTAGTTAAATCATTTGTGTGCTTTTGCAGTTTACTGTTCTTCACAATATTTACTCATCTAAATTTTGCCCATTAACAACGGCAGATACATCTTCAAACTCATAAAACAAACGTTTATCACCTAAAATTGAAATTTCTACACGGCGATTTTTTGCGCGACTTTCTTCCGTATAGTTTGTGAAAAGTGGTTTAGTTTCTGCATGTGCACGAATTTGTAGCCGGTCTGGATTTATATGCTCTTTTGACACTAGATGATGTACAACTGCAGCAGCACGCGCAGCTGAAAGCTCCCAGTTAGAAGGGAAACGAGCCGTATGTATAGGTACGTTATCAGTATGCCCAGAAACAATTACATTTCCTTCTACAGCCTTCAGTGCATTGCCAATCTTTTTTAAAAGCACCGAAAATGTCTCACTTATTTTGTCATCACCTGATGGGAAAGTACCACGCTCTCTTATTCGTATAATAATTTCACGAACAGTCCAATCAACTTCCACTACTCCTGCATCAATTTCATCTTGCAATGCTTGTGTTATTCTTTTTGCTTCTTCTTCCATGCGCTTGAGTGCCGCCTGATAAATTTCCTCAGCAATTTGTTGCTTATCTACACCTCCTTCCCCACTAGTAAAATCTAAATTATCTTTACTCTCATCGGTGGTTTGTTGCCGCATGATTTTAAGTAACGTTTCATTATCAGGTTTACCAGGACTAAATTCTGTTGTAACTACGCTTGTCCCTTTAGGAAGTTCATTTGCTGGTATATCACGCTGGACACCAAATGCTCTTTGCAACGATCCTGCAAGCTCTTTAAATTTTGCTGCATCCATTTCTGAAAATGACAATAACAGCACAAAAAAACACATTAACAAGATCGCAAGATCTGCAAAGGTAGACATCCATAACGGAGCACCGGAGGATTCTTCTTGTGGTGGTGCAGGATCATCAGACATAACTATTATCTATGCAGCTTCTTTTTGTTCTTCTGCATCTTTACTTGATTGATCACGCAATTTATCTGGCAAATAGGTTGCAAGAAGCTGCTCTACTACTCTGGGGTTTGTACCAGCCTGAATTGCGGATACAGATTCAAGAATTAAACTTTTACTCAAGCGCTCTTCTTGTGCAATCTTTTTAAGCTTATCTGCCAATGGTAACGCAATGGCATTAGCAATAACGGCACCATACAATGTTGTGAGGAGTGCAACCGCCATTGCAGGGCCAATTGCCTTTGGGTCATCCATATTAGATAACATTTGTACTAATCCGATCAGTGTTCCTATCATGCCCATTGCCGGTGCTGCATCACCAATGGATTTAAACATCTCTCGGCCCGTATCATGTCGCTCGATAGAAAGATTGATATCTTTGTTAAGCATTTTCTGAACAACGTCAGTTGGATGCCCGTCTATGCAAAGATTAATTCCTTGCTGTAGAAATGGATGACCTACTTCTTTATCTTCAAGTGCAAGTACTCCTTCTTTTCTTGCAATATCAGCAAGTTCTACTGCTTCTTCTATCAACTTAGTTAAACTGACGCTCTTATGCAAAAATGTAGATAAAACTAATTTAAAAGAACCAAGGAAATCAGCTAATGAAATTCTAGTCAAGGTTGCAGCAAACGTACCCCCAACCACTACAGCTATCGATGGTACATTCACAAACGTCCCTGCTGATCCACCCAGCACGATGGCCAATGCAATAACCGCAATAGCTCCTAATATTCCTAATAGGGTCGCTATATCCATGTAGTAAACACTCCTTGTTTAAGATAAGCACAATACATATTGCTCAGTAACTCACTGATTTTTATTACTATCAATTCACTTATAAGGATAGAACCTCGTTACAACATTAGTAACGGCCAAAATGCACGAAAATTTAGTAGTTTCTTATTATTTATAGGGATTTTACGTCTGGAATCTGTTATCAAAATACATCGGATCAAGCAAAAATTGTTAAACTTTTCAATAATCTGCCGATAAATGCATTACTAGACCCGACATAAACAAAATTACATTTTCAATAGACAGCGACATAGCGAATGAAAATATTAATAGTGGATGACAGCACCGCAATGCGCAAAGTCATCAAGTGGATATTAAGACAGGCGGATATTCGCGTAGAAAAATTAATAGAGGCCTCAAATAGTGAAGATGGCCTAAGACAAGTAGAAATTAACAATCCAGATTTAGTAATTTCAGACTGGAATATGCCTAGTATGGCTGGATTAGAATTATTAAAATCTCTACGCGAATCAAATAATCCAGTTAAATTTGGTTTTGTCGCAACTCAAGCATCAGCAAAAATTCAAACCATTGCTAAAGATGCAGGCGCAGACTTTATAATTACTAACCCTTCCACTCTAAATTCTATCAAAAACTCTTTTTCTTCAAGTCATTAAACAAAATAGAAATTTCTTGATAGTTTAAGTTACATTTAATACCGCACTTATATTCTTTAAAAAGAATAGTAATTCACTATTTTGTATTTTCTTTTTCTGCTTATATAACAATGGGCGTCAATATATTGACGCCCATTGTTAATTGTCTAAGTTAAACAAAAAATAAATTTTCTTTATTATAAAAAAGCTCTCCGTATAATTAAATAACTTATTAAAAAAATATATCATTAATTTTATTTGTGTCACAAAATTTATCTGGAATGAGAAATATTATTCTCTTCCTAATCATTTCAGCATCGTTACTATTTTTTATTTTCAGTTTTTTACAAACTAAAAATACACATAAAGATATAATTAGAATTGGTATCGACCAATACCCTGGTTTTGAACACTTATTTATTGCAAAAAATGAAGGTATCTTTAAAGAAGTTGGACTAGAAATTGAGCTGGTTGAGCTAAGCTCTTTAGTTCAAGTTCGAAGAGCCTTTGAACGTGGGAAAATAGATGGAATGGCGTCAACATTAGTTGAACTATTGGAAGCCTACAAATATTCTGGCCGTGTTGCACAAGTCGTTCTTGTAATTGATTTTTCAAATGGTGCCGATGTGATATTAGCCTCACCTGAAATTAAATCAATCCACGACCTAATGGGAAAACGTATTGGCGTAGAAAGTAGCAGCTTGAGTATGTATCTAACAAATCGTGCTATTGAGCTGAATAATATGAAATCATCTGACGTAATGATGGTCTCTATGGATCAACATAAAATGCTACATACGATAGAAAATGGTGAAGTTGACGCAATAACTACATATCCACCTACATCCATTACCACCAAGAAACTTCTAGAAGTAAATACTATTTTTGACAGCTCTCAAATACCTAACGAAATCATAGATGTCCTTGCAATAGATAATACTATCTTAAAAAGATATCCCGACATACAAACTAAATTACATCAGGCATGGCATAAAACAAATAAATTTATACAGACTAATCCAGATACTGCATATGAAATCCTAGTTGAGAGATTACCAATCTCAATTGAAGAATTTAAAGATTCAATGCATAACATCGACTTAGCCCCCACAGAAAAACAAAAAGAATATTTAAAACCTAATGGCATCACAATTCAAGCTCTTAAAAAGATAGGGAGAATTGTTTTTATGTATGGTAGTGATGAGACCTTAGACTATAATCAATTTATCTACAGTCAAAACTAGAATTAAATCAGTAATCTCATGAAAGCTTTTATAGAAGATTTAAAAAACTCCTCTCAAAAGAAAATTATATTTTCACTCTTACTGATATCTTGTTTATCTACGTTAACCATATGTGCATTTATGTACAAAATATTTAATGAAAAATTGGAAGCTTCTTTACATACTCGCGCTGTAGAAATTATTGATATGATTGACTACATTGCACAAACAACAGGGGAATCCCCTAAGCTCACCAAAGGTGTAAAAATACTAGCTGCCAACCAAGATATTAAGCTTATTGTCGTAAGAATCGATAACCCACCTGTCGTAATTGCATCAAATAAACATGCTTTAATTGGGCTTCCAGCCGAAGAAATCTTTCCAATGAATAGTGAAGCTAAATCATTCACTTTCACTCCAGAAAAAAACCAATACAAGGCTCTAGCATCAATTTGGTTAGAAAACCTAATTGATAACGGGCAACTTACAAAAGCTTCGGTTGGTGTTTTATTTGACACAACGAAAACATACTCACAACTGCTATCGCAGATATTAAATACATCTATTATATTAATAATAACTATGATATGTGTCATAGCTATCGTATTTTTATTAACTAATATATATATATTCAAACCATTGGAACAGATTAATAAATCACTAAGCACAAATAGTAATGAAGATAAATATACTCCTATTCCATTCGTAGCAGATGATGAAATTGGTTCTGTCGCTAAAACTTTAAACCGGTTATTTTTTGACTTATATCAGTCAAAAATTTCATTGCACAAACAAAAAGAACGTTTTGACTTAGCCATGCAGGGCACTCAAATAGGGCTTCTAGATTGGAATAGAAATGAAGATAAATTGTATTGTTCTTCCAGTGTTTCTGTCCTTCTTGGTATTAGCAAAGAAGAGTTTAAACCTAACGCAAAAGCACTATCAAAATTAATCCATGTAGATGATCAAGAGTATGCAGCGACTGCTCTGATTTCACATTTAAAATTCAATACTAATTTCGATATAGAGCTGCGTATAAAATATGGAAACACTGGTTATGTTTGGGTGAGAGCGCGCGGACAAGCCCAACGTGACCAAACAGGTAAAGCTACTCGCATGGTTGGCTATTTTGTTGATATATCAAAGAGAAAAGAACATGAACATTTCATGAATTCTCTATATTTATTAAGCACAAATGCCAAAATATCACTAGAATCTAAAATAAGCAAGATTTTAAAAGAAGCACAAAGTTATTTAAATATGACATGTGCAACAATATATAAAATTGAAAATGGGACTTGTACTACAAAGTTTTTTCAGTGCCCTAGTGAATATCAAATTTATACTAATTCGAAATTTTATCTCAAAGATACGCTTTGTTCATATACAATAAAAATAAATGACATTGTTGCAATACATAATGTTGCTATAACCAACCTCAGCCAAATTACGGCACATAAAAAGTATGGCATTAATTCATATATCAGCATGCCAATATATGTTCATGGAAAAGTTTATGGTACATTAAGTTTTTTTGACAAAAGAATCAAAAATAATCCGTTTGAAGAACGTGAAAAATCATTTGTGCGCTCAGTTTCTCAATGGGTGGGTAATGAGATAATGCGTTCCCAGTATATTGACTACCTCCATGAAACTGAAATCAGATTAAGCGAAGCAGTATCTGAACTCACTAATACGAATTCAGAATTAGAAAATTTTGTTTATGTAGCATCTCATGATTTACAAGAACCCTTAAGAATGATTACGAATTTTACAGGGTTACTAGAGAAAAACTATGGGGAAATATTAGATAATACTGCTAAAGAGTATTTAAACATAACATCTAATTCTGCCGTTCAAATGCGGAAATTAATTAAAGCATTATTAGATTATGCACAAGCAAGTAATGATAATGAAAAAACTGAATATATAGATTTAAATGATGTGATGAATCACGTTTATGCTAATTTAGAAAAACAAATACAAGAAAACCATGCTGTTATTTCTGTTGAAGACCTTCCTATCATTAAAGGAAACAGAGCTAGCATAATTAGTCTTATACAAAATCTAGTTAGTAATGGAATTAAATTTCAACTTAACAATAACTTCCCTAGAATTAAAATCAGCGCCAAACAAAATAATGATGAATGGATTATCTCAGTTAAAGATAATGGTATTGGAATAGACCCACGATATACCTCAAAAATATTTGAACCTTTTAAGCGCCTACATACTCAAAATGAATACAAAGGCACTGGTATTGGCTTAGCAGTATGCAAAAAAATAACGGATAGAATAGGTGGCAAAATACAAGTAGAAGCTAATAAAGGTGTAGGAACTACATTCTATATAACTATCCCCAATCAAGCCATTAAAGCAGGTAAAGCAGCATGAATTTAATTAATATTAAAAACAGAGCAGCCGAAATTTTATTAATTGAAGACAATCCAGGTGATGTAATGCTTACAAAAGAAGCATTTAAAGCAAGCCAATTTAAATGCAATGTGCATGTCGCTAATGATGGCGACGAAGCTTTAAAGATGCTATACAAACAGGGCTCATATCATAGTTTTCCAATGCCTGATCTTATTTTATTAGATTTAAACCTTCCCAAAATAGACGGTAGAGAAATACTAGACGATATAAAAAAAGACAAAGTATTAAAAGATATACCGGTTATTGTCTTATCTGGGTCTGATGCTGACATAGATATCACAACAAGCTATGACTTACATGCAAACTCATATATGGTGAAACCTGATAACTTTAACGATCTAAAAGAAATTGTGTTATCAATTGAAAATTTTTGGTTTGAAAAAGATACTTGTCATCCTAATGATGATGCTATTCATTAATGATTTAACACACTAAATTCTTAACAAAGAATAACTTCTATCTTTCTTGAAATGCGTTCTGAAAACCACGGTAAACTGGTTTCAACAAGTAATCTAATACAGACTTTTCACCTGTTTTAATATCAGCTTGGACAGTCATTCCCGGTATTACGTGATACCGATCGGGATTATTTCCTATATAGTGTTTTTGTAAGGCAATTTTTGCACGATAATAAGGCTGTCTCTCCTCATCTAAAAATGTTGAAGCACTAATCTGCTTCACCTCGCCTTTAACAGTACCAAAACGTTGTGGATCATAACTGTTTACTTTAATATCTGCCTCTTGTCCTGCATAGATATGTCCAATATCGGATGTGTTAATTTTTGATTCAACAATAAGTTCATCACCAGAAGGCACGATCTCCATGATTGTTTCTCCAGGTTTAATTACACTCTGTATAGTATTAACTACTAAGCCTTTAACCACACCAGACACGGGAGCAGTTACTTCAAGTCTATTTACACGATCTTTAAATTTCACTAAATTTTGATCTAATTCTGCTAGTTCCCCTGATACTTTTCCAATTTCTACTTTCACAGACTCATATAAGCGATCTTCTAATTCCACTAAAGACTGTTCAGCTTCTTGCTTTGCTTCTTTAGCCACTCTTATATTCGATAATGTTTGATAATACTGTGTTTCTGTTTCAGATAATTCTGCTTTCCTATCTAAGTATTCAGCACGTGAAACCAAGCCACGACTAGCAAGGTCTTCTCTCATATCTGCCTGAAGCCTAAGCACTTCTAGCTCACGTTTTAAATATACTGCTCTACTCTTTTCTCTCTTAAGTTCTTGTTCGCGTTGATTAACTTTAGTTTGTGCAACTCTTATTTGTGATTTTCGACTTTTCAATTGTGCTTGATAAATTTCATTTTCGCTCAACACTAACTCTGGATATTTTTTATCATATTTTTCAAAATTAGGGATTTCTTCATTCAATATTGCATTGAGACGTACAAGCTGTAACTTAAGTATGGCATGACGTGCTTGCACTTGCTGCAAATCAGACTTAGTAGCCGATGGTTCAATTAACACCAAAACATCCCCTTTTGTAACAAGCTCTCCATCGCTCACTCTAATTTCTTTTACAATACCTCCTTCTAAATGCTGAACAACATGATTGTGTCCACTTGGAACCACTTCACCTTGTGTAACTGCCACTTCATTTACAGGTGTAATAGATGCCCAAATAATAGCTGCAACACACAAAAATGCTGAGGTTAAAACTCCTACACTCACAACACCTGGTGCATCAGACTCTTCTAGCTGAATAGATTGAGAAATGAACCGTGCACGCGCTCTAGGCACTTCTGACTTTACTGAATTCGATAAAGACAAACTTTTCTCAGTCATCTTTGCATCTCCGTTAAATATTTAACTGCTTCATCGGGGGTACCTACATGTGCAACCATCCCATTCATCATAACAATGGCCCGATCGGCAAGCTTGATGTGAGAAGGTCTATGGCTCACCATTAAAACTGTTTGATTGCCACGCGTATTCATCAAGTGATTAATTAAATTATGATCTGTTACCGTATCCAAAGAAGTACCCGGCTCATCTAACAAAAATATCGGCGCCTGACGTAAATAGGATCTTGCAATACAAATTCCGTGAATAAGACCTGATGGCAATCTAGCTGTGTTGTGATCACCAACCAAGGTGTTAAAACCCTTAGGTAATCTTTGTATTGCGGTATAGATACCTGCTTGTCTAGCTGCAAGTTCTAATTGATCATCTGTTGCCAAAGGTTGGTTTAAGCGAATGTTCTGAGCAATAGAACCATAAAATAAACTTGGCTTTTGCGGCATGTATGCGATTACTCGACGTAAATCTACAGCATTTAATTGACGCACATCAGTATCATCAATCGCTAAAACACCTGCCTGCGCACGATACATTCCTGCAACAAGTTTTAAAACTGTCGATTTTCCAGAACCATTTCCACCTACTATGGCAACGAATTCTCCAGGGTTAATTGAAAATGACACACCTACTAATGCTGGATCTTCATTAGGCCCATAGCGAAATGTTACTCGATCAAATGTAATCTTGCCCTCGATCTTAGGCATAAGTAACCCGGCTTTGTAGCTATTAGGCTCTGAAGGTACCCGCATAAGCTGGTTTAACTGTTTAATACTTTGCGTAATGGTATCTATTTGCAACATTGCTAAACACACACCTTGTAACGGAGATAAGACTCTCCACAATAATGCCATTATTGCGATGAGCGCACCTATGCTCATAGCTCCTGACATAACTTTTAGCGTTCCTAATGTTAAAACCAAAATACCTGCAAGCGTCATTAAAGTTTGTGCAATACTATTAATGACCGCATGACTTGTTGATGTTACATATGTGCGCGTCATAGCTTCACCAGATGCTTCTCTATACAACTCTAACCAAGCACTTTCTGCACCTAATGCCTTAAGTTCTCTTAAGCCAGAAAAAGTTTCCATAAGCATTCTTTCACGTGCAGACCGCGCATGTCCTGCATGAATCAATTTTCGATTTAAATTAGGAAACCAAAACCAACCTAATATTGCATAAAGAATAACCATTGTTATTGGTACTAAGGCTATCGTTCCACCCAATATTGCAAGTACAATAATAAATAGTAAAACAAAAGGTAATTCTAAGAATAAGGCTGCACTTGGGCCTGTAAAAAAATTTCTAATAGATTCGAATTGTCTTAATCTTGAAAGTTGTGAAAGTACAGTAGATCTTTCAGTAAGCGTTGGAGGCAGAGACATAATTTTCTTAAATGTTTCTACTCCTATAATATAATCTAAGCGCCCGGCTAATAACCCAAGTGTCTTTGAGCGAACCACTCGAAATATTAATTCGCATGCAAGCGCCAGACTTAGTCCTGCCATTAAATAAGGAACACTATTTGTTGATCTAGCACCTATAACATTGTCATACACCACCATAATAAATAATGGTACAAACAATGCGATAATATTTAAGATGAAAGTTATCACAAACAAGTGTTTTAATAATTTTCTAAATCTTTTTAGAATTTGTGTAAGCCATTGGTCAGCAGACTGCTCTTGACCTGTCATTGCATGTGTAGGATGCATATCTGTAAATAAATATGCTATTCCTTTTTTGTTTGAGATATCCCCTGTTAAATAATCTTTCCTGTTCGCATCATAGTAAGTATATCCATCATCTGATTTTCCAGTAATAACAAAAATGTCGTTGTTGTCAGATACAAACAAACAAGGAAATAAAGTAGAGCATAATTTTTTTACAGATGTTTTTTTCTCGTCGCTCTCATATCCCAAAGTCACTAACATATTACGCAAATCAACCAAATCCAAATGATCTGCAAAATGTGGTATTGCTTCTATTAATTCTCGCTTATAGGAACGCCATCCAAGCTCACTAAGAATTGGAATAATACAAGCTGCATATGGAGAAATATCTTCAACCTTGCGAAATTGTTGATTACGAATAGCATTTGCTAAACGCTCAGATAATGGTAAATCATCGCCTTCAGTGTACTTTTTTATATCTTCTGCAATTGTGCTCATAATTTTAACTGGCTGCTTGTTTAATTACAGGAAGAGAACTGTTCAAATATTTATTAAATTTATAATTTCTATTTTCTAGAACACCATTTTTCAATTCGAAATGGCGGTCGCATATTGCCAATAATGAGGGTCGATGCGAAATAATAATTAAGGTTCGACCTTTGCGATTGTTTTGTAAAAGAGAATGCAATCGCGATTCATTGTTAAAATCCAAACATGAATTGGCATCATCAAATAATATAATCTTAGGATCACCATATACTTGGTCCCCTATCATGGAACGAACCAATATAATTTGTTGACGCACACCAGCAGGAATCGCATCCACGTTTGCTCCACCAATTCTAGTATCTAAACCATTTGGCAGCTTAGTGATTGCTTTTGTAAGACCTAATTGTTCAGCTAAATCTATAGCTTGATCTATTGCCTCTCCTTCTCTAAATAATGTTAGATTATCCAAGATCGTGCCTTCATATATAGTGCCCTGTTGTGGCATTAATGCAATTTGAGCCCGAACAGCAGAACCATCCAATGTTTTTATATTATGTCCATCCAACAACACTTCACCTTGTGTTGGATTGACAAACCCCATGATTAAATTCAGCAATGTTGTTTTCCCAACACCATTAGCACCTATTATTCCAATCGCCTCTGCTGGTTGTACTTGCAAAGAAATTCCAGACAGCAGTTCTGATTTGCTACCTTCATGTTGGAAATGAACATTTTTTAATTCGATTGCCCCTTGAAGTTTTATAGGTGTAGAGTGTTCTTTTAGAGCTTCAAGAGGTAAAGAAATCATCTTATTTATTTTCTCACCAGCTATATCTATTGCTTGTAATTGCGTCCATAATCCCATCGCTTTTAAAGCAGGTTGCAATACTCTTCCTGACAACATAGTTCCAGCAGCAAGTGCCCCAATCGTTAAATCACCAGAAACAACATAAATGCTCCCAATCCCTACAAAACTCATCATTACAACTTGTGAGAATGTTGCTCCTAAACCAGAGACTACACTATTAATACGACTTACTTCATAAACACTTGATGCTGACTGTGACTGCAGTCTTTCATACCTACGCAACATTAGCGCTTCCATCGCCATAGATTTAACAGTATGTATACCTTGTAATGTTTCTATTAAAAAATTTTGCCTTCGCTGATCTGCATTAGATCTTTGTTCTAATGCTTTTTTTAATTTTCTTCCCGTAAAATACGAAACAACAATAAAAATACCTATTACTGTAATAGGTATAAGAACCATAGCCCCTGCAAACACAAAAATTAAACTTAAAAAAACAAAAACAAATGGAAGATCTACTAGCATTAAGATGGTTTGTCCTGAATAAAATTCACGAACTTTTTTAAGACTTTCCATTTTGTCAAGATATGAACCAATCGAATTGCTTTCAAACTTGATCAAATCAGCATGAACGACTCTTTCAATTGCATACATCCCTTCTTTATGTTCATACTGAACACCTTTCCAAGTAAGAATAGAAGACCTAGCTACTCTAAGCACACCTTCCAATACAGCTGCAATCAACAAGCCTAATATTAAGAGTATAAAAGTATCAGTAGCCTGGTTAGGTAATATACGATCATAAACTTGTAAAATTACTATTGGTAAAGCTAATGTAGTCAAATTTATTATTAGTGACGCAAGTAACACGTCCCAACGCTTCCATGCTGTAGGAGGCTGATGTTTTTGATTAGAAGAATGATTTATTTGAGTTTCTTCCGCAGCTAAATACTGGGACATTACTTATTACCTTACTTAAATATCTACATACACACAAAGCCTAGCAATCAAACATTGCCAAGCATTTGTTTTTATATGTATTTATTAACGGCAATAACGTTAAACTCTTTAGAAATCAGAAAGTTGTATCATTGTCAAAGACAAAGTTAACTAATTTAATGACAAAGGGTGTTGACTGAATTGCCAGCCCAACAAATCAACTTATAGCTGCTGTTATTTAGAGTTATTTTAACTTGAGGAAGATTCAAATTTTACTTACAAATAAAGCTAATTTATTAACTATAGCTTGCCAAGTTAACAATATCTTAGTTAATTAAAAATGCTCTTTGAGCAATTTTTTATACTCTACTAAATTGCTTGTCTATTTTGCTTAATAGTTATTTCTATTTAGATTAGCAATACATTTTTTTCATTACATGTATAAATCCAATCTGAGCTAACACAACTATAGCAGCTGTAATTACCATCCATGCAAATGTAATCACTTTATACCTCCGTGTATTTTCCGTTATTTACTCAACAATCATAAATACAAATCACATTTGACTACCACTCGATGCGCTCTAGACCATCAAAATTAACTTCACTTCCATCATCAAATGTAATTGTTCCTGTAACATCTGATCCTAAATCAACAAATCCAGCAGCAACATCATAATTAACTTCACTACCATTGACCGTAATTGTCCATGGATCAGAAGGATCTGGCATAGAAGAAATGTCTACATCTAAATTGACAACATCAGTCCAACCACCGCCATTACCACCACTAAAGGAATCACTATCACCAAGTGCTTCAAATATAAAAATATCATCTCCAGCCCCACCAACTGCAACATCATCTCCTGCACCGCCGACGAGTAAGTCATTTCCATCGCCACCACTTAATGAATCATTGCCAATACCGCCATAAATCTGATCATCACCAGCATCACCATTTAGTGTGTCGTTACCACTACCACCCATAATCAAATCATGCCCATCACCACCAGAAACCACATCATTACCATCTCTAGCTACAATTACATTGTCATTAGCATCACCTGTTATATTATCAGTACCTAAAGTTCCAAATAGAGGACCATCAAGAGTTTCAAAATTGATATCGATATCCTGTGTTACCGTATTGCTATCGCCGCCAACTGCTTCAGTTGCAGTTGCAGAAACAGTTAAAGACACTGTACCACTTGTTGTAGCAGATGGTACTAGTTGTAATCCATCTATATCACCTGGATCTATAGACCAAACACCACCACCTAAGTCTGTGCCCGCACTTAAGCTTGCATCTGTAGGCACGCCTGATATTTCTATTGCTAATGACTCAGACCCATCAGTATCAGCTAACGTGATATTCAAGTTTAAATCTACAGGCCGGGTATCAATTGTACTTCCATTAATTTGTAAGTTGTCTACCAATAAACTTGAATCAACTTGCTGGTCATTTGTATTCATCATGGCAAAACCAAGATCTAATACACCGTCTTGTGTTGCTGTAAATGTAAATGTTTGCCAACCTAAAGAACCTGGATTTCCTAAGTCCGATGATTGAGCCAGCACTTGAGGAGTTCCATCAATTGTTACGACTACAAAATCATCGAAACCACTTGCAATATCACTTGCAGTTTCAGCATTATAGAAATTCCAATCAAATGTAATGACATCACCTTCTTTAACAGCAATTGCTGTTTGCATTGACGAACCATCTGTTGCGTTTCCAGGCGATAGCACATCTAATGATCCGGCTGATAAACCCAACTCTGTCTCTATTTGTGCTTGAGATGCTCCATTTGCTAATAATTGAGCCAATTGCGCACCTTCTGTTGGCGCTTGTCCTTGAAATGCATTCTGATTATTCACTGTACCAAGGATATCTACATTCCCAAGCCCGCCTTCGAAATTTGTAACAGGATTTTGAAAATGTGTAATAGTATTAGGACCTACTAATAATGGTGCATCAGCTACAGCATCAACATTAACATCTATTGAATTTGTATAGGAATGTGTTACACCATGCTCAATTACATCTGTCTGTATATTTAAAGAGAAATCTGAATCGCTATTATTTGGAGGTGTTAACGTTAACCCCGAAAGCTCAGATTGATCCAATGACCAACTACCATCGCCATTTTCAGTACCTGCCGATAATGTCGCACCACTTGGTACACCAGTGATTGTTACTGTTACTGCTGCACCTGGTTCAACATTCGATAACTGAATATTAAGTGCTATTGCTGTATCTTCATTACCACTTACATTTACAGTATTAACTATTGCACCTTCATTTATATCTTCAACTACAATGTTGAACGTTTGCGCAGAACTCGATCCATCACTCGACGTCGCCGTCACTTCAATCTGCATCGTGCTCGAACTCTCAAAGTCCAGTACGCTCGGATCCGCTACCGTCACTTCACCCGTCACGCTATCGATCGCAAACGCACCCCCCGCGTCATCGCTTAAACTGTAACTCACCGTGTCACTCGCATCCGCATCACTCGCCAATGCCGTCACACCTACAACATCGCCTACATTCGCACTCTCGTTAATACTGTTCGCACTCGCATCACTGTCACTCACCGGACCAATGCTAAATTCACTATTGTCATCGCTGATCGCAATGTTGAACGTTTGCGCAGAACTCGATCCATCACTCGACGTCGCCGTCACTTCAATCTGCATCGTGCTCGAACTCTCAAAGTCCAGTACGCTCGGATCCGCTACCGTCACTTCACCCGTCACGCTATCGATCGCAAACGCACCCCCCGCGTCATCGCTTAAACTGTAACTCACCGTGTCACTCGCATCCGCATCACTCGCCAATGCCGTCACACCTACAACATCGCCTACATTCGCACTCTCGTTAATACTGTTCGCACTCGCATCACTGTCACTCACCGGACCAATGCTAAATTCACTATTGTCATCGCTGATCGCAATGTTGAACGTTTGCGCAGAACTCGATCCATCACTCGACGTCGCCGTCACTTCAATCTGCATCGTGCTCGAACTCTCAAAGTCCAGTACGCTCGGATCCGCTACCGTCACTTCACCCGTCACGCTATCGATCGCAAACGCACCCCCCGCGTCATCGCTTAAACTGTAACTCACCGTGTCACTCGCATCCGCATCACTCGCCAATGCCGTCACACCTACAACATCGCGGTAGCGGATCCGAGCGTACTGGACTTTGAGAGTTCGAGCACGATGCAGATTGAAGTGACGGCGACGTCGAGTGATGGATCGAGTTCTGCGCAAACGTTCAACATTGCGATCAGCGATGACAATAGTGAATTTAGCATTGGTCCGGTGAGTGACAGTGATGCGAGTGCGAACAGTATTAACGAGAGTGCGAATGTAGGCGATGTTGTAGGTGTGACGGCATTGGCGAGTGATGCGGATGCGAGTGACACGGTGAGTTACAGTTTAAGCGATGACGCGGGGGGTGCGTTTGCGATCGATAGCGTGACGGGTGAAGTGACGGTAGCGGATCCGAGCGTACTGGACTTTGAGAGTTCGAGCACGATGCAGATTGAAGTGACGGCGACGTCGAGTGATGGATCGAGTTCTGCGCAAACGTTCAACATTGCGATCAGCGATGACAATAGTGAATTTAGCATTGGTCCGGTGAGTGACAGTGATGCGAGTGCGAACAGTATTAACGAGAGTGCGAATGTAGGCGATGTTGTAGGTGTGACGGCATTGGCGAGTGATGCGGATGCGAGTGACACGGTGAGTTACAGTTTAAGCGATGACGCGGGGGGTGCGTTTGCGATCGATAGCGTGACGGGTGAAGTGACGGTAGCGGATCCGAGCGTACTGGACTTTGAGAGTTCGAGCACGATGCAGATTGAAGTGACGGCGACGTCGAGTGATGGATCGAGTTCTGCGCAAACGTTCAACATTGCGATCAGCGATGACAATAGTGAATTTAGCATTGGTCCGGTGAGTGACAGTGATGCGAGTGCGAACAGTATTAACGAGAGTGCGAATGTAGGCGATGTTGTAGGTGTGACGGCATTGGCGAGTGATGCGGATGCGAGTGACACGGTGAGTTACAGTTTAAGCGATGACGCGGGGGGTGCGTTTGCGATCGATAGCGTGACGGGTGAAGTGACGGTAGCGGATCCGAGCGTACTGGACTTTGAGAGTTCGAGCACGATGCAGATTGAAGTGACGGCGACGTCGAGTGATGGATCGAGTTCTGCGCAAACGTTCAACATTGCGATCAGCGATGACAATAGTGAATTTAGCATTGGTCCGGTGAGTGACAGTGATGCGAGTGCGAACAGTATTAACGAGAGTGCGAATGTAGGCGATGTTGTAGGTGTGACGGCATTGGCGAGTGATGCGGATGCGAGTGACACGGTGAGTTACAGTTTAAGCGATGACGCGGGGGGTGCGTTTGCGATCGATAGCGTGACGGGTGAAGTGACGGTAGCGGATCCGAGCGTACTGGACTTTGAGAGTTCGAGCACGATGCAGATTGAAGTGACGGCGACGTCGAGTGATGGATCGAGTTCTGCGCAAACGTTCAACATTGCGATCAGCGATGACAATAGTGAATTTAGCATTGGTCCGGTGAGTGACAGTGATGCGAGTGCGAACAGTATTAACGAGAGTGCGAATGTAGGCGATGTTGTAGGTGTGACGGCATTGGCGAGTGATGCGGATGCGAGTGACACGGTGAGTTACAGTTTAAGCGATGACGCGGGGGGTGCGTTTGCGATCGATAGCGTGACGGGTGAAGTGACGGTAGCGGATCCGAGCGTACTGGACTTTGAGAGTTCGAGCACGATGCAGATTGAAGTGACGGCGACGTCGAGTGATGGATCGAGTTCTGCGCAAACGTTCAACATTGCGATCAGCGATGACAATAGTGAATTTAGCATTGGTCCGGTGAGTGACAGTGATGCGAGTGCGAACAGTATTAACGAGAGTGCGAATGTAGGCGATGTTGTAGGTGTGACGGCATTGGCGAGTGATGCGGATGCGAGTGACACGGTGAGTTACAGTTTAAGCGATGACGCGGGGGGTGCGTTTGCGATCGATAGCGTGACGGGTGAAGTGACGGTAGCGGATCCGAGCGTACTGGACTTTGAGAGTTCGAGCACGATGCAGATTGAAGTGACGGCGACGTCGAGTGATGGATCGAGTTCTGCGCAAACGTTCAACATTGCGATCAGCGATGACAATAGTGAATTTAGCATTGGTCCGGTGAGTGACAGTGATGCGAGTGCGAACAGTATTAACGAGAGTGCGAATGTAGGCGATGTTGTAGGTGTGACGGCATTGGCGAGTGATGCGGATGCGAGTGACACGGTGAGTTACAGTTTAAGCGATGACGCGGGGGGTGCGTTTGCGATCGATAGCGTGACGGGTGAAGTGACGGTAGCGGATCCGAGCGTACTGGACTTTGAGAGTTCGAGCACGATGCAGATTGAAGTGACGGCGACGTCGAGTGATGGATCGAGTTCTGCGCAAACGTTCAACATTGCGATCAGCGATGACAATAGTGAATTTAGCATTGGTCCGGTGAGTGACAGTGATGCGAGTGCGAACAGTATTAACGAGAGTGCGAATGTAGGCGATGTTGTAGGTGTGACGGCATTGGCGAGTGATGCGGATGCGAGTGACACGGTGAGTTACAGTTTAAGCGATGACGCGGGGGGTGCGTTTGCGATCGATAGCGTGACGGGTGAAGTGACGGTAGCGGATCCGAGCGTACTGGACTTTGAGAGTTCGAGCACGATGCAGATTGAAGTGACGGCGACGTCGAGTGATGGATCGAGTTCTGCGCAAACGTTCAACATTGCGATCAGCGATGACAATAGTGAATTTAGCATTGGTCCGGTGAGTGACAGTGATGCGAGTGCGAACAGTATTAACGAGAGTGCGAATGTAGGCGATGTTGTAGGTGTGACGGCATTGGCGAGTGATGCGGATGCGAGTGACACGGTGAGTTACAGTTTAAGCGATGACGCGGGGGGTGCGTTTGCGATCGATAGCGTGACGGGTGAAGTGACGGTAGCGGATCCGAGCGTACTGGACTTTGAGAGTTCGAGCACGATGCAGATTGAAGTGACGGCGACGTCGAGTGATGGATCGAGTTCTGCGCAAACGTTCAACATTGCGATCAGCGATGACAATAGTGAATTTAGCATTGGTCCGGTGAGTGACAGTGATGCGAGTGCGAACAGTATTAACGAGAGTGCGAATGTAGGCGATGTTGTAGGTGTGACGGCATTGGCGAGTGATGCGGATGCGAGTGACACGGTGAGTTACAGTTTAAGCGATGACGCGGGGGGTGCGTTTGCGATCGATAGCGTGACGGGTGAAGTGACGGTAGCGGATCCGAGCGTACTGGACTTTGAGAGTTCGAGCACGATGCAGATTGAAGTGACGGCGACGTCGAGTGATGGATCGAGTTCTGCGCAAACGTTCAACATTGCGATCAGCGATGACAATAGTGAATTTAGCATTGGTCCGGTGAGTGACAGTGATGCGAGTGCGAACAGTATTAACGAGAGTGCGAATGTAGGCGATGTTGTAGGTGTGACGGCATTGGCGAGTGATGCGGATGCGAGTGACACGGTGAGTTACAGTTTAAGCGATGACGCGGGGGGTGCGTTTGCGATCGATAGCGTGACGGGTGAAGTGACGGTAGCGGATCCGAGCGTACTGGACTTTGAGAGTTCGAGCACGATGCAGATTGAAGTGACGGCGACGTCGAGTGATGGATCGAGTTCTGCGCAAACGTTCAACATTGCGATCAGCGATGACAATAGTGAATTTAGCATTGGTCCGGTGAGTGACAGTGATGCGAGTGCGAACAGTATTAACGAGAGTGCGAATGTAGGCGATGTTGTAGGTGTGACGGCATTGGCGAGTGATGCGGATGCGAGTGACACGGTGAGTTACAGTTTAAGCGATGACGCGGGGGGTGCGTTTGCGATCGATAGCGTGACGGGTGAAGTGACGGTAGCGGATCCGAGCGTACTGGACTTTGAGAGTTCGAGCACGATGCAGATTGAAGTGACGGCGACGTCGAGTGATGGATCGAGTTCTGCGCAAACGTTCAACATTGCGATCAGCGATGACAATAGTGAATTTAGCATTGGTCCGGTGAGTGACAGTGATGCGAGTGCGAACAGTATTAACGAGAGTGCGAATGTAGGCGATGTTGTAGGTGTGACGGCATTGGCGAGTGATGCGGATGCGAGTGACACGGTGAGTTACAGTTTAAGCGATGACGCGGGGGGTGCGTTTGCGATCGATAGCGTGACGGGTGAAGTGACGGTAGCGGATCCGAGCGTACTGGACTTTGAGAGTTCGAGCACGATGCAGATTGAAGTGACGGCGACGTCGAGTGATGGATCGAGTTCTGCGCAAACGTTCAACATTGCGATCAGCGATGACAATAGTGAATTTAGAACTTGATCCGGTGACTCGACAGTCGATGTCGAGTGCGAACAGTATTAACGAGACTGCAAAGTCCAGTACGCTCGGATCCGCTACCGTCACTTCACCCGTCACGCTATCGATCGCAAACGCACCCCCCGCGTCATCGCTTAAACTGTAACTCACCGTGTCACTCGCATCCGCATCACTCGCCAATGCCGTCACACCTACAACATCGCCAACAGAGGAAGTTTCATTGACACTATTATCTGTTGCATCGGCATCTACTACTGGACTTAAATTTGAATTGACAGAAGTGTCATTATCATTAGGATCAAGATTAGCACCTGGAGAACCATTTGTTGTAAATGGCGCGTTGTATTCATTGAATGCAGGTGTTGGATTAAGCTGTGTCGCGGCAAACGTATCAGAGGTATCTATATTTGCATCATTTGTACTAGGGAAAGTTATGCTGTTAGTGTTCGAATTATTTGCTGAATTAGAATTTGAATCAAAATTAGAATATTCAGGATTTGGACTATCATTTAGATCAGCAGCTTTATCATTAATAGAATCTATTTGCCTTAGAGCAAGACTCTCATCTGGATGAAAAGCCGCTGGCTCTGATGTATCTTCTTCACTAATATGTTCTGGGCGTGTGGTATCACCCATAAAAATGTTTTGCTTAAAGAGTTCTTCACGTGGCGTTTCTACATTAACATTATCTTGGTAGAGCTCTTCTAGAGCTTTTTCATCACCAACTTTATTGTTAATTAACTTATCAGCCCACTGTTTAAAAACGTCAAAAACAGCCATGATTTAACATCCTTGTATAATTGATATTCAAAATACGTACTTACCCGCATAAAGACTTCGGCACAAAGTCTTAAAAATTTAGAGGAAATACCAATAATTATTGTAAATTGTGATGTGGTTCGTAATTTGAACCGTAAAATCTATGTTGATTGAGATAGATGTTGTTATTTAATGATGTATAGACAGATAATAACCTTCTTTCTAATATGGTTATTATGATGAAATTAAGAATTGAGAACAGCCTGTATTTTGTAGCCTATATAAAATAATTAACTTAGATCATATAGAGTCTTAGAATTATAGAAGCCCTAATTTGTCAACCACTTGATCACCTAGTCTTTTTCCATAATGCCAAATGTCTCTTCCTTCTTCTTTACATTCTAATTTTACAAGTCTTCTATCACAGTTCTCGACACTACGCATTCTTTTAATTAGGCCTTTGGCTTCTAGTAACTCTAAAATTTTTGAAACTTGAGAACTTGCAAGCCCTAATTGTTTTCCTATGAAAGTAGGTGTTGCAAAACTGGATTGCACTACTATATCCAGTATTTTCCATTCCGTTAGATTGATCCCTTTTCTTTTAAGCAGTTCACCCATCTCATCAAATACTTTATATGTAACACTAGATGCAATTGCTACATCATTAATACTAAAATTATTAACGATATTAACTTCCTTTAGCATCTCATCAATCATTGTCCCTAAATCTATTAGCAAATTTCGTTCCTTTTGAGATGCTAGACGTGGTTTTACATCCATAATGCATAGTGTTCCAATATTCGCTTTTGACTGGGTCTGTAAAATAAACCCTAAATAGTATCGAATATTTGGTTTATTAATTACTAGAGGGTTGTCCTCAAATCTTGGATCTAATTTAGTATCAGGAATTTCAAAAACCCTTGAATGAACATCATTAGTTATATCTTGACAAATTGCATGTCCACAAATAGATGTGGACCGAGGAGTTTCAACAACCTCCACACCTTGAGTAGACTTAAACCACACACGATCTTTATCAATAAAGCAAAGCGTCGACATAGGAACATTAAATAGATGAGATGCCACACGAGTGACGCGCTCGTATACTTCTTCAGGCTTGGTATCTAAAATTTTTAAACAATAAAGCGCTCGAAGACGATCAACTTCATTTTTTGGCAATGGTGCAAGCTTCACAAGAATAATACCTCCACCTCAGTTTATTTTGGTTATCAGCTATTACGTAATAACCTTTTTTATATTACCTGCTTTTAATTACATCAATAGTATTAGTTTATAGTATTTATTTTTGATTTTTACAAGTGAAATTTTTGACGCTGTATAATACATATATAACTAAATTCCTGAATTTGAGGTATTCAGCCTCCTGAATTTGAGGTATTCAACCATAATAAATTTTAATGTTATTTCATAAAATAAAGTAAATAAATAGACTAACTTCTTGATAAAGATGGCTATATAAATTTAATTAAAAAAGAATTTTTAAATTTTGAAATTGATTAAGCTTGTAGTTATCAATATTTATTTTTAATTAATTTCCTCCCACGTAGTATATGCTCCAATTGAGATTTGCTAAGGGTCTTTTAGCTCTACTACAAATATGGATATTGCATTCAAACATGCTTTCTCATTTGTATCACAAGATGGATTATGCTCTCCTATTGTGAAAGGACTAATGAGAAAAGACGAATCAGCTGCAATTATTCCTTCTAGCGAAGAATCAGTATTACAGGATGTATATAAACTACGTTACTATCGCGCAAAATCAGAAATACGCGAATATACAATCAGTGGTTATCATCTTGATACTCAAAGACCTGTAAGCAAATGGTTGATCAAACCAATTGTAATCGATCTAAAAAAAGAAACACCTAATAATAAAAAGTAAACGACATTTAAATTTTTGTATTAAATACAAAATTTGAACGCAAAAGAATAACTAAATGAGATATTTATAATTTGGTGGGTCGTATAGGATTCGAACCTATGACCATCGGGTTAAAAGCCCGGTGCTCTACCAACTGAGCTAACGACCCACGCGGCGCGCTATCGTACATCATATTTGAATAAAGCTCCATGCGAATACCTATCCAAATTTGAGTAGATGATTCATATATATAATGTTGGATCCACAATGCCTGCTTGTTTGAACCCTTGCCTGCGGAAACGGCACGAATCACATTCTCCGCAGGCACGACCTTGTTTATCCGCAGCATAACAAGAAACTGTTTGCGAATAATCTATTCCTAATTCACTGCCAATTGTAATAATTTCCGCTTTAGTTAAAGAAATTAATGGTGTGTGTATAGTCAATGCATTACCTTCCACACCAGCCTTAGTCGCTAAATTAGCCATTTCTTGGTATGCAGTGATATATTCCTGGCGACAGTCTGGATATCCTGAATAATCCACCGCATTCACACCAATAAATATATCTTGAATTGCTAAAACTTCAGCCCACGCCAATGCAATAGATAAAAAAACAGTATTACGCGCAGGCACATAGGTAACAGGTATTTCCCCAGATGCTGTTTTTGTAACTTCTATGCTTTCATCTGTTAGTGCTGAGCCTTTAAAAATGGAAAGGCCAATATCAAAAATCTTGTGATCTACAACATTAAATGATTGTGCTATCTTTTTTGCAGCAACCAATTCTACACAGTGCTTCTGTCCATAACGAAAACTTAATGCATAACAGGTATAGCCTTTAGACTTTGCTATTGCTAACGCTGTTGTTGAATCAAGCCCCCCGGAAAGAAGGACAATGGCTTTCTTTATATCTGTCAAAACTCTTAGCCTAATTTATTATTAACGGCCAGGTTCATCACCCCAAAGAATTTTATGCAGTTGAAGTTGGAAACGAACATCGAGCTTATCTTCTAAAATCCACTCAGCTAGCAGCTTAGACTCCATTTCTTCAAAACTTGGTGAAAACAATACTTCACACCGATGTGACAGCTGATATTCTTTTACAATATTTTTAGCCCATACATAATCGGCACGATTACAAATCACAAACTTTACCTGGTCTTGTTCACGCAGGTATTTTATATTCTCAAAATTATTTTTCCGCGCTTCATTTGATGCAGGTGTTTTGATATCCATGATCTTAACCACACGCGGATCTACTTTGCTTACATCCAACGCACCACTGGTTTCTAGCGAGACGATATATCCATTATCACAAAGATTAGATAACAACGATAAACATGTTTTTTGTGCAAGAGGTTCTCCGCCAGTGACTGTAACATGTTTCAAATGATATTTTGCAATGCTGTTTTCTATATCTGTCAAGGTCATCCGCTGCCCACCCGTAAACGCATAAGCAGTATCACAATACTGACAACGTAAAGGACAGCCTGTTAATCTTATAAAGATAGTTGGAATACCAACTGTATTAGACTCTCCTTGTATAGAAGTAAATATTTCTGTTACACGAAGTTTCTCTACACTTGGTTGAATACCAATAGTTGTTATTGTTGCAGTCATTGTTGAAGCACTTTGACTTATTTTCCTTCCCTAGACATTCGTTCTAAACGCTGTTGTGCAAGCGTTGCAACGCTGGAATTAGGAAATTGTGCGCGTAATCTGGTTAACTCAAGACGCGCTTCCTCATATTGCTCAAGCTCATAGTAAGTGAAACCAAGTTTTAATCTTGCATCTGCCACTTTAGAGCTTGCAGGATAATTATTTACTACTTTTGAAAACTCTGACAATGCTTTTGGATAACGTTTGGAAACGTAATTTGCCTCTGCTAGCCAATATTGCGCATTGGATGCATATTTACTATCTACATGATTTCGTAAAAAAGCCTCAAATGCCACGATAGAATCGTCATATTTACCCTGCTTCAATAAAGTAAAAGCATCTTTGTAATCCTGTGCCGCTTGAGTTGACGTTGTAGAGACAGATGTTGTAGATGTAGTGGTAACTACTTGTGACGATGTAGTATTGGTTACAGACGGTGTAGAATGTTTTTCACCTTGTGGAATATTAGATGTATTTCTTTTATTAGTAGTAAAATCTTGGCCTGTCGTAGCCACACTTGATCCTACGTCATTTGCTGACCCTTGCAGTCGCCGATCTATATCTAAATACTGTTCACGTTGACGTTCTTTAAGTGTATTTAACTCATAAGAAAGTCTCTCGTTTTCACCACGAAGCTCTTGTATCTCACGTTGCATTGCTTCAATCTTTTTTGCCAAACCTAGCAAGGCTTGGTTATCCACAACTCGCTCGATGCGTTGCATCCTTGCATTTAATGCATCAATTTTTACTTCTGTCGCTTTATCAGCAAAAGTTGTAGTAGCAGTAATTACTAATGCAATTGCCACAAACCATTTAATGATTGCACTCATCCCGTATCTATCTCTAAATTATATTTATTTTATAGTTAGTAAATTAACTCTACTCTTCTATTTTGCTGCCATGATTCTTCACCCGACCCCACAACTGCAGGTTTTTCTTCGCCATAACTGACTATATCAATTTGGTTACCACTGGCACCTTGCAGCATTATTAATTCACGCACAGATTTTGCACGTTGTTCGCCTAAAGCCAGATTATATTCACGTGTGCCGCGCTCATCCGCATGACCTTCAAGGCGCATTTGCATAGCTGGGTTTGCAGCTAATGCCTCAGCTGCAGATGCGATAACTGGTAATGAATCATCACGTATTTCACTGCTATTGTAATCAAAATAAATGATATTTCCTGCACCAAGGTTATCGCCAAGTGAGCCCATAGACAAATCACCTTCACCTTCCAGTCCCATTGTCTCTGATCCGTCACCCATGTTGATATCAGCCCCATTTTCATAATCATCGCTGATTACATCACCCGGCATCTCCTTGGTTTGAGTACTACATGCACCCAGAATAATAAATATAGTTATAAATAATGTAAGTAATAATTGTTTAAACATAACTAACTTCTCCTCTAGTTAACTAAACACTGTTAAAAACGAAAAGGCGACCATGTTGGTTCTCGAACATCACCCTCCGTTAATCGTAACTTCTGTTTCACTCGACCGTCTGAACTCACTGCCGCCAACACACCGCGACCTTGTTCCGCAGTTGCATAAATTATCAAGCTGCCATTTGGTGCGAAACTTGGACTCTCATCTAAATTACCTTTAGTAATAACACGTATTGCATTATTTTGTTTATCCATCACTGCAATCCTAAAGCCATTACCATTATTATGCACAAACGTTATAAACCTGCCATCTGGTGAAATATCAGGTGCAGCATTATATTTACCTTCAAAAGTGAGACGCTTTGGTTTACCACCATTGACAGATACCTCATAAATTTGCGGTCCACCACTACGGTCTGAAGTAAATATTAACGACTTACTGTCTGGCATCCAACTCGGCTCTGTGTCTATAGACGATGTACTAGTCAACCGTTTTAAATTCTTAGATCGCATATCCATGACATAAATATCTGGGCTACCGCCTGCCGATAGGGTAAGTGCTAAATATCGACCATTTGGAGACCAGGCAGGAGCACTATTAATGCCAGAACGTGCAGAAACTTTCGAACGCGTACCTTGAATGATGTCTTGTATATAAATGGCAGAATTACCCCCTTCAAATGACACATACGCCAATTGAGAACCATCTGGAGACCAAGATGGTGATAATAACTGCTTATTCGAAGAAAATACGGTTCTGGCATTATGCCCATCCGCATCAGCTATTTGCAAAATATACTTAGGGCTAGTGGAATTTTTATTTATCGTACTGACGTAAGCAATTCTGGTGCTAAATGCGCCACGAATTCCAGTAAGTTTTTCAAAAACCACATCACTAATTTTATGACCTACCTTTCTTACATCTTTGGACTTTGCAGGTATAACATTGCCAAGTAGTCTTTTTTGGCGAATCAAATCAATCAACTGAAATTCTATCTTGTACTGATCACTACCTGTATTGGTCACTTTACCCAACAATAAGTTTTCTACTCCAATATCTCGCCAACTTTGAAAATTAATTTGCTTCGAGCTAGTTATAATTTGCGGGAAATTATTTTTATTCAATACATCAAAAAATCCACTGCGCTGTAAATCATTGCGCACAATCGTTTCAACCGCTTCTGGTTGTGTATACACATCACCTGCAAAAGCTACAATGGCAATAGGTATGGCACCTTCAACACCTTGGGTAATTTCAATTTCTAATATTGCATGTGCAATTTGGCATGCAAATAAAATAATCAACACGCTCGATAATTTAAAAAATTTCTTCATTAACTCTCCGGTATAAATTTAAAACGCAAATCTCGATCAAATAACTCTGGCGAAAGTGGTGCAGGTAGCGGATCAGATTTCCACACTGCCTCTTCTACCGAGCGACGGAAGGATTCATCACCGGTACACTCTTCTATTATCACATCTTCAACATAACCACCGGGCGCTTGGCGAACATATACTTTACACCATGCATTGGGCTGTTCATTTAGTGGTTTTCGCCAGCGACTTTGTATTTTACTACGTATCGCATCTTGATACTGAGCTATCAGCTTACTCATTTCTCGTGCTTTAGCAATCCGCAATGCCTCTTGTTCTGCTGCCTGTAGTTCTGCTTCTTCCTGCGCTAATATTTTAGCTAGACGTTCTTTTTCTGCGGCTTGTTCTGCAGCTAATCTCTCTTGCTCTTTACGTTTCTTTTCTTCTGCTAATCTTTTTTCTCTTTCAGCTTTTTTTTGCTCTGCAATTCTTTTTGCTTCTTCAGCCTTTTTAATTTCAGCCTGCCGTTGTTGTTCGGCCTTAGCCTGCTCTTCTAAGCGTTTTTTCTCTAACTCGGCTTGTTTCTTTGCTTCTTCAGCTTTTTTCTTTTCTAATTCTGCCTGTTTTTTTGCCTCTTCTGCTTTTTTCTTTTCTGCTGCGAGTTCAGCTTCAAGTCTTTTTTTCTCTTGCTCTTGTTTTATACGCTCTTGCTTAATTTTCTCTTGCTCAGCAAGTTGTTGTTTACGTTTTAATTCTTCCTGTTTTAATTTTTCTTTTTTACGCCGTTTAGCTTCATCAAGCTCTTTGGCATTAATGACTTTTGCCTTAACGGTATTAATTGTAGATTCAGAACTTGGTCTATGTTCACGCTTCATTTGATAGCCAACAATAAGCAACATCACTGCTACTATATGAATAATGATTGCAATAGTGACCGACATTGGTAAATGTCGTTTAAATTTTGCCATGATTCTTTAGTTTTCAATTTCTTTGACTGTAGGATCAGTTATTAAACCTACATTTTCAGCCCCTGCATCCTGCAACATGACCATAACCGTTACAACTCGGCCATAATCAACATTCTTATCTCCCCGTACATAAATTGGATTACCTTGTTCTTTTGATAGTATTTCTCGAATTTGGTTTCTAAATAACTCATCTGGGATGGGTTTTTGAGGTGATTCTGCTTTATTTGCAAACACTTGCCCTGATTGGTTAACTGATATAATCAATGGCTCTTGATTCTCATCCGTTTTATCTAGTTGTTTCGCCGGTGCGCTGGGTAACTCAACTTCCACTCCCTGATGAAAGAGAGGAGCCGTTACCATAAAAATTACCAGCAAAACAAGCGTTACATCAATATAGGGCACAACATTAATTTCAGACATGCGTTTGCGGCGACGTATTCCCGTATAAGCCATGTGTTACATGCTCCCTACTGGTCCATATCTTTTGTTAACGCTTGCCTTTGCAACAAGGCTGTAAATTCCTCAACAAAATTGTCATAACGAATAACTAATCGCTCTACATCGGTTGAATAACGGTTATAAGCAATGACTGCTGGTATTGCTGCAAATAATCCCATCGCCGTTGCGATTAATGCCTCGGCAATGCCAGGTGCCACTGCAGACAAAGTAGCTTGCTGTACATCACTCAATGCACGAAATGAATTCATAATGCCCCACACCGTTCCGAACAAACCAATATATGGGGCAGTTGAACCCACTGTCGCAAGAAATGAGAGGTAATGTTCTAATGCTTCCACTTCACGGGACATAGCCACCTTCATGGAACGCAATGCGGTATCCGCAATAGCTATAGGAGAAACTTTCTGTTGACGGTGCAAGCGTGCATATTCTTTGAATCCAGCAATGAAAATATGCTCCATTCCTGCTGGATCTCTTTTTAATCTAATTTTTTCATATAGAGTTGCTAGATCAGTTCCAGACCAAAACTTATCTTCAAACTTATCAGATTCGTTTCTTGTATCCTTAATTATTTTCCACTTACTTATAATCATAGTCCAAGATATGACAGATGCAACGAGCAACAGCAACATCACCAATTTAACGAGCAAACTGGCGTTACCAATCAAACTTAAAATACTCGTATCAACTTGCACTTTTTATCTCCCTATCAATATCTATAAACAAACTTTTAGGAATCCGCTTTGGTAAAAAATTATTAGCACTCAAGCAAACAATATTTACTTCAGCTGTAGTGAAAATTTCTGATTCTTGATCCTGTTTACCAATGACTTGTTTAAACGAAATACTTGCTGGTCTAAGCTCATATGGTTCAACCGACACTAATAATATGTCATTAAATTTTGCCGGCTGCTTATATTCAATACTTACAGACCGTACCGCAAACAAAATGTTCAAATCACTTACCAGCGCATCTTGCTCAAAACCAATAGAACGCAACCACTCTGTTCGTGCACGCTCCATAAATTTCAAATAATTCGCATAATATACGACACCCCCAGCATCAGTATCTTCATAATATATTCGTGCATGCCATAAGAAAGGCTTCATTTGTAAATTCTTATCATCAATTAAATGAACAAATGGCTCACTGTGTGGTATTGGAAAATAAATCTGGATTAGATTCTGCTTCCAATGCTTGACCTAAATTATGCTGAGGAATTTTAATTCCAAAATGGCGATATGCATTTCCTGTAGCCACTCGACCACGCGGTGTACGCATCATAAATCCCTTTAAAATTAGATAAGGCTCAATTACATCTTCAATTGTACCGCGTTCTTCTCCAATCGCTGCAGCTAAACTGTCCACACCGACTGGTCCTCCTTCAAATTTTTCAATCACAGCGAGCAATAATCTTCGATCCATATTATCAAAACCGTTTTCATCAACACTTAGCATATCTAGTGCTAAATTTGCAATTTCACTTGTTATCACACCATTTGATTTAACTTGTGCATAATCGCGCACTCGTCTTAATAAACGATTAGCAATTCTCGGCGTGCCACGTGAACGTTGTGCAATTTGTTCTGCTCCATCATCATTTATTTCTACACCAAGAATTTTTGCAGAACGATGCACAATTACAGACAATTCTTCAGCAGTATAAAACTCAAGACGCTGCACAATTCCAAAACGATCTCGCAAAGGTGAAGTTAATAGGCCCGCACGCGTTGTAGCACCTACTAATGTAAAGGGTGGCAAATCAAGTTTTATTGATCTAGCAGCAGGACCTTCGCCAATCACAATATCTAACTGAAAATCTTCCATAGCTGGATACAATACTTCTTCTACGACAGGGCTTAAGCGATGTATTTCATCTACAAACAAAACATCATTAGGTTCTAGATTAGTTAAAATAGCAGCCAGATCTCCTGGGCGCTCTAAAACAGGCCCCGAAGTGTGGCGTAGATTGACATGCATCTCATTAGCTACGATATTTGAGAGTGTGGTTTTACCCAAACCCGGTGGGCCAAATATCAAAACATGGTCTAACGCTTCTTGCCTTTGTTTCGCTGCTGAAATAAATATTTCCATTTGTTCACGAACTTTTGTCTGTCCTATGTATTCATCCAAGCTACGAGGACGAATTGCGTTTTCCGCAATAACTTCATCTTTTTCAGCTCGAGTATCGACAATACGCGATGCTTCTATTTCAGACATTTTCTTAGACCTTTACTAAACATTCATGAAAAACTAGATTTTAAAGCAAGCCGAATAATATCTTCACTGGTCTGATTTTGTACGTCTACATTACTCACCATACGACTGGCATCGTTAGGTTTATATCCCAATGAAATTAAAGCTGAAACAGCATCTTCAACAGGACTTTGTGGGTGCACATAACCATTTACACCCTTACCTGTAGACGTAGGTATAGAGGTTTTTTCTAGACGATCACGCATATCGATAATGAGTCGCTCGGCAGTTTTGCGACCTACACCTGGCAATCGTATCAATGAATCCGTATCACCATTATGAATACAATTCGTAAACGAGTGCACATCCATCCCCGACAAAATTGCTAATGCCATTTTTGCACCTACACCATTAACTTTAAGCAAATTTCGAAACAAACTACGATCTTGTACTTCTTTGAAGGCATACAATGTATGCGCATCATCACGTACGAGCAAATGTGTATAGAGCACTGCTTTTTCACCGCAATCAGGTAATTCATAAAATGTAGACATGGGTGCTTCAAGCTCATAGCCTACGCCTGCAACATCCAATACTAAATTCGGAGGTTGTTTTTCTATTATCTCTCCTTGCAAACGACCAATCATATGTAACTTTCCATCAACTGTGTACGTTTGCCACCCAATAGCAATGCTGTATGCGCATGACATAAACATACCGCTAAAGCATCTGCTTCATCTGTTTGTAATTTTCCCCGTAATGATAATAAACGTAAAACCATATGTTGTATTTGTTCTTTATTCGCAGCACCATTCCCCACCACGGCCTGCTTTACAGAGCGAGCACTATATTCACTTACAGGGATATGCAATTGCACAGCTGCACTAATCGCGGCACCTCGTGCATGACCAAGTTTTAGTGCCGAAGAGGCGTTACGAGATATAAATACTTCTTCGACTGCAACTTCATCAGGCTGATATTGTTCAATGACTTCGGTCAATTTACGAAAAATTAATCCAAGTCGTTGCGGCATACCAATAGTAGTTTTTGTTCCATCCGCACGTATATTGCCACTATGAATATAATTACTACATCGACCATCACTTTCAATTACACCAAAACCAGTAATCTGTAAGCCCGGATCAATACCCAAAATACGAATAGTACTCTGCTTATGTATGTTTGCCTTAAACTGCATACAAATACTTATGCAATAGCCTCATAGACTGCGTCGGAAATTTCTGCATTAGAATATACATTTTGCACATCATCTAATTCATCTAATACATCTAATAACTTCAGCATCGTCTCACCTTCTTTATCGGACATTGAGGTTGTAGTACTAGCACGCATCGTCACTTCAGCATGTTCAGGCGCTAAATTTGAAGCTTGCAGCGCTTCTTTTACTGAAATGAACGTTTCAGGAGAAGTCAGCACTTCTATACTGCCATCATCCGCAGTGATTACATCTTCCGCCCCCGATTCTAAAGCTGCTTCCATTACGGCATCTTCATCTGTACCAGGTGCAAACTGGATTACTCCAACATTAGAAAACATATAAGCCACGGAGCCTGATGTACCCAAATTACCGTTATATTTGGTAAATGCATGACGAATTTCAGCCACGGTACGATTACGGTTATCCGTCATACAATCTACCAAAATTGCAGCGCCCCCTGGCCCGTAGCCTTCATAGCGAACTTCTTCATAATTGTCGCCATCCAATTCACCTGCACCACGTTTAATAGCACGTTCAACAGTATCTTTAGGCATGTTTGCAGACAAGCCTTTATCCACAGCTAAGCGTAGACGTGCGTTAGCACTCATATCAGAACCGCCCATTCGAGCTGCAACAGTTATTTCGCGAATCAGTCTTGTGAATAATTTCCCGCGCTTGGCATCCTGCGCTTTTTTACGATGTTGAATATTGGCCCATTTACTGTGACCCGCCATTGAATCTCCTCTACTAGATCAATGACAATATTTTAACACTTCCCTTCTTATCTGGATAATTCAAGTGACGTTTCCAGTTCGTAAAAACTCGTCTACAGAAGCTGCAACGGGTTTAGCCAACAACATGCCTGTATGGCTATACGGTACTTCTATATGTAATGTGCAATTATCAATTACTGTCTCAGATACTGCCACGGTGCCATCATTTGGTTTTTCAAGTGGTGCACCGAGTAGTTGTCCTACCCCGGTTCCTTTTGTACCCGCAAATATTGCTAGTGGACGCGTTCCCTTCCATGCCGGTATATTCCCAAGTAAAGTCTTAGCACTTGCTCCTAACATTCTATTTTTTATGAATTTATTTTTTGACATATGGCGTGCCACATTACTACCTGATAAAGGTGTCCCCAGCATTACTACTCTACCCGGTTTTGCTGCATCAAAATATTGAAAGTAATGTAGCAATATAATCCCGCCTAAGCTGTGCCCTACAAAATGAATAATGTCAGCATCGAGGCCGTCAATAAACTTACCTAATCGTAGTGCATTTTGAGCTGGTGAATGCCTGACACTGTGATAAGAAAATTGCTTACATTCGTGGCCATGAACAGTTAAATAATGGCATAGGGGCTTCATCACCCAACCTTTCATCCAGATCCCATGCGTACAAATAACAATTTCTCGCACCTGATATTCCCCTAAACGTAGTGATTACTCAGGTACCCAGCGACGAATCGCATCTTGATTGGTATGTGAAAAAGCGAGTTCGATTGCCTGATCACGTGGTAACCACTTATATTCCTCATGTTCACGCGGATCAAGCTGAATCGCTACTTTTTCAGGTAATTGCAGGCAGAACACATACTCCCGATTATGGGTAACACCAGGAGCATAACGTGCGCGCCAAATCGAGTAGATTTCAAAATCTTGTGAAAACTGGCAATCATAAATTTTTTGATTGACCAGACCAGTTTCTTCTTGTAACTCCCTAACCGCTGCATCTTGTGGTATCTCATCCCACTCCAAACTACCTGTTACAGATTGCCAAAAATCATTTGGATACTTACGCCGTAACATCAAGACCTCACTGGCTCGCGTGTATACTACTACCAATACTGATTCAGGGCGCTTATGTTGCATATTTAATTGAGAACATTACCAATAGAACAATTTAATGGATTTATACTCTATAAAGTAACAATATATTTAAAATCATGATTTTAATTATACGAAAATTAGCTGCTTATAATGTACGACAATGGCTTTGTTTGCTAATCGCAGTCTTTATTATGTCTGCATGTACAACCACCCCATCAAAAAAAACTGCTACGCCACAACAAGATGAAGCCTATGTCAGACAGAGTATCCAATATATGTATGCTGGAAGATTAGATGAAGCGCTTAAATCAATTACAAAAGCCTTGCAACTAAATCCTAAATCAGCTGATGCTTATACCGTTGCAGGCTTAATATATAATAAAAATAGCCAGTCTGATCTAGCCGAGCGCTATTTCTCACGCGCATTATCAATACAGCCGGATCATTCGGCAGCCCAAACAAACTATGCAAGTTTTTTATGTAAACACGATCAACCATTAAAAGCAGAAAAACTATTCCTAGCGGCCGCAAAAAATAGTAAAAATTCCCAACCTGATGTCGCATATACAAATGCAGGTTTGTGTGTGCTTGGTATTCCAGACACCGTGAAGGCAAACGACTATTTTAGTCAGGCACTAAGGATTAACCCTAATTCCCCTGTCCCTTTGTACCAACTCGCTAAAATCCAATACAGTAGCTACGAATACGAAAAAGCACTACAATTTTTAAAAGCCTATGAAAAAATTGCTCGTCCCACGCCTAAAACACTTTTATTAGGTGCACAAATTGGAGAAGCCATCCAAAATCTAGAATTAGCAAATAGCTATAAAATTTTGCTGGCCCAGCAATTCCCGAATTCACCTGAAGCTAAACAAGTATTATCAGAAAAGCTAAATAATTTTCAGCAGCAACCTGCTGTGTATGATGTTCGTGAACTGCTAGATGATAATGTAGCTAATTAATAATAAATTATTTGGCTTTGGAACGCAGTTTAATATGTAGTTCTTTTAGCTGTCGATCATTTACAGGTGCTGGCGCATCTGTCAACAAGCAGGTCGCGTTCTGTGTTTTTGGAAATGGAATCACATCACGAATGGATTGACTATCCGTCATTAACATAACTAGACGATCCAAACCAAATGCAATGCCTCCGTGTGGGGGAGCCCCAAAACGTAGTGCTTGCAACAAGAAACCAAATTTTTCCTGCGCCTCTTGCTCACTGATCTGTAATACTTCAAAAACTGCGGCTTGCATTTCTTGTTTATGAATACGCACTGAACCACCTCCCACTTCGACACCATTTAGTACAATGTCATATGCTAAGGAAGATGCAGCACCAGGATTATTTATAAGCTCTTGTGGGTTTTCGTATGTTGGTGCAGTAAATGGATGATGTAACGCCGACCAACGCTTAACTTCTTCATCCCACTCAAACATAGGGAACTCCACTACCCATAATGGGCGCCATCCTGATTCCAGCATATTTAAATCATGCCCTACCTTAACTCTTAATGCGCCCAGCGCAGCATTGACTATGGTTTTCTTATCTGCACCAAAAAACAATAAATCACCATTTTCAGCATCTGCTTCTATAATTATTTGTTTAGTTATGTTTTCAGGCAAAAACTTTAAGATAGGAGATTGCAAGCCTTCGCTAATATTTGAAACATCATTACATTTGATATAAGCAAGACCCTTAGCACCATATTGACCAACAAAGTCTGTATATCCATCTATGTCTTTACGTGTTAACGAGCAACCTTGTGGAATCTTTAACATTGCTATACGGCTTGCTTCATCATTAGCAGGACCATTAAAAACTTTGAATTCCACGTTTTTCATCAAATCAGTGATATCGATAAATTCTAATGGAATACGGAGATCCGGCTTGTCACTGCCATAGCGATGCATGGCTTCCGCGTAGGTCATTCTAGGAAATGGGTCTTCTAGCTCTTCATTGCAGATGTTTCGAAAAAGATCGCGTAGCATATCTTCCATCATCAACATGATTCCTTCATCATTCATAAATGAAGTTTCAATATCTAATTGTGTAAATTCTGGTTGACGATCTGCACGTAAATCTTCATCTCGAAAACAACGCACAATTTGATAATAGCGATCAAAACCACTCATCATTAGCAATTGTTTAAATAATTGTGGTGATTGTGGCAATGCAAAGAAAGAGCCCGGTTGGGTACGGCTTGGTACTAAGTAATCTCTAGCACCTTCTGGTGTAGCTTTAGTGAGAATAGGTGTTTCTATATCTAGGAAACCATGATCATCTAAGTAATTGCGCAACACTCGAGCCACATTGGCTTTTGTGCGAATGCGTTCTTGCATAAATGGGCGTCTTAAATCTACATATCGATAACGTAGGCGGTTCTCTTCATGCACGTCCTCATCATCTAGTTGAAAAGGCGGTGTTTCTGATTCGTTCAACACTGCAAGAGATAAGGCCAATATTTCAACTTGGCCGGTAGGCAAGTCCAAGTTTACGGTACCATCTGGTCTAGCTCGTACTCGTCCTTTTACCTGTAGAACATATTCATTACGAATATGTTCTGCTATCTGAAACATTTCTGCTGAATCGGGATCAAATACCACTTGCAAAATCCCATCACGATCGCGTAAATCAACAAAAATAACTCCCCCATGATCCCGTCTACGGTTTACCCAACCACACACACAAATCTCTTGATCGATCAATTTTTCAGTGACCTGACCGCAATAATGACTTCGCATGATTAACCTTAAAATATATTTAGAGACAATTATTCAGAGCATTACAATACACAGCGGCGCATAGTACGTTCTGCCTAGTTAGCTTGCAATAGAACGCCTTAGATACTGTGTAATATCAAATATATTTATATTAGCACAGACATATCAGCTGTTTTTGCTACTACTGGATTTTGTGGTTTTCTTCCCCGTAGTCGACTTTTTACTACTGTCTTTTTTATCTGTTTTTTTACTACTCTTAGCACCTTCCTTGGGCGCATTTTTTTTCTGCGAATCTCTCGAAGTTAAATTCCTCTTATTGTCCGTTTTAAAGTCCGTTTCATACCAACCAGAACCACTCAATCTAAAACCTGCTGCTGAGATTAGTTTTATTAAAGTGGGTTTTCCACATTCTGGACAATCCGTTAAGAGTGGATCGCTTACTTTCTGCAATGCTTCATGACGATGGCCACAAGCTTTACATTCATATTCATATATGGGCATAACTATAAAATTTGAAAATCAGAAAATTCTTGTGTTTGTACAACTTTGCACTCAACATTGCTAACTTCAGATGCGCTTGACCCTTGAAACAACCAGATCTTTAATTCTTGTAATGCTTCATTCTCACCACAGGCCATCACTTCAACTGATCCATCAGCAAGGTTCTTGGCATAACCTACAATTCCAAGTCTTTGTGCTTGATTGCGAGTTGACGCTCTAAAAAATACACCTTGTACTTTGCCGGATATAATACATCGCATACACTCATTATCTAAAATAACATTCATATAAAAAGTCTCTCATCCTGCAAAAGGAATATAAGCCCGTACCCGCTGATAAACTGTCAATGATGGAATATAATGGCACGTAAATATAACCGTAAAAAGGCAGGAGAAAAAGACATAATGGGTACTAAGCAAACAAAAATATATTTTAATCCAAAATGCTCTAAGTGCCGCATGACCTTAGAGCTGCTTAATGAAAAAGGCAAGGAGCCAGAAGTAGTAGAATATCTACAAAATATACCTTCAAAATCGGAATTAAAAAATATTCTTACTCTACTTGGTATTCCTGCAAACCAGTTATTACGCAAAAAAGAATCTGCTTATCAAAATGCCGGACTTGATGATTCTTCCACTGAAGAAGAAATTATTGACGCTATGATAAAGTATCCCATCTTAATTGAACGGCCAATCGTTATTAGTAATGGCAAAGCTGCAATTGGCAGACCACCAGAGAATGTTATAGAGATTTTATAACATGCCAACGATTCTCGTTTTATATTATTCACGTCACGGAGCAACCAAAGACATGGCACAACATGTTGCTCGAGGTACTAAATCCATAGACGGTGTTGAAGCCCGTATTCGAACAGTACCTCCTGTTTCAGCCACGTGTGAAGCTGTAGAAGATAATATCCCGAATGATGGACATCCTTATGCTGAACTCACAGATTTAGAACAATGTGATGGGCTCGCGCTTGGCAGCCCTACACGCTTTGGTAATATGGCAGCACCACTAAAATATTTTATAGACAGTACTAGCTCACAATGGTTATCAGGTGCACTTTCCAGTAAACCTGCTGGCGTTTTTACATCTACTTCCAGCTTACACGGCGGTCAAGAAACTACGTTAATCTCTATGATGTTGCCACTATTACATCATGGCATGCTAATCGTAGGGCTGCCCTATAATGAAAAAGAATTAATCTCTACTACTACGGGAGGTACGCCATATGGACCTAGCCATCTTGCCGGACCTGACAACAATAACAAACTTAGTGAAGATGAAAAAAAGCTTTGTTTTGCTTTGGGTAAACGTATTGCTAGCTTTGCAAGCTAATCACCTTTATTAAGTTAAAACAGACTTTACGAATGGCACCGTAATTTTTCTTTGTTGCACTAAGGACTGCTGATCGAGTTGATCTAATAATTGTACTAACTTAGTCAATTCACGCGGATAACGTTTAAGCAAATAGCTACACACTTCCGAAGAAATTTCGAAACCTCGTGCCTTAGCATGCAATTGCAATGCAGTTTCTTTTTCTTGATCTGTTAAATGATTTAACTTGTATACTGGCCCCCATATTAATCTAGATGCTAAATCTGGTAATGATAGCTGCGCATTATTTGGGTTGAATATTGCAGTCATTACTAAACTTTTATTGCTAATACGAAGCTCATTAATTAACTGAAATAATGCAAGATCCCATTCTTTTTTACCTAAAATAATATCCACATCATCAAGACAAACTATATCGAGCTGATGAAGATCTTTTAAAATATTTGAATCAATATCTACTAAATCTTTAAAGGAAACATAAAAGGCTTTTTGATTTGTATTAATTGTCAAGTTGCAAACAGATTGCAATAAATGAGTTTTACCAGTTTGACTTGCCCCCCAAATAAAAATTTGCCGTGGTTCATGAGTTAATTTTGTTAAATCTTTTAGTAATAGCAATAACTCATTTTCATTCGAGTTTACAAACGTATCAAACGTTGCAAAGGAACGTAATGCAACATCTAATGAGTATTGTTGAGATGAACTCAGACAGGAATTTATCACTTGTTAACTTATATATAAGATTTAGGCCTTACACCTGCTTACCAGAATGTTTCGCGGCACGTCTGGATCTTTCTTCCGCTAAGTAATCCAGGCCGCTGACAAGTGTTGTTAACACTGTCAACCCTATCATGACATGTATTAACAATATTGGTAGAGCATGTAATTGACTATAAATGACTGCAAAAACCAAAACAATTTGGACAAAGGTGTTAAGCTTACTTATTAAAGTAGGCTGAATCTCTAATCGACGTGTAGATAAATTATATGATAAAGCACCTGACAGCAGTGCAACATCACGAAGTATGACAATAAACACAAGCCAATGTGGTAGTAAATGAAGTGCACCCAAACTGATATAAGCACTGATTAACATTGCCTTATCCGCAGCCGGATCCAAATATGCGCCTAAGGTCGTTTTCCAATCAAATGATTTAGCTAAATACCCATCCAAGGCATCAGATAAGCCCATTATGAGGAAAAGGATCAAGGCATTATAAAAATTCCCATCGAACAACCACCATATCAAGACAGGGACTGCGGCAAATCGTGTAGCCGTAATTAGATTAGGAATGAATCTCCAATAAGACATGTTATGCCTGAACCTCTCCGTGTCATACAATAGGGTGCTGAATCGTTATAAATGCTTATTTTTCTTTTTATTTTAGATGGTATAAGCAACCGAATACTGAAGCAATGAAAGATCTAATTATTCATATTTTTATATAAGATATCAATTTTCTTTACATATATATATCAGACAGTTACGAGTAATATTTAATATAGTTATTTATTTATGGGGCTCACTTACAAAAATGCCGGAGTAGACATTGATGCGGGTAATAAGCTCGTAGATCTGATCAAACCGGCAATTCGAACCACGCAACGACCAGAAGTACTTTCTAGTATTGGAGGATTTGGAGGCTTATTTGCAATTCAAAAAGATAAATATAAGCAGCCTATACTTGTTTCCGGTACTGACGGTGTTGGTACAAAATTACGCCTTGCACAAAAATTAAACCGTCATTCCACTATTGGCATTGATCTCGTGGCCATGTGCGTAAATGATGTACTTGTACAAGGAGCTGAGCCACTTTTTTTCTTAGATTATTTTGCAACTGGAAAGCTTACCATTGAAGAGGCGCAAACTGTCATTGAAGGCATTGCAGAAGGTTGTCGCCAATCAGGAGCTGCTTTGATTGGTGGCGAAACCGCTGAAATGCCAGGAATGTATAATAATGGTGAATATGATCTAGCAGGATTTTGTGTCGGTATAGTAGACCAAAATGACTTAATTGATGGCAGCAAAATTACTCAAGAGGACGTAATCATTGGTATCGCATCAAGTGGCATCCATTCGAATGGTTATTCTTTAGTCAACAAAATCCTAGAAACCAGTAATTGTTCATTAACTGAAAAACTCGGCACTCAAACACTCGGGGAAGTTTTACTCACCCCTACTGTGATCTATGCAAATGTAATCTTAGAGCTAATACGTTGCACGAATATTAACGTGCATGGACTATGCCATATAACAGGAGGCGGTTTATTGGAGAACGTGCCAAGAATAATCCCGCATAATTTTATTGCAAAGATAAATACCTCTGCATGGAAACGAGCAGAGGTTTTCAACTGGCTACAAAAACAGGGAAATATCGATGATAAAGAAATGTATCGTGTTTTTAATTGTGGAATTGGTATGTTAGTTATTTTACCCGCAAACCATGCTGACCTTGCGTTAGGAATTTGTCAACAAACTAATTACGAAGCAAATGTTATAGGTAAAATTAATAAATCTCCTGATAATTCTAAAATCGATTTAATATAATATTCTATGCCCTGTAGATATTTACGACTCTGAGAATAATAGCGTGCAAAATGATTCTTGCTCTATTGCAGTTTTAGTTTCCGGAGGTGGTAGCAATTTACAATCTATTATTGATCACATTCAACAAGGCCATATTAATGCAAATATCTCTTGCGTAATCAGTAACAAAGCTGATGCTTATGGTTTAGAGCGTGCAAAACAAGCAAATATCCCTGCCCACATTGTTAACCATAAAAACTATACTTCATGTGAACTGTTTGAAAATGAACTACTCAGGATTCTAAACGTCTATAAAGTTACTTTAGTAGTGTTAGCTGGTTTTATGCGTGTATTAAGTAATACCTTTATAGACGAATACCAGGGCAGAATACTTAATATTCATCCCTCTCTTTTGCCGAAATACCCAGGACTGCATACCCACGAACGAGTACTGAATGCTGGCGACACTGAACACGGTTGCAGCGTACATTTTGTAACAGCTGATCTAGATGGCGGGCCTTTAATTATTCAAGCCCATGTACCAGTTACAAAAACTGATAATTCCAAAAGTCTTGCTGAACGTGTTCTAAAAAAAGAACACATTATTTACCCTTTAGCAATAAAGTGGTTTTGTGAAAATAAAGTCACATTAAAAAACGAATATGCCTATTTCGAAAACAAACAACTCAAACAAGCTATTAAGTTAACACGTGTACACGAGCACGAATTACAGTGAAAAAAATATATTTAATAATAGTACTATTTTTTTTGCTTAGCCACGCAGCCCTATCCAATCCTGCACATATACTTAATAATGATAACGTCCCTCCTCAATTCGAGGCTACTTATAATATTTTCAAAGGTGGTATGCGGGTAGGAAAAATGCAAGTTGTTCTAAAAAAAGATGCCAATCATATTATCTATGAATCTACTACTCATCCTGTAGGACTAGCCGCTGTATTTCTTGGCCAACAAGAAGTAATCGATCGGGCTAAACTTTTGCATAAAGACGGTCATTACCATGCAGTGGAATTCAAACACGAAGTTAAAGGCAGCAAAAAAAACCGTAATGAATATTATCTATTCGATTGGTCTAATAGAAAAGCTAATGTTCAATATAAAAATAGACAAAATAGTTTAGATATTCCCCCGCACACATTTGATAATTTTTCTATGCAATTATTATTAATGCGTGAACCTAATTCCGAAAATGCTGTGAACATTTATTCTGTTATTTCTAAAGGGCGCTTAAAAGAATACGTATACAAACATGACAAGAAGGAAACTATCGAAACCAAACTTGGTAAGCTTAATACAAACAAATATGTTCGCACCAAAGATAACGAAAAGAAGACCACTTATTTAGGCTGGTATGCTGAAGATTTGCACTACATACCCGTCAAACTAGATAAAATTGAAAATGGGAATTTAGATGTATCTATTCAGATTTCTAAAATTAAATGGTTATAGTTACTTTAATAAACAATTAGCTACCTGCAACCATCATCTCATCAACAACAATTGAAGGAGTAATAATATTACTGCGTTGATCAATATCATTTCCAATTGCAATAATATTTTTGAACATATTTTTTAAGTTGCCTGCAATTGTTATTTCTTCTACTGGATATTGGATTTCCCCTTTTTCTATCCAAAAACCTACTGCACCACGTGAATAGTCTCCTGTTACATTATTTACCCCGTGGCCGATTAACTCAGTCACTAATAAACCTTCCTGTACTTCTTGAATCAGTTCTTCTAAAGACTTATCACCCGAGTTTAAAATAAGATTATGTATACCACCTGCATTGCCAGTAGTTTGCATACTTAATTTACGTGCAGAATAGCTACTTAGTACATAACCTTTTAATACACCATCTTCTACTAATGTGCGAGGTTTGGTTACAACACCTTCTAAATCAAATGCACAACTTCCAAGCCCACCTTTAATATGTGGATCCTCAGTAATGGTCACATGATCTGAAAAAACCTCTTTATTCAAATGATCTAATAGAAATGATGCCTTACGATACAAAGCACCACCAGAAATAGCACTGACGAAATGAGATAATAATGAACGCGCCATATTTGCCTCAAAAATTACTGGTGTTGTACGCGTTGATATTTTTTTGGCGCCTAATCTACCAATAGTTCTTTGCGCAGCCTTTTCACCGACAGAGATCGCTGGCTCTAATAACTTTGGATTACGTGATGTTGAATACCAATAATCTCTTTGCATAGAACGATTTTGCTCTGCGACTACAACACAAGAAAGATAGTGTCGAGTAGAAGAATAGCAACCTAAAAAACCATGTGTATTTCCATACATACTTGTTCCACGTGTGGTGTTAACTGTGGCACCTTCTGAATTTGAGATTTTTTCAAACTCACGTGCTTTACTTTCACATTCAATTGCAATATCAATTGCAGCATCTGGCGACAAAGCCCAAGGATAGTCGAGCTCTAAATCTTGTATTGAAGTTGCCATGCAGTCTGCATCCGCTAACCCTGCACAGCTATCCTCTTCAGTAAACTTGGCGATATTACAGGCTACAGATACTGCGTCTTTAATTGCATCTGGTGCTAAATTTGTAGTGCTAGATGAGCCTTTTTTATTATTTATATATACAGTGATTCCCAAGGCACGATTATTGTTATGTTCTAAAGTTTCTACATCACCAAGCCGAGCAGTTACTGACAAGCCATGATCTACATGCACTGATGCTTCAGCACTTGTTGCTCCTTGATGCTTTGCTTCATCCAGACAAAGTTGCACAAAGTCTTCTAACCCAGAATTGACATGTGGCTTTTGGAGATCCATTAACTTGCAGTTCCACCAACTGTAAGTCCATCAATACGCAAAGTAGGTTGTCCAACACCAACAGGTACACTTTGTCCTTCTTTACCACACGTTCCTACCCCTCTATCTAATTGTAAATCATTTCCGATCATAGATACTCGAGTGAGAACATCTGGACCATCACCTATTAAGGTTGCTCCTTTTACAGGCCTTGTTACTTTGCCTTTTTCAATCAAATATGCCTCTGAAGCAGAAAACACAAATTTTCCTGAAGTTATATCAACTTGACCTCCACCAAAATTGACTGCATAAAATCCAGAATCTACTGAACTAATAATTTCACCGGGATCATGATCACCAGCTAACATATAAGTGTTCGTCATGCGCGGCATGGGCAAATGCGCATAGGATTCACGACGCCCATTTCCAGTTGATTTAGTATTTGAAAGTTTGGCGTTCAATTTATCCTGCATAAATCCTTTTAAAATCCCATCTTCTATTAAAGTTGTACATTGTGTGGCTGTACCTTCGTCATCCATATTGAGTGAACCCCTTCTATTCGCAAGCGTGCCATCGTCTACAACCGTTACCCCCTTGTTCGCAACCCGTTCTCCAATACGTCCACTAAACGCAGAAGTGCCTTTACGGGTAAAGTCGCCTTCCAGACCGTGACCAATGGCTTCATGCAGTAATACACCAGGCCAACCTGGGCCCAGCACAACATTCATAGTTCCTGCAGGAGCATCGACTGCTTCTAGGTTTAATAACGCCATTCGTACTGCCTCATGTACATATGAATATGCAAGGTTTTCATTAATGAAATATTCATAGCCAACCCGTCCACCTCCACCAGCGCTACCTTGTTCAATGCGGCCATTCTCTTCGACGATGATGGAAACATTTAATCTAACTAGTGGACGTAAATCGCCTGCAATTGAGCCATCACTACTCGCCACTAAAATCACTTCATGCGTGCCAGCCAATGACACCATCACTTGCTTGACTCGATTATCTTGGTTACGTGCCAAATCGTCTAATGAACGTAATAGATCTACTTTGTCTGCTTCAGATATGGAATCTAATGGATTATCGGGCAAATATAATTCATTCCCCGTATTAGATTTCCATACTTGTACACTTCCATTATCAGCACCCCTTGCAATTGCACGTGCAGCTTTACAAGATTCAATCAGTGCTGGTAACACTATTTCATCAGAGTAGGCAAAACCAGTTTTATCATCTTTTATCGCACGTATACCAACACCTTGGTTAATATTGTAACTTGCATCTTTCACAATACCATCTTCTAAAGACCAAGCTTCATGCTTGCGAACTTGAAAATAAATATCTCCACTATCTGCAGATGAATTTAGTAAAGTAGAAAAAGCTTGCGTTAAATGAGACTCATCTAAACCAGAAGGAACAAGAATTTGATTTTGTGCTATTTCTAAGGAACTCGACATTATTAATTAATTCTTCGGTGTTGAATGCATGGGAATGTTTTACGTCTTGATTCAAGATAGTCTAAGTTAATATCAGCAATAGCTACACCAGCTCCATGTTTGACACGATTCAATATCCCACCCCATGGATCTACAATCATACTATTACCAAAAGTGGCTCGACCATTTATATGATAACCACCTTGAGCTGATGCTATCATATAGATTAAATTTTCAATCGACCGTGAGCGAATTAAACTCTCCCAATGAGCCCGGCCTGTTGCAGCAGTAAAGGCTGCGGGTAATACAACAATTTCAGCACCCAGATCAAGCAAGCCACGAAATAATTCTGGGAAACGCAAATCATAACAAATAGCTAATCCAATTTTTCCGAATGGTGTATCAACTACTTTTAAATCCAGATCACCAAACTCAATGGTTTCTGATTCATTATAGCTTTCACCTGTATCAACTAAATCAACATCAAATAAATGAATTTTATCGTAACGTTCTACACACAAACCTTTATTGTTATACACTAGACAGGCCGCGTAAATCTTTTTGGGATCAGGACACTCTAAAGGAACTGTTCCACCAATAACCCATATATTATGAAGACTTGCTTGCTCTGAGAGAAATTTTTGAATAGGTCCATCGCCCAAAGGTTCACGTATAGCAACTTTATCTTCTTCACTAATACCCATAATTGCAAAATTTTCAGGTAGTACAACTAATTCTGCACCTGCTTCAACTGCTTGTGTAATTAAGCGAGCAGCCTCATGTAGATTCCCGTCGACATTTGGACCAGACGCCATTTGTATCGCTGCAACTTTACTCAAAATATTTACCAAATAATTAAATAAACCAAACTGTATTATTACATACTCTATATTTAGCCTAGACTATCAACGCAGAGATATATGCTTTGTATCAAGGCAAATGGTAACACTATAACTTTAATGCCAACTTATCTTGTGATTCAATTTGTTGGCTGCTGTTGTGGAGATGGTTGACCTTGTGTGGTGGGTGTCTGACTTGCTTTAACTACTTCTTCAGCAATTGGTTCTATTTTAGGGTCTTTCCAGCTCCCCGTCATAGCGTATTTAACCTCTGTTACCTTATCAACGTCTATACCAATTGTTTTAGCAACTTTTTCTCCAACAATTACGCCTACTGCACCCAATGGGCCACCAACTGCCAAACCAATCCAGGGGAGACCACCACTTACATGAGGTGTAACAGTAATAGTCTGATCATAATCCTGAGCCACTATACCAGTTCTACCTTGTATTAAAATATCTGCAGATGGTCCTTTAATCTTTAAATTATCAGTAGTTAAGTTTGCATCTTTAAACAATAAATCCCCTCGGATTTTATCGAACACATATCCTTTAGAAAAGAAATCTGTAAAATCCAGTGACAAGCGACGCGAAATTTCTCCTAAATTAAACAAGCCCACCAAACGACCTGCTCCAGGTTCTACCGATGATATTTCTCCTTCTTTGAGTCTTAAGTTTGCAGAACCTGAAAATGACTTCAAAGAAAAATTATACGGGGAACCTGACCATTTGAAAATTGCGTTTACACTACCTTCCCCTTTACTTATTCCTGTTTCGAAACCAAGTGCAGTTAAACTATTTTTTATATTTTGTGTAATTAATTGTATCTTTAAGTCTGTAAGCTGATTATCGTTTTCCTCAACAAGCCACTGACCGTTGGCAAAAATTTGTAAATCTTGAGCTTTACCAACTAATGAATCAATCATCATTCCAGAAGGTGATTTATTTGTTTTTAATACAACATTATTAAATGCATAGTTACCAAACTCTAAGAGCTTAGATTGAACATGCAAGGCTGGAATATCGCGGGGATCAATTACTATATTGTCTTTGCTTTCTGGTTTATTAAGACGAAGGTATTCAAAAGTACCAATCGCAGTTTCCAAGGAGCCTGGTTGTAATGGATACTGAAAATCACCGCTTGCTACTGATGATTGTATTTCACCAAACCAATATTTGGATCCTTTATTAAGAATAAAATTAACATCACGAAACTCAAAGGCTGACCATGAAATGCTATTTGCTTGGATATCGACTTCACTTACACCTATTGTACTAGATTTATCAGTGGATGATTTAAATATCTTTTGCCAGTCCAATACATCTAGTTCATCAAATTTACCTGATATTTTTACACCTTGATCTGGTAGCTGAAATTGATCATCGCCCATTCTAAACTCTAAGGCAGATATTTTATTTTTTTCATTATCAAATTCTGCTTTTAAAAAGGCATTATCATTATAACTTGCAAACACAGGGAAATCATAGTTTGATTCGTATTTAGTATAGATACTCAAATGTTTATTTTCATTTACTTCCTTATAAAAAGGCTTCGGCAATGAAGTATGCACACCTTGCAGTGTGCTATCTATATTAATCTCCAGTGATTTATCACTATTATGTTTACTAAATTTAGGCAGGTTTATTGATGCCGTTACTGGAGAAGCTCCTATAATGTATTTATCAAAATGCTGATAATTTAAAGACAGGTAAGAACTAAAATCAAAGTTACCATTTACAGATAAGACAGTTCGACCCTCAGACGTCCTATGTGCATTAGCTAAAAAATCTGACCCAAATAATTTAGCCTTTAACCCCCTTCCTTCAGCACCGCTATTATTAAAATACAGTTTTCCATTCAAAGCAGTGAAGGGCAATGAAGCAGATGTAACCGTTAAATTAGTGTTATTGAACTCAACCATGCCACTTACCAACCTTTCTTTTTGCAATTTTTTTGTAAGTGTCAGAACTAAATCTAAATCTAGAGTTGTGTTTCCATCTACAGTGATATGTTTTGGAATTTGACTACTCGCCTTCAGAAGAGCTGACTGCTGTAAAAAATCTAATATATCATTTGCTGGGCCATTTGCTTTACCTTCTATTATCAAGCGTGGCAATTTTAAATCATCTATTTTTGCGGTCACATAATCTACTGAGGAGTTCAATATTGTCCCATCATATCCTTTAACTTCTAATGATTTATTTTTAATAACAAGATCAGCGCTAACTTCATGAACAATTGGCCAACCTTCACGGTAATTTAATACCCCTTGATTTATATCGGCCACCAATTCAAATGTGCCTGGCTTATCTTTAAACGGAAAACTCCTAGGATCTCCGCGTAACAAAAACTTTCCGTTTTCTATGACCCCATTTTGCATGCTCGCTTTTAGCCATTTCGAAAGCTTTGGATGCATTTTCTTGTATGGAAGATAGGTTTTAATTATATCTACGCGTGCTTTAGGTATTTGGCCTTGCATATCAAAGTAAATACTTTCATCACTAAACTTAACTAGTCCTTGTAAATTTGCATCCAGCCCTTCTGATAATAATCTTACATCTTGAAAAGTTGTAATTACATTATTATTTAGTATTTGCCATTCAAACAATCCAGTCAATGTTTGATCTTTATGAGAATAATCTAATAATTTTTTGGCAGAAAAATTTACGTTTGACGAATTTATATTGATATTTCCATTAATATGGTTGCCAGACAACTCTCCATTTAAAGATGTAATTTCAAATTCATGACCAGGCAAGGTAATAGTAGAATTCTGCAATGATGATTCATATTTATACTTTATGATTTTATTGTTTTTCCAATATGCCGAAAAATTTGCGTTACTTAACTCACCTCCAAGATGAATTTTGGAAAATATATCTTGGAAATGGGCAGATACTTTTGGAAAATGCTGAACAGTTGAAAACAAATGTGTAAGGTTAACGTAGTCAAATGCAGTTGATATGAAATAATTTTCACTCCCACAATCTAAACAACCAATTTCATATTTATTGCCACGCCAAACATTATTTTCGGCTTGTATCTCGCTATTGATTAAGGCTAAGTTCCAGCTATTCTTTGTGCCAAAAAGTTTAAACTCAGTTGAGAAATCAGTAATAGGAGCTTCTTCAGAAATAAAGGAGACAGAATTACCTACTGGCTTATATTGCAAATCCCTTATGTCCAATCTGCCTGTAAATAGTCGCTTTGATTCAGATTTAATTTCTCCCCAAGCTTCAAAATCAAAAACACCAGAACTCACCCCAACTTGTAACTGCGGGAAAAAATCATCAATCAATTCTAGATTTACATGTTCCCCACGGGTATATAAATTGCCTTTGATATTATTAAGCCCTTTATCAAAATCCACTACATTTGCAATCAAAGTGAATGATTCTCCCAATGTCTCAGGCAATATAAATTTAGAAGTGACCTTGAACTGGTCTTTATCAAATACAAGCTCAATATTTACATGATCAAAAAAGTAATCATATTCTTTCAGCTCATCGCTTATAGCGATTGTGCTTTCTAATAAACTAACTTTTACTTTATTATTAATTTTTTGTTGTTTTCTTTTTGCAATCCTCTCACTTACATCAACACCATTGAATACAATTCTATGATTCTTTGTGCGTACTGCCTCTAAATTGCTCCCAATTAATATCAGTTGATTAATAATCGGTTTTTTTTGTAAAAAACTCTCATAAATATCGAGAGATAAAAGTGCTTTTTTTACATATAAAAGCTGGCTGGTTTTCATTTCATCTGAATAAACAAATAAATTATTTATTGTTATTTGCGGTGTGATGCCACTCCAATCTATGCGCATCTCTTCAACTTCTACTGGCTTATCAACCAAAGATGAAATATTTTCTTGAATAATAGGCAGATAACTTTGATATAGTGATGGGTAACTACGTAGCATACCTAATGTGAGTGCTATCAAAGCTAGCACACAAACAATAATGTACCAATTAATTAATAATATTCTGCGCCACATTTATTATATTTAGCTATAACGGCACTACATCAAATTGCTCTTGTGAATACAGTGTTTCAACTTGCAGTTTGATCGTTTTGCCGGTGTAATCTTCTAACTCCGCTAAGCTTGTAGATTCTTCATCTAATAATAGATCTACTACAGGTTGAGACGCCAAAACCAACAATTCGTTCGTTTCATATTGGCGGGCTTCGCGCATTATTTCTCTAAAAAGCTCAAAACATACTGTTTCAGCAGTTTTAATATATCCCCGTCCACTACATGTTACGCACGATTCACACAAAACATGTTCTAGACTCTCTCGAGTTCGTTTTCGTGTCATTTCAACCAGACCCAAAGGCGACACCGCACATATTTGACTTTTAGCTTTATCCCTGTCTAATGATTTTTCAAATACTCGCATAACTTGCCGCTTATGCTCTTCATCTCCCATATCAATAAAGTCGATAATTATAATGCCACCTAAATTACGCAAACGAAGTTGACGTGCAATTGCTTGTGCGGCTTCTAAATTAGTTTTATAGATAGTCTCCTCTAAATTACGGTGGCCTACAAACCCTCCTGTATTTATATCAATCGTCGTCATAGCTTCTGTTTGATCAAATATCAAATATCCACCAGACTTTAGTGCCACTTTTCTGTGTAACGCTTTTTGTAATTCATCTTCTATTGAATAAAGGTCAAATATTGGCCGACTTCCGGTGTAATGACTAATACAATCCACCAGTTCTGGAACTAGCTTTTTAGAGAATGATCGTACGGTTTCATATGAGGTCCGTGAATCAATTCTTATCACTTCTACTTCATCTACAGACAAATCACGTAATGTCCGTATTGCCAATGGCAAATCTGAATAGACTTCATCTACAGATGACACATGATTTACTTTATCGGCTATCGTTTCCCAGAGATTTAATAAGAATTTCAAATCTCTTCTTAACTCAGCCTCACCTACTCCTTCAGCAGCAGTACGTAAAATACATCCGCAATTAGCCTGAAACTCTTTAATTAATTGTTCACATATCTTTATAAGTCGTGCACGCTCATCTTCATCTTCAATACGCGCAGAAATTCTGACATCGTTTGAGTATGGTAATAACACCATATATCTAGATGGCACTGTAATATTGGTGGTAAGACGAGCTCCTTTTGTACCTAACTGATCCTTTACAACTTGCACAAGTAACTGTTGACCTTCATGCAATAAAGCAGTAATAGACTCATCGTAAGACTGTAAAATCGTAGCATCCGGGTCAGGTTCTTCTATCTTTGTTTTCCTTGAACTTTTGGGTAGAAATGCTACATCCGAGCTATGGATAAATGCTGCTTTTGATAAACCTATATCTACAAATGCAGCATCCATTCCTGGCATCACTTTACTTACACAGCCTTTAAATATATTTCCTACAAGACCTTGCTTTGCCACTCGTTCTATTTGTATTTCTTGCAATACCCCATTTTCTACAATTGCAACTCTTGTCTCTTGAGGGGTTACATTAATAAGAATTTCTTCACTCATATTTTTCTATAAATAATAGGTAGTATTTTAAATCTTGTTTATAATTCTTTGCGCCTCAAGCAAAGGCAAACCAATAACATTGGTATAACTACCCAAAAAATAATCAATAAACTCTGCTCCATAACCTTGTATTGCATATGCTCCTGCCTTACCGTAAGGCTCATCAGTTAAGCTATATTTGTCAACTTCACTTGATGAAAGCTCTCTAAATTTTACAATCGTCTTAGTTACTGATTCGTGTATCTTTTGCTTTGTCCACAAACACAATGCCGTTAATACTTGATGTTCACGCCCTGATAGACGCCGTAAATACCGCTTGACAGCTTGCTGATCGGACGGCTTACCGAGAATCTTCCTATCTATTGTAATAACCGTATCTGCTGCCAGTATTGGCAACTGTGTTTTACATGAATCCCTAGCAGCCTTAGCTTTTGCCTTAGCGATACGCTGTACATATTTACTAGGATCCTCACACATACTTGGTGTCTCATCTATATTAGACACGTAAGTAGTGTAGACGATACCAAGCTGATTAAGCAGCTTACACCGACGATTAGAGCCAGAAGCCAGTATAAGCTCAACTCTCGATTGCATAGAATTATTTACTAAAAATGCTAATTAAACTAATTCAGCAATTCTAGCATGTATTAAATAGTTTACTCTCTATGATAAGGATGCCCATGCAGGATAGTCCAAGCGCGGTAAAGCTGCTCTATTAACATAACCCGAACTAGCATATGAGGCATTGTCAATGATGATAATGACCATACAATATCAACTTGAGCCATAAGGTCTTTAGCTAAACCATCAGGCCCTCCTATATATATTGTTACATTAGCAGTGGTTTGCATCCATTTGTGTAGCTTTTTTGCAAGGACTGGAGTTGTCCAAGTTTCACCATGCTCATCTAGTGCAATGCGTAGACTATTTTTTGGGGTGTGTTTAAGCAATAGTTCTTGTTCAAGTTTTTTTGCTTGTTCAATACTTTGATTTTTTGAGCGTTTAGTAGCCGCAATAGTTATAACCTTAACTTTGCATTCATGAGGCATTCGTGCAAGATACTGATTAACTCCCGCATCAACCCATGATGGCGATTTTTCACCAACAGCTACTACGTTTACTTGCACAACTACTATTATAAAATAAAGCAATCATTACTTGATCTGCTTATGCTCGCTACTGACTTGCCAAAGTTTTTCTATACCATAGAAACTACGTGTTTCTTCCAACATCACATGAACGATAACATCGTATAAATCAATCAAAACCCAAGCTTTATCACGTTCAACACCTAGCACATCTAAGCCTTGCTCTTTTGCATTTACTATTAAACGATCTGCTAATGACTTAACATGCCGATCTGAGGTACCTGTGACAATAACCATGGCATCAAAAACATCTGATTTGTCACGTGTATCAATTAGTACAATGTCATTACCTTTTAATTCTTCTAAAGCACTTATTGCAATTTTTACAGTTTTATTATTTTCCATTAGTAATGTTATTTATAAAGATTATTTCTAATAATATAGTTCCAAACTGTTCCAGGTAACATATATTTTGGTTGCCGACTTTCTGAGATACACTGACGTATAATAGTTGAGGATATTTCAATTTTTTCCTCATTACTCAAATAAATTTTCCCGTTTGCTGCATTGGAGATATGATCGATCTCATCTGTTACATGCTCATTAAATAATTCATTCTCACAACCACTATTAGGAAGTATATAGCCTGGTCTTTGCAATAGCATTATATGACCTAAAGATAGAATCTCATCATACTTATACCATTTGCAAAAGTTTAAAAACGCATCAATACCTATAATTAAAACCAAAGACGTCTGTAAACCAAATTCACCTCTTATTTCCCGCAATGTATCTATTGTATATGAAGGGCCTTGGCGCTTTAGCTCTCTTGCATCTGCAATTAATTTTTCATTAGAACGAGTAACTAAATTCAACATATCCCATCGCTGTTGGGCACTTGCATATATTTTATCTTTGAGAGGAGATTGTTGACATGGGATAAGACGCACATGATCAAAATTATAATGCTCTAACAATGCTAATATGGATTTTATATGACCGAAATGAATAGGATCAAAGCTTCCACCAAATATGCCAATCACAATCCTTTCCTAATTTCTTGGATCAAAGCTTCCACCAAATATACCAATCACAATCCTTTCCTAATTTCTTGGATCAAAGCTTCCACCAAATATGCCAATCACAATCCTTTCCTAATTTCTTGGATCAAAGCTTCTACCAAACATATATCATACCCTTTTCCTAATTAGCTGTTAAAAAGTACGATTGACGTAATTACTTACGTATATTTCCATCCCCAAGAACAATATATTTTTGGGTTGTGAGACCTTCCAAACCCACTGGGCCACGCGCATGTAACTTATCTGTGCTAATACCAATTTCTGCGCCTAGGCCATATTCAAATCCATCAGCAAATCGTGTTGAAGCATTTACCATCACTGAACTCGAATCAACCTCGCGTAGAAATTTTTTCGCTACCTCATCGTTATCAGTAACAATTGTATCCGTATGATGTGAACCATATTTCTGGATATGATCAACTGCTTGCGAATATCCGTTTACAACACGTAATGCCAAGACCGGACTCAGGTACTCTTCATACCAGTCTTGCTCCGTAGCCTCAGGTATTCCTTGCAATATTTTTCTGGTTTTATCACAACCACGTATTTCTACTTCTTTTTGATCAAGCTGCTGTTTTAGCCTTGGAAGCACTTTATCCGCAATTGATTGATCAACTAATAATGTCTCCATTGCATTACAAACACCGAATCGTTGCACTTTAGCATTTACAGCAATATCGATAGCCATATCTAAATTTGCATCTTCATGTATATAAACATGACAAACGCCATCCAAGTGCTTAATTAATGGAATCCGAGATTCTTTAACAATACGTTCTACCAAACCTTTACCCCCACGCGGAATTACAATATCTATGTCGTTATCTGCTTGCAATAATGCTTTGACCGCATCACGGTCAACAGTATTGATTACTTGAACAATATCTTTAGATAAACCCGCTTGCTCCAACCCAGAATGTATACATGTTGCAATTGCACGATTAGAAAACAACGCTTCAGAGCCACCACGTAAAATCGTTGCATTACCAGACTTTATACAAAGCGCAGCTGCATCTGCAGTTACATTTGGCCTAGACTCATAAATAATAAGAATAACGCCAATAGGCACACGCATTTTTCCAACTTTTATTCCACTCGGACGAGATTTCATTTCAGAAATTTCACCAACTGGATCAGAAAGAGAGGCAACTTGCCGCAACCCATCTGCCATAGATTGTATACGTGCATCATTTAGCTCAAGCCGATCTAATAAAGCATCGTTCAAACCACGTTCTTTACCATTTTTCAGATCACGTGCATTCTCTTGTTTAAGTATTGACTGTGAGGCAAGTATTTGGTCTGCTGTATATAAAAGTACATTATTCTTAGTCTCCGTGCCTGCCGATGCAATATCACGACTGGCCTTAACAGCGCGTTTTGTTACATCAGCAATATAATTGCCAATTGTTTCAGTTTGCTTATCGAGCGCAACACTCATAATTACAATCATTGAGTGAGTTATTAAAATAAGTATAATAATTCTGAAAATAGTTCATCTACATATACTCTGCATTATCATCTTTGAAAATTTGTTTAAACTCAAAATAGTCCTAAACCTGACCTCTATATAAAATTCTGTGTCGCAATGCTCAATTGTAACAGCTCATGCCAAGGATTACCGTTAGCACGGCCTTTTATGACACGATCTACCCAAGCGCATTGTTTTAATAAACATGAAGACATGGTCTTGTTGTAATCATTATTTATCCCTATATGATATTGATGGGTCATACTCAATTGAGCAAGTGGCTTTAGCTGCGTGTATGCTCTATATGCCTGTGAGCTAGAATTTATTTCGGTAATATTTCTAACGCACTCTGTTATCCCCCAAAGTAATAATGGTGGAGCCACACCTTCTTTCTCAAGTCCATGTAATATTCGCATGAGACGTGGCACATTTTTATTTGTAATAGCATCTATTAATTCATTCAACGAATAATGACTACTGTTTGTCAAAACTAAGTTAATTGTCTGTACATCCAATTTCTTTGTATCACTGATTAATATAATTTTCTCTATTTCCTGCATTGCTGCAAGTAAATTTCCTTCGACATGCTGTGTTATTAATGAAACTATCTCAGGTGATACGCCAAAACCCTTAGACTCTAATTTTTTCTTTATCCAATTTTTAGTTTCTGCTTCATTTAATGGCCAAACACGAAGCACTAAACCTGTCTTATCTATTGCCTTTACCCAAGCCGAATTCATTGCGCTTCGATCTAACCTCGGCACTTGAATTAAAAGTTTAATTTCTTCATGAAGGTCGTTAACAAATTTAACAACCGCTTTTGAACCATTGACACCCGGCTTCCCAGACACAATACGCAAATCAACTAAAGTACGATCGCCAAATAAAGACATATTGCTTATTGCAGAATCCAACTCAGACCAATCAAACCCTGACTCAACAGTTAACACTTTGCGTTCTGTGAATCCTAATTCTTGAGCGTGATTACGAAACAAATCTGCCGCCAACATATGCTGGTATGGCTCATCACCACTAACCATTAACACAGGTGCAGATGATCTATTAAGGTAGTCGTTTAATTGGGAATACTTAATTTGCATACCAATAATCAAATAATGCTTTTCAATACTGTATTATAATACAAGGTATATGAAAGCCGATAAACGGCATAATGCTTTAGATTAACCGTTAGCTTTATCAAGTAATGTTTTTGTGCAATACCATACACTAACTATAGGAGGAATATACAAATATTTGATTTAAATAACAGTCAGAATGATTGAGCCTCACGAACACGAATTATACAACGAATCTGGAAGCATTGACTATGATAAGGTAGTCGAGCTAATTAATAGTTACTTGATACTGTTTTTACGTACAAGTCTTACTGAATGTTTTGCTCTTACCGAAGATAATAATTTTCATACCCTAATCTCAGATGCTAATAGCCAAATACGCAACCAAGCTATAGAAGAGCTTATAGCCAAACAACATATTATATCATCGGAATTTTATGTAGATTTAGAATCAAAGTTCTATGTTTCTACATCAGCAAACTGCAAAAATAGCAGTTCAAACGAAACTCACGAGATTGACACCGATCATATTGAACTAGCCCTAACGATTGATAATCTCATAAAAAAAACATCTAAACGACACAGTGAAGCTTTAGAGAAATTAGAATTACGACTAAAAGAATTAACACTTTTTGCTCATCAAGAATTCAATATCTATTGCCTTCATCCTCAAGAATTTTACTCATCATTGAAAAATGCTATTTCTCTTTTAAATTTAGATATCGATGGAAAAGTTTTCTTATGCAAACTTTTTTATCAACAAATTTCGCCTAAATTAAACGAGTTTTATACTACTGCAAATCAGCTTTTAATCGATTTAGATATCTTACCAACAATTGAATCCATAAAGAATGCCGGTACTTGCAAAACTCCTATACATTTAAATGATGAAGAAATACATTTATCGACTGGACAATTTTTTGCCTCTGTAGAGCAGGAGTTTAACTATAGTCCTGCACAGTACCAATCATCATCTACTCAAAATTTAAAAAATTACTCTAATGAACAAAACACTAAAGACAATCCTATTCAACATGAACCTACTCAATCCAATACACACGAACTTAATAGCATTGAGCTAAATGAAAATATAATAAATCTCATACTTCAGCCATACAAACCTGGCACAAATACTAATTCAACTCCTGCTCAACGACGTGAATTTATACATGCACTTTCAGCGGTTCAATATATCGAAGCCGCAAATAAAGCTATATTAAAAACAGAGCAAATTAAAACCGCTATCAAACGAGTTTTGCATGAAAATGGAGCATTAGATGCTGAACTAATAGTACGCAACGAAGAAAAAATTATCAATTTTGTAAGCAAGACTTTTAATGTAGTGCTCGATGATAGTGAATTATGCGATGAAACCAAGGCATTGCTAGCGAGATTAAAAGTTTCAATAATAAAACTAGCCTTAATTGATTTTACTTTTTTCCAAAACTCTAACCATCCAGCCAGAAGTTTATTAAACAAATTAGCATCAATAGATACTAGCGATAGTAACAATAATAAATTTATTTTTAAGAATCTAGAGTCCATCGTAGACTTAATCATTAATAATTTTGGAACTGATGTAAGTATTTTTAAGCTGGCATTATCAAAATTACAAGACTTTGACATTGATAATTTAGAACAAGAGATTACTGCAGAAAAAGAAAGACAACGTGTAGAGAAAATAAAAGAAAAACGCTCTTATGCAAAACGTGTAGTTATACATACTATAAAAAGGTATCTCGATAATAGAGAGCTACCAAACGCAATATTTGATTTCATTATAAAATGCTGGGCTCCTCATATGGGCATAGTCTTTACTAAACATGGAAAAAATTCCAAATATTGGCGTAAATCAGTCCGCACTTTACGCAGGATCATTGAGGTATCACAAGGAGTTCATTCGTTACCTGAAATTCAGCAGTATATTAAACAGCCTGATGATTTTTTTACGTATATTCGCATCGAGCTTGAATATCTATCAAAAAAGAAACAAGAATTTGATGAAATAACTGAAGCTGCAGAAGTTTGGTACTTAACTTACTTGCATGACACAAATCAAAAACACATAGAGTCACACGATAGCAACTCAACTAATAATGAACAATTAATAGAAGACAATACAAGCAACGTTATTCAATTGTTTGAAAATATATCACCAAAAGAAACAACAGCTATTCCTGAAACACTGATACGAGAAAAACCTGATTTTAACACCAATAATAATACAAATGACAACTCAGACATTGATGGAGACAGTACGAGTGAAAATAAAAATCCGGATGAAATGCTTGATGAACATGAATTTAAACCATCAGAAATCAATGTTGTTACGAATAAGAACCTACATCTTTATAATTCAAAAACGGACTCATTAGAGCCAAAGAAAGAAAAAATAGAAGATCATGGGGATAATAATGAAATGACGAGTACGGTAACAGAATTACCTAGCAACATCATGCCTGGCGTATGGCTTGAAATCTATCAAGGTGAAGATAAAGCCAAACGTAGACTTAAATATACCAGCAAGCTAGAAAATATGAGATGTTTATTATTTACTGATCGCACCGGTGACTATAAATTTGAAATAGATATAGAAACCTTTATGCACGATTTTAATGCAGGTCGAACATGTTTAATCGGTGAAAGCAATCGTTTTGATCTTGCACTTAGCTCAGTAATTAGTAATTTTCGTGATGGACAGAATAAAGTTAGTAGTTCAAACTAATAGTCAAAGTTAATATGTAAACCTCTATGCCAAACCTAGCTTGGCTAACTTATTTATTTATATAACTATGGCTTTACCAAACATCGGCTTCATAGGTCTTGGGATCATGGGCATACCCATGGCAGAAAATTTACTTAAATCAGGCTATAACTTAAGCTTATATGCACGCAATCAAAGATCATTGGAGAGTTTCAAAACAAACAACAACACGAAAATATTCGACTCTCCATCTGCATTGGCACAACATAGTGATATTACGATTTCTATTGTTTCGGACAGTCCTGATGTGTCTGAAATTATTTGTGGTTCAGATGGCATTATTCATGGTGCAAGTGCCAAGCATTTACACATTGACATGAGCACTATTTCTCCTGAAGTCACCAGGAAACTTGCCGAGCAACTGCGTGAGAAAGATATTGATATGTTGGATGCACCTGTTTCGGGAGGAGAGCAAGGCGCGATAGATGGAACACTATCTATCATGGTTGGCGGTAAATCAGAATCCTTTGAACGTGCCCAACCAATTTTAAACTGCCTAGGTAAAAACATCGTTCACATTGGAGATCATGGTGCTGGACAAGTTGCTAAAGCATGTAACCAAATATTAGTTGCCCAAACGATGGTGGCAGTAGCAGAGGCATTTCTTTTAGCTAAATCTTCAGGTGTGGACCCCCATAAAGTGCGTGACGCACTATTGGGAGGATTTGCATATAGTAAAATTTTAGAAGTTCATGGTAAACGTATGCTCGATAATACTTATCAACCCGGATTCAAAGCCAAACTACATAATAAAGATTTAGGCATTGCATTAGAAAGTGCGAAAGAACATGGAATTTCTATACCTGGTGCTGAGTTAGTAGCTAGATATATGCAGGATATTGTTAAACAAGGAGACGGAGAACTTGATTCTGCTGCAATAGCCAAAATTATTTTTAATAATGCCTAATGGTAAATATTAGAAAAACAGAAATTTTCATTACTCTATAGACTGCAATCTGTACACAATTAATTTTGCTGCATCTCTTTTCATTTCATCAAACAATTGTGCCTCTTCTTCGTTTGCACCTAGCAAATCTCTTTTATCAAACACAAAATCTCGACTTAATTGTATTTCTTGAGGTTTGAGAAAATAACTATTATCCGTTCCTTTAACGTCGAAACTCACTTTTAAAATCAATTCATATTCACGCGCCTTACCATCACTATCTAAAGTAAGTACCTCTTTCTCAGTCTCCTCACTTAATACATTAACTAACGCTGTAGCTTGTTCTGGGTTAACTACATCAATCTGGTTAGATTTTAGATTTCTTTTTATCTGGTTAAGCAATTCACGACTTATTGCAAAACCTTGCACAGATGTTCTTTCTAGACTATTTGAAAATTCACCAGTACCTGCTAGATGAAAACCACAACCATATAATGCAAACAAAAACAAGCAAGCAAGGGCTTTAATATAAATTTTCATTCTAACACTTTATTTAATTACAATATTAACAAGACGACCTGGAACAATAATTATTTTTACAATTTTATTGTCTTTAACAAAGCGCAATACATTTTCATCATTTAAGGCTGTCTCTTCGATTAACGTCTTTTGAGCATTTGTAGGTACATTAACTGTAGCACGCTTTTTACCATTTACCTGCACCACAAGCTCCACAGTATCGCTTTTTAAAGCATCCAAATCTACACTTGGCCATTGTTGTTTATATATGGGTGTTGTATGACCTAAATTTTCCCATAATACGTGACATACATGTGGCAAAATAGGTGCCAGCATGAGCACAACTGAGTCAAAAGCCTCTTGAAGTATTGCACGCCCTGGTGATGATGAATCTTTAAAGCTATTTATCTCATTGACAAGCTCCATATTAGCAGCGATAGCTGTATTAAACGTATAACGCCGACCGATATCATCAGTAACTTTTTGTATCGTTTCGTGAACTTTTCTGCGCAAATTTAACTGCTGCTCATCTAGTTCATTAATAACTGCTACATCACCTGGCCGTACCTTTTGTGCGTGATTTTCTACTAGCCGCCATAACTTATTTATGAATCGATACGACCCTTCTACTGCTGTATCAGACCATTCCAAGCTGTGATCAGGCGGTGCTGCAAACATCACAAATAAACGTACCGTATCGGCACCATATTTGTTAATCAACTCCTGCGGATCAACGGTATTACCTTTGGATTTAGACATTTTTGAACCATCTTTCAGCACCATTCCTTGGGTTAAAAGATTCGTGAATGGCTCATCAAATTCATACAAACCTTCATCGCGAATAAGCTTATTGAAAAATCTCGCATATAAAAGATGTAATACGGCATGCTCAATCCCGCCGATATATTGATCAACAGGCATCCAATATTGTGCTCGTTCATCTAGCATTGCAGAGTTATTATCTGCACAGCAATAACGTGCAAAATACCAACTTGATTCAAAAAATGTATCAAATGTATCGGTTTCTCTTTTTGCGGGTGACTTACATTTTGGACATTCGACATCTATAAATTCAGATAAAGTTTTTAAGGGTGATGTTGCTCCATCAAAATCAATATTTTCTGGAAGCCGTACAGGTAAGTCTTCTTCTGGTACTGGTACTGCACCACAATTTGTACAATTAATCACTGGGATTGGACAACCCCAATAGCGCTGCCTAGAAATACCCCAATCTCGTAAGCGATAATTAACAAGACGTTTACCCTGTTTTGAATGTTCTAGTTCGATTGCAATCTCTTCAAATGCCTGCTCAGAATGTAAGCCATCAAATTTATTAGAATTCCTCAACCAGCCTTTTTCAAGATACGCAGCTTTTGATAAATCTATCTCAGCGCTGTCTTTTTCTGGAAAAATAACAGGTGTGATCGGTAAACTAAATTTTTTCGCAAATTCCCAATCACGCTGATCATGTGCAGGAACCGACATTACGGCACCGGAGCCATATTCAATCAACACAAAGTTCGCAATCCAAATAGGTACTCTCTCTTTAGTGATTGGGTGAACTGCATATAAACCAGTATCCACACCCAGTTTTTCCATAGTGCTCATCTCTAGCTCTGAAACTTTTGTTTGCTTACACACATTCAAAAATTCAGCAATCTGAGGAGATGTTTCTGCAATTTTAGCTGCCAAAGCATGTTCAGGCGCTATGGCAAGATAACTTACACCCATTAAAGTATCAGGACGGGTAGTAAATACATCCAAAGGGTTTTGACCTTCAACTTCAAATATTATTTCAACACCTTCAGAGCGACCAATCCAGTTTGTTTGCATGGCCTTAACTTGATCTGGCCAGCCATCAAGTTGTTTAATATCTTTTAATAGGTCTTCAGCATATTGTGTTATTTTTAAAAACCATTGCTCAATTTCTTTACGTTCAACAATGGCGTTTGATCGCCAACCACGTCCATCAATAACTTGTTCATTAGCCAACACTGTTTGGTCAACAGGATCCCAATTTACGACCGCTTTTCTCTTATACACTAAGCCTTTTTTTAAAAGCTTGGTAAAAAACCATTGTTCCCAGTGATAGTATCTAGGATGACAGGTTGCTATTTCACGACTCCAATCGTAGGCAAAACCCAATCGTTTAAGCTGTGAACGCATGTAATCAATATTTTCATAAGTCCATTTAGCTGGCGGTACTTTATTATTGATTGCAGCATTTTCTGCTGGCAGACCAAATGCATCCCAACCCATAGGCTGTAATACATTTTTACCTAACATACGCTGATAGCGACTAATTACGTCACCAATAGTGTAATTACGCACATGCCCCATGTGTAAACGCCCACTCGGATAAGGAAACATAGATAGGCAATAGAATTTCTCTTGCTGCTCATCTTCTTCGGCTTTAAACGCCTGCTGCTGCTCCCAATATTCTTGGACTGCAGATTCTATTTCCTGAGGGTTATAGGAATTTTGCATGCGAAATCACTGGCCTTCATTTGAAAACGTGAAAGCATAGCAGCTAGTTTCGTAATAGCTCAATATGATTTATATGTTTGTAAAAATTGGTCTGGATATTAGCCAATCTTTATAGTGTTTTTATGGATATATAAAACCTATAAGTAGTCTATCGACCATAAACATCTTCAAAACGTGTTATATCGTCCTCACCTAGATAAGTGCCTGACTGCACTTCAATAAGCTCTAACGGGATCATGCCAGGATTCTCTAGCCTATGTTTAGTACCAATGGGTATATAGGTCGATTCATTTTCACTGAGTAAAAACTCATCCTCACCACGGGTTACTTTGGCTGTTCCCTTAACAACTATCCAATGCTCCGCACGATGGTGATGCATTTGTAATGATAACTTCTGTGTTGGATATACTGTTATTCTTTTTACTTGAAAACGATCTTCGATATCAATCGTTTCATACGATCCCCACGGTCTATATACCTTGGGATGAATATCCACTTCACTCCTATTATCTTTCTTTAACGCCGTTACTATATTTTTAACATCTTGTGCACGATCCCTAGGAGTGACTAACACTGCATCTGAAGTTTCTATTATGACATGGTCTTTTATACCAACTGCTGTGACTAATCTATTATTTGCATGAATATAGCAGCCACTACAATCTTCTTCGATCACATCACCATAGGTAGAGTTATTATTTTGATCTTTATCAAAAGACTCCCACAAGGCATGCCAAGAACCGACATCGCTCCAATCGCTCTTTAAAGGCACAACGGCTGCCTTATCGGTTTTTTCCATAACTGCATAATCTACGGAAATATCAGGTGCATTTGAAAATGCCTCATGTTCCAAGCGAATAAAATCTAGATCTCTTTCACCTTTCTCATAAGCCTGTTGACAAGCTGCATAGACTTCTGGTTGCAACCGCTTGATTTCATCTAAATATTGCTTAGCATCAAACAAAAACATGCCACTGTTCCAAAAATAATCTCCGCTGGAAATATATTTTTCAGCCGTTTGCGTATCAGGTTTTTCTACAAATTCTTCAACCTTAAAAAAATTCTTACCATTAGAAACATTTTTATCTTGTTTTATGTATCCAAAACCTGTCTCTGCTCGTGTAGGAACTACACCAAATGTTACAAGCATATCCATAGCAGCCTGTTGAGCCGATGTCACTGCATGTTGGAATTGTTGTATATCTGAAATGATATGATCTGCTGGTAGCACTAATAACTGTGCATTTGGTGTTTGACTCATAATATGCATAGCTGCAATCGTGATCGCAGGTGCTGTATTACGACCTTGTGGCTCTAATATGATCTCTGACCCCTCTATATCTGTTTGACGTAATTGTTCAGCCGCCATAAACCGGTGCTCGTCATTGCATATAACGATTAAGCTTTCGACATTATCAAGCTCTCTTACTCTTTCAATAGTCGTTTGAAATAAACTTTTATCATTTTGCAATGGTAAAAACTGCTTTGGATACAGTTTTCTAGATAATGGCCACAATCGGGTGCCAGAGCCGCCAGACAGTATGACTGGAACAAGTGTTGGTGATGTCATAATAAACTAATTTTAATTCTTTAAATGGCTAGGTTCGCTTATTTAATATTTGCCACTGATAGAAACATATTATAAAGATAATAGATGATAAAATTGTGATAATCCCCCAATTTCCCCAACGTGAATACGGTGTTTTTCCAAAATACGGCTGAATATTTGCCCTGACAACGTCTTCATGGAATTGTGCTGATTTATTAACAATCGTGCCATCGGGTGCGATGATTGCGGATATACCAGTATTAGTTGCCCGTAACAAGTATCGACCTGTCTCTATGGCTCTAGATCGCGTAATTTCTAAATGCTGATGTGGTGCAAATGAGTCACCAAACCATGCATCATTACTCACATTAATCAGTAATTTGGCTTCAGGCATCGCCTCTATAATCTCATTGCCATAGACGGCTTCATAGCAAATCGATGTTCCAACAGAAAAGTTATTTAGTTTAACCAAGGGCGCACCCTCCCCATTCGCCAAATCAGCTATGGGTATCTGGATATAATTTTCTAAGAAAGAGGCGAATCCTCGTAAAGGAATGTACTCTCCAAAAGGCACCAAATGTCGCTTTCGATAAAAAGATAACTCTTTACCTAAAGCCATCACACTATTATAGACACTGCCATTATTAAGATCTGCAGTAAATACGCCTGTCAAAAACTCTACACCATGTTCTTTTGAAATTTGCTTCATCTCTTCTACAAAGTTTTCTTTAACCATAGTGTAGTATGTTGGTATGGCTGTCTCTGGCCATACAATAATATCTGTATCAAAATGCTTTTCACTTAATTTCATATATTTTTTTAGTATATATGGATGCATTTTTCGATCCCATTTCATTTCTTGAGGAATATTACCCTGCACTAAAGCAACCTCTAATACTGTATCTTCTGCATGTGTCCACTTAATATAAGTAGATATATATAAAGATACACCCACAAAAACTAACAAACTTGCCGCAATTATTCTTTGCTTAAACTGCCCTATTACAACTACTACTGTAAAACAACTAATTATTAATGTTAGCCAAGATGCGCCATAGCTACCAAAAATTGGAATCACTCCTTGTAAAGGACTGGAATGATGTACATGCCCTAGCAACAACCATGGAAACCCTGTAAAGACCCAACCTCTAAGCCATTCAAAAAATACCCATAAAGCTGAAAACGCTAATGCACCCATTACATTAAACTCTATATTACAACGCAGCCTTGCCACCATATATGCAGCTAATGCCGGAAATAATGCTAATACAATTACAAGCAAAGCTGCCAAAAAAATACTTAAAACAACTGGCGCATGTCCAAACTCATGGATGCTATTGAATGTCCAAGGAACTCCAAATCCAAAAAAAGACAAGCCAAAGCCAAAACTGATTATGAAAGCATCGAATGCAGTACGCTTTACAATACTTATGTACAAAATAATCGGACATATGAATATTAGCCACCAATATGAAAGAGGTGAGAAACTACCAACCATAACCGCTCCAGCGATTATCGATGCGATGACCCTAAATTTATTATTTATGACAGGCATAGTGCTACATTAGAAGCATAGATAAGAGTATATGGATAAACTAATTTAAGTATTTGCTACTTAAATTAAGATTGAAGTGATACATTTAGAAGATGCAATCTCCTTCTATCTGCCCTTAATACTTCTATTTTCAACGCATCAAACTCAATTTTTTCACCTTTTTTCGGCAAATGGCCAAACTTACTTAACACCAAACCACCGAAAGTTTCAAAATCAGTGTCACTATATTGCGTAGAAAAAAACTCATTAAACTCTTCTATCGGTGTTAATGCTTTTACACTATAAACTCCCTTCGAATGTTCATATATATATCGGTCTTCTTCAGCATCGTGTTCGTCTGTTATTTCTCCAACAATTTGCTCAAGTACATCTTCAATGGTTACCAACCCCGAAACATTGCTATACTCATCAACTACAATTGCCATATGATTACGCCCATCCTTAAATTCATTTAACAATTTATTAACTCGCTTTGATTCAGGTATTATGACAGCTGGTCGTAACACATCTTCCATATTGAATTGACCTTGTCTGCCTTCTATAAAATAACGTAATAAATCTTTAGCAAGTAATATCCCTAGAACCTCGTCTCTACTATCACCGACTACTGGAAACCTTGAATGAGCTGAATCAATGATGATCGGCAACATATCTTGTAACGATGTCCCTTCACGCACTACAACCATCTGTGAACGAGGAATCATAATATTTTTTACCTGTATTTCAGACACTTGAAATGCGCCTTCAATCATTTCCAGTGCATCTTTATCAATGAGATTCTCTTGCTCTAACTTACGTAATAGAGTAACAATCTCTTCTCTATTTTTAGGGTTTTTATTGAAGAGTTTTTTTAATACAGAAAACATACTTAGCTATATTTTATTCTTGCAAACGTTAATTATAATATTTATGGCTTCTTATAAGTAAGGATTTTCTATGCCTAGCTTTTGCAAAGTTTCAACTTCAATTGCTTCCATTATGGAAGCTTGTTCATCGTCATTATGCGCATAACCTTGCAGATGCAAAATCCCGTGTATGAGCAAATGAGCCCAATGTGAAACAACATTTTTCCCTTGTTCATGAGCCTCTTTACATACAATTGGCGCACAGATCACCACATCACCAATAAAATCTAAATTGTGCTCACTTGGAATATCTGCTGGAAACGACAAAACATTTGTTGCTTTATTGATTTTTCGATACTGATTATTTAATTGTCTTGCTTCATCTTCATCAACAATACGCAGACATACACTTGATTTAGCGCCTACAGGTGGTATGCTTTCAGCCCAAAGTTTGAACTTGGAAATTGCTGGAATATTTTTATTATCTACTGCCAGCTGTACATCCAACTGTACTGTCATTGCTTATAAAAAACTCTAGTCAGTTTCTTTACTTTCATAAGCTTTTATAATTTTTTTAACTAATGGGTGTCGCACAACATCTTTTGCATTAAATTCACAAAATGCTATATCTGCAGTGCCCTTTAATATACGAATCACATTTTTTAAGCCCGACTCTTTAGAATTTGGCAAGTCGATTTGTGTTATATCACCTGTAACAATTGCTTTTGAACCAAAACCTATTCTCGTTAGAAACATTTTCATTTGCTCATTTGTTGTATTTTGCGCTTCATCTAAAATGATGTAAGCATCATTTAAGGTCCTGCCACGCATATATGCTAGCGGAGCAATTTCAATCACGTTTCTATCAATAAGTTTATTGACTTTCTCAAACCCCATCATCTCATACAAAGCATCATACATAGGACGTAAATAGGGATCGATTTTCTGTGCGAGATCACCAGGCAAAAAACCCAATCTTTCACCTGCTTCCACAGCTGGCCTAACTAAAACAAGTTTACGTATATTGTCACTTTCTAGTGCTTCCACTGCGCAAGCAACGGCTAAATATGTTTTACCTGTCCCTGCTGGCCCGATGCCAAATACTAAATCATTTTCTGCTATACATTTTATATATTGTTCTTGATTAGACCCTCTGGGTTTAATAACACTACGCTTTGTATAAATTGCAGAGTGAGATGATTTAAACTCTGCATCCACAATATTCGCAAGTTCCGACTCTTGCAAATGCAAATGGACTAAGGATGAGGATAAAACTTGGTTCTTAGTCGTGTCGTATAGTTCTTTAAGTACTTCTGCTGCTGCATTTGCAGATTTTGCATCTCCACTTATTGAAAAAGCGTTGCCTCGATTATTTATTTCAACACCTAGCCTTTCCTCTAACTGGTGCAGATGCTCATTCAACGGCCCGCATAAATTAGCTAGCCGTGGATTATTAACAGGTTCTAATACTACATCTATTGAATGAGTTTCAGCTGACAATGTTTAACCACTACTATATTTGAGTTTCACGGTATTCACCACGCAAGGAATTTGAATATGCATCTGTAATTTCTAAGAGCACAAATTTCCCAATAATGTTTTCAGGTGCTGCAAAATTGACAACACGATTATTCTCAGTCCTTCCAGAATATTCAAACTTCGACTTTTTTGAATACCCTTCAACTAATACCAGTTGTTCTGTACCAACCATTGATTTAGAGCTTTCTGAATAAAACTTATTTATCAACCCCTGTAACTGTTGAAGCCTTTGCTTCTTCACTTCTTGTGGTACGTTATCTTCATATGATGCTGCCGGCGTTCCAGGTCTTTGGCTATAAATAAAGCTATAAGATTGATCAAAAACAACTTCTTCTACTAGTTTTATAGTATCTGCAAAATCTTGTTCTGTTTCTCCGGGGAATCCAACGATAAAGTCAGATGAAATGCTTATATCTGGACGATGTTTTCTTAGTTTTTTTATTTTAGATTTGTATTCGAGCGTTGTATGGCCTCTTTTCATTGTTGCCAGAATACGATCTGAGCCACTTTGTACAGGTAAATGCACATGATTTACTAGTTCAGTAATTTCTGCATAAGCGTCAATCAAATTATCTGAGAACTCAATTGGGTGCGAACTTGTATACCGGATACGCTCAATTCCGTCCACGTTACTTACATAATAAAGCAATAATGAAAAATCTACTGTTTCACCTTTTCTATCTTTACCCCGATAACCATTTACATTCTGACCTAATAAAGTTACTTCACGGACTCCTTGATTAGCAAGCTGATTAATTTCACTTAACACATCTTCAAGAGATCTACTAAATTCTTCTCCTCGAGTATAAGGAACTACACAATATGAGCAATATTTACTACAACCTTCCATGATCGATACAAATGCTGTCGGTCCTTTTGAGCTCGCCTCAGGAAGACGGTCAAATTTCTCCATTTCAGGAAATGTAATATCAACTACTGTTTCTTTTTGCCTTTTTGCCTGCTCAAATAAATCTGGTAAACGGTGAATAGTTTGCGGTCCAAATACTACATCTACTTGGCTCGCACGCTTAGCCAGTGCCTCGCCTTCCTGACTAGCGACACATCCACCAACACCAATTAATATATTTGGTTTTTTTTCTTTAAACTCCCGCCATTGACCAAGTTGTGAGAAAACTTTTTCTTGAGCTTTTTCACGAATGGAACAAGTATTTAACAACAATAAATCTGCATCAAACGGATTTGATGTCATTTCAAAACCGCATTCATGATTAAGTACATTCAGCATTTTCTCTGAATCATACTCATTCATTTGACAGCCTTGTGTTTTAACAAAAACTTTTTTCATTATTAATGCATCACCTTATGTACAGGATCGATCATTACACCAGCATTTACTACAGATTGGTGGTTCTCCATATATTCAGGAATGATAGATTTTAATGCCATTACAATTTCTTCTCGATCTCTATGCTCACAGGCATGTAATATATCATCTAGCTTATTAGACAAAATATCCCAATCAAGCTTTCTAGACTCTGCCAGTAATATCTTTGGGTGCTTAGTTCCAGTATAATCCTCTGCAGAATGGAATAACTCTTCATATAATTTTTCACCAGGCCGCAAACCAATTATCTCAATCTCAATGTCTTCGTCTGGATCAAAACCTGACAAACGAATCATTTGCCTTGCTAAATCATAGATTTTAATTGGTTCTCCCATATCTAATACAAATATCTCTCCACCTCTACCCATTGTAGCCGCTTGTAAAATCAGACTAACTGCTTCAGGTATACTCATAAAATATCGTGTAATCTCTTTATGAGTAACGGTGACAGGCCCTCCATCCTGAATTTGTTCTCTAAACAATGGGACCACAGAACCTGTAGAGCCTAGAACATTCCCAAATCGAGTTGTTATAAATTGAGTCGTGGTTTGTGAATTTAAAACCTGACATAATATTTCTGCAGCACGCTTTGTTGCTCCCATAATACTTGTCGGATTTACTGCTTTGTCAGTAGATACCATTACAAATTTTTTCACTTTGTGTTTAACTGCCACTTCTGCTAATTGCTTAGTACCGAAAATATTTGTTTTCACTCCTTCAATAATATTATCTTCAATAATAGGCACATGTTTATATGCCGCAGCATGTAAAACAATATTTGGACTATAGTGCAAAAATATTTCATCTAAAGACTTAGAATCTCGCACATCACTCAATAGAGGAATTACTTCTATACTGTCGCCATCTACAATACCACCAAGATTTTTTGCGATCGTGTATAAATTAAATTCATTTTGCTCAAGCAATATTAGCTTACTTGGCTTATATCGTAATGCCTGTCGACATAACTCAGACCCAATAGATCCTCCCGCCCCCGTCACTAAAACACATTCATTTTCAATAAACTTATTTATAGCATAATCATCTAACTTTACGACTTCTCGACCTAACAAATCTTCTATATTTACATCACGTAAACGAGAAATATCAACACTTTGGTCATTTGCTTCTACTAATGATGGAATTGTTTGGCAAGCGATATTATGAGTATTACATGTTTTTAAGATCTCTCTCATAACATTAGCATCAATATCCCGAATACATATAATTACTAACTCAATATTATATGCATCAATGATATGATCTATTTTATTTAAATTATCGAGAACTCGCACACCATGTATATCACGCCCTAATTTATTATTTGAATCGTCCACAAAACCAATAGGCATATATTCATCTGCCCTCAACATATCTCTTACTAACATCTCTCCTGCCTGTCCAGCACCTACGATTAATACTCTTTTACCATGAGTACGCCGTAAATATAAATGATGATCCTTAAACCATCTATAACATAAACGTGGACCACTAATCCCGAGAAACAAAAACAATGGATATAAAATTAAAATTGAACGAGGAATATTTTCTAATCGAAATACTAAGAATACACTTAATACCGTAAAGCCAACACCAATTACTACTGCTTTCATGATTTGTATAATGTCTGGGATAGAAGCGAATCTCCAAATGCCTCTATACAAGCCAAAATACCAATAACTTGCCGTTTGAATTATGAGCGCTGTAATTAATAAGCGATAAATACCCTGCCAATAAAATTCTGGAATAACATTTAAATTAAACCTAAGCCAATACGCAAGGATCAGTGCTACAGGAATCCAAATAATGTCATGCAAAAACGCAAACCACCGATGCATTAAAAATGAAAAATATCTCAAGGAGTGTTACCTGATTTTGTATTTAATCTTGTGACTAAAACAATAATAGCCACATAGACAATAAACCATAAAAATAAAGTATATATAGTTAATGTTGTACTACTTTTTAACTGTAAAACAATCACAGTTATAGCGACAGCTAGCATCAAAATATACTCTAATATAGCAGTTTTCTTATGCCCCAAACCACTTTGAACAAGCATTTGATAATAGTGAGATTTGTGTGCTTCCCAAATTTTTTTACCATTTAATGCACGTTTGACTAAGGTCACTGTGGCATCCACTAAGAATGGTGAAAATATTAGCAAAGGAGCCCACCAACCAAATATTTTTAATTCAATTCCCCATAACGAAAAAAATGCTACTAGATAGCCCATCGAAATAGAACCAACATCACCCATGAATAATTTTGCTGGTGGAAAATTATGAATCAAAAACCCTAGGTTAGCTGCTGCGATAATGCATGCAAGTAACACATATAAAGTATGGCCTGCTAACCAACCTAACCCAGCTAGACAAAGAAAACCTATAAAGCCCATACCCCCTGCCAAACCATCCATACCGTCCATAAAATTGTATAAATTTATCATCCATACGACTACTAATATTGTTAATGTATTTGCTACATAGTTATTGTCACTAAACAAATTTAAAGATAATTCCAACTCAGAAAATCCAACTCCTGCTAACACCAGAAATAATGCAGCAATAATATGTGCAGATAGTCTCCATAACTGGGGCACTGAATATTTATCATCTAGGTATGAAACTGCAACCAATATGCATAGACCCGCTAATATATAGTAATGAAGTATTTTTACATCAAAGACAAAACTAATTATCAGCCACATAGTGGCTACTATTGTAACAATAGCAATGCCGCCAGTTCTTGGTTTAGGTACATCATGCAAAGAACGGTGAGTAGGCTCATCAAGAATATAAAGCTGAGATGATGGTTTTGAAAGTAAAAAACAAAATAACCACACTAAAACTGCAGCACACAGAACTATCAATATATTTATCATTTCAAATTTAAGTTTGAAATGATATCTGACATTGAATTATACGCAGTATGACTAGGTACAAACCCAAGTTCAGTCTTAATTTTATCAGAGCTGTAAAATGAGTTCCCTATAAGCTTTTGTAAATTATCTGAGTCTAATAGTAAACGCTTACCACTGATCATTTTAAAAAGGTCACCTATTTTTGCTAATAATTTTAAACTACTAACTGGCAAACCCCAAGAAGGCACACTTCTCCCCATAGACAAAAGAATATTTTCATACAATTCACGTGTCGAGTAATCAATACCATCGCTTACTATATATATTTTCCCCGAACTTATATCATTTGATGCCACCTTGATCGCTCCTGATACAACGTCATCAACATGCACCATAGAACGCTTATTAATTATTTTAGGTAATGGAGGAAATTGATTTTTAGAAATTGCTTTTATCATTTTTGGCAAATTACCTTTATCAGTATTTCCATACACCATGGGTAATCTCAAAACAGTAGGGTGTTTAACATATTTACCATGAAGAACCAAATTCTCTGCAGCCAATTTGCTTTTCCCATATGCTGATATAGGTAATGATTGTGTATTTTCATCCAACCGTGTATGACATTCTTCGCCCATAGCTTTAACACTGCTAAAAAAAATAAATTTTTTAACCTTAGCTATTTTTGCTGATTCAAGCAAAACACGAGTGCCTTCTACATTAGTTTTGAAATATAATTGATCTTGCCTATGACCATCTACTAATGCATGAGTCCTACCGGCCAAATGGAAAATAACATCAACATCTCGAATGGCTTTTTTTGGTACCTCCTGTTGCCCAAGCTCATATATAAAACTTTCGTCCCACTTTCCTTCACTACGAGAACGTAATAGTACTTTTACATATGCTCCTTGTTTAGAAAGTTCAGCACACAAGCTTGAGCCTATAAACCCTGATGCGCCCGTTACTAAATAAACTTTACCCAACATTTTCTCTTGCAACATATATTAATAATATGCTTATTTAATATATATTTATATGACTTTCTATATTCTGGACAAAACAAGATTCTTTTTTACACTCAGTCAATATATCCCTCCCCACTTCTTCCAATAAATCAAAACAGATTTAATCGTTTCTAGCTTTAACCTAAAATTATTATGTGTGCCTCGTGTCCATAAATGGGTAACTTTAACACTTGGCACATATGCTGATTGTGTAATTTGTAATGTACGTCTGCCAATATCTGCATCTTCCATATATAAGAAAAAATGTTGATCAAACCCATTTAACCTTTGAAATATCCTTGTCCTAAAAAACATAAAACACCCAGATGGAAATGGAACATTCAATATTTCTTTATCATAATTGCAGTCACGCATTTCAAATGTATCCATTCTTTTTTTAAATTTATTTTTAATAAATTTTGGGGCATAACTTCTTAGATACATATCAAATAAAGTTGGGTTCTTCTTGCATAAATATACTTGAACTTGATCTGTGCCGTATATAGCTGGTGATAATAATCCTACAGTTTTTCTCTTCTGCATATATTTTATTGCTTCTAAAAATGAATCATCATACACATAAACATCTGGATTCATCACAATATGATAATCTGAATCAAGTTCTTCTAAAACTGCATTATTCCCACCACTATATCCACTGTTAATATTATTTCTTATAATCACATATGTAACAGGAGAGATATCGATTGATTTAAGCATGCTATTTACAGCATCATAAAATACAATATCTTTGGAATTATCTACTAGAAATAGTTTAAATTTAACATCAAATTCACTATGTGCACTTATTGCTGCACGCCTAAATAAACACAGTGTTTTTTTTAGAACTTTTATGTCTTGCCTGTATAGAACAATGCAGGCTGATATAGTGGCATACATAATGAGTATCAATTGTTATTATACTTTTTTACAAACTATTCTAGTTTTTTCTTCTGTAGCTTAATATGGTTACATTAGTATATAAAACTTTACTATGACACCATATTTTAAATAAAAAACCTGCTACAAGATTTAGCTCACTTATGTTTATACCATACTGTTCTATTTATATAATCAGTATAACTAATGATTATTCGTGCAATTTTTTCTGACACTTTTTCTTGGTCGTAATCATGTACTATTTTATTATCAGATTTGTTTTCAATATGTTGTGATGTAACTATCTCAACAGATTCAATAATCCGATTAGATTTAATATCACTCATTATCAATACGCCTTGATCCATACCTTCGGGGCGTTCATGTGCTTGACGTATTGTTATAGCAGGTAAATTTAGTATTGAAGCCTCTTCAGTAATTGTCCCACTATCAGAAATAATACAAAACGCATTTCTCTGAAGTTTAATGTAGTCTAAAAAACCAAAAGCTGTTATGAATTTTATATTTTGGTCATCTTCGTTAATACCAATTTCAGTTAAGCGTTGTTTCGTCCTTGGGTGTGTAGAGAATAATATTTGATAATTGTATTTCTTTACTAATAGCCTTAACGTATCTAATAAATTTTCTAAACGTTTTTTACAATCTACATTTTCTTCTCTGTGTGCACTGACTAAAATATATTTACCCTGTGTAAGTTCTAATCTTTTTAAAATATCTGAATTTCCAATTTTTGAGGCATAATAATTTAAAACCTCATACATAGTAGAACCAATTTTAATTATCGTCTCTGGCTTTATGCCTTCTTGAATTAAATAACGCCTTGCATGCTCTGTTAAAGGCATATTTATATCGCTAATATGATCTATAATACGTCTATTAATCTCCTCTGGAACTCGTTCATCAAAACACCGATTACCAGCTTCCATATGAAATACAGGAATTTTTAAACGCTTTGCAGCAATACCTGACAAACATGAATTTGTATCTCCATAAATAAGCACAGCATCTGGAAGCTCTTCAGACAAAACATTATGAGCTTTTATAATTGTATTACCAATAGTCTCTGATGATGAATTTTTAGCTACATCTAAAAAATACTTTGGTTTGCTTATTTCTAACTCATTAAAAAATACTTCATTTAATTCGTAACTATAGTTTTGACCAGAGTGAATCAATACATGATTAAAATGCTTATCAAGTTCCGCTATTACGCGACTAAGCTTAATTAATTCAGGACGTGTCCCAACAATAGTTGCTACTTTTAACATTATTAATTTAACTAAACTAGCAACTCTTGTGAATTTTTAATAACATCTTGATCCATCAACAACTTATGTGATCGTAAAAGAGCTGTAGTTTCTTGCAAATCCACAACATCCTCTCCAGAGCTATATTCTTTATTCAAAACTTGTGAAGACTTTGATGTTAAGCAAAGTTCTGGAAGCATAGGCAAAATTACATAAAACTTATCTCTACTAATAGTATGTCGACATTCTTCTTCTGAAACCAAAATTTCATGCAGTTTTTCACCAGGTCTTTCACCAATAATTTCCACTGATATATTTCTATCACCAATTAAACTTGAAGCAATATTCGCTACTGTTGCTGAAGGCACACGAGGAATATATGTTTCACCAACATTTGCATTCTGCAATGCAGCAAATATTAAGTCTACCGCCTCATTCAAACTTAAAAGAAACCTTGTCATATTTGGGTTTGTCAATGTAACTGGACCACCATTCTTAATCTGTTCCCTGAATAGAGGGATTACAGAACCACGAGATGCCAATACATTCCCATACCTAACACAAACAAACCGCGTATTGGGTGCAAGTACATTCGCAGAGATAAATATTCTTTCTTGTATAGCTTTTGTCATGCCCATTACATTAACAGGTTTACAAGCTTTATCAGTACTGACACCCAATACCGTTTCAGTTTGATAATCATTTTCAATTATCGCACTTACAATATTTTGGACACCTACACAATTAGTTTGCACAGCCTGGCTAGGAAAATATTCGCAAGTAGGAACTTGTTTTAAAGCCGCAGCATTGATCACGATATCTGCATTTTTTACAGCTGCACATACATCATGATAATCACGAATATCTCCTATACGAAATTCTAAAATATGTTTAAAGTTGTTATAGATAACTTCATCAGTTGAAACTGTTTTATGTAAGTACTCCATGCGCATATTGTGTTGCTTTGCTTCATCGCGAGATAACACAATAACTTTTTCTGGTAGGCCTAAGTCACCAGCTAACAATCTACGCACAAGTGTTTTACCTAATGACCCAGTACCACCCGTTACTAATATTTTTTTGTCTTGAAGATACATAACTATATATAAGGTTTGTTTATTCTCTACGGCTAATTATTTGAGAAACCAACCCGTCTAGCATAACGTCCCAAGAAGGTGATTTATACCCTATTTTAGTGCTAAATTTTGACCCATCTAAGCTGCGATCACATTTAAGATTCTCTTCTCTCTCAATTTCTACATCTACCCTATTCAGTTTTTTTGAAAGGCTGCATAACAAATCGTATTTACTTATAGGCTGAGAGCTCACATGCCAGATCCCTGTCAACTCTTTATGCTTAACAATTAACTCCTCAATTATTGAGGCTAATTCAATGGTTGTGAAGCCTGAGTAAATTGCATTTGCATACCCTTGTATTTTACCATGTTGAGAAAGAAACCATTCAATGAGACCTTGATACCTCGATAGCTCTAAGCCAATAATAGATGTGCGCAGTGTAATTGCATTCTTAGAAACAACCTCGCCCAATAGTTTCGTGCGACCATATAAATCTCTTGCATCAGGTATGTCTGATTCAGAGCAATTTCCTTTTTCACCTGAAAATACACAGTCTGTACTAATTTGTATTAATCTAAAATTTCTCTTTTCACATAAATATGAAAGCTGATGTGGCCACAAAGCGTTTACTTTTATACTACTAATCGCATCTTTTGATTCTTTTCTTTGCTTAACAACACCAATACAATTAACCACAACTTGTGGTTTTAATTCATCTAAAATATTTTCAATTTTGCTTAATGCAAATACATCAACTTCAAATTTAGCATTTTTTGAATCAAATAGTTCATACGAATGATATACACTGGGGTCTCCATGCAGAGTTACCCAAACCTGGTGACGATGAGAGTAAGATTTAAGCAATTGATGACCTAACATTCCGTCACCACCAAATATAAGAATTCTCATATTTATGATCCAGCCAAATCTAGCATCCAACCTTCAAGTTGAGTAACTAGTTTTGCGCTATCAAAATTTTTTTCAAAATATAACCTGCCACACAAACCCATTTTATCCCTTTCTTCTTCTGTCATTTTATATAATTTTAAAATCGCAGCAGATAACTCTTGTGGACTTTCTGCCGGAACCGAAATACCACTACCCGAATCTTTAATTACTTTTGCAGTTTCACCATCAATTGCTGCAACGATAGGTTTCCCACTAGCTAGATAAGACTGTATTTTACTAGGCACAGTAAGTGAAAAAATCGGATCTTGTTTTAACGTGGCTAAGAGTATATCCGCTTCAGAAAAATAGTAAGGCATCTCTTCTATAGGTCTATTGTCTATAGTATGTACGGTTTTTTGCAATTGTCTGATATTTATTTCTTTTTGCAGCCAACTTTTCATACGGCCATCGCCTATAATAACCCATTGAATCTCGATATTACTTTTTAAAAGTACCGCTGCATCTAATATAGTCTCTATTGCTTGAGCAACCCCAATATTCCCTGCAAAAATTACTTTAAATCCAGCAGGTAAGCGAATTATTTCATTTGTATCTTTTTTATATACTGGTTTATATAATTTTTCAGCGCTATTTGGAAAATAATGGATAATATTTGCATCTATTCCAAATTTTTTTACAGACTGTATAAATGCTCTAGATTGCACCAAGATAAGATCACACTTTCGATATATATATTTAACTAAACAGCCTACTAAATACAATAATATTGAAGATTTCACTGCACCTGTTGCAGATAAGCTCTCTGGCCACAAATCCTGAACCCAAAGTATTATTGGAATGTTTCTTAATTTCTTAACTAATATAGCTGGGAAACACACTGTGATAGGAGAAGGCTCAAAGACAAAAATTACATCATAATTATCTTTTAAACAAAATGGAGCTGATACACATGAAAAAAGTACGAAAGAAGCATAATTTAATATCAAACGTATACGGCTACTGCTTCCTCTAGGAAATATTGGAACACGTTGTATATTAATATTTTTATAGCTCTCTTTACGCCAACCTAGATTTTTATAACCAGCATATATCTTTCCATCCGGATAATTTGGTAGTCCAGTAAAAACAGTGACCTCGTGCCCTTTTGATTTTAACTCAAGCACTAAATCATTAATACGAAAACTTTCTGGCCAAAAATATTGTGTGATTACTAAAATATTCAATTTAATTCAAAATTTTAAAATAATAAATATACAAATTTATACTATTATTAAATTATAAGGATAAAATAACCTGTATAATTATTAATCTTATTATTCAAATTAATCATGTATTTGTAATTATAATATGATTAGAAGACACCTATATTATTAGAACGATTATCACTAATTCTTAAGAAAATTATATTAACCATAACCACCGACAAAAAGAAAATTAATGATGATGCGCAAAGCGCAATAGCCATGCCTTGAATACCAAATTTCGAAACTAGCCAATAACCAATAATAAGGAATGATATTGCGTGTATTGCTCTAGGTATTATGTATACTTTTGTCTTCCCAAATATCATCCCTTTAATTGATAAAATTTGAGCCAGATAAGCAAGACTTATCCCGATTACTAACATCCATAATATGGAACTATAAACACTGAAATCATCAGTCGATAATATATGAACAATCCATTCGCCAAACACATATGCAATTACTGTTATAGATATAAATACAAAAGTCATTACTACTGAAGCTAATCGTAAAGTTTTTAAACTATTATTGATATTTTTAGGAGACTCCAAATTACCTGCCTTATCAAAAACTAATGGCATAATAAATTGTGATGTTATATTTGATAATAACATTAGAGGCGCATTGGCAATTGTATAGAGGACCGCATATATTCCTACTAGACTTTCTCCATCGTATGCCATTATTATCCAACGATCTGAATACTGAGTTATGACTGCAAATATAGCCAAAAGTCTGATCGGTGTTATATATTTATTAACCTCATCTGTTAATATTTCTTCATCTATCAAGCCCTTATCGCGACTGAATTGCATAATACTATTTTGATTACGAACAGACCTCCATTGCAAAATAGTTATCAATATAGTCCCAATACTATATCCGATTAATGCAGAATACCCACTAGAATTTATGATTGCTATCATAATAATAGCACCACCTAAACGTAACCATACATCACCAGCTTGCAAGAAGGCTACGAGTTTACGTTCTCTTAATGCAGTTAAAAATGAAACTAAAAGACTATTAACACCGTTGAACAAACCAAATAAAATTGAAAACAATACAAGGAGCCCCCATTCCACTTCAATATACAAACTAACTGCTAAAAATATAACGAAACTGACTAATAAAATAATTGAAAAAATTATTTTTAATTTATGTTCAAAAATATAAAAATACTCTTTAAGTTTTTTCCTATCAAAAAATATTGAATAAAAACGTAATATGCCTTGTGATACTGGGCTAAAAATGAGGATCATTATAAAACCATAAATAGTGAGCCCTAATGCTAATTGACCATAGCTCTTAGGACCCATAATCACAGTTAAAATTTTTACAGTTACAACACTACCGACAAAAGCTAATACTTGCCCTATGACCACCCATACAATCTCACTCTTAAGATGTAATATCCTATTAATCAAACTTAAACTCTAACTTTGATAAATATGTTATGTGCAGTTTAAAACCTGATAATTTACTAATATTATATATTCTTTAAAATGAAGAAATTTAATTACTGCTAGAAGAAAGCTCAAAAAGACTACTAAGCTCATTTAACATAAACAAGACGCAGCACTTCTTCTACCTGAAGAAGATTACATATTCACAGATTTTACGTGGATAACTGAAATGTATTCTAAGAAATAAAATTAAAACGGAATATCATCATCAAAATCATCTGAAGAAGTACCCGCAGCAACAGGTTCTGCCTCCGAACTTGAAGGTGGATCAGACATCATTGCAGTTCCACTGCCTTTTCCTCCCAACATTTGCATATCATTTGCAACAATCTCTGTAGTATACCGATCATTACCGCTTTGATCTTGCCATTTCCGGGTTTGCAACCGCCCTTCTATGTAAACTTGAGAACCTTTACGCAAATATTCGCCCGCAATCTCTGCTAAGCGACGAAAGAATACCACTCGATGCCATTCTGTTTTTTCAACTTTCTCACCAGAATTCTTGTCATTCCATGACTCCGTAGTGGCAATACTGATATTGCATACAGCTTGACCACTAGGCATATATTTCACCTCAGGATCTTGCCCTAAATTCCCAACTAAAATTACTTTGTTTACGCCTCTTGCCATTTTACTTTACCTCTATTTTTATACTCAAACCTCTCCAGGAGTTGCCTTCTTGTCCCAAAAGAACATTTTGTTCAAATTATAATCTATTCGTATAGAAATTAATTACTTTTGGATATTTTCCAAATCTAGTCTGATCCTCAAACAATCTGAATTATAGCCTTAAGTATTAAAAAATACCTTAATTTCTGACCAATCTTAATTAGGAATCCCTTATTATAAAATTTCTATATTTAAGTTTAATTAGTGCCCTTATTTAAAGAACATTAACCATAAACCAAAGCCTTATAGCTTTTTATAAGTCATTATATAGGCCCAATCACAACACATATATTTATTTGTTCAATCAGTATTTCATCTCCAACTTTATCCATTTAAGTAAAACCTGAATATCTAACGACTCTCTGAATAATTCTTTCATAATCATTCGACCTTCTTTATTTCTAGAAGCTCTGTAGTATTTCCTCGCTAAACTTCTTTTCAACATTCGAAGTAATTTAGGGTTCTTCTGAAGATATTTGAAGTGTTTTTCTATAATCATTTCAGCACTTTTTACACGTATTGATTTATCTGAATTATGACTTAATTTAGAAAACTCATGATTTCTTTTTAAAACCAACACTTTAGGAATAGACTGATAGCTATAATTATGTTCTATCATTCTCAAAAACAAATCTTTATCCTCTGAATTAATAAAGTTCTTATCAAAGTAACCTACTTTTTTTAACGATGATGCTTTAATGACCATTCCATGCGCTAACGCAATCTTTCTTAATAATATTTCTTTATCTTCATTAGTTTTAGAATCAACCGACCAAATTGTCTTTGAAACTATTTCTCTTTTTTCTTTGTTATCTTCATTAAATAGCCCGATACCAGACCAATAAAAATCATAGTCATCTTTATTTAGCTTAATCTGTTTATACATAACCTCCAAAAATGATGGCTCATACAAGTCATCATCATCTAAAAATGCTATATATTTACCATTTGCCAAGTGTAATGCCTGATTTCGTGCTTCAGATACACCTGAATTAGTAGTCATATTGATAATATGAACTTTTTGATTGCTAGAATATTTTTCTATTTTCTTATCAGTTCCATCTTGTGAACCGTCATTTACTACAAACAGTTCCCAATCATCAAATGATTGATATAAAACACTTTTTATAGCTTCTTCAATGAACTGCACTCGATTATATGTTGGTAAAACAACACTAAAATATGGAAGAGACCTTGGCATTATGAAATTTTTCTTTTCTGATGATATAGCTCTGAGCTTTTCATTGCTGAAAATGAAAGAGCAAAAAAGAAGGTGAAAAATACAACCGTGGATCGTCTCTCAAAAGGTGATTCTGTTAAACTTAAAGCAGCATAACAAAGTAATACTGACATACAACAACATGCTAGAAAACTAGTATCCTGTTCAGTCTTAGAATCAATTATTCTTTTAAATGGCAGCCACAATAAACTAATATACAGTACTAATAATATTGTAATGCCAGCTATCCCTTTAGTCGCAAGAGTATGGAAATATTGACTGTGGGCTTGATTGTATACCAAGAGTTTAGAACTCAATTCATTTTTATCAGCAAGCTCCTTTAGTTTGACACTAAAGCTACCAGGGCCAATACCAAACAAAGCATTATCTTTAAAAAACTTAATCGAAGCTTTCCATAGCTCCATTCTCGTTCCAAGCGAATTGGAAAATATCTCGTCCTGAGCACTTGTATTTATATCATATGCTTTAATATCTGAAAAAGCCTGTGATATTCTTAATTGTGCAATATCAGAACTTAAAAACGTAAATCCTAGAGCTAAAGTTGCCATTACAAGCAATACTTTATTTGTCCTCTTTACTCTCTCTTTAAATAAATACAAAGAAAAATAAACAAATAACAGAATAAATAATGTCAACCAAACACCTCTTGAGCCTGACATGAGTACACTTAATAAACCGATAGCAAAAACAGTACCCAACAAAAATATATATCTCGTTTTCAAAATCTTAAAGCCCATCATTAATAAAGCCGGCATTGCCAAACAAAGGGAGATAAGTCCATAAAAAATTGGATTGGTATTACCCGATACTGGTATTTGAAACATAAATTTATCAAGCATACCTCCATCGGCAATATCATAGTAATAATTGCTCACTACAATAACTAACAACGTGCCAATTACACCTAAAGAAGAGATAGTTAAATATGCTTTCCAGTTTATCTCCATCCATTTAAACACTACCAACAAAGGTGCAAAATATAATAATTTAAAATAACGAGATGAAATCACTCTAGCCCCATATTCTTCTTGCCCTCCAAGCCAATAGGAAATAATTCCAGACGTTATAAACAATAAGATTATTGTGTATATAAGTGATTCTTCCTTGTCAAAAACACGATAAAAAATTAAAAATGGAATCATTGTCCATATAATTGAATATGGAGACTCAAAATAAGATAAAGCTGTTCCTGAAATTAGATAAAAAAATACAGATACAAATAAAATAACGAATATAAGTACTAAAACAAGTTTCCAACTATTAGTAGTTTCTTTAGCATTAAAGACACTCTGTTTAGAAAACAAAACTAATAATAATCCAATTAAGCATAGTACATATATTGCAGATACACTAATACCTCTTGATGACAAGAAAAAAAATGCGACTAAAGTGGGTAAAATTAAACTAATATTTTTTAATTTTATTACATCCATTGTTTCACAATATACTTAAGTATTTACTAACTGCATCCATGATAACCCAATACTGCTACATATCCGTGTGCTTATTTAGTATAGCGTTAAACTAGAGACTATAGATTTTGCATTTGTGGTGCTAAAGCACGTATATTAACAAGTTTGTTTGAATGGTATTGCTAGCATGAAAAAAATAAGCATTCGAGGTGCACGGACACATAACTTGCAGAATATTAATATAGATCTGCCCAGAGACAGACTAATTGTAATCACTGGTTTATCTGGATCAGGCAAATCATCACTTGCATTCGATACCATTTTCGCAGAAGGACAACGTCGTTATGTGGAATCACTATCGGCTTACGCACGTCAATTCCTTGCGCGCATGGAAAAACCAGATATCGATAGTATAGATGGCCTATCTCCCTCGATATCTATTGAACAAAAGGCCACCTCACACAACCCTCGCTCAACAGTAGGCACCATAACCGAAATTTATGATTATTTACGCTTATTATTCGCTCGTGCCGGCACGCCACGCTGTCCAACACATAAAATAGATCTGCATGCTCAAACTATCAGTCAAATGGTTGATAAGGTGTTGTCGCTTGAAAAAGGTAAAAAAATGATGCTTCTAGCGCCTATTGTACAAAACCGTAAAGGTGAACATGTACAGTTATTAGCTAAATTACAAGCGCAGGGTTTTCTACGTGCTCGTATCGATGGTGAAATCTATGAACTCGATTCACCACCAAAGCTAGATTTACGCCGTAAACACACCATTGAGGTTGTTGTCGACCGCTTCAAAGTTAAAGAAGATTTAAAATTGCGTTTAACAGAATCCTTTGAAACTGCTTTAAAACTTGCAGATGATATCGCTATTATCCGGTCGATGGATGATCCACAGGAAGCTGAAATTACTTTTTCAGCAAAATTTGCTTGCCCAAAATGTGGTTATAGCCTAAATGAACTTGAGCCAAGACTTTTCTCATTTAATAACCCAGTTGGTGCTTGCAAAGAATGCGATGGCTTAGGAATCGAACAATTCTTTGATCCAGAATTAGTTGTCATCAACGATGAAATTAGTTTAGCCGGCGGAGCTGTTCGAGGGTGGGATCGACGCAATGCATACTATTTCAATTTAATCCAATCTCTTGCTGATCATTACGAGTTTGATATTGAATCACCCTACAACGAATTAGATGAAGAAATACAAGACATTATTATGTATGGAAGCGAAGATGAAGAAATCCAATTTAAATATACTAATGATAAAGGCAAGATATATAAACGTTGGCATAGCTTTGAGGGCATTATTCCTAATATGGACCGTCGCTTTCACGAAACAGAATCTAGCGCAGTACGCGAAGAGCTTAGTAAATATCTTACAACTCAAACATGTCAAGAATGCAATGGTGAACGTTTAAATACTGAAGCGAGACATGTTTATATACAGAATATTAACTTACCTGCTATTACATCATGGCCTACTGAGGAAACATTAGATTTTTTTAAAAAACTGAAGCTACGCGGATATCTAGCAGCAGTTGGAGAAAAAATTATTAATGAAATAAATGAAAGACTAAAGTTTTTAGTTAATGTTGGCCTGGATTACTTAACACTTGATCGTAGTGCCGATACGCTTTCTGGAGGTGAGGCACAGCGCATTCGTTTGGCAAGCCAGATTGGTTCCGGTTTGGTTGGAGTAATGTATATTTTAGATGAACCATCAATTGGTTTGCATCAACGCGATAATCAACGCTTATTAAACACGCTAACTTATTTAAGGGATTTAGGCAATACTGTAATTGTTGTTGAACATGATGAAGAAGCTATACGAAGTGCTGATCATGTTGTTGACATGGGCCCAGGAGCTGGTGTACATGGCGGTAAAGTTGTAGCACAAGGCACACCTTCAGAAATTGAAAATAACTCTGCATCTTTAACAGGAAAATATCTGTCATCTAAACGTGTAATTAATATTCCTGATTTTCGTAACCCTCCACAAAAAAATGAAACGCTAATCATTCACAAAGCACGCGGAAATAATCTCAAGAATATAACAGTAGAAATACCACTTGGGTTGTTTACTGTCGTCACAGGTGTTTCTGGTTCAGGAAAATCTACCCTCATTAATGACACACTTTATAAACATTGTATGCGCTATCTACATGGCTCAGGAATTCTTCCTGCAGAGTCTAATGAAATCAATGGCTTAAACAAGATCGACAAAGTTATTGATATTGACCAGAGCCCTATTGGGCGTACACCAAGATCAAATCCTGCAACCTACACAGGTTTGTTTACACCTATACGCGAGCTGTTTGCCAATACCCAAGAAGCGAGATCACGCGGTTATGCACCCGGTAGATTTAGTTTCAATGTTAAAGGTGGTCGCTGTGAAGCTTGCCAAGGTGATGGTGTCATTAAAGTAGAAATGCATTTTTTGCCTGATGTTTATGTACCTTGCGACATATGCCAAGGGAAACGTTACAATCGTGAAACACTAGAAATTCGTTACAAAGAAAAAAATATTCACGAAGTGTTACAAATGACAGTGGAAGATGCGCTTGTATTTTTTGATGCTGTCCCAATTGTTAAGCGAAAATTACAAACTCTCGTCGACGTTGGATTAACATATATTACATTAGGACAAAGTGCGACAACATTATCTGGTGGCGAAGCACAACGTGTAAAACTTTCACGTGAATTATCCAAACGTAGTACTGGAAAAACTCTTTATATATTAGATGAACCTTCCACTGGATTACACTTTCATGACGTAGACCAGCTTTTAAAAGTTCTACATCATTTACGAGACCAAGGTAACACTATAATCGTAATTGAGCATAATCTTGATATTATAAAAACAGCAGATTGGATTATTGACTTAGGCCCTGAAGGTGGCAATAGAGGTGGTGAAGTTGTTGCTATAGGCACACCTGAAGAAGTAGCAAAATACAAATCTTCGTTTACTGGCCAATATCTAAAACCATTGCTAGAAACAAGCAATGTTTCTGCAGAAAAAACAGCCTAATAATTTGTTTACGAAAAATCTATCTTTGTGCCTATAGTTAATTGAATAACTTCTGCAGCAGATGCTTCACGGACTGCAATTTCTACTAATTTATTAGAATTGTAATACCAGAAACATTGACCTGGTTTTACAGAGCCAAAAGTTTCTGCATATACAATCTTATTGTCATTTATAGTAATTACATGATTAGTAGTAATCTGTTCGCTTGTAATACCTGTAACTGCATTACCGTAATGATCAATATATATTATTTCAAAAAGTGCATCTGACCAAACTAAACCTACTAACTTTTCTGTTGGCATAGGTGCTAACTTAAAATTAGAATTAGCTGCTAATTTTGCAGCCGTAGGAGCAAAAATGTCGCGCCCATGAAAAGTCTTAGAACTTGGGCTTTTTTCTAAAATAATTTCACATAACTCAAAACCAGTATTTTTTTGAGCTGCTTGTGATAAGAGACCATTATTAGGGCCAATAAGAGTTAGTTCTCCTGCCTGTATCATAATTGGCTCACGTTCTGTACCTACTCCTGGATCAACTACTGCTACAATAATAGAATCTCTAGGAATAGAGTCTAAGTAACTTGCTAATAAATAGGCTGACGCCTTGGGATTGAAAGTTGGCAAATCATGGACAAGATCGATAATTTTTATATCACTCGCTACTCTATGTATAGCCGCCTTCACCTGCCCTACATATGAGCCCGTTACGCCATAGTCTGTAGCCAGTACAATAGGTCGCATCATTAAACAAATAGCTTTATAAAGAAAGATATTGTACAAATAAAAAAGCCAGGCTATACCTGGCTTTATGTATGTTTTTACTTATCAAAATTAAGTAATCAAGATTCTTCTTCTATAGGTCGATCTACTAACTCAACCAAAGCCATTGGAGCATTATCACCAGGGCGGAATCCACATTTTAGAATTCGTGTATAACCTCCTGGTCGTTCTTTATAACGTGGACCAAGTTCAGAAAATAATTTTCCAACGCTGTTCTTATCACGTAATTTTGAAAAAGCTTGACGACGACGTGCTACGCTATCTTGTTTTGCCAAAGTAATCAGAGGTTCTGCATAACGCCGTAACTCCTTGGCTTTTGGTAAGGTAGTACGTATCACTTCATGTGAAAATAAGGATGTCGCCATATTACTCATCATCGCTTTGCGATGAGGGCTATTTCTATTTAACTGGCGTCCTGAATGACGGTGTCTCATTTTCTTTCTCTAAATACTATTTAAAAATTTAAATCATGACTTTGCGATCTTCACGCAAATTTGCTGGAGGCCAATTTTCTAACCTCATTCCCAATGATAAACCATGTGTACCTAGTACATCTTTTATTTCTGTCAAAGACTTTTTCCCAAGATTTGGTGTCTTAAGTAACTCCACTTCTGTACGCTGAATTAAATCACCAATATAGTAAATATTTTCCGCCTTTAAGCAGTTAGCAGAGCGTACAGTCAATTCTAAATCATCAACAGGCCGTACTAAAATTGGATCTATTTCTGTTTCAGTCTTATCAGGTTCGACTTGCTCATCACCTTGTAAATCTACAAAAACAGATAATTGTTGCTGTAAAACACCTGCTGCTTTACGAATAGTTTCCTCTGGATCAACAGTTCCATTGGTCTCTAAATCTACAATTAATTTATCCAAGTCTGTACGCTGTTCAACACGAGCACTTTCAACCGAATACGCTACTCGACGAACAGGGCTAAAACTCGCATCTAAAAGTAATGACCCAATCGCCCGATCATCTTCGCTACGACGCTGTGCAGCAGGTTGATATCCACGCCCCTTAGCAACCTTCAATGTCATACTAAGTGATCCCTGCTCAGTTAAATGTGCAATAACATGATCTTTATTAATAATTTCAACATCATGGTCTGTTTCTATATCTCCAGCTGTTGCAACACCAGGACCTGTTTTATGCAAAGTTAGCATCGCTTCTGTTTTATTATGCATTACAATCGCAATACCCTTTAGATTCAGTAATATATCTACGACATCTTCTTGCACACCTTCAATTGCTGTGTATTCATGTAATACACCATCTATTTGTGCCTCAACGACTGCATATCCAGGAATTGATGACAAAAGAATACGACGTAACGCATTACCAAGCGTATGCCCAAAACCTCGTTCTAATGGCTCTAGTACAACTTTAGCATGACATTCGTCAGCCAACTGGACATCAACAACTCTTGGCTTTAGTAACTCATTTGCGACCATCTATAACCTCTTTTACAAATACCTATTACTTAGAATACAACTCAACTACCAGCGATTCATTTATATCAGGTGGTAAATCACCACGCTCAGGCACTGATTTAAACTTACCCTGCATTTTTTTAACATCTACCTCTACCCAATCCGGCAATCCAATCTGTTCTGCTGCATTTAGCGCATCTTGAATACGCAACTGCTTTTTCGATTTTTCTCTTACAGTAATAACATCATCGGGTGAAACTTGATATGAAGGAATATTGACTACAATATCGTTAACCATAATAGCTTTATGACTAACAAGCTGACGACACTCTGCCCGTGTCACACCAAACCCCATGCGATAAGCAACATTATCTAACCTACACTCTAGTAGCTTTAATAGATTTTCACCTGTTGAGCCTTTAATTAAGGAAGCTTTCTTATAATAATTTCTAAATTGACGTTCTAAAACACCATAAATGCGTCGCAACTTTTGCTTCTCACGTAATTGCATACCATAGTTAGATGCACGGCCACGTTTATCACCATGTTGGCCAGGTTGTTTATCGATTTTACATTTTGAATCCAAAGGTCTTGCACGACCTTTCAACATTAAATCCGTGCCTTCACGGCGACTTAACTTACATTTTGGTCCTAAATAACGCGCCATAATATTTCTCCTCTACACTCTACGACGCTTGGGTGGACGACAACCATTATGAGGAATCGGTGTGACGTCATTGATGTTAGTAATTTTATATCCAACTGCATTCAAAGCTCGTACTGCTGATTCTCGACCTGGCCCCGGGCCCTTAACTTTAACTTCTAAGTTTTTTAGTCCATATTCTAAAGCAGCTTGCCCTGCACGCTCTGCTGCAGTTTGTGCAGCAAACGGGGTGCTTTTTCGTGAACCGCGAAAACCTGAACCACCAGATGTAGCCCAAGACAGTGCATTGCCTTGACGATCTGTGATAGTAATTATTGTATTGTTAAATGAAGCATGTATATGTGCCACACCATCAGTAACAATACGTTTTACTTTTTTACGTGTGCGAGTTGGAGTTTTAGCCATAACTATTTCAGTACTTAAAAATTATTTATCTGCTTTTAACGCTTAATGGGTCTTCTTGGCCCTTTACGTGTCCGTGCATTAGTACGTGTTCGTTGACCACGTAATGGCAATCCACGACGATGACGAATACCTCGATATGTACCTAGATCCATAAGACGTTTAATATTTACCGTAATTTCACGACGCAGATCACCCTCTACACGATATTTGCCAACTTCAGTACGCAAGCGACCTACTTCTTCTTCACTTAAATCTTTAACTTTTGCACTAGGAGCAATGCCAGCAGATTCACAAATTTTTTGTGAAGTGCTTTTACCTATCCCATAGATAGATGTTAATGCAATTACTGCATGTTTATGCACGGGTACATTTATTCCTGCAATACGTGCCACTTATATAATCCTCATTAATGCAACCATATTCAAAACCTTTTTTAGCCTTGTCGTTGTTTATGTCTAGGGTCTTTACAAATAACACGAACAACTCTATTTCGACGAACCACTTTGCAGTTCCTACACATTTTCTTTACTGATGCTCGTACTTTCATTTTATACCCTCTTAACGCACCGATCCTGATCGACCATAGCCTTTCAAGTTTGCTTTCTTCATTAATCCTTCATATTGATGTGACATCAAATGCGCCTGTACCTGAGACATAAAATCCATTACTACTACGACAATAATTAATAAAGATGTACCACCAAAATAAAATGGTACTCCAAATTTCAAAATAAGAAATTCAGGTAATAAACATACCAGTGTTATATATATAGCACCTACAGCCGTTAGACGTGTTAAAACAGAATCAATATAACGAGCCGTTTGTTCTCCAGGACGAATACCAGGAATAAATGCACCAGATTTTTTTAAGTTATCAGCAGTTTCGCGTGAATCAAATACGATCGCTGTATAAAAGAAACAAAAGAATACAATTGCCATTGCATACAACATTACATACAAAGGCTGACCAGGTGAAATTGCCGTGGCTATATTTTGCAACCATGAAAAACTTCCCGTAGAACTGCTAGACCATTGCAGCAATGTAGCCGGGAATAAAATAATACTTGATGCAAAGATGGGTGGAATCACGCCCGACATGTTTAATTTAAGCGGTAGATGAGTAGATTGCGCTGCATACATTTTCCTGCCTTGCTGACGCCTTGCATAATTAACCGTAATACGCCGTTGCGCTCGTTCTACAAAAATAACAAATGCGGTTACAGCAATGGCCACAATAAATAGCAACATTGCAAAACCCTCTCCCATGGCACCCTGTGAGACCAAATCAAGTGTTCCACCTATTGCAGCAGGTAAACCAGCAACAATACCGGCAAAGATAATGATTGAAATACCATTACCAATACCTCGCTCAGTAATTTGCTCACCTAACCACATCAAAAACATAGTGCCTGTAACAAGACTCACTGTTGCAGTAAATATAAATCCTATTCCAGGGGTAAGCGCCACTTGCTGATTTTGCAATGCAATTGAAACCCCAATGGCTTGGAATGTCGCCAGGAAGACCGTTCCGTAACGTGTGTACTGCGTTATTTTACGTCTACCTGCTTCACCTTCTTTCTTAAGCTCTTTTAAAGAAGGAACTACTGCACTCATTAACTGCATTATAATTGATGCAGAGATATATGGCATGATGCCTAAGGCCAAAATACTCAAACGCTGCAAAGCACCACCTGAAAACATATTAAACATTCCAAGAATTGTGCTACTTTGTTGCTCAAAAAAACGTGCCATCGCAGCAGGATCAATTCCCGGCACAGGTATATAAGTGCCTATGCGATACACAATCAAAGCCACTAACACAAACAAAAGACGTTTGCGTAACTCGCTTACTTGCCCTAGTCCGGCAAGTGAACCAACAGCGTTTGCACTAGATCTAGCCATTAGTCTTCTATTGTTCCTCCAGCTGCTTCAACAGCTTTTCTGGCACCAGCTGTAAACTGTAAGCCTTTTGTTTTGACAGCAGTTTCAATTTTCCCTGATTGAATTACTTTTACTTTCTTCACTGTTGCAGGAACCAGTTTGGCATCCTTTAAGGCATCAATATCTACAACATCACCTTCAGCAATTGTTAATTCATGCAATCTTAACTCAGCAGTTAATGCAGACTTACGTGAACGAAAACCAACTTTAGGCAAGCGTCTTTGCAATGGCATTTGACCACCTTCAAAACCAACTTTATGGTAACCGCCTTTACGAGAGTGCTGACCTTTATGACCCCGACCACAGGTTTTACCAAAACCGGAACCAATACCACGGCCCACACGTCTACGCTCGGGACGACTTCCTGCTGCGGGTTTTAGGTTATTTAAATTCATCTTTCTATTCTTTTAAAATTAAACTTCTTCAACATCTAGCATGTAACTAATTTTATTTATCATGCCACGGTTTTCCGGTGTATCCATTACTGTCACCGGGTTATGAATTCGGCGTATTCCCAAGCCTCGTGCACATGCCTTATGTGCAGCAAGTCTGCCGCTTAAACTTTTCACTAACGTAACTTTTAGTTGCTTGCTCATATTTAAGATTCACTCAATCGTTACGACAATATTTCCTCAACTGTCTTACCACGTTTTGCAGCTATTAACTCGGGTGACTGCATATTATTTAGTGCATTAATCGTGGCTTGCACAACATTAATAGGGTTTCTAGAACCAATACATTTTGATAAAACATTTTTAACACCAACCACTTCGAATACTGCGCGCATTGCACCACCTGCGATGATTCCAGTACCTACTGAAGCAGGCTGCATAAAAACTTTTGCAGCACCATGTACACCAACAACCGGGTAATACAAGGTTCCATCTATTAATGGTACATGTTTTAGGTCTTTACGTGCTTTTTCCATAGCTTTTTGAATAGCCAAAGGTACTTCTCGCGCCTTACCGTACCCTACTCCAACTTTACCGTTACCATCACCCACAACCGTTAAAGCCGTAAACCCAAATTGACGCCCACCTTTTACTACCTTAGCAACACGATTAACCGTGACCAGCCTCTCTTCTAGACCGTCTGATATTCTTGCAGGTTCGTTAGTTGCCATGTATAAAATCCTCAGTACTTTAAAAAACTAAAACTTTAATCCAGCTTCACGTGCAGCATCTGCTAAAGCTTTTACGCGACCATGATATTTAAAACCTGAACGATCAAAGGCAACATCTTCCACGCCTTTTTCTTTTGCCCGTTCTGCAATAACCTTTCCTACTGCTTTTGCTGCCTCAACGTTACCAGTATATTTCACATTTCCTCGCACATCTTTATCTAGAGATGATGCACTTACGATAGTTTCACCCCCTTGTGGAGCAATTACCTGCGCATAAATGTGCTTAGGTGTACGATAAATACTCAGACGATAAACTTTTAACGCAGCAATCTTCTTGCGAGTTTTAAGTGCACGTCGTATTCTTGAGTTTGTCTTATTCATTACTACAAAAAACTATTAATTTAATAACTACTATTTCTTCTTCGCTTCTTTACGCACAATTCTTTCTTCTGCATATTTAACACCTTTCCCTTTATATGGCTCAGGTGGTCGAAATGCACGAATTTCTGCAGCAACTTGACCGACTTTTTGTTTGTCTGCGCCCTTAACTACAACTTCTGTTTGACTTGGTGTTTCAATTTTTACACCTTCGGGCACTGGGTAATCAACGGGGTGCGAAAATCCCAAAGACAAATTCAATATTTTGCCTTTTGCCTGAGCTCGATAACCTACTCCAACAAGCTCTAATTTACGTTCAAAACCTTTACTCACTCCTGTAACCAAGTTATTCATTAGGGCACGCATCGTTCCAGCCATGGCAATATTCTTTGACTGCTCAAGCTGCACTAATACTTGGCTATCTATCTGCTCTACACTAACATCATCATGAATCTGCATAGACAGCTCGCCATTTGGACCTTTAACACTAAAGTTTTGTCCTTGAAGCTTCACATCAACACCGGATGGAATTTCAATTGCTTGTTTTGCGACTCGAGACATAATTTGATTCTTTTACTAACTTTTTACTTATTCAACTGTACACAATACTTCGCCACCATGGCCCGCTGCACGTGCAGCACGATCACTCATTACACCTTTTGATGTAGACACAATTGCGACCCCCATACCACCAATAACTTTTGGCAGATCATCTACATTTTTATATATACGTAGTCCAGGTCTACTCACTCGCTGTAACTTAGAAATAACAGGTTCACCCATATAGTATTTAAGCGTTACAGATAAATTTGTCTTAGATCCATCTTTATCAACAGCACAATCTTCAATAAACCCTTCATCTTTTAGCACATTTGCAACGGCTACTTTGACATTCGATGAAGGCATGGTAACTGTAACTTTTCTAGCACTCTGACCGTTACGTATACGCGTTAACATGTCAGAAATTGGATCACTCATACTCATATTTAAATCCTAATTCTTACAATACTTATTGACTACCAACTCGCTTTAACTAATCCAGGGACATCACCACGCATGGCTGCTTCACGCAATTTGTTACGCCCTAAACCAAATTTTCGGTAATAACCTTTTGGACGACCCGTTAAACTACAACGATTACGCAATCTTGTGGGACTAGCATTTTTTGGCATTTTTTGTAACTGTAATATTGCTTCCTGTTTTTCCTCATAACTTGTCGATGGGCTTTTCACTATAGCTTTAAGCTGAGTACGTTTGTTTGCACAGCGACGCACAACTTTTTGACGTTTCTTCTCACGCTCTACCATCGAATTTTTAGCCATGCTTTATAACTCTCTTTGCCTAGTACACACTATTTTTTAAATGGAAAACTAAAAGCTTCTAATAAGGCTTTTGCTTCATCATCTGTTTTTGCAGAAGTTGTAATTGCGATATCCATACCACGCAACGCATCGATCTTATCGTAATCGATTTCAGGAAATATAATCTGCTCTGTAATACCTAAACTATAATTACCTCGACCATCAAATGCTTTTGAATTTAAACCACGAAAATCGCGTATACGTGGGATGGCTATACTGATCAAACGATCTAAAAATTCATACATCCTTGTTTTACGTAACGTCACTTTACAACCAATAGGAAAATTATCTCGGATACTAAAACCTGCAATTGATTTTTTTGCTTTTGTTACTACCGCTTTCTGGCCTGCGATTTGCTCTATATCGGCAACAACTTTTTCGATAACTTTTTTATCACGTACCGCTTCACCTGCACCTATGTTTAATGTAATTTTCTCAATACGTGGTACTTGCATAATATTTTTATAGCCCAGCTTTTCCATAAGCTGACTACGAACGGTATTTACATAATATTCTTGAAGTCTGGCCATATTCTTTACCTACACATCCACAACTTCGCCATTAGATTTAAAGTATCGAACTTTTTTATTGTCTTCTAAGACCTTAAACCCAACACGATCACCTTTGCCAGTGACAGGATTAAAAAGCATAACATTAGAAGCATGTATTGGATTTTCCTGTTCGTTGATGCCGCCCGCTATTCCCATATTGGGATTTGGCTTCTGATGTTTTTTCACCATATTTACATTTTCTATAACTAAGCGATCATCATCGATTACTTTCAATACAGTACCTCGCCGGCCCTTATCTTTGCCAGCGATTACAATCACATCATCACCTCTGCGAATTCGTTGCATCTTTACTTAAACTCAATATCCAATCATTAAATAACTTTTGCCATGTTTTAAGCTTTTTACAAAACCTCTGGCGCTAACGAGATTATTTTCATAAAACGTTCGGTTCGTAATTCACGTGTCACAGGCCCAAAAATTCGTGTGCCAATAGGCTGCAACTGTGTATTTAGTAAAACTGCAGCATTATTATCAAATCGTATTAACGAACCATCAGAACGTCTCACTCCTTGAGCAGTTCTTACTACTACAGCATTATAAACTTCACCTTTTTTTACTTTTCCACGCGGTATCGCATCTTTAACACTTACTTTAATAATGTCTCCAATCCTGGCGTAACGTCGATGAGACCCACCAAGCACTTTGATACACTGCACTTTGCGTGCACCACTGTTGTCTGCTGCCTCCAGCGTAGTTTGCATTTGAATCATAACTACCCCTCATCACACCTAGGTTTCTAAACCACGTTCAATTACTTCAACAAGCTGCCACGATTTAGTTTTTGAATAAGGACGGCATTCCTTAATCGAAACCTTGTCACCTATTGAGCATTCGTTATTTTCATCATGTACATGTAATTTCGTTGAACGTTTAATATATTTTTTATACAAAGGATGTTTTACTTGGCGCTCTAACAAGACAGTTATTGTTTTATTCATCTTGTCACTAACCACCATTCCTTGCAGTGTACGAACCTTTTTCTGTTCTTCAGACATCCAATACCTCTGCTAACATCTCTGTATTACTAATATCTTGCATAATTACGATACTTTCTCTGCTGATTTTTTTTCATTCATAATTGTTTTTACGCGTGCAATATTTTTTCGATTCAGCTTAAACTGGTGAACTCGAGTCGCTTGCCCAACACCACGTTGCATACGTAAATTAAATTGTTCTTTACGTAGATCCAAAAGCTCGTTATTTAGCTCTTCAGATGTCTTTTTACGTAATTCTTCTATTTTCATCGTTTTACATTACTGTGCGTGAAACAAAAACTGTTTTAAGTGGTAATTTAGCATCAGCCAAACGGAATGCTTCACGAGCAACCTCCTCATCAACACCTTCCATCTCATATAGCATTTTCCCTGGTTGAATTTTTGCCACCCAATATTCAACGTTACCTTTGCCTTTGCCTTGTCTAACTTCTAATGGTTTCTTCGTTACTGGCACATCAGGAAAGATTCGAATCCAAATTTTTCCGCCTCGTTTTACATGACGCGTCATAGCTCGACGTGCAGCTTCAATTTGTCTTGCTGTAATACGTCCTCTTGATACTGCTTTTAAACCATATTCACCGAAGCTAACTTTATTACCGTTTTGTGCTAAACCACGATTACGGCCTTTCTGTTGCTTGCGAAATTTTGTGCGTTTCGGTTGTAACATCTTTACTACTTATAAATTCAATTTTTTGTGCTTACCCGAGATTTTGGCTGGTCTACAACTTCTTCTTGATCTTTTGCATGCAGATCAAATACATCACCTTTATAAATCCAGGTTTTTATTCCAATAATTCCATAAGTTGTTTTAGCCTCAGCAAATCCATAATCAATGTTCGCTCTTAAAGTATGCAATGGTACTCGGCCTTCACGATACCATTCACTGCGCGCGATCTCCGCACCATTTAAACGGCCACCAACATTAACTTTTACACCCAAAGCACCTAATCGCATCGCATTACTAACTGCTCTTTTCATGGCACGACGAAACATAATGCGTCGTTCTAATTGTTGCGCAATACTTTCTGCAACAAGCTGCGCATCAATTTCAGGCTTGCGAATTTCTTCGATATTGATTTTTACATTATTCACACTAAGACCAGTGCGTCGCGCAACTTCATGACGTAATGCCTCAATATCTTCACCCTTCTTACCAATAACTATTCCAGGTCGAGCTGTATGGATAGTGATAAACGCTGCACGTGCAGGGCGATTTATTTGTATGCGACTTACAGAAGCTTGTGAAAGTTTGCGCTTTAAATAATCACGAATCTCAAGATCACTGCTGAGAAATTCTGCATAATCACGCCCGTCAGCATACCATTTGGATGTCCAATCCGTAGATATCCCTAAACGCATTCCTGTTGGATGTACTTTTTGTCCCATGACCTAGCACCTAGCCTTGTTTAAAAATGATGTTGTAGCGGTCTTGCACATAAAATATCTCAAATTAGTATTTTCTAACTATCACTCACTTCAACAGTAATATGACTTGTACGTTTTAAAATCTTTGCAGCACGGCCTTTTGCACGTGCCTGGAAACGGCGATGCGTTGGACCGTCATCAACAAATATTTTTGAAACTTTTAGTTCATCGATATCCGCACCTTCATTATGCTCAGCATTTGCAATAGCAGACTCGAGCACCTTTTTAATAATTCGTGCAGCTTTTTTTGGACTGAACGATAAAATTTCCAAAGCACGGTCTACAGATTTACCACGCACCTGGTCTGCCACAAGACGCGCTTTCTGTGGTGTTATTCGTATAAAAGTAAGCTTTGCTGAAACTTCCATAATTATTTCGCCTTACGATCTCCAGAATGGCCTTTAAAAGTTCTTGTTATAGCAAACTCACCAAGCTTATGGCCTACCATATTTTCATTAATCAACACTGGTACATGTTGACGACCGTTATGCACCGCAATAGTAAGACCTACCATATCTGGAATTACCAATGATCGACGTGACCATGTCTTAATTGGTTTGCGATCATTGTTGGCCACTGCCTGATCCACTTTTTTAATTAAGTGATGATCTACATACGGGCCTTTACTTAACGATCTTGGCATGCATTAACCTCTAAAATTAAATTAACGATTACTTCTTGTTTCTACGTCTAACGATCAGTCGATCTGTACGTTTGTTTTTTCTTGTCTTATAACCTTTTGTAGGCATCGCCCATGGTGAAACAGGATGACGCCCACCAGAAGTACGCCCTTCGCCACCACCATGTGGGTGATCAACAGGATTCATCGCTACACCTCTAACCGTTGGTCGAACTCCACGCCAACGTTTTGCACCAGCTTTTCCTAGCTTGCGAAGATTATGTTCTGCATTGCCCACTTCGCCAATTGTTGCCCTGCATTCAGATAACACTTTACGAATTTCTCCAGAACGCAATCGCAAGGTTGCATAGCTTCCCTCTCTGGCAACAATCTGAATTGCTGCACCTGCACTTCTGCCCATTTGCGCACCTTTGCCTGGCTTCATTTCAATACAATGCACAACTGAACCTACCGGTATATTCCTGAGTGGCAATGCGTTACCGACTTTAATAGGAGCTTGCATACCTGAACTCACTTGGTCATTTGGACGCAAACCCTTTGGCGCAATAATATATCGACGCTCGCCATCTACATATTTCAAAAGTGCAATGTTTGCACTGCGATTTGGGTCATATTCAATTCTTTCTACTTGTGCACTGATATCATCTTTATCACGCTTAAAGTCTATAATGCGATAACGCTGCTTATGCCCACCACCACGATGTCGCGTAGTAATTCGACCACCATTATTCCGTCCACCTGATTTACTTTTATCATCCAAAAGAGGCTTATAAGGCCCACCTTTATAAAGACCAGGTGTTGTTACTTGAACAACGAAGCGACGTCCAGGTGAAGTAGGTTTTGCTTTTGCTAGTGTCATAACGAAAATCTCTTATTATTCAAACCCACCAAAATCAATGTCATGACCTTGCTCTAAAGTAACAATCGCTTTTTTCCAATCTGAGCGTTTCCCATGTCGCGCGCCAAAACGCTTTTTCTTACCTTTCATATTTATAGTGTTCACAGCAGCAACTTTTACTTCAAATAATTTTTCTACAGCCTGTTTAATTTCAATTTTTTTAGCACTCGGCAATACACGAAATACATGCTGATTATTTTTATCAGCACTCAATGCTGTTTTTTCCGATACATGCGGCCCTAATAACACAGTCATGATGCGTTCTTGGTTCATTGCAACCACTCCTCAATTGCTTGTAGCGCATCTTTAGTTACCACTACATTTTCATACTTAAGAAGACTTACAGGATCCAAGCCACCAACTTCTGTTACATCTACATAAGGAAGATTGCGCACTGACAGATATAAGTTTTTATCTGCTTCTTCTGTGATTACTAATGCTGAGGTGAGAGATAATTTTTTGAGGTGATCTAATGCTTGTTTGGTCTTTGGTTCAGTAACTGAAAATTCTTCGACAACATGCAGACGTTCTTGTCGCGCCAATTCAGAAAACATACTTGCGTAAGCTGCACGTACCATTTTCTTATTTAGCTTCTGTTTATAGTTTCGTGGCCTAGCCGCAAAGGTTACTCCACCAGAACGCCAAATAGGACTACTCGAGGTTCCAGCACGCGCACGACCTGTTCCTTTTTGACGCCACGGTTTAGCTCCACCGCCTCTAACATCGCTACGGCTTTTATTTGCCTTTGTACCAGCACGTCCACCTGCCAAATATGCTGTTACTGCCTGATGCACAAGAGACTCGTTATATTCACACGCAAACACATCGTCTGACACAGTCACAGTTTCTTTATTATTGGCAATGGTTAATTTCATTTTTACTCTTCAGAACTTTCAGCTGCTTGTTCTTCTTCTGTAACACTATCTACAGAATTGTCAGACGGCATATTTACTTCATTTGGATTGATAGGGTGAACCACAACATCACCACCTGGTGCGCCGGGTATAGCACCTTTAATAAGTAATAAATCTTTATTAGCATCAATTTGCACAACTTCTAAATTTTTAGTAGTAACTTTTACATTACCCATTTGCCCAGCCATTTTTTTACCTTTAAATACACGACCCGGGTCCTGACACTGGCCAGTTGAGCCATGTGCTCTATGCGAAATTGAATTTCCATGCGTCGCATCCTGCATACCAAAGTTGTGTCGTTTTACCGGACCAGCAAAACCCTTACCTTTTGAAATTCCTGTTACCGAAACTTTTTGCCCTACAGAAAATAAATCTGCATTAATTTCTGAGCCAACTTTCAAATCTCCCTGTTGATGCCCTTCCAGTCTAAATTCTCTTAATCCTCTTCCAGCCAATACGCCAGACTTTGCATAATGCCCAGACATAGGTTTATTTATTCGTGATGCTTTCTTTTCACCATAAGTAACTTGAATCGCTCTATATCCATCAACCTCAGGCTCGCGTATTTGAGATATACGATTTGCAGGTACATGCAATACCGTTACTGGCACAGATACGCCTGCCTCATTAAAGACACGCGTCATTCCAACTTTTTTTCCAATTAAACCTAATGACATATCAATATATCTACGTTGAAAAAACTGAGATTTTTTATGTAGCCGGATAACCACGGCCCGGCATGAGTTTCCTCAGGCCGGGCCGCAGAAAGCCGTGCATTATCCCAAAAATCAGAGTCTTAGAAAACCATTTTCTTCAATGAATTATAAAAAATATCCCTAAATATATCTTAATATTTACTTGTTCAGACTAATTCAATTTAATTTGGACATCGACACCTGCAGCCAAGTCCAATTTCATCAATGCATCCACAGTTTTATCTGTAGGCTCAACGATATCCATGATGCGCTTATGTGTACGAATTTCATACTGATCTCGAGCATTCTTATCCACATGAGGAGAGATCAGCACGGTAAATCGTTCTTTTTTTGTAGGTAAAGGAATAGGTCCTCTTACCCTTGCACCCGTACGTTTTGCTGTCTCCACAATTTCACTGGCCGAGCGGTCAATTAATCGATGGTCGAACGCCTTTAAGCGTATTCTAATGGTTTGTCCGGCTGTCATAGTTTCTCTCTCTAAATTATTTAACTATATCGTTACTCGATAATTTTAGATACCACACCAGCACCTACCGTACGACCACCTTCGCGAATCGCAAAGCGTAAGCCTTCTTCCATCGCAATCGGTGCAATCATGGATACCACCATCTTGACGTTATCGCCCGGCATCACCATTTCGGTGCCTTCCGGTAAATCCACCGCACCCGTCACATCGGTCGTCCTAAAGTAAAACTGTGGACGATAGCCATTGAAGAATGGCGTATGTCGCCCCCCTTCTTCTTTGCTCAGAATGTATACTTCGGCTTCAAATTTGGTATGCGGGGTAATGCTGCCAGGCTTGCATAGTACTTGCCCACGCTCTACTTCGTCTCGCTTGGTGCCGCGAAGCAGTACGCCTACGTTGTCGCCCGCCTGTCCTTGATCGAGCAGTTTGCGAAACATTTCTACACCCGTACAGGTGGTGGTGATGGTGTCTTTGATGCCCACAATTTCAATCTCATCGCCTACTTTGACGATGCCGCGTTCTACTCTGCCGGTCACTACGGTGCCTCGACCCGAGATGGAGAAAACGTCTTCTACGGGCATGATGAAATCGCCATCAATGGCGCGCTCGGGCTCGGGTATAAAGGCGTCCATTTCTTCGACCAGTTTAACAATCGAAGGAATCCCGATGTCGGAGGTATCGCCTTCGAGGGCTTTTAGCGCTGATCCGGTCACGATCGGGGTGTCATCCCCTGGAAATTCGTAGGTGGATAGCAGGTCGCGGACTTCCATTTCAACCAGTTCCAGCAACTCCGCATCGTCCACTTGGTCGGCTTTGTTCATGTATACCAGAATGTAGGGTACGCCTACTTGTCTGGCCAATAATATGTGTTCTCGGGTTTGCGGCATGGGACCGTCTGCGGCACTGACCACAAGAATCGCGCCGTCCATTTGGGCGGCACCGGTGATCATGTTTTTGACGTAGTCGGCGTGCCCCGGACAGTCTACGTGGGCATAGTGACGATTCGGACTTTCGTATTCTACGTGGGCCGTCGCGATGGTGATGCCGCGCTCGCGCTCTTCAGGAGCATTGTCAATCTGATCATAGGCCTTAAACTCTCCCCCATGAGTCTCGCCCATCACTTTCGTTAACGCCGCCGTTAAGGTCGTCTTCCCATGGTCTACGTGACCAATCGTGCCTACATTTACATGTGGCTTCGTACGCTCAAATTTCTCTTTGGACATCGGTTTCTACCTCACAAATATCTTTAATAACAAATACTTTTATTTATATTTACGAATTTTTCTTAACAATTGCGTCTGAAAGATTTCCAGGCACTTCTTTATATTTATCAAATTCCATTGAATAAGTAGCTCGCCCCTGTGTTGCGGAACGCAAGTCCGTTGCATAACCAAACATCTCTGCTAGTGGAACTTCAGAGCGTATTATTTTTCCTGAAGGACTATCCTCCATACCGCCCACCATTCCACGGCGCCTATTCAAATCTCCTACGACATCACCCATATACTCTTCAGGTGTCACTACTTCAACTTTCATAATAGGCTCTAATAATATTGGATTTGCCTGTTTCACCCCATCACGAAAACCCATGGACCCCGCTATTTTAAATGCCATTTCAGAAGAATCTACATCATGATATGAACCGTCGTATAAGGTGACTTTTACATCTACAACCGGATAACCAGCAATCACACCATTATCCATGGCCTCTTTTACACCTTTCTCAACAGCAGGAATGTATTCACGTGGCACTACCCCGCCTACAATCTCATTGGCAAACTCAAATCCTGTTCCAGGCTTTTGCGGTTCAATTCTCAAAAACACATGACCGTATTGACCACGTCCACCTGATTGGCGTACAAACTTACTTTCGTGTTCAATTTTGTTTTGAATGGTTTCACGATAAGATACTTGCGGAGCACCTACATTAGCTTCAACGTTAAACTCACGCTTCATGCGATCAACGATGATATCGAGATGCAACTCCCCCATTCCTGAGATTATTGTTTGCCCTGAGTCCTCATCTGTTTGCACCCTAAAAGAAGGGTCTTCTTGTGCAAGTTTTTGCAAAGCCACACCCATTTTTTCTTGATCCGATTTTGTCTTAGGTTCAACCGCAACTGAAATAACAGGCTCTGGAAATTCCATTTTTTCTAATGTAATTACATTTTTTAAATCACACAGTGTTTCACCCGTAGTTACATCTTTTAACCCAACTGCTGCAGCAATATCACCTGCACGTACTTCTTTAATTTCTTCACGAGAATTAGAATGCATTTGCAAAATTCTGCCCACACGTTCTTTTTTATCTTTTATTGGGTTATAAACTGTATCACCAGAACTCAACACACCAGAATAAACACGAAAAAACGTCAGCGTACCAACGTAAGGGTCTGTTGCAATTTTAAATGCCAACGCTGCAAATGGCTCATCATCTGATGATTTGCGCTCACTAACGGTTTCATCCTTGTCGTTTAAAGTACCTTGTATAGATGGAACATCAGTGGGTGAAGGCATGTATTCAATCACTGCATCTAACATTGCCTGTACACCTTTATTCTTAAAAGCAGAACCGCACAAAGCAGGAACAATTTCATTTGCCAAAGTACGCAAACGTAACCCTTTGCGGATCTCTTCTTCTGACAATGTTCCATGGTTTAGATATTTCTCCATAATCTCTTCAGATGATTCAGCTGCAGCTTCTACCATATCTTCACGCCATTTCTGGCACTCTGCTTGCATTTCTTCAGGAATTTCTTTCTCTTCAAATGTAGTACCTAGATCAACCTCATTCCAATAAATCGCTTTCATCTTGATTAGATCAACTACACCCTTAAAATTTTCTTCTGCACCTATAGGTAATTGAATTGGTACAGCTTGTGAACCTAATCGTTCTCTAATTTGTTCAACCACACGCAAAAAATTTGCACCTGCACGATCCATTTTGTTAACAAATGCCATGCGTGGTACATGATATTTATTTGCTTGTCGCCATACGGTTTCAGACTGCGGCTCAACTCCACCTACTGCACAAAATACAGCACAGGCGCCATCCAACACACGCAAAGAACGTTCAACTTCAATGGTAAAATCAACATGACCTGGTGTATCAATTATATTGATTCGATGTTGATCAAATTGTTTTTCCATACCACTCCAAAAACATGTAGTGGCAGCAGAAGTAATTGTGATTCCACGCTCCTGTTCTTGTTCCATCCAATCCATAACCGCAGCACCGTCATGGACTTCACCAATTTTGTGTGAAATGCCTGTATAAAAAAGAACGCGTTCAGTAGTCGTTGTTTTACCCGCATCAATATGCGCCATGATGCCGATATTACGATACCGAGTAATAGGGGTTTTGCGCGCCATGCTGCTTTCCTTGTGCGCGCACTACCAACGGTAGTGTGAAAAAGCCTTGTTCGCTTCCGCCATACGCAATGTTTCTTCGCGCTTCTTCATCGCTGCACCTCTCTGCTCCGATGCATCGATTAACTCTCCTGCCAATTTATTAATCATAGATTTTTCACCACGTTTTTTTGCGGCATCTATAATCCAGCGCATTGCCAATGTAGTTTGACGAACTGATCGTACTTCGACAGGAACCTGATAGGTTGCACCACCTACACGACGCGATTTCACTTCAACAGTAGGGCGAACGTTCTCTAATGCTTTTTTGAATATATCTAGACCTTCTTGTCCATTTTTCTTCTGTACACTATCAAAAGATTGGTAAAGAATTTTTTCAGCAACTGATTTTTTTCCATGCTTCATCAACATGTTTACAAATTTCGCTACTAACAGATCTCCAAATTTAGGGTCTGGTAAAATTTTTCGCTGCGGTACTTCTCTTCTGCGTGGCATTTTTGATTAACTTATTTAAATGAGAGTTAAGATTTAGGTTTTTTAGTACCGTATTTAGAACGACCTTGCATACGATCTTGAACACCTTGAGTATCCAAGCTTCCTCTGACCGTATGATAGCGAACACCAGGTAAATCTTTTACACGCCCACCTCGAATCAGAACTACCGAGTGCTCTTGCAAGTTATGACCTTCACCACCTATATAGCTGGTGACTTCAAAACCATTTGTCAATCGAACACGGGCAACTTTACGCAAAGCCGAATTTGGCTTCTTTGGGGTGGTGGTATACACACGTGTACAAACCCCTCGTTTTTGTGGACAACTCGCTAACGCCGGAACATTACTTTTCTCCAGCTTACGTTTGCGTGGTTTGCGTACTAATTGGTTAATTGTTGCCATAAATTTCTATGCCCAAAATAAACAACAGGCCGATGAAATATCGGCCTGCGGGTTAGCCGCGGAATTGTAGGAACCCACAGCTATACTGTCAAGCAAAGTTGTCGATTCAAAGTATATATATCTAACATCAAACAGCTAAATCTCAAATTTGAGGGTTTCCCCCACCCGCCTCATTGCCAGTTTCTGCATTTGAAAGCTCTTCAGCTAGGGCTTCCTCTACCATAGTTACAGTCGGCGCGATTTCTTGCTCCGGTTCCTGTTCTTCGAAACTAATATCAGGGATAGCACTTTCACGCCTTTTTTCGTGATAGGCGAGCCCTGTTCCTGCAGGAATTAAGCGACCAACGATTACATTTTCTTTCAAACCACGTAATGAATCCTTCGAGCCTCTAACCGCAGCTTCTGTTAAAACACGTGTAGTTTCTTGGAATGATGCAGCAGAAATAAATGATTCCGTAACCAGTGACGCCTTAGTAATGCCTAATAAAACAGGTGCAAATACAGCTGGCTCTTTTCCTTCTGCTTCCATTTTTTCATTGATTTCTAATACACGTGATTTTTCTACTTGTTCTCCACGCAAGAAGTTTGTATCACCAGCTTCTAATATTTCAGCTTTGCGTAACATCTGTCTAATGATGACTTCAATATGTTTATCATCAATACCAACACCTTGTAATCGATACACATCTTGAATTTCTTTTATTAAGTATTCTGCAAGAGCGGTAACACCTAAAAGTCGTAAAATATCATGCGGGTTTAGCTCACCATCAACGACTACTTCACCTTTTTCTACATGCTCACCCTCAAATACGTTAATTTGTCGCCATTTCGGAATGAGCTCTTCTGTTGACTCACCTTCTTCATTGGTAATAACTAAACGTTCTTTGCCCTTAGTATCTTTACCAAAACTAACGGTACCTGTTTGCTCAGCAAGAACCGCTGGTTCTTTTGGTTTACGCGCTTCAAATAGATCTGCAACACGTGGTAAACCACCGGTAATATCACGCGTCTTTGATGATTCTTGAGGTATTCGTGCAATGACATCCCCGACATCAACAGCGTCCCCATCTGACAAACTTACAATTGCACCAGGTGGAAGAATATAATGAGCAGGTATTTCCGTACCTGTAAACATTAATGGTTCTCCATTTTTATCTAATAGGTTTACAGCTGGACGCAAATCCTTACCTGCAGCAGGACGGCTCTTTGGGTCTGACACAATTGTAGAACTTAAACCTGTGATCTCATCTGTATAAGAATCGACAGTAACGCCATCTGCAAAATCAACTAACTGTATTTGTCCTGCAACCTCAGTAATGATGGGGTGAGTATGTGGATCCCAGGTAGCAACCATTTGCCCTGCATGCACTGCTTCATTATTGTTTACAGAAATGGAGGCACCGTAAGTGATTTTATATCGTTCTTTCTCACGACCTTGTTCGTCTACAACACTTAATTCACCAGATCTCGATACTGCTACGTTGTGACCGTTCTTATGCTGCACTAACTTTAAGTTATGCATACGAACTACACCTTCTGACTTAACAGTGATGTCACTTGTTGAAGCAGCACGACTCGCAGCACCACCAATATGGAATGTGCGCATCGTAAGTTGTGTCCCCGGCTCACCAATGGACTGTGCGGCAATAACACCAACCGCTTCACCATCATTTACAAGGTGTCCACGCGCCAAATCACGGCCATAACACATTGAACATACACCGTAACGCGTTTTACATGTGATTGGAGCACGTACTTTTACTTCGTCAACACCAAGTTCTTCAAACCTCTCTACCCATGATTCATCCAAAAGAGTCCCTGCAGGAATAAGCACAGTAGTACCTTTAGCGTCATATACATCTTCTGCAATTACCCTACCCAGCACACGATCTTGCAATGTCTGTACAACATCTCCACCTTCAATAATGGGTTTCATATGCATACCATCTTGTGTGCCACAATCATGCTCAGTCACCACCAAGTCTTGCGCAACATCAACAAGGCGGCGTGTTAAATAACCAGAGTTTGCTGTTTTCAATGCAGTGTCAGCTAATCCTTTACGTGCGCCATGTGTTGAAATGAAGTACTGCAATACGTTGAGGCCTTCGCGGAAATTAGCAGTAATTGGAGTTTCAATAATTGAACCGTCCGGTTTAGCCATCAAGCCTCGCATTCCTGCAAGCTGCCTGATTTGAGCTGCTGAACCTCGAGCCCCAGAATCAGCCATCATATAAATTGAATTAAACGACTCTTGAGTGACTTGATTGCCTTCGGCATCTTGAACTTCTTCTTTTCCCAAACCATCCATCATGGCTTTGGCAACTTGATCATTAGTGTGCGACCAAATATCAATAACTTTATTATAACGTTCACCTTTGGTAACTAAACCAGATGCATATTGTGAAGCAATTTCTTTCACCTCTTTTTCTGCTTCGCTCAAAATGGTTTGTTTTTCAACAGGAATCGCCATGTCATCTGCACAAAAAGAAACCCCGGCACGAGTTGCATATTTAAAACCGGTGTACATTAGATTATCTGCAAAAATGACCGTGTCTTTTAACCCAACACGTCTATACGATGCATCGATAAGACCTGAAATTGCACGTTTACCCATAGCGCGATTCACCAAAGAAAACGGCAAACCTTCGGGAAGAATTTTTGAAAGTATCCCACGACCCACTGTTGTGTCTACAATACGACATACTGCTGTAGCTTCACCATCTTCGTTTATATCATAATCGTTAACACGGATTTTTACTTTGGCATGCAAGGCAACTGCATTGCTTTCATAGGCACGCTGAGCTTCTGCAACATCGGCAAAACACATGCCTTCACCTTTAGTATTTATTTTTTCACGGGTGAGATAGTACAAACCTAAAACGATATCTTGCGACGGCACGATAATGGGGTCGCCATTTGCAGGAGACAACACATTATTAGTAGACATCATTAATGCACGACTTTCTAATTGAGCTTCAATAGAAAGTGGCACGTGCACTGCCATTTGATCACCATCAAAATCAGCATTAAATGCAGCACATACCAGAGGATGTAACTGTATGGCTTTACCTTCAATTAGAGTCGGTTCAAATGCTTGTATACCCAAACGGTGAAGTGTAGGTGCACGGTTCAATAACACTGGATGCTCACGTATTACTTCTTCAAGGATATCCCAAACCTCTGGTCCTTCTTTCTCAACAACCTTCTTGCATGCCTTAATAGTTGGAGCAATACCACGCATATGCAGCTTGCTAAAAATAAATGGCTTAAATAACTCTAACGCCATCTTTTTAGGTAACCCACATTGATGTAGTTTTAACGTAGGGCCTACCACAATAACTGAACGCCCTGAGTAATCAACGCGCTTACCAAGTAAGTTTTGACGAAAACGCCCTTGCTTGCCTTTAATCATATCGGCAAGTGATTTTAATGCGCGCTTATTGGTTCCTGTGATGGCTCGACCACGACGCCCGTTATCTAATAGCGCATCAACAGATTCTTGCAACATGCGTTTTTCATTTCGCACGATAATATCTGGAGCGTTCAATTCTAATAAACGCTTTAAGCGATTATTTCGATTAATTACTCGACGGTATAAATCATTTAAATCAGAAGTTGCAAAACGCCCGCCGTCTAGCGGTACGAGTGGGCGCAAATCTGGTGGCAACACAGGCAAAACCGTTAACACCATCCAACCCGGTTGATTACCAGACTCTTTAAAATACTCTGCCAGTTTTAAGCGTTTAGAAAAACGCTTAAGCTTAGCTTCAGAACGTGTCGCTGCAATTTCTTCGCGCAGAGTTTCCATTTCTTCTTCTAAATTAACCTGCTTCAGTAATTCAAATATGGCCTCTGCACCCATTCGCGCATCAAATTCATCTCCATATTCTTCTATGGCTTCAAGAAAGGTCTCATCTGATAAAAGCTGTTTGTGTTCAAGTCCTGTCATACCAGGATCAATCACCACAAATGCTTCAAAATATAGAATACGTTCCACGTCACGTAAGGTCATATCAAGCAATAAACCAATACGTGATGGCAGTGACTTTAAAAACCAGATATGTGCAACAGGGCTAGCGAGCTCAATGTGTCCCATGCGTTCACGACGCACTTTAGACAACGTAACTTCAACGCCACACTTCTCGCAAACGACACCGCGATGCTTAAGACGCTTATATTTTCCACATAAGCATTCATAATCTTTCATTGGCCCAAAAGTCTTTGAACAAAACAATCCATCACGCTCAGGTTTGAAAGTACGATAGTTAATTGTCTCCGGCTTTTTCACTTCACCATACGACCAAGAACGAATCATATCTGGCGAAGCCAGACCAATACGAATGGAATCAAAATCTTCAACTTGACCTTGGTTCTTCAATAAACTAAGTAAGTCTTTCATTACGTCTCCCGTAAAAACGCTTGCTTTGCAATGTTACTTATCAACTTAAATAAAAATAACAATTAATAATTTGGTTTAAGTTTCTTGATCAAACCCCAGGTTCAAACCAAGAAGCTGTACTTATATAAATTATGTCTCCTGCTCAAAATCTATATTTAAACCCAGAGAACGTATTTCTTTCATTAATACATTAAATGACTCTGGCATACCCGCATCCATACTGTGATTACTATCCACAATGTTTTTATACATCTTGTTACGACCTACAACATCATCAGATTTAACCGTTAGCATCTCTTGCAAGGTATAAGAAGCACCGTATGCTTCTAAAGCCCAAACTTCCATTTCACCAAATCGTTGACCACCGAATTGTGCTTTACCACCCAATGGTTGTTGTGTAACTAGGCTATAAGGACCTGTTGAACGTGCATGCATCTTGTCATCCACCAAGTGATTGAGTTTCAGCATATGCATATAACCCACGGTAATTTTACGCTCGAAAGGTTCACCTGAACGTCCATCCCATAACTGAGTTTGTCCATCTTCAGGCAAATCTGCTAACTTGAGCATACGCTTAATCTCAGATTCTTGAGCACCATCAAACACAGGGGTTGCCATCGGTACACCACGACGTAAGTTGTTTGACAGGTTTAGTATTTCATCATCACTAAACTCATCTAGTTTGACAGACAAACCTTCATCTTTGTTATAGATTTCATCTAGGAATGATCGCAATTGTTGTACTTCACCATTTTTCTTTAACATGCCATCAATCTTCAGGCCCAGGCCTTTAGCAGCCCAACCCAAATGCACCTCTAACACTTGCCCCACATTCATACGTGACGGCACGCCCAATGGATTCAATACAATATCAACCGGTGTTCCATCTTCCATATGAGGCATGTCTTCAACAGGTACAATCATAGACACAACACCTTTGTTTCCATGACGGCCCGCCATTTTGTCACCCGGTTGCATGCGACGTTTAACGGCCAAGTAAACTTTAACCATTTTTAATACACCCGGTGCTAAATCATCACCAGCAGTAATTTTTTCTTTTTTCTCAAGTAGTTTTTGATCAAAAGACTCACGCTGCTCTTTTAATTGATTTGATAGTTTTTCCAACTGAGCATTGACATCTTCATTACTCATACGAACTTCAAACCAACGTTCACGGTCCAGGTCATCTAAATATGCTTTAGTTACTTTTGATTCCGCTTGCAAGCCTTCTGGACCACCATCAGAAACTTTATTTGTAATTAAGCGTTCTACTCGGGCATATATATCATCTTCATAAATACGTAACTGATCATTTAAATCCTTGCGAACTTGCTCTATTTCAGATTCTTCAATTTGTAGCGCACGTTTGTCTTTCTCAACCCCATCACGTGTAAATACACGCACATCAATTACCGTACCCTCCATGCCGGAAGGAACACGTAATGAAGTATCTTTAACATCAGATGCCTTTTCACCAAAAATCGCACGCAAAAGTTTTTCTTCAGGCGTAAGTTGAGTTTCACCTTTTGGCGTTACCTTGCCAACCAAGATGTCACTCGGCTTAACTTCTGCACCTACATAAACAATTCCAGAATCATCTAATTTGGCAAGTAGGTTTTCACTAACGTTTGGAATATCAGCAGTAATTTCTTCTGCGCCTAATTTAGTGTCGCGTGCCACACAACTTAGCTCTTCAATATGAATAGTTGTAAAGCGATCTTCTTCAACCACACGCTCAGAAATGAGAATTGAATCTTCAAAGTTATAACCATTCCATGGCATAAATGCTACTAACGCATTTTGCCCCAATGCCAATTCACCAAGATCAGTCGAAGGGCCGTCTGCTAATACATCTCCTCTAGCAATAACATCTCCAGGGCGCACCAATGGTTTCTGATTTATGCATGTATTTTGATTGGAACGTGTATATTTAGTGAGATTATAAATATCAACACCAGGCTCACCAGCTTCTGTTTCATTGTCATTCACACGCACAACAATACGACCTGCATCCACTGTGTCCACCACACCACCACGCTTAGATACCAATGCCGCACCTGAATCAATTGCAACTGAACGTTCTATACCGGTACCCACTAATGGCTTCTCTGCACGTAGGGTAGGTACTGCTTGGCGCTGCATATTGGAGCCCATGAGTGCACGGTTTGCATCGTCATGTTCCAAAAAAGGAATTAGTGAAGCCGCAACGGAAACAATCTGCTTAGGCGACACATCCATGTACTCTACTTTTTCAGATTGCGCTAAAGAAAATTCATTCAAGTGTCTTACCGACACTAATTCATCTAATAGATTTCCGTTTTCATCTACTCGTGCATTAGCTTGTGCGATCGTAAACTGACTTTCTTCAATTGCAGACAAGTAATCAATTTGTTCAGTAACCTTGCCATCGACAACTTTGCGATAAGGAGTTTCTAAAAAACCGTAATCATTCGTACGCGCAAAAATAGCTAACGAATTAATTAATCCAATATTTGGACCTTCAGGGGTCTCAATAGGACATACGCGACCATAATGAGTAGGGTGCACATCGCGTACTTCAAATCCTGCACGTTCACGTGTTAGTCCACCTGGACCAAGTGCCGAAATTCTACGCTTATGAGTAATTTCAGACAGAGGATTATTCTGATCCATAAATTGCGAAAGTTGACTGGAACCAAAAAACTCTTTTATTGCAGCTGCAACAGGCTTTGCATTGATCATCTCTTGTGGCATTAAGCCTTCAGACTCTGCAAGCGTTAAACGTTCTTTAACGGCACGCTCTACACGCACCAAGCCAACACGGAATGCGTTTTCAGCCATTTCACCTACACAACGAACACGGCGGTTTCCAAGGTGATCAATGTCATCCACAATACCATTGCCATTACGAATATCGATTAAAGTACGCATGACGTCCAAAATGTCGTCATTACTTAAGATACCTGGCCCTGTCATATCTTCACGTCCTACGCGACGATTAAACTTCATACGACCCACTGGCGACAAATCGTATCGCTCAGGTGTAAAAAATAAATTTTGGAATAGGTTTTGTGCAGCTTCTTTAGTAGGTGGTTCACCGGGGCGCATCATGCGATAAATTTCCACTTGCGCTTCCAATTCATTACTAGATGGATCGATTGCAAGTGTTGATGAAATATAAGGACCACGATCGATATCATTAGTATAAAGCAGCTCTAAAACATCAACAGAAGACTCTAAAATCTTTTCAATATTTTCTTCAGTGAGTTCATCATTTGCCTTACAAACTAATTCACCGGTATCGGTATCAATTAAATCTTTAGCTAATACTTTACCAAGTAAATATTCAACTGGAACTTCAAGATTTTTGATGCCCGCTTTTTCAATTTGCCGCACATGACGCACCGTGATACGTCGACCTGCTTCCACAATTATTTTTCCACTTGCTTTTATTTCAAATGGTGAAATTTCTCCACGCAATCGATCAGGGATCAGATCTAAAATAAAGCCTGTATCCGTAATACGAACTGTATTGGTATCAAAGAAGATAGAAAGAATCTCTTCGCTCGAAAATCCAAGTGCACGCAATAAGATACTCGCTGGCAATTTTCTACGACGATCAATACGTACAAACAAACAGTCTTTATGATCAAACTCAAAATCTAACCACGAACCACGGTAAGGTATTACTCTGGCAGAATATAAAAGCTTACCTGAAGAGTGTGTTTTACCTTTATCATGATCAAAGAACACACCTGGTGAACGATGCAATTGCGAAACAATAACTCGCTCTGTGCCATTAATTACAAATGCACCCGTATCCGTCATGAGTGGCAATTCACCCATATACACTTCTTGTTCTTTTACATCTTTAACTTTCTTCGAGCTTGCTGGTGCATCTTTATCATAGATGACTAAACGTAATAGAACCTTAAGCGGTGCATGATAGGTTAGACCACGAAGCTGACATTCTTTTACTTCAAATGGAGGCTCCTCTAAACGATAACTAACATACTGAAGCTCAACGTTCCCCGAATAACTAACGATAGGAAAGATTGTATTAAATGCACCATGCAATCCTATCTCTTCACGATTTTCTGCCGCTTTATCCGATTGCAAAAAGCGTCTGTATGACGCTAATTGAATTTGCAACATAAATGGAACAGCCAAGATTTCTGGTCGTTTACCAAAATCTTTGCGAACTCGTTTTTTTTCGGTGTAGCTATACGCCATTATGGTTACCCCATTGTAAATATGCACATGCAAAAGAAAGCTAACAACGCCGCAAAACGTTGTTTAACTAATATTGAAATCGAATTGCCTTGCAATTACTTAAGCTCTACTGTTGCGCCTGCTTCTTCCAATTGCTTCTTGATATCTTCAGCTTCGTCTTTAGAAGCAGCTTCCTTAACCGTGGAAGGTGCGCCCTCTACCATGTCTTTGGCTTCTTTCAAACCCAGACCAGTAACAGTACGAACTACTTTAATAACAGCTACTTTATTGCCACCAAAGCTGCTCATGACTACATCAAACTCATCTTTTTCTGCTGCGGCTTCACCACCCGCATCGCCACCTGCTACAGGTGCTGCTGCAACTGCTGCCGCAGCTGATACACCAAATTTTTCTTCCATGGCAGAAATTAAATCAACTACTTCCATTACACTCATTTCTGAGATCGTTTCGAGAATATCTTCTTTAGATACGGCCATTTTTTTCTCCTAATTAAACCTAATACCCAATACTGTTAAATAAACCAAATATAATTTATCTAAATTATCCTGAAGCTTGCTTTTGGTCTCGTACCGCAGCAACAGTGCGAACCAATTTTGCATGTGGCTCTGCCAAAGTTCGTACAAACTTTTCAATTGGCGCTTTCATAACTGCCATCACCATACTAATTGCTTGATCCTTGGTAGGTAAGCTAGATAATTTTTTCAGTTCGCTCGCTTCTAACAGCTCACCACCGATCGAAATCAGCTTTACTTCAAGCAGATCATTTTCTTTAGTAAAGTCTTTAATAAGCCGAGCTGCAGAACCTGGATCTTCTTGCGAAAATGCCAACATAAGAGGACCGACTAAACCTTCACGCATGCATTCATAGGGCGTACCCTCTAATGCACGTCTAGCTAGAGTGTTTTTAACCACTTTTAAGTAGACGCCTTGCTGTCGTGCTTTGGCACGAAGATCAGTTAATTCACTTACACTAAGTCCGCGATACTCAGCCGCGATTGCAGAATGCGCATCAGCAGCAACTTGCGCCACTTCCGATACGATTGCCTTTTTTTCTTCAAGTCTTAAGGCCACAGTTGGGTCCTCTGAGTTATCACTACACACAAGGTGTTATTTACAACAATACATTTACCCCAACATAATCGAGGCGCAAACGTATTCCCTTACAGTGCAACCAACTCAGGAACAACCTGATTTGGGTAACACAGTCTACGTAGGTTAAGTTTCCTTCATTAAGCAAAATAATTTGCACCTACGGTCTTGGACGATTGTTTATTAATCAGCGTATAACCAATTTACAAACAATTCCCAATTTTTTTAGAAACTAATTAATAAACTACTAGTTTCTGTAAAATTCTTATACTAAAGCAGCTTGGTCAACGAGTACGCCCACACCCATGGTCGATGAAACCGTAACCTTCTTTATATAAATACCCTTCGCTGAAGCAGGCTTAGCTTTAACCAGCTCTGCAACTAATGCTTTTAAATTCTCTATTAATTTTGGTGTGTCAAATTCAACTTTACCGATAGAACAATGAATCAACCCACCCTTATCTGTTTTAAAGCGAACCTGGCCCGCTTTAGCATTCTTAACTGCACCTGCAACATCAGCTGAAACCGTTCCAACTTTAGGATTAGGCATCAGTCCACGTGGCCCTAGAATTTGTCCAAGCTGACCTACAACACGCATGGAATCAGGGCTTGCTATAGCGACATCAAAATCTATTTGTCCTTTTTTAACTTGTTCCGCTAAGTCTTCTAAACCTACTAAATCAGCACCTGCAGAATTTGCAGCTTCTGCTTGATCACCTTCAGCGAATACTGCAACCCGTACTGTTTTGCCAATACCATTGGGTAATACTGTTGCGCCACGCACAACTTGATCCGATTTTCTTGGGTCTACACCTAGATTCACACACACATCGACAGATTCTTTAAATTTAGCTGAAGCACAGCCTTTAACTAACTGTAAAGCTTCATCTGGAGCATATGTCTTTTCTTTATCTATTTTTTCAAGAGCGGCACGATAATTTTTTCCAGCTTTAGCCATATCTATACTCCTTCAACCTCTAATCCCATACTACGTGCACTGCCTGCTATTGTGCGTACTGCCGCATCCATATCCGCAGCAGTGATATCTGGCATTTTTGTTTTTGCAATTTCTTCTAATTGAGCACGGTTTACTTTGCCAACTTTTTCAGTATTTGGACGGCCACTACCTTTACTTAAGCCAGCAGCTTTCTTTAACAGAATAGAAGCAGGCGGTGTTTTAGTAATAAAGGTAAAACTGCGATCGTTATAAACCGTGATCACTACAGGTACAGGCATACCTTTTTCAAGATTTTGTGTTTGCGCATTAAACGCTTTACAAAATTCCATAATATTCACACCATGTTGGCCTAACGCAGGCCCCACAGGTGGGCTTGGATTTGCATCCGATGCTGGAACTTGTAATTTTATATATGCCTCTACTTTTTTAGCCATTTCCGTCTTATTCCGTAATTAATTTAATTTAACCTTTTTCTACTTGGCTAAATCCAAGCTCTACTGGAGTTGAACGCCCAAAAATTTGCACTGCAACTAACATACGGCTTTTCTCATAGTTCACTTCTTCAACCACACCATTGAAATCATTGAACGGCCCATCTGTAACTCGAACAACTTCACCAGGCTCAAACAATACTTTCGGTTTCGGCTGATCAACGCCTTCTTGCATACGCTGCAATATATTTTGTGCTTCCTGTTCAGTGATAGGGGCTGGCTTATCTGAAGAACCACCAATAAAGCCAAGCACTTTTGGACAATCTTTTACTAGATGCCAAGTATCATCGTCCATTTCCATTTTCACTAACACATAACCTGGGAAAAACTTCCTTTCGCTACGGCGTTTTTGCCCTTCGCGCATCTCCACAACTTCTTCTACAGGCACCATAATATCTGCAAATTTATCCTGCATTCCGTATCTTTCTATACGTTCGGTCAATGAACGCTTTACTTGGTGCTCGTACCCTGAATACGCATGCACAACATACCAATGCATAGACATCTCAACTCTTTATTAAATTACAAACTGTATTAACGTCGTTAAAATTCGATCTATAAACCATAAAAATATCGCTAAAATCACCACCACAATAAAAACAACAATTGTTGTTTGTAAGGTTTCTGCTCTGGTTGGCCACACCATCTTGCGTACTTCTGTACGCGCATCTTTCATAAACCCTGCAAGAGAGCGGCCTCGTGTTGTAGTTAGTGCTATTCCTGCTGCTATTACTACGGCTGCTACGATACCCAGAACACGATAAAGAAGTGGTTGCTCCGCAAACACATAAAATACTGCCATGCCCACAATTAAAATTGCAGCACAAATTGCAAACTTAAAGACATCCATGCCGCTTGCAGTAGTCGCTTCAGCTTTTCCTGACATAATTTATTAAATATTTCTACTTGTAGATGTAGCTCTTGAACTTGCTCATATATTGACTCAATTTGGCAGGCCAGGAGGGAATCGAACCCCCAACCTGCGGTTTTGGAGACCGCCGCTCTGCCAATTGAGCTACTGGCCTAAAAAACCGTCAGCATCTTCCAATTGCGAACCCAAAATTATAGCGTGATTTTTAGATCAGTTTGAAACTATTTTTTCAATACTCTCATAAAGAGATATCTCAACAGTATATTTATTAGACAACAAGCCTTCATTTAAGCTGCCATCAAGCAAATCAACTGCTTCATTACTCGATAATTTTAGATACCACACCAGCACCTACCGTACGACCACCTTCGCGAATCGCAAAGCGTAAGCCTTCTTCCATCGCAATCGGTGCAATCATGGATACCACCATCTTGACGTTATCGCCCGGCATCACCATTTCGGTGCCTTCCGGTAAATCCACCGCACCCGTCACATCGGTCGTCCTAAAGTAAAACTGTGGACGATAGCCATTGAAGAATGGCGTATGTCGCCCCCCTTCTTCTTTGCTCAGAATGTATACTTCGGCTTCAAATTTGGTATGCGGGGTAATGCTGCCAGGCTTGCATAGTACTTGCCCACGCTCTACTTCGTCTCGCTTGGTGCCGCGAAGCAGTACGCCTACGTTGTCGCCCGCCTGTCCTTGATCGAGCAGTTTGCGAAACATTTCTACACCCGTACAGGTGGTGGTGATGGTGTCTTTGATGCCCACAATTTCAATCTCATCGCCTACTTTGACGATGCCGCGTTCTACTCTGCCGGTCACTACGGTGCCTCGACCCGAGATGGAGAAAACGTCTTCTACGGGCATGATGAAATCGCCATCAATGGCGCGCTCGGGCTCGGGTATAAAGGCGTCCATTTCTTCGACCAGTTTAACAATCGAAGGAATCCCGATGTCGGAGGTATCGCCTTCGAGGGCTTTTAGCGCTGATCCGGTCACGATCGGGGTGTCATCCCCTGGAAATTCGTAGGTGGATAGCAGGTCGCGGACTTCCATTTCAACCAGTTCCAGCAACTCCGCATCGTCCACTTGGTCGGCTTTGTTCATGTATACCAGAATGTAGGGTACGCCTACTTGTCTGGCCAATAATATGTGTTCTCGGGTTTGCGGCATGGGACCGTCTGCGGCACTGACCACAAGAATCGCGCCGTCCATTTGGGCGGCACCGGTGATCATGTTTTTGACGTAGTCGGCGTGCCCCGGACAGTCTACGTGGGCATAGTGACGATTCGGACTTTCGTATTCTACGTGGGCCGTCGCGATGGTGATGCCGCGCTCGCGCTCTTCAGGAGCATTGTCAATCTGATCATAGGCCTTAAACTCTCCCCCATGAGTCTCGCCCATCACTTTCGTTAACGCCGCCGTTAAGGTCGTCTTCCCATGGTCTACGTGACCAATCGTGCCTACATTTACATGTGGCTTCGTACGCTCAAATTTCTCTTTGGACATCGGTTTCTCCCATTTACCTTCTTATTTCACCCTAGTTAATGGATACATTATTACATGGAGCCCATAACCGGATTTGAACCGGTGACCTCTTCCTTACCAAGGAAGTGCTCTACCGACTGAGCTATATGGGCAAAAGTTGCGTAATTGTAAACCGTGGAATTTCATTGCGCAGCAATATTTATTATCTCTTAGGTACTAGCTTGTATATATTTTATCTGTGATTTTTTTAGCCTCGTATACACTAGTAGCAAGAGAACAATAAAGAATTGCGATTTGGCTGCAAGATATCTGTGCTAGATCAGAGAATAAGCAAAATAAACTTATTTGCTCAGCAACACCTGCCAAACCTAATGAACGAGCAACTCATTGCGCGTAGTACAGGCATATCAGTGTTAAATCGAACATTTACACTTGATACCATTTATGTGCAAATTTGTTGGAGCGGGTGATCGGGATCGAACCGACATCATCAGCTTGGAAGGCTGAGGTTCTACCATTGAACTACACCCGCACATTAAGAAGTGTATAACTTATCCGTCGAGATAGAATTCTACTCACACCCCAGATAGTTTGCACTGAAATGTGGTGGAGGGGGAAGGATTACTCCGGGCATCCTGCCCTTCGCCCTTCGGGCCGTTGCGTCTTTGTCGCAACGTTCAAAATCGCTCCAGGCGATTTTGTCGAACCCAAGGTTCTCATCCTTCTTTCACACTCTATAAACGTAGCTTTAAATACCAATCTTATCAGTAATTTCAAACTAATTAGATGGTGGAGGGGGAAGGATTCGAACCTCCGAAGGCTGAGCCGGCAGATTTACAGTCTGCTCCCGTTGACCGCTTGGGTACCCCTCCGTCGAAAATTATTGTGCGGGAGTCTTCTACTTACTGTCAATATTACAACTTGAAGATCAAACTTGTGCACTTGTTAAAAACATAGGTGCAAAGAATAATCTAGTATTGAATAAGCTATTAGCTTTATTTCACATAAAAGTAGACTTCTTTCTGCTAGGATTTATTTTGTAATCTTTTAAAAGGCTATACAAACCAATTCTGCAATGAATCGATTATTAAATACTTAAAGAAATTACTATGGATGTAACAATTTACGGCTCGGGTTATGTTGGCTTAGTCACCGCAGCTTGTCTTGCGCAAGTGGGTAATAATGTACTTTGCGTAGATATTGATGAAGAAAGAGTTAATAAGCTTAAGCAATGCATTGTTCCTATTCATGAGCCCGGTTTACAAGAGCTCATTCAATCCAATGTAGAAGCGGAACGTATTGACTTTACACTAAATGCTGAAGAAGGTATCGAACACGGTTTATTCCAATTTATTTCAGTTGGCACACCACCTGATGAAGATGGTTCTGCCGATTTACAACATGTACTCAAAGTTGCCAAGACCATTGGCCAAGGCATGAATGAATACAAAATTGTTGTGAATAAATCTACTGTACCCGTCGGCACTGCACAAAAAGTTTCCAATGCTGTACAACAAGAACTCCAATCACGATCAACAGATATTGAATTTGACGTGGTATCCAATCCAGAATTTTTAAAAGAAGGTGCGGCTATTGAAGATTTTATGAAGCCTGACCGCATCATAGTCGGCACAGAAAATCCACGCACTGCCGAACTTATGCGTGCTTTATATGCACCCTTTAATCGTAGCCATGATCGCGTCAAAATTATGGACCTTGCATCTGCCGAGCTCACTAAATATGCCGCAAATGCCATTCTTGCTACGAAAATAAGTTTTATGAATGAACTCGCAAATATTGCTGAACGCTTGGGAGCCGATATAGAGCAAGTACGCCTTGGCATTGGATCTGATCCACGCATTGGCTATCAATTTATTTACCCAGGTTGTGGCTATGGTGGGTCTTGTTTTCCAAAAGACGTAAAAGCTTTACGGCACACCGCAAAAGAAGTGAACTACACATCAACTTTAATTTCTGCTGTAGATGAAGTAAATAACCTCCAAAAACAAGTTCTATTTAAAAAAATTCATGACTACTTTAACGGAGACTTAAAAAATAAAGTCATCGCATTATGGGGCCTTGCTTTTAAACCCAAAACGGATGATATGCGTGAAGCCTCAAGTCGTGAACTTATGGAAGCATTATGGGAAGCAGGAGCAAAAGTACAAGCTTATGATCCAGTTGCCATGCATGAATGCGAACGCATATATGGTGACCATCCACAATTAAAGCTGTGCAACAATACAGAACAAACATTGGAATCCGCAGATGCGTTAGCCATTGTTACAGAATGGAATGAATTCAGAAGTCCAGATTTCACAAAAATTAAAAATTCATTAACACATGCAGTAATTTTCGATGGACGTAATCTATATGAACCGAATCTAATGAAACAACTAGGACTCATGTATTACGCAATAGGCCGTGGGGATTCAGTCGTTTCATAAAAAAGTAAAAATAACAATAGAGCTTTATACTCTTCAACAGCTACTACCAGTAGTTAGCTAACAATATTTTTCAAATAGCTCTCTAGTGGTTTTTCTACAAAGCTTATTCCCAATGCCTGTTTTTGCTGTTCTGTCATGGTATGCAGTGCAATCATTAGATCTTCTGCGATTGCAGTATACTCTTTCACAATGCTAATGGGGGCAATATAGACTTTGATTCCAAACACAACATGCCTAGTACTTTCTAATTTTTTAAATGTCTGTCGCTCACTACGCAAAAATAAATGCTTTTCAATATTGTCAACATCAACATTGATCAACTCTTCATGCATATTAAAAGCATTTGGAAACACACAAAGATCGGGGCGTGTAAATAGAAACCAGTTTGAGCGTTGATAAAAATCTTCATATTTAAGATTCTTTAAAAAATGTCGAATCATACGACCAATTTTCTCTTCAAGACTTGCTATGGGCGCATGTATAACCGCAAGCGGCTTACCCATTTTTTCTGATAAGTCCCACCACGTGGGAGCACATACTGAAGCCGCTACTAGTTTGTAATCCCCGTTGTCTTCTTTCAATAAACAAAAATCTTCTGCAACAAGATAACTAACTAATTCAAGTGGACAAGTATCGAAATCAGAGATTTTGTAAGCCGTATTATCTTGAAGGCTAACAACTTGATCGTCATAAATAGCAAACCAGTCAGTCCGATATTTTTTTAAGAAATCAAGGACTTGCTGTAATAGCTCTTGTTGCGCAGGTAAACTGCTAGCCATAAAATCTAGCACTCGTTTTCCATGCCTGTTGATTAGTTTTTTCTTGGCAGAAATTTGCTCAGAGAAATCATTTTCGTATTGAATCCAATCCGAGCACTTGATAGGTTGTAGACCTAAACGCAAACGCCCACGCTTTCCATTAAAAGGGTAATATTTTGCGACTGTCATCGCACAAAGATGCAACTTGTGTTTTTTTCAGTTATAAAGTCTTTACTCTACTTATAATCAAGTATGTAGAGTAGAGCATATTTTTTGTTGGCGATTTGCATACTTAATTGCTCATTTTGCAAAAATGCTACGCCTTCATACTCACCATCTACTGGACCACACTTTGTGATTTCCAACTTAATTTTATACGCATTATAATTTGGATTTACTAAATCCATATAACCTAATAACTCACAACGATCCGAATCGTGCCCTGTTAGCGTACCTTCATTTTCAATATTAATCTCTGTAGTAAGATTATCATGATCAGTATAAACCCAACTACCAGTTATCAAATCTAAAGAAGAAGGCGCGTCATAGATCGGATTATATGCAAGGTTTAATGCGCCAGTATCTCCTCCATTTAATGTCACAAAGTGTGACAAGATTTTATTATCTTCTTTAAACTTGCCTGTAATAGTCGCTACATCAAAGGGACCACCATCCAGCGAAAACAACACATATTTTGAAATATAATTTTCACCATCCAACTCAACTGTCCCCACACACATGGCCTTGGCAAGCTGGCTGTAGGCAAATGCATGACCACTGAGATGTACTGCAGTAAAGTCAAATGGTCCGCGCCCACCGATATCAAATTCACCCGACCAGATACCTTCAATAGGTGCACGTTCAGCAACTGAAATAGTTTGGTTATCATCTTGATTAGAAGTATTTGCACAACTCAAAATAGCAGTCAAACAAATAAGAATAAATAAGCATTTAACGCGTTTATGTAACACAAGCCTTAGTTTAATTGCCTTTATAGAAATTAATTTTACGTAGTTTTCTAACACATTTATGGCTCGCTAATTGCAAAACATAATTATCTAATTACTGAGTTTCAAACACAAGCCATATCAACTGACCATTTTAGTTCCGGTCTAATAGATAATGGAATAAAGCATAATCCAGTGCTTGTTTACGTATTATCCGTAATGGTATGAAAATATAAATTTCTAGCAATAAATTTAACTTACAATTTCAAATGAACTTTATCTAAACAATAATTTATACATATAAAAATTAAGTATTAAATTAATAACAATTAAACTTGTTTATTAATTACTCCTTTTATCTCAGCATTTGTGCCACTAGAGTATTTCGATAATTTTCACTATTACTTAGCTGTTAGTTTTAGGCATTTAAAGAATTAAAATATGGATCACAATGAAAAATAGTCATAAAAAAATAAATAATTATAAATCTGACAAAAGAAATACTGAAGATAGACGTGATTTCGGACCACCTGCTAAATTTCCTTTAGTGGATTCAGATGGGAATGTTGTGTTAAAAGATAGACGCGTAAGACCTGATCGACGCATAACCAATATTCAGGTAACAGAAAACTATATCAAAACAAACAAAAAATAGTTTCGACTAGCTTTCAAATAAAATCCTATTACTTTATTTTTTATTAGTTACGATACGCAAAACAACTTTATCTTTCTTCCCACATTGCTTGCAAACAATATATTTCTTAACCAATTCAATTGGCACCCCTTCGCCAAATTGCTCAGAAATTTTATCTGTATCTAATTCTTCATCGGTTTTATCACAACGCATACAATATGGTTGAATTTTCTCATGAGGTCTAAGATCATCAAAAGTTGTCAACTTTGGCATTATCTGTAACCCAAGAATGCTGAACTTTTATAATTGATTCGATATAAATGTAATAAATAATGCAATTGGAATAGCTATTACTAGAAGTACTGCCATTAATGCAAAATGCCTAATTATTTCAGACTGGGTATTGTTCATCGCTCCTCCTTCGATTTTCTTATTATTATTAACGAACCTGGAACACTTACAACTTATAATGTAATTATGGATCTATATGTGATACAGGTCACATTTATCTATATACCTTTTAATTACCAGCGAAATTAGAAAATGTTTAGCAGACAATACTAAACTGGCTAAATGCTTCATTATTATAAGAAATGAAGCATGTGAAACAGCCAATATGCACACTTTGAGACTTCATCCCTACACCCTCCTACCATTTGAATAAAAGCAACATCTAAATATGCCAACCAATGATTTAATCTAACTTTTTAACTATGAAATGCTTGTTAGCGGGTTAAATTAAATTTTATGTAGTTAAAAAAAAGCAAAAGTCATATTTTCTAATATTGCTATTTAGCTTCCCAATACAATTATTTTTACATTATTTTAGCTATGGCTTTCCTACATTAAATGTTCATACGATTTTCAATAATATCGTCTACAACTGTTGGATCTGCTAACGTGGTGGTATCTCCTAAATTATCTATTTCGTTTTCTGCTACTTTTCTGAGAATGCGACGCATGATTTTACCAGATCGGGTTTTGGGCAACCCTGGCGCCCACTGAATTACATCTGGTTTCGCAAACGGGCCTATTTCTTTTCGCACCAGTTGTATTAGTTCTTCTTTTATTTCATCACTTGTGCTGATTCCAGACATAGGGGTTACATAGGCATATATACCTTGCCCTTTAATTTCATGTGGATAACCTACTACTGCAGCCTCAGCAACTTTCTCATGTAACACTAAAGCACTTTCTATTTCTGCAGTACCCAATCGATGTCCAGAAACATTTAGCACGTCATCTACACGACCTGTGATCCAATAGTATCCATCTGCATCTCTTTTACAGCCATCGCCACTAAAATATAAACCCGGATATTGTGAAAAATAGGTGTCTATAAAACGCTGATGATCCCCGTATACTGTTCGCATTTGTCCCGGCCAAGGGTATTTCATCACTAGACTGCCCTGACATTCGCCTTCAAGCTCGTTCCCTTCACTATCTACAATTGCTGGCTGAACTCCAAAAAAAGGAGTACTCGCAGATCCCGGTTTTAAATCTGTTGCACCTGGTAATGGGGTAATCATGTGACCCCCTGTTTCAGTTTGCCACCAAGTATCCATAATCGGACAACGACTTTCACCTACTACGTGGTAATACCATTCCCATGCCTCTGGGTTTATGGGCTCGCCCACTGTTCCTAGTATGCGCAAGCTTTTACGACTGGTCTGCATAACAGGTTCATTACCTAAACTAATCAATGCCCGTATAGCAGTAGGAGCGGTATAAAAACTCGCAACATTATGTTTATCACAAACTTGCCATAAACGACTTCCATTTGGATAATTCGGCACACCTTCAAACATCATTGTGATAGCTCCATTACACAATGGACCATATACAATATACGTATGCCCTGTCACCCAACCGACATCTGCACTACACCAATAGACTTCGCCATCGTGGTAATCAAACACGTATTTATGTGTAATCGCGGCATAGAGAAGATAGCCACCTGTGGTATGTAGTACACCTTTTGGTTTTCCTGTCGATCCCGAGGTGTACAATATGAATAGAGGATCTTCAGCATTCATTTGCTCACAATCGCAAATATCACAAGCCTCTTGCATTTCTTTGTGATACCAACAGTCACGCGATTCATGCCAACTAATTTCACCGCCTGTACGTTTAACAACAAGAACTGTGCTCACATTAGGGCATTCTTGTAATGCAATATCGGTATTATTTTTTAATGGAACTTGCTTGCCTCCACGCACACCCTCATCTGCAGTAATTACCGTTCTACAATCCGAATCTAAAATTCGATCACGCAATGAATCTGGCGAAAAACCCCCAAACACTACTGAATGCACTGCACCAATCCGAGCACATGCCAGCATTGCAAATGCCGCTTCAGGTATCATCGGCATATATATACATACACGATCACCTTTTTTCACACCTCGTGATTTCAGTACATTAGAAAGCTTACTTACTTCTTGATGCAGTTGTTTATATGAAATGTGTTTGTCATCATGAGGATCATCTCCCTCCCATATAATTGCAGTTTGATTGGCTCGATCTTCTAAATGACGATCTATACAATTATAAGCAACGTTTAAACTTGCTCCCTCAAACCAACGAATGTATCCTTTGTGGTAATCCCAGTCTAAAACCTTATCCCATTTTTTATACCAACTAACAAACTTCTCTGCTTGTTCGGCCCAAAATAATTCTGGTTCATCGATTGATTGTTGGTATAAGACATCGTACTTTTCCTTATTAATATACGCCGCAGAAGCTACGTCATTGGGTACTGGATAAATCTTCTTATCAGACATATTATTTCTCCTCCGTAATGCTTAATTTTTATAATTGCCTACTTCATTTATGCAGTTAAACGAAGATACAACATAGGAAGCTTTTCAGGCAACCGGTCCAATCTGTCTATCACGGCTACATTTTTTCTACCAAAAATTTTATGCAAATAATTTTCACCCCCTGCATCTAAACCTACGCAAAAAGTATCAATCCCTAAGCGAGAAATCGACCGAACTACTTTACGTGCATCTTCGACTAAATATTTTTTATCTTCCACATCAATATCAGAAGGCTCACCATCTGAAATAACTAACAACAATCTTCTATGTGTCCTTTGAATGACTAGATCACTGACTGCATGCCTCATTGCAGCACCCATTCGAGTGGATAGTTTTCCTCTTAAACCTGCTAAATATGCGCGCGCTGTGGAGTCATAGGGAGCATTGAAATTTTTAACTCGATAATAATGCACATCCTCTTTACCATCCGAACAAAATGCAGCAATAGCAAATGGATCATCTAATTCAGACATCGCATAAGCCAGCAAACTAGTTGCTTGAACCTCAAGCTCTAAAACTGACATTCCTGCTGTTTGTACTTTATCATTTGTTGAATTAGAAATATCTAACAATACTAGCACTGAAAGATCGCGGTGTTTACGTTCTGTAGAGCTATAGATTCTTGGGTCTGGCGATTCCCCCATCCTTCGACTAATTACCGCACTAATACAAGCATCTAGATCCAAAGATTCACCCACATTTTGATGATGTAATCGCTCAGGTAAGCTAACTTTGGCAGTTTGAATTAAACTTGTTATTTGATTTACAAGATTATTATGTTTTTCTAAAATTCTATCGATTTTGTAGGCATCTCCAAAATCCGCAAAATATTCTACTACGCAAGTCCAGTTAGGACGTTCAGCTCCTGTTAAGTAATCATATTCAGGATAACGAACTGCGACCTCGGATTCTCGATGTTCGGAATCGGAACTTTCTTTTGCGCGATATTGCTGTTCATCTTGATCATGATCTTCCGTACGATCTTGATCAGGCGAAGAATTATCTTCTTTTTCTTCATAATCCATACGCATGGCTTCTATAAAGATACCATCGTTATCTTCTTCTTGCCCTTGATAGTCTCCAAAGTCCCATAGACCCATATTGTCATCACGATATGCAGGCTCCACCACATACGTTTTTGCATTAAATTGTGCGCGTAATTGTCCTAAATCGTTACCCAGTAGTACTCCGATTCTTCTACACATAGCAGGGTCATGCATATCGTTTGACGAATCAAAAAACATATCCCGACCTTTTTGCACCCAACCATCCGGGTCTTTATAGCTTGCATCGATGAGCGCACGTGCGAGTCGAGCTAGCAATAAAGGTACTAACTTTGGTCCATTAGACTTAGCAACGTGGAATGGTTGCCAAAGTTTGCGCAACCCAGGAAAGCTCTGCATGGCAATATATTCTACTCGTGCATCTTCCAGTAAAGACACTAGCGCAACTTGAATAGGCTTAAGCTCCCCTAAAGGAAATTTTTTGGTCGAATAAACTAAATGTGCTCCTACATGGGCAAGGCCAGCTCTAAATATATCTTCTGCTTGTTGGCCATGAAAACCGGGAAACACTTCAGGTATTTGCACAACACCATTACTAATCGTAATGCGTCTTAATGATAAAGGTGACGTAGATGCAACGAGATCACGAATTGGTGGTCGTAAGTTCCAAAGCGAAATTAAATAAAGTTTCAGTCGGCGATCAAGGTCTGTATATACTACGTCTCCCGCTTCATGCCTAAACCATTTTTCAGACTCAGGGTCAGTAAAAGTAAAATATTGAATTTGACGTAGTGCATCATCCCTTGTTGAGCGTAAGCCAGCTAATACCCATGACCTAAATTGATTTGGCGTTAATATAGATACAATTTTTTGTGTGCGCTCAAGAACCGCTAAAGAAGATTCTGGTGCGTTATGGATCAATTCCTCTATTGTTGTAATCCAAGAAGTAAATTCACGTGGTGATTGTAACTCTTGTGCTGCAATCAATGCCGCCTTTGGCAGCAATTCAGCTGTCGCACGATTTACTTTTATAGCAGCTAAAGATACTGATGCTGCTAAATTTATTGCGACCTCAGAATTTAATATTTTTACCAGTTTGGGAGAATGACGTATGTAAGATAATGGTATTAATGCCCCATAGCCCGCATTAATAAGTTTACTACATGTAGTTTCCCATAACGCTTGATACTGTTTTGGAAATAAAGTTTTACCTTCATTTAATAAGTAAGTTAATTTTTCATCAGGATCGCCTGGTTCGCGCTTCTGTGGCGCAACCGCATATTTACCTCGCGCCACGGACGCAACCAAAATTCACCTCACGTGCACGCTTGTATAGCTGAACTTAATGCATTACGGACATCTTGGTCATCCGTAATTGGCAAAACCAAAGCAACCTCACAAGCTTCCTCTAAAGATACACCTTGTGACATAAGTTGAGCAGCATAAATTAACATGCGCGTAGATGCTCCTTCATCTAAACCATGTCCCTTTAAGTTTCTAGAACGTTCAGATATCTGTACAAGTTTAGTTGCTATCTTGGTATCGACACCAGATTCATGTGCAATTATATTTGCTTCATCTTCTGGTTTCGGATAGTCAAAATCAATCGCACCAAATCTTTGTTTAGTTGATTCTTTTAAGTCTTTTAAAACACTTTGATATCCAGGATTATAAGAAATTACTATTTGAAAGTCTTTGTGTGCTTTTACAACTTCATTCTTCTTTTCTAACGAAAGTATGCGTCTGTCATCTGTTAACGAGTGTATAACTACACTTGTATCTTGCCTAGCTTCAACAATCTCATCCAAATAACAAATTGCGCCATATCTCACCGCAAGAGTTAAAGGGCCGTCATGCCATACTGTTCCTTCAGCATCAAGCAGATAACGACCCACCAAATCTGAAGCCGTCATATCTTCATGACAAGACACTGTAATAAGCGGTTTTTTTAGCTTCCATGCCATATACTCCACAAAACGCGTCTTTCCACAACCGGTGGGGCCTTTAAGCATCATCGGCATGCGGTTAGCCGATGCTGCTTCAAACAACTGAATCTCATTATGTGTGGCGGAATAATAAGGTTCTTCAGTAATTAAATAGCTATCAAGATTCATTATTCTTAGTTTATACCTAAGGATTCAGCTAAATTGCATATCCGAGATCAAAAAAGCCAGGCAAAGATATAACTATCTTTGCCTAAACTTTGTTTTTCAAAACTAGCGATGTGTTTTCGGATTTGGAATGCCTTCAATTTCACATTCCTCTGTTCCCACTGTCGTTCGAGTAATTGATTCAACCATTTCACGCGCTGCCTCAGGATCAGTAACCCATTTCTTATAGAAGTCATAAGGACATTCTGCAGCACCTTTATCACCATCGCCAGAATTTATCATGCCCGTGTAGCCACGATGCAAAAGTTTAAAGAGATGATTTTGTGACTGTTGATTCTTACGTGCATCACGAATCAATGATACAGAAAGGTTTGCATACTGCACACCCATGTCTTCTTCAGCACATTGACCTAATGTTCGCCCATCAAATCCTATAATGGAGGAATATCCAAAGTATGAATACACACCATCAAAACCAGTTGCATTTGCTACCGCAACGTAGGTGTTATTCATCCAAGCCATGGCTTTAGCAACTAGAATTTGTTGCTCTTTAGATGGATACATATAACCTTGACAGCGAACAATTAATTCTGCACCTTTCATTGCACAGTCACGCCAAATCTCAGGATAGTTTCCATCATCACAAATGATGAGACTAATCTTTAATCCTTTAGGGCCATCCGAAACATAAGTACAATTACCAGGGTACCAACCTTCGATTGGAACCCAAGGCATTATCTTACGATATTTTTGCACAATCTCACCTTGATCATTCATTAATATCAGAGTGTTATAAGGTGCTTTATTTGGATGCTCTTCATGACGCTCGCCTGTAAGTGAAAACACACCCCAAACTTTTGCATTGCGACATGCTTCTGCAAAAATTTCTGTTTCTTCACCTGGACAACTCGATGCAGTCTCGTACATCTCTTGCTCGTCATACATAATCCCATGCGTACTGTATTCTGGGAAAATAACTAGATCCATTCCAGGTAACCCTACTTTCATACCTTCGATCATAGTCGCAATATTGCGCGCATTATCGAGGACTTCTGCTTTTGTATGCATACGTGGCATTTTGTAATTTACTACTGCAACACCAACTGTATCTTTACTACTTGATATATCGCCGTGATACATATTTACTCCTCCTATTTAATTACTTTACCTTTACTCTTACTCACTACTAATCGCCAACTAAACTGACAAATGTTTGTGAACTAACTCGTCTGATAGCGAGCTTGCATCCCCTTCCGCTGCAATGATCCCATTTTCTAAAATTGCAAATCGTTGTGACGCCCTACGTGCAAATTCAACATTTTGCTCAACTAAAATTAGAGTCATACCGTGTTTTTTATTTAGATCAATCAAAACTTCTTCAATTTTTTCAACAATATTTGGTTGAATTCCTTCTGTAGGCTCATCCAAAAGCATTATTTTTGGATCAGTTAAAAGTGCACGCGCTATAGCTAACTGCTGCTGTTGACCGCCTGATAGATCACCTCCTTGGCGATTTAAAAATTCTTTTAGTATTGGGAATAACTCAAAAATCCACTCGTTTATTTCAGAAGTATTTTTACCTTTCGCTGTTGCGAATGTTCCAATCTGTAAGTTTTCTCGTACCGTAAATTTCGGCAATATACCTCTACCTTGGGGAACAAATCCGATTCCAGCAATTGCACGTTCGTGAGTTTTTTTATTATTAATCTCAGTACCATCCAATTTTATACTTCCAGTTATACGATCCATTAAACCGATAACAGCACGCATCAATGATGTTTTACCAACACCATTTCGTCCAAGAATAGAAAGAAACTCTCCATTTTTTACATTTAAACAAACATCATGAATTGCACAGCTATTACCATAAAAAGCATTAACTGAATTTAACTCAAGCATTAGTGATACCACCAGAACCAAGATATGCTTCCTGCACTTCTTCGTTTTTTTCAATCTCACTTGCTGTCCCTTCTGCCAGCATTTTTCCTTGATGCATTACTGATATAACATCACCTATTTCTTTGACAAAACCCATGTCATGCTCGACTACTACTAAGGTGTGCTTCTCTTTAAGCCTTAAAAATAATTCAGCTGTTTTATGTGTTTCTTGACGCGTCATACCCGCAGTAGGCTCATCCATTAAAATAAGTTTGGGATTTTGTGCAACTAGTAATGCAATCTCTAACCATTGTGTTTGCCCATGAGATAAATGACCTGCAATCACATCTAAATGATTTTGTAAATTGACCAGTTCTGCTAATTTTTCAAGACCTTCTTCTTCTTTGCCTAACTTAAATTTAAAAAGATTTGAAATAACACTGTTTTGTTTGCAATATGCCACTTCAAGATTTTCTTTTACTGTCATATCTTGAAAAACGCTTGGAATTTGAAACTTCCTGCCTATCCCAACTCGAGCTATTTGGTGTTCTTGCAAATTTGACAAATCAGTGGTTTCGAATTTAACAACACCAGATGTCGCTTTTGTTTTTCCACAAATTATGTCTAAAGCAGTGGTTTTTCCTGCACCATTTGGACCGATTAAGCAACGTAATTCACCATCATTCACACTGAAATTAAGGCCATCTAAAGCATGAAACCCGTTAAAGGACACGACAACATCCTTCAGTTTTAATTGTTCTGCATTTAAATTCATCAATTCATACGTCTTTTAATTTTTAGAATTAAACTCTCCACGGCACCTGCTAAACCTTTAGGCATAAATAACACTACAATTACAAACACGAACCCCATAACTAATGTCCAAGTTTCGAGGAAGGTTTCAGATTCTGATAATGAGCCTTGCATACCTACTATAATGATTGCCCCAAGCATGGAACCTAATAAACTATGTCGCCCACCTACTGCACACCAAATAACAATAGATAAACTAAGCTTTACACCAAGAAAAGTTGGTGATGCAAATTCCATTACAATGGTATAGAGCATCCCTGCCAATCCTGCAATTGCTGCAGAAGCTCCTATTGCAAAAACTTGGTAATTTGCAACATCGTAACCAAAATAACGCACTCGATCTTCATGATCACGTATGGCTTGAAAAATTTTCCCTGTTTTACTTTTTGTTATAGCTAAAGCAAAAAATAAACTAATCGTTAAAAAAATAGCAATTAAATAATATGCAGAACTTCCGTATGCATCGAACTCAAAACCAAATACTTCAAGTGTTGCCAAATCTGTTATGCCATTAAAACCTCCAGTAATTCGTTGCTGATCAATAATAAGCAAATTAACAACAACTAAAACAGCTAATGTAATAATGGCAATGTATACGCCTGTCACACGTCCTTTGAACATAAACCAACCAACAACCATCGAAAATAAAACAGGTATAAAAATTCCAGCTAATACTGCAAATGTAAAAGAGTGAAATGGTTGCCAAATTAATGGAAGTGTTTCAACGTTATTCCACACCATAAAGTCAGGTAGACCTTCTGAGCCTGTATGTACAGGTACAGTACGTAACTTTAAGGTCATAGCCATACAATATGACCCTAAACCGAAACTCAATGCTTGTCCTAGATTAAGGATTCCGGCATAACCCCAAGATAAACTGAGCGCAATAGCTAGCATTCCCATTAATAAGTAAGTTGAAAACTTATTTAATAAATATGCATCATCAACAAAACTTGGCACTATAAAAATAGCCGCACACACAAGTGCATATATAATTACTTGTGAAGTAGTATTAGCAACGCGTTTAGCTTCAGCGACAGTGCTTAATTCGGTATTTTTTTCAATGACAGCACTCACGTTTACCCGCCTCTCACTTTTGCAGAAAATAATCCCTGAGGACGAAACCGAATTAAAATTACAATTGCAAGCAAAACAAGTGCTTTAGCAATTGTGTCATTGCTTTGGAATGATATAAAACTTGTAAGCTCCCCTAATATTGTTGCACTCAGCACTGTACCCATTAAACTTTCAACGCCACCAAGCACAACTACAAAAAATGCATCTATTACATAAGGTGTTCCCATTTCTGGCGAAACACTTTTCAAAGGTGATATTAAAGCTCCAGCCAAACCTGCCAAACCCGCGCCATATGCAAAAGTTAGTCCAAAAATCCGACTGCTATTAATACCAAAACTACTCGCAACTTCAGGATTCTGTGTAATAGCACGCAACTTTACACCAAATGAAGTTTTGAACATAAGATACCAAGTAAGTCCAAATAATACTGCTGAAAAAACTAAAATAAAAATTCTAAAAGCTGAAATATCTACACCAAGAAATGAAACACTACTGGCAAGCTGACTAGGCATTTCAACATAGCGGAGTTCTCCACCTACTGACAGACGTATTGCCTGTATAGCTATAACACCAATACCCCAAGTCGCAAGAATGGTATCTAGTGGCCTTGCATACAAATGCCGAATGACAACCCTTTCAATCACCCATCCCAGCAATGCAGTCATTACAAAAATAAAAACTAAACTTTGAAATAAGTTTAGATTAAAAAAAGTTTGCAATGCCCACGCACTGTATGCACCAAGCATAACAAACTCTCCATGTGCAAGATTTATAACTCCCGTTGCACCATAAATTATTGCAAGCCCAAGTGCGACAAGTAATAAAATTGAAGCAATACTCAATCCGGTAATTAACTGGGACAAAATTGTAGCTGGATCCATATATTTTCTACTCCAATCCTTAAGAAGATTAAACCGGAGCGAAGCTACTCCAGTTTAATCTTTATCAAAATTCATTGATGCACAATGAATTAAACTTCTTTTAATCCCTCCTCAGTACATTGTTGATTTGGATATGCTTTATATGGAACAGGCTCTAACCATTCACTAGACTGTTGTAAAATTTCAAATTGCCCATCAGATTTACATACACCAATCTTAGGCCAGAGATAAGTATGCAGTGTGGCTGGATCGATACGTACTTTGCCTTGTGGCGCAATCATTTCAACACCTTTAACTGCTTCACGTATTGTATCTGGAGCAATATCATTAGGATCGAGTTTTTCAACAGCTTGCTTGAACATATACACTTGGAAATAAGATGGCTCTGACACGAAGTGTGTAACTTTATCTTCACCCCAACGTTTTCTATATGCTTCAACAAACTTTTGATTTTCTGGAGAATCCCATACCATAAAGTAAGGTGCAGATGTAAAGTGACCAGCTGCCGCATCACCCCCCATTGCAGCCACTTCATTTTCTGAAGTAGTCAAACTGGCCATTGGCATAGTTTCAGGATCCAGACCACCTGCTCGATACTGACGATGTAGCGCAACTACAGAATCACCCACAACTGTTGAAAAAATTACATTAGGCTTCAAGCTCTTGAACTTGTTTACCACTGAGGCAAACTCAGAATGCCCTAAAGGAACATATTCTTCTGCAACAACCTCACAACCTAGCCCTTCTAGTAACTTTTTGCAGTAGTTATTTTCTTCTTTTGGATAAATATAGTTAGAACCGATTAAGTACCAACGCTTACCAAATTTTTCAACTAACCATGGCACAAACTCATCTTGTTGTTGATTTGGCACTGCACCTGTGTAAATCACATTTTTAGAACATTCTCTACCCTCATAAAGCGTTGGATACCAATAAAGATTTTCTCGCTTTTCAAATACAGGTAAAACAGCTTTGCGACTAGCAGATGTGTAAGAACCAAAAACACTAACACATTTATCATTTAAAACTAGTTTTCTCGCTTTAGCAGCAAATGTAGCAGGATCAGAAGCTGGATCTTCCACAACAGGAACAATTTTCATTCCATTAATACCACCAGAATCATTAATTTCTTCTATTGCCATGATGGTGGCTTTATTTAAAGATTCTTCAATAATTCCAGTCGTGCCTGTTAATGAAAATAAAACTCCAACTTTGACTTCTCCTCCAGCGGCATAAGCCAAAGATGAGTTTTTTATCCATATGCTTGGGAAGGTGGATGTTGCTGCCACAACACCTGCACCAACAGCGGATTTTTTAAGAAACGAACGTCTTTTTTTATCCATGTCTTCCTCCGAGATAATTAAATTATTAATTTTTTTATTTTTATTAGATTTATTTTTTACAATTGTGAAACACAAAAACACGGGCACAACAAAATAGAAATACAAATTGCTGGTGCTGGTTTTGAAACGGATTGGGAAGTGTTGAATATAAAAACAGGGAACTATGAAATACTACACAAAAGCACCCACCCGTCGCTTGTACGACAATTGTAGAACATTGGGCTTTTTTGCCTTGTGTTTTATTGTGGCTCCGTTGCCACTACCTGCATTTCAGGTATAACAAAAGACTAACTGAATAGCTCCTGTGCGTCAATGATTGCACTAGCAATAGAACCAATAGTTATCCGTTTTTCCATAGCTTGCTTACGCATGTGCTGATAAGCTTCCTCTTCAGAAAAACTCATGCGTTCCATAAGTAAAATTTTAGCCCTTTCAATATTCCTAACAGATATTAAATTATCATCTAACTGCTGAATTCGTTTTCTCAATCTGTTTTCATAAAGATAATGCCCTCTAGCAACTACCAAACTAGATAGTACCGCTTGCTCATTAACTGGTAAGTGTATAGTTCCATGAGGAGCACAGTTCTCCAGCATTTTTAAATCCACACTACTTGTACCAGAAATGATAATAATAAGCGAAAACTGTGGCAATCCAGGCAAACTCTCAAGTCGAGAGGGCAGGTTTTCCATTAAATCTGTATAGACTACATCGTAATCAGAAGGGATAAATTCAGGTGGAGGCCATATATGCTTAACTTCTGCACGTGTTTTTTGTAATTCACGTATTAATGATTCACTATAATCATTAAGGCTTGTGATTACCGCAATTCTTAAATCATTAAATTTGTAATGATCAACTGTTTTCTTACTTTGCATACTATATATATTAGTATCTCTATGCTTCTTATTTACTTTTAGATCCATTTTATTTGCATGCAATTTAATTAAAAAAACTTAATTAAGACATTCTAAACAAACTCACGGTTTGCACCATAAGACAATAAGTACGGATCAGCTGTCACCGCAGATTTGGATGCATATAACACATCAAACAAACCACTACGATTCGCACGACCAACACGAGTCCAAACATCAGCATGTCCATATAATTGATTAATAGAAACATTACCTTGTGGTGCTTCATAATCAATTCCTAGTACATTTGCACGTAATCGATCTGTATTTAAGCTATTTGCTCTTTTTAACGCTTCTGCAAACATATGAACCTGAAAATATGCAGTTTCTATACACGTATTGGTAGGTTCGTCTCCATAACGTTGTTTATAGCGCTTTGTGAAAGCCAAACTTGCCTTATTATTGATACCTTCAAAAAATGGTGCAGCTGTAATATGGCCCTCACCTACATCGGTGCCCATCGCACGTATTTCAGCTTCTGTTGTAGTTAAACTTGCTATAGGCATCACTTTGGGGTTAAAGCCAAAATCCACATAACTTTGATAAAAATCTGCTGTCGATTTACCCACAACAGTAGAAAAAATTATATCTGGTTTAACATTATGAATGTCTCTCATAATGGGTGAATAATCATGATGTTGTGCGGTTAAATCTACATATTTCTCTCCTACTACTTCTCCACCGTTTGATGTGACAAAATCACGTACAATCTTATTGGATACACGTGGGTATACATAGTCGGTACCCACAAAATAGAATCTATTTCCAAATTGTTTCATTAAAAAATTACACAACTCGATACAATTTTGATTAGGTGCTGCTCCTGTATAAATTACATTAGTTGAAAACTCAAACCCTTCATACACAGTCGGATACCATAAAAGCCCATTTAAGCGCTCAACAATGGGTACAACCGATTTGCGACTGCTTGAAGAATAACAACCAAAAATAGTACTTATACCATCTTCGACCATCATACGTTTTGCATACTGACCAAATGCTGAAGCATCTGAAGCTGGGTCATAATAAACTGTTTCAATCGGATAACCGTTTATACCGCCCTGTTCGTTGATTTCGCTAATAGCCAAAAACGTACCACGTAACTGAGTTTCCTCAATTACTGCCAGGGGCCCAGTTTTAGAGAATAAAACGCCAACCTTCCACGAATGTTTATTCATACAACATTACTTCTTAGCGTTATGGATATTATTTTAACTATGTCTGTGCTTTTTAAACACATTCAATAGGTATTTTGGATCAATTATAAACATGATGTCCAGTACATTTCATTTTTATAAATTTTTGTAATTGACCTGATTTGAATTGACAGTACAAGTCAGCTTACAAATATATAATTAGTATTATTAATAGACTTTACTCAAAATACTTATAATTTAAATTATGATTTTACTAGTGACAGTATGATATTAATATTTTTATAAATCTACTCAATCGAATATTGCACAAATCACTATAACAATTATATACATTTACAATGTTTCATTTAATTCCGATTGTAATAGCTTAATAGCTATTATTTTAGAATTGGGTATTTTCTTATTACCCATAAAATGGGAGCGATCTACTGCAACAAGCAAACAAGTAGATAAGTTGTATACTGGCATTGGTAAAATTGGAATAACCACTTTAGATGATACTAAGAAATATATATGCTTTTATAAAAATAGAGCTTTTAGTACGTTAAGAATACTAATAGTTATTTCTTATCTAGATTACTATTTCACAAGTTAGTAAATTAATTTAAGTTCCTAGCATAAGACTGACTATAATCGAGTAAATAAATTATTTTCAAACTGATTCAAACAAATCAAAAACATAGCTTATTAAAAATAATTCAAATTAGGACACTATTTAATAGTGGGAATAATACAACTTATTGAAAAAGTTGGAGCTGGCGATAAGAGTTGAACCTACGACCTGCTGATTACAAATCGGAATTATCCAAATAACTACTATTAGTCACTGCATGTAACAATAAACATTTCAAGCAATTACAATCAAATGATAATTGCTACTTACTACTGATTATTGCGCTTAGTTGTGGTCTAGTATCCCATTGGAGTAAATTTTAACTATCATAAGGTTTAAATAGTTTAGACTGTAAATAGATATAAAAATAATGCCGCCACTAGTAATAGAAGAGAGCGTTAACATAGTGGAATTATGCTACCAGCAGCGGCTTTACTTAAAAAAATTTGCGTCTATAACTCGACGAGAGTTTTTGGGCAAATGAATTTAGGTTACTGATTGATTTTAAAGAAGCTTCTATATAGTTTAGGATAACCTATGTAATTCAACATCAGATGAATTAACATCCAATATCATTACAGCTATCTTTCAACCATTTACCAGTTAATTTTTTAAGTTTTTTTTAACTGTTCCCAAACAATATAAATAGCGACTAACAATATCAGCAAATAAATAAAGTTGTACATTTCTACCCCCTAAAACTATTACTCCTAATTGATTGCTATAGGGATGCTATTTTAAATAAGGATTTATCTGAGTTTTTCAAGAAACGAGGTTATTTGCAGTAAATTTTCAGTATCTAGATTTAAGAGCATGAAACAGTTAGGAATATCAGATTATAATTTTTTATAAAAATAAGAAAAATAATCTATAAGTAACATCTTAATTAACATACACAAGCAATCTTTTGATAGGCAACCAACAACCCACTGGTTTAATCCTAAACATCCTACAAAGATTGTCTGAGAATAAATATTTCTGACTAGTCCCTTTCATATATTCGCTGGACTTTTATCTCAATCAACCTCTTCTGCTTTTAAATTTTTATACAATAGCTTTTTGTATACGGTCAATAATAAGATTATCTAGCTGATCTATTACTCCTAGAATTGAGGTGGTTAAACGATACCCCGTATGTACACATTCTTGACAATAAAGATACGCACTCTCGAGTAAATCAAAATCTCGGAAGGTGTTGATGAATCGGATATTCTCACGATACATTTAGTTTGTTAATTTAGCTATTCAGTTATTAATTAGAATTAGCATTTATCAAGTTTCTTCAAGCTTCCAAACTTCACAACATCTTCTTTTCCATCTAGATTCATGTTCGTCATCATCTGATTCTTCTTCATGTTCGTAGTGCTCACACTCTTTTTCACTATGCTCCTTTCTTACCTCATGATCACTTTTATATTCTTCTCTTTCTAATTCTTCATAATACTTTCGTTTTTTCTCACTCATATTCACCTTGTTCTTTACGAGCTTTTCATTCTTCTCGTTCTTTCCTACGATATTCTTTTTCTTCTTCTTATGAATCTGAATGTGACATAGATCACATTTATCTATATACCTTTTCAATATCAGAAAAACTACCTAAGCAATTTTCTAAATTTAATAAAAAAATAAATAGATTAATTAGAAAATTATTCATGCATAAACTATATAGGTAGTATTTGAATATTACTTTTGTTAAAACAAATTGATATATGTGTTTAATTAAAAAAATTAACTACATTAATTATTATAAGGTATGAAGTTGATCACAATACTCTTATGCAATAACGAATTAGAATTTCCTTCTCAAGGTTGAGGTAGTAATTGGGAAAGCAACCATTCAGTGCAAACTACAACACCCCAATTATAGCCTTGTGACTTTTACGAGAATTTAGACAAGTAACAAACAACGAGGCTCGATAACGTTATGGATAACGATAACATTCAATTCTGTCATGTGAATTCTTTACTGCAATTTTTTATTTTTTTATTTGCACTGCTTTTATTTACAACACCTGGATATACTCAAGTAGTTAGTTCATATCAAAAAATTAGCTCTCTTGCAGGCGGTTTTACTGAAGCAGGAGGCGTTCTTGAAAACGGTGATGATTTTGGTGAGTCCTTAGAAAGCATTGGCGATTTAGACAATGATGGTGTTATCGACCTAGCAGTAGGTACCGCTAAAGATGATGATGGTGGTACAAATCGTGGCGCGGTTTATATCTTGTTTATGAACACAGATGGAACAGTTAAACAACTGCAAAAAATCAGTTCAACGACAGGTGGTCTACCAAACAATCTTCTTGACGATGAAGATTTTTTTGGCATTGGTGTCACTGGCCTAGGTGATATAGATAATGATGGTGTTGAAGATATAGCGGTTGGTTCGCGAAAAGACGATGATGGCGGTTTAGACAGAGGGGCAGTTTATATCTTATTCATGAACACAGATGGAACAGTTAAGAATCATCAAAAAATTAGTGACACGGCTGGTGGATTTACTGGCAACATTGCAAATGAAAATTTCTTTGGGTCTGACCTAGCCTCATTAGGAGATTTCGACAATGATGGCATCACTGACTTGATCGTATCTCAAGAAAAAAATGACGATGGTGGTACCGATCGTGGTGCAGTTTGGTTGTTATTTTTAAATTCTAATGGCACCGTAAAAAGTCATCAAAAAATTAGTGATACCACAGCAGGTCTAAATGTTGTACTAGATGATGAAGATCAATTTGGTCAATCTGCAATTGCAATTGGTGACCTCGATAATGATGGTATTACAGATATTGCTGTGGGTGTAGAACGTGATGACGATGGTGGCACAGATCGTGGTGCCGTTTATGTACTTTTTCTAAAAGCTGACGGCAAAGTTAAAGATCATCAAAAGATTAGTGATACCGAAGGCGGCTTCACTGGTTTACTGGAAGACGGTGATGAATTTGGCCAATCCGTAACCGCACCGGGTGATATTAATAATGATGGTGTACCCGACTTAATAGTTGGGGCTGAACATGCCGATTCACCTGATGGCACCGTAATTAAAACTGGGGAAGCTTGGATTCTTTACCTCAATCGACATGGTGAAGTTATAGACCATGACTTAATAACCTCAGGTAGTATGAACTTCGATACTTTACTTGCAAACGTCAATGTTGGACAAGCAGTTACGCCATTAGGTGATCTAGATGGTGATGGGTTTATAGACTTCGCAGCCTCTGCCGACGGCGATAAAGACGGCGGAACATTGCGAGGCGCTGTATATGTCATCTTCTTAGAAGATCTTACCAACGGCAACACTCCACCACCTGATACAGGACCTATCGTTGCTGCTACCTTACCTTCAAGTCGTTCAGTTCAAGTAGGTCAAACTGCGACAGCCTTTGCTACGATCATTAATTCTGGTAGTGATGATGCAATTTTCTGCAGTGTAAATCCGGATATAACGATACCTGCTGAATTTAGCTATCAAGCTACAGATGCAATGAATAATCTTATTGGAGATATAAACACTCAAGTTGATATCGCACCTGGTGCAGCACAAAATTTTGTGGTCAGCTTCACACCTAGCGCTCCTTTTGCACCAGTTGACGTACCATTCAAGTTTGACTGTGTAAATACAGATGTTGCAACCAGCACTGTAGGGCTAAATACACTAGCTCTTTCCGCAGACAATGTACCCGTACCTGATATTATCGGTTTAACTACCGTAGTAGATTTACAAGCGATGGTAGGAGCCACATCTGTATTTGCAGTAGCTTCATCCAACGTAGGTACTGGTGATAGTATTACAGTAAGCGTTGATGACAATGGTAAAAATTTACCTGTAAATGTAACCCTATGCCAAACAGACACTGCTACAGGAGCTTGTATTAGTGCAATTGCCCCCACAGCGGATGTTAATTACTCAACAAATAGTACTGCTTCATTTGCAGTGTTTGTTGAAGCCACTGCAGCAATTGCAAATGATCCAGCAAACAATCGTCTCTTTATTCGCTTCACAGATAGCGGAGGTGTTGTAAGAGGAGGTACAAGTACTGCAGTAAGAACTCAGTAACTGTTTAAAAAACTTTAAATGGAACACTTTTGTGCGCTATGAACGCATAAAGTGTTCCAGAATTCTTTATAAACGCTTAATGCTACAATATATTTAAGAAAATCCTTATACAAATATGGAGCTGGCGATAGGATTTGAACCTACGACCTGCTGATTACAAATCGGAATTAATCAATCAACTACGACTCGTTACAATAAGTAACGACAAGCATTTCAAACGATTACAATTAACTTTTAATTGTCACTCACTACTGATTATTGAACTTAGTGGTGGTCTAGTGTCCCATTCTTATCTCTGGTTAAGTAATTATTAATAATTAGTTTGTATTAATTTAATAAGATAAAATTAGCTGTGGTGCTAATTTGAGAGGTGTAATAAGATTTTTATGACTTAATTGATCTAAGTAATCTAATTCGTCATTCTTTTTCTTTAATTTCACGTTGTCTAGCAGATATTTCTTCTTGTTCTTTTTTCTATTTGTTCTTTTAAAGATTTAATAGAAATTGTATTAATTGTCTATTAATTTCCTCATAACCCACATGAATGGTTATTGTAGATAAAAAATGTTAATAACGTTACTTAACTCATACTTAGCAGGTAACCTTAGACTGTGAATGTTAATTTCTTAAAACAAATTAAAACATGTAATTAATTAAAAAAATTAACTGCGTTAATTCTTATAAGGTATGAAGTTGATCACAATACTCTTATGCAAAAATGAAAAGGTATGAAGTTGATCACAATACTCTTATGCAATAACGAATTAGAATTTCCTTCTCAAGGTTGAGGTAGTAATTGGGAAAGCAACCATTCAGTGCAAACTACAACACCCCAATTATAGCCTTGTGACTTTTACGAGAATTTAGACAAGTAACAAACAACGAGGCTCGATAACGTTATGGATAACGATAACATTCAATTCTGTCATGTGAATTCTTTACTGCAATTTTTTATTTTTTTATTTGCACTGCTTTTATTTACAACACCTGGATATACTCAAGTAGTTAGTTCATATCAAAAAATTAGCTCTCTTGCAGGCGGTTTTACTGAAGCAGGAGGCGTTCTTGAAAACGGTGATGATTTTGGTGAGTCCTTAGAAAGCATTGGCGATTTAGACAATGATGGTGTTATCGACCTAGCAGTAGGTACCGCTAAAGATGATGATGGTGGTACAAATCGTGGCGCGGTTTATATCTTGTTTATGAACACAGATGGAACAGTTAAACAACTGCAAAAAATCAGTTCAACGACAGGTGGTCTACCAAACAATCTTCTTGACGATGAAGATTTTTTTGGCATTGGTGTCACTGGCCTAGGTGATATAGATAATGATGGTGTAAACGATATTGCCGTGGGTGCATACAGTGATGATGATGGTGGTTTAGATCGTGGTGCATTATATATTCTATTTTTAAATTCAAATGGAACTGTCAAAAGCTTTCAAAAAATTAGTTCAACAGCTGGGGGATTTTTTGGCACACTTACGGATGGCAATCGATTCGGGTCTAATATTGCTACATTAGGCGATTTTGATAATAACGGTACAACTGACTTAATCGTATCGCATAAAAATGACGATGACGGCGGTACAGATCGCGGTGCTTTATGGCTTATATTTTTAAACTCAGATGGAACTGTAAAAGGCCATCAAAAAATTAGTGATACAGCGGGTGGATTTATCCCATCATTACATGATTGGGATCAGTTTGGCGAATCAGCCACATTGATTGGAGACCTCGATAATGATGGTGTAAAGGATATAGCCGTGGGTGCTGCAAGTGATGACAGTGGTGGCACAGACCGTGGTGCAGTATATATCCTCTTCTTAAATCCCGATGGTACTGTAAAAAGATCTTCAAAAATTAGTGATACTCAAGGTAATTTCACTGGTTTACTCGAAAATTTCGATCAATTTGGACAATCTGTAACTACGCCAGGTGACATCAATGGTGATGGTATACCTGATCTTGTTGTAGGTGCAGAACATGCTGAATCGCTAGACGGCACTATAGATAAGGCAGGTGAAGTTTGGCTTGTTTACTTAGATCGTGAAGGTGATGCAATATCGCAAGAGTTGATTACCTCTGGAAGCATGGGCTTTGAAAATCTAAAAGCGAATGCGAACTTTGGCCACGCAGTTACGCCATTAGGTGATCTAGATGGTGATGGGTTTATAGACTTCGCAGCCTCTGCCGACGGCGACAAAGACGGCGGAACATTGCGAGGCGCTGTATATGTCATCTTCTTAGAAGATCTTACCAACGGCAACACTCCACCACCTGATACAGGACCTATCGTTGCTGCTACCTTACCTTCAAGTCGTTCAGTTCAAGTAGGTCAAACTGCGACAGCCTTTGCTACGATCATTAATTCTGGTAGTGATGATGCAATTTTCTGCAGTGTAAATCCGGATATAACGATACCTGCTGAATTTAGCTATCAAGCTACAGATGCAATGAATAATCTTATTGGAGATATAAACACTCAAGTTGATATCGCACCTGGTGCAGCACAAAATTTTGTGGTCAGCTTCACACCTAGCGCTCCTTTTGCACCAGTTGACGTACCATTCAAGTTTGACTGTGTAAATACAGATGTTGCAACCAGCACTGTAGGGCTAAATACACTAGCTCTTTCCGCAGACAATGTACCCGTACCTGATATTATCGGTTTAACTACCGTAGTAGATTTACAAGCGATGGTAGGAGCCACATCTGTATTTGCAGTAGCTTCATCCAACGTAGGTACTGGTGATAGTATTACAGTAAGCGTTGATGACAATGGTAAAAATTTACCTGTAAATGTAACCCTATGCCAAACAGACACTGCTACAGGAGCTTGTATTAGTGCAATTGCCCCCACAGCGGATGTTAATTACTCAACAAATAGTACTGCTTCATTTGCAGTGTTTGTTGAAGCCACTGCAGCAATTGCAAATGATCCAGCAAACAATCGTCTCTTTATTCGCTTCACAGATAGCGGAGGTGTTGTAAGAGGAGGTACAAGTACTGCAGTAAGAACTCAGTAACTGTTTAAAAAACTTTAAATGGAACACTTTTGTGCGCTATGAACGCATAAAGTGTTCCAGAATTCTTTATAAACACTTAATGCTACAATATATTTAAGAAAATCCTTATACAAAAATGGAGCTGGCGATAGGATTTGAACCTACGACCTGCTGATTACAAATCAGCTGCTCTACCAACTGAGCTACGCCAGCAATACGAACTCAAAAGTGTAAAGAATTAACTTGATTCAGGCAATGGATCAATACATGGTCGGGCAATTTTTTGTAGCAGATTGCCCCCATCCTTCTGCATCCAATCTTTCTGTTTAACTTTATTGGATGGTGTTTCACTAAAATCGAGCCAATGACGGGTAACATCTTCATAGCGCGTCTGTACGGTTACCTTAAACCCTAGTTTATTTAAATTTTCTCTTCTAAGCTTGGCGCGCTTATAGCCATTATATAACCCTAATGATATAGCTTTGGCATGTTTCCCTGTGCGAATAATGAAATAATCTTTTACATTAGCTGCTTTGAGATCTGACGCTGTTTGTTTAGCTGCCTCCATAGTCTTTGCAGCCGGTAAATATACCCAATATGATTTTGGCTCTTTATCCGTTATAGATTTACGAACTGGATAGAAACCACCTTTTTTCAATTTTTCTTCAAGTATCTTTATTTCTTCATCTTCAAAAAATGGTCCAATTGAATAACACTTTACAGGTTGAGTTTTATCAGTTTTTGATTTTTTTGGTGGCTTTACATTTTTATTAGGTGATTTTTTTTCAGCAACTTCTTTCAGGAGCACTAATTCCTGTATGCCTGCTGGTACAACCTGCGGAACAACAGGTTCATTTTTTTCTGAAAATGCAACCCCCCATATCAAGTAACATATATTCATAACAAGTAAAAGAATAAACAAAGAGCGCATATCTATAATTTCTCCGCGATTATTGCTAAGCCATCTACGACTAATGTTGCTTCATGCTCTAAACCTATCTTGATCATCGGTATCATTTTTTCTGCGTCACCACCTGTGATAATTATTCTATCGAATATAGCAAATTTATCTTGCATAGTATTAATAACATATTCAATCCCGCCTGCAACTGCACTTATACATCCTGTATACATGGCATCTTCGGTTGTATCTGGCAATACACTATAGTCTCCTGTTTTTGTAATGTTTGCTATATCTGTGCCACTCGATAAAGAATACTTCATCGTCGTAATTCCAGGCATAATTACCCCACCATGGTGTTTACCATTATTATCAATAGCATCAATCGTAACAGCTGTCCCACAATCTATAACACATTTATTGCCGCTATAGTTTACATGCGCTGCTAGCATAGCAACTAACCGGTCTACGCCTAAATTTTCTGGATTTTTATAACAATGCTTTATACCAAAAGTATCTTGCAAAGGATCCACAAAGTAATAATTACTTATCAGATTATCATTTAAGACTTTTTTCAACGCTTGATTAAACTGATCATTGAGAACTGAACAAATTACCACTCGATTAAACGCTTCATCATTTTCAAATATTGATTTGATCTCATCAATTTTATTTTTTGATTTGTATGTTATTACACCAGACTCTTTGATAGCAGAACCATCCTGCTTAGCAAATTTACAACGGCTATTACCAATATCTAACAACAGATTCATAACGTAATGTCACTTACATGTGCGCTATGCAGATGCAATCGTTTTCCTTCCATATTAATTATGATTTGCCCAAGTTCATCGACACCCAATGCAGTGCCAACATTACGTATTTCATTAAATGTAAATTCAATTTCACGCTCATACATTAAGTCATAGCTATTCCATTTTGAAGGCAAATCCTTATTTAAATCAGTGCTGAGCTTAGACAATGTATTTATTATTACATTGATCACATGTGCCGCCAGCTCATTTCTGGATATCTCTAAATCAGGCTTAATTGATATTAGATCAATCCATGGGTTTTCAAGTTTTGGCTGCTTTGCTACGGACATTGCAACATTCAAACCAACACCAATAATTAAATTATGTGCTGAGTTTGATATTTTACGCTCTATTAAAATTCCACCTAATTTCTTTTCTTGTACACAAATGTCATTTGGCCACTTAAGTTGTACTCCGGTAAATTCTAATTTCTCTAACATCTCAGCGAATGACGTCAGCAAATGCAAACCCAAAGTTGCATATTGCTCATGCCATTGTGACATCGGCCATAAAAGAGAGAGGTATAAATTTACTCCCTCAGGAGAATACCAATGATGCCCAAACCGTCCTCGTCCATGCGTTTGCTGTTCAGCAATACAAACTGTTACTTCACTATTTTGATTAAATCGTTTTTGTCCTAGATAGTCGTTTGTCGAAACAAGACTAGGAAAGACCTCTAAACTACTTACATCACTGATATCTAGATGCATCAAATGATTTTTTATGTCTGCTTCGCTTAAAGGCAACAAAACAGCTTCAGTCAAAACATCCATTTCAAATTTGTTTTATTTCAATTTGGTTGATAAATGGTAAGATTCAGGGATTAGAATGAAATATTATAGAGTACTAATTCGCTACAATCGTATGCTGAAATTCTTTCAATATAGTATGAATCGCCTACATTATAACTATTTTCCAAGAATTCCAATTTTGGTGTTCTCTACCCTACTCTTTATGCCATTCCAAGTTTTGGCTGAGTTTTATGTCTATAAAGAAAAAGATGGTACAAGCTGGATTACAGATAGAAAAATGCCGGCTGAAAACTATACTCTTATGGCGACAATTGGCAGGCCTACGGCAGTTGTCTCTTGTCAAAATATGACCCAAACAAAATTAGAGAATCGTGCCGCTGATTATATGCCAACAATAAATACATACGCTCAGGCCTATGAAGTAGACCCTAAACTTGTCAAAGCGATTATTGCAGTTGAATCTTGTTTTGATAGACGTGCAGTTTCATCTGTTGGTGCTCAAGGACTAATGCAATTAATGCCATCCACAGCGAAAAAACTAGGTGTACATAATACGTTTAATGCAAACGACAATATAAGAGGTGGCATACTGTATTTCAGCAAAATGCTATCCCGCTTTAATAACAATACTGAACTTGCTCTTGCAGCATACAATGCCGGACCATTAGCGGTTGAAAAATATGGTGGCATTCCTCCTTATTCTGAAACCAAAAATTATGTAAAAAAAGTTCTAGAACGATACAATAGATATTTGGGAACAAGCGCAAAAGCTTCTTAACATTATTGATATTTTTTGTCTTTATGGGATATCCATCCTCCTGAATGCAAACCAGCAGGGTCGTGGTGGGTCCAGTGTATCAAACCGCCTTTTTCATTCCATTCATATTGACCATAAACAAGAATCTGGTCATTAATATGTACTGGAACCCTTGGAGCTAGATCAATATTATGTGCAATCAATAATGACAACCCTCGAGAAATATTCACTAAAAATCTTTGATGTCTGGATCCTTCCTTATCATCAGGTAAAATTCGTGTAACATAGCCCTTTATTGAGACCATCTCACCTGAACGCTTCTCTTTATATAAGGAATGTACATCGGAGAACTCAATGCTATGACTTTGTTCATTTTCAGCTTGCTGAAACGGGGGTGAAATCTTATATTGTGATAGCGCCCAAACTAAAAGAACTATTGCTAACAAGAAAAAACCAATAAATTTTAGACTACTTCTACCTCGCAGAAGCTTTTTAATAATAAATGGCGCAGCCAAAATTAATATTTTTTTTATTTGTTTATTCAATTTAACTATCCGATCTCTTGTTTAAGCATTAATATATAAATTAATATTTATCGTACACTAGTTTAGACACATTACTTCTATTAATCCCAAATGAGCACACCCCCTGCAGAACCATCATCAAACTTTATACGGCAAATTATAGATCAAGATTTAAACGAGGGTAAAAATGATGGCAAAGTCATCACTCGTTTTCCTCCTGAGCCTAATGGTTATTTACATATCGGTCATGCTAAATCAATTTGCCTAAATTTTGGTATTGCCGATGACTATAGTGGTCAATGTAATTTGCGTTTTGATGACACAAATCCTGAAAAAGAAAGTCAGGAATATATTGATGCTATTCAGCAAGATGTTGAGTGGTTAGGTTACACCTGGGCGAATCTTAAATATGCTTCGGATTATTTTGAAAAACTCTATGAATACGCTTGTCAACTTATCCATTCCGACAAAGCCTATGTCTGCAGCTTAAACTCAGAAGAAATTCGGCAACAACGCGGTACTCTCACAGAACCAGGAAAAGAAAGTCCGTACCGCAACCGTTCCATAGAAGAAAACCTAGAGCTATTCACGCACATGCGCGCGGGTAAATTTAAAGAAGGCGAACATGTGTTACGTGCAAAAATTGATATGACTTCTCCAAACATCAATATGCGCGATCCTGTTATCTACCGTATTAAATATGCATCACATCCACGCACCAAAGACAAATGGTGTATATACCCTATGTACGATTACACACATTGTATATCGGACGCACTCGAAGGCGTCACGCATTCTTTATGTACTTTAGAGTTTGAAGACCACCGACCTTTATATGACTGGGTTTTAGATGAATTAAATACTCCTTGTCACCCTCAACAAATTGAGTTTGCTCGGCTCTCACTTGAATACACTATTACCAGTAAACGCAAGTTAAATACACTCGTTGAAGAAGGTTATACTGATGGTTGGGATGACCCTCGCATGCCTACTATTTCAGGAATGCGACGTAGAGGTATTACTCCACAAACCATACGCACATTTTGCGATCGAATTGGACTCACAAAAAAAGACGCATTTATCGAAATGGGTGTTTTAGAAAATTGTATCCGCGAAGAATTAGACCCACATGCACAAAGACTTATGTGTGTACTCAATCCTCTTAAGGTTACTATTGAAAATTACCCGGAAAATACGCAAGAAGAATTTGAAGCAAAAAATCATCCCAAAAATCCCGAGTTTGGCACACGAACAATCCCTTTTTCTAAAACCATATATATTGAACATGATGACTTTATAGAAACTCCGCCTAAAAAGTTTTTCCGGCTTTCACCCGGTAAAGAAGTACGTTTGCGTAATGCGTATGATATAAAATGCACTGATGTAATTAAAAATGACAATGGGGAAATCATTGAACTACGTTGCCAATATGATCCCGATAGCAAAGGTAGCAACAAAAAGAAACTCAAAGGAATTATTCACTGGGTCTCTGCAGAGCATGCATTGAATATAGAAACAAGACTGTATGATCGCTTATTCAATGTTCCCAACCCTGCTTCGCATGATGACTTTCCTGCAACCTTAAATAAAGACTCACTTATTACTTTTACTAACTCTAAAATCGAGCCTCATGCCAAATTACTTACATTGGATGATCGAGTGCAGTTCGAACGACAAGGTTACTTTTGTCTAGATAGTAAAGATAGCAACGACCGTAATTTAGTTTTTAATCGAGTTGTCACGTTACGTGACGCTTGGGAAAAAATTGAAAAAGAGAATAAGAAATAATTTTTCTTTATTATTTATTTATGCAATAAAATATAAACAGCCTAAAGGTCTATCTTTACTATAAAACAACATAAATGTTTGCTATTAGCACTCTTCCCATACGAGTGCTTAAGTTGTTATGGCATTATTAAGCTGACTAATGGTATTACCATTAGTCAATTTATAATTGAATTTATACGAACTAAGGAGTAAAAATTATTTCAAAGTAGTAAATGGATTTCTCTTATGCTCGTTAAACAAGAAAGTTTACATAATTACTTTCATCATAGCTTACAAAATTCTTTGCGTAAGCATAATATTCTAACTACAGACTTCACAGTAATTTATCTAGCCAACCTGTTAATTAATTTTTCCCGTTCTGAAAATTTTATTGAAACAGTTGAAGGAAGATCTCCTTATAAACCCCTTGCGCAACACTATTCCGAAGCATTAAATTCTGATTCAGACCAACAACGTGATTTAGCCTTGCGACGTTTGGGAGATATTGCGTTATTTATTTGTGGATTGTTTTCAGACAGCCTGAAAACTAAAGCAGTCGATGTAGATTATTATGTTGCCATGGGAGGCTCTGCTTACAGCTATCTCTCTGAAAGTAGAAATATCACCGCAAATGATTCTTCACTTAATGAAGTTTTTTTCGAGCTCTCAAATAAATTTATAGACTTTGTTGATGTCTTATCAGAATTAAATGAAAACCAATCTCATACAAATAAAAACTTATTACGCACCTACGAGATTTGGCTGCGTACTGGAAGCAAAAAAGCACGAAAGCTGCTAATTGAATCAGGCATACAACCAGTAAAAAATTGCACTAGCATATTAACACAGTAACGCTTTGAATTATTTCTAATGCCGAATTTACTTTCTAATATTCAAAAAAAACTTGAGTTGATATATGAACTCACGATCCCACACAATATAGATGATTTTTTAATTACTGATAAGAAAATTGCAACTCTTCTTATAAATGAAAAAATTGAAGAAAATGCCTTAGAACAACTGTTAATATCAGCACATGATGATTGTTTGGATATCTCTCTTTACTTAGATGTAGATCTAATTAAACGCTTAGGAGAACATTATCCCTCACCTAAAATTAATAAGAATGAATTACATGATTTTTGGGTTGCACTAGAGGGTGTAAGTCACTTCTTATATTTAGTTTGGAATGCTGGATATGATCGCCCCGTGTCACAATTAGAATTGGAACTACAAGCAGAAGTTGATAAATTTGTAAGTGCTACGGCAATATTAGGTCTAGAGAAAGATAACGAATTTATGCAAGAAATTTGGGCCTTATTATTCTTAAGGCCCAAATTTAAAAACAATCTTAAAAAAGAACATTTGCTGCGCTATCAAAAAGCAAATGCTTACGCTTCACAATACTGTTTGAACCTGATGCAAATGAGGAACAAAACAAGTGATTGCTTACATAATGAATTACGCAGATTTTACAGGCTAAATCAACAAGATAAAATTTCTAGAATTGATAATCCAAATAATTCTATCTGTCCATAGTAGATCCTCTAACAAAGCACAATGAATGCTTTGTTAGACAAATCCAAATCAAAGATGCTTTTGGTCAAGTACCTTTAAATGCTGAGCTGAATTTCAGCATAAATTGCAATGCTTGCTGCACTTCAGGATCTTTTGCAATTTTTAACAGCCCCATAACACCACCTGAAGATTCTGTAGTATGGCTAGCTTTAGCAGTTGCCGCAGCTTCAAGAAGCCCCGATAAAGTATCAACCATATGATCGCGCTCAAGTAACTCTAATAATTTATTTAGATTATCATTTCGCGCAATACGATCCGCCATACATAACAACTCATTTACCATTTCACCTAGGCGACCAATAATATCGTCCGACAGTGCATCACCTGCTGAACCTAATATGCGAACAAGATTCACTACTCTTTCTAAATCACCGCTTTCAACCATTTGGTTAATCAGGGGTATAGCTATATCTATGTTACTTCTACTAACTTGGTCAAGCAGCAATAGACCATCATTCATAGTAGTACCTAATCTACCAACAATATCATCTGATAATGCATCGGCCGCACTTTCAAAAATACGTTCTGCCTCGGTTTGCATTGATTGAAGTTCACTCATTTTAATATCCTCTGCTTATTACAAACCAACTTATAACAATCCTCTGGCACTGGCCCAATACATTTTATTGTAAGCAAGCTTAAACCAATGAATGCCTTTTGTAGGAGGCTTTGGATCAGGTGGATTTTGATAATTAAACATGGCGTACGTTGCTTTGCCTTCACCTGCTTCAATAAAACAAAATACTTTACCGTCATAATCACGTACTGGTGTACCAATTTTAACGGTTGCCGCAATGTTGTCAGCCAGAGCTTCCGCTTCAAAATGCGCTGTTGATCCTGCTTTACTAATCGGCAAGTTTGTAGTATCTCCAATAACAAAGGCATTTTCATGACCTTCAATATTAAGACGTTGACGATCAGTAGGAATAAAGCCACCTGCACCTAACTCATTATCTTCAATTACTTGCATTCCTTTATGAGAAGGTACTGTCACTAATAAGTCATAGCTTTCTTCTGTTCCTTCTTCACTTATAACTTTATCTGCTGTGACTTCTTTCATATTAAATAATGTTTCATAAGTGACACCTAAACGATCAAATTCGGGAGCCGCCCATTTTGCAACGGGTTCTAAGCTATGCACACGACCAATCGGATAGGTATAGTGCAATTGTACTTTGTCCCAAATACCACGATCTCTGAAGTAATCTGCTAACATGAAAGTTATCTCTAATGGCGCCATCGGGCACTTATGTGGTACCCCTACTGCAACTACAACTTTACCACCTTCAAACTTTTGCAGACTCTTATACATATTAACTGCATCAGCCTCTGTGTAAAACTGTAATGCATTTTCAGACAACCCTGGTGTACCTTCAGCATGTGCTCGCGAACCCGTCGCTACAACGATAATATCGTAGTCATACTGTTTACCACTGTCTGTAACTACATTATTTTCTTTTAAGTTAAACGTTTTTACCGGATCTACACGAAAATTGATACTCGGCTCCAACAAACTAAGTTGGTCTCGATACAGTTCATCTGGTGTCATTTTGCCTACTGCAACATACAAAAGACCAGGCTGATACATATGTTTATCCGAAGCAGACAACATTGTAATACTGGCTTTTCCAGATTTTAACTCGCCACTTAAACGTCTAGCTAAATTATTAGCCAGAATAGTTCCACCCATTCCTCCACCAACAATTAGAATTTTCATGGTTACCTCTCTATTTTTTTATAAAATAACTGGTATAGATTTTTATTCAGTATTTGCAGAATCTATTTTGATTTTTTGACAATGATGTGCCACACACCATCCTCTTCAAAACTTTCTAATAATTCGTGCCCAACTTTATTAATCCACTCAGGAATATCATTTGCAGAACCTTGATCGGTAGACAAAATCTCTAGTTCATCACCTACTTCTGCTAACTTCATTTGCCCAATTAGTTCCATTAATGGTCCAGGACAAAATGTATTTTTTGCATCAACTAGTTTTCTTTCTGCCACGTAACTCTCCTTGCTATAAAAGTAATGGCCTTAACTTAAAAATGCCAAACCTGACCTTTGCCTGCATCACTTAAGAATGTTGTTAGACCCAAAGGATCTGAAATGTATCCTTCCAAATCATCTTTACTAATTCCAAGTATATCTACTGCCATTGAACAAGGGAAAATTTTTGCATCTCCATATTCTACAGCTTGTGAAAAAAGTTCTTTAAACTCAGGAGCATTTTTTTCTTCCAAAAGCTTGCCCATCTCGCCTTCTGCAGGAGCTTTCTCATTCGCATCTTTTAAAAAGAACTTTACGGCATTCATTGACAGAAATACTGTTACGTCATTACCACTTACTGCACCAACAGACGCCACCATGGCTGCCATTTGCAGTTGTTCTCTATTACCTGAAGTTACCATTACACTGATTTTATCCGACGACATATAAACCCCTCTAAAATTAGGCCTTTAATAAAAATAGTTCCATCTATTCAAGATTTGAATGAGGCGGTAAATTTACAGGATCATATAAGAATCGGAAAGGATAATATTGAGTTTAAAGAGCAATAGTTTGTTACACACAAAATATCTAAGCCATGCAGAATTGCATCGATTACAAAATATTTACATTTATCAAGTTCTCAGCAGAATCCATTCTATCCCCATATAAAAACCAATAATGACAATTAAACTACTTAAGGCCGAGTTTGTTTTTTTTCAAAACGGCGACCACAGTAATAACATACAATAAATGGCTTATTACCAATAGGAAGATACACCAATGGATGGCCTAAGGCTCCACCTCCACCATCACATGCGACTTCTTTTACGTTAGCATCTACTTGTGTAACTGTTGCTGCAGATGTTGTTTTCATATGCACTCTATTTTAAGCATTTTAACCTTGTTTATTGAAACCCTTTACTCTAACAAATAATGTTTTAGGTTGACGGCATGCTTTTAATATACACATCATGCTTTGAATAAGGGATCTCGATACCTAGTTTCATGAATTCTTTATAGACCTGTGTATACAACTTATCTAAGACTTGTCCACGTAACACTGGCATATCCACCCAACACAGTAGCTCAAAATCCAAACTCGAATTACCAAAATTACGAAATCGTACCCTGGGTTCGGGATGCTTACATACCTGTTGGTTATCAGTAGCTATCTTCTCTAATACTTCTCGCACCTGGTCTATATCACTTCCATAAGCTACACCAACTTTTACTCGTATACGATGTTTCGGGTTAGGACCTCCGGCTTCATTTGTAATTTTGGCATTACCCATAACAGAATTTGGAACCGTAATTTCAACATCATCTCTAGTTAATAAACGAGTGCTTCGAATTCCTATATGAGTTACTTGGCCACGCTCACCAGAATCTAAGACAATATAATCACCAATCTTGTATGGAGTATCAGCCATGATAAACACCCCTGCAAATAAATTTGCCAGTGTGTCTTTAGCTGCAAAACTCAGCGCAAGCCCGATAATCCCAGCTGAAGCAAGCCATGCAGAAACATCTATATTCCATGCTAAAAATAAAAAATAAATAGCAGCGCCAACAATAATAATAACTGCCAAATTATTAAACAGTGGCAATGTACTTCTTTGTATTAATTGCATCTTTTCTTTATCTGCACTTAATTGGCCTAGCAAAAATCTAGAAAACTTAACTGCAAACGATGCCCAAACAAATACAGTGATGGTTTTTAAAAACGAAATAGTGACAAACATTATATGTTCAGGTAATTGCAACACTCTTGCTGCCTGCACCAAACCAAAAATAACCAAGCTTACAAACAAAGGTTTTTGCAATAGGTCTAAAACATGATCATCACCTTTTATTGGCGTTTTCGCTGTTAACCGTTTTAGAAGGCGAATAACAATAAAATTAAAAACTAAAGCAAGAACTGTAAAAATTAATAGAATACCAAGTGCTTTTAAATATGGATTAGGGCCAAAGTATGCTAGCCATGATTCGTATAGAGCTTGAATTTTATCCATCAATGTATAGACTGATTTATTGTGTACTTATAACTTAGTTGGGTTTGGTGCACCACCATAGACTTCTTTAGGATCAAAGACTTTTTCAAATTCTTTAAATTCCATTTCTATCGGCGCATCTTCCGGTGCACCACCTGTTTTAATCGCGCGATAAAAACATGAGCGATAACCCACATGACAACTTGCGTCCCCTGCTACTTCGACGCGTAGCCAAACTGCATCTTGGTCATCATCAATACGTAACTCAACGATTTTTTGAATCAAACCACTTGTGGCCCCTTTATGCCACAAACATTCACGACTACGACTCCAGTAATGAGCCTCACCTGTTTCAATCGTTTTTTCTAGTGCTTCTGCGTTCATATAACCTAGCATGAGCAATTCACCTGTAGCCGCTGCAGTAGTTACAGCAGGGATTAAACCATCCTCATCAAATTTTGGTGCCAATAGTTTACCTTCTTCAACTTCCTCAACTGACTCACGTTTACCAAACCATTTAAAATGTGCGCTCATAATAATTTTGCTTACCTTTCAAAATGGTAAGATTATACAGCTTCATGTATTCAAACTCGCCTATACTAGTTAGATAAGACCAATAATTAGATAAGACCAATAAATTTCTAATATTAAGAAGCTAAAATCGAGCTTAAATTCTCATTGATTAATTGAAAATCTTCCTCAAATAGGCCCAACATTGAAAAGTGGCCCATCAAAGAAGGAATCACAACTAGCTTACTATTGCTAATCATTTTTTGCTCATATTCACAGTCGCGTACAGGTATAAACATGTCTTCTTCAAATGCAATAACATGTGTCTTTGCAGATATCTTTTCAAGTGCTGCAGCTAAATTACCATTAGTATGAGTACTACAATTTCCTGTTTGCCATTTTCTAGCCTGTATTAACAGCGCATTTGGATCCATGGGTTTAAACCAAGCCTCCCAAAACCCTTCCAACATGGCATGCATACTGTCAAAACCTAGCCTTTCCCACAGCTGTTGCTTATAAAACTCTGTACTCAATCCCATCATCGCAAATACATGCGCCAAGCGCTTAAGACCCAACTCACAAGCATGCGGGCCTGAATAATTTCCCATTCCATATGCCGGATCAGACAATAAAGCTTCACAAAAATTATCTACATATAAAAAATCGTGAGGCGTACATTTTGCTGTACCTGCTATAGGTACAGCACGTTTGACCATATCTGGAAAACGAACTGCCCATTCATAGGTTTGCTGTGCTCCCATAGACCAACCTGTTACCAATTGCAGTTCGGATATACCAAACTGCTCGGTGAGCAAGCGATGTTGCGCAACCACATCGTCACCTATAGATATTGCCGGAAACCCAGACATGGACTGTGGTCCATCAATATTGTGTGGTGAAGTAGAAAGCCCGCCACCAATTTGGTTGGGCAATATAATACAATACTTATTCGGATCTAGTGCTTTGCCAGAGCCTATATAATGCTCCATGTTTTTAGAGGTTCCCGAAAACATGATAGTGAATAAAACAGCATTATCCTTGGCTTCATTTAGATGCCCATGGACCGCATAAGCAAGCTCTGCTTTATTTAGTACACCGCCTGATTCAAGCTGGAAATCACCTAGCTGAAAGAACTTATAAGGACCATGTTGGTCTTGAGTATAGTACTCGTTATCTAACATGTAGTTACTCTATAAATATTAAAACCCAAGCTTACAATGAAAGGATTAGTCGATGCTAAAAACCATAACAATTATTTTGCTTGCAGCTATAAGTCTATGGTCAATTTTAATAGTAGACAGCGTTGCTAAACTACTTGATACAGGCATTATTAAAGTCGCTCTATTTTCTGCTAATGACTTAGAGGGATGGAAGAGCAAGTCATTTCATGGTGAAACTAAGTACAACTTTATCACTGAAAATGATAAATCTTATCTTCAAGCCTATAGCATGCAATCTGCGTCGGCACTATATAAAAAGATTAAAATAGACATCCGTTCTACACCTTATTTGAACTGGAGCTGGCGAGTTGATCAACCTTTGCCTCCTTTGCAGGAAATGGAAAAAAATGGAGATGATTATGCAGCCAGAGTTTATATCGTTTTTAAAACTGGACTTACGCCACTTAGTGCGCGGGCACTAAATTATGTGTGGTCGAGCAATGATACTGTAGGGAAGTTTTGGCCAAATGCCTTTACCGAGCAAGCCATTATGATACCTTTAAGATCTAAACAAGATGCCCCACATACCTGGCAATATGAAAAAGTTAATATTAAAGAAGATTTACTCCGATATTTTGATTCTTTACCAAAGTATATAGTAGGAGTAGCCATCATGACTGATACAGACAATTCAAATAATAGCGCTATTGCTTCATATGGTGATATATATTTCTCTACAAATTAACAAATGAGAAATTAATGCACATCATGCAACAACATATTAAGAACCACGGCAAATTATTTGTTAATAATATACCGCTGATGGATGTGCGTGCGCCTATAGAATTTAATCGCGGTGCATTTCCAAACTCAAAAAATTTGCCTATCATGGATGACCAGCAACGTGAGATCGTTGGTATTTGTTATAAGAGTCATGGACAAAAGCAAGCAATTGAAAAAGGTCATAAACTAATTCAAGGAAAAATTCGAGAAAAAAGAATCGCCTCCTGGGTTGAATTTACTAAGCAAAATCCAAATGGATATTTATATTGCTTTCGTGGCGGACTGCGTTCTCAGATTGCCCAACAATGGCTGCATGATGTAGGCATAGACTTTCCTTTAGTTAAAGGTGGCTACAAATCCTTACGTAATTTTTTATTGAATGAATTAGAAATTGCAGCACAACAGTGTTCATTTCAATTAGTTGGCGGTAAAACAGGCAGTGGCAAAACAATTCTGATTAAAAATTTAATAAACAGCGTAGATTTAGAAGCAGCTGCCCATCACCGTGGCTCAAGTTTTGGCAAACATGCCAAACAACAAAACAATCAAATCAATTTTGAAAATATACTAGCAACTGATTTTTTAAAATTAAGACATCAAAACTTTCAAAACTTAGTGTTGGAAGATGAGGCGCGCACAATTGGAAGAGTAGGAATTCCTAAAACTCTATTTGAAAAAATGCGTAAATCTCCAATTATCGTTATAGAAGAACCTTATGAAGCAAGGATTGAACGATTGCTTAACGAATACGTAGTCGAAATGCATAATGAATTCGTGCATATAGAAAATGAAAAAAATGGCTTTGTATCTTTTTCAAACTATTTGCTAGATAGTTTAGAAAAAATTCAAAAAAGATTGGGTCCAGCTCGATATGGAGGGGTTCGCAAAACCATGCAGTCTGCTCTTATAAGCCAAGCTAAATCGGGTGCAGTAAATCAACACCGAGATTGGTTATCTGCAATTCTAGATAATTACTATGACCCCATGTATGAAGACCAGTTAAACAAACGCAAAAAATTCATATGTTTTCGCGGCAACTACGATGACTGTCATGATTATTTAAGTCATTCCTTCTAGCTCTACCCACCGCTGCATAGCATTTTCCAATTCATTTTGTGTTGCAGACAAATCATCCAATAATTTTTTAGTTTTATCATAAGATTGCTGATAAAAATCTGGTTTCTCAACTTCTTCTGTTAATGCTTGTATAGCTTTTTCCAAGTTTTCAATAACTATTGGTAATTCATCTAATTCACGTTGCAACTTGTAACTAAGTTTTTTTGGCTTTAAATTATTATGAGATACTGTGCTTGCTATATCTGTTTGAGCCCTGCCTGTTCCTTTAGGCATATCCCCCACAAGCAATTGCTTGCCACGGCGTGCCCAATCTTGGTAACCACCGACATATTCTTGCAATGCGCCATTTTCTTCAAATACTAAAACACTAGTCACAACATTGTCTAAAAAGTTGCGATCATGACTCACTAAAATTAAAGTTCCTTGATATTCTACTAAACGTTGCTCTAATACCTCTAACATTTCCACATCCAAGTCATTTGTGGGTTCATCTAATATCAATAAATTAGCTGGCTTGGTAAATAACTTAGCTAATATGACTCGATTACGTTCACCACCAGACAAAGCTTTCACAGGAGTCATCGCGCGCTTGGGGCTAAAAAGGAAATTCTTCAAGTAACCTATAACGTGTCGTGGTTTACCATTTAAATTTATGTAATCTTTTCCTTCTCCAATATTTTCAGCAATCGATTTATCAAGCTCCAAATCCTGCCGTAATTGATCAAAATAACCAATTTCTAAATTTGCTCCTAATTTTACAATACCTGTGTCGGGCTTAATTTCGCCTAGCATAATACGTAACAACGTGCTTTTACCCACACCGTTATTGCCTATCAATCCAATACGATCCCCTCTCTGCACTTTGAGTGTAAAATTCTTGATTAAAGTCTTATCGTTATAGCCATGTGACACATTACGTAGTGTTATTACTTTACGGCCTGACTTATCAGCCGACTCAATGTGAATACGTGCTTTCCCTTCGCGCTTCACACGCTTAGCACGCTCTTCACGCATGGCCATTAATGCTCTAACTCGACCTTCATTGCGCGTTCTTCTAGCCTTGATCCCTTGTCGAATCCACGCTTCTTCTTGCGCTAGCTTTTTATCAAACAATTTATTACTTATTAGCTCATCTTCTAACTTTTTTTCTTTGCGTTTTAGATAATTTGCATAATTACCTGGCCAGCTTGTTAATTGCCCTCTATCTATCTCAACAATACGGGTAGCTAACTTTTGCAAAAATGTTCGATCATGTGTAATAAAAATTACACTACCTTGATAACCTCTTACTTGATGCTCTAACCATTCAATCGTACTAATATCAAGGTGGTTCGTAGGCTCATCTAATAAAAGTAATTCTGGTTTTGAAACTAATGCTTTTCCTAGTGCAACTCTTCTACGCCATCCCCCAGATAGTTCGTTTAATGTTTGCTCAGCCGGTAGTTGTAACTGTGTCATGATGGTTTCAACACGTTGTTCTAATTGCCAACCACTGCTGGCATCAATTAATTGATGTAATTCTTCTAATTCACGTAAACCTTTTTCATCTAGGTTTTGTTTTGAAAGCTTATTAAATTTATCAATTATTTTTTGTTGTTCGATAAGCCCTTCTAAAATTACATCCTTAACTAATTTACCTGAACCACCTAACAAATTTTGTTCCAACTGACTGACACGCAAATTATTTTTCCATTGGATTTCACCATGGTCAGGCTGTAACTCACGCATGATCATCTTGAGCATGGATGATTTACCTGCTCCATTACGCCCAATTAAACAGACTCGCTCTTTTGCCTCTAGTGTAAAATTAGCATTAACTAAAAGAGGGGTTTCTCCAAATTCTAGAGAAACTTCATCGAAACGAACGAGATTCATAGTAAATTTTTATTACGAGTGGTAGTAATTTATTGCTATATTGCCGTTACAAGTATAGCCATCTAACTGGCATGCTTTACTTGATATAAGTATTATAGAAAACAAGAGTATAGAAGAATTTATTATTTATTTTGTGGAGGAATTGATGAACATTAAACTAAGCTTATCTATTTTAACTGCATGTATAATGCTTGTTGCCTGTTCACAAGAAGCACCCAAACAGACAGTTTCTGCTGAACAAACCTTGTATGAAAGAATCGGTGGCAGACAAAAAGTTAAGGCTATTGTAGAGGATATCTGGAACAACCACAGTAAAAATCCAATCGTTAAAGATCGTTTTGCAGCCAGCGACCCAGAATACGTTAAACAAAGAGTATTTGAAATATTCGCAGCGGCCACAGGCGCAACGAACGTAAAGTACACAGGTAAAGATATGAAAACAGCTCATATGGGCATGAATATCAATGAAATGGAATTTAATGCCGTGGTAGATGATGTATTAGCCGCATGCGAAAAGCACAAAGTCGGTCAACAAGAACGCAATGAAGTGTTAGCGATTCTTTGGTCCGTGCGCAAAGACATTGTCAACTCACATATCATTACAGATACATTAGTAAATTAAGTTTAAAAAACTTTTTTTGTCAAAGGGAAAATCCACAAATAGATTTGAGGCTTTAGGGTATTAATGCCTGGCTGGCGAGCACATGGATGTGCGAGTGAGAGCCTGCCGAAAGGGACTTCGGCAAACCTAACAGTAACTACACTGCCCAAAAAGTATTCTGCCAAAATAAAAAAAGCTCCAACGTGAACCGCTAGAGCTTTTTTAAAAATTAATGCCTGGCAGTGTCCTACTCTCACACGGGGAAACCCCGCACTACCATCGGCGATACGCCGTTTCACTTCCGAGTTCGAGATGGGATCGGGTGGTACCAACGCTCTATTGCCACCAGGCAAACTGGTTCATGCAACGCATCCTTGCGTTAAACACGAATTCTTTGGAATCAACTAAGCATGTGTTTTGAAGTATTCGCTTACTACACTCAATTTGTTTGAGTGTTATATGGTCAAGTCGCACGGGCAATTAGTACTGGTTAGCTTCATGCATTACTGCACTTCTACACCCAGCCTATCAACCTGGTCGTCTTCCAGGGCCCTTCAGGGGAATCAAGTTCCCAGTGAGACCTCATTTTAGGAGAGGCTTCCCGCTTAGATGCTTTCAGCGGTTATCCCTTCCGTACATAGCTACCCGGCAATGCCACTGGCGTGACAACCGGAACACCAGAGGTACGTCCACTCCGGTCCTCTCGTACTAGGAGCAGCTTCCTTCAAGTCTCAAACACCCACGGTAGATAGGGACCGAACTGTCTCACGACGTTCTAAACCCAGCTCGCGTACCACTTTAAATGGCGAACAGCCATACCCTTGGGACCTGCTTCAGCCCCAGGATGTGATGAGCCGACATCGAGGTGCCAAACACTGCCGTCGATATGGACTCTTGGGCAGTATCAGCCTGTTATCCCCGGAGTACCTTTTATCCGTTGAGCGATGGCCCTTCCATTCAGAACCACCGGATCACTAAGACCTACTTTCGTACCTGCTCGACGTGTCTGTCTCGCAGTCAAGCACCCTTATGCCTTTGCACAAACCGCACGATTTCCGACCGTACTTAGGGTACCTTCGCGCTCCTCCGTTACTCTTTGGGAGGAGACCGCCCCAGTCAAACTACCCACCATACACGGTCCCCGATCCAGATAATGGACCTGGGTTAGAACTCCAAACATGCCAGGGTGGTATCTCAAGGTTGGCTCCACAACCACTGACGTGGCTGCTTCGAAGCCTCCCACCTATCCTGCACAAGCAGATTCAAAGTTCAGTGTAAAGCTGTAGTAAAGGTTCACGGGGTCTTTCCGTCTAGCCGCGGGAACACTGCATCTTCACAGCGATTTCAATTTCACTGAGTCTCGGGTGGAGACAGTGTGGCCATCGTTACGCCATTCGTGCAGGTCGGAACTTACCCGACAAGGAATTTCGCTACCTTAGGACCGTTATAGTTACGGCCGCCGTTTACCGGGGCTTCGATCAAGAGCTTCGTCCGAGGACTAACCCCATCAATTAACCTTCCGGCACCGGGCAGGCGTCACACCCTATACGTCCACTTGCGTGTTAGCAGAGTGCTATGTTTTTAATAAACAGTCGCAGCCACCTGGTCACTGCGGCCCCCACTAGCTTGTAAAGTAAATTACTCACCAGCAAGGGCGCACCTTCTCCCGAAGTTACGGTGCTATTTTGCCTAGTTCCTTCACCCGAGTTCTCTCAAGCGCCTTAGAATTCTCATCCTGCCCACCTGTGTTGGTTTGGGGTACGGTTTCGTATTACCTGAAGCTTAGAGGCTTTTCTTGGAAGCATGGCACCGGTAACTTCTCGGTACAAAGACCGATGGTCTCGTATCTCGACATTAAGAACCCGGATTTGCCAAAGTCCTCTGCCTACATACTTTCCCCGGAACAACCAATGTCCGGTATACCTAGCCTTCTCCGTCCCCCCATCGCAGTAATACAAAGTACGGGAATATTAACCTGTTTTCCATCGACTACGCCTTTCGGCCTCGCCTTAGGAACCGACTAACCCTGCGCCGATTAGCGTTGCGCAGGAACCCTTGGGCTTTCGGCGTGCGGGTTTTTCACCCGCATTATCGTTACTCATGTCAGCATTCGCACTTCCGATACCTCCAGCAAACTTCTCAATTCACCTTCACAGGCTTACGGAACGCTCCTCTACCATGCATACAAGTATGCATCCGCAGTTTCGGTACACAGCTTAGCCCCGGTAAATCTTCCGCGCAGGCCGACTCGACCAGTGAGCTATTACGCTTTCTTTAAAGGGTGGCTGCTTCTAAGCCAACCTCCTGGCTGTTTTAGCCTTCCCACATCGTTTCCCACTGAGCTGTGATTTGGGGACCTTAACTGGCGGTCTGGGTTGTTTCCCTTTCCACGACGGACGTTAGCACCCGCCGTGTGTCTCCCGTGATTGAACTTCTAGGTATTCGGAGTTTGCAATGGTTTGGTAAGTCGGGATGACCCCCTAGCCATAACAGTGCTCTACCCCCTAGAGTTAGACACGAGGCGCTACCTAAATAGCTTTCGAGGAGAACCAGCTATCTCCGAGCTTGATTAGCCTTTCACTCCTATCCACAGTTCATCCGATAATTTTTCAACATTACCCGGTTCGGGCCTCCAGCAAGTGTTACCTTACCTTCACCCTGACCATGGATAGATCGCCCGGTTTCGGGTCTACTCCCAGCGACTGATTCGCCCAATTAAGACTCGGTTTCCCTACGCCTTCCCTATGCGGTTAAGCTCGCCACTGAAAGTAAGTCGCTGACCCATTATACAAAAGGTACGCAGTCACCCGTCCGAAGACAGGCTCCCACTGCTTGTATGCATACGGTTTCAGGTTCTATTTCACTCCCCTCACCGGGGTTCTTTTCACTTTTCCCTCACGGTACTAGTTCGCTATCGGTCAGTAGAGAGTATTTAGCCTTGGAGGATGGTCCCCCCATATTCAGACAGGATTTCACGTGTCCCGCCCTACTCGAATTTACTTGATCTGTGCTTTTGTATACCGGGCTATCACCGTCTTTGGCCACACTTTCCAGAGTGTTCTACTAGCAAACAACAAGCTTAAGGGCTGATCCCCGTTCGCTCGCCGCTACTAAGGGAATATCGGTTGATTTCTTTTCCTTCGGGTACTTAGATGTTTCAGTTCCCCGAGTTCGCTTCACTATCCTATGAATTCAGATAGCGATGATCACCGAAGTGATCGGGTTTCCCCATTCGGACATCCCCGGGTAAATGCTAGTTTGTCAGCTAACCGAGGCTTATCGCAGACTACCACGTCCTTCATCGCCTTCTACTGCCTAGGCATCCACCGTATGCACTTATTCACTTGACCATATAACCTCAAACAAACTGCTTCTGCTTGCTCTTTTGTGTGATTACTTTGTTGCACTCGTTCTTCAG
>OZ244982.1:1600000-2667808 GCA_965223115.1 Gammaproteobacteria bacterium
CTTCCAGCATCAGGGGGCATAGCAGCTGAATTCGGTGCATCCGACGGATTATACAAGGCCTCAGGAGCAGGAGGCGGAGTAGGCGTAGCCGCGCTTAGAAAATCCTGCGGAGTACTTATAACATAGGTAGGAGTAATCGCGGGCTGGGGTCGCCAGCAGCATTCTCGCATCAACTTGGCACCCTCTTGGGGATCATTGATTATCCTGGCCACTTCACGCGCGTGCAGTAAGCCCATATTATTTTGAACTGTGGTCGCACGTCCAATCTTCACCCGGTTCGAAGGGACATTGTCTGCTATTGCACCAAGCACTTCCCCATGGATTGAGATAAGTTGATCGACCTTGGATTTAATTTCCGCATGTACGGTTCCTGCTTGCATTAATAACACCAAAAAGATGCCTGCAAGCAATGATTTATAATTGCTATTTCGAATCATAGTTTTACCCCCTCATAAAATATAGAAAAAAGTATGTAAAAGTTTCTTAATTATAGAAGTCCCTTTTTTCAGTTTAGTAACTGGTGAAGGTTGTTGCGCAAAAATTCCTAATAACTTGATTAATACAAAATAAATTACACTTTTTTCAAATCATTAGATATTGCAATACATATTAAACATGTATTTAAGAAAAAAAGCATTAATAGGATTAGAATTGATATCTATTTGCACCATACAAAACTTTTTTAAATTTAGTTACGAAAAATAATTTTTGTAGTAATTACTTACTAAAATAAAAAAGTAAAAGCGTCAAATATTTGTCATTAAACTTTTTAAGCAAAGTAGTTTAATGTTAAAAAAATAATTTATATTCAAGATTAAGTGCTTATGATTTAAAGAATTATTAGAATCAAATTTAATTTCTATTTGCACCATACAAAACTTTTTTAAATTTAGTTACGAAAAATAATTTCTGTAGTAATTACTTACTAATTTAATAAGTAAAATTTTCAATATAACTAGAGGCGGGCTTTAAATTTTTTTTATAAAAGATCAATAACAACAGGGCTTATGCACAATAAAACTGTAACACAAAGTTTATTTTATTTAAGCTAAACGAAAGATTTTTTATGAAGTGGAGTTAAGAATTCTAACTTCACGTTGCGGGAATGGAATTTCAATATTATTTTCTTTTAATGCCTTCCAGATCATCATATTTAAATCAGCATCGACACGATTGCGGCCGTCATCAATGCCCTCCATCCAATACTCAATTAATATATCTACTCCAGAATCACCAAAGCCGCTAATTTCTGCATCAGGCTGTTCTTCTATACTTGCCTCTGGACCACTGATAACTTGAGGATGGCTTGCCACCACTTGTTTTAGAATCTCAACTAATTTTTCCATATCCGTGTTGTAGGAAACTTGAAATTCGATGGCATAACGCTGCTTTTTGTTTTTATGTGTCCAGTTTATAAAACTAGTAGTAATGAAACTTTCATTTGGCACCATGATGTCTTTGCCATCAAAAGTTTCCAAAATAGTAGAACGCATATTTAATGCACGAATGGTTCCGGCACGCCCGTCTTCTAGCTCTACGTAATCGCCCACCGTTAATGAGCGATCTAAAAGAATGATCAACCCAGAAATGAAATTGGAGGCAATGGCTTGCAGACCAAAGCCAATACCAACACCCAGCGCACCCCCAAACACAGCTAATGCCGTAATGTTGATACCCATCACTTGCAGCAACAAAATGAAAATTAAAACAAATAGCGCAATTTCAAATAACTTGGCGAAAACTTCGCGCGTGCCGACTTCGAGCTTTTCTTGTTCGCGTATAAATTGTTTGCCCGTGTTATTGGAAACGCGACCCAACCAAAACAATATGGACCCAAAAATCAGCACTCGGAACACCGCATATAAAGATAGTTTTATATTGCCGATTTCAAACTTGATAGAGTCTAAATAAGCGGTAACTTCATCTAACCAACCAAAGACATATAAAATCGCAATAGGTATCAATATCCACTTAGCAAATTTACGCACTGTACCTTGTGTTACAAATTGCGAAATAAACGCATAGATTAACGTGACAAAAGCCAATCCTTGCGCAAGGCGAACCAACCACGATTGCTGCACCACCGTATCACTAATTTCAGCGGCAACACCTAGCAGCAATATAGAAACAAGCGGAAAAAGAATACCTCTGAAACGATACAACGCCATACGCCATTTACTCATACTCCCTGCTTGAGAAGGTTGTTCTGGCTCTTTAAAATATCTACCTAATATTTTACTAACGATAAAAGAAACAAAAATCGCCCCTGCAATCATTGCACACTGTGCATAAAACTGTGGACTTTGCGCCCACTCTACAACGTGTTGGAAAAACTTCTCTGAACCAGATTGAATGTTTTCTATATTGAGCTTGCTAAGAAGCTCTGCAAGTTCCATTTTAGTTTCTTCTGGAACTTCTATGGATGCATCTTGTGGAATATCAACTGCAACTCCTTCTGCAATTTCTATCTTTGCTTCTTCTGTATCTGACATACTAAGTATTAAACCGTAAAAATATTTTTTTCTTAAGAGTTATTTTCTAAGATAATTTAATTAGACAATATTTACTTTTGCGAATTTACGTTTTCCTATTTGCAGGATTACTGACATACCTGTAGACAAGAGTAGCTTTGTATCCTCTATTTTATTACCATCAATTTTTACCGCTCCTTGTTTAATCATGCGCATAGCTTCAGAAGTACTGCTTACTAATCCTGCATCCTTTAACACATTGCCAATTACAATTTCACCCTCTACACAGGAAATTTCTTTTTCGGGAATATCATCTGGCATGGCACCTTTTTGAAAGCGTTGTATAAAATCAGCTTGTGCAGTTTCCGCAGCAATCTTGTCATGAAATCTTTCAATGATTTCTGCAGCCAGCTTAAATTTAATGTCTCTAGGGTTAGCGCCATTGTCAACTTCATCTTTAAACATTTTTATTTCAATCAGGGGTCTAAAACTGAGTAACTCAAAATAACGCCACATCTTTTCATCATCGATACTCATGATTTTGCCAAACATATCGTTTGGTGAATCGGTAATGCCAATGTAATTGTCTAAGGACTTCGACATCTTTTCATCACCTTGTGTATAACCTTCTAAAATGGGCATGGTCATAATCACTTGCGGGTCTTGTCCACATTCTTTTTGTAGTTCTCTGCCTACCAACAAATTAAACTTTTGATCTGTACCTCCAAGCTCAACATCTGCTTTTAGCTCAACAGAATCTTGACCTTGGACTAGAGGGTATAAAAATTCATGTATGGCGATAGGCTTTCCACTCTTATAACGTTTATTAAAATCATCACGCTCCAACATACGCGCCACAGTGTGCTTGGACGCAAGTTTCACCATATCTGCTGCAGATTTTTTATTCATCCAAGCGGAATTAAAAGAAACCTCAGTCTTATCTGGATCCAGTATTTTAAAAATCTGTTCTTTATACGTTCTAGCATTGGCCTCTATCTGCTCAACTGACAAAGGCTGACGCATTACATTTTTACCGGTGGGATCCCCTATCATGCCGGTAAAATCCCCTATCAGGAAAATTACTTCATGACCAGCCTGTTGGAACTGGCGCATTTTATTAATAAGTACAGTATGACCTAGATGTAGATCAGGCGCAGTGGGATCAAAACCAGCTTTGACCCGCAAAGGCCTGCCTCTTGCAAGCCGGGTTCTTAATTCATCCAGTAACAAAACTTCTTCAGCTCCCCTAATCAGCTCATCAAGAGATTCAGAATGTGTATTTTCAATCATTTTTTATTAATTATTGCTGCCGATCGCCCTAAATGAGCGACCGATTGTACAAGCGTGGCTTTTGATGTTTTATCAGTATTGTTAAATTTATTGACCAAAGCGCACAAGGACGTTATTTTATGCCAAAAATTGAAGACAATTCCGTGAATTACAATTCTTTGATAGGGGCTGACTTTAAAAATATCGCGCATTCGAAGCAAGCTTCGAAGCGCCATTTTCCCGTTCTTTTCTCCCTGGCGGCCTCTCTCATTAGCGTCATTGTAGTTAGTGTCGTACTTGCTCATTCAAACCAGTCTACACTGACCTCTTCAAATTTAGCCAGTGTAAATTTTTCCAATACCAATACTAAAGATATTGCCTTAGCACTTAAACCAGTTTCGTATACTACCGAAAACTTAGTTACAAATATTTTAGTTACAGATGTTACTGATGATCCTTTTCAATCTGGCCAGGAAGCAATACCAACTGAAGATATTACTTCAGCACCTGAAGAGACAGATAACCGGATTACAGTAGAAGTCAGAAAAGGTGACACGCTTTCTTCTATTTTTAGCGATTTGGACATTCATTCTGAACTAACTCAAGTACTCAACTTAGGTAAACAAGCAAAACCATTAAAAAGAATATACCCAGGTCAAAAACTTCACTTTACATTTAGCGATAATGGTTTAAATGAAATTGAACTAGAAAAAAGTATTACTCAATCATTACTTTTTTATCGTAATGAAGATTCATTTACTATAGAAGAATCAAACCGTGAGCTTGATAAAGTTTCACAAGTTGCAACGGGTAAGATAACAAATTCACTATTTCTTGCTGGCCAAGATGCTGGTATGTCTGACAAATTAATTATGGATTTAGCAGGTATATTTGGTTGGGATATTGATTTTGCCTTGGATATTAGACAAGGTGATTATTTTACTGTCATCTATGAGGAACTCTATTTAGATGGAGAAAAAGTTGGTGATGGTGATATTGTTGCAGCCGAATTTTATAATAATAAAACAACATATCGAGCTTACCGTTATACCGATAGTAATGGCAAAATAGAATATTACGCACCTGATGGCAAAAGCATGCGCAAACCATTTTTGCGTACGCCTGTAAATCTTGCACGCATCAGTTCTTATTTTAACTTAAGAAGAAAACATCCAATCTTAAATAAGATCCGTGCACATAAAGGTGTTGACTATGCTGCCTCAAGAGGCACACCGATTATGGCTTCAGGTGACGGCAAAGTTATTCATCGTGGCACGAAAGGGGGGTATGGCAAAACCATTATCCTACGTCATGGCAATACATACACAACGCTTTATGCACATATGTCTAAATATGCAAGGAATACAGGCGTGGGTTCACGCGTCAAGCAAGGACAAATTATAGGTTATATCGGCAGCACAGGCTTAGCTACCGGACCGCATCTACATTATGAGTTTCGTGTAAACGGTGTGCACCGCAACCCCTTAAAAGTAAAGCTCCCTAGCGCAAAACCATTACCAGAATCAGAGATGGCTCGTTTCAATGAAACAATTCAACCTTTGGTTGTACAAATGGACGCCTACACGCAAAACGCGCTTGTACTGCGTGACTTATAGTATAAACGCTTAATTATGTCCGAATATTTTATCGGGCTCATATCAGGAACCAGTGTCGATGCCATTGACGCGGTGCTCATGGATTTTTCCAAATCTAATACACATATTGTTACAAGTTACAGCCAGCCCATAAACAACAATTTAAAAAACGCCATCCAATCTGCTATCTCTAAAAATACATGGCCACAAGAAACTGAGGGGCTTGATTTGCAATTTGCTGATGAGTCCGTTAAAGCTGTGAAACATTTACTGTCACAAGCTTCACTAAATGCCGCTCAAATCAATGCAATAGGGAGTCACGGACAAACGATTTGGCACGATCCAGATGGAGACCCTCCGATTTCTATTCAAGTTGGTAACGCGCAGCATATTGCAAATCAAGCCAGTATCACCACTATTGGTAATTTTCGCCAGGCTGATATGGATGCAGGTGGGCAAGGTGCCCCCTTAGCTTGTACTTATCATGCAGAAGTACTTTGTGATCTAAATGAGAACCGAGTCATTCTAAATTTAGGTGGTATTGCTAATATAACTTTCCTTCCCAAGGATTCATCAAAAGACATTATTGGTTTTGACACCGGGCCGGCCAACACTTTATTAGACGCCTGGATTAAAAGACATAAGAATCTCGACTACGATAAAGACAGTACATGGGCCAAAACCGGCAAAGTGAATCAAGAATTATTAAACTTATTCCTCACTGATAAATATTTTAAAGAAAACCCTCCAAAATCAACAGGCCGAGAAAAATTTAATCTTCATTGGTTACAACGTATGCTCGATCAATACCAAAAACCCATTAGCGAGCATGATGTGCAAGCTACATTATTAATACTAACGACAAGATCTGTTGCCAATGCAATAAAAAAATGGGTGCCTGAAACATCTCGCGTTTTGCTCTGTGGTGGTGGTAGTAATAATTCCTTCCTCATATCTCAACTACAAAAAGAATTACCTAACATATCTGTTGAACAAACAAGTTTATACGGAGTTTCAGAAAACTGGATGGAAGCTATGTGCTTCGCATGGTTGGCAAAACAAAAAATAGAAAACAGACCTGGAAATACTCCCAGTGTTACTGGTGCTACAAAGAAAATCGTATTAGGTGATTGCTACAAACCAATTTAATTTTAACGTAAATATCATTTTATAACTAAAAAAGGCACTCATAAGAGTGCCTTTATCAAAATACAAAATGTATTATTTCATTTGTAATACTTACAAAATAATTCTGCAAGCAACCCATCACCACATTCATTCGAAGTGTAATTGGGATTCGGGTTGTTAATGTTATTAGTATTGGTATCTTCAGTGACATTATTGTCATCAGGCATATCCTCATAGTCATGAGGCATATTATCTTCATCGGTGTTATTGTTGTCATCCACACCGCCTGCTGACTTTGCAAAAGATGCATGTCCAGACTTGCTCATTATCATTAGTGCCGGCGGGGTATAAACTGCAAACTTTCCTGCAGTTTTTAGGAATTTACGCCTTGCTTCCAGGCTGCTTTGTCTCTCCATGCGCTAAACCTCGATCCATCGATATTGGCTTAACTATAGTATTAATTAACAAGTACTTATGTGATCAAATACACAAGAAGGCCCTATACAAATCATAGAATTTATATCTGTGATTATTTATTTAAATAGTTAGGATTTATATGTATTGCTAATAATCGTGCACAACCCGAATTTTGTGACGTGCTTCTTAAAATCGAAATTCACCACTGATAGAAATAATATCCGCAGCATTTATTTCATCATCTACATCAATTCCCTCATATTCAATACGAACTGCTATTTGATTTGTAAATGAATATGAAGCCCCCAATCCATAAGCAAGTTCGGTTCCATCCTCATGATTTGTTGCCGTTATTCCAACAAACTCTGCTTTACCTTCCGCATCCCAATATGCAACACCTAGTTTCGCAAATAACTCAAATCGTTCAGCGAGTGGCAAAATACCAACTCCGTATAACGCCCATGCATGCAAGTCAATTTCTGAATCTATTCCAAGTATGTCATCATCAGGCTCGCCAAAGTCTAAATAGGCAAGCTCGATAGCAAAGTTTTTATGGAACCGCAAACCGCCAAAAACTTTAAACGCAAAATCTTCTTCGTCAAAATCTTCACTAAAAATAACATTATCTTCTTCAACATTACTTTGTCCAATGCCGCCTCCTACATAAAATTTTTGTTGCCCATAAACAAACGTTGTAAGTAAAAGTGAAAATGTTAAAGACTTTAATATTATAATTAAGTACTTCATTTGATGAGTCCCTTAGTTTGTACGGAAGATATAATTAGCTGTAATGCGATGAGTTATTCTAAACTCTATTATTTGAATCTAAATAAGTATTCAGTCAATAAGTGACAAGAGGCTTGATATTTAGGAATAAATGGAGCGAAAAATTATCAGTTACCCTGAAGGAATATAAAACTTTATTAATAATTGCCGAGTTTAATTAAAAAAGGCGCTCATAAGAGCGCCTTTTTTTAAAAGATATTAAATTTATATCAACCTGGTGAGAAAGACGAACCACAGCCGCAAGTAGTTTGTGCATTAGGATTACGAATCACAAATTGTGCACCTTCCAAACCTTCACTGTAATCGATTTCAGCACCCATTAAATATTGGAAACTCATTGGGTCTACTAACAATGTAACTCCACAATTTTCAACTGAGGTGTCGCCTTCTTGAAGATTTTCATCAAAAGTAAATCCATATTGAAAGCCTGAACAACCTCCACCACTTACAAACACGCGAAGCTTTAAATTTTCATTCGCTTCTTCTTCGATGAGCTGCTTAACCTTATTTGCTGCTGCATCAGTAAACACCAATGATGAGGGTGGCGCAGATGGCTTTACTGTCTCACTTGCAGACATGTTCATTCTCCTAATTCTTTATCAACATATGTTAGAACTTTCTAATATACTAACCTTATCCTAGTAATTTAGTCAAGTATTCCAAAATAGCTGCTTATTTAACATCTGAACGACTTGTAGGCTCTTGATGAACAAGATTCCCATTTACCTCAGCACCAACCGTCATTTCTAAAAGGTTGTAGTAAACACTACCGTTGATTTTAGCTCCAGCAGCCAATTCGATGGTGCCCGTTGCGAATACGTTACCATGTACTGTGCCATTTATAATGATAGAAGGACCACGAATTTCACCTTCTACTACCCCTAATTCGCTCACGATAACGACGCCCTTATCCTCTTCTTCCGCCAAGATATTACCTTCCACAGTACCTTCAATATGCAACCCGCCACTATAGTGAATATCGCCTACGACCTTTGAGTGACGACCGATTAAAGTATCAATGCGTGTTGTTTTAATTTTTTTCTTACGAGCCATATTGACCTTTTATGTAAAGTAGTTAAATTCAGCCTTCTTTATATACTTCATTCCAATTGTAACTGATTACCATAGGCTCTTCTTTAGTCTTATCGCGTAAAACTTCAACACGTACACTACTTGGTTCAAAATCTTCAGGTAATGAAAAACTACCCGAAATTTTTTGAAAATATTTAAATGAAAACATTAATGAAGTATCTGTGATATCACTGATATCTTCGAATACTAGTCTTTTTAAAATACCTTGTTGCTCACCATCAACACTTAAACCTATTACTCCAGATGTTTTTTCGGTTTTTTTAGGTACATTAGTAAGCACAAGATCATAAATAAATCTTTTCGTAACTGAGTCTTTATGTAAATTAAAAAACTTTACTTGTAATGATGAATTATCTGAATTTGGAGAATATAGTGTTCGATAAAAATGAAGTTCTTGATTTAACTTTAGTAACTCAAGATCTTTTTCACGCAGTGTTTTTTTCATTTCTTCCACTGCTGCTAGCTCAACTTTTGAGGAACGTTGCACTAAAGCAACCTCATGTTCTAACTTTCTATTTAATTTCTCTAATAATTTAATTTTCTCACTTTTGTTTGTAACACTAGAAAACTTATCGGACCCAAGATATGGAATTTGTATACTTTTAGTCCCTAACCAATAGGCAATACCCATTGCAATTAATACAATCAATGCAATGGGGCCAAATGACATTAAACGAGAACTTGGCAAATGCATATAAATGATGGTCCTAGCTTTAGTTAACTATCAAAAGTTGATTTCTACACTACTATTTATGGAAATAAACCCAATTGCTCAAGAGCTGTAGCTTCATTAATACCAAACATTAAATTCATATTCTGTATAGCCTGACCTGCGGCACCTTTCACTAAATTATCTATCACAGATAAAACTACAACTGTATCGCTATCATTTGGACGTTGTACGGACAGATTACAGTAATTTGAACCACGAACATGTTTGGTTTCTGGTAACAAGTCATTACTCATTACTTTCACGAAATACTCATTAGCAAATCGTTGCTGATATAGCGAATCCAAATTTACTGACTGGTCTACACTAGATATATATAAGGTAGCAAATATACCGCGAACCATAGGCGTTAGATGAGGTGTAAAGGTAAGTTGTACTGCTTGTCCCACAACCCCTTCGAGCTCCTGTTTAATCTCAGGTAAATGTCGATGTCCAACTACGTTATACGCTTTGAAGTTTTCACCCGCTTCGCTAAATAAAGTGGGCACATTTGCAGCACGACCAGCACCACTAACACCAGATTTTGCATCTGCTATAAGCTGTATATTATTGGCCAAGCCTTTTTCAAGCAAAGGTAAGAACCCTAAAATTACAGCTGTCGGGTAACAACCTGGATTTGCCACAATTTGTGCAGATTGGATTTTATTACGATGAAGTTCTGGCAGACCATACACTGCATGTTGCAGCAGTTCAGGACAAGCATGCGGTTGCTTATACCAATGCTCCCAGGTTGCTACATCCTTAATCCTAAAATCCGCTGCCAAATCAATCACTTTTACGTTAGCATCAACAAGCTCAGGAACCATCTGCATGGCTGTGCCATTTGGGGCTGCAAAAAATACACAATCGCATTGTTTCAATATTGTAGAATCTGGTTGCGTAAAGTTAAGATTGATACTCGGTGATAAACTTGGATAAACATTTACAACTGCATTACCAGCCTCACTACGCGAGGTAACGACTTTAATATCTATGTCCGGATGTTGTGCAAGAATCCTTAACAATTCTGCGCCGGTATATCCAGTACCTCCTACTATTCCTACTGAAATCATAAAACTTTGACTACTTAACGTTAAAAATTCTTCGCATCATACAAGTTAATGAGAAATGTAAAAAGCCAATCACATAAGTTAAGGCAAGCTCTGGCATAATCCATGCGTATGGAAAAAGAATCCTCTATCAAGGTTTTTATACGAAACAGACTCGAGAACTTACGTTTACGGACTTCAAGACCTGATGCACTTATACAGCTAGCAGTACTAGGCATAATAGCGGGCTTGATGACAGGCATAGTCATTGTGTCATTCAGGCTTCTCATTGAAGCAATACAGATATCCTTTTTACCTTATGAAGACCCAGAAAATTATGAAGGATTACCTACCTATTTACGCATATTAATTCCTATCAGCGGAGCTATTGTAATTGCACTGATTTTTAAGCTCTTTGCCAAAGGTGAGTATACCGTAGGTGTCTCTCATGTAATGGAACGTCTTTCTTATCATCAAGGCTACTTACGTTTGCGTGGCATCATAGTGCAATACATAGGCGCTGGAATTGCTATTATTTCTGGGCAATCTTTAGGCAGAGAAGGGCCTGCAATTCATTTAGGTGCGGGCACGAGTAGTTATCTAGGACAGCAATTGGGTTTACCTAATAACACCATACGGACTCTTGTTGCATGCGGGACTGCGGCTGCAATTGGAGCTTCATTTAATACTCCATTAGCAGGTGTAATTTTTGCGCTTGAAGTTGTGATGATGGAATATACATTAGCAAGCTTTCTTCCTGTAATACTTTCTGCCGTAAGTGCCACAGCTATATCACATGCAGTATTCGGATCAAATTCAGTTTTTTCAGTCCCTAACTTTCATTTACTTACACTATTAGAGTTACCTTACATTGTACTTCTTGGCGTTATTACTGGATTTATTGCATTTATATTTATCTTTTTAACAAAAGCATCATCACGTCTTGGAAATCATTTATCGTTATGGGTTAAATTTATTCTTGCTGGTTCAATAACCGGAATCCTTGCAATTTTTTCACCACAGATAATGGGAATTGGTTATGACACCGTAAACAATATATTAGTTAATAATATTGGAATTACATTACTAATCATAATTTTTGTCACAAAGCTTATCGCTACCGCTTGCAGCATTGGCTTGGGATTACCCGCAGGATTGATAGGCCCTACAATTGTGATCGGATCTTGCTTAGGAGGAATCATGGGCCTATTTGCACAACCAATATTTCCTAATCTAGCCTCATCCCCTGGCTTGTATGCACTTATTGGCATGGCAGCTATGATGGGCGCAACTTTACAAGCTCCTCTTGCCGCATTAACTGCCGTATTCGAATTGACCAGTAACCCTAATATTATTTTACCCGGTATGTTAGCCATTGTTACTGCACAGCTCACTGCAAGTCAGCTATTTGGTCAGCGTTCAATTTATAGAATGCTGATGCAGCAAAAAGGATTAGACTATCGTCATGAACCGATGATCCAAGCATTAAGAAGAATTGGTGTTGCCAATGTAATGAATCGTAATGTGCAACGCAGCAAACAAATTGTCAACAAAGAACAAGCAAGCGCACTAATAGCAGGTAATGCAGAATGGATTGTAATTGAAAAAGATGATCCTATTGCTTTGCTACCAACAACAGACTTAACAAATTACATTACAGAAAACGATGATCTAGAATTAAATGAGATAAATTTAATGGAAATACCAGCTAAACGCTTACAAGCTAGCAGTATTGACCTACGCGCTACAGCTGATTCTGCACGTGAACGTTTTATCGAAGAAGATGTAGAAGCATTATGCATACGCAGCGTTATTGCGCCTGGAGCCATAAGAATTTATGGTGTACTCACTAAAGAAAAATTTAAGAGTTCTTATAATATTTAAATCAGGATATTCAAATTATGCTCTGGGTAAAAGCATTTCATATCATATTCATGGTAACTTGGTTTGCAGGTTTGTTTTATTTGCCCAGATTATTTGTGTACCACTCTTTGGCAGAGGACCAAATCAGCATTGATCGTTTTAAGGTCATGGAACGCAAATTGTTTTTTGGAATTATGACACCAGGAGCTGTACTTACGTTACTATTTGGGGTCTGGTTACTTGCTTATTTACCAGCATATTTACATACCAACTGGATGCTTATTAAGCTTGGTTTAGTATTACTGCTTATTATTTATCATATCTGGTGTGGAGTACTTGTAAAACACCTTAAATATGATAATAACCAACACTCGCATGTATGGTATAGATGGTTCAATGAAGCACCTGTCTTAGCCTTAATTGCAATTATAATTTTAGTGGAAGTCAAGCCTTTTTAACCATAAAGCTGATAATTCACTTTATAGATATATATTCATACGGCAACAAAACTATTTAGTATAGTTGAATTCACCTGAATCAATCCTTTTACATGCTTCTGTAATACCATTGTCACATGCGTAATTGATGAGCTCAAACGCTTTTTTGTCATCACGTATAGTCCCTATTCCATTGCGCTTCATCCAAGCAAGTTTTCCACATGCTAATGGCTCTCCTTTATTGATACACCCAATAGATAAAAGATGATGCAAATTACGACATGCATTACGTAGCTTTTTATCACATGCTTGCTCCCAATATGCCGAACTGCGACCAGGATGGGAACTACCAAACGTATGGGTAAAATAAATACTCATAAAAAACACAATCCAAATTCCCATATGAACCAGATTAAGTTGTTGCGAGCTTAAACTAAACCGCAACGTACTTGGCCACATGCTAGAAAAATTAATCGCCCTTGCAAAACGATCTAAATACTGGATTGTTAAATTTAATAACGGTACTGCTAATAGTTTGTCATAAAACGTGGGGGTTCCAACATGGTCGAGTAGCGCAAACAGTATTAACACACTTATACCGTACATGGTGCCAAACATAATTCGACCAAAATTAGTACGCGGAGATGTAGAAGGGTCAGTAACAAGTAAATGTAAGCCAAGAAAAACAGCTACTGGTACATCAGACGTGATAAAAAAGTAAACCCCTGTGGTTTTATAATAGAACAAAGCGACCAAAAATAATGTAACAGCCGCCGATAAAGTTACTAAAGTTACTTTAAATAAATACTGAACAACCAAGCTAAGTAAAAAAATACACAGAAACATATGCTCTGGATAGGCAATCGTCTCTGCAATGGCTTGCCCCCAGCTAATATCAGTATTATTAGTTGCTATCAATAACAGTGAGGCGACTGACAAGCTGAATGCCGAAGGGTTAAAGATGTGTGTACGACGACCTTCTTTATTCCAAGTTATAAATTCTTTCGCTAAAGCACCAACAGTGACCATTGCGAATTGCAGATAAAAAACATCATCTTTAAACCACAAAAATAAATTTGTGCTAAAAATAATTGGGAACATTCCAAAACCAAAACGCCATTCTCTCCCTCTCGCCCAAGACATTAGGACATCTAATGCGTAGAGAAATACAATTTGAGCAAATATGAGCGGCATTTGAAAAAAGACTTGGCTTACAAATGCACCCCAATAGCCATATACTCCGAAATGAACCACTGCTTGCACATAGTGTGATGGTCGTGGAACAAACCGAATGCTGGGGCTTACTTTATTTTTTAAAATGCCAAATAAAACTAACAAATAGAATAAAACTAATGCAGCAGTTATTCCCCAAAATGTATAAATAAGATTTTCATTCAGTTGTACACGAGGTAAAAAAGAGAAACTAAAAAATAACAAAATAAATCCTAAAGGGATAAATTGAGTAACTTTATCGATATTTCTCTCAGATAGATTGCCCGTTAATGTAGCCATAATTTTTGCAACTTACAGTAGTTTATTGATATAGATTATTTGCTTGCTTCCACAGCTAAGTTTTTTGAATTGAGCTTGAATAAATTAGACTTATAAATATACCAAGATTATTTCAGTACCGCTAATACCTTGAACATATGTCAAAGCCAAGTTTATAGGGCAAGTTTTTAGAATTTGGCAGCTAAATTAAACGTTTAATACTGCTATAAAAATAACAAACCTCAATGGTTGTGAGCCAGGGTATTTGCCTACGGATAGTTCGTAATATACATAACCATTACGGCTATGATGAAAGGTACTTAATTTTATAAAAGTTTATATTTAAACAAAAACAATTTGAACAGTTAGCACTAAATATAAAAGCTTTAATTAAACTTTATAGCTATTAAATCATGCGCTTAGTTAACAGAGTGATCACTTTTGCTTTATGCCTATAATGTGCATTTTTGTTGTTTTTTAATATTTTTCTCAAGATAGGAAAGTATAATATATTATTCACCACTACTTTTTTATTTGTGACGACAGGTGTCGCAACAGAAATACTTTTTAGTAATAATTCTTTTACAAGCTCCTGAAGATTGGGGTTTGATTCACAATAGTCACTTATATCAATTTCACCCGAACTTATCCAATCACTCAGTAGTTCACCCTTAACACTGAATACTGTTCGATCAGTATAATTTTCGCGTAATTCTATAATTGGTTTTTCTCGTTCTAACCATGCATTAACACAAAATTTTGGAGTCATATAAGATATACACCTTCATAATAAGTTTAAGATTAAAATTCGGAAGCAATTTTCATAGCGTGCCTAACCACATCTTCTTCATTATTTACATCAGGGAATAACGTACCTTCAATATTCAGACTTATAACATCAGTTATTCCAATAAAATTAAGCCAAAGTTTGAAATTCGGTTTTTTATTAAAATCAAATTCTCTTTATCATTTCAAACATATTTGCAGAAGAAGAGGAAGAAGCTGGTCCAGCTGAGATTGTAAATAGAGAAAGACTATTCTTAGAAACACGATTTGCAGAGCAATTTAAACAGTTTTTAGATAAGGCTCTAAGTAAAATATATGGAAAATTTTCAGAATGACTAGAATTTATTTTCTATTTTTTTGAGCATATATAATGCGAAAAGCCAAAATATAGTTGTTATTAGGAGTAATTGACCAGCGATGGGCCCAAACAGCACTGGTGCTTTCATCATAGTGCTCATTAATGAGTCTTCATAATAAAAAAACCATTGATGATTGTTAGGAAATATTAATTCATGCCCTTTGTAAAAAACTTTTGTGGGACCAATTAAAAATATTAGAATTATTAGTAACGTTATTAAACCAAAACCACTTAACAAGTAATTTTTTAATGAAGTAAATGCAACGTTTGTTTTGTGCATTAACATAAAAGCGATTAAAGCGGCCAACACCCCTAACAGCAACAAATATTCAAATTTACTCACTAAATTAGCAACGTCTTTCAGGTGAATGATTTCAGATTTTGTTAAAAGAGTATGCTCACTTTTATTTTTTTCAATTTCATAATATAACTCACCAAGCCCTTTACCTTCGTTTTGAATAGCTGTAACTATTCCTGCAAATAAAGCCACATGTTGTTGTTTTGTTGTTAATTCAAAATCTTGTTTATATTTATTTTTAGGCCCATACGTTTTTATCGTCTGATCAATATTTATTACCTCGTACCATAATGGATATAAAAAATTACTTGCAGCCGATAATTGCCAAGCAAAATAAAAACTGCATATAAAAACACCGATAGATAAGAACAGATTAAACAGGAAAGATTTAACTAACATATGATTAATTATCCAGATAATTCTTCACTTACCTACTAATATCTTAGCTTTATAAATTAGACACCTTCTCACTCGTAAGACAAAAGCCACTATCTATCCTTATATAGATATATTAATGCGAATCATTCTCATTAGTATTAGTATAATTATTAGATTTTCAAATATTTATACATCATATTTTGATTATTTATCGATAACTTACTGTTTTATAAGGGAGCAATAATGAGAATGAGAACGATAATGTCTAAATTTCTGCTGTTTATGGGGATATTGCTAGTCAGTCTCCCCTTGTATGCAGAAGAAATTACAGTAGATAGAGAGGAGTACGAAAAGCTTAAAAAAGCTGTTGAGTATTTGATGACTCAACAAAAAGAAGCTTTAGAAAAAGCCACTCGTGCAGAAGAGAAAGCCGATGAAGCGACTGAAATTGCTACCGCTACCGCTGAAGTTGTTGAAGACAGCCCACTGGATGCCTTTGAAGGTATTTCATTGGGTGGTTATGGTGAAGTTCATTACAATAATCTTAGTGCAGATGATAGTGATCGTGACTTAGAAGAAGTAGATTTACATCGATTTGTTATTTTCCTAGGTAAAGAATTCACTGACGATTTACGTTTTGTTTCAGAATTCGAAATTGAACACGGTGGTGTTGAAGCCGATGGCTCTCCCCTTGATGGTGAAGTGGAAATTGAACAAGCGTTCATCGAATATGATGTAACTGACAATTCACAAGTTCGTGGTGGTGTTTTCTTAGTACCTACAGGCATCTTAAACGAAACTCACGAACCTCCTACCTTTTATGGTGTCGAGCGTAATGATGTTGAAAACATCATTATCCCTGCTACTTGGTGGGAAGCGGGTGTAGGTGCAAACACAAATTTTGGAAATGGCTTCAGTGGGGACATAGCATTGCATTCAGGTTTAAACTTTTCTGGCACCAGTGGTCGTATTAGAAGTGCACGAGGCAAACTATCTAATCAACGTTTAAGCGATCCGGCTATAACTGGAAGAATTAAATATACGGGAATACAAGGCCTTGAATTATCTGGTTCGATTCAACACCAATTTGATCCAACTCAAGATGATGACACAGATGCAGAGGATGACTTTATTGACGATGGCACACTCCTTCAAGCACATGCCATTTATAATCGTGGCCCATTTGGATTACGTGCTTTGTACGCACAATGGGACTTCAGCGGTGATATTGAAGATGCAGCAGGTGATATAGATAAACAATTTGGATGGTATATCGAACCTAGCTATAAACCTCTAGATTGGCTAGGATTATATGCCCGATTTGAAGAAGTTGAAGGCGCACGAGTACAAGATCAATTTAGTCAGTGGGAAGCAGGTTTTAACTGGTGGCCACATCCCGATGTGGTTGTTAAAGCAGATTATCGTGACCGTTCACATGATCCTGCAGCGGAAGCTCAAGGCCGTGACTTCGATGGCTTTGATCTAGGCATTGGATATATGTTCTAAGGGAACTTACACTTGGCCAAATAAAAGTCCGTATTAGCTTATGTCTGATACGGGCTTTTTTATGTTCCTATGATTAATTTGAATTATATAAAAGAATAACTATCATCATGACTATGAAATGGACTTTAACTATTTTCTTTTTATTAATCCCATTAATGGGGATAGCGGGTGAAAACATATATCAAACTCCAGAAGATTTTTTAACTACAGCATTTGGAGATACACCAGATCCAAAACGCATTACTTTATCTGGTGATCTCAGTAAAGAGATTAAAAAAATTCTTGGGCATCGATATAAAAAAATTCGTGTCCCCTATTGGCAAGATGGGTGTAGAAGTGCTTGGATTCTGGAAGAAATCGGGAAAGAACGGTATATCACTACCGGCTTTGTGGTGAATTCACAGGGTTTAGAAAAAGTAAAGGTATTAATTTTTAGAGAAAGTCGAGGCTGGGAAGTTAAACATGACTTTTTTGGCGAACAATTTGTCAATGCTAACTTAACTAAGAAAAACAAGCTCGATAAAAGAATAGATAATATCTCCGGAGCTACACTTTCTGTAAATGCTGTGACAAATATTTCAAGAATGGCATTATTGCTACACGATCATGTTGTGCAGGGTACTTGCTAGTTTTAACTAAAGCATATAACTTAAACTATATGCAATGGGTATTTATTACTCATGTTCCTAGCATGGTATTTAATTAAATCATTTTGATTTCACGCTAAGCTTATTTATCTATGGCCGCCAAACTTCATAAGTGGCATCGCAGAATTGGTTTACTTACCACGCTATTTATTGTTTTCCTTGTGCTAACAGGTATCGCACTGCAGCATAGCGACCAATTAAATCTACCAACTAAGTTTTTATCAAACTCTTTGTTACTTAATTACTATGGTATTAAGCCTAATCCTATAACAACCTATCAACTTGGCAATCGCACTATTTCATTTGCTGGCAAAAGGATTTATCTATCAGGAAAGTTAACTACTGCCTATAGTGAGGTTGTTCATGGAGCCGTGCTGATTAGAGATGAAATTATAATTGCTACCAATCATTCACTTATTGTCATTGACTTACATGGAAACATCATTGACGAAATCACAACACAAGACGGTTTAGTCGAATCACCACTTGGTATTGCATTAAGCCAATCTGGGACTGTGGTTATTCGTGGGGTCAATAAGTATTGGGAAGGAAGTGATAGCTATACCCAATGGCACGTTTATCAAGGGGCCCATCCGAAATGGGTTGCAGCTACTATTACCTTACCTGCATTAAAACAAGTAATTGAATCCCAAGACATGAGTCAACAAATCAGCCTGGAAAGATTTATTTTAGACGCACATAGCGGGAGGTTTTTTGGTAAATACGGCGTCTATATTATCGATATAGCGGCAATTCTAATGCTTGGATTAGCCATCACTGGAATATGGTTGTGGTCAGTACGCCGATAACTATATAAATCCACTTGGGCACTACATATTTCTATTTGTTGTTGACAATCATTCGTATTAGCGTTTACAATTGCAATCTAGTTAGTGGAAAACCATGTATATTTGTATTTGTAACCAAATCACTGAATCACAACTGCGTGTAGATATAGAACGCGGCAATGACACTGTACGCCAATTACGCGAATCACTCGGTGTAACTCAGCAATGTGGTAAATGTGGCAAATGTGTTAAGAACTGTATTAAAGAACATAATAGTAGTGCGACTGAAACAGATTTGTTAATTCCTGCAACATGTAGTGCATAAACCATCCCCATCTAACACCTTATAAAATTCTGAGTTGCCATATTCATAGGCTGCATAAATATACATTACTATAACTTCCTTACTGGACATTAATTGTTAAGATACTATTACTGTTCACTACACATAAGCATATTTGTAATATATTTTATTTTAATAATGATAATTACTTTTATTCCACATTATTAATCATTCGCATTCAAATCATATCCAAGTAAAACTTTTGACAACGCAGTTGTATCTACATACGCTTAATGTAAACAACTTACATCTATCTGGAGAATAACGATGCAAGGCGATAAAAAAGTTATCGAATTTCTAAACAAAGCTCTAAAAAATGAACTTACTGCAATTAACCAATATTTTTTACATGCACGCATGTATAAAAATTGGGGACTTGAAAAACTAAATGACTACGAATATCACGAGTCAATTGATGAAATGAAACATGCCGACTGGCTTGTTGAGAGAATTTTGTTTTTAGAAGGTTTGCCTAATCTACAAGATATAGGCAAAATTTTTATTGGAGAAACCCCCAAAGAAATGCTGGAATGCGATCTAAAAATGGAATTATCAGCTATACCGGATCTTAAGGAAGGCATCGCCTACTGCGAAGAAGTATCAGACTACATCACTAGAGAACTATTTGAAAAAATACTTGACTCTGAAGAAGAACATATCGACTGGTTGGAAACACAATTTGAAAGGATTGATCGAGTAGGGATTGAAAATTACCTACAGTCTATGATGAAAGTCGAATCTTAATGAAATAAAATTGGTTCAAATTCTTTTAACGCACATTTATAAACTTTGCGTTTAAAAAATACAACCTCTTGCAAAGGGTGCCAATAGTCCACCCAACGCCAGTTATCGAATTCTGGTTTGTGGGTATTATTCAAACAAATGTTACTGTCATCTGTTTGTAGTTTTAATAAAAACCAACGTTGCTTCTGTCCAATACACTTAGGAAGACTATTAGTACGCACTAAATTTTTCGGCAATCGGTAACTTAACCATTTTTTTGTGCTAGCAATAATATCTACATGGCCGGCATCTAGACCAGTTTCTTCTTTTAGCTCACGGAATAACGCTTGTTCGGCAGTCTCATTTATTTTGACCCCACCTTGTGGGAATTGCCATGCATCTTGCCCGTAACGTTTACACCATACTACATGGCGTTTATTATTGGTTACGATGATGCCAACGTTCTTACGATATCCAGATGCATCAATGATTTGATGATTACTATCCATTTCCATAGCTCCCGCCCATATATTGTTCCATACCAGCACCTATTGAGCAATTTAATCCACTTATAGGCCTTAATAAATGTATAGATTACAAGAGCTTAACTATCTAAAATCCCTTATTTATTTTATAGCGTACTAACTCCATGGCATTAGCATTATTTGATTTGGACGAAACCCTTTTAGCTGGCGATAGCGATTATGAATGGGGCTTGCACCTTGTATCACTTGGCAAGGTTGATGAAAAATTTTATAAAAACGAAAATGAACGTTTCTATAAACAATATTTGAGTGGGACGTTAGACGTATATGAGTTTTTAAATTTTGCACTTAAACCACTTGCAGAGAACTCTTACGAAGAACTTTGCCAATGGCGAACAGAATTTATAGAGCAACGCATTAAGCCTATTATTAAAACAAAGGCCCATGATTTGATTGAACAACATAGGAATGCTGGAGATCATTTGGTAATTGTTACTGCTACCAATCGTTTTATTACTGAACCTATAAAAGACATTTTTGCAATCGATACGCTGATAGCTACTGAGCCAGCCATGGAAAATGGCAAATTCACGGGTGATGTGGAAGGCACACCCTGTTTTGGTTTAGGCAAAGTAACACGTCTTAATCAATGGTTAGCATCAAATTCACATTCTTTAGTAGGCAGTTACTTCTACTCGGACTCACGTAACGATATACCACTATTAGAGCTTGTGGATTACCCTACTGCTGTGGACGCCGATGAAAAATTAACTGCACATGCCATCAAACATAATTGGAAACATTTAAGTCTTAAATAACAATTAAAATAAATGACCAAACTCTTGTTTATACAACTGTTTAAACTCTTCTAATGTAAATTGATGGTTTTGTGTGCCATTATGTGCAACTTTAATAGCACCTAATAATGCAGCTATACGGCCTGTAACTTCCCAACCTAGGTTATTCATCATTCCATAAATAAGCCCACCACGATATGCATCTCCACAACCGGTTGGATCTTTCACAGAGCTTGCTTTTACAGCTGGGATATCAATCTCTTCACCGTTATTAGTATGGATCTTTGAACCTTCACCACCACGTGTAACAATGGCTGCTTTCACACGTTCTGCTATTTGTTTAATGTTTAGACCTGTACGTTCTTGTAACAACTGTGATTCATAATCATTCACACATACATAGCTAGCTTGATCAACAAAGGCGAGTAACTCTTCGCCATTGAACATAGGCATCCCTTGACCTGGATCAAATATAAACGGGATACCGGCTTGTTGACATTGTTTTGCATGTTGAATCATTCCATCCTTCCCATCAGGTGAAATTACGGCAAGGCTAATTCCATCTTGTGTAGGCACAGTATTTTGGTGCGAGGAATTCATTGCACCAGGATGAAAAGCAGTAATCTGGTTATCATCCAGATCTGTAGTAATAAAAGCTTGCGCTGTATATTCGCTACCAATCTTTTTAATATACCTTTGATCTATTCCGCATTTATCCATCCAACTTGAATAAGGCTCAAAATCTCTGCCGGCTGTCCCCATTGCGTAGCCTTCCCCGCCCAACAAATGTAAATTGTAAACAATGTTGCCTGCACAGCCACCAAACTCCCTGCGCATCAGCGGTACCATGAAAGATACATTTAAAATATGTACTTTCTCTGGCAGGATATGTTCTTTAAACCTATCCGGAAACACCATAATGGTATCAAAGGCAAGCGAACCACAAATTAGAGCTGACATTATGCAATCCTTTTATTAAATTTGTTTTTACTATTAACCTATATAGATAAGCTATTATTATTATTAGAATATCTGTTAATTAAAATACCCCTAGAAGATGATGAACCCCAAAGATAAGCTGGTTCGCTATTATTCGTGGCTACGAAAATTTGGCTATAACGATTCACACAGTGGTAATGCATCTATCCGTGATGAAAGTACTATCTGGATAACACCATCTGGTGCTTGTGCAGACACTCTACATGTCAATGATTTAATTGCATGCAATGTAAATGGATCTACAGGAAAAAATGCCTCTTTAGATGCAAAATTACATATAGAAGTATATAAAAGAAACCCCAAGACCCATGCCGTACTACATAGTCATGGCCCTCATTGTATTGCATTAACTATGGATGGTAAGGACTTTATCCCGCAGGACTTCGAAGGCAAACTATATTTTCCTTTAGTGCCAGTACATTCTATTGCATTTGATATGTATTCCGCACAATCTCCTAATGTCGTTGCTGATACTTTAAGCAAATATTGTATAACTATTATACGTGGACACGGGGTTTATGCTTGTGCCGAAAACTTAAATCTTGCCTACAAATGGACTTGTTCTTTGGAGCATTCAGCAAAAATTGCATATTTGTATTCACAGCTTAAACATGATTAAGTTAACTAATCATTACACTTACTAAAAGCATACCTATATAAATCTATGTAACTTCTAGCATTTGAAAATCATCCTTCATCGCACCACATTCAGGACACTTCCAATTAAACGGAATATCTTCCCAACGGGTCCCAGGCGCTATGCCTTCATTTGGCGATCCTTTGGCTTCATCATAAATCCAACCGCAAATCACACACATATATGTTTTATACTGCATAAAATGTTTATCACTTATTTCCCAAAATTATGAATGTTACTACAGCTCAACCTGTGGTAATGGCAATCTCTGGTGTCGATCCCAGTGGCGGTGCTGGTATACAAGCTGATATAGAAACACTGGCTAGTTTAGGTTGTCATACGACTCCAGTTATCACATCTATTACTGCTCAAGATACTACCAATGTACTTGAAACCTCTCAAATAGATGAGCGTATGATTATCGAACAAGCTCGTGTTGTATTAGAAGATATGAATGTCGCTGCAATTAAGATTGGGCTTATAGATAGCATTGAAACTGCACGTGCAATTCACACATTGCTAACGGATTACACAAGTATTCCTGTTGTACTAGATCCCATAATTATCGCTGGAGGTGGCAAAACCTTAGCTAACGATGCAGTAGTTTCGGCGATAATTTCATTACTGGTGCCACAAGCTACTGTGGTGACACCAAATAGTAATGAAGCAAGAAAACTAGCCCCAGAAGCAGACACTCTAGATGCTTGCGCAATGGCGCTACTTGAACGAGGAACGCACTATGTATTGGTTACAGGAAGTCACGAAAAATCCACTATGATTACTAACATATTATATGGCAATCACCGCAAGCTAGATCAGCATACATGGGAACGTTTACCAGGTGAATATCATGGCTCAGGCTGCACACTTTCTTCAGCCTTAACTGCTTACTTAGCGCACGGTCAAGATGTCGCATCTGCTTCACATCAAGCACAAGAATTTACATGGAAAAGTGTTGCAGCTGCTCGTCAACTTGGCATGGGACAAAAAATTCCCAATCGTTTTCACTGGGTTAAATAAAACCGCTATTAAGCTTATGGCTAAGCTGCAAGGATTATATGCAATCGCTGATGCACAATGTACCGGTTCTGAGCGACTTGAATTTATGGCGAATGAAGTCTTAGCTGCCGGAGTTAAAATCATCCAATATCGCGACAAAATCAATAACTATGAAAATCGACTCAAGCTTGCACATAAAATTAAATTTCTTGCTAATAAGTATCAAGCCTTGTTTATCATCAATGACGACATCAAACTAGCCAAGTCTATCAATGCAGATGGTATACACATCGGCAAAGAAGATATTAGCATTCGAGAAGCAAGATCTATATTAGCTACAAACAAAATTATTGGAGCTTCATGTTACAACGATCTCAACAATGCCAAACAAGCTATTAAAGACGGTGCAAATTATGTGGCATTTGGAAGCATTTATACTTCATCTAGCAAACCTCGTGCATCAAAAACAAGCATAGAATTACTCACCAAGGCCAAAAATGAATTAAGTGTACCAATCTGTGCAATTGGAGGTATCAATGCAAGCAACATAACACCATTGCTTAAAGCCAATATAGATATGTTCGCAATGATCAGTGCTCTATTTTCCTCTACTACACCTAAACAAACTACAGAAAATTACTTAAAATTAATACAACAGTTTGATTTAACAACATAGTTTTGGTTACGATCATTTTATTTACATCTATTCAATTCAACACAAGCCATGACTAATTCAAAACAAGCCTTCGATGAAGCCCATAAATATATTCCTGGAGGTGTAAACTCACCTGTACGTGCATTTAAAGCAGTTGGGGGTACACCAGTTTTCATTAAATGTGCACACGGTGCATATCTATATGATTTACAAGATAGAGAATATATCGACTATGTAGGCTCATGGGGGCCCATGATATTAGGGCACGCACATCCAGAAGTGATCGAAGCTGTACAAAAAGCTGCAGAACACGGTTTAAGCTTTGGTACACCTACCGAAATTGAAACCGAAATGGCTAAAATGGTTTGTAAATTAGTAGAGTCTATAGAAATGGTGCGTATGGTCAGCTCAGGAACTGAAGCTACAATGAGCGCTATTCGCCTAGCCCGTGGCCACACAGGACGTAATAAAATAATCAAGTTTGAAGGTTGTTACCATGGGCATGGTGATTCATTATTAGTTAAAGCGGGCTCCGGTGCATTAACTCTAGGTGTACCAAATTCACCTGGTGTTCCACACGAGCTTGCAGAACATACAATTACTCTTAGCTATAATAACCTTGAAGAAGTAGAACAAGCATTTCAACAATTTGGGGAGGAAATTGCCTGTGTAATCGTTGAGCCTGTTGCGGGTAATATGAATTGTATTCCTCCCGTAAAAGGATTTTTACAAGGATTACGTAAACTTTGTTCAGAATATAATTCTATTTTAATTTTTGATGAAGTCATGACAGGGTTTCGAGTATCCCGGGGTGGTGCTCAACAATTGTATAAAGTAGTACCTGATTTAACCACCTTAGGGAAAATTTTAGGTGGTGGAATGCCAGTTGGAGCCATTGGGGGCGAACGGAAAATAATGGAATCTTTAGCGCCTACTGGACCTGTCTATCAAGCAGGAACATTATCAGGTAATCCTATTGCGATGACAGCTGGCCTGACTACTTTGAAACTACTATCTGATAGAAGTTTTCATGACAAATTACAGCGTAAAACAAAACAGCTTGTAGATGGTTTATTAGATGCAGCAAAAAACAATGACATTCCTCTTACTACCAATTATGTATGCGGTATGTTTGGGATTTTTTTTACAGAAGAAGAAAAGGTTAACAACTTTTCTCAAGTAACAGCATGCAACCAAGAACTCTTTAATAAGTTTTTTCATCACATGCTTGAAAATGGTGTGTATTTAGCGCCATCTTCATATGAAGCAGGGTTTATTTCTATTGCACATAGTGATGAAGATATAGAAAAAACCATAGACTCGGCTGACAAATCTTTTCAGGAAATTTATTCTACAATCTCCTGATATGCGCTTTCTATAAATCTTGGCGTACAAATAGCTAAAAAAATTAAATCTTGCGTACCTGTGTTGGTAATTTTTTGTGGACATTGCGGTGGGATGATCACCACATCACCCACACTAACATCATGTGGGAATAATACACCTATCTCTACCTTACCTATTCCACTTAGGATTACATATCTTTCTGTAATATTTGTAAGAGAATGAAGTTTTGTGGTCACACCTGGTTTTACACGTGCACGTGCTATAGATACTTCCTCATCATCTCCAGAATTTGAAAGTTCTGTGATATAACAGCCTTCTTCAAAGTAATATTCTGTAGCTCGCTGTACAGGCTTTATGAGGGCTTGCATAGAAATAATTATAGAGAATAAGTATCAGGCTGTCTGGTGTTGGCCATACAGTTTTGCATACAAACCATTTGCACTAAGTAATTCTTCATGACCACCTTGTTCTGTAACTTTACCATCTTCAAAAACATATACAGTATCTGCTTGCTTAACTGCACTTAGACGATGTGCCACAATAATAATTGTTCGTCCAATTAGATAATCCGCTAATGCCAAATGCAATTTAGCTTCTGTCTCAGCATCTAATGCAGAGGTAGCTTCATCCAAAATAACAACCTGTGGATTCGTCAAGGCCATTCTTGCAATAGCAATACGCTGTCGCTGACCGCCAGAAAGACGGATTCCATCAACACCAATCAAACTATCCAGCCCACGCGGCATTTCCTCAATTACTTCTTTAATCTGTGCAACCTCAAGTACTCGCCATAAAGCCGCATCCGGAATATCTCTACCCAACGTTAAGTTCATACGCACTGTGTCATTAAATAGTGCCGGATGTTGCAACACACAAGCCACATGTTCACGCACCACCTCCATACCGATACGTGAAACTGGAACTCCGTCAAATTTAATTTCACCAAATAATGGAGGGTAAAGACCAAGTAAGACCTGAACCAGTGTTGATTTCCCCCCGCCACTAGCACCTACTAAAGCAACCTTTTCGCCTGCTTGAATAGAAAGGTTTACGCCATCTAGCACATAAGGACCATCCCCATAGGCAAACTTAATATTCTCAATTTGAACACTTACGGCATGCTTATCGGTAAATGGATTTTCTATGTGTGGATATTGTGGTTCACTAGGCATATATAGAAGTTCATTAACACGACCTAATGCAGCTTTTGCGCCATAAAATGAATATTGAATATTTAATACTTCTTGGACTGGTCCCATCATGAACCATAAGTATCCAAATACTGCAATCATTTCCCCTATAGACAAATCAGTAAGTAGCACCATCACCATGCTTACTGCTCTAAATATATCAAAACCAATTAGAAACACTGAAAATGATAACCGATTTGCAGCATCACTTTTCCATGAAAATGCAGAAGAATGTGATTTTACTTCTTCTGCATTTTTCTTAACACGATCTAAATAATAACTCTCTCTATTACTCGCTCTAATTTGTTGAATTCCATCAAGTGTTTCAGTAAGCGATTGTTGAAACTTTTCAAATGCTACATTTTCTTTTTTCTTAAGTGTCTTTACTTTTTTACCAATCACCATAGTAATGTAGATAACCAGGGGATTGACAAATAAAATAAATAACGCCAATTGCCAGTGCAACCAAATTAGTATCCCAGCTACTCCAACTATGGTTAATGCAGCAACTAAAAATTTACTTACCGTTTCACCCGCAAACTGATCAACTGTATTTAAATCAGTAACAAATTTAGAGGTAACAGCACCGCCGCCCAACGTTTCATACTCTGACATAGCAACTTGCTTTAAACGATCAAGCAATTGGTAACGAATGCGATAAATAATATCTTTAGAAATAGTGACAAATTTCTTTGTCTGCCAAACATTTAAAGCAAGGTAGACTAGTCTTAATGAAACACAAACTACTGTAATTAAAGAAATATATAAAACAGGACTATGTAGTGACTCAGGAATATACTGATTAATTGAAGTAACCACTTTACCAGGTTTGTTTAGTAGCACTTCATCAATTAACAATGGGATGAGCAAAGGAATTGGAATACTGGATAATACAGCTAAAACTGCAATGATATTTGCCGCGATAAGTTCTTTTTTATGCAGTATCGCCATGTTAAGTACATGGCGTACTGTATACCTCTGTATGGGCTGATCATTGTTTTCCAAAATTGACATTAACTATTCAGCTCAAATCTATAATGTTATAGGTAGGTAACATCCATATATTAAGCTTCAGTCGACTTTTGTTTTTCAATATCAGCTCTTACTTCGTCCATATCCAAACCTTTTGTTTTTTCAATTACATCTTCTAATTGTGCAGGAGGCAGTGCACCAGCTTGTGAATATAATAAAATCTGATCTCGAAAAATCATAAGAGTTGGTATAGAGCGAATATTGCATGCTTGTGCCAACTCTTGTTGTTCTTCGGTATTCACTTTTGCAAATACAATATCTTCATGATTATCAGATGCAGCTTCAAAAGTCGGCGCAAATGATTTACATGGTCCACACCACGAAGCCCAAAAATCAATAATTACGGTTTCGTTATTTTCAATCGTTTCATTAAAGTTATCTTTAGTTAAGGCAGTCGTTGCCACAATACTCTCCTTATTTATTAATTTACAAAAATTTAGATTCTTGAATAGCTTCTTTAAGATGATGTAGACGTACTACATGGTCATCAATTTCTAAAAGGCGCTGTTTCAATGCCAATTGTAGTGGTAACAGCTCAGTAAGACGAGCACCAACCCAGCCTGCTTGGTCGTAGCATGCCGGCAGTGTACTGTATGGCTCACCAACCTTTACAATAATACGTTGTAACAAATCACGTAATAGCTCAAATTCTTCAGGCAAATCAAGATCTGGGAACTCTTCTATCTCCTCGATTAGGCCCACAACTAATTGATTTGATTCAATTTGTGTACTCTTAATATGCACTCTTTTTTCCCCATAGGCAGTTATACCCAACAAGCCGTCTGGTAAAGTTTGCCAATCACCAATCCTACATTGCGTGCCTGTTGAATGTATTTTTACTGCCTGGCCAATTTCACTACCATTACGAATCAATACAATACAAAAACCATGTTCTTCTCGCATACAGTCCTTCACCATATCCAAGTAACGTGGCTCGAATATACGCAATGGCAACGCACCACCTGGAAATAAAACGGTATTTAGTGGGAACAAAGGCAGTTTTTGCTGCTGTGTAGACAACTATTTACTCTAATCAAAATAAGATGAAATTTCGAATACTCAGATACTAGGTAACTTATGCTGCTTTGTCAGTAGCAGATTCACTGTCTGATAAACGTTTAACTAATGATTTCGCAACGGCTTTATAAAACTGTACTTGTAGTGCATACGAGGCATTATCAAGATCATCCGTAGTAACTCTCATCAACAGCATATTACTATCGGCAACAATATTAGTCGCATATTTTTCGTAACCTAATAACCTTGCGTCACCAAAGCAGTCACCATCTACTAAAGATTTCACAGGTTTATTCGTTTTAAATACAGTGGCCTTGCCGCCAATAATAATGTAAAAGGTTTGATCAACATCGTTTACAGATAAAACTGCTTCGCCATTAGAGACATTTACCCATGTGGCAACGCCTATAAATTCTGCAATCTCTTGCTGATTAAAATCTTGGAAAAATTCTAACATTCCAACTTGTTCAGCATTTACTCTTTTACTGGTTTTGCGATATTCATATCTAAGCACATTATTTATGCTATCTAGTGCAGTTGCGAAATCTAAAGCCGAACGATAGCGCTGCATTGCCTGTTTAGCTAAAACTTGATCAATTATAGGCTGCAGCTTTTCGGCATACCTTACACCAAAGCTCTGTAATGGTTCTGGTTGTTCATGCAATATTTTATACATCAGCGTGTGAACATTATCTGCAACGAATGGTTTCTTTCCTGTAAGCAGCTCATATAAGACTGTACCTAAGGCAAACAGATCTGTAGATGGACTAACCTCTTTTTCTTCTACTTGTTCTGGAGACATATATGAAGGAGAACCAAAAAGCCCACTCGATAATGTATCTATTTTACTGCGCACCATTGCAACGCCAAAATCAACAATTTTTACATTATGATCTTTTGTTAAAAGTATATTACTAGGTTTAATATCACGATGTATCACACCTTTAGAGTGTGCATACTCAAGTGCTTTACAGCATTTAGAAATAATATCTAAAACTTTAACTATTGGAATTTTTTGTTTTGATTCTATTATTTCAGCCAAGCTATTGGCTTTAATAAACTCCATTACGATATAAGTTTGCCTATCCCCAACCCCGGCATCATAAACTGACACAATATTTGGATGTTGTAACTTACCCACAGCTTGTGTTTCGAGAAAAAAAGAATTACGAATTTGTTGTGAATCTTCTACGCTGTCTGGCTGTTCTGATAAATTACTTACCTTAATTGCAACATCACGGCCTAAAAAAGGATCACGCGCTTTATATATCGACCTATACTTACCTTGGTGAATCACGTCTTCAAGTTGATACTTTCCGATCTTGTCACCAGACGAGATGTGACGACGTTTTTTATGGTAATTCATTTTTAACAAAAAACGTAGCTAATGAATAACAGAAGATTCACGATTAGAGAGTTGTAAAATTAGTTTATTCGACAACCCATCAAAACTACCATTACTGAGAATTAAAATATTATCACCAGCTTTCACTTCATTAAGCAGATCCGTAATAATTAATTCCACTTCTGAAAATATTTTACATTCTGGTTGCATTTGTACTGCAACATCACCAAGTGGCCACTCAATTTCTTTGGGTTCATACATATATACTTTATCTGCCTTATTAAAGGCAAAAGCCAACTGATCACTATGTACACCTAAGCGCATGGTATTAGAGCGTGGTTCAAATACAGTAATGATACGTCCTTGAGGACGCTGGTCTTTAAATGCAGAAATGGTAGCCGCAATTTCAGTAGGGTGATGTGCAAAATCATCATAGACACTGATCTGACTAAATGTTCCTTTGTGCTCTAAGCGACGCTTAACACCTGCAAACGATGCCAATGCTTGTAATGCATCTTCAACCTCCACACCTGCATGTTGAGCAGCGACGATAGCCGCGATGGCATTTAAAATATTGTGTCTGCCAAATAATTTCAAGGCACCTACACCGCGCAGTTTGGCATGCTGGTGTAAAGCAAATTGCGAACCGCGCAAATCAATATCTCCTGCATACCATGTTGCTGTGGAATTAGATATTGAAAAAGACTCATGAGGTGTCCAGCACCCCATGTTAATAACGTCTTCTATATGTGTGTCATCGTGATTGACGATCAATCTACCCTCACTTGGCAAAATACGTAATAAATGATGAAATTGGCGCTTTATATCATCGATATCATTAAATATATCAGCATGGTCAAATTCTATGTTATTTAGAATGAGAGTATGTGGACAGTAATGTACGAATTTCGACCGCTTATCAAAAAATGCAGTGTCATACTCATCTGCTTCAATAACAAAGTACTTAGAACTGCCTAATCTTGACGAAAATTCAAAATTTTCTGGCACACCCCCAATCAGGAAACCTGGCTGCAACCCTGCTTCTTCTAAGATCCAGGCCAGCATGCTTGTAGTTGTTGTTTTACCATGAGTACCGGCAACAGCTAGCACCCAACGATCTCTCAGCACATAATCGTGTAACCATGCAGGACCTGAAGTAAATGGAATATGATTATTTAATAGATACTCTGCAATTTCATTGCCTCTAGACACAACATTACCAACAATAATTTGATCTGGCATGGGATATAAATGATCTACCGAATAACCAGTCTTGAGTTCAATCCCTGCCATTTCAAGTTGCGTACTCATAGGCGGGTACACGCTTACATCAGAGCCTGACACTTGGTGGCCTAGCTGCTTGGCTATGATTGCCAAACTACCCATAAATGTTCCGCAGATACCTAGTATATGAATATGCATTAAATAGGTGCGTTTCCTGCAACGATTAATTCAATAATCATAATTGTTAAAAAAGCATATCCAACACTAATCGCCATTCCATAACCCATCGTTGATGTTAAAGCTTTACTAAATATATATCCGTAAACAATTATGACCCAAACGAATAATGCAAAACCTGTAAAGTTAAAAAATGTTGCCGCAGTATCACTAGGGTTTAAATATGCTAACGAGTACACACTAGGTAACGACATAATACTAATAATAGTATCTGCTCCTAGCATCGCACTAAATGTTTGCAAAAAACGTTCTGGCTTTTTATTCAGTAACAGTTTCACAAATGCAAATGAAAAAAATAACACACTAATACTTGTAAGGCCTGCTATTTTTAAATCATGAATTATGGAACCAATTAACATTGAAACCATAATGTTAAATATAACTATCATACCCAATAAGGCATGAGAACATGGAAGATCCTCAGGGCTACTTCGCAAAAAACAAATATTTAAGAATGTTTTTAAAAGGCTAAACACTACTAATCAATACTTTTAAATAAAGAATCAATCACGCCTGTAAAAAACCATAAATACCACGCTTAGATGGCGCTAACACCCAATCACGAAGATGATCAATTTCAGGCGTACCACTTAGATTTTCTACATCTTCTCCTTCACGCATCCTTCTAAAAGCTTGCTCTAACTTACGATAGCGTTCACCTTTAATTCCAGCACGACGCAAACCAATTGTATTCAATCGATAATGACGTACAGGGTCACCGCCAAGCAAGCAAAATGGCATTACATCTTTACGCACAGGTGTATAACCAGCAACCATAGACAGTGTGCCAATACGAATAAACTGATGTGTGCCTACATGCCCGCCTAAATTAGCTTTATTTCCAATCTCGATATGTCCACTTAAACCAACATAAGCTGTTAGCACAACTTCGTCACCAAGTTGGCAATCATGCGCAACATGAGAATAGCTCATCAGATAACAATTAGAACCAATACGAGTGGGAACATCAGGATTCGTAGAACGATGAACAGTGCAGTTTTCCCGTATAATATTTTGGTTGCCAATTTCAACCCAAGTCTCTTCACCAGTAAAAGATAAATCTTGCGGCAAACCACCTAATACCACTTGTGAATGTAACTGGTTACCTTTACCTAATTTTACAAAAGAATGTAATACACATTGGGGGCCAATTTCTGTCCCAGAGCCTATAGTGACATGATCGTCTACAACACAATAAGGGCCAATTTTTACATTGGTGTCTATCTCTGCTTTAGGAGAAATAACTGTAGTAGGATGAATATTTGGCAAGTTACACTACTTAATCTATTAATTTAAATCTTAATCTTATAAAAAAATTCACAATATCACTTAATTAATTATCTCTATATCAAGCTTATTTAATAATGCAACAAAAAACGCAATCACCAAACCTCTAAATTAGAAATATAATTCTGCCATAAATTTTTCTGCCCTTGCGAAAACTCTAAAATATTAAATCCTACGTGATAACAATCTTGTGAGACACGATTTACAGAAATTACTCGACACTTACAACAGATATTGCCAGGAATCCCAGTATTGCTAGGTATCTTTATTTGCAGATTTGCAATAATATTTGCGCCAGGTGTCACTTGCACATATTTATTGAGCACCTTTCCTGCAACTGGGCCTTCGCAAGCTAACCGAACCCCTGCTAATGAAACCTCAATGGAAGTTGCCTCTTTGATGTCATAGCCATCCATTTCCACATCAATAGTTAACACCTCTCGATATCGCGCAACAGCCCTGCGCTCAATTTTTTTCATATTACGGCCTTACATAACTGCCAAATATAAGAAAGCCACAGACATTAAGCACTCATCACGTAGACTTAACCTATCTCTAATTTACTCATTTTGCAGCAAAGACAGCAAGTCTTTTTCACTCAAAATAGTTACACCCAGTGCACTTGCTTTATTTAGCTTTGAACCTGGCTTGTCACCCGCAATAACAGCAGTCGTATTTTTTGAGACACTACTTGTCACTTTAGCACCACACAATTTAAGCAATGCCGCTGCCTCAGTACGACTAAATTTTTCTAAACTACCAGTAAGCACGTATGTATTACCCGCTAAGTGTTTTTTTTGTTTTGAAGATTTTTTATTTTGCTTCCAACTAATACCAACATTTATTAACTCATTAATTACTTCTTGGTTATGTGCTTGCTTGAAAAATGCAATGATATTTTCTGCTACAACAGGCCCAACATCTGATACCTCTTGTAACTCTTCAAACTCAGCATTCATTATAGAAATTAAATCTGCAAAGAAATCTGCCAATACTGCTGCAGTGGTTTCGCCGACTTCGCGTATTCCCAATGCATAGATAAAACGCGCAAAAGTGGTCTTTTTACTTTTCTCTATTGCACTTAATAAATTTTCAGTTGACTTTTCACCCATTCGTTCCAAGGTGACAACACTTTCTTTTTCCAAATGATATAAGTCACTTACATTTTGAACTAACCCACTGTCAACCAGCTGATCAACTAATTTATCACCTAGACCCTCAATATCCATCGCTGTACGCGATGCAAAATGTTTAATTGCGCCTTTACGTTGAGCTGGACAATACAGACCACCACTACAGCGTATTACAGCTTCATCATTTATTTGGACGACATCTGAATTACAATCAGGACATCGTTTAGGGGGTTTAACTGGTTTCTCACGTTTCACGCCTGGCTTTAGTACTGTTTTAACGACTTCAGGAATGACATCTCCCGCACGTCTGACGATGACTGTGTCTTTAACACGTACGTCCTTACGTTTCACTTCGTCCATATTATGCAAAGTGGCGTTACTAACTGTAACACCACCAACAAATACAGGTTTTAATTTGGCGACAGGGGTTAACGCTCCAGTACGACCTACTTGAAATTCAATATCAACAACCTTTGTTACTGCTTCTTGTGCTGGAAACTTATGTGCAACGGCCCAACGTGGCGCACGCGAAATAAAACCCAGTTCATTTTGTAACGATAAGTCATTAACTTTATATACCACTCCATCAATTTCATACTCTAAGGAATCACGTTTACTTAAAATTTCTTTATAGTAATTTACACATCCTCTAAAACCAGGCACTAACTTCGCTTCAGGGCATACTTTAAGCCCTATTTCCCTTAACCATTCTAATGATTCATATTGAGTCATAATTGATGTTAACTTATCAATATTTGTCGCACTGTAAAAATAAATATCCAAAGGCCTCTTAGCAGTATTGCGAGGATCTAATTGACGCAAACTCCCAGCAGCCGCGTTTCTAGGATTAACAAAAGTTTTCTCACCTGCCTTCCTGGCTTTGGCGTTCATTTCTTCAAAACTATTTTTTGGGATAAAGACTTCACCTCGTACTTCTAATTTTTGGGGTAGTTTTTTATATTGACGTAAACGTAATGGCACAGATTTTATGGTGCGAATATTTTCAGTAATATCTTCGCCCGTTATGCCATCACCACGTGTTGCACCACGAGCGAGGATACCCTTCTCATAAATAAGACTTACTGCCAAACCATCTAATTTTGGTTCTGCTGTATAATCAAGATTGATATCTTTTTTTAACCGATCCTTGATGCGAACTTCAAACGCTTCTAACTCATCTGTGTCAAAAACATTTCCCAATGACAACATCGGTACTTCATGTTTAGCTGGCGTAAACTCATCAAGTGGCTTGGCACCTACACGTTGTGTAGGCGAATCGACTGTAATTAAACGTGGGTGTTTGGCTTCAAGTTTTTGCAATTCCTGCATCAACTTATCATATTCTGCATCCGGTATAGTAGGTTCATCCAAAACATAGTATGAATAATTATGTTGGAGAATTTCTTCTCTGAGCTTGTTAATTTTTTTCCCAACAGATTGAGTCATTGCATATTTTTATACAGCATTTGTTGGATAAAGCACCCTAGCATTAATTAGGGTTCGCTAAGGCATAATTATCAGTTATGAGCGCGACGTGAATATTTTAAACTAAAAAGTTGTACTTCTTCTTGCAAATGAGCAATAGTTTGTGGGCTTAATTTGTTACGCGATTCATCTAGAATATCACCATTTAATTGATCTGCGAATTTTCTTGTTGCTTCAAGCATAATATTAAACGCCTTCAAGCCTTCTTCAGGCCCTGGCAAATTCATAACAAAACTAAGACCTGGTGTTTCAAATGTATCCATGGCATCTAAATCGAAAACACCTGGTTTAACTATGTTCAAAACCGAATACAAAGCTTGTTTGCCACTAAAGCGTTCAATAGTTTTTTGAAATACACGCATATCGCCATATTCAAGTTCAAGCTCTTTTGTGAGATTAAGAATCTTCTTACCACTAAATTTTTGAGGACGTGGCGCAACAACGTGCAAGACTACAAGTTTTTCTTCTTGTTCTATTTTTTCAGGTTCTTGGTCTAATAAGCTAGGCTGGTGCTTAACAGTAGATTTTTTTACTCTTGGTGCTTCAGCAATATCTTCACGCACTAATTCTGTAATTTCACATAGCTCTTCTTTTACTTCTTCGTTCTTATTCGCATTTATTTCGAGTTTTTGGTCTGCTTCCAATGGGTCTGGAAAATCTTTAGCATCAAAATTAAATTCTTGATCTTCTTTTCTATGGGTATTTCGTTTTGATTTTCCAAAAAAATATAAGCCAGCAAGAATTGCCAAGCCTATCAATAATAGTCCAATACGAAGTTCTACGGCCATATATTTCGCGTGTTCGCGTGTGAATGTAGTGTTATAAAAGAAACTATGACGCAGCTACCATTTCCGCCGCTGCATCAACATCAACAGATACTATACGAGAAACACCAGGTTCATTCATGGTAATACCCAACAACTGGTTTGCATATTCCATAGTACTTTTATTGTGCGTAATATAAATAAACTGTACTCGATCACTCATATCTTTTAACAACTCACAAAATCGATTTACATTCGCATCATCCAAAGGTGCATCCACCTCATCCAATAGACAAAAAGGAGCAGGATTCAGCTCAAACAAGGAAAACACCAGCGCCACTGCAGTAAGCGCCTTTTCCCCACCCGACATCAGCTGAATTGATGAAAGTCTTTTTCCTGGCGGACGCGCCATGATAGAAACCCCGGTTGTTAACAAATCATCTCCTGTCATTTCTAAAAATGCCTTACCACCGCCAAATAAGCGCGGGTACATCCCTTGTAGATGGCTATTTACATTTTCAAATATTTCTTTAAATCGATCTTTTGTTTCCTTGTCAATCTTTCTGATTGCATCTTCAAGCGTATCTAATGCATTAACTAAATCTTCATGCTGATGGTCTAAATATTCTTTACGCTCATTATGTTCTTCAAACTCACTAATTGCAGCAAGGTTAATAGGGCCTAAACGTGTGATCTTACGCTCCAGCGACTGCACTTTCTCTTCCCACTGCACCAATGTTGCCCCTTCTTCAATTTGTGCTAACAAATCATCTAGCGACACATCGTATTCGTCTAATTGTTCTTTTATAGTTTTACTGCGTACATTTGCTTCTTGCCAAGCTAACTGTAAATTATTCAACTCTGTACGCATCTCTTCTAACTTGCGTTGAGTCTCAACATTAAACTCTTGTTTACTACGTATTTCATCGTCTGTATTTTGCACTACACTTCGAGCATGCGTTAAGTCATGCTCAATCTTTACGCGTTGATCAACGAATTCCTTGAGTTGACTATTTAGTTTTTCAAGTGGTGCATTTCCATCTTGAATAGAACTTTGCAAAGACTCACTTCGCTGTTGAAGTTGCGCTGCATGTTCTTTCATACGAGTAAGAGAAGTTTGTGTCGCGTTTAATGAGCTTTTATATGATTCCAAGTCTAAAGCTAATCGATGTGATGATTCACGCCGTTCAACTTCTTCACTACGCGCACCATCCAAATGAAATACCGTGTCATCACGTTGTTTAATTAATGCATCTCGTTCACCGCTAAATTCTTCTAAAATTTGTTCAGCTTGTTCTTTTGACACTATCGCTTCATCTAATTCTTCTTCAGCCTGTTGGATTTGCCGATTTACCTCTTCTAGATAGTCCTGCAATTGCTCGCCTTGGCGCATCACATGCTCTTGTTCACTTTCCCAGCCAGCCATTTCTGCTTGTGCTTGTGCATGTTGTTTCTGCGCATCAGTGTAACTATCTTGAATTTGATCTCTTTGCTTCTCCTGCGCATACACATCACGTTCGCATATTTCAAGATCAGTAACCATTTTCTCGATTAACTGCTGTTGAGACATCACAGCTTTTTCAAGAATCTGTATTTCTCTTTTACGCTGTAAAACATTCCCCTTATTTGCAGCAATACGAGAAATTCTGAGCCAGTTTGCACCCATCCATACACCATTTTTTGTAATAACAGATTGCCCCGGGGTTAAATGTTCTCTTTTATTGAATGCACTATTTATAGTATTCGCAACTAGCACACCACCTAATAATTCTGTTAAATCAACAGGTGCTTTTACCTTTGAGGCTAACGTGCCCTCTGTATCCATTGCCTGCTTAGCAGCTTGTTGATCCAACATCATCAAACGACCTGTTTTGATATCGCTTAAAGAATCAGCACTCCGTTCTAAGTCATTAACACAAACTGCTTCTAAATAATCGCCCAGCACTGTTTCAACTGCAGCTTCCCAGCCTGGCTCAGTTTTTAGTTTATCCATTAACCGAGGAGCTTTATTTAAACCTTTCTGCTCTAACCACTTACTTACCGCTTGACCTTCTTCTCCTAGCACAACACGCTGCAATGCTTGTAAAGATGCCAGCTGTGATTGTAAAGTTTGTAATTTCTCACGTGCCTGCTCTAATTGCAGAGTTAACTTCTGCCTTCTATCACGGCCAGTACTAATGGCTTTATTTAGCTCTACCATTTGCGGAGAAATCGCACGTAACGTGGTGCTGGTTTCGTCTACACGTGAAGCAAGATCTTTAGACTCTATAGACGTTTTATGTTTACTAAATTGATGCTGATCTTCCAGTAGCTTATCTTTGCGGTCCGCTAGCTGTTCTAAATGTTCTTCTAAATATTCAATACGTGAGGCCTCTATCTCGACAGTTTGTGTAGGCTCTGCAATCTTGGCCGACAATACTTCCCATGCCTCTTGCCATGCAGCCATTTTTGATTCTGCATCACTAAGTTTTTGTGTATTGGAACTTAACTCATCACGCGCTGCCTTCAAACTCGGTTCAGTTTCAAGAATTTTTGCTTCTAATTCTGCCGCTTTTGTTTGCTCATCATGCAATGCCTGCTCAGCTTGTGCCCATGCCTCTTGCACTTCCTTCAGCTCTTCGTCATAGCGGCTATTCAATTCTTTAACATGATGTATAGACTGCTCTACACGAGAAATTTCTCCACCTAATTTGTAGTAACTGCCCTGAACTTCATTAAATTTTTCAGTTTCATCTGCATGCCGCTGACGTAATTTTTCAATCTCAGCTTCGATGGCACGAATATCTGCCATCACTTTTTCGATTTCTGTTTGTTTATGCTCTGCAGCTTGTTTACGTTGTTGCACTTCTTCTTGATGCGCTTGCCAACGCAAAGCCAATAATTCTGTTTTAGCCTGACGCTCTTCAGTCTTTAAAACCTTATAGCGCTCTGCAGCTTTCGCTTGACGTTGCAAATGTTCAATACGCTTAGTAATTTCTTCGATAACATCATTGAGACGATCCAGATTTTCACGTGTATGACGAATTCTGTTTTCAGTTTCGCGACGACGTTCTTTATATTTAGATATTCCCGCTGCTTCTTCTAAATAGACACGTAACTCTTCTGGCTTCGCGTCAATCAGTCTTGAAATCATTCCTTGTTCAATAATCGCATAGCTGCGCGGACCTAATCCTGTACCCAAGAAAAGCGCTACAATATCTTTACGCCTGCATTTTGTTCCATTTAGAAAATACTTTGATTGTCCATCACGTGTTACTTGTCGACGTACAGAAATCTCTGTGTAAGCCGAGTATTCACCACCTAACTTACCTTCACTGTTATCAAAGACCAGTTCTATAGACGCCTGACCCACTGGTTTGCGTGTAGAAGAGCCATTAAAGATGACATCTTCCATAGTGTCGCCACGGATGTGCTTGCTACTTTCACCCATAACCCAGCGTACTGCATCGATGATATTTGACTTACCACAGCCATTTGGCCCAACAATGCCTACCATAGAAGTAGGAAATACGAGTGACGTCGGATCTACAAAAGATTTAAATCCTGACATTTTTATTGAACTGAGCCGCATCGTTAGTAATTCGTTAGAATATATCTAGTGATCCATTAAAAATTTTAAAAGCCAATGAGTAATAACCAAAACCAATTATTAGATACATTTGAAAACCCGCAACGTGATATTGACTACACAATCCGCATGGACATCCCAGAATTTACCTGTTTATGTCCATTAACCGGGCAACCTGATTTCGCCAAGCTGTTAATGGAATATATTCCAGATAAATTATGTGTAGAGCTCAAGACCCTCAAATTGTATTTGACGTCATTTAGAAACAAAGGCGCATTTCACGAAGCAATAACTAATGAAATTCTAAGCGATCTTGCGTCATTGCTAAAGCCCCGATTTATGCGAATTACGGCTGACTTTAACGTGCGCGGAGGCATCTATACACAAGTAGTTGTCGAACATAGACAACCAAATTGGCAAGCCCAAACCCCTGTTAATCTTCCCAACTCACTTTAAGTATATATCCCAATATTAAGATTTAATACAAAATCTTGAGAATGATTACACAAACTATTAAAGGTGCAACTTACGTAGTCAAAGGCTTTGCTTTACTCAAATTACCCGGCATAAAACGCTATGTAGCCATCCCTGCCTTGATAAATATTTTTTTATTTGCTGCCGCAATTTGGTATGGATATGAGCAAATTGACACCTTATTAGAACAATATCTACCCAGTTGGCTCGATTGGCTCGAATTTTTATTGTGGCCTCTACTAATTATTGCGAGCTTACTTGTCGTATTTTTTGCATTTACATTAGTGGCAAATATCTTAGGAGCCCCATTTAATGGTGTCTTATCCGAAAAGATTGAAGAACGGCTTACTCAGCAGAAAGTCAGTAGCAATGAGGGCTATTTAGACCTGTTGCGTGGTGCACGTATTGGTATAAGCAACGAATTACGCAAACTATTTTATCTTGCCATACGCGTATTGCCATTGCTTATTCTATTCATCATCCCTGGTTTAAACATGTTTGCACCTTTCTTGTGGTTTATCTTTGGTGCCTGGTTATTGGCTATTGAATATTTAGATTACCCCATGGGCAATCGAAATTTATCTTTTAAGCAACAACTCACTCTATTAAAAGAAAAGCGCTTCTTATGCCTTGGCTTTGGCATGGCACTAGTCTTTATGACCATTACACCAATACTGAATTTCTTTGCCATGCCCGTCGGTGTTGCTGCAGCAACTGCATTGTGGATTGATGAATTAAAAGGCATTGCACCTAGCAACTCCTTAGCACAAAAATCTAAATCAATAACTAAGTAATCCTAGCAAAACACCTTACTTTAGCCGGAACTTTCTTATTATTTATAACTCTAAGTCATTGTTAATTAGCACTTTTTTACCATTGATTTAGGTGTTTAACACCACTAATCAAGGCGACTTGATTCTCTTATGTATAAAGAGTGCACAATTGAAAGAATCATTGATGATTCTTTGTTTAAGGAGAATAGCAATGGAAGATGAACTCCGTATGGCAAGAGCCAAACGAGAAGCCAATAAAATGGTTTCCTACTTCATGAATCAAGAAAACGGCTTGTGGTATCTTATTTCAGTCGTTTCACAAATGCCTAAATTTGAAGATCGTTACCAGGAAGCCATTCGAAAACGTTTATGCGAACGAGCTTCTTCTTTATATCACCATTCAACCTTAGAACTAGTCTGAGACATACGCTCAGATGGCGAGACCTTTTTCGATAATACTTTCATAGTATTTTTCTTGTTCTGCACTACTATCTCCACCCTGAAAAATTAAAATCCCAGAGCTATATGTCGAGCCAAAGGTTGCCGCTGCAGTGATAGCTTGCGCTAATCCAGAAACCATCTCCTCATCAGACAATATAGAAAGCGGGTGAATAAAGGCACTCCATATGATGCCTTTAGCTACACAATATCGTGCATCCACGGCAGAATCAAAATTCGCTTGCATTAAACGCAGTAACTCACCTTCACCAACATCTTCAACTTTTACAATAGGAACAACTACCCGCATACGATTAGCATTTTCATCTGTAATGATATGTGCACGTATATTTTCAAACCGAATAACCCAGTTACCTAACTGACCTTCAAGTTCAGGATCTACACGCAACAATAACTCATGCAAGCGAGAGTTATTCATTACATACTCACCAGACTGCGCTTCTGGCGCGCTTTTATCCTGCTCATTTGCACTAACAATCGTAATATTTAGCACAGCGAGTAACAAGACAAAACATACTTTCATAACATAATCCTTATTAACAGCAATGCGCATTTAGGTTTTCAAACTTGCTAACCGTTCAACTCCTATTTTTAAATTTTCCATATCTGTAGTGTAAGCAAACCTCACATGTTGCTTAGCACCAGCCACACCAAAATCAATTCCAGGTGTAAAAGCGACATGTTTTTCAGCTAAAACCTTACGTGTAAACTCATAACTATCCTCAGCTAAGGCAGATGAATCGGCATAAATATAAAAAGCACCCTCAGGTTTTATACGTATTCCAAACCCTAAAGAGCTTAACGCAGCAAGCATATAGTCTCTTCTCTGCCTAAATTGCTCACGTCTTTCGACAAGTATTTCTTTGGTATCATCATGGAATGCTGCTAATGCGGCATACTGTCCTGGTGTAGGTGCAGCTAAAAAAGTATGTTGTGCAAGTTTATTCAACTCATGCAAATATTCTTTTGGAGAAACAATCCAACCAACACGCCAACCCGTCATGCCGTAAAATTTTGAAAAGCTATTAATAACCAAAGTATTCTCATTGATACCTACAGCCGTTTTTGGGGCCTGCGTGTACACAAGACCATGATAGATTTCATCTACTAATAAAAACACACCCTTTTGTGCACAAAAATCAGCAATACTTTGCAACTCTTGATCGGCAAGGATAGTACCCGTTGGATTTGATGGACTCGCAACTAAAACAGCATTAATAGTATCGTTCCAATGTTGCTCTAACAATTTACGATTAAGCTGCCAGTTAGAATCTTCATTTACAGCTATTTGTAAAACCTTACCTCCTAGCAATCGCACTAAATTATGTGTACTAGGATAAGCCGGGTCTGCTAGTGCAACACAATCCCCATGGGACACAATCAAGTTTAAAACGAGTTGCAACGCCATTGCGGAACCAGGAGTAATAATGACCTGCTCTGCTTCTACATCTGCTCCGTATTCTTGTCGATAAAAATTGGCAATTGCTTCACGTAGCGCCGGTAATCCAAGGGTCGGAGTATAATGAGTAATACCTGTGCGCAAAGCAGCAATTCCTGCCTCAACGATTGGTTTTGGGGTAGAAAAATCAGGTTCCCCCATTTCCATATGGATGACATGATGGCCCTGCATAGCAAGCTTCTTTGCCTCAGCCATCAGGCTCATAACATGAAACGATTCAACTTGTTCAAGTCGCTTGGAAATCTTACATTTAGTCATTTAGACATCCTAGCATGCTCACCGATAAACGGTAGTAACGAATAACCCTTAGACTCGCTTCAAACGTTTATACAAATGCAATAAATACTATTGCGTTGCTAACATAGCATCGTTAGTCTGCTGTTCTCATGAAGGGTGAACAACTATCCGATGAAGCACTAATGATGCAATACCAACAAGGGAATCAAGCTGCATTTGAAACCCTATACCGGAAATACAAAGATATGCTCTATCGTTATTTTATAAATCACATAAGCAATACCCATCAATCTGAAGAACTATATCAGGAAGTATGGATCAAATTAATTAACAGTGCAGTTCGTTATGAACCAAAAGCCAAGTTTAAAACTTTTTTGTTTACCATTGCACATAACACACTCGTTGATTATTACAGAAAAAATAAAGCCTCACAGATAATTGAATTTGAAAATGCTGAAATAACCCAGGAGCCTGATGTGCCTGGTTCACTCGCATTACCTGAAGATGAATTCACCTTAAAACAAAAAACAAAACAATTCATACAAACTTTGGAAAAACTCCCAGTTAGCCAAAAAGAGGTTGCACTATTATATTTCGAGCAAGACATGAGCATAGAAGAAATCGCTGAGGTTACTGAGGTAAACCCAGAAACTGCAAAAAGTCGTTTGCGATATGCAAAAAACAAACTCAAAAGCGCTATTCTGAATTAAAATAAAGTCATGAACTCAAAAGACGATCAAGTTTTACAACAGCTATATAAAAAAGGAGCTAAGCAAGCCCCCCCATCAGAGCTTGATCAAAAAATCTTAGATTACGCTGCCAATCAAGCCCAAGACAAACGTGGTAAAAAATCTTTCAGTGGTAATTGGAAGGTTCCTCTGTCATTAGCTGCCAGTGTGGTCTTAGTTTTTGCCTTATTAGTACAACTTGATAAAAACTATCCCTTATTAGAAGTTCCATCTGCTTCTGATGATGCACTAATGAAAGAAATAGACAGTGAATCATCTGTTATACAACCATCAAATAAACTAGAAACTAAAAAAGATATTCAAAAAAACGAAAAAAAATCTAAATCATTACATAAAGAAGATGCTATAGGTTCTGTTATGACTAATGGGCCTGTCAGCGAAGGCATACGATTGAATCAAGAACATAAGGAGAAATACCCTCAAGACAAAGAAGCGGCGCCTTCTACAGGTATGGCCAAACAAAGAACTGCCCAAGAACCTGTTGCAAAAACGCTAGATGAAGCCTCTGTATTGGAAGAAGAAATAATGCTCAGTCATCGTTCAGTGGAAGACTGGTTACTCATGATAGAAAAACTTATTGCTAGAAAAGATTATGCCGAAGCAGCTAGACAACTAGAAAAGTTTAAACAGGCTCATCCTATCGTAAATGTGGAAGATATCGAATCTAAGATCCCTTAAACTTTAATTAAGATGAGACATATTCAAACAGTCATTTTGCTCACCAATGCTCCCATACCTCATAAACAGTATATTCGCTTTTTTTAACACATCGAATTCCTGTCTGGCGCTTGATCGACATCGCCTTGCTTATAGCCAAATCATAAGCACGAGACCCTTCTGTATCATTTTTTGATTGGTAATAAGTAACCATAAACCAACCTTTTTTATTTAAAATTGCACTATCCATCTCATTTAGAGCAGAAATTTCTATATTATCTCCAGCCATGCCCTAAACCTTAATCACTCAAACTTGATCATCATTCTCATTGATCAAATAGATTGGCGCAGGACAAAGCTGTTTTGCTTTGGCTGCAATATGAAAACCTTCTCCTAAACTGAGTAAACTCACCCATTTTTGACCATTGATCAAAATTCGCTTACCACTTGTTAACACAGTAACTTTTTCATCAGCAGTGTTAATCGATTGCTTTAATTCCAATACCATAATTACTCCTTCAAGTTATATATAAGTTTATGCATCCATATTTTTAATCGAATGCACAAGCTGGTTATACAAACGTTTGCCTTTATTTGTAATACGTATCACCCTGGCTCTACGATCATGATCTACAAGCTCATATTCCATCAGATTCAATTCTTCTAAACATCGCATTGAACGCGTAATTTGAGGTTTATTTAATATTGCTTCAGTTGCAATCATTCCAGGTTGACTAAAGCCTTGATATAAATAATGCAACACTTCAAAGTCGATATGAGACAAGCGATACAGTTTTAATCTATCTTTTATTTTTCGCTGAAACTGTCGCAACTCTCGCGAAGCAATCAAGTATTGTTCCAATTGCATTGAATCCCCCACCATCGCACTTAACTTGAGATGTTGCCAATTGTTGATGGCAGAATCGAATGTTGCTTTCGGTACTGTTTTATTTGAAATACTTACACTTGTAACTTCATAACGCTTCATTTATGCATTTAGGTTGCAAACATTTATATGCTATCTACAAACAAACTCTACTCTTGGGTTTATTGTAACAATTCATTTGACTTTAATGGTACTATTATAGTACCATTTTTTCATGTTACCAAAAATAAATCAATTAATTCGAGATTTAGAATCTGTCGGTTTTGTGCACAAAGGAGGCATTAGCGGATATAGCAACTTTCGACACCCCAAGGGTGTAAATATCACAATCAGCAGCAACCCAAATCAACAAGCGAAATATTATCAAATCAAAGATGTAAAACGCGCGATCGAACTCGTTAGTGATGAACAAACATAAACAATACTTAAAAATAGTGGAATGGTCTGAAGATAGCCAGTGCTACGTTGGACGTGTTCCAGGCTTAGCTTTAGGCGGAATTCATGGGAAAAATGAAGCCAAAGTTTTCGAAAAACTTGTAACGTTGACAAATGAATGGATTAAGACACATAAAAATGAAGGACATAATTTACCGGCAGCAACTGCAGGCAAAAAATATTCAGGTCGTTTTAATATTCGTGTAGGCGAAACCTTGCATGAACATCTAACGATTGAATCTTTAAAAGTCAGCGAAAGCCTGAATACCTATTGTGTAAAAGTATTGAAAAAAGGAGTAAATATAGATTAATGAAAATACTATTTTTTTACTTTTTTGAGCAATCGCTTACGGCTGCGTTGTTGGCGAGGTGTTAGTTTATTACGCTTACCTGCAAATGGGTTGTCGGGTTGTTTAAAAACCAATTGTATCGGTGTACCCACTAATTTTAAGGTGAATCAATGGCAGAATCAATGGGGTCAGACACGATTGATTTGTAGTTTAGGCATGCTGTTGTCGATATTCTTTTGATTTGCGATCCCCGCCTCGTGGCTTCGGCCTCGTTTGGCGCTTGGTGAGTTTTTCTATTTTATCTTTAAAGCGTTCATTGCCCAATACCCAGGCTTTGTTGGTCGATTGCCTGATTTCTTCGAGGGTCTTTTTATCGAGCTTGGTTCTGAATAAAGCTCGATAGTGTTTTTGGCGTTCTTTTTCGCTTTTGCCTAGGCGTTGGTAGAGTTTGTGTGGGGGTGACTAAGGTTGTTTTGTTTGCCTACGGCGTTTTTAGCATAGCTGCTGTAGGGGTATTCGCTGGGGTGTTTGACCATGTTGGCCCTTACGGGATTGAGTTCGATGTAGCGCATACAGGTGAGTAGGTATTGTTCGCTGTTGAGCAAGGTGGCTTTGTAACGCCCTTCCCATAGAGTGCCTGTGCGTGTGTAGACGTAGTTGTAGTATTGTACGTAGCTTCTACCTAAGGATTGCATGACTTTACCGATGCCGTTTTCTGCTTGTGGGGTTATAAGTAGGTGAACGTGGTTGGTCATGAGGACGTAGGCATGGAGCTGACAGGAATATTTTTTTAGTGCTTCTTCGAGCTTTTCTAGATAGAAGCTGTAGTCTTCGCCATGGGCAAAGATGGGTTCGCGATTGTTGCCACGTTGGATAACATGTTGAGGCACACCCGGTAGCACATATCGAGGGAGTCGAGCCATGTGAGATTAAAGTTATATACCAACCGATTGCATAGAAAAAAGATTAACCTACTTATACTACATCTTCAAATCTATCGTGTCTGACCACATTGATTTTTGATTCCGCCATTGATTCTCTTTCATTATCTTTCTTACTAATCTGCTTAGAAAGCGAGAAGAGAATAACTAGATAGGTTAAACTAATATCTAACCAAGTGTTTGGAGTGTTTTTAATGAAAAGTTTTTCATTTGATGTATAACTAACTCTCTTTTAATACAATTTGATTCAACTAATTCGCCAATGATATTTGCACCTTTTGCATCACCAAGAAAAAAACCAGCTAAGTAAAATGGCAAAGCAGATTCATAGCTTTTATCTAAGCCATAAAGACCTTGTGTGTATGATTCGGCAATAAATATACAGGCGTCTGAGCTACCCAACCTACAAGCTTGCAATAATGTAGATACACCTTGATCGTTATTTTGTTTTGTTCCTTCACCAAATAATTGCATTAAGCCTAAATTGTACAGAGCTTCTGGAGAACCTGCCTGACCAGCTTTGTAATAATATTGGATTGCACCTTCTAAGTTTTGTTCTATTCCATCACCAGTAGCCATTCTAGCAGCAAGTTCATTCATTGCTGCAATTATTCCGTTGTTGGCATTTTCGATTAGAGAATTAAGTTCTTCATTATCCATTTGTTTAATTAACTTTAATATAAATTATCTTTTTGAGCCCTTCCAATTTTTACAGTCGCCCGAAACACCTCTGCAATGTCGCTTCGTAGAACCTCTTGGAGTATTTGCAGATGCTGCGTCCCATGCGTTATTCCATGCTTCTGTTGGACTGGAACCTAGCCCGTGGCCTAATACATAAGGACTTTCATCAGTTGTACAAACATCCGCACCTTTCCCTTGTCCGGGTCCTTTTATATCAACTCTATCGCATTTAATAAAACACTCATAGCGACCTCTACCATTTGGACGTCCAAAACGACCACGTGGTTTAGTATAACTAGAACCATCAGATGGGCTTGATGAGTCATTACTAATACTATCACTTGGCCCTCCTACTGGTGGTACTGTGGCTCCTCTAACGCCTGTTCCTAATAAGGACAGTAACCCTTCAGGATCAATGTATTTATTAGGATTGTTTAATCCGTATGAAAATGTATTTATTCCCCCATTCAACCCAATCGGATCACTCTGCATGTATCTTCCTAAGCTTGGATTGTAATCTCTAAAGTAGTTGTAATGGTTTCCCGATTCTTCATCATAGTATTGGCCGGGAAAGCGTAAGTTGTTTTTCATGTGACTGACACTTGTGTCCACAATGGCTTCCCCAAACGGTTTGTAAGTCGCTTTCCACACGACATTTCCGGATACATCTGAAATCGCTGTTGGTGTATCTAGATGATTCGTGTGATAGAAGTACAGTCCTGCATGAGTGGTACTCGTGATTAGTAAGAAGAATATTAATGAAAATATTTTGATTGAGAAGAAGTTTTTATTTGTTTTATATTTCATGTTCTTCTCCTTATTGGGTCCTGACCGCAGTACTGGTAGCTCCCCGAACGATTCCACCTGTATCTCTGAACCACACAAAGATACGATTATTGGCTGGGTCATTGGCAATGGCAGAACTGGCTGTAACCGAGATTGCAAAGGTCTTACTCGTTCCAGGGGGGATGTTTAATGTTACGGTTGGTGCAAAGGATTGAATGCAGGTTCCTGATGGGTTGGTTTCACAGATCAACATCGTGAGTTGATTCAGTAACGTGGTATTGCCATTGGTGTCCATGCTTACTGTAATACTATTTCCTGCATTTCCGACGTTGGTTGAAGCTACCGCAAAAAGTTTAGTAATACCCACATCTAAGTCTAGATCAGCAGTAGTGGACACGACTATATTGTCTGAGACGGGATTATTCTCTGCAGTTAATAATACCGTATTGACCCCTACAATCTTCCCTATAGGCGCTAGGTTGTCACAAGAGTATTCAAACTCTATATCGGTCGTTGCAAAGGCAGCAGTAGGGGTGAAAAAAAGAACATAGTTTTGTATTCCACCGCCAGGAATATCTGCCGGAACATTGTTGCCGGCAATGATGTTGTTTTGACTATCGACTTGATTGTAATGGAAAGTGATGGGTTCGCCTGAGGTATGACGGATGCCACAGTTTTTGGCCAACATGGTTTCAGCATTAACGATGGATGCTCTTACCGATCCCAATGAATTTACTTGCAAGGAGCGGCTATACGGGAGCACCGAACTGCCACCATGGGGTTGGAATAAGGCCAGTCGTTGTCCGTCTACATATACATATTGTCGAATCGCAGTGCCGACTTCATTGGTTTCTTCGATGAGATTGCCTGAAGGATCGTAGTGGAAGATCGTCACTTCTCCATCCACGACTTTGATCACACGTTCGCCTTGGCCGTTATACACATAGTCCGCACTACTTCCACTGTCTGAAAACGACTTCATGCGATTGCTCTTAGAATAACTAAACGTTTTGGATCCTTGTGTAAGGATATTGCCTACATTGTCGTATCCGAACGTGGTTGCATGAGCACCGGTGATATTGTCTACACGATTACTTGCAGTGGCGTAGTTATACGTATCGAAATTCGTTTGATCATCAAAGTTCGTGCGGTTGCCCACTCCATCATAGCTGTAACTGAGTAACCCATACATGGAACTGCTGGCATCTTTAAGTCGATCTAGGTTGTCATAGAGATTGAAGGTTTGGTTATTGCTTGAGTCGATATTATCCAAGATGCTGGAGATGTTGTTGGTATTGGTATGATAGTTGATATCGATGTTTTGTATTCCCCCCGCCACTTTGGTATCTAAACGATAATCTAAATCATAGGTCATGTTTTGTGTAATATTGCTACCAAACATCAAGCTTTTCATGGGCCCAAACGGCATGTATTGAATGTTGCTGGCTATGAACGTACTTCCATTTTTCACTTCGCTCACTTGTCCAATCACATTGCGGGTGTAATCCACCACACGGCCATTCGGATACGTTACCTTTTTAAGGTTATCCGCTAGATCGTATTCATAGGAAGTAATCTTCGTTTGCTGGGGAATACTGGTACCTTGTATGGTGCGTGAGCTTATCGTGAGCGTTTCTTTTTTAATGTTGCCACGACGATCATATTCAAACGAGGTTGATCCGACTTCATCATCGATTTGCGTTAAACGACCGATGCCATTCGTGCCTTGATCATAGGTAAAGGTGACATTTAGATTAGCATTGGCAGGATATTTGATGCTTTTTAATCGATTCAAGGCATCGTATTCGTAATCCGTGACTACATTTTTTGCATCCGTCTGCTTGGTACGGTTGCCGGCATCATCGTATTCATAGTCCGTATCACCGGTATCCGGACTTTGCAATTCTTTGAGATCATCTAAGCCATTGTAGAGGTAGTTCGTCACCAAGTTCCTCGCATCGGTGACTTTCGTTAAGTTGTCTCGACCATCATATTCATATTGAGTAACGTGTAGGTCGGGGTCTTTACTTTCATAGAGTCTGCTTAAGGCATCGTAGTAACTCTCGGCAATCGGTTTGGTGGGATCATCGGCTGAAGTCTGATTACCATTGCCATCGTAGCCATAGATGATGGGGTTTACCATTTCGCCAGTGCGATATTGTTCCATTTCACTTAGTGCACTGAATTGGCGATATAAAGAACGTCGTAAACCACCTAAATCAGATACAAGTTCTTCTTCTCGATTGCCTAATGCATCAAGCTTGTATTCAATTTCATTTGCGTTGTTATCAGTAATCTTATAAAGGCGCTGGGCTTCATCGTACAAATAAGATAGATAGCTGCCATCAGGTAAGGTTGTTTTCTTGATATTTCCTGCCCCATCATATTCAAAAGTCGTCGTCGCGGCCTCCGTTGTACCACTTGCAACGGTACGTGTCTTTAGTCGTCCTCGTGGGTCGTAAACCATTTTGGTGACGACACCATTGGGATCGGTCAAGGATAACAACCGTCCATTGTTATCGTAACTGGTAAATTGAGTGGTTTGTATAGGCAATGGACCATTACCATCGGGGTCAACTTTCATCGTTACACGATCACCGGTAATTGGATCATAGGTAAACGTTGTAATGTCTACTATGTCGGTACGCGGTCCATCAATAGTTAGCACGTTGCCATTGGTATCGTAGGTAAAGGTGGTTGTACGAACCGGAACAGTCGGATCGTTTGTGTCTTTCTCAGTCCTTGTTAGGACTTGTCCAGTACTGTTATAGGTAAACGTAGTTTCTTTACCAGGTTCGGTGATTTTCGTTGGGACTCTATAGGTAGCATGCCATAACGTTGAAATGGTGCGTTGTTCAGGCGAGTTGTTAGCTTCAGTACGTGAATCTTGTAAACCACGTGCATTATAAACAAAAGTTGTTTCGTTGCCTTCAAAGTCTGTACGCGTTAATGGAAATCCATTTGCATCATAAGTCGCGGTTTGTACCGCACCTCCACAGGTTAAGCATGGTGAACCCGTCACTTGCGATAATCGAGGTACGCCTTGCTTGATGTCAAAATCATACGTACGTGTTCCACCAAATGGATCTTGAATATCAACAGTACCATCACCATTATCAGTAATAATAACTTGACTAATAGGCCCAGATGAAGCTTCGGGTCCTAGTATATGATGTGTTGCACGATTGCCTGTACTCGTATATTTCCATGTACTATAACGATTCCCGTTTTCATCAATGATGCCGGTTAAAGATGCATCTTTGTTACCTGTTCCAGATAGATGTTCAGGTTCATTATACAAATAGGTAATTCTTGGATTATCCGCGCTGTTCCCCGTGGTTTCATCAGGATAGATAACCGTTTTTAACTGGCTGGGTTCATTGTCATACTCATATTCGTATACTTCAGATGTAATAGGCGTCGTGATTTTTATAATTCTAGAACGCTCATCGTTTTCAAAGTTTAATGTGCGCCCACTCACACTATGAACAACTTGATCAAGCGTGTTATCTCTTCCATCTCCACCTTGTGCAGTACTTAAGTTATATACCAATGAATGACCTACACCTGCTTTATTTGCTAAGAGGATTAACTTTCCATCTACATCATAACTTTCAGCATCATCATTATTCGTAAAGTAAGCCCAGCCCGTACGATTTCCCGATCCATCGGTTAATTCAAATAATCGTTCAGTGACATCGGGATCACTTTCCCATGTATCCGTAATCGAGTTGTAGTTGAAGAAATATTCATTGCCGTTCGGACGTGTAACGATTGCAGTGGTTATATTTGTTGATTCAATAACATGAATACTCCTTGCGTAAGTATGTCGCCAATTAAGCCCTAAACCGTGTTGGCGCATGTGAGTACCACTTGAATAGTAACGGGTAAATTCAAGCGGATAAATTCCTGCACTGTGATAGTCAGAAACTTGTTGAATGTTTACTCCAGTTTGAGAATGAATCGGATCGGAGTCATTAGCACCAGCCGGGCACCAATCGTTAGTTTTGTGGCGTGTAACTCCATTGTTTGGGAGCACACACTTTTGTTGGCTTGAGCTCCAATTGTAACCATTAGGGCAAACAACGCTTCTAGATTTAAGCCCCATGTAACCACCACTGAAATTGCCTTTGACGGTACTTAATAGTCCATATGTGTATCCAGGAACGCCATTCCAACATTGATATTTACAGCCAGCGTCGTCTTCTACGCCATTATAAAGCCAGCCTTCAAAAATCTGGGATGAATCCCAAGCTTGTACGCGTTCCACCATCAATTCTTCAGAACCCCATGGCATAGGTGTCTGCTTATCTGTGCAGACTGATGTCCCACATGTTGAGCCTTGGCCTTGATTCCATATAGTACAAAATTCTAAATAGCAGACAGAGTTACAGCGACATGCTGTATATTTCCAAGGTCCAGGTCGAGGACTTACCTGTTGTGCAGAATGGACTACTCCTGCTAAGAGCAAATATAAAACTAATGCTAAGAATAAATATAAGCTGAGTTTATTAAATGCAGAGAATTTATTCTTATATGATCTTGTGGAGTTATTGAAGCTTGGTCGATTTGAATTTGCAAATGTCATTCTCGTAAATGATATGACATAAAGATTTCCCTTCTTATTCACAAGCATCCCCTTCCTAAATTTTCATTCTTGTTATTGCACTTATTTTAAAACTACAAAAACAATAATCGTCAACAACAAAAAATTGACGCTTTTTAAAGAAATTAAACTAACCTATTAATTCCTTTTGCAAATTTCCTTATCAATAAACATTTTTATACTTAGCGAATAAAATTTATGAACAGATTTGGACCTATTATTTTTTATTTGGATACTTTTCCGTATGCAAATTAACCGATTAATAGTTTAAGTTTTTTATTACCTATTACATTTCAGCTTCTAAGAGTTTTGAATATGTAAAAATAATTTTTTGCTGCATCTCACTATTACTAATTTCTGTCAACCCAGGTTAAATCTTTGCCAAGTTTCGGTAATATTCTGCTGAATCATAATTAACCTAATTAAGCCTTTAAGACCTCTTATGCATAATCACGTACTTACATTGAAATTTTATTTAGCGAATATTTCAAACAAAAAATTATTTTTTACTTTTTTACTTTTTTGAGCAATCGCTTACGGCTGCGTTGTTGGCGAGGTGTTAGTTTATTACGCTTACCTGCAAATGGGTTGTCGGGTTGTTTAAAAACTAATTGTATCGGTGTACCCACTAATTTTAGTGTCTTACGAAAATAATTTTCTAAGTAGCGTTTATAGGATCCAGGTATTCTGCTGATTTGATTTCCGTGTATGGCTATCGTCAACGGACATTTGTTTATTTGCGCAGCATATTTTAACTTAATTCTACGTCCTCTTACTAATGGCGGTTGGAAGCTCTCAACTGCATTTTCCAACAATCTATTTAATTCACCTGTAGATATTTCTATATTTGCAGATTGATATGCACGCAAAACCGCACGCATTAATTTTGTTATACCCTCTTTTCGTTTTGCAGAAATCATTTGTTGTTCTGCATAGTCTAAAAAGCGTAACTTTAGATCGAAACCTTTTTGTATTTCTTTAAAATTTTCTTTCGAACAGGCATCTGTTTTATTAATTGCAATCACTACTGCACGACCACTGTCAAGCACCATACCCGCTAAACGTGCATCTTGTTCCGCAAGCTCCTGTGTACCATCGAGCAATAAAACTACGACATGTGAATTCTCAATGGCTTGCAAAGTTTTAACTACACTAAATTTTTCCACCATGTCATGCACCTTGCTACGCCGGCGCACACCTGCAGTATCAATAAGTTCAAATGTGGTTCCAAGTTTTTCAACAAAAACAGAAATACTATCGCGAGTGGTCCCTGGTATATCTGATGTTACAAACCTTTCTTCACCAATCAGTGCATTTGCTAACGTAGATTTCCCAACGTTGGGCCTGCCAACCAAGGCAACTTTAATTACTTCTTGTTTTGCTTCTTCTACTTCTAATGTCTGTTCAGTAGGATATTGCTCAATTAACTCCGCGAATACATCACGCACACCTTTGCCTGATTTAGCAGATATTTCAAATAAATGTTCTGCCCCAAGAATATAAAAATCGCTAGCAGATATATTTTCAGTATTTGTATCTGCCTTATTAACCAGCACATATACTTTTTGGTTACTATTTCTTAGTTTATTAAATACCTCTTGATCTTGAGGCACTAAACCCTCTACTCCATCTACCAGAAAAAAAACAACATCGGCCTCCTCTATTGCAAGCCAGGCTTGCGTACTAATTGCAATATTCATACGATCTTGTTCTTCAAGGTCTTCTGGTGGAGCAATACCTCCTGTATCGATAACGATAAAACGATTTTCAAAACGGCGTGTAATTCCATAGATTCGATCACGTGTCAGTCCAGGCTGATCCGCTACCAAAGCATCATTAGATTTGGTCACATAATTAAATAGTGTCGATTTGCCGACATTAGGGCGGCCGACTAAAGCAATTACGGGTTTCATTCTTAAATATGTGATCTAAACTATGTCAAAGGTAGTTGAATATAACACGATAAAGATATTAAACATTGACAAAGAAGTAGACATGCATTTGCAATAGAAAATATTTGACGCTTAAATACAGCACGAGATATAGAAGCTAGATACGTCATAATATTCAACTCTGATGATGAGCAACCGTGTGAAGCTATACTTACGCATATCTCAAAGTTCTATATTGTCGACATCAATGAATCCATTAAAAATAGTTTTATTAACTATGGCTAGCATAAGGATCAGACTAACCATTATAACTAAATATGGAAAGTTGATAGGTGTCTTCACATATCTTAATGCTTGTCGAAGTTTTGGCGAATATCAACAAGCAAAGATTTTCAAAGCCAATGGCAATGATAATGATTGCCATCACTTAGGGAGGGCGAGTTTTTTAGATCTGCATATTTGTACTAATACGCTAGTCGATACTTATCGCCGAACGATGATAGCGCATAATAGTATTTGGATCTGGCAGTAATGTAATGTCCGTATCCTTGCCGGTATAATCAAAACTAGAAAGAACATGCCGGATACTTTCTAAACGTGCACGCTTTTTGTTATTTGCTTGTACAATATTCCAAGGACTAAATGTTGTATGTGTTTTACTGAACATCATTTTTTTGTACTTTGTATAATCATCCCACAACTCCTGAGCACGCCCATCTATAGGACTTAGTTTCCATACCTTTAAAGGGTTGTTTTTACGCGATTCGAAACGCTTCAATTGCTGTTCTTTGGAAATGGAAAACCAGAACTTAATTAAGTCTATGCCATCTTCATAAAGCATATGCTCGAATTCCGGCACTTGACGCATGAATTGTTTATATTGTTTTTCTGTACAAAACTTATTAACCGGTTCCACGACAGCACGGTTGTACCAGCTACGGTCGAAGAAAACGATTTCACCTTTATTAGGTAGTTGCTTTGCATAACGCTGAAAATACCATTGACCAATTTCGTCGTCACTTGGTTTAGGCAAAGCAACGATTCGCATCGCTCGAGGATTCAAATGCTCCACAAAGCGCCGAATCGTACCGCCTTTTCCAGCTGCGTCACGCCCTTCAAAGATGATAGCTATACGACGTTCCGCTTCTTGCGCCCAACGTTGTAACTTTACTAACTCACCTTGTAATAATCGTAGGTCTTCTTCGTAATCTAACGCCTTTTTGAACTTCTTAAGACTAAAATCTTTCTTTTTTAACAAGCCAAAAAAATCGCGCGTTGACTGCACTTCAAGAAGTTCTTGTTTAGTCAACACATCTTCGGCCGTATTCATTACCATTTCTGCTGTAAAATCGGCATCAGGTGTAGTTTTATTTGTTTTTACTGCAACGCCATCTGCACTCACAAGTTCCATCTTTTTGTTTTTCATATTTACAATCCTCAAATATCGTGTAAATTTTCTAAAGGCACAAAAAATGATGCTCAGCCATTAGCTAAGCTAAAAAACTATTTAAATATCCTATAATGTAAGCAGATATCGGCCAAAATTGCCCTGATCTAGCACAAGATATCGGCTATTTTGCTTAATTAAGCTAGTATTTCGGCACAGCCTTATACTTGGAGTGATCGTATAAAATTAAAAATAGACATAAGCCTATCCGGCTTAGCATCATAAAATACACTGATCATGCTTTTTAAGAATGGAAGTAAAAGGTTGTATTTTAATGAGTTACTGAAAAGTTACTTTTTCAAACTAATCTTGCAACTAAGCTAACTTTTAAACAACCGGATTAAAATATGCACCAAAATTAATTTGAAACTAGCTTTTACTGATATTGGAGTACAGATAAAGAACCATTTCTTGACAACACATAAGCTAAATCATTTTTAACAATAGGTGCAACTTCAATAGCATCACTGGCAACGTCATCTCTACCTACTATTTTACCATCTTCTTTTGAGAGCCAATGCAAATAACCTTTAAAATCCCCAACAATGATAAAATTGCCCATTGTTTTTGGTGCGGTGAGCTTTCTATATAAAAGTTTATCTTGGCGCCACATAGTTGCACCTGTAGCTTTGTCTAATGCCCATACACTATCATCAGCATCTGTTACATAAACTTTGCTTTCATCAGCACTTAAACCCACATAAGATGACAGCTCTTTAGTCCAAACGGTTTTACCAGTATCCATGTCGACTGCAATTACACGACCATTAAAACTAGCCGCATACACCATGCCATTTAAAACAGCGATCTCGCCATCCACATCTGAAACTCGGTCTAACTCAGAACGCCCTCTAGGTACAGAAACCGTAACCTCCCATAATGGTTCACCATCACGCATACTCAATGCATTCATTTTACCGTCGTCATAGCCAACAATAACCGTATCACCTACTACTTGCGGTGCACTTGTACCTCTTAAGGTTAACGGAGGGATACTATGATTAGCTTTCCAGGCAATATTGCCATTGCCCACATCAAGGGCATATACGTTGCTGTCATTAGTGCGCACTACTATCACACCATAATATGCTTCTGAAATTGCCATCACTTCACTGGTTACTGAAGCTCGCCATTTCTCACTACCGTCCACCATACTTAACGCTATGACTTCACCGTTTTCCGTGCCGACCGCAACAATACCGTTGCCACCATTCAATCCTCCTGAAACATCCTCTTCCAGCTTTATTGACCATATACTTCTCCCATCATCGCGCTGCCATGCTTCCACACGGCCTTCGGCATCAACAAGGTACACCTTGTCATCGGTAATGTAAGGATAAATTAAACTATATGCTTTCTCTAAACTTCCTATTGAATTACGCCATACTTGCTTTACATTAATTTTTTCTGCTTCTATTTTTACTAATTTGGTAGGTTCGCGCGGATCTTCTTCTTTTTCAAACCACTGTTTTGGTTTTTTCAAAACACTACAAGCCGTCAGTGACAAACAACAACTTATAAATAATAAAAAAAGAAGTTTTCTATAGCTAGAAAAAAACATGAATTAACTACCCAAGTCACTACGCTTGATTTGCAAATATTCCACATTGCTTGCATCAGCAGACTTTAGGGCTTGATCATAAGCTTGTTTTGCTTGCTCAGTTTCGCCTTTAGCAAAATATATATCACCTTTTATTTCATTTACTAATGACGCAAAAGATTCTGGTAGACCTTGATCAACAATTACTGCAGCTTCGTCTAATTTATTATCAGCAACAAGCACGCGTGCCAATCGTATTCGCGCAATGTCTTTTACAGATTGCTGAGAGCTATGTTCTATGGCCCAACGCAAACTTTTGGCAGACTCCTCTAAGTTGCCTTTTTCAGACTGCAATTTTGCCTCATGCATCGTTGCCAATACAGCATACGGTGTGGATTTGTATTGCGTGCGAAGTGTTTCCGCTTGTGTATGCACGTACTGCGAATCATTTTGCACAATAGCACCTTGTATACTGGTAAAAATATCTGATGCCTCTGTAGCTTGCTTTTCCTGGTACCAATCCCATCCACGCCAACCGCCTAAAGCTGCTACACCCAAGACTGCACCTAAAATTACAGCAGTACCATTTTCCTTCCACCATTGCTTAAGCGCTTCAACTTGTTGTTCTTCAGTTTCGTAATCGGCCATAGTCTCTCACTTGTTATTTAAATATTCTTTTAAATAAGGAATTAATTTATCTTGTGAAATTGTTTCTTGATCTCGCTGTTCACGCAAAAACTTCACTGATACTGTATTATGGTTAAGTTCATCTTCAGCCAAAATAATTGCAAGCCTAGCATTTGAACGGTCGGCCCGCTTCATTTGTGATTTTATACTACCCCCACCACAATTTATGACTGCTGTACATTGAGAACTTATAGCGCGAATATCAGCTGCTATTCGCATTCCTAGCCTTTCAGCCTGCTCACCTATTACGACAATATAAGCATCAATAGTATTTTCTTTGAGTCGCGTTTCCTCTAAAAGTGCCACCAACCTTTCAAGCCCAATCGCAAAACCTGCTGCAACGCATGGTTTTCCGCCCAACTGTTCAACCAAACCATCATATCGACCCCCTGCACAAATGGTAGCCTGCGCACCCAAACCATCCACAATCCATTCAAATACAGTTTTACTATAGTAATCTAAGCCACGTACTAACCTAGGATTAATTGTGAATTCTATATTGGCAGCTGTTAACTGCCCCTGTAGTTTTTCAAAGTGTTGTATAGATTCTGCATCCAAATAATCTAATAGACTAGGCGCATTTAAAATAATTTCTTTTAATTCTGGATTTTTACTATCTAATATACGCAAAGGGTTACTGTGCAATCTACGCTTAGCTTCCGCATCTAATTTATCTTCGAATTGCTGCAAATAAGCAATTAATTTTTCTCTATAGGTTTGTCGAGCTTGCGTACTACCCAAGCTATTAATTTCTAATACAGGTTTGTTTGGTAGCTGTATAGTCTGCCAAATATGCTGGCTTAGCATAATCAACTCTGCATCAATATCCGGACCTGCAAAACCAAATGTCTCCACACCTAACTGGTGAAACTGGCGGTAACGTCCCTTTTGTGGACGTTCGTGGCGGAAGAAAGGTCCGCAATACCATAAACGTGATGGCGGACCATATAAAAACCCATGTTGTATCCCTGCACGTACACAACTGGCAGTGCCTTCCGGTCGCAGCGTTAGGCTGTCACCATTGCGGTCTGTAAAAGTATACATTTCCTTTTCAACGATATCCGTAACCTCTCCTAAAGAGCGCTTAAATAACTCTGTTTGTTCTAGCAAAGGCATACGTATTTCTTGATAACCGTACTGATGCAGTACAACCTGAGAGGAAAGTTCTATTTCACGCAATAGGCCGCTTAGCGGGGGTAATACATCGTGCATACCGCGAATTGATTGAATTCGCTTAGACATTGTTTCTTCTTATTGTTGGTTGAGGTGAGTACTTAATTGAATGTACCGTCAGATACTTGAAACCGTGCAGTGCGGTTACTCCTGTTAAATTCAGATTGATCAAAATATTGTCCATTAACTTCAATAACAACACCAGGGGAATTACCAAGAAAAATATGAAATGGTGCCTTACCGCTTAAGTTTCTCACGACTCCGGGGCCAATCAAACCTTGCATTAGTGTATTTAAATCTGCATCCCGAATCTCAGTCCAACTTTTCTCCATATAGGTAACTGTTAGCACATCTACACCATCATGCAGTGACACCAGATTAGGCTTCAATGACTCATCTGCCATGGCTTGCTCAACATCTGAGTCCAGAATTTGATCTTCTGCGGTATTCACTGATTCTGTTTCCTCAAAAACAGGTGATGGCTGTTCAATTTCCTCCACTTTTTCTACATTGTCTTCGTCAGTACTATTTTGTATAGAATCAGATATTAATTCCCCCGTACTGTTTGTACTCGTGCTGGAAACTTGAACTGAGTCATCATTAAGCACATCGATGAGTTGCTCTGGTAGTTGTCGTTCATCCATCCACCAATTCACCAATAGGCCTACAAGAATAGTAAATACAGCTGCAGTACTCCAAATAATTGTAGGGTCATAGCTGTGCTTTGTCTTTTTATTCGTTGCAATGACTTCAACTTCTTTAACCGGCAGCTGGTCATTGTAAACAGCTATGAGCTCTGTTGCATCAATACCCACAGCTCGCGCAAAATTGCGCAAGTATCCACGCACATAAGTTGCCTCAGGTAATTGCTCAAAATCATCTTCTTCTAACGCCTGTATCGTTCTAATTGGTAAATTAATTTGATCCGCCACATCAGCTTGACTCAACGCCTTCTGGTTACGCGCAGTAACAAGTAAAACACCAACCTTATCTATATGTTTATCTGCTATCCCTTCATCAGATAATAAATTAGTTTGATTTTCTTGCATGCCAATAAGATTCGGCTAACAGCCTTGCCTCTTGTGAACTAGGATATTGTCTTTTTAACTGGTTTGCATACTCTTCTGCTTTGGCTTTATAGCCTAATTTCGATGCTGATTGAAATGCAATCCAAAGTGATTCTGAATTATGTTTTCCAACTTTCTCATAGCTCTGCATATAATTAGTGCATTGTGCATAATCCTGTCTTTCAAAACTGAGCTTAGCCATTTGGATAAGTGCCGAAGGTTGTTCAGGGTTAATAGCTAAAGATTTTTGAAAATAATTTTCTGCAGCAGCTTTGTCAGGTATCTTCAACGTGCAAATTCCTGCATTTGCATAAGCCGAATCAGCTTGTGCATATAGTGGATTTTCAATTGCTAGCAAAAACTCTTTTTCTGCTTCCTGGAGTCTGTTTTGGTTACACAAAAAAGTACCATAATTGTTGTGTGCTCTTGAATCTTTGGGATTAAGTGAAACAGCTTTACGATAGTGTTTTTCTGCGACTTCATTCTCACCTAGCCGCTCTTGCAATAAAGCAAACACCCAATGTGCAGTTGAAGAGCTAGGATCTTGTTTTAGTGCTCTACGTAATTTTTCATCAGCCAATTCAAATTGACCTTGTCTAAGATAATTAACACCAAGTTGTATATTTATTTGTGCAGCTTTTTCATTAAGACCAAGATTTTCATTCGAATTAGTACTTGATGTAGTTGCACACCCATATAGCACTGCTACAAATATAAATAAAATGAGCCTGTATAAAGAAGTTATACGCATACTGCCTCCTGCTTGTGAGCCAAGACATGATGCTTTTGTGTAACTTCATGTTTATATTTGCGGTTGGTTTTATCTGTTATATCTCCAGCTAACTGTCCACAGGCTGCTGCAATATCCTCACCACGCGGCCGACGCGTAATCGTTGTTATACCTGCTGCTTGTAGTATTCCACTAAATTCAATTATGGCTTGATCCGTTGATCGCATATAGCCTGAATCAGGAAATGTATTAAAAGGAATCAAATTAACTTTGGCAGGCAAGCCTCTTAATAGCAATACTAATTGTTCAGCGTGTTGTTTTTGATCATTCAACTGATCAAGCATTACATATTCAAAAGTAATTGTGTGTTTACGACTTTTTTCATCCACAAAACGCCGACACGCAGCAATTAGTTCTGCAATAGGGTAGCGTTTGTTTAACGGTACTAATATATCACGCAGCTCGTTGTTAGGCGCGTGCAAGGAAACGGCCAAACTTACATCTAAGACGTCACGTAGCTTATCTATTTTGGGAACAATACCTGAAGTACTCACAGTCACTTTGCGTTTACCAAGCCCATAAGCATTGTCATCCATCATAATGCGAATTGCGCTTACTACGTTTTCAAAATTTGCCAGTGGCTCGCCCATTCCCATAAAAACCACATTACTGATAACACGCGACTTATTTAATGCTTTACGCAGATAATGCTCTGCATACCACAATTGTGAAATGATCTGTGCAGAGCTTAAATTGCCAGCAAAACCCTGGCGTGCCGTCGCACAAAACGTACAGTCTAGTGCACAACCAGCCTGAGAAGATACACATAATGTGGCACGTTCTGCTTCAGGTATAAAAACAGTTTCCACAGCGTTTTTATCATCAATGCGCAATAGCCATTTACGAGTTCCATCTGCAGAAACTTCCTCATTGATCATTTCTGGTAATTCTAAAACAGCATTTTTACTCAGCCACTCACGTAGCGGTTTGCTTAAATTTGTCATCAGCTCGTAATTCGTTACGCCAAGTTGATGAGCCCACTTCATTATTTGTGTAGCACGAAATGATTTTTCACCCAATACAGAAAAATATTGTTCTAAATCTTGATGAGACATGCCCATCAAATTTTGATCTACAATATTTTGTTCATTAAATTTCATATTTCACTTTTCTTCACGAGAAAAAATTTCGTGTTCTGCAAAGAAAAATTTAATCTCACGTTTAGCGCTTTTTTTAGAATCAGAACCGTGTACAGCATTTTGTGCAGTTGAAGTTGCAAACTCGGCACGAATAGTCCCAGGTGCCGCTTCACCAAATGTAGTTGCACCCATTACTTCTCTATATTTTGCAATCGCATCTTCGCCTTCGAGTACTTGAACAATTACCGGACCAGAAGTCATAAAATCAATCAACCCATCGTAAAATGGTTTGCCTTTATGCATTTCATAAAAATCTCCGGCTTGCACTCTACTCATCCTTAACATTTTTGTTGCTACGATGGACAACCCCGCCTCTTCTATCATTGCTTTAATTTTTCCAATTACATTCCTTTTGACAGCATCCGGTTTAAGGATGGACAAAGTGCGTTCCATTGCCATGTGAAACTAGCTCCTACTTTTATATGTTAAAATTAACCTGAATTCTAAAAAATACTGGTTACGGCTTGATTAAACCGTAATTTTTCCTATATTAATCAGTGAATTCTACTCCCAGCAGCTAGTGGGAGGCAATGCTTAAGGGGTGTCAGAAAGTAAGCTATAACTAACCAGTCATCAGTCGCGTTCGTCCAGCCATGCCATCTGAATGGCTTCTAGAATTTTTTCATTAGATGAATCGGAGTCATCATCGAACTCATCCAACGCACAGATCCAAGCATGCAGATCTGTAAAACGAATATATTGGGGATCTACATCAGGATGGGCCTCATCTAACAGGATGGCAATCTCTAAAGAATCGGTCCATTTCAGGCTCATAATCGTTTCCTCAAAATTTAATAGATATTGTTTAAGTACTTAAGAAATATAACAAAATTTTACTAAAACTCAGTCACATAATTTTATGCTTCAATAACTTAAGCAATGCATTGCTTTCGAGTGGTAGAGTTCACATGCCAGTAAATGTGTAGCGCAGCAGGCAAAACAATGAGGTATCGAGACATAAAACACTTTTTTAATGGTTCTCAGAAACCATATTGATGGTGTACTTGGGTATCTCAATCACTAAATCCTCTTCTCCAATAATAGCTTGACAACTCAGACGTGAATCAGGCTCTAATCCCCAGGCTTTATCCAGGTAGTCTTCTTCATTTTCTTCCGCATCCGGCAAGGAATCCAGGCCTTCGCGTACATATACATGGCAAGTCGTGCAAGCACAGGACTTTTCACAGGCATGCTCAATTTCTATGCCATTAGCCAGTGCAGCATTGCAAATGCTCATACCAGACTCTGCCTCTATCGTTTTACCTGCAGGACAAATTTCTTCATGTGGTAAAAAAGTCACTTTTGGCATTAATCAAATTCCTCAATTCGATGTCCTCGCATCACTTGCTTAACACTGCGATTCATTCGGCGTGCTACAAATTCTTCACTTTCTGTTTCTAATTCTTTAATACGCTTTTTAATCAATTCTCCATCATTTCCTTGACGTGCAGTTATTAAATTTTGTTTAGCCTGTTCAATACTATTGCGTTCTTCTGTAGTTAATAATTCTTGACCATCCTTTACTAATGCAGAACGCAAAGCTTCAATTACACGATCCGCTTCTACTTGTTGTTCTGCTAATTGTCTTATATGCATATCTTCTTGAGCATGTTCAAAAGAGTCTTTTAACATGGTTTCAATTTCTGTGTCGGTAAGACCATAAGCTGGCTTTACTTCAACACTGGCACGTACACCGCTGCTTTTTTCTTCAGCAAATACATTTAACAAACCATCCGCATCCACTTGAAAAGTAACTTTAATGTGGGCTGCACCTGCCACCATAGGCGGTATATTTGTTAAATCAAACGTTGCTAGAGAACGACAATCCTCAACTTTTTCACGTTCACCTTGCAATACATGAATACGCATGGCGGTTTGCCCATCTTTAAAAGTTGTAAACTCTTGTGCACGTGCTACAGGTATTACGGTATTACGTTCAATAATTTTTTCTACCAACTCCCCCATTGTTTCTATACCTAAAGAAAGTGGCAACACATCCAGCAAAAGCATTTCATTATCAGGTTTATTACCCGCTAACACATCAGCTTGTTGTGCAGCACCTATGGCAACCACTTTATCCGGATCGATTTCCGTCAAGGGAAGTCTGCCAAAAAACTCTTCAACTTGCCTACGTACATAGGGAGTACGTGTAGAGCCACCGACCATAACTATATGCTCAACATCTGCAGCATCTATTCCTGCAGCACGCAAAGTCTTACGACACCAAGCAAGTGTCTTCTTAACATAAGTATCGATGAGCTTTTCTAATTGTTGTTGTGTAAGTTCACATTCAAAATTTTCATCTTCATTGTGCAATTGAATTAACACTGAGTCCGAATCCGTAAGTGATTCTTTTGCACGCCTTGACACAGCCATCACTTGCCGCATGAACTGATGGTCATCACTAACATTTATATTAGCTTGTGTTAAAAGCCAATTTGCAATCTCACGATCAAAATCATCGCCACCTAATGCAGTGTCACCCCCAGTAGATAAAACCTCGAACACTCCTTTAGTGAGCTTAAGGATAGAAATATCAAAAGTCCCACCACCTAAATCATAAACGGCTGTGATGCCTTCGGCTTGTTGATCAAGACCGTATGCAACCGCTGCCGCAGTGGGTTCGTTCAGCAAACGATACACATTCAAACCAGCAAGTTTTGCAGCATCTTTTGTTGCCTGACGTTGAGCATCATCAAAATAAGCAGGCACAGTAACCACAACTCCGGCCAATTCACCACCAAGACTGACTTCAGCCCGATCACGCAAGGCCTTTAAAATTTCTGCAGATACTTCTATAGATGTAATATCGCCTGCTACAGTCTGAATCCGCGGTACACTAGAATCTTGATCAACGAATTGATACGGCAAATAACCTTGCAATGTAGCAAGATCACCCACTGATCTACCCATCATTCGTTTAACTGAGGCAAGCGTATTTAATGGGTCATCGACAGCATGTGCAAGCGCTCTGTTGCCCACCAACACCTCACCATTTTTACTATAATGCACAACAGAAGGTAATATATGATTACCTTCTTCATCTGCCAAAGTGTCTGCAACACCACTACGCACGCTGGCAACAAGTGAGTTCGTAGTTCCTAAATCTATACCCGCAGCGAGCCGGTGCTCATGGGGGGCCGTAGATTCTCCAGGTTCAGATATCTGTAATAATGCCATTTGTTTTACAAAAGCTGTTCTTCAATTTTTTCTAGTTTTTTACGTATGGTATTGGTCAAACGCTCATAAAATTGTAGTTTTAAAGCCGAATCTTTTGCTGCATTTAAATCTTCTTGTGCGAACTGATCTGCAAATTGTGAAAAAAGCTGTGCCTGATGCTGTTTAAACTCTTTATTTAGTTTTTCTAAAGCTGCCAACGGATTATGCAGACCATCCAATGCTTCTATGCGTTCATGTAACTCCATTTGTTGCATAAGAAATTCTGTATCATTTGATGTTTCTGTGTCTGCATCAAATTTAATATCTTTTAGTTTTAATAAATAATGCGCTCGCTTTAAGTCATTTTTTAATGTGTCATACGCTTCATTTACAAATGCCGTACTCTGCACTGAAAGCCGTCGTTCTTGATCACTTGCATTTACAAACCGATCTGGGTGCAATGCAGTTTGAAAAGCTCGATACTTACTTGCCAATTTTTCTAAATCTATTTCAAAGCTTTCTGGAAAACCAAACAGCTCGAAATAATTTCGAGTAAGATCTATATCCATTTTTACAAATATCTAAGAAATTAAGACAAGTCGTTTTAAAACTTTCTGGCAAAGCTAAAGAAGCTTTGATTTATTAATGTAATGACTGAGACGAGGCAAAAAATTTCGAGAAAGCGGAGTGTATATATAAATACATGAGCATTTTGAGATAATTTTTTAACGACGTATCAGAATAAATCAAAGCTTCCTCATATACTAAAGCTTTCCCCGCACCCACACCGGTCTTTTTCATTGGGATTCGTAAATTTAAACCCCTCATTTAAGCCTTCTCTTGTAAAATCTAACTCAGTTCCTGTTAAATACACCATGCTTTTTGGATTGACGATAACCTTAACCCCTTTATCCTCAAAAACATGGTCTTCTTCCTCAACCTGATCAGCAAATTCAATCGTATAAGCCATTCCTGAACAACCTGTAGTCTTAACTCCTAGACGTACACCAACACCCTTACCTCTTTGATCAAGGCAAGATTTGACGTGTTGAGCTGCGCTATCAGTTATTGAAATAGACATGAGGTAATTCCTTACATCTTAGGCAATCTTTTTCTGATCGCTTCCTTCTACTTTAGATTTAAGATCATTAATTGCTGCTTTAATGGCATCTTCTGCTAAAACAGAACAATGAATCTTTACTGGTGGTAACGCCAATTCTTCAGCAATATCACTGTTTTTAATTTCACTGGCTTCATCCAGCGTTTTGCCTTTAACCCATTCCGTTAACAAGCTAGAAGAGGCAATAGCTGAACCACAACCATAGGTTTTAAACTTTGCGTCTTCAATGACACCATTATTATCAACCTTAATTTGCAATTTCATCACATCACCGCAAGCTGGTGCACCTACCATTCCAGTACCTACATTCGCATCGTCCTTATTCAAAGAACCAACATTACGCGGATTTTCGTAGTGATCTAAAACTTTATCACTGTATGCCATGGTTATCGTCTCCTAGATTATCTTCATCCAATGTAATCAATATGTTTTTAATAAAACTCAATGTGCGGCCCATTCAACGCTTTTAAGATCAACACCTTCTTTATGCATCTCCCACAAAGGTGAAAGGTCGCGCAATTTCACAACTGCTTTCTTAATTAGATCAATTGCGTAGTCAACCTCTTCAGTAGTGGTAAATCTTCCAATCGTAAAACGAATTGAACTATGTGCCAGCTCATCATCACGGCCTAAAGCACGTAATACATAACTAGGCTCAAGCGAAGCACTGGTACACGCAGAGCCTGAAGACACCGCAATGTCTTTAAGCGCCATGATCAAGCTTTCGCCCTCAATAAAATTAAAACTAACATTTAAATTACCAGGTATACGTTGCTCTAAATCACCGTTTACATAAATCTCTTCAATATCTTTAAGACCATTTAATAATCGATTTCTCAACATCAATATGCGTTCGTTATCTGCAGCCATCTCTTCTTTAGCGATTCGAAACGCCTCTCCCATACCTACAATTTGATGCGTAGGCAAAGTACCAGAGCGCATGCCGCGCTCATGACCACCACCATGAATTTGCGCTTCAATTCTTACCCTTGGCTTTCTACGCACATACAATGCACCGATACCTTTAGGGCCATATACTTTGTGTGCAGACAAGCTCATTAAATCTATATTCATACCTTGCACATCAATTGGAACCTTACCTGGACTCTGTGCGGCATCAACATGAAAAATAATTTTATGCTCATGAGCCAATGCCCCAATGGCTTTAATATCCTGTATCACACCTATTTCATTATTTACATGCATGATAGAAATCAAAATCGTGTCATCACGAATAACTGCCTTGAGATCTTCTAAATCTATCAGACCGGTGCTACGCGGCTCTAAATACGTCACCTCAAATCCTTCTCGTTCAAGTTGACGGCACGTATCCAATACGGCTTTATGCTCTGTTTTACATGTGATGATGTGTTTACCATTTTTTTGATAAAAATGTGCAGCACCTTTAATAGCCAAATTATCAGACTCGGTGGCACCACTGGTCCAAATAATTTCTTTTGGATCAGCATTGATTAAATCAGCCACATTTTTACGTGCCTCTTCAACCACTTTTTCTGCATCCCATCCATATTGATGACTACGTGATGCTGGATTACCATAATTACCTTCTCGCGTTAGACAATCCATCATGGCTTTTGCTACACGATCATCTACAGGTGTAGTCGCACTGTAATCTAAATAAATTGGTAATTTAATATCAGCCACTGTTTGTTAGTCCTTGCAAAAAGTTTCAAATAAAAACAAATCTATCGTTTACATCAATTCCATATGTTGTAAATGATGGTCCTGCCGACTCGATATTTTTTGTACTCGTGATTCACTCACTGCTTGGTCAAGAGTGATATTGGTGAGATAGTCACGAATTTGATCGCTCAGGTCTTCCCACAAATCATGGGTTAAACAACGTTCGTGATTTTGACAATCGGCACTACCGCCGCAACGCGTTGCATCTACATTTTCATCCACTGCATCGATAACATCTGCTATCGCAATTTGTTTTGGATCAATAGCCAAGGTATAGCCTCCACCTGGCCCACGTGTGCTCTTTACTAAACCTTTAGCACGTAAGCGTGTAAACAACTGTTCTAAATAGGACAGTGATATACCTTGCCGCTCTGAAATTTCAGATAAGGAAACCGGACCTTCATTATGATGAAGTGCAATATCAAACATTGCTGTAACGGCATACCGGCCTTTGGTACTGAGCTTCATATCTAGTGCCTCTTTCTTAAAAACAAGCTAATTTACATATATCACTAGTCTAACAAATAACCTAGTAATCTGCTCAGGTATTATAGGAAGGAGCGCATTAAGCAACACTATCCCGTTAGTGGGGGGTTCCTCATGATTAGGTTAACTCCAGACTGCTTGATAATTTCAAGTTTTAGGCGGGCGGGCTGATTCTGCGGCTTTTTGCGTGGAACTCAACACACCGCGCAAGATATTAATTTCCACTTGGGTTGGGCGGGCTCGATTATATAAGTGCCGCAAGCGCCGCATTAAAAGCTTTGGCTGCTTGGGGTCTAAGAATTCTATTTTCAGCAATACTTCTTGCAGATGTTGATAAAAGTGCTCCAACTCATCTGCAGTAGCTAATGGCTGGGATTCTTCTTCAGCAGGTGTCACAGCTTGACTCAAGGTTGCCATAAAAATTTCATAGGCAATTACCTGTACCGCTGCAGCAAGGTTTAATGAGCCAAACTCCCAATTAGTAGGGATGGTCGTGGCAAACTGACACAAATCCATTTCAGCATTTGACAAACCACTACTTTCGCGGCCAAACACGATTGCAACATCGCCATGTTGTAACTCTTGCCAAACTCTTTGTCCTAAATATTTTGGTAAAATCTGTGGGCAAGGCAACCCCCTTTCACGCGAACTGGTGCCCACAACAAATGTACAACCCTCAATAGCTTGTTTTAAGGTTGCACATAATCGTGCATTCTCTAATACATCCACTGCCCCAGTGGCACGCACTGTAGCCTGCTTATCCGGAAAACTTTTTGGATTAACCAATACCAAATTCTCTAGACCCATTGTTTTAGCTGCACGCGCAGCTGCACCAATGTTACCTGGATGCGAAGGCTCCACTAATACAATTTTAATTTTATGTAATGCACTCACAGTTAAACGTAATAACAATATAAATAATTCATGCGTAAAATATTACGCGTAATTTATTAGACAATGCTATGCTCTACAGCTCAAGTCATTAATCATTTCATACATCACTCATGCAAGCGACATTAAATATTGCTATCAACGCAGCGCGCGAAGCAGGCAAAGTCATTGTACGTAACATGCAACGTATTGACTCCCTAAACGTGGAAATCAAACAAAAAAACGACTTTGTCAGCGAGGTGGATCGCAATGCTGAATTGGAAATTATAAATATTATCCGTCGCGCCTACCCAAGCCATGCAATTCTGGCAGAAGAAAGTGGCCAAACAGAGGGGGATGAATATGAATGGATCATCGACCCTTTAGACGGTACAACAAATTTTCTACGCGGTTTTCCGCACTATTGCGTTTCCATTGCATTACGCCATCAACAGCGTTTAGAAGTGGGCGTGATTTACGATCCATTTAGAGATGAATTATTTTGTGCTGGTCGTGGCAATGGTGCAACACTTAACGATCGCAAACTGCGAGTGTCTAAACTGATCGCTTATGAAGGTGCATTACTGGGTACAGGCTTTCCATTTAAAGAAAACCAAAACATTGATGCCTACCTAACCACATTACGCGAATTCATGTTGCATACATCCGGCATCCGCCGTGCAGGCTCGGCCGCGCTTGACATGGCCTATGTGGCTGCAGGCAGACTGGATGGTTTCTGGGAATTTGGTTTGAATACTTGGGATATCGCCGCAGGTTGTCTGCTGGTACAAGAAGCAGGCGGTTTAGTTGGCGATCATCAAGGTGGTCATATGCATTTGGATACAGGAAATATCGTTGCTGCCAATCCGAAAATATTTCGCTTAATGTTGAATTCTATATATCAAGCCACAAAAGAACTTTAAACCTGGCTACCATCTTCGTTCACCATCTCTTTTTCAACCGGCATCAAGTCCTCTTTACTAACATTCAACACCAATAGGGACGAACTGGCAATGTAGATAGAAGAATACGTTCCCACCAACACGCCAACGATCAAAGCAATAGCAAATGCATGAATCACTTCACCACCAAACAAAAATAATGCCAATAACACTAGTAAAGTGGTTAGAGAGGTCATCAAGGTACGCGATAAGGTTTGATTAATAGAAGTGTTAATCACACCTTCAGAAGTGGACTTGCGAATACGCCGAAAATTTTCCCGAATACGATCAAATACCACAATAGTATCGTTCAATGAGTAACCGATGACTGCCAATAGTGCCGCCAATACGGTTAAATCAAACTCAATTTGAGTAATAGCAAAAAACCCAACTACAATAATCACGTCATGAATTAATGCCGCCACAGAACCCAATGAAAAACGCCACTCAAATCGTAAAGCAACATATATAAGAATACCAATCAACGCATACAACATGGCCAAACCACCTTTGTCGCGCAATTCGTCACCAACTTGTGGACCCACAAACTCAACTCGACGCATTTCTAGTTCACCGGTTACCGCCAACGCATCAATAACTCGATTGCTAAGCGCTGCTTTGTCTTCGCCTTCGTCGGCATCGGCTACTGGTAAACGAATCAACACATCTTTACTCGTACCAAAGTGCTGCACTATGGCATCTGCAAAGCCATTGGCTACAAGGGCCTGTCGTACAGGCTCTAGCTCAACTGATTCAGTATAACCAACCTCAACCAATGTGCCGCCAGTAAAGTCGATACCTAAATTCAAACCACGCGTAGCCATGGCAACGATAGAAATTATTATAAGTGCTAATGAAAGCATCAGCGCCAGCTTACGCTTGCCCATGAAATCGATGTTTAGATTGTCTTTTAATAATTTCATAAAAAGTTAAACCGCTAAGCTAGGTGATTTTTTACTACCGTAATATAAATTGATCAATGCACGTGTCCCCATAATTGCAGTAAACATAGAACACACAATACCGATAGAAAGTGTCACAGCAAAACCTTTAATCGGTCCGGTACCAAACACAAATAATACAACAGCAGCAATCAATGTAGTGATATTGGCATCGGCAATGGTAGACAAGGCCTTACTATAACCAGCATGAATACTTGCTTGTGGTGAATTACCATTATTTAATTCTTCACGAATGCGTTCAAAAATAAGTACGTTGGCATCCACGGCCATACCCACTGTCAACACAATACCTGCAATACCTGGCAAGGTCAGTGTGGCCCCTGGAATTAAAGACATAATGCCAACAATCAACACCAGGTTTGCAACTAAAGCCATATCGGCAGCAAGACCAAACACGCGGTAATATAGCGCCATAAAAATCATCACCAACACCAAACCAATCAGAATAGATTTTTTACCCAATTCAATATTTTGTTTGCCTAAGCTTGGACCGATTGTGCGTTCTTCAACAATTTCCACTGGTGCGGCCAATGCACCGGCACGTAACAATAACGACAACTTGAGCGCTTCGTGAGTAGAATCCAAACCTTCTATTTGAAAACGTTTACTTAAGGTGTCACGAATAACAGCTTTGTTAATAACCTTTTCATCTCTAACAGTTTTGCGTATTTTTTCACCATCTTTTTCAATAATGCGTGTCTTGTTATCAATAAACACTACTGCCATTAGTTTGTTAATATTCTCTGCGGTGACTTCAGCAAAGCGTTTTGCACCTTTACCATCCAAAGTAATAATTACTGCAGGTAATCCATTTTCATCAAAACCAGAATTGGCGTTGATAATGGAATCACCGGTTAACATGACTTCACGTTTTAACAATACTGGGCTATTCGAATCTCGTTCATAATAAAGTAGAGAACCGACTGGGATGCGACCAGTTTCCGCAGCACGGAACCAATCGTTTTCTTCATCCACCATGCGAAATTCGATGGTCGCTGTAGCGCCTAAAATATCTTTGGCCTGCGCTGTATCTTGTACACCCGGCAATTGCACTACGATGCGTTCAGCACCCTGCTGTTGAATTACCGGTTCGGCAACACCCAGTTCATTCACGCGATTTCTTAAGGTCTGTATGTTTTGCTGAATAGCCAGACTTTGAATCTCTCGAATTGCATTTTCACTGATACTGGCTACGACAAAATAATCTGTACCACTATCTTCTTCATTCACACTTAGTTCATTGGCATATTCTTCTCTTAATGCCTCAAACCCTTTTGTACGACTTTCGTCATCACGAAATTTAACCTGCAACTCGTTATCGTTTAACTTTACTGAAGTGCGACGAATGCCAGCATCACGCAATGTGGTTCGAAACGAAACCACATAACTGTTTAAGGCCTTTTTGATTGCAGCATCCATATCAACCTGCAAAAGGAAATGCACACCACCACGCAAATCCAAACCAAGATTCATTGGTGTCGCCCCCAAGGCACGTAACCAAGCAGGTGTTACTGGCGCTAGGTTTAATGCCACAATATGTCGCTGGTCTAACGTCTCTTTAATTAATTCCTTGGCAAGTAATTGTTGCTCATCATTTTCGAAAAGCAGCAATAATTTATTCTTTTCCTGTTCTTCACGTTTAACCTCTATACCCTTATCTTTTAATGCCGTTTGCAATGTAGCAAGAGTTGTCTCTGCTAATTCCCCGGATTGATGTGAAATCTGCACTGCAGGAGCGTTGGGATATAAATTTGGTACGGCATACAGCGCTGCCACTGCAATTACAAATGCAATGAGCAGATATTTCCACAATGGATAATGATTCATCGGGACCACGATCTGTGTCTAACCTTTTTTGTTATCTGTTTTAGAGATGTTTACGCAACTTATTCTTGCTTTAGCGAACCCTTAGGCAACACAGATGAGATAGAGTTCTTTTGCAGTTTAATGTGTACGCCTTCGGCTATTTCAACCTTAATTGAATTTTCTCCAACTTTTAAAACCTTACCCATCATGCCACCACTGGTAACCACTTCATCACCTTTAGATAAAGAGCCAATCAGCTTTTGGTGATCTTTTTGGCGTTTTTGTTGTGGGCGTATAATCATGAAATACATAATGGCAAAAAATATGCCAATCATGATAAACATCGAATAACCTGGATTTGCAGGTCCGGTAGCCGTTTCGGCCATTGCATCTGATATTAAAAACATAAGCGTATTAGATTTAATCTTAAAATTTGCAGCGGCGTATTATGCCATAGTATCTGTTTAGTGGGACTGAAGCGGAGTGAAAATGTTATGGGGAAAGCTTATGTAAGGTAATAATAGACGAAAAAATAGGATTTATTAGTTATAAATGAGCATTTTGAGTCTATTTTTTTACACAACAGAAGCAAACACTATAATTGTCACTCTGTTTCAGACTGTTGGCGATAAAACTCCTGGCAATAATGATCCAACTGTCCTTCAGTGATTGCCTGGCGTAGCTCATGCATAAGCGTTTGATAGTAATGTAAATTATGAATGGTATTCAGACGCACCCCCAGGATTTCGCCGCATTTATCCAAGTGCCTGAGATAAGAACGTGAATAATGTTGGCAGGTATAGCAACTACAACTCTCATCTATAGGGCGTGTATCCTCTCGATAGCGGCTATTACGAATCCTCAATAAGCCAAAGCGTGTATACAAGAAGCCAGTCCTTGCATTACGGGTAGGGATAACGCAATCAAACATGTCTACACCACGCTTTACCGCTTCGATGATATCGTACGGTTTACCCACTCCCATCAAATAGCGTGGTTTATCCTTAGGCAAGTGCGAAATACTGGTCTCAAGCATAGCTTCTCGATCGCTTGCGTCTTCCCCAACCGATAAACCTCCAATGGCATAACCATCGAATTCCATATTCACTAGTTCGTTGGCACAATGTTGGCGTAAATCTGTATACATGCCACCTTGCACAATGCCAAACAAAGCACCGCTATGGTCACCATGTGCATCCTTACAGCGTTGCGCCCAGCGTAAAGACAACTCCATCGAAATCTTAGCTTTTTCAAATGTGGCTGGGTGTTCCGTACATTCATCCAGCACCATGATGACATCAGCATCCAATTGCTGTTGCACTTCAATGGCCAACTCCGGACTAAGAAACACCTTGGAACCATCCACAGGCGACTGAAATGATACCCCCTCTTCCGTCATCTTGCGCATGGCCGCTAAACTAAACACCTGAAAACCACCCGAATCTGTCAAGATTGGTCCCTGCCACTGCATAAAATTATGCAAACCTTGATGCAACTTAATCACTTTCATACCTGGACGTAACATTAAATGAAAAGTGTTACCCAAAATAATTTGTGCGCCAATGCTTTGTAGTTCTTCAGGTGTCATCGCCTTCACCGTGCCATACGTGCCAACCGGCATAAATGCAGGTGTGTCGACTCGACCGCGCTCAAAACTTAAATAACCAACACGCGCCTGACCGTCCGTTGCATCCAATGTAAATTGCATATAAGAAATTTATTTATTATTAGAATTATCATTCAATGAACATAGCATCCCCATAACTATAAAAGCGATACTGTTGTTGCACTGCATGTCTATAAGCTGCCATAGTGGTTTCATAACCTGCAAAAGCACTCACCAACATCAATAAACTGGATTTAGGTAAGTGAAAATTTGTAAGCAAGGCATCTACTACATTAAATTCAAAACCCGGATAGATAAACAAAGATGTATCACCGTCATAAGGGGCGATCCCTCCTTCTTTAGCCGCTGTCTCCAATGCACGCACAGAAGTAGTACCCACGGCAATTACGCGTCCACCCTTGGCTTTACATTTCTTAATTTGATCACAAGTATTTTGCGACACGATTATGCGCTCGGCATGAATGGCATGTTCTTCGATATTATCAACACGCACTGGTTGAAAAGTACCCGCTCCTACATGCAAAGTTAAAAATGCCAAGTCGACACGTAACTTTCGCAGTTGATCTAACATCAGGTTATCAAAATGCAGTCCTGCCGTAGGTGCCGCCACTGCACCTTTTTGTCTTGCATAAATAGTTTGATAACGTTTTTTATCTTCCAGTTCATCACCACGATTAATATAAGGGGGCAATGGCACATGTCCATATTGTTCTAAGAATTCTCCAACATCTAAATCCTCATCAAACTCAACAATAAAAAAATCACCCTGCCGATCAATAACTTCTGCACTCACATCCATTTTAAAATAAATGCGTGTGCCCACTTTTGGACTTTTGCTGGCTTTAATCTGCGCCAACATCCTGTGCAAGTCCAACATGCGTTCCATTAACAGCTCAACCTTGCCGCCTGAATCCTTATTACCATACAAACGTGCTGGCACCACTTTTGTGTTGTTAAATACCAATAAATCATGAGTACGCAACAAACCCAGTAAATCAGTAAAACGCAAATCTGTAAATACAAAACCCTGTGCATGTAAATGCAATAAACGACTTGCAGTGCGATCTGGCAAAGGAAATTGCGCAATCAGCTCCGATGGAAGCGGATAGTCAAATTGATCGAGATTCACGGGATGTAGTTATTATTAATGGTTAATAGTTGCTAGCATAGCAATATACGCTACACTAAACGATTGACTAAGCTCAAATAAGCCGGGGTGGCGGAACTGGTAGACGCGCCGGATTCAAAATCCGGTTCTGGAAACAGAGTGAGAGTTCGATTCTCTCTCCCGGCACCAAGAGTCTAGCAGGGCAACAAAAAATGAACCAACCGATATGGCCTAGCACTGCCCATCTAGCACGTTGATTAAAAAATAATTGTCGTTGTGGCCTAGCGCTTATAAAACCGCTAGATAATTGCTCTTAAGTAAAAGACCATATGGCTTAGCACTTATTATAAAGAGCTAAATTTTACACAAGAACTCATTCGGTATGTTCTAGCTCTTCTTATAATTATAATAACACTTACACTAAATCTAACACCGCCCCGATAGCTCAGCTGGATAGAGCATCCCCCTCCTAAGGGGAAGGTCGTAGGTTCGACTCCTACTCGGGGCACCAGCTTTTATCTATTAATGTGCAATTTCATAGTTCGTATCTTCATCGAGGCACCATGCTTCATAACAAAAAACTGGTTTAACAGCCCAGTTCATATTACCAATAAATAATTTCCCAATTACAATGAAATTTAGTCTGCTCAAATCATTTTCTAATAAAGATTAAGATTCCATATTGTTTACCCTATCCCATTTAATTAAGATCAAATTTAAACCTAATAATTTTTTTCTTAAACAAAACTTTCACTGTAATTTTATTGACTATAAATTTCTCAACAATCAAAATAATCTTTTTTCAAATAAACAAAACCAATGATAAGCGAAAAACAAAAAACAGTTTTAATCGATGCAATAAACACTGCCAGTACAAATTGGCAAACCGCTTTTAACTCTGGTGATGCGGTGAGTTGTGCGGCGCAATATAAAAACAATGCGGTGATGCATGCACGCCCATTTGCTACATTTACCGGTACAAATGAAATTCAAACCTTTTGGCAAAATTTAATTAATGATGGTTTTAGTGATGTTGAATATATTGAACCTAATATTGAAGCATTAGATGAAACAAGTGTAGTGTTAACCTCGGCTTGGAAAATGAATAAAGCACATGGTGTAATCTACAGAGAACTTTGGGTGTTGCAAAATGATGGCAGCACAATGCTGCGTATCGATGATTTTGAAGCACAAGGCTAGCTTGCTTTCACTTTTTACATACAAATTTAAGCAAAAATAAAGGCCCATCCTTGGGCCTTGCAATTACTTCATGTTTTGCTAATAGGTGTTAATTGTAAACATGTATTTATACTTTTTTTCCTGACCTATATCAGTACTAAGTTCATTTAATAAACTGATATTTTACAGTTGTTAACTATCTCGATCAGAAACTGTAAAACTTCGTAACATTGTTGTTTTAACACCGTTTGTTACGCCTTATTTGTGTTACAAAGATGACGTAAGTTCACAAGTGATTTTAAAGATCTTATGAATGATGTAACACAAAATACGAGGTCAATATTTCCTATGATTTTAACTTTTGCAGACCGCCTTAACTCATTTGCTCGCACGACATTAAACAAAGAGTTGAACACACATGGCTTGAAGTTTAATCAATGGCGACTGATTAATACCATCTATTCTAAGTCCATTTTTACACCTGCAAAAATTGCAGATGAGCTGATGATAGAACGTGCCACAGTGAGCCGTTATCTCGATCAGTTGGAAGAACTAGGTTGCATCGAGCGCGCACATAATCAAACCGATCGTAGAGTAGTAGATATTAAGCTGACCCCTAAAGGTATAGAGCTTGCTCAGCTTGGTATTTCATTGATGGATAATGCCTATCGAAATATGTTTTCGGATTTTTCTGAATCTGAGTACAACCAGTTAACCACTTTAATCGGTAAACTTGGGCAGAACATAGGCTCTACCATGCACCTATAGCAACAGCCCCAATTTAGAACAAAATTTAGCCTGTATGGTGAGCTGAGTTTTGTGATCTAAGGAATCCCCTTAAGATTTTTAAGGGAAAGAATTTGTACCCTGCAAATTCTTACAAATATTTATGCACAAAAGCATAAATATGTTTGCGAATTTATTTTGTTCAAGCAATACTTATTCGTATGTCGAAAAATTTCTTAATTCGACAATAACTATAACGAAAACCTTAAAAATTCGCACATGACTGATCAACGCTCTGGTAGCTGCATACTATGTATGCTATTTCCTCTAATTCTTGGCCTGGCTGGGCTTTACGGTTTGTATTGGTGGGCCAAGCAAAGCAAAGCTGAATTTATAGAAAATGATTTGGGCATTAAAAGCGATACCCTGCTGTCTGAAAAACAGGTAGGGGGAGTCACAGTGAGTATGGATGGCCGCGACGCCACCTTGACCGGTACGGTGAAAAGCCAACAGCGTTCAGAGGAAGTTGCAAACATCGTTGCTTCACTTGTGGGCATACGCAGTGTTGATAACCAACTTGAGCTTACAGACACACAAACGACTGAAGAGGCTAAAACAGAACCAAAAGCGACACTAGAAGCCGAACCAGGAATCGTTGAACCAAAAGTTATTGCAGCGCCAGAACCTGAAGTGACGCCTGACGTGACTGAGCCAGAAGTTACTGAGGAGCCCGAGGTGCTCACAATGCCCAAGAAAGAGCCTATTGCAGAAGTGGCAAGGGCGCCTGAAGTAACACAGGCGCCTACCGAAGTGGATGCCGTGAAGGAAATGCTTCATACCCTGAATCTATCCGGTATTACCTTTTTATTTGACAGTGATGAAATCACCCCTGAGGGCACCGTTGTGCTAGATGAAGTTGCCAGTATCTTAAATGAACATGCTCAATTTGATGCGACAGTGGAAGGCCACACGGACAGTACTGGTGATGATGCCCTCAACCTTGATTTGAGTCACCGACGCGCAATTTCCGTTATGAATTATTTGATTGACCATGGCATACAAGCCGAACGTTTGAGTGCTATTGGTTATGGTGAATCTAAACCGATTGCTTCTAATGATACACCCGAAGGTCGTGCTACTAATCGGCGTATTGATTTTGAAGTGACCAGGAGACAATAACATGAGCTATTTACTGACCCAAATTTTACTTTATTTAGCCATTGCAGCCGCTTTAGGTGTAGTGGTTGGCTGGTTTATGCGTCGCTGCACATGTAACCGTGATATCGCAACCATGCAAGATAAGCTTGATCAAACGCAGACCGAGCTAGATCAGACACGCACCAAACTAAATCAAACACGCACCGAGCTAGAAGAAAAAATAGCTACACTAGAAACTGAAAAAGTTCAGCTCAGCACAGATTTTGATGCTCGCTATGCCAGTTTACAAGCAGAACATGATACGCAAGGTAAAGAATTAAGTTTGATGACTTCTCGCTGGCAAACCAATTTAGCAAAAGCAAAAGAGCTACCTAAATACCAGACTTGGTTGAAGAAAGTGCAAGGCATGTACCAACAAGCCTGTAACGAACGTGACATGTATTGCGATCTCACCAGTCAGTACATCTCTTTACATACAGAGGCTAATCAAAAAGTTTCGCGCTTGAATAACCGGATTACACAATTTGAAACCACTAACAAACACTTAAGTGGCATGATTGAAAAGATCCAACGTTTGAACAGTAAAGTAACCACCTCTGAAAATGTCGTTAATAGCTTGTATGGCATGATCTCTCAGGTGCAGGGTAAATGGCGTAATGACCGCACAGATGCCATTCACTTACGTGAAATTACACCCAAATTAGAAGAAGAAAAAAATCATGCACAGTGGCGTTTGGCTGAGCTTGAGAAAAAATATACAGAGCAATTTCAAGAACAGGAAACCGCACATCAAACCCGCACCAAAGAACAAGAAGCTGCTCATCAGACTAAAATTAATGAAATGCAAAAACGTATTGATGAATTAAAACCCTTAGAAGGTAGCTTACCTGGACAAGATACTAAGTTTAACCGCTTTATGGACAAGATCCGCTTAGTCGGCACGTCAAAAAATTCTGTGCTTGGGCGCACTTATAAACAAATCGATGAAACCAAACGAGAGGCCAGCCAGAAAGAACGGGTGTTTGTAGATACTTGTGAAGAAAAAGATGCCATCATTAACGATTTACGCGAACAAGTACGCACTGCGGAAAACCGTGCACAAGCCACTAGTGCGGCTGCCATTCAAGAAAGTACTGCGCGTGTAAGTGAACTTGAAAAAGAACTACAAACCATGAATAACAGTTTGTCGTTACTACGTGAACATGAGCACACCATTGAGGCATTTAAACTAAAACTAGCCAGCATGCCTGCACCCCGCACACGCAAAACTGTAACTGCAAAACCTGCCAAAAAGAAAGTGGAATCCAAACCCACTGCTACAAAGCCAGCCGCATCTAAACCTGCTGCTACAAAACCGGCTGAAGGTTTAAATGCTCCTGCCAAGGGTCTGAAAATTGCAGCTGCAAAAGTTAAAGATGATTTGAAATTAGTTAAGGGAATTGGTCCTGTAATGGAGAAAAAATTAAACGAATTTGGGGTTTATTCTTTTGAACAATTAGGTCGCTTAAGTAAAGAAGACATTCAAGCCCTGGCTGATACACTAGGCAGTTTCCCTGGCCGCATCGAACGCGACAAATGGGTAGGCCAGTCTAAAAAACTATTCAAGGAAAAATACAACGGATCAATTTAATCATAGCTTGATTTAACTACCGGGTTAAGGCGGTTCTCATAAAAAGTGACTGCCTCAGGTGTTAATAAAATGTGATCTCCGTTTTTTGCATACATCTTAAGACCTTCGGTATCTTTATAATCCCAATGCCCAACGGGATCGTCATTTTGTCCTAATAAAACAAATTCTCGTGATTTAATTTTATCAGCAAAAATTATATTTGAACCTGTATCTTTCGAAATAACGTCATAAAGCAAAAAACCTACAAATACAATAATAGCAATACGCATGGTGTTGACAATTCGTTCTAATTTTACAATGCGTTGTTCTAGTTCTACATTCGACATTATTGTTCTCCTAATAAATCAGCCATGTGATCTTGCTGATAGCCAGAATATTAATCTATTAACAGAGTAATTAATTGACTTAGTTTTTGAATTTCTGCATGTGGCTTAATGGTCTCATTCCATTGTGCATTCTTGGGATTAAACCAAATGGCATGCCAACCATTTTGACGTGCGCCCAAAACATCTCCTTCCGGTGCATCGCCTACTAAAAGCATTTGCTCTACATCTAGTTGTGCTTGGTTTTGTGCATGTTTAAAAATTTTCTTATCTGGTTTAGCTGCACCCGCTTGTTCTGCAGTAGTAATAAAATCAAAATGTTCACTAATACCAATCGCCTCCAGGTCTGCATTACCATTGGTGATGGCACCAATTTTAAAATGTTGCTTTAGTTTTTCCAGGGTCGCAAAAGCACCTTCAAAAAAACTAACTTGGTTTCTGTGTTCACAAAACAAGGTGATCGCATCATCTGCCATTTCTTCTGCATAATCATATCGTCTAGCAAGCTCTGTAAGAGATTGATGTCGCAACGCAGTGACATCATGCGACAGCTCTGGATGCTGTTTACCATATTCGGTACGGTGTGCCTTCATTTCATTAATTGAATAGTTTTGTGTAATTAACGGATAATTTGCATTGAGCCAAGCATATAATTCTTGCTCAGCTTTTATGATTACAGGTTCACACGGCCACAGTGTGTCATCTAAGTCAAACGTTACACATTGGACAGAAGAAAAATTTTTCATATTAGTCACCCTTCACCATGTACGGTGACGGTTATAGTTCTTTGATGTGGTACCGTACGATGCTCCCATAAATACACCCCTTGCCAAATCCCCAAAGTAGAACGTCCATCGGCAACTGGAATGCTGAGTTCGGTTTGCGTCAATACACTACGTATATGTGCGGGCATGTCGTCATCTCCTTCTGAACGGTGGGTAAACATGGGATCTCCATCCGGGCTAATTTTAGCCATAAAAGTTTCAAGATCATAGCGTACTGCCGGATCTGCATTTTCACACACAATTAGTGATGCACTGGTGTGATGGATGAACAGATGACATAAACCTTGGCGTACACCAGAACGCTGTATCATTTCATTAATAGACGAACTGATGTTATAAGTGCCACGCCCTGTAGAAGGAATGGTAAGTTTTTCTTGCCAATACATAAGTAACGAAATTTTATATATTTTTATTCTTTTTCACTGATTAATACATTTGTTATTGGGGCTAAGTTAGTATCATAGCGATATGCACTTGTTTAGAATATATGTATACCATTAAATTGTATAAATAATTATGTCAACCAGACGTTTCAGTACTTTAGTTAAGGTTGGTGGTGTCTCTATAGGTGGAAACACACCCATTGTAGTGCAATCCATGACAAACACAGATACTGCGGATGTGTCGCGTACTGTAGAACAAGTTACTGCTTTGGCCAAGGCTGGATCGGAGATTGTGCGTATAACAGTAAATAATAAAGAGGCTGCGCAAGCCGTGCCTTTAATACGTGAGCAATTATTAAATAACGATATTGATGTTCCATTAGTGGGCGATTTTCATTTCAACGGTAATCGTTTATTAAAAAAATATTCTGCTTGCGCACAAGCTTTAGATAAATTTCGCATCAACCCAGGTAACGTCGGACGTGGTGACTTACATGATAAACAATTTAGTGAAATTATTGAGATTGCATGCCGTTACGATAAACCCATACGCATTGGTGTAAACTGGGGCAGCCTTGATCAGGACCTGTTAGCTAAAAAATTGGATAAAAATTCTTCTTTGCAAAGCCCAAAGAATTTAGAAGAAGTCATGCATGACACGTTGATTGCTTCAGCCATCGACAGTGCCAAACTTGCCGAACAGATTGGTTTAGCGCACAACAAGATTGTTTTGTCGTGCAAACTCAGTGAGGTGCAAGCACTAATTAGTGTATATCGAGACTTAGCGGCGGCCTGTGATTACGCATTACACTTAGGCTTAACGGAAGCTGGTATGGGTTCCAAAGGCATTGTGGCTTCCACAGCGGCATTATCTGTGTTGTTGCAAGATGGTATTGGCGACACTATCCGTATATCCCTCACTCCGGAGCCTGGCGGTGATCGCACTCAGGAAGTATTGGTAGCACAACAAATTTTGCAAACCATGGGATTGCGTTCATTTATGCCGCAGGTGACCTCCTGTCCAGGTTGTGGCCGTACTACCAGTGAATATTTCCAACACTTGGCTGCAGACATACAAAGTTATTTACGCATACAAATGCCTAATTGGAAACAACAATATACAGGCGTTGAAAAAATGAATGTAGCGGTTATGGGCTGTGTTGTTAACGGCCCCGGTGAAAGCAAACACGCCAATATCGGTATCAGTCTACCCGGAACAGGCGAGGAGCCTGTTGCACCTGTTTATATTGATGGGAATAAATTCACTACTTTACGTGGTGAAAATATTGCACAACAGTTTCAAGATATTGTTGCAGAATATGTTAAGAGCCATTATGGAGAGGCTAACTAGATGTAAACTTTCCCAGATTACATGGTGTTTTTTTTCTTGCGCACCAATTTCAATTGAGATTTTTGTTTCTTATCAAACTCTTTCATCCATTGATCAAAAAAGTGTGACTCCAATGGTTCAGTGAAAAAGTTCCCTTGCACCTCATCTACATTAGCCTTTTTAGCCAACTCGAATTGGTCTTGCGTTTCGATCCCCTCCGCTAAAACATTTTCTGACAAAGACGAACCCAGTTTTATCAAACCAATAAAAACCTCATAGCTATCTTCATCGACAGCAATGTCTTTAGTAAAGTAGCGATCAATTTTTATCGTGTTTAGACCTAAGGACTTAATTGATTTTAAAGATGTCTTGCGCTCACCAAAGCGATCAATTGCTGTAGAAATATGCACACTTTTCAGTGACTCGATATTCGATTGCATGATACTTGTGTTATTGATCGGCATAGTGTCGGTAATTTCTACTTCTAAACTTCTATTCGGTAAGTTTAGATCAATTAAATTTTTCTTTAATTTTTCTTTACATACGTTTGACTCAAATTCACGTACTGATAAATTGATGTTGATTCTAAATTTATCTCCATAAACGCCTCGCCAGTTTTTTAGTTGATTACAGCTATTTTCAATCACCCAAGAACCGATCTTAGTGATCAAGTCAGACTCACAAGCCAATGGAATAAAGCGATCTGGAGCTACAATTTCGCCATCTGCACGTCGCCAGCGCAACAGCGCTTCTGCGCCAACGACATCCATGGTTTCGACTTTGATAATAGGTTGATATACCAGGAAAAATTCTTTTTGCTGCAACGCCAATTCAATATCCGAGGACAATGCTAAACGTTTAGTAGGGGAAGTTCCCATGTCGGAATCATAAAAAGTAAAGCTGGGTCCACGCGTGTGTTTGGCAAAATACATTGCGGTATCCGCATTTCTTAGCAGGCTGTCTTCACTTTTTGCGTCATTGGGGAAAATAGAAATACCAATACTAATCGACATCTTAAATCCTGTACCTTCTACGACTATTGGCTCATCCAGCGATTCAATTAAACGTCTGGCAATGATTTCAATATCTTCGCGACCACCCACATGCGGAACCAACAAGGTAAATTCATCACCACCCATACGGGCAATGGAATCGATATCACGCAAACATTTTTTCAAACGTAATGCGGCGGTTTGAATTACCCGATCACCAACGTGATGCCCAAAGGAGTCATTGATCTTTTTGAAGTCATCCAGATCTACAAACATCACTACCACGGATTCTTTTTTGCGTTCAGCTTCGGCAATAGCACGTTGTAAACGATCTACAAATAATGAGCGGTTAGGAAGACCTGTCAATGCATCATGGAAAGCCAAATGTGTAAGTTGCTTTTCTAATGCAATACGCTCATTGATTTCTTGTTCTAATTCCACTTCCCTTGAAGCGATCTCTTCTGCTTGCTTGGCTTTTTTGTTTTCCAGCAAGCCTTTTAATAAATCATTTTCACGTGCCTGCAGCGCTTGCAGTTGTTTGGCTTCATAGGTCTGTGGTACATGTTCGATGACAATTAACATAGTATCCACTTGACGCATGGCTGTAGCTTCAAACGGTAATTTGTTATCTGCAGCATCCTGCTCAACCCAAATTGGAGAGATTAAACGTTCTTCACCACTCGACCACATTCTTGCAACGCTTCCTTCTATAAAAGATTGCAAAGAATTTGAAGTGATTGCTGTAATTCTATGGTCGTCTTCACCATCATCCATTTTGCCAATTAATGCAAACCATTCTGGCTTAGGCGATAACAACCAAAGACTTCTATCCTGGCGTTGCTCCATAACCATAATCCCTAGTCTTCGATACAATGAGATCAGAGTTTGCAGGCCAGAAGATGACATAAACTTTACTCTTTATTTATATACTTCAAATATTACACAACGTTGTGTCGCACAGGTAGTAACAGGCATCGAAATATCGGATTTAATTACAAATTCTCCTAAACCTTTAGCAAGCAATATTTCTTCCGAAATCTCCAGATTAACAAGCATATTTTGCACATTTCTCGCGCGTCTTTCACTTATTTTATTATTCATTGCAATAGTGCCTGAGGCATCAGCAAAACCTAATATACCTATCTTTAATTTATTTTTCTCTTTCTTAGTCAGCACATCGATTTTATTGATTAACTTGGCTGCCTTTGATAACTGTTTATATTGATTAGAATTTACCTCCACTATGTTGGGCTGAAAATACAAAACTATTTCTTCGAGTGCTCCAATCAGTTGTTGTAAGGTCAAGGCAGGACTTAAATCAGACCTTAATCCACTTTGATCGACTTCTTGCACCCCTGAAATAAATGGCAATTTATTCGCCAACTCAATTATCCACTTGATATCTGCCTTTCCAGATAGGGAAAGTTTGCCCTGTTGATAATTAATTTTCACACTTGGAGGAGGATCGATTACAGTATTGATACGTTGTTTAACAATCTCAGCTTCATTGGATATATATTCCTGCCATTGCCATTTGACTGGATAATTAAATTTTGCCAACAACCCTTCAATGGCCTGTGGCTGCTTAGAATGCGCATCGCGCAAGCCTTTTATGAAATAGCTGCCATCATGCTTGCCATGATTTAGCACTATTATACCGGGCTCTTGTTGTACACTTTGTACAATATCATTCCATTTGGATTGTTCTATCTTACTAGCTATAAACCAAGTAACCAGCCCCCCCAACAACAAGCACACTGCAATTAATGCGGACCAAGGAATATTACTTTTACTTACTTTCTCATGTTCTTTTTTACTCTTACTTAACAAACACTTATACAGTTGTAGATCAGTATTCGGGAAACGATTCGGATTTCCATCATAGGTTTCAAGTTGCATGCCATAGAGTCGGTGTAATTCCTCAATCTGCTCACGCATAGTGATCTGTAAATTCTGCGGAGTAATACCACGTACTGCTGCAACGATAATTGCATAAGGCCCTGCCTCAAATAATAAATTAAGCTGGCCGAATTTAATGGATTTAACGTTTTGTTGTTTATCCACGTCAAATGAATCTTTAACAAAATCAGTCACTGCTGTGAGCATCCCGGAAACCATATCGGGGTCTTTGACAATTGCCTTTTTAGAGGTGATGTGATTGATTAACAAGCTTGACTCACGATGAACAAGAAATACCTGCTCAACTTGATAAAGCACGGTTTCGGTAAGCATGACCTCAGCAAATGTACGATTGGTCCGCAATGCATCGATGCGCCATTTAATAGAACGTGCACTTAAGCTGTTTTCCAATAATTGATTGACTTGTTGCATCATAGAACTAAATGTTTCAGCAACAGATTCTCTAATTGCAGGACCAATCACAGGAAATAATGCATTTGCCAGACGCCTTGGGTCACGCTTGACTGAAGTATGAATTGCTTCTTCTACAGAAGGCGCTAATACATGAGTTAAGGAATTGTCTTGTTTAGTACGTAAGGCAATGGCTTCAGAGATAACTTGGGAAATTCTTTGGCTAGTGTGCGAAGGGTCTGAAAATTCACGATGTAATTCAAGAAGGTCGTTATACTCACGACCCAATAATAACTTTCGTAAACGACTTAAATCCTCTATCTCAGCTGATTTTCTGAGATTAGATCTTAAGTTTGCATCAGCATTGCTTTTTTCGGATTGCAACATGACCCTCGTCAGATGCGAAATATTAGTTACTTCGCTTATGAGCCTCCAAGCTCATTAGCAAATTCATTTAAGAATTTAGCCAACGTTTTTTTGTCCACTTTTTTATTTTGCAAAGAGTCTGTTACTTCATTTAATTGGTGTACTGATTCTTTATGTTGCTGATCAAGCGCCTCATCAATACGTTTTGTTTCAAGATCAATCTTAGTAAGAATATCTGAATTGATATTTGCAATAGCTGTATTGAGTTCTTCGTCCTGACCTGCCCGTTGCTCTTCTTCAGAACTGACACGCTTTTGCAACTTATCTAAATCTTTTTCAATACTCTGCCTTAAATCAGCAATTGATGATTTCATTTCATCATACAAAGCAGAAATATTTTTGTTTAGGTTCTTATCTAATAATTTAAACTGTTCATGCAATGCAGAGACCTGTTCACCAAACAACATGTCTCTAATTTGATCCAGCTTGCTCAACTCATTGGATATTTGTTTATCCATTGCATTGCCATTTGCTCCCTTAGATTTTGCGGAATCGGTATCTGCAGCTTTGGCAGTTGATGCAGAGGTTTTTGCTGTAGTCATATTCTTATTACAGTGGCTAATCCACATGCGCCCCATAAATTAAATTCGCATTATTTTACACTTAAATTGATCAGATCGTCTCTGTGATTTGCTATAGTCTAGCAATAATTAACAAAATAAATTGCTGATTTTTACCCCTAAATGGCTAAATTCAGAAGGCCAAATCCATCCATCAATTAGTTATGCCTTGTGATCTCGCAATTATGGCAGTGCATTAGTCTCAGTCCTAAAATTAAGGCTAGCACAATGCTTACAAGGATTTTGATTGGACCAGAGCCAAACGCAGACTATAGCCATTGAAGATTATCCTGATTTATGGGGACTGACCGCTAATGAAGTTGCAAACCGTAACACTTCGGCTTCAAACAGTTTGCAGGAATACCATTTAGACTTAGATGATAATGTACAAAGCGAAGTACGTTCCATCAAGGAAGTTGCAAATTATCCGCTTCACTTGCTAGTAAATAATTTAAAACCATTTAACTATTCACTAAAAAAAGATGGCAGCAATCCACCTGCTTTTTTACCTATTTTTCAAAACTCAATAAGGTTATACCAACTTTATGTTTTTTATGTTTTTGCTATTAGCGAACTTGGCAGTCCATATGGAAAAGAAATTCTAGATATACAAAGTGTACAGCTAGATAAGTTACTTGGCGAACAACAAGGCTCTATTTTATCAGCTCGTTTTGACGACATCACATTAGCTGCAAAACAACATGCTGAATATCATCATTCAAATTATGATTATCTTGCGCTTGATATACCAGTTGAAAACTCCATAGCTAAAATATTCTTACTAAACAATAAAGAATCACCTTTACATGCAGATTTTAGTCATTCGAATAATACAGATGGATTTAATTTTCGCGGCATAGATCTAGCTTTAGCCGAACATTTAGGACAAGCCAAAGATATCGCCTTACAAATTTATGCACATTACTTTAATGTAGTAATTGTTGAGATTTAGCCTGTTATATTTCCAAATTTGATAAGTGGTTATTAATCTCAGATGACTTGCTTACTTTAGTTATTGAATCTGTACGTTAATTGCAACAACAATACACTTAGAGTTCTTACATAGAATTAGATTACAACACTATTAGGAAATAACACTTATAAAAGGATGCCCGATGAAAGAGTTTATAATTGATTCGTGCAAGTGGTACATCTACGGTGACATGGACAGCACCTCGCAAATGGATGCAGTGAAAAAATTTAAGACCCGCTACGAACCATTACTTGGCTTTTTAATTGAAAGCAAACTATTTAAGAAAAAACTGCCTAAGAGCATTGAAGACTGGCAAAGCTTTGAAATGAAGCTGTCTGACTTTACAGACGATGGCTTAGAACTTGTTATGTGCTGTCATGACCAATGGCTGGATAGTGTAGAAAAAGGTATTAGCCCCAGAAATATAAACCTTTGGAAAAAACAGCTCTCTAAATTACGCAAAGAATCCAACGCAAGCTTACACTAAACAAATACTAACTAGAGTGGCGATACGTCAAGTGTAAACAGATAAAATTCGTACGTCACTAAACCAAGGTAGATAAATACTGCTGTTAGCAAAACCACATCTACACGTATTAAATTAAAAATCTTAAACCGATTATGTGCGACTAAAACAATAATACAAAGTGCCGTAACGGTAATTTTAATGCCCACAAAATATTTAGTCCCCTGTTTCAATAACTCATCCATAATAGGATTCAGTTCAACTGCACCTAAAGACAATAATTTCATTGTCATGGCAGCATCCAAACAAGACAGCAAAAGTAAGCTAAGAGATAAAACTAATAGCTTTACATCGTACCAATCTGAATAGTGACTTAAATAATTTTCAGCACGACGTGGACCTCTGCGTCGTGCACGAAAGAGACCGTAGAAAAATCCTTTCAGCGAAGGCTGACGACGATCACGACGATCACGACGCTCGATTGCTAACTGTGCATCTTTAGCGTCTTCTGTTTGCTCGTATGAGTTCAAAACTTTACCAACTCCTGCATGCCTTCTTCCTATAAGGGCAATTTAAGAAATTTATACATTGATATAGTCATAGATATAGAAGACCGGATCAACGGAACTACGTCACATTTTGCTAATTCCCTCAAAATTAATTGGGAAATCTATGCAATTGGTACCAAGTTAAGCACTTTTATTGTCCATCCCTCAAGGCACGACGCAGAATTTTACCGACATTAGTTTTAGGTAATTCCTCTCGAAATTCGATGTGTTTAGGCCATTTATAACGTGTTAATCGGTCTTTGCAATGCTCTAAAACGTCTTCTTCTGTCAAAGCAGGGTCTTTTTTGACAATGAACAATTTAACGACCTCACCAGATTCTTCATCATCCACACCCACTGCAGCAACTTCCAGTACCCCAGTATGCGCAGCCACGACATTTTCTATTTCATTCGGATATACATTAAAACCTGACACCAAAATCATATCTTTCTTACGATCGACAATCCTTACGAAGCCTTTTTCATCCACCATAGCAATATCACCAGTACGCAACCAACCGTCATCACTTAACACCGCTTTGGTTTCTTCAGGACGATTCCAATATCCTTTCATAACCTGAGGTCCTCGCACACAAAGTTCACCTGCTTCTTCTATGCCGAGGTGATTACCTTCATCATCTTGAATAGAAATTTCAGTATTAGGAATGGGTAGCCCTATCGTGCCATTATATTTTTCTAAATTTACAGGATTAATCGTAACAGCAGGCGAGGCTTCCGTTAAACCGTACGCTTCCGCCAAAACACAACCCGTAACTTGATGCCATTCTTCAGCAACAGATTCTTGCACTGCCATACCACCACCTAACGTCACTTTGAGATGTGAAAAATCTAAATCTGCGAACCCATCTGTATTTAATAAACCATTAAATAAGGTATTTACCCCTGTAAAAATTGAAAACTTAATTTTACTCAGTTCTTTGACAAAGCCTTTCATATCGCGCGGATTGGTAATTAAATAATTTAATCCGCCAACATGAGTAAACAAAAAACAATTCGCTGTTAAAGAAAAGATATGATACAGCGGTAATGCTGTAATCACGATTTCATTTTTTTCTTCCAAAACTGGCTTAAACCACATTTCGGCCTGAGCTACATTGGCAAGTAAATTACCATGTGTCAGCATCGCACCTTTTGCAAGACCAGTTGTACCGCCAGTAAATTGTAAAAATGCTAAGTCATCTTTGCTAAGATTCGGTTTAGTAAGCTGCCTCTGTTGCCCAACTGCAAGCACTTCTTTAAAAGGAATAACATTATCTAATTTATATTTAGGAATTTTATGTTGTACATATTTCAACACAAAATTAACTATTGCTGACTTAGGAAAGCCAAGCATATCGCCTACACGTGTGAGAATTACATGCTCAACTTCAGTCTCTGCAATTATTTCAGCAAGCACATCAGCAAAATTTTCTAAAATAATGATGACCTTTGCACCAGAATCTTTTAAATAATGCCCCAACTCACGAGAAGTGTATAAAGGGTTGACATCAACTGCTACTAAACCAGCACGCAATACGCCAAACATGGCTACTGGAAACTGCAAAAGATTTGGCAACATAATGGCGACGCGTTCACCTTTCTGTAAACCTAACTCTACTTGCAAATAAGCCGCAAAGTTAAAACTCTCGATGTTAAGTTCTGAATAACTTAAGCTCGTTCCCATATTTGCAAATGCGGGCAAATGGCTATAACGCTCAGCACTCTCATCAAACATCTGAGCCAGAGATTGGTAACGGTCTAAATTAACATTTTCTGAAACACCTTGCGGATAACTGTTAAGCCAAACTTTTTCCATATTACACCGCCTCATTCAATATATTTTCGATATACAGCATTACCCGCAGCACATAGTAATTCGTAACTAATAGTCTCTGCATTATTGGCAATTTCAGTTACGGATATATTATTGCCCCAAAGCTCCACTTCGTCCCCTATTTGTGCATCTATACCTGTCATATCTACAGTGACCATATCCATCGAGACACGACCTACGATAGGAGCCAGTTCACCATGGACTGAGCAATTCGGCATATTCATTAAATGTCGTGGATATCCGTCTGCATAACCGGCTGCGACAATACCTACGACCATATCATGAGGGCAGCAATAATCACCACCATAACCAATTCTTTCTCCCTGTTTACACGACTTTACAGCTATTAAAGGTGCACGCAGACTCATTACAGGTTGTAAATTTACCGGCAGCGCAGAATCAATATCACTGTTAAGCGGGTTTAGACCGTATAGCATCAATCCTGGTCGTACCCAATCACGATGTGAATCGGGCCATGCCAGTATAGCTGCAGAATTGGCAATACTTTGCTGATATATCTGACCCTTAAGGGTGTGGTCAAATAACTCTAGTTGCTGTTGTGTAACTGGATTATTAACTTCATCTGCACAAGCCAGGTGTGTCATTACATTCACATTAGAATTTGGATGTAATATGGCTGTTAGCTCAGAGATTACTTTTTTAAATTGTTGCGGTTCAAAACCAAGCCTATGCATACCTGTATCAACCTTTACATACACATCTAACAACCCAGCGGACGAAATTGTTTGCAATATCTTAATCTGTTCTGCTTGATGAATTACGACTTGGATTTTATGCGCAATTGCCAACTGCAATTCTTCTGCTGTGGTAAACCCTTGTAAGGCCAAAATTGGCTTGTCGATATTACTTTCTCGTAGCTCCATCGCCTCATTAACACAAGCAACAGAAAAGGCATCTACATCGGATATGCTTTTACAAATTTTCAATACACCATGGCCATAGGCATCTGCTTTCACAACGGCCATAATTTTAGAACGACTTACTACCTTTCTAGCGATAGAAAGATTATGTTTAAGGTTGGAAAGGTTTATCAGCGCGTACGCCGCTCGCCTCATGTAAAGCTCTCACTGTTTGATATGTCAGGAGCATAATTTGAAAACTCAGGTACATAGTTTTCGAAACGAGTAAATTGACCTAAGAAGGTAAGTCTAGTTTTAAAAATAGGTCCGTTACGTTGTTTACTAACAATGATTTCTGCAGTACCTTGATCAGGAGAGTCTTCGTTATATACCTCATCACGATAAATAAATACGATTAAATCTGCATCTTGTTCAATTGCACCAGATTCACGCAAATCTGACATGACTGGTCGTTTATCTGTGCGTTGTTCCAAACTACGATTTAATTGTGATAATGCAATTACAGGCACACCAAGCTCTTTGGCAAGTGCTTTTAGTGATCGTGAAATTTCTGAAATTTCAGTGGCACGATTTTCAGCTGTGCCACTAATTTTCATGAGTTGCAAATAATCAACTATTATTAAAGATAGGCCATGTTCTCTTTTTAAACGTCTGGCACGCGCCCGTAATTCTGTTGGGGAAAGTGCAGCAGAGTCATCGATAAATAAATTTGCTTCAGATAACATGGAGACTGCACTCGTTAAACGTGGCCAATCATCATCTGTTAACTTACCGGTACGCACACGTTGTTGATCTATACGCCCCATGGAAGACAGCATGCGCATAGTCAATGAACGAGCTGGCATTTCCATACTGAAAATCGCCACACTGGACTGGTTACGTAATGCTGCATACTCCACAATATTCATCGCAAAACTGGTTTTACCCATAGAAGGCCGTCCCGCAACAATTATCAGCTCCCCATCTTGGAGCCCAGCAGTCTTTTCATCAAACTCGTCGAAACCACTTGGGATCCCCGTTATGTGGTTGTCACGCTCAAACAGCTCATCGATTTGTTCAACAGTTGTTTTCAACAACGCTTTGATATCTACAAAGCCTTGCCCCGCTTGTGCGCTATGATCTGTTATTTGAAAAATTTTACGTTCCGCATCATCCAATAGTTCATCAATCTCTTTACCTTCTTGTGAATAGCCACTGGTCGCGATTTCGGTTCCTACTTGTACCAGCTGACGTAAAACTGATTTTTCTCTTACAATGCCGGCATACGCATTGATATTTGCTGCACTGGGAATATCATTAGCAAGACTACCTAAGTACGCCAAAATATTAGTATCCTTGATTTCACTTTTCTGACGTAACAAATCGGATAAGGTGAGCACATCAAAGGGTTGATGTTTTTCTACCAATTCATTAATGGTACGAAAAATTAGGCGATGATCAAATAAATGGAAATCTTCTTCGGTAAGCTTATCGGCAATTTTGTCCCAAGCAGAATTATCCAGTAGTAATCCACCAATTACTGCTTGCTCCGCCTCCAAAGAATATGGAGGGGTTCGCAAATTTTCAGTATTGGTAGCACTATAATTAGTACCGATAGTCGTTAATTCTGCCACAATTCCTGCTTAGAAAATTAATTTAATAATCGTGAAACTACTATTCTTCCCCAATTATCTCTAAATTTATGCTTGCATTCACATCTGTATGTAAATGTATATCAACTTTATATTCTCCCGCCTGTCTAAATGCACCAGAAGGTAGGCGTATTTCTTTCTTTTCAACTTCTTTCCCTGCTTCATTCAATGCATTAGCAATTTCAACTGTCCCGATTGAACCATATAGTTTATCTTCACTTGCTAATTTTGCAGTGATAGTAACTGTAAAGTCGTCTAGTGCTGCTTTTCGAGCTTCTGCTGCTGCCAATGAATCTGCTGCAACTTTTTCTAGTTCTGCACGACGCGCTTCAAATTCGGCAATATTTTCTGCTGTAGCAAACTTTGCCTTGCCTGTTGGAATTAAAAAATTACGCGCATAACCTGGCTGGACTTTAACTTTTTCACCAAGGTCACCAAGGTTATCAATTTTTGTAAGTAAAATAACTTCCATCTTATTTCTCTTTATGATTTATGTTAATTAATATTCTATTTATTTATGTATTGGATTTAATAAACCTTGTTCGAAAATTTATAAACGCATCTACTATACCCAATGCTGATAAAACCATTACCATTTGTGGAATTGCAATTAAAAGCAAACCATAAACTGCAATAAACCCAAACATAGGACTGGACAATTGCCCTAAAAAGGCATGCATGTTCGCTAAACCCTGCAATGAAAACATGCCAAGGCATACGATGGCTAACTGCCACAGAATTGCATGTTTTACCGTCAATGCTGCAACTAATAACAGTACTGCTAATATAGCCAACACTTTGCCAAGTCGCAAAGCTATAAACTCCTTACGAAACATCTGGATATTTGTATATGTCCCTTGCCACCATCGTCCTAAGAATAGCGTTGCGCTTAAAGCAAATAAATACACACTTACTAAACCACCTGTAATTATGGATGCCAATATGGGCAAATACTTGCCTATTTTCTCATAGCTTAAATGTGCATTCTCAAGCATTGTGTTAAATGATGGATCCTGTTTTGCAGCCTCAAAAATAGTTTGGAAAAGCTTAAGCCATTGATTTTGTAGATCTGGAATTAAAATAGATATCAACACAACTACAACCAATCCAAATACTGTGATTAACTGCATGGTTAGATTAAGGGACTGTGAATTCCGATATACAGATGTCACTACTAATGCAGATAGCCAAGCAATTATTGGTGTTAACGCAATTTTTGCAAATACAAAATAAGCACCAACACTGATCAATATCGAACATATAGCCAATACACTTAAGCCTTGCTTTATGCCCAATTGCAAAGCCACTAAAACGAGTGCCGCCGAACTTAAGACAAGAAATACAGGGAAAGGGAATGACAATAGGCCAAAACCAAATACCACTAAACTGGCTTGCATTGGACCGGCTAATATGTAACGAGCCAGTGAACGCATGGCTGACTAAATTATGCTCAACTTATTTGATAACGAATCAGTGCTGATCACTATATGGCAATAAAGCAACATAACGCGCCCGCTTAATCGCTGTCGATAGTTGCCGTTGATACTTTGCCTTGGTTCCTGTTACCCGACTAGGAACAATCTTGCCTGTCTCAGTGATGAAATCTTTTAATAATTCGACATCTTTATAGTCGATCTCTTCTATGCCTTCTTCTGTAAAACGACAATATCTTCTTCTTCGGAAATAGTGTGCCATATTAAATTCCTCTTAATTCATTACTATGCACTAGTCTTGAGCAGCTTCTTCCGCTACATCTTGGTCAGTGAGCTCCTGGTTTTCTTTTTCTGTCGATAAGGCAGTCTCTTTTTCATCAACTTCTTCTTCGACTTCACTATTTTCATCTTCAGATGATTGCGAATCTTTTAATGCACTTTGCTTTTCACTTTCTGCATTTTCTTTTTCGATGATCTTCATCATTGGTGAAGCTTCAGTTACTACTTTTTTCATCGCGACGACCATGTTGCGAATCACAGCATCGTTAAATCGAAATGCACTGCTCATTTCATTCAGAACATCTTGATCACACTCAATATTCATGAGCACGTAATGAGCTTTATGAACTTTTTGTATTGGATATGAGAGTTGTAATCGACCCCAGTCTTCTAGCCTATGGATCTTTCCGCTACCTTGTCCCTCAATGATAGTACGGTAACGCTCTATCATAGCAGGCACTTGATCACTCTGGTCTGGATGCACCAGAAACACTATTTCATAATGACGCATTTTGTATCTCCCTATGGGTTAATGCCTCCTGATAAACAAATTTAGTCTTCAGTGAAGCAAGGAGTTAGTTGTATTTTTTGAGGCGCGCAGTCTACGTGAAGTGATGCTATCAGGCAACCTGGGCATCTCCAACCCTATAAATACTGGCTATTTAAAACCAGATCGTTGACGAACGGCTTCAAATAGTCCCACGCCTGTGGCTACTGAAGCATTAAGGCTTGCCATTTCTCCTGACATTGGCATTGCTAATAATTCATCACAGGTTTGAGCAGTAAGCCGACGCATACCAGTTGACTCAGCACCGATGACTAACGCTACCGAACGGGTAAAATCAGCTGCGTAGATCAGCTTCACGGCATCTGGTTGAGTACCATAAATCCAAATACCTAATTGTTTTAATTCTTTTAAATAACGAACCAAATTCTTTGCAACTACCAACGGTACACGTTCTGCTGCACCACAAGAAACTTTATGCACAACTGATGTCAACGAAGCAGATTTTCTATCGGAACAAATTACTGCATTTACACCTGCTGCTTCTGCCGTTCGCAAACATGCACCAAGATTATGCGGATCCACTATTTGATCGAGTACTAGCAATAACAATGGTGACTGTGCTTGCGCACAAAATTCTAGCAAACCTGCTTCACTTGTCGTTGGCTGGTTTTTATAGATAACTACCACACCTTGATGACTAGCATTACCACAAATACTTTCAATTTCTCTTTTATCTATAACTCTAAGTGTGATTTGTTTACTTTGAACCTCAGTTTGAATTTGTTGCATACGTTTATCATTACGTGCTTGCAACATGCATACTTCTTTTATATGAAAAGGTTTTTGCTGAATAGCAGCAAGACAACTATGCAAACCGTATACAATATTTTTCACTATAGAACAGACTAACGTTTTTTACGTTTTCTTGATCTTTTATCTCTTCTGCCTCTTTTATCAAAAGGCTCATCTAAAACAAAATCAATTTTTCTTTCATCTAAGCCGACACGAGCAACAACTACATTAACGGCATCACCCAAACTATATCGTTTTTTACTTTTTTCACCAAATAAGCAGTGTGACTGCTCATCGAAATGATAATAATCATTTCTTAATGCGGTGACATGCACCAAGCCTTCTATAAATACCTCATCAAGTGTCACAAAAAAACCAAATGCAGTAACAGAATTAATGACCCCAGTAAACTTATGGCCCAACTTATCCAACATGAATTCACATTTAAGCCACGCATCTACATCACGTGTGGCATCATCTGCACGGCGTTCGCACATTGAGCATTCTTCGCCTAGAATAAGCAAATCGTTTTGTGAACAAAAAAAAGTATTTTTATTTTTTTCAGTCAATAAATGGCGAATTGTACGATGTACAATTAAATCGGGATAACGACGGATTGGAGAAGTGAAATGTGCATACAATGGTAGTGCTAAGCCAAAATGACCAATATTTTCAGGGCTGTATACAGCTTGCGCCATAGAACGCAATAACATCATTTCAATTATTTCCTTATCTTTACGATGTGCGATTTTTTTAATTACGGCCACATAATCACTTGGCTTGATTTTATTTGCCTTGGTAAAACCCACACCCAAAGACTGTAGAAATTCTCGCAAATCTCTTTGCTTTTCATCGGTTGGCCCATCATGCACTCGGTATAAGGTTGGCAACTTTCGCTTGGTTATAAATTTTGCCGCAGCAACATTTGCACTTATCATGCACTCTTCAATAATCATATGTGCCTGCTTGCGTTCTCTTGGCAAAATCGCTTTTATTTTTTTATTTTCATCAAAATGAAAAACACTTTCTTTAGTCTCAAAATCAATAGCACCACGTTTTTTTCGCTGCTTGCGTAAAGCGTTATATACTTTTTGTAAATGTTCTAAGTCTAATAATAAATGTTGGCATTTTTCACGTACGTGTTTATCTTTTTCATATAATATCTGCTGTACTTCATCATAAGTAAGCCGTGCAGCGGAACGCATGATCGCGTCATAAAAAGTATGACTTTTTATCTCTCCTTCCTTTGAAATAAACATCTCGCAAACCATACAAAGTCGATCTACTTCTGGTTTAAGAGAGCACAACCCATTAGAGAGTTGTTCAGGCAACATGGGAATTACACGTTCAGGAAAATAAACTGAAGTGCCACGTTTACGCGCTTCTTGGTCTAGAGCTGAATCTATTTGCACATAATGCGAAACATCTGCAATCGCTACCCACAAACGCCAACCATTTTCACGTGGCTCGCAATACACTGCATCATCAAAATCTTTTGCATCACTGCCATCAATGGTTACAAATGCATATTTACGTAAATCTTTACGATTACTTAGTTGTTGCTGTATAGAATCTTCACTAAATTGATCTGCCTCTTCTAATACTTGTTGGGGCCATTTGTAAGGAAGATCATAAGAACGAATAGCAACATCGATTTCCATACCTGGAGCCAGATGATCTCCTAACACTTCGGTGACTTTACCAATTGGCTGTCGTGACTTATTAGGCTGTTCAACAATTGCAGCAACTACAAATTGACCATTAGATGCACCATTAGATTGATCAGCAGGAATCATTACATCCTGATTCAAGCGTTTGTTATCTGGTACTACAAAACCAATACCTGATTCTTTGTAATAGCGGCCAACAATCTGCTTATTATGGCGTTCAATAATTTCAATCAATTTACCTTGGATTTTGCCACGCTTAGACTTCCCTGCAGGACGAACAATGGCACGATCGCCATGCATTAAAGTCCGCATTTCAAATGGGGATAGAAAAAGATCTTCACCACCTTCATCTGGAATTAAAAACCCAAACCCTTCCGGATGACCCATCACTCGACCACGCACTAAGTCAACTTTAGAAATGGGTAAATAATGATTCTGCCGGTTGCGAATAATTTGCCCATCGCGCTCCATCGCACCCAAACGACGAGCCAAAGCATCAACCACCTCATCAGAATTTATATCTAATGCTTTATGCAATGCACCCAATGGCAATGGGCCATCACTATCTTCTAAAATTTTAAGAATAAGCTCTCTACTTGCTATCGGGCGCTCATACCTTGCTGCCTCACGTTTGGCATAAGGGTCATTTAATTTTTTCTTGTTCTTGCGAGTCATGGAAAACGCACTTTACTCTTTATATAAGTAAACTAAAACCTAATAAAAACGATTAAGGATTAAGACAGCAGGAGCTTCATTGACAAAATAAGTTACGCTTCGTTAGAGTCCTCTCTTTCTGGTTTATAGGTTAAATCAGTATATCGCCGAAATGCCGAGGTGGCGAAATTGGTAGACGCGCTAGCTTCAGGTGCTAGTGGGAGTAATCCCATGGAGGTTCAAGTCCTCTCCTCGGCACCACAACAATGGCCCTAAAGGACCATGTTGTAGCTCGAAAACACGACCTACCTCCATTTACATAAGTGCAAATTCTAGTTATTTTCATCAAATTAATTATTATCATTCTTACTTGGTTCAAGTCCTCTCCTCGGCACCACAACAATGGCCCTAAAGGACCATGTTGTAGTTCGAAAACACGACCTACCTCCATTTACATAAGTGCAAATTCTAGTTATTTTCATCAAATTAATTATTATCATTCTTACTTGGTTCAAGTCCTCTCCTCGGCACCACAACAATGGCCCTAAAGGACCATGTTAAGGACCATGTTGTAGTTCGAAAACACGACCTACCTCCATTTACATAAGTGCAAATTCTAGTTATTTTCATCAAATTAATTATTATCATTCTTACTTGGTTCAAGTCCTCTCCTCGGCACCAAGCTCTTGTACATTAAAAAAATGTACAGACCTTTGGTCTAACACAATTTACTAAACTCTATGAGGATTAATTACCTTGTCAATAAAAGGCTCGCATTTATTTACATCGTTGCATGCAGAGATCATTCAATGTTTATAATCAAACCTCACTAATTCTTATAGTAATAAGTCTTCTTCAATAGGATGATAAATACTGGCAACATTGATTAGAGATTGAGCGGTCAGTCCCGGAACACTATAGACTTCAGCGATAGTGTCGTAATCTTTTTTGATTTTTTCCAATAATATATCGAAATCCCCATCACCGGATAATAGAGCTACAGTATCAACGTTTTTGGCAATTTCCATAACATCTATAGCGATACCAACATCCCAATCCCCTTTAGCGGAACCATCACTACGTTGAATGTATGGTTTGAGTTTTATCGTGAATCCAATTTGCTTTAATGTATTTTGAAATTTTTGTTGTTTTTTATCACCACGATCAATTGCATAAGCAATTGCTGATATGACATTTCCTTTTGCACTAATTAACTGCCAAAATTTTTTGTAATTAAATTGCCGGTTATACATCTGACGTGTGGTATAATAAATGTTTTGCACATCCACAAAAATAGCAATAGTTTTCACAATACAACTTAATTTTATTAAAAAATCATTCTAACTTTAACAGTTTTCAAGATTGAATAACGCTTTTATGGCATCCAAATTTATTGCTTTTAGCATGACAGACCTGTAGGGTATGTCTTATATTTAACATTATCAGGAACCGCCTGTTAGGCGGCGTAATACTGAAACTCCACACCTGCTTGTAGCTTCACTCCCTACGCTTCCAATCAGTCCAAATCCAGAAAAATTAAATTACACCAGCTGCAAATACAGCTGTTACTGATAAATGACAATTGTCCCAATTTCAAAATTTGGACTACAAGGAGACAAGCATGCAATTTGATTATTCAGCTACAAATAGCCTCTTATATTTAGGAACATATATTTTAATGGCGATAGTAATGCTTTATATAATCGTTAGTAATTTTAGAAATTAGCATTTAATCACTCATAACAAGTGAGTAAAGCAACTTTTATAAAAGGCTTTTGATTAAATAGCCGCTAAAAGTATTGCTGCCAGCACTACCTAATAAAGATAATAGACTTAAACAATTATACAGATTTGAACTCTTGCATAGACAAGAGTAACAACTATTGAAGCAGGCACAAGCACTGATTCAAGAAAGTATAAAACTGGCTAAATTCTGTTTTATTTGTATTCTTTGAAATCTGTATAAAGCTACAGGAATGCGCCCCTGTCATTTAACTAAATATTATGTGTTTTGTATTTTAACCGAAACATTTTATCTTATGACCATAAACTACGAAGCCATTTCAGAATCCTACTAATGTACTAGTGTTACATAAATAACTATAAAGATTATTGCCTTATTAAATAAGATGTATTTTTGCACTAGCGGCTGTGATTCAATAGTTGCTTTTTTAAACCATAGCTTGACTATTCGCCAATGCTATCTATAAAGAATAAGGGGATAATTGAATCAATCACTTCCAATTACTAATTACTAACTTAATCATTATTGGTTTATTCGTAGTAGGTATTACTTTAGCTATTATGCAAACTATCAGTATTAGGCCTGAAAGAAATATTCAACATGAAGGTCAATTGGCCAGTGTGGAGATAGAACAAAAAATCCTAGTTGAGAGCTAAGAGTATTTTACTCAACTGACTAGTTTTATACTTCCTTAGCTAAAGAGTCTAAATAACTTAATCACATATATTTTTAGAAAATTCTAACTCAAATAACAATCTCTATTTATAAAATAGCTATATTGTTATTCGAATATAGGGCTTATCCTCTTTTACATCGATACAAATTTAGCTTCTAGCATCTTTAATTATTAAATAAAGAGTTTATTTACTCTTTCTTTAATTAAAATAATTTGTGCTCTTGTTAGGAAAGTTTTGTGAACAAATTTGCCTGACTCGTTCGGCAGGAATTTTTAACTGAGCAAATAGATATTCTTTGAAAGATTGTTCATATGGTTGGATATCTATAGCTTTTTGCATGCAATAAAGCCATGCGTCACGCTCTTCATCACCAATGTTCAAGTGTTGATGTGCACCAGGGATACTTATGCCACCATAATGTTGTGCATAAAGCCTTGGGCCACCAAGCCAGCCGCTAAGAAAATATACTAATTTTTTGCGCGATTCAGTTAGGTCTTGCGGATGCATTACTCTAATTTTCTTTGCTTCTGGAAAAACATCCATGTTGTCATAAAAATCATCTACGAGACGAGTTATGCCACTTAATCCACCAGCCGCAATATAAGAGTTGTCATCTATACCATATCCATATTCATTGAGTTGCATATTGGTTTGCTTCAATTGCTAATATTAAAGTACCTATTTTAATACATTTTTATTATGCTCTGTATCACAATATATTGTATAGATTAACGCTCAATGGATATTACTTTTTTTGATTGCATATTTTTCTTTAGCATTGGGATAAAATAGTTGCTGAGAATTAACTGTAAAATTAGCAATTGCCTGTTGACCTTCTTTACTTAACAACCAATCAACAAAATTATTTGCCAATTGATACTTCACATGCGGATATTTTTTAGGGTTTACGACAATTACTCCATACTGATTAAATAGTGTTGGATCATCCTCAGTTAGGATTGTAAAATTTCCTTTATTAGCAAAGCTGATCCAGGTAGCACGGTCAGCGAGTGTATAAGCTCTCATACCTACTGCTGTATTTAATGTCGCCCCCATCCCGGAGCCTGCTTCCCTATACCAAGAACCACTTACAGATTGGGGGCTAATTCCTGATTCTTTCCAGATACTCAATTCTTTCTTATGTGTGCCACTATCATCTCCTCGTGAGACAAAAGTTGCTTTGGCTAACGCAATTTTTTTAAATGCAGTAACTGCGCTTTTACTTTCTTTAATTTTTGCAGGATCATTATTTGGGCCTATGATTACGAAATCGTTATACATCAGATCAAAACGCTCGACCCCATAACCATTATCAACAAATTTTTCTTCGTCCTTTTTGGAATGCACGAGGAGTACATCGGCATCTCCTTTGCTCGCATTCTTAATCGCTTGCCCGGTGCCAACGGCTACAACTTTTACATTTATTCCTGATTTTTTTTCATAGAGCGGTAAAAGGTAGTCATATAATCCTGAGTTTTGAGTAGATGTTGTAGACTGAACAAGTATCGATATATCTTCCGCATAGCCCTGTGTTAAAAATGTGAAAATAATCAATATCTTAAAAACATAAAATGGGGCTTTCATTATTCGACCTCTTGGATAAAATTTTAATCAACTACTACTGGGGAAATGCTGAGTTACAGCAAAAAGATTAATTGTGTATATAGGTAGTTAGGATCTCCCTCATCGGATACGTTTGGCGCATTTTTTGCAAATTTTTCTTTAAACAAATATGCAGCACCCGCTTCAAAGCGAATATTTTTAGGAATCACATCCCAACGCAAACGTATTTCTGATTGCTGCCCAATAAACCGATCTGAATCACCAAATTGGACAACTGTTTCTAATTGATAATCAAATTCATTTAACGCTGCCTTTTTATAAATACGACCCCCAACAGTATGAATATTTCGATTGCGCGTTGCGCGATCATATGTATCGTTTTTCATCTAAGCTAAAATAAAATAGCTCCGCATTACTGCCCCAGTTTGCGGGTGTTGATTGGGGAAAAGCATAATAGAGCCCCCAAAACTTTACTTCTACATCTAGATCATCACCTTCTGTTTCATTATCTAATAACTTCTCAAATTCTGTTGGTCTTCGATGTGCTGGCAAGGTATAGAATGCCTTAACCATTTGACCATCCTGGTCACTCCACTTTGCATCAACACCTGTGAATGCATTAATCGTATTACAAAAGCGGTTACGTGCTACAAAACGGCGACTACCAACATCCATAGTAAAACACCCAATTTTTAAAGATGCTTTAGAATTTGTTCCAAATAAACCTGACCGGCCCCAATACATATACGCTTGCAATACATCTAAGGGATTTACAAGCCCTGTATTTAAAGGCGTGCATCGATCTGAGTAAGCTTGTCTTGAATCCATAATTTCCAAACCAAATTTCCAGTTAGTAAGCTTAATCTCAGTTAATAGATTCGTGCGTTGCACTAAGATTTGATCGTTGCTGTTTCCACCTGCTCGAAACTGATTTTCTAAAGATTCAAAACGAGCACGATAGGCTAAGCGTATTGACAACCATTCCGGCATCGAGATCGCTTTATCTATGAACCGCGGTTGTAAATTATCTTGTGCTACCGTAGCACCACATAAAAATAGAAGAGTTAGTGCGAATCCAAGATTTACTTTATATATATTTAAATATGTATTTATTTTCATATTTTATTTAATTTAATATTTATTTTTCATATGTATAATCAATTCCATATAGATGCTATTACAAAAATTAAATTTAAAAAATATGAAATATTTTTCTTATAAAATTATCTTTTTATAAAGATTAGTGTGAAAATAAAAACGTACCCTTCTTGGGAATTTAGTCTTGAACCAAGCGACCGTATCGATCCAACGCTATTGCTGTTGTTAAAACACATTGAGTTTGATGGAAAGCTAACAAATGCTGCAAATGCAGCCGGCATCTCTTACCGCCATGCATGGAACATCATTAACAAATGGAATGAACGCTTTAATCACCCTCTAGTCCTACAGCAACGAGAGCGCGGCACCACCCTAACACCGTTAGAAAAAAAATTAGTATGGGCGGAGCAGCTCATTGAAGCTCACTTAACGCCGCAAATAGAAACTTTAACTTCTTTGATAAATGCTGAAATCAATGAGGCCTTAGGCGAAGGACCTAATAGCTTATGTATTCATGCTAGCCACGGTTATGCCATCGCCTTGTTACCAGAGCTAATTCAAAAATATACAAAACATAATGTAGGAATTAAATTTACCGGAAGCGTCGAAGCAATACGCTCACTCGCTGCAGAAGATTGTGATTTAGCTGGTTTACATCTTGCATATCACCCTGTAATCCGTGCAAAAGTTGCCAAAGCTTATTCACCTTACTTACATCAACATAAGCATGTTGTCATTCACATGGTAACCCGAAAACAAGGCTTTATAGTTGCAAATGGTAATCCAAAAAAAATAACCTCTTTTGAAGACTTAACCAAGCCTAATGTTCAGCTTATTAACCGCCAATCAGTCGCAGGAACTCGAGTGCTTCTCGATGAATTTTTAGTATTAGAAAAAATTTCATCTGCCGATATTTCTGGCTATGCAAATGAAGAGTTTACTCATGCTGCTGTAGCAGCACATATAGCAAGCGGAAAAGCAGATGTGGGCTTTGGAATCGAATATGCAGCACATAATTTTAAATTAGACTTCATACCCATTGTAGATGAACAGTACGTGCTTGCATGTGATAAAAATTGGATAAATTCTAAGTTAGGCAAAGAAATAATTTCAATTTTTAAAACTCAAGATTTCGCTAATGGGATTGAAATGCTTCCTGGATATAGCCTTGATTCACCTGGCGAGATCATTTCTCCAAATAAATTTTTAAACACAAATAGAAGTAGTCAGTAATTTTGATTGACAGTTTTAGTTCTCGAAAAATATAAATTAGCACACTTTGTAATAACTAAAATAATCAAGCAGGCCACCAACATAGATACAATTGTGTGACTCAAAAAATGATCGCCTATTAACATTTTATACACACCAATGGGCCAAGCTACTATCATTGCAAATATAAAAGATAAAATTCTATTTTTTCTACTCTTAAAAAGAAAAACTAATGACATGAGCGCAAATCCACCGCTTGCATGCCCGGCAGGAAAGCATCTAAATCTTTTCGCTTGCAAAGGACTATCTGAATGGCGTTTAAGCACAGTAATATAGGGAGAGTTACCATTATAGCGCCTGATGTGTTTAGGGCATGGCGTATTGGTGACATCTTTAAGCGCACCCACGATTAAAGGCACTAATAACATAGATAGAAATACAATTGACATACCCGGCTTATAGCCATGGAATCTTTCTCTATTAGAAAAAAATAGTAATATTATAAGCAATGTCATTAGAGCAATCACGTATATTGCTTTAATCCCATCATAAAATATGAATTTTAAAATATAGTTATCTTTATCCAATATCCATTTTTTTAATTCAAAATTATAAAATGAGTCTTGCAACCAGATGTCTATATCAACATAATTAAATAGTATAATTGATATGGCTAAAAGAAGAAGTGTAAAAATAATTTGTCTATTCAACATCACTATAGTCAATCAAGTCCATTTTTTTATCATAAACATTGGTTCTTACTTCCATCAAACCTAAGATTGTATGAAATAAATTATCATGTGAGTATTTATTACCTAATTTTTCCCTTAGTCCGTTAAAACCAATTTCCTCTAGATAATCAAAATTATCACTAAACCACATTATCATTGGCACATGGAGCTGTTCTTTTGGCGCCATAAACATTGGCAAACCATGAAGGTATAATCCCTTTTCGCCTAAGGACTCGCCATGATCACTTACATAAACCAAGACGGATTCAAACTGGGCATCATTACGCTTTAATAATGCTATTGTTTTAGATAAAAAATAGTCTGTGTATAGAATGGCATTATCATAAGTATTACTGATTTGTTCCTCAGTGCATTCTTCTAACTGATTTGTTTTGCATACAGGTGTAAATTTTTCAAAAGTAGCAGGGTATCTTTTAAAATACGCAGGCCCATGATTACCCATTTGATGTAAAACCACAAAAACATCCCCTTGAGGATGAGTATCAATATACGTTTGCAGATTAACCAGCATGCCCTCATCTCGGCATTCTATGTCGCAAATTGGATTGTTTTCAGATGTCTTATAACTTTCGTAAGGCACCCTTGAAGCGACACCCTTTGAACTAGAGTTATTGTCTAGCCAAAGTACATTTACTCCTGCATGCCGCAACACATCAAGAACATTTTCAGTCGACTGCATTTTCCCCTTATCGTATTGCGAACTGTTATAAATTGAGAACATACAAGGTACAGAGACTGCTGTTGAAGTGCCACAAGCCCAAAAGTTTGTAAAACTAAGCACATCTTCATTTTTTAAGTATGGGTTTGTCTCTTTATCATATCCATTTATTTCAAATCGGTCTGCTCTTGCTGTCTCGCCTACTACAAAAATAACTAATTCTCTATTTACATCCGTTACAGGTATCTTGGCATCCAATCCTATTTTTATCAGCAATATTGAATTATTTCTTAATACCTCATTCAAGTACTTACTTAAAGAATACAAATAATAAGAAGGGTTAGTGTAATACCTCAATGACTTGTATTCACGAAAAAAGGAGGCGTAATTTTTTCCAAAAACCATAATTACAGATAGTGTAATCACAACACATACTGCCAATAGCTTTAATTTAGATATTAATTCTTTATTTATTTTTTTATATTGAATGTTTGCTTTATAAACAAATACTGAAGGTAAAACACCAAGCAATATAAAATATAGAATGAATTTTATGCTAATTAAATCTGATGTCTCAGCAACATCAGTTTTAAAAATATTATCAATCATTTCCTGATCTATTACTACATTATAAGTATCCATAAAGTAGCTAGCAGCGGAAGATATTATGAGGAGAGTTATAAGAACTGCCTTTATTGTGTATTTATAACAAATCAGCGAGAATACAATAATGTTTATACAAACAAGAATAATGATAAGTGATGATATAAATGGAATATTTTTGACATTAAAAGAATAAACTTCAATTACATTAGTAAAAAAAGTCACATTCCCAAAACAAACAAGAAAGATAGCCGTTAGAATAATTAAGCTTGAGGTAGTTATTTTGACTGTTTTTACTCCCATAGTATTACGTGATTTATGGATCAATACATATAAAATGATTTCCAGCAAACACAACGCGCCAGAAAATATAAGTTATGGGTTAACAATAATTAAAACTAAACACCGCTCATAAAATCTCAGGTGCTTAGTTATAAGACTTATCCTTGTACATAATATTGGCCCATAGAGCATGGGCTAGTGCAGTTTTTGACAACCCTTCAAAACTTGAATCATCCATTGGTGTGAAAACACTATTAATATATTTGCCTTTAAGTGGTGGCTGCCCAGGCCTTAATACTACTAATGAGTCACCCTTAAGATAGGCTTGATGGTCATTAAATTGCATAATCGCCCGTCCAACATAGGAGTCATCCACCATAGTTAAATCTGTACCAATCATTGGATGATTAGCCTTAATTGCAAGCATGCTAAGCAAAGTGGGAGGCAAATCGATTTGACTTGCTACAGTATCTATTTGTTTAGCTTGTACACCTCCACCAAGAATTAAGCCCGGTATATGAAAACCCTCTACAGGGAAATATTTAATATTCTTTTTTGGATGATGAGGGTCTGTCTTAACAATAAAATCAGACACGCGCAGGTCGTGATCAGCAACAATTAGAAAGTTTGTATGTTCCCAATAACTAGCTTTTTTTGCTTTATTAATAAACTTACCTAACGCCTTATCTGCATAACGAATAGCATTCTCACGAGACTTAAGAGGGTTTTGGTAATGCTCGTCTTGATCTACAGGAAAATCAAAAGGCGTGTGATTTGAGGTTGTTAATACTAGTAAAAATTGCGGCTGCACAGTATTCTGCAACAAGTCTTCATGCATGCGCTGGAAAACATCCTCATCTGAAACTCCCCAAGAACCTACGTATTGTGGATCTATAAAATCTTTTTGTTCGATTACTTTGTGAAATCCATTGCCTAGAAAAAAACCCTTCATATTATCGAAGTGTGCATTACCACCATAATAGAATTGACTTTGATAACCATACTGACGTAATAATGATGCCAATGTAAAAAAACCTGATTGAGAGTTGGATAACTTCACGACGCTACGACCAGGAGTGGGTAAAAAACCGGTAACAACTGCCTCTATACCGCGCACAGAACGTGTGCCCGTTGCATACAGATGATTAAACCACCAACCCTGTTCTGCCAGCTTATTTAAATTTGGTGTCAAAGCCTCACCGCCCAAGCGTTCTACAAATCTTGCACCCAGACTCTCTTCCAGGATAATAACCAAATTCTTGTGCTTTTTTTCTGGATTAGAATTAGGTGATGAATTAAATTGATGTGAATTATGTTCTTCATATTCATTACGGACATATTTAAACACTGCATCTCTTTCTAGATCTCCATATATATCACTCGCATTGGCTTCATCCTTGAGCCGATATACTGCATGCATGACTGAATACAAAGAATTGAGTGGCAAAGTATTTGCTAACACATCATCAGTAAACGCAACCATACTTGGATTAATGGGCCGATGATCAAAACTAGATCGGGCACACATAAACAACACTAGAACAATAACTGGAAACAGGACTAAGAACTTTGGAATAGACCAATCACCTAAATTTAAAAAAGACTTATGTATAAGGCGATATATAAACGGTGCACTTACAGCTAAAATTGCTAAAATAACAATAGATAAAAATCCATACATACCCCATAACATCAAAAATACTTCTTTAGGGTCTGTTAAATATTCAAAAAATTTACGCTCGGGCCGCACACCATATTCCGTCATGTAGAAAGGGGTTATCAGTTCAAAAAAAATAATGATTAAACTGATTGCCACGGCCCAATAAATTAAGCTCTTGCTCAAATACTTAGCGGCAGGCTTATAAAAGACATACAAAATGGTATACAACAGTATTGGAATACAGAAAAAGTAAGCCATCACTACCAAATCTATACGTGCTCCATTTAGCAAAATAGGTACTAATTGGTAATAACTATTTAAATGATCATAGAAAATAAAAGTATGAACCAGCCTTGCTGTGGACAAAAAAGCAAGTAACAGAGAAAATATAAAAATAAAGGGGTAAAGAGGACCCAATTTTCGATTCCACATAGATTTATACAATCCTGTAATTAGCTGCTATGCCGTAGCCCATAATCATCTGTAATCCTTGTTCTGGATCACGATAAATAGACAAATGTAAGTGGAACCAATCTATATCAAGACGGCTTGAAAAGGCCTCAGACTAGTGTCCAAGTCAGGATAGACATATGTCTAATGCTTATTTAAGGTTACAATCTTACAATTAGACATACGCTCACAATGAGCCCAATCCTTAGACCAATAACACATGGAATCACATTTATTTTGACTGTAGATAAGGATATGACAACAACCCTAGACAAAAATACAAAAAAAATTGACCTAGTCTCACAAATCATAAATTTCCGCTTTGCAGAATTAAGCAATAAGCAAGGTTATCTCTCTATTATCGTTTTGATTGTATCGGCTATTTATTTTATAGAAGACCTGTATGTCGATCTCGTTATTAATGGCGAAGCTTTTTTTCATGTTTTACTTGAAGGCAGTATTTTTCTTGCCATATCACTAGCATTAGCTTTTGAAGTAAGACATGCATTAAAACTGGCATCATCGGTATCAAATAGTCAGGAGGAAGTGAAACGTTTGAAAAAACATTTGAATGAAATCATTCATGATGAATTTAGCCGCTGGAATTTAACCAAAACTGAAAAAGAAATTGCAATAATGCTGATCAAAGGTTTTTCAATGCAAGAAATTGCCGACATCAGAAATGTAAAAGAAAAGTCTGTACGACAGCAAGCCACAGGAATTTACTCGAAAGCAAATCTATCCAATCGCTACGAACTTACCTCTCATTTTATCGAAGATTTATTAGCACCTACAAATACTTAAAAGTAAAGCAATATAAGGGCTTTTGTCACAATTTAACTAAGCTCATAGTCTCGTAGTACAATAACTCTAGCTGTATTATCTTTATTAAATTGTTGAATAAGAGCTACATCAATGAGTATTAAGCATATTAGACTAATTCTACTAACTGTATTTTTCTTAGTTTCTAATCCTGTATTTGCCGAAAAACCAAGTGATGCTGATGCATTACAAGGAATAAATGAAGGTAAAGTTGTATGGGATATAACAGTGAGCAGCCCAAAAAAACTTTCTTTTTTACTAGAAGTAATTGATGAAACTTACGAGGATTTAGTAAGACAAGATGTAAAACCTGATATGGTTTTTTTATTTCATGGACGTGTAATGAAATTAATTACTACTGAACCACCAGAGCTTGATCTAGATGAAGAAGAGGCGCATGAGAAAGCGATACAGTTAATTCGTAAACTCAACGATAAACCAGGCGTGCGAATGGAGTCATGTTCCATTGCTGCTCGTACACTAGGTATAGATAATAAAAACATCATCCCTGAAATTAAACCTGTAGGAAATACTTTTGTATCTCAAATCGGCTATCAAAAAAAAGGCTATGCCATGATACCAATACATTGATTATTTTTTATTAATGTTCAGCAACACATAAATTAAATATATCGATCATCCCTTCAGTAAGCTTATCAAACTCCTGCATCATGTCAGATGCTTTATACTTTTCCCACATCTCCTGATTTTCCCAAAGCTGATCAAAGAAAAACACCAATCGACGGTCTAATGAAGGATGCAAATCACATTGCACGCAACCTTTAGTTGCTCGTGTAGGTTCGATGATGCTTCTCAGTGCTTTTTCCAAGGCATCTACATGTTGTGGTCTAGCTTGAAATTTTAAAATAATTTTCACTTTTACTTCTTTATCTATGCTTTATACACATAAGAATTCCAAACAACTAATATTAAATACAAACTAGATTTTGTTATTATTTAATCGACTGAATACAAAAAGCCCCGCATAAGCGGGGCTTTTAAACTTCCTTGTTTATGTCTTGTCTTCCTTAATTATGCACTCATCTTCCAACTACCATCAGCTTGACGACAAGCCGTTCCATATACTTGCTCGGCTCGACCACCGACCTCTGCATCCATTGTAAATTCACGACAAGGCGTTCCATGACCTGAGTCATACGTCCGTGTTGGAGTCACGGTATATTCAGTCCCTGAATCAGGATTCACCCATCCTTTCGAGCTACCAGTACGCGCAGTTTCTAAAGTGTAACCTGCACGACGTCGATCCAATTCATCGAGCTGGCGACCGATATTACTACCCACTAAAGAACCGATTAGTGTGCCCGCTGCAGCGGCCCAAACCTGTCCACGACCATCACCAATTGTTGAACCTAACAGGCCTCCAATCACACCACCAGCAACGGCACCTTGCGTTTCCCTGCTTGGCGTATGGTAAGTAGCACAGCCACTCAAAAATGCACTTGTAATAAGGATAAAGGATAATATTAAACTTCTATACATGGCTAACCCCTTCAAAAATAAATTAGTACTAATTCACTTATAACGTTTAATAACTTATTTTTATTTACACAATGGCCTTGCGAAATAATAATTAATAAAAAATGCCACCTGTGCTGTAAGACTAAGACCTGTAAAATTAAAGAAAAATTCCCTAGCTAATTGTGTAAAAAATAAGGAAGGGCCATGCAAAACAGAGCAATTATCTGTTAATGATGGTTAATCAAAAATGTTTCAGCTCCCATTTCCAGGCATGCTGTATAATTTCTTCTAAATCCGGATATTGTGTAGACCAATTTAGTGTTTTATTGGCAAGAGCAGCATCTGCCACTAACTTTGCGGGGTCCCCTGGCCTGCGAGGCACATATTCAATTTTTATATTTTTATTAGTAATTTCCTTTGCGGTATCAATAACCTGCTTCACTGTGTAACCACTGCCATTACCTAAATTAAAGCGGTTACTAGTTTTTACTTGCAGCATATATTCAGTCGCAAGTAGATGCGCTTGGCATAAATCAAGAATATGAATGTAGTCTCGTACACAAGTGCCATCGAATGTATCGTAATCATCACCAAATATACTGATAGATTCGCGCCGACCCGACGCCGCTTGTAATACTAATGGAATTAAATGGGTCTCTGGATTATGTCTTTCGCCTAACCTGGTTTTTGGATCCGCTCCTGCCGCATTAAAATAACGCAAGCATATCGATTTAAGTCCATAAGCGTGATCATAGTTCTCTAACATTTGCTCTACCATAAGCTTACTATGCCCATAAGGGTTAATAGGGTACTTAGGATGCGCTTCATCAATAGGCACGTATTCCGGCTCACCAAAAATTGCTGCAGTAGAAGAAAACACAAAATTATCTACACCATTAGCAAGCATACACTCCAGTAATGTTTGTGTGGCCACTACATTGTTCCGGTAATATTTAAATGGATCACGAACTGACTCACCTACATCGATATGCGCTGCAAAATGCATCACTATATCTATATTCTTGGTCTTTAATATTTGATCTATTTTATGATAATCATGTATATCAGCCTGGATTAATTCTGCTCCTATTACTGCATCTACATATCCAGTAGATAAATTATCTACAACCGTTACCTGGTGGCCCAGCTCATGTAACATTAACGACATATGTGAGCCAATATAACCTGCTCCACCTACAATCAAAAAGTTTTGTTTATTTAATGTCATGAAAAAAAATGAAGTTACTTATTCTTTATGGTTACGTCCAACACAAGACCAAATTGATGCTTTTACAAATATAATCTCTGATCTATCACATCGTTATCGTACTAAGGCTTTCCCTCCACATATTACTTTGCTTGCAGGTCTAACAACGAATTTAGACACCTTAAAACAAGTCTGCAATAAGATTGTTGACCAAGTGCATGAATTTGGCATCCCATTACAGAAAATTGACTATACAGAGGCTTATTTTCGTAACTTTTACCTTCTAGCTGAGAATACCTCAGATTTATTAAATCTTTATAAGAAGGCAGTAGAAAATTTAACCCACGAAAATAACGAAAAGTATATGCCTCACGTAAGTCTATTGTATGGAAAGCTTGACAGCAAAACCAAACAGGTCTTAAAAGAACAACTTACAAGCGTTTATCTAAAAACTTTTAACTGCCAAAGATTAGATATTTACAATACGACCGGAGATATATTGAACTGGCATCTGGTCAAGTCGTATTACTTTAACGTTGCTAAAAAATAGAGTTGCAGATAATGTTATGTGCACGGTCTGGCCCTGTAGACACGATATCAATGGGGACATTAAGTAACTCCTGCACACGATTTAGATAATCTTTTGCTTGTTTGGGAAGCTGATCGAACTCTGTAACACCCAGTGTAGATTGTTGCCAACCCTCATGCTCTTCATAGACCGGTTCACATTTATCAAACGCACCGCCATCCATAGGTGACAAATGCAGTGCTTGATTTTGATAATTATAACTTGTACATATTTTTATCTTATCTAAATTATCTAACACATCTAATTTAGTGATGCATAGCCCTGTAACACCATTAATTTGCATAGCACGACGTAACGCAGCTGCATCTAACCAACCGCAACGCCTTGCTCGACCTGTGGTTGCACCGAATTCTTTCCCACGACTAGCAAGCTCTTCGCCTACATCATCAAATAATTCAGTCGGGAAAGGACCACCGCCCACTCGAGTCGTATAGGCTTTTACAATTCCCAACACATGCTCGATCGCACCTGGACCCGTACCGCTACCGGTGCATGCACCCCCCGCAGTAGTATTAGAAGATGTCACAAAAGGATAAGTACCATGATCAATATCCAGCAAAGTTCCTTGTGCTCCTTCAAATAAAATATTCTTTTTATTCTCTCGTAGATCATGAATACGTGCGGATACATCTGTAACTAGTGGCGCTAACATCTCAGCATATTGCCTGCAAAGATTTTTTACTTCTTCTAAATCAGCAGTGTCATGTTTGAAATATTCTTTTAGCGCAAAATTATGATAATCGATAATACTTGTTAGGCGTTGATTACAATTTTGTTCATCAAACAAATCTGCTACACGTAACCCTCGGCGTGAAACTTTATCTTCATAAGCCGGACCAATGCCACGTCCTGTTGTACCAATTGCAGCTTTACCGCGTGCCTTTTCACGAGCCTGATCCAGTAAGATGTGGTATGGTAGAATTAGTGGGCATGCAGGCGAAATACGTAAACGTTCAGCTACGGGAACGCCTTGGCTTTCTAGCATTGTTATCTCTTCTTGCAATGCATCTGGTGCTAAAACCACACCATTTCCTATCAGACATTCAACTTGATCTCTTAATATTCCAGAAGGAACTAAATGCAATATAGTCTGCTGATCATTAACAACTATTGTATGCCCAGCATTATGTCCACCTTGAAAACGCACTACAGCGTCTGCTTTTTCAGTAAGCATGTCGACAATTTTACCTTTACCCTCATCACCCCATTGAGTCCCAAGTATTACTACACTTTTAGCCATAATTATTTTACTTAATTTCCTTAACTACCCATTGTTGATTTTCTTTTTTCAAAACACGATTACAATGCATGCTTGCTGCATCGCCTTGTTGATTTTGTAATTCGCAAATAACCCGTTCACCTTGTTCCCTTAATTGAGATATTTTTTCGCGCAGCTCTTGATCATCCTCATTAGGCGCAAATATACCTTGCATAATTTTATTTGTATAAGGCGAAATCTTAGCAAGTGCTTTTAAATCCAAACTAAATCCTGTAGCAGGACGAGATCGGCCAAATGCTTCACCAATCATGTCATAACGACCACCACGAGCTATTTGCTCACCTTGGCCAAATATATAAGCTGCAAACACGGCTCCATTTTGGTAGCGATAACCACTTAGCGCAGAAAAATCAAAATGTAATTGAATTTCAGGACAACGTTTTTGCACACGTTTAGCAAGCTCTTCAACATACTCTATATATTCAACTACTTTGTTATTTGAACTTTGCAAAACATTTTTTGCATACTCAACTATATTTTTTTCACCACTAAGATCAGAAAGTACTAAAAATTTTTCTTGCCATTCTTCTGTTAAATTACAAACAGATAAAAATTGTTCATATTCAGGTAACGCTTTTTGTTGCAACAATGTTTGCAATGTTTTTTGTTGTTCCTGATTCAAGCCTGCTTGCATCGCTAAGCTGGTATATATACCAACATGCCCAAGATCCAAACAAATATCCTCAACCCCTACTAAGTCTAGTGCTTCAAGCATTAAACAAATTATTTCAAGATCACTATCTATTCCCGCATGACCATATAGCTCTGCACCAAGTTGTAACGGACTACGTGTAAGGTCACGACCACTAGGGCGGGTGCGCAAAACAGTACCTAAATAACAAAATCGTGTTGGTGCTTCACGTTTTAACATATGTGCATCTATACGAGCTACTTGAGGGGTCATATCGGCTCGCACACCCATCATACGTCCAGTCAATTGATCGGTAAGCTTAAAAGTTTGCAGATCTAAATCATCACTGGGGCCAATAAGAAGTGAATCCAGATACTCTATAAATGGGGGGATAACTAATTCATACCCCCAAGTTGAAAACATATCGAGCAAAATACGGCGATAGTGCTCTAACCAAGCTGCCTCATCTGGCAAACATTCTTCAATACCTTCAGGCAATAACCAGCGATCTTCTGCACTCATAATTAATTTACCAATCTTAAGATATACAGAAAAATAATACCGAGTGTCATGCTGACGAGTCCTATTATACGAAGCGCTTGATCAGGTAATTGAGTGAGCTGAACCAATGTTTGTCTGAATTTCTCTGGTGCTAAAAAAGGAATAATGCCTTCAAACACGAGCACTAGTGCGATTGCAACCAGTATGTCATTCCACATCTAAATTAGAATCGTATAAGAAAAATTAATTTTGTTCAGACTTTTTAAAATAACGGAAAAACTCTGAATCTGGTTCTATAACTAAAACATCGCTATTTTGGTTAAAAGTATTGCTATAGGCTTTTAAGCTGCGTGTAAAACTATAAAATTCTTCATCCTTCTTATAAGCATCAGCATAAATTTTTGCTGATGTGGCATCGCCATCACCACGAATCTGCTCTGACTGATTATATGCATTCGCTAAAATCACTGTGCGTTGTTTATCTGCAGTTGCTCTAATAACCTCAGCTTGTTCCTTTCCACGCGCACGAAAATCTTTAGCAACCCGATCACGTTCTGCACGCATACGATTGAACACAGATTCACTCACGTCATCAGGCAAGTCAATTTTACTAACACGTACATCAACTACCTCAATGCCAAAATTCTTAGCATCTTCATTGGATTGCACCTGGATTACATCCATAATTTCACTGCGTTCGCCTGACACCACTTCTTGTATAGTGCGCTTACCAAATTCATTTTTTAATCCATCCACAAGGATTAATTCTAAACGTTGATTTGCACGGGATTCATGACCACCTGTTGCAATAAAATAATTCTCTACATCTGCAATACGCCATTTTGCATAAAAGTCCACTTTGACATATTTTTTCTCACTAGTAGGAAATTCTGTGGGGGGCACATCAAGCGTAAGAATACGTGCATCGTATTTTCCAATTGTATTTACAATTGGTAATTTAAAATGTATCCCTGGCTCAAGAGTTGCGTCTTTAATTTCACCAAATTGCAATTTGATAGCTTTTTGACGCTCATCTACTTGAAAAGCAAAAGCCCAGACTGCAACAAGTATTGCAATAATAGCTCCAATTAATATTTTTAAACTCATGCTAACGACTCTCTCTTTCTCGCCCAGAACGGCCTGAACTATTTTGTTTATTACTTAGACCAAACTTATCTGATGTATACGTATCCTGCATAGTATTAGGATTTATCATTGAACGTTGTTTCACTATTTGATCTAGAGGAAGATAAAGTAAATTATTACTTCCCTCTACATCCATCAACACCTTATTACTATTTGCAAATACTGATTCAACGGCCTCTAGATATAGACGATCTCGTGTAACTTCAGGCGCTTTTTCATATTCTGTCAATAATTTTAAAAAACGTTTAGCTTCACCTTCAGAGTTTGCAATTACACGATCACGATACGCTTCTGCTTCCTGCAATATTCTTGATGCTTCACCACGTGCTTGTGGAATAATACTGTTTTCATATGCTTCAGCTTCTTTTATATAGCGGTCTCGATCCTCTCTAGACTTAATTGCATCTGAGAAAGCCGCTTTTACAGCATCGGGAGGTTGTGATTCTTCCAAGTTTACTTTTTGTATGAAAATACCAGCGCCATACACATCCATTATACTTTGTAATAGTTCACGCGTTGCACTGGAAATTTGTGCGCGCCCTTCAAACAAAACAAAATCAATCGTACTTTTACCCACAATTTCACGCACAGCACTTTCCATTGCATCTTTAACCGTTACGTCAGGGTCTTTTAGATTAAATTTGTATTCTTCTGCATTTTTAATTTTGTATTGTGCTTCTAAAGAAACCTCAACAATATTTTCATCCTGAGTTAACATGGACGTTCGGTGTGAAACTTCACGCACTTGGTCCACATTAACAATTTCTACACTTTCAATTGGAAATGGCCAGTGCCAATTTAAACCTGCTGTTGTTGTTCTTTTATATTGGCCGAAACGAAGCTCTACACCTCTTTCCGCCTGTTGAACAGTATATAAACCTGTAAGTCCCCAGGCCGCAAGAGCCACAATTATGACAAAAAATGCCATTGAACTGCTAAGCCCTTTCCCACCACCTGAAGAACCCGAACCGAATATTCCACCAAACCTTTTAGTGAGATTGCGAAATACTTCATCTAAATCAGGTGGCCCCTGGTTACCAGAATTCTGGCCCCATGGGTCATTGTCTTTATTACCTCCTGGGCTATTCCAAGGCATGATCTACTCCGAGAATGATTTCCATTATTAGTTATTTATGTAAAACAGCGTGACATTCTATCAAGCCGATAGAAAAAATCAGCTAATTAACTTGCCAGCTGCTCAGACTGTACTGGTAGTTGAAATTCCACAAATCTATTAAGCCTATGCAAAGGGACCTCTGCTTCAATTTGCCAATGGCCTTTATCATCGACAAATTCTTGCACAATCTCACCATTATCATATAAATCACTACGTAAATGACCTTCTGAAGGTGGCAGACGTAACCAGACACGTTTCGCCCCATAATCAAAGCACTGGCGCAATGCTTTAATCACTAAATCTAGACCCTGGCTACGTAACGCCGATATCCAGACTTGTTGAATATTACCACTTTGATCTAATTGTATATTAGGTAACACATTTATTTGATCTATCTTGTTATAAACCAGTATTTGTGGAACCTCTAATGCATTGATCTGCTTAAGCACGGCTTCGACCTGTAAAATATTATCATCTCGATGCCGATCGCTCGCATCAATGACGTGCAATACTAAATCTGCTTCTTGGGTTTCTTGTAAAGTGGCATGAAAGGCCTCTATGAGATCATGAGGTAAATCTTGAATAAATCCAACAGTATCAGCAAGTACTACATGCTGGCCTTTAGCTATTTGTAAACGCCGCAAAGTTGGATCTAGTGTGGCAAATAATTTATCAGCTGAATATACATCAGAGTCTGTCAATACATTAAAAAGCGTGGACTTACCTGCATTAGTATAACCAACTATAGCAACTGTCGGAGTGGTGGTTTTCCTACGCGCTGCACGGCTTTGATTACGTTGTTGACGTAACTTTTCTAAACGCTTAGACAATTGCTTAATACGTTGTCTTAATAAACGTCGGTCTGATTCAAGTTGCTTTTCACCTGGACCACGTAAACCAATACCACCCTTTTGACGCTCTAAGTGACTCCAGCCACGTACTAATCGAGTAGAAAGATATTTTAATTGCGCAAGTTCTACTTGTAGCTTGCCTTCATAAGAACGGGCTCGTTGCGCAAAGATATCAAGTATTAATCCTGTTCGATCTAATACTCGCCTTTTACATATTTTTTCTAAATTGCGTTCCTGACTAGGTGTAAGCGAATAATTAAAGATCACAATATCTGCATTAAGGGCTTCAGCGAGTTTTCCTATTTCATCTACTTTGCCACTGCCTATTAGTAGCTTCGTATCAGGCGTGGTTCGCTGTACCGTGATTATGGTTGCGATTTCTGCACCAGTAGATTTTACTAATTCTTTGAATTCATCTAAATCTTGATTATTTGTCACGCTACGAAAGCAGACATGAACAAGAATGGCACGTTCACCAAATTCTGGACGCTCAAACAAACACTCGCTCCAGTTTTAAACCTGAATATAATAAAGAATTATTCAGGCTGCTCGTCATTAAATGGGATTTTAACCATTCTTGCAGGAACAATAGTAGAAATCGCATGTTTATATACCATTTGATTTACACTATTTTTCAGCAGTACTACAAACTGATCAAATGAATCGACTTGGCCCTGAAGCTTAATCCCATTAACCAAATATATAGCAACTGGAACTTTTTCTTTGCGTAATGCATTGAGAAAGGGCTCTTGGAGAGTTTGGCCTTTTGACATCACTGTAACACCTCTAGTTTTTGTTATTTTATTGTTAGTTTTGTCTGTTATTGAGTTGTTGACCTTACTTCAATTTACCACTCAGATTCATAGTGTACCAGCTAGGCTAGCCTATATGTGAGTGAATTTTATGACAGATGTCATGAATATCATACTTCTCAGCTGGAATACATGTAAGGCCTACTTCATTTCTCAGCCAAGTTAGTTGTCGCTTAGCAAGTTGACGGGTAGCAATCACAGCCTTACTACACATCGTCTCTTGATCATAACCACCGTCAAAAAACTTCCATGCTTGTCTATATCCGACAGAACGCATTGATGGTAGTTCAGAATTTAAATCATTACGTTTATGCAGTTGTCCAACTTCTTCCAAAAACCCCGCTTCTAACATATCTTGAAAACGTCGTTCGATGCGCCAATGTAGTAAGGCACGATCTTCAGGAATTAACGCAATCTTTAATGCATTAAATAAACGTGCAGGTCTTCTTGTTTTAGCATGCCAAGTACTAATAGGTATGCCCGTCAACTCGTAAACCTCTAATGCCCTTTGAATACGTTGTGGGTCGTTCGGGTGGATACGTGCAGCAGCTTGAGGATCGACTTCACTAAGTTGTGCATGCAAAAAATCCCAGCCTTTAAGTTTTGCTCTGTCATTTAACTTTTCCCGCATCGATGCATTTGCACTAGGCATTTGTGATAACCCACGTTGCAAGGTACTAAAGTACAGCATGGTGCCTCCCACCAACAGTGGGAATTTATTCTTTGCGTAAATTTCGCGTATGAGCTGCAATGCATCTGCGCGAAAACTCGCAGCTGAATAAGGCTCACTAGGATCAAGAATATCAATTAAATGATGCGGATATTTTTGTAAAATTTGTTTATTTGGTTTAGCAGAACCTATATTTAAGCCACGATAGACCATAACTGAGTCCACGCTAATTATTTCACAAGGAAACTCGTCATGGATTTTAAAAGCAAGGTCTGTTTTGCCACTCGCCGTGGGACCCATCAAAAAAACTACAGGAATATTTTGCACTATCTTAATTTAACAACACCCATTTACATTTAAGTTCTGAGACAGCATAGAAAACCATGCATCTTTTATAATAGTACAAATTAAATAAAACGGAGATTATTTATTCTTTATTATTCTGGCAAGAATTGTTTAAACACCTTAATGCCCACGTTTAAACAACTTATCGAGCTGATCAATACTTAATTGCACCCAGGTCGGACGCCCATGATTACATTGTGCACTTCTTTCTGTAGATTCCATTTCACGTAATAGTGCATTCATTTCAGTTATGGTTAATTTACGATGCGCCCTTACAGACCCATAGCAAGCCATTGTAGAAAGTAATTGATTATTAGCTTGTTCCAGTTTCTCCGAAGAGCCAAACATGTTTAAATCTGCCAACACATCTATAATTAATTCATTTACATCACCTTGTTGCAAAAAAGACGGAATCTCACGCACAACAATACTTTCATCTCCTAAACGTTCCACATGAAAGCCAAATTTAAAAAACAAGTCTTTGTGTTGTTCAGCTAAAACAGCTTCTTGCTGACTTACATTAATAGTAAGCGGCATCAACAATGGTTGTGTGGTTACACCACCTTGTTGATGTTGAATTTTAAGTTGTTCATAAACAATACGTTCATGTGCCGCATGCATATCAACAATGATTAAGCCCTTAGCATTTTGTGCGAGAATATAAATGCCATGCAATTGTGCAATAGCATAACCTAACGGTGGTGCTTGTTCGGCGGTATGCGAACTAACCTCCGTCTCATTTACCTCTAATATAGGGTTTGGTAACGTGGTCGCTGCATAATCTACATCAGCTTCACCCACGTGGCTTTGAGTGCCAATCGTATTGGAGTATTCATATTGCGACATAGCACTATTCACTTGTGCTGCGCGAATATAATCATCCACCACTTCACGATATTGCTGTGCAGCCTGCTGCTCTTCATTAGGCATTGTCTCCGCAATGGCCTTACCAATCGTATGACGTATAAAATCATGTACATATCTTGCCTGACGAAAACGCACTTCATGTTTGGTGGGATGTGCATTTACATCCACTTGAGTAGGATCAATTTGTAAAAACAATACAAACGCAGGATAGCGCCCATGATATAGCACATCTTTATATGCTTGTTTTATTGCATGTGAGATTACCTTGTCACGAATAACACGGCCGTTTACAAAGAAATACTGCAGATCTGCCTGACTACGCGAGAAGGTTGGCAAGCTAATCCAACCACAAATTTGTATATCCTGTGCTGAATTCTCTAAATGAATGCTCTGTTTCGCAAATTGCTGACCACATATTTGTTGCAAACGATTAACGCGCTCTTGCTCAGAATCCACCGCATATAAATTAAAATTTTCACGACCATTATGTTTAGCCTGCAGAGCAATATCAAAACGGCTTAATGCTATTTTTCGTATTACGGCCTCACAGTGCTGCAATTCTGTTCGTTCAGTACGCAAAAACTTTTTGCGTGCTGGTACATTAAAAAATATGTCTTTGACTTCCACTGTAGTACCACAATCCTGGCGAGCTGGGCATAGTTCATTTGAAAACTCACCCCCCTCCCCAACAAGGGTCCACCCCGCATTATTATCAGTGTTCGTATTTGAAGAAACTTTAAATCTAGAAACTGAAGCTATGCTTGGCAGCGCTTCACCTCGAAAACCTAACGAGCTGATATTTTCCAAATCTTCAAGTGATGAAATCTTACTGGTAGCATGACGAGCCAAAGCCAATGTTATTTCATTTTTTGGTATACCATAACCGTTATCAGTAACGCGTATAGTAGATATACCACCTTGTTCAAGCTCGATTAAAATTTTAGTTGCTCCCGCATCTAAAGCATTTTCCAAAAGCTCTTTTAGCACGGAAGCCGGCCTCTCAATAACTTCACCGGCGGCAATCTGATTAATAAGGTGTGGAGATAGTTGTTGGATAGGATTCATATATCATTCACCCCAAAGGGATTGGTTGTTCGTCTTGTAGCTGCAACATCTTTTTGAAACCCGATAGCGCATATGAAATAAACGCATTTTTATCTGACCAAGAATTTGACCTATCGATGATATTTCCTGATTTTTCTGCTCCCAACTGGTCTGCAAACACACGTACTATATGTGTTCCGTTGCTTGGCTCTGTAGCAGGTGCTTTTTCACATGTAATAAACACTTCGGGCTCATTGTGCCCATCTTTTATAGCTGCAAGCAAATACTCATACTCTGCTTCATCACTTGATGTAATTTCTTCAAGCACAACAATCGTATATGGGCCAAACTTATAGCGTTGCTTTGGAATTGCAGTGGAAATACTTGGTTTCTGCATAAGTTTAAGAGGTTGTCGTGCTAGGATAATGCAAAATTACTGCTAGAAAATACTTAACGCAACTATGTCGAAGCAAATTTTACAGCTATACCCTTTACCTGGAACAAAATTAAATTTAAATAATCTGTATTTAAATCATTTTGGCTGGTATCAAAAAGGCGCAACTAAGCCAAGAGTAGTAGCCAATTTCTTAGCCAGTGTAGATGGACGCATTGCAATTAGCGAAACCCATAAACCTGATCTGTACTTACCAGAACATTTAACTAGTAAAGAAGATTTTAGACTATTCCTTGAGCTCTACGCCCAAGCGGATTGCCTTATCACCCATGGTGGTTACTTACGTGATTTAGCAAATAACAAGTTAGGAAATATATTGCAATTGCCACATGAGAGAGAATTCTTAGATTTGCACGAATGGCGCAAGCAACAAGGCCTCAAGCCCTATGCAGATATTATAATTGCAAGCTCAAGTCTAGATTTTCCAATGCATGCATCACTTAAAGAAAACCAACAAAAAGTTTTTATTGCAACGGGAGAAGGCGCAAACCAAGAAAGATGTGACTACTGGGAAAAACAAGGTTATGAAATACTCTATACAGGTAAATCAAAACATGTTGAAGGCGCCCCATTGATTAACACATTAGCAAAAAAAGGGTACAGGCATATTTATTTAATTGCAGGACCTAAGATGCTTCACACTATGGCTGCAGATCAACAACTTTATAAATTATACTTAAGCAACTCGCACCAATTACTTGGAAGCGATGTGTTTAGAACAATTTTAGATGGAAATGCATTAAATAAAGTCCATCTCAAGTTAAACTCATTGTTTTATGACGAGAAATCAGAAAATAATTGCGGACAATTTTTTAGTAGCTATATGTGCTCATATGGTTAATTAACATATTAGGAAATTTATCATGGCTGAATTCTTTATAGAATATGGATTATTTCTAGCAAAAACAGTAACAATACTAGCATTCATCTGGTTATTGATAAGCATAACTTTTTCTTTTTCAAAAAAAGCACGAGAAGAAGATCATTTTGAAATTATAAACCTAAATGATAAATACAAATCTATTACTGACACTCTCCACTTTTCCTTACTGTCCAAAAAAGAACTAAAAAAAGCAAAAAAGCAGCAGAAAAAAGAAATAAAAAAAGAAAAAAAATCTGAACCTGTTACAAACAAAAAGCGAATTTTTGTGCTTAACTTTTTAGGCAACATAAAAGCTACAGCAGTACGACATTTGCGCAAAGAAATTACGGCAATTCTATCTGTAGCAAACAGTAATGATGAAGTTGTAGTTTGTCTTGAGAATGCCGGTGGTTTGGTACACGAACACGGATTTGCTGCCTCACAACTATTACGCATTAAGCAAAAAAATATCCCTCTCACTGTTGCTATAGATAAAGTTGCTGCAAGTGGTGGCTATATGATGGCCTGTGTCGCCGATAAAATTCTTGCTGCACCTTTTGCCATTGTGGGCTCCATTGGCGTATTGGCACAGCTACCTAATTTTAACCGCTTACTTGATAAACACGGTGTCGACTTTGAACTAATGAAAGCCGGCGAGCTAAAACGAACCATAACGATGTTTGGTAAAAATACAGAAGAAGACCGTGAACATTTCAATGAGCAGCTTGAAGATACTCATGCCCTTTTTAAGGAATTTGTTAAAGAAAACCGCCCTGAGCTAGACATCGACAAAGTTGCAACAGGCGAACATTGGCTTGCAAGTCGTGCACTTGCACTTAATCTGGTCGATGAATTAATTACCAGTGATGATTATTTGTTAAATGGGAGTAAGGAAGCAGATATCTACGAAATAAGCTGCAAAGTTCCTAAAACAATCAGTGAACGACTCGCAACTTCCGTTCAACTTACTGTTGATAAACTATTTTTTTCTTGGTGGCAAAAAGAACACAATTCAAAATTTTTTAATTAATATTAAGTTCAATATAAAAATTTTATGTGGAAAATTAACTGTTAACATAACTTTTCAAACCATGCTTCGATTGCATCATAAAATCATCACTTATGACCCTAGGTCATCAAGCTATTTCTCTCAAAAGATATCAAATAACTTAAAGGATCTATGGAAGACTTAAGGCTGCACGATGCTGTAGTGTTTCTTACCGCCGCAGGCCTTGTAATTCCATTTGCAAAACGGTTAAGGATAAGTCCCGTCCTAAGCTTTATGCTTATAGGTTTGGCTGTAGGCCCATACGGCCTTGCAAGATTCGCAGAGCAGTATGCTTGGTTGCAACATTTTTTAATTACAGATGTTACGGGTGTGCGTGCATTTGCAGAACTCGGAGTAGTTTTCTTACTATTTATGATTGGACTAGAGTTGTCATTCGAGCGACTTTGGAGACTGCGTTACTTAGTATTTGGTTTAGGTTCAACACAGATCATAATTACCGGAATCATTATTGGTGGTATTGCTTGGTTTTTTGGCAATTCTGTACAAGCTTCTGTAATACTAGGAAGTTGTCTTGCACTATCTTCTACAGCAATAGTAGTACAGTTGTTAGTAGAACACAGTCGCTTTGGTAGTACAGTTGGTCATGGCAGTTTTGCAATCCTTCTTGCCCAAGACCTTGCAGTAGTCCCTATCTTATTTGCGGTCAGCACATTTGGTGCCTTCTCTGGTAATTCATTAATTTGGCCATTAAGCCTGGCATTAGGTGAGGCGCTCATTGCCGTTTTAATTATCCTTAGCGTTGGTAGATTGTTGATTCGACCATTGTTTCGATTTGTTGGTACAACTGATAGTCCGGAACTTTTTATGGCAGTAACATTGTTGATAATCATTGCAACTGCCGTTGCCACTCATACAGCTGGCTTATCCGCTGCACTTGGAGCATTTCTTGCTGGGCTTATTCTTGCCGAAACCGAGTTTCGCCACGAAATTGAGATTAATGTTGAACCATTCAAGGGCTTATTGCTCGGCTTATTTTTTATGTCTGTTGCAATGGGTATAGATTTATCCGAGATATTGGCAAGACCCGTTTGGATTTTTCTATCTGTCATAGGTCTATTTGTTATTAAGTCATTAATCACTACTTTACTTGCACGTATTTTTGGTTTTAGTTGGGCTCAGGCAACTGAAATAGGACTGCTTCTTGGTCAAGGTGGTGAATTCGCATTTGTGGTGGTTGGTATGGCGCTCAGTCTCTCTCTTTTACCTGAATCCACAGGACAATTTATGCTTATCGTTGTTAGTGTAACTATGTTTCTCACACCATTGGTAGCACGTATGGCAAATAGTATCGGGGCTAAAATAGAAGCACATACGCAACCTGCTAATGAACAAGAAGAAATAATTCCGCACTTAACCAATCATGTCATCATTGTAGGCTTTGGACGCACAGGTCAATTACTGGCAACGTTATGTGATCAACAACAAATTGAGCACATTGCTCTTGATCTAGATATTGCACACGTTACTAATTCACGAGCACAAGGCGCACCAGTTTATCTCGGTGATGCAAGTCGCGTCGCCATGTTACATAAAATTGGTCTAAAACAAGCAGCAGTTCTAGCAGTTTGTACCGATGACCCCAATGCTACTGAGCAAGTATTGCGAGCCGCACGTCGTATTTCATCTACTGTCCCCATAGTTGCACGCGTTCATGATAATACACATGCGTCAAGTCTGTTGGACCAAGGCGCCACAGAAGTTGTCCCTGAAGTTTTGGAATCAGGTCTTCAGCTTGGGCATGTGATGCTTGAAAAGATTGGTCTTTCGGCTAATGCAGCTCGCGATATTATTGATGCGCAACGGACAGAAACTATGCATGAATTACACAAACCCGTTACTGGCAATCAATAAAACAATCTATTCTTACATTGAGAAGAATCAATGCTCACAAGCAAGTTATAACATTTAATTTATAATTGAATGCCCACTCTTAGATAAAAACAGATATAAATATTTTGACAATTGAAAGCTGCAACTAATCAAAAAAAGACATGAAAGAATTTAATCCTATTGAGGACATAGAAAATAGCAAATTTGCACTTGATAAAGGCAATTGGCCTAACTTTCATGATGCCGAGATCCACAATTTAAATATATGGCGTGGTGATGTACGACCAGAAGATGACGTATGGATCGGCCCAGTCATAGAAATCACTTTAGAGTTATGCGCCTTGAAAAATCCTTATATGGTGATTTTAAAATTCCATGATTGCGAATCAATAAGATTAGAGGACTTTAATCATCAAAACGCAGTCTATGACCTAAGATTTAACTATGAAGAAAGAGGCATGATGACAAATGGAGAGCCTTTAATTCCTTATACAGTGGTTAAATTTGAACATGCATTCGGCGCCGCGTTATCCTTTAAGTGCCTTAGAGTGCAAGCAATAAATTGTAATGGAGAATTTTAGTATTACCATTATTGACCTTTTTAGTATTACCATTATTGACCTTTATTTATTACCATAATTCATCTAAAATAATCTTTAGCTATGAAAATTTACGTGGTAAAAAGCCTAAAAAAATTAGGGGATTTGCAAAAATGAGCAAAGAAAAAGTTAATCAAACACCATCGTCTAGACGCGATTTTTTAAAGACTGCAGGAAAATTTGCAGTTTATACACCTCCTGCACTTATGCTGATGAGTAGTCCTGGACATACAAAATTTGCTAAAAGTTGTACAGTGCCGGGTGTTGCGTATGGAAACCCAAACTGTGATGGCTTAAAAGAACACCCTGTTAAATAAAGGTCATTTAAATATAGTCTATAATATCGAAAAAATGAAATAATCTTTAAATTGATTCCTCAAAAAAGCCTGATTTTTTAGTCGGGCTTTTTTTTGTGTATCTGCTTTTGATTGAAAATAAACATAATTTTAATTTAAACCTCTTAGAAAAAATCCGGTTGGATTTTTCAAATAATGCGCTCTAAATGATCACTTCCAAACCAAAGCAAGCATTTGCTGGATTTTAAATTTACGCGAATAACCACATATAATGTATAGCCATGCGAATAAATAATAGAAATGTTAAACTCTAAAAAAATAATATATATAGGGAGTTTTTTATCTTACAACGACATAGAATTCGATTTCCCCAACCTGAAGCACATCAGCTTTCTCAAGACGAAGCCTACTTTTATTATCAAAACGGCTCTGACCAACACAAGATACGATTTCATGACTATGATGAGATCTATCAAATACCTGGATTATATGAGCAAGTTTTTTATGACCGCTTAAAATGTGTATCACCTGGCAAAGTTGCGTCAATACTACAATCTGCAATAAAACAGTCCTCAGAAAACTTTTCTGAATTACGAGTACTTGATTTAGGCGCAGGCAATGGAATGATGGGTGAGGAGCTAAAAAAATATGGTGTCTCACGACTCATTGGAGTGGATATTATTCCTGAAGCCTATGAAGCAACAATTCGTGATCGTCCTGGTTTATATGACGCATATTATGTTGAGGACTTTTGCGATTTAGATTCAGAAATTCGTGAAGAAATTTCACTATGGCATTTAGATAGTATGGTAACGGTTGCGGCATTAGGCTTTGGGGACATACCCACAAAAGCATTTATAGAAGCATTCAATATTATTAAAAGTGAAGGCTGGGTTGCTTTTAATATTAAAGAAACGTTTCTCGACACAAGTGATGACACAGGCTTTTCTCGAATGATTAGGGAATTAATTTTCTCAGAGTATCTAGATATTTATCATATAGAGCGTTACCGACATCGATATTCTATCGAAGGTGAACCGCTTTTTTATTTTGCTATTGCAGGACGAAAGAATGCTGATGTTCCAAAAGAATTTCTAACAAGCAAAAATATTTTATGATGCGAAATGTCTGTATATGGACTCTCTCAAGATGCAAGTAAAATATTTTTTGGCAAAGTTAGGTACGACTGCACACATATATTCGGCCTTTATAGTTAGCATACGTTGATGCTGGGCCAGGATGGTGTTTCGCACATCAGCTCCCAATCGCTATTACGTACTTAAACAATACACGGACATTCACGGGTTACACTGATGTCGGTTCGACCGGTTTGCCATCATCTATTTCACTTCGCAATCGTAGTGGAGGTCTCCTCTTACTATTTAACGCTTACTGATCCATCTTATAAACGTGTTTTACGTGGTCGCAAACTCAGGATCATAATCCGTTCCATTGCGTAGCATCGCCCACGCCATCCTTATTATTTTATTGGCCAGTGCGACCGCAGCCACATTCGTATGTTTGGTATTGGCAAGCTGTGTGACCCACTGACTCAATCGATCTTCCTTATGCTTGGCTTGCGAGACCACCGCCCGTGCACCATGGATGAGTAAGGTGCGCAGATACGCATCGCCGCGTTTACTGATACCGAGCAAACGTTCTTTATTGCCTGAACTATGTTGTCTTGGGGTTAAGCCTATCGATGCCGCCATCTGGCGACTACTCTTATACTGTTTGCCATCCCCAACGGTTGCCAACAATGCCGTCGCCACCACCGGTCCTACTCCGCGTAATTGTTGTAAACGTTGTGTCACTTCGTTTTGGTTTGCGGGTTGTTTGATTTCACTATCGAGCGCGTGTACACGTTGATCCAAGGTCATTAGGTCTTGTTGAAGTCCTTGTAGTAAAGAACGAAAGTACTGCGTTAACCCATTCTCACCATTTCCTAACCAATCTGGTATTGCAGCACGTAATCGATGTAACTGTTGCGGTACAACTAAACCGTATTCACTCACCAAACCTCGAATCTGATTGGCTTTAGCAGTACGTTGCTGAACTAAAGTACTGCGAACACGATGCATCGCTTGGATATCTTGTTGCTCAATACTCTTCACCGATACAAAGCGCATAGTGGGGCGGCCCATGGCTTCCGCATCGCGTGCATCATTCTTATTGTTCTTCTCATACGGCTTTACAAATTGCGGAACCATCAACTTCACCACAAATCCATAACTTCGAAGTACCCGTACCCAATGGTGTGCGCCCGAACAGGCTCCCATGCCAATTTCACAACCAGGATCTACGTGTTCCATTAACACTTGAATCCATTTGTTACGTGATATGCCTCGTTTGAAAACACACGTTCCACTATCCTCTACGCCGTGTACTTGAAAAACATTCTTTGCCAAATCAACACCCATGCGTGTAATCTTATTCATGTATGGGCTCCTTCTTTTAGTAACTGGTTAAATCGCTTCCTGTTTGGGCACATTACGATGCCGTTTAAAGTTGTGGGAGGCCATACCATTGCTATTGGCCGATAGGCGACATAAATTAGGATGAAACAGGTTGGAATCTTCAAATAACTTATTCAAATTGTCTGCTAACGACCCGAAGCAAACATTTAAACACGAGCCAGATTTTTAAAAACTTTCAGTTATGCAGAGGCACTGTTAATACGAAATGCTCCATTGATGCACAAACGCACTATTTTAATACATCTACTATCAAGCATTCGCTAATATAAAATTCTCATTTTCTGTATAGTACAGTATCAAAAGCAAATATTTAAATTGATTAACCTAGTAGTGCAAATTTAGTGCTTTATCGAATAATGTGAGATTTGAAATAGGAGCTATTATGTACATTAAATGGAGCGAAAATAATGAGCTTGGTATTCCTATAATTGATGAGCAACATCGAGGCATTGTGTCCTCAATTAATACACTCCATTACTATCTCCAAGATGGACAAGGTATGGATGCTCTAAGCCCCACATTTAATATAATACGAGAATATACAAAAATTCACTTCGACACAGAAGAAGCCTTATTGAAAAAAGCAAATTATGACGATTTTGAAAATCATATTTTACTGCATAAAAATTTAACAACAAAAACAAATGAAATAAGTCAAGCTGCAATAGCTTCTGAAGACCCGGAATCTGCCTTAATGTTTTTAAAAGATTGGTGGATTGGACATATTAATAAGGAAGACAGGAAATACGCACTAGTACTAAAAGAAATGTTAGGAATTTCCTAATTTTTTTGGTAATGCTTTATGATGAGCGAGTGGTGAATAGCCTGTAACAAAGTTTTCCAAAACGTATTGATTGAATCGGCAGTCGTTACTGGACATTTAAAATAAATGGATGTTACTCAGCTTGCTTACATTCTGCTAAGTGTAAATTACTAGACTCAAGTAGAACCAGGAATCGTCAGAACTTGCCCAACACGGATTACATCTGATTTCAGCGCATTTACTTTGCGTAAATCTACCAGATTAACTTGGTACCGATTTGCAATCCCCGACAAAGTTTCACCATGTTTAATTGTATGGGTACTACTTCTGCCTAAATTTGCCAGCAATGCATCACTTGGAGCGTGATCTCTTAAGTAACGCTTCACACCTTTCAATACAGCATTTGCAAGTGCTTGTTGATGATTACTGTTTCTCAAGCGTTTTTCTTCTTGTGGATTAGAAATAAACGCTGTCTCAACTAAGACAGATGGAATATCAGGAGATTTTAAAACTGCAAAACCAGCCTGTTCAACACGGTTACGCAATACTTTCCCTACTTGTCTTAATTCTAAAAGTATGTCCTCAGCCAAATCGATACTGGCGTCTATAGTTGCAGTCTGAGATAAATCTACCAATACAGATTTTAGTACTGCATCTTTATCTTCAAGACTAACTCCACCGATTTTGTCTGCCTCATTTTCTCGTTTCGCCAAAATCCGGGCTGCTTCACTGGATGCACCATGTTGTGATAACACATAAACGGATGAACCACGCGCTCTACGATCAACCGCGGCATCAGCATGAATAGAGATAAACACATCTGCATTAATACGGCTTGCCTTTTTTATTCTGCCTCGTAAAGGGATAAAAGAATCATTACCACGTATCAAGACAGCTCGCATACCCTTTTCTTTATCGATGAGAGATTTAAGACGCTTTGAAATAGATAGCACGATGTCTTTTTCACGTGTACCTTTACGTCCTATTGCACCAGGGTCTTTACCCCCATGACCTGCATCGATAGCAATGATTACATCCCGAAAACTTACCGGCGTGTTCGTTATCGCTATTACAGGCTCATTGGAATTCTTTGCAACTTTAGCTGAAGTTAAATCGAGTACTAATCTATGATCTTTACCGTGTGCAGGCGCCAATAAAAAGCTTTTTGGTATGACTACATCATTTAAATCAAAGACCACTCGCAATTTTTCATTCGCTTTTTGTGCATAACGCATTTCTTTGACAAGAGTGCCTGCTACACGCGTGGCTTTAAGCTTGCCATTGGCATCACAGTTATCAATATCGAGAACAACTCGATTGGGGTTTTTAAGCACGAAAACATGGTGATTTGCCGATGAAGAAAGATCAAACACCACACGGGTGTTATTTTGACGATCCGCTATACGAATATCGTTAATTTTCGTTGCAGATGAAGCAGCAAATAGAGAATAACTGCTAAAGCAGAATGCTAGAACAAGCAAACTATATAAATAACGATTAAACCGGCTTACCCAATTTGCTCGTAAATTTAGGTATGAGAGCTGCAGCATTTAAAGATTGATTGACCCAAATTTATGAAACCACAGAGAAAGTGTGACAAATTTTAAAAAAAATGCAAGCAAAAACCCTAGTAAAACTAATGACCTAGCTTATTTTATTAGTATTAGTACTTATATTTGATCGATAACAGCTTGACCTCTTGTAGATTGGGCACATAAATCGACACTTCGATTCTCCTCCGGGTAGTCAAATGAGATGATTAAATCTGCATTAGGAACCCCCTCACCACCACGTTGCGGCCATTCAATGAGACAGATCACATCCTCTTCAGAAGCGATATCACGCAGACCTAAATACTCCAACTCAAGTGGATCTTGCAAGCGATACAAATCAAAGTGATAAAGCGTCAGTTCCGCAAAATGATAGTTTTCGACTAAGGCAAAAGTAGGGCTCTTAACATTCCCTTCATGGCCTAACGATTGAATAAAACCACGTGCAAAAGTTGTTTTGCCACTACCCAGTTCGCCTTTCAAATATATAACCATGGGTGGCACACAATATTTTGCTACACGCTTACCAAATGCTTGGGTCTCGGCTTCGCCTATTAACTTCATAGTGCATTTATAAGTTTTCGCAAAGGTATTAAGAGATCACTCGCCAACATACCTCGTATACCATCTTGTGCAACAATGTCTGCACTTTGCGCATGTAACTGCACACCAAAACGTGCAGCATCATAAGCAGTCAATCCTTGTGCTAACAATCCTGCAATAATTCCTGTTAGGACATCCCCCATTCCGCCTGAGGCCATGCCTGGATTCCCAGCGGTACAAATAGAAACTTCTTCATTTGATGCGATTAAAGTACCACTGCCTTTTAATACACAAACCCCACCATATTTTGCTTGTAATTGCCGTGTAGACTCAAGACGTTGTTGTTGCAATTCTGTTGTTGTAGTTTGCATTAAACGCGCGGCTTCACCAGGATGTGGTGTGAGTATCCAATTATTTTTACACGTAGGTTCTTTAGATAATAAATTAAGTGCATCTGCATCTAACACAAGAGGCAAATCCAATTCTAGGGCGCGCTCAAATAAGTTTCTAGCCCATTGGTCTTGTCCTAAACCTGGACCGATTGCAATTACTGTTGCACGCTTTAATAAGTCATCCAAATCACGGGCAGATGAAACACCATGCACCATAACTTCACGACAAAAATTTATTGCACTTGTTGAATTGGATGGTTCAGTTGCAACAGATACCAGACCACTGCCCGTTCTCGCTGCCACTTCTGCAGCAAGCATGATGGATCCAGCAAAGCCTTTATTTCCACCTATACATAACACATGCCCATAATCCCCTTTGTGAGCATTAGCATTGCGCTTACCTAATACAGTATATAAATCTTTAAGATCGACTTTATTACATGTTGCTGGCATTAATTCGTAAACATCAGTTGGAATTTGCAAATCATTAAAATACACTTCACCTGAATACTTTCTACCCGCTGCAGTGATTAATCCTAATTTCATACCTACAAACGTAATCGTCGCATCGGCGTAAATAGCTTCGCCCAGTGGCTGCCCACGATTAGCATCCAAACCAGACGGAATATCTGCACTTAAGACGGGAGCACAATGCTGGTTAACAAGACGGATAATAGTTGCGAAATCACCTCGCACAGTGCGTGTTAAGCCAGTTCCCAATAATGCATCGACAATCAAATCACATTCAGGTAATGACTTTTTATCAAATTCGATACATTTACCGCCATTCTTTATAAATAAATCATGCGCCTGTTTGGCATCTCCCTTGAGTTGGCTATGGTCACCCAGTTGAATAACGTACACTTGTTTGTTTGCTTGCATTGCCAAGCTGGCCACAATATAACCATCTCCACCATTATTACCTGCTCCTGCCAATACAAGGATATGCTGAGCATTAGGCCAACTCTTCTCAATAAGTGCATAAGCTGCTTCACCAGCACGTTGCATTAAAGTAAAACCCGGTACCTTAAAATCTTCAATCGCGATACGATCTAGCTCACGCACCTGTTCAGCGAGATATATTTTTGCTGGAATGGAATTCATAAAAGAATTATACGCAAGCTATGGGTAAATCCTCAGTACAAATTAATATTTAATGAACGATGAACAATTCTATTATTGATTTTTCTGAGCTTGCTCAACAAATAAAACATTGGGGAATAGAACTTGGCTTTGATAAAGTCGGCATCACTGATACGGAATTAGATAAACATGAAGCTTATTTACTTAATTGGTTGGCTGCAGGACATCATGGAACCATGGAATATATGAGTAAACATGGTAACAAACGCACTCAACCAGAAAAACTAATTCCGGGCACAATACGCATCATTTCTACCCGCATCAACTATCAAGCACCCGATGCAAAAAATGAAGAAGATGTATTAATGAACAATAGTCTAGCCTATATATCGCGTTATACATTAGGTCGGGATTACCATAAAGTCATTCGCAAGCGCTTACAAAAATTAGCAGAACGCATTGAATCCAATGTAGGCTCTTTTGGGTATCGTGCATTTGTGGACAGTGCACCTGTAATGGAAAAAGCGCTTGCAGAAAAAGCAGGTTTAGGCTGGATTGGCAAACATACTAATTTGATTAGTCGAGAATGCGGATCTTGGTTTTTTATCGGTGAACTTTATACCAACTTACCATTACCCACAGATGAGCCTGTTGAAAACTACTGCGGGACATGCAGTACTTGTATAGATGTATGCCCTACCCAAGCCATTGTTGGTCCCTATAAATTAGATGCAAGACGCTGCATTTCTTATCACACTATCGAATTAAAAGGATCTATCCCAGTAGAGTTTAGAAAAGCAATAGGAAATCGCATTTATGGTTGTGACGATTGCCAATTATATTGCCCCTGGAATCGATTTGAGAAAAAAAGTGAGCTGGCTGATTTTGCTGTGCGTCATCATTTAGATGCTCCTGAATTAATAGAATTATTTAAATGGAGCGAGCAGGAATTTTTAAATAACACTGAAGGCTCTGCTATACGTCGTATTGGTTATGAACGTTGGTTAAGAAATATAGCTGTGGCACTCGGCAATGCCCCTCGAACCTCTGAAGTCGTTCATGCATTAAAAGAAAAACAAAATCACGAAAGTGAGTTAGTACGTGAGCATGTTAATTGGGCATTAGAACAGCATGAAGCGGTTTAGATATTTTATTTGTTCTCTTTATAAAAATTAATCAGTGCATTTGTTGAAGAATCCTGGTCTGCAACACTTTGGTTACTTTGTATTTTTTCTAAAATTTTATTGGCAAGTCTTTTACCAAGCTCAACACCCATTTGATCAAATGAATTGATGTTAAGCACAACACCTTGCACGAAGGTTTTATGTTCATACATTGCAATTAATAGTCCCAAGGTATGGGGTGTAAGCTCACGCAATAAAATAGTATTGCTAAACCGACTGCCTGGAAACATTTTATGGGCTGGATATTGTTGTTCACCTAAGGCTTGTGCCTCTTCTTGGGTCTGCCCTAACATCAATGCTTGGGTTTGGCCAATCATATTAGCTATCAACATATCATGTTGTTGCTGATTAACGTGATTAGCCTTGGTGACACCAATAAAATCGCAACTTACCGCATGTGTACCTTGATGCAAAAGCTGAAAGAAACTATGTTGCGAATTGGTGCCCACGTCACCAAAAACAATTGGCGAACTAGGAATGTCTAAGCTATTACCTTCTCGATCTACATATTTGCCATTACTCTCCATTACCAATTGCTGTAAAAAAGCAGGCAAATAAGTCAAACGCACATCATATGGCAATACCGCCTGCACATGAGCAGCAAAAAAATGTTGGTTCCAAATCTCTATTAAAGCCAACAGCACTGGGATATTTTCTTTTGCTGGCGTATTAATAAAATGCTGATCCATAGCATAAGCACCCTGCAATAGTGCTTTGAATGCGGGCATGCCAATATAGAGCGCAATCGACAAACCCACAGCAGACCATAATGAATACCTTCCACCAATTTCATCCCACATAGGAAAAATTTTATCTTCAGAAATACCAAAGGCCACTGCCTTTTCAACATTCGCTGAAACTGCAACAAAGTGCTTTGCAATATCTTCATTGTTTTTTGAGTTTTCTATAAACCAATTCTTTGCTGTATTCGCGTTGGTTAAAGTCTCCTGTGTAGTAAAACTTTTTGAAGTAACGATAAATAATGTAGTAGTAGGATTTAATTTTTCTAAAACACGATTGATTTCTGTTGCATCTACATTAGCAACAAAATGCACATTCACTCCCAGTTGAGCAAAATCTGATAACGCATCGCAAACCATCATAGGGCCAAGATGCGAACCACCAATACCAAGATTAACAATATCTGTAATATCCGTTGATCGAACTTCTTGTACAAAATCTTGCATGCGCAGCAAAACTTCATGACGTTTTTTTCCAAATTCAGAAGAGGTATCTTGCAAGTTTCTCAATGCTGCATGTTGTACACCACGATTTTCTGTAAAATTAATTGGCTCGCCTGCAAACATTTTTGCGCGCCATGCCGCAACTTCACATTCATTAAATAAAGAGACAAAGTTTTCTAGCGTTTCTTCTGTTATTAGGTTTTTAGAATAATCTAATAAAAGCTGGTCGAACTCTTGTGAAAATTTATTAAAACGATTTTTGTCTTGTGCAAACAATTCACGCAAGTTATGCGATTTCATTCCAAGCGCATGTTGCTGCAACGCTTTATATGAATTTAATTGAGAGAGTGGTTTGCGCATAACAATTAAGAATGCAAAGTAGACACAAAAAAATAAGGGCGCCACAAAAGCGCCCTATTTCTAAAAAAATTTGAGTTAAAAACTAGTAGGTACCATTCTTGAGATGAGTAAATAAATTTATTTGTGCTGCAATACTAATAACAAATACAGCGACTACACAAAGTACAACTAAAACCCACATATCAAACTCCTTATCTCTAACATGTAATAATACTTTACTAAAGTATACTCATTTAAGAGACATGTAACAGCACATTGTCGATTAAACGTGCCTTGCCCGCCCAGGCTGCAGCCAAAACTATAATAAAATCAGTATCATAGCTAATTTCCCCTAGATCTTCCGCCGCACGAATCGCAACATAGTCAGGTAGAAATCCGACCTTTTTAAGCTGTTCCATGGCTTGATTCTCCAGCTTAGAAAAGTCCCGATTGCCCACTTCGATCTGATGTTTTACCCCAAGTAGTACCGTGTATAGCCGCGGTGCCAGTTTGCGCTCATCGTCATCTAAGTATGAATTTCTTGAGCTCAATGCCAAACCATCTCCTTCTCTTTGAGTGGCTACCTGTGCTATCTGTATTGGCAGTTCAAGATCTTTTACCAATTGCTTAATTATAACGAGCTGCTGAAAATCTTTTTCACCAAATACCGCAACATCAGGCTTCACTATATAAAATAACCTAGCAACCACTTCAACGATACCTTCAAAAAAACCTGGTCTGAACTTGCCACATAATTGCTGGCTTAATGAGTATGTTGGTATTTCAATCTGGCTTGTATATTCGTGTGAATAAATTTCATCATGCTCTGGCATGAATACAACATCGATATCCGCTTTCTCTAGTAACGCCAGATCTCGCTCAGGAGTACGTGGATATGCATGTAAATCATCTTTTCGATCAAACTGTAAGGCATTTACAAATATGCTACATACTACTTTTCCATTGAATGTTTTTGCATAGTTTACTAGAGCAAGATGACCCGCATGCAGATTTCCCATCGTTGGCACAAAAATAATTTTTTCATTTTGCTGTTTCCATGCAGCAATTTGCTGTCCAAGCGCAGCAACCGTAGTTATTGTTTGCATGATTAGTAAGGAAGGATTTTATGAGACAGCTGGGAAACGTAAATTTTTTACGTCTTGCACATATGATGTGATAGCAGCAGAAATATCACCACTACCTGCAAGGAAATTTTTTGCAAACTTTGGCTTCATGCCTTGAGTAATCCCTAATACATCATGTAGCACTAAAATCTGTCCATCACAATCTGAACCCGCACCAATACCAATTACCGGTATGGAGCAATTTTGTGTGATTTTATTGGCAAGCTCATTCGGCACACATTCAAGCAATAACATATCCGCGCCCGCTGCTTGCAAATTTTCTGCACTATTAAATAATTCTTGAGCACTTGATTCATCTTTACCCTGCATAGAATAGCCACCTAACTTATGGATGTACTGAGGCCGTAGACCCAGATGCGCACAAATAGGTATGCCGCACTCACTAAGCTCTTCGACAATACTAACCTGCCGTGCAGAGGCTTCAAGTTTAACCATTTGCGCACCACCCAATTGAATTAAGTCCGTGGCATTACTTAAAGCTTGATCTACGTTGGTGTAAGACATGAAAGGCATGTCCGTCATAATAAATGCTCTGTCTACTGCAGCACTTACACACTGACTGTGATAGATCATATCGTCCATGGTTACGGACACCGTGCTGTCCTGTCCTTGCACTACCATACCCAGAGAGTCACCAATTAAAATAATATCTACACCTGCTTGGTCTAATAATGCAGCAAAACTTGCATCGTAAGCCGTTAAGCAAGCAATTTTTTCATTATTCATTTTCATATGACGCAACTGTGTAAGCGTTACATTCTTTGTTTGATGATGAATACTCATTGTTAAAAATTTTTTAACTTAGCCTACAAATGGTAAAGGATTAAAATAGCGCTTACCTGCTTCTGTGTTGACTATCTCTTCCAGTAATTGCCCATAATCTTTTTCATTATTAATAAAATCTATCTCACTTGCATTTACGATTAAGCACGGCGCATCTACATAATCATAAAAGAATTTTGCATAGGCCTCATTTAGCTGCTCCAAGTAAGCTGACTCTATTAAACGCTCAAATCCACGTCCACGCTTGCGAATTCTTTGCAGTAAGACCTCTACTGGAGCTTGTAAATATACAACCAAGTCAGGAACAGGCGCATCAATGGTCAAATGTGAATAGACTTGCTCATACAGCTCATATTCACTTGCATTTAAGGTAACTTGTGCAAACAAGCGATCTTTTTCAATTAAGAAATCTGCAACCCTAACAGGTGAAAATATATCGGCTTGCTTAAATTCTTGTAGCTGCTTAGTGCGTCTTAATAAAAAATACAACTGCGTCGACAACGCTGCTTCACGTGGATTTTGATAAAAACGTTCTAAAAATGGGTTTTCTTCAACCTGCTCTAAAAGCAAAGAAGAGCCAAATTCATCTGCAAGACGCTGAGCCAAGCTAGTCTTGCCTACTCCAATCGGGCCTTCCACGACGATGTATTTCAGATTGTGGCGCAACATTTAAATTTCTATTTTTTTTAAGTCATGTTCTGGCAACTGCTCAATTAGCTCACATAACGTGCCTTTACCCGGAATAATGAGGTCTGCTTCTATCTCTTGTAAAGGAATTAATACAAATTCACGCTCTGCCATCCCAGAATGGGGTATTTGTAGCTCATCCGTATTAATACATTGATCACCATACAAAATAATATCTAGGTCCAATGTCCTGGGGCCCCAACGTTCCGCTTTACGTTCACGATGATGAAGATGCTCAATATTTTGCAAGGCACTTAGCAGCTCTTGCGGGGGCAAAGAAGTCGACAATTTTGCGACTGCATTAACAAAGTCTGGCTGATCAGAAGGCCCTATAGGCCTACTTTTGTAAAGACTGGATGTCACTAGTAAATATGTGTTCGGTAACCCTCGCAGTTCACGCAAAGCAGTCATAATTTGTAATTCAGGGTCTTGTAAATTACTACCCAGACCAATATATGCATCTACTGCTTGCATTAATAATTGATTATTCTTATTTAAAAAACAAATTTAATGGTATGTTTTCTTACGAGCTCGTGTTGGCACTCTGTTGTTTTTATATTTTGTAGTATTAGACATTTTTCTTTGTGTAGCCTCATCTACATCTTGAATGATTGTCCACCATTCACATAACTCATCTACTGGTTCACCAGCAGAGGAACGCAAACATAAAAAATCATATGCGGCCCGAAACCGTGGGTGCTGAAGCAAACGAAACACTTGCTTACCACGCCTTCTATAAAACCTATGCTGTAAATTCCAAATATCTTGCATTGGATAACCAAATCGTTTTGGAATTGAAGTGTATTGTAATTGTGAAATTACAGTATCCTTTACTGCTGCCTCATGTGCTACTTTGGGGGACAGGCCCTCAAGTTCAAGCTGTCTTGATACTTTACGCATAGGGCCCCACAAAAACACAGCATATAAAAATGCAGGGGTTACTGATTTACCAGAACAAATCCGATCATCTGTATTTTGCAATGCAGTATGAACAAAATTAGTAAATACATGTGAAGAATCACTTCTAAGTAACTTTTCTGTAAGTGGAAACATGTATTGAAATAACTCAAATTCACGCATTGAATTAAACGTCTGTTTAGCAAAACCGCCATGAAACAATTTAAGCATTTCATCAAACAAACGTGCTGAAGGTACTTCAGACAATAAATGGCCTAAGCGATAAATTGCATCTTGTGCCTGTTGCTCTACTTCAAAACCAAGTTTATTAGCCAATCTTATTGCGCGTAACATACGTACAGGATCTTCACGAAAACGTAAATCAGGATCACCAATTACCCGCAATAATTTAGCATCTATATCTTGTCGACCCCCTACCAAATCCAGTACTTGATTTGACTCGGAATCATAAAACAAAGCATTTACCGTAAAGTCACGACGAAACGCATCTTCTTCTATGCTACCGTAATTATTATCCCGAATGATTCGCCCCGATTGATTTACATCAGCACGATCAGAGGCACGAAATGTAGCAACCTCAACATAGCCTTCAGAAAAATAGACATGCACGATACGAAAACGCCGGCCAATAATTCGACTGTTTTCAAATAATTCACGTACATCTTCAGGATGTGCATCGGTTGCAATATCAAAATCCTTTGGATGCAAATCAAGAATTAAATCCCTGACACCCCCACCCACTAAATAGGCCTGAAAACCTGCTGCGTGCAGCCTTGTTATCACCTCGATCGCCCCTGAACTAATCTGTGAGGCATCAATTGACGCAGACAGGTCCAAATCCTTATTCCGCGATCCTTTACCTTCCTTAGACCATTTCATTTCTGTGGTTTATGGTTAATTGTATTTATAAATTATTTAGAAAAAACGCAGTGTTATAATAACATTTAAACCTAATCTCTGTGCTTTTACGCAAACCTAGTATTTATGAAATAAATAATCATGTGAATCCTCTAACTGTATAAATAACGTACGCACATATAGTCAGTTACATAATTTTTATCGCTAAGCTTTGCATATACATAAAGTAGCTCTATTTCATACCAACTTAATAGTCATCGTGTTAAAATTTACAGATCATCACAACATATAAGCTTTGAGGGAAGCCGATGACACAACTTGTTGAGTGCGCGAACGTTCCTAATTTTATAGAACAGAGAGTTTCTCCTATGGTATTACTTGCCATATGGTTATTTTTGGGGCTTGCTACCTATGGTTACGCAATGTTCAAAATATGGGCGCCACAACTTACACAATCACTGACGATTATTACATAATAAAAAGACAGCATAATTAACAACCATTTACTCGTATATTGACTACGAGGTGAGTAGTATTCGTATAAAATTTCTATAAACAAACTGCCTCTAAAATTATATATAAGATATGAGTTCACAAGTTACAATCGAACGCAGAACAAACGATGATCGCCGTGCGCAAGTGCATAGCCCAGCCTTCCCATTTTTTGATAGCGAACAAACATTAGTTCGTGAAGACAGGCGACGTACACCAGATCGTAGAATTAATAATATAGAAATTCACACTGGTAATAATAACGATGTTGCAAAATTACGTTTGTTTCTATGGTACCAAGATGATGTTTGTGAATTACTACCAGATTCCCCTAACATTGTAGTAGGACGATCCCCTAATTGTGAACTGACATTATGTAATCGTTATACATCACGTTTACATGCCAAGTTTGAATATGAAAATGGTGAATTTACAGTTACAGATCACAGCACAAATGGTACCTATATAAAAAATGATGAAGGTGAAATATTTTTAATGGGTGAGAAAATGACATTACATGGCAGTGGTATTGTAAGCCTTGGCACACCAATCGAATACGTAGAAAAAGACTTCATCCATTACTTCTGCCCTTAGATCAACCCACTCAGCGCCTCAAAACTATACGGGCAAAACTGCTCTAGCCTCTTAAACAAAATCGCTTGTCTTTCAAATTATCGGCCCTTTTCTACCATCCGGCTATATGTATCCTGTAAGGTATTCAAAGTGTTAGCTATTACGCATATTTTTAAACTCTTCTATATATCTTAGTTTCCGCTATGGCTGAACGCAGAAAACATGAACGTCGCAAATGGGGCAGAAAAGTCACTTATCCTTTTATTGATAGTGATGGAGTCCTCGTTACCAAAAACCGCAGAAGACTTGTTGATCGAAGATCTGCAAAAGACGAGACCAAAGTCGATGAATCTGATACGACTAACGATACGTCACTCGACAATATTAACAGCAGCAAATCTTCGATTGATATCAGCGAATCAAAAGTGATGGAGCTTGAAGAAGCCATTAAAGATGACACACAAGAACCCGCATCTAAAATTGAGGATTCTATAAAAAGCCTTGAATCAGAGATCCTTACCAGCGTCGACAAACCAAAGAAAGCATCACAGGTGAAAAATAATCCTGTACAGCAAAATAAAGCCAAAAGCACAGAAAAAGAATCGGAGCTTAAACTTGAACCTTTATCTGCCAATGGCGCAGATGATCAGAACACCTCTATAGAATTACACTTTAATGGTGACAAACATGTGTTGTCGAGCGAACAAAGCTCTTACAAAGTAGGCCGAGACCCTGCGTGTGACATTATTGTGCAAGGAAAATATGTTTCCAGGATGCACGCAAAAATTGTATATAAAGAAGGCAAATTCTTGTTACAAGATGATAGCTTCAATGGTACTTATATAAAATTTAAAAACGGCCAAAAAATCCACGTGACCAAGAACGAACAAACCCTCATATCAGATGGCGTCATGAGCATGGGCGAACCTGTAAAAGACGAGAAAAAATCTATTATTCAGTTCAAAATTCTTGAATAACTAAACTGTCTGGTAAACCTGGACCGGCTTACTCTGACCCCTTTTATCCTAACCTCTTTGGTGAATCCAAATTCAAAGCGGAAAAAAGGGGTCAGGGGGTCAGGGTCGGAAAAAAGGGGTCAGAGCCCTTTTATATAGTAATTTCTCGTACCCGCATTTGATCTTGTTATCTTCTATTTTATAATCTTGCATATATATACCTGATGTCTCTTTAACTTGTAGATGACCCAAGAACCAATAAAATTAGAAAGGCTTCTCTTTTTCAAGCTTAGCCGATCTCGGTCGTCCCCGTGTCATATGTCCCACTTTTATTTTTAGTCTTTGCTCTATTTTGGCACGAAACCGATCATTGCCCAATGGAGTGCCACTTTGCCAGCATGCTTGGATCGTATGGATGTCTTGTTGGTCAATATGGTGGCGAAATAGTTCTCGATAAGCTTGCTTGCGTTGTGGCTTGGTTTTTCCAAGCACTTGATATTCTGGATGCGGGGTAAGCAGTGGGTCTTCTTTTTGTGTAGCATTACCCCGGTAGCTGGACCATTTGTATTGGCCAGGAGCTTTAACCATATTGGCCCGTACAGGATTAAGTTCAATATAGCGCATACAGGTCAATAGATAGGTTTCGCTGTCAACAAGACTGGCTTTGAATCGTCCTTCCCAGAGCGTACCACTGCGCCCATAGAGATAATTAATGTAAGGCACATAATGTCGACCCACATATTGCATGGTGAGACTAATACCTTCTTTCGTTTGCGGGGTGATCAGTAGATGCACATGATTGGTCATGAGCACGTAGGCATGCAGTTCGCAATCATAGCGAATAAGCGCTTCTTCGAGCCATTCTAAGTAGGCTCGGTAGTCATCGTCTTCAAAGAAAATAGGTTCGCGATTATTACCACGTTGAACGATATGACACGGTACATCTTTTAGAAAAAATCGAGGCTTGCGGGGCATGTATCTGCCCTTTTGTAGTTTAAAATTAAATAAACTATATCATAAAAATGGGCTCTGACCCCTTTTATCCTATACTGACCCCTTTTATCCTTTTATCTGACCCTTTTATCTTTTATCCCTTTTATCCAAGGATAGTAATTAGCTATTGTTGGTTAGTAGCTGTTATAATAACAATATTGTCTTCTTCATCAAAATAAAAAGCGCCACCACCATTTACACCCGGTTTAGAAACAAAAATACGATAACGTGCATCCTTTTTTAGAACATTGGCTTTAATAGTTTCTTGTAAGCCAGGATAAAGTTGACCATAGCTTATTTGAGTAAGTTTATCTTTTGCTTCGCCTCTCAACTCCCAAACTTTTTTCCATCCTTTATCACCTAAATTTTCATCAACACTAATATAATCAATTCCCTTTATGCTAAATTTTTTGCTAGAGGGTGTCATCCTATCAAGTTTGTAAAATTGAAATACAATATCTTCATCTAATGTACCTTCTGCCTTAATAAAGAATGTTTCAACACAACCAGCAAGAAGTAAAATACTAACTACCAACGTTAATAATTTTAAACCTCGAATTAGCATTAACCCATTCCTTTAATAATCAATATTGTTCGGCAAATTACCACGGTTACCAAAAAAGGGGTCAGAGCCCTTTTATATAGTAATTTCTCGTACCCGTATTTTATTTTATTATCTTCTATTTCATAATCTTGCATATATATACCTGATGTCTCTTTAACTTGTAGATGACTCATATCATAAAAAAAGGCTCTGACCTCTTTTATTATCAAAAATAATAATAAAATTTTTAATGTCAATTTTTTGACACTACGTTTTGCCACTTACTTTACGTATTAAACGACGTTGTCTTTTATCCGGTTTAGTTTTTGTACTTGGCATACCCGCATTAAGTAACTTACGTTGCTCAATATTCATTTCTCGTTTTTTTATACTATCTTTTGTTTCTTCATACAGCATTTGTGCTTGTTTTGCAGGACCACGTTTTTCACTTAATGCTTTTACAATAACTGCAGCATGATATTGACCTCGTGTGATTTCTAACTTGTCATCGACATTAATCGTTTTAGACGATTTAACACGTTGCCCATTTACATGGACTTTGCCTCCATTGACCGCATCGGATGCCAATGAACGTGTTTTAAAGAAACGCGCTGCCCACAACCATCTATCAATACGAGTTTTCTCTTTAATATCCATATTCTTATTTTATTTGGATTGCGTATAATGCTGTACTTTATAAATTTTAATCTTAAAAATCATGGACTTAGAACTAATCAGCTTTAATGTATGCCCGTTTGTACAACGTAGTGTCATCACACTTAACCACAAAAACTGTGCTTATAAAATTACGTTTATTGATTTAAGTAATCCACCTGACTGGTTTGCAGAAATTTCACCTTTAGGAAAAGTACCTGTATTAAAAGTGGACAACAAAGAAGTTTTATTTGAATCCGCTGTGATTAATGAGTTTATCGATGATGTTACACCTGGAACAATGAAACCCTCAGATCCACTTACCTTAGCGAAAAATCGTGCATGGATTGAATATGGGGGAACTTGTTTAGTTGATTTATATATGATCGCTGATCTTAAAACTGAACAAGACACGAGACAACGAATGGAAGCTAGTATTGAACGTTTAAAACGTGTTGAAAATACACTTGGTCACTCTACTTTTTTTAATGGCGAAGAATTAGCATTAGTTGACACTGCTTATGCGCCTTTACTAATTCGATTAGACTTTTTAAATGAAAAGTTGGGTTTTTTAAACTGGAATGATTTTCCAAAACTAAAGAAATGGAAACAAAACTTATTAAGCTTAGAATCTGTACAAAAGTCGATTATTGATGACTTCGAACTACATTACACCAACAAAATCAAATCACAAAATGGTTACTTAGCAAGTATTTTATAACCTACACCCAGTAAACTATATGCTCTGCTACTTCTAGCACTTCGGTCTCACTTACTACTCTATTTTGAACCGACATTTTTTTCCTATGCATTATTTTTTCATCACCACTTACTAAATGATGCCAATCTGGTAATTCTTTACCTTCATAAACCAAACGATAGGCACAGGTTTTCGGTAGCCATTTGAATTCTTCCACATCATCAGGTACTAATTGCAAACAATCCTCTACGAGTTTTTTTCGTTTAGAATAGTTTTTACATTTGCATGTATTAGCATTTAACATATGACAAGCAACATCTGTATAAAAAAGCTCTTTAGTGTCTGCATCTTCTAATTTAATTAAACAGCATTTCCCACAACCATCACAAAGTGCTTCCCATTCTTTTTTTGTCATCTCTTGAAGAGATTTTGTTTTCCAAAATGATTTGGTATTCACTATTACGTTATATTGATGACTATTACCTAAAGGAGTTCTGATTTATTAGTTCACACGACTGAGACGAGGCAAAAAATGTTGAGAAAGCGGAGTTTACACATGAGTAAATGAGCATTTCGAAATATTTTTTAACGAAGTATCAGAATAAATCAGGACTCCCTTAGCTAGAAATCTCGTTGATCATTTGATTTAGACGACTTACAAAACTGGCCGGATCTTCGAGCTGACCTCCTTCTGCAAGAATGGCCTGATCAAACAATATTTTTGCCCAATCTTCGAATCGATCCTCAGCTTGTTCGTTTTCCATGCGCTTAACTAAAGCATGATTTGGGTTGATCTCTAATACAGGCTTCGTTGCAGGCATTTCGTGACCTGCCTGTTTCATGAGATGTTGCATATACAACGCCATATCGTGTTCATTAAGCACAATACAGGCAGGCGAAGATGTTAAACGATGCGAGACACGAACATCTTCCACTTTTTCTTCAAGAACTTTTTTAATTCTATCGATTAAATCTTTTGCTTCTTTTTCGATCTTCTTTTGTTGCTTTTTATCTTCTTCACTGCCTAACTTGCCAAGATCAAGCTCACCTTTTGCCACCGATACAAAAGACTTTTCTTGATATTCCGTCAAGTGGCTCATTAACCATTCATCAACGCGGTCAAATAACAGCAATACTTCAATTCCTTTTTCACGGAATATCTCAAGATGCGGACTATTTTTTGCAGCAGCGTAATTATCTGCCGTGATGTAATAGATCTTTTCTTGCTCTGGTTTCATACGTGCAATGTAATCTTCCAAAGACACATTTTGTGTATCATCACTATTATGTGTAGAAGAAAACCTAAGTAATTTTGCAATCTGTTCCCTATTCGCAAAATCTTCTCCAGGTCCCTCTTTTAACACTTTACCAAATACTGACCAAAACTCTTGGTACTTTACTGATTCAGTTTTTGCAAGATTTTCTAACAAGCCCAGGATTTTCTTAACCGAACCTGAACGGATACTGTCGATCACTTTGTTACTCTGCAAAATCTCACGGGAAATATTCAATGGCAAGTCATTTGAATCAATTACACCGCGCACAAATCGCAAGTATCGCGGTAGTAATTTTTCTGCATCATCCATAATGAACACACGCTGCACATAAAGCTTCACACCATGACTTGGATTGGGTTCAAATAAATCAAACGGTGCTTGAGTTGGAATATATAACAGAGAAATATATTCCGTTTTCCCTTCGACCCGGTTATGTGTCCATACTAGGGGTTCTGCAAAATCGTGCCCAACGTGTTTATAAAACTCTTTATATTCGTCATCGCTGATTTCATTCTTGGGTCGCACCCAAAGTGCCGAGGCTTTATTAACTGTTTCCCACTTTGCAGTAGGTTCGCCTTTGTCATTCTCTTCACGCATCTCAATTGGTAAAGGCACATGATCTGAATATTTTGAGATGATAGAACGCAAGCGCCAGCCATTTAACAAATCATCCTCATCTTTTTTAAGATGCAAAATTACTTCCGTACCACGTTTTTCACGTTCGATTTCTTCCAACGTATAAGAGCCTGTTGCTTCAGACTCCCAACGTACGGCTTGATCTTTTTCAAGCCCTGCCCTACGTGTAAGTAGCTCAACTTTTTCTGCAACAATAAATGCTGAATAAAACCCAACCCCAAATTGACCGATAAGATGTGAATCTTTGCTTTGGTCACCCGTTAATTGTGAAAGAAATTCTTTGGTACCAGACTTGGCAATCGTACCAATATTTTGAATGACTTCGTCGCGACTCATGCCAATACCATTATCACGCACAGTGATAGTGCGTGCTTTTTTATCATATTCAACTTGAATTTTTAATTCTGCATCTTTATTTAATAAAGAGTCATTTGAGATGGCTTCAAAACGCAATTTATCGCATGCATCTGAAGCATTGGATATTAGCTCTCTTAAAAATATCTCTTTATTTGAATAAAGAGAGTGAATCATTAAGTGCAACAGTTGTGCAACTTCTGTTTCGAACTGCAAAGTTTCTTTTTTTGTTTCCGTACTCATTTTAATTTTAATAATTAATGATTAAAGTTTAACGATTAATTTCACCATCTATTTCCAGTGAAAGTGTTTCATCTGGAGCTGAATCTCCGTAATTGCTTAGATCTTCAAGCGTTATTTTTAAACGCAATTGATTTATTTCCGGATGTTTTGCCAAATGGCCTACAATGGCTTCATCCGCCCTCACACCAAAAGTCTTAAGTAGTGCACGTATATCTTTGCGACTGTTATCGTCCATAGGTTTCTCCAGAGCCATGGTTAATTACTATTTATGGGGCTATTTTTCTAAAAATAAAGGTCTCTATGAATTTTTCAAGCACTTTTCCAACTTGTTGAAATTTATCTGTGGGTGCTAGCATTTCTTCTAGACTTTGTATATATGGCCCTGTCTTATCAGGCCTACCACATTCCTGATAGATGGCTTGCACATTGCTGGGCAACATTTCAAGATGAAACTGAAGACCTAGCACTTTATCCCCATAAACAAATCCTTGGTTTATGCAACCATCACTGACTAAAAAATTAACTGCTCCAGACGGAATCGCGAATGTATCTGCATGCCAATGCATTGCATTAAACTGCATTGGAATTTCTTGGACACTTTCATCTTGTAACTGCTTGTTTCGTGTGACTGGAAACCAGCCGATTTCTTCATATGTGTTTTTAGCAACTTCTGCTCCTAGGACATCGGCAATCAACTGAGCACCTAAACACACTCCCATGACGGGTACATTACGCTGAATAACAGATTCTATAAAGTTCTTCTCAAGTGTAAGCCAAGGAAATTCATCTTCATCATGCACTCCCATAGGACCACCCATGACAATCAATGCATCCATATCATGCACGGAAGGTAAAGACTGGTCTTGGTACATACAGGTATGGGTTAAAGCACAACCCTTGGCAACGAGAATATTTTCGATACTGCCTAAGCCTTCAAAAGGAACATGCTTCAGATAATGTATACGTATACGCATATGACTTAATTTAAAATTTAACTGCATTACGCAGCACAACAATAAGCCTCTTCATGACTTAGCAACCATTGTTTGCGTCGCACTAGGATGCCATCTGCATCTCCCATAAATCCACCTAAACCAGTCGCACTAACAACACGATGGCATGGAACAATTAACAATAGATTATTTCTACGACAGGCATTTCCCACCGCACGTGGTCCCGATTTGATCCTTTTAGCAATCTCACCATAAGTTTGTGTTTCACCAAAAGGAATCTTTCTTATTTGGTCCCATACCCGCAACTGAAAATCTGTACCTGTGGAATGCAAATACGGCAGTTCAAAATTATGCAGCTCTCCAGCAAAATAAGCTTGTATTTGACGTTGAATTTCCTTTGCAAAGGTATGCTTACTCAAGGTTTCACGGGTTTGAGGAGCTACCTGTAAGACTTCTAACACAAAATCCGCTTCATAGTTAACCGCTATTTTGCCTATGGGGGTGGAGATGACGGCTCGGTTCATAGCGTCTCCAGTTTTGTAATAATAACGAAGAATAGATACAACATTTTACTGGCTTGTTCATGTATGTATACATTTTTTCTACACAAACAAAAACGCCTCTAAGTTTAGAGGCGTTTAATAAAATACATGGAAAATTAAAGAAGCTAAATTTTCTCTTTAATTCGAGCAGCTTTACCAGTTCTACCTCTTAAGTAGTAAAGTTTTGCACGTCTCACATTACCTTTACGTTTTACTTTAATACTTGAAATCATTGGGCTATGGGTTTGAAAGACACGCTCAACTCCCTCACCATGTGATATTTTTCTTACTGTGAAGGCAGAATTAAGATCGCGATTACGTTTTGCAATTACGACGCCCTCAAATGCCTGCAAGCGTTCACGATTACCCTCTTTTACTTTAACTTGTACAACTACTGTATCTCCTGGAGAAAAATCGGGGATATCTTTCTTCATTTGTTGTTGATTAATTTCGTGAATGATATTCGCCATCATCTTTATCTCTTTAATTTAGTCTTGTTGCTCCTGGATAAATTCCGCAAGCAAATCTTGTTGTTCAACGCTTAACTTGGCTTTATCAATCAAATCAGGCCGACGCAAATAGGTTCGGCCTAACGATTGTTTCATGCGCCATCTCTGAATGTCCTTATGATTACCACTGAGCAGTACGTCAGGTACATCATGACCATCAATACTTTCCGGGCGCGTATAATGAGGGCAATCGAGCAGCCCGTCAACAAAGGAATCCTGTAAAGATGAATCATCATGCCCTAGAGCGCCAGGAATACACCTAATTAGGGCATCTACGAGCGCCATAGCGGGTAATTCACCACCACTGACTACGAAATCACCGAGTGAAATCTCTTCGTCGACCTTGGCCTCAATAAGCCTTTCATCTATACCTTCATAACGGCCTGCGACGAGTACCAAATGTGGAAATAAGCCTAACCTCTCTATATCTGCCTGCTTAAGCTGCTTCCCCTGAGGTGAAAGGCAAACTATATGGCTTATTGCACCATTAGAGTTTTCTACTGCTTTGGATATGGCTTTTTGTAAAGGTTCGTATTGCATCACCATTCCAGGGCCTCCGCCATAGGGTCGATCATCAATCCTGCGGTTTTGCGAATTAGAAAAGTCACGTGGATTGATTGTTTTGATACTGACTAGACCCTTGTCAATTGCGCGTCCCGTTATACCAAATTTGGCTAAATTCAGTACCATTTCCGGAAATAAGGTGATGATATCTATCTGCATGAGGGTAATTCAGCTAAATAAAGTCAGCTTGCCAATCTACTATTATCAACTTACCACTCAAATCAATATTTTTGATCACTTGGTTTTGTATATATGGAATCAAGATTTCACTAGCATCTGTTTCGCTAGTCACAACTAATACGTCATTAGCCCCAGTTTCCATTAAACGAGCCACATTACCTAATGTTTTACCATCTGTGGTAATCACTTTTAAACCAAGCAGTTGATACCAGTAATATTCTCCATTAGCTAATTTAGGAAGCTCTGCGGTTAGCACCCATATCTCTGATCCAACTATAGCTTCTGCAGTATTTCTTGTATCGACACCAGTTAACTTCGCAATGATACCCGACCCATGTAGTTTTCCATTTTCAATTGTATGGTTACTTACAACCTCTGCCTTGTGTAATTGCCATTGTGAATAATCTAGGATCTGTTCCATAGGACGGCAATAAGAATACACTTTAAGCCAGCCTTTGACTCCAAAGATACCCTGTATGAAACCGAGTTGAATATGTGAATCTTTGTCCAAGCTTATGGACGCCGATAATTAAGCTACTATGCAGCTTGTTTTAGATGTTGCTTTACTAGGCTTGCGACACGTTCTGATGGTTGTGCACCTTGATTAATCCAGTGCTCATAGCGCTCCCTCTCAAGCAAAAAACGCTCTTCTTGGCCTCTCGACATAGGATTAAAAAAGCCAATTTGCTCAATATAGCCACTGTCTCTACGCTTACGTGAGTCAGTAACTACAATATGGTAGTAAGGTTTCTTTTTAACCCCACCTCTGGATAGTCGAATCGTTACCATGTAAAAAGGTTTAGTTCTTTTAGATTATTAGGAATTTAAAATGAGCCGGGCATTGTACTTAAATTCACCTGAAAATAAAGCCAAAATCACACAAAACATCATGATCTATATGGATAGAAGCCCATTTAGTCTTACTTAATCAGCAGCCAGCCTATACGAAACTGCTGTATAAGTGGGTTATTTCCAAGCCTGGCAGAAATAGTTTCTGCGAGGCCAAAGTAAAGCTTTTTAACCTAGCCCCGGCAGAAATAGTTTCTGCGAGGCAAAGAAAAGCTTGTTAACCTAATCCTGGTGGCAACCTTCCTTGCATCGATTGCATCATCCTCTGCATACCGCCTTTTTTAGAAAACTTTTTCATCATTTTTTTCATTTGCAGGTATTGTTTAAGTAACCGATTTACATCTTGCACTTGCGTCCCTGAACCTGCTGCAATTCTCCGTTTTCGTGTATTTTTTATAACATCAGGAAAGCGTCGCTCATGTGGTGTCATAGAATTAATGATCGCTATCATGCGTGGCACGGCTTTATCATCTGCTAGAGCTTTAGCATTTTTGGGCAACCCTGCTGTACCAGGTATCTTATCCATAAGCCCTGCTAAACCACCCATATTCATCATTTGCTCCAGCTGGGATTTTAAATCGACTAAATCAAAAGCCTTACCTTTTTTTATTTTTTTAGCAAGTTTTTGTGCCTTATCATGATCGACTTGCTGTTCAACTTCTTCAACTAAACTAACTACATCCCCCATCCCCAAAATACGTGACGCGACCCTGTCAGGATAAAAAGGCTCTAAAGCCGTTGTTTTTTCTCCCGTACCGATAAATTTAATCGGCTTGCCTGTAATTTGCCTAACAGACAAGGCTGCACCACCGCGTGCATCACCATCTGTTTTGGTAAGAATCACACCCGTTAATGGCAATGCATCATTAAAAGCCTGCGCAGAGTTTGCAGCATCTTGACCACTCATGCTATCCACTACAAACAGTGTTTCTGTAGGTTTAACAGCATTATGTAATGCAATGATCTCTTGCATCATTTCATCATCAACGTGCAATCGTCCTGCAGTATCTATCAATAAAACATCTTTGAATTGTTTTTTTGCATGATCAACAGCAGAATTTGCAATATCAATTGGTGATTGAGATGTTTCACTAGGTATAAATTCAACATTAACCTCTTTTGCAAGAGTTTGTAATTGTTTAATTGCAGCAGGGCGATAAACATCACAGCTAACTACAGCGACCGATTTTTTCTGTTCATTCAACCAACGAGAAAGTTTTGCGATACTTGTGGTTTTACCTGAACCTTGTAAACCTGCAATCAAAATAATAACGGGCGGTTGCGCTGTAAGCGTGAGGCTTTCGTTGGCATCGCCCATTAAATGAACGAGTTCATCATTTACAATTTTGATAAATGCTTGGCCGGGAGAAAGGCTACCTAGCACTTCTTGACCAAGTGCCTTAGTTTTTACTTTTTCAATAAAGCTTCGCACCACAGGCAGTGCCACGTCTGCTTCCAACAAAGCCATGCGTACATCACGAAGTGTGTCTTGAATATTTTCTTCTGTAAGCCTCGCTTGACCACGCAGTTTTTTAACTGTGCCGGACAGTCGATTAGATAAATTATCAAACATGGATATCTCTCACCTCATTAATAGAGATAGTTACAACTAGAGTACTTTGAAACTAAAAACAGATTATAACGAAATTACATCGCCACTTGAGAGTCTATACACATCAAAATCTGTGATTGCGGTATTGAGCTGATTAAAAATTTCGTCTTCTTTACCAGGCTGCAGATGTGATACATATATCTTGGGACGATGATTGAGCTTAGCTAGATCCTGTGCCAACGCATTTGGATAATAATGCTTTGCATCATGACCGAGGGCCTCGTCTTCATTAGTAAATCCACATTCAACAATTATTGCATCGACATGTGGCTCTTCATTTAGAGCTTCCCATAGTGAATCATTGATAAACGTATCACCACTAAAGGCCACAGATGCTTTATCATCATTGATAATATAGGCAGATGCGGGTACCGCATGATTAACCTCCACCATCTTTATAACCTTATCTTGGAACTCTATACTTTCACTTGGTTGCATAGACTCAAAAACAATAACTGGCGTTTTTACATTTGGCAATTCAAAAAAATTTGGCCATATATCCCAGTTAAATATATGCTGAGAAATAATATCGAAGGTTTCTTGTTTGCAATGTAGTGTTAGTGGATTGATTACAAGATGATCATAGATGGTATCTAGTAACATAGGTAACATTGCAATATGGTCTAGATGACTATGTGTAATAAAGATATGGCGAAGCTTTGACATTTCTTCAAGTGATAGCTCGCCCAAGCCAGTACCACAGTCAATAAGCACCGAGTCATCTAATAATAATGAGGTGGTTTTAAGGCCCAAACCTATACCACCACTACAGCCTAATACACGTAATTTCATTGCAAGTAATAATCAAAATTCAAATAATGTTATCATTGCTAACTTTATAGAAATGTCTAGCCTATCTCACTTCAATTTGCATATTGTATAGACGGTAATAAATCATATACTCAGTGTTCTTGTTTAACGTGAAGCATATACAACTTTACTCTACAATTTCCTGATAATGTCAAGCATCTTAAAATATAGCAGTTTATTTTTTTATGCACTGACCTTTATTCTAATATTGTGGCGTACACATAGAATTTCAGATAGTGGCACCTCTGACAAGCGAGGCATAATGTTACTATTGTGGGCCATTGCATGTGTATTGCATGCTGCTCACCTCTACCCACAAACCTTTACTGAGCATGGACTAAATACTGCTTTTTATAACTCTGTTTCGATTGTTCTGTTCATCATTTCTTTGTTAGTGCTTTTATTATCGATTAATAAAAAAAGAGAGTTTTTAGGTATATTTGTACTACCTATTGCTATTGTAAGCATTGCATTGACGATCGTTAATCCCGATACGACGCACTCCGCAACAAATTTACATGGATCACAATTACACGTTGTTACATCCCTATTTGCATTCAGTGTATTAACAATTTCTGCATTACAATCGATTTTATTATTCACTCAAGACCGTCATATACGCAAACATAACTTAAGGGGTATCACTCGTGCGTTACCACCACTACATGATACTGAAAAGTTTTTATTTCAGACCATTACAGTTGGCTTTATATTACTCACGATAGCACTAGCCAGCGGCTTTCTGTTTTTAAATAACATGTTTGAACAACGCTTGGCACATCACACGATATTATCCATATTGGCCTGGGTGGTATTTGCACTGTTGCTCATAGGTAGATGGCAATTTGGTTGGCGTGGACGAGTGGCAATGAACTGGACCCTGGGGGGCTTCGCCTTCTTAATATTGGCTTATTTAGGTAGCAAGTTCGTCCAAGAATTACTACTGCATAGAGTTGCGATCATACCAGTAACTTGACAATTTGCTCTACAGAGCGGTTAATGTGAGGTATGTTTATTACTGGAGGGTCGTATAGACCTTGGACGAATATTCGATAGGCACACTATTTTTAGTGTTGTTCATTTTATTTATTCTCTCAGCTTTCTTTTCAGGTTCTGAAACCGCGTTAATGGCGCTCAACCGTTATCGCCTACGCCATTTAGTTGGCACTGGACATCGCGGTGCAAAGCAAGCACAAAAGTTATTAGAGAAACCTGATCGCTTAATAGGCTTGATCCTATTGGGTAACAACGTAGTCAATATATTAATTGCGCAATTATCTGCATACATTGGTTATCGCTTACATGGCGATGTGGGGATTGCTGTTGCAACATTTATATTAATTTTTGCAATACTAATCTTTGCTGAACTTACCCCAAAAACACTCGCGGCCTTACATTCAGAAAAGGTGGCATTACCTGCAGCAATTATTTATACACCATTGCTAATCATCGCTTATCCATTTGTTTGGATAGTTAACTTATTTGCAAATTCTTTACTATATTTATTCGGTGTAGATGTAAAAGAAAACCCATTAACAACACTAACACATGAAGAGCTACGTACCGTGGTAAATGATGAAGGTACATCTATATCAAGTGAACATCAACAAATGTTACTAGGTGTACTTGATCTCGAAAAAGAAACAGTAGAAGACATTATGATTCCAAAAAACGAGATTGTTGGAATTGATTTAGATGATAACTGGGAAGAAATCGTTATACAGTTAAAAAACTTTTCTTACACTCGCTTACCCGTGTATCGCGGTGATATAGATAATGTCGTAGGTTTTTTGCATTTGCGTAAATTGCTGTTAAATATTTTGCATAAAGATTTCGAAATGCACGACTTAGAGCAAGCCTTACGTGAACCATATTTCATTCCAGAAGGCACAAATTTAAAAAAACTGTTATTTGAATTTCAAAATAAAAAACGTCGCTTCAGTTTAGTAGTCGATGAATTTGGTGATATTCAAGGACTAGTAACTTTAGAAGATCTATTAGAAGAGATTGTGGGTGAATTTACCAATGACCCCGCAACATATGATATCGAAATCCATCCCCAAGAAGATGGTACTTATGTAGTGGATGGCAGTACACATGTACGAGATATCAATAAAGTATTGGCATGGAAACTACATGATAATGGGCCCAAGACTATCAATGGCTTAGTATTAGAACATATGGAATCGATCCCAGAACCTGGTACTAGTGTATTGATTGACGGTTACCCTATTGAAATTGTACAAATTCAAAATAATGCCGTACGGACAGTACGTATTAGCCCACGTTTACCACAACACGAACAAGTTGCATAACGCTACTCTTCCCCCAATCAGGTAACTCAAGTTTAGTCACTGATCGAGTACAATGCCGTATGGCTAAAGAATCAAACTACATTTGTATAGAATGCTCGGGAATGTTCTCTAAATGGGTAGGACAATGCCCAGAATGTGGTGCGTGGAATTCCATAGAAAAACAAGCTGCAGTATTTAAACAAAATAAAGTCACCTCTTTAACACACGCCGGAACTGCTGCTGAAATACAAAGTGTTAATGAGATTACATTCGAAGCCCAAGACCGTATTCAAACTCCATTGACTGAATTAGATCGCGTTTTAGGCGGTGGTATTGTTATAGGGTCTGTAATTCTAGTCGGAGGTAATCCAGGAATTGGAAAATCAACTTTATTACTACAAGTGCTTTGCGCATTAGAGCAGGAGCGTACCTTATATGTAACCGGTGAAGAATCTTTACAGCAAGTTGCTCTACGAGCCGAGCGCTTGGGTTATAAAAATTCAACCTTACGAGTAATCGCTTCTAATAATCTTGAGGAGATTCTCGCTAATGCTATGCGTGAACGTCCCAACATTATGGTTATTGATTCGATACAAACATTATCGTCAGAAAAAACACTATCAGCAGCAGGTTCCGTTTCACAAGTACGTGAATGCGCGAATCAAGTTACACAATTTGCCAAACAAACTGATACTACTGTGTTTGTTGTAGGTCATGTAACTAAAGACGGTTCTATTGCCGGCCCTCGCGTACTTGAACATGTAGTTGATACCGTTTTGTATTTTGAAGGGGATGAAGGTGGGCGCTATCGCGTATTACGCGCCGTAAAAAATCGCTTCGGTGCAGTAAATGAATTAGGCGTATTTGCAATGCAGGAAACTGGACTCGTTGGCGTTAAAAATCCTTCTGCTATTTTCCTAGCACAGCGTAGTGAACACAGCCCAGGAAGTGTCATCACTGTTACATGTGAAGCTACGCGACCCTTGCTATTAGAAGTGCAAACGTTGGTAGATGATAATCCAAATGGACATGCAAGACGGGTTTCATTAGGTATTGAGCAAAATCGCTTAACCATGTTGCTGGCTATCCTACATCGACATGGTGGAATCGCAATCTATGACAAAGATGTATTTGTAAATATCGTTGGTGGTGTGCAACTCAAGGAAACGGGTGCTGATCTTGCAATATTGCTTGCTGCCTATTCCAGTTTTCGTGATCAAACTCTGGATCGTAAATTAATCGTGTTTGGTGAAGTGGGTTTAACAGGTGAAATTCGGCCTGTCTTTAATGGTATCTCGCGACTAAAAGAAGCCAAAGAACACGGCTTCACCAAAGCCATCATCCCAAGCGCAAACAAACCAAAAGATAAAATCTCAGGACTCGAAATTATTGCTGTAGACAAACTCAGTCAAGCAATTGATTCTGCCTTATAGTTATGGAATGTTGCGATGGATAAAGTATATCGTCCACAATTGTCTCGCCAAGGTTTAGCGCCTACACATGCTGTAACCGCTACTGATCAATTTAATAACCAACGTGATGTACATGTTGCAGGTGAATCACCACTAACATTAAAGGTTAATGATCGAGAAATTGTTACTTTAATGACACTTGGCACACACCCTGAAGAGCTTGCACTTGGCTATTTACGCAATCAACGACTATTAGAAAACATTTCTGATATTGAGTCAGTAAATGTCGACTGGGATAAAGAAGTTGTTGAAATTAAAACCTATGCAGGTAAAGAAATTACTAACTGGGAAGAAAAGCTTAGCAAGCGTACCGTAACTTCAGGCTGCGGACAAGGCACAATTTTTAGTTGTACTTTAGATAAACTTTATGACACTAAATTACCTACAGTAACCATTAAGCAATCAAAAATTTACGAATTGCTTACTGAAATCACACATTTTAATGACATCTACAAACGTGCAGGTGCTGTACACGGCTGTGCACTTTGCCAAGATGCAAAGATATTAAAATTTGTCGAAGATGTGGGCAGACACAACGCTTCAGATGCAATTTCCGGATGGATGTGGTTAGAACATGTTTTAGGTAATGATAAAATTTTTTATACAACAGGGCGCTTAACATCTGAAATGGTAATGAAATCAGCGCACATGGGCATTCCAGTATTGTTATCCCGTTCAGGTGTTACACATATGGGACTAGAATTAGCTAAAGATCTGGGAATCATCATGATTGCCAGGGCAAAAGGTCGTGCATTTCTTGTATACCATGGTGCAGAACAAATCGAGTTCGATGCACCACCTAAACGCCCGCCTACATCATGACTGATTCTGACTCAAAGCAAGCATTTGTATTTGGCAATATTTGCTCTTTAATTTGCATTAGGCAACATTTAGATTCCATATTTATAATTAGGTCTTTTCGAACCCTATACTAAATTTAACAAGTACTACTTCTCTGTAGAATTATAGGGAAAGTGAGCGATGAGTATTATTCTCAAACTCGCCAAGCAGTTTTTTGATGCATGTGAAACAAGTAAAGGTTGGGAAACTTGTAAAGCATTTTGTCATCCTAATGCTACATTTTCATCGCAAACGACTGTTTTGTCTTACATATCTAATTTAAAAGACAACTGTGAATGAGTGAAGAATTTTTACGCCAGTGCCAGATGGGTATTACGAACTTAAGTTCATTAACAATATAGTAGTACGGACCTTAACTCTGCATCTAGACAAAAACTAACAAACTATAATAAAACTACTGCTTACGATTCTATACGGACACTTTAAATAGAAATAAAATAGTTTAATTATTGATAAATCCTATACGAGCCATATCTAATTGTTTTTTCATTTATTCGAATACGCATATTCTCTTGATGTGGATTATTTATACATCGATCGAGTTTAATTTTTGCTCGTTCAATAGCCAAAGTTATGGCAGAAAATAAATCTAGTGATTTTAGTTTAGTTTTTATTGGTGATTGGTTTTTAATATAAATTTTTATATAACAAGAAATTTCAGGATGCTCATCATGCGCATTTTTATCTAATAGAGTTATTACAATTTTATTCACTTTATATTCATCATAGCCAAATACACTATGGAGCCGCTGTAAAATATGTTTTTTCGTTGATCCGTTTAGCTCTACACCATATGTTTGTATATTAATTTCTCGCATATCGAATTTCCTATATAATATATTTTCTAAGCATGTTTAACGTAGATATATGGTACTAGTCGTTTTAAACTTATGTATTATCCGTTTTTTTAAATATCTAATAGAATAAAAAAACCAGTCATAATGAAAACAACCGAGGCAATTACCTAGTGTAGTTTAAATAGCACTTCAGGAAAGAAGAAATAAATTTTTCGTGTGCTATTAGCAATAGTAAATAAATTACAAGCTTTTAAATTAATACAGATAGAGAGAAAAATCTCTTTTCAGCTGAACACATGAAACACTATTTTTTTGTATTGCCTTAATCATCGTTTTCCATGGCAACAACACACAGGTGTTTATCGAATGTCTAGGTTTACTTAAAGGTGTATTACAGAGCTTCCGCATTAAGACATCGAATGATTTATAGCTATAAGTATCGTTTAATAATAGCTGTTCAACGTTTTTATACATTTGCTGTACGTCTCTGCAGGTTTTGCCATTCAGCTCATCTGCCATAAGAGATGCTGAAGCTTTAACTAACGAGCAGCAATTCCCTTCAAAACTAATATCAAAAAGTGTGCCTTGCCGCTCATTAAAATAGATCGTAATAGTGTCACCACATGCAAGATTTGAGCCTTTTACTTGCTGATACTTATTTTGAAGAGATTTCATATAGTTTTTTGAAAAAAATATATGATCTCTTAAAATCTCTTCATATACGTCTTCCATTCTTAACATAGATTAAATGCCTTTACGTATGGTACAAAGTTGATGAAAATTAATTCCGTTAAGTAAATAGCAGTAAAATTAAACCAAAAGTTAATGCTATCCCTGTTGTGAGTGCTACTAATTCACCCCATAATTGACAGTTAAAACATCTTTTACAAATCATTTCTTGATCTCCTTTTTTCGCTAAAATGTATATTAGAGTGTTAATAGTATTTTAAAAATGTATTTTAATTATTTGATTGAGAAACTAATGGATAGTCATCTTTAATGTTCATTAATTTATCAATTATTAATACATCTCTTAGATTTAGATCTGTAATATAAAAATCAGGATTCATATAGATTGCTTCAAATACCCATCTCAAAGAGCTAATGGCCTCACGCGTATTATTAGCAACCAATGCCTCACGAGCAGTTAGCAAGCTCGCTTTGGCGAATGCATAGTCAAAATATGCAGTATGTATATTATTTTGTTTATTATTATTCCCTTGATAGATAATCCCATTTTTTAGTTTTGCATAAATTGTTGGAAATTTAGCTTTATTATGTAGGACTTCTTTGTTTACAGGTGGATAAATAAACCAATATTCTTTTGACCCGTTGACAATTAAAGGGCTTTTATTTTCAACATGAGTGTCATGAGATAATTCATTTTTTAATTTATCTATAGTGTTTATTGCATTTTTGACATACAGAAGAGAACTGCGTGGATTAGCCTCAACTCGACTGAGTGCATCTTCAGTGCTTTTTAAAATATTTTCTACCAAGTCACTCACTGTGTTGCTACCACCGCTTGTAAATGCAATGTTCTTATGCGTCTGTTGTATATCAGAAAATGCCGTTAAAGGTAGTGAAATTAAAATCAAAGAAAAGAATAAAAATTTCTTGTGTTCGTTCAAGTTTATTGATTTCATGATAATTCTCTTGTTAATAGTTGATTCTGATTTGGTAATTTGAGTAACGTTGCATGTATTTTTTGTTTCTTTAAACCTTTTATTCTATTAAGTAATTTTTCTAACTTAGCAAATCTTCTTGATACATTTCTTTTTGCTCGTTGTGCTGCATACTCTATTGCCAGATAGATGCTATCAGCTTGAGCTTCTGAAATAATTGTTGGAAGAGCTCGTGCTTGGATATGCATTTGACAAATTACAATATTTTTTTCGTTTGGTTTAAAATAGCGAACACCTACTTTTAGAACCCTTGTGTTCAAATTAGAAAATAGATCATTAATTCTATTTTCTGTATGTCTACGCAAATGATCTGTAACTTCTATATTGTGTGATTGAATATTAAGTTGCATATGTATTAATAGTTGTTTGAAATTATGTTCAGCATAATCACGAATCTACTGTGCGACAATTCGTTTATTTTTGAGTCATACATCGGTTTAACTAGATAGGATATATGTAATCAGATTAATATTAGCGATCTGGGGAAAATTATTCGTAATTATCGAATATTTAATGCTTAAAATACGAATATTCCTTACAATAGATAACGAGTATTATGGTTCTTAAATATAAATAAAGCACTTAAATGAGACATTTAAACTACAATCATTTGTTCTATTTCTGGACGGTTGCTCGTGAAGGAAGCATTGCTAAAGCTTCTGAAGTCCTACATATCACTCCACAAACGATTAGTGGTCAGCTCAAGCTTTTAGAAGATTCTGTAGGAACAGCACTTTTCCAGCGAAAAGGGCGTGGCCTTATGTTAACGGATACTGGGCAAATTGTTCATTTATATGCAGATGAAATTTTTTCTTTAGGTGCAGAGCTTTCGCAACGCTTAAAAAGCAAAGAACCAGGCAAACCTCTTGAGTTAAATGTGGGCGTTGTATTTTCTATTGCCAAGCTAATTGCATACAGAATACTAGAACCAGTACTTGAGCTCGAAGATCCTGTGCGGGTAATTTGCCATGAGGGTAACCTCGATAAACTTCTGGGTGATCTCGCAGTGCATAAATTAGATCTTGTATTATCAGATAGGCCTCTTCCTCCCGGCTTGCATGTAAAAGCTTATAACCATGTACTAGGAAATAGTACGATTTCCTTTTTTGCACAAAAACGGCTTGCGAAATCATATCGAAAGAATTTTCCAAACTCTTTAGACCAAGTCCCTATGCTCATGCCCGTTAAAACTAATGTACTTCGAAGGAGTTTAGAAGATTGGTTCGGCCAACTGGATATTAACTTGAATATTATTTCTGAGTTTGACGATAGTGCTTTACTCAAAGCATTTGGTAGTGCGGGTGTAGGTGTTTTCCCGGCACCTACTACCATTTCTGAGCAGGTTGAACATATGTATCACGCAAGTTTAATCGGAACAGTCGATGAATTGAACGAAACATATTACGCCATTTCGCCAGAGCGAAAATTAAAACACCCAGGTGTAATGTGTATTACTGAAACTGCACGCGAAGAACTTTTTAATTAATAACGATGATAAATACACATAACGGATTTTTTGCAAAATATGTTCAGCAAGAATCATTTGCTGGAATCCTTTTGGTAGCAACAGCATTACTTGCAATTCTTGTAGCAAATTCTCCATTAAATATTTACTACCAAATGCTCATCGACACTCCAGTTGCAATCAAAGTTGGTCAATTAGAGATCTATAAACCTTTACTGCTTTGGGTAAATGATGGCTTGATGGCCATATTTTTCTTTTTAATTGGATTAGAGCTAAAGCGAGAATTTATTGAAGGTGAACTATCTGAACGAAAAAATATCGTTTTACCTGCTTTGGGTGCAGTAGGTGGAATGCTAGTACCAGCATTGATTTATGTCTGGCTAAATTATGATGATCCTATTGCTTTACAAGGATGGGCCATACCGGCTGCAACAGATATTGCTTTTGCACTGGGTATTTTATCTTTATTAGGTTCTAGAGTTCCTATTAGCTTAAAAGTTTTTCTAACTTCATTAGCAATATTTGATGATGTGGGGGCTATCCTGATCATCGCATTATTTTATACGAGTAAAATTTCAATAGATGCACTGTTACTTGTCGCAGTAACTTGTCTAATTTTATTTGTCATTAACAAAAAGGGCATAATTGATAAAAGTATTTATATCATTCTTGGCATTGTCATGTGGGTAGCAATGCTAAAATCTGGAGTACATGCGACACTTGCAGGTGTAATTCTAGCTATATTTATTCCTTTTGATGCTAAATCTAATCACGAAATTTCGCCTCTTAAGAGTTTAGAGCAAGATTTACATTCAGCAGTCACACTAATTATTTTACCAATTTTTGCTTTTTGCAATGCAGGTGTTAATTTCTTGGATTTTGGGTTGGAACAACTTCTGCATGGGATCCCACTGGGAATCGCACTTGGATTATTCTTTGGTAATCAAATTGGCATTTTTGTGTTCTGTTGGTTAGGCATCAAACTTCGTTTTACTACATTACCTGAAGAAATCTCTTGGTTATCCTTATATGGAACCGCTGCACTCTGCGGTGTCGGGTTTACAATGAGTCTGTTTATTGGTTCATTAGCATTTGAAGAAACAGGTGCAAATTATTTGGTAGATGAAAGAATAGGTATTCTTGTTGGCTCTCTAGCCTCTGGTATATATGGGTATTTTATTTTACGCAATAGCTTAAAATTAAACTCGAATAATAAGAGCTAATTCATAGATCATTTATGTTTGATATATAAATTATTTACATAATTTAAATTTAATTAAATAAGCGCTATTGATCAAAAACAAACATTAACATTAAACACACTTAATCAATATCCTCTGCTAAAGATTTTCTTATTGATTCCGGAACGGACTCAATCGCATGTGTGTATTTAGGGTGATCGATACCAATACTGATTGCTGTGCCTGCCTTTAAAGCTGCTACCATATCCGCGTCAAGTTCAAAGCGCATAAAATGTACAGAAGAAGTTTTTTCTTCGGTTTCACGCGGTAAGTCTTCATCGCATATGGGAAATACTTTTTCATAACCACTTACTTGTACCCAGGTAACGTCTTCAATGCCAATTAGCTCTTGTAATTTTATTGCACGTTCCTCGGGGTCGGGAAACTCAATCATAAAGGTAACTTTCCAATTACTACCATCCGGTATCAATGGGTTATAAGCATCTAACTCTTCTTGAATTCCTTCACTTTCAAAAATACGTTCTGCTCGCAACATTTCTTGAATTTGATATTGCATTATAAGACGATCCTCAAAATGCATGGTGACATTTGGACCTACTTGGATAACACGATTCTTTTTATGTTCTATGATTTGAGCACGAAACTCATCACGCATAGCTGCATAATCTTCTAAGGAATGTAAATCTTGTCTAGTGAGTTTTTGCATAACAATATTACTCAAAAATTATAACCCATAAGCAGTACGTAATAGCGTCAAAGGATGTGTCGGAGACGAACCGTCTTTTATGCCATTAGCCAAGTGATGTCCTGCCAATGGACAGTCACTGGCATAATAGTCTGGCTCGGATTTTTTGATTTTATTTACAACCGGGCGCCCTATTTTCATAGCCACATCATGAAATTCTTCCTTAACTGCATAAGTACCATCGTGACCAGCACAACGCTCAATTAATTCGATTTCAGTTTCAGGAATTAGATTTAAAATATCTCTGGTCTTAAGGCCAATATTCTGCACACGCAAGTGACAAGGTGCATGGTATGAAACTTTACCCAGGGTTTTAGTAAAATTTGTATTTAACTTAGCGTCTTTATGCCGTAAGGCTAAGTATTCAAAAGGGTCAAATATAGCTTGTTGAATTTTCTTAAGATCTTCATCTTCCGGAAACATCAAAGGAAGCTCTTGTTTATACATAAGCACACACGAGGGTATAGGCGCAATGATATCCCAGCCATCCTGAATAACTCCCATAAAAACAGGAACATTATGTTCTTTATTTTTTTCAACTGATGCTAAATCACCTAACTCTAGCTTAGGCATACTGCAACATTTATCTCCTGTAATAACTTTTGTTGCAATGTCATTGTGTTCAAATATTTTTATTAAGTCTTCAATTAAACCAGGTTCATTGTGATTACTGTAGCAAGTTGTATAAATCGCAACCTTCCCTTGAGTATCCCCTACAGCATTAATAGTTTGTACACTTGTACGATGATTTTTAAATTTACTTTTAGCTGATTTGCTTTGATAGTTAGGTAAATAAGCGTCTTGGTGTATACCAAGCATTTTCTGCATGCCTTTACGAACCATATCGGATTGACTGACCGCATTAACCGTCTGTGCAACAATGGGTATACCTGCAATAGAACCCACTTGGTCTGTGTTGCTTAATAATGTATCTCTACGTGACGCACCATTATTTTTAAATTTAATCGCTTTAGCTCTTAGCATTAAATGTGGAAAATCCACATTCCATTCATGCGGAGGAACATAAGGGCATTTGGTTAAAAAACAAAGATCGCACAAATAACAATGATCAACCACTTTTATGTAATCGGCTTTATCTACACCGTCTACTTCCATGGTTGATGATTCATCTACTAAATCAAACAATGTAGGAAATGAATTACACAAACTTACACAACGCCTACAACCATGACAGATGTCATAAACGCGTTCTAACTCCTTATTTAGATCATCCTCGTCATAAAACTTTGGATTTTTCCAATCAATGGGATGTCGTGTAGGCGCTTCTAAACTGCCTTCTCTCATGAAATCTACTTATGAATTTGTTGTTGGAGTATGTTGATAGCGTACAAATCAATTTTCGCTTGGTTTGTACGCTACCTTACCCAATGAAATGCTAGTCGAGTGTATCCAATGCTTTTTGGAAACGATTGGCGTGTGAACGCTCTGCTTTAGCCAGCGTTTCGAACCAATCTGCAACTTCATCAAAACTCTCGTCACGAGCCGTCTTCGCCATGCCAGGATACATGTCTGTATACTCATGCGTTTCACCTGCAATCGCTGCTTTCAGGTTATCCGAAGTGGAACCAATAGGTAGACCTGTTGCAGGGTCACCACACTCTTCTAAATATTCCAAGTGGCCGTGTGCATGGCCTGTTTCACCTTCAGCAGTAGAACGAAATACTGCGGATACGTCGTTGTATCCTTCTACATCTGCTTTTGCAGCAAAATATAGATATCGGCGATTAGCTTGGGATTCGCCAGCAAATGCGGCTTTTAAATTATCTTCAGTTTTACTGCCTTTTAAAGACATTATCGCTACCTCCAGCTATTATGTTTTCAGCAATTTCACCATAAAATTGCCATTTTTTATGATTTAGACTTAGTCTAAACTTAATGTGACTTTAGACCACGTCTAAAAATATGTCAATAAAGTTTTAAACATCGAACCTAAATGACTACATAATATACTTATATAAAAACCCAGGAATATAAAAGTGGCCCGTAAAAGCACAACTAAGTCAATAAATTTCGAAAAGTCTCTTAAACAACTCGAAACACTCGTTGAAAAATTAGAAAAAGGTGAGCTTTCACTAGAAGACTCACTAAAACAATTTGAACAAGGTGTGCGACTAACACGCGAATGCCGACAAGCTTTACAAGCAGCCGAACAAAAAATTTCAGTGTTAAGCCAAGAAAATGGAAACTGGGTAGAGACGGAACTTAAAGATGGAGATTTGCTTGAAAGCAATTGAAGAAACTCTTAACCAATACACTGACCGTATCAATCAACAACTTAAAAGTTGGTTACCAAAAGAAACTGAACCGCCAATAATATTGCACCAAGCCATGCGTTATGCAGTATTAGGTGGTGGCAAACGAATTCGACCTGCGTTGCTATATGCAACCGGTACAGCATTGGGAACTGAACTTGAACAATTAGATACTGCAGCTTGTGCTGTTGAGCTTATGCATAGTTATTCACTAGTACATGATGATTTACCTGCCATGGATAATGACGATTTACGTCGTGGTTTGCCCACTTGTCATAAAGCTTTTGATGAAGCCACAGCAATACTTGCTGGAGATGCCATACAAGCGCTAGCTTTTTCCATTCTCGCTAATGACACACGTTCGAGCCAACAACGCGTTACATTAATTCAATTATTAGCTGAATCCTCGGGTTCACGAGGAATGGCTGGAGGGCAAGCCATTGATCTTGCATCCGTCAATAAACAATTAAATAGAAACGAGATTGAGCAAATGCATCGTTTAAAGACTGGTGCACTCATAAAAGCAAGTGTATTGATGGCAGTCGCAGCCAGCGACATTAGTAATCCAGATGTTTACCGAAGTTTTGCTTATTTTGCTGATTGCATTGGGCTTGCGTTTCAGATTCGTGACGATATTCTGGATATTCAGGCAGATACAGATGTTTTAGGCAAACCCCAAGGATCTGATGCGGCACAGAATAAACCCACCTATCCAAGCATTATGGGAATTGAAGAAGCGGAAAAAGTAGCTACGGATCTCTTAGAAAAGGCCTTAGATGAAATCAAGCCCTTAAACTCGCAAGCAGAAACCTTACGTGCAGTAAGTAAATATATGGTGATACGGAATTCTTAATTACAAACTATTAATATATGCAGATTAATATAATTCTTAATTACATAATTAATTTCAGCACTCCAAATTAAAAACATGACTGAAAACCCCTATCCATTACTATCCAGCATCGATTATCCTGCTGATCTGCGCGCACTTAAATTACATCAAGTTCCTGCAGTTGCGGATGAGTTACGTAACTTTTTACTGGATTCAGTTGCCAGCAGTGGTGGGCATTTTGCTGCAGGTTTAGGGGCGATTGAAATTACCACTGCTTTACATTATGTATTTAATACACCCCATGATCGAATTGTGTGGGATGTTGGCCATCAATGCTATCCACACAAAATACTTACTGGTCGCAAATCACGCATTACTAGTATTCGAACAAAAGACGGGCTTGCGCCATTCCCAAAACGGAATGAAAGTGAATATGATCACTTTGGTGTGGGCCACTCTAGCACCTCTATCAGTGCTGCTTTAGGTATGGCTATTGCAAGCTCTCAAAATGCAGAAAATCGTAAAGTTATCGCTGTAATTGGTGACGGTGGTTTAACAGCAGGTTTGGCCTATGAAGCATTAAATCATTTAGGTGACAATAAAGCAGACCTATTAGTCATACTCAACGACAATGAAATGTCTATTTCACCCAATGTTGGTGCTATGACTAACTACTTAGCGCGAATGTTATCTGGAAAGGTGTTTTCGACTATGCGTGAAGGTAGTAAAAAACTACTAGAACCTATCCCACCCATTCATGAATTGGCCCGTCGTACTGAAGAACATGTAAAAGGCATGTTAGCGCCGGGGACACTATTTGAAGAAATGGGTGTCCATTATTATGGCCCTGTCGATGGACACGATGTGTCTGGTTTAATCAAAACCTTGCAAAACTTAAAGCGTCTAACTGGACCTCGTCTTCTTCACATTGTTACGCGCAAAGGGAAAGGTTATGAAAAGGCAGAAACAGATCCTGTCGCATATCATGCAGTACCTGCATTTGACCCCAGCATTGGTGTTGTCAAATCGAATAAAAAACCAAAAACCACTTATACAAAAGTATTTAGTGACTGGATTTGTGATATTGCTGAACAAGATGAAAGAGTTATAGCCATTACACCAGCCATGCGCGAAGGGTCAGGACTTGTAGAGTTTTCAAAAAAATTTCCAAATCGTTACTTTGATGTAGCTATAGCAGAGCAACATGCCGTGACTCTTGCTGCCGGCATGGCATGTGAACAACTAAAGCCAGTGGTAGCTATTTACTCAACCTTTCTACAGCGCGCATATGATCAATTAATACATGATGTTGCTATACAAAATCTTGCTGTATTGTTTGCAATAGACCGAGCAGGTGTTGTCGGACCGGATGGTCAAACACACGCTGGCAGTTTCGATTTAACCTACTTGCGTTGCATTCCAAACATGATGGTAATGGTACCAGCAGATGAAAATGAAACGCGGCGCATGTTGTACACTGCTTATTTACAAGATTGCCCTACTGCAGTGCGTTACCCACGTGGCACAGGGCCCGGAGCACCCGTTCACCCAGACCTAAATGCAGTAAAAATTGGAAAAGCAAAAATTATGCGACAAGGCAAATATATAGCTATTTTAGCCTTTGGCAGCCCTGTCTATGATGCCCTTAAGGCTGGCGAACAATTAAATGCAACAGTTGTAAACATGCGTTTTGTCAAACCCATAGATAAAGAACTAATAAAAGAAATAGCGGCTCATCATGATTACATTATTACAATTGAAGATAATGCGATAATGGGAGGTGCTGGAAGTGCAGTGAATGAAATAATATTAAACGAGTACAAAAAAAATATAAAAGTAAAAAATTTAGGCTTACCTGATGAATTTTTAGATCATGCATCACGCGATGAGTTGCTTATCGACGCTGGGCTAGATGTAAATTCAATAATTGAGTCGATTCAAACGTTCACAGCAAAAACAAATTCAAAAGTCACAAATTAACTTAAGATATGCTTTTTCAAGCATTCGGATAGCTTCCTGGATATGCAGCGACGATTCGTTGTAATAATTTCCTAGCCGTTTCAGGTTTAATTACGCCTGTCTCGTCTTCCGCTTCATGGACTGTGATTAATGTTTGCTTACCTTGACTAAGTAAATGAATTTGATAAAAGCTTTTCTCAGCATCCGGTTTTTGTTGTTCATCTATATTGTCCAACTTCAGATCTAGCGACACAAAATATACACCCTTATTGCGATTATGATCTTCAACTAATAAACCTGAACGATCTAATGCCACCCCTGTTCTTCTCCATACCCTTGAAAATTCATCTCCTACTAGTAAAACAGGAACACCACCTACATCTTTAATGTCCAGATACAAAAACTGAGAATCTGCAGTAGCAAACTTAATTTCAGCCTCTTCTCTTGAAGTACCTAAAGATTCCATCAATCTAATCATCATTTCCGCTTCACGTTCGCCATTTGGTGGCTGCGGTTTCCATAAGATTTGGTTATCTTTGTTTATTGCCGCTACTTCTGCTCCACGCTGAGTCAAAAAGATATTAGTAACTGCATTGGGTTGCCGTTCGAGTCGAATACGAAACTTCTCACCTGTAATGTCAAAACTTTCCTGTTGGGTTTGCGAGCTTGTCGAACGATTTAAATTTTGTCTCCATTCTGTTTCGATATATCCAAGCACTGGCTCATCAGCAGCAATACGGAAATCTTCATCCAGAAGAAATCTACGTAATAAAGGCCATAATGTAATTGGATCAGTATCCACTTCTAACCATCGTGTCGGACCTTCTCGACGCACTCTTATATCAAGAAACTCAGGCAAAACAGCGGCCCCCAAAGCCGGGCTTTGTGTGTCTAAGGCGCTGATACGATCATTTGCAGTTTTAGGTATTTCCAGACTATCTTCCCATTCAGGGGTGATTAAGTCTGGTGGAGCCTCAAGAGGGTTAGTCGAACCACTGTCTGCATAGTCCGAACCCAAATTTAAAAAAGCACAACCATTGATCACACTAATAATTAACATTACTAATAATGAATTACATAGATATTGCAATTGACTATTCATCCTTGTAATTAAAACTCTTTTAAATGCTACCTGCAATTTGCAATGCTTCACGTAATGTAGCGTGATGGGAACTAGATAATTTTGTCATTGGCAAACGGATCCCATCTGGAAACAAGCCCATTTCAGTTAAACACCATTTAACAGGTATGGGATTAGACTCTAAAAACAAGTCTTTGTTTAAACGCTCTAGCTTAGAGTTAAGTTGTTGTGCTTTAGTTCGATCACCTTCAAGACATGCCATACATAAATCATGGAATAACTTCGGTGCCACATTACCTGTGACTGTAATAACACCATGACCACCAGCAAGCATAAACTCCATGGCTGTCGCATCGTCACCACTTATCAATAAAAACCCTGCTTTACTTTCAGCGAGGATTTTCTTACATCGACTAATATCGCCAGTAGCTTCTTTTATACCAATAATATTTTCAACTTGAGAAAGCTTAATTGCTGTCTCAGGTAACATATCACAAGCGGTTCTACCAGGTACATTATAAAGAATCTGGGGTAAAGCCACTGCTTTTGCAATGGCTTGATGATGTAACACTAAACCTTCTTGGGTTGGTTTATTGTAATATGGCGTGACTAATAAACATGCATCTGCACCACTATCTTTAGCACTTTGTGTTAACTCAATTGCTTCATGGGTTGCATTCGCTCCAGTCCCAGCAATAACTGGAATACGCCCTTTGACTTGATCCACTACAAAGCGGATTACTTCGCAATGCTCTTCGTGATTCAAAGTGGCAGATTCACCTGTTGTACCTGCAGGAACTAAGGCATCGGTATTATTCTCAATATGGAACTCTATATATCTCGCCAGACTATCGTAATCGACTGCACCGTTTTCATGCATAGGCGTGGCAATGGCTACCATACTTCCTTTGAACACAAACTACCTCAAATGGACTGTTGATTGGAGAAGCCCGCGATATTACAAATGAAATCATAGCATTACAAGCAAACTCGGGGGTTTAAAATGGTAAACAACAATAATAAAGCCGCGACCTTAAACAAAAAGGTACCTGCATTCAAATGTAATTGTACGCCTGATCAAACTCTCAAACTCAGTGATCTAAAGGGTAATAAGGTCGTATTATATTTTTACCCAAAGGACAATACTCCAGGTTGTACTACAGAGGCTCAGGATTTTAGTGAAGCGCACACAAAATTTAAACGTGCAGGAACTAAAATATTTGGAGTTTCAAGAGATTCATTAACTTCACATCAAAAATTTAAAGACAAGTATAAACTTAAATTTGAATTAATTTCTGACCCTGACGGAGAATTATGTACTTTATTTGATGTGATCAAAATGAAAAATATGTATGGTAAAAAAGTACGTGGTATTGAACGTAGCACTTTCTTAATTGATGAAAAAGGTGTGCTTAAGAACGAATGGCGCAAAGTCAAAGTGAAAGGACATGTAGAGGAAGTATTAGAAGCAGTTAAATCATTATGAGTCTGAAACAGGCACACTGCTTTGTTCATTTTCCCCGTTCTTCTTCGGCCATGCTTTAATTACAGCATTTACCAACGTTGCAAGAGGTATTGCAAAAAATACACCCCATATACCCCAAATACCACCAAAAATTAATACAGCTGCAATGATGGCAGCAGGATGTAAGTTAACCACTTCTGAAAATAATAGTGGCACAAGAATATTTCCATCTAAAAATTGAATTATCAAATATGCAATTAATACATATGCAAACTGTGAACCAAACCCCCATTGAAAATAAGCTACAAATGCTATCGGAATAGTAACAACTGCAGCACCTACATATGGGATAATTACCGAAATACCAACCAAAAATGACAGCAACATTGCATAGTCCAGATCGAAAAACATAAATGTCACATAAGTAATAGACCAGACTATAAAAATTTCTAAAAACTTACCACGAATATAACTCGCAACCTTCTGATTGACTTCAAACCATACTTCTGTAGTTAATTCACGATCAGTTGGCAAAAAACCTTCAAACCATCGTAATATTTTGTGTTTATCTTTCAAAAAGAAAAACACTAGCAATGGCACAAGAATTAAGTAGACCATAATCGTTATCAAACCTACTACTGACTCTAATGGTTGACTAATAAAGTCATGACCTGCGGATATCAACTGTGTGCGTATTGACCAGATAAGCTCTTTAACTTGTTCTTCAGTAAAAATTTGCGCAAGGCTTGGGTATTTATCTGGTAATTGCATTAATAAAGTTTGACCATGCGTTATCATATTAGGCAATTCACGTAAAAATTGCGTAAATTGGTGTGATAGCTTAGGGATGAGACCAAAAAGAATCAGCAGTAATAATGCAATGAATGCAAAAAACACTATAATTAAAGCAATAAACCTGGGAATTTTACTACGCCTGAGAATTTCCACCGCTCCATCTAGCACATAGGCAATTACTATACTTGCCAGTAGTGGCGCTAAAACATCTCCAGCAAATATCACTACTGCAAAGCCAATAATCAAAAACAATGCAAGTATTACAACCTGCGGGTTTGAAAAGTGTCTCTGATACCAGTTTTTTATATATCCAATCATTTATAAGTTTAACGCTGGAAAAGTAACAACATTTTGTTACTTATAAAATAAGGAATCAATTTTATAGGCTTAGCCCATCAATTTGGACTACTTAATAATTGAAATTCTTATTGGTAAGACAATTGGTCATTATCTGCATGTCTGGTGTTTTTGAACACGGTTACTTGCTATGGACTGCAATATCCTCTCGCATACTCTAGCAGCTCTTCCATTGCATGGAGTCGAAACTTTTGCCTTTGTCTAACAAAAGAAAATGATCTCTCAAGAGGAGGACTAAGACTAAGTTTACTTAAACTGTTCAGTTTTAGTTCTTTTTCAATTGTTGCACTGGAAACAATAGAAACTCCCATACCTGCTTCAACTGCTCCTTTTATTGACTCAGGGCTCCCAAGCTCCAAACATATATTTAGATTATTTTTATCTAAACCCATCTTTGTCATGTAATCCATAATTACATCACGCGTGCCAGAACCTTCTTCACGACATATAAATGGATAATGCATAAGCTCATCCATTGAAATGGAATCTTTATTAGATAATTCATGGTCTGGTGGAACTATAACTACTAAATTATCAACACGGCATACTTCCACTAGCAAGTTTTTATTTGTCACCGGACCCTCGACAATACCTAGATCAATCATACTGTTTTCAATCATTGACACGATGCCTTCAGTATTAGACACCTTTAATCGTAATTGAATATCCTGATACTGCTTAGTGAACCCGCTAAGCAAACTCGGTAACATATATTCAGCTATAGTTGTGCTTGCACCCAAGGTTAAAGCCCCACTCACATCTCCGGTAAGCTCTTTAACTGAATTCTCCATCTCGGCATAGAGTTCAAAAATTTCCTCTGCATATTCATATGATTTACGCCCAGCCTCAGTAAGCGTGACTCGATTATGAGTACGATCAAACAAACGAGTGTTGAAATGTTCCTCTAGCTGCCGCACTTGAAAAGTTACTGCAGGTTGCGTCATATGCAATGTTTCAGCTGCCTTGGTAAAGCTAAGTAATTTGGCAACGGTATAGAAAACCTGTAAACGTCGATCAGCCATTTTTGGTCTCTGAAAAGCCCATTCATAAAATTTATGAAGTAGTATAACACCTGAATAGTTAACTGATGTGTATGTTTTTTAACAATATCTACTCATTTCAAGCTTAAATACCAAAGACACAAGCACTTACAAGCAAACTAACGTCTAATTTCGTCACTGGAAATCATCCGTCTAACCTTTAAACATTATGATTTTAGCCATATATGAGCTCTATTTTTGCTAGACTAATACATTCAAATTACGTTTATTTTATATAAATTATGATCACAAAATCTCTAGTATCTACACTTATATCGCTTCTCTTAGCCACGGCACTTCATGCCACAACCGTCTACAAATGGGATGAAAATGGTAAAACCATCTATAGTCAGACACCCCCTCCTCCTGGAGTGAAGTTCGAGATCGTAATTCAACAAAGTGGAAGTAACCCTACTGCAGTAGCCAAAGCTGAATCGAAGACACCTAGCAGCACTTTTGAACAGCGCCGCGAAGAACGCCTACAGAAACAACAAGAGAAGGAAGTGCTTGAGGAAAGCAACCGAATTAAACAAGAAAATTGTGCCATTGCGCAAAATAATATGCAGTCATTAACCAGTCGTGGACAAGTAACCATTAAAGACGGCGATATCTACCGCAAATTAACTGAAGAAGAAAGGCAAGGCAAAATCCAAGAAACACAATCTCAAATTGATGAATTCTGTCAGAGCTAGTTACTTAACCTTTTATTAAATATACTTGCCAAGCCTTAACTAAGCAGCTTATATTCTTACACCTCTCTAACCATCACAAAAGAATATTCTTTTGTGATCAAATTGTGTAGCTATACTAAAAACTAATTTGTCTTAAGCAACTTGCTACAAGTAAGTGCGTGAAATAATATTGATATGCGTGTAAGTCAGTTTCCATTATTTACATTAAAAGAAGCACCAGCAGATGCTGAAGTCATCAGCCATCAGCTCATGTTACGCGCAGGAATGATTCGCCGCCTTGCAGCTGGACTTTACACGTGGTTACCGCTGGGTTTGCGCATTTTACGTAATGTTGAAAATATCATACGCGAAGAAATGAACGCATCTGGTGCTATAGAAGTATTAATGCCATCCATACAGCCTGCAGAACTATGGCAAGAATCGGAACGCTGGAATCAGTATGGGCCTGAGTTATTAAGAATTCGCGACCGCCATGATCGTGAGTTTTGTTACGGACCTACTCACGAAGAAGTGATTACTGACCTCGTGAGACGTGAAATACGTAGTTACAAACAACTACCGATAAATTTTTATCAGATCCAAACAAAATTTAGAGACGAAATTCGTCCTCGCTTTGGGGTTATGCGTTCTCGTGAATTCAGTATGAAAGACGCATACTCATTCCATACTAGTAAGGAGTGCTTAGAAAAAACTTACCAAGTAATGTACGACACTTACAGTAATATTTTTACCCGACTAGGATTAGAGTTTCGTGCAGTTGAAGCCGATACGGGTAGTATTGGTGGCAATGCTTCACATGAATTTCATGTGCTTGCAGAATCTGGTGAAGATGCGATTGCCTTTTCTTCACAAGGTACCTATGCAGCGAATGTAGAACTCGCACCTACATTTCCAAATGATGAGATCAACGAATCACAAAGCCAAGAAAATATACTGGAAAAAATTGCAACCCCAAATCAACATAGTATTGAAGACGTTTGTACGTTTTTAAATATACCAGCAACTCAGGTTGTAAAAACATTAATTGTTAAAGGTGACTCTGAGCCATTAATCGCTCTAGTTATACGTGGTGACCATGAGCTTAATGCAGTTAAAGCACAGAAACTAGAAGCTGTATCTAGCCCCTTAGAATTTGCTAATGAAATCGAAATCGAAAAATCTTTAAATTGTAAAATTGGTTCACTAGGACCACTAGAACTAAACTGCCCTGTAATTGTTGATCATGCAGCCATGCAATTATCTAATTTTGTATGTGGTGCAAACGAAGAAGGCTACCATTTACGAGCCGTAAACTGGAAAAGAGATTTCTATAATTTTGATAAATTAATCACAGCTGACATCCGCAAGATTGTCGAAGGCGACAAGAGCCCGGACGGCAAAGGTACAATTTCAATAAAACGTGGTATAGAAGTAGGACACATATTCCAGCTTGGTAATAAATATAGCAATGCACTTAAGGCAACAGTATTAAAGGCCGATGGCAAAGAACAAGTTGTTACCATGGGCTGCTATGGCATTGGCGTAACGCGTGTGGTTGCAGCTGCAATTGAACAAAATTATGATGAATACGGTATTGTTTGGCCATCTTCAATAGCGCCATTTGATATTTCATTAATACCTATTAACCTCAAAAAATCCGATCAAATTAAAACAACATGTGAACAACTCTATCTAAAGCTACAAAAATTGGGGCTTGAAGTCTTATTTGACGATCGAGACCAGCGTCCAGGCTTGCTATTTGCTGATCACGAATTAATAGGCATACCTCATCGTGTAGTCATAAGTGAGCGCGGTTTAAAAAATAAAGAAATTGAATATAAAGGCCGACAAGATCAACAAGCACAAAATATCCCAATCGAAAATATCATAAATTTTTTGCAGCAAGAAATTTTAGGAGAATAATTTAACTTTATATGAAACTTACCAGTGGTTATAAGTATCTATAAATAGCTTCTTCATTCTTGAAGTTTATGCAATATAAGCACTACACTTAAACACATTACCATTATCGTTCAATTGGACTAAACCATGATTAAAAAATTTATCCTCATATTAAGCTTATTGACAATATCTTTATTATTTATATCAGCCTGCGCATCTGTAAAATTAACTCATGGTGGCGAAAAAGCACGTGTGCTTAGTTCAGGTGAAGTCGTAAACTGCCAAAAACGTGGAGCTACTACAGTAAGTGTGAAACCAACGTTATTGACGATTCCCAGACAACAAACAGTCATAGCAAAAGAACTGCAAATCTTAGCGCGCAATAGTGCCGTTAATATGGGCGGTGATACAGTTTCTGCAATCTCTAAAATAGATAACGGACAACAAACTTTTGCCGTGTATCGTTGCATACCCTAGAGTTTCAAAGCACGTACAAAAAACATACTCTTAAATTCTTTAATGTTATTTATAAAAACAATTCTGTAAACATAGTTTCATACATAAAATATTTAATGCTTTAGTATTTCAATATATTCTTATATGCAGGCTTATACAGATTTTTAGCTAAACTTTTGTCTTGCATTCCCTTTCTTTATAGCTACACTGGCCTTAACGCATAGAGACTTAAACTCTTGTAAGCCTATGTGGTCTAAAAACAATAACTTTTTCAAGTTATTTATATGCAACATGTGAAAAGATATTTTCACAAATTTAAACCAACCCTTGTTGCAAAAATTGCAAGTTCGTGGTTGTTTATTAGACCTCTTAAATTTGGAGAGGAGGAGTACACATGAAGAAGAAAGTAAAGATCATACTGGTAGCGATCAGCATGGTGCTGGGAATGAGCACGAGTGCGATGGCAGAAGAGACCATGTATGTGCCGATTCCGAGTTATCGCGTGGGGCCCTATGCGGCTGGAGGCACGGGTTATTTTGGCGGCATACTGGACTACTACAACCTACTCAATGCCCGCGATGGAGGCGTCAATGGCGTGAAACTGATTTGGTCAGAATGCGAGACCGAATATTCAGTAGAGCGTGGTGTGGAATGCTACAAGCGATTGAAAGACCGGGAAGGGGGGGCAGTATTTTTTGATCCTCTATCCGTAGGGATATCAACCGCCTTGATAGAGACCGGGCGTAAAGACAAGATGCCGATTATTGCGGTGAACCACGGCAAGACCGCGGGGCAACGTGGCGACATCTTCCCCTACTACTTTATGCCGGGCATCAACACCTACGACGAGCACTCCATCATGGTGCACTTTATTGGAGACGTACTCGAAGGTGGACGTGCGAACCTGAAAGGCAAAAAGATAGCCATGCTATATCACGGTTCTCCTTACGGTCGTGAAGCGATCGACTTCATGGACAGCATGTGTGAGAAGCACGGCTGCACCCATCATCCTTTAGAAGTACCGCATCCAGGCAATGAGCAACAATCCCAGTGGATCAACATACGCAAACTCAAGCCCGACTACGTACTGCTTCGCGGTTGGGGCGTAATGAACCCAGTAGCGATGCAGACTGCGGTACGCACAGGCTATCCAGTGAGTCGTTTGATTGGCAACATCTGGAGTAACTCAGACGAAGACGTGATACCAGCGGGTAAAGCGGCAGACGGCTACCAAGCCATCACCACCCACCCTGCGGGCACCGACTTCCCAGTGGTACAAGAGATCATCAAGACCGTATACGGTGAAGGCAATGGCGACCTACAAGACAAATCTCGTCTAGGCTCCGTGTACTGGAACCTAGGAGTACTTGCTGGAGTGGTACACACCGAAGCGTTGCGCATTGCGCAGGCTCGTTTTGGTAACCGACCATTGACCAGTGCGGAAGCACGATGGGGTTTTGAGAACCTACGTCTTGATGCGGCGCGCATTGGCGAGCTGGGTGCGACCGGATTAGTACCGGAACTCAACCTCACGTGTCTTGATCACGTAGGTGGGCACTTAGCGAAATTCCAGCAATGGGATGCGGGCAAGCGTCAGTGGAACATCGTATCGGATTGGATTGAAGGTGACGTACCGTTATCTCAAGCCATTATTGATGCGGGTGCAGAGAAATATGCGGCGGAGAATAAAATTACTGCACGCCCTTGCACTGACGACAATAATGACGATGACTTCGATTTGTAATATTTGAAGTAGTGTTATTAAAAAAGCCGGGCTCCGCAAGGAGCTCGGCTTTTTTTATTGCATACGTATTTGGTTATCGTAAAAATTTATAGTCGTAATAATATTTCGGCATTAAATCTACTATACGAAATGAAATTCACTTCTCATGCACAATAAGTACGTATTAATCACCGGGTGTTCTTCAGGTATTGGTCTACACATTGCGCAAGTTCTACAGCAACGTGGATATAAAGTGATTGCATCGGCAAGAAAGGAAAACGATGTTGAGTCACTTACAAAACAAGGTATCTATTGCATACAGCTTGATATTACAAACTCTCAAAACATCCAACGTAGCATTGAAAAAGTGTTAGCAGAATCTGGTGGGAATGTATATGCATTAATTAATAATGCAGGTTATGGACAACCAGGAGCAGTTGAAGACTTAACAAGAACAACTTTACGGGAACAATTTGAGACCAATTTATTTGGCTTAGTTGAGCTTACAAACAAGCTACTGCCCACAATGCACAAGCAAGGACATGGAAGAATTATTCAAATTAGCTCTGTTTTAGGTTTTGTTGCCATGCCATTACGTGGCGCATACATTGCGTCAAAATATGCACTGGAAGGGATTACTGACACATTGCGACTAGAGCTAAAAAACACAAACATCCATATATCATTAGTCGAACCAGGGCCCATTATCAGTCGCTTTCGACAAAATAGCTTGCATATGTTTAAAAAAAATATCGACTCTAACAATAGTCGATTTCATTCTATTTACCTAAAGACTGAAACAAAATTGAAAAAAGATGGGCCAGCTGTTCCTTTTACATTAGGACCTGACGCTGTAACAAATAAAGTGATTCATGCACTTGAAAGCAATCGACCAAAAGCAAGATACTATGTGACATTTCCTACTCACTTGTTTGCAACATTAAAAAGAATCCTACCAACAAACCTATTGGACTACATCCTTAACAAATCATCTAGTATTGAACGTAAATGATTGTTAGACGCATTTTATAAATAGTTTAATCAGTCAGTTACAAAATATAAAAATTCCTGTCAACCAAAATTTGCTCCATACGTTTTATACAGTATCTATAAAATAACTGGAGTATCGTAATGAAGAACAATGTAAATAAAACTTCTATCCTAGTTTCATTAATATTTATTTGTAGCACTTCTATTGCGAGTGCCGACAAAGGCAGTAAAGTTGAAAATTATTTAGACCACAAAGGTGATCGCATTGACCATAGATTAGACCACAAAGGTGATCGTGTTGATCGTCGCTTGGATCGTAAAGGAGATCGCATAGAACGACGTTTTGATCACAAGGCAGATCGTGCCCGTGATGCAGGAAAAGATGGGCTTGCTAATCGTTTGGAAAGAAAAGGCAATATTGCCAATAACCGCTTAGACCGCAAAGGCGATCGCATAAATCATCGCTTAGATAGGAAAGGTAATCGCATCGATCGCCGTCTTGATCGCAAAGGTCAACGCTTCAATCGCAGACATTGATTAATTATTATATTTTCAGTGATGATCAAGAGGGTAACAAAATCGTTACCCTCTATTTATGCTGCAATTGGTTTACTATGAGTGAAGTTTAACTTTTCACCATCCACGTCTACATCTACTACCTGACCAGGATGAATCTCGCCGCTTAATAATGCTTGAGCAAGCGGATTTTCTACTAGCTCCTGTATTGCTCTTTTTAAGGGTCGAGCACCATAAACTGGATCAAAGCCCGCCTCAGAAAGTTTGGCTAATGCAGCATCTGAGTATGTAAGTTTAATATCTCTATCATCTAACCTATTTTGCAAATGGGCCAATTGTATTTCCGTAATTTCACGAATGTGCTCTTGAGCCAAAGGATGAAATACGATGGCATCATCTATTCGATTAATAAACTCAGGTCTGAAGCGTGTACTTACAATCTCCATAACAGCTGTTTTCATTCTTTGATAGCTATCTGTACTAGTACCATTTTTACTGGCTAATTCCTGAATTACATCGCTACCTAAATTAGAAGTCATGATCACAACGGTATTTTTAAAATCTACAGTACGACCATGTCCATCCGTTAAGCGACCATCATCTAACACTTGTAACAATACATTAAAAACATCTGGATGAGCTTTTTCAATTTCATCCATTAACACCACACTATATGGTTTGCGTCTAACTGCTTCTGTTAGATAACCACCTTCTTCATATCCTACATAACCCGGCGGTGCACCAATTAAACGTGCAACAGAATGTTTTTCCATAAACTCAGACATGTCTACGCGTATTAAAGCATCTTCACTATCAAATAAAAATTCAGTTAAGGCTTTAGTCAACTCAGTCTTTCCTACACCTGTAGGCCCAAGAAATAAAAATGATCCATTGGGTCGTTTTGGATCTGAGATTCCTGCTCTAGCTCTGCGCACAGCATCAGACACAACCTGTATAGCTTCGTTTTGACCAACCACACGCTTGCGTAATGTTGCTTCCATCTGTAACAGTTTTTCACGCTCTCCTGAAAGCATTTTGGAAACAGGAATACCTGTCCAACGCGATACAATTTCTGCAACTTCCGCATCCGTTACTTTGTTACGAAGTAACTTGTGTTCTTGTTTATTAACATCACTGGATTGCTGTAGTTGTTTTTCCAACTCAGGAATGCGTCCATACTGGATCTCTGACATTTTTGCCAAATCACCAGCGCGATGAGCCGCATCAAGCTCAATTCTTGCCTGTTCTAATGCCTCTTTGAGCTCTTTAGATCCCTGCAATGTTGCTTTTTCTGAACGCCAAACCTCTTCAAGGTCAGCATACTCTTTTTCAAGCTTATTGATTTCTGTCTCTACTTCAGCAAGGTGCTTTTTAGAGGCCTCATCAGATTCTTTCTTAAGTGCTTCCCGCTCAATTTTTAACTGAATTAATTTCCGATCGAGCTTATCCATGGACTCAGGCTTGGAATCAATTTCCATGCGAATTCGTGAGGCTGCTTCATCAATAAGGTCAATGGCTTTATCAGGCAATTGCCGATCAGAAATATAACGATGAGAGAGCATTGCCGCACTTACGATTGCCGGATCAGTAATATCCACACCATGATGTACTTCGTAACGTTCCTTTAGACCACGCAAAATTGCAATGGTATCTTCTACGCTTGGTTCATCTACGATAATTTTTTGAAACCTACGCTCCAGCGCTGCATCTTTTTCAATATACTGTCTATATTCATCAAGTGTTGTCGCACCCACACAATGAAGCTCACCACGAGCAAGCGCAGGTTTCAGCATATTTCCTGCATCCATAGCCCCTTCAGCTTTTCCTGCACCCACCATAGTGTGTAATTCATCAATAAATAAAATAATTTGTCCTTCCTGTTTAGAAAGTTCTTTGAGAACTGCTTTTAAACGCTCTTCAAACTCACCTCGGAACTTAGCACCTGCAATCAAAGCGCTTAAATCTAAGGAAAGAAGTTTCTTATTTTTAATCCCTTCCGGAACTTCACCATTCACAATACGTTGTGCCAACCCTTCTACAATGGCTGTTTTACCTACACCAGGCTCACCAATCAAAACAGGGTTATTCTTAGTACGCCTTTGTAAAACTTGTATAGCACGACGAATTTCATCGTCTCGACCGATAACAGGATCTAACTTCCCCTGCACCGCCCGTTCAGTTAAATCAATCGTATATTTATTCAATGCTTGGCGAGTATCTTCAGCATTTGGATCTGTTATATTTTCACCTGCACGCATGGATTCAAGTGCCTTACTGATTGTATCTTTATTGATACCCTCTTCTTTGAGGATTCTGCCTAATTCACCTTTATCTTCAAGAGCTGCTAAAGCAAATATTTCTGATGCAATAAATTCATCACCCTGTTGTTGAGCCAATTTATCCGTTACATTGAGTAAATTACCCAGTGTTGTAGAAAGATGAACTTCACCCGCATTCCCTGATACTGTAGGTAAACGTTGAATGGCATCATTACAGCGTTGTTTAATGCTGTTAGCGTCTGCGCCTGCACGCATGAATAACCCTGCAACCGTACTATTTTCTTGCGCCAACATTGCATACATAAGGTGTACTGGCTCTATAAACTGATGATCTCGGCCCACAGCCATAGATTGCGCTTCTTGTAGCGCCAGTTGAAATTTCGAAGTCAGTTTGTCCATCCGCATATTGCGTTCTCCAATATACAAGTTATCTATTTAATCTATGTATGGAGGCGGTATATATAAATTTCAACCGTTTAATGACGCTATCATTGTGGTTTCATCCAAATCATTGTGCCCATACGACCTGTTTTGCCATCACGCCGATATGAAAAAAAGTTTTCTGTGTCTGAATATGTACAATATCCACCACCATATACGCCTTTAACACCTTTTGAACTTAAAGTCTGTTCTGCTAATAAATAGAGGTTTGCCAAAAACTTACCTGATTTATTGTATTGAAATGCTGCTTGATGTACTGGATTTTTTTTAACAAACAAGTCTCTGACTTCTACACCCACCTCAAATCGATCAGGACCAATTGCTGGCCCTAACCAACATAAGAGCTTATTAGTATCTACTGGCAAGGTAGCTAATGTGTTCTCCAACACACCATGCAGCAGTCCTCGCCACCCGGCATGAGCTGCTGCTACACAACTACCTGCATCGTCACAAAATAATACCGGCAAACAATCAGCGGTAAGTACAACACAAGCTTTTCCTACTTCAGTTGTATAAGCCGCATCTGCTTGCAGATCTGAATTTTGTATTTTTGATAGATTAATCACCTGTTTGCCATGCTGCTGATTTAGCCAAACTGGTTCAGTAGGCAAATGAAACTTTTCTAATAATGCAACACGATTGGCATTGACATGCTTTATATCGTCACCTACATGCATACCCAAATTAAAACTTGAAAACTTTCCTTGGCTATAACCTCCTTTACGTGTGGTAACCAAACATTGCACATTTTCAGAAATGGGCCAAATGGGCTTTATGCAATCAAATTTCTGCATATATTTTCTATACTGCCTATATTTGTTTGATAGTGCTCAATAGCATTTGAAAATCGTCTGGTAACGGCGCATCCCATTCACATAGCTTTTTATTATCAGGATGCTTTAATGCAAGTTTAGTAGCATGTAACGCTTGACGTGGGAAATTGGCTATATTTAATTCATCGGGATTAGTGGCTAATTTTATTTTTTTCCCATACGTAGAATCACCTATAATTGGGTGTCTTATATGCGCCATATGTACTCGTATTTGATGCGTCCTACCAGTCTCTAACTTCACATCTAATAACGTACATAATTGATAGCGTTGACGAATACGGTAATAAGTAACTGCAGATTTGCCTGAAGATGTAACTGCCATGCGTTTACGATCAACTGGATGTCTACCAATTGCCGCATCCACAGTGCCGCCTGTTATCATCTCCCCATGCACTAAAGCAATATATTCACGTTTGACTGTGCGCTGCTGCAATTGTTCTACGAGATTAGAGTGACTACTAAGCTGTTTAGCCACAACCATTAACCCGCTTGTGTCTTTATCAAGACGGTGCACGATACCAACCCGTGGGATAGCTCTTAAATTAGGATCATAATGCAACAAAGCATTTGCTAATGTTCCAGAAGGATTACCTGCACCAGGGTGGACAACAAAACCGTGGGGCTTATTAATTACTAAAATAAATGGATCTTCATATACAATATTTATATCTAATGCCTGAGGCTCCAAATAAACTTCGTCACATAATTGAACTTCTAATTTTACTTGCTCTCCACCTGTAACCATATCTTTAGGCCTTAAAATATTACCGTCTACCAAGACATCACCATTGCGAATCCATTTTTGCATTCGAGCTCTGGAATAACCTGGAAACAATTGAACTAATGCATTGTCCAAACGTAAACCCTTAAAAGAATCCGGGATCACACCTAATAATTGTTCTTTATCGACCATTACAGTTCGGATTTAGACTAAATATGGTTATACTTTAATACTTATGAAAGAGTACAAGTTTACAGCTCCAGGATCTATTAAACGACTCATCGTTACTTTTACCTGTTTAATTTTCCTAACAGGTTGCTCAGTATTTGGTCTATTTGGTAAGGACGATGAAGAACAAGATCCAGATATTGCAGCGGATGAAACCGCAGCCAAACTTTATCAAAAAGCACATAGACAATTAATTGCTCAAGAATTTGTAGGGGCAATTGAAAACTTTGAAACCTTGGAAGCACGCTATCCATTCGGGCGTCATGCTCAACAGGCACAGCTCGAACTTGCTTACGCTTATCACAAACAAAACAATACTGATTTGGCATTAGATAGCATAAATCGTTTCATCAAACTAAACCCCCTACATCCAAACATAGACTACGCTTACTATATGAAAGGGCTAATCACTTTTGATAGTGGCAAAAACCTCATACACTTTGTGTTACCACGTGATCCATCAAACAATGACCCCACATCATTACGAGAAGCATTTGATATATTTAATTTGCTGATTGATAAGTATCCTGAGAGTAAGTATGCAGATGATGCTAAGCAGCGCATGATCTATTTACGCAATGAACTAGCAGAATATGAATTAAAGGTTGCTAAGTTTTATATACGCAGAGGCGCGTATGTAGCATCTGCCAACCGTGCAAAATATATTATGGAAAATTATCAAGGCGCTGAAGTCATGCCAGAAGCTGTCTATATATTGGAGCAATCTTATCTTAAACTTGGTTTGAATGATTTAGCTGAAGACACACACCGCGTCTTTGCACAAAATTTTAAAACTGGTAAGAATGGATTGATCGACCAAGATTTTGCACGCGAAACTGAAAGCTGTGCCGAAGGCTTATGGAGTAAAATGATGGAAAAATTACGCTTTAGAACTTATTACTGTAACTAGCAACATTACCATCATGGCCTGTATGCTAGAAACCCAGAAGTAATAGGGTAACGCCGATCTTTCCCAAAAGCTCGCCGTGTAATTTTCACTCCAGGAGGCGTTTGACGTCTTTTATATTCATTACGCAACACCATATTAGCCACTCTCTCTACTACTTTTCTATCAAAACCATCTGCTACAATTTGATCAATAGATAAATCCTGTTCTACGAATTTTTCTAAAATTGGATCTAAAATTTCATACGCTGGCAAACTATCTTGATCAACCTGATCTGGAGAAAGTTCAGCAGAAGGAGGACGTGTAATAACACGCTCTGGAATAACTTTACTATGCTTATTTCTATAATTTGCCAATTCATACACCAGCGTTTTTGATACATCTTTTAGAGGCGCAAAACCACCTGCCGTATCACCATATAATGTTGCATAACCGACCGACATTTCACTCTTATTACCAGTAGTCAATAACATCCTACCGGTTTTATTAGATACTGCCATAAGAAATAATCCACGAATACGAGATTGAATATTTTCTTCTGTCACATCTTGAGGATATCCTGCAAATATTGAAGCTAAACTTGTAGTAATTGCATTAAAAGCAGTTTCAATAGGTACTTCATCATATTGTACATTTAGTTGTTCAGCCATTTTTCTAGCATCTTCTATACTAATATCCGACGTATAATGAAAAGGCATCATAATGGCATGCACACGTTCTGCACCCAATGCATCTACAGCGATTGCAAGTGTAAGCGCAGAATCAATGCCTCCTGATAACCCTAATACCACACTACCAAATTTATTTTTTTCTACATAATCTTTAACCCCTAACAGAATAGCTTGATAAACTGAGTTTAGTCGTGACAACGATGAACACATAGAATCACTTTGCAATAAATCCCTTGTGTCTCTAGAGTAATGAATTACATAAACACCTTCATTAAATGCTGGTGCTTGCAAACAAATTTCACTTTGCCTATTTATGCATAATGATTCACCATCAAAAACAAGCTCGTCTTGTCCGCCAACTTGATTTACATAAACGATAGGAAGTTTTTGTTCGGTTACACGTGCTTTTAATACTTTGATACGATCTTTTGTTTTATCTAAGCAGTATGGACTTGCATTAATATTGATTACTAATTCAGCACCAGTTTCGGCACATTTTTGTATAGGATCAGGAAACCAGATATCTTCGCATATTGTAATCCCAACATTGATATCGTTTATTTCTAATACACATGCATATTTACCACTCTGGAAATAACGCTTTTCATCAAATACCTCGTAATTCGGGAGCTGTTGTTTATGGTAGATTGCTAAAACGTTTGAATCTTTGATAATAAGTGCAGAATTATAGAGACCATCTTTTTCCTCTGTAGGAGCACCAACAATAATATAAATTCCAGAAACTTCTTTTTTTATTTTTTCAACAGATTGGCTAACTTGTTGCAAAATCGAAGTTCGGAACAGAAGATCCTCCAATGGATAACCTGTTAACGATAACTCTGAAAATACAACAATGTCAGCTTGTAAATGGTCTCGTGCATGATTGGCACTATCGATGACTTTTTGAGTGTTTCCTTCAACATCACCCACTAAAAAATTTAGTTGCGCAAGTGCAATAGCTAAGGTGTTTTTCATTACTAAAAAGCTAGAAATAATTTAAATGCTAAGTAATTGTTTTATTTGCTTACCAATATCTGCTGGTGTACGCACCGTTGTCACACCTGCTTGTTCAAGTGCTTTGTACTTTTGTTCTGCAGTACCTTTCCCACCACTGATGATTGCACCCGCATGACCCATTCTTTTACCAGGTGGTGCCGTAACACCTGCTATATAGGCAACCACAGGCTTTGATATTTTTTCTTGTATGAATTCTGCCGCTTCTTCTTCAGATGTACCACCAATTTCACCTACCATGATAATTCCTTTGGTAGCCTTATCTTCTTCAAATAATTTTAAACAATCTATGAAATCTAGGCCGTGAATTGGGTCTCCTCCAATGCCCACACAAGTAGTTTGACCTAAACCATGTTGTGTGGTTTGGTTAACTGCCACATACGTTAACGTTCCAGATCGAGATACAATGCCAACACCACCTGAGCGATGTATATCTCCTGGCATGATGCCGATTTTGCATTCTTCGGGCGTGATTACACCTGGACAATTAGGTCCTATCAGAATTGAGTCACTATCTTTTAAAACTGCATTGACTTTAACCATATCGAGCACAGGCAAGCCTTCTGTGATACAAACAATTAGCTTAATCTCTGCATTGATCGCTTCTAAAATGGCATCTGCAGCAAAAGCTGCTGGCACATAAATTACACTGGCATCTATCTCATGCTGTAACAGTGCTTGATCAATTGTGTCATAAACGGGAACTCCCAAATGCTTGGTACCACCTCGACCAGGAGTAACGCCAGCAGCCATTTTCGTTCCATAATCAAGCGCTTGCTCAGTATGAAATGTACCTTGAGTGCCCGTGATACCTTGACACAACACGCGTGTGTTTTTGTTTATTAATATACTCATGAATTTAGATTCTTATTGCGCTTACAAAACTGCTGACTGTATCGCTTGCTGTGCCCCTTCAGTTAAATTTGTTACAGGAATAATTGCAGCAGATTGATTTTCAAGCAATACTTTACCTTCATCAGCATTAGTCCCTTGCAACAAAACAATAACCGGTATATGAAGTTCAATTTCTTGGATTGCTTCTAATATACCTTGTGCAATTAAATCACAACGCACAATACCACCAAAAATATTCACAAAAATTGATTTAACATTTTTGTCACTTAATACAAGCTTGAATGCTTCTGCTACTTTACTCTGCGTAGTACCACCACCCACATCTAAAAAATTAGCTGGCTCACCACCGTGATGCTTAACTAAGTCCATTGTAGCCATTGCAAGACCTGCACCATTTACAATACAACCTATATTTCCATCTAACTTAACGTAATTAAGCCCTAGCTTTTTAGCATTTGCCTCTGATTGTTTTTCTTGAGATATATCCCTTAAGCTTTCAATTTCTTTTTGGCGATAAAGCGCATTATCATCAAAATTAATCTTTGCATCTAAAGCAACAAGGTTGTTATTGCCATCAACAATCAACGGATTGATTTCAACTAGGCTACAATCTTTGTCTAAAAACAAGTTATATAAGCTTATTAATATTTTATGTAACTGCTTGATTAAGTCTTTATCTAGCTGCAATGCATAGCCGATACTACTGATCTGATTAGACTGCAGTCCTACAGCAGGATGAATATATCTGGTAATAATTTTTTCTGGAGATTTAATTGCTACTTGTTCAATATCCATTCCCCCTTCAGCTGATGCAATAATTGCCACTCTCTTTGAGTCACGATCCACCAGCAAGGCGAGATAAATCTCTCTTTTTATTTTAGTAACTTCTTCTAATAGAACCGCATTAATGGGCAACCCATCTGCTCCTGTTTGCTTTGTAACTAATTTGTCACCCAGCATTTCACTAACAACTGAAGCCAATCGCACAGGATTATCAACTTTTTTGATGCCACCCGCCTTTCCTCTACCCCCAGCATGAACTTGTGCTTTTACAATCCAGGCATGTTTTTCTACAGAACTGCAAATTGACTTGATGTCATCTCCTAATCGAATTACATGTGAAGCTAAAACAGGTATATTAAATTTTTTGAAGAGTTCTTTTGCTTGAAATTCGTGTATATTCATTTTCTGGATTATAGGTTGAATTGCTGAATATTATTGACGAATATTACAGTATATTGAACTTAAACGAGTAGCAGCTTGCTATACTTGCATTTTATGTTGATTGTATCAGTTTAGAAATTCACCACTATTATGAGCAGTTTCTTAGGCGATACAACGAACCAGGCATGGTCTGCACTACGACTATTTAGTCTCTACCGAATTATTGTTGCTGCTATATTTTTAGCACTTGCATTATTAATCAACAAAGTATCCTTTCTTAATTCCGATAGCCCTGCCTTATTGCAGTGGGTTACCGGAATTTATTCCTTAGTTACAGTCACAACCCTCATTGCAGCTTATTTTAGGTGGGTGCCTTATAAGACTCTTGTTTATTCAATCGTACTTATAGACATCGTAGTCATCATACTGGTCATGCATGCATTTGGCGGGATCACCAATGGTTTTGGCACATTGTTAATTGCTGTTGTTGCAGCCGGAGGATTATTACTTCCAGGAAGATCAGCACTTTTATTTGCAGCCCTCGCAACGATTGCACTCCTGTTTCACGAGAGTTATGTAAATTTACAGGGCATATTTGAAAAAATGGCCTACACTCAAGCAGGACTTCTGGGTGCCGCTTTATTTGCTACAGCACTTCTTGCTATCACACTAGCTAAACGTGCCACAGAAAGTGCAGAACTCGCCGCAAAACGCGGCATTGACTTAGCTAATCTTGCTAAATTAAACGAACATCTTATCAATAGAATGGACTCTGGCATTATGGTGGTTGACGATGATGGAACCATACGCATGACCAACCACGCTGCATGGAAATTACTGGATGAACCTGAGCTTAATAAACAAACTAAACTATTTGATATTTCAGCACCACTGTTTGATTTATTCACATCATGGAAACAAACCAGTGAACAACCCGAATTCAGGACCTTTGCTGGAAAACTTAACCGTCCTGAAAAATCAGATTTACAAATTCGCATCACGCCAATCGGTTCAAGAAGACATGACAAGGGTTCAGTCATTTATTTGAGTGATAACAAAGAACTAGATCGCCAAGTACAAGAAACCAAACTCGCCTCATTGGGCCGACTTACTGCAAGCATTGCGCATGAAATTCGTAACCCTCTAGGCGCAATCAGTCATGCTGCACAGTTACTCGATGAGTCCACAGAACTACACAAAGCAGATAAGCGTTTAGCTACAATTATTCAATATCAATCTATACGGCTCAATAACATTATTAACAATGTTTTACGTTTATCGCGTAAAGACAGTGCTAAACCTGAAACGATAACTTTACGTTCATGGCTAACTAAATTCATTGCAGAATTTACACGCACAAATGATTTGCCTGATGATTGGATTTCATTAAAAGTTACCCCTCAAGACAGCAGTGTGACGATGGATGCAAGCCACTTACATCAAGTACTTTGGAATTTATGCAAAAATGCAAGAAAATATGGCTCAAACAATGACACATCGGCAAAAATTCAAATATCAGCCAAGATTATTAAAGACTCACAAAATGGATATCTTGATGTCATCGACTCTGGGCCTGGTATAAGTAAAGAGCATCAAGCACAACTTTTTGAGCCTTTTTTCACCACCAGTGATACCGGTACGGGGTTAGGCTTATACCTCTCACGCGAATTATGCAAGAACAATGGTGGAGATTTACGCTATATTTACACACCTGAAGGCGGTAGCTGCTTTAGAATAGAATTTCCTGCATAAGCTTTATCCGGAGAACCATGGCATTGAAAAATGTGTTAGTCGTAGATGACGAACCCGACATTCGGGAACTGCTAGAAATTACGCTAAGCCGCATGAACTTAGAATCTCATGCGGCTGCCAATGTGCGTGAAGCCAAGTCATTACTCGACAACGAGCAATTTGATTTATGTCTAACAGACATGAAACTGCCAGATGGTAACGGCATTGAGTTAGTCGAGCATATCCAAGCGCAATACCCTCATATACCTGTAGCCGTCATCACGGCTTTTGGCAGTATGGATGCAGCGATTAAAGCACTTAAAGCCGGTGCCTTTGATTTTGTATCTAAACCCATTGATTTAAAAATTTTACGTGGTCTAGTAGATAGCGCATTAAAAGTAGCCAGCACACCAGTAGATCAACCAAAAACAATAAAACAACAAAAGCTTTTGGGTGAATCAGATGCAATGCAGGTTTTACGTGAAAAAATTGATAAATTATCACGCAGTCAAGCACCTGTATATTTAAGAGGTGAATCAGGCGTAGGCAAAGAACTCGTTGCAAAACAAATTCATGATTTAGGCCCACGGGCATCAGCAAATTTCATACCAGTAAATTGTGGTGCTATTCCTACTGAACTCATGGAAAGTGAATTCTTTGGCCACATGAAGGGTAGTTTTACAGGTGCGGTAAGTGATAAAGAAGGATTATTTCAGGCTGCCAATGGTGGGACATTATTCTTAGATGAAATTGCTGAACTCCCCATCCACATGCAAGTAAAGCTTTTACGCGCCATACAAGAAAAAGCGATTAAACCAATTGGCGGACAAAAAGAAATTCCAGTAGATATTCGTTTACTAAGTGCAACACATAAAGACTTAGCAGCAGAAGTAGATAAAGGAACTTTTCGACAAGATTTATATTATCGAATCAACGTTATTGAACTGAATATTCCACCGCTACGGGATCGCATAAGCGACCTTGCTATTTTATCTGAATTCATGCTGACAAAAATTTCACAACAAAACCAAGATGGCACATACAGGATTTCTAAAGATGCTATTGAAAAACTTCAAAATTATCCATTTCCTGGCAATATTCGCGAATTAGAGAATATACTTGAACGTGCCGCCACGCTTTGTGAAGGGCATGAAATTACGGCTTACGATTTGGATTTGCCTGAAACTAAAGGTTCATCTGAATCAGATTCAACAAAACCTGATGAATCTTCCATCAGCCTTTCTGTCGATCAACTAGAAGATTATTTAATCCAAAAAGAACGTAAAGCAATCATTGCTGCCTTAGAAAAAACACGCTGGAATAAAACCGCTGCAGCCAAATTACTAGGAATTACTTTTCGCCAACTACGCTATCGCTTACAAAAACTAGAACTTGAATAAGTCAAGAAACTGACATTTTTTGTCACTCTTGAACATGAACACCAGCCGGGTGACACAAAATACCGCTTATCTGAAGATCCATTACATAACAGACATCTTGAAACATACTGTTTTATAGAGAGTTATTACTCCTAATGGAACTTGGCATGATACCTGTATATATACAGATAGGATTGCTCCATTAGCGTGGTAGTAGTCACCAGTTTTTCCGGAGTTGGAGTCGTTAAAGACTCTATCAGCAAGGAGTGCTGGGTTTTTAACGTTCAACTTAGATTTTAATTTTTAATGAGGATAGGAGATTCCCATGAAAAAAGTACAACAAGGTTTTACCTTAATCGAATTAATGATTGTGGTAGCAATTATCGGTATTCTTGCTGCGATTGCTATTCCTGCATATCAGGATTACACAGTACGAGCAAAAGTGTCCGAAGTGATCAATGCCGGTTCACCTGCTAAAACTGCTGTATCTGAATACTTCATCTCGCAGAACCGCATGCCAAGTACTCAGGCATTAGCTGGTTTCAGCACCACAATAGGTAGTAAGTATGTCGATCAAGTTACTATGACCTCTGCATCTACTACAACAGCTACTCTTACTATTACCGCAACTACTGCAGCAAATGCAATTGGTGGTAACGTCGCTGCATCGCAAACCGTTCTAATGCAAGGCACAGGCATTGCGGGACAGAATGTAGATTGGGACTGTGTACCAGGTACTATTTTGCCAAAATACCTGCCTGCAGACTGCAGATTATAATTTTTAATAACTTCTTTATTAAAATTTAATCTTTTAAAAGCGCCCTTACTGTATAGGGCGCTTTTTTTATGGGTACAATAAAATTCATGAGTCGAATCTCTCTAAAAACATTTTTTCTTTTTTTTCTATTTCTATTAATTACGATTACAGTTTACTTACCTGGTCTTAGTGACGGATTTTATTTTGATGACTACCCAAATATAGTTGATAACCAATTACTGCATGTAGAAAGCCCTACTTTAACTAGTTTTTGGCAAGCTGCATGGTCAGGTAATAGCAGCTCTTTTGGTAGACCACTTGCTTATCTTAGCTTTAGCTTAAACTCTTATTTCAGCGGCCTGGATGCTCAAGCTATGAAAGTCACTAATTTAACTATTCATCTAATTGTAGGGATTTTACTTTTTTTCTTAAGCCGAATGCTTTTAGGATATATCAGCCAAAGCAAAAATATAAATATAGATGTTAACTTAATTAGTATTTTAACGTGCAGCATTTGGTTAATACATCCAATCAATTTAACCTGTGTTTTATACATTGTGCAAAGAATGGCAAGTCTATGCGCACTTTTTACTATTTTAGCAATACTATGTTACGTATATTTCCGCATCAGACAAATTAAATTTAATGGTCAATGGTTACCTTTAATTTTCTTTACGACTTTATTTAGCTTATTAGCCTTCCTAACAAAAGAAAATGCTGTTCTTATAATCTTCTACTTAACATGCATAGAAGTATTTATTTTTAGATTTAATACTTTAAGAAATATAGATAAAACCATTTTGAAAAGCTGCTTTGTTACAGCTTATGTAATAGTGTTTGCTATTTTAATCTTGTTTCTCATATTTAATGCTACATGGCTTGAGAATGGATATGAATATCGAAACTTCACTATGTCAGAAAGATTATTTACCGAATCGAGAGCGCTTGTTTGGTATTTAAGAATGATCATAACTCCAAGCATTACAGAGATGGGCTTATATTTAGATGATTTCAGCATATCAACATCTTTGTTTCAGCCTTTAAGCACGATTTTCAGCATTAGCTTAATATCACTACTAATAATTTTAGGAGTGCGACTCACTAAAACTAAATGTTTCTTAATCTCATTTGGGATATTTTGGTTTTTTTCTGGACATTTACTGGAATCTACCATTATTCCTTTAGAACTTGTTTTTGAACATAGAAATTACTTACCTTCTTTTGGCATATTTATCGCTTTAGCATTTACTGCAGAACGACTTTTAAACAATAAAAAATTTCGCTATGCAGCACCTATTGCATGCATTGGATGGATTGCTCTAACTGCATATACAACATATGCTCGTGCAGAACAGTGGAAAACTCCTCTGCAACTTGCACTCTATCATGTTGAGAACCATCCAGATTCAGCACGTGCACACACAAATTTGGCTGGACAATATGCGGCTTATACAAAGTCTAATAACGGTAAAATAGATCAAGAGATATTTGAAAAAACAGACTACCACTTCAAAAAAGCTGCAATGCTCGATCCATGCTGTTCAAGCAATTTAGTTGCGAGGTTTATATTTTATAATCTACATGAAAAAAAATTACCCCCGTCAGAATTTGCTTATTTAATCGACTCACTAAAGCATAATAAAATTGATCCAGGAACACATATTGCTTTAAAAAATTTAACATTTTGCATTATTGAAAATATTTGTGATTTATCTACTGAAGAATACATGAAAGTCATGTATGCACCCTTATCTATCGAAAGAGCTGATAAGACGAATTTACCTTATATACTAGTATCTTTAGCTGAATACTATGCAGCCATATTAAATGATTTTGATACAGCAATTAAACTAATCAAAAATGTAATTGTAGAACAACCAAAACAGCTTAATTATCGTTTCTTATTAGTAAAGTTTTTAGCCCATTCCGGCGCATACAATGAAGCTATTAATGAATTGAAATTTATTCAAGAAAAGGATAAGTTTGGAATTTATATGGCACATTCGAAATTATGGCAAAATTTAATTCGATCAGAGCTAAAAAAACAGTTTACTACTAATTAGTTATTTTTAATATTACGCTAGAATACCCAACTATTTTTGATATCAACTACAACTATCTATATTACGAACTTGAAAACAAATAAATTAAGCATAGTCATCCCTGCTAAAAATGAATCTAGATCACTTGGCGATTTAATTAAAAAATTGAAAAAATGCTATCCTCAAGCTGAAATAATCATTGTCAATGATGGATCAACTGATGACACTGAAAAAATTATACAGGAAAACGGTGTCAAACTAGTTTCAAAACCTTATAGCATGGGTAATGGGGCGGCTATAAAATCTGGCGCAAGAGTAGCAACAGGCAACATTCTTGTCACAATGGACGCAGACGGCCAACATGATCCTAATGATATAGTTCGATTATTAGATAAACTTGATGAGGGATATGAAATGGTGGTAGGCGCTAGATCATACGAATCTCAAGCTGGCAAACGCAGATGGCTTGGAAATCAGTTATACAATTATCTTGCAAGTATCATCGTCGGAAAAAAAATAGAAGATTTAACATCTGGCTTTAGAGCGGTGAATACTAAAAAATTCAAAAGTTATCTACACTTATTACCAAATGGCTTTTCATACCCTACCACAATAACAATGGCTTTTTTCAGAAGTGGTTACCCAGTTGCATATATTCCAATTATTGCAAGTAAAAGAATAGGCAATAGTCATTTACGCATAATAAAAGACGGACTTAGATTCTTCATTATAATATTTAAAATAGGGACATTGTATTCCCCTCTGAAAATATTTTTCCCGATAAGTATTCTCTTTTTTCTAGCAGGCTTACTGAACTATGCTTATACATATATCACCGCTGAAAGATTTACTAACATGAGCGCATTATTATTTATAGTATCGATGATTATTTTTATTATGGGACTTCTATCCGAACAAATAACTACTCTTATTTATTCGAATACAGGTCAGGATAAAACTATATAGCAAGTATATTCGTAGGCAATAAATTCAAATATTGCCGTTGTATTAAAGAAAATAAATTGACTTTATAGAATATAATCTAATATCACTTTATTAATATGATCAATATAAAAAAGAAGCTTGCTCAGACACCACTTATTGGCACATGCTCAAAAGCACTTTATCTATTTTTACAAAAGAGAAATTTCACTAATTCTGCTACATACTGGGAACAACGATATGCATCAGGTAAAAATTCAGGTGAGGGTTCATATAATGCATTAGCTAACTTTAAAGCAGATGTATTAAATAATTTTGTTAAATCGCAGAATATAAACTCAGTTATAGAATTTGGATGTGGTGATGGAAATCAACTGTTCCTATCAAACTATCCATCATATATAGGGCTTGATATATCCGATACTGCAATAGCACTTTGCGCTACTAAATTTAAACATGATCTTACTAAAAGTTTTTTTCTATATAACCCTAAATGTTTTATTGACAATACTTTAACTTTCAAAGCTGAATTAGCACTGTCACTAGATGTAATATACCACTTAGTAGAAGATGAAAAATTTTATTTACATATTCAGCATTTATTTAGTTCTGCATCTCGGTATGTGATCATTTATTCTACGAATGATGATGTTTCTGACCCTTATCAATTACCACACGTTAAACGTCGATGTTTTTCAAATTACATAGAACAGCACTTTAAAAATTGGTCATTATCGAATCAAATACCTAATAAATTTCCGCTAAATAAATTTCCAGAAACTGGATCAAATGCTGATTTCTTTATTTACAAATTTAATTAATAATTTTTAATTTAACTTTACAAATCTTCAAATTTGCTTTGTTTAAAATTTAAAAATTGTAATAATATCACCAATGGGATAATGCCTATAAATCCAATAAGTCGATTTAACGCAGTAACAACAAATCCTGCTGATGCCGAGATATTTACAATCGGTGCAATTAGTGCAGTAGTAGCTTCACGCAAACCAAGCCCTGCTGGAACAATGCTAATCGCAGAACCAACCACTGCAGATATTGTAAGCACAGAAGAATTTAAAAAATCAACTTGCTCGCTTAATGCTAAAAAACATAGCCACAATCTAAAAGCATCAGTTGCAGCGGCAAAAAGTTCAGTTCCAAGTATTAATAATATTAGCCAAATTTGAGCCCTCATTTTCTTTAATAGGTAAATAGATAGCCCTAGCAGCACTATTCCTACAACATATACCGTTATTTCGATAATAGTAACTTCAAAAGTAATAAGGTATAGAGCCGATGCCGCATAAAGACATGTCATTGCTACCCACACTATAAATACTAGTATGGTTGCTGATATTCCTTTTTGATAGCTGATATCTACTGTTTTTAATCCAGCTATTCGAACCAATACTCCACCAGGTAGTGGCAACATATTAGCAACTGTACTAAAAACCGTTATATTTAATGCACTTATAATTGGAATTTTTCGTTTAATTAAATTGCCTGTCAAAATATAACGTATTGCATTTATACTTACAGTAATAGGGACGCCTACTAATAATATTATGAATATAAAAACCCAATTTACATCTTTAATTAAGCCCGGGTTATACTGAATTGATAAAATAATACCACCTATAAATATTAGTAAAGAAACAAGCAAAGCAATACTTTTTACTTGAGTGCTAACATCAAATCCATTATTAATGAGTAAGGAAATTTTCTTTTTAACTATTTGCATCAAGGTTGTCTACACTTTTCCAGTTATTCAATTACGAACTGCAATGATAATAAAGCCTAAAAACTAATTGAGATGGTAGATACACGACCTATAATTCTTGTAGTTACTTCAACATTTCCACGATGGCCTAACGACACACTTCCAAATTTCGTTTACCAATTATGTATACGTTTAAGCAATAAGTACAACATACATGTATTAGCCCCCCATACTAAGGGATCTCTTAAATTTGAAATACTAGAAGGCATCTATATTCACCGTTTTCGTTATGCTCCAAATTTTATGGAAACTCTCGCCTATGGAGATGGTATTATTCATGGATTAAAACATCATCCCTGGAGGGTTGCGCTAATACCATTTTTTATGTTAAGTCAATGGTTGAATATAAGGAATTTACATAAAAAATATAATTTTTCGATACTACATGCTCATTGGATTATCCCACAGGGATTAATTACAACATTTTCATTCTCTCGCAGACATCTTCCACCGATTGTTTGTACATCTCACGGTAGTGATTTATTTCATTTAAATAATGTTGTATTTCGCAAATTACAACGTGCTGTAATTTCTCGCTCAAGAGCTATTACCGTGGTAAGCAATGCACTCAAAGAAAAAGCTATAAGACTGACTAATTACCCTGAAAAATTATTTGTTTTACCTATGGGAATTGATCTCACCAATCAATTTATACCTTCTAAAAATAATAGAGAAAAAAGAACAGCTCTATTTGTTGGTCGCTTAGTAGAACAAAAAGGATTAAAACAATTATTTAAAGCATGGGCTTTAGTTGTTCGTTCTTATCCTGATGCTCTACTTACAATTATTGGTGATGGGCCTGACCGAAAATTATTAGAAGAGGAAGCTAGAAAAAATGAATGGGATAATAATGTCGCTTTTATTGGGCCAGTAAAGAATGAGTTATTAAATAGATATTATCAATTATCTAGTCTGACTGTTTTCCCTTCAATGGATTCAGAAGGACTTGGATTGGTTTTAGTTGAGGCTCTTGGTTGTGGTTGCACAGTAATTGCAAGCGATCTTCCTGGAGTACGCGATGTAATCATTGATGACACAACCGGAATACTAACACCCCCTAACGATGCAGCCAGTCTTGCCAAAAACATAATAAAGATATTTGATTCGCCAGTCTTAGCAGCTAAGTTAGGTAAAAATGGCCGTACCCATGTTATGAAAAATTTTAATTGGGACACTATTGCTAATAATCATTGCTCTCTTTTTGATGAGATTTTAGCAAAATAGCGAACTCATTTTGCTCCAGTGCTTATAGATTTAATATTTGGTATTTTTATTGCACCACCCAAAATAACATATACATACAAATATACTGCTATCTAACTAATGGCATCTGTAGCAACATCTTATTGATTATTAATAAAGTCAAGGCTAAAACGACATATTTACCTGACGAAATAGAGAAAAATCTTGTTATTTCGTCGGTATAAGGCATCATTTTCATGCTTATGTCTGATAGCATAACATACTGAAATACAGCTAATTCTTAGAAAAACCAGTGGCAACAGCAGCATCTACAATTCGAATCAGTGGCCTAGCAAGACGACTAATCAATGATGGCCTGTTGTCAGAACAAGATGCTGCAGACTCACAAAAAGCAGCACATGATAATGGTATAGCACTTACTGGTTATTTAGTAAAAAATGGAATAGTAGACTCAAGTGATCTGGCCCATGCTGCTTCGAATGAGTTTGGAATCCCATTATTAAATATTAACTCCATCGATCTAGAATCAATTCCTGGCAACTTGGTACCTGAGAGCTTAATTCGTCAGCACCATGCATTACCTATACAGAAACGTGGTAACCGCTTATTCGTTGCAATTTCAGATCCCATGAATCTCGCTGCATTAGATGAATTTAAATTTAATACTGGCATTACAACTGAAGCCATATTAGTAGAAGAACATAAGCTTGACCAAATCATCGATAAAGCTTTAGAGATGGGTGATAAATCACTCGATATGGACGGCTTGTTAGATGATGATTTAGACAATCTAGACATTTCCCATGGCGATGAAGATAAAGAGGATGCCGCTGATTCGGAAGTAGATGACACACCTATTGTACGTTTCGTTAATAAAGTCTTACTAGATGCTATTAACAAAAAAGCATCCGATATTCATTTCGAGCCTTATGAAAAAACTTATCGTTGCCGTTTCCGTATTGACGGTGTGCTAGAGGAAATTGCAAGTCCTCCACAAAATCTTGCACCACGAATTTCTGCTCGTTTAAAAGTAATGTCGCGTCTTGATATTTCTGAAAGAAGAATTCCTCAAGATGGTCGAATTAAAATGCAGCTTTCCAAAAAACGTTCCATCGATTTTCGTGTTAATACATGCCCTACATTATTTGGTGAAAAAATTGTATTACGTATATTAGATCCAACAAGTGCAACATTGGGGATTGATGTACTTGGTTACGAAGAAGATCAAAAGCAATTATATTTAAATGCCCTTTCCAAACCTTATGGATTAATACTTGTTACAGGGCCTACAGGAAGCGGTAAAACAGTATCGCTTTATACAGGCCTTAATATTCTAAATACACCAGACAGAAACATTTCCACCGCAGAAGATCCTGCAGAAATAAATATGCCAGGTGTCAACCAGGTAAATGTAAACCCTAAGGTGGGGCTGACATTTGCATCTGCATTAAGAGCATTTCTTCGACAAGATCCTGACATCATCATGGTGGGGGAGATTCGTGACTTGGAAACAGCAGAAATTGCCGTTAAAGCAGCCCAAACTGGTCACTTAGTCTTATCCACCTTGCATACAAATGACGCTCCACAGACACTTACTAGATTAGCCAATATGGGAGTACCCCCGTATAACATTGCATCAGCGGTAACCCTGATTATTGCTCAACGACTTGCACGTAAATTATGTGAGCAATGCAAGATTACGGATGATGTACCAAATGAGGCTTTATTAGAAGAAGGCTTTTCAGAATCTGAGCTTAAAGAGCTTAATATTTTCAAAGCCAATGGCTGTGATCAGTGTAATAACAGTGGCTATAAAGGGCGTGTGGGTATTTTTCAAGTACTTCCAATTTCAGAGGAGATGGGTAACTTAATTATGGAAAACGGCAATTCTATACAATTAGCTGAACAAGCTGAGAAAGAAGGGTTTGCTGATTTACGCGCTTCTGGCTTACAAAAAGTACGCGATGGAATACTAAGTCTTGAAGAACTTAATCGTGTGACCAAGGATTAAATATTATGGCAACAGCAACAGCAACATCTGATGAGATCACGTTTGTATATGAAGGTGTGGACCGTAAAGGCACACGCGTTAAAGGTGAAGCACAAGCTTCAAATGAAATTTTACTAAAAGCAGATTTACGCAGACAAGGAATTAATCCATTAAAGGTAAAAAAGAAATCCAAACCATTACTAACTAGCGGCAAGAAAATTGTACCCAAGGACATTGCAATTTTTGCAAGACAGCTGGCTACAATGATGACTGCAGGTGTCCCATTAGTTCAAGCATTCGAAATTATTGGCAAAGGACACGAGAAACCCACCATGCAAGACCTCATTATGAATATTAAGAATGATGTTGAATCTGGTACAGCCTTGGCAGATGCTCTTGCTAAACATCCAAAATATTTCGATAACCTATTTACTAACCTTGTAAATGCAGGCGAACAATCTGGAGCTTTAGAAACTTTATTGGATAAGATAGCGACATATAAGGAAAAAACCGAGGAGCTAAAGGGCAAAGTAAAGAAAGCATTATTTTATCCAACTGCTGTACTCGTAGTTGCATTTGTAGTATCTGGAATTCTTCTACTATTTGTTGTCCCTCAATTCCAAGAATTATTTGAAGGCTTTGGTGCTGATTTACCAGCATTTACTCAGATGGTAATTAATCTTTCTGAGTTTATGCAAAAATGGTGGTGGCTAGTGTTATTAGGTATAGGAGGATCTGTTTTTGCTTTTATCAATGCTAAAAAACGGTCTCCTGCAATCCGACGTGCTTTGGATAAGGTTGCCCTTAAAATACCTGTAGTAGGAAATATTTTAGAAAAGTCCGCTATTGCTAGATTTGCACGTACGTTGTCAACTATGTTTGCCGCAGGTGTACCTTTAGTTGAAGCATTAGAATCAGTGGCGGGCGCTACAGGTAATATTATATTTGAGGAAGCGACACTAAAAATGAAAGATGAAGTTGCCACAGGAACACAACTACAACAAAGTATGCGTACTTCGGGGCTATTTCCTAATATGGTTGTACAAATGGTTGCTATTGGTGAAGAATCAGGCTCCCTAGATGACATGCTTGGGAAAGTAGCCGATTTTTATGAACAAGAAGTTGATAACCTAGTAGATGGTCTAAGCAGTTTGCTAGAGCCATTGATTATGGCGATTCTTGGCGTTGTTGTAGGTGGCCTTGTAATTGCTATGTACTTACCAATATTCAAATTGGGCGCAGTTGTTTAATCTCAAAAAAATCTTACTTTAACTGTTAATAATCTTGGATTTTCCGGGTAATTATGTATTTGAATATCTAGCTAATAATACAACGTTATTATTAGCTTATAGCTCTATTCTTGGAGCATTTATTGGCAGTTTTTTGAATGTTGTAATACATAGAATTCCATTGATGTTAGAACAACAATGGAAAACAGACTGCCAAGAGCTTTTAGAATTAGACAAGGACACAACTACACCTGCGAAATATAATCTATGGGTTCCAAGATCACGCTGCCCTTCATGTGATCATCAAATTCGTGCCATAGAAAATATTCCTATTATTAGTTATCTTTTTTTAAAAGGAAAATGCAGAAGCTGTGGTGCCAGAATATCTTTACAATATCCATTGGTAGAATTATTCACGGCTATTGTGACTACTGCCGTAGTTTGGAGATTTGGATTTAGCCTTCAAGCTTTAGGGGCTATCTCATTTACTTGGTTTTTAATTTCTCTAAGTGGCATTGACATCAAGACACAGTTATTACCTGATAATATGACGTTGCCTTTACTCTGGCTAGGAATCATTTTTAACATTTTTGCAATCTATACTGACTTAACCTCAAGTATTCTTGGTGCAATCATTGGCTATCTTTCACTCTGGTTAGTTTTTCACATTTTTAAACTCATCACTGGCAAAGAAGGCATGGGTTATGGTGATTTTAAATTGCTTGCAGCACTTGGAGCTTGGCTTGGCTGGCAATCATTACCACTGATAATTTTATTATCCTCTGCTATTGGTGCAGTTATTGGTATCACGATGATTGCTACCAGGCTTCAAGAACGCAGCACACCCATCCCATTCGGACCGTATCTCGCCATAGCGGGATGGATTGCTATGATGTATGGTAATCAATTAATAGACTTTTATTTAACTAAAACCACTTACACCTAATCTAGAAAATACTAATGCTTGTTGTTGGCCTTACAGGTGGAATTGGTTGTGGAAAAAGTATTGTATCTGATCTTTTTCATCAAAATTTCAATACCCCAATTATTGATGCAGACATTATCGCAAGAGAACTACCTGACAAGAGCTTTGTGCGTGATTTACTACTTGAAGCCCTAGGTGCTGAATATTTTGACGAAAACAAAATCTTAATAAGAGAAAAATTAAGACAAGCAGTTTTTTCAGACTCAGAACTTCGAACCAAGTTAGAAAGTATATTGCATCCCCTAGTCTATGATGAACTAAATAGAGAAATTAAAAAAATTAATGCTAAATATTGTATAGCTGTAATTCCTTTGCTATTAGAAACAAATCGATCAGACTTTGTTGATCGTATATTAGTTGTAGATTGTACAGTGGAAGAACAGATTAGAAGGGTGATGTTACGTGACCAATGTGATGAAAACCATGTAAGAAATATAATTTCTTCTCAAGTTGACAGAGATACGCGATTAGAATTAGCAGATGATGTAATAAATAATCACGGTGATATTGAATCTCTAAATGAAAAGGTTACTATACTTCATGAAAAATATATTAGCTTGAGCAAAGAAAAAAATAACTGTGAACAATAACACTGATCAAAATATTATCTGTTACGAGCAACCTCTCAATGAAAGAATGCGTACCTTCTTAAGGTATGAACAGCTAAACAATCGTTTTAATTATTTTGTAAAACGTGAAACCGCTTCAGATACCCATGCCACTTTACTAACTTTAATAGAAATTTTAAGTCTTGTATCACGCGGTGACATAAAACAAGAATTACTAAAAGAAATTAAAAGACAAATCGATAACCTTGAAGCTCTTGCAAATAGACCTCAACTAAACTCTACTAAATTGAATAAAATCCTTTCTCAACAACAATCTATATTTGACCGTTTGCATACAACACGCGGCCAATTAGGCAGCCATTTAAAAAATAATGATTTCATTAGTAGTATTCGTCAACGTGCGGTAATTCCTGGTGGCACTTGTGATTTTGATTTACCCGAATATCATTATTGGCTTGCACAGCCTTTTCAAGATCGAAATAAACTATTGACAGAATGGATTGCGCCTTTTGATATTGTTCAAGAAGGGGTTACACAAGCATTAGAATTAATCAGAGAAAGCACTCCATATACTCAGCAAAGTGCAATTAAAGGGTTCTATGACCAGAACTTAGATCCATCTCAACCCAATCAATTAATTCGTATCGGCATTGCAATAGACAAAAAATTATTCCCTGAATGTAGCGCCGGTAAACATCGCTTTTCTATCCGGTTCCTTGAACAAACAGACCCAAATACTAAACCTAAACAAACTTCAACAGATCTCAATTTCCAGTTAGCATGCTGCACTTTCTAGGTTTAAGCTGCCCATAGATCACGAATTGCAGCTATGCCCTGTCCGCCACATTCCACTGAGGTTTTTATATTGCTAATAGAGGTTCCCCCTATCGCATAAACAGGAATACTGCTTTCTCTTGTTAATAAAGCAAAATTCTCCCAACCTAATACTTGACTAGAATTAGCTAAATACTTTTCTATCACTGGCCCAACAAATACATAGTCTAAACCTAATTTAGTCGCATGTAATACCTCACCCAAATTGTGACATGAAGCACTGACTAAATATTCATACCCTAAAGGGCGCTTATTTAAACTCGCCAAGCTTTTACTCGTTAAATGCAAACCTGAAGCATTAATTTTCAAAACAGAAGCTGCTGTTCGGTTTAGTACAAGTTTAGTGTTATTTTCATTACATAGTTTTAAGCATTCTTCCGCTAGCTGTATATATTCACTGTCATTTATTTGATGTGAGCGAAGATGAATAATCGAAATATTTTCTCTTTTTATGGTGCTCTTGAAGTAATCAATAAATTTATTTGTATGTTGATGATAATCAGGAGTGACCGCAACCACATTCGGTAATTGTATTGCTCGTATAAGACCATGATTTGCGCTGGGAAACAGGCCAGGATCTAATGAAAAAGCATTCTGCCAATAAACCTCTTGAGACTCATTGGCTGCAATGTTACCTGAATATTTGTTAACTTTATAAACATCCAAAAATACTTTTCTATCTGTGTAGATATATGGAATTTGAATAAGTTGAGAATACTCAAATAGATTGATATCTAATTCTTCTTTTAGTTCTCTAGTTAATGCTTGTTCAGGGGTTTCTCCAGGTTCGAGTTTGCCACCTGGAAATTCTAAGTAGCCGCTTAGATGTGCATTTTTATTACGCGTAGTAACGAGCACTTCATCTTGCGTATTTTTGATAATACCTATAACTACATGAATAAAATCTGAATTTGATGAACGATTCACTTATATAGCTAAGTTCTATATTCTGCATTAATCTTTACATATTCATGAGATAAATCCGTAGTCCATATATTGGCAACTTCTTCACCCATACCGAGTTTAACAAGAAACGTTAACTCTGTTTTTTGCATCTCTTCAATGCCTTTTTCCTCATCATAAGTCGATGCAAGTTCACCATTCTCAACTACTTGAAGCTCATTTATATATAGAGACAATTTATTCATACGCAAAGTACTGACATTAGCTCTGCCTATTGCAGCCAGTATTCTCCCCCAGTTTGGATCACTAGCAAAAGCCGCTGTCTTTACAAGAGGAGAGTGCGCTATAGTGAAGGCAATTTCACGCGCCATAGTGGTATCAAGTGCTTGCTCTACTCTGATTGTTATAAATTTAGTTGCCCCCTCTCCATCACATATTATCGATTGAGCTAATTTAATAAATATTGAGTTTAAAGCTCCAACAAATTCATGTTTAGCCTGATTTGATAAATTAGCAAAACTAACCCCAGTGCTTCCACTCGCCATAAGTACGCAAGCATCATTTGTAGAGGTATCACCGTCCACCGTAATACAGTGAAATGAATTATCTACAGCATCCTTTAGCAAGCTATTTAGCTGCTCTGTATCTATTTGCAAATCGGTAGCCACAAACGCCAACATAGTTGCCATATTTGGCCGAATCATACCAGCACCCTTGGTGATGCCCGTTATCGAAACTTTATGACCATCTAAGACTATTTGCTTTGATACACCTTTACTCACTGTATCCGTAGTCATGATGGCTTGAGCGGCCTCTAGCCAAGCATCTTCTTTTAATTTATTTAATAACTCAGGAAATTTTTGGATCAATTTATCAATAGGTAAACGCTCGCCAATCACTCCCGTAGAAAACGGTAATACTTCATTTGCATCACACTGCCCCACTTTTGCTAATTCTATACAATAAGACACTGCATCTGCTAAACCGGTCTCACCTGTACCGGCATTTGCATTACCAGAGTTAATTAACAAATACCGAGGTTGAGTATTATTTAAATATCGCTTCGCTAATTGAACAGGGGCAGCACAAAATTGGTTTTTTGTAAAAATAGCTGCGGTATTTACATGCTTACTTAGTGCAATTAATACCGTATCATCACGATCTTTATAACGCAGCCCCGCAGCAGCGGTAGCTATTCTGATTCCTTTTATAGGAAGTAATGATGACGGGGAGGTTATTAAAATTGCCATGACACGAAACTATAAAAAACTGTCATGGTAATGAAGCTTATTAATGAAAACAACTAAGCTAGTTTACCATGACAGTGTTTGAACTTTTTACCAGATCCACAATAACAAGGTTCATTTCGGCCTAACTTCTTCTGTGTGCGTTTAAATGGTTGTTGCTTAGTTTCTTCCTCTTGGGCACTTGCTTGCTGCTCTGGGTGTAACACATCGTCTGCTTGTGCATGCTGAAATTCAATATCATCAGGGATATGCTGCGCTGCCTCGATGGCTTTAATCTCTTCTATAGTAGGAAATTCAGCTCGTGCAATAAAAGAAACGGCTTCATGCTTAATTTGTTCCAGCATTTGTTGAAACATATTAAATGCCTCTCTTTTGTATTCCTGCTTAGGATTTTTTTGTGCATAACCTCGTAAGCCGATACCTTGTCGTAAGTAATCCATCGCGGCTAGATGCTCTTTCCAACGATTATCCAGCACTTGCAACATAATGTTTTTCTCTTGCCGGCGCATAATCTCGGCACCAACCCGATCTTCTTTTTCTTGAAATAACTTTTCTACCCGTTGATGTATTCTTTCACGTACTTCATCTTCGGCAACTTTATCGTCTTCATCCAACCATTGTTTTATTGGCAAAGACAAACCTAATTCTTCTTCTAATTCTTTGCTAAGTCCATTAATATCCCATTGTTCTTCCATACTGCCTACTGGCATATATCCATTTATGATGTTATCCGTAACGTCTTCTCTTATAGCAACTAAGTTTTCATAAATATCATCTGAATGCATGAGTTCCCTGCGTTGCTCATAGACCACTTTACGCTGATCATTGGCAACATCATCATATTCAAGCAAATGTTTACGGATATCGAAGTTATGTGCCTCTACCTTGCGCTGTGCATTTTCAATGGCTTTTGACACCCACGGATGTTCAATCGATTCACCTTCTTCCATGCCCAGCTTCTGCATGAGTCCACGCACCTTATCGGATGCAAAAATACGCATTAAATTATCTTCCATGGACAAGTAAAATCGACTTGAACCTGGATCACCCTGACGACCTGACCGACCCCGCAACTGATTATCGATACGACGCGACTCATGTCTTTCCGTACCAATGATATGCAAGCCACCTGAATCAATAACTGCATCGTGGCGTTTTTGCCATTCACCTCTTATGCGTGTTTTATCTTCAGGGGTTAATTCATTAATAGCAGATTGATCTTGCATTTCTGCATCTAAGCTACCCCCTAATACGATATCCGTACCTCGACCTGCCATGTTCGTTGCAATCGTTACCGTACTGGGTCGACCAGCTTGTGCAATGATATGCGATTCTCTCTCGTGCTGTTTGGCATTAAGGACCTGATGCTCTATTTTAGATTTATTTAATTCTTGAGAAATTAGTTCAGATGACTCAATAGAAGTCGTACCGACCAATACTGGCTGTCCACGTTGCACACAACCTTTGATGTCATCAATGATGGCACTATATTTTTCTTGCATGGTGAGATAGACAAGATCCCCCATATCTTCACGGACCATCGGTTTGTGTGTGGGAATAACTACCACTTCTAGCCCATAAATTGATTGGAACTCGAAGGCCTCGGTATCGGCAGTACCGGTCATGCCGGATAATTTATTGTACAAGCGAAAATAATTTTGAAAGGTAATCGATGCTAGAGTCTGGTTTTCATTTTGTATTTTTACACCTTCTTTTGCTTCTACCGCTTGATGTAAACCATCTGACCATCTTCTACCAGGCATAGTACGACCTGTAAATTCATCTACGATAACAACTTGTCCATCACGTACAATGTAATCTACATTTTTTTGAAACAGAACGTTGGCACGTAACGCAGCACTTACATGATGCAATAAATTAATATTTGAAACGTCATAAAGTGTTTCGCCTTCATTTAGTAGCTTTTGGCTAGCCAACAAATCTTCTATATGTTGATGCCCTTCTTCAGTTAAGAAAACCTGTTTACTTTTTTCGTCCACACTATAGTCACCTGGACCATCTTCCTCTTGTTGTTTTTGCAGTTTGGGTACTAAGCTGTTTATTGCTTTATATAAGTCTGAATTTTCCCCAGTAGGACCTGAAATAATCAAAGGAGTACGCGCTTCATCAATGAGGATAGAATCGACTTCATCCACAACTGCAAAATTTAGCTCGCGTTGTACACAACCTTCAGCAAAAAACTCCATGTTGTCGCGCAAATAATCGAAACCAAACTCATTGTTTGTGCCATAGGTTATATCTGCTGCATAGGCTTGCTGACGTTCTTCATGTTTCATACCACCCGTAACAACACCTACCGTTAATCCTAGAAAACGGTAAATCTCTCCCATCCACTGTGAATCACGTTGTGCAAGATAATCATTTACTGTAACTACATGCGCACCCTTACCACTCAAAGCATTTAAATATACAGGCAAAGTCGCAACTAATGTCTTACCTTCACCAGTACGCATTTCTGCAATTTTGCCATCATTAAGCACCATGCCTCCAATTAACTGCACATCAAAATGGCGCATACCTAGAGTTCGGTTAGCAGCTTCACGTACTGCAGCAAAGGCATCTGGCAATAACTCATCAAGTGAAACACCATTTTCGAACTGTTGACGAAACTCTGAAGTTTTATTTCTTAGCTGTTTATCATCGAGCGCTTGGTAGGCATCCTCTAATGCATTAATTTTTTGCACAGCCTTTTTATAACGGTTGAGCAACCGTTGATTACGGCTACCAAAAACTTTTTTAGAAATCTTTTGAAACATACACTAAGTGTCTACACCAATAAGCAAACGAATGAACTATTACGCGTGTTGCAGATATAAAGAATGAACTTGTTTAATGAAAGCAATATAACTTATATATGTATTAACTAGCTTTGCAATGAAAGCCACAGAAAGCGAAGACTAACTGGATTTACAAAGGTCTGCAATGAAGCTATTGAACAAACTTCATAGGGTCAATTCGAACACCGTCTTTGAGCACCTCATAATGCACATGTGGTCCTGTAGAACGTCCTGTACTACCTAATTTTGCAATCACTTGCCCACGCTTAATCGCCTCTCCTGCCTGTACTAAAAGCATCTCATTATGACCATAACGTGTCACATAACCATTACCATGATCTATCTCCACAAAATGGCCAAATCCACCATTGTTCCCCGCATGTGTGACGATACCACCGGCTACAGCGACAACATCACTACCTGCTTTTCCGGCAAAATCTATGCCGCGGTGCATTTCAGATTTACCTGTAAATGGGCTACGACGTTTACCAAAGTAAGAAGAAATCCAACCATGAATTACTGGGCGTCCCTGGGGATAGGTTTCTTGCTCTAGTTTTTTATCTATTAATAGATCATTCAACACTCGCAACTGTTGTTCACGTGCTTCCAATTCTTCGTTAAACCTCCCTAATACGGAATCGATTTCCATTTCAACCTGAAGGTGGCTATCTTCATAACTATTTGGGCCGCCGATACCTGGTGTGGAATCAAAACTAAACTCGCCCGCATCTAAATTTGCCATATTGACCAGCATATTCCCCAATGCATCAATTCGATTTATATGTGCTTGTAGCAAACCCACCTTAGTAGTCAGTGCATCGATTTGTGTCTGACTTTCTTGTTTAGCCAAATTAAGACGTTGTTTCTGATCAACTACATCTGCCTTCCATTCACTTAATATAGCTTTATGACCAAAAGAAAGACCAAGAATATACCCACCACAAACTAACACTGTGGATAATACAATCAGTGCAATAAATGCGCCTAATTTATTCCAGCCATGTAAATAATTAACATAAGTTAAACGTGTGCGTGGCCGAGGAAAAATGATAATGTTCATATTGTTCGTTGTTTTTATCTGTTACAGAAACTGCATGCTTAAAGCCATATTTTGAATTCCATTTCTATAAATAATAACGGACTGCCCTTATGCAAAAAATATCTTCATATATCAGCCCAGATCTACAAAAGAAAGCCAGATTGTTACACCGGCTTACCTTAAGTATGCGGATGCATTTACCTATGGAGCTAGCCAATCACTGCTGGGTAGCATCTATCAATGACCGCACCTTGACTATAATCACAAACGACCCTAGCCGAGCTAGCTTTATTCGCTTTCAGCAACGCGAATTACTAAAACAGCTGAATCAGGAACTAGGCCTTACTGTAAAGGAATACCTGAATCGAATAAAGATTAGAATTGATAATGTTGCCAGTGGCATAGAACCTCCGACCAAGCCTATATCCCTATCTAACTCAAGTGCTGAATACATCATAGAATGCGCAAACTACATAAAAGACAAGGACTTAAAAGAAGCTTTACAACAACTATCAAAGCGAAAAGCTAGTAGTTGAATATTTCAATTATATATAGTGGAATATCTTTCACTATACTCCTGCACTCACTGGACGACTGTATACAATTGGGACAACTTCTTCATTATCTTCAAAAGTCGCCTCTTCCCAAGCGTCTGTTTCCGAAATTAATTTACGCAGCAGCTTGTTATTAAGAGCATGCCCTGATTTATAACCGCTAAATGCACCAATTAAACTATGACCTAGTAAATATAAATCACCAATAGCATCAAGAATCTTATGTTTTACAAATTCATCTTCATAACGAAGGCCATCTTCATTTAATATTCGATGATCATCCACTGCAATAGAATTATCTAAGCTCCCTCCCAATGCTAAATTTCGCGAACGCAATGTCTCAAAATCACGCATAAAACCAAATGTACGCGACCTTGACACTTCTTTTACAAAAGAAGTGGTAGAAAAGTCTACTTCAGCTTTTTGTGGGCCAGCTTTAAATACAGGATGATCAAAATCAATCGTAAACCCTACTTTAAATCCATCAAAAGGATCAAATCGTGCCCACTTACCATCTTCCTTAATCTCTACCGATTTTTTGATTCGGATAAATTTCTTTGGTGCATTTTGTTCAACAATACCGGCCGACTGCACTAGAAACACAAATGGTCCAGCACTACCATCCATAATGGGTACTTCAGGAGCACTTACATCAACATAAGCATTATCAATTCCTAGTCCAGCTATCGCAGACAGCAAATGCTCAACCGTGGAAATACGTACATCACCGCATACCAAAGTTGTAGACAAGCGTGTATCACCAACATTGTCAGGACTGGCTTTTATTTCAACCGGAGGATCAAGGTCAACGCGCCTGAAAAGCACACCTGAATTGACAGGCGCAGGTCGCAAGGTCAGATAGACCTTCTCTCCAGTATGTAGTCCAACGCCCGTAGCGCGTATAACGTTTTTTAATGTTCTTTGTTTTATCACAGATCGTATATCCTATCGATCTAAAGCAATTGGCCAATTCTCACGTAGCGCCATAATTGCCGATAAGCAGACGCTATACTTTCAAAATTGCGACACATTATTACATAATTTTTACAATCTCGTCGCTACCCAAGGTTTGAGCCTCTCAAGATGGATTGGTTCAATCAGTCAGCCTGTCTACGTAAAAAAGCCGGAATATCTAGATAATCCAAATCATAATCATCTTCTTTTTCAGCAGCTTTGGCCCGATTTTCTGTACGGATTGCAACAGTACGCTCTACTGGTTCCAATTCTACATCACTTACCGCAGGATCAACGATGACCGGAGTTTCCACTAATTTAACGGTTGGCTTGGCAGGCATATTTAAAGCCTGTGAACCAATGCCAGTAGCCACTAGGGTTACTCGCAGATTATCACCCATTGATTCATCAATCACAGTACCGACAACTACAGTAGCATCATCGGATGCTAAACCTTTGATGTGGCTACCAACCTCCTCAAATTCCCCGATAGACAAACTTGAATTAGCGGTTACATTTACAAGGATGCCTTTTGCACCTGCAATATTCACATCTTCCAGCAAAGGGCTTGAAATGGCAGATTCCGCAGACTCTCTGGCTCTTTCTGTGCCCACAGAAACACCTGAACCCATCATGGCCATACCCATCTCTGACATTACAGTGCGTACATCAGCAAAGTCGACATTAATCAGTCCTGGACAAGTTATCAGTTCAGCAATCCCCTGCACTGCACCATGCAATACATCATTTGCAGATTTAAACGCATCAAGCAAATTGGTCTCTTTGCCTAACACAGTAAGTAACTTTTCATTAGGAATCGTAATTAATGAATCCACATGCTTGGCCAGTTCATCAATTCCTGTATTAGCGATTTGCATACGTTTGGCACCTTCAAAAGGAAATGGTTTTGTCACCACTGCAACCGTTAATATACCAAGCTCTTTGGCTACTTCTGCAACAACTGGTGTAGCACCGGTACCGGTACCGCCCCCCATACCCGCAGTTATAAATAACATGTCAGCACCAGCAATCACATCATGAATGCGGTCCCGATCTTCAATGGCGGCTTCGCGACCCACTACAGGATTAGCACCTGCACCAAGACCTTTAGTGATATCTCCACCTAATTGCAAAACTGTTTTAGCATTTGTGTTTTTAAGTGCTTGTGAATCGGTATTAGCACAAACAAAATCAACACCCTCAATTGCAGAGCTGACCATATGCTGCACGGCATTACCGCCGCCGCCGCCAACACCAATAACCTTGATTACAGCACTTTGGCTGTAGGCATCCATTAATTCAAACATGACTCTTCTCCTCTAGTTAAGACACATTATATATAAATAAATGAGTTATCAAAAACTCCCTTGAAACCAATTCTTCATCCTTTGCAACAAACTTCCTACACCAGTTTCATTAAATAAAGAACCTTCATTCATCTGCTGGTTTTGATGCCCAAACAATAGCAATCCAACACCTGTTGCATGAATTGGATTACGCACGACATCTACTAGCCCTGTTACGTACTGCGGCATACCCAGACGTACCGGCATATGAAACACTTCTTCCGCTAGATCTACGACACCTTCCATTTTTGAGCTGCCCCCGGTTAATACCACTCCCGCTGCAACTAAATCCTCAAAGCCGCTACGCCGCAACTCCGCATGCACTAAAGAAAGTAATTCCTCATAACGCGGTTCCACAACTTCAGCCAATGTTTGGCGAGATAAACGTCGTGGTTCACGATCGCCCACACTGGGGACTTCAATCGTGTCATCTGGATTCGCAAGTTGACGCAAGGCACAGGCATATTTAATTTTAATTTCTTCGGCATATTGTGTTGGTGTACGCATAGCAACTGCTATGTCATTTGTAACCTGATCTCCAGCAATGGGAATAACCGCTGTATGCTTGATCGCACCATCCGTAAATACCGCCACATCAGTTGTGCCTCCCCCAATGTCTACCAGACAGATCCCTAACTCTTTTTCATCATCAGTTAATACTGAATAGCTGGATGCCAATTGTTCCAAAATAATGTCATCAACCTCTAAACCACATCTACGTACACACTTAATAATATTTTGTGCAGCACTCACTGCCCCCGTCACCAAATGAACCTTAGCTTCAAGACGCACACCTGACATACCAACCGGTTCACGAATCCCTTCCTGATGATCGATCACAAATTCTTGTGGCATAACGTGCAATACCCTTTGATCGGCTGGAATAGCTACGGCCCTTGCAGCATCGATGACACGTTCAACGTCACCTTTTGAAACTTCACGGTCTTTAATAGCGACAATGCCGTGTGAATTCATACTACGAATATGACTACCTGCAATACCAGCGTAAACAGAATGTATTTGACAACCGGCCATGAGCTCAGCTTCTTCTATTGAGCGCTGTATAGATTGAACTGTTGACTCAATATTAACTACTACTCCCTTCTTCAACCCTCTAGATGGATGTGACCCAATACCAACAATTTCTAATTCGTTGTCTTCATTTACTTCTCCAACAATAGCGGTGACTTTAGAAGTACCAATATCTAAGCCAACCATCATCCCTTTTTCCATTTTACGGCTCATAAATTTTTTTCCAGTTCAATATTGTGTGCAAGTTGTGGGTTTTTCCATTCGACTGCAAGCCCATTGGTATAGCGCAAATCGATTTTTTCAACTTCGGGTAAATATGAAGACAAATACTGTTCATATGCGGTAATAAAGCGAGTTATTTTTTGTGACACATCGCCATCACCAATAGCAAGTATCAATCCATCTGATAATATAAGGTGTTTAGAATGACGCTGATCTTCAAATAAACCTCGTAGCTTTAAGCCTAGTGGGTTTAATTGATTTAGACTTGTTTCGAATACTCTTGCAAGTGCTTTAGCACGAGATTGTTCACCATAAAGCATAGGTAAAGTTGCAAATGCCTCAGTTGATTCTGGAAAGAATAGCTCTCCATACGCATTCATTAACCCTTTATCACCCCATCTTGCAATGGGATGCTGCTCCATAACTTTTATCTTCAAAGTATCGGGCCACACTCTTTGTACGTTTGCACGATATAGCCAAGGCAAGTTTGCTAACTCTTGCTCAAGGCGATTCATTTGCACATAAAAAAAGCCTCTAAGTGTGTGCTCTCGAATTATCTTTTTAAATGCATCACGATTCGTAGCATTCAAATTACCACTGACACTAATCGTTTTAATTTGTGGCCATGGTGACAGAACAATGTGATTGTTACGTAAGTAATAAAAACTATAAACCACAACTGACAACAATAATATAATTACTATAATGTCCCATACGTCACGAAAGGCAAAACGCAATTGAGCAGCTTTCTGCTTAGTTCTTTTGTTATACCTTTTTCTTTTCACGTTAAGCAATTTTTTGTGGAAATGAAGTTTTTAAAATTTTAATCACTAGCTCATTAAAATCTATATCTATTGCTTTAGCCGCCATCGGCACTAAACTATGGTCTGTCATTCCGGGCACAGTGTTAATTTCCAAAAACCAAGGATTATTTAATTCATCCAACATGACATCAACACGACCCCACCCCGTAGCATCTGTTGCTTTAAATGCTTGCAATGCCAGATTTTGAATGTCACTTTCTAATTCAAGTGGCAAACCACATGGACAATGATATTGTGTATCATTGGATTCATATTTAGCATCGTAGTCATAAAATGTTCGCGGTGTTTCTAAACGAATCATGGGCAATGCTCGATCATCTAAGATTGCAACGGTGTACTCTTTACCGTTAATCCATTGCTCAGCAATAACCGTTTCTTCAAATTTACGTGCTAGCTGCCATGCTTTTTTAATTTCGTCTCTAGAATTTACTTTTGACATACCAATACTTGAGCCCTGTGACACGGGCTTAAAAATCATTGGTAATCCTAGATCATCTATCAACTCATCTTCATCTACTTCGTCATTTAAAATACGATGACTCGGTGTTGGAACGTTGCAACCACGCCAAATCTGCTTGGTCATTAGCTTGTTCATACAGATACTAGAAGCCATCACTCCACTACCGCTATATGGCATACCCATTACATCTAAACCTCCTTGTATACAACCATCCTCACCAAGCGGTCCATGTAAAGCAATGAAAGCACGTGTAAAGCCCCTTTTACGCAACTGTTCAAAAATATCCACAGATACATCGATTGCTTCAGCATCTACTTTCATTGTCGTTAAAGCTCGCAATACTGCAGTACCGCTCTTTAATGAAATCTCGCGCTCAGCAGACTGTCCCCCCATTAAAACAGCAACTTTCCCGAAAGGCGGATTTTGCATCATGCCGTCTCTCCAATTATTTTTACTTCCGGTATTAGCTTTACACTACATTTCTGCATTACTGTTGTACGTACTTTATTTATTAAGTCTTCAATATCTTTTGCCGTTGCAGCACCTAAGTTAATAATAAAGTTAGCGTGTTTTGTAGATACCTGAGCCCCTCCCACCGTTAAACCTTTTAAATCACAGCTTTCAATTAACCTTGCCGCATAATCATTTTCTGGGTTTCTAAACACTGAACCACAACTTTGATTCCCAACAGGTTGCGAGGCATTTCGTTTACTCATTAATTCTCGAATCTTAGCGCGTACTTGCTGGCCATCTCCTGGGGAAAACTCAAAAAGTGCATCGACAAACCATTCATCTTTAAGGCCTTTAACACTTCGATAATCGATCTGAAAATCCTCATGCTTACGAGTATGCAAGTTTCCATAACGGTCAATCGTTTGCACTTGTTTTACAAACTCCCAGGTTTCGCTACCATAGGCTCCTGAATTCATCGCTAATGCCCCACCAACAGAGCCCGGAATACCGGCAAGAAATTCTGCCTTAGCCAAGTTTTTATCCGCACAATAGCGTGCCAGCTTTGCACAAGGAGTACCGACTTCAGCACAAATTTTAGTTGGCGCAATATATTCGATTCGATCCAAACCTTTATTCAATAAAATAACAACACCGCGTATTCCTCCATCGCGCACCAAAATATTAGTTCCTTTGCCTAACCAAGTAATAGGTGTATCTTTTCCCATATTGCACAAAAAATCTTTCAGGTCTAATAAATCTGCAGGACGATATAAAACGTCTGCAATTCCTCCTACTTTCCAACTAGTAAAACGTGCTAACGGCACATTTTTTTCAAGGTTACCTCGATACATTTGAATATTTTGTGCAGCTATCATATTTTTAATGATTAACGAATGATCCACTTAGTGTGTGCGCAATATTGCCTATACTGCCTGCACCTAGAGTTAAAAGAACATCGTTATCCTGAATAACATGCTCAAGGGTTTCCTGTATCTCGGACAAATCTTTAACTAAAATTGGATCCAATTTTCCACGTGCTCGAAGTGCTCTACTCAAAGCAGGACTATCTGCACCAGCAATCGGCTCTTCATTTGCTGCATAAACTTCACACAACATCAAAGTATCGGCTTCATTTAAAACACGTACAAAATCATCAAATAAATCTCGTGTCCTTGTATAGCGATGTGGTTGAAACAACACCACAAGCCTTCTATCTGGCCAAGCCTGTCGAACCGCAGTCATAGTTGCTGCCATCTCTGTGGGGTGATGTCCATAATCATCCACTAATTGAATTAGTTTATCTTGAATACAAACATCGGAATAGGTTTGAAAACGTCGCGCTATTCCTTGGAAGTTTTTCAATGCAAATTGTATATGCTTTGGGTTCACATCAAGCTGCAATGCAATAATTGTGGCAGCCACTGCATTTAATATGTTGTGTGTACCAGGTAAATTAAGTTCAAGCTTTATTGAAGTCTGCTGCTCAGGAAGTTGTAAATTGAATTTAGTGCTTGTACCGTGACTTTCAATATCTGAAATTTGATAGTCTGAATCAGCACTACAACCATATGTCACATAAGGGCGTGAAATTTTTGGTAATAGCTCTTTAATAGTTTCATCATCCGCACAAAGAACTGCCATCCCATAAAATGGAAGATTGTGGATGAATTGTAAGAATGTATCCTGAAGCTTTTCAAAATCACCATCGTAAGTTGAAAGATGATCTGAGTCGATATTTGTTACTACAGACATAATTGGCTGCAAATGTAAAAATGACGCATCACTTTCATCTGCTTCAGCAACCAAATATTGACCTGCACCAAGTTTCGAGTGACTGGCAAAGCTGTTGATGCGCCCGCCAACAATAAAAGTAGGATCGAGTTCAGCAGTCGCTAATATTGATGCAACTAGACTAGTGGTGGTGGTTTTTCCATGCGTACCAGCAACCGCAATCCCATATCGAAATCGCATCAGTTCAGCAAGCATCTCGGCTCTTGGCACGATAGGGATTCTTTTCGCGCGTGCAGCTGTAATCTCAGGGTTATCATCATTAACTGCACTGGACATCACGACAACATCTGCACCCTCAATATTAGCTGCATTATGCTGTGCAAAAATAGTTGCGCCTAATTGTGCCAACCGTTTTGTCATGGCATTTGTTTGTAGGTCGGAACCACATACTTTATAACCTAAATTCACCATTACTTCAGCAATGCCTCCCATGCCAGAACCACCTATGCCAACAAAATGCACATGTTTAATTCTACGTGTAGCAAAATGTCCTATATTAAATGTCATATTTACAACTCTTAGGCAATTCCTACACTATTTCTTTGTTTAGCAAAACATGCTTCTAAACAAATTTTAGCTACATCTTGTGCAGCTGTTGGTTTAGCAAAATTTCGTGCTGCTTCAGCAAAACCCTTAAGCTTGGATCGATTAGCTATGACGTCTTGTAGTTGAGCTGCCAACTTAGTTTCATCAAGATCTCTTTCCTGGATGAGATAACCTGCGCCCGAATTTATTAACGCCTTAGCATTTGCAGTTTGATGATCGTCTACAGCATAAGGATACGGAATAAAAATTGCTCCTACTCCAGCTACCGCAAGTTCTGCAACAGTAATGGCGCCGGCACGACAGATTACGATATCTGCCCATGCATAAGCCTCATGCATGGCTTCAATAAACTCATCTACCCGTGCAACAACATCTAGGTCACGATATTTTTGTTGTGTAAACTGTAGTTTACTAACCCCTGTCTGATGCCACACTTCTGGACGAATATTTTGTGGTAACCGTGCAATCGCAGCAGGTACAATATTATTAAGCGCTTGTGCTCCTAAACTCCCGCCTACTATTAAAATACATACAGGTTTGTCATCAGGCTCTGCAATAGCGAATTCTCGTTGAATTTTTGATATTTCAGTTCGCACAGGGTTACCCACCACATTTACATTCTTACGTACAAATGTGCTAGGAAAACCAGTAAGTATATGCTTTGCAAAAGGAGCAAGAATTCGATTGGTCAATCCTGCAATGGCATTTTGTTCATGAATGATAAGTGGCCTTCGCAGTAATACTGTCATTAAGCCAGCGGGCCCTGCTACAAAACCACCCATACCCAGTACTGCGCAAGGTCGATACTTTAATAATAACCAAAGCGACTGTAAGCCAGCTAAAATTAATTTGATTGGTGCCATAATATATGTAACAAAACTTTTACCACGTAGACCACTTACAACAATCCATTCAATTCGATATCCAGCCTGTGCCACAATTTTTGACTCTATGCCCCGCTTTGTTCCCACCCAAATAATTGGCACGTTTTGCTGTTCGATTTGTTTTGCAACTGCAAGTGCTGGAAACACATGCCCACCCGTACCACCTGCTAGTATCATGACTGGATGACGGTTGCATTTCATATATAACTTTTAGTCTCTAAACCAATAATTACCGTGAAGGATATTTTGCAACGGCTTCCATATACACGCGCGTAATAAGACCTATCGCCATACACACTACTAATATACTGCTACCGCCAGAACTTATAAGCGGCAAAGTCAATCCTTTTGTAGGTAGCACCCCTAAATTCACACCAATATTGATGAACGTTTGCAAACCGAACCAAATACCAATTCCATAACAAATTTGTGCACCAAACTTCATACCCTGCTCTTCAACCATTTTGCCAATTGCAAAGCATCGATAAATTAAAATGATAAACAGCGCCAGTACTACAGCTACACCAATCAATCCTAACTCTTCTGCAATGACTGCAAATACGAAATCTGTATGTGCTTCCGGCAAATAAAATAATTTTTGCACGCTGGCCCCCAAGCCTAGGCCTGTCCAAGCACCACTGCCTATCGCGATTAAAGATTGAGTGAGTTGAAAGCCTGAGCCAAAAGGGTCTGACCAAGGATTTAAAAAAGCCGTTAACCGTTCAACGCGATAAGGTGATGATATAGCTACAAATGTCATCGAGACTGCTGAAGCGCTCAATAAAATTCCAAATTTCCATATTTTTACACCCGCCAAATAAAGCATCCCTAAAGCGGTAGCCAAAATCACTATCGCAGCACCAAAATCAGGCTCAAGCAATAAAAGAGTAAACAAAATAACAAGAATAAACATGGGCTTTACAAAACCCACAAAAGATTCACGAATTTGCTTACCTTGTCTGACCACATAACCAGCCAGGTAGATTATGAGTAATAGCTTAACCACTTCGGACACCTGTAAACCAAAAGGGCCGAGCTCAAGCCATCTTGTGCTTCCATTTACGGTTCGACCTAACCCTGGTATTAAAATCAATACCAGTAAGCCAATCATAAAAAATAATAAAGCAAAACTTGAATTTTCCCAATGAGTAAGTCGAATTCTGGTGAGAAACAAACCTACTGTTATGCCTATAAGCACAAAAATAAATTGTCGCTTAAAATAATATAGTGGATCTCCCGTTGCACGGTCAGCAATTTCAATCGAAGATGATGCCACCATAACCAAACCGATTCCAAGCAATGACATTGCTGCCATTATCAAAATGACATCACAATACTTAGCTAGTCTAATATCTAAGTTTGTTGAGTGCTGACGCGCAGCTTGTTTAGATGATTTCACAAAACAAGCTCCTTTACACAAGCCTCAAAGTCTTCCCCACGCGCAACATAATTTTTATACAGATCAAAACTTGCGCATGCTGGAGATAACAAAACTTTGTCACCAGCTTGAGCCAAGCTACGAGCAATACTAACAGCATCTCGCATTGAATCTGCTAGGTGTATGGTAGCAGCGCCAGCCAAATTAGCTTTTAATATATTTGCATCTTTCCCAAATAAAATTACATGCTTAACATATTTACTAACTGCATTATGCAATAAACTTAGATCCCCCCCTTTAAACACTCCACCTGCCAATAAAATGATATTTTCCTTTAAACCTCGCAATGAACTTATCGTTGCACCTATATTTGTACCCTTTGAATCATTAAACCAAGCCACTTCATTTGATACACCTGTTAATGAAAAGCGATGCGGCAAGCCTTTAAAGACTGTGAGGGTTGCTAACATCTTCTCTTCTTGCATGCCTAATGCATCTCCAATTGCCAGACCGGCGAGAGAATTTAAAATTCCAGATTCACCTGGCATTGCAACCTTATCAATTGAGAGTAGACAACGATCTCCTTTGGCTAAGAAAACCTTATTATCTTTATGTATCAGACCAAACTCGTTATTAACACCTTGCTTTAAACCAAAACTTGCAACATCTCCAGATGTATTCATACTCGTCACAACATCATCATCACGATTGATTACGCTATTTTTTGCATGCTCATATATTCTAGCTTTTATCGTTGCATAATTATGTAAATCTCCATGTCGATCCAAATGATCTGCAGAAATATTTAATACTGCAGCAACTTTTGCAGACAAAGATTTAGTTATTTCAAGTTGAAAACTTGACAGCTCCAATATAAATAACTCTGCATCATCATAGCTGAGTAATTCCAGTGCGGGTGGCCCTAAATTTCCACCTGCGTATGCACGTATACCTGAGTTATTAGCCATCTCAGCTACTAAACTTGTAACTGTGCTTTTCCCATTTGAACCTGTAATTGCAACAATGGGTATTTGTGTATTATTTACAAATAATTCTATATCTCCACAACATTGCACACCTACATTTATGGCAGACTGAATTACTTCATTGTGAACATCGACTCCAGGACTAAGAACGATTTGTTTTGCCTTACTAAATGTATTAAATGAAAACTCACCAAGGTAAGTCTCTACACTTGGAAACTTGCGTCTAAAATTATCAAGTAAAGGTGGATTTTCGCGTGTATCAGCCACTGCAAATGATGCACCACAATCATACAAAAATGTTGCCAATGAAAAACCTGTCTCCCCCAGGCCTACAACTAAATATTCATAATTGCTTTCAGTCATTTCTGTTTGTAATGCATATCCCATATTATTTATCTAATCTTCAATGTCGCCAAACCAATTAACACCAAAATTACGGTAATAATCCAAAACCGTACAATCACTCTTGGCTCTGGCCAACCTTTCAATTCAAAATGATGATGTAGTGGCGCCATTTGAAAAATTCGTTTGCCAGTAAGTTTAAATGATACAACTTGCATAACAACGGATACGGTCTCAAGTACAAAAACACCACCCATAATCATTAGCACAATTTCTTGACGAACTAATACAGCTAAAACACCTACAGCTGCACCTAAGGCAAGTGCACCTACATCACCCATAAATACTTGAGCGGGATAAGCATTGAACCAAAGAAAACCAAGTCCAGCCCCTACCAAGGCACCACAGAAAATCACAAGCTCCCCTGCAAGAGGTATATACGGTATAACTAGATAGTTTGAAAAATTTATATTACCACTCAAATAAGCAAACACACCCAAGGCACCCGTCACCATTACTACAGGCATAATCGCAAGACCATCAAGGCCGTCAGTTATATTCACTGCATTGCTTGAACCAACGATTACAAAATATGTTAATAACACAAACCAAAAGCCTAAAGGGATAACAATATTCTTAAAAAATGGAACATATAAATTTGTCTCTACAGGAATAATTGCCATGTTGTACAAAAATATTGCAATACCAAAACCAATAATAGATTGCCAAAAATATTTATATTTGGCAGACAAACCTTTACTAGACCCACTCAATAATTTTTTAATGTCATCAACTGCGCCTACTAGACCAAATAAAAATGTAGTCAACAATACCGCCCACACATAACGATTAGATAAATCACTCCATAACAGAGCACTTACAAGTGTTGCCACTAGCAAAAAAGCACCCCCCATAGTTGGAGTACCTGCTTTTGCTAAATGTGTTTGAGGACCATCCTCCCTAACGTTTTGATTGACTCGATAAGTGCTTAACTTACGAATAATTATTGGCCCGGTTACAAAACATATGATCAATGCAGTTAATACACCTAAAATTGCACGCAAGGTTAAATACTGGAATACATTAAACCCAGAATGATATTCAGATAGTAGCTCGAATAACTTAAGCAACATTTTCGCTACACATGGCCCTTGAGTTAGTATTTTGTTGAATTGCAGCAATTATTTTTTCTAAATGCATGGCACGTGAGCCTTTAACCAAAATACATATCTCTGCATACAAATCACTCTGTAAAACCTCTATCAGCTCAGAATGACTTGTGTAGTGTTCGGCACCGACCCCAAAGGCATTTACAGCATGTTTTGTTAACTCGCCAATCCCAAATAAACGTGTAACTCCATACTGTTTTGCCATTTCACCTGCTTTTTTATGCAAGCTAATACTCTCATCACCTAACTCGCCCATATCACCCAATACTAACCAGTGATCTCCCTCTAACTGCGCTTGTACATCTAATGCCACAAATAATGAGGCTGGATTTGCATTGTAGGTGTCATCCAATAATGTTGAATTTCTGATACCTTTAAGCCGTACCAATCTCCCAGGCACTGGTTTTGCAGATTCAAGACCTTTTCGAATATCATCAATATCGACACCAAGACCCACGCATACTGCTGTTGCAGCTAATGCGTTATAAATTACATGTTGTCCTATAGATTGCATCTGTACGCGCATGTCGCCCACCGGCGTTACGATATCAATCAAATCTAAATCAACTGCTTTAACCGTAATATCTGCCTCTTCTTCAATTCCAAAAGTAATTTGAATTCGTTCCCCTATATCTTTTTGCCACATCTGCACATAAGGTTGGTCTACATTGACAATTGCAATGCCTTGGGGGTTTAAATAACGATAAAGCTCAGCTTTAGCACGCGCAACACCTTCAATTGAACCGAAGCCTTCTAAGTGTGCAGGCCCAATATTTGTAATGACGCCTATATCCGGATTCGCTAATTGTGCTAACTGGGCAATTTCACCAGCATGATTTGCACCCATCTCTATCACTGCATAGCGATGGCTCTCATTTAATCGTGCCAAAGTCAATGGCACTCCTATATGGTTATTTAAATTACCTTCTGTTGCCAGCACTGGACCTTGTGTAGTTAAAACACACTTAATATATTCTTTAACCGAAGTTTTCCCATTTGAACCTGTAACAGCAATGAGCGGAATATTAAATTTACTACGCCATACATGTGCTATTTTTTGTAAAGCTTCATAAGTACTATCAACTACAATTTGCGTACAACTCGTATCAAGTTCTTTTTCTACTAATACAGCTTGTGCTTGATCTGCTTGCCCTTCCATGATTAGATCATGTGGGTCAAACTTGTCACCAACTAGCGCTATAAATAAATTACCCGCCTGCAAATCTCGTGTGTCTGTAGATAGACCAACTATCTGTTTATCATCCCCTAACAATTGCCCTGCAGTAATATGAGCTATTTCAGAAAGTAAAAATTTCATTATCGATAATTATTTAAATAAATTTGTGCAATTTTTTTATCGTCAAATGGCACAGACCTATCTTTAAGGATCTGTACAGTTTCATGACCTTTGCCTGCAATTAAAACAGTATCTTCACATGCAGCATTATTGACAGCGTAAGCAATTGCATCTTTACGATCATGTATCAATGTGTAATTCGCAGAAGAAGAAAATCCAGCTATTATATTTTGTGTTATGACATCAGGATTTTCAGTACGCGGGTTATCATCAGTTACTACTGCATAATCAGCAAATTTTTCTACGGCATTAGCCATTAACTTACGTTTACCTGGATCACGATCACCCCCGCATCCAAATACACACCATAACTTTCCTTCACTTTGCTCGCGGAGAACTTGCAATACTTTTTTCAAAGCCTGTGGTGTGTGAGCAAAATCAATAATCACGGTTGGTACCGCACCAGGGCTTGCAAGAGGTTCCATACGACCTGGTACAGTACTTATAGAAGAAATTGCCTGAATAGCAGTTTCAAATTTGTAATCATTTACAAGTAAAACAGCTAACGCCGCCATAATATTACTTACATTGAAATTACCATATAGCTTATTTTCAATAACAGCATTACCCCAACTCGAATCAATTTCAAATGTAATTTTCCCGCCATATGAGCAAATTTTTCTTGCTTGAATATAAGAACCTAACTTAGACTGATGCTTACCACATGCATAAGTGACAAGATTTACTTTTTCAACGAGTTCATTTGCTAATCTACAGCCTAATTCATCATCAATGTTTATGACTGCGTTTCTCAAATTTGGCATTTGAAATAGCATTCTCTTTGATTGGAAATAATCTTCTATAGTTTCATGGTAATCCAAATGGTCACGACCAAGATTGGTAAATACTGCAGTATCTAGCATTACTCCATTTAGCCTTTTTTGCTTTAATCCGTGCGAAGAGGCTTCAATCACGGTATATGGAGCATTTACATGATTAAACTTTTTTAGCAAAGATTGAATATGTATCGCATCAGGTGTTGTATGCGAAGCAATTTGTTTATCCGGATAAATACCATAGCCCAATGTACCTATCACACCACAAGAAACATTCAAATAATTAAATGCTTGCGCAATAAATTGACTAACCGAGGTTTTGCCATCTGTTCCCGTTACTGCTATGACATTAATTTTTTCAGATGGATGATGATAAAAACGCTGCGCAATAAACCCAATATTGTTATTTAGATCAGGTATTGGAACACATGGAACATCATCTGACATATCTGCTAATTTAATTTTTTCATCAGGATCCCATGCAATCGCTACAGCACCATTTGCAATAGCTTGTTTACAAAACTCAATACCATGTGTCCGTAAACCTTGTATAGCAAAAAACAAGTCCCCCGCTTGAGTTAAGCGACTATCTAAACTTAGACCCGAGATCATTGTGTTAGCATCAGTGGCTTGCACATGTGCCCAATCATTTAGTAGTTCCTTCAACGTCCAAGAAGACAAATCGGTTATCCTGCATGATCTTTTAAACTGTCATTAAAATTGGCTTGTAGAGGTACATCGTCTGGTGCAATATTTAATATACGCAACGCTCCACCCATAATTTTAGAAAAAATTGGTGCGGCCACTTCTCCACCAAAATAAGCCCCTCGACTAGGATCATTAACCACGACCACTAAAACGAGACGAGGATCACTTGCTGGTGCTAGACCGGCGAAAAGAGATACGTATTTATTTTCTTCGTAACCCCCTTCTGTAGACTTATGCACTGTGCCTGTTTTGCCAGCTACACTATAACCAGGTATAGCTGCTTGCATCCCGGTACCGTGTTCTGATACTACATCCGTTAACATAGAAATAATCCAATTAGTCGTACGTGATGAAAAAACTCTTGGTATATGCGCTATATTTGTTTTAGCAACAGCATTATTCAACATTGAGACAGGCATCTGCTTACCACCCGATGCTAAAATTGTGTATGCATGCGCCAACTGTAGAGCCGTCATTGATAAACCATAGCCAAATGCCTGGGTAGCATGCTCAACCTCACGCCAATCTTGAAAGCCTTTTAAGTGACCACCCACCTCACCAGGAAAACCAGATTCTGTAGATTGACCAACACCAATCGAACTAAATGTAGCCCACAAATCACGAGCTGGAATAGTTAATGCAATTTTAGTTGCACCAACATTACTAGATTTAATAATCACATTCCTTACTGTCAGTGTGCCAAAATCTTTTGTATCCTTAATCATGTGATCGCCAATTTGAAACTTGCCAGGAGCAGTATTAATTAAGGTAGTTGGTAAATATCGATTTGACTCTAAGGCCGATGCGATTGTAAATGGCTTTATCGTAGAGCCTGGCTCAAAAACATCTGTCACAGCGCGGTTGCGATAAGTATTACTGCGAAAACCTTTACGATTGTTAGGATTGAAAGACGGTACATTCGCCATCGCAAGAACTTCTCCTGTTCTTGCATCCATCATTACCGCAGAAGCAGAATGGGCACGATGTTGAGCTAACTTTGCCTTTAATTCACGATAGGCTAAATATTGAATTCTTCTATCGATACTAAGTGATATGCTCTTCCCTGGTTGGGGCAAGCGTATCCCCTCCACATCCTCAACTATACGATTTAACTGATCTTTAATTACTTTTTTTGCACCTGGCTGGCCACGCAACCATTCGTCATATGCTAACTCCACACCCTCCAAACCATTATCATCAATATCAGTAAACCCAAGTATATGAGAACTCACCTCTGCCGTAGGATAATAACGCCTATATTCACGCTGCAAATAAACTCCACCAATATTCTTTTGTCTTAGCAATTCAGCCTGTTGAGGACTGATATGGCGTTGTATATATACGAATTGTCGTAATTTTTTCTGCTTTAACTTATTAATTAAACTTGTTGCATTTAATTTTAAGATATTCGCAACTTGTTTGATTAGCGCATGATCTTTCAACACTATCGACGGATTCGCCCATACAGAATAAATTGGCGTGCTCACCGCGAGCAGTTCCCCATTACGATCCAAAATCATGCCACGGTGTGCTGGCATTTCTACTACTCGCAGATGGCGCGCCTTACCTTCCTCCTCAAGAAACTCGTGTTCAAATAACTGCAAATAAACAGATCGAGCAAACAACCCGATCAGGCCGAAAACAAAGGCACAAACAATAAAAAATCGACGTAATGTATATATAGGGGCTTTTTTCATAACATTACTGTGTTTTCAAAAACACAAGGCGTTTTTTATGTATTAAATCCATTTTTAATTTTTCACGTGCAAGTTTTTCCACACGCCCATGTGTAGCCCAAGCACTTTGCTCTAACTGTAACTGTCCCCAATTAATCTGAAGCTCATCATATTTATTTTGCAGGTTTTGTAATTCAATAAAAGATTTACGCATTGCATGTTTGGAATAAACTATTCCAACACCTGTGAAAACATTAGCAAAAAACAAAATAGCGATTAATATTAATCTACCTAACATCACACTCGCTCCAACACATACAATTTTGCACTTCTTGCCCTTGAGTTTCTTATAATTTCAGTTTGTGAAGGTTTAATTGGTTTACAAACTCTTTTTAATCTTGGCTGAAATTGATCAACCACTGGCAACTTACGAGGCAAGTTAGGTTCACTATTCTTACGATATAGACTTTTCACTAACTGATCTTCAAGTGAATGGAATGTTATTACTAACAATCTACCTGACTCAGCCAACAGCTCAACACAGTGATCTAATGCAGTAGCTAATACTTCTAATTCTTTATTGATAAATATGCGTATAGCCTGAAAAGTACGTGTGGCAGGATGTTTATGTTCGCGTCTATTCCCCATAGTTTTTTGTACTAAATCAGCTAGTTCTTTTGTAGTTTGCAGTGGACTAATTTTCTGTTGTTGCATAATTGCTTGGGTAATTTTTTTTGCGTGCTTCTCTTCTCCGTATTGCTTAATAACTCTTTCCAACTCACTGTCACTTACACTTTGCAACCACTCAGCTGCACTCACGCCTTCAGAACTATTCATTCGCATATCTAAAGGCCCATCATGCATAAAACTAAACCCCCTGTCTGGATCATCCAACTGAGGTGATGAAACACCTAAGTCAAATAGTATTCCGTTAACTTTATTTTCAAATTTACGTTTTTTTGCTACTTGCACAATTTGCGAAAAATTACAATTTTCAAACACAATGCGTTGTTCATCTGCAAAGTTTTTTTTACCATACATTATTGCTTCAGGATCTTGATCAATAGCCAATAAGCGACCCTTATTACTTAGACTTTTTAAAATCTCACTACTATGTCCACCTCGCCCAAATGTACAATCGATATATATGCCATTTGAATTTATATTTAGCGCTTCTATCACTTCTGCAAGCAAAACGGGCTTATGCAATACATTGGCATCATGTTGCATTATTAAATCGAAAGCGTTTCAAGCGCAGCTGTAATGTCACTTAATTTATTTTCCTCTTTGATCCAGCGTTCACACATCTTTTCCCAAGTCTCTTGGTCCCAAAGTTCTAACTTATTACCTTGCCCTATTAAGACAGCATGCTTATTTAAACTGGCAAAATTACGTAACGGCAATGGCAATAAAATACGATGTTGTCCATCAACCTCGCATTCAGTGGCATGTCCCAGCAGCAATCGCTGCAAACGTCGGACTTGTTTATTGATACTTGGTAAGGTCATCAATTTTTGTTCAATTCGTTCCCATTCTGGAAATGGATAAACCAGTAAGCACTTATCCACATCCACCGTAATAACAAGACTGCCACCACAACTTTCTTGAATGCGTTCACGATAGCGCGCCGGCAAAGACAAACGGCCTTTTGCATCCAAATTAAGATCATTAACGCCTCGGAACATAAATTGAATTTCATGGAATTTACTTCCATGTTTTCCCACTTTTTCCCACTTTTTAACACTATAGGAATCAGCTCACGATATTGCAAGCAAAACAAATGAAAAATGCAAAAAATTTACTTATAAGACAGATAGTTAAGAGTCATATCCCCTTTTTTAAACAGGGTAATTAAGTGTAGAACTCACTTAAATTTGAGGGCTTAAAACACAAAGATAAAGTATTAGGTTAAGAAATAACTATGTAGGCCACTATTTTGCAGCACGGTTGATTATTTTTACTATTAGAGAGCTAGCCGATAAGCCGGGTTCTGTCGTGAACAGTCATTCATCTAGGATCTATGTCGCCATAGATCTCATGCAACCTACCCAGGGGCCGTTTGGGCGCACGTTGGAATTACTTCCATGCCCCTCTATTTGGTCTTGCTCTAGGTGGGGTTTACCTTGCCACAACTGTTACCAGCCGCGCGGTGCGCTCTTACCGCACCGTTTCACCCTTACCTAACTATATCTCGAAAGAAAACAACTAGGCGGTTTACTTTCTGCTGCACTTTCCATGGATTCACATCCTCCAGGCGTTACCTGGCACCTTGCCCATAGAGCCCGGACTTTCCTCCCCCTCGATATTAAGGAGGCGACTGTTTAGCTAGCTCTCAATAGAACAATAGCATATATAATTTTATTCAGGTTTGGTTGTGTTCTCCAAGCCTAATGAATAAAGCTGGTTACGTCCTATATCAGTATGTCTTGCGACAATTTCCACCGCATCTTTATGTGATAGATAACGCTGTAAATCTGCTAAAAGTTGCTGCGCTTTGTGTGTAGTTTCAGCGATTTCTTGAGAGTCGCTACCAGCTATAATTAATACAAATTCACCTTTCAGGCTATTTTCTTGCTCCAACAATGTATGCTGTATCTGTTGCAAGCTACCATGTAAATGCTCTTCATATTGTTTCGTCAATTCGCGCAAAATAGTTGCCACCCTGTGCCCACCAAATACTTCAATACAAGTTTGAATTGTTTGTAGAATACGTTGCGGGGACTCATAAAAAACTATGGTGCGTTTTTCACATTGCATGGCTTGTAGGCGAGCTTGTTTATCTGCCGCTTTTTTAGGCATGAAACCTTCAAATATAAAGCGATCCGTAGGTATACCCGCTACTGATAAAGCCGTAATTATTGCGCAAGCCCCAGGAACGGGGCGAATTGGAATATTTTCTCGCTGAGCAGCTAAAACTAGCTTATAGCCGGGATCATTTATGAGTGGTGTACCTGCATCGGATACAAGACCAATATCCATTCCTGTAAGTAATTTCTGTATAACCCCAGATATTTTCTTGGATTCATTAAAATCATGTAGCGACTCAAGTTTGGCTTGGATACCATAGTGAGCTAGAAGCTTTTTTGTAATACGGGTATCTTCTGCTAACAGGATCTTAACCTCTTTTAGGGTGTCTAAGGCCCTTAACGTAATATCTGATAAATTACCGATAGGTGTGGCAATGACATATAAGGTGCCTTGTTTGTTCATAAAATCAACCTGTTATACAAAAAATTTACATAACTGTTGTCCATAACTTCCAAATTAGAATTTTTCATGAAACATAAATTTACAACCATTGTAATCTTTATTACTTTTATTTGCGTATTTAGCAGTTGCGCAGACTTATCCTTACCTGGTAGCAAAATTCTTGATACAGATAATGCTCAAATACGTCGTGCAGAAAACCTTATAGAAAATGGTAACTATCAAGAAGCCGCGCATATATTTTGGTCTATTGCTGAAACAAAATCTTCCCCTCAACGTGAAGCATTGCAAATTAGAGCCGCAGAAGCAGTGCTCTACCCTGAAACAAAACAACAAGCACAACAATATCTAAGCGCAATCAATGAGAGCACTTTAAGCCAAGACCTATTTGTCAGAAAACGTGTAGCATCTGCCGAACTGGCTCTTATTAATGGGCAGCCTCAACTTGCATTGGATACCGTCTCAACTAAAGTAGCTGATTTATCTTTAAAATATAAACCACATGTTTTAGCAGTACGCGCAAAGGCTCTACACAAGCTTGGCCAAATACGTGAATCAATAGCCACTCGTATTACCCTAAACCCTCTACTTAGAAAATCTGAACAACTTAACAAAAATAATCAATTAATATGGCAATCGCTTCTAAATTCGAATACCGATGAAATCCGAGTCTGGGCAAATGCAAGCACCCATCCTGATTTAGTTGCTTGGTTACAGCTTGTTTTGATTCAAAAACAACCACATGAAAACTTGGCAAGCATAGAAAATGAGTTGCAACAATGGCGCACACGCTTTCCCAATCATAAAATCCCAAATCACATTATAGCTTCGATTACCCGTGACTGGGCGTCATTTCGTATTTCACCCAATAAAATTGCATTGTTGTTACCAATGACTGGACGCTATCAAGTAGTAGCAGAAGCAATTTACGCAGGGATCAGCACCGCAAGAGAATTTGATGAAACCTTCAACCCATCACCTGAGTTGGTGTTATATGACACAGGAGATGATGCAAGCGTTGCCGCTAGTTACCATCGCCGCGCCACTGCAGAAGGTGCAGATTTTATAATTGGCCCACTACAAAAAGAAGCCGTCAATATTTTAGTAAGCCAGGGACAAATTTCAGTCCCTACACTCACTCTTAATTATGCTGACGATGCACTTGTTGGCCCACAAAAATTATTTCAATTTGGTCTACTCCCAGAAGACGAAGCTAAACAAGTTGCCGAACGCGCATCTATTGATAACTATAATGAAGCGTTGGCTTTAGTTCCTGAGGGTGATTGGGGTACTCGCTTATTGGAAGCATTCACGAATCGTTTTTATGAGTTAGGTGGTACGGTTTTGCAATATGCACGATATAGCCCCAAAAGTGCAGATTACTCAGCCTCAATTAAAAACCTTTTACAGCTCAATCAAAGCGAACAGCGTCGTCGTAATATACAAGCAATCATAAAACAAGAGGTTGAATTTGAACCAAGGAGACGTCAAGACGTTGATTTTATCTTTATAGCCGCTTCACCTCAGCAGGCTAGGCAACTGCGCCCACAACTCAGCTACCATTACGCATCAGATTTACCTGTCTACGCAACTTCACACATATTTACAGGCAATGAAAATATTTCTGCTGACCAAGATATTAATGGTATCACTTATTGTGATATACCTTGGCTATTATCCAATGAACCATCATATGAATTACTGCGTGACTCAATAAATTTACAAGCAACCAGCAGCCAATCCAAATTACCTCGCTTTGCCGCATTAGGTATAGACGCCTATCAAGTCATCCCTCATTTACAACGCTTAGCGGCATATGCTTACGATCGATATGATGGTGTAACCGGCAAACTAAGTATTGCTGGACAGAATCGTATCTATAGAGAGCTGACTTGGGCAAAATTTAAAGACGGCTACCCACAGTCACTAAATTTTCCATCGCAAACCTCATCACAAGTCATTTCACAACAGTGAATACAATAAACAAAGGCAACATCGCTGAAAATAAAGCATGCCAATACCTAGAGAATCAAGGACTCAAGTTGATTAAAAAAAATTATCGTTGTCGTAGTGGTGAAATTGATTTAATCATGCAAGACAAAGATGAGCTCGTATTTGTTGAGGTACGATATCGAAAAAATAATACCTATGGTACAGCTATTGATACAGTAGATAGCAGTAAAATAAAAAAGTTAATTAATACTGCTAACCATTATATTATTAAACACCAGCTAGACACTCCTGCTCGATTTGATATTGTTGGTTTTGATTCATCTTTTTCTCCTAAATGGATAAGCAATGCCTTTAATGCCTATGAATAAGGAAATTTAGCAAATGGATCTAAGCAGACATGTTCAAGATCTTTTCATTGCAAGCATTCAAGCAAAACAAGCAAGTATGCAAATACTGCATACGCCTATTGCTAATGCTGCAAGAAAAATTGTGCAATGTTTAAATACTGGGAATAAAATTCTTACTTGCGGTAATGGTGGTTCTGCAGCAGATGCACAGCATTTTTCTTCAGAATTGCTAAACCGCTTTGAACGCGAACGCAAAGGTCTTGCCGCAATTGCGCTTACGACAGATAGTTCTACACTCACGTCCATCGCAAATGACTATTCTTATGAAAAGATATTTTCACAGCAGATAAGGGCTTTAGGAAATACAAGTGACGTATTGTTAGCAATAACTACAAGTGGTAATTCAACAAATGTGCTGGAAGCGATTCATGCTGCGCATCATCAAGATATGCTTGTAATTGCGTTAACTGGGAAAGATGGTGGAGAGATACCTCCTATATTAAACCATAATGATATAGAAATTCGTGTACCAAACGACTCTACTGCACGTGTGCAAGAAGTACATTTACTTATATTGCATTGTCTATGTGATCTTATTGATCGACAAATACTTGGCAACTAATTATTCCTTTGACCCGATAAGGATGTCTTTAGATCCCCACATCATTGCCAGCTTTATTGAAGTATGTGGACAAGAATCTGTATTAACAGATCAAAGTGAGTGTTGGACCTATGGCTATGACAACAGTAGACAACACACATGTCCAGACGTGGTACTGCTACCAACCAAACACGAACAAGTGCAAACCATAGTCTGTATCTGCAATGAACACAAAATACCTTTAACAACACGTGGGCGTGGTACGGGGACTACAGGTGCTGCTGTACCAGTCCAACATGGCGCGGTTCTATCTACCGAACATATGAACCAAATTTTAGAATTCGATTTTAAAAACAAAAATATGCGAGTTGAACCAGGTGTCTTAAATTCAAGCATTCAAAAACAAGCTGCTAAGCATATGCTATTTTGGCCACCTGATCCTGGCAGTGCAGACTACTGTAGTGTTGGTGGCAATTTAGCATGTAATGCTGCTGGGCCACGCGCAATTAAATACGGAACATGTAGGGAAAACACCCTAAGTTTACGTGCTGTTACAGGTGCAGGAAAAACAATTTATACTGGAAGTGCAACTACAAAAGGGGTTGTAGGGTTGGATTTAACACGCTTACTAATTGGCAGCGAAGGAATCCTAGCTATTATTACTGAAGCAAGACTAAAACTTACCCCCACACCAGAACGCATCGATACAATCCGTGCTTTATATAAAGACGCAGATGCCGCCATCGATGCTGTTGTCTCTATTTTAGCCCAAAGCACACTGCCTCATACATTAGAGTTTGTTGATAAAGGTTCATTAGATTTAATTCGTAAACACTCTAAGGTACAGCTACTTAACGAAGCAAATGCAATGCTATTAATAGAAGTAGACGGCTTAAACGATAGCATAGATGCCAATCTTCGACCTATTTTACAAGCGGCAAAAAATAGTAGTTGTATAGAAATTCAAAATGCGAGTGAAACAAGAGAAAAGACACAACTTTGGGCTGCACGCAAAGCGTTATCGCCTGCATTACGCAGCTTTGCTCCTAATAAAATTAATGAAGATGTTGTAGTACCTGTTACACAATTACCCAAACTGCTTAGAAAATTAGACACTATAAGTAATAAGTATGATATTTCCATATTTAACTTTGGACATGCAGGTAATGGAAATTTACATGTAAATCTTTTATATGATGCTGCTATTAAAAACAAAACAACGTCTGCATTGCAATGTCTTAACGAAGTATTTGACCAGGTCTTAGAACTAGGTGGAACACTTTCTGGCGAACATGGAATTGGAGTTGCAAAAAAAGACTTTATAAATAAAGAAATTGATTCAAACACGCTTAATATAATGCAAAATATCAAACAACAGTTCGATCCAAATAATATCCTTAACCCTGGAAAAACATTACCAACTATTATATAAGTATTGATTAAATCACCAAGTTTATTTAGATATTATTTTGAAAGGTATTCTTAATACTTTAACTACTCGATACCAACACATCCTCGTTACATTCATCAAACACCCTTGCTTTACATTCAGCACATTTGCTGCGATTTAGTTTTTTAAATATCTCTTGTATTGCTTTAGTTTTTGAACCGAAAAAATGGTCTTCGCCAATCATTTCCACAAAACCTGTTTTAAGTGCTGATTGAAATACCGAAGACTTTAGCCCTACAAAATAAATGCCGCCACCATGCAACTTCAACTGCTCATTTTCTGCAGCTAGAATCTCTGATCCACTTAGATCAATAAAGTTTATTCCAGAGGAAACTATAAGAATGTGCTTTATATTTTCATGGTAAGCGATATGTTGAATTTGTTTTTGAACATAATTTATGGAACCAAAATACACAGACATATCTATACGGATAATCTTTAATTGTGGGCAACGTTTAATGGGTTTACCTTGTATATCCACAAATTTACGTTTGCCAGTGGATGAATCAATATCTATAGACAAAGTTGGAATATTTGGAGTCGATGTGCGCTTCAAGAAAATCACCAAGGAAAGTATGACACCCAGGTAAATAGCAAACTCTAGCTCTAAAAAAAGAGTAGCAAAAAATGTTGTTACCAAAATAGAGGTTTCTGATTTATTAAATCTGAAAACATTTTTGATATGTTTAAAGTCAATCAGATTATAAGCAACGATTAAAATAACACCACCCATAGCAGCAACCGGCAAATAAGCTGTAAGTGGCGCTACTGAAAAAACAATCACCATTAAAAACAATGCTGCAAAAATTGCAGATAAAGGTGTTCTTGCACCAGCCGAATAATTAATTCCAGAACGTGTAAACGAACCAGAACCGGCATAGCTTGAAAAGAAACTACCAAAAATATTTGATAGCCCTTGCCCGATAAATTCTTGGCTGGAATTAATTCTCTGATTTGATTTAACTGCAACAGCTCGACCTATGGAAACTGCCTCAATTAAACCAAGTAATGCAATCGCAAATGCCTCAGGTGCTAGTATTTTTATAGTACTAAACGATAAATCAGGTTGTGAAAACGGGGGCAAATGAGCAGGGATTTCTCCTACTAGCTTTACATTATGAGCTTCTGCACCGATAAAAAAGCTAACGAGGCTGCCCACTACCATACCTACCAATAAATTGGGCAATTTAGGCAGAAATATTTTGCATAATATTGCAGAAATTAAAGTGACAATGGCAATACTAAGTACATAAATATTGATTACAGAAAACTGTTTAATAATATCTAGCCAAACATGTAGCAGTGATTCTCCACTTGGGACAAAAACTCCCAATATATGTTTCATTTGGCTTGTGGCGATTAAAATTGCCGCTCCTGCTGTAAATCCAATAACTACGGTATGTGAAACAAAATTTGTTAACGCCCCAAGCCGTGCTAAACCAAATCCAAATTGATATACACCTGCTAAAAAAGTCAATGTTAAAGCAAAACTAATAAAATCTGGGGAACCAGGATTAGCATGGTGACTAACCGCTGAGAAAATCACAATCGATATTGCTGTTGTGGGACCGGAAATGAGATGACGAGAGGAACCAAATAAAGCAGCAATAATTGGTGTCACCATGGCTGTATATAGACCATATTGTGGCGGCAGCCCTGCAATCGTGGCAAAAGCTATACCCTGAGGAAGTACTATCACCGCACCCGTGAGACCCGCAATCAAATCAGCTCGGATTGTTTCCCGATTACAGGTACGCATCCAAACTAAAAAAGGTAATAGCTTATGGAGAAATATATGCATATAAAATTTATATAAAAACTAAATATTTAGTAAATTACTTTTTAAATCGTTAATTAATCCACAATGAGAAAGCAGCGACAATAACGCTTGCAATTTATATATGTAGAGAATCAGTTATACGAAGGAAGCAATCTTACAAAACTGCAAGAAGCAGACAAAGCTATGTTTTTTTATAAAAACCTTGCCCAACTAAATTAGTTATGCATTAACTATTACTTTACTAGCAAGTTCAAGCTGCTTGACTATTATTTCCTAATAAACGCTTATAAATTTCAACATCCACTTCACTAAAACAACAGGCAATAATTAAATCAAACTTAGATTCATATTCGCGCATACTAGTTATCGCAACCATAGCAGCAGCTTCTTTTGGATAACCATAAACACCCGTACTAATGGCAGGGAAAGCAATTATTTTAATTTGGTTTAACAAAGCGACTTCGAAGCATCGTCGATAGCATTGCGCCAATAACTCTGGCTCTCCAGAGCTCCCTCCTTGCCATACTGGCCCTACAGTGTGAATAATATGCTTAGCTTGTAATTTAAAACCAGGCGAAAGTTTTGCGTCACCTGTCTCACAACCTCCCAATGTCCTATTATATTCAATTAGCTGAGGCCCTGCGGCCTTGTGAATAGCGCCATCCACACCACCGCCACCGAGTAAACTATTATTTGCTGCATTAACGATCGCATCCACATTTAACGTGGTGATATCATCTTGCAAAACTTCAATCATAAGCTAATAGGAAATTTTAATTATTTAACAACGCGAAGATGTGGCGGTTTTGGTTTGCCAGAAGTATCTTGTCCATCTGGTGGTAACTCATTTTCCTCAGCAAACATCATGCCTTGACCATTTTCACGCGTGTAAATAGCTAATACATATTCAATTGGAATAACGACGCTCATAGACTGACCATCGAACCTTGCATCAAAAGATACTGCGTCTTTACCTAAATCAAGTGACTGAACAGCAGTAGGCCCTATATTAAGTACAATCTTTCCATCTTCTTCAAACTGGCGGGGTATTTTAACAAGTTTACTACTGGTGTCAGCTAGGATGTATGGTGTCATTCCATTATCGACAATCCAATCATACATAGCACGCACTAAATAAGGTCGACTTGGAGTCATAACACAAGGTATATAGATAACTATTTATAACCTAACCACTCGCTTTTAAGCATAGATATGCTTAACTGCTAGCCTGGCCACATTTCAACTTCTTCTTCAGACAGACTGCTTCTAAATGAAGGTCGATCAAATACTCGTTCTGCATAATCCATAATTGGTTTTGCTGAGGCACCAAGTTTTATCCCATAATTTGGCAATCTCCACAAAATTGGTGCAATACTGCAATCAACCAAGCTAAATTCATCACTTAAAAAATATGGTTTTGCCTTAAATAACTCTATTGCAGTAAGTAAACTTTCTTGTAGATTCTTTTTAGCGTTATCGGAAATAGTTGGATCATCTGAATTTAAATTAATAAAAGGAACATACCAATCTTTCTCAATGTGAAACAATGCTAAACGTGATTTTGAACGTGATACAGGATCTACTGGCATTAATGGAGGATGTGGAAAACGCTCATCCAAATATTCCATAATCACACGCGCATCATAAAGCACGAGTTCACGATCTATAAGTGTTGGCACAGAGTTATATGGATTAACATCAAGCAAGTCTTCCGGCTTATTGTTTGGATCAATTTGAACAACATCAACCATTATATCTTTTTCGGCCAATACTATTCTAGTTCGATGACTTTGCGGACATCGCGGATCAGAAAATAGCGTCATACCAGAACGACGACTTGCAACTAATGCCATAAGAAAACTCGTTGTTGAATAATAATTATTAGGAAATTTATTATAGATAAATTTTAGTGCACATCTTTCCAATAGTCTTTTTTCATGAAATAGGCTAACAACCCTAACACCGCAAGAAAGAACAATACGCCGACACCAATTTTTTTACGCACAAGTTGTGCAGGCTCGCTCAAGTAAGCTAAAAAATTAACTATGTCGGTTATAACCTGCTCGTACTCTTCTTCGCTGAGAGCACCTTCTTTAATCATTTCAAATTCATCAAACACTTTATGCTCTTTACCATGTCCACTGGCCTCGCCATGAAATACTGCTTTTTGCAAGCCTTGTAAATCTGCCAAAACATGTGGCATAGCCGTATTTGGCAAATGAATATTATTTACTCCAAATGGACGTGAGTCATCAACATAGAAAGTTTTAAGAAATTCATAAACAGATTGAGATCCAATTGCACGCACATGAGTACTTAAATCAGGTGGGTCGATGCCTAAAAACCATTTTTTCGCATCTTCACGTCGCATAGAAACTGTCATCAAATCACCAAATTTCTGCCCAGTGAAAATTAAATTTTTCTTCATGATTTCTTCACTAATGTCCAAGTCATCTGCAACACGCTTATAACGACTATGCTTTGCAGGGTGACAACTTAAACAATAGTTAACAAAATATTTCGCGCCACGTTGCAGTGATGCTTTGTTATGTAATTCAATATTGACAGTTCCAAAAGCACCTTTCTCATGAGTACCCACTCCTGCGCTCCATGCAGAACTTGTACATAGCACAAATAAAACTAAGACCACTAATAATTTTTTGTATATCTTCATGATGTTACTCTCTCAGGTACTTCTTTGTCTGCATCCCAGCTTGTTAAGACAGGCAACAGTAACGTAATAAATAAATATACAGCAGGAATAATCCATGTATACCAAATTAATTTAGGCATCTCAGATGTATTCATAAACATATCATAGAAAGTAACTCCACCAAGTAAGACTACAAAACTACCTATCCAAAATCCTGCTGAGCGTGGTTTGCTATACGCCCAAATTACAAAGAAAAACAGAAAATAAAGCTCCGTAAAGCGTAAAGCTAATTGTGAATAGAGTGGTGTTACAGGATTAAGTCCCAAGTAACCTAAAATAATAAATACAATCGCAAAGATAATAAGATTTACTTTAAATAAGAAACTTCGATAGCGTATTGATTTTATAGGATTCCGGTCTATCCAAGGCAAGAAAAACAACACTACGATTGCCAAGCCCATTGCCATGAATCCTCCAAATGGATTTGGCACAGCCCGCAAAACAGTATAGAAAGGTGTAAAGTACCAGATCGGTGCAATATGATCTGGCGTGTTTAGTGCATTGGCTGGATCAAAATTAGCATGCTCTAAAAAGTAGCCGTTCATTTCAGGTATAAAAAATACTACAAATGCAAAGATTGCTAAAAATACAATTGCACCTAGAATATCTTTTACAGTGTAATAAGGATGAAATGGGATGCCATCAAGCGGAATACCGTCTGGGCCTTTATTCTTTTTAATCTCAACACCGTCCGGATTGTTAGAGCCCACTTCATGTAAGGCCAGAATATGGCCCACTACTAATCCAAGTAGAGCTAGCGGTACAGCTATAACATGTAACGAAAAGAATCGATTCAATGTAGCATCAGAAATTACAAAATCACCCCGAATCCATTCTGAAATGGCTTCACCAACAAATGGAATAGTGTTAAATAAATTAATAATAACTTGTGCGCCCCAGTAAGACATATTGCCCCAAGGTAACAAATAGCCCATGAATGCCTCTGCCATCAAGGCAACATAAATGAGCATGCCAAAAATCCATATTAATTCACGTGGATTTTTAAAAGACCCATACATCAATCCACGAAACATATGTAAATACACAACGATAAAAAAGAAAGATGCTCCGGTTGAATGCATATACCGAATCAACCACCCCCAATTCACATCACGCATAATGTGCTCAACGGAAGCAAACGCTAAAGCCGCATCAGGCTTATAGTGCATGGTTAAAAAGATACCACTAAAAATCTGTATAACCAGAACCAAAAGAGCAAGTGAGCCGAAGAAATACCAAAAGTTAAAGTTCTTAGGTGCGTAATATTCAGATAGATGTTCTCTCATCATCTTGCTGAGAGGGAATCGTGCATCAATCCACCCTAATAATCCTTGTGCTTGATTATTCATGCTGCGGCCTCATCTTTAGTCATTCCTATTAATATTCTGCCATCACTCAAAAAGTAATAAGGAGGTACTTCGAGATTTTTGTTTGCTGGTACATTTTTAAACACACGACCGGCTAAATCGAATCTTGAGCCATGACAAGCACAGTAAAAACCACCTTGCCAACTTTCACTAATTGTCCCTGGTTCTGGACGAAACTCTGGAGAACAACCAAGATGTGTACAAATACCTATCAACACTAAGTATTCTTCTTTAATGGAGCGGTATTCATTTTGTGCAAAAGTGGGTTGTTGCGCCGTATCAGCAGACTCAGGGTCACGCAACTTTCCATTTAAGTCATGTAAAGTTTTTATCATTTCTGGCGTACGTCGAATAATCCAAACCGGTTTACGTCGCCAAATTTCTTGTATTTGCTGACCTGGCTCCATTTTACTTACATCCACTTCAACAGGTGCTCCTGCAGCCAAAGCACTTGCACTTGGATTCATACTGGAAATAAAAGGCCAGACCGCTACTGCTGCACCAACGCCACCGACAAGTGCAACACCACCTGTTAGTGCTTTGCGACGACCGTGATCAATGTTGTCCTTTGACATTTAGAAGCTCTCCTCACTAACTGTAAACAAAACGGCAATACCACTATGATGTGAAACACGAAAAAAAGATATATATAAAATTAGAAGTCCGACTTAGACGCACTTTTAAAAATTCAATTTATGAATGCCTGCCTACAAAAGACGCGTAGGATGGCGTAAGTTATAAATTTCGTCAAGTAATATGCAAAAAAAATGCTTTAATTACGCGGGGTTATCGATGTCCACAAATTCATGTGAAATACTAAATTTTTGTGCCAAATGCTCGCCAAGTGCCTGAATGCCATAACGTTCGGTAGCATGATGACCCGCTGCAAAATAGTGTATCCCTGCTTCTCTTGCTAAATGTGCAGTAGACTCAGATATCTCCCCACTGATATAGGCATCTAGATTTTGCTCAATTGCCAAATCTATAAAACCCTGACCTGCCCCTGTGCACCATCCAATATGGGTAATTGTAGATGGTCCAGCATCTACATGAATACAATTTCGAGCTAGTTTTGTATTTATTGTTTGTGCAAAGTGTTTTGCTGATATCGCACACGGCAAATAGCCTTTACTCCCACATATAGATTGTGTATTTGACTGCAATACACCGTCAATTTCTATACCGAGCAACTTCCCTAGTTGTGCATTGTTGCCAACTTCAGGATGTAGATCTAGTGGCAAATGATAAGCTAATAGACTCACATTATTCCGTAGTAATGTCGCAAGACGTTTGCGTTTAATACCTATAATTCTAGGATTTTCATTACGCCAAAAGTAGCCATGATGAACTAACACGGCATCGGCTTGCTTGCCACAGGCTATGTCCAATAATGCCTGACTGGCAGTAACACCTGTAACAATATGTTGAATTTCGGATTTCCCTTCTACTTGCAACCCGTTAGGACAATAATCTTTACTCTGATTCGTCTGTAGAAAGGTATTCGTGTAATTTGTAAGGTCTTGTAAAGTAACCATAAGCAAGGCCACAGTCTAATTGTGTTCGTGGTAGGGTATCGCACCTATGAATATTCGCAAACTATTACTGTTTATCTTTCAGGCCATTGCCGTTGGTGTGCTAGCTGCTGTATTACTCATTGTATTTTTACCTAGTCATATATTAGATAAACGCCCAGTAGTTGAATTCTTAGAAGACCAAAGTGATCGCCCACCTTCTGACCTGGGTTCGGGCCCTGTATCTTATGCCCAAGCCGTACAACGTGCTGCACCTGCAGTAGTGAATATTTACACACGTAAAGTAGTCACTTCTAGACGTCGACCATTATTAGATAGCCCTCTACTAAGACGATTTTTTGGTGAATCTAATACCCTACTACGTAAGCGTACTCAAACAAGCCTGGGTTCTGGAGTCATCATGAGCACACAGGGTTATGTGCTCACTAATAACCATGTAATTGAAGATGCAGATGAAATAGAAGTGTTACTAGCTGATGGAACTACAGTTACTGCCAATGTATTAGGTGCTGACCCCGATACAGATCTAGCTGTCTTGACTATTGATGTTAAAAATTTACCCAGTGTAGTAATTAGAGATTCAAGCAACTTACAAGTCGGTGATGTAGTGTTAGCTATTGGCAATCCATTTGGTTTTGGTCAAACCGTTACTCAAGGCATTATCAGTGCAACAGGAAGAAATCGCCTTGGTATAAATACGTTTGAAAACTTTATTCAAACAGATGCAGCAATCAATCCTGGCAACTCTGGTGGCGCATTAATCAATGCTTATGGTGAATTAGTAGGCATCAATACCGCAATCTTTTCCAAATCTGGCGGTTCACAAGGAATTGGATTTGCCATTCCTATAAGGCTAGCCAGGGATGTAATGACACAAATTATTCAACATGGACGTGTGATTCGTGGTTGGCTGGGTTTGGAAGTACAAAACATCTCCCCACAACTGGCAGAATCATTTGGACTAAGCGATCAAATTGGTGTCTTAGTAGCTGGTATCGTACGTCACAGTCCAGCACATACAGCTGGTATTCAGCCTGGTGATATTATCTTAAGTTTTGATGCCCATGATATTGTCGATGCTAAAGTGATCCAAGACGAAATAGCTAGTCGTAAACCAGGAGATGAAGTAACAATTACAGGGCTACGTAAAGGTCAAAAATTCAATGCTAAAGCTAAAATAGATCAACGACCTATTTATCGATAGTCATTTAGTGACAGTCTCAAGTGTAGTTAGAAATGCTTGATTCTCCTGTTCTGTACCTACTGTTACACGCAGACAATTTTTCAATAAATCATCATTAGAAACATTTTTTATCATAATTTTATTTTCGACAAAATGTTGAAAAATACTGTTTGCTTCCTTTTGCAAAGTTTTAAATAAAATAAAATTTGCTTCACTTGAGTAAACTTGAATATTGTTCATAGTCTGCATTGCATCTGAAAGTAGACTACGCTGCTGACAAATAAGCTTAGCTTGGTTGTCAAATTCAGAAATATTCTGCAAGGCAAATAAAGCACTAGTTTGTGTTAATGCATTAATATTGTAAGGTAAACGTAACTTGTTCAATTCATTTAACCACTGTGCACGACCTAACAACCAACCTAGACGTAACCCGGCTAAGCCCATTTTGGAAAAAGTGCGCAACAACAAAGCATGTGAATATTTTTCAACTAAAGAAACCATGGAGTAGGCTGCAAAAGGGGCGTAAGCCTCATCAATAATCACTAAACCTGTTGACTGCTGTACAATCTTCTCAACTTCTTGTAATGGCCAGAGCGTGCCAGTTGGATTATTTGGACAGGCTAAAAATATTAATGAAGGTTGAAAACGTTGTATCTCCTCACATATTAAGTCAGTTTGTAAAGCAAAAGAATTTTCCTCAAGTGGAACTTCATGAACCCCTACACCAACATACTCAGCAATAATTTTATACATTGAAAAGCTTGGTGTTACTGTAAGAATGCATGCATCAGGCTTAGCAATAGCAAGAATCAGTATCTGAATTAATTCATCCGAGCCATTACCCAGTAACAACTCAAGCTCAGCAGAAAAATCAAATGTTTTAATTAGAGCTTGTTTTAGTTGCTTTGCCTGAGGATCTGGATAACGATTAAGTGAAACTCCATTTAATGTTGACAACCATTGTTCATGCAAAGCAGTTGGTAGGGTATACGGATTCTCCATAGCATCGAGCTTGATCATGCCTTGAGTATCTGCTACTCGATAGGCTTGCATATTTTCAAGTTCTTTGCGCAGAATGTTTTGAGGACTTATAGTCACCTTGGTTTTATACGCTAATTATTTACGACGATACTCCGCAGATTTTGCATGTGCAGATAAACCTTCACTATAAGCCAAGGTTGCGGCCACATCACTTAGCTTACTTGCACCTTTGCGTGAACAATTCACAACGCTGGTGCGTTTTTGAAAATCATACACACCCAAAGGTGAAGAAAACCTGGCAGTACTTGAAGTAGGCAATACATGGTTAGGACCTGCACAATAATCACCAAAAACCTCTGGTGAGTAATGTCCTAAAAATATAGCGCCCGCATGGCGAATATTTTTTAACAAAGCTTTTGGATCTGTAACACATAACTCTAAATGTTCAGGCGCAATTTCGTTGGCAAGATCCGCGGCTTGAACAAGATTGTCAACTTGAATAAAAGCACCAAACGTGTTCATGGATTGAATTATGGTTTCATTACGCCCCAGGGTTTTTAACAAACCCTGCATTTTATTCAATACCTTATCGAACAGATCTTTTTCTGTGCTGATCAGTGTGGCCCTAGCATTGGCATCGTGTTCTGCTTGTGAAAACAAATCCATTGCTACCCACTCGGGATTTGCACTGCTATCACAAATAATTAACACCTCCGATGGGCCAGCAATCATATCGATCCCCACTTGACCAAACACTTGCCGTTTAGCGCTGGCAACATAAGCATTGCCGGGCCCCACAATTTTGTCAACTTTAGGTATAGAATCTGTACCATAAGCCAGTGCAGCTATAGCTTGTGCCCCACCAATTGTAAAGGCTCGGTCCACCCCAGCAATGGCTGCAGCCGCCAAAACTAGTTGATTAATCTCACCTTTTGGTGTTGGTACTACCATATAAATTTTTTCCACTCCTGCAACCTTTGCAGGAATCGCATTCATTAATACCGAAGATGGGTAAGCTGCAGTTCCACCCGGCACATAGATTCCGACTTTATCTAAAGCAGTCACAACTTGACCAAGCTCATTCAGATCTTCATCTTGAATCGTCCATGATTCCATACGTTGCTGTTGTGCATAATTGCGAATGCGTGCAGCAGCAGTATTCAGCGCATTGTGTTGATCCTCTTCTAAGTCAGCTAATGCAGCTTGCATTTGTGCTGTAGAGATTTCTAACTCACTTAGTTGTGTTGCTGAAACTTGATCAAAACGCTGAGTACATTCTAAAACGGCTTGATCACCTCTGTGGCGAACATCATTTATTATATTTTCAACTGTTTCACGCACATGATCTTCAGCCATTTGGTTTTTTGATAACCAGCTTTCAAATTGCGCAGAGAATTCCGCGTCTTGGATATTAAGACGTGTAATGTCCAACATGTAGGTAAATAATTAAATGTTGGGCACTACGCCGCACTAGCTGCTGACTTAAAATGACGTCGATCACGCACGGCTTGTGAAAAAATCCTTAATAGCTCTTCTGTTTGCTCCCACCCCATGCACGCATCTGTAATGCTTTGTCCGTAAGTCAACTCAGCGCCAGGTTTAGCATTCTGGCGCCCTGCCACTAAATGGCTTTCTATCATTACTCCAAATATTCGCATATCACCCGCGCTCATTTGACAAGCGAGAGATTGTCCTACTTCCATTTGTTTCTCATGCTGCTTAAAACTGTTTGCATGGCTACAGTCCACCATTATACGTGGCTCAAGTTTCGACTTTTCGAGTAGAACCGCAGCTTCATCAATACTTTCTGGACTAAAGTTTGGCTCCTTTCCGCCACGTAGAATAATGTGACAATCTTTATTCCCACTGGTAGAAAAAATTGCTGACTTACCCGCTTTTGTGACAGACAAAAAATGATGCGGGTTCATTGCGGAACCAATAGCATCTACTGCAACTTGCAAACCACCATTGGTAGCATTTTTAAAACCTACTGGACATGACAACCCAGAAGCCAGTTCACGATGCACTTGACTTTCCGTGGTACGAGCCCCTATTGCTCCCCAGCTTACTAAATCTGCAACATATTGAGGACTGATCAAATCCAGGTATTCTGTACCTGCTGGCATACCCATTTCATTCAAATCTACTAATAATCTACGTGCAACATGTAAGCCTTTATTTATCTCAAAACTATTGTCCAGGTTTGGATCATTGATTAAACCTTTCCAACCTACTGTAGTACGTGGCTTTTCAAAATACACACGCATGATGATCATTAAGTCATCTGCCAACTCATCTCGTACAGCTAGTAAGCGATTTGCGTATTCACGCGCTGCATCAGGGTCATGAATGGAACATGGCCCAACAATGGCAAGCAAACGATCATCTCCGCCATGTAAAATATTATGTACTGCAGTTCGAGCCATATAAACGCACTCAGCAGATTTCTCAGTTACGGGTAGTTCACCACGCAGTTTTTCTGGAGCAATGACTTCAGTGATGCCCTCAATGCGAAGATCGTCTGTTTGGTAGTTCATTATTGCCTCTGTCCCTGAAAATTCTATGGTTTATCAGTCACTTGTTTAAATTGTTCAATAAGAGGCTTAAGTGTAGCAGATTTTATCTTCATTGCTGCTTTGTTGACGATTAGCCTAGAACTGATATCTGCAATATGCTCAGTAGCTTCTAAACCATTAGCTTTGAGTGTATTACCCGTTGCAACAAGATCTACTATTAAATCAGCTAATCCAAGCATGGGAGCTAACTCCATAGATCCATAAAGCTTAATTAATTCTACTTGTTGCCCCTTACTAGCAAAATATCTACGCGTACTGTGTAAATATTTTGTGGCAATACGCAAACGTCTATTTTCAGTAGCTTTACCTTTTACACCTGCCACCATGAGCTTACACTTGGCAATGCCTAAATCCACTGGCTCATAAATACCATCTCCAGAAAACTCCATTAATACATCTTTTCCTGCGATGCCTAACTCTGCGGCTCCATATTGCACGTACGTAGGCACGTCTGTAGCGCGAATGATTAAAAGCCGGATGTCAGGCTTATTGGTCGGAAGAACTAATTTTCGGCCTTCCAGGTCTTGTTTAGATACCGAAATACCCATTTCTGCAAGTAGCACTAAGCTCTCATCAAAAATACGACCCTTTGATACTGCAATAGTAATTATATTTTTATTGTCCATTGTCATTAGCAAATTGCAGACGAATATTTTCTAATGTGGAACGCGACGTATGTTTGCACCCAATTGCGCAAGTTTTTCTTCAATACATTCATAACCACGGTCAATATGATAAATACGATCAACAATGGTTTGGCCTTTAGCAATTAATCCTGCCAAAATTAAACTTGCAGAAGCACGTAAGTCTGTTGCCATTACAGGCGCTGCAACCAGTTCTTCTACACCTGTTACAATCGCGGTATTACCTTCTACCTTAATATTTGCACCCATGCGTTGCATTTCTTGAACATGCATAAACCGATTTTCAAACACAGATTCCGTAATCGTACCCGAACCTTCTGCAATACAATTCAATGCTGTAAATTGTGCCTGCATATCTGTAGGAAAAGCAGGATAAGGTGCAGTTCGTACATTTATGCTTTTTAGTCGCCGGTCGCGCATATCAATTTCTACCCAATCATCACCACAATTAATACTCGCATTGGCCTCTTCTAGTTTAAGCAAAACTGATTCCAAAAGTTGTGGTTGAGTATTTTTTACTTTTACACGACCGCCCGTAATGGCAGTCGCCACTAAAAATGTTCCTGTTTCTATACGATCTGCAAGCACTTTATATTGGCAACCATGCAACCTCTCTACGCCATGAATGGTAATCTTATCCGTGCCTGCGCCTTCTATAATGGCGCCCATTTCTATCAAGCAATTGGCAAGATCGGTTACCTCAGGTTCACGTGCTGCATTGTCAATAATTGTAGTGCCATCCGCCAAGGTAGCCGCCATCATTAAATTTTCTGTGCCAGTAACTGTAACGTTATCCATTACTAAATGGGCACCTTTTAACCGGCTGGATTTAGCATGAATGTATCCACCTTTTACTTCAATCTTGGCGCCCATTGCCTCTAATCCACGTAAATGCAAATTAACCGGTCGAGAACCAATCGCACAACCTCCCGGCAATGAGACTTCTGCTTGGCCAAAGCGTGCTAATAATGGACCTAAAACTAAAATCGATGCGCGCATGGTTTTTACCACTTCGTAGGGCGCAAATAGCTCATCGATAGTGCAACTGTTTACTTCAATATTCATACGTTCATCGACAGTAAGTGACACCCCCATTCGACCTAATAATTCCATGGTTGTAGTAACATCTTGAAGATGCGGCACATTGGCAATTTGCATCGGTCCATCAGCCAATAATGTTGCTGCTAAAATTGGTAATACTGCATTTTTAGCACCTGAGATACGCACTTCTCCATGTAGCGCATGACCGCCATCTATTAATAATTTTTCCATAATTGGAAGAGTTCTGTAACTTTAAGGACTGATGAACTATTTTGAAATTAATTACAAGATCTTAACGAACCCAAGCTGGTGTTACTAGCGAATATAACAAACAATCTTAGTTATCCTAGGCAAATTTGAGCAGGTCCTGCAGTTTATTAATCTCAGTTAATTTCCGCACTTTATCGGATGCATTATGGTAGGTGAGATTCTTTTTATTACAATAGGCCCAACGGGACCACGCAACTAGCAGTGCCAAGCCACCACTATCTAATTCAACTGCAGAGCCAATATCGATAGTTAAATTATCTTCCTCAAGGCTAGGCAATATATTTTTTGCCTTATCCCAAACTATAGCCACACTGTTAAACGTCAAATCACCTGTAACTTTGAAATGACCTCGACCTGTAGATTGAAAATCACTCTGATTGAAGCTCATCTGTTGAACCAGATTTATTGGTATTAGCCAAACGTTCTATAAGCGCGTCTAATGAAGTTTCTTTGATTTCTTGATTAAAACTGGTTCTAAAGTTTTTTACTAAACTCAATCCATCGACAGACAAATCAAATACTTTCCACTCTTTTTCTTTGTTATTACGAAAAATATAAGCTATTTGCAAAGGTGCTTTACCGGAACCTATATCCAGTTCTGTTTGCACAGTATGGTATTTACTCTCTTTTTTATTTCGATCTGGCAATACTTTAATCTTGGCATGCCCATAGTCGACTAGCGATTTGGCATAAGTGCGAATTAGCATGTCTTTAAACTCAGCAACAAATTTAATACGTTGCTCATCACTCGCCTTTTTCCAGTATTTTCCCAATATCAATTTACCCATTGAATTCAAATCTACAATAGGAATGATTGTTTCATTGATGAGTGTGTTAATAAGTTTTGGATCTTCTTTTAAGCGGTCTTTGTCTTCATTCAACACAGTCAAAACTGCGACAGATGTTTCTTCCACTATCTGCTCAGGTGCACGTTGGTCAATCGCAAAAGCCAAACTGATAACGAACATTGCCAGCGACAAAACTGTAAAAAATTGTACCTTTACCATAAGAGTAAAATATCTAGATTTCATTAACGTTATTCTCCCCGCTACAAAAATTTCTATGTGAGCATAATGCTAAGTTTAAGCAAGAATGATAAATTCTGTTGTATATGATTTCATCCCGATGTCATTTTGACCACAATTTTTCCGATTATTTCCTCTAAAACCAGTGCTGACTGGGTAAATTCTATAATATCCCCTGTTTTCAAGACATCCTCCTCTGCCCCTGGTTCTAAGGCAACATACTGCTCACCTAGCAATCCTGCAGTATAAATGCTTGCTGTTGTATCAATTGGAAAATAATCATGTTCCATACCAATACGCATGGTTACTAAGGCTTCATAGCGATCGGAATCATATACTATGCCTATAACCTGCCCTACACGAACCCCTGAAACAGTGACTGGTGAGCGTACTTTAAGTCCACCTATATTTTCAAAGTAAGCAGAAACTTCATAACCATCTTTTTTCGTTATGCCACTCAGATTACTGACTTTCATGGCCAGCATAAACAATGCGAGCACCCCCAGTACTACAAAAAGCCCCACCATGGTTTCAATAAAACGTGTTGTCATAATTTGTCGCTTCCTATTTTCCTATAATACTGTGCGTGCACTCTTATTTTTCTATAACTCACCAAACATTAATGCCGTCAATATGAAATCAAGTCCTAACACGGCTAATGCTGAATTAACCACTGTATGTGTAGTAGCTAAACTAATTCCTTCCGCAGTTGGCATCGCGTCATAACCTTTATATAAAGCAATCCAAACACAGGCTACTGCAAACACAACTCCTTTAATCATGCCGTTCATCACATCATCGACTAAATCCACATTAGCTTGCATTTGAGACCAAAATGATCCTTCGTCTACTCCTAACAACCCAACCCCAACAAATCTTCCACCCAATATACCCACTGCAGTAAAAATAGCTGTTAACAGCGGTACTGAAATAAAGCCACCAATGAAACGCGGTGATATGATGCGTCTAATTGGATCCACTGCCATCATCTCCATACTCGATAGTTGTTCTGTTGCCTTCATTAAACCAATTTCTGCTGCCAGAGCAGAACCCGCTCGACCCGCAAACAGTAATGCAGTAACTACAGGGCCTAGCTCTCGTACTAATGTCATTGCCACTACTACACCCAAAGATTCTTCCGCACCAAAATCAACAAGTGTCACATAACCTTGTAAACCCAGTACCATGCCAACAAATAAACCAGAAACCACAATGATAGTAAGAGACAAAACACCTATTGAGTAGATCTCTTTAATAATCAACCGTGGCCGCGTGAAGGTACGCGGTATGGTTAACAGTATTTTAAAAAAGAAAATAGATGCGCGACCCATTTTTTCAAATAGTCCTAATGTCCAGTGGCCAAGATTTTGCAAAGCAGAAGCTATCATCACCTACCCGCTAATAAATCTTCACGTAAATTTTCTGCTGGATAGTGAAAAGGTGCAGGACCATCTGGAAGGCCTTGTAGGAATTGTTGCAACCAAGGGGAAGAGCTACTACCTAAATTTTCAGGAGTACCCGATTCAACTACTTGACCTTCTGAAATTACATATATGTAATCCGCAATCGACATTGTTTCGTGTACATCGTGAGATACAACAACACTAGTCAACCCTAGAGTTTCATTCAGCTCTTTAATCAATGTAACAATAGTGCCCTTAGTAATCGGGTCTAATCCCGTAAATGGTTCATCATACATAATCATTGCCGGGTCTAATACAATCGCTCTAGCTAGTGCAACTCGACGGGCCATGCCACCAGATAACTCACTCGGCATGAGTTTACGGGCACCGCGTAATCCTACCGCCTCTAATTTTATTAGCACCAGATCGCGGATGATTTGCTCTGGTAATTTAGTATGTTCACGCAGTGGAAAAGCTACATTTTCGTATACATTTAGGTCTGTTAATAATGCACCACTTTGAAATAGCATCCCCATACGTTTTCGAAGCTCATATAATTCACTTTGATCTATATGATGGATATCTTTACCGAATACCTGAACATAGCCTTTTTGAGGACGTAATTGGCCACCAATAATTTTTAATAAAGTGGTTTTACCTGTGCCGCTAGGCCCCATAAAGGCAGTTACCTGACCAGCTCGTATATCCAGACTTATGCCATTAAAAATCTTACGAGAACCATGTGTGAAGTGCAGTTCACGAATTTGTACGATAGATTCCACCATTATTTTTCTTATCCGTGCTAGCCTGTAGGCTGACTTATACCAATATATACTTGGATTTTATCGAGACATAATACTCGTTTGCTATTTTTTTAGCGATGTATTGACTATTTTGTTACAACTGAAAACTTTCGATTTGACTACAAATTAACCACAGTAGCTACCAATTCTAGTTCATAGTTCATGATTATATCTCTCATAGCATTAGTCGCAGGTTTTTTATTGCTTATGTGGAGCGCCAATATCTTTGTAGATCATGCGCTTCACTTAGACCAGCATTTTAACATCTCAAAATTAGTAATAGGCATGGTGGTACTTGGGTTTGGTACTTCCAGCCCTGAACTACTTGTATCTGCAATTTCTGCATTACAAGGCAATCCAGGCTTGGCCATCGGTAATGCGTTAGGATCTAACGTAGCAAATATATTACTGGTATTAGGGATTACTTTATGTGTTCTTCCGCTACATATATATAAAAGGATTGTACAAAGGGACTTTGTATTATTAATTGGGGCGACTGCATTGTTCACAATCCTTATTTTGGATAAGCAATTAACTTTCTTGGACGGTATTATCATGCTGTTCGCCTTGCTATTAACTCTTTATGTTCTGGCAAAGTCTGAAATTAAAGAACATATAAGAGATGAATCAATGGTGGAACCAACTGATAAAAGTCTCCGCAACGTATTATTCGGAATAATTGTAGGCCTGATCGTGTTACTACTTAGTTCCAAGCTTGTTGTTTGGGGTGCAACTTCAATTGCTCAGTATTTAGGTGTAAGTGATTTAATTATCGGCTTAACTATCGTGGCATTGGGAACCAGTCTCCCAGAATTGGCAACTTGCGTCTCAAGTGCTTTAAAAAAACATAGTGAATTAGTACTAGGTAATGTTATTGGCTCAAATATTTTTAATACACTGGGTGTCACAGGTGTAGCCAGTACCATTGCAAATTACTCAGTGCCACGTGAGATCTATTTTCGCGATTTCCCTATCATGCTGGCTGCGACAGTATTATTGTTCATATTGGCTTTAATTTTTATACCAAAGAAAAAGATTCCTCGTGGCTTTGGAATAATATTTGCGGTTGCTTATATTATTTATATGTATTTTATATATCTCCAAGCAATTTAATTGATATAGACTTTTTAAAAATCTATGACTGTACCAGATAAAATTTTAGAACGAGCCAAATCAATTCGCTTGGCTTTATTTGACGTAGATGGTGTACTCACCGATGGAAAAGTATATATCGACCCCAAAGGTGAAGAGCTTAAAGTCTTTAATATACATGACGGTCATGGTATACGCCTGTTACAACATTATGGTATTGAAGTTGGAATTATAACAGCACGAAAGTCTAAAGCACTAGAATATCGCATGCAGGATCTAGGCGTTAAATATGTGCATCAAGGCTGTACAGATAAACTTGTCGTGTATCAAAAATTATTATCAGACTTAAGTTTAAATGAGCAGCAAACATCTTTTGTAGGAGATGATATCGTTGACTTACAAATTATGTCTCGATGTGGTTTAGCAATCGCTGTAGCGAATGCCAATTATTTTGTTAAACAACATGCTCATTGGGAAACTTTAGCTACAGGTGGAAATGGAGCTGTACGGGAAGTATGTGAACTCATACTTGAATCACAGGGTCTACTAGATCTGGCACAAACTTATAATCTACGATGAAACAATTGAAATGCTGCTTAGATTGATATGGTTATGCTGCTTAATTGTTGTAGGCGCTACTGCAACATTGTGGTTTCTTAATCAACGTTCTAGTTACGTTGAAATTTCTCCCGCTCCTCTCATGGATACACCTTCCATTAGCTTTAATGACATTGAAATGACAATCAATGCAACTAACGGTAGCCCGCAATACAAACTATACGCACCTAAATATTGGCTTTATGATGACGAAGAGCGTAGTGAATTTGAAAATCCTGATATTCAGATATATAGAAGTGATGGTAGCAAAGTTTTTGCTAAAGCCTTAAGAGGGAATACTCGGGAAGATAATAATATTATCACTTTAGTTGGTAATGTAGAGATCAATCAACCAGAATCTAAGAACAACCCATTCAGATTGGAAATTTTTACTGACAAGTTAACTGTGTTTCCGAAAAAACAAAGTGCTACTACTGACTCAAAAGTAACAGCTAAACAAGGAGATCAAATCATTAAGGCAAAAGGTATGACTCTTGATCTCGAAACAGAAATTGTTTTCTTACACAGTGAGGTTACTGGCCGCTATGAACCTTAATCGAAAAATTGCGATTTTATCTATGATTTTAATTGCTTCATTGAGCAATGTACTTATCGCGCGATCTGATGATGCAACTAAGCCAATAAATATCAAAGCCAATACTGCTGAAATTAATGACGCTACAGGTATAAGTATTTATCGTGGCAATGTTGAAATCACTCAAGGAAGCATGCGATTAACAGGAGAGATAGTAACATTAGAAACCACAGACAAGAAAGTTAAAAAGATTATTGCAGAAGGTAATTTAAGTACTTTCAAACAAACAACTGATGATGGAAAATTAATAAATGCAGAAGCAAAAAAAATGGTTTATCGGATTACTTCCAACGAAATTATCCTTACTGATAATGCCAAACTAACAGAAGCCGGAAATACATTTGCTAGTGACCGTATTGTTTTTTATACCGATAAGGAGCTTGTAAATGCAGGAAGTTCTAGTGGTGACGACCGAGTTAATATTACGGTTTTACCAAGCACTATAGATAAAGAAAAAGAAAACGATACAGATACGCCTCATTAAAAAAGAAAATAAACTATTCATGCACATCTACTCTAATGAATAATTTAAGTGCAGAAAACTTACGTAAGCAATTTAAGGCACGAGCCGTTGTAGACGATGTTAGCCTGGAAATTAAGTCTGGGGAAATTGTGGGCTTACTTGGCCCAAATGGAGCGGGTAAAACAACATGTTTTTATATGTTAGTAGGATTGATTCATTGTAGTGAAGGTAAAATTTTATTAGATGATTTCAATATTACTCAACTACCAATGCACAAACGTGCAAAATTTGGAATTGGTTATTTACCACAAGAAGCATCGATATTCCGTGGCCTAAGTGTTGAACATAATATTATGGTAAGCCTCGAAGCGCGTAATGAGCTAAATAAAAACCAACGTAAGGAAATTTGCCAATCGTTACTGTCAGAGTTACAAATTGAGCATCTCCGTGACCACAAGGGTTTGAGCCTTTCAGGCGGGGAAAGAAGACGAGCTGAAATTGCAAGGGCCCTTGCCTTACAACCTAAATTCATCTTGCTTGATGAACCTTTCGCAGGTGTAGATCCAATTTCTGTAAAAGATATACAACGCATTTTAAAAACATTACAGAAACAAGAAATTGGATTGTTGATTACTGATCATAATGTACGCGAAACATTAGATATTTGTAATCGGGCCTATATTCTTAATGATGGTAAAATGCTTGCTGAAGGGACACCAACAAACATACTTAATAACAAGCAAGTACAAGATATTTATTTAGGCAGCAACTTTTAAGTACATATATTTGACACAATTAAATACCTTCAAGCCAATATTCTGGCTATAAATAGAGCAGTTCTGCAGCAAGTCGTTTTTTTTCGACAAATTATATTATTAATGGTTATAACCAAGCAATATTCATGCCATAATTAATGTATGTTAAAACCAAGTCTACAAGTCCGTATCGGTCAACAACTGACCATGACCCCTCAGCTGCAGCAAGCTATTCGTTTATTGCAACTCTCCTCATTAGAGCTCAAAGCCGAAATTCAAGAGGCATTCGAATCTAATCCTATGTTAGAAACAGATAACGAACACGAAGGTGAGGAGAGTCAAATTATAGAAAAATCAAACACTGAGGAAGTTGCCATTGAATCGCAAGAACTAAATACGAGCGATACATTACCCGAAGAGCTTCCTGTAGACAGTCAATGGGAAGATGTATATGAACCTAGTTATGTGCCATCAGGCCAAGCCAATGAAGATTATTCCGACTATCTAGAAAACCAAAGCAATGGAGATAACGATTCTCTGCAACAACACCTAATTTGGCAAATTGAGCTAAGTGCTTTATCAGACCAAGATCGTTTAATTGCTAATAGTTTAATTGATGCTTTAGACGACTCAGGTTACTTACAAGAACCAATCGAGAGCATCCATGAAAACTTAAGCAAAAATTATGAAATTGAATTAGATGAAGTGGAGGCTGTATTAAAATTTATACAACGCTTAGACCCTATTGGGTCTGGAGCACGCAGCTTGAAAGAATGTTTAGATATACAACTGCAACAAATGGCGAATAATACCCCGTTTTTAGCTGAAGCACGTTTACTCGTTGACAGACATTTGGATTTAGTTGCCACAAAAGACTATAAACTGCTTACTAAACTAACCAGACTTACCATTGAAACAATAGAAAGTGCAATTTTACTTATCCAGACATTACACCCTAAACCAGGCGACTTAATAAATACACAAAAACCTGACTATATAGTGCCTGATGTGTATGTAGATAAACACGAAGGCTCTTGGCGAGTAAAATTAAACATAGAAAGTGCACCAAAGTTACGCATCAATGACGTTTATTCTAGCCTTTTAAAAAACTCTAATAACAATAACGATACAGACTATATGCGCAATCAATTACAAGAAGCACGTTGGTTCATTAAAAGCCTACAAAGTCGTAATGAAACTCTAATGCGCGTCGCTACATCGATCGTCAAACACCAACGTGGCTTTTTTGAGTATGGTGAAGAAGCTATGCGGCCACTCGTACTGAGAGACATCGCAGAAGAGCTAGAGATGCATGAATCAACCATCTCAAGAGTAACAACAAATAAATATATGGATACACCACGGGGTATATTTGAATTTAAGTACTTCTTCTCCAGCCATGTCAACACAAAAGATGGGGGAATATGTTCAGCCACAGCAATCCGTGCCATGATCAAAAAATTAATTAATGAAGAGAATCAAACTAAACCATTAAGTGACAATAAAATAGCCACACTACTTGAACAAAAAGGCATCAGTGTGGCACGCCGTACCATTGCCAAATACCGTGAATCCATGGCAATTCCGCCTTCCAATGAAAGAAGACAGTATGCATAAATAGTTTTAATATAAATGCGACTGTGATTTACTATTACTCTGTGCAAAAAGGGAATAATTATGCAAATAGAAGTAACTGGCCATCATATAAAAGTAACCACCTCATTAAAGGATTATGTGGAAAAAAAATTTGAACGGCTCACTAGACATTTTGATCACGTGATCAACATACATGTGATATTGAATGTTGAAAAACTAACTCATCGAGCAGAAGCATCATTACAAGTAAGTGGTAACAAAATTTTTGCCGATGCAAGTAACAATAGTATGTATGCAGCAGTTGATTCATTGGTGGATAAATTAGATCGGCAGATTGTAAAACATAAAGAAAAACTCAAAGATCATCATCAAAGCGATGTAAAACACCACGCGCTGAATTAAAAATAACAAACGAATAGCTATGTACTTAAAAGATGTAATCTCTGAAGAAGGGATAGTATTTACTACTTCAGTAAGCAGCAAAAAAAGAGCGCTAGAAATCTTAAGCGAATCTTTAGCATTACAATATTCAGAATTAAACAAAAATAAAATTCTAGACGCGCTTTTAGCACGTGAAAAATTAGGTAGTACTGGCCTTGGCAGAGGCATCGCAATTCCACATTGTAGAATTGAAGAACTAGATAAAATCTATGCAGCCATGCTTAAGCTAGATGACGGGGTTGACTTCGAAGCCGCAGATGATACCCCAGTTACTTTCTTATTTTGCATGGTTGTTCCGGAAGACACAGAAGAAGATCATCTACAGTTATTAGCTAACTTAGCCGAACTTCTTGATAACGAAACGGTTCGTCAGGCTATTAATAAATGCGAAGATGCGCCATGCCTTTATCAACTACTATGCCAACATCCCAAACATCTAGCCGCATAGTCTTCTCAGGTCAATAAACATAGCTGTTACACCTCTAACGATATCGATACACTTAATACTAAATTTAGAGCGATTAGCAACATCTCTGCCTTATGTCCGCTTCTAATACAACAAAACGCATTGTAGCTCTTACGACAAGTGCTTTATTTTCGCAAACCCAGAATAACTTAAAGCTAAGCTGGTGGGCAGGTGAAAAAAACAGTAAAAAAGGTTTTATACGTTTGTCGTTTAAATCATCAGAGCTAGGGCTAGTAGGTTATTTTAATTTAATCCACATAAATCAAGCACAAATTTTAGGTGAAACAGAACTTAATTTTTTTAAACAAGCTAACGATGCCACTTTTAAAAATGCGCTATCAAAATTATTTCAAAACCAATCTTCTGCAATTTTTGTTGCAGATGATTTAATTCCACCAGAGATTTTCAAAGACTATTCATATGAATACGATTTGCCAATTATTTGTTCTAAATTATCTAGTAACGAGCTAATTGACCAGCTACGTTACTATCTGACACAAGCGCTCGCTGAAAAAGAAACCTTGCATGGTGTATTCATGGAAGTAATTAGCGTTGGGGTGTTGATAACAGGTAAAAGCGGACTTGGTAAAAGTGAACTTGCCCTAGATCTCGTAAGCCGTGGCCATAGGCTTATTGCAGATGATGCACCTGAATTTGCCAGAATCGCACCAGATACAATTAATGGGACATGCCCTGAATTATTGCAAAACTTCCTTGAAGTACGTGGCCTAGGTATATTAAATATTCGCGAAATGTATGGAGATAGCGCAATAAAAATGAATAAATACTTAAGCTTAATAATAGAGCTGTTTCCTTTAAAGACAATTACTCCAAAAAACGAAGACCGAATTAGGCTTACCGAAAGAAAAACTAACGTTCTCGGGGTAAATATCACCACAATTTCTTTACCAGTAGCACCAGGACGCAACCTTGCTGTTCTCGTTGAGGCTGCAGTAAGAGACAACTTGCTTATTAAGCATGGTTACAACGCCAGTGAAGATTTTGTACAAAAACAAAAAGATGCAATGCAATAAAAACCAATGAGAATTGTATTAGTAAGCGGACTATCCGGCTCTGGCAAATCAGTTGCGATCAACACCCTTGAGGATGATGATTTTTACTGTATTGATAATATGCCGCTCAGCATGTTGCCCACTTGTATCGAACATTTAACCACTGCTTCACCTGGCTTTTATGAAAAAATTGCAATTGGTGTAGATGCACGTAATGTCAGCCAAGATATCCATTCACTTCCAAATATTATCAAACAATTAAAACAACAAAATATAAACATTGAACTTGTATACTTAGAGGCTGATGAAGAAACACTAATACAAAGATACAGCGAAACAAGACGTAAACACCCACTCACCAAAAAAGGTTTGCCATTAGTGGACGCCATTCAAATGGAAAAACAGATTTTAGGTGAAGTAACGCTGCTCGCAGATTTACGCATAGACACTACTTCAACAAACGTACATCAACTGCGTGCAATTATCATAGATCAGGTGTGTGGGAATAAGTCATCTAAACTAACCATTCTTTTACAGTCTTTTGGCTTTAAGTACGGTGTACCTAATGATTCTGACTATGTGTTTGATGTACGTTGCTTACCAAACCCCTATTGGGAACAGCATCTACGCAAGCTTTCTGGTCATGATAGTGAAGTAATCGAATATTTGCAGTCACATACTGAAGTAAAACAGATGATAACGTCTATTGGTGAATTTATAGAATGTTGGTTACCGAGTTTTATTAATGAAAATCGTAGTTATTTAAGCGTATCAATTGGGTGCACAGGAGGGCAACACCGTTCCGTACATATAGCAGAATTTTTGGCAAATCGCTTTCGTGACTTTAAAAACAATGATGTCTTAGTTAGGCATAGAGACTTAGAGCACTAATATGACAGTTTCTTTATTGACAATAACGCATGGACGAATCGGGTATGAATTACTTACTAGTGCAAAAACCATGTTAAGCAAATTACCAATGAGATGTGAATCTCTATCGGTGTCTGACACTTGCGATCCAGACAAGCTGCTCAACAAAGCAACAACCCTATGTAATTCTCTAAACGATGGTGATGGAGTTTTAGTGTTTACAGATATTTTTGGCTCTACACCGAGTAATATTTGCAATAAACTTAACGCATTAGAAAATATTCATGTTATTGCAGGTGTGAATCTACCCATGTTGATCAGAGTCATGAATTATCCAACTTTAAGTTTGGATGAACTCGTGGAGAAGGCAATAAGTGGTGCTCATGATGGGATTATCGATTGCTGATTGTAGGAAATATATTTAATGGTAAGTAAAGATCTCACCATAATTAATAAGCTGGGACTACATGCACGTGCTGCAGCTAAATTAGTAGCCCTATCTTCAAGCTACCAAAGCGAAATTTTTCTAAAAAAAGAAGGAAAAAAAATTAATGGTAAAAGTATTATGGGAGTAATGATGTTAGCCGCAAGTAAAGGTAGTATTGTAACTGTTATGGCAAGTGGCGATGATGAGGCAGAAGCCCTAACAAGTATTGAAAACTTATTTAACAACTATTTTGATGAAGAAGAATAACTTATTTAAATCTAGTTACAAAACATGGCGCTAATTGTTTCTGGAATTGGTGTTTCAAGAGGCATTGCAATTGGCAATGTACACTTGCTAAACCGTGGTGCGCCTGAAGTATTCGAACGAAAACTAGATGAGCATGAAATAGATTCTGAAATAGAGCGTTTTCAAAATGCTTTAGACGAAGCATCTACTCAACTACGCAGTATACGCGACACTATACCCGAGGATGCGCCTAAAGATGTAGCATCCTTCATCGATTCCCACATGCTAATGGTCAAAGACTCGATGTTACGTAAAGTACCCATCGAAATTATTCAAGAGCAACATTGCAATGCCGAATGGGCATTAAAACAGCAGCGTGACAAGCTCGTATCTGTGTTTGAACAGATGGAAGATGATTATTTGCGTACACGCATCAATGATGTTGAGCATGTAATCAACCTAGTGCAACAAATTTTAAAAAATCAACAGTATACCGTACAGATGAAACTGCAACCTTTGAAAGGCAGCATAATCGTAGCGGATGACCTAACGCCGGCAGACACCGTTGTAATGCAAAATCAGAATATCGCTGGTTTTATTACTGAACTCGGCGGCCCACTTTCACACACAGCAATTCTAGCTCGTAGCTTAGAGATACCAGCAGTCGTGGGTATTCAAAGTGCACGCTTGTTATTACAACAAGAAGAACAAGTTGTAATCGATGGTGCAGATGGAATGGTATTAGCAGGTGTAGATGAAAACACCATTAAACAATACAAACATAAGCAACGCGAACAAAAAGAACAACGTCGCAAGCTTGATTCGTTACGTAACATCTCAGCAAAATCACGCGATGGCCAACGAATTAGTTTACAAGCTAACATCGAATTAGCAGATGATATTAATGTATTAAAACACTCTGGTGCAGATGGAGTTGGACTATATCGAACAGAATTTCTCTATATAGATCGCGAAAAACCTGCAGACGAGACCGAACAACTCAATGCTTATCGAAAAGTAATACGCGTTCTTAAAGGCAAGCCACTAACTATTCGCACTTTAGATTTAGGTGCTGAAAAAGAATTTGATCCCGACTTTCAAGGGCCATTAACACAAAATCCAGCCTTAGGTTTACGTGCAATTCGAAGATCTTTAAAAGATACAGAACTATTTAAGCAACAGCTACGTGCAATATTACGAGCGTCTTCTACAGGTCCGGTAAGAATTTTGTTGCCAATGATCACCAGCCATATCGAGCTAGAACAATCACTAGCAATTTTAGACCAAGCCAAGCGTGAGCTAAAAAGTGAAGGACATAATTACGACCCCGATATTCCCATAGGGGCTATGATCGAAGTTCCTGCTGCTGCCATATCCGCTAATATTTTAGCAAAGCAACTAGATTTCCTATCTATTGGTACCAATGACTTGATCCAATACACACTTGCAATCGATCGTATCGACGACCAAGTTAACTATTTATATGATCCGCTACATCCATCGGTACTAAAACTGATCAATTTAACTTTGCAAGCTGGTCGTCGAGCCAAGATACCCGTTGCCATGTGTGGCGAAATGGCTGGCGATCCACGCTATACACGCTTACTCTTGGGCATGGGCCTACAAGAGTTCAGTGCTCATCCATCCAACTTACTTGAAATTAAACAAATCATTAATAAAAGCAAAATCTCAGCGTTAGAAAAGCCTGCGAAAAAAATTCTCAGCACGACTGTTCCGAATAAGATCGGGCCTTTGGTCGATGCTCTCAACGACTAAATTTGTTCATCTTTTTTTGGCAAGTGAGTAACAAGCAGTTACACTTGCCGCGCGTGCGCATACGTCAAACTTTTAAATACATTATAAAATGCCAGATAATGCCTCACAGATACACGACCAAACACTGAAGGTCATTGGTGATGCCTTACAGACAGGCACCATGCAGCGTGCGCGTCGTATTCTTAATGCATTACACCCAGCAGAGATTGCTAATTTATTAGAAGCTCTTCCTCATTCGCAGCGCAGCATCGTTTGGAACATGTTGGACCACGATGACGATGGCGAAATCCTATTAAATGTAGGTGATGAAGTCCGCAATGGCTTAATCAAGCTAATGGACAGTGATGCACTTGTCTCTGCGACTGAAGGCTTGGAAATTGATGACCTTGTAGACTTGCTTGCTGATTTACCAGATACCGTTACTAAACAAGCTTTAGCTAGTATGGATCATCAAGATCGTTTACGCGTTGAAGCTGTACTCTCCTACGCTGAAGATACAGCAGGTGGTTTAATGAATACTGATACGGTAACCGTTCGACGTGATGTAACTCTTGATGTGGTTTTACGTTATTTACGTACGCGCGGAGCACTTCCAGCTGCAACTGACTCATTATTCGTTGTAGATCGTTATGATCATTACATAGGCACACTACCGCTTGCCAAGGTGCTCACAAACAAACCTACTGAGCTTGTACGTGATGTAATGTATGACGATATAGAGGCCTTTGAAGCCAACACCGAAGCAACCGTAGTAGCAAAATCATTTGAAGACCTGGATTTAGTCTCAGCAGCAGTTGTGGATGAAGATAATAGGTTAATAGGACGCATAACTATTGACGATGTTGTAGACGTTATCCGTGAAGAAGCCGAACATTCTGTATTTAGCATGGCGGGTTTATCTGAGGATGAAGATTTATTTGGGCCTGTTGTTGCTTCAACAAGACGCCGCGCAATTTGGCTAGGCGTGAATTTAGCCACAGCTTTTTTAGCCGCATGGGTTATTAGTTTATTTCAGGTAACTTTAGAAAAAATTATCGTATTAGCTATTCTCATCCCTGTAGTGGCCAGCATGGGAGGCATTGCTGGTAGTCAAACACTAACCCTAGTGATTCGAGGTCTTGCCCTAGGCCAAGTTGGGCGAAGTAATTCCAAATTGCTTTTACTTAAAGAGCTTGCTGTTGGCTTTTTAAATGGCATGACTTGGGCCATTATCGTTGCTATTGTTGTAGTACTTTGGTTTAAAGACGTAAAGATGGGTGGCATTATAGCTACAGCCATGGCGGCCAACTTAATCTGCGCTGCGCTTGCAGGCGTTACTATTCCTATTATTCTACGCAAACTCAATATCGACCCAGCTATTGCAGGTGGTGTTGTACTCACTACTATTACTGATGTTATTGGTATTTTTGCATTCCTCGGATTAGCAACTTGGTTACTTTTATGAGCTGAAATAAAAATATTTATTTCAGTTTGCTAACTGAAAAATAGTTTATGCTTTTGGAAGGGTCACACCACGTTGCCCCTGGTATTTGCCGCCACGATCCTTGTAAGATGTTTCACAAATTTCATCTGATTCAAAAAATAACATCTGCGCAATGCCTTCATTGGCATATATCTTTGCAGGTAAGGGCGTAGTATTTGATATCTCAATCGTCACATGGCCTTCCCATTCGGGTTCCAATGGAGTGACATTAATAATAATTCCACAACGAGCATAAGTAGATTTGCCTAAACAAACTGTGAGAACAGAACGAGGGATACGAAAGTATTCAACTGTACTCGCCAGAGCAAACGAATTGGGTGGGATTACACACTCGTTTGCTTGAAGATCAACAAAACTATTTTCATCAAATTGTTTTGGATCAACTACAGCAGAATTAATATTAGTGAAGATTTTAAAATTATCAGCACAGCGTACGTCATAGCCATAACTAGAAGTACCATATGAAATCATACGACCATTGCCGTTTTGACGTACTTGGCTTTGTTCAAACGGGTCAATCATGCCATGCTGTTCTGCCATTTGGCGGATCCAGCGATCAGATTTAATCGCCATATAAAATTAACTCAAAATAATCTTAGTTAGAATTACCGATATAAGGTAACTTTAATTCATCTGTTTTATCAAAAGGAATTGTAAACAAACGAGTGTGAATATGACCGTTAAAATTATAGGAAGCTATACCTGTTTCCATAATTTTAGGTATCGTCTCAAGTAGAGATTTATAAGATAGCTTCACTGGAATTTCTATTTTCCCATTTCCTAAAGCTGGAACAGACATATTTTGTTCATTCTTACCACTAATGATGTCCACACCTGACAAACTCATTGTGTAGTCTAAGCTTTTTGCATTCAATGCAAATTTATTTGGATTTTCTATATTTAATGTAAGTAATGCTGTTAGCCCTGATAATGATGCATCTTCAATTTTAATCGCATCTACAACCACATTTGGCTGAATTGGGTTCAAACGCTCATTTATAGACGCACACCCTTGCAAATAAATGAATAATAAAACGACTAAACTTCTGTGTAATATTTTATGTTGCATAAATAACAATTTTAAATCACTAGGTATTTTGAATAACAATCTTAGGAAACTTAGCACTGTAGTCTTTACTAGTAGCTGCTAGCTTTGCCGCTGCTTTACGTGCAATTTCTCGGTAAATCTCGGCTACACGACTGTCAGGCATTGCAGCCACTGTTGGATTACCGCTATCAACTTGCTCACGAATATTTATATCTAATGGTAATGCCCCCAATACTTCCACACCGGATTCATCAGCCATACGTTTGCCCCCGCCTTCACCAAATATCGATTCTTCATGACCACACTCACTACAAATATGAATGCTCATATTTTCAACAACACCTAGCACAGGGACTTCTACTTTCTCGAACATTTTTAAACCCTTGCGCGCATCAAGCAAAGCGATATCTTGCGGAGTCGTCACAATAATAGCTCCACTAACGGGAATTTTTTGTGCCAAAGTTAATTGTACATCCCCAGTTCCAGGTGGCAAATCAATTACCAAATAGTCTAGTCCTCGCCAGCGTGTATCATTCAGTAACTGCTCTAACGCTTGGGTGACCATTGGGCCACGCCAAATCATGGGAGTTTCTTCATCAATTAAAAATCCTATCGACATCGCCTGTACACCATGTGCTTCCATCGGCTCCAAACTCTTACCATCACTGGATTTTGGCTGACCACTCACACCTAGCATGCGTGGTTGGCTAGGTCCATAGATATCAGCATCCAACACCCCAACGACTGCGCCTTCCAATGATAGCGCCAAAGCTAAATTAACTGCAGTAGTAGATTTGCCCACACCGCCTTTACCAGAAGCTACTGCAATTACGTTTTTAATGTTCTCAAGTGGTTTGAGACTTTTTTGTACAGTATGCGCTTCAATTTTCCAACTCACATCCGCTACAACACTTTCTGCACCCGCCGCAAGTACTTTGGTTTCAATTTCTTTAGTTAGATCTTCAACCATTCCTTTAGCAGGATACCCAAGCTTCACTGATACCTTTACAACACCTTCCCCATTTACGTCGATTGCTTTTACGGTATTACTTGCCACAAGATCTTTACCAATGTACGGATCTTGTATCTGTTTAAGTGCAGCTTCAACTTGTTCTTTGCTAAGTTCAGCCATTCTTTTTATTCTCCTGAAAATCTATGGGGTCAATTAGTGGGTGTATAGCAACTATATCACGCTATTATTTACTGCAAAGATCCCTATATGAATAGCTTGATCAGTCAAAATTAACTTCAAAAATTAGCGGTATTTTCTTCAAACTGCTAAGGTTATCGGCCATAAAAAAGAATACATCGATGACTAGCTCACAACGCAATATATTAGTAACCAGTGCTCTGCCCTATGCTAATGGACCCATACACATAGGCCACTTAGTGGAATATATCCAAACTGATATTTGGACACGATTCCAGCAAATGTGTGGCCACGACTGCATATATATTTGTGCCGATGATTCGCATGGCACACCCATCATGCTTAAGGCACAACAAGAAGGGATAACTCCCGAAGAGCTCATTGCAAAAGTAAAAATTGAACATGAAAAGGATTTTGCCGATTTTTATATCAACTTTAACAACTATCATTCGACACACTCCGAAGAAAACAAAGTACATGCCACTAGAATTTATCAGCGCCTAAAAGAAAATGGTCATATCACAACTAAAACTGTGATTGATCTTTATGATCCACATGAAAAAGTATTTTTACCTGATCGTTTTGTTAAAGGGGAATGCCCAAAGTGTCACACCAAAGATCAATATGGTGATAATTGCGAAGCTTGTGGAACAACATATACACCTGCGGATTTAATCAATCCATACTCATCTCTTAGTGGTGCCACACCAATTGAAAAAGAAAATTTACATTACTTTTTCAAACTCAGTGATTTCAAAGACATGCTGCATGAATGGATCAATAGCGAGCACCTGCAACCTGAAATTACTAATAAATTAAAAGAATGGTTTGAGTCTGGTCTACAGGATTGGGATATTTCACGCGATGCACCGTATTTTGGCTTTGAAATACCGGATGCACCTGATAAATATTTTTATGTTTGGCTGGATGCACCAATCGGCTACATGGCGAGCCTACAACAATTCTGTGATCGCGAAGGGAAAAGCTTTGATAATTACTGGAAAATCGATAGTGATTATGAAGTTTATCATTTTATTGGTAAAGACATTGCTTATTTCCATATGCTGTTTTGGCCAGCCATGTTACACGGCGCTAACTATAGAATCCCAACAGCAGTTTATTGTCATGGTTTTTTGACGGTGGATGGACAAAAGATGTCTAAGTCACGTGGTACTTTTATTAAAGCACGTACTTACTTAGATCACCTTAATCCTGAATATTTACGCTACTATTTTGCTGCTAAATTGGGTGCCGGTGTAAATGACATCGATTTAAATTTGGAAGATTTCCAACAGCGTGTAAATAGTGACGTTGTTGGAAAATTGGTTAATATCGCTAGTCGCTGTGCTGGTTTTATATATAAGAAATATGACGGCAGACTGACATCAAAATTTATAGATGACTGTAAAACTATATTTAAAGAAGCTTCACAAAAAAATGGCGACATTAAAACTTTCTACGAAAGCCGCAAATACTCAGAAGCTATGCGCGCAGTTATGAATCTTGCAGACATAACTAATCAAGTAATTGATAACTACAAACCATGGGAGCGTATCAAAGATGACGCAAATAAAGATGAAGTCCACCAGGTATGTAGTTTTGGGCTGAACATGTATCGCTTATTGATAGGTTATTTAAAACCTGTTATGCCTGAGCTAGCTGAAAAATCTGAACAATTTCTAAACACTAAAATTACTTGGAACGACCTGGCTAGTGGCAATCCGTTATCTGAAGGTCACCAAATCAATAAATTTAAACCCTTAATTACCAGAATCGAAAAAGAATCAGTGGAAAAAATGGTAGAAGCGTCTAAACAAGATACAACACCACCTGTTGCCTCTGACCCAATTAATGAAGAAATCACTTTCGAAGATTTTGCCAAACTGGATTTCAGAGTAGCAAGAATTGCAAAAGCGGATCATGTAGAAGGTGCTGATAAATTATTAAAACTGACCCTAGAGCTTGGCGAATCAACAGGGAATATTAAAAAAACAGTATTTGCCGGAATTAAATCAGCCTACTCGCCTGAAGATATAGAAGGCCGTTTAACTGTGGTGGTCGCTAACCTTGCACCACGAAAAATGCGCTTTGGTTTATCGGAAGGCATGGTGTTGGCTGCTGGCCCTGGCAATAAAGACATATTTTTATTGCAACCTGATGAAGGCGCCAAACCTGGAATGCGTGTGAAGTAAATCACCTGTGAATAATAACGACAGAGTTATCCCAACAGGAAAATTTATCGCCCGCATTGATGAAGAACAATGCATTGGTTGCACTCTATGCATAAAAGCATGCCCTTTTGATGCGATTATTGGGGCTTCTAAACAAATGCATACTGTAATGATTCACTATTGTACGGGATGTAAATTATGTTTGCCTCCATGTCCTGTCGATTGTATAAGTATAAATACAAATATTTTTTTTAACGAAGCATGTAAAGATATTTCCTCAGATGAAATAAGCGCCTTAAAAAAGAAATTTGCTACCTTCGCAAAACACAATAAGCGACAACAAGCTTTAAGGTTGGAAATTATTAAAAAAGCCAAACAGGCATTATTCCAGCGTAAAAAACAAGAATTATTAGATAAAAAGTAACATCGACTCATGAATAAAGAAAAACGGGCAGAAATTTTCAAACGCTTAAAAAAGATAAATCCCAGCCCAAAAACAGAACTTGTACATAAATCCAATTTTGAATTATTAATTGCAGTTATGCTGTCTGCACAAGCTACCGACGTAAGTGTAAATAAAGCTAGTAAGGATTTATTTAAAGTTGCTAATACTCCTAAAAAAATGCTGGCATTGGGAGAAGCAAAACTGAAGTTTTACATTAAGTCTATTGGCCTTTACAACAGCAAGGCAAAAAATATTCTCAAAACTTGCGAAATCCTGCTTGATAAACATGCAGGTCGAATTCCCAGAGATCGAGACACTTTACAGACCTTACCTGGAGTAGGAAGAAAAACTGCCAATGTAGTTCTCAATAATGCCTTTGGACAACCCACGATTGCCGTGGATACCCATATATACCGTGTCTCTAACCGAACCGGCATCGCCCCTGGTAAAAATGTATTGCAAGTAGAACAAAAATTAGAGAAATTCGTACCAGAAGAGTACAAATTACATGCTCATCACTGGTTAATCTTACATGGCCGATACACATGTACTGCACGTAATCCTAAATGTGATCAATGCATAATTTTCGATCTTTGCGAATATAGGGCCAAAAATGTAAATCAATGAAAAATCTTATTTTTTCGCAATATTTCAGTGATAATAGAACTTTAGGTATACCTGATAATCAAATATGTTATATAGCTGTATAGATTTTACACTATAAGAAGCTTAATCAAGCCATTACTTATATTATCGAGGCTATGAAATAAAAAATATTAAAAATCGGTCTATATCAATAGAAATCATTTGATTCTAAGAAAAATCCTACTAAAAACTAACATGTATAGGAGAATAAAGACATGTCGAAGAAAACTGAATTAAAACCTATTGCTGCAGCTGTTGGCGCAGCCCTTGCCGCAAGCGCATTCAGCATTCCTGCTGCAAATGCAGAGTCTAACCCATTCCAACTCACTACTCTTTCATCAGGCTACATGGTTGCAGATAACCATGCTGAAGGTAAGTGCGGTGAAGGTAAATGCGGTGAAGGCAAAGACGCTGAAGGTAAGTGCGGTGAAGGAAAATGTGGCGAAGGCAAGTGCGGTGAAGGCAAAGATGCCGAAGGTAAGTGCGGTGAAGGAAAATGTGGCGAAGGTAAATGCGGTGAAGGCAAAGACGCTGAAGGTAAGTGCGGTGAAGGAAAATGTGGCGAAGGTAAATGCGGTGAAGACAAAGACGCCGAAGGTAAGTGCGGTGAAGGAAAATGCGGTAGCTAACCTCTAACATTTATTTGTAAAAAAAACGGCGAACTTTATGTTCGCTGTTTTTTTTATGATTATTTAATATCTTGGATCATACATATATTCACCAATCAGGTGTCGAATATCATTCGGCTTAGGTAAACGAATAATATTTTGTTCGTAGGCTTTTTCTGTTACCGAAATTGCAATCTCTAGTGAGACAAAACGTATACTATGCAAAGATGGGTAAATTGCACCTTCCGCTAAATCATTATTACTGGCTAAATTAGCAAGCTTTTGTACTGCCACTAAAAACATTTCTTCTTAACACTAAAGCCTTAATGTCTTCAATACCGTAAGTTTTACTTCGTTGTTTTGTTCCAAACTAAATTTTTACTTGCTTGTTACCACTGTATATAAACAACCTGTCAACAGGTCAGGAAAAATAACTTCAGGTAATAGTGACTGAAGTACTAAATAATTAGTGCCATTAATCAACATGACTTCTGTTCCAATGCTGATCTTTTTACATAGCTGCTTGACAGCAAATGCTCTACAAAATCCACTTCCTACAGATAACAATGTGAACCATATTTATATGTCAACTTGGACTTAAAGAAATTCTTCGATTAAGAAGATCAGTTTTTTTAGATAAAAATGCGTTTTAAAAAGCTACAGCTCTGGGGAGTTGATAACTAGCATTTTATCGATCTGCATATCTTCCATGGTATACGGTATGCCGCCCACCGCAAGACCCGATTGTTTAAGTCCGGCAAATGGCATGCCATCTATACGAAATGCAGTATGATCATTTAGCATCACGGCAGATGCATCAATACGCTTATAGACACGCATTGCGATATCTAATTGTTTGGTGAACACCGCAGCCTGAAAAGAAAATGGCAATGCATTGGCTTGCTCAATAGCCCAATCTAAATTATCGAATTCATATATACACACTACTGGACCAAAAATTTCTGCCGTACTAACTTTACTTTGCAGAGGTGGCTGTACCAAAACGGTACATTCGTAGCATGTTTCACTGAGAGCATTACCACCCGCGATACAAGTTGCCCCTTCAGCCTTTGCATCATTTACCCAAGTTTGTACACGGTTGACTTCAGCAGGTCGAATTAATGGTCCTACATCAGTATCGACAAGAGTTGGATCACCTATTTTCTGTTGTTTTGCATAAGATGATAATTGCTCAGCAAATGCAGCTGTATGTTTTTTATGGATAAATACACGTTGCACGGACACACATACTTGACCTGCATGATAAAATCCACCTTTACCAAGTTTTTGCACTGCAGTTTCTAAATCAGCATCTTCAGCTAAAATAACTGGCGCTGCACCACCATGTTCTAATGCACACCTCACACCTGGTGCCACTTTTGAACGCAACATCCAACCTACTTTCGCACTACCAATAAAACTAAAAAATCCAACGCGTTCATCAGTAACTAACTGTTCAGCAACAGGAGTACTTTCAGGCACAATAGCTTGACACCATTCTGGTGGTAACCCTGCTCGCCACAATACATCTACAAAATGTATACACGAAAGCGGCGTGTCATCAGCAGGCTTAACGATCACAGGACATCCCACTGCCACGGCTGCTGCAACCTGATGCACAATTAAATTAAGCGGATGATTAAAGGCACTCACCGCCACCACTACTCCAATGGGTTCTTTTTGTGTCAGTGCTATGCGGTTGCTCGAAGAAGCTGACATCCCCATGGGAATGACTTCACCTTGTTCCGTTTTTAATGTTTCAATGCATAGATGAATACCATCAATAGCACGCGCTACTTCTACTTTAGAATCAACTAACGGTTTACCCCCTTCGCGTGCGGCTTCAATAGCTAAAAACTCTTGTTCATCTTGCATGATTTTTGCTGTAGCTTCGAGAATTTCAATTCGCTTATGCAAAGGTAACCAAAAATCTTTATTACGATAAAGCGAATACGCTACTTCCAATGCGTGATCAACGTGTTCTGTACCTGCAGTTTCCACTTCAGCAATTACTGAGCGATCATAAGGTGCAAAAACCTGCATGGTACCAACCGCAGGTAATGCGTTATGCAACATCAATGTATATTTTTTATTATTTAGCATTATATTTACGTCACATGGTTAACGTTAACTCACCGAGTCGTTTAGTGAGCAACATATTTTCTCTGTAATCTATAGGAACCACGACTAAACTCGGGGCGCCATCATTGAATGCATGTTCCAATGTGCCTTGCAGATCTTTACTATCTTCAACAAAATAACCATTCCAGCCAAATGATTCAGCCAACTTTTCCCAATCAGGATTATCAAATGCTAAATCAGTATGTTTGCCAAATTCATTTTGTTGTTTCCATGCAATTAATCCATATTCTTTATCTTCCCAAACCATCATGACGATATTACTGTTCAGTCTCTTGGCAGTTTCCATTTCTTGTACATTCATCAAAAATCCTGCATCACCGGCAATTCCTAAAACACGCCGATCAGGATAAATTAAGTTAGCAGCTATCGCGCCAGGTAATGCAAATCCCATAGAACAAAAACCATTTGGAATTAAACAGGTATTGGGTTCATGACAATGATAGTAACGCGCAACCCACATTTTGTGTGCGCCCACGTCAGATAACAAAATATCATTCGGCCCCAGCACATGACGCGCATCCCATATAGCTTTTTGTGGCCGCACACTACCCTTAGTATCATCATCTTTATGCTCTGCAAGATCCTTTTGCATCTCTTTACGAATTAGTTGTTGTCTAGTTGTATCGTAAAAGAATTTTGCTCTTGTTTTGGCACGGGAATTTAATTCTTCTAACGTGTTGGTAAGGTCACCAATTAGCTCAATTTGTGGATGATAATTTTGATCTATTTCTGCCGGTAAAAAATCTGCATGGATAATTTTTTTATCACAATTCGGATTCCATAATTTTGGATGGTATTCCACCATATCAAACCCAAGTGTGATGACGACATCTGCCTCATCTATTAAAAAAGACATGCGATCACGACTGCCCAAACCAATCGTAAATAGACATTGATCTGAGTCTATATCTACACAACCTTTAGCCATAAAAGTGCTCATCACACCGATCTTGGTCATTTCACAAAATTTACGTAACTCATTGCTGGCACCTGTACGTACTACGCCATTACCCGCCAAGATAATGGGACGGTTACTTGTCGCTATCATCTCAAAGGCATTATCAATAACGGCTTCATCTGGTACGGATCGCATATAACGCTGCGGAACCATAGGTGTAACAGTCGTATCTTCTTTTGCCAAGTCTTCCGGAAGCTCTATATGTACAGCGCCAGGTTTTTCACCACGCGCAATGCGGACCGCTTTACGGATAATTTCTGGAATTGTTTCAGGGTGCAATACAGTTGTAGCCCATTTCGTTACTGGTTCAAACATCTTTACGACATCCATAATTTGATGTGATTCTTTATGCAAACGCAAAGTTGAACCTTGACCAGTTAACACTAACATAGGGGCACGATCCATATTTGAATCCGCAACACCTGTAATTAAATTCGTTGCACCAGGGCCAAGTGTTCCTAAACAACCTGCTGGATTACCAGTTAAGCGCCCATAGATTTCTGCCATGAATGCTGCACCTTGCTCATGACGTGTCAAAATAAATTTAATCTTGTCAGTATCTTCAAGTGAAATCATAAAGTCAGCATTCTCTTCCCCTGGAACGCCGAATATGTATTCAATATTTTCTTCTTCTAAACACTTAACAAATAGATCTGACGCTTTCATATTAGCTCCGCAACGTGTTTTAAACCACATTAAGACTTATTTAAATAAATTCTTTATCTGAATATTTTATTTTTATGAAGTAGACCGTTAAATAATGTATTTATTACAGTAACTATCAAAGTGTACTCTGACAGCAGAATATATGCTGAAATTTTTACACATATAAGTAATTCTTAAACTGTGATAGCAAGTACTTACTGAATAATAATTTAAATCGTTTTCTATTTAATCAAGTTCCGTGATAACTTCATGAAATAATAAGTGTATAATTCCTTTCATCTATCCCATATATAATTAAATAATAAAGGGAAGAATTAAAATGCCTGAGTTACCCACTTTCGTCATTCGGTTTCTTGAAGTTGCAGCATTCTTATTCATATTCGCCTTTGGAGTACTCGTTATTGTCATAGTTGTTTTATACATAATAGACAAATCACAACGTGCACATGCGATTCGCCATAACTTCCCTGTTATCGGCCGATTTCGATATTTCTTTGAAGAGCTAGGTGAATTTTTCAGACAATACTTCTTCGCTATGGATCGGGAAGAATTACCTTTCAATAGAGCACAACGGTCTTGGGTATACCGAGCAGCTAAAAATATCGACAACACCGTAGCCTTCGGATCAACTCGAGATTTACGCCCCACTGGCACAGTGTTATTTGCAAATTGCCCCTTTCCAACACTTGATCAAGATGCAGTACCACCAAGCAAAATTACGATAGGCCCTTATGCAGAAAAACCATATACCACGGATTCACTATTTAACATTTCGGGTATGAGCTATGGAGCCATATCAAAACCCGCTGTACTTGCTTTATCCAATGGTGCACGCATGGCAGGGTGTTGGATGAATACAGGTGAAGGAGGTTTATCCCCTTATCATTTAGAAGGCGGTGCAGATATTGTTTTTCAAATCGGCACTGCCAAATATGGTGTACGTGATGAAGATGGTAATTTAAGTGATGAAAAATTGCGTGCAATTGCAACCCTCGAGCAAGTCAAAATGTTTGAAATCAAACTCAGCCAAGGTGCTAAACCAGGCAAAGGTGGAATTTTACCGGGTGAAAAAGTAACTAAAGAAATAGCTAATATTCGAGGAATCCCTATTGGAAGTGACTCCATCAGCCCTAATCGACATCCAGAAATCGATTCAATAGAAGAGTTGTTGGAAATGATTGAGCGAATACGCAAGCTCACAGGCAAACCCGTTGGTATAAAGGCTGTAATAGGAGCCTATGGCTGGATTGACGATGTACTGGACATTATAAAAAAACGTGGAATCGAATCCGCACCTGACTTTATTACTATTGACAGCGCTGATGGCGGCACAGGTGCCGCACCCATGAGCTTAATCGATTATATGGGCTTACCTATACAAGAAAGCCTGCCACTCGTGGTAGATCAGCTAAAAGCACATGATCTACGTGGGCGTATAAAGATTATATGCTCAGGGAAGCTGGTTACTCCAGCAGATGTAGCATGGGCTTTCGCTGTGGGAGCTGATTTTGTCGTCTCAGCACGCGGTTTTATGTTTTCTTTAGGCTGTATCCAAGCTTTACAATGCAATAAAAACACTTGCCCTACGGGTATTACCACGCATAACAAAAAGCTCCAAACTGGCTTAGACCCTGTAATTAAGGCAGAACGTGTAAGCAATTATGCAAAAAACATGGTCTATGAAGTAGGCGTGATTGCACATTCATGTGGAGTAAAAGAACCTCGACAATTGCGTAGATTTCATGCACGCATGGTCAGACCAGATGGAAAGTCTGTACCCTTGAATGAATTATATCCAGATCCAAAATTGACATAATAAATGGGCGCTCAGCCACAAAAAATAGGAGAATCTTCAATGTCAGCACTAATTTCCACTGCAAACTCATTGCAAAATATTTTAGATAAATTTAGGGCGTTAGATTTTCTTGGTCCTTTGGCATTACGTTTGTACTTAGCACCCATTTTTATAGCTGTCGGCTTACATAAGTTTATGCATTTAGAAGACATTGCAAGCTGGTTTGGAAACCCTGATTGGGGACTGGGTCTCCCTGCACCTATGTTAATGGCAATATTAGCTGCTTCTGCAGAATTGTTTGGCGGTATCGCATTGTTATTTGGCATTGCCGTGCGCTGGTTCGCCATTCCTTTAATGATCACTATGTTGGTCGCTATTTTTGCTGTACATTGGAATAAAGGTTGGTTTGCGGTTGCACCAGGTGACCCCTCTACTAGCACAGCTAAACCACTTGCATTACTGGGTATTCCTGCTGCAAAACGAAGCCTAGAAAATAGTGAGGAAGTTAACAAACGTGTAAGTGCGGCCAAATCCCTATTGAAAAAACATGGTAACTATAGCTGGTTAACTGAGAAAGGAAATTTTGTTGTGTTAAACAATGGCATTGAATTTGGTGCAACGTATTTCATTATGTTACTAGTATTATTTTTTACAGGAGCAGGCAGATTTTTCAGCATAGATTATTGGCTTGCAAAATCTTTTAGGGAAGAGTGATTAATTCATGCATGTTTAACGAGTTACCTATCAGGAACAATATCTTAGGAATAATGTCAAAATAAAGCCTATATAAAATTTAAACAGAAGTTCACGTCACGGCTAATGGATGACTGTATAATAAAAACACTATGTAAGGTCGTATACTATTAGACGGTCTACTATACCAAGGAAAACTAAATCAATATGACTACAAAACCACAAAAATCATACCCTGTATACGGATCTGGGCTAGGTTTACGCCGTGATCTTTTAGACGAATTGGAATCTAGTTTTCCAACTGAAATCGATTTTATGGAAGTAGCACCAGAAAATTGGATTGGCATAGGCGGAAAACTTGGCAAACGTTTTCGCAACTTTACCGAAAAAGTACCATTTGTAACACATGGCCTATCTTTATCAATTGGAAGCCCTGCTCCCTTAGATGAATCCTTTGTGTTAGACATTAAAAAATTCTTAGACCATCACAATATCCGTTACTACAGTGAACATCTTAGTTATTGCTCTGATGATGGACATTTGTATGATCTAATCCCTATACCGTTTACTGAAGATGCAATCCACTATGTTGCAAAACGCATCAAACGCGTACAAGAAATTCTAGAAAGAAAGATTGCTGTTGAAAACATTTCTTACTATGCCGCACCTGGTAAAGAAATGGAGGAAATTCAATTTATCAACGCTGTTTTAGAAGAAGCAGACTGCGATCTATTACTAGACGTAAATAATATTTATGTTAATTCCGTAAACCATAGATATGACCCTATCGAATTTCTACAAAAACTACCAAGCGATCGAATTGCTTACTGTCATGTAGCAGGCCATTTTAATGAAGCTGAAGATTTAATTGTTGATACTCATGGCGCAGATGTCATAGATCCAGTATGGAACATTCTAGACAAGGCCTATGAGCTATTTGGTATATTTCCAACACTATTAGAAAGAGACTTCAACATTCCACCACTTGATGTATTGATGAAAGAGGTACACATTATCCGTGAATTACAAAATAAATGGACTAATGCTTCTGAACCTCTTGCGCAAGTCAGCTAACTTGATTAATCAAAATGAGTACTGAAAATACAGAATTTAAAAAAGTTCAGTATGCGTTTACTGCCCATTTAAGAGATCCTGAACATACTTCAATACCATCTGATATAGAAGGTCGGCGCATGGAGATTTACCGCAGTCTTTTCTATCGAAATATTCAAAATTTTATTGCTAATGCATTTCCAGTATTACGAAAATTATATAATGATGAAGATTGGCATAGAATGGTCAGAGATTTTTTTGCCAACCATCGATCATCAACACCATATTTCAAAAATATATCAAAAGAATTTCTTTCTTACTTGCAAAATGAACGTGAGCCTCAACCTGAAGACCCTGTATTTATTACTGAACTAGCACACTATGAGTGGATTGAGATCGATTTGACGTTCTCTGATGCCGAACCTGACCAATCTCAAATCAACCCACAAGGTGATTTAATCAAAGGTATCCCTATTTTATCACCACTTGCACATATGCATGCTTACCATTATCCAGTGCATAAAATTAAACCCAGCTTTCAGCCAAGCCAGCCAAATGAACAACCCACTTTTCTTATGATTTACAGAAATAGCAAAGATAAAGTGGGTTTCATGGAACTGAATTCCATCACTGCTATGCTTATTGAACTCATTGAAAACAGAGATGGGTATACAGGACAACAATTATTAGATGAAATTGTTACAACCACACAGCATCCTAATCCTAAGGTCGTATACCAAGGTGGAGAACAAACTCTTAAACAATTACGTGCAAATGACATTATTCTTGGAACAAGAAAAAAGTAGCCATTATTGCATTATTCTTAAAGACTAAGTCTTAAAATTATAACGCTTTCTAGTTAATACACATTCAAGCATCAAGCAATATCCTTGAATTGTGGAGACGTTTATCAAGACTATATAAATATTCCTATCTCATTAAAAAACCCATGACTGATTTCTCAATCATGGGTAAAGCATCCTTGCCAGGAGATAAACTGTAAAACTTTAATTTTAACGAGTAAGGAAACTTTAAATGAATACTCACATACGTTTTGTGATAAAACACGCATTTCGCACCTAGCTGTATTTAACAACCAGGATTAACATCTAACGAAAAACTATCTCAGATCAATTAATTGTGAATTTTTTTGGCAAAGAATAACTTTTAAGCCAATCAAGTCCATAAAAAAGTAGATATGAAAATATAAGATTTGCTATTAATGCATTACGCAAAAATGGCAATCCAGCCACATAGGCTTGCTGTAAACCTGTTAAATTGAAAGCGTACATATCATGGTGTAGCCATGCACCAAAGTTTGTCAGCAGATAAAAAATAATTGAAGCAGTAACCGTGATGATTCCAACCTTAACTACAGTCCGATTTTTCAGATAACTGCCTAATAAAACGGTTATCGCTATTCCTAAGTACACATATACAATCGTACTGTGCAGACCAAGCACTAGATCGCTTAGCAACATGGCCACTAGCGGCACCAAATAAGCAAGAAAACGATTGGCAAACATTGCTCCTGCAAATATAGCCATTGCAGCTATGGGTGTAGCATTTGGTGGATGTGGTACAAAACGAAACGCTACCAATACAGTTATAATACCTATGAGGTAACCAAGATTCAGCTTACGTAAACTCATACATAAAAGATATCAAAAATAACTGTATCTAGTATACGTCTTTATTACTTTTTGCGACGGTTAAAACTGTCTTAAAAATTATTTGAAGATCCAATAATAAAGACCAATGTCGAAGGTACTCTAAATCGTACTCAATACGCTTTTCCATTTGCTCAACCTCACTGGTTTCTCCTCTAAAACCATTAACTTGGGCTAACCCTGTGATACCAGGTAAAACCTTATGGCGTATCATATAGCCCTTAATCACTTTTCGATAAATTTCATTGTGTGCAACCGCATGTGGCCTAGGGCCAACTACACTCATTCTCCCTTGTAATACGTTAATGAACTGTGGCAACTCATCCAAAGAGTATTTTCTTAAAAATGCACCAACTTTTGTAACTCGCGGATCATTTCGTTTAGCTTGTATAACTTCATCTCCATCTTCTATCACTCGCATAGTACGAAATTTATAGACAATTATTTCATGGCCATCTAAACCATAACGACGTTGTTTAAAAAAAACTGGCCCTTTAGATGTGAGTTTTACACCAATTGAAATTAATATTAATAGAGGTGTAATTAAAATAAGCGCAATGCATGCAATGACAAAGTCGCTTACATGTTTTAATAAGCCTGATATACCCACGAAAGGCGTCTCACATAATGACACGGTTGGAATACCGTTTACTTCATAGGTGCGTGCTTGTATTAAGTCAAAAACAAATATATCAGGTACAAAATATATTGATGCCGTAGTGTCATGTAGCTCATCTAATAACTTCTTACTTCGTTCCAAATGACGTATAGGTAAAGTGACATAAATGACATCTATATTATTTTCCCTAACATATTCAGCCAAATCACTTAATTCACCTAATACCCTGCCATGTTCTATGGGACCAATCCGTTCTGCATTACGATCTTCAAAGTAACCAATAAAATCTGTAGCTAAACCTCCATCTTGCACAAACTGAGAAACTAGTTTTTGACTAATTTCTGTAACACCCGCAACTACAACCCTCCTGGTATTACCTGTACTCTGAACTAAAGCCACATTAAGTCGGTTTAGCAAAATTTGCGCAAGTAATAGCGGTAAAGGTGTAATAGAAAACCAAGTAAATAGTACTAATCGTGAGTATAAATGTGAGTGTTTTGTTACATAGCCTATCAACAATAAAATGGCAAAAATTAACACCCATGCAAGCAACAAATTACTCGTATTTGTTTTAAAACTCCCGGGATCTCTGGGGTGTGCAGTCTCAATTTCACGAAAAACAAAAAAAGTAACTAAGAATGCAATTACTGCCAAATTCTGATAGTAATCTCTCATTGAGATATCGTATAAAGCCATGGCAAGTAACAGTGTTGCAACAGCTACCAAAGGCGGAGTTAACCAACTCCATAGCTTAACTAGCCCAAATGCTATAGCACGCGGGAATAACCCTTTAGATGAAACAACTGAAATTGGTTCTGATTTTTCTACCACTTCTTCTTACCTTTTTGACATCAAAATCCTGAAAATGTCAGAAACTAGTATTCATAGCTTATCAAAGAGTTATGGGGAATAGTGTGAGACAGTAAGTATTTTAAATGCATAGCTCTATACCTTTTATAAATGTTACAAAGTTCCTACTCAGCCAAGTATTTAAACTAAATTATATTAAGTAGATAGCATTTCTCATCAAAAGTTTGGCAGCTTACGAATCTCAACTACATGGCATATTAAGCAAGTAAATTGACAAAAATATGCTATTTTTTGCTGTGCTCGTAAAATATGCTGACAAGTATTTACTTTAAGGCGCTGAATTAAAAGAGAATATACATTAAGTTTATTTAATAACTTTATGTTTTATATATCGCCCTGATCTTTCAATACTACGACGTTTTGAGCTTAATTTTTTATACTCAATGCTCAGTACAGTTTATCCCTAAAATACTACCGTTCATTTCTTTAACAATTTGGATTTCTAAATACTGTGATAGAGTTCACAAAAATTTACATATAAACAGAACCTTAAGAGTTTCTAAACTATAAAAAGAAACTAAATACGTTTAAGTAAATTTGTCCGCACCCTTAAATGAATTCATGCACATGCTATCAAGCTGTTTTGTTAATAAATTGCCGTAATTAAAAATATCTGGAGCCTAATACATTGATTCCTTATAAGCTTTTCTTTACAGCTTCATCAAAGATTTTTCTGCTAGCTTTCATTTTACTCTTTCAATTAAGCAACTTTACACATGCTTCGCCATTGTCGAATCTAACTAGCATCACAAACTTGAGTAGCACAAAGACTACTGCTGTAACAACTAACAAGAAGTCCAAATCGGCAAACAAGAAAAAGGGCAAGAAGTCCAAATCGGCAAACAAGAAGAAGGGCAAGAAGTCCAAATCAACGAACAAGAAAAAGGGCAAGAAGTTCAAATCAGCGAACAAGAAGAAGGGCAAGAAGTCCAAGTCAGCAAACAAGAAGAAGGGCAAGAAGTCCAAATCAGCGAACAAGAAGAAGGGCAAGAAGTCCAAGTCAGCAAACAAGAAGAAGGGCAAGAAGTCCAAAGTGGCTAAAAGAATTAACAATAGCCGTAATTATCAAACAAATCTAGCAGGCCAACCTCCAACTAAATTAATCATTAACCCACTGAGAGATCTTGGAAAAGATAAAGGCTATATTTGTTTCAGAATCAAAGCCTATAGTAACACCAAGATATCGAGCTTTTCTAAGCCTGCATGCACATATTTAAAAAATTCAAACAATATCAAACTTACATGGGACCAGGTAAATAACTCGATCATTGGATATCAAGTTTTTTTTGGGGATTCAGCAAAGAAAACTGAAAATTTCCTTATGGATGTTTTATAACTTTGAATTTAACCAACAAGAGGAAAAATACATACGCTTATCAATAAATATAGTCTCTACAAGCTATTAAAACACATAATTTTATACAACTGGTAGATCAGGATGATTATACCAAGCTGTATATTAATCATCGGAGTTGGACAAAGTGGAAAATATTTATAAATTATTCGTTCTATTTTTAATACCAATTTTACTGTTCAGTGGATGTGGTGGAGGTGGAGGATCATCATCCTCTGATGAAACATCCATATCCAATGTTCCACCACCAACTAATAATAATACCTCATCTACACCAGCAAACGTATTATCTAATTTTATCGATATAAATCCACTACGTGATCTTGGCTTGTCAAAAGGTGAACAAGTTTGTTTCAGACTTAAATCTTACAATAATGTTGCTACATCTAAATTTTCAAAGCCAATATGCAGCAAAGTAAAAAACGAACAATACTTAACTCTAACTTGGGAAACTGTCTCGGATAAGATTAATGGTTATTACGTTTATTTTGGAACCAATAAAAATAAAGCAGATGATAACTTTTTAGCTGATGTAATCGAAAGCTAACAACAGTAATTATTATAAATGCTAAGTATTTTAGGCGAGTCTCAACACAACAAATAACTGCTCAGATAAACGACTATATTCACAGGACAAAATAGCCAATTAATATTATTTTGATGAAATATATTTTGAGCAACTTAGCATTATAATTTATTTAATTTAATAAATATCAGTTTATCTTTGAAATGCTACCGTCTTCCCAGCTGACAGAACTCATGAGGAAATATTATGATAGATTTCACACAGTTTTGTATTTTCTTAATCAGCCTGACTCCAAATGGAACTTGAATTAGGCAGTGTTAATAACAAGAGACAATACTGAAAAGGTACAAGGAATATCTTTTTAATATTGATAACTTAAATTTGGAGTTGGAAATGAAATATCTTGCAAGATTACTTGCTCTTTCAGCAGTGATGTCACTAAACTTTGGAATAAGTGAATATTTTCTCAAGGGCACTACTGTACGCGCTGCCGAGCTAACTAACTGTAAAAATCTAATTGTAATTGAAGCTGAATCTTTTAGCAGAAAAACAACTAAAGGAAGCCACAGCTGGGAATTACGCAGTAGTAAAAAAGCATCCAACAATAAATTTATGCGGGCACTCCCAGACATCGGCACTAATCATCGTGCAGATTACATATCTTTAAGTCCACGACTAGATTTCGATGTTAATTTTGTCACTAGTGGTACATATTACGCTTGGGTACGAGGTTTCAGCAAAAATAAAGCTAGTGATTCTGTACATATGGGATTTGATGGAGTAGATCTATTAACCACAAGACGTATTGATGAATTTACAATTTCATCTTGGAGTTGGTCTAACCTTATACAATTATCTTCAAATACATTTGACAGGGCTACAATTAACGTGGTCTCGCCAGGTGAACATACTTTAAATATTTGGATGCGCGAAGATGGGTTTAAACTAGATAAGATTGTACTTACTACTGATTCAGATTGCGTTATAAGTGGTATAGGACCACTAGAAAGTGTGCAAATAAGTGATATCTCAAGTTCATCTGACACAACTACGAACATACTAGCCAATTCATTGGAAATAAATCCTACTCGTGACCTTGGTTTAGCCACTGGTGAAAATGTCTGCTTTAAACTGAAATCTTATAACAATACAGCAACATCAAACTTTTCTGATGCAATATGCAGCAAAATCCCTGATGGAGAATCTTTAACATTAACATGGGAATCAGCACCCGGAGATATTGTTGGTTATTATGTTTATTTTGGAACGAGTACAACAAATGCTGGCAATAACTTTCTGGCTAATGTACTTGAGAATTAGAGGTTATTTAAATAAAATCATTTAATCTAAAATAGATTTATAAATTATTAAGGACTTTTCATGACTAGGCATTATTCTTTTTAATTGAATAATGCCTCATAAGCATTAAGTAGCTTTGGTGCTTCATAATCCCATGATAATTCATTAAGCACTCGTGTTCTGCCATAGTTACCCATTCTCTCTCTCATGTCCTTATCATCAAGTAGAGTAACAATCTTGTCTGCTAGATCTTTTTCATCATTTTTATTTGCATACAAAGATGCTTCTTGCGCTGAATAGCGACCTTCAGTTAAATCAAATTGAACTATAGGTTTGCCAAGTGCCATATATTCCATAACTTTGTTCATTGTCGATTTGTCATTCATCTCATTTGCTACATCCGGGTTTACACAAACATCAGCTGTATTCAACATTTTTAACATCTCTTCATCAGAAACCCTTCCTGTAAATGTAACATAATCTTTAATACCTAATTCTTCAGCATATGCCTCCATTACTCCAAGTTCTGTCCCTCCTCCAACTAAGCCAAAATGTATATCCTCACGTTTGAGAACTTGAACAATAAACTGTGCAGATCTAAGCAAATAATCAATGCCCTCCTGTTTCCCCATGACGCCTACATAACCTACTAAATATTTACGTCCACATTTCAACTCATTTATAGGTGGCATTATTTTTAATCGTTCAATCTTAGGCCCACTCCTAACCACATGAACTTTATCAGGATGCATGCCACCTCTTTGAACGGCTATTTTTTTATATGACTCATTAGTTGCAATCGATATATCCGCTATTTTAAATGTCCAACTTTCCCATAAAAGCATAATTTTATAAAAAACATCTCTACGACCAAATTTTGCTTCATACAACTCAGGATTAATATCATGATGATCAAATAAAAATTTCTTTCCAAATAACTTAAAAAAGAGGCCTATTAAGAAAATATTATCTGGAGGATTGCATGCATGGATGACATCAAATCCACGTGTAAACATGACTTTAAGTGATAAAACAAACTGCCAGAACAATGCAATTGAGTATTCTAATGCATAACCCACTGCACCATCTGCCTCAACAAAAAGTGAGTGACGATAAATATAGGTATCTTCAAGAACCTCAAAACTCTTAGGATAGTCTTTAGTCTTAGGGCATATTATTGAAACAACATAACCTGCAGCGGCTAATGTCGTAGCCTCTTGCCAAACTCTACGGTCAAACGGTACTGGGAGGTTCTCAACAATTATTAGTACTTTTCTCGGCTTACCAACAGATCCCATTATAATTGTTCCCCGTTGCTTCAAGCTCTGACAACCGGACCAAATCAATGATTGTCTGATTTGAATTTAATTTACTACCGATGGTATTAAATTCATCATCTCCATTTCCAATTACAATTGTACTAGAGTGGTCTAATACCTCATCTATAGAACTAACCAATAATTTTGAAATATGGGGAATATGATTAAGAATATAATCTTTATTTGCACCCATTAGTGCTGCAATATTTACATTTTTATCATAAATACGAATATCGTACCCTTTGCCCAAGAGACGTTCTATTAGTTCAACGATAGGACTCTCCCTAAGGTCGTCTGTTCCCGCCTTAAAACTCATACCGAGTATACCTATGTTTTTAGACCCTGACTCAATCACCATATTGATACCATTTTCGATTTGTAGCTGATTACTCGGAAGTATTGAATTAAGTATTGGTAGATTTAGATCTGTACTCTGCCCTTTATAGGTTAAGGCACGAACATCTTTTGGCAAGCAAGAACCACCAAACGCAAAACCAGGTTTTAAATAATATGGTGATAAATTAAGCTTTTGGTCTTTGCAAAAAATATCCATCACCTTGTGGCCATCCAGTTCTAATTTTTTACAAATATTCCCTATTTCATTTGCAAAACCAACCTTAAGTGCATGCCATACATTATCTACATATTTAACCATCTCAGCTGTTTTTACATCGGTTCTTATCAATGGTGCATCCATATCTTTATAAAGGCTTGCAATAGTAGTACCACTCTTTTCATCCGTTTCACCAATTACGGTCTTGGGTGGATTGTAAAAATCAAATACTGCGGTGCCCTCTCTTAGAAATTCAGGATTATTACATACCCCAAAATTAACACCTGCTTTTTTACTAGAAGCATTTTCCAACATAGGAATTACGGTATTCATCATACTTCCAGGCAGCATGGTACTTCTTGTAACTACAACGTGAAAATCAGATTTAGATTTTAACGCATTACCAATTTCTTCACATACAGCTTCTACATAAGTGAGGTCTAAATTCCCATTGCTTTGACTCGGTGTTCCTACACAAATTAATGATATTTCTGAATTATTAATTGCGTCGTTCACATCCATTGTTGCACGCAATTTATTTTCACCAACCGCTTTTTTAATAATCTCACCAATATCTTTTTCAATTACCGGTGTATTACCCTTATTAATTAAATCTACTTTAGTTTTATTTGGATCCACGCCTATAACGCTATGGCCATCTTTAGCAAGACAACCTGCAGATACCGCACCAACGTAACCCAACCCAAAAATACTAACTTTCACTGTATCTTCCCTAATAATAAAATTGAAAAAATTTTAATAACCAATGTATTTTTTAATTAAAAAATACTGAATTTTCTTATTGCGAATTTTTCTCACGTTAAAATCTTATTGATCTATTCTTATTTCTATAAAAAATTAGTGATGGCTGCAGTAAACATATATTTACATTCTCTTACGAAATAAATATTAAATGTAGCATATGCAATTCAATATTGTATTTTCAAATAATCGATACATTTCCAATAAAACGCTAAGTGTCTCTATTACACAATCTATGTTAAAAGTTATACCAGACTGACAAATCTCTTTGAAGAAGATCCTCTACTTTATTTATATCATTCATTACTAACTTAATTGATTCTATACGCTGTTCTTTAGTCAATTTTGGCACATTTTGCATATTAGAATCTTTGATCCCCTTCAGCTTTTCAAGAGCTGTATTAGGCAAAAATGATTTTAAAAAATTTTTTAATCCCTTATTTTTTGACACTTTATATATAGACTTATATTTTGGAATATATCCTCGGTTATATCTTGTTGAAAAATCTGGGGAAAAGTTCTCAGAAACATCAAGAAATCTATACAGCCCGTTAATTGTACTTTTAATATCAGCCACCATGTCTTCAAATAAAATGACTTTAATTTGTTCTTTTTTAAATAGATCAAAATACATTTTAAGTTTTGGATAATATTGACCTTTGCCTGCCATTTCTTCAGTAAAATTATAATCTGATAAACTCGCAAGACTTTTACCATCTGCGCGTTGTTGCATTATGAATGATGAATATGCCCGATCAACAGGATTGCGCAAACTAATTATTAGTTTTGCACCCGGTATGTACTCATATATCTTATTTGCAGCATGTTCACTATTTAAATATTCAGGTGATGCCTCACCAATCGCTTTTTCATTTGATACACTTCTAAATAGCTCACAGTATTCTTCCAATGTTGTAATTGGAAATATTTTTGGCACTTTTTTAATATGATCTGGATTATTATGATTAAACGCAAAAAAACGTGTCTCTTTTATTTCCGGCATAAAAATTTGTGGGTGTGCTTTTAAGTAAGCATACATAGAAGTAGTTCCTGCCTTGTGTGCACCTATAATCAAAAAATTAGGGAGTACCATATTAATTAAAATATTTAATGCCACATGTTGAATAATGTTGAAATATTAAAATACTTAATAAATATCATCTAAGACATGCCTGAATGGATTTGATATTTGGTATCGTGATTTTTGCTAAATTACATTTATTACTTGGCTTCTCTACAATTATCTCAGGATAGTGCCTCCGCCACTCATCTATACAACTTTTTTCATGTTTGCGTGTTGAGTCATCTAGGAATATACGATGATCTTCTGCAAGATAAGGTATGATTTCTGGTAATGCGCCATTGCGGCCGACCAAAGTACCCATAGGTCCATCTATTAACACAAAGTCAAAAGGCTTTTTCACATAATCTAGATTTGCATCATACCACCAATATTTTTCCCCATTAGAATATTCTCTACGAATAAAATTGCAAACTTGAATCGTCAAATAATCACTACAAGATAAATCTTTAAGCAAATATTCCACATATTTTACTGTAGATGCATAATTTTCAAGGCTCAATAACTCAAATTTATATTTTTCTGCCGTTGCAGCAAAAATTGCAGATGAAGTCCCACTACCGACTTCCAATAGACTACTTGGGGGTCTGTTTTTAATCTCGTCAATTAGAAACTCCACTTTAACAGGGCTTAAAGTCATTGGCCCCCACCAAAGTCTTTCTGGCACAAGACCTAGTTCAGTTAATTTATTTTTAAATTTATCATCTAATGCAAAGTTGATTCTATTTTGGACTTTCTTAATTCTTAACTTGACTGCTACTCCATCAATTACGATTTTCTGAACTAGACGTACCAATAAAGAAAATTTTTTATCTAGTATCCTTGCATTTTTATTTGCAGAAATGACATTAAGCATAATACTTATACCTTGATATAATTAATTCGAACTTGACTTAATTACTTATATGATGGGCGCTCAATTCAACTTATATTAATCTATTGTCGTGATAATATCGTTCTAAGTATTAATATACCCAACTAAGTAAAGTACAATAATATAATATGGTATTTTTTACCAAGAGTTAGTTCACATAATCACATCATTAAATAAGAGAACTGTTACTGCATATACTTAAATTTTACTACTTATATAGATGTGCTTCACATATCTAATATAAAAACCACTTATATGATCAATTTTATTGAAAATAATGTTGCCTGATTATATTCAATAAATATTGATATCTGCTTAAAGCTTTTCTGTTTTTGGAGAAAATAAATTTAATTTGAGTATATTCGCTACAATAAATCTTGGTATAGCTTATTAAGATCCTGTACGATCTTCACTAATTTATATTTTTCATCCACTATTTTCAAACTAGCTTTTCCCATTTCATTTCTTAATTCAGTATTTTCACATAGCTTATCTATACACATGCTCAATGATTTTATATCGCCAGGTTGAATAAGAAATCCATTTACGCCATCTATGACCACTTCTGGAATCCCTCCTACTGGAGTTGACACAATTGGCAAGTTGGCAGCCATTGCTTCTAAAATTGAAACAGGAAGCCCTTCGTTATATGAGGGTAAAACATAAATATGAGCCTCTTTAAATGCATTTATTTTATCTTCCCCAGACAACCAGCCACGCAATAATACTCTATCCTCTAGACCTTTTCCCTGAATAATTTTTTTAGCTTTTTCTATTTCTCCGTCACCACCTAAAATTAAATAAGCGCTATTAAATTTATTATATATAGGAATAAAGGCATCTATTAAATCGTATGTTCCTTTTCGTGAACCTAGCTCACCCATAAATAAGATATTTATTTTATCCTGAGTATTTACCTGTGGCTTAAATTTTTCAGGATCAGCTCCATTGTATAAAATATATATATTCTTATTGTTACATATATTTTGAGCAAAAGTTTCCCATTTTTTTGAAAGCATAATCAGAGCATCGACATGATTGAACATCCATGTGATTAATTTCTTACGAATAATACTTCCATTTAAATAAAATATTTCAAAATCTGATCCATGCAAATGGACTATTATTTTATCTCTTTTTATTTTTCCAATTAAAACTATAACTAATTTTCTATAAAAACTCATTCCATGAGCTAAATGTATATGGACTAAATCATACTCACTAGAACTTAATGCAATATACTTAAAATATGAATTTATACCATTCCTCAGTTTTAAAAAATACTGACGAGGCCCATTGAAATCTATTGTTGAAACATATTTCAATATGACAAACTGCTTTAACCCTGCATCTATCCAATTATTAACGACAGCAGTAATTCCTCCTGTAGCTTTTAAATCCGGCCCAAACATTAATATTTTTATTTTATTACTCATGAAAATTGCATTACTAAAAATTTTAAAAGTTAATTTATTAGCAATGTAAGCTAAATATGATTTATAGTAAAATTTTTCCCTCTACCGCCCTTCTTGAAAATAACAGTAATAGTGAGTTTTGTGAGTTTGCGCACAATACTTATATATAGCTACAATATTGACATGCCAATTATCTACACACAATTACACTTCATCACAACAAGTTCCTAACATTATTAATATGTATATGATTTAATGTATGCTTATATATAATACAAAAGTTTTAGACTTCAAAAATATAGTAAAACTGAAAATTTATTTAAATTACTATATAAATTACAACAAAATTATTACTGAACACATCTAAAATATTAAAGCCTCCAAGGTTACTATGTGTGGGATAGCTGGTTTAATAACGTCGATGGGTGGATTTGATTCAACAACCACCCTTCATAAAATGTCAAATTCTATCAAGCACCGTGGGCCTGATGATTCTGGTTTTTTCGAAACTAACACTAGATGCACAAAGTACCATATTGGACTTGCACATCGGAGACTTTCAATTATAGATCTTGCAACAGGTCATCAACCGTTATGTAATTCTAAAAATAATCTACATATAGTTTTTAATGGTGAAATATATAACTATCTTGAATTACGGGAAGATTTAATCAAAAGAGGTTATCAATTCAAAACATCTTCTGATACAGAGGTCATTTTACATGCATATGATGAGTTTGGAGTAGATTGCTTAGAACTATTAAGAGGAATGTTTGCGTTTGCTATCTGGGATTCCAACTTAGAACGGTTATTTATAGCACGAGATCGATTTGGGAAAAAGCCATTATATTTTTATCTCTCTAGCAACTTACTAGCATTCGCATCTGAATTGAAATCTATTTTGAATGTACCTGTTCAAATTAAAAATATAGATTATGATGCGATATATAGTTACTTTATTTATCGTTATGTACCCGGCCCTAAAACATTATTCAAAGATATTTCGAAACTATCACCAGGTTCTTATCTAATTTGGAAACAAGGTACCTGTGAAATAAAATCTTATTATAATCCTCCAGATTGCTCCCCAAAAATACAAAATAATAGAAAACACGAAGGAGACATACCGCAATTATTTCTTAATCAATTAGAAGAAGCTGTCAAAGTAAGAATGATAAGTGATGTGCCATTTGGTGCATTTTTATCTGGTGGAATTGATTCATCAGCAATCGTAGCGTTAATGTCTAAAAATAGCTCTAAGTCAATCCAAACATTCTCAGTAGGTTTTTTAGAGTCTAATTATAATGAACTCTCTTATGCAAAAACTGTTTCAGAAGAGTTCAAAACAGAACATCATGAACTTTTTATCTCAGAAAATGAAATAATAAACGACCTGCAAAAGCTAATTCGTTTTAGAGATGCACCCATTTCAGAACCGTCCGATATTCCAATCTATCATTTATCGAAGGAAGCGGGCAAAACAGTAAAAATGGTTTTAACAGGCGAGGGTAGCGATGAACTATTAGGAGGTTACCCTAAACATTTGTTTGAGGTATATGCTCCTTATTATCATCTCATACCACGAATAATCAGGAACAACGTTATTGAACGTACGATAAACATACTTCCTTATAGTTTTAGACGTTGGAAAACTGCAATTCAATCCCTAAATGTTGAAGACTATGATGAGAGAATGGCACGTTGGTTTGGGGCTCTAACCACTAAAGAGTGTAGAAAATTATTATCTATCAAAAGTAATTTACCAATTTCTAAAACGCCAAAAAACTGCGATGTATTAAGAAATATATTATGTTTTGACCAAACTAATTGGTTACCTGATAATTTACTCGAACGTGGTGACCGAATGACAATGGCTGCTTCTATCGAAGCTCGGATGCCTTTTATGGACCATTTGTTATATGACTTTGTTGCTTCCTTACCTAATAAATATCGTATTAACGGAAGGTCTAGAAAGTGGATACTTAGAGAGTGCATGAAAAATATTCTACCTCATAATATTCTCAGTAGATCAAAAGTTGGTTTCCGAGTTCCCATAAATGAATGGTTTAAAAGTTCAATGAAAGAATATTTATATGATCATTTAATTAGCTCTACTTCTCAGACAAAACAATATTATCAAACAGATTACTTAAAAAAAATTTTACACCAACACACATCAGGGCGTCACAATCATGAAAAACTACTATGGGCATTATTGAACTTAGAGATTTGGCATCGTGAGTATGTAGACAATTAAGCTAAATTTAATAAAAAATATCAACAAATAAAGCTTTTATAATTAAGTAATTTGTTTTTAATTGTTATTGTCTGTATTGCGTATACCTATATAAGTAAAACTAATACATATTCTTTCCTTAATTAAATTTCAAACTTTTTAGCCTCATATCTGAAAACATGACAAAAAATATTCAAAACTACGCCTAATCTATACCGGCCATATATAAAATATGGCCGTATGTCGGTAAATAAATGTATTTAACATTACTTACATGACATAGCAATATTAACGTGCAAAAATTAAATAACATAAACTAAAAATGTTCGTGTCTATCTTAAGACCTGAATATAAAATAATCTGCTGCAAATTTTTTTGAAATAAACTAGCACTATTCCTGTAGGTACAATTCATGCACTATTTGATATTAAATTACTGTATCTCTAACAATAATTTAAAACTAATTAATTTCATTCTTTTTATTCTAGTTCTATGCTTTACTTATCCAGTATATTCTCAAACATATCATGAAAACTTTGAGTCTGGCACATTAAGTTCAGATTGGAAACACTCAGATTCTGGAGGCGCACCACAAACTTTGAGTAAATTAACCAATTCACTCACATGTAACGGAACTCAAATATTAAAATCTAAAGCTATTTATCCACCCGATTATCGAACTGAAGTAGTATTTAAATCTAAATCATTTGCTGAACTTATACATGAGAAAGAATATTGGATGGGTGTTGCTATAAGCTTGTCCACTGATTGGAAAGACGATGGCAAAGTTGGTGAAACTTTATTCCAAACTCATCACAGAGCAGATTTAAAACTTGGTGACGTTGGAGGAGGATCTACACCTTTATCTTTACGCACAAAAAACGGACAGTGGCTAATTCATGCACAAACTAAAAGCAAGAAAATATGCACAACCCCATGTGCAGAACAAGTTTTAAGCCAGTATATAGGTCAGTACCAACCTGGTGTTTGGACAGAGTTTGTTTTTAACGTTAAGTTTACCCATACAAATGCTGGATTTTTAAGAGTATGGAAAAACAATGAATTAGTTGTAAATTATTCTGGACCAATAGGTTACAACGATGAGAGAGGACCTTTTATTAAATTAGGGGTCTATAAGCCTCTTTGGCAATATGGTAAATCAATAGTCAATTCACGAACTGTGTATCACGACGATTTCAAAATAAAAGAAGGTTCGGGCTCGCCCGCAGACGTTTCTCCTAATTGTGGAAATACTAACACCGAAGGAGAGATAACCCCGCCTGACAATATTAAAATAATTCAATAATAAACATTATTTTTAATATTGTTCTACATTTTAATATTTGAATAGCTATTGGCCTGAGAAATTATCAGCCCAAGGAAAAACCACATAACATAACCAAATATATTATGGCTTAATATATTGGTATAGGGCATAGTTAGCAATATAACAAATGTAACCCCCAACCATCCAAGTGCTACTGCACCCATACTTCCATTGGAACTCTGTAATTTTTTAGCATCAAAAAACACCATTAATAAAATAATTATTGACATAAATACACCAATAATACCTATTTCCCACAGCATATTACCTATAGTTGTAATATCTGAGTTTTTTTCATCAATTGTCCAGTAATATTCTCCTTGTAAAACTTTAGAGAAAGAATCGGATGCATTTCCAATGCCTACACCATATAGAACATTTACTAACCCTTCATTGTATAAATATTTCAATGGCAAAATCATGCTATCAACCCTGCTGACTTCTTCCATTTTATTGCCAGATATTCGAAATCTCACTGAATCAGTATCGGTTGTCCCTCTATATAAATTTTCAAACACTTGACCTTTAATAATTGCATTTAAAATATTCCCATCCCATCGACTTGAATATTGCATATTGTAAACTAATATAAAAGATGTAAAAGTTACAACACCAACCACTGATAACGTAGACAATCTCTTAACTTGTAATTGATCACGCTTCATAAACAGTATCGGCACCAAAAAAATGATAGGCATTAAAAAAAGTGCAGCCGAGGCTTCTGTTAACCCGATGGGCACAAACATAATCGCAATAAACAGTGCTGCTAGCTTTAATGAAATACGGCCTTTAAGATAATAGGCTAATACAATAGAAATAACACATATTGAATATACTGCCATTTTCCCGGATCCTATTATAGTTCCTTCTATAACATCGCCAGTAGGCTTGTATTTAAATATTACTAATTTCTGATATATGACTACTGGTAGCTGAAACAATGAAAACAAAAATAATAATTTAATTATTTTTTTTATTTCTATTTCACTAAATTGATAAACAATTGGTAATAAAAAAAATGGTGTATATCTAAAATACTTTCTCACGCCTGCGAAAACCGCTCCGGGTTGCATTTCATTCGCAACGACTCCAACGATTAGGAGCATAAAAAAAAGTGTAAAAAATATAATATAACGAGTAGGCAAAATAGCATCACGGTATCTTGTAAAATGTGCACAAACAACTAAAAAAACCAATCCAGACAATATCTCCGGAATCCAACCTGCAAGCTTTCCTATTGAAACTGAGCTTAAGAAATAGTCTGCTCCAAATAAAAAAATAAACAACAAATAAAGAAGTACATTCATATCTAATATTAATAGAGATATGTGAAACTTAAATCAATAAACTTGAATTTAACATGTCACTTAACCACAATATTTAAATTGCTAATATTATAATTATAAGTATTACTTACATACCAAATTAGAATACATATTTGGATAATGATCTTTCACCACTATAGGTTTTCACCATTGCCTCAGATACATTTATCGAACCTGTTATAGGAAACCCAATAAATAAATATAAATATTTATGATCGGTGAACATTAACCACTTAACCAAGTGTAATTTTCATAAATACCGTCATTTCCAATGACTTAAATCTTGATTAATTAATTTTTCAAGCTTATTAATGTCATCAATATAATATTGATCAATGAGAGTCTTTCTAACTTCAGGAGATATAGGCGGAATATCTTTAGAAAATAATTTATCAGTTAAATTAGATAAATTATGTAACTGAAGTTTAGATAGTTTTCGAGACAATGAATGCATTACAGTTGACCTCGATCTACTCGCAGAAGAATTTACAACTTTATCCACATAAGTGGACTCAAAATCAGTATCTACACCAAGAAACTTAAAAACAGAATTTAAATACTCTTTTGGATTTATCTTTATATCCTCATAAAACAAAACTAATAATTTATCTTTAGGAAATAATTGGTAATACCTACTTAGATTCTCACCATAGAGTCCTTCTTCTATTAAACGCTCATTATTCTCTATATAGTCTTCAAATGAAATATTATTATTTTGTTTTTTTATCTCTGACATTCTATACCAGTAATGCGAATATGCTCGTCCTACTGGATCTCTAAGTGATACAATTAATTTACAATCAGGCAAATGCCGATGAATAAGCTCTGGTATATTTTTATAATATAAATATGCAGGTGTTGCCTCGCCAACAGCTATATGGTTACAGTCTAAAAAGAAATTTTCATACCAATCTATTCCTTTGTCATAATTTTGGTCAAAAAAATGCAGTTCTTTTACATTTGGCATAAAAATCTGAGGGTGAGTTCTTAAATTTCTGGCCAACCATGTAGTTCCACATCTAGGTGCGCCTATAATTAAATAATTTGGCAACATTTTATTTTACTTAAGTAATATAATTAACTTTAATATAGAATTTTATTCAACCATAAAACACTTTTCCAAGAGCATATCTCCCGGAACGTTTCGATTTTCTCCATAGTAAAGAAAGAAAACTAAGCCCAATGCCTGAATCTAAGATTAAATTATTATCACACAGTATATCTCTATTCTTTAGCAGTTCTTCTATCTCAGTCACAAATTGGTTATTAGAAGACACTACCTTGATGCTTTTATTTATCAGTTCAATATCTTTCTTATCTTTTTTGTCCTTTTCTTGCTTGAATTGGAGTCGCTCTTTTAGGTTGATATACTCATTACTATTTTTAGCAAAAATATCTATTCTAGCGGAATTATTGCCAAATAATGTATGTGAAACTTTTTTTCTATATTCTTTCTTATCGTCAAAATAAGGAATATTTACATAACCACATACTTCTTTTAAGACATTCATGTCTTGAGTAAATTCATGACATTTAACTGAACGCCAATCTTTAATCATCGTGTAATATAACCGATGATAGTTCACCCATCTCTTATGCCATTCACCCAGCCTATTTCTTTTATAATATGATTCTGCAATCTCATGTGGTGTTTTCCATATGAGTATATTTTTTGTTTTTATCCCATTAGTATTTAAAATTTTAGTTTGTTTTGCAATCCAGAATGGGTCTTTACTTGAATCAGTAATAAATTCAACGTTTGGAAACATATCAAATATACTATTGTAAAGATTATCTTCACCATTATTTTTAATATCACTCCAAACAGTACATTCAGGATTACCACAACTACACATAGGCTTGGAATGATGAGATTCTGTTGGGTGAAAATAGTCTTTTACCTCACCACAAGAAAAACCATTAGGGTCATTACTTAGTATCAATTCTAGTAATGTAGTGCCACTATAAGAAGTTCCGCCAACAAAGATAACTTGCTTCATTAATACTCTTGTGATTTATAAAAATTAAAATTGATAAGATATACATTTTGTTCATTAATAATTCTTAGTTGTTCTTTTGTTTTATTTTAAGACTTTTAAAAAATAGTTTTTTAAATCATCATTAACAATATTTTTCCAGGTGTATTTTTTACAAAATTTTCGTATAGCATTTGAATCATATAATTTCTTATTATAGGCCAATTCATTCAAACCATTATAAAAACTATCTTCATTATCTTGGATGAGGACACCATTGTTGTTATCTATTAAACGCATGTTCTCATATGTTGAAGTTGCGATAACTGGCATGCCTGAAAGCATATACTCGAATGTTTTCGTCGGGGGCTGACAATCAAAATAAGGCGTCATTGGAATAAAAGAAACACCTATATTTTGCTCATCAAAATAATGTTTAAGGTTCTCATGCTTAACAGGGCCTACAACTCGTACTATGCCCTCTAAACCTGCCTGCTTAATTATTTCCTCGAAATATTTGTCTTCTTCATTATACCCGTCTCCAATTATTATATAATTCATTTTAATACTTAGTTTATTTTCTTTATAGAATCTTGCAAATCCGAATATTGATTTTTCAATATTCCGTAAATGAAAAGTCCCAACATATATCAATTTCATAGTATCGAATGATTTATTTTTATTTGAAATAATATCTGCTCCTAGAGGTATTATTTTCAATTTATTCTTATTAAGCCTCAGTTTACTAGCAAGACTTGATGAAATAATTGTTATATTTTCAAAAAGGCCAGTTTCCCAGCTTAATATGCTGTTTAGTAATTTTAACTTAAAATGGTTTTCCTCAATATAACCTGTCCTAACATCAACTACATGTTTTTTGTTTGATGACAAATACTTCACCAAAATACATAATGGAAAATAATTAATAAATACTAGATTATAATTTTTTCTACTTTCAGAAATACATTTAAATAAAAAGTTAAAATACCTTATAACTTTACTGTATTTTCGACTTACATAGATAATATTTATATTCTCTAGTTGTATGTATGGTTTCTGATAATCCCAACCTAAATACGTTATATCGAAACTGCCTCTAAGATATTTACAATAATAATATGTATCAATGTGATAACCGAATTGTGCTCTATTTACAATTAGTAGCTTTTTTTTATTAAAATTGTCATTCATCTAAACAAATTTTTAATATATTACTTTATAAGTCGTGCAAACATAATAGTTAACATGTGTTAAGAATTCATTAACTCTATTATTTTATTTGCATTTTGCATCGAATGAGTTTTCATAACATATTTTTTAGCCTGTCTTCCCATTTTTTCTCTAAAGCTAGAATCTTCAACAAGTTTTTTAACATCTTTAATTAATTGTTCAAATGTTCCAGAACAAATTCCAATATTTTTATTATTTAATACACCATCTGGATTGATACTTAAACTCACTACTGGAACACATCTCATCCAAGCTTGTATAAATGTATTTGGAAATCCTTCATATAAACTTGTATTCACAAAAATATGACTTTTTGCCAAAATTTCATTTACATCATGAAATGACATATTTGACATATATTCTACATTGCTTGCATTATTAATTTTCTGGAATAATAAATCTAACCATTGCTTCTTATGATGAGGTTCGCCAATTAATATAAATTTTATATCTCTACAAGTTTTAAATTGATTCGCTAAATTTACAAATAGCTCAGGTCTTTTAAACGGTTTTAAATTAGCTACCCAGACAATTTTAATTGGTAGCTTTTTATCTAATACTTCTGTAGGGTTATGGTGAAAGTTTGGCACTACCCAATCTGCTTTTCTACCAAATCGTCTATACAAAAGCTTATCTTGAAATTTGGTTTGAGTAATGATTTTTGAACAATTTCTAATACCATATTGCATAAATAAAAATTCTACATATTTTAAAATAGACCTTGGTGAAAAATTTCCTTGGAAATCCATTAAATCTGTATCTAATGCAACGTGCCAAATCATATTGCATCTATTTTTTTTTGCGTACCAAGCAGCAACACCTGTGTAAGAACATCCAACACGTTGATATATCACATCTGGTGCAATGGATTTCAGCGCCATAAAAAGTTTTATAGCATCAAAAAATGTTGCATATCGACGCAAAAAATTATTGATCCCAACATTATATATTTTGTACTGCTTAGTATTAAATTTTGGATTTGTATCTCTCGCTAAGTATGTAATTTCAAATGAATTTGCTTCACGTATTGCATCAATAAGACACCTCGCCTGATATTCTGCTCCACCAAATGCTGCCGCCCAATGTGCAGGAAGAATTATGCACAGACGCTTCTTTGAAATACTCATTATTATTGTTAAAATTTATTAGTGCGAGATTGCCTTATTGATGTCAAAACAAATTTGAATATTCTCGACCATGGGAGTTTTCTCGTCTTACCTGTTAGCTTCTTCATTCCCATTACATATAACTCTCTATACGCATCTCTCCATTTCCAAAAAAATTTAAGAACTACGTTTGGGTTACGATTTCCAGAAATACTAACATCTTTATAGCCATAACTAAGTAAACTTTTACCTGCAATTAACTCCAACCTTTTAATTTGTTTATCACTAAAATACGATTTCCACTTTTCACTATTAGGTCTAATAAAATCTAACTCTCCCCAGTTTTCCTTATGAGGTTGATTTGAACGCAAAACAACATCCGTATATTTCAACTCAGCAAACTGGCATACCTGCCTCATCCAATATTCAGGATCCGCTGTTAAGTCTTCATATCTTAATTGAAAATATCGATTACCAAGCTTTGCTCCTTGTATCTCACCTTCCTTTAATACACGCTTCCATCTATAGATTGTATATTCAGGTGTGCGCTGCCAACGCCGATGAAATGAGGCCGCACAATCTCTTCCATCTCTTATGATGTGTATAAATTTTGCACCAGGAAATAATTCTCCCAAATTACACATATGTTGAACGTTTTGTGGTGATTTTTCTGCCCACTTTTGCTTACCTTGTTTCAGTGCAATTGATCTAAAGATTGCATCTATGACTGCAGATAACTCTCGTGGGAATTCTTTCCAATTCTCAGGCAAGCATAGTGGAACCCAACTATTCATTTGTGCAAAAGTAGGTATACCTAAAATTGATTTCCATAGTTTTAGAAAATTTTCATCATTATTTAGATCTCCATATTTTTTCAAACTCATCATCAAATAAGGAAATATTCTAGTTTCCCATGGTGTTGCAAAAAGCTCAGGATGCAATCCTAAGCAATCTGCCAACATGGAAGTACCTGAACCATTCATTCCAACGACAAATATTGGCTTCGGCTGACCCTCTAAAATTTCAATGGGGTCGCCTAATGCAAAATTGCTCGTCATTAATTCTGTTACTCCTATTTATTACAGATCTAAAAATTTAAATTTTACTCTTTAAAAAGTAGCCTTCTATTGCTCGAAAATGATCAAGAACATAACTCATACTTTTATAACTTGCACGTACAAGTTCTCTATATACAGGCCAGGCAAAGTATTTTCTATTTAAAAGCTCACCCGCCTCATAGCCAAAATTCTCGGCAAGTTTTATAACTTTTGGATCAAGAGAAAAACCAAACATCTTATCCCCCTTCCATTTGCTGAGCGATTTTGAATGCATAATTTTCTGTTGTGGCCCTTCTTTACCAAGAAATTTATAAACTTCCTCAAGCCCTGATTGTTGTGCCACTAACTCTTCATATTTAACTACTACAAGCTTTTCACTGAGTATATTTTTTAATTTAATTAAATTTTGCTGCGCTAACAGCCATTCATATTGCATTTGTTCCGGCCTGGATCGCCACCGACTCCACATTGAATATATCGTATCCATTGGGTTACGCACCAAACCAATTACCAGGAAATCAATGTTTTTTAACTTCTCCATAGCTTCTAAGATCAGCTCTATTGATGACCATTGCGTTACATGATGTGGCGATTTTTCAATAAAGACCGGTGCATAGCGCCCACATAACTTTTCCCATCCTTCAAAAATAAATGTACGATCACCTTCTTGTGGTAGATAATTACCATCCACATTATCTCTTAGCAGCTGGATCAAGTCCCGTTTAGCAACACTCTTAGGTATAGGCACTTCACTATCGTGCATTTTTACTTGAGGCAATCCTAAAATTGAAGCTGCCTTTACCCAATATAAGGTTTCATTTTCACCATGACGTGTACAGGAAATATGCTGTGCATTTTTATCGAGTGTCAATAATCTTTGCAAAACACTAGAGCCAGAAGACTTAGTAGACAGTATGATCACACATTTCCTTTCTTGCTCCATAAGTCTGCCATATAGAATAGATTAGTAAATCGCCTTATTATTTATATTCGTGATGTACTTTTCGATATAGAGACTCATACTGTTTAGCAATTTCTAACCAACCAAATTTTTCTGCAGTATTTTTTGCTTTCATACCCATCTCTTTTTGCATAGGTTTATTCACTAGAAATTTTAGAATCGCTTGCCCCAATTCTTCAACATTTCCTGGTGCAACTAGAAATCCATTTTCACCATCAATAACAACATCTCTGTTACCAGAAATATCGCTCGCCACAATGGGTATAGAAGCCGCCATCGCCTCCAAAACGGCTAATGACAATCCTTCAGAATCCTCTCCGATACCAGCAGAAACGTAACATTCACTATTTTGTAAAATAGCTGCTAACAAATCCTCTTGTTTGGCATCTTTACTAGATTGTTGATCAGCATTTGTTAAAGAAGGGGATTTAATCGGTCCTGTTAATTTTACAACCCCCCGTAAATCCAACTCATCGACTAATTTCTCCAAAGATGAGTCGCTATTACCGATCACAGCCAATCTTACACTAGGCACATGCTCTAAAATAGAATGTATGGCGCGAATTAAAATATCGTGTCCTTTTCGAGGATGAAATTGCCCCACTGTAACGACCAACTTAGAATTCTCAGGAAACCCCAAGCATTGCCTAACATCAAGTTCATTATGTTTTGAGAAACGCTCAAGATCTACACCGTTTGGAATCATGTTAATTTTTTCTTTTTCCGCATTCGCATCTAACAATGCCTTATAAACATTTTCACTAATAGCCGTCAATGCATATGCATTTGTTAAAGAATGATTAATACGGGTATTTAATTTTGGGTTCAAGCGCAACCCAAATTCAAGCTCTGGAATAATTTGTATATCCTCGCCGTGCGGAGTGATGATTAAAGGAATGTTTGTTTTTTCATACAAACAGGCTGCCACATAACCATTAGGATATGTGTTGTGTGCATGAATAATGTCACATCCAAACTTTTTTATATTAATACTTAATGCCCATAATCTAATGGCTTCATAGCATTTAGTTACCCAATTAAACTTTGCAAACTTTTTATTTAGCCTCCCTGTTCCAAAATATGGATATCTGTGCACCGGGAATGGGAACTTATAACTTCGATTTTTCCACCAAGCACTTGGCCCTACAATACGCACATCATGACCTAACTCTTGCAATGCTTTTGCCAGATAATAAACAACAAACTCTTTGCCTCCAATATTAGGCAAGAAGCTATTTACATAGAGCACAATTTTCAGTGGCTTATTTTCTACCGATTTATTCATTATTAATTTTTCTAATTTATAAATGATTGCTCAACATTAACAACATAGAACTAGCATCTCATGTAAAAGCTATTTTTTCATTTCAATTCAGATCACACACATATATTTATGGCTACTGGGTGGTCGACACTTTCAATTTCAGGTCTTATATAAACCAAGTATTACCTTGATCCATTACATTTTCTTGATCGGGACAAAATATTTATCTTGATAAGCTTTCTCTATTTGTAAATATTTCCAAAATAATTTCGGCCTTTTTGCCAATTTTGGTATAGCTTCAAGATTTATAGCCTCTTCATTAACACAGTTCCGCAAACAATCGTTATACTCTTTGCTAGTGTTAATTAAGCCCCAATGTTTAGGGGTGGCAAAACCACGTTTTGGCGCAGCTAAGACTTCATCAGAGATCTTACCTTTAAGCCATGTTCTAAACAGTCCTTTATACCAATCGTTTTTAGGATTTCGAATTTCAGTAGGCAAATCTAACATTGTTTCTATTAAGCGGTGAGACAAAAATGGTGCTCGCGTCTCTAACGAATGTCGCATTGAACATCTGTCTACTTTTACCAACAATTTACTAGGCAAATTAGTTTTTACATGAATCCACTGAGCTTCCCGAAATGGATCTAGTTCAGGTTTCTTATAAGTGTGGTAGGCCCAATAAATATCATAATTAAGCAAAGCTTCCCTCATGCCTTCACCAAGATATCCAACAACATTTTTACGTGGAGGCATTTTTCGCAAATAATTCGGTCTAGCTTTCCATGCCGATTCACCAAAAATCGAATAAAATAATTTATCCGCTTTTATACTTAAATCTGCTCTTAGATTTTTCCCAGAAAATTTTGTTGCACTTCTATCCGCAAGATAAGGTGATAAGTACCACCCATAATTATATCCACCAAATGCTTCGTCACCTCCATCACCCGTCAGTACTACTTTTACATCTTTAGCAGCAAGCTCAGAAACACGCTTGGTTGGCACCAAAGATGTATCTGAAAATGGGTAATCAAATATATCCAGTACGCTATCGATGCTATTACGGAAGTCTTCTTCAGTAACAATATTTTCTTGATGGATCGTCTTTAATCTATTAACCGTATTTCTTACAATAGGAAGCTCGTCTCCATCTGATGAGCCAAAGCCTATACTAAACGTTTTAATTGGCGTTGCACTAAAATCATTTGCTAAAGTCACAACACAGGTTGAATCCGCACCCCCACTTAAAAATGCACCTACTTCCACATCTGAAATCATATGGGAGCTAACTGCATATCGGATCTGCTCAGCCATTTTTTCCATTGCATCCGATATCGAGATCGCTTGTGGCTCTGGGTTAGGCGAAAAGTTCCAGTATGGATTAATTTTCGTTTTGAAACGCTCATTCTCACAAACTACTTCCATACAATGCCCAGCCGACAGACAATACACCTCTTTGTACCATGTATAGGGCTCTGGGATACAATCGTAAACATGGAAATCTAACAGTGACTCATTTCGCAAGGTTAATTCTTTATCCTGATAGGCTTGTATGGCCTTAATTTCAGAGGCAAATAAAAATGTATCCCCCATATGCGCATAATATAGAGGCTTTTGTCCCACATGATCACGTGCTAAAAACAGGGTACGTTTTTTATCATCCCATATTGCGAATGCAAACATACCTTCTAAATAATCACATAGATTCTGACCCCATATACGATAACCGTGAAGTAATACTTCAGTGTCTGAAGTGGTTATAAATTTACAGCCCTCTTTTTGTAATTTTGCACGTAATACCTGATAATTATAAATTTCACCATTAAACGAAATCCAAGTTGATCCTAGCTGCATAGGTTGGTTAGCAGCATCAGACAAATCTAGAATTGATAAACGTCTATGACCAATAGCAACTCTATTATTTTTTAGGAATATTGAACCACCTACATCTGGGCCACGATGAGTAAGAGCATCCCTAGCTTCATCAAAACGAGCTCTATCAATAGAGTCATATAATTCTAATACTGCAAACACGCCACACATATATTTAATCTTGTCCTCAAATACAATTTTATTGGTATAATTTAATCACATTATTAATTTATTTTTTAATAAGCTTATTGAGCATAAATTCATTGATAATATTTTTCTCATCTCCTTTATTCTCGTTTACTTTTTAGAGCAACTTTTTCATAGACCAATTTTGTTTGCTCAGCAATTTTTTTAATAGAAAACTCTTTAGCACGATTATGAGCCTCCACACCCATACTCTTAAGCTTCTCTTTATTATTCTTAAGATCTAATACTGCATCTACATATGCTTGAGCATCTGATTTAGGTAATAATATTGCACACTCCTCAGTGACATAATCACGCACCCCAACAAGGTCTGTTGCAATTATTGGCAACCCACATGCCATAGCTTCAACAATTACATTATTAGCTGTAGCATCAAGCAGTGGTAACAACAATATATGTGCGCTCTGATAGCTGTGTAATAACTCACTATCGTCAATCTTATCTAATAAGATTAAATTATCTAATCCACGAAACATCTCATGAAATGAAGAGGGGGTAATAATAGTAATTTCTATAGACCTATCTTGATTTAAAAGTAATTTTGAAACATTTATTAACGTTTCAAAATCACGCAAATGATTTCCAACAAACAAACAGCTAAAAGTTTTATTTGATTTATTTTTAATGCTTGGTTTGAAATACTCTATATCTACACTACGAGGAACATAGTACACATTCTCTCTGCCAACAAGAGAAGAAAAATACTCAATCGCCATTGTGGACAATACGATCAAGCCATCTATACTTTTTAAGTGCTCTTTATCTTTTACCACCTCTTGAAAACGTTCTGGTGGAGTATGATACGTACAGATAATATAGTTTCGCGGGCCAAGCTTTTTTAGTTTCCCGAAATAACGAAATGAATTCTCGCCATAAAAAAAATGGAATATTTGCTCTTTTCCAAATACCCAGATAATTGCGGCTCTAAGCTCACGTGCAAAGCTTTTACGGTGATACCATAAACTCCCAGAATTTTGAAAAATACTTCTAAACACCCAAACTACTAAACGCCAGGGCAAAGTCCATTTAACTTCTGTATCAATCACTTTTGCGGAAATAAAATCCTGTATACGACTATAGCCAGATGCCTTTGCATGATGTGCATGTCGCAATGGAATTAGGATAACGTTTGAATAATTTTTAGGATTCATGAAATTTATAATCGTTTTTCTAATTCAAATATACACTTATTATTCCAATCACACGCATATTCATATGCACGTGCAGATAATTTATTAGACAGCTCTTTATCCTTTAAGATTTTAACAATACAGTTTGCAAAATTACTCGATGTATCCGCAACTAACAATGCATTACCTATACCGTCTTCTAATCCCTCTGCCCCAACTGAAGTTGTAACAGTTGGTTTTGAATACCCAAGAGCTTCAATTGTTTTAATTTTTAATCCTGTACCAAATAAAGTTGGATTAACGACGATAGCAGTAGTTTTATATAAGCTCTCAAGATCATCTACTCTACCCAATTTTTTCAATCCACTATAGCTTTGTATATGCCCACATAAATCACCCGCTAATATAACTTCAGCAGCAGGAATAGAGTTCCTTACAAGCGGAAACACCTCTTCCATAAAATATTTCGTAGCATGTAAGTTACTCGAGTTATTTGAAGCAATGATTAATATACTATTATTTTTAACAAGCTTGGAATCTAAAGTAATGAGCGGTGTGATATGCCCTACTGTAATTACTAGACTACTAGGTATTAATCTTTCAAAGTATTCTGCATCGTTTTTTTGTATTGCAATCACGATATCTGCACGCAATAAACCTTTTTTCTCTTGCTGAGTAGAAGTGGAGAACCATTGAGGCTTCATTCCTTTACTTAGATGCAATAAATGTCTATTTGCAAAAATACTATGGGTATCAATTATCTTTAGTACCTTATCATTAAAAATTTTTAAAACTTTTGAATAGAAAACATATTCAACTATCACTACATCAAAATTTATTGAACTGTGTAAATTCTTTATAACCTTATCTATATTTTCGTCATACCATTCATCGATATTAAATGCATATGCTGATTTAATGTGGAGTGACTTTTTAAGTTTCTTAATAAACTTTCTACTTCTACTTTTTGGTTTTCTATAATCTGTTTGGAAAAAATGATCTCCCCAATAATTTTTCATTTCATCAGTATTTTCTACGCCGTCATTTAAATATAAAAAATAAACCTCATGACCATATGATTTTATACTCGATGAAAATGTGGCTACGCGTGCTCTATTTCCTGCAGTACTTGGATGCGATGGTATAGAAGAAATTATTAGTATCTTTTTAGACATTAATCACTTTATATCTAAGCTGTTATTTTTTGCTTGCCCATAATTAAAGGTAAATTTACATATGACAAAATAATCATTGCCATATACACAAACACTATATTAATTAACCTGAAAATTAATACAGGTAATTTTTCTCAATTTGAGCATGTAATTATTTGCTTTTTGTGGCACTAAGAGAATTGTGTCACATTTATATAAATAAGGAAGAAAAGCTAAATAGGTCTGATTGCGTTACTTTAAGAATAACGCCTGAACTCAATTATCACCATACAATAGAATCAATAGCCAATAATCCTCAATATTCCATTTTTTATGCATAAAAACTAATATTTTAAAAATACCGTGGGGTTTCGTTAAGTTTTTCTCTAAATTTTAGAGCGAAATGTAGGTCTTAATTTTTAGAGGCCATTGCTATCAACTTAAAATAAACACCCTAATCAATCACCAATTTAGATCTTCACAATAGCCTGCATTAATTAATGCAGCACCAGCGATATCTTTAAATTGTTTAGTTTGTTTAGCAGACCACTGATGCCAATGACCAACTGTTTTAGTAGATTTATTTGATTTTATTGGCTCCCAATTAACTTCACCTTCAGGTTGCAAAGTAGAAGACCCTCGAAAAGCCAACTCAGTTATTTGCTCAAACGGAAATCTCTCCACATCTAAGCCATACCATTGACAGGAATTTCTTACAAATTCCTCAGGATTATCCACTATATCTTCATATTTCATGAATTGATAATCATCTCTCTTATCATGATAGAAATGATCAAATGCAACCATGTGTTGAGCACTATTTTTCCATTCTTTACACACATTTGAAAATTTTTCTTCTGGCCAAGTGCGAGTTGTCGAACTCACTAAGTCTCTACCATCCCGCATTAATAACAGCAAATGTTCATTAGGAAAAACTATTGGGAAATACTGCAAAAATTGTACATCAGGAATCTTTATCAATAACTTCTTACCTTCAGGAACAAATGAATACAAATAAGCCATAAGCGATGCCCCAAATAAAGGCAAAAAATCCACCTCTCCCATTCTTTCACGGTTCCCTTTGAAACGATCAAAAAATAATTGTTGAAGATTTTTTATATCACCAGTCAACTCCATAAATGGAATTTCCCACAACTCATTCGGGTAAGCATAAATATCAGGGTGTAGCCTTAACAACTCTCCAGTGTAAACAGTTCCAGAACGTGGCATTACACCATGAATAATAATTGCAGGCGGATGATTGCCTCTTATACTACTAGACACTTTCAAAACATGATCAGTTATTTCAGTTAATTCAAACTGAGAATCGTATGCCTCTTTCTTGCGCCGATTTATTGAACGTATCGATTTGATATAAGGTCTGATAAATTTCATCTTGTTTACGGGGTTTAACATAATTAATTAGTTCGCGAATTTGATTCATACAAAAATTTTTAAATTGATAATTATTTGTAATAATAATTAAAAAAGTAGATTTGATTTATATGCAAATATAATTCATTCAGTGTTTTCCTACTCAGTAAAACCTAAATGTATTATTTATAGTAATTTTACTGTGGTATTCACTAAATACTCAATTATCAAATAGTTAGTAAGAATAGTTTATTGTTGCCTGCCATTTTTTTGTAATTATGTTCACAAAATTACTATCTTTATTGAAACCTAGTTCAAATTTATAACTACCATTTGCATACAAAATATATGTTTGATTTATTTATAAATTGATCACATTATTACGGCACTTAAGTTTATAGAATTCTATATCCTTACTCTTTAATAATGAAAAGAGTTCTAACGTTGAATTTAAAAATACAAGAATGGGACAAATAAAATGACTACAGCAGCCTCATTAACTCCGAATAAAATTAGCACTACTTTTATACTCTTTACTATTCTAATTGGTAGTTGCTTATTTGCTAATCTCGGCCATGCACAGGTAATAAAATCATTTGTATTAATAGATGCTGATACCGGTGGCTTAGCACAAGCCGGTGTTGATCTAGATGCGGGAGATGATTTTGGTGAATCATTAGATACCATAGGTGACTTAGATGGTGACGGTGTGATAGATCTGGTTGTGGGCACACAGAAGGATGATGACGGAGGCAGTAATCGCGGAGCAGTTTATGTCTTATTTATGAAAACGGATGGCACCGTTGATCGAGTACAAAAAATTAGCTCAACACAAGGCGGATTCACAGGTAACCTCGATGATGGAGATACATTTGGAATTGGCGCCACGGGATTGGGTGACTTGGATAATGATGGTGTATTAGATATCGCAGTGGGTGCTGCACGAGATGATGACGGTGGCACCAATAGAGGGGCAGTTTATATCCTCTTTTTAAATACGGACGGAACCGTAAAGAGTCATCAAAAAATCAGCCATACAACTGGTGGCTTTACAGGTTCAACTTCTTTTATAGGTCAAGACTTAGAAATGCTTGGCGATCTGGATAACGATGGCAATGAAGACCTATTTGTTACTTCAACCAGTGGTAGTTTTTGGATTTTTTACCTTAATGCAAACGGTACAGTTAAACAAAATACAAGAATTTTCTCTCCATCCTCCAGTGGTGGTTATGGTCAAACTGGAGCCCTTGTAGGCGACGTAGATGGTGATGGTGTTATGGATCTCGCAACGGGTGCACAATTTGATGATGATGGAGGATCCAATCAGGGTGCTGTTTGGATTATATTTATGAATGCCAATGGTACCGTTAAAAGCCAGCAAAAAATTAGTGAAACTGTCGGCGGCTTCAATGGCCTATTAGAGCCTGGAGACGAATTTGGCCAATCTGTGTCTCCAGTTGGCGATCGTAATCGTGATGGAATTCCTGATCTTCTAGTAGGTGCTGAACATGCAGATGACCCGAGTGGATCTCCTACCAATACAGGTGAACTATGGATACTACACCTCAATCAAAACGGTACTGTTAAATCTCATGAGATGATTCGATCAGGAAGCGATAATTTTACCACTCTCAGAAAAAACGATAATCTTGGTCAAGCAGTTACTCACTTAGGCGATTTAGATGGCGATGGTATAGACGATTTTGCAGCTTCAGCAGATGGCAATAGAAATAACAATGGAGGACTAACAGGAGGCGTCTACATATTTTTCCCTGAGCCATTTAATCCAACCGGAACAGGAAATAACCCGCCAGTAGTTTCGAACCCAGGAGGTCAACTGAATTCAGAAGGAGATATCGTGAGTCTCCAGATTCAAGCCAATGATCCGGATGGCGATATGATCACCTACAGTGCGCTTGGCCTACCCACAGGTTTAAGCATCAATACCAATACTGGTTTAATCTCTGGAACAACGACGACTGAAGGAAACTACACCACCACTGTCACCGTAGAGGATACGAGCAATTTCATCGATAACGTTACCTTTACCTGGACGGTGAATACCAGTGGCGGAGGATCAAGTGTCACCTATGAAGTTGAAAATCTTTCTGTTGCGGATAGTGATGGCACGACCAATTCTTCCATTCGCTCTAAGGATGGAGCCACCAATGGCACCTACTTTTTATATGAAAGTGATGCCATAGGAGAATTCATTACATTTGAAATCCCGATTAGTGCGGCAGGCAATTATGATATCGATGTCAAGCATCAGCTCAGCAAGTTCCGAGGCACCTTTGAGGTACACGTCGCCGATTCTCTGGCGGGCCCGTACACGTTAATCGGTAGCATGAATACTACGGTAACGAGTGGCAGTAGCTTCCCAACATTAGCCATGGCTACTAGCTTTTCGGGCAGCGGGATTAAGTATTTACGCTTTACCGCGACAGGTTCTAACCCGGCCACCGGTAATGAACGAATAGGTTTAGATACGGTTGAAGTCACTCAAACCAGTGGTGGCGGGGGTAACAATCCGCCTACCGTCACTAATCCGGGGGATCAAACCAACACGGTTGGTGATGTCGTCAGCCTACAGATTCAGGCCAATGATCTGGATGGCGACACGCTGACGTATAGTGATTCGGGTTTACCCAATGGACTCTCGATTGACCCCAACACCGGCCTCATCACAGGTACGGTCACCACGGCGAATACGTTCAACACATCCATCATGGCGGATGATGGCAATGGCGGCATGGGAAATGCCATGTTCACTTGGACGGTGAATCCAGTAGGCGGTTCGGGTACGACCTATGAGGTTGAAAGCCTCACCATTGCCGACAGTGATGGCACCACAACGGATCAAATAAATTCCAGACCGGAAGCCACCAATGGCACGTATTTCTTATATAACAGTGATGCCATTGGAGAATTCATTACATTTGAACTCCCCATCAGTGCGACAGGTTCGCATGATATTGATGTGCAATATCATCTCAATCGGTTCCGAGGTACTTTTGAAGTGCATGTAGCCGAGGCGCTGGCTGGACCTTATAACCTGATCGGTACTATGAACAACACCATCAGTAATACCAGTAACAGCTTCCCGACCTTGGCGATGACCACTTCTTTTGCCAGCAGTGGTACGAAATATTTACGCTTTACGGTGACGGGTGCGAACCCCTCTACTGGGCGTGAAAAGATTGGATTGGATACGATCGTCGTTACGGAAAACTAAGTTGGCGAATCACAATGAGAAAGCGCCTTTAATCAAGGTGCTTTCTCTTGTTGTTATCTTAAAAAACTGAAAATTTGACATCAATATAAACCAATCCGGTTTAAATTCTTTAACTAGTAGCCTAATATTATTTTTATAAAATAAATGCTCTGCTATTGCTTTAAATAGCTAAAACTATTTCTTAAATACTGTGTTTAACTTCACAATATCTATCAATAAACTTAAAAAATAAATTGTTTCTAAGTAACTCATAAAAAAATTGCATAGTAAAACCTATTATAATGTAAGTTAATTACTACTGGTCTAAATTAGTTTTTAAAAAATCACCTTTTCTCAATAAGTTAAAATCAAGTCTTAAAAACTTAATTTACTCCTATAAAAATCTGATATATATATTGAGTTACAACAACATAAAAACTAATTGCTATTAATATAATTTTTGTTTACGTGATGAGATTTCAGTCACATAATTTAGTTAGTTTTACTAGTAAATTTTGAATGACTACAGTAAATAAAATTTAAGTTTTGCCTAATAATAAATATAAATTTTCTCTGCTAGGAGGGGCATTATTGTTATTGCTTTTCAATGCAATAACAGGGTCCGCTATTGCACAATTTCAGCAATCCTCGGGTAGTGGCAACTTGTTAGTCATGGAAGCGGAGAATTTCCACAATAATCTTTCTCAAGGCGGTCACAATTGGACACTTTTTAATGCTGGTGCTGCATCGGGTGGACAAGCGATGGAGGCCACCCCAAATAGCGGTACAAATAATAAAGATAATTACGTAACTAATAGTCCACGTTTAGATTTTGATGTGAATTTTGTGACTACTGGTACACATTATGTATGGGTGCGCGGCTATGGGCCCAACTTGGGCGGTGACTCAGTGCACGTTGGCCTAGATGGAGAGGGTCTGGCTTCAAGTAAACGCATTGATGATTTCACAGTTCAAACCTGGGACTGGTCGAACATGATTCAAGTTTCTGGTGGTACGCTACAAGTCGCTACTATTGATGTAACAACCACTGGTAGTCATACTTTGAATATCTGGATGCGTGAAGATGGGTTCCGTGCGGATAAGTTATTACTCACAACAGACAGTGGGTTTGTACCTACGGGCACCGGGCCGGCAGAAAGCTCACAAAGTGGTGGCGGTAACAATCCACCTACCGTCACTAATCCGGGGGATCAAACCAACACGGTTGGTGATGTCGTCAGCCTACAGATTCAGGCCAATGATCCCGATGGCGACACGCTGACGTATAGTGATTCAGGTTTACCCAATGGACTCTCGATCAACTCCTCTACGGGCCTTATCACAGGTACGGTCACCACGGCGAATACCTTTAACCCCACCATTACCGTTGATGATGGCAACGGTGGCATGGATAGCACTTCCTTTACCTGGACGGTGAATACCAGTGGCGGCGGTTCAAGTACCACCTATGAGGTTGAAAACCTCACCATTGCCGACAGTGATGGCACCACAACGGATCAAATAGGTTCCAGACCGGAAGCCACCAATGGCACGTATTTCTTATATAACAGTGATGCCATTGGAGAATTCATTACATTTGAACTCCCCATCAGTGCGACAGGTTCGCATGATATTGATGTGCAATATCATCTCAATCGGTTCCGAGGTACTTTTGAAGTGCATGTAGCCGATGCGCTGGCTGGGCCGTACACCCTGATCGGTACCATGAACAACACCATCAGTAATACCAGTAACAGCTTCCCGACCTTGGCGATGACCACTTCCTTTGCCAGCAGTGGTACGAAATATTTACGCTTTACGGTGACGGGTGCGAACCCCTCTACTGGGCGTGAAAAGATTGGATTGGATACGGTTGTCGTCACCGGAAGCGGTGGTGGCGGAAATAATCCTCCCACCGTCACCAATCCTGGCAATCAAACGAATACCGTGAACGACAGCGTAAACTTACAGATTCAGGCCAATGATCCGGATGGCGACACGCTGACGTATAGTGCTTCGGGCTTACCCAATGGACTCTCGATCAATTCCACTACAGGCCTTATCACAGGGACGGCAACCACGGCAAATACGTTTAACCCTACCATTACCGTCGACGATGGCAACGGTGGCATGGATAGCACTTCCTTTACCTGGACGGTGAATACCAGTGGCGGTGGTGGCAACCGATTCCAACAGTCCACAGACAGTGGCAACCTACTGGTGATGGAAGCTGAGAATTTTCATAACAATGTTTCACAAGGTGGACATAACTGGACATTAAATAATTTTAGCAATGCTTCAGGTGGCCAAGCGATGAAAGCGACTCCGGATAGCGGCACAAATAATAAAGATAATTACGTTACCAACAGTCCACGCTTGGATTTTGATGTGGAATTTGTCACAACGGGTACACACTATGTGTGGATACGCGGTTACGGACCGAATTTAGGCGGTGACTCAGTGCACGTTGGCCTTGATGGAGAGGGTCTGGCTTCAAGTAAACGCATTGATGATTTCACTACTGCAACTTGGGACTGGTCGAATATGATTCAGGTTTCTGGCGGTAGTCTACAAGTAGCAACCATAGACGTAACATCCTTAGGCAATCACACTTTAAATATCTGGATGCGTGAAGATGGTTTCCGTGCGGATAAATTATTACTTACAACGGACAGCACATTTACCCCCACGGGCACAGGTCCGGCAGAAAGTCCGCAAGGTGGTAGCGGAAATATAACCTTACCGTTTACAGATAATTTCAATGATGGTAATGCTAATGGTTGGGTAGTGAGAGATGAGGCAGGGGATCCATCTAACTGGACTGTAAGCAACAATCAATATCGACAACTCAATCAAGTACGAACAGGCAGTGCCAATCTAAATGCATCTTATCATCTGGGATCATTCAGCTATCTCGATGATGGATTTCAATTACAAGATTACCAAGCCACTATAGATGTAATTCCACGCGGTGATTTAGGCGATGACATTGGCATCATGTTCCGTTACCAGGATATCAATAACTACTATCGCTTAACCTTTGATTCTAGATTTGGTTTTACTCGCCTGGAGAAACGAGTAGGCGGACAGTTCAGCTCTCTTGCTAGCAATTCCATTGGTTATATTTTTGGTCAGAGCGTTGAATTTAAAATTACAGTGGACGGCTCAATGATTTTAGTTGAGCTAGATGGTGACCCATTATTTATAGTAGAGGATAATAGTATTACCCAAGGCACCATTGCACTCTATAGCGCGGCTAATTCAAGGTTTGATAACGTTAATCTTCAAACCACCAGTGCTCCGCGTGTAGTATTAGCAACTCCAACCGCACATAGTATTATTACTGGTAATGACATTACTGCATCTGCATTAGTCATTAACCCACCAGCAGGGGCCAGTGTAAGATTTATTCTGGATGGATCGAATACAAAAACTGATTCAACATCACCTTATTCAAGAAACTTTAATAATGTCGCACAGGGTGAACACACTGTAGAGGCAAAATTACTTGACTCAGGTGGTGCAGAAGTCGCGAATGACATTAATACTGTCATTGGTACTGAAGGAGATAGCTATTTAACGATTGGTGATAGCCTCACTAATGGTGCAAGAGATAATTTTGCAACCGATAATGCCTCTGCAGATGGTAGAAACTTTGGCTTTCAAGGCTATCAAGCAAGTCTTAATGATTCGCTTACCTCAACACGAGGATATCCACACCTAGTAGTAAATGAAGGAATCGGTGGTGACGATTCAGATGAAACACTAAACTTACGTTTAGATTCAATACTGTCCCGTAACCCTGATACCAACCAAGTTTTAATGTTTTTGGGTACCAATGATGCGGCGGGATCAATGCCGATACCAAGTGGTCTAGGATGCAGCGGCACTGGATGCAATGGAACCTATAAAGGTAATATGCAAGATATTATTGATGACATTAATACTTCAGGTAAATCTACCTTCGTGGCCCAAGCTCCACCTTCATTTGGCACAACATCAAGCTCAACACCATTCTCAGACCCACTGAATACCGTGCGCAACAACACTATTCAAGAATATAATCAAGTCATCGTTGATGAGTTAACTAACCGCAGTGTTGGTCCTAATTTATTTGAATGCTTCCTAAGTGGAGCCAACCGCTTTAGTTTATTTGAAGACAACTACCACCCTAACGGATTAGGCTACGCTGTTATTTCTAGACTTTGGCATGACATTTTAACTGAAGCTACATTGCCGACAGACCCATGTGTGCCCCCAATCTTCATACTTGAAAACCTTAAAGGGTCAACTGTAGCGCCTTATAACAAACAAAACTTGATTGAAGTGGGCGATGAATATTATGTAGATGAGTCATTTACGATAACTAGTATCCCTGGTGGGTTAAACTTAAATAACGGTATTTGGATCATGACTGCAAATAGTGACAGCTCAAATTCAAGTAATAATTATCTTGAGTTTGACGTAGACCGCAATGTGACGGTTTATGTTGCCTATGATGATCGTGCAACTTCCATCCCAAACTGGCTAAACAACAACTTTAGTTTAGTTGCCGGTTCTCAAATCAACGTTTCTCAAGGTGGTGGCAATAGCTTGGATTTGTATAGCAATAGTTATAGTGCAGGAACCATTACACTGGGCGGCAACCAAGCAACCGGTGCTAGTGGTGCTCTGGTAAATTACATCGTCATCGTAGTTGAATAATGAGCACATTTAATTTGGAGAATTATGCAATGCGAAATTATCTATTAAAAATTATGCTCACAAGTTTCATTCTTCTAGCAAGCTTTTCAATAATAAGTTTTGCAGAAGATCAAAATCAAAATGTAATAATTTCTGATGATGAAGCTAGATCTATAGTAGTAACGTATCTTGACGCTTTAAGCCAAGGGGATACTTTTACTATTAAACAATTATTAGGAGGAAAATATTTAGACAAACAAAGCAGGCTTCTGAGTAATCCTTCCTACTCGAATATGTTGAGTAAACTTTACAGTTCTGCAACATCTAGCATTGTAAATACAGAAATAATAAATCAAAAACAAATAGCAGTAGATGCACGTATTGAGCTAAGTCCCCAAGAGGTTATTGAACCTAGATTTATCATAAGTGCAGACGAGCAACAGCAATTAAAAATTGTTGATGAAATTCAAAAAGACGAAGGGTAGTGCTCGAGATATATATTCTTGATAGAAATTAGGCTAATTTATTTCTATTACTAACGATTCGGGCAGGAATACCCACTGCAATTGCGTTATCAGGTATATCATCTTTAACGACAGAACCTGCACCAATTACTGCGCCCTTTCCTATATTTACTCCATCTAAAATTATTACTCCATAACCTAACCAGGCGTCATCTCCAATTTTAATATCTCCTCTTGATGACAGAGATTGTTCACGTATTGGTATTTCCGGCAACATATTATGATTATAAGAATAAAACGCACAATTCGGTGCTATTTCAACTCCCGAGCCTATACTTATAGAACCCACATAGGCAGAAAGCTGGCAACGTGGCTGTAAATGAGTGTTTGTACCTATATTAATTGCTCCACCTTGCCCAGTCTGAATTGTAGTATCGTTATGTAGATGCACACCATTGGACAACCTAACTTCATCACCTTCTCGATCCTGATATATAGTCACTCTATCGCCAATAAAACAATGTTCACCAATGTCTAATTTTGCATGATGAATTTTAGCTGTTGGCGAGCAAAAACCATTACTATTTAATCTGGAAAGTGGAACACATCCATAATAAGGAGGCATTGTCCAAGCTGCTAAACGAGCCGCTAAACGACCGCTACAGCTTAATCCAGAAAATCGCATCCAGAAACGCGCCCAACGTCTTTTCAATCTTTCACTTCTGGACATCTATAAATCCTCTTAAATTATTTTGAGTAATACGATATGAATTTATATTGGAATACAATCATAGTTGCAATTTCAGTGTTATATTTCATCACAACGTTGACTTTCTCACAGTATTCAAATAGTTAAGTTTGATACACTATCTGTATAAATATTCAAAATAGTAGTACAACATGCTTTACTAAACTAAATATAGAAATAAATATCTAGACTTCAGCTTAATCTATATATTTAGAATAATTTAACAAATAAATATTACATTAAATTCAATACAACTATATTTTACTAAGGTTAAACTTTAAACATAATATAGATATACATCAAAGGTATGTAAATGTTGATTGATGCAAAGGAACTAGCTAATAATGTCAGTATTGATACTGACCTGTGTATAGTAGGCGCAGGCGCTGCTGGACTCACTATTGCAAAGGAATTTGCCAATTCTAGTATTGATATCTGTTTACTTGAAAGCGGGGATCTAGGTTACGACCAAAAAACTCATTCCCTTTATGAAGGCAAAAATGTTGGCCTTAATTATTGGCCTTTGCAGAATGCCAGATTACGATTTTTTGGAGGATCAACTAATCATTGGGGAGGGATATGCCTGCCATTAGATGAAGATGATTTTGAAGAACGTAGTTGGGTTACAAATAGCGGATGGCCTATTAGCTTAGCTGAATTAACACCTTACTATCGTCGTGCCCACCCAGTTCTTGAACTTGGTAAGTATGATTATAATCCTGATAATTGGGAAACCTCTGAATTACAAAAGCTTCCTTTTTCAAGCAAGAGAGTAATGACTCAAATGCTGCAAAAAAGCCCCCCTACCAGATTTGGTCAGTTATATCGTTCAGAAATTTCAGATGCAGTAAATATAAATACTTATCTCAACGCAAATGCAGTAGAAATTGAAACTAATGAATTGGCCAATAAAGTAGAAAAACTTCATGTTGCTACGCTTACAAACAAATATTTTACAGTATCAGCAAAAAAATATGTGCTTGCCATGGGGGGCATCGAAAATCCAAGATTATTACTTTTATCAGACAAAGTTCAAAAATCTGGATTAGGCAATCAACATGATTTAGTAGGACGTTACTTTGCAGACCATCCCTATCTGAGCGATCTTGGTTTTATAGTATTAAGTAATCCAAACCAATCAACTAAGCTTTATGAGCGCAGTGCACGAGAAAAAATTTCTGCTTCTGCATTTTTATCGCTTACTCCTCAAACTCGCAGAAATGAAGAACTTTTAACTAGCAGGGTTCATTTAAAAGAAGTTGACTGGAGCAAATACTCAGACGGAACTGAAGCACTTGATAGTCTGTTAGACAGTAAAGAAAAAGAAAATGCAAAAAGCTTTGCAAGTAAATTATTTCGCGTCCTTAAAGATATGGATGATGTAATTCGCTCTGAATATGATCAATCAAAAGAAGCGAAATTACTAAAAATTGGCGCTTGGACTGAGCTAGTACCAGATCCTGATAGCAGAGTAAAACTTGGCGAGGAACATGATGCATTAGGTCAACGTCGGGTAATATTAGATTGGAAAATAAGTGAACAGGAAAAGAAAAGTTTAATAAGAACTTTGGAAATAATTGCTTCTGAACTAGGTAGCAACAGCCTTGGTAGAATGAAATTAGATTTCAATGATGGCTCGGTTTGGCCACGAGAAAAAATGTCGCCCGGCCTGCATCATATGGGCACAACCAGGATGCATACTGATCCGAGACAAGGTGTTGTTGACAAAAACAGCAAAGTGCATGATATCTCTAATCTATATATAGCTGGCAGTTCTGTATTTCCGACTTTTGGATATGCAAATCCAACTCTTACAATCACTGCTTTAGCCATCAGATTATCTGATCACATTAAGGAAAAGTTAAAATGACTTATAATTTTAATAAAATCCGTCGAAGACTTTTAATGGCGATAGGGATGTTACCAGCACATGGGTTTGTTATGGCTAAACGGGATGCAACCCTAAACGACCGAGATCATGTCCACGCGTATATATTAACTAAAATAATAAAAGACCATACAAGTGCAAAAATAATTGGCAATTCTTATATCAAATCATTACACAATGAAATAACGATGAATCAAGTTTTAAACAATATATATACTGAATACCCAAAGTTAAAAATACATATGATAAATAATAATACAAATTTGGATTCGCTAATACGAAATCTTCAACGTGAAGATTTTAATAAAAAACGAACTATAATTATTGATGGATGGGTGCTTTCAAAATTAGAAGTTCAGCTCTATACGCTAACAACATTTTTATAAATTTTTTAAGTAACAAATTAATGCTACTTAAATAAAATACCATGGACCGTTTATTAAAAAAACTCGACACCAAGCTTGAGAAAAGTACAGCGCCTATAATAAGAAAGCTAAGAAATCCTTTTGAAAATAACGATAGAAAATTAATAATTCACTGCTCTCACCATAAATCAGGCACTTCATGGTTTAATAGCATCCTTAGCAAAATTGCAAACTATTACGGCCTTAATTTCAGTATGTATAACGAAAACCTCTCTTACACAAATTATGACATTATCTTTGAAAATCACAGCCGTATAGATCTCTCGAAATTTTCTAACTACCGTGCTTCACACATAATACGTGATCCTCGAGATATTGTTATCTCTGGCTACCATTACCATCTTTGGACCCGCGAATCCTGGGCACAAATCCCAATGGGAGAGTTATCTGATAAAGTAAAACAAAAATGGTCAGAATTGCCACTAGATGAATTTAAGAACCTAAGTTACCAACAATACCTAAATACTCTATCTGAAGAAGAAGGTATGCTTGCAGAAATGAAGCGTACATCTGCAATACCAGAAATAGAAAACTGGGATTATGAAAATGAAAATTGTTTTGAAATTAAATACGAAGATTTAATCAAAGATGAGCAATATAATTTTAATAAAATTTTTAAGCATTATGCATTTAACTCAAATGCAATTAATAAGTCATTAGAATTTGCAGAGCAAAATAGCTTCAAAAATAAAACGGGTAGAAAATTAGGGCAAACCGCTAAAAAGTCTCATTTACGGTCTGGTCGGCTAGAACAATGGAAAGAAGTATACACAGATAAACATAAAGAATATTTTAAAAAACGTTACGGCAAACTTTTAATCAGACTAGGCTATGAGAAGGACATGAACTGGTAGCACGCAATTAATAATAATTAGATTTATAAATATATTAACTCAATATAAAGAACTTATTAACCAACACTACATATTTCTCATCAAACCTAACTTTAAAAGATTAAATATAGAAGTAAGTATTAATTTTAACAAAGCAATTTAGCTGGCTAATTGAGTAACACTTTATTTAACTAAACTTTTTAAATTTTAAAAATGAAAAAATTCCTTTTCGTACTATGCCCACCTTATTCAGGTTCTACAGTACTATGGCGGTTGCTCGGCACCTCACCTAATGTTTCCATTCTACCTAAAGAAGGACAATTTTTAGATGAACTAAAGCCTATTATGCGGGACGAGCCATATAACACTGATAAGAAAATGCCATGGAAAAAAATTCGGGCAGAATGGGAAAAACACTGGGATCACAATAAGCCCATTTTTCTAGAAAAAAGTCCGCCAAATCTCACAAGGGCTTTTGAAATTGAGCATGAATTTCAACCTTGTAAATTTATTGCCATGATTCGTAATCCTTATGCTACTTGTGAAGGAATATATCGACGTGAATATAAAACATTATTAGAAACTACTAATTTTTGGATTTTTTGCGCGAAATTTCAAAAAGATAATATTGAGCGATTGAAAAATATTATTTATTTTACCTATGAAGATCTCGTGACCGATACCCCATCAATTCGAAAGAAAATCTTAGATTTTATGCCTGAGCTTGAAGTATTAGATATTGATTTCACTCCAAAAATTCATTCAATATTTGGAAGAGAGCACCGTAAAATCACTAACTTTAACAAACACAAAATTAATAGGCTCAACAATAAAGAGTTATTTATTATTAATAGTGTGCTTGAACAACATAATGACATAATGGAATATTTTGGTTATGAATATATTTACCCATCATTTAAACGGAATATTACTCGACACATGGAAAATCCATTAACACGATTCAATATCAAAAATCGTTTTAATAAACGTTTAAAAAACTTGCAAACAAAACTTTCAGAATCAAAATAAAATTGTTTTTAATGTTCCCATTTGTTCCTGAGCTGCTCTATTTCATTTTTGGTATAAAAATGTTGGACAAATTTTGAAGAATACATTTTATCAATATAAGATGCAGGGAGTTTAATAGAATCTTTAAATTCATTATATGCATCTGAATATGACTTCTCGCTCGAGATATTAGATTTTTTTAGATCAAAATCTTCAATATCAAGAAATTCTCTAAACGCATCAGCTACACAATCATCAAGATTTTCTAATCTAAGCAGAAGCAGATTTGTATGTCCGTTAGTATAAGTTTCATAGCCTTTTTCTGCATTAAATTTTTTGTCATATACATCGATATTAAATACAGGCTTAAGATAACTGTCAAACCAAATTAATGGAAGGTCGTGATTCGCCTCATTTAAAAAAAGCTCTATCATTTCGTCTGTTCTTTCTAGTAAAGCTCTCTGGCTTGCGTTGTGTTCTTTCACCCACTCAGGGAAAAAAATATCCAATGATTGAAAAAAAGTAGAAATATTTCTTGAAATTGGATCACGTATTAAAGTAATTACTTTCCAATCTTGTTGATCTGACTCATCTAATTTCTTTCTAAGATACAAACCTTCTACAACATGGTCATGAATAACAGCCCTCCCTTTAATTTTCGACGCATGCTTAAAAGTATCTTGTAACCATTTCAATCTCTCATGTGTTAAAGCATGCACATGATATAAATTGATCGGTAAATTGAGACGCTCAATCGAATCTTTAACTGTAGATGAGCCAACTTTTCCCATCTGATAAATGATCACAGTACATTTATCTGTACGATGCATGCTTGATACTTTGTTATATTTCGCTGCAAGCGCCCGATTAAAGCTGCCAAATTGAACTGGGTAGGCATCTTTTTTTATTCTTTGGACTATCCTACTTATTACAGACTTATTCATGGTTATTTTTAATATAATTGGTTATCAAAATGTGACGGCTTGCCTTGGCCTTCAATATATAGATGGTATATTTGCTATTTACATCCTGTAAAATTATCAATAATGACCAGCAAACAACCCCTAGTCAGTGTAGTCACTCCAGTTTATAACGGTGAGGCATATCTCCGTGAATGTATAGAAACTGTTTTGGCACAAACATATCATAACTGGGAATACATAGTATTGAACAATTGCAGTACTGATCGTACACAACAAATTATACAAGAATATGCTGATAACGATAAACGGATCAAAATTTATAAAAATGATGAAGTGTTACCAATTATGGATAACTGGAATACTGCTATGCAGAAAATCTCACCGAAAAGCAAATACTGCAAAGTAGTTCATGCTGATGACATGTTATTCCCTGAGTGCTTAGATTCGATGATAGAAATTGGTGAACAAAATCCAACTACAGGTGTTATAGGATCATACACACTAAAAGGACAACGAGTAGCATGTGATGGACTGCCCTTATATAAAAAGGTTTTCTCTGGTCATGAGATCTGCCGTCAGTCACTATTAAAACAAATCTATCCATTTCTATCACCAAGCGCCTTGATGATACGTTCAGATCTTATACACAAAAGAAACCCATTTTATCCTGGCCCTAACCTAGAAGCAGATGTCGACGTAATGTATGAGTTATTAAAAGATTGTGATTTTGGCTTTGTTCATCAAGTGTTAACTTTTGTCCGCAGACATGAAGCCTCCGCAACATCTACTCTTGCAAAACCATTAAATACTTTATTACCACAAAATTTTAGATTATTAATAAAACATGGCCAAACTTACTTAACAAAAAATGAATATGACCGAGAAGTAAAAGCAAGACTACGTACATATTATCAATTTCTCTCAAATTCGACCGGCACGCAAAATAATAAGGAATTTTGGTTATATCATAAAGACATAATGGAGGAACTTGGTTACCCATTGTCTTCAATACAATTGCGTATATTTTGGCTTCTTCAGTTTTTAACAAAATTAAAAAATAAAATTGAATTAGCTCTAATTACTTGGTTAACTCGACTGGCTAACTTTCGAAAAAAATAATCTTTATGGGCAAGCCTTTACAACTGTAAATAAACATTTTATTAATAGAATTATCATTTTCTAAATACATAATTAAGCATAACTATATGATTTTACATGGAAATATTTGCTTATATTTAGATACAAAAGGAAACTGAATGGATACACCAAGCCAAAGCAACCGTCTTATCATCATCGGTGGCTCACCCCGCTCTGGTACTACACTGCTACAAAATATGCTTGACTGTCATCCACAAATTTTAGGTGGACCAGAATTTTTACACCTTCCAGATATAATCGAACTACGAAAAAAACTACGTACTTCATTAGACCGTGAATGGATTAATTTAATTTGCTCTTACGAAGATGTAGATAATCGCATTCGTGAAATGATTGAAGGTTTTTTAATTCGTTTTGCAGACAGAAAAAAAACTACCTTGCTATGCGAAAAAACTCCAGAGTCAATTTTAGTTTTCACTGAACTTGCAGAAGTGCTTCCAGAAGCACATTTCATTCATATCGTACGTGACCCACGCGCCACTATTGCTTCATTGCTTGAGGTAGGGAAGAAAGCTTCTCAAAAAGGACAAGTACCCCCAAAACAAACACGCAACATAGATGCTGCTATCCATTGTGTTAAACAATGTCTTAATAAAGGTTTTGATGCAATCGATAACGTACCAAATAGACTATTAACGATACGATATGAAGATTTAACTAGTGAACCAGAAGCTATAACTAAAAAGATATGTGCTTTTTTAAAATTAGAGTGGCACCCAGAATTATGTTCACCAGGCGAAAAAGAACATATTGGCGAACAAGCTATCACAGTTAATTCAAATGAAATCTGGTACGACAAAAAAAGTTATAATCGTAATCCTGGCACAGAGAGTCTGGAAAAATGGAAGCAGACTCTAACACCATTACAGCAGATAGAGATAGTCAAAACATTTAATAAAAATAGTAGGCTTACTGAGCTGGGCTATAAATTATCACTAACCCACTTGAGTATGACAGAACGCACTATCGCCACACTAGCTAGGTACACAAAGAAGTTACGAAATGAGGTATATCGAATTTTCAGACGCTTGGTATGTAGATAACAATTACTTTTTTGTCTTTAAGTTTAATACACCATTACTTGATTAATCAGCGTTGATTAATATGAAGCGACTTTACATTACTCAAGCTATCTTTTTTGCTTGTCACCTGCCATTGTAAAAACGGCATAATAATACCTTGACGAGTTGGGCTAGCACGACAACCTATACTCGTTACATCAAAAACTAGTACATTTTCATGAACTTCCACTTTCTTTGCACCTTGCATTACACCTAATGTCAAATGATATCTTCCAGGCTTCAAATAAGTTGGAAGTTCACACGATGAAACATAACTACCTACTTCACGAGGCCTATCTCTCCATTCTGTTGTATCAGTATCTCTAGAAGTAAATATAATATTTCCTTGAGCATCTATGACACGTATCATTATCGACATATTTCGACACATTCTATAAATATCGTACTCAACTTCAACTTCAATAGCTTTATTGAAATCAGTTAAAACAGTAGGTTCCTTAGTATTTGTATCTAGTAATTGTGCTTTAGTGATTTCAGCATCTTTATCTTTTTGTTTTATCCCATCAAAAACCCAAGTAGCATGTCCGCTAGTACCTGCATTTAAATAAGCTGCTATTACTTCATCAGCATCACCATCCTGTACAATACGACCTTTATTTAGCCATATAACCCGATCACATAAACGACTTATTGCGCCCATATTATGACTTACAAATAGCACCGTACGTCCCGACTTGCCAACGTCCTCCATCTTATTGAGACATTTTTGCTGAAACTCAGCATCACCTACGGCTAGTACCTCATCAACAATCAATATCTCTGGTTCTAAGTTTGCAGCTACAGCGAATGCCAATCTCACTTTCATACCGCTTGAATAACGCTTAACGGGTGTATCTAAAAACTTTTCAACTCCTGCAAAAGCCACAATATCATCAAATTTTCGGTCAACTTCTCTTTTCCTCATACCCAAGATCGTGGCATTTAAATATATATTTTCACGACCGCTTAATTCAGGATGAAAGCCAGTCCCAACTTCTAATAGGCTTGAAATTCTGCCTCTAATAACAGCATTACCATATGTCGGTTGTGTTATCCTCGACAAAACCTTTAATATTGTAGACTTACCTGCTCCGTTTGAACCTATAATCCCCACTCTTTCCCCAGCGTTGACTGAGAAAGACACATCTGTAAGCGCCTGTAAAACATTATCGGGAATATAATCAGATGTAACATCTTTAAAATTATAAAGTGAACGATATTTTTTATAATTTTTAAGTGGATTTTTTATAGCACTGAGAAATGAAGATATAATAGAGTCTTGATCGTCTTGTTTTGCGCCTAAACGATAAAATTTACTGACACCATTAACCTCTATTGCAACTTTTTTGTCTTGAGATAAATTATAATTAGACATAGTGGCTATCCAATAAAGGAAAGGTATTTAACTAACAGAAGTAATTTACTCTTATTCATTCAAATTACATCAACAAATACATGTTCCATGCGTTTAAAATAAAGTGCGCCTAAAACTAATAAAATTGTTCCTGTAATAATACCTGGTATTACGTACTCCCATGGGACCGGCAGTCCAAGCAAACAAGAACGAAAGCCTTCAATGACTGCTACTATTGGATTTAGCGAGTATGCCAATCGATAACTTTCAGGAATACTTGAAATAGGGTAAATAATTGGGGCTGTATACATCAATAATGCAATTGCAAATCTCATTGCAAATTTAACGTCCCTATAACGAATTGCTAAAGCTGATAACCAAATACCTAAAGCTGCAGGTACAACCATCATCATTAACAAAAAGATTGGCAAGTACAAAATACTCCAACTTAAGTTAATTATATCTTTAAACTCGCTATTATATATGCTGTAGTACACAAGTACTGGTATTAATACGAAGATGAAAGATATAAAAAAATCAACAAGCTTAGAAATAATAGAGATAACCGGGTAAATCAATCTTGGAAAATATATTTTTCCGAGCATCTGACTATTTACAACCAAGCTTTGGCTTGACATAGTAAGAGCATTCGACATGTATACCCAAGGTATCATCGTCATAGTATAGTAGAGAAAATTTGGATACCCATCTGTGTCAATTTTTGCAACTTTTCCAAATATGACATTAAAGATTAATATCTGAATTAAGGGCGCTAATATTGCCCAAGAAAATCCAAGTATGGTTTGTGCATATAAAGCCTTAATATCTCTCCACACAAGAAAATAAAAGAGATCTCGATACTCAGCAAGTTCTTTAAGATTAATGAGTTGCCAACCTTTTGCAGGTCGGATCTTAATCTCCTGAAAATTATTAGAATCTGGACTCATCTAATATCAACCATGTGCCGATATCGGCATTGCATCTCTAAAAAGATCGATTTGTTCGCTTCTTAACTGATCACAGAGCCTACCTTTAGGAAGAATTACATCATCGTAGGTTAGAGTTTTGTCTTTAGGTATATCTGTTTTTAGCTTACATCCTTCTGCCAAACCCATAGGCAATAGTTGTTGCGCATTGGTTATATCTGAATTCTCAGCCTCACCGTATGTCATGTAATAACCCATACCATCTAATATTTCACCTTCTTTCAAATCAATTTTAGCTGTCGCCACAACATCAACTTGTGGCCCTGCTAATGGAGTAAGCGCTGCATCATGAAATAATGCTGCACGTGCCACAGTATTATGCACTTCAAAATGACACAAATGATAAGGCGTATAAAAGACATAAAAAGGTCCTTCACCTAATTTATATAAATTAAGATAATGTTGCTGCTGTGGATGATCATGTGTGCCTAACACAAATACTCCTGGTCCCGGTTCGGCACCAACAACATAGTCTACGATGCCATTACCACTCAGTAGTGCTTCACTTGGATATAAATCGACAACTTCTTTAAGTGGTGTGCCCGACTCAACGGTTGGGCCATACATACCTCGCTTACCCACACGCATGTTTGTCGCATTTGCAACAATCGCTTGCTCGAATGAGATCTTAGTACCGTCAGCAAATGACGTAACCATATGTGGTTTTTGACCCCACTGTTTTGCAAAACCTTCTTGGGTTGTGGGGTTACGATACGGATCTTGCAATCCTTTAATATTTCCACAAAGTACAGGTTTAACTCCTATACCTTTTACAAATCTATATAGATTCATGATAACACCAGGTTGATCACCATCTGCATTCGTGAACACAACTCCAGCCTTATCTGCATAATGTTTTAAAATCGGCCCCAATGTTCCATCAAGCTCGGCATTCATCACCACTACATGTTTACCATACTTAATGGCCTCTAAAGAAACCTTCGCACCTAACTCAATGGTACCTGTTACTTCAATAATGACATCAATCTGCTCGGATTGGCACAGCAACATCTCATCTTCGGTAACAGCATATTTACCTTTACTAATCGTATCTTCTAATTTCTGTAATGAATCTACTTGAATAGGGTCTTCACATCCTGCTTCATTGTAAGCACGGACCGCACCTTTTATTGATCGATTATAGATTGCTACCAATTCCATTCCTGGAACAACATTTAACATTTGTAAAGCTATTCCTCTCCCCATGAACCCTGCACCAATCATTCCGACTCGGATCGGATCATTATTTTCTTCACGTTGTTTAAGAGCGGTATCGACAATAATCATTTTATTTTTCCCAAATATTAACCTTAATTGAATGAATCAAAACAATTAGGTCATTAAAAAATATTCCTAGTCAACCTTTGATAGGTGGCCAATTCGCATCTTTATCTGAAAGAACAGAGACTTCAATTGGCCAATTTATTCCAAAAGCTGGATCATCATAACGCGCACCTCCTTCAGATTCCGGGGTATAAAACTCCGATACTTGATAGAAGACTTCGGTATTATCTTCTAGTGTCTGAAACCCATGCGCAAATCCTTCAGGCACTAAAAGCATACGATGATTCTGGGCAGTTAATTCAGCTCCTACCCACTTTCCAAAGGTAGAAGAATCAGGTCGTATATCCACAGCTACATCAAAGATAGCGCCTTTAGTACAGCGTACTAGTTTAGCTTCTTCATATGGAGCTTTTTGATAGTGCAAACCACGCAAAGTACCCTTTTCACGATTAAAGGAAATATTCGCTTGAGAGATATTGGCAGTTATGCCGTTTTCCTCAAATTCTCGCTGACACCAGCCTCGTGCAAAAAAACCGCGTGGGTCAGAAATTTCTTGAATATCAATAATGAACGCGCCTTCAAGCCCTGTTTTTGTAAATTGCATTTATTTTTCCTTACTTCACAATCTGACAAATTAACATTTAGATGAACTATACCCATTCAAGTTGTTCATTAAGCCGACCTTGTTCTCTATGTGCAGCTAAAACTTTCAAACGCATAAATTGCGATTCTCTAAAATTAGAATTATCGAAGCACATCTTCTCAAGACCTTGTTTTAATTCTTTAATTGATTGCATCAAATCAACCTGCGGCAAATGATCAGGTGCTAAGCTTGCATACTTACTAAAGTCAACGCGATAAGATCGTTTATCAGGGGCTGCTTCCTGATTAATATCGATCTCAACATTTGGCATAAGACTTTTAACTGCCTCTGCAAGATCTTTAACTTGATAGTTCCATTCAGTACGACCTGCATTAATAGCCAAAAACTGTGTATCTTGATCTGCTTTGCGAGAAATTGCCCAATCAATTGCACGTGCCATATCTTTTATATCGATCAAAGGTCGCCAAGGTGTTCCATCACTCAATATAGTAATTCGATTTGTCGCCACAGCAGAAGCCACAAAATCATTAAGCACTAGATCAAGTCGTAAACGATCACTCATGCCGCATGCCGTAGGAAAGCGCAAACTGGTAATTGTAAAGCCTTTATCAGCAAGCTCTTGTGTTGAGTTTTCTGTATTAATTTTTGACTTTGCATAGGCGGTTAATGGATTCAATTCAGAATTTTCATCTCTCGCATCCCCTTCAGCGTATCCATAAACACTGCAACTGGATGCAAATACAAATGCTTTAACACCAGCCTGTTTTGATAATTTTGCTAAATTAACACTCGACTCATAATTTATTTCTGCAGTAACTTTTTCATAGGCATTACCCATGGGGTCATTTGAAATTGCAGCCAAATGAACCACTGCATCTACTCCTTCAAGAAGTGACGCATCCATATGCCTGACATCCTGAAAATATTGATGCGTTACATACCGCTCGGGAAGAGCTTCTGCGCCAGTAAAACAATGCGCAAAATAACCCATATCTACACCAAGTATTTCAGCATCTGGATAGCTGCTGCGTAATCTTTTTACTAGCTCTGGACCTACATAGCCCATATTACCTGTCACTAAAATTCTTCGTGTGCTCAATTTAGTCTCCTCATAATTTCATCAACAACATAGGCAGAAAACGGGATGGAGCATGTCCACCCAGGAGATACTGCATTTAGGATATGCATAGAGTTCTCATCGCCTTCCAATACAAAATCCATTTCAAGTTTACGTTTTTTAAGGTCTATTAACTGTGCACGAATTCCAGGTTTTGCCCATTTTTTGTAGGCTTTTGGCTCAATATCGTTAACTAATTCACTTGCCAGAGCCACCATCCTTTTACGCGAATATTTCAACAATTCTGTTGCTGCTAGTCGCTTAAAGCCAAAATCTGAATGCACCATTAAACCTAAGGAACGAATCGCGATATCGACCAATTCCTTATATTGAAAACCAGACATCCCTTTATATTGTTCACGCCAAAGTGCTGGGATAGCAGTAGGCCCTATTTTGAATTTGCCATCCACCTGTATCGTAAAATGAACACCTAAAAAAGGATTTTCTAAATCAGGCACAGGATAAATATTAGTACGATACGTGCCCGCAGGCTGGTCTGATTTAAGATATAAACCTTTAAAAGGCAAAATAGAATAGTGCTCAGAAAATCCAAATTGTTTTGCTATATGATCAGCATAAAGCCCTGCACTATTTATAACGTAAGCTGCACTGTGTTTTGAGTTATTTGTTTTTATTTGCTTATTTGTTCCAGATATATAACCTTGATTATTGTAGATATCGATCCCTTCATCTTTTGCATCTGACTCAATTGCCTTTATTAATTCTTTTGGATCTGCAGTAGAAGTATTTGGGGAGTAAATAGCACGACTGAAGGTTTTTACTTTTGGTTCTATAGATAACGCGTCTTTTTTATCTATTAACTCCAACTGCACCCCATTATTATTCCCTCTTCGCATGAGCTCATCTAACATTGCGTCTTCAGCTTCATTCTTAGCAACAACCAATTTCCCACATTTGTTCAGACGTAAATTTTTATTCTGGCAATATTCTGTCAGTAATTTATTACCATCACGTGTAAATCGTGCTTTAAGGGTATCTGCTGTATAATAAAACCCGGCATGCAATACCCCACTATTTCTTCCACTTGCATGCAAGCCAGTTGAACTTTCTTTTTCTATTACCGAGATTTTTGAATCTGGGAATCTAGATTTGAGTTCACGAGCAACGGATATGCCTATGATGCCACCGCCAATGACGAGAAAATCCGAAGTAATCAATGTTAGAGTCTTAAAGTTAGTAAATTCAGCAAAACACTACCAAGTCTTCCAAGGTGCTTTTCCTTCATCCCAAAGACCCTCTAGGTAATGCTTGTCGCGCAATGTATCCATTGGCTGCCAGAATCCACAATGCTTGTAAGCTGCCAACATGCTGTCCCGTGCCAAACCCTGTAATGGTTCTTGTTCCCAGACACTCGCATCATCCTCGATATAATCAATAACCTGAGGTTCTAATACGAAATAACCACCATTTATCCATGCCCCATCGCCTGTTGGCTTTTCATGGAAAGAAGTGATTTTCATTTGATCATGACCAAGTGTAAATGCGCCAAACCGACCTGGTGGCTGCGTTGCAGTTAATGTTGCTGCAGTATTTTGTTGCTTATGAAAATCAACAAGCTCTTTTATATTTATATCTGCAAGTCCATCGCCATAGGTAAAACAAAAAGTTTCATTTCCTATATATTTTTTAACTCTTTTAAGCCTACCACCTGTCATTGTGGTTGGGCCCGTATCGACGAGCGTCACAGTCCAAGGTTCAGAATTATTTGCATGAATCTTTGTTTTATTATTTCTAAAGTCAAATGTAACATCAGAACGGTGTAAGGAATAGTTAGCAAAATACTCCTTTATTACATGTCCTTTATAACCACAACAAATAATAAAATCATTAACCCCATGGCTCGAGTAAATTTTCATTATGTGCCACAGAATTGGCTGCCCACCAATTTCTACCATTGGTTTGGGTTTGACAGTGGTTTCTTCAGATATCCTTGTCCCTAAACCACCTGCTAATATTACCGCTTTCATATAATTACCTAATACTTGTTTCCCGTTAATTTAAATAAGTAAAATTTAGAATATTAGTTAATTGAAGTATGTGCACATAACATACTTCAATATATATTCTTAAATTATTTTAAGCTGAACAACAAATAGTTAAGGTTAAACTACAATATTTTTAATTAATTATTAATGACTTTTAAAAGTCATTAATAATAATAATCGCCATTATGTGTGCCATCATTTGATTTGTTCAGTATCGTCCCAATTATTTCAACACCCTCTAATAAATCTATTGATTTCTTAAGATGTCGCTTGTCTGTACTACCTTCTTCAACAACTAGCAACACTGAGTCTAAATTAGGCGCAAAAGCGGCTACATCATCACCCACAAGCACAGGAGGTAAATCATAAATAATAATCTGTGATTGATAACGCATTTTTAGATCTTTTGCCAAGCGCGTCATTTTTAATGAAGATAGTAGTTCTGATGATGAGTGAGGGTGCTTGCTCCCAGGGAGAAGCACTAAACCCTCGATACCCGGGTTTATTAAAACTTTATCCAATGAGATATCAGACGTTAAATAATCTGATAAGCCTAATTCAGGTTCGAAACCAAAAGCTTTACTGATACTTGGATTTCTAAAATCTGCATCTACAATAACAACCGTATGGTTTTGTTTCATTGCGATACTGATTCCTAAATTTATCGCAGTTATCGTTTTACCGTCATTTTTACCTGCACTTGTTATACCAAGACTTTTCCACTTGTTTTGTCGCATGCGCCGTAACACCCGAGTACGAAGTAAACGATATGTATCTAGTATTTTGTCATCTTCTACAGCAGATAAAACATGATTCTTTTTCAATACATTTATATCTGTTTCTACTTTCTGTAAATTTGTTGCATGGAATGGTGATGTGCTAACACGATTGATCTCGTTAGCTTCAACATCACCATTAAGAAAATTTCCTTCTTTTCTTGCAAGCTCAACCGCTTTTGAAATTCGACTCATTATTAAATTTCCATGCAAAAAATCTTAAAGATACAAGTTAACTCTTCCTATGATGAATAATCTATAATTTGCATATATCATACTATATAGGCTTAATATTATAGTGACTGTGTAGAAGCTTTTCACAACCGCTTAGATAACTCTTGTGACCTTTAGTTAGTTTACTTAAAGCTCATCATTTCAATATTGCCAGCAAACAATGATGTGTAATAGCGTCATAATGATCTTTAACCACTAATATTTGGCACAGATACAAGAGGTGGAGCACGAAACACATCTATCAAATCCCTAGCACTATATATAGTGTGATCTGTGTATTCTCTAACTGTAATAGCTGCAACACCGCACCCACCTGCAAATAAAAATGCAAGTAGCAATATGCCTAAACGATTGGGACGTTCAGGTAGGCTAGGCAGATATGCTGGCTGTACAATAGTGAAATTTTCACCTTTACTACTAGACTCCAAATCAATAGCTAACCTAGCCTCTAATTGTTTATTTTTTATCTCACTATATTTTTTCTTAGCATTATCATAATCTCGCGAAAGCAGCTTATAATCACGTTCCACGACAGGTGTTTTAAATAGTCTTGTTTCATATTCTTTCAATTTATCATTTAATTGAGCAAGTTTAGATTTTTCAGACTTTAGATTTCCTAGCGCAGCATCTAGCTGAGTACGCAAGGAAACATAACGAGGATTATCTGGCGCACTAGATGCAATAGACGACTTGCTGGGTGATACAGTTGCAGTTTGCAACCCTCTTTCAACAGCTGCTACAGCTTTCTTTAAACTTAAAACATCAGGGTGATCATCTGAATACTTCTGCCTAGTTTTAGACAACTTATCCTTTAGTACTGTAAGTTTTTCGATCAATGCCGTTACACCACTTACATCGTTTTCACCACCCAAAGCTTCAATTTCCCTTCTAAGCTTAATAAGATCAGGGTGTTTCGCCGAATATCTAGAAGAAAGACGTAGATATTCTGCAGTCAACAAACTAAGACGCTCACTACCTGTTAATATCTTTTCACCAGTTTCATTAACTATATCTTGATTAGGCTTCGTAATTGCTAGCTCAGCTTGCAATGCAATTATACGATCATCCAACGCACGAATTTGTTCTTTTGTTCTTTCTATTTCATTATCAGTTTTTTCAAATAGCTGTAAGTTTAAATTCATAAGCTCGGGAAGTTGTGACTGCTGAGACTGTTTAAATTCTGCCAGTTTCTTTTCGAGCTCGGTAATTTGTACACTTAAGCGCTCACCTTCTGCTTCCAAAAATTTTGATACTTCCTCAGCGTGTTGCGAACGCATCCGCTTATTCTCTTCGATATAAAGTAACGCTAATTGATTTGCTACTTTTTGTGCATCATAAGGATTTTCTGCTTCAAACGACACTGTAAATGCAATTGTGGCAATACCTTGTCTCACTTGTTCAGGCTCGCTAGTTTTCACATCTAGCATTTGAACACCTATATTTTCTCGCATTTCAGACACTATTTCATAACGATTTTCATCACCTCTCTCATCTGGATAGAGATCCAGCGTCTGTGCTATATTCCAAAGATTATCTCGTGTTAGTAACCTTTTGCTTATTCCTTCAATCCTCTCTTGCACATAACCAGTTACTGTTGTTTCAACAAGATCTTTTGGTATTTCTTGGCGTTCAATTAAGATAGTCGCTTCTGAGCGATAAATTGAAGGTAAAAAATAAGCAAGTAAAACACCTGCTATAAAAACAATTAAGAAAGGAATTATAAATGCTAATTTTCGACGCTTGATTATTGCAATATAATCTTCAATGCGCAGTATATGAAAATTACTATTTACTTCATTTGCATTTGTACTATTCATACTAATTTCTTGTCGTGATAATTAACTAATTTAAAATTGTCGAGGCGGTGAATAGCTTATACTGAAAAAAGCACTATTGCTGTCACCACTTCCGCCATTATCTAAATCTCTTTCTCTATATTCGTATGACGCTCTCGCTACCCATGAAGGCGAAAAACGCCAAGATAGTACTGGGCTCAGTGTAAAAAATTCACGGTTATTTCTTGAGTTCGAGTCATCAGTTGATTCTGTATCAAAAAATCTACCCGCAAATCTAAAATTCATCGTTTCAGTAATTCTTCGTTTCACACTAAGTGTAACTTCATCTGATTCAACCTCATTCCCTGAAGCACTAGGCCGCACTCGTCTTTCGAGATTAAATCTATAGGTAGTAAGACCAACTCGTTTCTTAGCACCAATATTTGCTACAAAACCTGTATCACTACTTTTTGGAGCATTATCAAAGTCTGACTCTCTTACACCCAATGAAAAATCCATTTGAAAAGCTTCAGAAAAATCATGAATCCACTTTAAGCGCGCTTCGAGTGTATCTACATCCCGGTCACTATCTGGACGAAAATAGATAGAACTAATTCTTCCTGTTATTTTATCTTTTTCAGTTATTTTTTTAGTGATATTTGCACTTAATGAGTGCCTTTCAGACTCAACCAACCCGGTCCCACTATCATCACTAAATGACTCATCTCTATATGCATATCCCAAACCTGCGCTTGTCTTTTCACTTAGTCGATGTTGCCAATTTGTTCTTACATTAGTGCGAGTACGTCTTACATTCTGTTGAACCAATACTGTGTCGATGTCTCCATCCGGCTGTATAACTCCATCATCATCAATTACGACATCTTCAGGTTCTATTTCAATAATTCCATTTCTAAGTATTGAATCACGATTGAGATTTGCAGCTAACGAAACACTGTCACGTTCGCTAAGTTTATATTTTGATGATAAGGCTAAAAACTGATTATTTCTATCATCTAAATCGTCATCATCACCATTGTAATCTACAGCATCTAAACGTATTAAAGCCTCCAAATCAGCACGTTCTGATTTTCCTTTTATTGCCAATTCACCAGTTAAAGTAGTTGTCCAAACTTCATCTTCATTTGATGATTCCGTTGCTAGCCTATAATTGTCATCATACTCTTGTTCAAGTGTCACCGTTGGATCAAATAACCAAACTGCTGCATTAGCTGTACCAATAATAAATAGCCCGGATGCAACAAAAAAATAGGTAAAAAAAGAATTTAAATATTTTCGTGTTATTTTATTTTTTATTTTTATATTCACAATATATTACTCAATTATTTAGAATAAAATTCACAGCTTATAGATAATTAATTATGTGTAAGCTATGGCACTACAATTACATCACCACTCTGTAATATAATATTTTGATCTAGATTATTACCCCGTTTTACTTCGTTATACTTAAATGGATGGACTACCTGTTTTCCATTTTGCCTTCTAATAACTTTAATTTTATCCTCGTCAGCAAATGTATCCAAACCACCAGCAAGTGTGATTGCTTGCATGACATCCATATATCTACCTACGACAAATTTTCCTGGTTTTTTCACCTTCCCATTCACAAAAATCGTATATCCTGAAACACTCTTTACAGACACAGTTACCACTGCCTCTGGAATATAATTTTGTACTTTAGCCGTAATTTCTTTCTCTACTTCAAGCGGTGTTTTACCTGCAACTAATATATTACCTGCTAAAGGAAAAGATATACCACCGTCAGGCCTGACAAGTACTTCTCGTTGCAGTTCTTCCTCTTTCCAGACAGAAATAAATAAAACATCTTCCGGTCCAATTCTATAATCATCAGGTGCGGTGGAAGCACCAGAAAACTTTTCATCAGAAGCTGACGCAAGCAATGGCAATACAGTTAACAAACATATTAATATGCAAGTTATTTTTACTAGGGTTAGTTTTATATTACATATAATGTATGGCCACCCTAGTTTTGGGCACAAATCTAATGCATTAATAATCATTACTCTCTCCTTCATGAAACCCAGTTATTAGTTATAACTCACATACCTAAGTTTATTGTGTGCGTATTTTCTAAAATATTGCTAATGAACAAATTATTTATTGCCTTAAAGATTCGAGCCAAGCTCAAAAACTTAGTTCATTGAATTGAAATGATTATCAATTTTCAACTATATCTAAACCATAATTTGTATATGGAACAACAATGATATAGTAAATTCGTTACGATAGTTGGGTTGTGAGGCCTTTCACATTGTCCCCTGATTTTATTAGTGTTTTTTATGATAAATGGACTCAGATCTCGTAACCATATAAAATATATGGTTATATATTTGGCAAATCCTAATCATTAGATTAAAAAATTATTTTAATTCAGTACTTGTTCAACTTTTATTTACTTCGTTACTATTTAATTTTGCTTTAGCCCCACAACCAAGCTGCACCCCTTACACCGCTTGAATCCCCAAATTTTGGTGCTAACAGCTTTGTGGCTATGTAGTCGGAGAATACCCATTGATGCCAAATTTTAGGCACGTTTACATATAAACGTTTAAGATTTGAAATTCCACCACCTAACACAATTACATCAGGATCTAATATATTAATTATATGTGCTAGGCTTTTTGCCATCCGTTGCTCGTAACATTGCAACACTTTCTCTGCAAAAACATCCCCTTCTTTTGCTAGCCTTACTATCTTTTCTACAGTCAATTTTTTGTGTGTGGTTCTTTCATAATCATGTTCTAAACCAGGGCCTGATAAAAAGGTTTCAATACATCCATACTGGCCACACCAGCACTTTGTAAGACTGAGCTCTCCCTTTTCAGGCCACGGCAGCGGGTTATGCCCCCATTCACCAGCAATGTTATTTGCACCACTTAGCACTCTCTTATCTACAACAATCCCTGCCCCTGTGCCTGTACCTACAATTACACCAAAGACTACATCAGCATCGCAGGCTGCCCCATCTATTGCTTCAGATAAAGCAAAACAATTTGCATCATTGGCAATACGAATTTCCCTTCCAATCACTTGTTCTAAATCTTGCTTAAATGGCTTGTCATTAAGACAAATACTGTTTGAATTTCTTAATAGATTTGTAGCGGGCGACAATGACCCAGGCGTGCATATTCCAACCTCACAATGCTGACGAACTGAATTTTCTGCTTCAGTAATCAATTCAGCTATAGATTCTATCGTTGCATTATAGTTATTCTTTGGTGTCGCAACTCGATCACGCAACAGCTCTTTACCGTCTTGGTCGAGCACTAAAATTTCAATTTTAGTGCCGCCTAAATCAACACCTATTCGAATAATTTACTCCTTTCAAATTAGCGATTGCTATCCCATAAAGTTTCATTTTTATCCGCATATCTAGATAAAACTCGAGAAGCTACAAATAAAAAGTCTGATAATCTGTTTAAATAAATCTGTATATTCTGATCAAGTTCAAGATTTTGCCCCAAAGCAACTACACTACGCTCAGCACGCCTACATACTGCTCTAGCCAAGTGACATGTGGAGGACGCAATACTTCCTCCAGGTAAGATAAAATTTTTAAGAGGTGGTAAATCTTCATTATACTGATCTATACACACTTCTAATTGCTCAATCATTCCCTCTGATATTAAATCATAGTCTGCACAATTTAATTGTGCGCCCAAGTCAAAAAGCTGATGCTGAATTTTTAAAAAAACAGTCCTTAAATCATCAGGGATATCATAAGCAAGCAGCATGCCTAGTACTGAATTAAGTTCATCTACATCACCTATTGCTTGAATTTCTGGACAATTTTTACGAACACGTTTACCTCTAGACAAACCAGTTTCACCCTTATCTCCAGTCTTGGTATAAATCTTTGTTATTCGATTAGACATTGTTTCACGTATGTATTTTAATTTTTATCTCCAAAGTCAAGCCTTAACTCAGCAAATACAGACTGTCCTGGAGTATTAAATCCAGATGCCAGTTCATAATCTTTATCAAATAGATTATCTACTTTTAAAGATAACGTTGCATTGGAAAAATTCATACCTGCCGATAAATTTACTAATCCATAGCCTGGCAAAACCTCATCTCCAAAATCTCTACGTTCTGATGTAAACAAACCATTTAACAAAATAAAATAGCGCTCATTATTATACTGCAAAGATGCAGTTAAAGATTTTTTGGCCCGTCGTAGTAAAGGTGAATCTTCGGACTCATTACGTGGGTTTTGTATTACCCCTTCCACAACCATAGACCAACGGTCAGTTCGATGATTAAACGAAGCCTCTAATCCCCTAATACGAGCATCAGCTACATTACGATTTTCAAAAATAAATGCGCTAGGGTCAATTAATATCGTCTCGATCAAATCTTCAATTTTATTTTCATAAGCACGTAGTGATGCCTGGGTATCAGAATTAAAGTGATAATTTACACCTAATTCTAATGTTCGTGAATTTTCTTCTCTAAGCTCAGAGTTGCCGCCAAATCCAAAGCGTGCATTACTGTCAGGTGCTCTAAAGCCAGTCCCTGCACTAGCAATAAATTGAAATTGATCAGTTATGTTATAACCGTATTCTAGATTCCATGTGATAGCATTATCAAAATCTTCATGATCTGTGTATCGAGTGGAAGTAAATAAAGTATGTTTATCTTTTATATACTGATTATGCAGATAGACAGAATATATATCAGTACTTTCTTTATAGCGTGTTCCAAATGACAGGGATTCTGTGTCTTCATCTGTTTTAGAAATTCCGAAAGTTAAAATATTATCGAATAGAGAAATATCATTTTTCCAGTCAAAAACAACTCGGTCCGTAAATGCAAAATCTTTGTCACCTAAAAAATTAGTTTGGTTCTGTCTAGTTTCATCTTTTACTTTTGAAATTAAGAAAGAAGACTGCCAGCTTTCTGATAAAGGAAAGTTTACTTTTGTATTTAAAACATTATTTTTTCTATCTTGGTCTAGATCTATACTAAAACCATCATATTCCACATTCCCATCTGCTTGCCAAAAACTAAAGCCAATACCAGCATTGCCTAACGAAGTATTCAAATTAAAATCAAAAGTATCTTTATCATGCCCATGATCTGTGTTAGATGTTTCGGTAGTCGGGTATCCATCGGTATCAAAACGATTTGCTGAAAAATTAGTTTGTAAATATGTATTACCATATTCAACATCAACGCCTTGTTCAGTAGTGGAATATCTACCATTAGAAATATGCATCGCTAGATTATTTGGTTTTTTTTCACCAGACGTAATTATATTTATCACTCCTCCAATGGCTTCCGATCCGTATACGGTGGAACGTGCACCTTTTATTATCTCAATACGTTCAATTACGGACGTATTAATCATTTCTAAGGCTGCTGCACCCGTAGTTGCTGAATTCATTTTAATTCCATTAATAAGAACTGCAGTATGATTGCTATTTGTACCTCGTATAAATACTGAAGCTTGTTGACCAAAGCCACCTGTGCGGCCAATATCTAATCCTGCATGCCATCTCAATAAATCAGCAATGTCTGCAGATTGATTGCGCCTGATCGTTTCACGGTCAATAACAATCACTGAAGGCACCACTTCTTCAATTAGCTGGCCATATCTTGTAGGAGTTACCACGACTTCATCTGCCGAGTGAACTACACTGCTCACAAACACCATTATGACTATTACTATTGTTTTGAATTTCATTTGCACCACCTAATTATTTTTATAGCGGGTGCACAGTGAAGTACGTAAGTATGCTTACGTATATAGACTTCAGCTGGAGCCGCCCGCCGCAACTCATTACTTTATCCCTAAAAAAGGGAAACACTAAAAGGCCGGTCTCCGGGCTGATGAGTAGTTTATAAACTAGGCAAGCTACCTTCCCATGTTAAATAAACACAGTGGTATTTTAACTTGCTTACACTCAATCACCGTTGCGGGGGCAGCGTCTGTTTTTCACAGACTTCCCTGTTTCACCCTTGCGCTTAAGCACAAATTACTAAAACCAAGGGCACCTTTAGTGAGTTTAGATTTTATGGAGTAGATTCTATCAGATTTAATCTTGTGTTTGTTGCAGATTTTTTAAATCTGCAATAACTTCGTCACTGTGAACTGCTGGTTTCACTTTATGGTAAATCTTTGCGATTTTTCCTGCTGGGTCAATTATAAAAGTATGTCGTTTTGCAAACTTAACTGGTCCTATTTTAGTCAAAGAACCGTAACTTTTTGCAACAGATCCTTGCACATCAGCAAGAAGAGGAAATTGAAGACTGTATTTATTAGCAAACTTTTCATGGCTGGCAGTACTATCTACACTTATACCAAAAACTTGTACATTCATGCTTTGTAAAATAGCAATGTCATCACGAAATTCACATGCTTCTTTTGTGCATCCCGGAGTATCATCTTTAGGATAAAAATATAATACAACCCACTTCCCTCTATAATCATTTAGATTGTGAGAGCTATTTGTTTGATCTAATAATTCAAAACTAGGGGCAGGCAAACCTACTTCTAGTTCATTTGCATTTGAAAAGCTAAACATTGCTATTGATATAAGTACAGTTAAGTATAAGTATATTTTTATGCGCACAATACTATGGGCTCAGCTTATATATTGAACTACGATAATCGACTACATATAACTCAGCATTTGAATCTTCACCAAAAGAACTAATATTTAAATCCGAATCCATGAGCTTTTGCATTTTAAAATTCTTTTCTTTATCCACTGTCCATAAGGTACCAGTACAAAAATCCCCGAACACATACTTTCCTTGCAGCTCTTTTATAGATTTTCCACGATACACATAACCTCCTGTCACTGAACACCCCTTGTTGTGACTATATTCTGCAACTGGCAAAACAAGTTCTCCCTTATTGCAGTTCTTTTTAGGCAAATAGCAATGTGCGCCTTCCATTAAACGCCAGCCATAATTTTCTCCACCTTGACTTGAGGCAGCCTGCCAATGTATTTCTTCCCATTTATTTTGACCCACATCAGCAATCCATAGATCCCCAGTTACCCTATCAAAAGAATGTCGCCAAGGATTGCGTAATCCATAAGCCCAAATTTCAGGCCTCGCATCTTTATCCATAGTAAAGGGGTTATCTGTAGGGATGGAATAACCAGAAGATTTATTTACATCTATACGCAACATTTTACCTAATAGAGTTTTTAGATTTTGCGCATTATTCCAAGGGTCTCCACCACGACCTCCATCACCTAAGCCTATATATAAGTATCCATCAGGGCCAAATGCCAACATCCCGCCATTGTGATTGGATGCTGGATCTTTCACAGCAAACAACACCTCTAAACTATCAATACTGATAAGATTTGATCTAAGCGGATCTATTTTTAAGCGTGCAAGTGTATTGTCTCCGTCTTGCGCAGTGTAATAGATAAAAAGATATCCATTATTTTTAAAATCAGGATGAAAAGCCAAAGATAGCAAGCCTTGCTCATTGCCTTTAGTAGTAATTAATGATGATGCATCAAGATAAAGTTTTTTATTTTTGCCTGACTGATCAAAAATATAAATACGACCTGTTTTCTCTACTACAAAAAGATTTTCTGTACTTGTTACCGCATGTGTAATTAATACAGGAAAACGAAGATTATCTATAAATAACTTTAATTCAATTGCATAAGTGCTATTAGATATTATAAACAGGTATACAAATGCTATTAGTTTGTAAAAAGTATAATTCACAATATTTTGATCTGAAAACTGAATTCATATTTTCAAAAATTACAGCTTATTTTAAGCAGTCTTTCAACCTTAAAACTTACTTATCAAGTAAAAAGCAAACTTAAAGCTTTACACCAAACGTTTTCACCGCATCTGCAGTGATGTCCTTTTCTGGATCGAACCAATGCAATTTCTCATGTAGTTTCACTACGTCACCGATAATCACTAATGTCGGTGGTATTACCTCATGTTGCTGAACTAGTTTAGGCAGTGTATTTAAATTACCAATGATAACTTTTTGATTTGCTGTAGTACCTTGCATCACCAAAGCTGCGGGAGTTTCTACGCTCAAACCATGTGTAATAAGATTTTGACAAATGCTTTCTAAACCCTGTAAGCCCATATAAAAAACCAATGTCTGATTTTTATGTGCAAGCATGTCCCAATTCAAATTTACCGTACCATCTTGCAAATGACCTGTCGCAAATATTGCAGCCTGAGAATAATCTCTATGTGTGAGAGGTATCCCAGAATATGCTGCACAGCCTGCAGCTGCGGTGATGCCAGGCACAACTTGGAATGGGATTTTCTCATCGATCAGCGTTGCGATCTCTTCTCCACCTCTACCAAAAATAAACGGGTCCCCTCCCTTTAAACGCAAGACTCGTTTGCCTTGTTTGGCAAGCCGCACTAAAAGATCATTTATTGTTTCCTGAGGCAAAGTATGTTGCGAACGTTCTTTACCTGCATAAATATGTTCGGCATCTTTACGCACCAAATCCATAATTTCTTGCGAAACTAAGCGATCATATACCACTACATCGGCTTGCTGCATTAAACGTAGTGCACGAAAAGTTAATAAGTCAGGATCACCAGGACCAGCACCAACTAAATATACTTCTCCTTGAGATATTTCCTTATCATTTACATGTAGAATAGCTTCTTCTAATAAATGCTGTGCAGCGTCGTGTTGATTTGCAAAAACGAGCTCAGCAATTGGTCCTTGTAAAACCTCTTCCCAAAATTTTCGTCTTTGATCTGTAGTTGAAAGTTTTTCTTTAACTTTTAGTCGATTATCTTCAATTAATTTTGCAAGCTTGCCATAAGCCGCAGGCGTGCAGTTTTCCAATTTTGTACGCAGCATTCTTGCTAGCACAGGTGAAGCACCGCCTGTTGATACTGCGATTTGCACAGGTGAACGATCAATTATAGATGGCAATATAAAATCACAACTTTTTGTATCATCTGCTGCATTAACTAAAATTTTATTTTTTCTACATAATCTAGCAACCTCAGCATTCACGTTACGGTCATCTGTTGCTGCAATTACAAGTTGATAACTTTCCAAGTCGTCTAGAGAAAAATCTTTTTCTCGCCAATTAATATGGCCATTATTTACTTTGCGTTTAATTTCTTCGGTTATTTCAGGCGCGACTATAGTTAGATTAGCTTGGGCACGCTCCAAAATTGAAACCTTGCGTTCAGCAATAACACCGCCACCCACAATTAAACATGGTTTGTTTTTGATATCTAAAAATAAAGGAAGATAATCCACAACTTTCCTTGATTATGATTTAAATAATTCTAAATATTGGCTTATTGGAGTAATCACTGGCTCAATTTTTTTTCGCATCACAGAACCAATTGCATCCGTCATTCCAAATATAGGGTCAACCAAAGTTTCGTTTACTAGAGACAAACAATATATTGCTTTAATATGTGATTTTAACGATGAGTCAATAGCAAGAATTTTTTCAGCTTCAAGGCTATTTGCATATACCTCGTCAGCATGGTCCGACAAAGACTGTATATCTCGACATTTAGGTGCATCATTATTAGCTTCTTTAAAATACTCGCCAATAGTATTGAATAATTCTACAACGACATCCTGGTCATTTGGTTTTTTCAACACCAGATCCAAGGTTTGTAAATAGGCTTGCCCTGCAGGACTGTAGAGTTGATTTAGTAATTTTGCAACCGTATTACCTTGTTTAACTTCAAAGTCTAATAAATAAGATAATTGCTTCCATTTTTCATGGCATTTTACTTCTGTAGGTAAACTATGAGGTGTTTGTTGCAAAAACCCAACATAATAAGAATTTTTACGCTTTGCACGTTTCCATAAATCATCGCGCAATTCACTACTAATGAGATCCTGTTGTAACACTAAACGTACACTTTCAATAATTGCTTTTTGCTGTTCTTCAAACGGTAAAAACTCGACTAAAAATTTTGCAAGTTGTTTACCCATTTTCCCATTCACAACACTTTCTTTTTCAAGCATGCGTCGTGCGTTTTCTGCATTTTCACTTGTCCACCAAGCACGGCGTGCTAATTCATCCGTTAAACCTGATGCATGCACAACCGCTGTTACTGCTTCTGGTTCTCCAATAAGCAATAGCTTTTCTAAACTTTCATCACGTGCCTGACCCATTCGAGTCCAACGTCTTAAAAAAACCGGATAACCCCCAGGCGAACCTAAAAAATGTGTAGATAAAAACTGCCGAATTAAACGTATATATTTCTCATCTTTACAATTTGGATTAAGTTGTACTCTTGCTTCACCTTTATCTGATAAGGCATGAACACACATGCGCGATTCATCGATACGCACAGCTTGTAAGGGTTGTGCAACTAATACATTAAGTCGCAATTGGTCTTCGCTAGATAAGTTCATGGTTAATTTAACTGAACTCTTTGACCCCAAGGAACATCTTGCTTACCTTTTACTAACCAAATTACAGGAAAGCTGGGAGCATTATTCGGAAATGAACCTATACCATCAGTAAAATACACTAACAGGTCTGGATATTGATCTTGCTCATCTAACCAATCAAACACGGGATTAAAATCTGTACCACCACCTCCTGTCAGTCTAGCCGGTAATTCAACTTCTTCCCAAGGCTCAAATATCCATGGTGCACCTTTTGCCAATTCTGCATCACAAGGTAGTAAAGTAATTCTTGCCCGCACATTTCCTTTTATTGCATCAACTTCTGTAATAAATTCACTCATTTCTTTGTCGTTCACCGAACCACTAATATCGATTCCAACCGCGATGTTAATTTGTGAACTACGCAAACTTGGAAATATTGCAGGACCACCTCGCCGCGAAGAAGGTCTAGAATAACTATAATCATCACGTGCACTTGCTGTCATATAACGCGCAAGTAACATACGCCACGGTAATTTCGGCTGTAGCATGAAATCGACCATACGCCCCATAGACCCACCCAACTTACCGGCCTGCATCGCTTGCTGTGCCGCTCCTGCCAACCTTTGTTGCCATTGAATAGACAACTCTTCTTGCTCTTGTGGACTTAACTCGGCTGGCTGTGGCGCCAGCCCTGGTGTTTCGGTTGGTTCTTTATTTAAATTATCTTCGAGTGACTGTTGCAATTGTTGATCTTGATGCTCTTCATTTTGTAGTGAGTCTTGTTGATCTTCACTCCTATCTTGATCCTGTTTTTCAAAATCTGAATCCTCATTATCAAGATCATCGATATAATGATAAATCTCTTCTGCAGTCATGCCTGCAAAACCATCATCAACAAGTGTGCCTGGTGGCGCTTTTAAGCCATCGTTAATTAACAAAGGGTTTACTGCATAGTCACACGCAAGTTCCCAACGTTGTTTAATTCGATGTTGTCTACGTGCAAAATGTGACAGTGCGCAATGCAGTGCTTGTTTAGCAAGTACAAACTGAGTTTCTTGAATATCCAACGCATTTATATAATCTTGGTTATAAAAAAGTTTTTTAGCATTTGTAGCTGCTGACTTACACCATTTAGGGTCTGCTGCTACTAAAGGCAAACGCAAAACAAGTGCACCCAAGAATGGCTTGTCTAATATTAAACGGGTTCTTGCCGCAGCAAGTTTGTTTTGAATTTCAGAATCGGCCACAAGATGTAATTCAAATTATCGAAGATTTAAAAAGTTTTGAGTTGCTTTGAGACTTGGTAAAAAACTACGAATAGGCAGAGTGTATTTTTTAACAACGTAGCAAGGCAAATCAAAGCCTCCTTCACTGAAAAATCATGATATCGGCTATTTTATCTGCCCAGGTAGCAAATTCAGGAAGGCTAAATAAATCTTCACCAATGGCACGATGCATATCCGACACCATCATTACGCCCATTTCGCGCTGCGGGAAACGCCCAGCATAATTTAAAATATTTCCATGCACTGCTTGCGCAGCATCTGTTTTTTTAGCACGAATTGCATGCCCTACCAATGCGGTTGCAACTGCATACTGCAAATCAATCTCTTGTGGTGTATCTACTTGTTCACCACGGACAATAGCTTCCAAATCCGGCATTTGGTCTAAATTAGAAATAAAAGCGTTTAACTCAACACCTGCAGCAGGTCCCACACAGGCTTGCAATGCTCCCGTTAATAAATCCGGTCTTGTAGAAAATTTCTGTAGTGCGCGATGCGCAAATTCCCAAGAACGTGGTGATGGAAATGCAACAGGATTATGAGCAGGATCAAAATCAAATAACAAATCAGGACGAAAACGTAAAAAAGCAATTACTCTTTCATCAATTTCATTTGTATATGCCCATGCCACCCAGTCATCTAAATTTAAGTCAACTTCAAAATGTGAAAATCGATTTGCTAAGGGTGCAGGCATAGTATAAGTAACACCGCGGTCACCTTGACGATTACCTGCAGCAAATATTGCCCAGCCAGATGGAACACAATATTGGCCCAAGCGGCGATCAAGGATAAGTTGATAGGCGGCTGCAGAAACACTAGGGGCAGCAGAAGTAATTTCGTCTAAAAATAAAATGCCACTTTCGCCATGACGTTCCCTATTAGGCAACATGGCTGGAACAGCCCACTCAACCGAACCGTTTTCTCGAAATGGAATACCACGCAAATCACTGGGTTCCATTTGTGATAAACGAATATCTATAACTTCAACTTCATTCTTTTTCGCTACTTGAGTAACCATTTGCGACTTCCCCACACCGGGAGGACCCCATAGCATCACAGGCGTATGCTGGCCCAATGCAGCACCTTGAAATTCTTTCTCTAAAACAACTAATAAATGTGCGGGCCGCATAAAATTAAATAAATTAAAATAAAATTATATTTCTTCAGAAGAAAACCCCGCTTTGGCATACCATTCCCTAGCTTTTTCTATATCTTTTACAACGCCACGCCCTTCTTCATACATCATCGCCAGTGTTGTTTGCGAACCTTGAAGACCTTGTTCAGCAGCCTTAGTGAACCATTTAATGGCTTCTTCTCCATTTTGCTCCACACAATCTCCCTCCATATACATAAAACCTAATCCATGTTGCGCCAAATCGTGACCTTGTTCTGCAGCAGCTTTCATCCATTTAAATGCCGCATCAGAATTGACAGCAACACCTAAGCCATTTTGATACATAATGGCACAACGATGCATTGCATCTGTGTTTCCTTGTTCGGCTAGAGGCGACAAAATTTGCATGGCTCTAGAAAAATGCTTGGCCTCAAAAGCCATCATGCCACTGTTAAAGTCCATATCAATTTCAGACATGCTTACTCCAGGATTTGATACTTTGTAAATTATCGAGTAACCCATAATACGCGAAACATGAAAACCTTAGGAATAAATCCCAAGATATATGTTCTAAAAAAACAATAACTGGCATAAAAATAGTGGGTTTTATTTAAACGGGTATGGCAATACTTTAGTAGCCAATTACTACAGGCCTTATACAAAATATTGCTATCTATTATCTTTCATTCAAAGCTTTTGCATTAGACAAAAAAGCATCTTATAGATAAATTGATACTCTCAATAGAGATATATTGGGCTCAATACCACTTTTTGTATCCTGCTTTGCCAATTTTTTAGTGGCATTATTAAGCTATGTCTACAGTCGAACCACAAATCATCCCCGATGCTAAGTTAGCCATGCGCTCATATATCCAGCGTGTGGCAACTGGGCCTGAATACAGCAAAGACATCTCCTTCGAAGAAGCACGAGATGCCATGAGTCAAATTTTAAGTGGTTCTGCCGACCCTGTTCAGGCCGGTATTTTTCTGATTGCCTTACGCATGAAACGCGAAACATTGGATGAAAACGGTGGCTCCTTACAAGCCATAATTGATGCTGCAAAGATTGTTACTGCCGATGTTGAGCATGTCATAGATGTCGCCGATCCATATGATGGTTATACGCGTGGGCTACCCGTATCTCCTTTTTTACCCGCTGTATTTGCCGCTTGTGGACAACCAGCAGTATCCCATGGTGCTGAAGCCGTAGGCCCTAAATACGGCATCACTCATAGAAAAGTATTACGTGCAGCAGGCATCAATGTTGATAACACCCCAGAACAAGCTGTACAAAAAATTAATAATGCAGAAATTGGCTGGGCATATGTGGATCAAAAAGAAATCTGTCCTGCTTTACATAATTTAATCCCGCTACGTACTCAAATTGTTAAACGCCCAGTAATCACAACTGTAGAAGTATTAATAGGACCAGTAAGAGGGAAAACTGCTACTCATTTAATGACGGGTTATGTACATAAACCTTATCCACCAGTCTATGAACACCTTGCAAAACTGTCAGGCTTTGAGTCGGCAGTACTTATACGTGGAGTTGAAGGTGGCGTTATCCCTTCTTTAAAACAAGAATCAAAATATTTTGAATATAAAACTACTAACCAAAATGCAACTGCATTAAACGAAGTTATCATTCATCCTGAAAATATTAATATTCAACAAGATGTACGCACCGTGCCCCTACCAGAACTACCGCAAGCAAAAGACACGAATGAGAACCTTGTAACAAAAATGGATATCGATCAACTTGCAAACGAAGCTGCTCGTGCCGGCATAGAGGCCTTGGAAGGCAAACCAGGTCCTGCACGTGATAGCTTAATTTATTCAGCTGCTATCATGCTTACGCATATGCAAATCGAAAAAAACATACAAACTTCTGCCGATAGAATCCGGTCCGTTATTGACTCAGGTAAAGCATTAACACATTTTCAAAAAAATAACTTACATTTATAACTCATAAATTAGACTAGCAACTAAGGAGAAACCATGGATCAAATATACCGAGATGCAATCACAAAAATGGAAGCCGCAGCCGTAGACCCCGAATACGTTCTTGGCTGGCAAGGTGGTTATCTAGGTCATCCTGAGCGTGAAGAACAACGCGTTACCGAAGCATATAGTGCCGGCTATGAAGATGGCCAAGAAAAAAATACTGCTAATTTTGAAAAATGGAAAAAATAATACTTTAGTTATTATTTAATGAACTTTATAAAACAAACTAGTAATCATTCTTTACTTTCATTCGATTCCCGACTGTTTTTCAAATTTTGATCTGTGGACCAGGTACTTTTGTACTCACAAAAGTACCCTCGTCTTATCTTAAATATCGCTATGGAAAGCGTATAGATTTAATTTCATACAAATTTACTGCAAGCTCCTATTACACACAATTACTTAATGTAAATCTTAATTAGAACTGCTTATCTGCCTTATTAACGAATCGGATTAGTATTAATTAGTTTGTTTAATAGCTGCATTTGAATCACTCGAAGTCTATAATACGGAGCATAACTTCCACACAAAATAGGAGGTGTCTCATGCAGCTAGATAATATAAAAAAAATCTGCTCCGCTCTAATGTATAAAGCAAAAACTGAAAATTTCTTGGATCATTCCGTTGATGATATTGAAGAAGCAGCAAACAAATTTGTTGAAGAATTTGCTGAAGAGCATGGCTTAACAGCACACACTTTATCTGCGTTCAGATGGTATTTTCAATCTGATGACCATCTATTAGAAGATGGCTTTATAGAACTACAGTGCAAAACTAATTTTTTAAAACACGAAGGTTCTTGCACCTTCACTGTAGTAGATGTAGCTGAAATTGATGAAGTTAGACATTTGTCTCAAGTGTAGGTGCAAGTAACACTAAACCGAGACAGTTTAAACTTGTAAATTTTGACCTGATTAAAAAGGTCAAGCATTGGTTTTGTGCTAATAATTCTAATCCGTGTTAATAGTTACTCTTCCCCCCAAACACCTGAACTGGGAATAGGAGGTGGAGCAAACTCAGTCTCATTTAAAGATGTTTTTTGGCCTTTAAATACTCTTTTTAACCCAAGCAATAGTTTTGGTATTTCAGAATCAATGACATAATCTGGAATCCATTTATTATCTTTTTCACCCATTACCTCTTGTACGTGATTACCTGCTATGCGACGCATGGAAAAACTTGGACCTTCTTCTTTTGAGTAACTACATTCCGAATATTCACTCATTCTGTCATTAAGAAGCAAGATAAATTCTTTTTTATAATCCCCAGTACCACAGGCTTGTTCACGATTTGTGTGCATCGTCGCTGCAAGGTGTTGACCAAGAGCATTAATAAAAACTTCACGCTCTATTGCGGTCATTTCATCAAACACTATGCGATCCGCAATATGAGCACCAAATGCTGCGAACTCTGCAATCACATCCAAACGCTGTGCTTGTGTTTGAGTTTCAAAGCCTTCATTCTCAAGAAACAAACAAGACTCTCCCGCCAGCACCCATAGATTAAAACCTATTACGCTTGCAATTTCTTCAGGTGTGCGTTTGCGTTCTTTTTGATTCCAGCGAGTTTTAAGTCTAGCCATTTTTAACTTTTTACTGTCCTAGCTGGTTGATTCCAACGAATTTTAAGCCTAGCCACGTCTAACTATTATTCCTGCAAAAATGTTGCTTACAACGAATCTTCAATCTAGTCACATTCAAGCTTATATTGTACAAATTAGTTGATCCCATAGGGTTTTAACCTAAAAGCATAGACATAAACTGATGTGGTTTAATATGTAGATATAGCATGTAATTTATAATGTTAATTTATCAATAATTTTTAAGATCGTAGCATACACTGTATATAATTGGACTATGAATGATTCAACAAACCTGCTGTGCGAAACTGTACAGAAAAACTGCAACATTTCAGATGCGCAGCATGCAGCAAACTATACGCTATGCGTGTATTTATTGAAGATGCGTGAATACTTTCGTTGGGAAAATGGCTATTCTTACAATGACGTATTACCAAAAGAAGACATAGGAAATTGGGTGCAAGAACGTGAAAGCTTGTGGGAAGAACTTGAAGAAGAAAATTTTGTACCTTTAAAAATTGACGGTAGAGAGTTTGATCCCTTTGACACTGATAATATCAATCAAGTAATAGCACCTAAAGGTTATGTATACAGTGGTGGCATGGGCCAACACACTATCCCACACTTCTTTTTAGCAAAATTAGAAACCAAAGAAACTTACAATGATTTCACCATGTACGTTTCTGCAGATGAATGTGCTCGTGACTTAATGGCGCCACCAGCAATGACTCAAGGTAAAAATGTTTTCATTCGTCGTGAATCATTACGCCGTTATTTTTGGGAAAAATTTCAAGAATGGCAGTGGCATAAATACGATAACGCAATGGCAAGAGCACTTTCATACTATAATTTTGAAAATAATATAGAAATTGCGCTCGATAAAATGACCGATAATGAACTAGAAGCTGTGGCTTTACACGAGATTGGAGAGTTTATTGCATCGCAAGAACTTAGTGAAAAATGGCATGAAATGATATTGAACTTGCCCAGATCACGAACTGAGATCATGGCAAGAGCTGTAAAAGATTTACTTGCGGATTGTTTATCAACTCTGCCAGGCTTAATTGAAAATTATAACCCAGCTTCTTTACATTTTTATGCTGCAAATCTTATCGCAATGCGTAAAGAATTGTTTCCTAGTTTTTTAAATGCTTATCAAACCTGGGTGGACACTAATAACTTAAAACCTTTGAAACTGATTGTTGCTAAAGGAGTAAAACACTGGACTTCACTAGCGCACGATATGCTAGATTGTTATCAAGACATGGACCCTGATGATTTAAGCAGGCTAGAAAATCTAGTACAGAGTAGAGTTCTATAATTATTTTTTTATATTCATGAACCATGTTTTCGTGAGCTCATACAGTTTTTTTACATAAATGAACCAAACAAAAACTGCTGCAAATAAACCATTACGCACTATTAAAGAAGTTAAGCCTAATAGTTTTATTTTTGAACAAACCCAAGCACTATCAAAAACTTTTTGCACAGATGTTATTAAACGTTTTGAAAATGCAGTCGACGAGCAATATGAAGGTCGCATTGGACAACTTGCCGATAAAAATATCAGCATCAAGAAATCCACTGATCTTGTAGTGAGTGGAAAAGAACATTGGCAGGACGTTGACCGAACTTTATTTCGATCATTGAGCATGGCAATAAAAGAATTTCGCGAAACCTATCCTTTTTTTAAAGGCCCATTTAAAGACATGGGTTATGGCATACAAAGAACCAATCCAGGCGAACATTATCATTGGCATATTGATGGTGGTAGTCATGATTTCAGTCACCGACAACTTGTGGCTATTTGGTATTTAAATGACGTTACTGGCCCGGGGGGAGAAACTGAATTTCTATTTCAAACTATAAAAATAAAACCTGAACTTGGAAAGTTACTTTTATTCCCTCCCTTTTGGACACATGAACATCGCGGTGTTACTTTAGAGAAAGGTATTAAATACATTGCAACCACTTGGGTTGTATTCGCCTAATTGATTTACATTGATTACTTACAAATCTCCAAAAACACATACAGAATTTAAAGACTATTACTTATTTCGTTGGGAGATGCTGCGTAAGCCACTCAATCTACCATTAGGTAGCGAACAAGATTTACTAGAAGAATGTTCTCACCACATTGCAGCTTACAAAGATCAAACCATTATTGGCGTAGGTAGAATACATATCGAACAAGAGCAAACCGCACGTGTGCGATATATGGCGGTTCATAACAATTTCCAAGGCCAAGGTATTGGCAGTAGCATACTAAAGGAGCTTGAGAAATTTGCTCACACAAACAAATTACAGACTTGTTACTTATATGCACGCCAGAAAGCAATAAGTTTCTATATTAAAAATGGCTATATAATAAAAGGGAAATGCAATAACGAACTAAAACAATTAAAACACGAGAGGATGGAAAAAATCTTACTTAATTCATAATAATATCCGTTTGATTCATATCGCCTGATGTATCAATATCAATGGCCTGAATACCTGGCAGCTTGTTCAGTATATATGCAGCCATAAGTCCCACTGTTGCAGCTTTCTCCAGTTGAATAGCTGTTAGCATTTTATCAGCAACTATTTGACACCGCTGTAGTGCATTGGGCTCATCCACCCAAGTACGACTCATTTGCCAACCCCTATCCATATCCGCATCCATTTTCTGAAACATATCTTGTGCCGTTGCAACCATTTCATCATCCACTTCTAAAGGGTAAGTTTTTTCATCAATTGTAACTTTGAGTATCATAGGATTAATGTTTGCTATAAATAATATTGACAAGTATATCCTGTAGTACACTTAATAAAATATGCTAATTCAAATAAAAAATGTTCTTGGCCCTAAAGAGGTCAAACAAGTGCGTGATTTGCTTACTAATGCTGAATTCCAAGACGGCAAGCTTTCAGCAGGCTTTGTAGCCCAACAAATAAAGAATAACCAAGAATTAACAGACAAAAATTTAATAAACAAGCTAAATAATATTGTGATGGGAAATTTGGTTCGTCACCCTGAATACAATAATGCGGCACTACCCAATAAAATTGCTTCACCTTTTTATGCCCACTACAAAACAGGCATGAGCTATGGCGAACACATTGATGATCCCATTATGGGTCAAGAAAAACGCTATCGATCTGATATTGCCATAACCATTTTCTTAAATTCTCCCGAAGAGTATGAAGGTGGAGAATTAAGTCTTAAAACTGGGTATGGAGAACAAAAAATAAAATTTCCTGCTGGAGATGCAGTGTTGTATCCAGCTACGACACATCATCAAGTTTTACCTATTACAAAAGGTGAAAGATTTGTAGCAGTCACTTGGGTACAAAGTTTAATTCGCAATCACGAACAACGTGATTTACTGTATAAACTTAATAAAACTCGTGAAAAAATGTTACGCAAAGATCCCCAATCTGACGATACAAAAAGAATTGATAATGTTTATGTAAATTTAATCCGTATGTGGAGCGAAGTGTAACGAATTAAATATAATTATTAGTAGCAGCATCCCAAAAAAAGGCTGCTAATGTGGCCTTTTATATAATCAGTAAATTAATCTTTTTTAACGATGAGAACCTTTCTCTTCGTGCGCTTCATCTACTACTTCCATTGCAAGCTTCATGTATTCTTCTTTATAACCATCTAAATCAGAACCATCTTTCGGCAACCAATAACCTTCTGCAGTAATTTCATCATTTTGTTCAAGCTCGATAAATTTCTTTTGCATTTCGAGCATTCTTTTAATCTTGTCTTGCTTTGTGCTCACGTTAAATCCTCACAGTTACAGAGCTAATAATTTAATGATCGAGTAAAATCGTGTCTGTATTCCCAAGGAGATGCAAAATATGCTTTAAAGCATTAATTAGCCAACTTCAGCACAATTCTTGAAAGGTTTGATCAATATCCACCTTTTCTACGGCTTTCGGGTAACCCACCGATTCTACCGGCTTGCTTACTAGGATCACCTGGAAATAAGTCATATAAAACTTTTGCATCTATTTTTTTTTCACCCCAAGCTTTGGCCATAGCCTTAGTCATGTTACGGGTATTAGGTTGATTACCAGCATTATTTATATATTCATCACGAAGGTAATTAATCACATCCCAGTGCTTGTCAGTAAGTTCAACGCCCTCGTCTTCGGCAATTTCTTTAGCAATTTCTTCATCCCAATCTTCAACATTTACTAAAAAACCGGATGGTGTAGTATCAAGATCTTTATAAGCCATAGCTAACCCTCAACAATTATTTAATTTATATTTATTAAATCTCTGTATTTATTCCAAAGAGCGAAATTATTATTCTACTAAAAAAACTCTGATTTATTTTTACATGATTTATTTAGAATAAATCAAGCTTTGCATAAGCTTTTATTTTTGCTGGGCTTCTCCTACTGCGTCAATACCCTTATGCGGTATAAATAACCCACAACCTACTTTTCTACCTTCTCCAAGACCATGTTGTTGTAAATAAATAGACTCCTCAATTTCTAAGCCATCTATCATTAAGCTACGTGTATTTAGGTTTTTATCGGGCATGCGTAGAACATGACTACGTCCACTCATCATCTTTTTGACTTGTATCCCTAAGTCTTTAAGTTGTATAGCTGCATGATTTAAAAATTCGGCTTCATCTTCTATATTTTCCGCAACGATATAACGAGAAAAAATAGTCGTTAAAGGTGACAAAGACTTTTCACTTGGTTTACTTAATCGCAATTCATTACCATCGATATTTAATAGCTTTTCTGTCAATAATTTTGCTTCTGACACACGTTGCTTAGGTAGCCTTAGAGTAAAACGAGTGCGTCGCGATAGGTTCAGCAAAGCATCAGGTTGTTGTGGCCGAATCCAACCATTACCAGACTCAGCGCCATGAATTAAATGTATTCCAGCTTGGGGCTCATCTGCAATCCAAGGAAGTTCCTGCAGTATGGTTTGAGATAAAGCATATGCATGGTCTAACGGAAGTTGCTTACACTGCACTTTAAAAGACAGATCCAAAATATCGTCTGGTACAACAAAGCTTAGTTTTTTATCTTCTTGATCTTGCCAATACATTCTCTAAATATCCTATACCCTTAATCAGGTAATGTTATTAGCAGAAGTAAACACAGACTCTAAAATATCTTCCCAGTTTTCAGGTGTGTCTTGAAATGGAGGGCGCACATCCATACGGAAAAACATCTCACCCTGTTTAGCACTTTCACGTAACTTGTCTTTCAATTCTTCAAATGACTTTAGTTCATGATACTGCATGAGAATTTCACTTAGCCATATCATTAGTTCATTGCACCTATTAAATTTTGTTTTTCATTACACTAGCTGACTCGATTATAAAATCTTGCTCGATACAACAATCGTGAATTGTCTTTATTTCCAAAGTCACTAAATGCAGTCCGATTATGCAAAACATTATTACAAATCACTCCTTCACCTGCGTTAAAGCGATAATGAAATATATATGGATTAGCTTTTAATATTTCATCTAAATACGATAATGCCCGCTGTACGCTTCTATCCTTTTTCCAAACAATATTTTTTTGCCTTGCGGTGTAACGCATCGACAATGTCTGTGTTTGTGCGTCAATAAAAAATACCGGGCCTGACTGAGTGGGCCGAATTTGTACCCCTGCTTCTATATTTGCCGGAATTGTCATCGCTTCAGGATCCATAAGTGCTTCAATATATTTTGGATCTTCATCACGCAATAAAATATATGCAATTTCTGGATCCAAAAATGAGTTTTCACCACCTTGAGCTGCAGGCCGTACACAGTGCATCAAAAAAGCACGTATACATTTTTCCCCTGTATTGTAATAACCATCAGTGTGCCAATTGAGTTTTTTATTTGTATATGGAATATAGCGAGCCTCACCAGAACCTATATCTTGTATAGCCGATATTCGATCTCGATCCGCACAAAGATTAGCGTCTCTTTGTGTTAAGCCTAATTGCTTAGCTAGACAGGTAACAGTGCTTTTATTATCAAACCCATCTATTGTAATTTTGTATATTACAAAGTTCGTTTTCTCACATTGTTTGAGCAAAGAAAACCGTTCCTCGTTCGTTAAACTTATAGGGGTATTTATGGGTTTTATTATATTTTCAACTAAACGAGGATAATTATTAAGTTTCTCATCACGCCATGATTGATAAGCAACTTTATTCGCTAAAAAATCGTACTGCATTTCTTAAGGGTTAGATGAGCTAATAAACATAAATCTATGGTTCTACTATTGGTAAACGACATAGGAATAAGACTACTCGCAAAACCTTAAAATTCACTTATCTCATCCCTGCAATAAATCGTATCTCTATTGGGATAAGTTGTATTTAAGGCCGTCCCCCATGGAGGGGATTTTGCCTTTTAGGTCCTAATTCTAGACTGGATTACAGTTTTTAATAAGAGTATTCCGATAATGTATAAAGTTATCGGAAAGCATTTTCTGTAGACCCCGACTCAATTAACGGACCCAACAAAACACGATTAGGAGATTCCGCTATGGCCGATAAGCATTATCCAACCCCTATGCTTGATGAGCTAGAAACTGGCCCTTGGCCAAGTTTTATTTCTGGTATTAAACGTCTGCGTGATCAACACCAAGACGAAAGAATTCAAGGTGTTGCTAATTCACTATTGGGCCAATTAGAACATTCATATGAAACGCGTAAAGGTTACTGGAAAGGTGGAACGGTTTCAGTATTTGGTTACGGTAGTGGCATCATCCCTCGCTTCTCTGAGGTAGGCGCTGCATTTCCTGAATCAAAAGAGTTTCACACCTTACGTGTACAACCTCCTGCAGGAAACTACTATTCAACAGATATGCTACGTCAACTGGGAGACAGTTGGGAAAAATGGGGTTCAGGTTTAGTTACGTTTCATGGCCAAACCGGCAACATTATGTTTATCGGTGCTTCTACAGAAAACACACAACACTTTTTCGACGAAATCAATGAGTACGGTTGGGACCTTGGAGGTGCTGGTCCTTGTGTTCGTACTGGGATGTCTTGCGTAGGTGCTGCACGTTGTGAAATGTCAAATACTGATGAAATGAAAATCCATCGTACTTTGCTAAATAATTTTACAGATGATGTACATAGACCTGCATTACCTTACAAATTCAAATTTAAAGTATCTGGTTGTCCAAATGACTGCATGAACTCAATTGAACGTGCAGACTTTGCCATTATCGGAACCTGGCGTGACGATATGAAAGTCGATCAAGAAGAAGTTAAAAAATTCGTGGAACGCAAAGGTCGACAATATGTAATCGATAATGTAATCACTCGCTGCCCCACCCAAGCCCTAGCCCTTAAAGATGATGATAGCCTCGAAGTAAATAATAAAGATTGCGTGCGTTGCATGCACTGCTTAAATGTTATGGTGAAAGCATTATCTCCTGGCGACGACAAAGGCATTTCTATTCTTATTGGTGGTAAACGTACACTAAAAATTGGTGACTTAATGGGTACCGTTGTGGTTCCTTTCATGAAGCTTGAAACTGAAGAAGATTACGAAAAATTAGTTGAGCTTGCGGAAGAAACTATCGATTTCTGGGCTGAAAATGGCCTGGAACACGAACGCTGTGGTGAAATGATTGAGCGTATTGGCTTAATTAATTACTTAGAAGGAGTGGGTGTTGAAGTTGACCCGAACATGGTTAACGAACCACGCCAAAGCTCTTATATCCGCATGGATGGCTGGGATGAAGAAGCTGAGAAGTGGTTCCAAAGAAAAGCAGAAGAAAAACAAGCAGCAGCGGGTTGACACAACTACAGCAGTTAACATTCATTTATATACAAGAAGACTAAGTTTAGGAGAAAAGAATGGCGCAAGATCATCGCCCACCAATTGAATCAGGATGTCCAGATGGTTTTCAGTACATGCATCCCGTTATGCGTAAAAACTATGGTGCATGGGATTACCATGAACACCCACGGCCGGGCATCTTATTACACGTAGCAGATAACGGAGATAAAATTTGGACAGTACGCGCTGGAACACAGCGTATATTGGATATTTTTACCTTACGTAAACTTTGTGACATTGGTGACGAATTTGCAGATGGTTATGTGCGCTTCACCATTCGCAGCAATATTGAATACATGGTGGCTGATGAAGCAAAAGTACAACCTCTTATAGACGCCTTAGAATCGGAAGGCTTTGTAGTTGGCGGTACAAAAAACTCAGTCGCGATGATTTCACATACACAAGGCTGGCTACACTGCGACATTCCTGGTACTGATGCGTCAGGTGTAGTAAAAGCCATGATGGACGAACTCATTGATGAGTTCCGTGAAAACAACATGCCTAACCGTGTACATATCACAACTTCTTGCTGCCAAATTAACTGTGGTGGTCAAGGTGATATCGCAATTAATGTGCAACACACTAAACCACCAAAAATTAATCATGATTTAGTCTCTAATGTATGCGAACGACCCTCTGTGGTAGCGCGTTGCCCTGTTGCCGCAATTCGACCAGCACAAGTCAATGGCAAACCTTCATTAGAGGTAGATGAGAAAAAATGTATTTGTTGTGGTGCATGTTTCCCACCATGCCCACCAATGCAAATTAATGATGCTGAACATACCAAACTCGCTGTTTGGGTTGGTGGAAATCACAGTAATGCACGCGGTAAACCTACTTTCCAAAAATTAGTAGCGGCAGGTATACCAAATAATCCACCGCGATGGCCAGAAGCCACAGCAATCGTGAAAAGAATTTTGCGCACCTATCGTGATGACGCCAAAGATTGGGAACGTATAAATGATTGGGTTGAACGCATTGGTTGGCCACGTTTCTTCGAAAAAACTGGGCTTCCATTTACTAAGTTCCACATTGATAACTGGCGTGGTGCGCGTCGTAGCTTAAATGCTTCGACGCATATTCGCTTCTAAATTCTAAATGAGGAGTCAATGTGAAATTTGGAATCGTTATAAATGAAGGACCTTATACGCATCAATCTTCTGATTCAGCGTTACACTTTACAAAAGCAGCATTAGAAAAAGGTCATGAGATATTTCGTGTGTTTTTCTACCACGATGGTGTAAATAATGGCACTGACTTAAGTGTGCCTCCACAAGATGACCGTAATCTATCAAAAGAATGGTCAGAACTGGCAGAAAAACACGGGCTAGATCTAGTCGTATGTGTAGCAGCAGCCCAACGTCGCGGTATGTTGGATGAAGACGAAATGAAGCGCCATGGCAAAAATGCAAATAACTTAGCTAAAGGTTTTCGTATTTCTGGTCTAGGACAACTAATTGAAGCCGGCATCCAAGCAGATCGATTGGTTACTTTTGGCGACTAATTTTTAGAGATAATTTTTAAGGAGATCATGGATGGAAGACGGTGAAGGTATAGTTAAGAAGTTTTGTTACATAAATCGCAAAGCGCCTTATGGAACTATATATGCACTAGAGTCTTTAGAGGTCGTGCTTATTGCTGCAGCATTTGATCAAGATATTAGCCTAGTATTTGCAGATGATGGTGTTTATCAGCTCACCAAGAACCAAGATACAGATGGAGTAGGTATGAAAAACTTTTCTAAAACCTATACTGCACTGGGTGACTACGACATTAAGAAGATCTATGTAGAAAAAGAATCTCTAGAAGAACGAGGCCTAACCGTTGATGATCTTCAAGAATTAAAATACGAGGATGAAGATGACGATTGGGCTGAAAAAGATTCACTCTTCGTAGTTGGACGAGAAGAATTAACTAACATTATTGATGAACAAGAAGTAGTTCTAAGTTTTTAAGCAGTTTAACTATACTTACATATCAGCTATACATAGACTAAGTTTACAGAAATAAAATATGACAACATTACATACAGTTAACAAATCCCCATTTGAACGTAATACACTTGAGTCTTGCTTGCGCCTTGCTAAAAAAGGCAGTGCTGTATTGTTATTTGAAGACGGTGTAATCGGCGCAATGCAAAACACTAAATATAGTGACACTGTTGCTCAAGCAATGAAGAATTTTTCTTTTTATGTCTTAGGTCCCGACGTCAAAGCCCGAGGACTTAGTGACAGCAAGGTGATTGATGGCATAAAAATCATCGATTATGACGGCTTTGTAGATCTAACGACCGAACATCAAACAGTTCAGTCTTGGCTTTAATATTTCAATTAACACGTACAGGTAGGAGAGTCGCATGGCTTTAGAAGTAAATGGCAAGTCTTACGAGACTGACGAGGAAGGTTACTTAGCTAACCTTAATGATTGGCAACCAGAATTAGCAGAAGCAATGGCCTCTGCAGATGGGGCTGAATTAAGCGAAAACCACTGGGAAGTTATAAACTTTTTACGTGAGTACTATGAGGAGTATCAGATTGCTCCTGCAGTTCGTGTACTTACAAAAGCAATTGGCAAAAAATTAGGTAAAGACAAAGGAAACAGTAAATACCTGTATGAATTGTTCCCTTATGGCCCTGCAAAACAAGCATGTAAATATGCTGGTCTGCCAAAGCCAACTGGCTGCGTATAACACACCATGTCACTGAGAGGTGTTATCACCTCTCAGTTTTTACTTTACTGGTTCGTGTTTTCAAAAACATGATGCGCCAAGGAAATAACACGCATGACTGCTTTAACCATAACGTATGCAATTTTGTTTTATCTTGCCACTGCTATCTTAATAGTTGGGGTGGGATATAAAGTTTGGCTTTATGCAAAAACTCCCGCACCTTTAAAAATTCCTACCACACCTGCACCCACGACGAGAAGTGGAGTCGCATTTAGAATGCTAAAAGAACTCACTGTGTTTGAGAGTTTATTTAAGTCCAACAAATGGACATGGCTATTCGGGTGGCTGTTTCATTTTGGTTTATTTTTAGTACTATTAAGACACTTGCGTTATTTCATTGATCCTGTTTGGAGTTGGGTTGTTTTTTTACAACCATTTGGGAAATATGCTGCTTTCATGATGCTAGCAGGCTTAGCTGGGCTATGGGCTAGAAGATTTTTTGTAGACCGTGTGCGTTATATCTCCGCACCATCAGATCACCTCATGCTTGCTTTGTTAATTGCCATTGGTGCCACTGGGGCCTTGATGACCTTTGTTGAACATACCGACATCATCTCCTTAAAGTCTTTTTTACTAGGCCTCATGGTATTCAAGTGGTCGCCTTTACCAAATGATCTAATCTTAATTGTGCACTTAAGTTTAGTGATTTTATTAATGATCATCTTTCCTTTTAGTAAACTTATGCACGCACCAGGTGTTTTCTTTAGCCCAACTCGAAACCAAATTGATAACCCTCGTGAACATCGGCATCTTGCTGAGTGGGCAACAAAATTTGAATCCAATAAAGCGAGTTAACCATGGCTGCAGCAGAATTCGATACTCCTGAAATAAAAGAATATCCAGTCATCCCACATCTGCAAAAAGATGTAATGGCGCATAGCCAACCTTTTACGGCCAAAGCTGAGTTCCAAGAACAACTAGGTTTCCCAGGTGAACTCGTTGACAACTGGAAACAAGTTGCCATCGATAAAATGGGTGACTTAACTAGCAAATACAGATCTCTACAGGTTTTCCTAGATGCATGCGTAAAATGTGGCGCATGTACAGATAAGTGCCATTATTATCTGGGCACATCCGATCCTAAAAATATGCCGGTGGCACGCCAGGATTTATTTAGAAAAGTATATCGCCGCTATCACACTATCTCGGGCAAACTCTTTCCAAAACTGGTGGGTGCAGAAGATCTAACTGAGGAAGTATTAGATGACTGGTACAGCTATTTTCACCAGTGTTCACAATGTCGTCGTTGTTCAGTGTATTGTCCTTACGGTATCGATACTGCAGAGATTTCTATGGCTGCACGTGAAGTCATGGATGCGATCGGCAAAGGACAAAAATATTGTAATGAAATCATTGGCAAAGCTCAGACCATAGGAAACAACCTTGGTCTGCCAGAGCCTGCTTTAATAGATACCTTAGAAGGTTTAGAAGAAGATGTTGAAGAAGATACCGGTGTCAAGGTTCGTTTCCCAGTTGATGAAAAAGGCGCTGAAATACTGCTTATCACCCCTTCTGCAGACTTCTTTGCCGAACCCCATATAGATGGCTTGATTGGTTACGCGAAAGTATTTCACCAAGCCGGCATCTCATGGACCTTGAGTTCTTATGCAAGTGAAGCCGCAAACTTCGGTATGTTCATTGGTAGTTATGAAAACATGCAAAAACTTGCACTGCGAATCCGTCAAGCTGCCATTGAACTCGGTGCAAAAAGAATTGTTTTTGGTGAATGTGGCCATGCTTGGCGCGTTGCTTATTCGTTCTTAAATACATTGGCAGGACCATTTGACTTTCTAGATCCAAACTATCCCGTTCCACAGCACATTTGTGAAGTGACTCATGAACTCATCCAAGCAGGTAAATTGACTTTAGACCCTTCTCAAAACGATGACATGGTCGTAACTTATCATGACTCTTGTAATGTCGCGCGAGCTTCACGTATGGGAAATAAGCCTGGTGGTCAATTCGAAATACCAAGAGAAATTATTAAGGCTGTATGTAACAACTATGTAGACATGCCCAGCTATGCCATTAAAGAAGGGACTTATTGTTGCGGCGGCGGCGGCGGGCTATTAACAGACGACCTTATTGAATTACGTGTTAAAGGTGCGCTACCGCGTATGGAGGCACTTAAGAATGTAGTAAATGATTATGGCGTTACACACATGGCTGCTATTTGTGCAATTTGTAAAAGTCAGTTTTCAAAAATCTTTCCATACTATGATTTTCGTATGGACCAAATTGTCAGCCTGCATCAGTTAGTCAGTAATGCCATTGTATTAGAGCCTGAAGAAGGTTCTTCACAACATGGTGATGATGAAGAACAAGCGGAAGCAGCTTAATTATTAATTAGTAGATAACCTAAATATTTTAAAGACTTATTTTGGAGTAAATTTATGGCAACCTCAAAGGAAGAAATGACTCACAAACTTACATTTAGAAAGTTTGAAGATGGAGATCATCAATGGGGTAATTTTGGTGATGCAATTTTCGAAGCAGACCATTCGCACAAATGCCCAACTTATGTACATCGCACTCCCCCATGTCAAGGCAGTTGTCCTTCTGGTGAAGATATACGTGGTTGGTTGCAAATTGTGCGTGGCATTGAAAAGCCACCAACAGAAGAAATGTCTATGCAGGAATATGCTTTTTTACGTTCAACAGATGCAAATCCCTTTCCTTCCATGATGGGCCGTGTTTGTCCTGCACCATGCCAAGATGGTTGTAATCGAAATCATGTTGAAGACTTTGTCGGCATCAACGCAGTTGAGCAATACATTGGTGACAGTGCATTTGAGCAAGGTTTTAAATTTGAGACTCCAGAAAAATTAAATGGCAAAAAAATTGCAGTCGTTGGCGGTGGTCCTGCTGGTCTAGCAGCTGCTTATCAACTACGCCGTAAAGGTTATGCCAGTGTGATATTTGACGATCACGAAGAACTCGGCGGTATGTTCCGTTATGGCATCCCTGGTTACCGTACACCACGTGATTACTTAGATCACGAAATTCAACGTATCCTTGATATGGGTGGTATAGAAACTCGTATGGGTATACGCGTAGGTAAAGATGTTTCAGTAAAAGACATTGAGGAAGAATTTGACTCCATCCTTTGGGCCATAGGTTGTCAGTCCGGGCGTGGTCTTCCCGTTGAAGGTGGAGACGCACCTAACTGTGTATCCGGAGTTAAATTCCTCGAAGCTTTTAATACGGGTCGTCTACAAGTCACGGCTGATCGTGTTGTATGTGTTGGAGGCGGTGACACCTCCATTGACGTGGTTTCAGTTGCACGTCGACTTGGTAGAGTAAACAAACTAAATAAAGAAGAAGCGCCTGAACATGTCATTGGCGGCTACGTTGCACACGACTCTGCCTATGCAGCAGCACGTCAAGGCGCAGAAGTTACTCTTACTTCATTATTCCCTCGCGCTGAAATGACAGCAGCACAGCATGAAGTAGACGATGCAATGCGCGAAGGTGTAGATATTAAAGATGGCGTAATGCCAATCAAAGTCATCATTGGCGACGATGGAAGAGCTACAGCATTGCGTATGGCGGAATGCAAAATGGAAGATAATCGGCCCATAGCCATCGAAGGTACAGAATTTGATATTGAATGTGACTTAATCGTATCTGCAATTGGCCAAGGTGGAGATCTAACTGGGCTGGAAGAATTTGATAATGGCCGTGGCCTAATCGATGCCGACAAGTTCTATGCAGTTCCTAATCATGAAGGTCACTTTGTTTGTGGCGATATTATACGCCCACATCTTTTAACTACTGCTATTGGCCAAGCTTCTATTGCAGCCGACAGCATTGATTACTACCTCAACAAGCAAACCATCAAAAAACGTCCGAAGGTTGACGTACATCATTTTGATTTATTGGAGAAGTTACAAGAATCTGGGCTCGAACCTGAAGATTACCAGTCTGGTGAATATCGTGGCACAGATCAGTCTAAGTTTTCAGTGCACAATTATGAAGATCGTGCTGAACAAGAGATTATCGGTGCAGATGAATTGTTTTTAGGCCACTTCCCTTTTACACCTCGCAATTTACGCGAAGAACATGGGCCTGACGCAGAACAAGTATTAGGGAATTTCGAAGAACGTATGAAAAACTTCACTGATGAGCAAGCAGTTGAAGAAGCAAATCGCTGCATGAGTTGTGGCATGTGCTTCGAATGTGACAACTGTGTTGTATATTGTCCACAAGATGCAGTTTTCCGCGTCAAAAAAGATGCCTCTACAACCGGGCGTTACGTCGACACGGATTACAGTAAATGTATTGGTTGCCACATTTGTGCTGATGTATGCCCTACTGGTTACATTGATATGGCGTTAGGTCATTAATTAGTATTGTATTGGTAAAATAAAATGCACAAAATATTTGGTGATAAGCGTAAATACCTATGGTTGCCAGCAGCTGTATTTATTTGTATATCTTTCTATAGTGTATTGGCTGGAAACCCAGAAGACATACCCCCACCTAAAGCAAATTACAATGACGAAACACGTTGTGTTGAGCCTGTAGAGATTATGCGCAAACGACACTTTGAGTTTATCTTAGACCATCGTGACCATACTGTAATCGAAGGTATTCGCACAACACAACACAGCTTAAACGGCTGTATTGATTGCCACATAACACCCAATGCACAGGGTAATTATGCACGCTATTCAGAGGACACACATTTTTGTGCAAGTTGTCACCAATTTGCCGCAGTTAATATAGATTGCTTTCAATGCCACTCCGATCGACCCGAAGAAGCAATTCGCAAAGCAATAAAGCAAAATAAAACAACTAAAAACTCGTCGCAAAAATTTCATCAGAACTTACAATTAAGTGATTCGCTTGTTAAATAAACAGGCCTATGTATTACAATAATTAAAACTATGCGTTACAAATTAGACATAGAAGAAACCAATCTTAACCGCCGCGAATTCCTCCGTGGAGCCGCTGCTCTCGGTGGCTTAACTATCGCGCCAGGAATTGTTTTATACCAGACTGCAACTGCTAAACCTGCTGATCAAGCTGTCAGTAGTGAACAGCGTTGGGGAATGTTAGTTAACACCAATGCCTGTCATGAAGATTGTGATGCATGTGTAAGTGCATGTAATGAAGAAAATGGTTTATGGAGCTTGGATCGACCTACAACCGATGCACAGTGGATTCGTAAACTCAATGTAACGGATAAACAGACCGGTCATGTCACTTCATTGCCTATGATGTGCCAACATTGTGAACATCCGCCTTGTGTAGACGTATGTCCAACCGGTGCTTCATTTCGCCGCGAGGATGGCATAGTACTTGTCAACAAACACACTTGCATCGGTTGCCGCTATTGCATGATGGCATGCCCATACAAAGCAAGATCTTTTATTCATGAACCTTTGCAGGATCAACTACCACATTCACCGCGTGGCAAAGGTTGTGTTGAAAGCTGTACTCTATGTGTGCACAAAGTAGATCGTGGTGACAATAACACAGCCTGCGCAGAAGCGTGTGCAAACGAGGGACATCACGCTTTATTGTTTGGTGATCTAAATGACCCCAACAGTGAAATATCAAAACAATTAATTAAACATGGTGGCACGCAAATCCGCGCCGATTTGGGATTAAACACCGGTGTACGCTATCAAGGCATATAAAAATGGAAACGACTCGTTTTAGTTCAATCGACGCAAGATCAATTCAATATTGGATTTTATTAGGAGCCCTTGTTTTCGCCACATTGATAGGTGTGCTATCTGCGCATCATATGGATATCGAGGGCCATCATATCACTGGCATGAGCAATCAAATTGTGTGGGGTTTCCCACATGTAATAGCAATTTTTTTAATTGTTGCAGCATCCGGAGCCCTAAATGTAGCTTCTATATCATCTGTATTTGGTAAAACAGATTATAAACCTCTTGCTCGCTTATCAGCCTTGCTAGCCATAGCATTATTAGTCGGTGGCTTAGCGATTTTAGTTCTAGATCTTGGTCGACCGGATCGTTTAATTGTCGCTATGACAAAATACAACTTCAAATCTATCTTCGCTTGGAACATCTTTTTATACACCGGCTTCATTATCATCACCGGTATATACCTATGGATGATGATGGAACGAAAAATGAATAAATTTAGCAGACCTGCTGGTTTTTTCGCTTTCATTTGGCGGCTCATTCTCACTACAGGTACTGGCTCTATTTTTGGCTTTCTAGTTGCACGCCAAGCTTATGACGCAGCAATCATGGCGCCTTTATTTATTATTATGTCATTTGCTTTTGGCTTGGCTGTTTTCATTTTAGTATTGCAGGCCAGTTACAGTTGGACAAATCGCCCCCTGGGTGACGCTATTCTAAATAAACTTAAAAATCTCTTGGGTATATTTATCGCATCTGTATTTTATTTTGTACTTGTATACCATTTAGCTAATTTATACGCTACCGAGCATCATGGCATTGAACATTTTATTTTAGTAAATGGTGGTATCTATACATTTCTATTTTGGGCTGCACAAATGGTCATAGGTTGTTTAATTCCTTTAGCTTTAATTTTTATAAAACCCATGAGTCAATCAAGAGCCATGATCTCACTGGCAGCAATACTCGTCATTGTTGGTGGTATTGCACAGCTGTATGTAATCATTATCGGTGGTCAAGCATATCCACTTATTTTATTCCCAGGCATGGAAGTGAGTAGCAGTTTTTATGATGGTGTTGTAGCAGAATATGCGCCTAGTATTTTTGAAATCTTACTCGGTATTGGTGGAATTTGTTTATCTCTAGTCATCGTTGCCGTTGGTATCGCAGTACTTGAATTTCTACCAGAAAGTTTGTCTGACAACGCCCTTAAACTTGGCTCAGCCGATTCTGCATCTGCATAAAAACTTGTCAGCACTTAAAGTGCTTTAGCTAAACGTGGCACGTCTACTTTTTTCTGCCGCACATAAATCTTCTGGCAAGACTGTATTAAGCCTTGGTGTCTGTGCTTCATTGTGTGAAAAAGGACTGAAAGTACAAACCTTTAAAAAAGGCCCTGACTATATCGACCCAATGTGGTTATCCAAGTCCACACAACGCAGCTGCTACAACCTAGACTATTGGACACAATCAAAGCAAGAAATCATATCCACACTTGTGACTCATAGCCAAGATACCGATATCTGTATTATCGAAGGAAATAAAGGTTTGCATGATGGTCTTGCAACAGACGGAAGCAACAGCAACGCAGCTTTGGCAAAAATGCTTAACACACCTGTGGTATTAGTTCTTGATACACGCGGTACAATTCGGGGTGTAGCTCCTTTGTTATTGGGTTACCAACAGTTCGACCCAGAAATAAATATTGCTGGTGTTATTCTAAACTTCGTAGGTGGAAATCGTCACGCCGCTAAATTAACAAATGTATTAAATGAATACACTGACATTCCCATCTTGGGCACAGTGCAACGACATCCTGAGCTTGAATTGGTTGAACGTTACCTTGGTTTAATGCCAAGCAACGAAGACGATCAAGCCAATAAAAAAATCAAACAAATTGCAAATAGAGTATCTAATCAAGTTGATCTAGATAAGCTCATCAGCATAGCAAATACTGCTCCTAATATTGATACAAAGATAAATCTTAAACCTAATAAACAAAATAATGCTTTAAAAATTGCTTATGCTAAAGATGAAGCCTTTGGTTTTTACTATGCCGATGATTTTGATACTTTTACAGCACATGGCGTTGAACTCATCCCTTTCGATACCATAAATGATAAGCAATTACCTGTAGCAGATGCATTATTTATTGGTGGCGGATTTCCCGAAAAACGTATGCAGCAATTAGCCGCTAACACAAGTATGAAACAGGCAATTCACAATGCAATCGAGCAAGGTATACCAACTTATGCCGAATGCGGCGGCTTAATGTATCTATGTGAATCCATTCATTACAATACACAGCAAGCCGAAATGGTTGGTATTATAAAAGCCAGATGTGAAATGCATAAAAAGCCTATTGGTCGTGGTTATACACTTTTAGAAAACACGACTTCTCATCCTTGGCCGAATAATTCCAGTGAGCCTATTCCTGGACATGAATTTCATTATTCAAAAATTATCGATATGCCTAAAGACACCCAATTTGCTTTTCACGTCAAACGTGGTTTTGGCGTAGATAGCAGAAATGACGGGATTCTGTATAAAAATTTATTAGCTTGTTATGCTCACCAAAGAAATACACATAAAAATCAATGGATTCCAAATTTTATAAACTTTATAAAAACATGCCATTAAAGATATATTAGAATTACAATCTTGGTTAAAAATTTAAGCGAATATAACAGCATGTCGATCGAAGTTACCGTTGCTGCAGCAAACGTAATAAAAAAATCTGCAGTTGAATCAAAATTAGAAAATACAGCCTTGCGAATTGCTGCAACTCGCAATACAGACAATACCATCCATTACGGTTTAGGATTTGATGATATTGGTGGCGCATCAGACAAAGACCATTATTTTAAATCTAATGGTGTAGAAATTGTCGTTGCCGAATCGAGTTTGGAATTATTAGAAGGCACAACAATTGATTATGTAGAACTAGAGCCTAAACAATTTAATTTTGTATTCTTAAACCCAAACGATCCTAATTATTCGCCACCTACAGAGGAATAATGTTTCTCTTTGATGAATACTAGAGGGGCATAAATAATGTATGCAAAAAAATTTACGCTTACAACTATTGCCGTATTCATCTTCATAGCAATATTTGATTATGTATTCCACGGTATTTACTAAAACCCATATATGAGCAAACTGCAAACCTATAGAGACTAGAAGAAGCTATGCAATCCTATATAGGTTGGTTATTTCTAGGTCAATTTATAATTTCTATTGGTTTTATTGCACTTTTTACCAAAGCCTTCAAAAGAGGAGGGGTTATTGAAGGTATTGTATTTGGGATATTATTAGCTATTATTTTGATCGGTAATTTGCTTATCGGCTATGCCGTAGCACCTTACCCAAATAATCTGATTGTTAAATGGACTATAGACTTATTAATTCAGCTACCAGTTGCAGGAATCATTGTAGCTTTAATATATCGACCCAAAAGCAAAGCGTAGACATGTTTAAACTTTCCGTAGCCGCTATTTAAATGAAAAAATTTTTTTCTATCTTGTTTTTGCTAATACTAATACTTGGTATTGCGGGTTATTTTTTACCAACGCAATATACGATCGATAAAAGCATTACTATCTCTTCATCACCGCAACACATACATGAATATGTAGGCGACTTGAAAAATTGGTCTGCCTGGACTCCATGGAAAGAAAAAGATCCCGATGTTGAAATCACTGTTGGTGATAAAACAACTGGTATAGGCGCCACACAGAATTGGAAAGACAAACACGGAGGTGGCTCACTAATAGTTACTTTCTGGTCACCAGAAAAAGGCATTGAATATGATTTGTTTTTTCAAGCTGGTAAATATAAATGTAAAAGTGCTATCACATACACGTCACCAACAAACAAAAGCACAAAAGTAAACTGGACAATGCAAGGAGATACCAATCTCCCCATTGTTGGCGGTTATATGGCATTGTTCATGAAATATACTATTGGTTCTATGTTCCAACAGGGCTTAAAGCAGTTAAAAACTGTAGTTGAACAAAATACTTAATTTTTTCTAAAAATTTAATCATACCGCTAATAATCGTAATTTATTGCTGACAATCGGCAATTTTACCTTACTAACGGTCTCGCCAGCTATTCGAGAAAATGCATTAACTCGCTACACTCATAAATTAAGAGGATATTTATGTTGGTGGGATAGTGATGCAATTTTATAACTTTTTAAAATTATTTATAGCTTTTAATTTTATTTTATTAAGTGCTTGTACCACTCAATATATTGCCGATGCCGATCCAGACCAGCTAGTAGCTGCCATGCAAGATTTACCAAAGGCCCAGCCTTATCTAGCAAAAGTAAATTTCTATCCAGTAGCAAACCTGAAGACTGGAAAAGCAAAAGCTAATAATGCGGACACTCGAAATTTAAATGCAATTATCTATCCAGAAAAAGAAATGTTAAATCAAGCTGGACATGCGAGTATTTTTCGCTGGTTTAATAGTGATGGACAAACTAAAAATGACAAGAAGGTGCCTGTTCTTAATATGCATGCACGTATTTTCAAGCTGGATCATTCTTTAAAAGTTGAGAAGGGTAATATGCGACCTGTTACCAAAACCAAATTAGAAGTTTATTTAACAGATTCGAAAGAAAACCGTATCTACGAAAGTGTTTTTACTACCTATGCTGAGGGTGATTTGATAAAGCGTTTTCGCAATAAACGTGAAACTCAAGACATGTATGGCTATACAATCTATAAAGGGTTAGTTCTTGCGTTTGAATCTGCATGTGCAGATATCACTAATACTTTAAACCTCAAGCCTACAAATTTTGACGTAGATGCTTTAAATCTAGAAAATGATAGCAAAGAAGTAAAAGAGCTCTCTTCAGCAATGTGAATTTACAAAAATACCTTTATCTAAAAGATCTCTTTGTAATTAAATTGCTACTTTTGTATAAGTATTACGACGTCTATCACCGCCGAGTCTTCGATTGTTTTGTTCACTAAACATAGTATGGATTCCACTCACACTAAAAGGATCTCTACGCTCTTCATGACGTCGATCTTCATGATGTCGATAACGACAGCGACAATTTTGTTGATCACATCCCGGTAAAGGAATCATTGGTGCCTCATCAGACAGATATCGCTTACCACTTTGTTGCATTGCGACATCACAGGCATCATAACGTAACACTAGCTCTACACAATGATAATGGCCTACCTTCGATTTAGCTTTAACAAGATTAGTTTTTTTAATGTTTGAGCGTTTTGACCAAATAGCCATTCAATGAGCCTTGTATTTTACTTTTTTTACTGGGCATACTACCAAGAACAACTCCCAGCAATACAACAGATATTATACTGCTATTTCTAGCAATATGCTTTCTTGACAAAGATCAATGTAACTGAAAAAAATTACAAATCAATTACAAAGAGAGATTTGACACAATAGTTTTCATTAGTTGAATTTATATTTACTCAACAACTGCGCTGCAAAATAAATTCCCCTCAATAAATGGGTATTTATCATCGGAATATTCCTTACCTCGCATTTCCTGCTTTTTGATTTCATATTCAAATTCACGTGACTTGCATAATTTTTCAGCTTTTACCAACCATTTTTCTGTAGCAATTTCCAAACTCATTGCTAACTCACCATGATAGGCCAAGTAGTGCTTACCAGGTTCTAATTTAGTATGACTGTATTTTGCATACACCTCCTGCTGAGATCTTGGCAAACTCAAACATGCACTACAAATACATATGACAAAACTAATAATGCTAATTAACCGAAAATAGGAATAGAAATTCAACGTAAACTGTATGCTTTAAGGATGGTGATAGATTATATATTTTAACTAATGGCTACTATAGAGGCGCATAAGAATATGTTCATATGCGCCTATAGGGGAAACTGGTCGTTCAATTAAAATTTACCAGCAATTGCTACAATTAAAATTATGCAAGGAATTGCCATCGCTGCAACCACCAGCATCGTTTTAACAAACTCGCCCATATTGATACTCCTATAGAACTTATTCTAGTTTATTCAGATTGACACCTGACTGTGGCGTATTATCCCTAAACCTATGAAAACCTACAAGAAAATCAATACGGATAATTCATACTTATAGAGTATTTTTGTACTTCATACACTAGAGAGAGGAGTGTGGCAGTAAAACCAAGCAACTGGTCAATTTATAACCATGATTTAGATATGACTATAGCCCTGTTAAGACACATAAACGCTTATTAAAGATATTATGCTGACATATTCAGTCATAACATCGCTGCATAACTTATTTAATGCCAAAAACAACAAATAAAAAAAATGTCTGGTGGATGAAACCCTTCATAATGATCAGAAATGGCGTATTCATATTCATAATCATCAGCATTCTACTTACCTTGATTTTTCGTTGGGTGAATCCTCCATATACAAGCTTTATGTTGACTAAGGGAATTACCACTCAACAGCTACCTAGCAAAATTAATTGGATCGAAATAAAAAAAATATCCCCGCATTTATTAATCGCAGTTGTCGCAGCTGAAGACCAAAAATTTCCCAATCATTCAGGATTCGACTTCAAGGCCATCCGCGCTGCTATTGAAAAAAATAAACAGAGTAAATCTATAAGGGGCGCTAGCACAATTACTCAGCAAGTAGCCAAAAATGTTTTTTTGTGGCCACAAAGAAACATTTTTAGGAAAGGGTTGGAAGCCTATATGGCAATTTTAGTTGAAGCACTATGGCCAAAATGGCGAATACTAGAAGTTTATGTCAATGTTGCTGAATTCGGCCCAAATATGTTTGGGGTATATAATGCTGCACAAACACATTTTCGCAAATCGGCTACTATGCTTACTCTGCACGAAGCAGCATTACTGGCTGCTGTACTGCCTAACCCACACAAAATGTATGCTTCTAAACCTTCTGATTATGTCAACAAACGTGCCATAGAAATAACAGAACAAGTTAAATTATTAGGTGGAAACTATTATTTACACAAAATTTGGGACTGAACAAGAAATTGCATACTATAGAAAGCGTATAATCCCATCCCTAAGAAAAATAAATATAAATCCATGAGTAAGGCACAACATCAAACTTATCCTTCTAAGAGTAGTGAATGGCAGGACCTGCCCATGGGCAGCTTGAATGAATTCTTATCTGCTTTACGCTTATGGACACAAAAAGTTCGTGCTGGAGAACTATCCGCACGTGTGCCTTTACCTTCTGAAGCTGAATTATCTGAATTAAGTCAAGATATAAATTTTGTTGGAGAAATGCTGGAATCTTTATCTAGAGATGCAGAAATACAATTACAAAATCACACTCAGCATATCGCAAGAAAAAATAAATCTTTGGAAACACTTTATGACGTAGTAACAAGTATAAATATGTCGCGAGATTTACATGATCTTTTATCACGTTTTCTACACACTATGACTGAACTTGTAGACGCCAGTGCTGCAGCTGTTTATCTTGAAGCAAAAAAAAATAATTGCTCATTAATTGCAGAAATTGGTCTTGACAGCACGTTTCAAAACAAACACCCTTATTTACCAGAAAATATTACGCATAACACTCAACAGACTATTCCTATCATAGTTCTAGATTGCCCACACGAACTTTGTAAAAAATATTTTAATAACGAAAAATTGAAAATTTTAGTTGTCCCCCTTCAGTACCGTGGCAAAATTTTAGGTGTATACAATTTTTATGTAGATGAAAATAAATTAAACAACAATAGTGATTACCAAGAATTATTTACCAGTATAGGCAGGCATCTTGGCATTGCAGTAGAAAAATCCCGCTTAGATGAAGAAACCAATGCATTAACGATTATGCGTGAGAGAACTAATATTGCTAATGAATTACACGACTCATTGGCACAAACCTTAGCTAGTGTTAAATATCAAGTTCGCGTGTTAGATGGAACCATTCATCAAGGAGATGAAGCTGCAACGTGGCAAGAGCTAGAACGAATAGAGTCTTCAATTGATGAAGCATATACAGAATTACGTGGCCTGATTGCACATTTTCGCTTACCTATTGGTCAAGACAGCCTAACCGTCTCAGCGGAGCAAATTGTGGAGCGCTTCAAGCAAGACTGTGATGGCATACAGGTATACTTGCAAAAAGAATGGCCTGACACCAAATTACCACCACAGATAGAACTACAGGTCTTGCGCATCATCCAAGAAGCACTCACAAATACACGCAAACACAGTGGGGCCAGCACTGTCCGAGTGTTAATGCGCGGTGATGACAAAGGCCATTACACGGTATTAATAGAAGATGATGGAATTGGTATACATGACCAGCAAAAGCAAAACAGAGATGGTGAGCATGTTGGAATCAGTGTCATGCATGACCGCGCCAATCGTATTGGTGGTACACTAAGCATTGAAAGCGAACCCAACGAAGGAGTACAAATTCGCCTAGAGTTTGATTATTTGCCTGATGCTCTGCAAGATACTCAACAAGAAATAATATAAAACTAATACTATGAATATAGAAATGAAATTACGCATTGTGGTAATTGATGACCACACCTTATTTAGAGAAGGCTTACAGAGCTTGTTAGGTCGCCATGGTATAGAAGTAGTGGCCTCAGTAAGCGATGGTCGTGAAGGCATCAGACTTGCACAAGAATTAAAACCTGACATTGTATTGCTTGATATGCGAATGCCGGGCATGTCAGGACTAGAAGTGCTAAAACAATTTCAGCTAATTAAATTTGATTCGCCTGTTGTAATGTTGACGACAAGTGGAGATGAACGCGATTTAGTCGAGGCTTTACGTAATGGTGCCAAAGGTTATTTGCTAAAAGACATGGAGCCCGATAATGTGGTTGCCGCATTACGTGAAATTATTAAGGGTGAAACAGTTGTTGCTCCGAATTTGACACAAATATTAGCCAAAGTTGTAAAAGGTGAAGACCCACTTGAACCTGAGCCCAGCCCTTTAGACAACTTAACCCCAAGAGAACGCGAAATTTTAAGTCTGCTCGCAGAAGGTCAAAGCAACAAAGTCATTGCTAGAAACCTTGGAATTTCCGATGGCACAGTAAAACTTCATGTCAAAGCTATTTTAAGAAAACTCAATATTCATTCTCGTGTAGAAGCAGCAGTGATTGCGGTTGAACAAGGACTTAGAGCAAAGAAAACATATCCTGATGCGTAATCTTTATTAAAGATCACCATGATTACAAGCTTGCTATCATTTCTTGTACTCAACTTTTTGAACACAATCATTTTTAATGAAATCGTACAAGAATCTCATTGCTGAACATGAAAAATTAATCCACTCCCTCATGCCATGGGACTTAGAAGAAAAGCTTTCAAATAACAAAAAACCTTTACTGCTTGACATACGTGAAGCTGATGAATTTTCTGCTATGCATATTAATGGTTCGATGCATGTACCACGTGGAATTTTAGAATCAGCATGTGATTATGATTACTTTGAAACAGTGCCGCAATTGGTACAAGCTAGAGAACAAAATATTGTTGTAATTTGTCGTTCTGGAAATCGCAGCATATTAGCCGCCTACACTATGCAACAAATGGGATATAAGCATGTTGCATCACTTAAAACAGGATTAAAAGGCTGGAATGATTATGAATTACCTTTAGTAGACCAGTATGGCAATGAAGTCGATACTGATAAAGCAGAATTTTTTTTAAATCCTAAAATTAAACCAGAACAACTTTCTAGTAATAATTAATTAGACAGTTTATCTTTTCCCAAAGACACGAATTCTTCCCCAAATAACTAACTACATTGTCTAAAATATAATTTAGACCTTTGCGCTTAATCTTACACATTTTCCATTCATAGTTTCATGTTATTTAATCCTGCTTGAAGCTTTATTAGTTCTAATTCTAGCTCTTGACTATTGGTCATTGCTAAATTTGCCATAGCCTTTAAATTATTTTAGTACTTTACCCAATCAAACCCCAAATGGTTAATAGCAAAACTAATTTTTATTAACTTAACAAAGCTTTATACTATATTTAGCAAATAAATTTTTTGCTTAACTTAAAGTAGGCTTGATTTAGATAAAAAATATATTACATAGCCCCAATGAGACCCTGGCAAAGAAATAGAATAGCGCTTGTACTGATAATTTTCTTATCCGTCATCATTATTAATGTTCCAATTTTCACAACTGGACAGGCCTTATCTTTAATAGTGTTACTTATTGTTTTATTTGTAGCATATGTGATTTTATGGAACTCTTATAAAACCAAATAAGTTAATTTTATTAAAGCCACTGACCACGTTTATTGATTAATTCAGCTTGATTATTGGCATTTTAGTGATGACGAGCATTCTTAATGTTGATTTCAAAAAGTGCAATACAGTCTGCTTAGAATTCTAAACAGCGAATAAAATTATATACACCGCACAATCCATCACATCTCTAGGAGATAAGTGACAATTACCATTAATAAAGTATTGTTTTAACACTTATATTTAAAGGTGGCTTTGCTTTGTAATTCAACTTCATCAGTTGTCTATTTAGTAATTCAGTAGCCTGCATTAATTTATTTAGTTTAGGAGTTTTTGTTATACAAGAGGAAGTGGTTACCGCTAAAATTAAATAATAAACTCAGCGCACAAGATAAAAAAACTAAATTAAACTCAGGAGAATTCTCATGCCTATGCAACATTTTAAAAACGCACAAAAAATGGATATCAGCTCATTAAACATTGAAGGGATCAATGCATTTTTACAAGATGTAGCATCATCCAACGACCCTAATTCACCCATTAGTTTTGGTTTTTTTAGAATGGAGGCTGGCAGCCCTCTTGAATACACTTACAGTTATGACGAGTGTAAAATTATTGTTGAAGGCGAAATGACAGTTGAGGAAGTCGGCGGTGAGACTGTTAATGTGTCACCAGGTGACGTACTGTTTTTCCCTAAAGGCACAAAAACTATTTTTTCGTCTAAATCCTCTGGATTAGGTTTTTATTGCGGACAGCGCAAACAAGGAGAGTTATAAAAGATATCTCAAATCAACACTTATTTTGTGAGAGTTGTTATATGTTAAAACGATCGAAACATGCTGTCACTAACACTATCCTTTATCATGTTTTTACCTGCTGTATATACAGCAGGTAAAAATACACTTCCTATTGAAGGCAATCTCACAGATCTCATCAGTTTGGTGGTGGTGTCTGTCCTTTAAAAAGAGATGACTGGAGCAACTACCCCAAAACTATAGGTGCCGCGGGTTGACCGATAAACTATGAAGAAATAACCCACCGTGTGACGGTATGTTAGTTGATATTAAGTTCTTGCCAATCTAGATGACAAAAGCTGGAATGATCCACACAAATATCTAGCCAATGCAGGCCATGGCGAGTAAGAAGTGACTTATACCGTTGAGCTAGCTGAAAACGGTGTATTTACTGACTTATATAACGTTGAGTGTGACGTAAAAAACCCAAGTGTTGAAAACTCAAGGGGTAAAGTCAAACCTATATATCCAACCGTACAAGAACCAGTAATACCGGCTAATTAAATAAACTGTATTGCTACCAAAATAAAAAGTCCTGACCATACTGCATGAGCAAGGCTTTTTTATTGCAATGAATTGATTACTTATCAGATATTAAATAGATTGCATACATGGAAACTCTATATTAAGAATTGTATCCAATTGAGATGAAAATTTTTTTACAACTTCTTCTTTGTCTTGGATACTTTACTGTAAACACTGTATTTGCTAATACCAATCAAGATTCGCCTGAGGTGTTACTAGGAGAGCGATTATTCTTAGAAACACGATTTGCACAATTTTTTAAGACTTATTTAGACAAGGGCGGAGAAACAAACCGACCTCTTGCAAAAGGTGATCCCATATTGGATAAAACACAACGTTTTTTTGATCTGCCACCTTATCAAATACCTTTTGCACAGGGCCCTTTCAAGGGACAAAGCTTCAATTGTCGGGCTTGCCATTTGGTTGATGAACACACTGAACAAAAAGAGCTTGGCATGCGCAGTTATTCTGATTTCGCTGCACGCAGCCCTCTACCGCTACGAGATGATGGTCGTGTGACAACGGTTAGAAATGCTCCAGCATTAGTAGATGCTGCTTTTCCCAGAAATAACTTTCTAATGCATTTTGATGGAGAGTTCTATTCTTTACCACAATTAGTAAAAGGTACATTAACAGACCGAAATTTTGGCTGGCTCCCAGGTGAAAAATCGATTGCCATTGAACACATATGTCGCATTATACGTGAAGACAATGGTACTAATGCACTGGCCATGGAGTTTGGTGGTTTATCTTATACAGAGGCCTTTATTGGTAAACACCATAATGGCAAAAGTGTTAGTGCAGACTATTTACTACCTGCTGCGCATAGAATTGATATAAAAAATTCCTCCTGTGAAAAGATATTTTCTGCAGTGGCAAACTTAATTTCAGTTTACACCACGGATTTAGTTTTTGCTGAAGACGAGACAATTCTTTCTCCATATGACCTATTTCTAAATGTTAATAAGTTACCCAGGAGACCATCTAAAGATGAAACAGATCTGGCATATAGCAAAAGATTAGTAAGCCTTATAAATGGTTTAAAACAGAAAAATAAGCTTACATTTATAAAAGAAAACCCAAATACTAGCCACGGTGGATTCGAATTTCACGACCAAACTTTTGAATTTGGCCCAAAGCAATTAGAAGGACTGGAAATCTTTTTTAATCAAGATGAACAGAATGAACTATCTGTTGGAAACTGTATTGCATGTCATGCTGCACCTCATTTCACAGACTTTGGCTTACACAATACGGGGGTCACTCAAGTCGAATATGATGCTGTACATGGCTTAGGCAAATTTAATAAATTAGACATCCCTGACTTAGTAAACCGAAACAAACAGGCAGACTTGTACTTGCCGGCAACACATACCCATCCAGATCGACAAGGACTATTCCGCAGTATTCCAGATGAAACTAACCCTCTACTAACTGATTTAGGTACCTGGAATATTTTTTATAATGATGATTACGCAAGGTCACAACAATCAATACAGAATATTATTTGTACTGGAAACACAAACCCTTGCGATTCTGATGACCATGCCTTAGAACGTAGCATCGCAACATTCAAAACTCCTGGATTGAGAGACTTAGGACATTCTGCACCCTATATGCATAATGGCCAGATAAGTGATCTAGATGGAATTATATTCTTTTATATCAAATCTGCCGCGATGGCTCGTCAAGGCACACTAAGAAATAGCGACGAAAAAATTGAATCCATCAATTTAACCGCAAAAGATGTCAGTCCACTTGTAGCATTTTTAATTTCTTTATATGAAGATTACAACTAACAAATAACATCAATTGTTGTTCTTAATAAAAAATCCCCGCCCTTCAGGGCGGGGTAAATATGTAGTTAGGGGGTAGAGAAAAGCTACGTATTAAAAAATAGCCACCATTAGACCAAAGCCAGCCGATATCGCTACTGCGAAAAGCAGAAAGTCTGGTACCAGTATGTTATAAAAAAATGCGTTCTCTATGTCACTCATGATCAATCCTCTAGTTTATGTTATGGGTTATCAATGTCGTTAAAACAACTTGGTTTCAAGACAAAGCTTAGATGGGGCCAACCACATTTTGTTCACCGAAAAACATGAATTTTTATTAAAAAATTTAAGTTTTTCAACTCCAGTCTATGAAAGCCCTCAGCATATAGTTTGCAAATGCTGTGCCAAACTACAGACCGTTATTTTTCAATCACTTAATTACAGCAAAAAAATTTAATCGAGCAAAAATTGCACAAGCAGAGTGCGCTCTTTATTCATAGTTAAGCAACTATAATTTAAATAGTGGTTTCACATTTTATGAATACGCTAATGAAGATTAGCTAAAGTTTTGTGAAATTTGTCTTAAGAAAAGGCAAAGCCCGACGACCGCTATGTTATAGGTGATGTACTGTAAAGAACTAAGTATAGTGTTTATGTTCTTTACGGCGTGTCCCAGCACGCTGCACAATAACACCGCGAACGGCTTCTAAACCACTCACTTCAATATCGTCATATCCTTTGTTTAATGCACGCAATAGGTGACGTCCATCTTCAATGATAAACTGCCGGAATATATACTCATCATTGACCATTGCCAATACATAGCAACCGCTTTCCACCGCGGCAGCCGAATCTATAATGATGATATTGCCATCTTTAAATTCGGGCTCCATGCTGTCTCCCATCACGCGCAACGCAAACGGCTCTGAGTTAGCACAGCCTCCGTGATCAGCAAGATCTGCATGAATAATTGCTTGTTGTATGGTTTCTTTATCGTTAGACATTTTTGTATTGCACATTAATGTGCATTCACACATTCGAAAACACCCGGCACACTAAACCCTGCATCTGCATCATCCAGCACTAATACCCAGTCATTGCCTACAGAATTAACTTTGAATTCTTCTATAAAAGGATCATCACTTGCAGGTGAAGGCTTTCCTGGAGGTAAAAAGTTCATTTTCTTTAGTTTCGATATATCTAAATATTCAACAAACGGTTTATTATTCGTTAACTGACCTTTTCCATCGTAAACTTGACCATCTCTAGGGTTATACCACCATGCGTTTAAATGTTTAATATGCAATTGTTTGAAATCTACTTCAAAATCACGCCCATTAGCTACATAGACAAGTGCATAATTTCCTTTATCTGAACGAGTAGCTTGCAAACGATCAAACCTGCCCCCCTCTGGGGTTTTTCCAATAACAGCTTGATCTGGAATTCTTTCAAAAAATGGACGTGACAATATTAAATTTTTTAAATACTGCATATGATTAGCGCCTTCACCATGTTGCAAACCAGTAATCCTTTCTCCGGTTACAAGATCAATCCCTAACGACTCGTACCAAGGGCCATTTGCACCATTTCCAGCTATTTGCCCACCGCGTAAAAAGTGAATTATATTACGATGTCCATAGGTATGACCAAAACTACCTGCAAACACAGAAAGATATCCTGAACGCCGTGACTCCCAAGAAGTGATGGGGATCGTATCAACATTATTCATATCTGCTGATAATTTGAAACGACGCCACGAATTTTCGTAGGAAACTTCACTGTTCAACACAGGACGAACAGGACTGCGCATGTAGTCTTCTTGAATAGAATCATAAATGCGGCTTGAACCTTTATTGCTTAAACGATCATGAGTTATGCTTGACTGTATTGCATTAAAATCTAACCACTTTGCTTGGCGATACTCTTTTAAATCGCCAGAAGATTGCCCGGCTCCTTTAGGGTGCAATGTCATTAGAGTAGTGTCGTAATCTGCTTCACCATCTTGCTCACTCACGCCATTGACACCATCTGCAATACCCTCTGCAATAGCAAAATTCATGGCTAATAAATTTAAACGAAATGCATTGTCTTCAATTTGCTCTGGTTTCACAAAAGCATCGCCCCCCATTATCCAAACAACATTCGGTTTGATCCCAAAACGCTTCCCTAAAAAATGACCATATCCATATGCCACTGATTTATCTGTTACAACAGTAGGTACATTATGATTTTTAAAGTGATTATTCCATGCCGGCACAATAGCCATATATATGCCGTGCTTTGCAGCCGTATCAATTACGTATTCAACATATTCCCAATAATCATCTATTGCAGAAGTAGAATCCTTTGCTATTAGTGGAACACTAAAATCTCCGCTTGTATTGCCATCCACAAATGCTTTATGCCCATAAGCATTCACTTCTGTATCGACATCGTCTTTTGCAAATGTACCCTCAACTGTATGCGCTCTATATAATGTAAGCGGAAGTAATTGAGCCTGTACAACATTAAACCCTTGTGCTGCACGTGTAGCAAAATAATCTTCTATGGGAAAATCCTGATACAAACTATTATCTGCATCGCGCAACGAGTTACGAAAAATTCCCCACGCCGTATCCCCTTGCCAAAAAAATGGTGTGCCATCTGCATGCTGCAAAAAACGTCCATTTGTAGACACTTCTAATGTACCATGCTCAACCCAAGGTAATTCAGCGCTTGCTATCCATGGCATTAATAAAACCACAGCTACAATAATAGATTTCAAATAACGCACTAATCAAACCAACATAATGTAATAATTTATATTTAAGACACAACGCTAAGCAACGAGTTCTTTATTTTCTTCCGCTTCACGCTCTTCTTGTTGCAGCAACCACATTTTGGCATAGGTACCATTATGTTTAAGCAGTTCACGATGACTCCCAGCTTCAATGACACGGCCATGATCCAACACATAAATCGAATCGGCATCCACTACAGTAGACAGACGATGCGCTATTACCATTGTGGTGACCCCTTGGGTAACCTCTTGCATGGACTTCAAAATAATACTTTCAGATTGTGAATCCAGACTCGAAGTGGCTTCATCAAAAATTAAAATGCGTGGGTTTTTAAGCACCGCACGCGCAATGGCAATGCGTTGCTTTTCTCCCCCAGATAACTTTAAACCTCGTTCTCCAACAACGGTGTTATATTGCTGCGGCAGTTGTTCAATGAAGTCATGAATGTTAGCTAATTTAGCCGCTTGTGCGACTTCGGCTTGGCTTGCATCCGGTTTTGCATACTGGATATTGAAATAAATACTTTCATTAAACAGCACCGTATCTTGCGGCACGACTGCAATGGCTTGATGCAAACTGTCTTGTGTACATTCTCGAACATCCTGCCCATCAATACGTACTGTGCCTGCAGTGACATCATAAAAACGGAACAGTAACCGCGCTAAAGTGGATTTACCTGCACCGGATGGCCCCACGATTGCCACTTTATGACCAGGCGGAATGTTAATAGAAACATCATGTAAAATTTCCCGATCTTGATTATAAGCAAATGACACTTGATCAAATTCTATATGCGCTGCACGCACATTTAATGGTGTAGCATTCTCTGCATCATTAATTTCTGTTTTTTGATTTAACAACCGCACCAACAAATCCATATCGGCTAACGAGTAGGTAATCTGTCGATAGACAATGCCTAATGTATTGAGTGGCACAAACAATTGCAGCATTAATGCATTCACCAACACTAAATCACCCAATGTCATAGTGCCGGTCGCTACACCGCTGGCAGCAAAAATCATAATAAAGGTAACCCCAACCGCAATAATAAAAGCTTGCCCAAAGTTCAACATGGACATTGTAGTAATGCTTTTTACCGCGGCATTCTCCCATTGTGATAAGGTTTCACCATAACGTGATAATTCGTAACGTTTGTTATTAAAATATTTCACCGTTTCGTAATTCAACAAACTATCTACCGCAATGGAATTCGCTTGTGAATCCAAGCGATTCATTTCATGGCGAAACTGCATGCGCCAATTGGTTACCGCTAATGTAAACATGATGTATAAAACTACAGCTATTAAAGTAACCATGGAAAATTTCAAAGCATAAGCGCCTAATAAAATAGCTGCTACCAAGCCTAACTCCACAAAAGTAGGTAAAATAATAAACACCATGTAATTGATAATTGAAGAAACGCTTTGCGTGCCGCGCTCTAAATCACGCGTGATAGAGCCGGTTTGTCGTTCTAAATGAAATCGCAGCGGTAAATTGTGCAAATGTTCCAGCACACGTGTAGAAAGATTTTGCATGGCGCGATAACGCACTCGTGCAAACAAGACATCACGTAATTCATTAAACAATGCTGTGGTTAATCGCAATGCACCATAAGCGAGCAATAAGCCCAACGGCAACACGACTAAACTGGCTTCAATGTCTAATGAATCTACAATACCTTTTAAAACTAACGGCACTGCAACGGTAGCGACCTTGGCAACAATTAAACACCCTAAAGCAATTAGCACACGCCAACGATAGGCCCATACATAAGGAAACATCTGTAACAAATTTTTAAAATCAGCACGTTGTTTATGCGGCTCTTCGGTTCTCGCATGAAATTGCATTTTGTTATTTATTTAATCCTTCGTAATACATTTTTTGTGAAACATAATTAAAAATATTTAACGTAATATCTTAGTGTTTTGCACAAGTATGTTTTTGTATAAAATCAAAAAAATTTAAACGGTAGCTTTTTGGCCAATAGTTGCCATAATCAACAAAAATTTTTATAAAACTTTTCTATTGAATTGATCGAAAGATTTTAATGTAGAAAGTAAAAAAAGTAGTTGCAATTTTGTAACCCCACTAACGTTCTGGGTTTTTTAATCAAGCTGTAACATACAAATCTATTTATCCACAGTTTGTCCAAAGGATTTCAGGTCTATTACACACAACATATTGTGCTTGACGAGTAATGAGCCCCAATTTATAGTATTTGCCATTCACAGCTCCCCATCTCGGTCTTACCTGAGGAATAAAAATACACTCACGGGGATGCGTGAATAAAGAACGAAAAATCAATAACTTATAATATTAAGCTGAGAGAACAGATGCAGCCAGAACTTGCCACTATTGCCGACGAAAAAAGATCAAGCCCTACCCAAGCCAAAACCGAACCTTCAAGCCTAGAGATTGCGGCCACAGCGCCTGATCAATACCGTGTTATCCGACGCAATGGCAAAGTTACCAGCTTCGATCGTGACAAAATCAAGGTTGCCGTCACCAAAGCCTTTCTCGCCGTAGAAGGCGGCAACGCTGCAGCTTCATCGCGTATTCATGAAATGGTGGATGAAATTACCGATAAGGTTTTTTATGCCCTGTCACGCAGTCGTCCGCAAGGGGGCACATTTCATATAGAAGACATTCAAGATCAAGTCGAACTGGCCTTAATGCGTTATGGGCAACACAAAATTGCGCGTGCCTATGTTCTATACAGAGAACAACGTTCCCAGGAACGCGCGCAACAGGCCAAAGACAGTGCACCTGAAGAAGAGACCCAACAAACCACATCAACTATCAAAGTATTAAATGCAGAAGGTGTACAAAAACCTTTAGACATTGAGCGTCTCTCACGCATGGTGAAAGAGGCCTGTGCAGATACTGAATACGTGGAAGCACAACCCATCATCGACGAAACACTGCGTAATTTATACGACGGCATTCCTGAAAAAGAAGTAGGTACTGCATTAACCATGAGTGCACGTACACTGATTGAAAAAGAGCCCAATTACACTTATGTATCTGCACGTTTACTGCTGGATACTTTACGCCGTGAAGCCCTTACTTTTGTGCACGGTGTGCATTCAGAGGCTACATTTAAAGAAATGTCGTTTCAGTATGCAGACTACTTTGAACGTTACATTCGCAAAGCGGCAGAACTGGAATTATTGGATACAAAACTTGCAACCGAATATGACTTAAAACAATTAGGCAAAGCCCTAAAGCCCAAGCGTGACCATCAGTTCACTTATCTCGGCATGCAAACCCTTTACGACCGGTATTTCATTCACAGCGATGGCATTCGTTTTGAATTACCACAAGCATTTTTCATGCGCGTCGCCATGGGCTTGGCTACCAATGAAGTAGAACGTGAAGCACGCACTATCGAGTTTTACAATTTACTTTCGTCTTTTGACTTCATGAGCTCAACACCGACGTTGTTTAACTCTGGCACCTTACGCCCACAATTGTCTTCTTGTTACCTCACCACGGTGCCGGATGATTTACATGGCATTTTTGAAGCCATTCAAGATGATGCGATGCTGTCCAAGTTTGCCGGCGGCTTAGGGAATGACTGGTCACGCGTGCGTTCCATGGGCGCACACATCAAAGGCACCAATGGTAAATCACAAGGTGTGGTGCCCTTCTTAAAAGTGGCCAACGATACTGCTGTTGCCGTAAATCAAGGTGGCAAACGTAAAGGCGCCATGTGTGCTTATTTAGAAACCTGGCACTTAGACATTGAAGAGTTTTTAGAGCTGCGCAAAAACACCGGTGACGATCGTCGTCGTACTCATGACATGAACACCGCCAACTGGGTACCGGACTTATTCATGAAGCGCGTCAGCGAAGAACAAGAATGGACCTTGTTCTCACCGCATGAAGCTCCAGATTTGCATGATCTCAGTGGCGTCGAGTTTGAAGCACGTTATGAAGAATACGAACAAAAAGCAGAACGTGGCGACATTAAAGGCTTTAAGAAAGTACAAGCCATTGACCTGTGGCGCAAGATGCTCGGCATGTTATATGAAACCGGACATCCCTGGATTACTTTTAAAGATCCTTGCAACTTGCGATCTCCGCAACAACATAATGGTGTGGTGCATTCTTCAAACTTATGCACTGAGATTACGCTTAACACCACTGATGAAGAAATAGCGGTGTGTAATCTAGGTTCCGTAAACCTGGCTGCACACATTGATGAAAACGGTTTAGATCTTAACAAGCTGGAAAAAACCATCTCCACTGCCATGCGCATGTTGGATAACGTAATTGAATACAACTACTACAGCGTATCCAAAGCACGTAAATCAAACTTACGACATCGTCCGGTGGGTTTAGGCATGATGGGCTTTCAAGATGCCTTATATATTCAAAACATTCCTTACAGCAGTGAAGCCGCTGTAGAGTTTGCCGATCGTTCCATGGAAGCCGTCAGCTACTACGCCATCAAGGCATCGACGGATTTAGCCGAAGAGCGTGGCACCTATGCAACCTTCAAAGGCTCACTGTGGGACCAAGGTGTTCTACCGATTGATTCGATTGAAATTTTAGAAAAAGGTCGTGGCAGTTACTTAAAACAAGACCGCAGTATGACAATGGATTGGGATAGCTTACGCCAGCGTATACAAACCGTGGGCATGCGCAATTCCAACACCATGGCAATTGCACCTACCGCCACCATCTCTAACATCTGTGGTGTTACACAAAGCATTGAACCTACGTATCAAAACTTATATGTGAAATCGAATTTATCCGGTGAGTTCACCGTTAGCAATCCTCACTTGATTGCTGATTTAAAAAAACGTGATCTCTGGGACGAAGTCATGGCCAATGATCTCAAATATTTTGATGGCAGTGTGCAGTCCATCGATCGTGTTCCAGAAGAGTTAAAAGATTTATACGCCACTGCGTTTGAAGTCGATCCACGTTGGCTCGTCGAAGCTGCTTCGCGTCGCCAAAAATGGATTGATCAAGCTCAGTCGCTCAACCTATATATGTCAGAACCCTCAGGGCAAAAGCTGGACAACTTATACAAGCTTGCCTGGGTACGTGGTTTGAAAACCACTTACTACTTACGTTCCATGGGTGCGACACATGTAGAAAAAAGTACCGTCCAAGATCGAGACAACAAGCTCAATGCCGTCAGCAACGGTAATGGCAGCAGTGCGCCAAAGGCTTGCTCGATTTTGGATCCAGAATGTGAAGCTTGCCAATAGGCAAACAGAAATCGACCAAAGCCATGCTTATAAATAGTAATTTTTTAAGGAGAGCAAGAAAGCACCGCGCGCAAAACCGGAGTGTATATGCCATACATGAGGATTTGAGCACGGAGCTGACGCAGCTATCGTTAAAAAAGGGCATTTATAAGCATGGCTTGTAACTAGAGGAGAAAGGGCACCATGCTTAGCTGGGAAGATCCAATTGCAGATGCAAGAACCAACAGAACTAGTGCAACATCCCCTGCGGTGTTCACTGAGCCTGCTGATTTGCATAAAGAAAACTTATCTACACCCGAAGAATCACCTTCCGCAATAGAAGAAGCGATGGCACTTCGTGAAAAGGCTTTTGAAGAAGCCATTTCAAGTCCGCGTGACTCTGCGATTGTAGAACAGTCGCAAGAGTTGCAGGCACTAAGAGAACAACACGAAGCTGAACAAAACAAGCGTGGTGGTGTAACCGGTTTAGAAAGTATTGAAATGGGTGCCAGCCGCATTCAAGTAGATGATAAGAAAATCATCAACTGTCGTGCTGATCTAAACCAATTAGTGCCCTTTAAATACGAATGGGCTTGGCAAAAATATTTAGATGGTTGTGCCAACCACTGGATGCCACAAGAAATCAATATGACTGCAGACATTGCACTGTGGAAAAATCCAGAAGGTTTAACTGAAGACGAGCGCACCATCATTAAACGCAACTTAGGCTTCTTCTCAACGGCCGATTCATTGGTAGCCAATAACTTAGTATTGGCCGTGTATCGACTCATTACCAATCCGGAATGTCGTCAATACATTTTGCGCCAGGCGTTTGAAGAAGCGGTACACACCCATGCCTATCAATACTGCATTGAATCATTGGGCTTGGATGAAGGCGAAGTGTTCAACATGTATCGCGAACTGCCTGCCGTGGCACGCAAAGCGGAATGGGCCCTGCCATACACAACCAGCCTGGGCGATCCAACTTTCCAAACCGGCACCATTGAAGATGATCAACGTTTATTACGCGATTTAATTGCCTTCTATGTCGTGTTTGAAGGCATCTTCTTCTACGTAGGCTTTGTACAAATCCTTTCCATGGGACGTCGCAACAAAATGACTGGGGTTGCAGAACAATTCCAATACATTCTGCGCGATGAATCCATGCACATGAACTTTGGCATTGATGTTATCAATCAAATCAAGTTGGAAAACCCACACTTGTGGACGGAAAGTTTCCAACAAGAAATGATTGAACTCATTAAAGGTGGCGTGGAATTGGAAACTCAATATGCCTACGACACCATGCCACGCGGCATCCTGGGTTTAAATGCACCGATGTTTGAAGAATATCTAAAATTCATCGCCAACCGACGTTATGCGCAAATCGGTTTGCCACAACAGTACGCCGGGGTGAGCAATCCCTTCCCTTGGATGTCTGAAATTTTAGACCTTAAAAAAGAAAAGAATTTCTTTGAAACCCGTGTTACCGAGTACCAAACCGGAGGTGCACTCACTTGGTAAGCCATGCGGGTTTGATGTAACCGGCGTTATGGGGCCACCACTTATGGTGGTTATATTAAGGGAGCAACCTCTGCTCCCTTTTTTTTATCTACATGGATGTAGTGTATCCCGGAAATGTCGGGAACAATTTCCGGGATTGTTAAGGATATGTAAGTAGTTAAGAAAATAAACTGGAGTGTTAAAATTGTGGGACACACAATTAAATAGGTTGTACTTGAGATCACAAATTGCGACCTCAAGAATCAAAAAATAATTTGAAGATCCGAAATGGCGCCTCAAGTGATGGGGACAACAAATAATGGCGAAGAAAAAAACTACGCAAATAAAATCTGCATTTATCATTGAGCATAGAATACTCATGATACGTGGTGAAAAAGTATTACTAGATGCCGACTTAGCAAAACTTTATAACGTAGAAACAAAGGCTTTAACACGTGCCGTAAAGCGAAATATCGATCGCTTCCCTGAAGATTTTATGTTCCAACTTAGCAAAGAAGAATTTGAGATCTTGAGGCGCCAAAATGGTACCTCAAGTGAGTGGGGAGGTAGAAGATACCCACCCTATGCATTCACAGAACAAGGGGTAGCAATGCTTTCGAGCGTTTTACGCAGTAAACAAGCTATCGAAGTGAATATCCAAATAATGCGTACATTTGTAAAACTACGCCAAATGCTAGATACCAATGAAAAATTAGCTCGAAAATTAACTGCCCTAGAGAAAAAATACGACGATCAATTTAAAATAGTATTCGAAGCAATTCGAGAGCTAATGATTCCGCCAGAACCAAAAGATAAAAAACAAATAGGTTTTATCTGGCATAAAGACAAATAGGCATAGATATGAATTTCAATTTTTCAAATCAAACCGTAATTGTTACTGGCGCAGCCGGTAGTCTAGGTAGCACCGTAGCAGATCTTTTTTACCGTGCTGGCGCAAATCTAGCTTTAGTCGATATCAGTTTTGAACGTCTACAACATCCACGTTGGCGCCATGCAAAAAACGTTGGTTTGTTTGAAACCGACTTAACTGATGTAAATTCAGTAAATAATTCTGTAAGCCAAATTATCAAACGTTTTAAACATATTGATTGTCTTGCCAATATTGCAGGTGGTTTCAAAATGGGCCCACCCGTGCATAAAACATCGGTTGCAGATTGGAATTTCATGTTAGATATGAATGCAAAATCCGTTTTCCTAATGTGCCGTGCGGTTATTCCATATATGCTGGAAAAGAAAAAAGGCAAGATTGTAAATGTAGCCGCACGCGCAGCAACAGAAGGCAAAGCCAAAATGGCACCCTACTGTGTTTCAAAGGCTGCTGTCATCACGCTCACACAAAGTCTCGCAGCAGAACACAAATTTAATAACATTAATGTGAATTGCATTCTGCCTGGAACAATTGACACTCCACAAAACCGAGCCGATATGCCCGATGCAGATTACAGCAAATGGGTGCCCACAACTGATTTAGCTAATGAAATTCTGCATTTGTGTTCAGACCAAGCAAAAGGTGTGACTGGTGCAGCCGTACCGGTTTATGGAAAGAGTTAGCTCTAACCTTAGACCCATTCTGGGTCTTATCAGCCTCAAATTGGGTCCTTCTTTGATACTACTAAAAAACTCAAATCCACAATCATCAGACGCTGAGTTAGTCGACAATTGGACGGCCCCACAATTCGTAGCTACTACGTCCATGTATTTATATTAGATAGTTAATTGCGCCACTAAAACCCAAATCGCGCCATATAAAGCCTATTTAATGGCGCAATTAGTTAAATGTGGCGCATAAAAAGTTGAAAGTTCATTAACTATGAACTATAGTTCATTTTTTATGAACTATTTACTTCTGCTCAATGAGTCAGTTAGGCAATACACTATTTACGAAAACACAGCAGAAACTATTAGGCTTACTGTATTCGAGGCCAGATAAATCTTTTTATCTTAAAGAAATTCTGCGCACTACCGGTATGGGTGTTGCCACTATAAAAAAGGAACTTGAGCAATTCCTGGTATCAGGAATACTAAAGATGGAAAAAATCGGTAATCAGCATCATTATCAAGCTAACCCTGATTGCCCTATTTATGGAGAATTACGCGCCATAGTTCGCAAAACCTTTGGTATCGCAGATGTAATTAAGAACGTATGCACACCAATAGAAGATCAAATAGATTTGGCATTCATTTATGGCTCCATCGCTAAAGGTGAAGAAACAGCAGAAAGCGATATCGATTTATTTGTAATATCTAAAATAGCTCTAGCAGATTTAATGAATGTCTTAACGGATGCTGAAAAAGAATTAGGTCGAAAAATAAACCCTTCTATTTATACGAATAGACAAGTCAAAAATAAAGTAAAACAAAAAAATTCTTTTATAATGCGAGTACTAAAGCAACCAAAGCTTTGGATACTAGGGGACGAAAATGAGCTTGAAAAACTTAGATAACCTGGTAAAAACAAACCAGCTAAAACAAGAACCACCTGATCAAAATGAATTTGATGGATTAATAAGTTCCGCAAAAAATAAACTGAAAGATTCACAAAACAAACAACTAAGTGAAGAAAGCCGCTTTACTCTCGCCTATGGTGCCGCTCACTCATTGGCTTTAGCCGCTTTACGCTGGCATGGTTATCGTTCAGATAACCGCTATCAAGTGTTCCAATGTTTACAACATACTATTGGTTTAGAAAATGCAAAATGGCGTGTTTTGGATAAGTGCCATAAACAAAGAAACCTTGCTGAATACGAAGGACACTTAGAAATTACACCTCAATTACTAGAGGAACTAATTAATATAACAAAAGAAATATTACAAGCTATTCAAGCGTTTAAACCTATTCAGCTTAACAATAAAAAGTAATGTCTGACTTTCAAAATATACAAGAACTTGAAAATCGACTTTGGTCTGCGGCGGATCAGCTTCGTGCTAATACAGGCCTAACCTCACAGGAATATTCTCGTCCTGTACTAGGTCTGATTTTTCTTCGTTATGCAGAATACCGTTATCTTAAAGCGAAAGAAAAACTAGAAAGTAAAAAAACAAAACGCAAACGCAGTACCAATATCAAATCTGCAATACAAGCAGAAGGCGCAATGTACGTGCCCAAAGATGCGTTGTTTTCTAATTTGCTCGAATTGCCAGAAGATGAAGACATCGGCCAAGCTATTAACGATTCCATGAAGGCGTTGGAAGCTGAAAATGAAGCGATTAAAAATGCTTTACCCAAAACCTATACCCGCCTTAGTAACGACATCCTCATAAACTTGCTGAAAAACTTTGCCAATATTCGTTTTGATATAGGTTCAGATGTGTTTGGGCGCATCTATGAATATTTTCTAACAGAGTTCGCCCGATCTGAAGGTAGTAAAGGTGGCGAGTTCTTCACTCCTAGTAGTGTGGTTCGTCTTATTGCGGAAATCATCGAACCTTACCACGGCAAAGTATACGACCCCGCTTGTGGTTCTGGCGGTATGTTTGTGCAATCAGCTGCTTTTGTTGAAGAGCATAATAAAGTTGCAGGCGATGAACTCTCTATATTTGGTCAAGAAAAAACAGGTGACACGGTGCGCCTTGCGAAAATGAACCTTGCCGTGCATGGCTTACAAGGTGATATTCGTGAAAGTAATTCATATTACGAAGATCTTCACCATAGTTCAGGTAGTTTTGATTTTGTCATGGCGAATCCGCCATTCAATGTAGATGGCATTCAAAAAGATCGTATTGAAGATGACAAAGCTCGTTTTCCTTTCGGCATGCCGCGCACCGACAACGGCAACTATGTTTGGATTCAACTATTCTACTCAGCCTTGAATGAAAAAGGTCGTGCCGGTTTTGTCATGGCCAACTCTGCCAGTGATGCCCGTGCCAGTGAATTAGAAATCCGTAAACAAATTATTCAAAGTGGTGCCGTCAATGTGATGATTGCCATTTCCAGTAACTTCTTCTACACGGTTACTCTGCCCTGCACATTATGGTTCTTTGATAAAAACAAAAAGAATGAAGTCCTCTTTATTGATGCACGTCATATCTACCGCCAGGTTACTCGCGCAGTTCGTGACTACACCTCAGAGCAGCTAAATTTCATTGCCAACATCGTGCGCCTATATCGTGGTGAAAAAATCGATAACACTTATCTTAAACATCACTCGGATGAAGCTAACGATGGTACCTGGGAAATCAAAAAATATTTCCCCAAGAATAAATATCAAGATATACCGGGCTTATGCAAAGTCGCTACATTAAAAAAAATTGAAGAACAAGGTTGGAGTCTCAATCCCGGACGTTATGTTGGTGTGGCCCAAGGCGAAGATGAACACGATGAAGACTTTGCTAACAAACTCGAAGTCTTACAAGAGGAACTGGAAGTGCTCAATTCAGAAGGACATGAGCTAGAGCAGACAATTAGTGAGAATGTGGCGAAAATATTGAGTGCAGTCACATGAAATTAGAATATCAAGAATATTCTATTGCCGATATTGCTACTCTTAAATACGGCAAAATGCTATCAAAAAATAAAATGATCGATAGTGGATATCCAGTGTATAGCGGGTATAGGATTACTGGCTACTCAGGTAAATATATGTATGAAGATCCTATGTTGCTTGTTGTTGCGCGTGGAGTAGGTGGGACAGGAGATGTAAAGATTTCACCGCCAAAATCTTGGATTACGAATTTATCTATTGTATTGGATGTAGATCCAAAAAAAGCAGATAAATATTACCTTTGCATGCTTTTAGGATTAGAAAGACTAAAAGATAAACTTGATACAGGTGCTGCGCAATCTCAAATTACAATAGGTTCTTTAGAACCATATAAATTACGTCTACCGAATCTCGAGTATCAAAAGTATGTATCAGAAATAATAAAGACATACGACAACCTAATCGAAAACAACAACCGCCGCATCGCCATCCTCGAAGGAATGGCACAATCCCTCTACCGAGAATGGTTCGTCAACTTCCGCTTCCCCGGCCACGAAAACACCAAATTCATCGACTCCCAACTTGGCAAAATCCCGGGAAGATGGAAAATAGTAGGCCTACAAGATATCTGCGAGCGCATAACAGATGGTGCACATAAAAGTCCAAAATCTGTAGAAGATGGTGTACCAATGGCTTCCGTTAAAGATATGCATAATTTCGGATTAAATTTATCGACATGTCGGCAAATTTCTGAAGAAGATTATGAAGAATTAGAACGCCAAGATTCTGTTGTTAAAGGAAATGATGTGCTTATAGCTAAAGATGGTAGCTATTTAAAACATACATTCGTCGTAGAGAGAGATGAAAAAGTAGCACTACTATCTTCAATCGCAATGTTGCGTCCAAATGAAAGGGTAAATCCTCATTGGTTGGCGTATTGTCTAAGAAGCGAAAATGTAAAAGAAAGAATGAAACAATGTGTTTCTGGAGTGGCAGTCCCAAGAATAATTTTGAAAGATTTTCGACAATTTAAAATCATACTCCCACCAAAAGATATTCAGAAAGATTGGAATAACGCTGCAGAACAAAACGTTAAATTATGCTGGAATCTAATAAGAAAAAATGAAAACTTAAAAAATCAACGTGATTTGCTTTTACCAAAACTAATTTCAGGCAGTATCTCAATGGACACTGATCAATAACAGAGTTAATCATGAAAGTAACTCGTTTAAAAATACAGAACTACAAAGGAATTGCTAATGCTGAGTTACTATTTAATGACCACACATTATTAGTTGGTAGTAATAATGTAGGTAAATCTACAATCTGCGAAGCTCTAGATTTGGTCCTCGGACCTGACAGGTTAAATAAGTATCCACCTATAGATGAGTATGATTTTTATAACGCAAAATACATTGATGATGACAATAATCCGATATTAATGTCGGTTGAGGTGGTACTCACAGATTTGTCTGGTGAAGTACGTAGATTGTGTGGAAATCATCTAGAATTTTGGCATAAAGAAGAAAAACGTCTACTCGAACAAGGTGAACTAGAGTTAGTTGATCAGTTCGGTGAACAATGTCTTCGCTTGACTACAATTGGCAAATATAGTTCTGAAGAGGATGAATTTGAAGCTAAAGTGTATTACACACACAGCCCCGACGCAGATGAAGGTAAGCTAACACCTGTTCGTAAGTCGGTAAAAAGAACTTTTGGATTCCTATACTTAAGAACACTTCGCACTGGTACGCGTGCTATGAGCCTCGAACGTGGGTCGTTGCTTGATATTATTTTAAAACTTAAGGAAGTTAGGACAGGTATGTGGGAGGACACACGAGAAAGACTATATAGCCTTAAACCAGCTATAGAGGAAGCCTCAGAAGATCTTCAGCCTATTCTCAACGAAATTGAAACAAGGCTTGGGGAATATATTTCAATACAGGGTGATGAAAAGACTACGCGATTTCATGTATCAAATCTAACACGTGAACATCTACGCAAAACACTATCGTTCTTCTTGGCGACTAATCCTGATCAAGCACCAGTGCCGTTTCAAAGAGTGGGAACTGGCACACTAAATATCCTTGTTTTGGCACTGCTATCATTTGTAGCTGACCTTAAAAAAGATAATGTGATCTTTGCCATGGAAGAACCGGAAATCGCACTTTCACCACATACACAAAGACGAGTAGCAAATTATCTTCTAACTAAGACAACACAATGCTTTGTAACGACACATTCTCCCTATGTGATCGAATATTTTGAACCAGAGCATATAACTATTCTCAAGAGAGACGAAAAAGCTTCTATTACCGGAACAAATGTAACGCTATCTGCGGGATTAAAATCTAAGACTTATCATAAAAATGTACGCAAAGGCTTGGCAGAAGCGATTTTATCCCAAGGTGTTATTGTTGCAGAAGGGATAACCGAAGTTAATGTTCTTCAGTCAGTAGCACAGAAGATGGAAGAGCATAATAAAGAAATTATGCCATTAGATCTTTCTGGTGTGACAATCATAACATCAGACGGTGATGGGAATATCTGGGAATTTGGGGCTTTTCTTAAGTCATTGAATATCCCAGTTTATGCATTCCTTGACAAGAAACAAAGAAACGAAGAAGAAAAAAGAAGGTTGGCTGAAAGCTTTGATGTGGTCAATGAAACAGACTTTACTGGTATGGAAGAGTTATTAGTACAAGAGATTTCATTAGATCATCAATGGACATTTCTTGAAGAGCAAAAATATCTAGATTCAGAAGGTAAGCTAGGAATACCAAGTGATAGGCCAGATGACAATACACTTAAAGGCCATGCAAAAAAAGTATTAAAAGCAGGCAAAGGAGACGGGAGAGCAAGTCTTCTTATTAATTTATGTGCTTATGAGGAGTTACCTAACAGTGTAAAAATATTTCTAGCGACAATTTATAAAATTTTCACGCCAAAGCCTAGAGATGAGTCTGAAGCCGAGACAGCGGAAACTGTTGTGGAAGAGAGTTCAGCAGCAGAAGATCAAAAATGACAATTACCATATGTGAGGACAGACAGAGGGTTTTAGATGCGGAAAGTCACACATTAGTTACCGGAGGGCCTGGTAGTGGAAAGACAACCATAGCGCTCAAAAAAGCATTAAAACAAATAGAGGATGGTTTAGAGCTAGGACAACAAGTGTTATTTTTAAGTTTTTCACGCGCGGCAGTGGCTCGCGTCATTGAATCACTTAAAGAACATGTTCCAAAAGAACATCAATCAAAAATAGTTATTCAAACATTCCATTCTTTTTTTTGGCAGATATTAAAAACATACGGGTACTTGCTTGGCTCACCACGCCATTTAAATATCCTATTACCACATGATGAACAATCGAGAAATAATGGTATCAGTTATGACGATGAGAAGTGGGAGACATGGGAAGAAGAAAGAGAGAAGATTTTTCACGAAGATGGATTAGTTGCATTTGACCTATTTTCACCCAAGACATTGGAAGTACTCACTAAAAGTAAAATTATTTGTCAGTCTGTAGCTGACAGATGCGCATTAATAATTATAGATGAAGCACAAGACACCGCCGAGGAACAATGGAGCTGTATCCATTCTTTCGCACAATATACACAATTACTTTGCATGGCAGATTTAGAACAACAGATATATGACTTTCGGCCAGGTGTAAGCGCTGAACGTGTCAAAGAAATTATAAATGTTCTTGATCCTGAACTTGTAGACCTGGGCAATCAAAATAATAGAAGCCCAGGTGTTGAAATTGTTCAGTTTGGGAATGATATTTTGCTAGATACTCCACGTGGGAGCGGCTATGTGGGTATTAGCCGAATGTCTTTTCGGCCAAATGCCAGCTTTCGTGACATGGCAATCCGCCAAAGTGTTGGCATTATTTATAAAAAAATCGAAGAACAAATTGGTAAAAAGCCAGAAAGCATTGCGATTCTCGCAACATGGGGAAGAGGTGTCATCATCACTTCTCGAGCACTAAGAGGTAATAATGATGAAAAAGAAATACCGCACCACGTATTATTTGATGAGACCAGTGCTTTGTTGGCTAGCAGATTTATCGCTTTTATGCTCGAGCCAAAAAAAGAAGAAGATATACTTTTGAATTTAGGAATAGCCTTATCGTTGCTATTACCAATATATAAAGCGAAAGGTACAAAAACTAGTTTAATTAAATCAAAAACACTTCAAAGATACTCTGATAAAGCTATAAGAGGCGAGGAGCCGCGCAAAACGAATCTAATAAATGCACTAACTACTGTGTTAGAGGAATTAGTCAACTATGAGTTCTCTGGAAATCCTAAAAATGATTGGATGACCGTTAGAAAAATGTTAAGAAAAACTGGTGTTGAAGAACTGAAGTTAGTTGACTCATCTGTAGAATATTTAATGGGTTTTAATAGAGGAAAATTAATTTCAGGAGGACTATCTGCTAAGTGGCAAGATTATCGAGAGTATAGAGATGCAAGAAAAGTCGTCGATGATGCTCTCTCAGAAGAACAGATCATGTCAGATATTTCAGACTTAACTGGGATTAATGTAATGACAATTCACAAATCAAAAGGTAAAGAATTTGATGGGGTGATTTTATTTGATGAAAGTCGTAACTGTCCATTCGTTTATAGCGAAACTTCACCCTATCCACGAAGCAGGAAACTATTGAGAGTCGGCATTACTAGAGCTAAAACACATGTTTTACTGTTAACAGATGCTTTTAAACCTACTCCATTATTGCAAGGCCATACTTTATAAACAATTATGACCTACACAGAAGACGCTCTCGTAGAACAGCCCGCGATCAATCTTTTTGAAGATCTTAGTTGGGAAACAATCAATTGTTGGGAAGAAGACTTCGGTAAAGATAGTTTTCTAGGTCGTGAAAATCGTGGCGATGTTATTTTATTTAATCGATTACGCTCTGCTTTAGAAACACTCAATCCTAAAGTCCCAGCCATCGCCATTGATGAAGCTATCGCTGAACTTACGCGTGATTTCTCTGTGATGAGCTCGATTGCCGCAAATAAACATATCTATTCATTACTAAAAGAAGGATACAAATACGCCTCTTCTGATGAAACAGAAGACGATGTAACGGTAAAGATTATTGATTGGCAAAGTCCCGAAAATAATGATTTTCTACTTTGCTCACAAATGTGGTTTACAGGAGAAATAGAAACTCGGCGTACAGACTTAATGGGTTTTATCAACGGATTGCCCTTAGTATTTATTGAATTAAAAAGTAGTCACCGTCGTTTAATTAATGCTTTTAAGAATAATCTTAAGGATTATCGAGATACGATCCCTCAGATTTTCTGGCACAACCAAATTATTATCTTATCTAATGGCATTCAATCTAAGGTAGGCAGTATTTCCAGTGAATGGGAGCACTTTGCAGATTGGAAGAAAATTGATTCTGAAAAGGAAGATCGAAGAGTTAGTTTAGAAGTGGTATTGCGTGGTACGTGTGAGAAAACACGCCTGCTTGATTTAATAGAAAACTATATTTTCTTCGAGAATAAAAAATCGACCATCAAAATAATAGCTAAGTACCATCAATATCTTGGTGTAACCCAAGCGCTGCAAGGTTTGGAACATATAAAAGAACATGATGGTCAGTTAGGCGTATTTTGGCATACTCAAGGAAGTGGCAAGAGTTTTTCGATGGTATTTTTTAGTCAAAAAGCGTTTCGAAAATTACCGGGTAATTGGACATTTGTTTTAATTACTGACCGTACTGATTTGGATGATCAAATATTTAAAACATTTAATGCCACAAGTTCTATTGCAAAAGATGCACAAGCGGATTCCAGTGACAAATTAAAACAATTGTTGAGTGAAGACCACCGTTTTGTTTTTACACTCATTCAGAAGTTTCGAACAGATAAAGGTAAAGAGTTCCCGGTGTTATCTACACGGAGTGACATTATAGTAATGGCGGATGAAGCCCATCGGAGCCAATACGATACCCTGGCGATGAATATGCGCAAAGCATTACCCAATGCGGGTTTTATTGCCTTTACCGGTACACCGTTGTTAGCAGGTGAAGAACGTACTCGTGAGGTATTTGGTGATTATGTGAGTATTTATAACTTTGGTGATGCGGTAGATGACGGAGCGACCTTACCACTGTTTTATGAAAACCGTGTGCCTGAGGTAAATCTTAATCGTGATGATTTAGGCGATGCGATTATAGAGATTCTGGATCAGGCTGAATTGAGTGAAGAGCAGGAAGCCAAATTAGAACGCGAATTTGCCAAGCCTTATAAGATTATTACTGATGCGGATCGTTTAGAGACCGTTGCGAAAGATATTGTCGACCATTATATGGGGCGCGAGCGATTTTCTAGTGGTGTGATCGGTAAAGCGATGGTGGTATCCATTGATAAAGCCACAGCGATTAAGATGTACAACCATGTACAGCAAGCATGGAAACTAAAATTAGAGAGTTTTAAGTCACGATTACAGCATGCAAGTGGAAGTAGAAAAAACTGGTTAGAAGAAAAGATTAATGAAATGGAAACCACAGATATGGCGGTTGTGGTTTCAGGTGGGCAAGGTGATTATGAGCGTTTGCAAAAATTGGGGCTAGACTTTAAGCCACACCGTGAACGAATAGTAAAAGAAGATTTAGATGATAAGTTTAAAGATGCAGACAACCCACTACGCATTGTATTTGTCTGTGCGATGTGGATGACGGGTTTTGATGCACCTGCTGTTTCTACCTTGTATTTAGACAAGCCACTTAAAAATCATACTTTAATGCAAACCATTGCTCGCGCTAACCGAGTATTTCCTGGCAAACCTGCTGGTCAAATCGTGGACTACATTAATATATTTGGTGCCTTGCAAAAAGCGTTAGGCATGTATGGCGGTGCGGTTCATGAAGAACCGAGTGAGTATGAAGTAGACTCTCCAGCAGATCATAAAAAAGTATTACTTGATGAATTAGAAAATGCAATCAGTGATGTTACTCAGTTTCTAGGTGAGCATAAGATTAGTTTACAAGAAATTATCGATGCATCCACTGAAGATATGAATAAGCTTCAATTATTAGATGAAGCTAGTGAGATTTTGTTAGCGCCAGACTTGAAAGACGAGTTTGCAGCTTTTGTGCGACAAATTAATCGAATATTTAAAGCTGTATTACCCGATGATAAAGCCTATGAATACGTCAAGCAGCGGGTTGCTTTAAATGTCATTTATCGGCAAATGCGCTTGAAATCCGGTGAAGAGGTAGATGATCAAGATGTTCTCGATGTGGTAAGAACTCAAGTGAATGAGTTGATTGAACAGTCTATTGATACGGTACACATCGGCAGTAACTTACCAGACCCAATCAATATTGCTGAAATCGATTTTGGTACATTGGCAAAAATGTTGGAGCGCACCACAAAGCCAAAACGATCTGAAATTGAGCGATTAAAGAATATTATTGAGCGCCGACTTGGAGATATGATGCAGCTCAATTCTAGTCGGCAGGACCTTCAGGAGAAATTCAAAAAGCTTGTGGATGAGTACAATCTAGGTGCTTATCAAGCTGAGCAGTTTTTTCTTGAATTACGAAAATTTGTTCGTGAGCTTGATGAAGAAGATAAGCGTAGTGCAAAAGAAGGGCTAAGCGAAGAAGAACTCGCCATTTTTGACCTTTTATGTAAAGGCGTGGAATTGTCTGAAAAAGAACGCAACAAAGTTAAAGCCATTGCAAAAGAGCTGCTTGAGAAATTGCGTGAATTATTAGTTATCGGTTGGCGTAAAAAACAACGTGCAAAAGCTAGGGTTCATAATACAATTGAAGAGGTACTCGATCAGTTGCCAGATACTTACACAGACGACATATGGCCCAAGGCCATAGAGCATGTGTATTTACATATTTATGACAAATACGCTGGCGAAGGCCAGAGTGTTTATCATTAGTGAGTTAATGAAATTATGAACCTTTATTGTGTTAGAACTGATTTTGGTAAATATGCTGATGCATTCCTTAATGGAAGTTATGTTGCTATTGGTTGGCTGGCAGAAAAAAATTTATCCGGAATCACTTCTCGCGACGAATTGTATCCCCTGTATCGAGAAACCCACCCTGCAGACACAAGTAATGTTGTCATTGGGCAGCAAGTAGGACAAATTGCGAGATTCTTGTTGGAAATTCAACCTAGCGACTATGTGATCATTCCTGCTGCAGATACAGAGTTTATTTACTATGGTGTCGTTCAAGAAAACCCGTATTATTTTTTTACAGGGCAAGATAACTGCCCTTTCCCCCATCGTAAAAAAGTAAAATTTAACAAAAATCCAATTCAGCGAAGTCAATTTTCTGTACCTTTTCAAAATACGATTCGATCCTCGCTCACTGTATTTTCAATAAGTCATACAAAAAACTTTTTCAGTACAATAGGGAAACCAGAGCTTGTTCCAACTAGCGAAAAAGAAGTTGAATATGATTATTACAAATCCATACTCAACCGCATTCTCGAGTTAGACGATCAGGAATTTGAGATACTCATTACTTATGTTCTAACAGCTCTTGGTTTTGAGGGTTCGGAACACACGGGAAAAGTTGGTGATGGGGGTGTTGATGCTACGGGGGAACTGAATGTTGAAAATCTGGCTAAAATAAAGCTATTTGTACAAGCCAAACGTTATAAAATTGGTGCAAAAATAAACGCAAATACTGTTAAAGCTTTGCGAGCCAATATCCCTGCTGGCGGCCAAGGTGCATTTATCACTACAGCTGATTATCAGAAAAAAGCAAAAGATATCGCCTTAGAAACTGGTTTTCCGAGAATAGGTTTGATCAATGGTGAGCAGCTTGTCGATATATTAACTGAGCATTGGAATGATATCCCTATTGAATTTCGTGAGAAATTAGATTTGAAAATTGGATTGGTTGCTAACTAGTTAAGATACTTATTTTGCCTATAGAGTGAGCAAAAAGACTCAGGGTCCTTTTTTCACACTTTCATTTACTGATCTTTAATTGTGTACGCGGTGTAACGATACGCCTGCATATTTTCGGCCCAAAAATCTCGATCAATACCGGCTTTTTGTTTCACTGTTAAGAAGAATTCTCGTGCATCTGGAACCGTTTCCCATACGCTGGGTAATAGCGTACCTTTTTGGCCATTGTATTCCAGAATCAATCCATCAATGCCGGGTTGAATTTTTTCAATTAACTCTTCTTCACTTGTAAAGGATAACTTCTCTTTTGGACTTAATACGGATAATGAAATTTTTAGTTGAGAGAATTCACAAAACTGCAATGGTGGAAAGCGTGGATCATCGAATGCAGCGGAATAGGCTGAATAGGCAACAACATTGATCAGTGGCAGCGTGGCCTCAAGAGAGCCTTTGCAACCACGTAATACACTATTACATTTCAATGTTGTGAATGCGCCCTGAGGCTGTTGCAGTGTTTTTGAATATTTGTTTTCACTTACTTTTAAATACTTGCCTTTTTTTAAGCCGTGCTCAATGGATTGATACGCAATGTCTAAAAGTTCTTGTTCGTCGGTTTTCGTAAATGAAAACATTGTTAAACGTGGTTATTAAATATGAGTTGCTTGTTTTTTTTCAAAATAATTGGCAAGCCGCACCGGCATACGTTTTGCTCCCCACGTACCTGCATGCTCTTCAAAAACACCCGCACACGTTTCTTCACAATTTGGACATCGACCTTGTTGTAGATTCCATTCGGTAATTACATACCAGTCTCTACCAATTAAACGTGTACCACACTTGGAACAATATGTACTGGCACCTTTTTCATCATGAACATTCCCCGTATATACGTAGTGTAAGCCGTTATCCATTGCGATTTTTCTAGCACGAGTAAGGGTACTAGCTGGCGTATTTTGTTTATCCCTCATTTTCCAATCGGGGTGATAGGCCGTGAAGTGTTGAGGTACATCCGGGCCCAGGTGTTCGTAAATCCATTGTGTCATTTCGTTAAGTTCTTTATCGGAGTCATTTTCATCTGGTATAAGTAAGGTTGTGATTTCAAACCATACATTGGTTTCATGTTTAAGATATTCCAATGTTTCTAGTACGGGTTGTAAATGCCCATTACAAATTTTCCAATAAAACTTTTCGGTAAATCCTTTAAGGTCGATATTGGCAGCACTCATGTGATTGTAAAATTCTTGTCTAGGTTCATCGCACATATATCCTGCTGTAACGGCAACTGTTGCAACATTTTTTTCACGACAAGCATCCGCTGCATCGATGGCATATTCCATAAATATCACCGGGTCGTTGTAAGTAAAGGCTATGCTTCTACAACCCAGCTGTTCTGCGGTTGCAGCAAGCATCTCTGGGGTAGCCGCATCGGCCAAAGTATGAATTTCGCGTGACTTGCTGATATCCCAATTTTGGCAGAATTTACACGCGAGGTTACAACCTGCCGTGCCAAAGGATAAAACTGAAGTGCCTGGTAAAAAATGATTGAGCGGTTTCTTTTCGATTGGATCCACACAAAAACCACTTGAACGTCCATATGTGGTTAATACGATTTCATCATTGGTTCGTGCACGAACGAAACACAATCCACGTTGACCTTCTTGCAATTTACAGGCACGCGGGCAAACGTCACACTGTATGGCGCCGTTCTCCAAACGATGCCAATATTGTGTTGGCACTGTAAATTGATCTAGATCTATTCTTTCACTCATTGCTCTACTGCATAATCAATATCTACATAACTAATAAAAGGCTATGCTTGTTTATATTTTTGATCATTTCAAATTAAAAGGTTCAATAAACTTGTTCATTACTATAAACGTATATAATTTTTCATTATGACGATACGAAAAGCTGCAGTTGCCGGGATGTTTTATCCCGATGATGCCAATGAATTACACGACTGTGTTGATGCGCTCATGCGTCAAACAGCCACTGACATCAAGTCCCCTAAAGCCATTATTGCCCCGCATGCGGGCTACATCTACTCTGGTCCTGTTGCGGCATCTGTCTATGGGTGCTTTGATCAACAGCCTTCATTTATCCATCGAGTAGTATTACTTGGACCCGCCCATAGAGTCGGTTTTCAGGGTATTGCTGCCTCAAGTGCCGATTATTTCGCAACACCCCTTGGAAAAATAGCGGTTGATCAAATCTCACTTAAACTCATAGTAGAACAAGGTTTGGTAAAGTATTTTGATCTAGCTCATGAGCAAGAACATTGTCTGGAAGTGCAGTTGCCTTTTTTACAAGAATTATTCCATGAAAATTTCAGCATCATCCCTTTGCTAGTGGGTGACACAAGTCCTTCGCAAGTAGTAAAAACCTTGCAAGCACTTTGGGGTGGGCCTGAGACTCTAATCGTGATCAGTTCAGATTTAAGTCATTACCATGACTATGCAACTGCAAAACGTCTTGATCAGAAAACGACTCAGTCCATTGAACAGTTCCATGAGGAAGAACTTGATTATGAATCTGCCTGTGGCCGCCTGCCAATACAGGGCCTATTGAAAGTCGCTAAAGATATTGGCATGCAGTGTAAGACCTTGGATTTGCGTAATTCAGGTGACACTGCAGGTTCACGTGATCGCGTGGTAGGCTACGGCGCCTATGCATTTTATTAGGATGCATCTAAGTAAAAAGTTTTTTTCATCCATACCACTTACTCTTTAAATAGTGGATATAAGCATTAGTTAATAGCTTAAGCAAAGATTAGAATTTACTGAGTATATTTAAAATATAATCAATATCTTTCTCTGTATGATTTGCCGCGACTTGCAATCTAATCTCTTCTTCACCTTTTGGCACAACAGGATAATTAAGACCTGTTGCAAGAATATTGTTTTCAAATAAATGTTCAACCAAGGTTGAGGTTTTATTCGTATCACGGATTAAGATAGGCACAACAGGGTGTTCGCCCTCGATGGTTTCAAACCCTTGTTTGATTAAACCACTGCGTAGTTTTGCGGTAAGGATACGTAGATTTGATAGTAATTTTTCGCCTTCTTCACTATCTAGAATTTTTAAGGCTTGCAAAGCTGCGGCTGCTTCTGCTGGGGTGATGGGATTGGAATAAATATAAAATGGTACAGTCTCTTTTAGATAATCGATAACGGTTTTATTGGATGCGATATAACCGCCATTTACTCCAAAGGCTTTACCTAACGTTGCGATGAGGATATCAGCTTGTGTGTTAGTAAACTCTTCGGTACCGCGCCCACTTTTACCAAATGCACCTACTCCATGCGAATCATCCACGATGAGCATCACACCTTCTTCATAAGATTCTTCGTAACGTGAGCATATGGTTTTAATTTCATGCAAGGGTGCATGATCACCACGCATGCTGAATATGCCATCCGTTACTACACAGGCTCGATTCACTTTGCCAATGTTTGATTCAAGTATGCTGTTTAATTCCTGCAGATCAAGATGCGGGTAAATGGCTTTATTGCCTGTGCCAGATAAACGTATGGCATTGATAATACAGTTATGGTTTAAGGCATCACTGATAACTAATGTGTGTTCATTAATAAACTGCGGCAACACTCCCATTACCGTGGCATAAGCAGAACTCATAATCATGCAAGCTTCTCGATGATGGAATTCGGCAAGTTTTTTTTCTAAATCGACATGCATTTGGTAAGTGCCACTGATAAAGCGCACCGCTCCAGGGCCTGTTCCGAATTGTTCTGCGGCTTCGGCCTCAGCTTGGATTATTTTTGGATGATCGGTAAAGCCTAAATAAGAATTGGAATTCATTCTTAAAAAAGCGCGATCTTCATAGCCCTGCAAAAAATATCGTTCACTAAAGCCCTCTTTTGCCGCTTGTTTACCGACCACTACTTTTTCTTCGCCTTTGGAGATACCTTGGCTTTTTAGTTGATCGATATGTCGGGTTAGCAATGCTTGTATTTTTTCAATAGCCATGGACTACCTCATTGGCCTGCTAACTTTTTGGAGAGCTGCTGCAACATGTCTTCTACCATGGTTGTCAGGTTGTAGCTTGGATGCCAGCCCCATTCATTGTGCGCCGCGCTATCATCCATATAGTTTGGCCATGAATCTGCAATGGCTTGACGGGTTGCGTCGATTTGATAGTTCACATTGAAATCGGGAATGTGTTTTTTAATCTCATCCGCGAGTTGTTGTGGTGTAAAGCTCATCGCCGTAACATTGTAGGCATTGCGGTGCTGCAACTTGGTGCCATCCGCTTGCATAAGAGCAACAGCGGCTTGCAGTGCATCTGGCATGTACATCATGTCTAGCATAGTGTCAGGTTTAAGATAGCAATCGTAGATCTTATTTTCTAATGCAGCATAAAACATGTGTATCGCATAATCGGTGGTTCCCCCGCCAGGCATGACTTGATAAGAAATGAGACCAGGGTAGCGTAACCCGCGTGTATCCACGCCATAACGGCTGTAATAATAATCACACAGTAATTCGCCACTGAGTTTGGCAATGCCATACATTGTATTTGGACGTTGGATGGTTATTTGTGGAGTGTTATCGCGTGGCGTAGAGGGCCCAAATGCACCAATAGAGCTTGGAATGAAGATGGCACAGTTATATTTACGTGCCACTTCCAGCACATTTATGACTCCGTTTACGTTTACCTCCCAGGAAAGCTGAGGATTTTCTTCTGCTTTGGCTGAAAGCAGCGCAGCTAAATGAAAAACTGTATCGACTTTATGTGTTTTGACAATTTCATCCAGTGATTTTTGATCTCTGATATCAATTCTGTAAAGTGGCTCTGCTATAGAAACTTTTTTATTTGAACGATTATGTACTGCGGCGATAACATTCTCATTACCATAGGTATTACGTAACGACACCGTCAATTCAGATCCGATTTGCCCCGCTGCACCGGTAATTAAGATTTTTTTCATCTTTGACTAGGAAGGAATCAAAGGGCTTTTATTCAAGAGAGCTTACATTAAACATATCTTTCTATCTGATGGTTTATTTGACTACTCTTGTCTTCATCTACCGATTTGGTTTGTGAACACTTGTATAAACCAAAAATAATCAGCATACCAATTACGAAGAAAGCTAGATTTCTCATAATGATCCTTTTTATTCGTGTACTGGAACTTAATATAACAAATATTAATACATAGAACCTGACAACCGACTGTCGTAAATTTCAAAATTTTTGAATTAAACACTTGACTTAGAATTGTTTGACCCTACAATGCGCCGCATGAAATTTTCAGCAACACAAATTATGCAGCGCATGACATGGCATCTGGTGCAAAAACCAGAATGGTGTAAACCTGCGTGTGTCCCTATTTTATGTTGATGTAATTTCCATACACTTAGATTCATAAGGCCGCAGGTTTTCAACTTGCGGCCTTTTTTTTGCATTTTTTTAAGGACAGAAAGATGATTGTTCGCCTCGCTTATTTAAGCGTTGTATTAATTTGGACAACTACACCCCTTGCGATTCAATGGAGCAGCCAGGGCGGCGGTTATTTGTTCGGAATTACCAGCAGGTTGTTTATAGGCTTTTGTGTGCTATACGCTATCTTTTTGCTTACTCGCATCAAGTTGACTCGTACCACGGTAGCTATGCAAGCGTATTGCGTAAGCGGTCTTAGCATTTATATCTCGATGCTGAGTGTGTATTGGGGCGCACAATATATTCCTTCAGGCTGGATTGCGGTGATCTTTGGCTTGTCGCCGATTACAACGGGAATATTGTCTTCCCTTCTATTGGCGAATAAAGAATTTTCATTGTTTCGCCTGTTGGGCATTGCCAGTGGCTTAATTGGGTTGTTTGTTATTTTTGGCAGCAACAGTCAATTCAGTTTGTTCACCTTATGGGGGGTAACAGCAGTGTTGTTTAGCACGGTTTCGCATTCTTTAGGTGCAGTGTTAATAAAACGAATTAACGCACCTATTTCAGGTGTTGAGGCCACTTATGGTGGTTTGGCATTAGCCGTACCTTTGTTTTTGGTTACATTACTCGCATCTCGATACGTATCGGAACAGCCCTTGTTAATGGAGTTACCTACTTCGGCATGGATTGCAATTGTGTATTTAGGTGTGGTGGCTACGGCAGTGGGTTTTTCTTTGTATTACTACATTTTGAAAAATCTGGATGCAGTACATGTTTCCTTGATTGCGCTGATCACACCCGTAATTGCGGTATTGCTGGGTGCACTACTCAACAATGAACCGCTTACCACCACTGTAATGCTAGGTACGGCTTTGGTGGTAACAGGATTGGCGATGTTTGAACTTGAAAAGTTTGCAGAATTATTTCTGTCACGCTTTTCAAAAACTGAAACACATTAAAACTTTAATGTGGATACTCCTCCAAGCTCCTTCGTGAGCGACCTCGATTCACCGCAGCGAAAATGCTGCGGTGTTTTTTATTGGGCTTTTCTAAGTAAGCTGATTATTCAATTTTCATTTTTACTGTAGGACGTTTTTCTGCCGTCCATTGATGCATGGAACCATCGTAAAGTTTTACGTTTGTATTGCCTAATAATTCATGCATCACAAACCACCCACCTGATGCCATGTGACCGCTATTGCAATACGTAATCGCCGCACGGTCAGCTTGCACGCCCAATGCAGCCGCAACTGCTTGTAATTCTTCTATTGCGGAAAACTTAACGGGCATTTTTTTACTTGCTGCAAGATCCACGGGATATAATTTTGCGCTCGGTATATGCCCCTTTTCGCCGACTTTTGAGCTTTTGTATGTACCCAAGTATTGTCCAAGTGGGCGAATATCGAGAAGCTGAATCGCTTTATCATCAATGGCTGCATTAACTTCATCACTACTGGCCCATAATTCTTTACGCTCATCTTTAGCCTGCCAATTGCCAGTAATTGTTTTGCTCGGTTTTGTTTCAACCTTCCGGCCATCGATAATCCACTGTGCAGTTCCACCATTTAATATCGAGACATCATCATGACCATAATATTTAAGTTGCCAATACATACGTGTGGCCATGGTTAAATCAAAATCACTTTCCGCATTGGTGGCAATGACGATAGAGCTGTCTTTATTGATACCTGCTTTTTGCATAAGGGCTTCAAATTTAGCTTTGTTTGGCAACATATGCTTTATGGTTTTGTTATTGATTTTTTGTTCTCCACGCACATTTTTGTAAAGCACTGCATGTGCGCCTGAAATATGTCCGCCTACACGCACTAGAAATTCTTTACCGGTTTTTTTATCTTTTACAAAAATGGGAGCAGTAGTAAAACTTTTTAGATCTGCTCGCACATCCAAGATGGAAACTTTGTCTATATTGCTAGCTAACCATTCTGTCTCGACCAGAGGTTTTGGCATTTCTGCCACAGCGATTTGTGTGCATATGAATAGACTTACTACAAAAGTAAACAATACCTTTACTTCTTTCATGGTTTTATCCTCAATGCCATTTTTTTAATAATCTAATTTTAAATTTTTAATTTTGCAATCCAATGATGTATATCATGATAAAACTTTAATTATTGCAAGATGGGATAACGCTCCATTAGATAGCATAAGCAATCTTGACGAATAATGGTTTCATCCAATGTGAGCATTGCCGGCATCATGGATTTTTTAAGTTTAATTTTTTGCTCATCTATATGAAATAAACTATTACCCACTTCTTCTTCGTCATCATTAAAGGCATGTAAACGTATGCTATTATTATTTTGCAATATACCAAAACATGTATCGGCTGCTACTTCTGAGAAATTCATTTTATCCAATTCATGCGGCAGCAGAATATCCGCACCTTTGTCATTGAAGCTGAAAGTTACATCTTGCGGCACCTTTACGCGCGCCACAGTGTGAAATAGATTTATATCTTGAGCTAAAACAGGGTCATTGGAAATTTCCTGCATATGTAAAATTGCATCTACGTATTCCAATGCATGAGTAATACCGCTTGCAGAATCAGCCTTGCCACACTCAAGGGTTACCGCCGGACAAAGTTGGCTAAATGCCATGGACTGCACCCCTTTTGGAGTTAAGAAATACACTACTGTGTGCCCAAACAACGCTGCCATGCGTAAAAAACGATTGTCGAGTTTATTAATACACGCATAATGTGGATTCAAGCCGGTGTTATTATGGATGTCTATGCTGGCGAATAAATTTCGATTTTGCATTTCATCTACAATCTGCTGCATTACATTTGCTTCTGGTGCACCCGGCTTTATAGTTCCGGGCCAAACACGATTGTAATCCGATTGATGGTCAAGAAGACGTTTCCCAAAGCGTGCTGCTTGTGTATTACCAAAATAAATGGAAATGCAACGTGGTAATGTTGAATGTTGATATTTCTTTAACAATTCTTGGATAACCTGAAAACCAGTACTTTCATTGCCGTGTAATAACACACTAACGAATACTGTTTCAGGATTCTTGCCCTGTAAATGCAACAGAGTAGGTTCAGGAAATAAAGTGTAAAGTTCTCCACAACTTATTTTTAATAACTGCTGTGGATATTCTTCTATTTGTTGTAGTTCGAGTTTATTCAAAATAATTTCTTCTTATTTAAATTTACTTAGCTTCCAAGTATGCACGGGTTCACCGCTTTGCTGGCAATGTTGGTATGCTTGAGTTAACTCATTCATATTACATTGATGCTTTGCTACGTAGTTACGTTGCCAATTTGCACCAGTCTGCTTGGTTTCTATACGTGCAGCAATGATCGACATATATTTTTCCACATCTGTTGGCATTATATTCAAACTTTTTAAACCTTCTTTTGCTTGTGGTAACAAAATGTTATGCAGTAACTCTGTTGCTTGCATTTTTTCACCAAGCCAACTGGTGGCTTTATCCAGGCCATGTATTGCAGCCGAATAAAAATTAGCTTTAATTTCATCAAACGCAGGTAATGCGTGACCGTGTATAAGTTGTTGGGCCCAATATTGTTGTAGTCCATAAAAGAATGCTGCATTCGCAATCATGTCTACAAAAGTTGGGCCTGCAGAAATTGCACGATGTTCAATTCTAAAATGAGGACGCCCTGTATCATCAAAACCCAATAAGGGTCGATTCCAGCGCCAGATGGTGCCGTTATGTAAACGTAAGTGTACCAACGTGCCATCATCATGTTCTACCGTAGGCAACAAAATAAAAAAGGCATCAAGGTTTTCTTGGAAACATTCGATTATCGAATTCTTCGCATAGCCGGTTCCAAAGCTCACTCTTTTACATGGTGCTTCCGGATTGGCCGTATCAATAGATTGTTCAAAAAGCGGAATTCTGGTTTCATTCCACAAGCTTTTACCAAATACATAAGGAGAATTTGCAGTTATTGCCACCAAAGGTGCTGAGATCATCATGGCTGCATTGTAGTAATGATGCGCGTATTGCGCCGGCACTTGTGTATGTATCTGAAAGGAAGTGGTCGAAGCTTCTAGCATCACATTGTGGCTATGTAGATCAAGCAATTCATGACCTTGAATATATAAATGCACTGGCTTTTTATTACGCCTAGCCATGATTTGATTATTCAATGCGCGATAGCGATTCATATCTGACATTGATTGGGTGTTCAGATCGGAAAGTTTTAACGTTGGCAAGGTACCTACCAATAATAGTGAGGCTGGATTATGCAGTTGCTTTGCGACACGTTCTGCAACACTCCACGTCTTGACTAAATCTTTATAAAAATCTGAAAAAGCAGAAGAGGTTAAATTTCGCGGTATGTTATTTAACTCGATATTAAAACGTGCTAATTCAGGTGATGCCAAAGAACTATTAAATTGCTCCAAGAATTCTTTATTAACAGATGCAGGTTCAAGCGATTGATTTAATAACCAACTTTCAATCTCGAAGCCACCTACAAGTTCTTCATTGGCTACTATCCCTTGTTCAAACCAATCAATTAACTGCTGTGTTTCTTGTTCCAGATAGGATCGAAATTTATCAAAGTCTTGTGCTGTGAAACTAGTGTTTTCAATTTCTTGGCCCATATCCGTATGAATTTTATCAGATTTCTATTATCTGCTTGCAAAATAAACATTCAGTTAAACAAAAAACCGTTTAAAGTTCCTTGACAAACATCAACACATCGATACATTTTTCAATATCCACACTAGTCACTTCTCCTTTTTCAAACAACGAGCTGCAAAGGTTCGCTGCATAAATCGATTGTGATGATTTTTGCTGAAATAATTGCAATGCTGATCCCTTACCATTCGCAATGGCTTTAATCACTAACGGGCTTAACATGCCCGCAGTTTCCAACACTGGACATTGTGCAACATTATGAAGTGCAGTGAGCAACTTTGGTCCAATGAATTGAAGTGGCATACTACCTTTATTGAGGCTCAGTAAACGTTCTGCAGTATCAGCATAAAAATCTAAAAACGAATTGCCTTTGCGAAACATCATAAAGGCATTGTGTACTTTTACATTTGCAACTAACTTATCTTTGTTTTCGTCTTTTTGTATCCATACCTCTCTGCCCACAGCAAACGACTCATCTGGTAGATGAAATTCAGCGGACTGAAAAATAAGAAAATCGGCATCACACCATACAACGGTGTTATAACCGCGCTTCAAATAAGCTTGTAATACCTTTAAACGTGCAAGATCGGTTGCAATAACCTGTTGAGATTTGGTTTTCTCTAAAATTTCATCAGCAACATAAGCAAATAATTCATCGTCCAAAAACCTATACTCGTAGTTGTTTAATTTTGCCCAAGCTTCGACTGAATCGATGCATCTGCTAATCCAGTTTGCAGGTAAGGGTTGTTGATGTGATTGAAGTACCAATGTATTTTGCATAAAGAAATAAGCGTTGCTTAGAGAGATGTGTTAATGAAATTTATACAAGGAATAGATTATTTGAATCTTCTCACAGCATTCTACTGCAGAATAACTTTTGTCTGAGAGTATAATCAAATCATAATTCAACAAAATAATAACTACCATTGAGGAGGAACCCATGTCACAAGCAACTGTAAAAGAAGCTGTTGATAATCTTGCTGCAGCCATTACAGAAAACCCAAATTCAGCACGATTAAAATATCGTGCAGATGTAGTTTGGGATGGCGATGTTCATTGCACGTCAACAGTACGCAATTTACCACCTGTTCCTGTAGATGAACCCGAAGCATTTGGTGGAGCAGACTCTGCACAAAGTCCTGGCGATTTAATTCTTACTGCGTTAGGCACATGTCAAGGTATTATGTATGCTGCACTTGCATCAGCAATGGGCATTGAATTGACATCTTATCGAGTTAAGCTTGAAGGCAACTTAGATTTACATGGTTTGTTCGGTATGGGCAAAGACAAAGGTATTCCACCTGGTTTTCAAGACCTTTCCTATGAATCTATTATTGAAAGCCCTGCTAGCGATGAAGAAATTCAAGCCTTGGTAGATGCTGTAGAAGCACAGTGTCCGATTTTGGATACATTAACACGCTCTATTCCCGTAACAGGAACCGCGACTATCAACGGTAAGCCTGGTTATAGCTCGGCTAAAGCAGCATAGAATGAAAGCAATGTATTAGCTTATTGTTAATTAGCTATATGAAATATTAGGCTTCTACAAAGTCTGCATTAACTACGTTTTCTGCAAAACTATGATAAGCACCTTCTATTTGTTTTGCCATGCTATCGGGAAATACGTGAAATTCTCCGTTTTTTAAGCCAGCTACGATACTGTCTGCGACTAATTTGGGAGATTCAGCGATTTCTCCAAACCCTGCATGGCTTGCCATATCTGTTGCAATAGGCCCTGGATGTACGCTTACCACTACTGTGTCTTGCTTTTTTAACAAGTCTCGCAATCCTTGAGTAATAGAATACGCTGCAGCTTTAGAAGCAGAATAAGTAGAGAATGGTACAAAATTCTTTAATGAAGCAACGGAATTCAATTGTATGAATGCGCCTCCACCATTTGCTTTTAAGACTGGTGCAAAGACTTGCGCCATTCTAATCAAGCCGCCGACGTTCACATCCATTTCATAATCTAAAGACTCTAGAGCATCTGCATCTAATGGAGTTGAAGTCTTCAACACTCCGGCATTGTTAACTACCACTTCTACATCTGTTGCATATTGTGCCGCATTAGTAATCGTCTCTGGATTTTCAAGATCAATTTGAATGGCTTCAACGCGGTCTCCATATTGATCAGTAAGTGGTTTTGCTGAATCTACATTTCTAACTGCAGCATAAACTTTTGCTGCACTATTATTTAAAAAAGTTTCAACAATAACTTTACCAATACCTCGATTGGCACCCGTTACAAGAGCAGTTTTATCTTTGATATCGTAATTCATCATAGCTATGGGGTATTCCTGAAATTTTTTGTAGCTGTGCAATACAAATATACAGCAATAAATAATTTAACTTGAGTGTATTACAATTAGTTTTATTTAAAAGAAAAATCACATACCGATTTGCGCACTCTTACAGGGCATTATTCTAGTGGCTTCAGGTCTTGCAACATGGTGGGGATTAATTCTGCTACGGTAGGGTGTATATGCACTGCATTTTTAATGACATGATAGGGTTTATTGGTATACATGGTGTCAATAAATAAATGAATAATTTCATCTCCACCAATACCTAATATTGTGGCACCCAGTATTTGCTCTGTTTCAGCATCGATTAGAACTTTCATGAAGCCATGAGTTTCACTGCGTTCTTTAGCACGACCAATACGCGACATCGGCATCTTTCCAATCAATGCCTTTATACCAGAATCACGTACTTGTTGTTCTGTTAGGCCAACTCTTCCCAAAGGTGGATCAATAAACAAGCCATAACAAAGTAACCGGTCACTTACTCTACGTGACTTTGTACCAAATAGATTGTCTGCCACAATTTCATAATCATTATATGAAGTGTGTGTGAACGCGCCTTGCCCATTACACTCTCCCATGGCCCATATTCCTGGCACGTTGGTTTTTAATTCATCATCCACTTTTATTAAACCACGCTCATCGACTTCTACTCCCGCCTTATCTAAACCTAAATCATGCGTATTGGGTCTGCGCCCTACTGCCAACAACACATGAGTACCGATAGATTCTTGCAATTGGTTATCACAACTTACATTAACAACTATTTGTTCACCCTTCTTAGCAAAACTGATGCATTCAGCACCTAAACGTATTTCTATACCTTCGTTTTCAAGAATTTCTTGTACGCCTTGCGAGATATCTTCATCTTCTCGCGGAATGAGTCGATTCGCCATTTCAACTACAGTGACCTTGCTAGAAAAACGTTTATACATCTGCGCAAATTCCAAACCGATATAACTGCCACCGATAATAATGAGATGTTCTGGCAGGTAATCGATGTCCATAATGTTAGAGTTGGTGAAATATTTAATATCACTCAACCCTTTCATATCCGGAACACGCGCGCGTGCACCTACATCAATAAATATTTTTTCTGCTTCAAGAAACTCGCTATTAACACTAACAACATTTGAACTTTCAAATTGACCATGACCTTCATAGACATCCAGGTTTTCCATATTTTTCATCCAACCGGTAACGCCTTGGTTGGATTGCTGCACGACTGCATCTTTTCTTTGTTTCACTACTTTCATATCGACCTGAATGTCACTAGATATATTGACGCCAAATTCATGGCCTCGTCTTATCATGTGGGCGACTCGTGCACTTGCGACTAACGTTTTGGTTGGAATACAGCCTGTATTTACACAAGTCCCACCAAATAAATTTCTTTCGATTATGGCGGTATGCAGACCTTCGGAGGTAAGACGTGCAGCTAATGAAGGGCCTGCTTGCCCAGCACCAATTACAATAGCATCGTATTTTTTATTCATTATTGTGCTCCCGATGTAATAAGCCAACTTATATGGAAATGATACTCTTTAGTGGTGAAATTAGGTTATGGCTCATTAAATAAATACAGTATTTGATTTTACGAAAAACTAATTTGCATAAATTAGGGTAAAATACTTACGTCATACATAACGACTAAGAACATTTTATATGACGATATCCTCAGCAAAAATACTCTCTGTAAACGTCGGGAAACCAAAAGAATTTGAACATAAAGGCCGCACTGCAAAAAGCGCTATCTGGAAAACACCTGTAATTGATCGCGTAATGGCTAAAGGTGTTAATTTTGAGGGTGACGATCAAGCCGACCGAGTCGCACATGGCGGATATCACAAAGCCATCTATGCCTATGCGATTGAAGATATGCAATGGTGGGGTATGGAAATTGGAAAAACGATTGTATTTGGAGAATTTGGAGAAAACATCACCACTCAAGGCATCGATGTAAATGATGCCCTAGTAGGAGAACGTTGGAAAATTGGCAGCACCTTGCTGGAAGTATCGGAGCCTCGTATCCCCTGCTGGCGACTGAGTGTACGCATGAACGATAAAACCTTTCCTAGCAAATTCACGCTAGCCTTACGCCCAGGAACTTATCTACGCATTATCGAAGCAGGCGATATTGGTGCCGGTGATGAGATTATCGTGACTGATAAACCTGACCATGATCTCAGCATTCGCGATGTATTTCGTATTTACACGCGAGACCATCACGAAGCAGAACGTATGATAAATATAGAAAAGCTGTCAGACGATTGGAAAAGTTGGGCCAAAAATAAGCTAGCAACTTGAATTATTCATGATTTAAATAGTCATTAGTTAAATACATGGCAGAGCTGAAAACATAACCAACTACTGCGAGTGTTGCAAGCTTTATTAAATCAATTGAAAATGATAGCCGACGCAAAGATTGCCAGCAACTGCTAAAAATAATGCGTGAAATAACCGGTAACCGCGCAAAAATGTGGGGAGATAGCATTGTAGGTTTTGGGAAATACCACTATAAATACAAATCAGGTTGTGAAGGTGATTGGTTTATCACTGGATTTTCACCATGCAAACAAAATTTGACTGTGTATATCATGCCTGGCTTTTCTAAATATCAATCTTTATTAAAAAAACTAGGCAAACATAAAACTAGTGTGTCATGTTTGTATTTAAAAAGCTTAACTGACATCGATCAAACCGTACTAAAAAAATAATTCAACGATCTGTAAAAGACATACAAAAACTTTATGTTTGCAAATAAAACATATTCATTGTTTGATAAAGTTTATTAAAAATTATTATAAATAACTCCTCAATAAGATTTTGTTTAAGTTATTAGTTCGTTATAAAAATTTAAGATAATTCATTTAACTCTCACTACCTATACATTTACAACTTATTGATTATGATGGCTTTTACTTGTATACATGGTCAGTTCCGAGTAATAAAAAAATAATAGTTTGAGAGAAACATGGTAGCTATCTAGGAGTTGGACGAGAGTGCTGGCGCTTACATTTCTGTAAGTGCTTATCCCCTATTCCCAATTAGCAATAGGTAATTGCTCAACAAGGCCGTTCGTGCAGTTGTTTGTTAACCGATTATATTCATCGAGGTCTCAACATGAATCTTATAGCGAATTCAGCGCTTATCCGTTTTTTTAATTTAACAATACTGATAAAATAATTTCAGTGTATTGTTAATTTTATTATTGAGTTTTGTTTTTGTACACAACATCCATGCGGAAGTGGTCCCGTGTGACAAAACTGACGCCGGAATTGTAAATGCTCCCGGCGGTTGTATAGCGAAACGTTTAGATGAACAAATTGATAATGGTCACGGAAATGAAAACACTGCTGGTTCTGCGGTGTATTTAGTTAAACGAGATCCTGCCAGGTCAATTCGCCGCGGTCTACAACTTTTCCAACGCAAATTTTCATTAGATGAGGGTCACGGCCCACGCGTTAATGCATCGTCTACCGGTGATATCACTCAAAACCGAGCACTATCTGCAACGCACTAAGTGCTTATTAGAAAGTATAAATATGCTTGAACATGAAAAAATAAACTACGTTGAATTCCCAGCTAAAGACATTGAAGCAGTAAAAACTTTTTTTTCTACTGTCTTTAATTGGACTTTCACAGATTATGGTCCTGACTATACTGCCTTCTCTAACCAAGGTATTGATGGTGGGTTTTTTAAGTCTGATTTATGGGCTCGTACAGAAAATGGTAGTGCTTTGATTGTTTTTTATAATGTGAGTTTAGAACGTACTCTAAGCAGAATTGAAAATGCAGATTGAAAATGCAGGCGGTATAATTATCAATCCGATATTTTCATTTCCAGATGGACATCGTTTTCATTTCAGTGATCCTAATGGCAATGAATTTGCTATTTGGTCTGATATAAATAACTAGTGTTTACAGTTCATTTAGGCGTATCTATCGTTTACATAACCATCACAATACAAAATAAAGCTTCTTACAAAGAGTTCTTAAAGTAATTTATTAAGTTTGTACTCGTTTATCTCATGATTTTAAATTTTACACAAAATTTTTCTTAACTTGCTGTGTTCTACAATACAGTATGTGTTCAATAATTGAACGGTTACAATTCGATCGCATACCAATATTTTTTTACAAAATAATTTACAAAAAATCTAAAATAAATTTTAGTGTTATGACAAATACATAACACCTTACGTTATAATTGGTTAAAGAAACTTTTAAAAAACTCACTGGTATATTCTAGGGAGGGAGTACATTAATGTCTTATCTCATGCCCCAAAATTTATTTTATGTTGTCTTTGCATTATTGCTGGGCATACTTCTTGGTTGGTTCTTATGGGGCAACCTTAGAAGACAACTTGTTTCAGCAGAAACGAATTGGCAAGGACGGTATGAAGACTTAAATCAAAGTTTTCAGTCTACTCAACTGCAAGCAGGTGAATTAGAACATGAATTAAGTTCGAGAATTTCTCACATCGAAACTCTCGAAAATGAATTAGAAAAGATGCATGCTGAATTTGAATCAATCAGAACAGACCGTGATGACCTGAAAATAAAATTAAATGTTGCTGTAGATCATTGCAGTGCTCAAGCCGAAAAAATTGAACTACTACATGAAAAACCCTCTGAAATTAATGAATTAAAAGCCCTGCTGGGTAAAGCTACAGAACGCAATAATATTTTAAATGCTAATTTACAACAGCGAGATGAGGAAATTAGCACTTTACGTACTGTGCCTTCGGACATAGATAAGCTGAAATCACAACTTAAAATAACCTCGGAACTGAATAGTTCACTTAATTATGAGCTTGATAGACGCAATCAGGAAATTAACACGCTGCGATATAAGCTTGATGAAATGGATAACTTACAATCTCAGTTTAGTCAATTGCAAGAACAGAACAACTCTCTAAGCAAAGAATTAGATGGACAACGTTCTCAATTAGTTGCTCGCAATAAGGAATTTGAGAGTCAAGTTTTATCATTTACAAATTTAAAAAAAGAATTTGATAGCAATGAAACTAAAAAAGATGAGCTGAAAGCTGAATTAGATACAGTCAATGCCGAACTGCTACAATTTAAAAACCAGGCAAAGCAATATGAACAAACAAGCATTTCATTGCAAAGAAAAAACAATGAATTAAGCGCATTGCAATCTGACCTTACTAAACGCAACAAACAAATAGAAGAATTAACTCAAGCGTTAGAAAGTGAACGCAAACGAGTTCAGCCATTAGAAGTGGAAGCTCAGAATACTCGTACAATTCTACAAGGATTACAGGGTAAACTGGAAGAAGCAAATCAACGCGTGCCTAGTTTGGAAAATGATATTCGTATTCGTGACGAAAAAATTTCGTCTCTAGAAAACGAATTCGAAAATCTACATAAACAATTCAGTATATTGGATGACACACGCAAACAACGTGACAATAAAATCACCTCGCTTGAACAACAACTGGAACAGGCCAAACTACTCACCAGCCCTTTACGCGAAGACATCCGTATTTCCAACGAACGTATTCGTGAACTTGAGGGTCTTTTACAAGAAGCCAAGAAAGTTGTGCCTATTCGTGATACTTCCGATAACAAACTTGAACAAAAAGCACCAAAAAAACGCAAACTGAAGGCCTATGGTTTAAAAAAACCAACTCGCAATCCAGATGACTTAAAACAAATCTCTGGAATTGGCTTGGCACTTGAAAAAACATTACACAAATGTGGCATTTATTATTTTGAACAAATTGCCAATTTTGATCGTGACGATGTTAAGGCCGTAGACGCAATGCTTAAATTCAGAGGTCGTATAGATCGTGATGAATGGATTAAACAAGCACAAGCCATAATACGAGGTACGAGATATACACCAAAAAAATCATCCAAGCGTAAAACAAGAGCAGACAAACCTGCAAACCGCCGCATAAAACCGTTAGGAATGAAGCGCCCAGCCGGTGAGTTAGATGACTTGCAACTAATATCAGGTGTAGGGCCCAAACTTGAAAGAAAATTACATCGCTTGGGTATTTACCACTTTGAACAAATTGCCAGTTTTAATCGCGAAGATATTGAATTAGTAGACAGTAAGCTTGGCACTTATAAGGGCCGAGTGAAACGTGATAAGTGGCCTATGCAAGCGCGTAAACTATACAAAGAATTCTATGCATAAAAAATGAGCCACTTATAAAGCGGCTCATTTTTATTTGCAGGACAGACAGTAAAATTATAAAGATTCAGGGTTTTTATCTTTAATTTCTTGCCACTTCTCATCAGCTGCTTTGATTCTACTCGGTACATCCTTGAACCATTCATCCTGAATATTAGCGTCTAAATTTAGATACAAGGTGTTATCCACTACACGCCAAACTTCAGGATCACCAACAAATTTCTTACCCACCGATACGCCAAATGCACAATAGCCACCGTAAGCCGGAATATATCGATTAGGATCAGCTTTAAATGTATCCAGATTTTCCTTGTTAGAAAATAAATAGGTTGCACCATCGTGTGTTGCTGTAAAGTGGCCATTACCTCGAATAGGTCGTTTGCCCGTTTGGTATGAGACTACATCATAGCCTTGGACCGCAGGTGCGCTGTTTGCATAATCCGCAGCATGTACATTTGCTGTTAAGCCAATCATAGCTAGTAATAAAATTATTAAGTAATTTAGTTTCATTTTATTTCTCCTTTAAAAGGTAGTTAGTTTTTAATTCTGTGTTGAACTAAAGCAATCTCACACTGAGTTTGTTCAACAATTGCAATATCATTTGGACTGATGTGACGCTGAACCCCGTAAACACGATCAATCAATGGAATAATTACGCTTTGTTCTCCATAACTTTCACTTTCCTTGAGATACTTTCCTATGAGGTCGTATTCACCTACACCGTTATCACGGTTCTGGGCTATTGCTGAAGCTGAATCTCCAAGCCATTCACAAAAATTAGTAGAAGTGGCTTTTCCTGTAATACTGCTTGCAATCGTCAATGTGAATAAAAATGTTGTCATCATTAAAATTTTCATTTTTCACCTCATCCTATTTAGGGAGAACATCCTTGTTCTTTTTTCCATCCTTGATTGCTAGAGGGAGCACACTATTCTTTTAAGATTGTCCACTGTAGGACTGCATGAGCTCATTTGTGTCTACAATGTTTTGTTCATTTCCTTGAGTAACTACTTGAAACTGATCGACTGGGCCTTGAACCACAATTTCTGAACGAGCAGCTTCTGTATTTACCCAGTTAGACGTATTTGCATGCTGTGCAACGTTATCAATAGTTAAACCACCTTGCGCTAAAGCTAGATTAGTGCTGGCTAGTAAAATTGCTGTTATGAATGTTTTCATTTTTTAATCTCCTTAAATTTAGTAAAAAATACGTTATTTAATGTTGTAGATCCTCTATTCGGAACCATTTGGTCAACAATGGAGATACTGTATAGATTCGGAACCGATAGGTCAACAATTATCTGGTTCAAAGTTTTTTATCTGCTATAGAAAATTATTATTGACCATTCGGTTCCTAATAGGTATGGTCTTCATATTAGTATTTCAATTGAGTATTAAATATGGCAAGACCAAGAGAATTTAATATGGATGAGGCCCTGGAGAGGGCTATGAACGCTTTTTGGAGCCGTGGCTATGAGGCCACTTCATTGGCTGATTTAATGGAAGCCATGGATTTACAAAAAGGCAGTATTTACAAGGCCTTTGGAGATAAGCACTCCCTATTCATTGCCACTTTAGATAATTATCTTGAAATGGCACAAAAACTTAGTGAAGAAGTTATTGCCGCTGGCAAATCACCCAAAGATAGTTTGCGTATGTGGTTTGAAGCTGAATTGAAATTTATATGTGGACAGGAAGGCAAACGTGGCTGTTTGATTGTTAACTCAATAGTTGAACGTGCCCATCACGATGAAGACGTCGCTAAAAGAATAAAGGCACATTTTAATAAAACTCATAAGCTGATTACTAAAACCATACAAGAGGGACAAGAACAAAACGAATTTCGCAATGACTTTAGTGCTAATGAACTTGCGCAGATAATTTCGTCTTCATTTATAGGTCTTGTTACTTTAAATAAAGGCCCTATGAGTAAAACAGCATGCCTGCAAACAGCTAACAATATTTTAGAGCTTATTAAGAAATAATTATTTTCTTAACGTAGTTTTTTTACTTCCTATCCAAAACAATAAGCAGCCTGATATTAGTACCAGCAAAGATATTTCCAGCAATTTAGTATACTTATGTGTGGTACCTAGCCATTGTGTATAGCCCGATGATTCTAGGAAATATAAGCTAGCTCCAAAAATAGCAATAATAAATGTTATTAAATAGCTCCAGATTGGAATATCTTTTTGCTTTGCAAAAATAGAAAAGAATACTACAGGCGCTAAGAATAATGATGCTGTTCCACTTACTGCAACTGCGCTAAATAAATCCTGGTTGCCAAAAAATACACACAGCAGACCTAACAACATAAACACCAACATGATTAGTCTGCCATTCTTTACATTAGTCGACACTAATTTCATATCAACTGCAACAAGTTTAGAAGAGCTCGACAAAGTGCTATCTAAAGTAGACATAGCAGAAATGATCAAGGTCGTACTAAATAACAACATAGGCCATTCCCCTAAAAGACGCATAAGTACCGTATTCATCGTCTCCCCTTCAGCCGCATGTGCACCCGCTAGCACACCTAAGCTACCAAAGGCAAGGATGCATAAAATACTTATCCATGCTGCATGTAAAAAGCTTTTTCGCGTGGTTTCTCGATCTGATAAAAATCCACGATCCATCATTACGGGATCATGCATGGGGTAACTCCATATCTGCAAAAATGCAACCAACATTAAAATCGGACCGGGTTGTTCAATATTAAATTCTTTAAAACCGAGATCAGCAAACACAAAGTGGCCACTATTAATTACTGTGAAGATTAATAATAAAAGCACAAAAACAAATATGCTCATTTGAAATACATCTGTCTTTAAAGAAGCGTGCAACCCTCCTAGCATCGAATAAATCAATGTAACGACAGAAAAACTAATAATTGCGATTACATATGCATTGGAGCCCGCCGCACCAAATAACATCCCTATTACCAATAAATTTGCAAATACTTCACTGATTAATCTAATTACGATAACGATGTTGTAACAAGTGACTCCGATATAACTAAATCGTGCTTTTAAAAAATCTTGAATACTATCGAACCCTTGCTCAAATCTTAGCTTATCTACTATTAAACCACCGGTTAGAAAAGACAAGTAATAGGCTGCATAAGCAAGCGTGCCCCAAATGCCATAAAAATAACCAAGCACAGCAGCATTCATCAATGAACGCGCAAAAATCCATGTGGTAACTTGTGAAAAAGTTAAACTAAATAAGCTAGGGGCCTCACCACGTGGTGATATACCCGAAAAAAAGGTGTTTACAGTTCTAGCATTTGGCACGAGCAGGATCGAAACCAAAGCAACCACGCCAGCAATAGATAGTAAAGCGTATTCCATGGTGTTTTAATAAAAATGTAAAATTGTTATATGAGGTTAATGTTAGACCTGATGATTGTAAATATTATTTCAATATTTATTGTATTACTGCTTTATTCAACGCAAACATCCTTGATATATATTCTTATACAAAATACACAAACCACGAAATAAGAGACTATAAAAAAATAAAACTCCACCGCTAATTAACAAGGTTAATGAGGGAAAATTATTGCTAATCTATTTTATAAAACGTTCAGTATTCTGATCTTCTTATTTGTGAAAAACATGTATATAGACCACTTATCGGAGGCCAAAACTACCACATACCAATCACAGCATAACAACCTAAATAAATGGCTATTTTCCTAAGTATAGACGGCACTTTACATAGTAGTAAGAGACACACGTTAGCGTGACAATAGAAATATGTTCAATGGAATAGAGGTACTATTATGAAATTCCATTCTGTTCTCATATTTTCTACAACTTTATTTTGCTGTTCTTTAGCGCTAGCCAGTGAACAATATATTTGCAGTCATGGTGATGCTGAAAGGGTGATCAGTGTTGTATATCAAAATGCTGAAAGCCAGGTGCCTTGCGAGGTACAGTACGATAAAGGTGAAGGTGCACACACCTTATGGAGTGCGCAAGCTGAAGTAGGCTATTGTGAAACTAAAGCAAGTGAATTTGTAGCTAAACAAGAATCTTGGGGCTGGTCATGCGAAAAAGCCGCAAGTGCAGTTTATGCTGACGATTTAGTTTCTGACTTATACTAAGCAAACTTTAGTGAACCATACAAAGCCCCTTATGTAAATAAGGGGCTTTTTTTTGCATACAATAAATACAGACTAGAATAAAATAGTTATTTAAAACTATTGAATTAATAATTATAAAAATGCTCAGCATCCGTTCTACACATGCAGCTTCACATGATGGACCTCGTTTTAAGCGGGCTTTTTTATTCACATTACTCTTTACGGCCTTATTATGGATAATAAAAATTATCGTAAATGTAATTGACATTAACTTTTGGAGCTTAGGTGTAAAACCTGAAGAATTAATTGGAACAATTGGCATATTAACCGCACCGTTGATACATGGATCCTTTGAGCATTTAATTTCCAATACTCCTGCGCTCATCATTTTAGGAACAACACTTATCTATGGTTACCCACGCTCTTGGTGGATAGTTGTACCTATAATTTGGTTAGGGGCAGGACTAGGGGTTTGGACTACTGCGCGGCCGGTTTATCATTTTGGCGCAAGTGGACTCACTTATGGCTTAATGTTTTTTATTTTTGTTATTGGTATTTTAAGACGTGATAAACTCGCAATTGCACTTTCTTTATTAGTATTCTTTTTATATGGCACAATGATTTGGGGCATTTTCCCACATCAACCTGGAATCTCTTTTGAAACTCATTTATGGGGCGCAGGTTTAGGTGTGCTGTGTGCCATATTATTGCGCAAACGTGACCCTGCTCCTGTTACTAAACGTTACGAATGGGAAAATGAGGACACAGAAGACCCAATCATAGGCGACGCATGGAGCAAAATAGATAATAAAAATAGTTCTTCACAAGATGAAGAATATTAATATTTAAAAATAATACTTAATTTATTATTCCCTCCACTTGCTAAATACATAATCATTGTCTTTTTGTGAAGTATGACATGCAAAACATGCTTGCTTGTAATCTTCCCCGATTGCTCTGGTTTCTGAGTCGCCCGCTGCAAATCCTTCAAAACCCCAACCAGCCGTATCGCTAAAACGTTTCGTATCTTTCTCCATTACACCTAGCACTTTACGTTTTGCCTCTACTATAGAATTATCAGCATTTGTTACATCCAATAAATCAAAGATAATGACAGAACCATCTGGAAATACACCGTTTTGATAACCAAGCATTGCCTTATCATTAGCATAGATATGATGTATACCTCCAAATGAATCATGCAATGGGTGTCCATCTTGTATCACCATACTTTTTACATGTGTCCAGTAACGAAATCCTTCCGGGTATTCAAGAAGGTTACTCTCAGCTTTTACGATACTGACAGTAAACATAGCTGCCACCAGAAATTTTAAACCCATTATATAAATGCTATTCATATTTGTGTCCTATAATTAGTTTATGTTTGCTAGAGTATGAATAGACTAGGTCTTAAACAAGTAAGCACTTTTTAGAAAGGTACTTACTTAATAGTGCAAAATATGGAAAAACAAAGAGAAAATAATTTATCCCAGGTAAGTGTTTCCCGCATGGTTGAAGACATAGTTGGCTGCAAATGGTCGCTATCCGTGCTAACCGCTGTACGAAAAAACATTCTGCGGCCTGGTGAGATACAACGAGAGATTGAGGGTATCTCAACAAAAGTCCTTAACGAGCGTTTTGTTAAGATGATTCGCTATGGGATTTTAGCTAAAACAACTTATCACGAAATTCCACCAAGGGTCGAATACAATTTAACGGATTTTGGGGAAAAGTTTGTTGGTATACTTGACCAAATAGATTTATTGCAAAAAGAACTAACAGAAGATATAAGTGATTAACTCTATATTACTAGTATTACATACATGCCATCACAAAAATTCATTAAACTACATAAGCAATTACGACGCCAAATAGGTAAAGCAATTAGTGACTATCATATGATCGAAGATGGCGATTTAATCATGGTGTGTCTCTCTGGTGGCAAAGACTCTTACACTTTATTAGATATGCTGATGAGTTTGCAGCCTATTGCGCCGATTCAATTTGAGTTAATTGCAGTTAATCTAGACCAAAAACAACCTGATTTTCCAAAACATGTATTACCCGACTATCTAGAAAAATTAAATATTAATTATCGTATTATTGAGCGTGATACTTATTCTATCGTTAAAGAAAAAATAGAGCCTGGTAAAACCATGTGTTCACTTTGTTCTCGGTTACGTAGAGGTATTTTATACAACACAGCCCAAGAATTTGGTGCAAACAAAATTGCTCTAGGTCATCACATGGATGATTTAGTCGAAACGATGTTTTTAAATATGTTTCATGGTTCCAGATTTAAAACCATGCCGCCAAAATTAATCAGTGATGATAAGCGTAATATTGTTATACGCCCGATGGTGTATTGTCGCGAAAAAGATATTGCAAAATATGCACGACAACGTGAATTTCCAATTATTCCTTGTAACCTTTGCGGTTCTCAACCAAATTTGGAACGTGCAAAAATAAAAGAAATGCTTTCTGAATGGGACAAGCAATCACCTGATCGTATCAGTAATATCTTCCGCTCCATGCAAAATATTACTGGCAGCCACTTACTTGATACCGATTTATTTAATTTTCAATCAATGCAACAAAATGTTGAATTTAAGAACTCAGTTAAAGAAGTTGTGTTTAATTAGCTGAACACAAACTTTCACTATTAGCAGAAAATAATATTTTATACGTGAAGGTTTGATGCTACACAATAGCAATTATTAAATTGCTTTGCGCAGCATCAAATTTTATTAAGCAAGCTACTCCCAGAATCTCCACCATTTTCTGCTATGTTCTTCGCGTGATGCCTGTCCTTGCTCTGAACCTTTGCCAAGCTCTTTACGCTCTTGCTCAGCTTTTTTCGCGCGTTGTTTGTCTAACCCTTTATTACTTTTACCATCAGTATCTCCGTGATGCCTATCATCATCTTCTTCTTCGTGCTCTTTATCTTTGTGATGGTCTTTTTTATAACCATCGCCGTCGTCGTCCTCATCCCTGTGTTTTTTATCTTTGTGATAACCATTCTTGTAACTTTCATCTTCGTCTTCTTCATCATCGTCATGGTCGTCGTCGTCAGAATGAGATTTGTTTGCTTTCCGTTCTTCCTTAGCAGCTTTTTTCATTTCCTTGTGCTGCTGTTTATCCATACTTTTTTCCTTATGACTACCCGCAAAAGTGGTACTAAATGCAAATACAGTTAGCAGCATAAAAATAAATGCAAGAAAAACTTTTTTCATAAATCACCTTATAGTTAAAGTTATCAACTATCACTAAATGTAGAGTTTATATATTGACACTTTAATAAAGCAGTTATTCACTAAAAACAGCTCAAATGCATAAATTAAGTTATAAATAGCACTTAATTACTTAGTTAGAATTTAACTTTTTTGCCAACAAGTGGTTTATTTCTCATACACTAAATTTTCAACCCTTAAAAAATAAAGTTCTGTTTGAGTAAGATTAGGTCTGTTTAATTTTTAATCTACTTTATGGACTATATTTTTACAAAAACAAACCATATCCTTCATGCATTAATTCATGCTTTCCTTTTATTGTGTATGTAAATATCTGAATTAATTACATAGAACTTGCTTAATTTACTCACTCACATTGGTTCCTATACATTGTCATGGCATAATCTCTATACACAAAAGTGTGGAGGAAATAATAATGCTAAATATAATAATAATCCTGGCATTACTAACGACAATTGGTGCACTTGGTTTAGGGCTGTTGTCAATGGGGATCGGTGGTTCATTGGATAAAGATGCAAGTGAACGCTTTATGTGGGCACGCATTATCCTTCAAGGTTTAGCCGTTATACTTATATTGGCTGCCCTTTACTTTTCTACTGTCTGAAGAAACAGTAAAGTTAAATAGCTAAATTACTTATGCGGTAATTTTACTTTAGCCGTAACAGAGCCTTTGAATTTTGCCTTCTTTTGAGTGTTGTTCAGAAACACTGCAGGTCGAGATATGTCTCGTGCAGATCGGTTTAAAGGCAAATGATTTTTTTGCTTCATGTAGTACCCCTCCATGGATGCCTAATACATAGCTTCCCTTATAAAACATCATTACCGCCGGAAGTCTTTTCCTAGCAAATGCATGATGTCATTCGAAGGCCGTTATTATTGCCACATTGTCTCTCAAACTCTGTGCTATACGTTACAAAATCACTACGGCAATACTTAAACCCATTGACCAAATAATATACATACTAAAATTAAGGGAAATAGTTCTTAACGCTTCACTGCACTATAATCTGCGGCCCTTTGCGTATACTAATATTTAGCTAACCTTATGATTTTAAATATAGGTTGGTGTTTGTATGCTTATCTTTCTATTATGAAATTACTCTTTTGTAGTAGATAGTTTATTACGCAAAACACTTAATATAGTAAGAATAACTATTTGTCTTAATTCGAGTCGAGTATGAGCATAAACAGTAAACCTATCCAAGGTCTGTATGACCCTGCCTATGAACACGATGCCTGTGGTGTCGGTTTTGTCGTTGATATAAAAGGCCGTAAATCCCATAAAATTGTCGAAAATGCTTTGACAATTCTAAAAAACCTTATCCACCGTGGGGCATGTGGATGTGAAGAAAATACTGGTGACGGTGTAGGTTTACTTACGCAACTACCACATAAGTTTTTTGTACGTGTTTGTAAAGATATCGGGATAGATTTACCAGAATATGGCTACTACGGTGCCGGTATGGTGTATTTGCCAATTGACTCTACGCAACAGCAACAATGCATCGATTATTTTAAACAGATTGTAGAAGAAGAAGGTCAGCAAGTTCTTGGTTGGCGTGATGTCCCTATAGACGATGCATCACTGGGTAGTATGGCTAAAAATGCTGAACCTAGCTTTAAACAAATCTTCATAGCACGTGGCAATAATATTAGTGATGAAATTGCCTTTGAACGCAAGTTATATGTAATCCGTAAACGCATTGAACATACTATATATAACTCCGAGTTATCCGAACGTAGTAAATTTTATATTCCTTCGCTCTCTCATCGAACTTGCATATATAAAGGTATGCTCACAGGATCACAATTTGAACCCATGTTTCCTGATGTTTCCGCTGCTGATTTTGAATCTGCCATGGCGCTAGTGCATCAAAGATTTTCCACGAATACTTTTCCAGCATGGGAACTTGCTCATCCTTTTCGTTATGTTGCACATAACGGTGAAATCAATACAGTCCGCGGCAATGCCAATTGGATGCGTGCCCGTGAGACATTATGTACTTCAGAATTATTTGGCGATGATTTGCAAAAACTGTTCCCCATTGTATTAGATGGTGGCAGCGACTCGGCCACGTTCGACAATGTTTTGGAATTCCTCCATATGAGTGGCAGACCACTTGCACATGCGGTTCTAATGATGATCCCAGAAGCCTGGAATGGTCACGAGACTATGGACGCTGCACGTAAAGCATTCTATGAGTATCACGCTTGCCTAATGGAACCATGGGATGGCCCAGCATCAATTGCTTTTACAAATGGTGAAGTGATAGGCGCAGTGCTTGATCGTAATGGCTTACGGCCTTCTCGTTATTATGTAACTAAAGATGACATGGTGGTAATGGCCTCTGAAGTGGGTGTATTAGATATTCCTCCAGAAAATATTCTAATCAAAGACCGATTACATCCTGGTCGCATATTCATGATTGATACTAAGCAGGGTCGCATTATCGATGACGAAGAAATTAAAAAAGAGTTTGTTAACGAGCACCCTTATACAGATTGGTTGAAAGAAAACTTAGTTGCTGTCGAAAACCTGCCAAATCCAAAACAGATTCACGGTTCTGACAGCGAAACATTACTGCAACGTCAACAAGCCTTTGGTTATACCCATGAGGACCTTAGAGTGTTAATGGCACCCATGGCGGCTAATGGCTTGGAACCTACTGGCTCAATGGGTACGGACGCGGCTCTTGCAGTATTATCAGATCGCCCTCGTTTACTTTACGATTACTTTAAACAATTATTCGCTCAAGTAACCAACCCCCCATTAGATGGTATTCGAGAAGAATTAGTTACCCAAGTAGCAACTACTGTGGGCCCTGAAAAAGACCTGTTAAACCCTACACCAGAAAGTTGCCGGCAAATTAAAATACCATCACCTGTACTCAGCAATGAAGAGCTTGCTCGTATTCGTGATGTAAACCTACCTGGACTTAAAACAAAAACAATTTCCATTTTATATCCTGTAGCTCAAGACGGTGCAGGTTTAGACCAAGCATTAAAAGAAGTATGCAAACAAGTAGATGTAGCAATTGATGACGGCTACACCAATATCATTCTTTGTGATCGTGGTATTACACATGAGCTCACTGCGATACCCGCTCTATTAGCAACAGCAGGTGTTCACCATCATTTAATACGTGCTGGTACACGCACCAAAGTAGGTTTAATTCTTGAATCAGGTGAACCTCGTGAAGTTCACCACTTCGCTGTTTTAATTGGTTATGGCATTGGTGCAATAAATCCTTATTTAGCATTTGAGTCTTTAGGTGACATGATCGGTAAAGGTTACTTACCAGAAATGCAACATGAAACTGCTGTAAAGAATTACATCAAAGCTATTAATAAAGGCTTAATTAAAACTATGTCAAAAATGGGTATTTCTACTGTGCAATCTTATCGTGGCGCACAAATCTTTGAGGCCATCGGTTTAAATAAAGCGTTTGTAGATCAGTACTTCACATGGACAACATCACGTATTGGTGGCATAGGTTTAGAAGAAGTCGCACAAGAGATGAGTATCAGACATCACAATGCATTCCCAGATCGATCAGTAAAACGCCCTGATCTGGACTGGGGAGGCGAATATCAATGGCGTCGTGACGGCGAATATCATTTATTCAATCCCGATACAGTTTTTAAGCTACAACACTCAACGCGCTCAGGCCAGTATTCAATATTTAAAGAATACACAAATAAAGTAGATGATCAAAATCAACACCGCGCTACTTTACGCGGCCTATTTAAATTCAAATTTGCAAAAGAACCAATACCCATTGAAGAAGTTGAACCAATAGAAAACATAATGAAGCGTTTCTCTACAGGAGCGATGTCTTATGGATCAATCAGTAAACAAGCTCATGAGACCCTAGCTATAGCGATGAACCGGATTGGCGGCAAATCCAATACAGGCGAAGGTGGCGAAGACCCTAGCCGCTTTACACCTGATAAAAATGGTGACTTACGTAGAAGCTCAATCAAACAAGTAGCCTCTGGTCGCTTTGGTGTAACTAGCGAATACTTAGTCAACGCAGACGATATACAAATCAAAATGGCACAAGGCGCAAAACCAGGTGAAGGAGGACAGCTACCCGGGACTAAAGTATACCCCTGGATTGCAAAGGTACGTGGGTCAACTCCAGGAGTTGGCTTGATCTCTCCACCTCCACATCATGATATTTATTCGATTGAGGATTTAGCGCAACTTATACATGACTTAAAGAACTCAAACCCAGAAGCACGCATCCATGTAAAACTGGTTGCAGAAATTGGTGTGGGTACAGTTGCTGCAGGGGTTTCTAAAGCACATTCTGATGTCGTGCTTATCTCAGGTTATGACGGCGGCACTGGTGCATCACCTATGAGTTCGTTGAAACATGCAGGCTTGCCATGGGAACTCGGCCTGGCTGAAACGCAACAAGTACTTGTACGAAATGGATTACGTGACCGTATTGTTGTGCAAACTGACGGACAATTAAAAACTGGGCGTGATGTAATAATTGCGGCCTTACTGGGCGCAGAAGAGTTTGGTTTTTCGACTGCGCCATTGGTTGTGATGGGTTGCATCATGATGCGTGTATGTCATTTAAATACATGCCCAGTTGGTGTTGCTACACAAAACCCTGAATTGACGAAAAAATTTAGTGGGCAACCAGAATTTGTAGAAAACTTTTTTAAATTTATCGCAGAAGAAGTACGTGAATACATGGCTCAACTAGGTTTTCGCACCATTGATGAGATGGTAGGCCAAGTTGAAAAATTAGATGTAGACAAAGCAGTTGATCATTGGAAAGCACACGGATTAGATTTTACTAATATTTTATATAAACCTGAAAACACCATGAATACAGAGTTGTATTGTACGACTAGTCAAGATCATGGTTTAGATAAATCACTTGATGTAACAACATTAGTGCCGCTTTGCAAAGATGCTATTGAGGATCAAAAGCCTGTAGATATTATTTTACCAATTCAAAATACAAACCGTACAGTTGGTACTATTCTTGGCTACCATATAACTAAGCGTTATGGTGCTCAAGGTTTGCCGGAAGACACGATCCGTATTCACTTTAATGGCTCTGCAGGTATGAGTTTTGGTGCATTTGCACCAAAAGGTGTAACTCTTACCCTTGAAGGGGATGCAAATGATTATTTGGGCAAAGGCTTATCTGGAGGGAAAATTATTGTTTACCCACCACGCCCTTCAACTTTTGCAGCTGAAGAAAATATTATTGTCGGGAATGTGCTTTTATATGGTGCAACTTCTGGAGAAGCTTACATTCGTGGCATTGCGGGCGAACGTTTCTGTGTTCGCAACAGTGGCGTAAGCACTGTGGTTGAAGGTGTTGGTGACCATGGTTGCGAATATATGACAGGAGGGCGCGTGGTAGTTATAGGGCCTACCGGCAGAAATTTTGCAGCAGGCATGTCTGGTGGTATTGCCTACGTGTTAACTGACATAGAAAATTTTTCGGTGCGCTGTAATACAGACATGGTTTACCTTGAAGAACCCGAAAGCGAAGATATAGATACGATTAAAAACTTGCTCACTAAACATACTGAATACACAAAGAGTACAGTGGCTAAAAATATTTTAGACAACTGGAAAGAATACCAATCTAAATTTGTGAAAGTCATGCCAAAAGATTACAAGCGTGTATTAGCAGCAATTAAACGTGCTGAAGCCGAAGGCACCTCGGTAGACGAAGCCGTAATGGAGGCCGCCCATGGATAATAAAATAAATATGGAAAACGGGCTCAAGGTGGAAACAACTCATGGCTAAAGTTACAGGTTTTATGGAATTCCATAGGGCGAAGCAACCCTACCGCCCTGTTGAAGAACGTATTCATGATTGGCGCCAAGTTATGACACCTTGGCAGTTAGATGCATTGCAAGACCAAGCTGCACGTTGTATGGATTGTGGTATTCCCTTTTGCCACCAAGGTTGTCCCTTAGGAAATTTAATCCCTGATTGGAATGACTTGGTGTATAGAGATCAATGGCAAGATGCCATAAAGCGTTTGCATGCTACCAATAACTTCCCAGAATTTACGGGTACCTTATGTCCAGCACCATGTGAAGGTTCTTGTGTCTTAGGCATCAATGATGACCCTGTCACCATCAAGGGAGTAGAACTAACTATTATTGATAAGGCATGGGAAAAAGGTTGGATACAACCACAAATCGCCACTAATAAAAGCGATAAGAAAGTTGCCATTATCGGCTCTGGCCCTGCGGGTTTAGCTGCTGCACAGCAACTTGCACGTGCCGGACACAACGTTACAGTCTTTGAACGTGCTGATCGTATAGGCGGTTTATTACGTTATGGTATTCCAGAATTTAAAATGGAAAAAAAGGTGCTTGATCGTCGTTTAGAACAAATGGAAGCTGAAGGTGTAATATTTAAAACCAATGCACATGTCGGTGATAACATTTCTGTTTATGAATTGCGTAAAGAATTTGATGCCTTAGTACTAACAGGTGGTGCCTGTAATCCACGTGATTTACCCGTGGAAGGACGTGAGCTTAATGGTATTCATCAAGCGATGGAATTTTTACCTATGCAGAATAAAATTTGTGAAGGTGACCCAATTCCAGACAACTTTATCAATGCTAAAGATAAACATGTCGTTATCATCGGTGGTGGTGACACCGGTGCTGACTGTTTAGGAACTGCCAATCGCCAAGGGGCTAAATCAGTTCATCAGTTAGAAATAATGCCTAAACCTCCTAATGTAAGAGCAGAAGATAACCCATGGCCAGAATGGCCGCGTATTTTTCGCACTGCTTCTGCGCATGAAGAAGGGGTTGAACGCTGTTATTCAGTTTCAACAAAACGTTTTGTAGGTGATGAGATAGGTAATGTTAAGGCACTTGAGCTGATTAGAGTGCAAATGGTTAATGTAGATGGCCGCACTACTGTAAATGGTGGACGTTTAACATTAGAAGAAGTCCCGGACAGTGATGAAACCTTGCCTTGCGATTTGGTCTTATTAGCAATGGGTTTTCTTGGACCTGAAAAGCCTGGCATGCTGGAGCAATTGGGCGTCGAATTAGATAGCCGTGGTAATGTAATACGTGACAACAATTGGATGACTAACGTTGACGGTGTGTTTACAGCTGGTGATATGCACCGTGGCCAAAGCTTGATTGTTTGGGCTATTGCAGAAGGTCGCAGTGCCGCTCATGGTGTGGATAAATATTTAATGGGAGATTCTGATCTACCTGCTCCAATTGTATGAGCTATATTTTCTTTTTAACCATTTTGCTGTATCAATTGTCGAGTATCTCATTCCCTATATTCATAATTTAATAGACCATACCACCTCTAATTGAATTGAGGTTAACTATGGTATGGCTCGCCATGGCTCCGCTGGTTTTGCTCGGAGCATTATTAATAAAATTACTTGATAAAAAGCGCTCACAAAAAATAAAACATCAAAATAAAAAACAACTCAGTCTTACCAAACTTCGGTTAGAACCAAGTGTTGAATTACCAAAATTAGCCATCCCTAAACCAAGCTATAGTGCTAATCATTTTATCCTTTCCAATGCTGAACAAATATTCTTTAAAACTTTACAACAAACTTTTAATACTCAATTTATTATTCTAATTAAAATTAGAGTATGTGATATTTTATAACCCAAAAAAGGGATTTCTAGAAGTGAATGGCAAAGTGCCTCCAATCATATTGGATCAGAACATTTTAATTTTGTACTCTGCAGTCCAGACCAATATGTGATTATTGCAGCAATAGAATTATATGATAGTAGTCACTATCAAAAACGCAGGAAAAATCGTGATCGATTTTTAAATGAGGCATGTGAAAGTACAAATTTCCCTCTTCTTCGTATAAACGCCAAACGAACTTACACACAGCAAAAAGTCAAGTCCGTAATTTTAACTACACTAAAAGAATACAGGTTGAATAAAGCAGCTTGAGCTTAAGATAATTGAATGATTTCTAAATACTTGAGGAATACCAGGACTCCTTAAAATAACAAGCACCAAAAACAACTTTTATGCTAAATAACTGCTTGCTGCCAACCTCTGTTAATACTTGAAACCATATTATTTATCACTTTATCTGATATCTTCAAACATTTGTCAGTATAAGCACTATTTAGCTAACAAACCTTGTAAGGTTCTGAAATTATAGAAATTTCTAGTTCAACTTGGAATTGAGAACAGCTCAGCTATTTATATACCCAACATGGAAGATCTTGCTAGTTCATTACACACAGCAAAACTGAAGCTGTTAACACAGCAAACAACTTCAGGAATTATTGCCACCACTCTGGCAACCTTACCTTTGCTTTTTCTTTTATCGACTGTCACACCAGCCCATAAGCTAGTCAACTGGTTTTCAGCTGTAGCCATCTTAGGTGTAATGCGCTTTATGCATATTTTTTATTATAAAAAATATCCTGATCGTGCATTCAACTCATTAATATGGCGAATGTTATTATATATAGGCCTTGCAACTTCTGGTCTGTTGTGGGGATTTTCTGTCATTTATTTAATTCCGCTTGATAATCTAGTTTATATTGGAATTAATTCATTATGGGTATGCGCTATTGTCGCTGGCGCTATAGGGTTATATTCAGTCACAAAAACAGCATACATTAGTTTTTCTATATCTGCTTTACTGCCAATAATTATATTTTTTTCTCTGCAACACAATACACTTAGAGATATAGCACTAGGGCTAGCTCTTTTCTTTTTTTATATGTTAATAAGCGCACTCAAGCTTAATCGACTTATTACTAAAAACTTTGCAAGTGTTATAACTGAACAAGATAAAAATAAAGAAATAAGTAAGCAAAAAAATATATTACGAGTTATTGCTGATACATCAGAAAAACTACTTAAAGATTCATGGGAACTTGCTATACCTGAGTTACTAGAAAATTTAGGTAACACGATAGATGTAAGCCGTATACAAATTTTTGAAAATTTACAGGATGAAAACTTTAAACATATTACTACACATTCAAGATATAAGTGGTCATCTCCTAATGCACCTAGATATGAACATGACACTCTTTCAATTTCATATCAACAACTCAATTTACATAAATGGGAAAAAGCCTTAGCTGCAGGTAATGCAGTATTTGGAAATATCGATTCATTCCCAAGAAATGAACAAAGATTACTTAAATCTATAAGCATACAATCATTAATAGCTGTACCTATTTTTGTTGGTGAAAAATGGTGGGGGTTTATATGCTTTGATGAATGCCGAATAAATCGAGACTGGCAGCCAGAAGAAATTAATGTCTTAAAAACAGTTGCGGCAGTAATAGGTGCTGCAATTAAACGCACATGGACTGAAGATAGATTAACTTATCATGCTAGCCATGATTCATTGACAGGTTTAAAAAATCGTCGGGCATTTGAGATACATCTTGATAAGGTTGTTAAGTCATGCGCAAAAACTCTTGAGGCTCATGTGCTTTGTTATATTGATCTTGATCGTTTCAAAGTAATTAATGATACCTGCGGGCATAATGCTGGTGATAATCTATTACGTCAAATAGGCAACGTAATGAAACAGGTAGTTAGAAAAAACGATTATGTTGCTCGCTTAGGCGGGGATGAATTTGCAATCTTACTAAATAATATTTCTATTGATGATGCTAAACGCTTAGCAGATAAAATCCAAACTTCCATTGAAAAATTTTCATTTCGTTGGAATGATAGAGTATTTAAGGTAGGAGCAAGCTTTGGACTTGTCGCTATCGATGCAAATACCAACAATATAGATAAAATCTTACAAACTGCAGACAATGCATGTAGAGCAGTAAAAAGCTCTAGCTCAAGTCAAATACGTATTTATCGTATAGATGATACCGAGATGAGTAACAAACGTTCTGACTCACAATCTTATGTGAATATCAACCATGCCTTAGAAAATAATGAGTTTACGCTCTTATTTCAGCCTATCACAACACTGAATAATATTAATGGCGAATGGGATCATTATGAAATACTTATACGTATGTTTAATGAAAATGATTCACTTATCACTCCGAATAGATTTTTACCTACTGCAGAAAGATATAATTTAATCAATAAAATTGATCGCTGGGTATTCAAAGCATGTGTTAAAAAACTAAGTGAACATCAAGAGTTGTATGAAAAAATAAACATACTATCAATAAATATATCTGCTGCAACATTATGTGAACCTCAATTCTTGAGATTCGTTATTTCAGAATTCGAAAATAGTTCTGTACCAGCGGAGAAAATTTGTTTTGAAGTAACTGAAACAGTAGCTGTTTCTAACTTACCCGAAGCAAATAATTTTATTTCGAACTTACGTAAACTTGGTTGTAAATTTGCGCTTGATGACTTTGGTACTGGATTTTCTTCACTTGAAATTCTTAAACATTTACCTGTAGATTTTGTCAAAATTGACGGTATCTTTATTCGAGAAATTGACACCAACCCTGTTGACTATGAAATGGTTGCATCATTACATAGAATTGCCAAGTTAATGCATATACAAACTATTGCAGAATATGTTGAGTCTGAGGCGATTTTGAATACATTAAAAGATATAGGCATAGACTATGTACAAGGTTATGCAATAAACAGCCCAATGACTCTTAACGAAGTCTTAGAACAAGATTCTTTACAAAGTAGTATATTAAAGTTTGCTGGATAAGCTTTGATCTGCATATAATCTCAATTAAGCTTATTAATTAACACATACATAATGAAATAAATTTATTACATTAAATTTCGTTTCATCTATAAACCTATTTAAGAACGCTTTAAACTACTCTACTTTAAAAAATTACCTATTATTATCTAATAAGTTCAGGTTTTCTTAGAATTAAATCTTCTGCCAATAAATATGTCGTACTTTTCTGTCTCGTCTTAGCGGGTGAGATGGTTTTTAGCCTACCTTTTCATATAGCACGCTTTTTTCGCCCTACAGTACTTGATCAGTTTAATCTTTCTAATGCTGAATTAGGTGATATTTTTGCAATATATGGCATAACGGCAATGCTATGTTATTTTCCAGGAGGAGCTATTGCCGACTATTTCTCAGCACGAAAATTACTTACATTATCTTTATTAGCGACAGCACTGGGTGGTATTTTTCTGGCACAATTCCCCAGCCCTTCAAGTATGTCTATTTTGTTTGCTTATTGGGGCGTGACATCAATTCTATTATTTTGGGCAGCACTAATTCGCGCTACACGTGAATGGGGTGGCGTATTAGCTCAAGGAAAAGCCTTTGGATTTCTAGATGGCGGCAGAGGTTTAATTGCTGCAGGTGGAGCAAGTATTGCAGTATTCATATTTTCCATATCTTTACCAGATCCTGGTGTTGCTACAGAAATGCAGCGAAGGGAAGCACTACAATTTGTAATATATTTTTACACTACAATGACTTTTGCAAGCAGTATTTTAGTTTATTTACTAGTACCTGAAAATAATAGAAATCATACATTATATTTTTCACAATCATTATCAGGGATGGAGCAAGTGCTTCGTCAGCGAGTTATATGGTTACAATCTGTTATTGTAATTTGCGCATATTGTGGTTACAAAGGTGTTGATAACTATGCTCTGTATGCAGTAGAAGTACTAAATATGAATGAAGTAGAATCTGCAGAATTTACTTCTATAGCAGCTTACCTGAGGCCTTTGGCTGCAATATGCGCAGGTTTTTTAGCCGACAAATTTACGGTTAATCGCATAGTTAAAATTTGCTTTTTATTACTAATAGTAAGCTATGCCGCTCTTTCGCAGTTAATGGCATCACCTTCTTTAATTAATATTATTTTTATAAATCTGATAATCACATTTATCGCAATATTTGCTATACGAGGTGTGTACTTTGCATTGTTAGAAGAATTTAATGTTTCAAATTCTATTACTGGTGCAGCAGTAGGACTTATATCAGTTATTGGCTTCACTCCTGATATATTTTTCTATCCAATTGCTGGACGTTTATTAGATGCTTCGCCAGGTATTCAAGGTCATCAGCATTTCTTTCTTTTACTTACTTCTTTTACATTAGTCGGAATGATAGCTGCAGTACTTCTTACATGTTCAAAAACAAATAATAAGTATAATTTATAATCTTTGATTTTGCTTTTCTCTTTATTTCTCTCTATACATCACTTATCTTTAGCAGGGATTTTGGAGTATTTAACTTAATAATTCAGGTGCTATGAGTCTAAAAAAATATATCGCTGTAACAGCAGCTCTATTTATTACTATTGGCATGCTATTGCTTTTAACTAGCCCTCTATGGATTGGATGGATAATGGAATATGAACATAATAAAACTAGAAGTGTACTTGAAGATTACTCATTACAATGCAAAGAAGGCTCTATTGAAGAACGCGAGATTTGGAGCAAGCTTGGCATCGCTGTATTCTGCGAAAAAGATGGAACGAAACATGGTCCATGGCAAGCTTGGGATGGTGGATACATGCATATTTCTGGCAGTTACATCGGTGGACAAAAACATGGAACTTGGAAATATTTTAATGCTCGAGGAGAACAATGGGGAGAAAGACTATTTGAAAATGGAAAAGAAGTTACTGGCTTAATTAATTTACTCACTGCCGATTATGCATTACTAAATAAAAAAGACCATAAACTATATCTTAAAAAAAATAATAAAATATATCGTAGTTATAATGTAAGACTTGATAATGAAAAAATATTAGAAGGTCAGTATGTATTGTTTTCCAAAAATAAACGCAGCAAATATTACAAAGCGATACACATTAAGCCTCAAATTGAATTAAATGGCGATAAAACTACAGGAGCTAACCATAACCTAAAAGATAATTTCATGCTCCACGGGCAACCCAATGGCTTAGGCTGGGCATGGCGTCTATTAAATTTATTTAATTGGACTAATAAGAATATTGCCGTTAAGAACCAAGATATGGAAGAACTATGGAGCTTAGTAAAAGACGATACCCCGATAGAGGTTGCGCCATAATAAATAGTGCTTACCATATTGGAAACAACAATAAGTATATTTTATTATACATCTAAAGATTATCTGTTACTTATGATTGCCCATTTGTCGGCTTCTATACTCATAACCTGATAATCTATTGCATGATGCAAATATGTCTAAACAAACTTTAAAGCCACCTATAGTAAAGCTATTTATTATTGGAGCAATTTTAAGCACATCAATATATTTTTTATTATCAAACCAAACAAACATTAAAGAGCAAAGCTTATTGCCATACATTCAATCCACTAACGAGAGCTCCTCAAATATCAATAATGAGACAATTGACAACAAAATCTCTGCAGACAATAAAGCCAAGCATTTAGCGCAACATCAGCATATTCAACAACAATTATATAAAGATTTTGAAAATGCTTTCACAAAACAATACACACCTCCCATTGAATGCATAAATCAAGAAAATTATGACCTGTCTACTGAATGCACTAAACATTTATATGAAGCTAAACAAATCTTCAGACAAGAATATATAAAAATTCGCGGCCTACCGAAAAATGCTTTAGATATTCTTCAATTTAGCTATAAAAACTAATTTAATTTAAATACTGCTAAAATAATGCCTTGCAAATTGAGTGCATACCTTAATCACCAAACTGGCTAGATGTATTGCAATCTTATTATTGGTTATCCTACAGCCTGTAAGTGCAAAATAATCCAAGAACTATATAACGATACTGAATGATTCATTTGGTAAAAAAATTAATGAAAAAAGATTGAGTATTTCTGCTTACATAGAATTTAATAATAAAAAATACTTTTCGATACAGGTAACAATGTAACAATTTTTATACATAATGTTGAAATCACTGGGATTGACTTAAAATCGCTTGACTATGTGATAATTTCACATCGACATGAGGATCATACAACAGGTTTAACATATCTTTTAAAGATCAATCCTGAAGTCTCTGTATATGTATCAAAAGAAAAGTTTAAAATACTGGGTAGCGGTTCACCAGGAAATTTTTACCCTATTACTGAGGTTATAGAAATATTTAATGACATTTACTTATTACTAGCTACTTTAAAAATACCAGAAGCACATGATCTAAATAAAGTTTCACTAGCTCTGAAACAAAAAAAGGATTGATATAAATAGTAGGCTGCTCACATCCTGGCATTGAAAATATTATTGATTTAGTTATGGGTATCGACACTCGTATATATTATATTTTTGGAGGTTTTTATTTACTGCGTAAAAATACTAAACAGCTAACGGAGATATCTGATTCATCAAAAAATAGATATAGTATATTAAATATTTCCCCTAAACATTACACAGGGGAATCCTCTTTCTCCATCTTTTCAAAAATATTTTCTGATAACTATATTTACGCAGGTTTGGATACAGTTATTGAGTTACTATAGTATTAAATTTAGAACAGATTTATTTTTTATATATTTTTTTGCCGATTAGAATAATACGAATTGCACGCTCTGCAGCATTTTCCAAGTAAATACGAGATTTTTGCAAAGCTTCTTCTAGCGTCATATCTTTTGCTGAAGCACTTTCAAGTGCATCAATACCATGCGCAAATACCTTTTTCGCATCATCCGCCAATGCACCACCAATTGCTAAAATTGGCACATTATATTTTTTAGCAGCCTTTGCTACACCAGAAGGGGTTTTGCCAAATGCTGTTTGAAAATCAATCTTACCTTCACCTGTAATGACTAAATCAGCACCTTTAATTTGTTTGCTTAATTCAGTTGCATTTAAAACAATATCAATACCGCTCTCTAATTTTGCATTCGCAAACGCAACCAGGCCAGCACCCAAGCCCCCAGCAGCACCGGCACCTGGCATACGCCCAACATCTTTTTTAACATCACGTTTTAGTAATTTACTTAAGTGTCGTAGATTTTTATCCAATGTCTCAACCATTTTCGGCGTTGCACCTTTCTGTGGGCCAAATACATGCGATGCTCCTTTTTTACCGCATAAAGGATTTTCTACATCACAGGCCACAACAATTTCTGTACTGTTAATTCTAGTATCTAAATTTGTCATATCTATACGGTCAATTTTAGATAACATCCCACCCGATCCAAGTTCTTTAATAGCCCTTCCATTTGCATTAATAAACTTAACACCTAAGGCCTGAGCCATACCGACGCCGCCATCATTGGTCGCAGACCCACCAATGCCAATAATAATTTTTTGCGCACCCTTATTAATTGCATCGAGTATTAGCTGTCCTGTGCCATAAGTAGTTGTTTTAATTGGATTCTTGTCCCGGCCACTTACTAAAGGTAAGCCCGAGGCCTCAGCCATCTCTATAACTGCAGTTTCTTTACTCGCAATCCATCCATATCGAGCAATTACCAACTTTCCAGCAGGTCCTTTGACTCGTTTTTTTACTAACTTACCATTTGCAGCATCTATCATTGATTGCACTGTGCCTTCTCCACCATCTGCCATAGGTACTTTTATACATTTCACCTTTGGTAAGACTCGCTTAATACCTTTTTCAATGGATTCAGCCACCTCAAGTGAGGTTAGATTGCCTTTGAAAGAATCAGGAGCAATGACGATTTTTTTCATAATAATTACAGATTATTCTTAGTTGTAGTCTGAATAGGATTATATAGTACGCAACCAGCACAAATGTACTATCAAGAAGTAGTACTGCATTACATTAATCAACCCTAATACGCTTAGCTTAGAAAGCTGTAAGAAATCATACTGATCAATAAATTGCTCTATGAGCTCATATTTACACAGGATAATTCATCTATTTGATACCTTCCGTCTTAGAAGCTTAACCAGCACATTTAAGCCACACAATATTTACCACCATGCCTTATTTCATCAAAGCTGCCCAACTTAGTAATAAATATCAACAAATTAAACAAACCTGCTAATTCAATTGAGCAGCACAATATAAACAACCTAGCAAAAAGTAAAATCACTTAACATTTGTTTAATCATGAAACTATATAATTCTTATACTACTGCCACCTCAAGCAATCGAATGTTTTCCTAAAATACCTGGAAGTATTTGAGGTACAAGCCCAAATTCCTTTCAATGAATTAAATATGCAAATTTTTTAACCTATGGTTATACTTGCAAATACACCATGATCTATAAATACTTTTCTCTAAACGGAGGGGAAAATGGCAGGAAAATTTGAGATTTTTAAAGACAAAAAAGGTGAGTTTCGTTTTCGAATGAAAGCATCAAATGGTGAAATCATCTTAGCCAGCGAAGGCTATAAAGCTAAGCGTAGTTGTAAAAACGGCATCGACTGTGTAAAGAAAAATGGAAAAATAGATAAACAGTTTGAAAGAAAAACTGCGAGAAATGGAAAATCATTCTTTGTTTTAAAAGCTAAAAACCATCAGGTCGTTGGCAAGAGTGAAATGTACAATTCTACAAAAAGTATGGAAAACGGCATTAAAAGTGTTGGTAAAAATGCCGGGAGTGCAAAAATAGAAGATCTTTGCTAACAATTTGACTATTATCTTTAGAGTGTAATGTGTTACACCTGTGACACATTACGCCTCTTTCCAATTCGGATTTAATTTAATCTTTACCACTAAATCAATTTAGATAGCTATATAAATAGTCATTTTGAAATCTAGTTGAAGTATCTTGAATATAAAATTTTTAGTTGTAAGTCATTTACCTTTTAACCACAAAAAACAGACCTTTTAGTTGACTATTGTAGTCATCCGGCCTTCTTGTAGTGATACATTACTACATCACAGAATTTTTTTAACTTATTAGATATAGGATTATCAATGGTTACATTTAGTCCACTTGCTAAACTTCATCATGTTTTAGTTTCTGCAGGTTTAAACATTACTTTTATTTTACTTGCTGTAATATTCTTTATAACAAGTATTTTTATTCTTTAAAATATTCACTTACTAGCGCAATGCTGTAATCACATCTAAAATTTCGACTTTTAATTGATCAATTTCTTTATCAATAGCTTCGTAAGCTGCTGGATTTGAAGCTGCAATATCTGCATTATTTTCTTGCCAAATCTTATATAAGTGATTTGAAAGTCTTTTAATCTCTTTTGGCATGGCAAGACTTATATCTCGTAGTGCAAGCACATGCGTCCAACCGACTGTTATATCACCTCTATTATCATTTTGATGATAACGGGCAAATAACATGACTTGTTGAAGCTCGGATAATTCTGCAATCATTTCAAACCCTGCTTGACGCACTGTTCGATTAGCCTCGGTTAACTCATTTCGATAAGTGTTATAAGCCAAGCTTGTTATTGCTACCACTAAACTGATTAGAGCAACTGCATTTTGCCGTAGTTGTTCTGAGATTCGCTCTGACATAGTAAATTTAATTAATTCACCTTAAAATTAACTCGTGAATATATCAAAAAGCGTACTGATTGGTACTAGTATTTATTTGGTCTTATTCTTTGGTGAAAAAGCTATTCACTTTATTTATTTTTATGCAAGTCATGATTTTGGCACAAGTAATCTATTACTAATTAAATCCTCCTTAATGTTAAGTTTTGCACCAATACTGGGAGGTATAGTTGCAGGATATATTAGCGGAAAAGGCTTACTTTCGGGATTTTTAGTAGGAATTATTGCAGGACTTATCGTCTTAATTTATCAACAATTCACAGGTGCCAGTCCACTTACACAAGCATTCACTCCAAGCATTTTATTTGATGAAATGCTTGTTAAAGGCTGTATTGCTGCTGTGTCGGGAGCTACAGGTGAATTATTTAAAAATAAACGAAATTAAAATTATGGCTTCCTTTATACGAAAGCTACAGCTGCTTAAATGAGCTTGCTAAACAAAAAATAGCGATACAATAACTTTAATCAGAAGCTATCTTGATCTATTACTAGTGGAATTTTTTTCTGTCGAACGATTATCAGCTTGTAGCCATTTATAGTAACCATCAACACCTAAAGATCTAACTTTCTGGATACGATAATTCTGTTCTTGTTGGCTTATTTGACCCAACATATGGCTTAATTGTATCTGCTGTTCTAATTGCTCAGGGGTAAGATCAGCAGCATTTGTTATTGCTGCATTAATACCTAAAACAGTAAGCAGAAGACACGATTGTAATTTCACAAGCTATACTCCATTAAGCAAATGATAGAAGCTCTAGGCTAGCAAAACAATGTTCACTCGCGCGCGCAACAAGGATTACCGGCTTTCATCTCTAGATCGAAGGTATAGTTTTTATCTATACAATCTATCAATATTACCTCAGCAAGTCCCATATAATGTATCAAAATTTGTAAAAACTGATCTAATTCATCGCTTGCAGATCAAGAGAATATTAACTTATTAATTTTACGGTTTGAAGTAGCATATAACCGAATATTTTTATATAAATTAATAAGTTATAAATTAATGCCTACAATAGTTAGCCTCTCCTCCTATCCGTTAATTGCTCCTCCCTAACCTAAACAGCAAATCTTGCCAGAAAGTCCTGACCTACACTTAGGTCTTGGAGTGTACTGCAATGCTTTTTCAAACATCATTTAGAGACAAAATTTCATGCCAAATTAAGTCAATTAGCAGCTGATTTTTGTGAGACCAGGATGAAAGCCCAAGCAACAGATAAACTCACTTTTTTAATTAGTATAATTATCTTACTAAGCAGCTGCTCTTACTTAGAACATATTAAGTTAAGTACTGAATATAAGGTAATAGAAAAGAATATCACTAGACCTAAACTAGTTGATGCCACTATATTTTTGGGCAGAGCACCACTCAGCAGGGCTTATGAATATGGCTTTACTGATTTTAAAAACCATTCATTTTCATTAATATTTATAGTGCATGAGAGCAGTTTTTCTAAGAGTAATTTAAAATATTTAAATACAAGTGATCTACGTCAAGACGCATCTTCAATTAATACAGAAATCAACATATTAACTACTTTAAACAGCAATCTGCCTCAATTAAAGGAAGTCTCTTGGCAAACAATAAACCATGCTGATTTAGAAGAAGTCAAAGAAGGATATAGACTGTTACTTGATTTTATTAGATATAAAATTCGCAGTTCATAGAATTACCCTACCTATTTTTCTGATTGGAACTAAATCTGATAAAAATGGTTCCTATAATTATGCGTTTGATTTTAAACATCATAAGCTCGATGTTATTCGTAGGTAGTACATTAGTGATCCAGGCTACCGCTAAAGACCGTTACAGCTATGACGATTGCATCCTAGATCACTTAAAGAACGCTAAGCTAGATGCTGCAAGTCGTTTTATAGCTGAGGCATGTGAAGAAAATTACGGCTCTGGGCCAAGCAAAAGCATCATGACGAAAGAGCGTAGGTATAATGAGTGCTTACTAGATCATATGGTAGGAGTAGAGAGTGTCGATGCTGTAATTCGCATACGCAGGGCTTGTGAAAAAAAATTTCGTTGAGCCTGCCTGCAGACAAATGGTTAATTTTTTAGAATAAATTTGCATTACGAAGATTGCAATCAGATTTTAAAGGAGTATAGTGCGCCGCCGATGAAAGATTTTATGTGTCAAATTAAATTATATACATGGCTTGAAACCGCGCTGTTTATGCGTGCGTGCACCATAAGATACCGCACCCCTATGCATAAATTTGAACAGGTAAAGATTGTCATATAGCTAGACTTTCCAGTTTTCGGAAGGTCAAGCTCACCTTCCGGAGCAAATAAAAAACCCCGGTTGCGTGAGCACCGGGGTTTTTTTATTCCCCTAATAAATTTTGACTTAAATAACTAACCCAACTAGAGGAGCATTAAATATTTAATGTTTTTTATAGGTGACATGATGACAAATATTGAAAAAATCTTACAGGATAATGAGAGTGTACGCTTCATGTTTTTCTTATCTGGAAAACTATGGTATCGCACTGATAGTGGCTTTAAATTCCCTGTACCAATCAAAGGTTCAGGTCAATCGGTGTTTTTAAGTGAAGACCGTGCGAAACGCTTTTATCCATTTATAAAAGCTCATGCAGAAAAACTTGAAAAAGCTAAAGCTGCTTAAATTATTTGGTGAATTTATGGACACTGCAACATTTATGTATAACGGTAAAACTAAGTTTTTACGCTACCAACACGGTATTGCGTACTATGCATTACCTGTGCCTTACAGCAAGATGTTATACAGCTTTCCTGTACCTATAAACGACTTAAAAGATGGGCTGTTTGAAGCAGAAGCTAAAACTATTTCTTTTATAAAATATATTGACAAAGCCATTCAGGAAGGCACTCTTTGCATAACTTCCTATCAGGCTAGTTTAATACAAGGAGATCGATATGAAAAAATCAAAAAGATTGCCGGTTAGGAATTTGTTACATGACCATCCATTATTACGCAAAGGAGGTATACACCTAAAAAGCAATAAATCCAAAAGGCGCGATGCAAAACTACGCATAAAAAAAGAGTGGCTTCCTCAAAATGCATTTAGATAAATGCAGTTTGGAGAAGTCATTCTAAAATGATTTAAGTAATGAAGGCTTTTATAATTTACAGTTTGTTATTATCTAATATCAATAGATATTTTAATTTTAAATAAAATATAAATTGTTTCAATATATATTGCTATTGCAAGAAAATAAGGATTACGTTAGCCTTATTTTATATAAAGTTAATAATTTAAATATTTTATTCAGCGGTATAAACTGATACCGCAAAATCATTACAAAGTTATACAAATAATGGAGTTGGATTAGTGAGTAAAGTGCTTACTATATTAATTGGTATAATACTGCTAGCAACACTGGGTTATTTTTGTATTTACCACTATAGCGATGTCATTCAGGAAGACATCCAAACACGATCTTCAGATCTCTTGTTAAAAGGTGAGTTTAAAGATATCAAAGTAATAGTGGATGGCAGAGATATCACATTAAGCGGCAACATTGCTAGTGAAAAGCTTAAAGCTATTGCAAGCAATAAGGCCAAAAATATATATGGAGTACGTGCTGTAAATAATCAACTTATTATCACTGCAGCCAAGCAAGTTGAGGATAAATTACAAGCTGAAACAATAGAAGAAACTATTTCTACTCCACAACATACACAAACCCAAAACCCAAAAGTAGAGCCATTACCTACATTCACATGTCAACAAGATTTCGACTTTTTATTCAGTATAAATAATATTAACTTCGCCTCAAATAGTGCAAATATAGACCCGAAAAGTCATGAGTTATTAAACAACCTAACTGAAATCGCTAAACAATGCCCTGATGAACAAATTGAAATTGCTGGGCATACCGATTCCGATGGTGATACAGATTACAATTTACAATTAAGCCAAAAACGTGCAACCGCTGTAATGGCATATTTAGTAAACCAAGGCATCTCAGCTTCCCGGTTAACTGCTGTTGGCTATGGTGAATCTAAGCCAAGGGCAGACAACTTAACAGATGAAAATATGGCAAAGAATAGAAGAATTGAATTTAAGGTAAAAAGGACTCAACCATGAGTTATTTAATACAACAAATGTGGGCTTGCTTGATTATTGCTGCCTTGATCGGAACAGTAATAGGTTGGTGGCTTAAACGTTGTTCCTACAAAAATAGTGTTGATGAAATTGAAACAAGCTGGCGTAGCAAGTTTGAAGAAGTAGAACAAGAACGAGATAAGTTACAAAAAAAACTTACAGGCCTTGCTGTTGTAGATACAGCGATAATGGAAGTTATTCCTGAAGTACTAGATGAACCTGTAAGTCATGGCATTGAAGAAATAGAAGGTATAGGTGAGAATTATGCTAAACAGCTACACGAAATGAATATCACCTCTACAATTGATTTGTTAGAAAAATGTCGTGAAGCAGAAGGTATTATTGAAATTGCTGAAAAAATTGGTATTGAAGATTTTGTAATTTATGAATGGGCAAGTATGTGTGACTTAATGCGAGTAGCAGGAATCGATGGTCATATTTCTGAATTGATGGTAAATACAGACATTGATTCTGTACAAGCTCTCGCAAACCAGAAAGCGGAGCGTCTAAATTCTAAATTAACAAAATCAAATCAAGAGCAAAACCGAGTTGCTTCAGTACCCAGCACTTCTGCTCTAGAAAAAATGATCGCTCAAGCAAAAACCCTAGAGGTCATTATAGAAGATTTATAAATAAAAAATTAAGGGGCTTTAAACCTCCCCCCAACTTTTACGCTTTTGCCAAGGAATCCTAGTTAAAATAAGCCCTAATATAAGACTGCCAATAGAAATTACTGCCCCTGTGATTAGCCAACGACGATCCCTGTAGATTGATTTAAACTCATGATTTTCTTTCTCAATTGATGCAAATTTAGCGCGCTCTTTTTCAAGCAATTCCTGCAATCGTTTATTTTCTTCTTGTAATTGTAATGGCCTTTTCGAAAGCTTTTTTAACTGCTCCAGCTCAATTGATAATTTTTTAGTACGTTCCTGTACATTAGATTCAAGTTCAGCTCTAAGTTTATCGTATTCTTTTTTGATGGCAGCATACTGATCATGACCACCAGGTTGCTTCATCAGCAAACTATCCAAAACCCAACCAACTTTGTTATCAAAAGTTGAAATCTTAGCATAACCATCTCGGCCAGCAGTCTGCAATAATTCAACTGGAGTACCACTTTTTATTCGTGCAATAACCTTGCTATTTGGGTCTTTGCTTGCTTGAAGTGCAATCTCGAATTGATCTGTAATATATCTAATCTCTTCTGCTTGGACACTCGAAGAAAAAAAAGAACATACCAAAATAATCATTAGTGCATTTTTAGTCTTATCAATCACGTTATCTATATATAAAGCACGGTACTATTTAAATCTTGTCCAATGGAATACGAGTGACTTGATAACCATCTTGTTCCATTAGAGCTAACACACCGTAATCACCATAAAGATGTAGTGCACCAACTGCAATGAATGTCTTTTTTTCACGCATTGGCTTACGCATATAGTGTTCCATTACAACATTTCTATCCTTCACAACATGTTTAAGATAAGTTTTACGGTAATGCTCATTCTCTGGCTCATTAGGAATAAAATCAGTACTAATTTCATACATTTTAGAAAGATCTTCTTCTAAATAGGCTTCCAACATTCTATCAATTGTTTCTCTCATTTGGTCATAACTGTTAACCGTAAATTCCAAAAGCTTAATTTGTACATCTTGAGGCATTGCATAGAATGTAACTAAAAATTCTTCAATACTTTCGACCTGATAAAGTTCTTTTCGCTGAGCTGCTGCGCGATCAAGAAGCTCATAGTCCAATATAAGACCTTCTGCTTCATCAGCTTTAACTGCAAAACTACGCATGGCAGCCCAAGGTTTCATATGCAAAATAGTTTCTTTATCGAGCCCTAAATTAAGCAGTACTTCTTCCACTCTTTTATACAGATCTTTGCCAACCAACTGCTCTAATGTCTGACCTTTAGGTAAAGTCATGTCACTTTTAATCATTTGGCCACCATGATATGGATTCCAATAATGATCACTTGGGAATGACTCCATGGCAAAGCTATTCATTTCATCAAATATTCCCATAACTCTTTTACGAATATCATCTACTCTTTTATCATTCATATGAATCGTACCAAACAGATACCCAACAAACTCCTTATCTTTTTCAATTTTCCATAAAACGCCTTTACTAAATCTCCCAGACTCTTTTTTGGGTTTGTTCAATTCTTTTTGATAATTCAGAATCTCCTCATCCGTTAACACCCCAATATCTTCTACCACGGGCGTATGAACTTTTTGTTTTGAAGATGATGCTTGACTAATTTTTATTTCACCGAAATACACAAAAAATGCCACAAATACAAAAGAAATAAGTGTCACCCAGGTAATTTTAAGACTCATATTCAGCACTCCAATCTAAAATGATCATGCACATATGTACCCTGATATTTTGTTATTTCTTAGCCTATCCATCAACCTAACTGTCAAAAAAAAAGCTGCTCTTGAAGAAGATCCAACAGCAGCTTTTACTCTTATCACAAAATAAATTATTTTGCGTTATAAATAAAACTATCCACCCTTACATAGCACTTTTAACTATATTTTCTAAGGGTTTTTGGTGTTTTTGTGTAATCAGCTGAAATTGCATCATGAGGGCATGCATCCACACATGCATAACACCTAATACACTCATTCTCATCAATAAATAATGAGTTGTAATATAAACCTGAAGTCTGAGCAGGAGCCACACGTTCAAAACTAGTTATCTTTCCTCCGCCATTAGTTTTAAAGTTTGTCGCTTCAACCAAGCAATTAGGCACAGGCTTAACCATTAAACATTCATCGCATAATACACACTTAGTGTTATCAACCACTGGTGCAGGTGAACGAGCGTCTTCAAATTTATCATAGTAGATATCGCTATCATCTAAACCTGCTTCACCTAACGTCTTAACTCCAAGATCTATCATTGGCGGTGGCCCACAAAAATATGCCTTTATATCATTTACCGAAACCACACCCTTATTTAAATACTCATCTCTAAAATGGTCTGTGACAAACCCACGTGGACCGTCCCAATCGCTGTCTTCCGCTTCTTCCGATAACACTGGTATAAATTTAAACGTATTATTTTTATTCCACTTCCTTTGCATATCCCGCATTTCCTCTTGCAGATAGAGATCGGCCTGTGTTCTGGCTCCATAAAAGAAATAGCAATCTCGTTCAAGCTGTAAATTACAAGCCTGCTCAACAATGGCATTAATTGCACTCATGCCACTTCCACCTGCAATACACACCATAGTTTTATTCGATGGATCTAGAGAAAATTTGCCAAGTGGGCCAGATATTACAACATGCTCACCCTCACGATCACCACCAGCAATCCAACTGGAAAGCTTACCACCATGCACTAGACGTATAAAAAATGTATGTTCATTTGGGTTTTCGTTTTCAGGCGCTTTAGCAAACGAATAAGAACGAGGCTTTCTACAGCCTGGAACTTTTATTGTTGCATATTGACCAGCTTTAAAAACCATCTGTGGTGCGTCATTACTACATTGAATAACTACCTTAAAAGTATCATAAGTTAATTTATCAACACTTTTAATTACACCGCTATTAACTGTAACGCGCTTTGTCTGAACGTCACGCTCTGGTTCAGGTAGCTTTCTTATGTAATGATCTAATGGATCATGAAAGTTTTTTTGTGCCGCCGACATTTTTTGTTATCTCCTCCCTACTTATCCCTTATATACTAACTTTTGTTTAACTAAAAATTCCAGGATGCTTTTCTTCTGCAAAAGCTAAAATCTCATCATCGCTAGCCTCGATTCCCTGGTTAAGTGGATCTTCACGCCATTTTTTAATATATCCTTCTTTTCCACCCCATTCTTGTAGTAGCGCCTCTTTAATCATGTCTTCACTCGCTTTTTCAATTTCACATAGGACAGAATAAAAAGTCGGACTGGTTCCAAAGTCGGTAAGCATTTCTGTATTTAAGGCGTTCACATTAACACCCCCCGGTGTATTGCTGCCTTTAAATTGCTTCTGTGTAGAGCATATACCATCCACATGCCCCTCAATAATGACTAGATAGGCATACGTCTCACCACGATCATTATATAAGCGACATAAATCACCATCCTCTAAACCTCTTGCTTTAGCTTCTTTTGGGTTTAGTTCTACAGTAGGTCTGGACATCATTGCCTGTAAACGTGGCACTGATTGAAAAGAATCACCAATAAAATAATGCGAAGCACTACTTAATATTTGCAAAGGGTACTTTTTACGCTTGGGATCTTCTTGCCCTTCAATTTCAGGAACATAAGAAGGCAGTGGGTCTATGCCTTCTTCTTTTAGTGCTTCACACCAGATATCAATTTTACCTGAAGGCGTTGGCCAACCGTTCTCCAAGAAATTTCTTTTTTCTGTTGCTGTATTGGCACGAACAAAACCTTTATTTTCAAAATCTTCGTATTTGATACCTTCCATTAATATATTTTCTTCACCCTGATCACATAAAACATCTCGAATAATTTCTTCATCTGTTTGCGTGAAGGCATTGTCACCTTCTTCTACATAACCCATTTTCTTCGCAAGCATACGAAATAATTCTGAATTTCGAACACTCTCACCTAATGGTTCGATGACTGGTTTATTCATTGTGAAATACCAATTGCCATAGGTTGCAACCATATCCATGCGTTCTAATTGGGTATCCGCAGGTATCACAATATCCGCATAGTTGCAGGTATCTGTCCAAAAGGTTTCGTGCACTGCTACAAATAAATCATCACGCATTAAACCTTTGCGTACATTATTGGTATTGGGCGCACAATTAGCAGGATCTGAATTATAGATAAAGATACTCTTAATAGGTGGATCCATTTTATTGCCATCAGCGTCGATATCTTCAGCTAAAGCACGGCCAATTTGTACCATGTTGACTGTACGTTTATTACGTTTACCTAAATCAGGACGGTGTAATTTTTTCGTCATGCAGCGAAACCACATTTCTTCCAAATTACCAAAGCAAGCCCCACCACATTTCTCACGCCAAGCACCTGTAATACAAGGTAGAATCAACACTGAACGGCACATTTGTCCTGCATTTTGATGGCGATTTAGACCATAATTAGCACGAATGAATGATTTCTTCGTGGATGCGTATTCCAAGGCTAGCTTTTCAATATCTGCAGCTGGAACACCTGTAATTTTTTCTACTTTATCAAGTGGGTAGTCGGGCAGTTTAGTTTCTAATAGTGCTTCCCAGCCATTAGTTTGTTCTTTGAGAAAATCTAAATCGTGCAGATTGTTATCAACAATAACTTTCATCATACCCAAAGCAAGTGCTGCATCGGTTCCTGGCTTAGGTTGTATATGCCAATCTGCCATCATGGTGGTTCGCGTAACTCGAGGGTCGATGACAATGAGTTTCATGCCACGTTCCTTGCCTTCACGAATGAACGGAATGGCATGCACGCCTGTACTGACTAAATTCGCACCCCATAGAATCATTAAATCCACTTCTTCTGCCGCTTCATGTACGGACATATTGGGATGGGCTAATCCATAGGTATGTAACCCCGCCCACATTGCTGCATAAATACAAATGGACTGCACTAGTCCTGAAGCTTGCATTTTATTCCAGAAACGGTAATCCATAGTCCAATAGCCCACCATGCCCATGGTGCCGGAGTAGGAATAAGGTTGTACGGCTTCACTGCCGTATTCTTCAATTACACTTTTAAAATTATCTGTAATGGTATCCAGTGCTTCATCCCACGTAATACGTTCGAATTTAGCCCCAGGACCTTTCGGGCCCACACGCTTATGAGGATAAAGTACACGATTGTCGTTATAGACCAGATCAAGATAGTGATTTACTTTGTTGCAAAGATAACCGCGTGTAATAGGGTGCGTAGGATCGCCTTGTACACGTACGGCTTTGCCAGTTTTGTCATTTCGTGTAACCAACATCGAACACGAATCTGGACAATCATGCGGACAAGAAACATGATGAACGGAATGCCCCTCGGGCGCTTTTATCTTATCGGTCTGCATAACGTAATTCCTCCGCTACTCTAGTCATATAGAGTGAAAAATATAGTGCAATTTAATGCCTCTTCCTTTAGCTAAACATTACTACAAGGCCTAGCACTCTACAACTCAACTGCCATACCCTATACCTAGAAATAGGTGTATAAAAAATAAGGAATTACCCTGTTTAAAACATTCTTAAATATAAACTACTTTTTGACTATGAAAAGATGACTTACAGTCACCATATATCAGGATTAGATTAATGTTAGTTGTTGGTTATTTCTTGAAGTATCTATCGCTTCTAAATTTGACACAGTAACACCCAAAAGACGAACCCTACGATTCTTCACTTCAGCTTTATTAAGTAATTCCTGTAGGTGTGAAGTTATGTCCTCCAATGCAATAATATTCCTGTTTATCGACTTTGCACGTGTCACTTGCACAAAATTTTCGAACTTTACTTTGACAGTAATGGTTTTAGCTGTGAGTTTTTTTTCTTGCATTTCATGCCAGACCTCAGCAGCTAGCTTGTTTAATTGTTCCAGCATTTCGTCAGGTTTGGATAAATCCTCATAAAATGTAGTTTCAGATCCTATAGATTTGCGTTGTCGATGACTTTCCACAGCACGATCGTCAATTCCACGTGCAGCGAAATAGTAATAATGACTCGCCTTTCCAAATATAGGTTTCAGCTCGTCAAGAGACCATGCCAATAAGTCTTTACCTGTATAAATACCTAAGCTTTGCATTTTTGCTTCTGTTGCAGGCCCAATACCATAAAACTTACCGATTGGAAGCTGTGCTACAAATTCTGCACCTTGCTTCTCAGTTATCAACGTGAGCCCATCAGGTTTATCCAGATCCGATGCAATCTTAGCTAGAAACTTGTTATAAGAAATACCAGCGGAAGCAGTCAGTTCCGTTACTGCATATATTTCTTGCTTTATTAATTTAGCAATTAAAGTTGGAGAACCAATATGGCGTTTACTATGGCTTACATCCAAATAAGCTTCGTCTAAAGAAAGAGGTTCAACTAAATGGGTGTACTGGTACATTATCGACCGAATCTGTTGTGATATCTGTTGATATACATCAAATCGTGGTTTTATAAAAATTGCCTGTGGACATAATCGTAATGCTTGTGCACAAGGTAAAGCTGAATGAATGCCATATTGTCTTGCCTCATAACTACAAGTCGCCACTACACCACGCGCTGCCGGATCTCCTCCAACAACCACAGGTTTATTACGGTATTGAGGGAAATCCCTTTGTTCTACTGCCGCATAAAATGCGTCCATATCAATATGTATAATTTGGCGCATAATTTAATATTGGTATGATACTTCGATACTTATTTCATTACTGAACTATCGATCCCATGCATAAATATGTTTTACAATAATGGCAAATAATTAATGCATTTTTTAACATTGCTCAAAACCATAACGAGGTAATCATATATGGCCGCATTAAATGAAAAAATCCTTTGGCCTTTAGTTGGTATTGTGATCTTTGCTGTACTGGTTGCATTTTATATTGACGACCGTAGCAGACTGGCACAAGAACCTGAAAATACAAAGTCTAATCAACAAGCTAGCTCTTCCAAAACATCAATGAGCAAAACTCCATCAAGCAAGCCTGCAAAACCAAGTTATCCCAGCAATAAAGCTTCTAGCCAATCAAGTGGCGATTCAATTGCAGAGCACAGTGGATTTTCAGGATCGATAGACGAATATCTAGGAAAAATTAGCTCAAAAAGTGATGCTAAACTTCTCGCCGCAGCCAAAGAACACAGTGGATTTTCAGGATCGATAGACGAGTATTTAGCTATGGGAAATACAAACAAAAAATCCAGCAAACATCACTCTTCTAGTAAAACAGCTGAAGCCACTTCTATGAGTTTAGATGAATACCTAGCGAAAACCGAGGGTAAATCAAAAGGTTCAAATGGCGCATATCATGGGTCAATTGATGGTTATCTAGCAAAGTTTGGCGATAGCAAACAAACACCAATCTCTACATCTAGTGGCAGCCCATTTAATGAAAAGGAACACAAAGGGTTCCATGGCTCATATGAAGAATATTCCAAACGTTTTAAATAATAATTATTTGTTAACTTAGCTAAATAAAACGCCGCAATTGCGGCGTTTTTTATGTTTTAAGGTTTAATTAATGGGTAACTCGGCACGTAACTGATCACGATCAAACCACCATTGATCTGCGACCATTATTTCTATTATTTTTGCTAAGCGCTCAAAAAGCTTATCTGTGTCATTGAGTTCTAATATCTCTATCCAAATTTTAATGGACTCTTCATCTTCTATATCACGATGTCGTTTCGCCACTTTGGCAAGTATTTGTGTAGTAAGGAAGGTTAAGTTTTTATGCTCATTTGTTGCACGTTTATCTGCAATATAATGTGCCACCATAGCTGCCACTGCTGCACCATCAGATTGGTCAGGAGTTTCATCAACTATGTTGTGTAACATTTCTACTGATAAGTTCGGATCGATAGGATAAGTTACTGCTAACCAACAACCCTGCCCAAGTGCCATTATCGACATTTTATGGTCGGCTTGATATAAAACTTTATATGCTCGAACAGCATGCTCAAATTGTTTTTCAGCAATGAATAGCTCTACCAAAGGACGTGCACTTTCCCACGCCTTCGTAAGTCGATTTAAACCTATATATATTTGTGCAATTTCAAGTTCAATTTTTGCACGCTCAAAATTACTTGCCTCATTAGAAAGATCTTTAAGCTGCTTCTGATAACGTAATAATTCATTTTCAAACCAAACACGTTCATCTGCTGACTGTAGAGAACTCACCACATCAGGAAGTGGTTGTTGACTGGGATCAAACTTTTCAACCATAAAAATTTTTAAAGATAAGATTTTTGTCGTGACACTCAGTTATGTAGATGTCACAAAACATCTATAGATAAAAAACCCTTACTCCCTGCAAATACAAAGAGTAAGGGCGGTTGTAGGATGGGCGCGGGGCGCTTCCTCTGTTGCCCGTACGCTTTCGTTATGCGTAGCCCGCTTGCTTGTTCATTTTCTCCGCTATCTTCAGCTCGCCTTCACTGGCCATCTCTTCGTCCCACTTCGACAGTTGCTTTTTCATGTAGCTATGAAATACCGGTGGCAGCAGCCCTAGTGCAAAGAGGGTGAAGTAACCACGCCCGCAGTTCGGCGCCCCTACTTCGTCAAGTTCCCAAAAGTGGGTCTCGCCGCGATCATGGTGGTCGGCCTGTCGACCAATCTCGATAAAGAACCAGCTGGTAAATGCGGTGCTGTTGTCCCAGCTATGGCGGTAGTCGATCGGTTGCCCTTTCTCGCGAATCAAGCCGTAGTGTTCTAGGTAGTTGAGCACTTCAAGTTCGAAGTTGGAGATGATCCATACGCCTGCTAGGCATAGCATGCCGATCCAGCCGCCTACAAACCAGAATAGTAGAAGTGTCGGTAATGCCATGAAGTAGCCCCGAATCCAGCGGTTTTGCCAGGATAGAAATGGTACCCCAAGCCTCTCAAGACGTTGCTTTTCCATCATGAATAGGAATTTGCTTTGCCCCAGCCCGCATATCGGGTAGTGGGCGTACATGCTGCGTCCACGTGGTGCGGTCGCCGGGTCGTCTTGGTGCCCCAGTTCGAGGTGGTGGTTGTATACGTGTGCATAGCAGAAGTGGGCTTTGCCACTTAGGGCCATCATCCAGCGTGCGATCACGAAGCTAAACCCTTTGGTGTGCGCCAGTTCGTGCCCGTAGATGATGCCGATCCCTGCAAAAATGCCGGTCGAGTATACGGCCCCCGCAAGTTGGGTGCCGGTGATGCCGTCTTGAACGGTGAGTCCCAACAAGGTGGTCTCACCAATCGGTACGCCGTTGACGTATTGCCATACGCGCCACGCTAGGGCTACTTGTAGGCAGATGAATACGCCTAGCATGCCGTACATGGTGCCATTGAGTAGCGGGACTACGCCGTAGGTGTCGCCGTTCTCGTCCACACCCGCGCCCGGGGTCTGGGCCGTGGTCAGGGTGTCAACAATGATGCCTACTCCCAGCAGTACGACACCGGTCCATACCCATGGACCGCCCGCCAACACGCCAAATAGGCTCGCTAGGATCAGTAACGGCGCTAGAAAATATCGCGTGTTAATTAATAATTTCTTCATCTTGGCCTCCTACCATCATTAAACAAGGCTGAAAAACTTATTGATAAAAATATACCATTCTCTTACTTAATATGGAATCAGCTTTAGCCTGATTGACTCATTATTGTCTAGTACATACGTATAACACTGCCCTATCTGTGTTATATTAACTAGATATATTTTAGACATAATATTAGACATAAGTAGGACAGATAAGGGTGACAGCTGAACAGACAAACCTCGACAAATCTAAGCATCCCATTCAAGTGGTGGCTAGACGCACAGGCCTTAGTGCAGATGTGATCCGGGCCTGGGAACGACGCTATAAAGCAGTTACCCCTATACGTGCCTCTAACAATCGACGTTTATATGACGACATTGATGTCGAGAAACTCATCTTATTACGTCGTGCAACATCTGTAGGAAGAAGAATTGGAGATGTGGCTGGCCTCTCTATTAAAAAATTACGCAAACTTGTGGATACAGATGAAAGTGCTGTAGCACAGCTACCCACTACTGGTATTCAAAAAAGACCTAGTACAGGTTCTGTCATGGAACACTTTGATGATTGCCTAGACGCAATACAACGCTTGCATAATCAAGACGTTTACAATTGTTTGAGCAAAGCATCTAAATCATTAGGCATTACATTTTTATTAGAAGATCTATTACGACCTTTAGTCTCATATATCCAAGACGAATGCCGTCGTGGTGCCTTACGCGATGCTCATTATGCAGTGGCAATTTATTCTATCCGTGCTTTCTTGTCTGACCTAGTAATGAACAAACCACACACAGAGACAGAATATAAGCTGATTTGCACATCTCCAGTAGGTCAAGTTAGTGATATTGCAGCTTTACGTTTAGCAGTTGCAGCAGAGTCACATGGTTGGCAGACAATTTTTTTAGGTATGTACGGCTCCGTTGATGAAATTATATTTACTCAACAGAAAAGTGGTGCACAACTCGTAGCAATCGGGATTACACGCCCAGCTGATGATCCATTACTTGCGAATCAATTGCGTCAACTACGCACAAAATTACAAAATTCTGTAGAAATTGCAGCAACAGGTAGTGGCGCAGTAGCCCATTTTGATGTTTTGCAAGAAATACAGGCAAATTTTATACAGACTATTAGCGAAATGTCTTTATTGCTCGACCGTATTAAACGAAATTCACGTATTAAGCCATGAATGTAGTGTGCATAATCCCATTGATGACTAACATTTGCTACACTGTGATTACAATAAAAAATCCTCTCAACACTTCATACACATCTACATGGATGTAATTTAAAACAATAGGACTGAAGTAACCAAGCGTGACACAAAAAAATTCATTCTCATATGAAGAGTTGCTGACCTGTGGTCGTGGCGAGATGTTCGGTCCTGGCAATGCGCAACTGCCCATGCCCAATATGCTAATGGTAGATAGGATAACCAACATCAGCAATGATAGCGGACATTATGGTAGGGGCATAGTCCAAGCAGAGCTAGATATTAAACCAGACTTATGGTTTTTCGACTGCCACTTTCCAGGTGACCCTGTGATGCCAGGATGTCTTGGCCTGGATGCCATGTGGCAGCTTTTGGGTTTCTTTATTGCATGGCAAGGCAACCCGGGTAAGGGTCGAGCCTTAGGCGTCAATGAAGTACGTTTTACTGGGCAAGTATTACCTTCTGCCAAGACAGTTACTTACCAACTGGATATCAAAAGAGTTGTCAAACGTGGTGCCACCATGGGCATCGCTGATGGTGTTATGTCAGTAGATGACAGAGAGATTTATAAAACCAAAGACCTGCGCGTTGGTCTGTTCTTATCCACTAGCGATTTTTAGAAATTAACAGTTCATTTACTTATTTTGCAATAAACTCAATTTTACTATGGGTGCCGTCACAAAAAGGATTGTTGTGACTATTCCCACATCTACATAAACCACCAACTTTGCGTATTATACTTTGTTGTTTAGCATCTTTAATACATGCCACACCTCTAAATATTAAAGGACCATTTGCTTGCACTTTTATTTCTAAAATACCCTCATTTACTTCTTTGTCATCTGAAGCGGGTGGTTTTATAAATTCTCCTTTTTCTTGGTAATTTGTCTCTTTGTGTTGCCCATCACAATATGGTTTATTATTAGAATGCCCACAACGACATAAATATAACTCTTCACTCTTCTCTAGTAATTCACCACTACTATCTCGCAACTCAAGTGAGCCGGTAATATGAAGAGGTCCATTTACAAATGGTGTAATAATATTTTTCTTACTCATTTTATTTTTTTGATATTAATTATTATAAATTATTGCATTATATAAAGTGGCCCATTGGGACCTAGTGGAATTCCCAACATCATCCATATAAACAAGAATAGTGTCCAAATGATAGAAAACGCAATGGTATACGGCAACATTATACTTACCAATGTTCCCAGCCCTGAATTCGGCAGATATTCTTTTAGTAAAGCCAACACAATTATCAAATAAGGGTTTAGTGGTGTAATCACATTAGTAACAGAATCTCCAATGCGATACGCGACTTGTGTAAGTTCAGGACTTATACCTAGTTGCATAAAAATAGGTACAAATACAGGTGCAAAAAATGCATATTTTGCAGACATTGAGCCAATAAAAATATTACCTGTCATTACAATTAATATAAAAACTGCAATAAGAAAATAGACACTGATATGCATAGATGCCAGCCATTGACCTCCACCAATCGCTAACATAAGACCAAGATTTGAATATTTAAAAGCTTCTATAAACTGTGCTGCAAAAAAAGCTAATACAATATATGGACCTAAACTAGCGATTGTATCCCCCATCATGCGTGCTATATCTCGATGAGTTTCTATACTGCCTGCTTTTATGCCATAAACAATTCCTGGTACTAAGAAGACTATAAACAACAATGGTACTGTAGCTTCAACCCAGCGAGGAAAATGCTCACCCTGTCCATAAAGGACTGCATCTGGCACCAGTGTAATAGTAATTATTACAACAAGCATTAGCCCTAAACTAAACAGCGCATAAACTACTGCTGATTTTTCTTTACTTGTAATTTGGTACGGTAAAGATTCATACTGTTGTGCATCAAACAAATCTGGATTACTTGATTGCGCTAAATCTGAACTTAATTCATTAAAACTTGATGACGTGTAATTTGACTGTGCAGAAACCAAATTTGATTTTACTTTCTCTAATCCTGTGCTAAACCTTGGTTCAACATAACGTACAGTAACAAACCAACCTACCGCCGTTAATAATAGTGTAGAAGCGATCATAAACCACCAATTGCATGTCACAGCAATTTGGTAGTCTTTATCAAGTATCTGTGCACCTGCTTGGGAAAATCCAGCTAATAAAGGATCTAAACTTGTAATAAATAAATTTGCTCCAAAGCCTGCAGATACACCCGCAAATACAGCAGCGATACCAACAACAGGTGAGCGCTTAGCCATGATAAACAATACGGCTGCAATGGGAGGTAATACAACATAGCCTGCATCTAAAGCCAATGATGACATGATGCCAAGAAAAATCATCGCAGGAGTTAACCACGCGCCTTTTACATGCATACTCGCCATTTGTAATACAACCGGCAAAAGACCACTACGATCGGCAAGCCCAATACCTAGCATGCCGACTAACACAATTCCTAATGGTGGAAAATTTATAAAATTATCTATCAGATGGCTTAACAACCACCATATACCTTCTGCATGTAACAAACTGTTTGCAACAATTGCGGTATTTGCTTCAGTTATGCTAATTACAGACCAATCTAATACAACCGCAACGTGTGAAAGTAATATTACAAGCAGTAAGCCTATAAAAAATAAAATAACCGGATCGGGCAGGCGGTTCCCTATGCGTTCAAGCGCATCAAGTGTGCTATGTGTATGCTTAGTATGAATATTATCGTTCAATACAATGTCATTTAGTTCTGGTCTACAAACTATAAACTTTTAGAAACTATTTCATAAACATCTTTTGATAAACTTTTGTGCTTGGCTATCTGTTCGAGCTGATCATGCATTAGTGTTTTATATGGATCGGAAAATTTTTTCCAATCCATCAATGTACGAACCAAACGTGAAGCTATTTGTGGATTCATTTTATTTAGCTCAAGCACTTGCTTGGCAACAAACTCATAACCATTGCCTTGCGGGCAATGAAATGCATAAGCATTTTGTGCCGCAAAAACACCAATTAAAGCACGTACTTTGTTTGGATTTTTCATGGTAAATGCAGGATGCTGCATCAAATTTTTAACGTTTTCTAAAGCCGCTGGAATTTTAGAACGAGCATGAAAGGCAAACCATTTATCCATAACTAAACCATCATGTTGCCATTGCTCTGCAAAAGTGTTTAGTACTTGCTCTCTTTGATTAGATTCATGATGCAATAATGCATTAATTGCACCTACCTGTTCTGTCATATTACTAGCTTGATTAAACTGCTTTAAGGCCAGTTGAAAATATTCATTTCTTTTTAAACTTACTAATAAATACAAACAAGCGTTTTGTAAACGTCTACGAGCCACTTCTTGTGCTTGATATTTATATTCTCCTTGTTGGTAACATTGCTGATAAGTCTGTAAAAGATTTTCTTCAAGCTGCTGAGCAAGCGTGTTTTGTAACCAATCACATACCGAAACACATTGTTGCACATCTATTATTTCCAAATGTTCTTGCAAATCTTTTTCATTAGGTAAAACCAATAATTCAGCTAACAGACTATTATCCCTATTATTAGCTTGTAAAGCATAAGAGAGCGCTTGGCTGAGGACTTTAATCCCTGAATTTTCAACATTTTGTGGCTTGTTAATTTGATCTAACAAAACATTAATTGCTAGTTGATTGCCTGCATTCCAGCGATTAAATGCATCAGGGGAATGTTGTAGTAAAAAAGCTAAATCTTCATAACTATAGTTATAATCAAGGCTCACAGGTGCCGAGAATTCTTGCAACATATCAGGCAGAGGCTTTTCTTGAATATTTTTAAATTGGAACCATTGCACTCGGTCTGTCACAAGCAATACTTTTGTATTCTGACAATGTTTTTTAGTATCACTATTCATCTGTATTGCATTTCCAGCAGAATCAAGCAAAGAGGTCTTAATTGGAATAACAAATGGTAACTTACTATCACTTTCTGGCGTGGCGGGACAATTTTGCGAAAACTTAAGCTGATAGGTATTTGTGGTCGTATCCCAACTATCCTCTACTTTGACTACAGGTGTACCTGCCTGTGCATACCAACGTTTAAATTGGCTTAAGTCAGCATCATTTGCATCTGCCATAGCTGTTGCAAAATCATCTGTAGTCACAGCCTGTCCATCATGACGTTTAAAATATAGATCCATGCCATTTCGAAAACCATTTTGACCAAACATAGTTTGGTACATGCGTACGATTTCTGCACCTTTTTCATAAACCGTTAGCGTGTAGAAATTGTTAATTTCCACAAACGATGCAGGACGCACAGGATGTGCCATTGGACTAGCGTCTTCTGCAAATTGATGACTGCGCAAAAACCTAACGTCAGTAATACGTTTAACTGCACGCGAAACTACGTCTGAAGTAAACTCTTGATCACGAAAAACGGTTAGGCCTTCTTTTAGGCTTAGCTGAAACCAATCCCGGCAGGTGACTCGATTACCTGTCCAATTATGAAAATATTCATGTGCTACAACCGCTTCTATATTCATATAGTCTGCGTCTGTTGCAGTATCAGGACGCGCCAACACACAGCTTGAATTAAAAATATTAAGACCTTTATTTTCCATCGCACCCATATTGAAATCATCGACAACTACGATCATATACATATCCAAATCACACTCGAGCCCAAATCGGTCCTCATCCCATTGCATCGCTTTTTTAAGTGACTGTAATGCATGCTCACACTTATCTACATTGTGTTGTTCTGTATAAATTCGCAGAACAATATCCTTTCCAGATTTGGTGGTGTGACTTCCTTCCTGAAAATCCAAATTCCCCGCTACCAGGGCAAACAAATAACTGGGTTTAGGGAAAGGGTCATCCCATATGGCGTAATGTCTATCAGATTCTATATTACCTTCTTCGATAAGATTGCCATTTGATAACAACACAGGGTACTGGGATTGTTCAGCTTCGATTCGCACTCTGTATTTAGCCATCACATCTGGACGATCTAAAAAATAGGTGATTTTACGAAAACCTTGAGCTTCACATTGTGTGCAAAAATTACCACTTGATTTATATAAGCCTTCTAGTGATGTGTTTGTTTGTGGTGTAATCTCAGTTTGTATAGTCAGTTCGAATTGATCAGGCACATCACCAACCAGTAATACTTCATCAGACTGTACAATATTTGCAGTAGTAAGCTCCTTACCATCCACTTTTACAAAATTCAAAATCAGTTCTTCGCCATTTAGCTCCAAAGTGGTTGTATTATCGCTGGAAGCAGGGTTACGCAACACTTGAGAGGTAGCCGTCACAAGCGTAATTTCCTCGTCGAGTACAAAATCAAGCTGTACTCGAGTGATTAAAAATGGTGGAGGTGTATAGTCTTTTAGATATATCGTTTTGGGTTGACCTTCTCTCATAATATCCACACTACCTTATTTAAAATACGTTCTACAATAATAAAATAATAAAAATCCGATTATAAATAATATTGCCCATGTTAAACCGAATTATAAATATCGCAGGCTACCAATTTACAGACGTCGACGATGTGGAGTCTACACAGAAACTTTTACAAGCAATCTGTGCTCAAGCACATTTAAAGGGCTCTATCTTTATAAGTAGTGAAGGAATTAATTTAAGCCTTGCTGGCAATCAGACAGATATAGATTTTATTCTTGAGTCTTTAAAATCTAAATGCAATTTTAATCAACTGCTAATTAACACTAGTTATTCAGAAGAAATTCCTTTCAAACGTTTGCTTATAAAAAAACGAGATGAGCTTGTCCCTACCAATAAAAATAGTCTAGCTGCTCCAAGTACTTTTTCTGAAAACAATAGCACCTATATTAGCAGTGAACAACTAAAGCTGTGGCTAGATAATAATCAAGATATTATTCTTATCGATATGCGTAATACTTTTGAATACGAACTGGGTAGCTTTGACAAGGCAATACATTTAGGGCTACAAAAATTCAGAGAATTAGAGTCTAAAAAAAATACTCTCAATGAAATTCCAAAGGATAAAGCAATAGTTACATTTTGCACTGGTGGCATACGCTGCGAAAAAGCAGCACCTTTTGTGATTAGCCAAGGCTTTAAGCAAGTGTATCAACTAAAAGGTGGTATTTTAGATTATTTAAATAAGTTCAAAGATCAACACTGGCGTGGCGACTGTTTCGTTTTTGATAACCGAATATGCCTTGATAAAGACCTAAATCCAAGCTATGCAAAACTATGCCAAAGTTGTCAAACAAGCCTGAGTGATACCGAAGAAAAATTCTGCACGTATTGTGATGGATTAACCTAATTGTTTTAACACTATGGATTTAGTCGATATTGGATTTAATTTCACTAGCAACGCATTTCGTAAAGATGAAAAGCAAGTAGTGGAGCGCGCCAATAAAGTAGGTGTGACACGATTTATTTTAACAGGCTCAAGCTTTGAAGAAAGTAAACATGCCTTAAAACTAACTACACAGTATCGTGGTATGTATTCGACTGCAGGCGTACATCCACACCTAGCAAAAGAATACAATGACGGAACACCTCAGCAACTTTGTGAATTGACAAAGCATAAAAATGTAGTGGCTATTGGTGAGGCTGGGTTAGACTACAATCGCAACTATTCTACTCCATCACAACAACAATATGCCTTTCAATCGCAATTAGAACTTGCAGCAGAACTTAACATGCCAATCTTTTGTCACGAGCGAGATGCACATAAAGATTTTGTTAAATTACTACAACAGCTCAGGGACAAATTAAACAAAATCGTGGTACATTGCTTTACAGGTACTGAAGATGAATTGAAGTGTTACTTGGAGTTAGATTGCTATATAGGTATTACTGGCTGGATCTGTGATGAGCGACGCGGCTACCATTTGCATAAGTTTATTCACCAAATACCAACGAATCGCTTAATGGTAGAAACCGATTCTCCTTATTTACTACCCAGAAACATACCCACTAGCACAGAATATCTTACGCCTGATGGCAGACGCAATGAGCCAGCCTTTTTACCTCATATCCTCCAAACAGTGGCTAAATATCGAAACTCATCTACGGAACAAACTGCCTTTGAAACTACTCAAACAGCCAAGGATTTTTTTTCTATAACATAGGTCTATTCTAAGTTGGTTATTTTTCATTACAATATATATTGTTATAAGTTTTTACTATGACTATTCAAGCAGATATCGAAAAAAAAATTAATGATGCATTACAACCTGACTTTCTAGAAGTTTCTAATGAAAGTCATTTGCATAATGTACTATCTAATTCTGAATCACACTTTAAGGTAACCATAGTTAGTAAAGAGTTTAATGGCAAAATGTTGGTTGCAAGACATCGACTACTTAATGCTTTATTAAAAGATGAACTAGATGGCCCAATACACGCTCTTTCATTACATACATTAACGCCTAATGAATGGCATGATAAAGAAGGCGAGATACGAAAATCGCCACCTTGTTTAGGTGGTTCAAAATCAAATTAGCAGTTATATATTGCTAACAAAGACGTTGCAGAACTGATTCCAAACTTTGACTTTCTACTGGATATGCAAGTGTTGCAAAAAATTTATAACGATTATTAAGTTTTTCAAATTGGTGTGCATATTCTTTTTCATAAAATACAATTAACTTGATTTCTGAGTTACGCTGCGCAACAGCAATAAGTGATTCCAAGCTACTTGTACGATCACGAAAATCAGATTGATAATTAAATTCTGCAACAATTACATCTGGTTTAGTTTTTTTTAAAAAAGCCAATGCTTTGCGCATACTAAAAATTATTTTTTGCTCATACCCATAGTGTTTATATAGTTTACTAAAGTCTGGATATCCTCCTAGTTCTACAATTGATAGCAAAATTTTTTTTGCGTCCATAAAATAGAATTAAAGCTTTTAAATTATTATTAAATAAAGCAATTATGAGAAAACTAACCACCCAAAGTACTAATTAATAACGTTTAATTTCAAAAGTATGGTTTGGTAACTTGTGCATATCACCATAATGCAATGTAAATGAATTATTGCGCTTATCTTCAAAATACAACTCCAAGCTTTCTCTTATTACCGGAAAAGCTATTTCACTCCAAGGAATGTCTTTTTCTTCTATTAACGCAACTTCCAAACTTTCAATACCAGGGCTTGCTTCCCCATTTACAAGCTTAGCTCTAAACATTACATAAACCTGGTTAATATGAGGCAAGTTATACATTGTATATAAACTCATGTCAGATACTTTTGCCGTAGCTTCTTCATAAGTTTCACGAGCCGCCGCCGCATGCATAGTTTCTTCGTTTTCCATAAAACCTGCAGGCAACGTCCACTTACCGTAACGCGGCTCAATTGCCCGTTTACACATCAAAACTTTGCCTTGCCATTCTGCAATACAACCCGCAACAATTTTCGGATTATGATAAAAAATCTCCTCGCAGCTTAGACATATAAACCGAAGTCGATTATCACCTTTCGGTATAGTTAATGTAATTTCAGCTGAGCCACAGCTACTACAAAATTTCAAAAAAGTTTCCTCGTAATTACTACGATATTCAGCTTAACAGAATCTTATAAGCGAGGTAAAACTTAGGAAAGACTTTGATAAAGTGGATTAACTTCCTTATGGCAAGGTTTAGATTTATTGCTGGTATTTAGCAACAAAAAAGATATTAACTATATATAGTCTGGTTCTGCTATAGCTGACTCTATAACTATGATCCTATCTAGTTTTTCAGATTTACCAAAATAATAGCCTTGTCCATAATCCACACCAATTTCATTCAGTTTTTGCAGTACATGTTCGTTTTCAACATATTCAGCTATGGTTTCCATATTCATGACTTTACCTACATCATGAATAGCTTTAACCATGGCGTAGTTTATCGGCTCTTTGTCTATACCTTTAACAAACACACCATCAATTTTTAATATATCTACTGGTAAATCTTTTAAATACGCAAAAGATGAAAGACCACTGCCAAAATCATCCAACGCAAACTTACATCCATATTCTTTAACAGACTTTATAAAATCGGCAGCTTTTTTAATGTTTTTAATTGCAGCATTTTCTGTCACTTCAAAGCTTATTTTATTACATGGAATTTCTTCGTCTTTTAATTTTTCTTGCAGAAATGCCAAAAAGTCCTGGTCACCTATTGATGCGCCAGATAAATTAATAGAACATAGACTCAATTCTTCACAATGATTTTGATTCTTTTTAAGCCAATCAAACATGGTATTAATTACCCATTTGTCTACACGTGTTGCCATGTCAAATTGTTCAGCAGCTTGTAACAAATAACCAGGGGCACCATCTTGTTGTTTTGATAAGTCACGTACCCGAAGCAATACTTCGTAGTGATGACCTTCTTTTTTATCACTGTGTAAAGGTTGAATTGGTTGAAAATGAAGTTGAAACCGATCATTACGTAATGCATCTTCTAACTCCATTACCCAATGCATCTCGTCATGGCGTCTAATCACAGTAGAATCATGTGGTCTATACTCATGAATTCGGCCTCTACCCGAATCCTTTGCTGCCGATAATGCGACATCTGCAGACCCAAGTATGTCACTCACTGTTTTTTCTAGCGTGATAGGAACAAGTGCCATACTCACGCTTAAATCAAATACTTTACCGCCCCATTCAAAATGAAAGTCTTGCGCGGCTTGCAAGATCGTCTCTGCTACTTTCCTTGCATCGTTACCCGAACTATTACTGATAATAATTGCAAACTCATCATCCCCCATACGTGCAAAATAATCAGATTTTTTTACGTAAACACGTAAATGCTCTGCAATACGACTTAACAGTTCATCACCTGCCTCATGACCGCATGTATCATTAACCACTTGAAATCTATCTACGTCAAAATAACAAAATGTATTTTCTGATGGCTGTTGCTTGATCTCCTCTAGCAGTTGACTAAGCTTACACTGCATTTGATGCCTATTAAGTAGGCCTGTTAAAGGGTCATATTGTGCTTGGTGTTCTATCTTTGCATTCAAAGCAAAGTTTTCCGTTACATCCCAACACACACCCACTACATTCGTTACAATACCTTGTTTATTTTTTAGTGCTTCACCACGATTTATAATTACTCTTGTTTCGTCATCTGGTCTTACTATTCTAAATTTTGTATCAAACTTACCGCCTTCTCGATAATATTTTGTACCAATTTTAAGTTGTTCATCTCTATCTTCTTGTACCATATAGCTAAGAAATTCCTCTTTTGTCCCTGTGAACGTACCTTGCTCAATTCCAAACAGTTCATGCATTGTGTCATCCCACGCAATACGGTTTGACATCAGATTCCAACTCCAGATCCCAACTTTAGAAACTTGTAGCGCCATACTAAAGCGTTTAACTGCTGTTTTTAATTTTCTCATTTCAAAAGAGTTTTGCTGTACATCCAACATGGCAACAAGTAAGCAAAGCTCGTTTTCGTAACGCGTTAACGATAGAGAAGCTGAAACTTTTATTTTTTTATCATTAGCATTGGTTATCACTATTTTCTTTGGGGGGATAAAAGCACGTTTCTTTAATAACCTAAATATTTCCAGTCGTTGTCCATTATCATCAAATAACCCTGGAATAGGTTTGCCATACAGATCATTTATATTTGAACCTAACATGGTGCTCATAAATGTGTTGGCGTATAACATATTGCCATCGACAGCCCGAACGATCGCCAATGGAAAAGGTAATGACATTGCATCTAAATGGATAGGCGCAATGCGATTGATATTGCCTGCTTTCGGCGTTGCAGACACGGTTTTTAAGTTAGCTTGATTAATCTTATTGACCTTGAATATGTTGCTATATAAGTACGGCGATACCGCAGAGAATCAAATAATCTCATTTAATGGTAATCAGCAATGTGAAAAAGCTCTATAAATGAGCTTATAAAAGGACAAACTGGTAGCTTAAGCTGTATAAATATGTCTTATTTTCAATAATCTACTTATCGAATCATCGTTCTTTAGTAGCCACTGGTCTATTCTGGTCTCTGATCCATTCACTCCACGAACCTACGTACAAACGAGGCATAGGGAAACCAGCAATATTCATAGCCAGTAAGTTGTGGCATGCCGTTACTCCCGAACCACACATATTGATAATTTGCTTTTGTTGGTTTGTGGCAAAAATTTGAGTGAAACGTTGTCTCAACTCTTCTGCAGGTAGCAGCATGCCTTGTTGATCTAGATTATCTGCAAATGGATAATTAATTGCACCTGGTATATGTCCTGGTACGGGATCAGTTTTTTGATCCTCTGCAGTGAATCTTGTAGCAGGCCGTGCATCTAACAAAGTGATTTGACCCTGTTCAAGTTGCTGCTCAACAAAACCAATATCAACCCACATATCATCATTAGCCATACCTGAAAACGAACCAAGTGATCTTTGCTTTACTTCTGTTTCAATTGGAAAATTTTTTTCTATCCATTTTTCAATACCACCATCCAGCACTGCAACATCTTGATGACCTAACCAATACAAAAGCCACCACATGCGTGCTGCGTATGCACCTGACACATCATCATAACAAACGATTTGTGAATCATTGTTTACTCCCCAGTCTCTTAATTTTTGTATAAATATATCAGGATTTGGTAACGGATGGCGACCTGATGATTCAGATTTAGGTGATGATAAATCATTATCCATGTTGGCAAATTGTGCACCAGGAATATGACCTTGATTAAATTTATTAAACCCTTCATTCGGATCTTTTAACGAAAATCTACAGTCGAAGATATACCAATTATCATTGCTTAAATTCTGATTCAAATCATCGATTGAAATAATGGTTTGGTAGCTCATGCCGATTCTCCAAATATCTAATATTTTATTTAGTTCTTCTTTTACGCTGATACTTAAAATCCATTATACACTTGACACAATTATGCAGAGGAATTAGTTCAACAGATCCATAGTGTTCTATTGATTTTGCCATCAGATTAAAGATGTTGTCTACAAATTCCAGCTTATCATCATTATCAAAGTCTCTTAGCAGTACCAATGAACAATGAAATTATAAAAGAGAACCATATAATAGTTACGTAGCTATAGCCGAGCTCAAGCTGTACTTTAAATGGTGTATCTACATATAACTATTCTGCCAATCAGTATGCTTATATAGCCGTTAATCACTGACAAATTGAGAAACAAATAATAAATCTAATGCTTGCTATATGCGCATATTCACCTTTAAAAACTTCCGCATCCTTACACTCATTTTCTTACTATGTGCTGCTGCACTTTATAGCAAAGACCAACGACTGGTTACACAAGGCTGGTATAAGCCCTTAGAAGTAGTTGTATTCCCTATTAATGCAGATGGAAGCTCTATTGTTGATCGTTATATTAAAAATTTATCTAATGAAGACTTCAGCTCAATTGATAGATTTATAAAACGTGAAAGCGAAAAATATTCTGATGTCATTACTTCTACACCAACTACCACCACATTGGGAGACAGTGTTTATTCCTTACCACCAAAACCACCTGGATCTGATAGCAACCCCATCAAAATAGCTTTTTGGAGTCTACAACTACGCTGGTGGGCCATACAGAACACACCTGATAATATATCTAATAAACATCGAGTTAGAATTTTTGTGCTTTATCACAAAGCAGCAGATGACAAAAAACTAGAGCATTCGCTGGGGTTGCAAAAAGGTCTATTAGGTATTGTGCATGCATTTGCAAGTGACAATCAAAGCAAACAAAATAATGTGGTGATAGCGCATGAGTTACTACATACCGTTGGTGCAACAGATAAATACGATACTCATGGCAACCCAGTTCCACCTGATGGCTTAGCAGAACCCAAACGTAATCCAATTTTTCCACAAAGGCGCGCGGAAATTATGGCGGGTACAGTTGCCATAACTGCAACCGAATCCGTGATGGCCAGCAGTCTAAATAAATGCGTCATAGGAAAACAAACTGCAAAAGAAATTGGTTGGACAGAAGAGACATCTTAATTGTTTAATATTCACTAGATTTGTTTTACAGTTCCTAATATGGAACCAAAAAATATTTTCAAAGACTTTTCTAAGCATACCTCTTTAAGTGTTGGAATCCTTTCCGATACGCATGGTTATATAAACCCATATATTGAAAGACAACTTTCTAATTGTGAGGTTATCTTACATGCTGGAGATATTGGTTCAATCCATGTCATCCGGCAACTCAAACAAAATTGTAAAAATGTAATCTCAGTACGCGGCAATAACGATATTCCTGAAAAGTGGGCTCAGGACGAACATAAAGCATTACACCAAATTCCAACTGTTGCAGAAATTAAACTCCCGGGTGGAAGTATTGTACTTACTCATGGTGATAAATTTAATCCAGTGGCAAAACGACATGACAAAATGCGAACACACTTTGCAAATGCTAGTGCAATCGTATACGGACACAGCCATAAGCTTGTCTGTGATCAAAAGCATCAGCCGTGGGTGCTAAATCCTGGTGCAGCGGGTAAACGGATAACCAAAGGTGGTGCATCTTGTTTAGTGATGCATACAAAAAAAGACCATTGGCAGATTTCTGAATTTAGAGACACTACATAAGTACAAAAACAGCTGCTTGTTATTGAATATGCTTAAGTGGGAAGCCTTCCCTCAATAACTTCGCCTTGCGGATGCATCAAGGATAAGTATTCCAACTTACCATCTGCTACCACAGCAATTCCATTATGACGATCCGCCCCTCCTACACTAAATTCAAAGGCATAAAACCTACGAATACACAATTTTTGCATGGCGCTTCGACCTAAACGGAAACGTGCCACATATACAGACTGATCCAAAAACTGAACATTGTTTTCTTCACAAACTCGACGGCAGTGCCTTAAAGTTAACTCTCTACTACGTAAACTATCTTGCCAATACCAAATGGCAATAAAGACTACAAGAAATGCTAACCAAATTTCCAAAAATATCTTTATGTAAAACGCATTAACTTAAAGCAGAAAAAACATTATCTCGAATCTCTTCAACGCTTCCAATACCATTTATTTTCACATACTTTGGTGCATTACTTTCACCACTGGATGACCACGTCGAATAGTAATTAATCAGCGGCTCTGTTTGTTCATGATATACATTGAGACGTTCTCGAACGGTTTCTTCTTTATCATCTTCGCGTTGAACGAGTTCTTCACCTGTCTCATCGTCTTTGCCTTCAACCTTAGGTGGATTAAAAGTGACATGGTAAGTGCGACCCGATGCGAGGTGTACTCGACGACCACTCATACGCTTGATAATTTCTTCATCATCGACATCAATTTCAACAACGTAGTCGATATTAACACCCTGAATCTTTAGGCTTTCGGCTTGAGTAATGGTGCGAGGGAAACCATCAAACAGGAACCCGTTCGCGCAATCATCTTCTGCAATACGATCCTTGACTAAGCCAAGAATGATCTCATCAGAAACTAAGCCGCCTGACTCCATGACCTCTTTCGCCTGCAACCCTAAGGGAGTACCAGCTTTAACAGCAGCACGCAGCATGTCACCGGTTGAAATTTGTGGAATATTAAATTTTTCTTTGATGTAGTTTGCCTGGGTACCTTTACCAGCACCAGGTCCGCCTAATAAGATGACACGCATCGGTATAACTCCTTTTTGTTTTAAGGATTTTTACACCAAATTTATGATCAAGCCTACTACTCTAATTAGCTAAGTATTGAATAAAAATAACAGATAACTGCATAAGAGAAATATACATGAACCATATTTCTGACTACACTAAACAAAGAATATTCAATCATAGAAAACAAACAGATATAAACCCAGAGCTTACAGAGTGCCCCATACTATTTATGGCTCATCAAGACCTATAGTCTTATAATTAAAAGGTATGAATCAAATAAATCTTAAACATTAATACAATAAGCTTAAATCTATGGAAAAACGTAACGCATTTTATGCACAATCCGGCGGAGTCACTGCCGTAATCAATGCCACCGCATGCGGTGTAATTGAAACTGCACGCAAAAATAAAAATAAAATTGGCAAAGTTTATGCGGGCCGAAATGGCATCATCGGTGCACTTACTGAAGATCTTATCGACACCAGCAAAGAATCGACAAGTGCCATCGCCGCATTAAAACATACGCCATCAGGCGCATTTGGATCTTGCCGTTATAAATTAAAAAGCATAGAAGAAAATCGTGCACAGTATGAACGACTGATCGATGTCTTTAAGGCACATAATATTGGTTATTTTTTCTATAATGGTGGTGGAGATTCTCAAGACACTTCTCACAAAGTGTCACAACTAAGCAAAAAAATGGGTTATCCCATCCAATGCATTGGGATACCTAAAACCGTTGATAACGACTTGCCTGTCACTGACAACTGTCCTGGATTTGGGTCTGTTGCCAAATATGTTGCCGTATCAATTAAAGAAGCTGCCTTTGATGTAAAGTCTATGGCAGAAACTTCTACAAAAGTCTTTGTGATGGAAGTGATGGGTCGTCATGCTGGATGGATTGCGGCATCAAGTGGACTTGCAAAAGAAAATAAAGAAGATGCACCGCATATTATTTTGTTTCCAGAGATTCCTTTTGAAAAAGAAAAGTTCTTACAACGTGTTAAAGAATGTGTAGAACAATATGGTTACTGCGTTATTTGCGTTTCTGAGGGTGCTCGCTTTGCAGATGGGACTTTTCTGGCAGATGCAGGCAGTACAGATGCGTTTGGTCATAAGCAACTAGGTGGCGTTGCACCTGTGATTGCAGAAATGGTGAAACAAAAATATGGTTATAAATATCATTGGGCAGTAGCAGACTATTTGCAACGTGCTGCTCGACACATTGCCTCAAAAACCGATGTAGACCATGCCTATGCCATGGGCAAAGCTGCAGTGCAGTTTGCTTTACAAGGAAAAACAGCTGTTATGCCTACTATTGTGCGCACTTCTAACAAACCTTATAAATGGAAAGTAGGGTGTACTACTCTAGCTAGAGTAGCTAACGTCGAAAAAATGATGCCGCGCAGTTACATTACAAAAGATGGATTTGGAATCACAAAACGCTGTAGGACTTACTTAGCACCTCTCATTAAAGGTGAAGCATATCCACCTTATAAAGAAGGACTACCTAAATATATTCAATTAAAAAACATTCAAGTGCCAAAAATCTTAAACACAGATTTCAAACTATGATCTAAAATGTCTGCTAACGACTGCCGATTCAATTGAAAGTCTTTGATACGTGTGATTGTTTCATTAACAAGCGATGGAAATAGAATACTTAGCTGATCATAAAGACGTAATTCCAAGACTCGCTCACTGGTCATACAATGAATGGTCATCACTCCATCCAGATAGAACATTTGAAGATATTAAACAATTAATGCTAGAGCGATCCAATAAAGATAAAATACCACTTTGTTTAATAGCGATTGAAAACGGTAATGTAATCGGGATGATCGCTTTAAAAACTAATGACCTTGAATCACGCCCTAACTTAAGTCCATGGTTGGCAGGTTTATATGTAGATATAAAGCATAGAAGAAAAGGAGTTGGGAAGCAGCTTGTTCATGCTATTGAAGAGGAAGCAGAACGAATACGAGTGAACAAACTATTTCTTTACACACCCGAATCAGAAGAATTTTATTCTAAACTTAGTTGGATCGTGCGGGAACGCACAGAATGGCATGGCCATTCAATAACCGTTATGGAGAAAGATATTGTATCCTCACGTGAATGACCACTTTTGGCCGTAAGCAGTAATCCTAACTATTGCAGTTTATTGTCGAATGGTTAATTGATCACCTTGATGTGTTACAGAAAGATATCGCAGGAATGACATTCCTAATAATATTTCATTGCTGTTTATGTGCGGATTAATATCTGCCTTTATATCTTGTAGAACGATATCGCCAATACTTACCTCATTTAATGTTGTAGCATAAACCGTGACTTCACCATTTGCTGTGGAGACGCGTAGTGGCGCACCTTTTTGCAAGCCAATTTTCCTCGCAACTTTCTCAGGTACTGATACATAACTAGCACCAGTATCAACTAAAAAAGTAACTTCTTTACTATTAATTTTTCCAGTTGCTACATAATGGCCGTGAGTACTGCTTTGCAAAACGACTTCTTTCCGCCCACCTTCTAGCTCATGGGTTAGTACATTTTGGTTGGGGTTACGTTTATTCGTTTCAAGGATTCCAAAAAACCATATGAACAAAGCAAAAATTAATATCCATGCTGCAAATATCATGCTTTTGCCGACACGTTTGTTTAGTTTTTGTTGCTCTTTATTCATACTTATTAGTTTATTTGAATTTATACTCACATGATATGCTAAGACATTAAAATGAACTAGACTTTAAATATGGTATTAGATAAAGCGTGCGAATAATTCCGCAACCAAACCCAAATTGTCGGTGTTTACATTAAATATAGAACTAATTTTATAGCGACAACAGTACAACATAAGCTTGATCAATAAGCTGTTGATCAACTTATCAATGAACTTAATTAGAAAATATTATAATTTTTCAATTTCAAACAGTGTTTAAAAGTCACACTTCAAGCTAAAATAGCAATTAGTAGCATAACCAAAATTTATTGGAGATTCATGAAGTAATAAAAACAAACAATTTATTCGATTATTTTTATACTACTATTTAGCTTTGCCAACACTTCTTATGCAAGCACACTGGAACAGGTTCTTAATTCAGGAACTTTGCGTATTGGTGTATCCCTTTTTGAACCTTGGGTAATAAAAAATAAAAAAGGGGAACAAGATTTTTTAAACTTTTTAAATGCATGGATTACTGCAAGAGATGCTGAAGGTTGGTTATCGGCTAAACATAAATACTGGTTCGAATCTCTAGACTGGAAAAAGCAATAAATACTACAAACACAAATCTTTAATCTCTACTTACAGCTGCCGCAGGAGCACTCTTTTTACTTTATTGCACTGTTATTCCTATCATCTATTGTAATTGCAGATCCAAAATCACAGTTAAGTTTGTCTGATGAGTTTAATATCTTGACAGTCGATACTGTGTTTAATCGTGGTAATAAATTACGTAGTAGTAGCGGATCAGAACATGAATGGAAAAAGTCAAAAGAAAAACAAAAAATAAATGGACGTTGGGGCGCAAGATCTATTTATGAAGATAGGAAAGATATCGATCCTTTTAATACCAATACCAACGAACCAGGCAAGATAACGGGTGTGCCTGAATCAACTCGTCGATTTGAGTTGCGTTTTTAACCTACGAAGTAGATTTATTTGATTAACTTAAACAACACTAACTTCTCTTAATTGCTTTGCAGCATCTTCTGGGCTAACCGTACTAACAAACAAACCAGAACCTAATTCAAAGCCTGTTGGAATGCTGGTGCGGGGGCAAATTTCCAAATGCCACTGGTAGCTTTGCTTATGTTTATTAAACTCTCCTCCATGTGGGATGGAATGTAGGAAATAATTGTATTGAGCTCCACCAATTACTTTGTTTAGACGCTGCATTGTACGTTTTAGCAAGCCAGCAAATTCGTTTATATCTTCTTCACTACAATCAAGATAGTCAGCTTGTGCGTATAATGGAAAGATTTGCACTTCCCATTCAAATCGACTTGCAAATGGCTTAATTGCTATAAAACGTTTTGTTTTTTCAATTACATATTGCCCGACACTAATTTTGCGCCGCACTTCTCCTGACTCTCGATCATAAATCGTGGCTTCAAACGTTAGGGCTTCATCAACTAAATGAGCGAAAATATTTTGATTAAACTTCTCATAGTGCTTATATGAATAATTTAGCTCATTAGAAACATTTTCAGGAACAACCGGCATCGCCACAATTTGACTATGAGTATGTGCGATGCTTGCACCTGCAGCTGGACCAAAATTTTTAAATACAAGTACATATTTTATTCGAGAATCACTGTCATAAAGTATCTTCATACGATCTCGATAGATCTTAAATAATACGTGCAGATGTTGTTGAGACATGTGATCAATATGAATGGAATGATTATCATGATCAATAACGACCTCATGCCTACCATACCCATCAATTACATGCTGCAACCCAAAACTCATGCTCTGCGTGGATTGTCGATCACTCAGTACTGGAAAAAGATTTTCTACAATCCGAATATTCCACTGCTCTTCGTTTGGCCAACTTTCTAATGTGGGAGGAGTTTTTTCTTCATTGCCTTTACAAAAAGGACAAGCATCCACTCGAGATTCTGTGCTGATTGCTAATGGTTCCTCATCCTTACGCGGCCGAAGTCCACGTGCAGTAGAAACCAGAACTGATTCAGTGGGAACAATTGGATTAATACGTATTTCCCTTAATTCATTTAGTTTTGATAATTGTGTCATGTTATTTAGAAATATGTAGGCACTTACTTTGCTGTTTTTGTATAAGTTCTGTTTTTAGGAATTACGCTTCTTATTCCGCCTCTAGGATCAGGTACGTCACCTTCATATCGAGGTATTAAATGAATATGCGTATGTGGAACAGATTGGCCTGCAGCCTTACTCACATTGATACCGATATTATAAGAATCTGGCTGATGTTTTTCCTCGACGATAGCTTTAGCTAAATGTACTGTTTCCCATAGCTCTACAATTTCTTGTTGAGTACAGTCAAAATAATTGGGTACATGCCTATTTGGAACAATAAGCAAATGACCAGGGGAGGCCGGATACTTATCTTGACTAATAAATGTCAGCTCACCTTGATGAATGAGATCTACTTTACGACAAAAAATACAATTTGAAGACATAACACACAGAATACTACCTCTACAGGTTTTAATCCTCCAACATTTTCTACTGATTCTGTCATATGTCTTTTCAATAGACTTCAAGCAACCACTTGATACATTTTTTTCATCTGCAAGGTTATATACAGATAATCTCTCGTATCGCACGCTTGAGTTTACAATTACTTGCATAATAAATAAATTAAGTGATAAAACACGATGGATGTTAAAAATAAATACGCACTTGAATCAGAATAAATAATCTACCCATGTATGAGTTAAATGACCTAAAGGTCCTGATCAAATCAAAAACACCAATTGTAGTTATAGAGACTCAAGAAGAAACACGTGTTATAGATCTATTTCTACAGCTTGTACTCGAATTTCCTACTCATTTGTTTAAATGGACAGTGACAGAGGGGTTACAAAGAATAGATTTACAAGACATGCCTGCTCAGGCATTTAATAAAGAGCCCTTAGAAACATTAAAACATATCAAAAGTGCATCTAAACATGGCCTATTTTTACTCTTAGATTTTCATCCCTATATAGAAGATCCATTATGTATACGAACGATTAAAGAAATTGCCCTACAGCATGATGAGAGGCCTAATACTTTAATATTTATAAGCCACAACTTTAAAATACCTGTTGAACTTGAAAAATTCATTGCCCATTTTGAATTACGTTTACCCACTCCCACTAAATTACGCAGCATTATTTCTCAAGAAGCCGAAAGATGGAAAGCACAACATAAGACAAAAGAAGTAATCAAAGATGATGAAATAGTAGGCCTGTTTACACGCAATTTAGCTGGTTTACCCGAACATGATGTACGACGTCTAGCACGACAAGCCATAGCTCAAGACGGAGCTCTATGTAAAAACGATTTGCCTGAAATTATGGCCGCCAAATATCGCTTATTAAGTAAAGAAAATGGCCTATCATTTGAATACGACACAGCCAAATTCTCTGAAGTTGCTGGTATGAAAAAACTAAAACAATGGCTGTCTCAACGCAAAGAAGCGTTTATTGCTGAACAACCACCAAGGGGCTTGGACAGGCCTAAAGGTGTTTTACTCATTGGCGTGCAAGGCAGTGGTAAAAGTTTAACAGCCAAAGCTATCGCCGGTCTTTGGGATATTCCACTACTACGTTTAGATATGGGCAGTCTTTTTAATAAGTTCATCGGTGAAACAGAAAAAAATCTACGTGATGCCATAAAGACAGCTGAAGTCATGTCACCATGTGTACTTTGGATAGACGAAATTGAAAAAGGAATCAGCACAGGTGACGATACAACTGGAACCAGTGACCGTGTTCTAGGCACGATTCTCACTTGGATGGCTGAACGTACACAACAAGTTTTTTTAGCGATAACTGCAAATAATATCGATGCCTTACCTCCTGAACTCATTCGTAAAGGTCGCTTAGATGAGATATTTTTTGTTGACTTGCCAGATATAGAAACACGAAAAGAAATCTTTCGTATACATTTAAACAAAAGAGAAGTAGCTGTTGACAGCTTTGACCTTGATCGACTTGCAATAATTAGTGATGGGTTTTCAGGGGCAGAAATTGAACAAGCCATAGTATCGGCTTTATATGCCGCACATGCTGAAGATTCTCCACTTAAACAATTTCAATTACTAGAAGAGTTACTCAGCACTAAACCATTATCAGTCGTAATGGCAGAAAAAATAGAAAAATTAAGAAACTGGGCTCACAATCGCACTGTAAGTGCAAATTAAAAACTAATAGAATTCACAGCTTTTATACAAATCTACTGCGCCCGAAGTAATTTTTTGCAGCTTACTGGAAATATTTTGAGAATGATGAATTACATTCAAATAATTATTATTTATCGAAAATAGTAATTCACGTCCTTCTTCCTTCTCGCCCCATTTTAAGTATGCGTTGACAAGCAAAACATCATTGTCATTCACTCTATCAAAAAGTTCCCAATTAATATCAATAATATCAACATTATTTGCTAAATAATATTTAATATAATTTACTTTAGCCTGTTCTAAATTTTCTCTTCTATTTTTTGAATTATCAATAATTGCTAGCCTATGATGACTAACTTTAAGATGATCAACGCGCCAAAGTAATCCTAATCTATGTTTAAATGTAACTGTTTCACCCAGACTATTGTTACTGTCACTTATTTCTAGCTGCGTACTTAAAACTCCGCCTGGTAACTTGCACTTAAATGAGTCGTCAGAAGATATATAGTAGCCATGACTCAAGCGTCCATTCAAAAGAATCAATGCACAACTACATAATGTAATTGTTACAAACAGGATGAAAATAAGTTTGGTAATAACTAACCCCAAACGTATATTAAAAATATTCTATATAGAATATTTTCTAAGGAATCTTATTCATTAATGGACTTAATACTTGGCTTAGTTCAGGATCCAATAAAATTCTTCTACGTTCTTCCATTACTTGAGTAACTTCACCACAGTGTAAATGATTGTTTTGAAATTTTTTAATAAACTGCGATTGCTCACTTTTTGATAATGCAGAAAACTGTTGCTGTCCACTGATTTGTGATGATTTAAGCTTGTTAAGCTCCTGCTCAATCTGCGATTTATATGCAATTGCAGATTCGCGATTGTTTACTTGCTGTAGTAATTTTCTTAAATGACTATATTCTTGTGCATAACTTTGATTACTATGTACAGAGTTTTCCGCATATGCAGAAAATAATAAAGACAAAAAAATTATAAGTACAGCAATGAATTTAATACTCATATCAACATCACTAAGATATACAAATTTTATTCCGTAACTCTTTAAAATTTACGAAAAAATTATCTATTACTTTCTACTGCATTATTCAAACTTAAGGTCTATACAATAATTGTAAAAGTAATTTAATCTATTTATTAGACCTAGCTAAATATCAATTACATACATAAAATAATTAATTTAGTAAAATCATATAGTTATTTAAATTATACCTCAATAATTACCTCCTGGTGGTTTGGCCGGAGGCCCTCCCATTATGAGATCTAATGTATCACGTAAAGCCCAAGCCTTATCATGATAGTTATCTTTAGCTTCGGCCATGGCAAGACCTGCCTGCAAAGTGTCACTTAAGTCCATACATTTGTCCTGTATTGTATATAAGATTTTGTAAATTGTACCTTCATATATTCTATTGGTAAGACTAAGTCCACCTGCGTTAAAAACTCTAGTACCCAACTGAATTGTCTCTGCAGTTGTAAGCAAAATAAAATTAAAATGAGGGCAGTTTTCTTTTAAGTTTTCACGAAATTGCTTGGGTTCTTCAGAAGCATTTTTAAATACTTGTTGCTGACGTTGCTTGACGTCCTCAGCTGACAATTTATCTGGGGAGATATTTTGACTTGATGATGTATTTTGTTGGTCTAAACATGACGATAAAAAAAGTACAATAAAGACTAAAAATCCACATATATATATTTTCATCTTATATCCTTTTATATTTGCAGATAGTTATAGCAAACATTACAGGAAGATGCGCTTTAATTATAATTTAGAAACATAAAAAATGCATATAGATAACTTATCTATATGCCTCTATATGAAATAATCTGCTTGTAATTTATATAATACTTAGTTATCTACATCTTCAAAAACCAGCTTATAAACCAAGCCCGCAATGACTGCACCAATTACTGGTGCTACCCAAAATAACCATAGTTGTGACAAAGCAATTCCACCTTCAAAAATAGCAGGCCCAGTACTACGTGCTGGATTTACTGAGGTATTAGTTACTGGTATAGAAATTAAATGTATTAAAGTTAAAGCTAGACCAATTGCAATCGGAGCAAAACCGGTAGGAGCACGTTTATCTGTTGCACCTAAGATGATCATTAAGAAAATAAATGTCATGACAATCTCACATACCAAAGCCGCAGTTAAAGAATAACCACCCGGTGAATGAGCAGCAAAACCATTTGAAGCCAGGCCACCACCATAACCTGTTTTTCCACTCGCAATAAGATACAAAATACCTGTGGCGACGATAGCCCCCAACACTTGCACAATAATATAGGGAATTAGTTGACCAGCTGGGAAACGACCGCAAGTGGCCAAACCAATGGAAACCGCTGGGTTTAAATGGCAACCGGATATGTGCCCAATTGCATAAGCCATTGTAACTACCGTTAAACCAAACGCTAATGAGACGCCCACCAAGCCAATTCCAAGTGGAAAGTGTGTACTTTCTCCAATCATTGCACCATTGGAAATAAATGTTGCAGCTAACACAGCGCTACCACAACCACCTAACACTAGCCAAAATGTGCCAATGAATTCTGCTATTAAACTTTTATATAATGACATGGATGCTCCTCTCTTCAGTTTGTTATCACATTATTATTTTTTTCAACCAATCAGGTTAAGCAACCCAATAACTTAAAAATAGCGTTAATAGCGTCAATTTAATAGCTATACAGAACGATATTTACATAGGTTTGCAATTAGTAAGTACTGCTTATAAAAATTATCAATAAAACGACATTATAACTTTAGTTTTCTACCTCTTTCTTTGGGACTCCATCTTGATTGCTTACTTCACCCTCTTCTAGTTTTGGATCTTGCAGAGCTTGATTACATGCGGAGCCCGCATTTGCTACACGCTTAAACAAACCGTCAACTAATAATGACAATCCACCTGTAGAAAGTGCTGCACCGATTGCAGCACCACTTTTTAACAAACCAACTGGATCTGCTTCTGGATGAGGATTACTTAAGGTACCTCCTAAGCGAACAAACTTGACCAGACTACCTACATTTACACCAAAACCTTTTTTAGCGATAGGACTAAAACCAACTTCAAGCTGTTCGGTTGACATATCAATTACGCCGCCACCTACTATTTTCATTTTTGTAGTTTCAACTGCTAGCTGATTATGACTGGTAAACACACCATCTTTTGCAGTAAATTTGGCTGCTGCGCATTCAAGTTCCGTAGTCTCATCCTCTTTCATAAAAGGATTTAACATACTCAGCAATTCTAAAATAAAATCGGTGCCAATAAGCTCAAAAGTATCATTTTTTACAGTTGCTTTCTGCACTTCTGCAACTATTTCACCATTCAATGAAGACATAATCTGATGCAGTGATTGTCCTTGACCATTTAAATTAAATACCACATCAGTAGTACCTCCTTCTAACACACTATCTCCTGCTGCACCTAGAGCGGCTAAACTTAAATTGATAGCATCCAACTGTGTGTTTAACTTGACTGCATCGCCCACTTTATCCATTTGCAACACACTTTGAATACTGCCATCTGCAAAAAGCGCCTGGAAAGGTTTAATTGTTAAGGCGCCATCACCAAGAGCAACATTTACTTTTACATTATTGAAAACATTATCCGAAGCAACTAGTTCAGCTATACCCATGTCAAAATTGATAGCAAAACTATCTAACCAACTCCAATCAATTCTTTCATCACTGAATATTTTTTCTTCTTTATCTTCAGTAGCGTTATTTTCATTTTTTTGTTTTTGTTCATCAGTATTTTCTGCTGTTTGCATTATTGGTGATAGATCGAGAAAATTAGAACTAAGTTTGCCATCAATTTTTACAACTTCGTTTGACCAGTTAATATTAGTAACTCCCTCGATATCACTATCCTTAGACTGCAAAGATAATAGTTTTAAGTTTAAAGCATGATTACTTGTTTCAATATCTGCATCTATTTTCGCTGGAAGATATGGAGAAAAATCAGTTTGCAGAAATTGTGCTACTGAATCGAGCTTCTTTGCGTCTATATTAATTTTTATGGCATTGCCTACAATACCGTTTACATTAGCATTGCCTTGAAGTTCCAATTTTGCATCCTCATCTCTTAGCACGATTCGCAGCTTAAGGTCTTCTCCCAGTGTCTTTGCGGCTAAAGGCTGTAATATACCTGATAATTCAAATTCATTACTTGCAAATGAATGCTCGGGATTATCTTTATCATCTAACTTGTAACTTGCCTTCAATGGATTAATCTCTAAGCTGCTATCTGTAAGCTTTATTAATGCACTGAGATTTTTTAATGTATGTTCGTTTATTATGATATTGCTTATATTTAAATTAAGCTCCGAGTTTAGTGAATTCATCCATGCCCAGTCTATTTCAGCCTCATTTTCATTAAGCTCAGTCTCTTCTTGTTTTACAGTTTCGCTTTGTTGTTCTTGTGCCTCTACCTCAGTATCTATAAATGGCGATAAATCAAGTTTCTCAGAAGCAAGATTCGCCCGTACAAATGAATCATTTATATCTAGCAACACATCCCCTGATAAAACATTCTCCCCCATTTGTATATTAATCTTAGATAACTCGTAATTGCCTTTACTTGAAAGCAAATCAAGCGAAACATCTATAGGGGTGACCGTAGGAAATGTGATTTCTAAAAACTGTTCAAGTTTTTCTAAATTATCTGACTTTGCATTTAAAGAGATCTTTGCTCCATCTATATTTAGTGGATTGATACTTCCATCTGTTTGTAAATTAATTCCTAATCCTGTTGCCTGCATGGCAAAATTTAAAAGCTGTTCAGCAGAGTTTTGATCATCAATCTCAACACTACCTTCTATATTAACTTCTTGTTCCTTATAAACCCCTTTGCCTTGCAGTTGCATAGACACATCACTTTGCCTTTTAAGCAGCAGAGATATAATGTCGAGCTCTTCTTTTACATCGGCTTTTCGTTGTCTTAATTTAGCTTGATCAATATTGATTTCCTCAAAACCAAGCAAACTTTTTAAATCCATAGGCTCTTGAGTTTCAGGCTTAGCTTGATTAGCTAAAATAGAAGTATTCCAATTCAAATCTCCTTGTTCGTTTTCAAGTATCTGTATTTCAACACCACTCAAAATTGCACTCCAAAAAGGCTTTTGCTTCGAAAGTAATTTTTTAATTGCCACAGATATTTCTGTATTTTGAAGTGTTAGTAGTTTTGGATCATTACTCCACTCGGGATTTTTTAATTCTAGTTCTCGAATAGAGACTTTAGTTGGGGAAAGCTGTATTGAAATGTCTTGCGTTGTGTATTGGTAACCTGTTTTTTTATAGACAAGCTTGCTGAGCATGCCTTCATAGGCGCGAGGATTATAAATTCCTACTGCTAATGCGAGTCCCGTTACAAGCAGAACAAATAAAATAGTATAAAGAACAATACGAATTATTTTTTTCATATAATTATTATAAACCTAAGCAATAGTTTTTAAATCATATTTACAAATATGCACTGATACAAAAAAGAATGCAAAAACCTTTGCATTAGTGTCTAAATAGACACTTAAAATTACCTCTATATTAGCCAATAGACCTATTGCAAATTCTTCTTACTTTAGTTGCAAAAAATAATTAAATTAAACTATGCATGTGCACAATTTTATAAATACACTTTTTTATGCATATTTACTTTGCAGCATTATTTTTTTGCAAACAAAACATATGCCGAAGAACCTGGTCGTTTTGCAGGCAAAGGTATCATTGTAGGTTTAGAGTATGCTGGTCTAGACTCACCCAGTTATGTCAAAGACATGGCAGCTGCACTTAACTAAACAGGCATGTGTGGTATGAAACATTATGCAGAAGCAGTGGCTTGGGGAGAAATGCAAAAAGCTGCCAATCAGCCTATCAACTTTTCAAAGCTTGATTTATTCGTACACGAATATCAAAAAGCTGGTTTCACTGAACTTACTATTGCTTTGAAATCACACTCAAAATGGGTATCTAAAAATGTTGGTTTGTTTTGGACCAATAACCCAGTCCCTAAAAAGAAATTTAAAAAACTATACAGCAAATGGATATATGCTGTAACCGAGCGTCACGATGGCGATGGTGTTCAAGATATACCGAAATTGCGTTGGCAGTACGTTATTATGAAATTGGTTCTGAATTTTCCAGCTATGGGCATGAACCAGTAAATGAATATCTTGGTATGCATGGAACATGCATACAAATCTGCGCATCAGGCCTATCCTCAAGTACTAATTGGGCATGCTGTGTTCCTGACCACACCAACAAACATGCGGGTTAAACATCCTTCAGAATATGAATACATCTGGAGACATACGCAGCGTCATGATAAATAGCATGACTTAGCAGACATACGGGCAATTTTAGATCGCCCTGATCATTTTGATGTAGTCAATATACATAACCTTGGAGATCCTTATGAAATTGAGCATTTGAACACATGGCTGCAATATGAGATGACAATACGCAATTATAGGTAACCCATTATTATCAGTGACATCTTGCCGGCTTCTTATATTGTTGGGGTCCTGCCACAACATGTAAAGGCAAAAATCTAGGGATAATAATTCCCCCTGCCACTGAAAAGGTTCGTTGTACTCTTGCAAATTATTTCACCAAGCTCTTCAATAAGGATAAGAAAACTCTCGCATGTACACGCAAATTTGTAATTGCCGGAGAGCAAGGCTTTGCTCTAATTAATTTATCATACACAATCGATTTGCTTTCCTAACTGCAAAGTTTATGAAAGCAGGCACAGTAATTTCTGCTTGGGCAGGTGCATTAAAATTTAATGCACAAGGTAAAGTAAGTGAAAAACGATCTCTTTATTATTTCATACAACAGCTTATGAAATATTTTAATGCGTACGATGATGTTCAAAGTATTGATCATCAAAATAAACAAGCTCATATTTACAAGATCACTAAAAATAATAATAATTTTTTGATCGCTTGGTACCATAGTAATCAAATTTTCCTACCAAAAAATAGCTTACAAGAAATAAATATTTCTTTACCTGTAGAATCAAATAAATTTGAAATCGAAGAATTAGCTATCAATAATAAAATATCTAAGCATTTATTTATAAAAGCATCAAAAAGAAATTTATACTTGAAAATTTCTCACAAACTAATATATATTTTTCTTGCTCAATAAATGCTAAATTCTATTTACAATAAAGTCTGAGATTATATCTAAATAGGAACACTTGAATTACTAATTGATAAGCAATGCTTGCTAGTCGTTGGCTACTCGCACCTATTTACATTGGATTATCATTAGCTGTATTAGCTCTTGGAATAAAATTCTTTCAAGAAATTATTCATGTATTTGAAATTATATTTGTTATGAAAGAATCTGGCTTGCTGCTAACCATACTTACGCTCATTGATATGTCCTTAGTAGGGAGCTTAATTGTAATGGTAATGCTCAGCAGCTATGAAAATTTTATTTCTAAAATAGATCTAGACGAGAATACTGAAAAACTAGATCGGCTAGGCAGATTGGATGCAAATACATTAAAACTTAAAGTTGCCGTTTCGATTGTTGCAATATCATCAATACATTTACTACGAATCTTTATGGAAGCTACAGCCATCAGTAACGACAAACTAATGTGGTACACAATCATCCACATCACCTTTGTATATCAACCGTTTTATTGGTAATACTAGATAAAATTGCCTTCGCTGAGCATAGAGAACATTGAGCTAAAACATTTCGGATGAATCGACGTCTGTTTCAGTATCTGCTTCAACGGCATTACGAGTGGGGATAAAGTCACCCGTAATCATTTGATCATAGCTCATTCCCGGCCCTACCATTGGGTATACACCTGCATCGGGGTCGATCATAACTTCTAAAAATGCCGGACCCGAAAACTGCATAAATTCCTCTATTACCTGCGTCAGTCTACTCTTATCTTCAAGACGTACTGCATATTGATAACCATCAGCTTCTGCAGCTTTAACAAAATCTTTTTTATGCAAAGATTTATCACTAGCCGATAATCTGCCTTTGAAAAAGAGTTTTTGCCATTGCTTAACCATGCCATCACCAAGATTGTTTAACACTACAACCTTAAGTGGCAAATCATAGGTTGTTACGGTTTCTAGCTCACCTAGATTCATACGCATACTGGCATCACCATCAATATCAACAACAACTAAATTTGGTTTAGCAAACTGTGCGCCAATTGCTGCAGGTAAGCCAAAACCCATTGTTCCCATACTTCCAGAAGTGAGCCAAAGCCGCGGAGATTTAAAATCAAAATACTGTGCAGCCCACATTTGATGCTGGCCTACACCGGTACTGATAATCGCATCCCCATCGGCATGTTTGTTAATTTCCTCAATAACTGCATAGGGCTGGATCATCTGGCTTTCTTTGTCATAATTCATTGCATATGTACTTTTTAATTCAGCAACATGCTCGTGCCAAAATGTTAAATCATTTGCTATCTTTCTTACGTTGACACCATAATCTTTTAACTTAGTTAAAGCTTGTGGTAATAGTCCTATGTGATGCCAATCGACTATTTTAACTTTATGAACTTCAGATGGATCGACGTCTAAGTGAGCGATAAATTTCGCCTTAGGCGCAAACCTATCAGGTACTGCTGCAACACGATCATCAAAACGTGCTCCAACCGCAATTAAAAAATCACAATCATCAACCGCATAGTTTGCATAAGCCGTGCCGTGCATACCGAGCATATGAAGCGAACGTTCTTGCGTGGTGTCATAGGCTCCTATGCCCATTAACGTCGTAACTACAGGTATTTTAAATGCATCGGCGAATACACGTAATGACTTAGAGGCGTTTCCGTTGATGACACCTCCACCTGCATAAATTAATGGGCGCTTAGCTTTTTCAAATGCATCATAAAAAAAGTTACATTTTTCATCTGTTAAAACATTTTCAGCAACTTCTTGGATACGTTCTCGATAACCACGAATTGGCAAATGACCTTTACCTTGGAAAACACCTTCCCAATTTTGTACATCCTTAGGAATATCGATTACTACAGGGCCGGGCCGCCCCGTACGCGCAATTTCAAATGCAGTGCGCATGGTTGCTTCCAACTTTTCTGGATCAGTAACCAAAAAAATATGTTTCGCAACAGCACCCATAATGTTTGCTATAGGCGCCTCTTGAAAACCATCACTTCCAATCGCAGGTGTGGGTACTTGACCACAGATCACAACGATAGGAATTGAATCAGCCATGCAATCACGCACAGGAGTAACTGTATTGGTTGCACCAGGTCCTGAAGTAACCATCACTACGCCAACTTTACCACTAGCACGTGCATAACCAGATGCCATAAATCCTGCACCCTGCTCATTGGCCGGAACAATTAAAGGCATGGAGTCATTGGTTTCCGCATTAAAACGAAACACGGCATCATAGCTTGGCAGGATTGCGCCACCACTGTAACCAAAAATTACATCAGTACCTTCCTGTGCGAGTACTTGCACGATAATATCGGCACCAGACAATTTAGTGCCGGCCAAGGGATGCACGTTTTCCAATCCACTATCTTCTACTGGTAAAGCTTGCTGCATATCATGTTAGCTATTTATCAAAAAATTAGTTGAAGCTATTGAATTCTAATACATATAACGTCAAGACTATAACGTTATACATTACATGCTGCCAACCCGTTTTTACACATGGATAAGGCAATTGCGTCAATGGCAACTACACAGTGCCATCCAAAAATGTATAGATCGTTCATTTTTTAGATTTCTAATCGTACAAAAATAGAGTAAAACAGCCTGGGCTCTAGTCATACTTCCGTTTCGCTATCAATAGGGATAATAGCCTAGCCAACATGTTTTGTACCAGGCAATGTACGCAGCAATATTGACTAGGAGATAGCAAGTATGTGTAAAAATTTAAGTGTAAATCACCCTTTAAAAGTACCTGTATATAAATTCGATAACCCGTTCCAAAGGGTTACAAATCATATTTATTCTGAACTCTAACAACTAAGTTTGTGGATATTATCCAAAGCTATACATCTGAACAGGTTGTATGGGATCCCATTACGCAAGGTGCTGAAGTGATTATTTTATATTTATAAGCTTAGAATCAATGTTTTGAATAGCACACACACAATCCTTACCGGGTATTAATCAAAACTAAATCAATCAATAGCCGTGTGAATAGGAATGTTCACACGGCCATGTAAAAGCTCACGGTTGTTTAGGCGTAGTGTATTCTGTTTCTTTCTGGAACGATTCCCAGATCGTTTCATAGCCCACAAAGCCCTTGTCATTAGGTTCCAATTGACGTGTTTTGTAATATTCAGTCACACCCTCAGGAACCTTAGGCCTAGTATTTTTTTCCTCACTCATAAATCACCTTTTTGTTTGAAAAATAAGAAATTATTCGATGAGAAAATCGTAACAAATTTACACTTCAGGATGACACAATCTCTTTATATATAGTAAAAATTTATCTATAGCGTAAACATAAGGAAGTGTGAATGAGAGTTGCATCAAGAGCGAAGTCTTCTTTTGACTATACATAACCTTTTTTCACAATGGTTTTTTATACAAAGTGTGATTATTCTGAAGAAAAAGGGTACTGATGCCCTTTTAATCTACCCTTATCCAAAGGGATCATCTGACAGCATGATACTAATATAGGGTGCATAGGTTAAAACTGCGCCCTGGCTTGATCCTAGTTGATTAAATACAGTAGCAACCTCAACCAATTTCGAGTGATCTTGTGGGGCCTGCTTGAGCGCCTCTAAAGCAGCGATCAAGGGTAGAATCTCTTCGTTGTTTACATAGGTTTCCAGCATACTAATCGCATTTTCTACACCTTCAACATGAACGTTCTTATCTTTGCTGATATCTGTAGGAGTGACTTCTCTAAACTCGGGAGGTTCTGCATATAAATTGCCATTAAGTGTGGATGGTTGAGTTGTCACACTTAGCCCAGAAATAGCATTATATTCTTCCAACGCCCTTTGCTTGAGAATATTAACAAATTTGTTAAATTCAATACTGTTTGGTTTGGATATAGCTAAAGTTAATAGCGTTTCACCATTTACGCGACTCACAAATTCCAGATGTGATCGCGTTATCACAGGTTCAGGATTCAGCACCGCTAAGGTAACACTAAGTGTTTCTTGTTTAGAACGTGATTTGAAATAAATAATCACCTGGTCATCAACGATCTCAAATTCACGTGTACCTTTTAATAAATGCTTTTGAGTGAGCTTAGTGCTCATATTATTTTAATTTTAAACATAAAAAACCCCAAAGCTGTTAACTCGTTTTTATTCCAGCAAAAGAATTAAATTCTTTCTTAGCTTTTTCTTTAATTGCATCAACAAATGCATTAAATTCTTTTGCATTAGGTTTATTTATATAAAAGGAAAGCAGTGGTCTACACTTTACTCGACTGTGAAATTCGAGTCGCGACTTGCTGATTATAGGCTCAGGGTTAATCATAGCTAATTCAACTTTAAAATCTTTATTTTCGTCCAACAGGCTATTAACTTTAACTTTAATAAAATTATCGCGTAACTCAAATTCTCGGCTACCATACAAAATATGTTTTTGAACTAATTTGTGCGACATTATGAATAATAAATAACTGTTCAATTCATCGTGCTAGACATTTCTACCATTTCAGAAACTTCGAGTGTGCCGTTAATTTCTAAAAACGGACAAGATTTTGCTGCTTCAAGTGCAGCCTGCATCGATTCAAAGCTAAGGATGCTCATACCCGACATCAGTGTAGTCGTTCCTGGCTCCACTGTGCCATCTGGATGCACAGTATGGGTATCTTTAAAAGGTATTGCTGGGCTAATAACCGCATCCCCTAAAGCCGATAACCATCCCTGGTATTTCTTAAAGTGCTTCTTACCTTCTTCAGGGCTGCTAGGTTGATCACCCCCAAGGTAATTAAAAATGTATTTTGGCATAATGTCCTCTCAATTCTAGCTTAAATGATACTGTGTTCGACTGATCTGTAATCGGGTCATGGGAAGGGTCTAACTATTACATTACTTGCATATTCGCTTTGGCAAACGTTTAAAGATAATGAATGCCATCTCTGCGTTTATGCAGCTCCGGTTGGCCTTCAGTAACGCTACGTAATCTCGCCTCCACGAGTATGGCATTCATCAATGCTTGATCCACAACTTCTGGATAAAGTGGATAAAAGCGCGAAACTTCAAGAGCGTGTGCGCGTGCATTAATTTCAAGCTGACTTCGTACCTCATGACTCAGGTTGTGTAACATCAATAAGCGTGGTGACTGACGCTTCAGATAGCGTTGGCACAAATCAGTACCATCTTCCTCTTGCCAATCTTCCCTCAACATAAAGGTTGGAAACGACTCTTCTTCGTTCAAACGCCTAGTAAACCATTTTGCTTTCGGGTTAAAACCAGCCCTCTCAGCAACCAGTCGTTCTAGACGATAATTCACGGGTGCAGATGAATATGACTTTTCATCATCAGTCATTTCAATCGGCATCACTGCTGAAGGTAATGCCGTCCATTCAGGATGTGATGGATAGGCACTCATTTGTTCTGCTTCTCTACAAGAAAATATTAATGCCAGAGGGGATTGATCTTTACTATCTAGCAACCAATATTCAAAGTAATCAGCTGCCGGAAACGGTAATGAAATATCAGCGAGAAAATCAGTCAACTCCAAAATTCGCTCATCTACAATTTGTCTCTTATCTAGCTCTGAACCAATAGTTTTTTGTCGAATTTCACTGTCACTAATATTGACCGCACGCCGATAACGATGATTGATACTTGGGGCATTATTATTTAAATGTGCTGGACCACCATTGCCCGAACGAAGAAATTGAATCTCCCAGGTTTGGCCGTCGACGGTTAATGCGCGTGCTCGTTCTGATTCAGCAATTTGTACGAGCCCGTAATAAGGCGTTAAGAGGCGCTGTGAATAGGTCTTAATCATAGCTACTCACATTACACTTGAAGTAGTTGTACTAAATTTTCAGACTGATCCCTGTGCTCTTCGGCCAGTTGCTGATAACGAGTTAAATCCGCATTCACAAACAAATTGGCTACCGCGCTAAATTCTGATGCCGCTTTTAATGCCAAATCAACATGATCCGATTCTTCTGCCAAGGCATGCATAGCTGCAGCACGATTTGCTGTGACCATCGCCCACATCATCGGCACCTCCTGTTGTGGTAAAGCCTTTAAGGTTGCATCATAAATGGGAATTGATTCTTCAAGAGATTGAATATCTTCTTCATGTGTGCCTAATGCTTGTAATGCAACCGCTAAATTGTTTTGTGTAATCGCCCAACCGTAAGCTGACTTATCAGGTGTTCGTTCTGCCATGGCATTACGCATCACGACTACAGCCTGCTCTAAAGTGCGGGGCCCTCTTCGATGTACCCCCAACAAACAAAGTACATTACCTACACTACACAGCACTGCGGCCCAATCATCTGGATGTTCTTCTCTTTTCAAAGCGGTAGAAGCTTGTTTATAGATTTCACCTGCCTGCTTTAACAAGTTTAGATCATCCTCAAGTTGCCCAAGCGTTTGCAAAACCACACCTAGACCATATTGAGTGCTTGCCCACTCATATGGAGTTTCCTCAAAAGTACGCGCTTGCAGTGCTTGTTCATAAGACATGGCAGCTTGCTCTAGAAAATGTGTACTACCACTACGCTGCCCAATGAAACCCATAACGTCTCCAATATTATGGTGTATAGCCGACCACATAACAGGGTCGTCTTTTTTATCGACCTCCATTTGCAAGCCTTGAAAAAGTTCGATTGCTTGCTGGAAGACATGAGCACCACCCAATCTTAGTTCTCTAACATCTGCTGTATCGACTAAAGTATTTTGCGAATTTGCCCACTCAATCAATGTTTCTTTATTCGGAGATAACACAAAGAATGTTTCATCATAACGATCAATAGCCTGAGAAAGTGCGCCACGAACTGGTGATTCACTATCGAGAAGATCAATTAAATGCTGTGTTTTATTTTGGAAACGCCATGCCATCGGTACACCCAGACCTGGAGTTAACAGTGTTTCAGCATATAAATTTTGAGGCAAAGTATTACTCCATCAGACCAACATTAGTAATTAATAAGAAACGAGAACCTATCTCAAAATTGAAGATTTTCTGTTTAGGTTAGACCCGAGCTTTTTGAGAAGCACAGTGTACATGCTAGTACATGAGTATTTGAGAAAAGCGAGAACGACACATAAGCAGAAAAAGATTTATTTTGAGATAGATTCTAATTTAGAGGTTGTACTTTTTGATTTGTGCCTACAATTTCACTGATATCCGGCTCAGCACCAACAGGACCACCCGCTTCAATTTCTTCATCAGTAGCATCGCGAACCGTAAGAATCTGAAGTTTGAAAATAACTTCACGACCACAGAGTGGATTGTTGCCGTCAATGGTAACCGACTTTTCGTCGACTCGAGTCACAAGAAAACTTTTTGTTTGGCCATGCTCATTTTCCATCAGAATCGACATACCTACTTCACGATATTCTTCAGGGACGTTATCAATATGATCAATAACTACTAAAGATTCATCACGAGGACCGTATAGCTTATTACAGTCAATGGGCACCTCAATCACATCGCCGGCAACCTTTCCTTCCAGTTCTGCAGTCACTTGTGGCGCGAGGGCTTCAGTGACACCATGAATATAGCCAATCGGAAATTCTACTTCTGTAAGAACAGCTTCAGTTTTTGAATCGATTACTTTGTATTTCAGCTCGACAAATTTACCTTCAGAAACTATGTTCTCAATGATGTTGCTCATAATTTATATACTCAGCTGTGACTTTTACTTCTATTCAGAATATCGAGGCAGCAAATATTCTGACTTCACCTTTTTCATACCCCAATACCATGCGTCCTAGCCATTCACCTGCTTTTTTGGTGCTGGTTACACGATATAAAACCGTCACATGCTCTCCACGACGAATAAGGCCAAGGTAGTCATAGTCTGTATTTAAGTTTCTTGTCAGGTCGCTCCTGGCAAATTGTTTACCAACTTCTACTTCATTAAGTCCAAGCAGTAAATCATAGGAAAACTTACGAATAAATTTTCCATATTCACCTTCGTTGGAATACTTAATAAGGTCGTCCCACATCGGGTGTGCAATTTCCAGGATTTCATCATCTGTCTTTTCAATAATGTTCATTTGACACTCTATAGCAGCTTTTGCAAAAAAGTTTTTGTGGCTTCATAAATGAAAAAAGACCAACAGTTGTTGATCTTTTTTCTGTAATCAGGACAAAAGACTCCTACAAATAGGAGTCTTAAAATTCCGTGATTTAAGCAGCTTTTTCCTCTTCATCACCTACCAAGTGATAACAAGGTGCCTTCTCCATCGTGTACTCACCGGTTTTTGGATCACGACGAGAAACCGTTAGCACATGCCAGTTTTGGTCGTCCACTTTCATGAAGTCACCACGGTAATAATATCCCGGCCAACGGGTTTCCTTACGGAATAAGGTGTGTTGCAAGACCGCCTCTGAAGAGAGAGTACGATGTTTCAACTCCCATGCACGTAATAGTTCATGGATATTCTCTGCAGCAATCTTCTCAAGGTCTTCTGTAAGTGTCTTGATTTTCTTCAAACCGATATTAAGCAACTTTTCGTTAGTCATATAGCTGACGGTTACACCACCACAATACTCGTCCATCAGCTTCTGCAAGCGATCAAGACCCTGACGTGGGTTAATATAATTTGGGTTAACACTTCCTGCAGTGATCTCATTGCGATAGATTCTGTAATGCTCCATCGGCTTGTAGATCTCTGCTTTGCGGCGATCAATCTGTTCCTGAGAAACCTTGATGCCTTCTGCTTTACCGTCGTCAATATACTGGCAGGCCGCCTTGGCAGCGAGCCGTCCTTCGGTGAAAGAACCGGAAGAAAATGCGTGTGGCGTACCACCGGCAGCATCACCTGCACCAAAAAGACCTTCAACCGTAGTCATACGGTTATAGCCCCAGTAGTACTCAGGTGGTGACAAATCTTTGGGGCCTGAAACCCATGCACCGCAACCGGTAGCATGTGAACCCATTACATAAGGCTCTGATGTAGTGAGCTCAGGATTCTCATACTTTGGATCTACGTCTGTAGCTGCCCAAAGTACTGCCTGACCCACTGTCATGCCCAAGAAGTTGTGCCAACCAATCTCTTCTAGGTGAGGATCTTGAAAGGCTTCCATGGTTACCATGTGAATCGGACCACGACCTGCATTTACCTCAGAGATGAACGCGTGGTTACGCAGACAAGTAGGAATTGGACGATGAGTTAAGTGCGAAACTTCCGGATCCAGGTATTCCTTACCCACCATCTCCTGAGTTGATGGCCACCACTTGGATTCAAACTCTTCTCCCAAACCATTTTGTGTGTAGGTCTTCAGATGCAAGAAGTAGGCACCCACTGGACCGTAACCATCCTTGAAACGTGCTAATACAATACGGTTCTCCATCTGTGTCATCTTGGCACCTGCTTCAATCAGCAAGCCATAGGCTGAGCCCGATGACCATGGCGCATACCAGACACGACCTGCACCTTCACCTACTGAACGTGGTTTATAGATATTCGAGGCACCACCGGCTGCACAAATAACGGTTTTAGATTTGAATACGTGATAGTTACCAGTACGTACATTGAAGCCAACAGCCCCTGCAACACGATTTTCTTTTGCTTCATCCATTAATAGATGAGTTACGCAGATACGGTTGAATACCTTGTCAGCTGATTTCTTTGCAGCTCCAGACACAATAGGCTTGTAGGACTCACCATGAATCATGATCTGCCATCGTCCTTCACGCTGATAAGCACCCGTCTTAGGGTTACGCATTAATGGTAGGCCCCATTCTTCGAATTGGTGAACCGCGGAATCAACATGACGCGCCATATCAAACAGCAGATCTTCACGAACCATGCCCATCAAGTCGATACGTGCATAACGGACATGATCTTCAGGATTATTCTCACCAAAACGGGTTCCCATATAAGTGTTGATCGCATAAAGCCCCTGCGCTACGGCACCGGAACGGTCAATATTAGCCTTCTCGGCAATTACGATATTCTTGTCCTGACCCCAATATCTGGCCTCAAAGGCAGCGCCCGTGCCTGCCATACCAGCACCCGCTACTAGGATGTCAATATTGTCTTCAACAATAGTTTTATAAGCCATTAGTAGTACACCCCTTCTTTCATCTTCAAGTCATTCGACTCAAGCGTGTGAATATCTCCGTCATCCATGCGAATATATTTTGGCTCGTTGAAAAGTAATTGACTCTCGCGCATTTCCTTACTTGGTGCTGCTTCTTTGCTCAGTTGAGGAATAGCCGTACCCCAAGGTTTTGTCGTGATGGGTGCCAGCAAGTTCATATCTTTTTTACCGTTACGGGACTTGATGCGCCAGGCTATGACGCCTTTTTCCTCATCACGGATTACTCTTACCGAGTGACCCAATGGGGCGAAGTCTGCATAACCACGAACGTCAATCGCGTTGTGGGGGCAAGCCTTAACACAGGAGTAGCACTCCCAGCACATGTTCGGTTCAATGTTATAAGCACGTCGGGTAGTTGTGTCGATGTGCATGATGTCTGAAGGGCAGATATCAACACAATGTCCACATCCATCGCAACGAGTCATATATACGAAAGTAGGCATAATTTCTCTCTCTATAAATATTCGATACAAATAAAATTAATAATGGCGCGGGGCTTCGCTTTTAATTCCAAGCCCCATGTAAGATGGATTTTTGCCCATATATTCAGGGATATCTGGATATCTCTCCTGTAGGGCGGGATCTGAAAGCTCTCCTATTTCGGGTAAATTCTCGTATGAGCCATCAGCCTCAATGCAACGCTTCTGATAAGCCGCTGCAGGCTTGAAGAACATGTGAGCAAACTTAGACCAAAAAACCGTGCTGAACAAGACAGTGGCAGAAGCAATGAACAGTACAAGGAAGATCATATTCAGTACACCACCACCCAATGTAGCGGACCATAGCAATGCGAAAGTACCCATGCTAATTAAGCCAACAATGAAAATGTCACCACGACCGTTGAAGTTGTACCACTTCACGCCTTCAGAAGAGACATCTACACGGATGAAAAACCAGAACCAATAGCCACCTAGGCATAACATAATTGCACCAAGGTGCCATAAAACAGTCAAAATTGTTGGTGCATCAACCTGAGAAGCATAACCAAAAATCAACCATGCAGTGGTTGCTACAAAAATAACGAAACCATACATGGTCAGCAGATGGGACAAGCGACGATTTGGTCTGCATGCAAATTCAGCCGAGGTTAAAACCTCATTAGCCACTGTGGCTACAGCTAGCGATGCCTTTTCTCCACCACTTAACGTACGCTTCGCATTCTTTTTAGCCTTCTCTGCATTTTCGAAGAAATACTGGGCACTCTTTTTGTGCGCCATATCTAGAATCGTACCTATGATAACCAAAATAAACATCAGCACGACGTACCACTGCAAGGCTGAAGGTGAAATTAATGCCGAGAGTTCGGCGAAAGGATTTGTGGTGAACATTAATCTGGAACCCCGCTAAGGTTGTTGTTTAAAAGTATTAAGGGGGGCGTAATTCTGATAGTGATTCTGCAACAATTCAACATAAATTAAATTATGGGCGTTTTAAGTAACCTTATAGCCAGACCTGCTAAGCTATTGATTTATACATACGACTTTAAAAATTTTATAACTACACTCATAAACTTATTAAATCACCTTAACACTCAACAAAGTTGCTATAACAATATAAATATTTAGAGTTTTAATAAGGGTATTAATATTTAGCAAAGCTAGCTAATTTTATCCTTTTGAAAAATTAGCATTACAAAATTTGTTGTTACTATCTCACCCCGTTAAGTACCAATCTATTCAACCATTTTTTATGCTTATATAATTTAATAGTTTTGATTCAACAGTTTAAAAAACTTATATGCAACAATTAAGTAGGAATTTAATTATTCAATAACAAAATCAGAATTATTCAGCACTTAAAATCGCTATTTATTTTAGACCTTATTCCAATCAACCTAAATTTATGCGCTTAGGCTTGCGCCTTAGTTTGATTAAAGTTAGGGTCAAACACTTATAATAGCCACCAATAAAACACCATGGAAGCCAAGTCATTTAAGCCTGAAGAATACTACATCGAAAACGAGCCTTATTACGAATCTGTCAATGATGAGATCGAGGTTTTTGAAGCGGCTTACAATAACCAGCTACCTGTTTTACTAAAAGGCCCCACGGGTTGTGGTAAAACTCGATTCATGGAGTATATGAGTTGGAAACTAAAGCACTCTTTAATCACTGTCTCCTGCCATGATGATTTAACAGCTTCAGATCTTGTTGGTCGCTATTTAGTTACTGGTGGTGAAACCGTATGGGTTGACGGACCTCTGGCACGTTCAGTACGTGCAGGGAGTATTTGCTATCTGGATGAAATTGTAGAAGCACGTAAAGATACTACCGTCGTCATCCACCCCTTATGTGACGATCGCCGTGTATTACCCATGGAAAAGCTTGGTGAATTATTAGAGGCTCCACCCGAATTTTGCATGGCGATTTCTTATAATCCTGGATATCAAAGTGTCTTAAAAGATTTAAAACAAAGTACCCGCCAGCGTTTTGTTGCATTGGAATTTAATTATCCTGACTCATCCACTGAGCAAAAGATTATAGAAAAAGAGACCGGTGTTGATAGCAACACTGCGAAACAACTTGTTAAGTTTGCACAAATGACACGCAACTTAAAAGGCAGTGGTTTAGATGAGGGTGCAAGTACACGTTTACTTGTTCACGCTGGCAAATTAATTGTTACGGGTGTAAATCCCGTTACTGCCTGTTCTAGTTGTATCTCGCAAGCGCTTACCGATGATTCAGAAATGTTAGCGGCTGTTAATGAACTCAGCTCATCAGTTTTTTGATTTTACATTCAGCACAGTAGTACATTATTTTTTCTTTTAAATAAGCCTAGTAAGGCTAAATAACATCGTACAAATTCTGCATTTACTTTCAAAAATAACAACTATGTTTATTTCGATTAGTAGCAATTTATTAAGCAAATAAATTCAGCTTAATAAGTTACTGGCTGCTAGTCATTTTATAGAGAGTACGGTCTTTTTTTATAAAGTGATGATAAAGTGCAGCTAATACATGCCCTGCTATTAGCATCCAAACTAAATATTCACCCAATAATTCCTTATGGATGAAATCAACTGGCTTTTCAAGCTCTTTAAATGTCATTCCCAAACCATTATTTACTACACTTGTAAAAATAGCAGTACTTTCAAACTTTGCGATGTCAAACATTAAAAAATACTCTGTGTTAACACCTGTGCCAATATAACCAGTCAGCGGCATAACAATCATGATTACATACAAAGCATAATGCCCAATGCGAATAGCAAAATGTTGAATTCTTGTACCTGCCTCTGGATTTGGTTTTTTATTACTAAGACGCCATATAATTCTTAATATAACAATAACTGCTATCGTTACTCCTACAGAAAGATGTAATTGCAACGCAATCCAATTCGCTGTTGTTTCTTTTTCAGTAAACCAATGTCTAAAATAAACAGTACCATAAGAACACAAGAACAAAACGGCTGTTAACCAATGCAGCCACTTCGCTACAATTCCGTAATTATTTGTGGTATTTGTAAGCTGCATTTTTTTCGAATAGTTTATAGTTATCAAACAAATCTAAACTATTAATATAATAAAATACCATCCTTTTACTATAATAATATTAAGGCAAATGATAATTTTTTATTAAAGAGATGTTTTATTTTTGCTCAATAAAACTAATTTTTACTAAATTTAAGTCTCAGCTTTTTTTTCGGCAAACTTCTGTACAGCTTTTACCGCTAATTGCCAACTACTAAGCAGATCATTACGTATCTCAACGTTTAAATTTGGCTCAAACGCGTTATCACAACGCCATTGTTCTACTATTTCTTCGGTAGAATTAAACAGGCCTATTTTTAATGCCGCCAAATAGGCCACACCTAATGCTGTAGTTTCCGTAACTGCAGGCCGCTCAACTGGCAAAGCTATAACATTTGCTAAAAACTGACACAACCAATCATTGGTAACCATGCCGCCATCAACACGCACTGAATTCAAACTTGCACCATCATTTTTCATTGCATCAGTTAGATCATTAGTTTGGTAACAGACAGACTCTAAAGCTGCGCGCACAAACTCAGCTTTACCTGAACTACGAGTCATACCAAACACTGCAGCTCGTGCATCAGGATTCCAATAGGGTGCACCAAGACCAGTAAAGGCTGGCACCAGATACACACCGTTATTAGATTCAAGTTGCCTAACTATTGCTTCTGTTTCTTGTGCTGAGTTGATAATTTGTAATCCATCTCGTAACCACTGTACTGCTGCACCCGCAATAAATATTGAACCTTCTAATGCATAAGCGGTTTGACCTTTAATACGATAACAAATTGTAGTTAATAGCTTATTGCTTGATGAAACAGCCTTGTCGCCAGTATTTAAAAGTGTAAAACAACCGGTTCCATATGTGCTTTTGATCATGCCTGGTTTAAAACATGCTTGGCCGATTGCAGCAGCTTGCTGATCTCCTGCTACCCCATAGATAGGAATCTTCTCTCCAAATAATTTTGTACTTCCATAATCATCTACACACTCAAGCACTTCAGGCAACACCAACTTTGGCACAGAAAATAAATCAAGCAATTCTTCATCCCATTTCTGCGTATGTATATCAAACAACAAAGTACGTGACGCATTGGTAACATCTGTTGCATGTATTTTTCCTTCAGTAAGCCGCCAAATTAAAAAACTATCAATAGTACCAAATGCAAGTTGTCCTGATTCTGCTTTACTACGAGCTCCTTCAGTTTTATCTAATATCCATGCAACTTTTGTTGCAGAAAAATAGGGGTCTAGTAATAATCCTGTTTTTTCAGTTACGTTCTTTTCATGCCCGGCATCTTTTAATTTTCTGCATACATCAGCGGTCCTTCGATCTTGCCAAACAATTGCATTATGTATTGGCTTACCAGATTGCCGATCCCAAACAATTGTGGTTTCGCGTTGATTTGTAATGCCTATTGCTAATATAGGTGCTGTACTTGCTTGTACGACATCACGGCATACTTTTAATGTTGTTTGCCAAATTTCTTCTGGATCATGTTCCACCCAACCGTCATGGGGATAATATTGCCTAAATTCTTGCTGTGATTGAGCATGAATTTCTCCATCTGGCGAAAATACGATCGCTCGAGAACTGGTAGTGCCTTGATCAATAGCAAGTAATAAATTCTTTGACACAGTGACTTTCTCTTATTAGCCAGTAATAACTGGCTAGTACTATGTCATTATTATAGTGGTAGTAAAAGCGCATCTGCAGAATAAACAAAGCAAAAGTCTTAATAAAACAAAGGCCACCTATAGCTAATGAGCAGCCTATAAGAGTGTTAGAAGGTTAACTGAAAGTCCATTAATAAAACGAGTACTTGATTAAATAGAAAAATATTAATAAACAGTACTATTTAATTAGGCGCTGCATAAACTTGCGTCCAATACCAGTTTATCTGTGCTACTCCTGTATGAACATAATCTGCAGACATCATATTGCTACAGTGACCTGAACTACTAAGCCAATCCTGTAAAACTTGCTCAATACTAGGCTGATTATGCGCAACATTCTCTGCTATAGCGCGCCATGCATATTTTGTTTTTTGTAATCGTTCAACAAGTGTATCTCCGTTAGAGCTAATATGGTCTAAAAATTTATGTTTTGACATGTCTCTAGAATGATTTAAAGCTGCTTTGGTTAAACGATTATTAGCGATTAATGGCTTTGCTGGAGGAAAGTATCGTTTCCCACATTGTCTACCTTGTGCTCGCAACTCATTTACCTTACTTATAAATTTTTGCTGAAGGTTTAATTCTGATCTATTTTGCTTTGTTTCAGTTTTTGTATGCTTTGATTGTTCTTGCAGGACAAGTTGCGATTGTGATGCACATGAAAATATTTGAGATAATAAAAAGCAAAATAAGATTGTTACGAGATACGATAAGTATTTCTGCATAAATTAAATTGAATACAAACTTATTAAAATTTTCTGCAAAATTTCGCCATCATCTTTACTTAAACCGTGCATCTTTCCAACTTGATAGGTTTTACTTCTACCTCGAAGTGCAAAAACTTCATTCATATCTTGACTCCATACAGGGACAATGAAATCTTGCAACATGATATCTGCAACAGTTGAGCTATCATTTTCTTTGCGCACAATTGAAAAATACTGCGCTGATGGATGCTGTTGATGATTTAGCCAGCCAATTAAATTGTCCGACCGATTTGGAATCAAATCAAAAAACAACCCCTGTGATTCATATAATGTATTGATACCGGGAATAGGTTCTAACCAAGCAAACACTCCCTGGGATAATAGCCCAACAAATTCTGCTTTATCTGTTCCTAAATGAGGACTGGCAATGGTAATCAATGCAATAAGATCATTTTTTGCATGCTCTACCAAATACAATCTTGCCACCACACCACCAACTGAGTGACCGACTAAAATAATTTGTTCACCAAAGTGTTGCTGTCGTATGTACTCTATATATTGATGCAATTGCAGTGTCTGATCAGCAATTGACTTTTCACTTTGTAGATTCAAGCTATATAGACGCCTTGGTGTTGATATCGTTACTGATTTTGCTTTTACAACTTTATCGACTATTTTTAATTCACCTGCATTATGCCAACCACTTTTATCAAGTTGCTCTACTATCCCTGCATGCCGCCATTGTTTTGCAGAGCCTAGGTAACCATGTGTAAGAATTAAAGTATCTGCATAAGCACTAGCACAAATAATATTTACAACAATCAATAGTAAAAGTGATAGCTTCATACGTTTAGACAAGGAGATATTTTATTTAAGTACGTATTATCACAATTAGAGATTGGTTAATAAACATAAGTTCCAAATACTAGAAGCGATGCGAGTGCATCACAAATTTTAAAAGTAAAAAAGGTCGGATTAGAAGGATAGAGAAAAAGCTAAAAAAGGGCTGTCAGTTATGATGAATAGCATCATAACTGACGTGATTTGTTATCCCTAATTTATCTTTACGCTAAAAAGCTTTTATTGCTAGCGCAAATATTAAAGACATAATTAAAATCAAACTTGCAGTTTCCACCCAAAGGGCAGTTACAGAATCATTGATTTTCGCAAACAACTTATCCATAAGTAGTTCCTCACAAAGATTTAAAAGTTAATTGCAAATAATGATACCTAGTATATTAGTAATTTATAATATACCTATTTAGATAGATTCTTAATGAATTTATAACTTATTGATTATAATAGTTTTATTTTATTAAAATGTGACGAAGTCAACAATTATTCCGACAAATACATCGCTTGATTTTTATTCAAATTTAACCATCCTCTCACAAAGCGATAGATCCACCATACATAAGCCAATACCAATATTGGGTAGCCAATTATCGCACCAATAATCGTGAATATAAGAACGGAAGCGATAACAAACCATAATAGTGAAAACCAGAATGTTCTGATTTGCCAACGGAAATGACTTTCTAAGATAGAGTTTTTTACTTCATTACGTTTGACATAGTTAATCACAATCCCAACTATAGCAGTAGGCGGAATGAGTAAAGCAACGGCCTGCAACACATAGACTAATGTCGTAATATCTTTTAAGTTTTCGTAATTTTCTATCCCAGTACTAAGTATTTGAGAATGTTCTGCTTGTGTATTTTCTTTTGTCATGCAAGGCTCCTAAAATATTGTCCCAATTCTAAATTACTTCAGTTCCGCAATAACAAAGTTACTTTCTTACGTAATTGTGGAATAGTTTCTGACTCAAACCAACTATTATTTTTAAACCATCGTATATTTCTTGGCGATGGATGCGGTAAAGGGAAATAGTTTGGGCCATAACTTTCCCAATTTTGTACTGTTTCTGCCAAAGTAGAACCAACATTAGGTAAGTAGTACTTTTGCGCGTACTGCCCAATCAGCAAAGTAAGTTTAATATTGGGAAGTAGCTTAATTAATTTTTCGTGCCATAATTCTGCACACTCTTTTCGCGGAGGAAGATCTCCCGATTTACCTTTACCCGGATAACAAAACCCCATAGGTATAATCGCAACCTTGCTTTCATCATAAAAAACCTGTTCATCCATATTCAACCACTCACGTAATCGTTTACCACTTGGGTCATTCCACGGTATGCCTGTGTTATGTACTTTTGTGCCAGGTGCTTGGCCGACTATTAATATGCTTGCATTACGTTTAGCACGTAATATAGGGTTTGCGCCTAAGGGAAGCTCAGATAAACAAACCTGACAAGAACGCACATCAATTAATAATTTATCTAGTTTTGTTAATGCCACATTGTCTAGTCTAATCAGTTACATTTATTCACTATGTTTTTTTCTACGGTGTTTTCTAAGAGAATAAGCTGATATATCTTTCATCAATTGTGAATAAGGAATTTTTTCTAATTCTTGGTATTTAGTTTCTGCATCACTGATTAATCTATCAATATCTTTTACTATTTTATCATTGCTGCTTTGCAATAAAGTCTGAAGTCCAATTAAGCCACCATTTTGAATTTTAATTTCTTCTGTATGTGCTAAAGCTTGACTCGTTTCTTTACGTTGAAAAACAAATCTTGCATTAATACGCAATTGTGAAATTAATTTACTACATCGTTCTAAACTTTGAGCTGAATGACATGCCACTCCTTCACGATCTGCTAGATTAAAACGTTGCGACTTACTGCAATTGCATATGCGAGTATTAATCGCTTTTTCAAATACACAGCGTGTAGGGTTAATATAATTATATGTGGACTTATATTCTCGTTCGTCCATACGAATAGATAGGAAACTTTAAATGACTAAAATCATTTTTCCCATTCTCTAAGAATTGGGGCATCTCTTGGTTCACGCAATCGCTGCTCAGCTTCAAGCTCATTTTCCGCAAAAATCATCTTAACTTCTGTTCTGCTATCAAGCTCTGTTTCTGAACGTTGTTCTCGAATAAATTTCTTTGCCAACTTAAATTCATCATATTTCTTGATAAATTCAAGCCCTTTAATGGCGCCAGCTGATCCGGATGTGATTTTGTAAATAAAGTACGGCATGATTAATACCAATTATTCTAACAAATCTTAGTTAAATGAACTCACAATTAAAATACATAGCTGTGGCCTCACTTTCTAGACTGCAAGCAGGTAAAACATTGCGTATAAATACTAAAATCGGTGACATATTACTGGCCAATGTTAACGGTAAAGTATATGCCGTTGATGATATGTGTACACATGAAGACTCCTCATTGTCACTTGGTTGCTTAAAGGGTGAATTAGTAAGTTGTACGTTACATGGTAGTCGTTTCAACGTACGTACTGGCCAACCCATGGATGAGCCAGCAACCGAGCCGGTAAAACGTTACCCGGTGCGTATAATAAATGACCGCATTGAAATATGCCTTGATGCCATTGATTAAATTTAAAATGCGGTTAATACGCATAATTTCCAAGGTTTTTTGCTAATAAATTTACACTTTTTAACTTTTTATACTATGTTGTAAGCTATTGTACACAATGCACTTTTTAGTACATTTATTGTCAAAAATATACTGTCACACATAAAGGGCATTATCTTGGAAGAATATTCAACATTGATACAAACCATTGCCTTAACCATGGGTGTTGCTTGGGCTAGTGGCATTAATCTTTACGGTACACTGCTTGCACTAGGCATCATGTCTAACACAGGCTATGTCGACTTGCCTGCCGATTTGCAAATAGTCGGTGATCCTTTAGTACTTGCTGCTGCTGGCTTGATGTACGGAGTTGAGTTTTTTGCTGACAAAGTACCTGGGGTAGATACTGGGTGGGATACTCTACATACTTTTGTGCGCATACCTGCCGGCGCATTACTTGCAGCAGGCGCGATAGGTGAAGTACAACCTGCGGCTGAATTAGCTGCCGCGATAGTCGGTGGAACGATTGCCGCGAGTAGTCATTTCACTAAAACTGGTTCTCGTGTAATGATTAACACTTCACCAGAACCCGTTACCAATTGGACTGCCTCTATTCTTGAAGATATTGCGGTGTTTGCAGGAATATGGGCTGCCATAGAACATCCCTATGTCTTTATAGCAGTACTTATTGTATTTTTAATTTTAGCCATCTGGTTACTACCAAAATTATGGCGTGGAATAAAACGGATATTTAATTTCTTTGTTAACTTGTTTAATGGCAAATCCAATAACTCTACTAATACAAACTTACCTATAAGCAAATAATACCTCTAATTCATGTCTTGTGTATCTAGGCGTGAATAGTTGATTTTTACTGCTTGCAGCTCTATGTTGCATACTCGTAATAGTTTACAAAAATATACTATCTAATGAGTAACTGGGTTCAAGGTAAAGTAATTGAGAATAAACACTGGACCGATCTATTATATTCTCTACAAATCGAAGCAGATATTGATCCATTCACCCCTGGACAATATGGTCGTCTTGGACTAGACGTAAATGGACAAATTGTTGGGCGTCCTTATTCTTTTGTTAATGCACCACACGAAAGCAATTACGAATTTTACTCCATTACTGTTTTACAAGGACCTCTTTCGCCTAGGCTAGCTAAATTACAAGCAGGTGATCCAATTTGGATTGACAGACGAGTAAATGGTTTTTTTACTTTAAATGAAATCCCTGATAGCAGAGATATATGGATGCTTGCAACGGGTACTGCACTAGGCCCTTTTTTATCAATTCTTAAAAACGATGAGGTTTGGCAACGTTTTGAAAATGTTGTTTTAGTACATGCTGTACGCTACTCAAAGGAACTAACCTACCAAGACACTATAAAAAATATTGGCAACAAATATAAAAGTCGCTTCCAAATAATCCCTTTTGTCAGCCGCGAAGAAACAGATTTTGCTTTAGGTGGAAGAATTCCTGCAGCCATATTAAACGGAACACTTGAGGAAAAAGCCAATCTCGAAATTACTCCTGAATTTTCTCAAGTAATGATTTGTGGTAACCCAGATATGCTAGTGGATACACGCAAGGCATTAACAGAAAAAGGCTTAAAGAAAAACTTACGCAGAAGCCCTGGGCAAATTACCACTGAAAGCTATTGGTAAGTGCAAGCCTTGCAAATTGCTTCGATATGACGATGATCTGTACCACAACAGCCACCCAATACATTCAAATTTGGTAATTTATTTCTTAGTTCTTGGTATTGCATACCTAACTCAGCAGGATTTCCTTCATCTAATTCTTCAGCCTCATCAAGTTCAGCGTGACTACGTGTAGATGCGTTAGCACGTAAACTACGAATCTTTTGTAACCATGATTCACCTGTAGATACTACATCTTCAAAATGTAAGGGGTGGGCACAATTTATTTTATAATAGATTGGTGATTGATTAGTCTCTAATTCAACCTGCTCAATTGCATCTTTTAAAGACTGTCCAGTTGGAAGCTTGCCATCTGTTTCCACGGTAAAAGAAATAACTGCAGGCATATCAAATGATTTTGCTGCACGAGCGATACCAATCGCTTCATCGACGTAATTAAGAGTAAGAGCGGTAACCATGTCTGCATCCGTTTGGCTTAACGTTTCGATTTGTAGGGCATGATAATCTTCCGCTTCTTCTACTGTCATTAATTCTCCCGGCACATAACCATCACCACGTGGTCCAATACAACCACTGATAACCATTTTTGTATTCTCGTTTTCATATTCATTTCTAAATGGTATTAAAAATTCAATTGCATTATGCAGCATTTCATCCAAACCTTGTTTTGAGTAACCAAGTTTTTCAGCCCAACCCATACTTGCACGCCATGTAATGGCTTCTAATATGAAACCAACATTATATTTATTAGCAATTGCACAATGATTATGGAAATATTTTTTTAGTACGTCTTGCCCCTTTGGGTCATTAAGCAAAGGAAAAGCTGCAAAATAGGGTAGATCTATACCTTCATGAAACAACATACTAGTTTCAATACCGCCATCTGTAAGAAATAGCTCGCCTGACAACTGAGGAGGTGCGGATCGATACTTGGCCATTATGATCCTCCATTACTTTTTTAAGTATTATAACCCAATCTAAACCAAGTGGAATCCAATGAAACTAGCGATTATCCAAGCCAGGCAGGCCATCTATACTTGTTTTGTTCTTCTTACTTCGATATTGAGCAAGCTCTTGCGTAGTTCTAGCTTCTGCCCAACGTTCAAGATCATCACGGTGCGATTTAAACTTCATAATTGGTACACCAAATCCACATGAATCACTGATTCGCTCCACTTGGATTCTTATGATTGACCTTGTTCCAGCACTTGATGTGAAGTTTTTTTCTAAGGCGCTAAACTCAGCATCAGTTGGAAAGAAAATCTCTCCTTTGCCATGCAGCCGTACTATCTTTGGTGCTCCTTCAAATGCACAAAACATAATTAATATGCGTTGATTCTCACGCAAATGTGAAATGGTTTCGATGCCACTGCCGGTAAAATCCAAATATGCAACGGTATGTGAATCTATAATACAAAAAGTGTCACCACCCTTAGGCGAACAATTAACATGACTATGTTCTGATAATGGTGCTGTGGCAACAAAAAATATTTTCTGTTGCTTAATCCACTTTTGTAAATCATTATTTATTTCTTCATATATTTTACCCATGTAAATATTTTGCTCCTTATATTCACAACTAAATTTTATCTTATTAACAAATTAGTTTTAGTTGATAAACTTAATCCCAATCCATATTTTCAATATGTCTGCGTAACTGCCCTACTGTCTTAAATTTTTTCAAAATTAAATTTGACTTCAGACCACAGCAAATATATTTAATTTCATCAGGATGTTTTGCATAATACTTAGCGCCACCAAGTGATTCATGAAATACTTGAATGAGAGTTAAGATATCGAATTTTCGACTTTCTCGTTTTGATTCTTTTGCGGAAAACAAATCCACAAGCTTTAAATCAAACTCCAATCCAAATTTATTTACAATAATATTGTCTGAATGCAAATCCCCATGATACTCATTTAGGCTGTGTATACATTCAATTCCTTTAGTCAACGCATAAAGAAGATGTAACGCTTGATAAGGTGTTAAACGTTTACCTGGAAATGTTTTTATAAACTCCGAAAGTAGTTGCCCTTCTACATATTCTGAAATGAGAACCGTTACAGGTATTCTTTTAAAAACAAAATTTTCTTTTGTATGATACTGGATAAGTATTGGACATTGACGAAGCTTATGAAGCTTCTTAGCATAAAATTTTGAAGATTTATTATTTTCGTTTCGATTTGGGTAGAAGAACTTAGCTGCACGTTCTATTCCTGTACTAATCTCAAGAATTTTATAAACCTCTCCTTCCCAACCACCACCTAGTTTGGAAATAACTTCGTATTTTTTTGCTATCACACGCCCAGTAGGTAAATCAAAGGAAGTAAATTTTTGTTTTAACTGTGGCATAGATTATTTATTTTTAGGATAATCAAAGAATATTAATTCGCCATTATTTTCAGAGATATTAGGCCAAGTATCTATATCAAAACGAATTTGTATAATTCCACAGGTTGGTAAATTATCTATGTCTGCATGACATAAATAGTTGCTTAAATAAGTAAAACCCGGATTATGTCCAATCAGTGCAACGCTATAATATTTATTATCTAAATTATGAATAATATCTAGCAAAGCATTTAACCCAGCCTCATAAATATCATGTTTCAAAACAATATTATTTATATCGTAATCTATTTTAGCTGCGATTAATTTTGCTGTAGTAATGGCACGTAAAGCAGGACTTGAAACCATATGGTCCACCTGACATTTGTTATCGGCAAGACGCTGACCCATTTCAGAAGCATTTTTAAGACCCCTTTTATTCAGTGGCCTTTCATAATCACTCAAACCTGCATGACTCCAGCTAGATTTTGCATGTCTGATTATTAGTAGATCACGTTGCATATGTATTTTTATTTACCCAAAAGCTTATTTTTTAAATCTGTCTGCACTGGATTATCTCCTAACCAAATTCCAAAAAGTGCTGAAGCAAACTTTTGATTAGTTATTTTTCCCAAGCGAACATCATTTTTTAAAATAGTTATGGTATTTTGTGGTGTAAATGAAAATTCAAACACATCGCCTTTGTTTATAGGCTGTTTTAACCAGTTTAAGAATGTTTCAATTTCTTTTGCAATGCTTGATGTATCACCTCGAGTTGAATTTACGAACCCCTCATGAGTTGCTTTAATCATTTTTTTTGCAGTAATTTTTGAAGAGACAATATGCAGACGCATACACAGCGGTTGATCCAATTGCATTAACTTATCTACATCATTTATTTTACGGTCAACATATAAAGCAGCTATATACAGTTTTATAAATAGTTTCTTGCGAATTCCAGCACCATTTAGCGACAATGGATGATTTGTGCAAGTAGTGGTTTTATCCACTGAATATTTTCCAAAACCCTCTGCATGCGTTACAGGTAAACAAATTAATAAAGAAATGAATACGCAGAAAAAGTATTTTTGTAGCATAAGAACAGGCCTCTAACACTAATAATGTGAGCCAAGCTAATGCCCTAGCACGCAGCATAGCCACAAATATTATTATATTAATTAACTAGCTTGGATCACGTGCTTTACGACCCAGATAACCGCCATGATGTCGTTTCCCGTAATCTTCTCTATCAAAGTTTTTTAACTCCATTAATAGCAACGCCAGTGCATCACTTATAGCGAGCATCACGGCCATACTAGATGTAGGGGTCAAATCTAAACCACAGGCCTCTTTAATTTCGCCCATATCTATTACAACGTCACTTAAATCTCTTAGCATAGAATCAGGATGCGAAGTAATGCCTATTACTGTATGCAAACCAAGCTCACGGCCGGCATTTAAAACATCCAATACTTCTCTAGTTTTACCGCTTGTAGAAAAAGCCACTATGGCATCATTTTCTTCTATTAAACCTAAATCCCCATGTGCAGCTTCACCAGGATGTAAAAAAGAAGCAGGTGAGCCCGTTGAACAAAGTGTTGCAGAAAATTTATTGGCAATATGACCTGCTTTGCCCATACCAGTGGTCAGTACTTTACCACTACATTCAAGCAATAACTTTACGGCATGTTCAAAGTCATCTGTAACGGGTATTGAGGATATTGCCTGTGCCTCTTGAGCAAAAATTTCACTTACGCGTTGTTTAATATCCATATGTACTCTCTATATTAATACCATAAGCCATTTAAATGCCATCTTGGGGATTTAGTATCCGAACTTGGTAACAGGTTTGTATGCCATGAATCTGAACTCGTCATTTTAGTAGATTGTTGCTGCAAGCTTTTTTCCATTTTTATTAGACGTTCTATTCGATCATGTGTATGTGGGTGTGTACGTAATAACGAGGGTTCCGGAACTTTTCGCCCTGGCAACATAATTCTTTGTAAAACCCCTGCGTGTAACCGTTCAAGCTTTTGTAGAGCAGAAACTAAAGAAAGCGGGTCATTTGTGAGCTCCGCAGCACCTAAATCCGCATCGTACTCGCGTGTTCTTGATAGGCCGAGCTGCATCAATGCCGCTATATTTGGAGCAAATATTAACAACGCAATTCCAAACCAGGAAATAGACCCCTGTCCTGCAATGATTAAAGGGAGATTAACTAATAACAATAATTGCCCCACTCCTGATAATGTATGTGTAACTCTTGTAATCGTATCAGCAATACTCATCACTTTAATGTCATTATTTTTAATGTGACTGATCTCATGTGCTAAAACAGCCGTGATTTCGGGGCCATTTAAGACTCGCAATATTCCATCCGTAATCCCAATCAGTGCATTTTGACGAGTACCTGTAGCAAATGCATTTATCATTTTACTAGGAATATAGTAGATTTTGGGGACAATTGATAAGCCTGCTCTTTTGGCGAGCTCCTTCACAATAGCAAATAGCTGAGTATCTTCTTCGAGTTCAATAGGCTTGGCCTTATACATGCGCAAAACTAATTTTGGCGTCACGCGAGGCCCTGCAAACATAAAAAATATGCCGCCTATTACAAGGATAAATAAGCCGATCGTTCCAAATAATAAATAACCGGAAAAACCCAATAGAATCACCATGCCACAAACTAACAATGCGGTTTGAAAATTATTTTGTATGCGATGAGACAGCATTTTAATTTTAGTATAGTTATAGTTTATACCTGGTGAAGCAAATACATGTTTATAAAAATAATTCTCGCTATTGTAATATTCTATCTGCTTGCCATGCTTGCTATCTATTTTACACAAGCATTATTCATTTATGCCCCACATATGCCTAGTCGTGAACTAGAAGCGACACCCGCTGACATTAATTTAAACCATGAAGACATAATCATTAAAACTAAAGATGACGAAAATATACATGCTTGGTTTATACCTGCAAACACAACTGATCATGCCGATAGGAAAACTGTTTTATTTATGCATGGCAATGCCGGAAATATTTCACATCGATTAGAAACAATACAAATATTCCATAACCTAGGTTTAAATTTGCTAATTTTTGATTATCGAGGCTTTGGCAAAAGCTCCGGTAAACCAAGTGAACAAGGGACTTATTTGGATGCCATTGCGGCATGGAAATATCTGCTTCATAAAAAAGATATAAAGCCGGAACAAATTATTATTGCAGGTCGCTCACTGGGCGGCGGTGTTGCAGCTGAGTTAGCAAAACATACATCTCCTGCAATGTTGATTTTAGAATCAACATTTACTTCTATGGTGGATGTATCCAAAATACATTATCCATTCATGCCAACAAATTTAATCGTTAAACATAGGTATGAAACAATACACAAACTAGAATATATTTCATGTCCTATTGTGTTCATTCACAGCATAGATGATGAAGTGATTCCATTTGCACATGCTAAAACAAAGTTTGAAATAGCCAAGCAACCAAAAAAATTTATCGAGCTTAGTGGAGGGCATGGAAATGGATTTTTACTATCCAAGCAAACCTACATGGAAGGTTTACAAGATGCTTTTAAAACCATGCTTAAATAATTCATTTCAACTCAACAACAGAATTTCTAATTTTGCCAATTGATTCAATCTCACATTCTACAACATCACCTGGCATTAAATACTCTGGTGGATTTCTGACATAACCAACCCCACTGGGTGTGCCTGTAGCGATAATATCCCCCGGCTCAAGCTCCATTCCTTTCGACAGTGATTCGATTACTGTTGCGACATCAAAAATCTGAAATTTAGTATTTGAATCTTGCTTTATTTCGCCGTTAACAATACTTTTCAAATCAAGTGACTGAGGATCAGGAATTTCATCCGCGGTTACAATCCAAGGGCCCATTGGACACGCACCTGTAAAACTTTTACCAATAAAAAATTGTTTGTGTTTCTTCTGAAAATCTCGTGCTGAAATATCATTAATAATGGTATAGCCAAATACATGATTAAGGGCATCTACAGAGGAAATACGTTTACCCCCCTTGCCAATAATCACACCCAACTCTACTTCCCAATCCATTTTGTCAGAAATTTCAAGGTTTATGGGTATATCTGCGTACGGTCCATTCATGCTAGATGCCGCTTTTGTAAACACTATTGGGTGTTTTGGTAATTTTGGTGCCTCTAATGTTTTACCCGTAGTTTCCTCCACGTGTTCTATGTAATTCCAGCCCAGACACATGATGTTTTGACGTGGCCTTGGAATAGGTGACAACAGCTCTACTTCTGACAGGGGTATCCACTCATCAGGGTTTGATTGCCCAATTATATTTTTTAACTGCTGTAAGGATTGCTCACCACCTTCGATCAACTGTAGCATGCTATTCAGCTCATATGAGCTATTAGTATTCATAACAGGGATTAATAAAACATCATCTTGTATAACAGCGAGATAATCTTGATTTTTATATTTGCATGTAGTTAAACGCATAATTGAAATAATTTATTTAAATTGCTGGTATTGTAATCACAGCTTAAAGCCTGAATCTACTCTTGAATAACAAATAAACTTGTTGGTTTTTCAACTATACATAAAAATGAAAAAAATCATTGTCTTAATTTTCATCGCATTGTTAATAGTAGGATTCTTTGTTTTTGATTTACACCAGTATTTTGACTTATCCTATATCAAATCTAAACAACAACTTATAACTGATTATTACAGCTCACATCCCGTAAAAACAGTTATACTTTTTTTCTTCCTATATTTAGCTGTTACTGGACTCTCCTTACCAGGAGCAGGAGTACTTTCTGTTTTAGCTGGAGCAATTTTTGGCCTGCCCTTAGGCATGATCACTGTATTACTGGCCGCGAGCTTTGGTGCAACTATAGCCTTTTGGTTTTCCCGTTATGTATTTCATGATTTAGTACAAAATAAATTTGGAGACAAACTAGAAGCCATCAACAAAGGCATTAAAAAAGATGGCGCCTTTTATTTATTTACCCTTCGGCTCATACCTGTTTTTCCATTTTTTATTATCAATATCGTCATGGGCTTGACCCCCATGCGAACACTCACTTTTTTAGTAACCAGTTTTTTAGGTATGATTGCCGGTTCGTTTGTATTTGTAAACGTAGGTACTCAACTAGCAGATATTGAATCATTAGATGGAATTTTTACTCCTGGAATCATTGGTGCGTTTGCACTATTAGCTATCTTCCCCTGGCTAGCAAAAAAAATCTTATCCATCTTTAAAACTAGACGTATCTATGCAAAATTTACTAAACCTAAAAAATTTGATCGCAACTTAATTGTGATCGGTGCTGGTTCAGCCGGTCTAGTATCCGCCTATATTGCCGCAGCAGTTAAAGCCAAAGTGACGTTAATTGAAAAAGATAAAATGGGTGGCGACTGTTTAAATACCGGCTGCGTACCATCAAAAGCACTACTTCGTTCCGCAAAATTTATATCGCAAGTAAAAAATGCAGATAAATACGGCTGCAAACCCACAAATATACAGTTTGACTTTAATGACATCATGGAGCGTGTACAAAACGTAATAAAAAAAATAGAACCTCACGACTCAATAGATCGCTATACAAATTTAGGTGTGGATTGTGTTCAAGGAGAAGCAAAAATTAAAGATCCTTGGACAGTAGAAGTTAATGGAAATTTATTAACAAGTAAAAATATTATTATTGCAACCGGCGCCAAACCATTTGTACCCAACATTCCTGGTCTGGATAAAATCAAATATCACACTTCGGATACGATTTGGGATTTGCGCGAACTGCCAAAAAAAATGATTATATTAGGCGGTGGACCTATCGGTTGTGAGCTTGCACAAAGCTTTGCTCGCCTTGGCACAGAGGTCGCCTTAATCGAAATGACTCCACGTATCATGATACGAGAAGACGAAGAAATATCTAATTTTATCACTGAAAGCCTAAAAGGAGATGGCGTAAAACTATTCACGGGGTACACTGCAAAAGGAATTATTCAACATGAAGGAAACGATCAGTTAATATGCAATAATAACGATGAAACGATTCATATCCCATTCGATTGTTTGCTAGTAGCTGTTGGCAGGCGCGCAAATCCTACTAATCTATGGGAGAAAGACCTAGAGATTGAGTTACAAAAAAATGGCAAACTTGAGTTAAACGAATACTTACAAACAAAATATCCAAACATCTATGCTTGTGGCGATGTAGCAGGGCCATATGAGTTTACTCATACTGCAGCGCATCAAGCTTGGTATGCATGTGTAAATGCATTGTTTGGAACTTTCAAAAAATTTCGAGTTGATTATTCTGTCATACCTTGGTGCACATTTACTGAACCCGAAGTCGCACGTGTTGGTCTTAATGAACAAGATGCAAAACAACAAGAGATGGAGTATGAAGTAACTTGCTATGATATTTCTGATTTGGACCGTGCCATTGCCGATGAAGAAGCACATGGTGTAATCAAAGTTCTAACTGTACCTAATAAAGATAAAATATTAGGTGTAACGATCGTAGGTGATCATGCTGGAGATATTATTGCAGAATACGTATCAGCCATGAAACATGGTATAGGATTAAATAAAATACTTGGCACAATTCATATTTATCCAACGTTAGCTGAAGCAAATAAATTTGTAGCTGGGGAATGGAAAAAATCTCACGCACCAGAAAAATTACTACAATGGGTAAAAAAATTTCATTCTATGCAATGTAATTAAACCTTACATAAGCAAATATAAATATGCATGAGACCTTACATTTTTTAAAACAAACAGATTTTCCAAAAATAAGCAGAGAAAAAGTCGATACGCTACAAGTCAATCTTGGTTACCGCTGCAATCAATCTTGTACACATTGTCATGTTAATGCAGGCCCTAGTCGGACAGAAATGATGTCGCAAGAAAATCTAAATGTAGTAATTGATTACATGCAGACACAAAATATTAAAACTTTAGATCTAACTGGTGGCGCTCCAGAACTCCATCCTCTTTTTAGGAACTTAGTTATCACCGCACACGAACAATCACGCACGATTATTGATCGCTGTAACTTAACTATTTTAGGAGAGCCTGAACAAGAAGATTTAGCAGAATTTTTAGCTGCCCATGAAGTAGAAATTGTAGCTTCTTTGCCCTGTTATCTTAAAGAAAATGTTGACAAACAACGTGGCAAAGGTGTTTTCAATAAAAGCATAAGAGGCCTAAAGAAGCTTAATGAACAAGGTTACGGGAAAGGAAATAAAAAACTTAAATTGACCTTGGTATATAACCCACAAGGCACACAGCTACCCCCACCACAGCAATCATTAGAAAAAGATTACCATGAATATTTAGCGAAATATGGTGTGAGCTTTGATCACCTGTTCACGATTACAAATATGCCCATTAAACGATTTGGTAGTACTTTAATAAGTCAAGGAAAATTAGACGAATATATGCAGATCCTACGTAATGCATATGTTGCGGAAAATTTACAGTCTGTTATGTGTCGTTCTTTACTAAGTGTAGATTGGCAAGGATATGTCTATGACTGTGATTTTAACCAAATGCTAGGCTTAGCTTTACCTTACAATGACCAATTTCGTACACATCTGTCAGAGATCATTAATTCTGATCTAGAAAATAATACTATTACTGTGGCAGACCACTGTTATGGATGCACTGCTGGCCAAGGTAGCAGTTGTGGTGGTGCATTAAGTTAAACCCTACTTTTTCTAGTACAACTTATTCACTTTCACTAATAATAGAATAGGTCTTCGTATACAATCTTTTTATGAGCCATATATTTACAATTGTTTTTTTAATTTTTTATTTATTTAGTCCTTTATTATTAGCTGAAGAAAACCAAGGTCCGCCTCCTGCTTTGGTCACTGTTGCCAAGGCTGTGAAAAAATCAATTGCTCCTACTGCCCTGTATAGTGCAACTGTCATTAGTCGTGATGATGCTAATTTATCAGGTGAAATTTCAGGGCATATTATTTGGGTTGCAGATGTAGGGGATACTTTAAAGAAAGGTGATCTTGTTGCAAAACTAGACGATATATTTATTAAACAGCAAGTAATAGAAGAACAAGCAACCATTCAAAGCGAACAAGCTAAGTTTGATTTCCACACTAAAGAAGTAGAACGTTTTCAAAAATTAGTACGCAATAACAACATTGCCCAGAATCAGCTTGACCAAGCCATCTCAGATCAAGCTGTCGCAAGAAGCAGTATTGCATCAGCAAAATCGCGTTTAGTACAAGCACAAGAACGCTTAAAAAGAACTAGTATTGTCGCCCCTTTTGATGGCGTAGTTTCGGAAAGATTACTGCAAGCTGGAGAGTGGGCGGATGACGGAGCAACAATCCTGCGTCTGGTAAGCACAAACAACCTTGAAATCCAGACTCATATTCCTGCTAGCGCGTTACAATTCATTGCTATAGGCACATCGCTTAACTACACAAATGGAAAATTAGTTAGGGAAGGTAAAGTCCGCACACTTGTTCCGGTTGGAGGAGATGTTTCACGTCTATATGAATTACGAATCACGGCATCTGACAAATCATTAAGTGCAGGAAATCTATTACGTGTCGCCATCCCAACTGCTCATCCACGTGAAGCCACGCTTATACCACGTGATGCTTTAGTGCTACGTCGTGAAGGAATATATGTTTTTCGTATTAACGACCAATCCATAGCAGAAAGGGTTTCTGTAAAAACGGGAATAGCTAAAGCTGAATATATAGAAGTACTTGGTGATATCCAAGTGGGCGATCAAATAGTGACACGTGGTGGAGAAAATCTTCGTCCTGGTGCTCGAGTTAGTATACAAGTGCAACATGCGGAGTCATGAATCTTATTAAATTTGCAATTAATAACCCAGTTGCAACTTTAGTTGCTTGCTTATTGGTTATTTTATTTGGAACGATTGCTTTAACTCGTCTACCCATACAGCTCACACCAGAAATTGAGAGACCAGTGATTGTGATCACAACAAACTGGCGTGCTGCCGCTCCAGAGGAAATTGAATCTGAAATTATAGAGCCACAAGAAAAACAATTACGCGGTTTGCCGGGTATGAGAGAATTATTATCGGAAGCCAGTCGTGGAAGAGGAAAAATTACGATTACCTTCGAAGTGGATTATGATTTAAATCGTGGCTTAATTGAAGTAATAAACCGACTCAATCAGATTCGCAATTTTCCAGAAGATGCCAGCGAACCTTTATTGCGCACAGCAGGTGGACGTGGCCGACCCATTGCCTGGTTCATTATTAAGCCCAATCAAAATAACCCTCGCCCAATTGAAACGTACAGAGATTTTGTAGAGGAAACAATTCAAACTCGTTTTGAGCGCGTTGCAGGTGTTGCTCTATCTGAAGTGCGTGGCGGACATGCCTATGAAGTTCGAATTACTATCGACCCATATAAAGCTGCAGGATTAGGCATTGATCTACCAAATGCAGCCTCATTAGCAGGTAATAATGAAGACATATCCGGTGGCACTGTAGGTGTTGGAAAACGAAATTACAGTATTCGTTACATTGGCTCGCTTAACCCACATGAACTGAGTGAACTGATTATTGAGTGGCGTGATGGCAAACCAGTTGCATTACGCGACATAGCCAATGTAGAAGTCCGCACTATCGATCGTAACAATTTTGTAATCAATAACGGCGAACAATCGATAGCTGTCAATGCATATCGTGAAGCCGGTGTAAATGTTTTAGAAATCATGCGTGATCTACGCAAAGCTGTTAATGAAATCGAGGAAGGGCCTTTAAAAAGAGCAAATTTAAATATCAAACAAGTCTATGATGAAACTATATACATCGACAGTGCAATTGAATTACTTCGCAACAATCTAGCATTAGGTGTTTTATTAGCCGTCGCAATTTTATGGTGGTTTCTCAGAAAGTTTCGTGCAACGTTAATCGTTACTTTGACCATACCGCTATGTTTATTCATCGCATTTATCGTTATGAATATCACAAACCGTACTATGAATGTAATCTCTCTAGCAGGCATGGCCTTTGCCGTTGGCATGGTCATGGATGCAGCCATCATTGTTTTAGAGAATATTGTGCGTATTAGAGAGCGAGGTTCAACACCCAAGGAAGCATCTATAGAAGGTACCAAACAAGTCTGGCCAGCACTATTAGCTTCGACTTTAACTACTATTGCAATATTTTTACCGGTAATTTTTATAAAAGACCAAAGCGGTCAACTATTTTCTGATCTCGCCATAGCTATATCTGCTGCCATAGCCACCTCTCTCGTTGTTGCCTGTACAGTTATTCCAACTGCTGCTTTTAAATTTACTAAAAACTTAGACTTACAAGATCAACATAACTCATGGTGGGACAAATCAACAGCATCAATAATGCGTTTGACAAAAAACCCTTTACAACGTTGGCTATGGATAATTGGACTCATTACAATCTCTATCGCTATAACTTTATTAATATTCCCCAAGACAAACTATCTTCCATCTGGAAATAGAAATCTAGTATTTGGAATTGTAGTACCACCACCTGGTGTTAACATCGAACATATTGAAAATGAAATGGGAAAGGTAATTGCAAAACGCATGCAGCCTTATATTGATGGCAAGAAATCTCCCAAAATTAAACATTACTTTTTCGTTGCAAACTCTGGTTCTATTTTTTTAGGCGCAAGGGCAGAAAAAACAAGTAAACAGGAAGTTGATAAAGTTTTAAAAGTAGTAAGTGAAGCCGTGGATGGTTTCCCAGACACCTTTGCAAGAGTTCAAAAAGCATCATTATTTAGTGGAGTAGGTGGTCGAACAGAAATTGATATAAATATTCAAGGTAATAATATTGAAAATCTTCTTAGAGCAGCACAAAGTGCTTATATCCAAATACCAGCAGTATTTGGAGTACGCGCAATTTCACGTCCTGGACTCCAACTTGCAGAACCAGAGTTACAATTAACACCTATTGAAGATCGACTTGTCGAGGCTGGATGGGACCGAACTATTATGGCTAAAATTACAAGCTTACTGGGGCAAGGCCTATTTGTCGGGGAATATTTTAACGGCGAAAAACAATTAGACATCTATGCACGTGTTCAACCATGGCAAACACCTGAACAATTAGCTGCAATTCCATTATTTACTCCAAATGGTGGAATATTACCTTTAAGTGAACTCGTTGATATCAAACGTACCGCTGGCCCTGATGTCATTCGGCGTTTAGATCGACGACGTACGATTACATTAGAATTACGTCCTCCTGAAGGCATGCCACTAGAAATTGCAATTGCAAAAATTAAACAGGAAATCATACCGATAATTGAAAAAGAGCTTGCTGAAGATGGAGAAATTCATATCAGTGGATCTGCAGACAAACTCAATACTGCTATAAACAACTTTAAAAATAGTTTTATACTCGCTGTTATTATTCTTTATCTGTTAATCAGTGCGTTATTCAGATCTTTTATTGATAGCATATTGGTTATTTTAGCTTTGCCGCTCGCGACGGTTGGTGGTGTACTCATGTTAAGAATTCTGGACCTGCCAGCAGATTTATTAACTATGCTAGGATTTATTATCTTATTAGGACTAGTTGTCAACAACGCTATATTGCTAGTACATCAAGCGCGCTTAGCGGAGCGCCAAGGTAAATCAAGACAAAATGCAGTGCGAGAATCTGTACGTATACGTTTGCGCCCTATATTAATGAGTACGTTAACCAGTATTTTCGGTATGTTACCTTTATTGATTATTCCTGGGGCTGGAACAGAACTTTATAAAGGGCTGGCTGGAGTAATTGTCGGAGGTATGGCCGTAAGCACAGCTTTTACTTTAATTTTATTACCTAGCCTTTTACAAATCGGTAACAAACAGCCATTACAGTCAAATACTTAAACTAAAATAGAAACAGATTTAAACCTTGATAAAGCATATTTTCTTTTTTACTTTACTAGTTGCTGCAACATGTAGCTTCGTATTTTTACTCAAACCTTTTTTTGAACCTATTCTTTGGGCCATCACTTTTGCTGTTTTATTCACTCCAGTCTATAAATTTTTACACAGATATTTTAAAGGGCGTGCCACGCTAAGTTCATTTGTAACTTTAGTGATCATATTAATTGTCGTGATTGTACCGACTATAATGCTTTCAATCGCTATGATTAATGAAGGTGCACAGCTCTACAATGATATTCGTGCTGGCGAGTATGATTTTTCCAAACCCATAGCATGGGTACAACAAAGTCTCCCCATCGTGAGTGATTCACTTGCAAAAGTAGGTATAGACTTTGAAAAGCTAAAAGAAGGATTTTCAGACACAGCATTAAATGCAAGTCAATGGATTGCCACTAACTTATTAAATATCGGGCAAAACACACTAAGGTTTACTGTGTTGTTTTTGTTAATGCTATATATGCTGTTTTTCTTCCTAAAAGATGGTGAAAAATTAGTTGCATTGATTATACGTGTACTACCGATTGGAGACGAATCAGAGCGGCATTTGTTATCTAAGTTTGCAGAAGTCTCACGCGCTACTATAAAAGGCACGCTTGTTGTTGGCATTATTCAAGGAACACTGGGCGGCATAACATTTGCGTTGTTAGACATAGAATCTGCTGTGTTTTGGGGGGTTATTATGATCGGTTTGTCCATATTACCTGCTGTAGGTTCAGCAATTGTATGGGGACCTGCTGCCATTATCTTTATGGCCAACGGCGATTGGTTTAAAGGAATAATTTTGCTTATCATTGGTGCGGCCTTCATTGGCATGATTGATAATATACTACGACCTATACTAGTTGGCCGCGACACTAAGATGCCTGATTATTTAATCTTACTTAGTACGCTTGGAGGATTGAGTATTTTTGGACTTTCTGGCTTTGTAATTGGACCTATTATTGCAGCATTTTTTCTAGCTGTATGGGTTATGTTCGAAGAAGAATATCATCCTGATTCTGTAAATAATAAAATAAGTTAAAGCTTTTTATTCTTTTTGGCTGACACTCATATTAAACAAAGCCGAGCCAGACAAATGCATGCCACCATCACAAATAATCTGTGCCCCGGTAATATAAGCAGCTAGAGGCGAAGATAAAAATACGGCTACCTGTCCTATCTCTGTTGATTGACCCAAGCGTTGGAGTGGAATCGCTTTTAATAGCATTTGTTTTTGTTTTTCATTACTAAGTCTTTTTACGCCTTCGGTACCCTCAATCGGACCCGGCACTACACTGTTAACACGAATACCAAAACGCCCCCATTCCAAAGCCAAGTTTTTCATCAGACTTTCAACACCTGCTTTAGCTGCACCTGCATGACTTTGATGGGAATAGGGTATAAATGCCTGTCCCGCAGACACCATTAAAATCGTCCCTCTAGTTTGTTTAAGTTGTTCAAATGCCGCTCTTGCAGCATTAAATGAACCCATTAAATCAATATCGACAACAGTGCGAAAAGCGTTTGCACTCATTTCATTTGCAGCACATAAGAAATTTCCTGCTGCCCCACAGACTAAATCTGTTATAGGGCCAAGTGCAATTTGAATTTCATCACAAGCATCTTGCAGTGCATTAAAATCCCTAACATCTGCAACGATAGCATGTACTTTTACACCCATTTCTTCTAACTTGCTTTTTGCATTATCAAGCTTTTCATCAGTACGACCACAGATCGCAACGTTTGCGCCTAGTGCTGCAAAACATTCAGCAATACCAAAATTGATCCCACTTCCTCCACCAGTAACAAATACTGTACGTTCTGCAAAAGTTTCTTTAGGAAAATATTTTGAAATATTCATGTTACTAGGCTCTTAGTAATAAGGTTAGTGTATACGAAATTATAGGTTTAAGAGAAAATGGTCGTTTAAAATTTAATTAATAATTAAGATATGAGCAAAAGTATACGCGCTACAGATCGAACATGGGTAGAAATAGAGCAAGCTATACAAAACAATGCTATAGCAATCCTCCCTATCGCAGCGGCTTGCAAACAACATGGTAAACACTTACCCATGTCTACAGATTATATTCAAGCTGAATGGCTAGTAGATCAAATCGTCAGTCAAATAAATGCTGTGATATGGCCTACTGTAAGCTATGGCTATTATCCGGCTTTCGTAAACTACCCCGGTAGTTGCAACTTAAATGAGAAAACATTTAGAAATATGGTATCTGAAATAATTAATAACATAGTTTCTAGTGGTGCTACAAATATATTTGTTTTAAATACTGGTATCAGTACGATCCCTCCACTTAATAAAGTTATAAATTACTACAAAGGTGAAGAAGTAATTACACTAATAAATGTTTACAGTGGCAGAAATTTTGCTATGGCCGAAAATAGTATAAAACAAGAAAAATATGGCTCTCATGCAGATGAAATTGAAACTTCAATCATGCTCGCAATTGCACCAGATAAAGTAAATATGGCACTGGCAGAAACCTGCACAAAAGCAAAACTATCTAGCCCATTTAACCGATGCCATGAAGATAAGCCGAACTATACACCAAGTGGTGTTTACGGTGATGCGCGTTTAGCAACAAAGCAAAAAGGCAAAATACTAATTAAAGCAATGCTTAAAGATGTTTTACATTCAATAGATGAGAAGCAGTGAATATCTTATCTAGCTGTTAACTTAATTTCTATTCTTCTATTTTTTGCATAGGCTTCAGCAGTTTTAGTGGGATCAAGAGGATGAAACTCACCAAATCCAGTAGCTGCCAGTCTTTTTGCAGATACACCCTGTTTAATCATGAATCTTACTATTGCCAGTGCCCTGGCAGTGGATAACTCCCAATTTGATGGGTATTCTTCTGTGTTGATAGGTCGTCTATCCGTATGCCCATCAATACGTACAATCCAGTCAATATCATCAGGGATTGTTGCTGCCACCGAATTAAGCGTTGCAGATAATTTGCTTACTTGGGATCTACCCTTTTCACCAAGTTCTGCCGAACCACTTTCAAAAAGCAATTCAGATTGTAAAACAAATCGATCACCAACAATTTGAATATCTGGATTCTCGCCCAGCACTTCACGTAAACGACCAAAAAAATCAGAGCGATAACGTGCAAGCTCTTGTGCTTTTTCAGCTAATGCGACATTAAGACGTTCAGCTATCTTTTCTATGCTTTCATTTTCTACATCCATCTCCAACCCTAAAGCTTTTGAAACGGCACCAAGCTGCTCACGCAATGCCTTAACTTGCCGGTTAAGTAACTCAATTTGAGCGAGTGATTTAGCCGAAACTTCTTTTTCTGCTTTCAGACTTTCATCACTACCTTGGAGTTTACTTGTAAGACTTGCCGTTTCTTGCTCCAACTGCTGACGTAATTCTGTTAATAATTCAATATCAGTCTGCAATCTCTCAAGATCTTGGTTTTTTGACGACAATTGTGCAACTAATTCACCAACTCTATTTTGCAGCTTGGCACTGCTCTTTTTCTCAAGGGCTAATAAATCAGCAAGATGAGTGACTTGTTCATCTAGCTTCACAAGTGTTTTTTCTTTGCTGGTCAAGGCATCTGCTAAGTAAAACTGCCCAACTGAAAATATCAACAACAAGAAAATAATAACCATAAGCAATGCAGCTAAAGCATCTACAAACCCTGGCCATATGTTTACATTACGGCGTGATATATGGGTGTTATACATTAGTATTTTCTATTCTTGTTTTTTTGCCAATGAGCCACCAATGGTGCGTGTAAGAATGCGTAACTCTTTACGTAATTCTTCTGAAAAAGGTTGTTGATCACGTTTAAGATACTCACCAAGCTCAGCTAATTGGCGTGTTAAGGTAAGAAGATGTGTATCCAATCTTGATCGCTCATTCACTTGATCGCTCATCGTCCTTTGTAAACTATTGATGCTATCAGCTGTTTGTTCTAGCAACGCTTGCACATAAACAGGTACAGGCGCTTCACCATCACCTGGCAATGATCCAGAAGAAAGATGTGTAACATCCGATAACCACTCTTCTAACTCATTAAAGAATCTTCTTTGCGCATGTCCCGCCTGTAAATCCAAAAAACCCAGCACTAATGAGCCCGCCAAACCGAATAATGAAGAACTAAATGCAATCCCCATTCCTGATAACGGTTCCTGCAAACCTGACTTCAGATTATCAAACAGCAATAAACTATCGGCGCTTTCTGTTGACATACTCTTAATAACATCGCCGACTGAATTCACCGTTACGAGCAGCCCCCAGAATGTACCAAGCAGCCCTAAAAAGATTAACAAACCAATTAAATAACGCGATATATCGCGGGACTCTTCTAATCGATTAGCAATACTATCTAATAATGATCGCATTGATGTGGCGGACAAGGTAAAACGATCACTATCTTTCTTAGACAGCATACGCGCCATAGGTGCAAGCAAAGTTGTAATTTTTGATGCCGTCCTTGAGCTCTTAGCATTACGAAACGTTACTATCCAGTCAATTTCTTTGTATAGACCAAAAACTTGCCTGAAGTTATAGACAATCCCAATCAATAGTACGAATAAAATTAATCCGTTAAACCAAGGGTTGGCTTGAAAAGCAAACAATACCGGATTGTAGACAAATGTGATGGCGATAGCTGCGCCAAACACAAAAACCACCATCCACATTAAAATTGTATAAGGTTTTGTCATAATAATTTTACCAATAAGGTTTACTTTAAGATTTTGCTTCTTTTCCCAGAAGATTAAATATTATGCAGTTATAAATTATCAGCTGTAACAGTAGGATTACCTTTTTTAACCCAATGTGCAATGCCTCGTTTTACATTATAGACTTCTTAATAACCAACCTCTTTAATTAAGTATTTTGCAAGCTGTTTACTTCTACTGCCTGAATGACAAATCAATATGACAGGTTCATTTTTACTGGCAATAGTTGATAAATCATTTAGTCATTTATTTAGGTCATAGTTACCTTTCTCATCATAAAACATCATTAAATAACTATCTTCTATCACACCTGTTTGCTTCCACTCCACAAACGTACACACATCTACGACAGGCACATCCTGACTAATAAGCCCTTTTAGTTGTATATTATCTACGTGCTCAACTTTTGCAGAAAATGCATAGCGAGAAACTATGACTAGTATTATTATTGACCATTTAATTTTCATCTTTTATTAAACTCAAGATTTGTCACGATATTGCTTAATACGCTCGTAAGCTTTTTGTATTTCTTGGGTTTTATCAGTTGCTAACTCAATCATTTCCTCTGGCAACCCCTTAGCTATTAATTTGTCAGGGTGGTGTTGACTCATTAATTTACGATAAGATTTTTTCACTTCGGCATCTGTTGCAGATTGATTAACACCCAGAATTTTATATGCATTTTTTATATCAAGTGCCGAGGGCTGTTGCGCAGCTCCTCCACTAGAGTATTGATAACTTCTTTGTTGTGCAAAAATTAAAGACTCTAATTGTGTGAGTACCGCATGTGGAATCCCGAGTACCTTACTAATATGTCTTAAAACACGCTCTTCTGCAGGATCTTTCACACCGTCGGCATAAGCAGCTTGTAATTGTATTTCGATAAACATTTGCATCAGAGTGATTTTGCGACGACATTCTTTACGAAACTGTTCTAACACATCATCAATAACAAAGTCGTCTTGCTTACCCTGATTAAAAAGCTGAATAGCCGCTTTGCGTTGTTCTTTATTAAGATGCATTTGTGCCATAACTTGCTCGGCAAGCTGAATTTCTTGGGGTGATACCCGGCCATCGGCCTTGGCAATATGTCCCATTACCGAAAACGTTGCAGTAAAAAATGCAGCTTGCGTACGCTCTTGCGAGCCTGGATCAAAACCAACTTGTCGGCGCTGTTGGGAAGCTGATTTATCAAGTTGATGGCCTAGAATTGCGCCCAGCATAGCGCCAAGCGGGCCTCCTAGTGCAAACCCTAAACCTCCCCCAGCTAATTTACCCCACCAACTCATTATTTATTATTCTCTGATAATTGCATTTATATTACTTAAGCTGATTCAGCACGGCCTGTGCAAGAGCCTTAGAAGATGCAGGATTTTGTCCTGTTATTAAATTATCATCTACCGCTATATTACTGCAAAAATCTGTAGCTCTTGTGAAGTCTCCACCATTTTGGCGCAGCATATCCTCAACTGAAAAAGGTACTATATTGCTAAGCTCAACAGCTTGTTCTTCGCTATTAGTAAAACTTGTTACATGCTTGTTTTTAACCAATGCTGTTCCATCTAAATTTTTTGCATACCGAAACACACAAGGGCCATGACAAACTGCAGCGACTGGTTTTCCAGCAACAAACATTGTTTCAATTAATTTTATCGATGTTGTGTCTTCAGCTAAATCCCATAATGGCCCATGACCTCCTGGATAAAATAAGGCATCGTATTGCTTTGTTGCAGCTGCTATTAAAGTAATTGTATTTGCTAATTCATCCTGTGCAGTTTTATCTTTTTTAAAACGCATTGTTGATGCAGATTGATATTCCGGTAATTCACTTACAGGATCAAGTGGCGGCAAACCACCTTGCGGAGATGCTAGAACAATATCAGCACCCTGGTCTTTAAATACATAATATGGTGTGGTGAATTCTTCCAACCAAAAGCCCGTCTTTCTACCTGTCTCGCCTAATTGATCGTGCGAGGTTAATACAATTAAGACTTGCATAGCTAATAATCCCTAGCTGATTAAGTGTTTTTATAGTGCTGACGGATTAGTCGAACAAAGTTATATAGGCACTATTATTTGGCACAAGTTCTAAAACCCGCAAATACATCATTTCGATCTGGACCATAATAATTACGCCACGTATTTCTCATCATTCTGCCACGCGTACACCAAGCACCGCCGCGTAGTACTTTTGTATGGCCAAATAATGGACGTGAATATTCAGTATACCAATCTGGTGAGAAACCAGGATAAGGCGCAAAAGTTGTGTCCGTCCATTCCCAGACATTACCTATCATTTGTTGACAGCCAAACGCACTTTTACCTTGAGGATATGCGTCGACGGCTACAACACCCGAATGGTTACTATCTAAATTTGCCTTGTTTTTGCCCAGTTCATTCCCCCAAGGAAACTCCCTTTTAGGTGTCATACCATTAGTTTGCGTATCAGATTCACTTGCTGCCGCAAACTCCCACTCCGCTTCAGTTGGTAAACGCCGGCCTGCCCAACGACAAAATGCCTGTGCCTCATACCAACTAATGTGCATAACGGCATGAGTCAGATTCAAAGGTACCCATTGATCAAATATCCTTTGCAACCAGCTATGCCCAGAGTCTCTTCGCCAATAAACAGGATGTTTTAGTTTTTCTTTACAACGCCATTGCCAACCTGCCTGACACCAATATTTTTCAACTTGATAGCCTTTTGCTTCAACAAACTCCAGATAATCTTCATTGGATACGGCGTATTTAGCAATTTTAAACGGAGCTATAATAATTTCATGTGCCCATTTCTCATTATCAAATATAAATTCTCCGTTTCGTTCAGCACCAAGCTGAAACTTACCACCCAGTATGTCTATATCTACATGTTTTAAATCAGTACTTGAATTTTCAGTTTTTTGCTCTGTTATAAAATTAGGTGCCGGATAGCTTAATGTTTGGCGAGTATATGTAAATGCTTCTGTATGCATATCTTCGTGAAATAATGCCAACAGATAAAAGTACTTTGCGGTACTGTCTAACTCGATAGATTTAAGTTGATCAAGTTCGGCGCAAAGCACACCATTCATATACTCAAACGTGTCATTAAGATTGGGCAACGGTAAATCCCAGCGGTCTTCATGCTGAATTGAAATTGAATCAAATAACTCGTCTACATCTGAACGCAGTAGTGGTTGTTTGCCTAAATGCCGCAACACCCAAAATTCATGAAAATAAGCAGCATGTGCAATTTCCCAACGCAATGGATTTACAATCGCCAACATTGGCCCTAGTAATTGTTGTTCGTTCAGTCCTTCTATTAATGCCAATGTTCTAGATCGCACATCTAGCAATGCAGCAGTTAGTGACTCTATAGTGGCATGTTTATAATTCATTACTATAACTAGTGCAAAAAAGTCATGAATATTGTATAGAGACAATACAATAACGTATTTATATTCATACTTACATGAAAATTATACTTATCACTCCTGCAATGCCTCACTCACGAGCTGGTAATCGAGCTACCGCAATAAGATGGAAAAATATTCTCACCGACTTAGGTCATCGAGTCGAAGTTGCGACTAAATACAATGGCAAAAAATTTGACGCCATGGTTGCATTACACGCATGGCGTAGCGCTGGACCCATTAAAGAATTTTCTTTTCGGTACCCCGATAGTCCTTTAATTGTTGCTTTGACAGGTACTGATTTATATAGATTTATGAAAACACACCCTAAACCAACACTACATTCAATCAAAATAGCTGATGCCCTAGTAACCCTTCACGATCTTGCACACTTGGCAATTCCGAAAACATATAGAAAAAAAGTATCTGTGATTTATCAATCTGCAAAAATTATTACACGCAACGACAAAAAGAATAAAAGATTTTTTGACGTTTGTGTAATGGGACATTTACGTGAAGAAAAAGACCCTTTACGAACCGCATATGCGGTTCGTAAATTACCCGAAAATTCACGTATTCGGGTAAAACAATTTGGTAAAGCACACACGTCTATATGGACCAATCGTGCCACACGGGAAATGAACATCAACGACCGCTACCGCTGGTATGGAGAGGTGCCTCATTGGCGAGTGCGCAAAGAATATTCCACTGCAGATTTAATGGTATTAAGCTCTAGGATGGAGGGTGGCGCAAACGTTATTTCTGAAGCATGTGTTGCGAATTTACCAGTTGTAGCATCTAATATAACTGGATCAATTGGCCTGTTGGGTAAAAATTATCCGGGCTATTATGAAGTTGGTAACACCTTATCTTTACGTAATATCTTATTAGCATTGGAATCTAACTATAAATTTTTAAATCAATTACAAAAAATGTGCTCAGCTAAGGGCAAGCAGTTTACTTACTCAATGGAAAAAAACAGCTGGAATAAGCTAATAAACGCTATAATCTAAATGACTTGCTTTTAAAATTTACTTAACATCAAATTGAATCTATAACCCCTTATACCTTGATTTTATAGTATAAAATATACACAGCTAATAAAATCTTTTGTATCAAATCATTTGATTAAAACTATAATAAAGATTGAATTGTTTATTTAAATAAGCAAGAGTAATTTAATAAATGTAGATGCTTTATAGTCGTTTGGTAAAAAGGTAGGCAAACCAAACAGCCATATGCAGATCGACTTGGCGTAACTTAATATTCATGTCTTGGATAAGTAGAACACTACTCGACGAGACAAAATTAACGTAATCACGCATGATTCGACGCGATAAAGTATCACGCTCAAAAATACAGCCTACACGGGAAGCCCGCATTTTCTTCTGCGGGCTTTCTTTATTCCACCAATAAAAATATTAAACACTTACCAGATTAGTATCTATCACTCTAACCAACTTGAATATTTTTGATTAACCAAGGCCAAATCTTCAGGTGTTCCAATATCTATAAGATCGCCATCTTCAAAACAAACTGAATCAAAACTTATATCTTTTTGTAAAGCCATTTGAAAGATATTTCCTACATGACACTCATTGCGTTGTTTAGTTTTAAATTCATTTAATAAATTATACAAACATTGATGCATGAAGGTGCTAAATTTAGAGTTCCAAACTGCTATTACCCATGTCCATTGCAAAGAAGTTTGTGATGGTTTTATTTCAATAGATTTAATTCGCCCTTGATGATCTATATCTATCATATCCATTTTTTCTGGTCGTGGAGCACGAAAAAGTCCAAGTACTACATCTGCATTAGATCTTTGTTGTTTATCTATTAAGGTTTTAAATACATTGTTTGGTTTAAATAAAATATCCGGAAAACCTAAAGCAACATATTTATTTTCTATAAAAGAATATGCTCGATCTAAGCTATATGGAGGACCATACGGATATTCTGTATAAAGATAATTAATCTTAACGCCATATTGTTCACCATCACCTAACTTATCTATGATGTCTTCTTTCCCTTGCCTAATAATCATATATATATCATCAATTCCTGCATTTTGAAAAGAATCTATTAAACATTTACAAACTGGGAAATTAAATTGGCGGGCTTTTTTATCTGTAATCTGCAAAGAATAAATTTCTTTACTAGAAGATAAATTCTGTAGCCTTGTGGCATGCCCTGCGGCAGGAATAAGCCCTATATATCTATGTTTACTATGGCCCACTTAACGAGATATTAATCTGTTTTTATTAAAATTGACTCTATAGATTCGGTTTGCTGCTCAACCTCACCTATCACACTAGCATACGGGTAACCCATATCATGCAGTTTGGTAATACAGGCATCTGCATATCGTTTAGGTATAGTTGCCAACAAACCACCCGCCGTTTGTGGGTCAAATAACATTGGGTAGAGTTCATGTTTAACTATATCTTGTTGGTTTTTTATGGCTCTACGAAGCCTTACATTAGAAGGCTGTAAAGAGCTAAAAATTCCTAAACGAGTTGTCTCCAAAGCACCATCAAGAATCGGTAAGGCATTTATATTAATCACAATGTCCTCTTGAGCCGCACGTACCATTTCAACTAAATGCCCTAACACCCCGAAACCTGTAACATCAGTACAAGCATGCACATCAAAATCATACAAACACTGTGCTGCTGCATGGTTGGAATGAGTCATTGAGTCTATTGCATTTGCAATCCACCGGCCTTTGGCTTTGCCCCTCATATCAGCTGCAAATAATGTACCTGTGCCAACCGGTTTAGTAATCAATATAACATCGCCAACTTGCATGCCACCCTTGGCTAATAATTTTTCTTTATCAATGAGGCCTGTCACACTCAAACCAAAAGAAAGTTCTGCACCCTCGCTAGAATGTCCGCCGACAAGAGAGGCATTATGCTGATTTAATACTTGCAGAGCTCCTTCCATCATTTGATGCAGTTGTTGTTCTACAACCTGTTCCTTGCCAAAAGGAACCGTTGCAATGGCCATTGCAGCTTGTGCTTCTGCCCCCATAGCAAATACATCACCTAAACTATGATTAGCTGCGATCTGTCCAAACACATATGGGTCATCAATAAATGAACGAAAATAATCAACCGATTGCACCTGCACTTTACCGCTAGGCACTTCCAATACTGCGGCATCATCAGGAGAGTTCAAACCCAATATCACATCATCCCGCCGAATAATTGATAATTGATTAACCACTCGACTTAAGACATTACTACCTACTTTTGCCCCACATCCTCCACAACGCATTGCAATAGCAGAAATTTCTTTTAGTGAATCTGAGCTTGCCAATTCTGTCTTAATTGGTTGGTTTTCATCTTTTTGCATTTCGGGTAGCTCGCTATATTTACGCATAAATTTGCGATCGATATAGTCTTTAAGTTTCCACACCCATGCGCCTTCCCATGCAAATGTTCCGCGTGATGCAATGGCATATTTATTACCCGTGCTAATTAAACTCAGAAAGCTAATTTGAGGAACGTGTTTTTTAAGTTGTCTGTTTGTAAGTGCACGTTTTAAATTTTTATATAGAGGAGGCCCTTGGCGTACTGCAAATACACCCGACTTAGGTCGCGGGTAATCTGTCACTGTTGCAATATCACCAGCAGCAAACACATCAGCATGTGAAATAGACTGCAACGAGTCATTAACCTTTATAAAGCCACGTTCATCTACTGCCAAGCCTGACTCTTTATACCAGGATGGTGCAGAAGCATGAGTTGCCCAAATGATAGCGTTAGCATTTAATACTTCTCCATTGTCCAATTCAATACTATTTTCTGCTACACGCCTAGCTTTATTGCCTGCATATATGGCTATGTTTCGTTCTTGCAACACACGTTTAAAGCGTTGCTGCACAGACTGATTATGAGTAGGTAATATGGGTCCGTTACCAGTGATGAGATGAAAATGGAGCTTATCAGCCGAATGAGAGTTTTCGTGTAATAACTTTTGCAGGCGAAATTGTGTTGATAAAGCTACTTCTACACCGCCCGCGCCCGCGCCTACTACAATAACCTTATAATCAGCTTTCTTTGCGAGCATCTCATGTATAACCGCATCCCATCCTTCTAGAAACTGATTAATGGGTTTTACCGCTAGGGTATGCTCCTTAGATCCTGGCACTTCGATATGAGAAGGTGTAGAACCTGTATTAATAGACAGCACATCATAATGAATAGGTGGGCGATCTCCACACAGCACTTTCTTATTATCAAGATCAAGAAAGGTTGCCGCAGTATGAATTAATCGTGCACCTGCAAACTGAGCAAGTGGACGTAAATCAATATGACTTTCATCATAATTGTAATGCCCTGCAATATAGCCTGGCAACATCCCTGAGTAGGGTGTGTGCACGTCACGCGCAATAAGAGTGATCTGTAAACCTGATATCGGCTGCATGCCAAATTTTTTTAGTACCGCAACATGACTGTGCCCCCCGCCAATTAAGATTAAGTCTTTAATTACAGGGGAATTATTTGAGCTTTGCATAAAAAAACTTGATCAGGTTTTTGAAGATGTAGCGACTTCTAGGTTCTATTAAAATATATTTTAAATTAACCCTTTCAGATTACTTTTACGTTTATAGATCAGACACTATTTACTAAATCTAGAGGGATTATGAAAATGAATACAAAATTGTTTAATGTTAAAGTGCTTTTAATTACTTTAACTATTAGTTTAGCAGCTCCGTCAATCGGTTTGAGTAAATTTATTCAAGATTATCACGCTGCTAAAATCGAAATCATTACAGATAATGGTGATATTTTCCCTATTTATCCAACAAGTAATCAATATCTTAAAAATGAGTACCGTGCTTATTTAGAAGCAGTAAATGGCAAAAACTACACAATACGTATTCACAACCGCTCTAACCATAGACTTGGTTTTGTAATCGCTGTAGACGGTCGCAATATTATTTCAGGTAAAAAATCTTATTTAAAGCATACAGAGAATATGTATATTTTAAATCCTTATCAAACACAAACTTATTCAGGCTGGCGTACGAGTAGTCGTGATATCCATCGTTTTTACTTCACGGACAGTCAAAATTCTTATGCCGAAGCATTTAATGATGAAAGTGCTATGGGTGTAATTGCGATTGCAATCTATGCAGAAAAACAAACAAAGTTTAATCTTCTACAGAAAAAGATACGGTCATACTCTCCTTCTCCAACTAATCGTTCTGCAGAAGCAAGCCCTGCATCAGATATCACGAAAAACAAAGCAGGCACAGGGTTTGGAAAACACGCAACGTCACATGCTTACCGTGTTCATTTCAATCCAAAAAACACTGCACAAGCAAAGTTCTTTTATAAATATGAGTGGCGGGAATCATTATGCCATAAAAAAATCATTGACTGTGGTACAAACAAAAACCGTTTCTGGCCACATGATGACTATGGACTTGGTTTTGCTCCATACCCATCTCATTACACACACTAGATTAATATTAAAAACCAACTGTAATTTAACTACAGTTGGTTTTAATTTTACTTTCCAATTCTTGAATTTGTTTTTCTAATTCTTTATCTGTTAAGTAACGTCTTTCACCAGTATTTTCATCCAATTCATACCAGATCACACGCTCTTGTGTTAAGCTCTTTAGATTATCTCGTAATATCAAACAGTGTTTTTTCTGTTTTGCTTGTTGTTCTCTTATATGCATTTTGTTTTTTTGGCGTTGTTCACGCTCAGACTGTAAGTAATTTAAGTACTTTTTTTGTTTGTTCAACCGTTGCTCAGCATCATTGGCAATATTTTGCTTAATATCAACCTTTTCAGCTGACTTGTTAATTTTTTTGTCACTATAGTGAATTTTTCCATCTGCATCTATCCATTTATAGACCTCAGCACTTGCAAGACTTGTAACAAAAAAAATGAATGCAGTAATCAGTGTTGATGCTGCAATGCGGCTCATGTAATTACAGCTTCTTTTGAATCTGAAAGCGTTTTAGAAAAATAGTCCTTCAAAAACTCATCGAAAGACATTTGATCAGAAGCTTCAATTTGTTGCTGTTTTTCTAATGATTCTAAAACTACAGTATTGAAAAAATTTAGATCATTACTACTTAATGATCCATCTAATAATTTGTTTTGATGAATCTCAGAATATCTACTAGCCAGTTCAAAAAATGTTTCTTTATTAGCGCGCATTTCCTCTAACATCCTTGCAGACGGTGTTAACGAAACATCTTTCATTACTTCAATTTGTCTTTTTAAAGCTGCACTATAGTTTTTGTTCCCATTTTGAGAATCAAGAGTTTCGCAAATCCCTTGCATTTCATGCAAAACCTCTAATCCCCATTGCTTTAAAGGAATTTTATGGTCTCCATAAATTAACTTGAGTGATGGATCACGTCCATAATGAGCTGTATTGTTTTCATTGCTATCGATCGCACGCCTCTCTATACTATCAATTTTTGGACTCTGATGTAAAAGACAAAAAATCATAAACGCTTCTAAAAAATAAAGCTGTGTTTCGCAGATTCCTAATGATTCAAACAAATTTAAATCCAAAGACCTTAATTCGATATATTGCACACCTCTATTACTTAATGCATGCGTAGGTTTTTCATTATCTATTAGTGGCTGCTTGGGACGAACTGAGCTGTAATACTCATTTTCGATTTGCAGCATATTTGCATTGAGTTGACGATATTCACCAGATACTTTAACACCAATTTTTTTATACTCATCACATGGTGAATCAATTGCATGTGTTAAACATTTCACATACGAATTTAAGCTGTCATAACAGGCTTTAATACCTGTTTCATTTTCCTTTTTATTAGTATAACCGATATCACCCATTCGCAATGTTGTTGCATACGGCAAGTAAAAAGTTTTGTCATCAAATTTTTCCAGTGTTCCAGGCTGACCTTTTAAAAATGTTTTACATATTGCTGGCGAGGTTCCAAATAAATAATAGATCAACCACCCATACCTTTGCAGATTACGAATTAATACAAAGTACTGCTCAGATATAAAGTCTTGCAATTGGTAATCATTAGCATGGATTTCACTATAGTAGCGCCAAAAGGAATCTTGCATTGAATAATTAAAGTGTACTCCAGCAATAACCTGCATCATTTTTCCATAGCGATAACCCAAGCCCCGACGATATACTGTTTTCATCATGCCTAGATTTGAATTACCGTATTGAGCAATAGGAATACTTGCTTCCCCTGTAACAACACAAGGCATACTAGCGTTCCACAGTAATTCATTGTCCAACTTTGTATACACAAACTGATGAATTTTTCGCAAAAATTTGAGTGCCGCAATTACACCCTGCTGTGGTGGCGTTATAAGCTCTAATAAAGCCTCTGAATAATCCGTAGTAATATAAGGGTTAGTAAGTGCAGATCCCAATGATAACGGATGCTTTTGTTGAGATATTCTTCCTCCTTCATCTACTCGCAATGACTCTTTCTCAAGACCAACAAAACCGCCAGCTAACAAGTGCTGTTGCTTATCTTGAATGATTTTAGATAGATTATTATGCAGTCGCTGGTACATTAATTTTCGGGTCAGTAAGTGGAATTAAATATGAGCGAATGGTAATAATCCTTGGCAAGGCATAAGTCTATTCTTTAAGTATACTTTACACACTTTACTTAAGAACTATTTATAAGACCAATACTTTCACTTAAATAAAATATAGATGGACTTTTATCTAACACCTGTGCATCCATGTGGCTATTTAGCTGACCATTATAGTGTAAATATTTTTGCCGACCCTAATGCAAAAATATCAACGCATACCTATAGCCGATTAATTGATCATGGTTTTAGACGCAATGGTGTACACTTATACCGCCCACAATGTCCAAATTGCTCTGCCTGTGTACCAACTAGAATATGTGTGAATAATTTTAAAGCGAACCGCTCTCAGCTGCGTTGTTTACGTCTAAACACTGACATTAAAATTAAACACCAAGATAAAAATTATAATCAAGAACATTACAGACTATATAAACAATATGTACACCAACGCCATACTAACGGCCCGATGGATGAATCAACAAAAGATGACTATAAAAACTTCATCCTAGGCTCATGGTCTGATACTAGATTTCTAGAATTTCATTTAAATGAAAAATTAATTTGTGTGGCAGTATACGATGCCCTGCCTCAAGGTATATCGGCTGTGTATACATTCTACGATACCAACTATAGCAAACGCGGACTTGGCACATTGGCAATACTTAAACTTATTGAAGAGGCAGCAAATAAAAATTTGTCTTATGTATACCTTGGCTATTGGATCAATGCTTGCAATAAAATGAGCTATAAAAAGAATTTTAAACCAATTGAAGGCTACATAAATAGAGTTTGGCAACTCTTATAAACTACTCTCGTTAAAATTTATACTTCAACGACTTAGGCCAGTTCTTTATTAAGACGTTGCCAATCGAATGCTGGGCCTGGATCCGTCTTACGCTCAGGCGCAATATGCGAATGCCCAACAATATTCTCTTTCTTAATAGATGGATAAGCGATGCGCAATGCATCAATTAAAGTCGTTATAACTGAATACTGATTATCTTCATAAGGAATATCATCAGCACCTTCCAGTTCAATACCTATTGAAAAATCATTACATTTTTCTCTACCATTATACTTTGATTTTCCCGCATGCCATGCACGACGGTTAAAAGGAACAAACTGAGTAACACTCCCATCACGCTGAATTAAAACATGTGCTGAAACCTTTTGTTGCACAATGTCAACAAAATAAGGGTGAGCACTTGGATCAAGACGGTTAGTAAATAATTGCTTTATATATGGCCCGCCAAACTCATTGGGCGGTAAACTAATATTATGAATAATGATTAATGAAGGAAAGCAATCATTAGGTCTGTCATCCACATTTGGTGACGGCACATAATGCACGCCGGATATCAAATGACTGGCAGGATCAATACGCATTTACTGTAAACAATTTGTAAGTTTTAAGATGAAACTAAGAATAATACTTTTATTGTGCAATGTCGCTGGGTTCGAGAATCTAGGAACTAGGAACTTTTGTTTCGGCAAAAGTTCCCAAAACCATTTGCGCTGAACATCACTTTTTCTTGCGATGCTCGGCCTTTTCGGTGGCTCACGAACTCGCTGCGCTCATACATGCGTTCGCCTTTTTCCGAAAAGCCCTTGCGCTTCTCAGCGTGATGTAATGCGCGGGAAAGAGGAGTTGAGCTGGACTATAATGCATCAAAGCCATACCAGAAAAAATATCACAAAGGCACTTAAGTTCTAGTTATACTTTTTACAAATGAATAAAAAAGAAATTATTTCCGAAATTAGACGAATTGCCACAGAGAATAATGGAATACCCCCTGGTGAAAGAGGCTTCAAAACTGAAACAGGGATTATAAAATCAGACTGGTTTCCAGGCTATTGGCTTCGCTGGAGCGAAGCCATTACGGAAGCTGGTTATGAACCTAATGTATTTAATAAAGCTTATAACGAAGAATTTATCATACAAAGTTATATTGAACTAATTCGAGAACTTAAGCATTTTCCAATAGAAGGTGAGCTTAAAAGAAAACGACAACAAGACAAAAGTTTTCCAGGTTCTAAGGCTCTGTATACGTTTGGGAAAAAGCAAGAACGAATAAAAAAATTATCGACTATTGTAGTGGGAAAAATGAATTTGACGATATTCTATACTACTGTTCTTTAGCACAGGAAACTCAAACAGAAAACCAACAAACACCTCAGTCAAATGAGAATAAAGTTGGTTATGTCTATCTTATACAACATGGCACACGTAAGGAATATAAAATTGGTAAAACATTCAATCCAATACGCCGCGAGGGTGAGATAAGATTAGAGCTGCCCGAGAAAATAAAGCCCATCCACTACATAGAAACTGATGACCCCGCAGGTATAGAAGTTTACTGGCACAAACGTTTTAAGTCTAAGCGAAAAGAGGGTGAGTGGTTTTCACTCACCAATGATGATATTCAAGCATTTAAAAAATGGCGAAAAATTTATTGAATAACTGTTTAGTTTAAATAGCTCTTATTAATTCCCATCCAACTTGGTGCGCGGTATTGCAAGAAATGGCTGGCAAAAAGGATAGGGATATCCTTTTTAAGCGTGCTGTGCCTGGATGGCATCATCACGCTGGCCAACATTTCGCAATACCGTGAACGAACTCGAAGAGCAAGTTGGTGGGATGTCCTTTCTTTTGGTTCATTTTCTTTGGACAAGCAAAGAAAATGAACAATTAATCTGGTGATTGTAATTTAATGAACTGAACGTTCACTTCTTGCCAAAAACAAAAATTAGCAATAAAAAGGCCTCGCAATGCGAGGCCTTTTAACGTTAGGAAATGGGGAGAAATGATTACATCATGCCGCCCATACCACCCATGCCACCCATATCAGGTGGTGCAGGATGTGCATGCTCTTCTTCTCTAGGCAATTCAGCAACCATTGCTTGTGTAGTCACCATCAAACCTGCAACTGAAGCTGCGTTTTGCAATGCAGTACGAGCAACTTTAGTTGGATCCAAAATACCCATTTCGATCATGTCTCCAAACTCACCAGTAGCTGCGTTGTAACCATAGTTACCTTCATTATCATCTACTTGGGCTAGAATTACTGAAGCCTCATCACCAGCATTGTTTACAATTTGACGTAAAGGTTCTTCCATCGCGCGTTTTGCGATACTGATTCCCATATCTTGCTCATGATTATCGCCTTTAAGATCATCAAGTGCCTTGCGTGCTCTTAATAAAGCTACTCCACCGCCTGGTACAACACCTTCTTCGACGGCAGCACGGGTTGCATGTAATGCATCTTCTACGCGTGCTTTCTTTTCTTTCATTTCGACTTCGGTCGCTGCACCGACTTTAATTACTGCAACACCACCAGCAAGTTTTGCCATGCGTTCTTGTAATTTCTCTTTATCGTAGTCTGAAGTAGCCTCTTCAATTTGAGCTTTGATTTGGTCTACACGTGCCTTAATGTCTGCAGCTTGTCCTGCACCATCAACAATTGTTGAATTTTCTTTGGAAACATTGATACGTTTCGCACTACCTAAATCATCAAGACTTGCCTTTTCAAGTGATAAACCCACTTCTTCAGAAATAACAGTACCACCTGTTAACACAGCAATATCTTGTAACATGGCTTTGCGTCGATCACCGAAACCAGGTGCCTTCGCAGCACAAACCTTAACGATGCCACGAATGGTGTTTACAACCAACGTTGCCAGGGCTTCACCTTCAACATCTTCTGCAATAATCATTAATGGTCGACCTGCTTTAGCAACACCTTCTAAGATAGGCAACAAATCACGAATATTAGAGATCTTTTTATCATGTAATAGGATATAAGGATCCTCTAAATCTGCAGTCATATTATCTTGGTTATTAATGAAATAAGGGGATAAGTAACCACGATCAAACTGCATACCTTCCACTACATCTAATTCGTTTTCTAATGCATTACCTTCCTCAACAGTAATTACACCTTCTTTACCCACTTTATCCATCGCTTCCGCAATGATATCACCAATAGATGTGTCTGAATTTGCAGAGATACTGCCAACTTGCGCAATCGCTTTGCTGTCTGAACATGGCTTAGAAAGATTTTGTAAGCTTTCTACTGCCGTAATTACAGCTTTATCGAGACCACGCTTGAGATCCATTGGGTTCATACCCGCAGCAACTGCCTTCATACCTTCTCGCACAATAGCTTGTGCTAGTACAGTAGCAGTAGTGGTACCATCGCCCGCAACATCAGAGGTTTGCGAGGCAACTTCCTTCACCATTTGCGCACCCATATTTTCAAACTTATCTTCAAGTTCTATTTCTTTTGCAACAGATACACCGTCTTTGGTTACAGTTGGCGCACCAAAAGATTTATCTAAAACAACATTGCGCCCCTTTGGACCCAATGTCGCCTTTACTGCGTTAGCCAGAACGTTGACACCTTGTGCCATGCGTTGTCTGGCTTCTTCGCCAAAACGTACTTCTTTTGCACTCATGATTATTCCTTCCTAAATGCGTTATAACTTTTTAAATTAAGAGACTAGCCTTCAATTACCGCCATGATGTCGTCTTCACGCATCACTAATAGCTCGTCTCCATCAACTTTTACTTCGGTGCCAGAATATTTACCAAACAGCACTTTATCTCCAGCTTTTAAATCCAGCGCACGAATTTCGCCACTGTCAGTGATTTTGCCATTACCTACAGCAATAACTTCACCTTTGACTGGTTTTTCAGTGGCTGAATCAGGAATTACAATACCGCCAGGGCTAGTACGTTCTTCTTCCATACGCTTGACGACCACGCGGTCATGCAAAGGACGTATCTTCATCAGGATCGCCTCCTTAATTAAGGTTAAATTAATAATTTTTAATAGTATATTTGAGGATGCTATTTTGTTAGCACTCTATCTTAATGAGTGCTAATCATACGAACGAGACTCATTAAGTCAAGTATTTTCTAGATTTAGTCACTGCCCTTTAATCCTTATAGCGATGTGTGACCCTGCTTTCATATACATTACCTTGGGTCGATCCATCGCCCATGCCCTGAACATTGAGGTTAGAAATGGGATTAAAACGTGCAATCAACCATGTAACGAGACCCCTCCTAGTAAAAGGTATAAGGCAAATAAAGCCAATTACATCTGTAAAAAAACCAGGTGTAAGCAATAACGCTCCGCCTATTAGTAAGGCTACACCTTCCAATATCTCAGCTGCAGGCATACGCCCCTTGGCCAAGGTATTATTAAACCGCATATAGGTCTGCAGACCTTGAGCTCGCAATAATGCTGCACCTAAAACAGCAGTAAGGATGACAAGGCCAATAGTAGGTAATACCCCTATGATTCCCCCTACTTTTATCAGTAGGTAGATCTCTATAATTGGCACAATCAAGAAAATGACCATCAAGAGAGGAAATATTCTGATGCGAATCGGTGTCATGTTTAAGGCTCCTTAATATAATGACAATATGAGGGCAACGAGTTCAATCTTCAATACTACAAGGTCATTATTATTCCTATGCCTGGTATATCCACAAAGCCACAAAATCAATGAATAAGCCCTTATTAGTACTAACCACTTTTCCCAATATCGACACCGCTCAGCAGGTCGCGAAGCAAATAGTACAGGCAAAACATGCAGCATGTGTAAACATCATTCCTCAGATACAGTCGATATATATGTGGCAGGGTAAAGAATGCAATGAGTCAGAATGCCTGGCATTGATAAAAACCACAGAAAAAACATACTTGGATCTTGAAGCCCTTATACTAAGCCTACATCCTTACGAACTTCCTGAGATTATTGCAACTCAAATTACTAATGGATCAAAAGATTATTTGACGTGGCTGAAAACGAGTACTGAAGCATGAAAATTTTACGCATACCGTTATTTTTAATTTTGGCTTTTTTTAGCTTTACTACATGGGCAGATAACCCACTTTCAAGCCTGTCCGGAAATGACGAAGACGAGTTTTTAGATCCTGATATTGCTTTTCAAGTATCCGCCGAACAAAGCGATGCCAACACCATCTTTACAAATTGGTATATCGAAGATGGATACTATCTTTATAAAGACAAAATTAGCGTTAGTCCTGCTGATCCCACACACATAACACTGGGAATGATGAAGCTACCAGCAGGTAAAGAAAAAATAGATGAGTACTTTGGCAAAATTGTAAGTATTGACCATAGTTTTAACTCTAATATACAAATTCAAAAAGTAGCTGATGGTATTAACAGTGTAGAGTTAATCGTAAAATATCAAGGTTGTGCAAAAGCCGGTTTATGCTATCCACCGATCACTAAAAATATTCGAGTTGATTTAGGCATTTCAGACTCTACTGTTGCAGCAAGTTTGACTAACAACAACAGCACTAGCTCTTTTTCTAGTAGCTCTAGTTTTCAATCTGAACAAGACCGTATCGCCAACACATTGGCTTCAGGAAAATTGTGGTTCACGGTTTTAAGCTTTTTTGGATTAGGTTTGTTATTGGCATTCACGCCTTGCGTGTTCCCCATGATTCCGATTCTTTCCAGTATTATTGTTGGCCAAGGCGAAACTATTTCTACATCAAAAGCCTTTTCACTTTCTTTGGTGTATGTATTAGCAATGGCTATCACATATACAGCAGCAGGTGTCATAGTTGGTTTATCGGGTGAAAATATTCAAATCTGGTTTCAAAACCCTTGGGTATTGAGTGTCTTCGCGGGTATCTTTGTATTACTTTCATTGGCCATGTTTGGTTTCTATGAATTGCAGATGCCAAATAGTATCCAATCAAAATTAAATAATATTAGCTCTAGCCAAGAAGGTGGCACATATTTTGGTGCAGGCATTATGGGTTTCCTATCAGCACTGATTGTTGGCCCATGTGTGACTGCACCATTAATTGGAGCGCTTATTTATATTGCTAATACTGGTGATGCATTGATTGGCGGCATTGCATTGTTTGCTTTGAGCATGGGTATGGGTGCCCCACTGTTAGCAATCGGCACATCGGCAGGAAAACTTTTACCCAAAGCCGGCCCTTGGATGGATGCCATTAAAGCCGTATTTGGTGTGTTATTACTCGCATTAGCTATTTGGTTGCTAGAGCGTATCTTGCCTGCACCTGTAATTTTATTGTTATCAGGTGCTTTATTAATCGTCTCAGCAATCTATATGGGAGCACTAGAAACCATCAAAGAAGGCGTATCTGGTTGGCATCGATTATGGAAAGGTTTAGGATTGATTTCATTAGTTTATGGTGCAATTTTAGTCATAGGTGCTGCCAGTGGCGGACACAGCTTATTGCAACCTTTACAAGGTATTTCTACTCCACAGCTTGCAACTACAGATGACGGAACAAAACAAAGTCATTCTCTTTCATTCCAACAAATCAAAGGTATTGATGGGCTTAATGCTGCAATTCAGCAAGCGGTACGAGAAGGACGTCCAGTGATGTTAGATTTTTATGCAGACTGGTGTATCTCCTGCAAAGAAATGGAGTCATTTACATTTAGTAATGCAGACGTACAACACTCTTTAAACAATTTCATCATTCTGCAATCTGATGTAACAAATAATGATGAACAAGATCAAGCTTTATTAAAACACTTAGGTTTGTTTGGACCCCCAGCAATATTATTTTATGACAGCACAGGAAATGAATTACGTAATTATCGTGTAGTAGGTTTTATGGATGCGCCAAAATTTGCTTCGCACATAGAAAAATTTAAACAAGTAGGAACAGTCGCTTTAAATGATTAAAAGCAAACAGCGGCTACAACATTAAAATCTCAGTCTGTTACGTCTTGCTAATCAAGCCTTCTTCAACAGCTTGTCCCTCGAGTTTCCATTCTGGGAACCCATCTTCCAGTCTACGTGCCTTGAAACCTTTAGAGCGTAATTGTCCAACAGCTTCAAATGCCATGATACAAAATGGCCCTCGACAATACGCAACAATTTCCTTCTTACGTGATAGTTGTTTTAACTCGTTCTTTAATTCGGATAATTGAATATTAATAGCATTCGGAATGTGGCCTGATTTAAATTCTTGTTCAGGCCTTACATCTAGAACTGTGATTGCCCCTTTTTGTGCACGCTTAAGTAATTCTTCTCTTGATATAGGTTCTAAATTATCTTTGTCTGATAAATAATCAGAAATTAAAATTTGTATTTCAGCTATGTTTTTTTCAGCAATTTTTCTTAACAGCGCTAACAACGCCACTACAGAATAATCGCTTAAACGATAATAGGATTTTTGTCCTTCTGCTCTAGATTTAACTAAGCCAGACCTTTTCAACCCCTGTAGGTGCTGGGAAGTATTGGCTACAGAAAGACCTGATAATTTAGCAAGGTCATCCACCGTGCGCTCACCTTGAGCAAGTAATTCCAATAGCTCTAGGCGATTACCGTTACTTAGCGATTTACCCACTTGTGCAAATTGGGCAAACAAATCTTTTTTAAATGTATTCGCTGCCATGTTTAACAATATAATATTCAATTGATCTATTGAATATTATATTGTATTCTGCTGAAAATAGATACCGTGTTAGCAACAATAAAACAGTGTACTTAGATGAATTTATAGCCAACTATGAAATAGCTATCCGTCTAGCTTTCTTTTTTAGCATGCTTGGGATAATGGCAATCTGGGAAATCATCGCACCACGAAGGACACTTAGTATTCCAAAATCTATACGTTGGTTTAATAACCTTGGCATCGTGGTACTTAACACCTTAATTTTGCGCTTACTCTTTCCCGCTGCAGCGGTTGGCATGGCAGCCTTTGCAAATACAGAGGGATGGGGAATCCTTCATTATCTTCAACTTCCTTATTGGTTCGCTGTAATAGTTTCTGTGATCATTATGGATGCAGTGATCTATATTCAACACGTATTAGTGCACGCCATCCCTATTTTTTGGCGACTGCATCGCGTACATCATGCCGATTTAGATTTTGATGTCACAACCGGATCTCGTTTTCACCCAATTGAAATACTTCTATCGATGTTTGTTAAATTTGCCACAATAGTAGTGCTTGGACCGCCAATACTTGCAGTGTTAATTTTTGAAGTAGTATTAAATGCCACGAGTATGTTTAACCACGCAAACATACATATTCCTCTATATGTAGATCGCATCCTACGTTGGTTTATTGTGACACCTGATATGCACCGTGTTCATCACTCTGTTGAAGATGATGAAACAAATAGTAATTTCGGTTTTAACTTTCCATGGTGGGATCAGATGTTCGGTACATATCGTAACCAGCCTCGTGCAGGGCACGAACAAATGACTATTGGTATTAATACCTTTCGTGACCGTTATTATTGTGCTTGGTTACCTGGCATGTTGACGTTGCCTTTTATTGGCAAAATTACAAACTACACCATAAACAGAAGATATTGGGATACAAAACATAAACAAAACTAAGTTTCTTAGCTTGTTATTTATTTTTTAAAATTGATGCCAAAAAGCCATAACAAAATACTTATACATTTATTTGCTCACCAGTAAAATGAGCATGCCAAGCCCGAAGCATGAATAGAATGTTGCAATGCTTACTCACAGGCTTGGGAAATTTCAAAAAAGACAAGACCGTAGAAACTGCTACACTAACTAAAGCACCTAAATCTTTAGTCAAAAATGTCGAGTAGTTAGTAAAAATAGTTACTAAATAACCAGAAACTTTAGCAAAAAAATAAGAAAATTTATGTCTGCCTTTAGTTGTTAAGGATCATTGTAAAAGTTCTTGAGAACATACATTGAGGATTGTCAGTAATAGTTAGTGAATTATCGATCTCTCTCATGAATGTAACGATTATCTTCATAACATGGCAAATAATCAGAACAAATTTGTTTGATGTGTTTTCTTTGTCTTAAATAAGCCCCTGCCCACACAACCGTGCCGGTTGCCGAAATTAATTGCAGCTCATACCTACGAAAACCTTTTGGCAAATGCACATATTCGAATTTATCTAAGTCTTTTAATTTTTCATTACCAACGCTATATATTTCTCCAGAAATATTATGGCCTATACCAGGTTCTGGAAACATTACGGGTGAACAGTATGGACGAGTCAATACCAATGGGTATTTTTCAACGGTCGTATATTGCCCCAACAAATACTCGCCTTTTAGCATTTCATCATGATTTGCAAATCCTGATTTTAATGTGCCATAGACAAATATAAGATTCACTATCAGTTAACAGTTAGATATTACAAAAAATTTTTTAAAAGAGCTTTTGATCGTCCAGGTAGATTTTATACCTTTGTTGAATGAGACAATGTCACCTTCTTGCAAATTAACCTTTTCACCACCTTCAATTTCAACCAATAAGTTGCCTTGCAATACGTGAAATATTTCATCACCAGGAAACTCATATGCAAATGTCATTGGTTCACAACGCCATAAACCTGAATAAGTTGGTTGTCCACTTGAGTTTGTTTGTGAAAGCCAGTGTACTTCTCCAGCTTGTTTATCCTCTACCATAAACGGCTCATAAGAATCTGTTGAGGTTGTAGATTTAAAATATGCAGCGTTATTACTCATAGGATTCCCTTATATAAATAGATTGAATTTATTAGCTGTTTTATTAATTAACTTCGTTTATGGCTGTTAACCAATCTTCATTGATACACTATTTCTTAAACAACCAAAATATTAACGATAAAACGATGCTTATGATGATCATTGTGGTAATTGGAAAATAAAAAGCAAAGCCTTCTTTTTTTATCACAATATCACCAGGTAATTTACCTAACGGCAACTTACTAAGCAAAGGCCACAACACCCCTATGATTACAATAATCAGTCCAATAGTGATAATTGTTTTGTGCATGGACAAAAACCATTAATGATGTATAGCCGTACCCCAATAATTATAGCTCGCTATTCTAGGTCCGGGGATATATTCAGCATCAATCGTTTTAATTTCAAAACCTCCTTCTTCAATATACTTGGGAATAGGGCGATTCAAGTTACAACCACCTGCTATTCTTTTCCATATTGGATTAATTTTTTGCTGCCATTGATGAATTTGCTTATCTGGTGCTTTGCCGTGCTCACAAAAAACAAGTTTGCCACCTGGTTTTAACACTCGGTGCATTTGTTGTAGTGCTTTATGCCAATCCGGTATGGTGCACAATGTATAAGTAAGCACTATAGTATCTACACTCGCATCATCTAATGGGATTTCTTCACTGGGCAAATCCAACCACCTAATTTCAAACGGGGCTGTTCTTAAATTAGCTTGGGCTTTTTTGCGCATACCTTTTGAAGGCTCTAAACCCCATACCATTTCAATTTTTTCTACATCATAGAAAGGAATATTTAAGCCAGACCCCATACCAATCTCTAACACTTTTCCTTGCGCAAGAGGAACTACTTTTTCACGTTGCTTTTGAATAGCCTTAAGATTACATGCGAAATTTAATAGGGTGGGTAAACAGTATTGTTCGTATAGATTCATTCAGTTAATTTGCAGCATATTTAGATTTCACAGATCTTTCTGACTTAATTATCTACAAGACCTGTAGATAGCACTGAGGGGTCCAGCCTGAGTTGCTCTATCTTGTAAACTGTTTTTAAAAATCCAAACAATGCAACTCCTCTAGCTATGCTAATTTGCTAGACCTTGAGATGGTATAAGCTCACCAGGCTTTGTAGCTAACTCTCCCCATAATTCATTCAGTCTTTTATCTCGCCCACATGCAAAGCGGTAATATTTATAACGAACGGGGTTTTTTTGATAATAGTCTTGGTGATTGGGTTCTGCTGGATAAAATATTTTTGCAGGTAACACTTGCGTAACTATAGGCATTTCGAAATAAGTAGATTGTACAAGTTCCGCAATCGATGCTTCAGCCAGTTTTCTTTGCTCTTCATTTTGATAAAAAATTGCAGTGCGATAACTATCACCCTTATCACAAAATTGCCCATCGCCTGTAAGCGGATCTACGTTATGCCAAAAAACATTTAACAAGGTTGCGTAATCAACCTTTGCTGGGTCATATGTTATTTCGACAGCTTCAAAATGGCCTGTAGAGTCTGTAGAAACTTGTTTATACGTTGGATTTACTACATGCCCACCTGTATATCCTGAAACAGTAGAAATCACGCCATCCAATTTATCGAATGGTGGTTCCATGCACCAAAAACATCCTCCTGCAAAAATGGCTGTTTTATTCTTGCTTTGAACTGCATTGGTTTGCTGATGTTGATCAGACCAAGCCCAGCTCATTAATACGGCCAAACTAATTAGTAGAATTATGGTGCCTATTACTTTGCTGATTTGTTGCATGAATTATCTAGTTTGCTGTTTATTTAGTAATTGGAACTACGTTAATCCTTTCAGTTCATGCATTGTGGCACGAGTAGTGTACTTTTTTATAAGGTTGTTCAAATATTTAGCTTAAACTTCCTAATTTAGAGCTTATCTTGTAAATAAATTTCTGGAATGTCTTTAAAACTGCATTTAAGTAGCAAAAACCCTGGTATCCTTTAAAATTTCATGTAAACTCTTAACATTATTAGGTATATATACAAATTCAAAGCATTTAGCTACACGATCTATACAATTATGGCCAAATTCCTGCTATTAAATGGCCCTAACCTAAACCTGTTAGGCCAACGTGAACCTGAGGTATATGGCTATGAAACGCTATCTGATGTTGTGCAACGAGCTCAACAAACCGCTAGCCAACTTAGCCATCAGTTAGAAGACTTTCAAAGCAATGCTGAACATGAATTAGTAAACCGGATTCATCAAGCCAAACAAGAAAATGTTGGCATGATTATTTTCAATCCCGGTGCATTTACACACACCAGCGTCTCTTTACGTGATGCACTACTTGGTGTTGATATTCCGTTTATCGAATTACATTTATCTAACGTGTTTGCGCGTGAAGAGTTTCGTCAGCACTCATATTTATCTGATATAGCGGTAGGAGTGATATCAGGTATGGGTGCTAAAGGTTATGAACTTGCAGTTATAGCAGCGGATAACAAATTAAATGGGAACTAAGCATGGATATTCGTAAAGTAAAAAAATTAATTGAATTACTAGAAGAATCTGGTATTGCTGAAATTGAAATCAAAGAAGGTGAGGAATCCGTTCGTATCAGTCGTGGTAACACGACTGATACGAACGCAAATCAAATTATCGTGCCACAAGCTACTCCACAGATGATACCTCAAACTGCAGCTCCAGAAACTGTCCCTACAGAAGAACCTGTAGCTTCTATACCTAGTGGTCATACTGTAAATTCACCTATGGTGGGCACGTTTTACGAAGCTCCTGCTCCTGGTCAAAAAGCTTTTGTTGAAGTAGGACAATCAGTATCTGTTGGAGATACACTTTGTATCATTGAAGCAATGAAAATGTTAAATCAAATTGAAGCGGATAAAGCAGGTGTGATCAAATCTGTACTAGCCGAAAATGGGCAACCAGTAGAATATGGGCAAGCTCTATTTGTAATCGAATAATCACTTATATTTATTTAGTCTCGTGTTAGAAAAAGTCGTTATTGCCAACCGTGGCGAAATTGCATTACGTATCTTACGTGCCTGTCGTGATATGGGAATTAAAACTGTTGCAGTACATTCTGAAGCAGATCGAGATCTGATGCATGTCGGTATGGCAGATGAATCTGTCTGTATAGGTCCTGCATCTTCTACGGAAAGTTATTTAAACATCCCAGCAATTATAAGTGCTGCAGAAGTAACAGATGCAACTGCGATTCATCCCGGCTATGGTTTTTTATCTGAGAATGCTGAGTTTGCCGAAGTAGTTGAATCCAGTGGTTTTATCTTTATTGGCCCACATTCCGAAACGATTCGTATGATGGGCGACAAAATATCCGCAAAACGTGCTATGGAAGCTGCTGGAGTGCCTTGCGTTCCAGGCACGATTGAGCCTATCGAAGATATGAACCGAGCTAAACAGATTGCACAAGATATAGGTTATCCAGTAATGGTTAAAGCCGCGGGTGGTGGTGGCGGACGTGGTATGCGTGTTGTGCGAAGTGAGAGCGAATTGGAAGAAGCAGTTTCATTAACCCGCACAGAAGCAGGCGCTGCATTTAATGATGATCGTTTATTTATGGAAAAATTCTTGCAAGCGCCTCGCCATGTCGAGTTCCAAGTTTTATCTGATAGCCACGGCAATGCAATTCATTTGTGTGAGCGTGATTGTTCTATGCAACGCCGCAATCAAAAAGTAATAGAGGAAGCGCCTGCATTTGGAATCACGCCTAAACAGCGTGAAGAAATTGGAGCACGTATAACTGAAGCATGCCGACAAATAAAATACCAAGGCGCAGGTACATTTGAATTTTTATATGAAAATGGTGAATTTTATTTCATTGAAATGAACACTCGAGTACAAGTCGAACATCCCGTTACAGAGATGATCACGGGTATTGATATTGTTAAACAACAATTACTCATTGCTGCAGGCGAAGCACTTACTTTTAGCCAAGATGATATAAAAATTCGTGGGCATGCAATTGAATGTAGAATCAATGCTGAAGATCCTTATAAATTTATTCCTTGCCCTGGAAAAATTTTGCATTTTCACTGTCCAGGTGGACCTGGCATCCGTGTAGACACCCATCTCTATAATAATTACACCGTTCCTCCTTATTACGACTCAATGATTGGCAAGTTACTTGCTGTAGGTCATAGTCGAGAAGGCGCACTCACTCGTATGCGCGGTGCTTTGCACGAAATCGTTATAGACGGAATTACTACCAATATTCCTCTGTTACTGGATTTAATCACTGATGAAGTGTTTGTAGAAGCCAAACACAATATCCACTATCTTGAAGAAAAGCTCAAAGAGTAATTACTTCATATACAAACACCTATTCTCGTGTTTGAAATTAGCCTAAATGTCACACCTGCGCAGCATATTGCCGTCGAGGCCATTCTCGAAGACTTAGGCACACTATCAATTAGCCTACTTGATGCAGAAGATGAGCCTGTGTTTGTTTATAAGCCCAACGAGAACCCTCTCTGGAATAAAATAGTGCTTACTGCATTATTTGCTAAAAAACCAAATCTCGACAAACTCCGCAACACATTAGAAAAGGTTCTGGCCTGCCCCATTGAGATCTCTACAAGAATCATTCAAGAGCAGGATTGGCAAGATACATGGAAACAAGGACTGCAACCCATGCAATTTGGGGAGCGCTTGTGGGTATGTCCAAGCTGGTGTACCAGTCCCGACCCCTTTGCAATCAATTTACGCTTAGATCCAGGTATTGCGTTTGGAACCGGTTCTCATCCCACCACAGCATTATGCCTTGAATGGCTTGCCAAAAATCCGCCTGTTAACAAACAAGTTGCTGATTTTGGTTGTGGTTCAGGTATTTTAGCCATTGCGAGCTATTTTTTAGGGGCTAAATCAATTACCGCTATTGATCATGACACTCAAGCGACACAAGCTACTCATGTAAATTTAAAACACAATTGTGTGCCACAAGATTCGTTTAACATCGTTACATCGACTCATTTAGATACAGCAAACTATGATTTAATTATGGCGAACGTGCTCCTCAAACCGCTCATTGAACTTGAGTATGAATTTGCCCGTTCCGTAGTGACTAACGGAAAAATTATTTTATCCGGTATACTCCAGCAACAATTGCCTGAACTTTCTCAATGCTACAAAATCCATTTTAACATTGATAATATAAGCACAAAAAATGAATGGTTATTGATTGCGGCAACACGTCGCTAACTAAACTCACGTACATTAGCCCTTAAATGTATACCAAATGCCCTGAATGTAATTCCGTATTTCGTATTACCAATGATTTGCTTGAGATTGCAGATGGTCTAGTACGTTGTGGTATGTGCGACTCCGTTTTTAATGGACCTGATCATTTACAAGAAGATAACCAAACCTTGCCTCCTCAAGATGATTTAACACAACAAGTAACGAACGGAAATAACAAGGATAATTTCACAATAGATGAGATCTCTGATAATGAAAATGAAGTAGATGAAGACTCATTGATAGAAGCAGAATCAGTACCCACTGCCATTCGTGATGATTTTGGTGGAAATTTTATATCAAAGCCTAATAGACCTTTAAAGGTTGCGATATGGACCCTCTGCTCAATCTTACTTACACTTTTTTTTCTGGGGCAAATTACCTACTGGCAAAATGTAGATTTATTGCCACGTCCTTGGGTAGATAAATTTTGTTCATATATGGGCTGTGCATCTATTATTGAGCGAGATTTAACAACACTAAAAATTTTAAATCGAAATATATATACACATCCAAATGAGAAAAATGTATTAATGATCACAATGTCTTTTGTTAACAATAGTGATCACTTACAACCTTTCCCTTTATTACAAATTGTATTCTTAGATACACAAGGGCAGACTATTGCGACACGACGTTTCCATCCTTCCGAGTATCTTGTTAACCAAAATCACAGAGTAGACATGATGCCTCCCAATCAACCCATTGGGGCACGTTTAGAAATCATCGATCCTGGCAGTGCTGTCATAGCTTATGAAATAGAGTTCTACTAGAGAATTTCAGGTGTGATTACGTATCAATGAAAATCGGCCCTTATACCTTAAATAGTAACGTTTTACTTGCGCCCATGGCAGGCATTACAGATACGGTTTTTCGTAAAATATGCATGCAACATGGAGCTAGTGCAAGCGTTGCGGAAATGCTGACTTCCGACATTTCACTTTGGCAAAATCCAAAAAGCTCAACACGAATAATTAAGCCAACTGATCCAGAACCTAGGATTGTACAAATTGCCGGCACAGACTCAAAAAAGATGGCAACAGCAGCACAGATATGTGTCGATAAAGGTGCGCAAATTATTGATATCAATATGGGTTGTCCAGCAAAAAAAGTTTGTAAGAAAAAAGCAGGTTCAGCATTGTTAGAAAATGAAAATGCTGTAGCTGCAATTTTAAACTCTGTTGTAAATGCAGTAAACGTGCCTGTAACACTAAAAATACGTACAGGTGTAACGCCTCAAAACCGTAATGCAAAAAACATTGCAATAATTGCTGAATCTGCAGGGGTGCAGGCTCTTGCCATACATGGACGCACACGTCAATGCTTATATAAAGGTGATGTTGAATATGAAACAATAAAACAAGTAAAAAATGTGGTTGCAATTCCAATAATTGCAAATGGTGATATTAATTCTCCAGAAATTGCAAAAAAGGTCTTGGCTTTTACTGGAGCAAATGCGATTATGATAGGAAGAGCAGCGCAAGGTAATCCTTGGATCTTTAACCAAGTAGATTACTATTTAAAGAATAACAAAAAGTTGCCCACACCCTCATTGGAAGAAATAGAACAAGTAATGCAAGTACATCTTGATGGCTTGTATTCACATTATGGAAATAAAGTGGGTGTACGTGTTGCTCGAAAACATATCGCTTGGTATCTAAAAAAATTTACAAGCTATGCGATATTTAAAGATAAGTTGTTGCAAACCAATAACGCATTACTGCAGCAACAATTATTAAAAAAGTTCTTTAAGTATTCGCGAGCTTACAACATGGAGTTAGCCGCATGATTGCATCGTTTTCTACCGCACAAGTAACCAACTTACATAGCGAACGCCGCAAACAACCTTTACGTGACACGGTTACAAATTCTTTACGCCTTTATTTAAACCAATTAAGCGGTCATGAGCCTGAAGACCTGTATAAGATGTTTCTAGAAGAAATGGAGCGCCCACTTCTTGAATCTGTTATGCAGTATTGCAACGGTAATCAAACCAAAGCAGCTAGATATTTAGGTCTAAACCGCGGCACCCTTCGTAAAAAGCTTAAAATGTATGGGCTTAATTAAGTAGCCTCTCAAATTAGTTTAATTACATTGACCAACTCAAACCGGCAGCTAGTGCGTCGGGCGCTTATTAGCGTTTCCGATAAAACAGGTATCGTTGAATTTGCCCATGAATTAGAAAAGTTAAACGTAGAAATTTTATCTACTGGAGGAACTGCAAAACTACTCACAGAAAATGGTATAAAAACAGTCGAAGTTTCTGATCACACTGGTTTTCCAGAAATCATGGATGGCCGGGTTAAGACCTTACACCCAAAAATACACGGCGGTATTCTAGGACGACGTGATATTGATGCAGAAGTCATGCAACAACATAACATTGTACCGATTGATTTAGTTATCATTAACTTATATCCATTTGCAGCCACGATAGCAAAACCAAACTGTTCTCTCGATGAGGCAATTGAGAATATTGATATCGGTGGCCCAGCCATGCTGCGTGCTGCAGCAAAAAATCATGCCTTTGTTGCAGTTGTAGTAAACCCTACGGATTACAAAAATGTTCTAAACGAGTTGGCAAGCAATGATTGCTCTCTCGATGAGGATCTACGTTTTAACCTTGCAGTAAAAACCTACGAGCACACTGCTCAATACGACGGTATGATTGCGAATTATCTTGGCAGGCACTTGCCTGACAGTGATACAAATTTTCCTCGCACTATGAATCTTCAGTTTCAGCAAGCACAAGTACTGCGCTATGGCGAAAACCCTCATCAACGTGGAGCATTTTATGTAGAGGAAGGTGCACTGGAACCAAGTGTTGCAACCTCAAAAGTTCTTCAAGGAAAGGAATTGTCATTCAACAATGTTGCCGATACGGACGCTGCATTGGAATGTGTACGCCAATTCTCATCACCCGCATGTGTGATTGTAAAACATGCTAATCCTTGCGGTGTTGCGGTGAGTAAAGACATCTTACAGGCTTATGAGCTTGCCTATCAAACTGATCCCACCTCTGCTTTTGGTGGAATCATTGCTTTTAACCAAGAGCTTGATGAGAAAACAGCAAAAACCATTATAGATCGTCAATTTGTTGAGGTGCTTATCGCGCCAACTGTCTCAACTGCAGCACGCGAAACATTGCAAAGCAAAAAAAATATAAGAGTACTGGAATGCGGAACCTGGGAAGGCACTATCCAGTCCTTCGACTATAAACGTGTTATAGGTGGCCTATTGATTCAAGATCGTGATCTAGGTGTAATTAATGAAAGTGATTTAAAACATGTCTCTAAAAGAACACCTACTGAAAACGAAATACAGGATTTACTATTCGCATGGAAAGTTGTGAAATTTATAAAATCAAATGCCATTGTCTATGCACGTAACCAACAAACCATTGGAGTTGGAGCAGGACAAATGAGTCGAGTGTACTCTGCAAGAATTGCTGCCATTAAAGCACAAGACGAAAACTTAACCGTTAAAGGTTCAGTTATGGCTTCAGATGCTTTTTTCCCCTTCCAGGACGCGATTGATGCTGCACATGAAAACGGTATTACCGCCATCATTCAGCCAGGTGGCTCTATAAATGATGAGGATGTAATTAAAGCCGTGGATGAATATAGTATGGCAATGGTGTTGACCGGTATGCGACACTTCCGTCACTGATTAGAAATACATCTTTTGCTCTGATACTTTATTGCGATGCTCACTTACTAGTAGGTAAGCTCCGCTTCTTGAAAAAAACGTGCCTCGTAGTAAAACAAAATCCACTATTTTTATCTTTATTCACCCTTTATCACTACAGTATTAATTAATGGATCTTTTAATACAAATACTGGGCATTATGTTTCCTATTATTGCGATAGTGGTTTTGGGAACAGTGTTAGGCCGTGTTTGGAAGCTGAATATGGAAACAGCTAATCATATTAATTTAGATGTCTTCGTTCCCGCGTTAGTATTCTCTTCCTTAAGTGATCAATCTTTTGCTCTCGCTGAACATCTCTCTCTGGCTACAGCAGGACTGATTATCGTATTTGTATCCGCTTTTATTGCATGGTTAATAGCTAAATATAGTTCTTATTCATACCGAACTATCGCTCCCCCACTAATGTTTCACAACGCAGGAAATGTGGGTCTGCCTCTAATGACTTTAGCATTTGGCAAACCAGGTTTAGTTACTGGACTTGTACTATTTTTAATAGGCAATATTACACACTTCGGTTTAGGCAGTATGATACTAAGCCGTGGTAAAGGCTTATCGATCCTATCCAAACAAACTGTATTATGGGCAGCGGCTTTGGCATTATTTCTTAACACAACTTCCATTTCTATTGCCGAAAACATTATGTTACCAATAACCATGTTGGGACAAATCGCTATCCCTCTAATGCTATTTTCTATGGGCGTACGACTAGCAAGCATCGATTTAAAAACTTGGAAAACTGGCGTACTTTTTGCCTTTCTCATTCCACTTGTTGGCTTTAGTATTGCATTTACTTTAGTAAATTTATTTGATTTTACGGATATACAAGCCGGTTCAATACTACTGTTCGGAGCTTTACCACCTGCAGTGATGAATTTTTTATTTGCAGAAAGATTCAACCAACAACCTACTGAGGTTGCTTCTATTGTGTTGTTTGGTAATCTTTTCGCTATCATCACATTACCTGTAGCATTAGCCTATGTATTGACTTCCTATGCTTAGCTAGTTAAAAAAATTAATAAAGAAATATGAAAATACTTGTTGTAGGCGGCGGCGGTCGCGAACATGCCTTAGCATGGAAGTTAAGTCAGTCGGATAAAGTTTCTCAAGTTTATGTGGCTCCTGGAAATGCAGGAACAGCTGCTGAACCTAAAACAACAAATGTTGCAATTGATGCTGAAGATATTCCTTCACTACTTAATCTTGCAAAAACAAAAAGTATTGATTTAACGATTGTCGGACCCGAAGCGCCATTGGTTGCCGGTATTGTGGACCAGTTTAAACAACACCAATTGCCTATATTTGGGCCTATAGCAGCCACTGCACAATTAGAAGGTTCTAAAGCATTTGCAAAGCAATTCATGCACGAAAACAACATCCCTACTGGTGAATATGCAGTATTTACGGACCTAGATAAAGCCAATATTTATATAGAGTCAAAACCAGTGCCCATTGTAATCAAAGCAGATGGATTAGCTGCAGGCAAAGGAGTTGTCATTGCGCAAACACATGAAGAAGCTCTGCAATGTGCAAAACAGATGCTAAGTGGTTCTAGCTTTGGCTCTGCCGGCCAACGCATTGTAGTAGAAGAATTCATTCAAGGAGAAGAAGCTAGTTTTATTTGTATGGTAGATGGTAAGCATGTTTTGCCATTAGCCAGTTCTCAAGATCATAAGGCACGTGATGACGGTGACCTAGGACCGAATACAGGTGGTATGGGGGCTTATTCACCCGCACCTATTGTTGATAAGAATATGCACCAGCGTATCCTTGATGAAATTATTTATCCCACAATAAAGGGATTCGAAAAACGTGGCACACCTTATATGGGTTTCCTCTATGCAGGAATCATGATTGATGCACAAGGCAATCCATATGTGTTGGAATTCAATTGTCGATTTGGTGATCCTGAAACACAGCCAATATTGATGCGTATGCAATCTGATCTTGCAACATTATGTGATGCAGCATTGTCTCAACAATTAGATCAACAGAGCATTTCTTGGGATTCTCGTTCTGCACTCGGCGTTGTGCTTGCCGCAGGAGGTTATCCTGAAAAGTATGTTAAAGGTGAAATCATTCATGGTTTATCCTCGCAAAAAAATGGCACACAAAAAATTTTTCATGCTGGAACCAAGTTACAAGATAAAACAGTGGTAACAAACGGTGGACGAGTATTATGTGTTACTGCACTAGGTGAAGATATCCGTGAAGCACAAAAACGTGCCTACGCATTAACTAATTCAATAAGTTGGACTAATATGTTTTTCCGTTCAGATATCGGTTATCGTGCAATTAAAAAATAATTATTGAATGATCACTCAATAATGGGCATAGGCAAAATATGATCTAGCCATACACAATTACTTATATTTCATACTTGTTACACGACTTGATCGCTGCGCTTCATACCTTAGACATCAAATTTTCTTCAGTTAATTCAACTAGTTAAGCAGTTTTTTTACTTGATTGACAGCTCATCAATTTCACTTATTATTAAAGTACACGCTCACTCAAATATTTATAACTCACTGATAATACTTGATTAAACATTCATCAACGAGTATCGGATCAGGGTGCATACGGCACTGGAAATTTTCAAAAGGGGAGTTGGAAATATGGGACGCCTGCCAACGTTTAAAAAGGATGACGTCCTTGCTAAAGCCACACAAGTCTTTTTAAAAAATGGCTTTCAACGTACTACTATTAAAGACATTACTAAAGCAACTGGATTGCAACCCGGTAGTATTTATTCAGCCTTTGAAAACAAGAACGGCCTTTATACAGAAGTTCTCGAACATTACACTAAACAACAGATTAGGTTATTGGAAGCCTGTATGGCAGAAAAGTCTACACACCTTGGTGCATTAAAAGCCTTTTTCATGCTCGCTTGTGATCACATTGCAAATAGAACTCCAAATGCAAATTGCTTGCTAGTGTATAGTACATTTGAAATACCCCACTCAAAGAAAGAGCTACGCTATTATGTACAGTTAAAGATTCAGGAAATTGAGTCACGTATTTATATACTGCTAGTCAAGGCACAAGAAAACAAAGAACTTGCTCATAACGAAAACCCCGTTGAGTTAGCACGCTTTATGATGACACTATTATTTGGTCATCGTGTTTTAGCGCAACTACAGCCTGATACAGAGACAGTTGAAAATACTATTGACAGGATTTTTAAAGTAATAGAATTTAACAATTAAAACCTTGGTTCTAGCGTTTCATCGCAACAAAGAACTCTTCATTGGTTTTCGTGGTTTGCATTCGTCCCAGCATGAAATCCATAGCTTCAATTTCATCCATGGGGTGTAAGAATTTTCGTAACACCCAAATTTTTTGTAGTTCTTCTTGGTCGGTAATTAGTTCTTCTCGGCGTGTTCCTGAACGGTTTATGTTTACTGCAGGGAATACACGCTTCTCAGCAATACGTCGATCCATATGAATCTCCATATTGCCGGTGCCTTTAAATTCTTCGTAAATTACTTCATCCATCTTTGAGCCAGTATCAATTAATGCCGTAGCAAGAATTGTTAAACTACCACCTTCTTCTACATTTCTTGCTGCCCCAAAGAACCTTTTTGGACGTTGTAAAGCATTGGCATCGACACCACCTGTTAGTACTTTCCCTGAGGCAGGAACTACGGTGTTGTATGCGCGTGCCAATCGTGTAATTGAATCGAGCAGAATCACTACATCGCGTTTGTGCTCAACCAATCGCTTGGCCTTTTCGATTACCATCTCTGCTACTTGAACATGCCGACTGGCTGGCTCATCAAAGGTACTCGACACTACCTCACCTTGTACCATACGCTCCATTTCGGTTACTTCTTCAGGTCGTTCATCGATAAGCAACACAATTAAGTAACATTCCGGATGATTCGAGGTAATACTCTGCGCAATATTTTGCAGCATTAAAGTCTTACCTGCTTTGGGTGGTGAAATAATTAAACCACGTTGTCCTTTACCAATTGGTGCGCAAATATCAATGATACGTGCGGTAATATCTTCTGTACTGCCATTACCACGCTCAAGTTTTAAACGTTCATCTGGATGCAATGGAGTTAAATTTTCAAATAGAACTTTGCGTTTTGCATTCTCAGGTTTGTCAAAATTAATTTTGTCCACTTTAAGCATAGCAAAGTAACGTTCACTATCTTTTGGTGGGCGAATTTTTCCTGATACTGTATCACCTGTACGTAATCCAAACCTGCGGATCTGACTAGGCGAAACATAAATGTCGTCTGGTCCGGCCAAATAAGAACAATCTGCGGAACGCAAAAAACCAAAACCATCTTGAAGTATTTCTAAAACACCATCACCAAAAATATCCTCACCATTTTTTGCATGTGCTTTAAGAATAGAAAATATGATGTCTTGTTTACGCGAACGAGCTAAGTTATCAATGCCCATATCAGCGGCCATATCGATTAATTCTGAGGCTGGTTTCTTCTTTAATTCCGTTAAGTTCATGACGTTATTTGTAGCTTATAATTAAAAAAATTTGAGCATGTAAAGTTGATCAAACACAAAAATATGTTCAACATATCTCGTGTGTAGTTTTATTCAACGCTGCGAAAAAGCGTTTATTATTTTGAATTTCTCAGCGTGGTGGTAAGTGTTGCTTGTACTTGCTATTTAAATTATTGGTTAATGAATATAGATGATTGAAAGGGACTTATATAAATTAGGTTTAAATACTTTGGTCAATAAATGCAGTCAACTGCGATTTAGATAACGCACCTACTTTTGTAGCTTCGGCATTACCATTCTTAAAAATCATTAATGTTGGGATTCCTCTAACACCATACTTTGGTGGGGTATTGGGGTTGTCATCGATATTTAGCTTGGCAACTTTGAGTTTACCTTTGTACTCCCCTGCAATCTCATCGAGTAAAGGCGCAATCATTTTACATGGACCACACCATTCTGCCCAATAATCAACTAATACAGGTCCATCAGACTGCAATACTTCTTGTTCAAAACTGTCGTCGGTTATATGACTTATTTCCTCACTCACTCAACTAATACTCCAAAATCTTAATCGCTAATAATGTTGTTCGTGAAATAGTAGGCCTGAAATGGCAAATACAAGGGATCTATGCAGATAATTCCTGCAACTCTTATTTTTATGCATTCTTTATTTGATTACAAGCCCATATGACGATTCAGGCTCTTTTTACCGATAAGAGCGTAGAATTCAGCGTTAGATACACATTAAATAGGTTATTTTTTAGCCTATATAAAGCATTTAGACCCACATAATGCGTCAAAATTTTATTTATAACAGTTTTCAGTTTTGATTCGTAAAATAGGTATCCCGACGATTGTGAAATTTAGCAACCACTTAATTAAGTCTCTAATATTGCCCTGTTAATAAAATTATGAAAAAACTATCCATTTGTGTACTAGGAGGAAGCGGATTTGTAGGTAGTCATTTGTGCGCCGAATTAGTAAACCATGGGCACAATGTGAAAATTCTTACTAAACGCCGAGAACAACATCGAGAACTACTCGTTCTACCTAGCCTACAGATTACTGAGGCAGATATACATGACGAATCTCAACTACGCACCCATTTTCAAAATTGTGATGTAGTTATTAATCTTGTCGGCATCCTGAATGAAAAAGGTCGCTCAGGTAAAGGCTTCCATATGGCGCACGTAGAGCTTGCTCGTAAAGTCATCACCTCTTGTACAAGCTGCAATATTCCTAGACTACTACATATGAGTGCGCTCAATGCTAGTCCTGATGGAAAAAGTTTTTATTTGCGCACTAAAGGTGAGGCTGAAAATTATGTACACACTTTTGCTGCAAATAAAATTGCAGTAACTAGTTTTCGTCCATCTGTAATTTTTGGACCTGAAGATGTTTTCTTAAATCGTTTTGCATCTATTTTAAAAACCTCACCTTGGATTTTTCCTCTAGCATGCGCAAATACTAAGTTTGCGCCTGTTTACATTGGAGATGTTGTAAACGTAATGGTTAAAGCCATAAATGACCCTAATACATTCGGACAAAGATATGATTTATGCGGTCCTAAACAATACTCATTGAAACAAATTGTAGAATATATTTCTTCTACTTGTGGTTATAAAAGAAAGATCATTGGTTTACCTGCCTGGCTATCAAAATTACAAGCGTATACTTTAGAATTTGTGCCTGGCAAACCTTTTTCTATAGATAATTATTATTCACTACAAACAGATAGCATGTGCAATGCATCTGATACTTACCCAACCACTCTAGAAGCTATCGCACCCACTTATTTACTAAACAAATCTAGATATAAGGATTATCAAAAGCTTCGGACTCGATATCATCATTAGCAATTCTCTTCACTTGTTAATATGGCTTCACGTTGTTGTTCTGATAATTTAGAAATTTCTTTTACGCGCATATAGAAATGTTCAAAATCTTTACCACATGAATTAAATAGCTGCACAAAAATCGGTACCTTCTCACGATATAAAGCAATAGCGCCAAACTGAGCGTTATTGAGTGGACCCGACATCCAATTTGAATATCTAGCTAACAATTTATGTTGCTGACTAAGAATTTCAAATTTCCGGCGAATTTCTGAAATTGTTATACTTTTCTCAATACGCATGACTTCAGGAGTCATTTCTTGTACATACAATTTTTCAAACTCTTGCTGGGCATCTTTTATAAAATTTGAAAATATAGTTTTCTGATTTAGCCACGCCTCATAGTTTTTAAGATCATCGAATCTTTGCTGCTGACGTAACCATCGACGTACACCCAACTCTTCCACTGCAGTTGCAAAGGCTTCGTTAAACGCAGAATCACCTTTCAAATAGAGCTGTTGGTGGGCAAGTTCATGAATAATATACGATGCTGTAACAATGTCACCTCGATCCAACATAGTGCTTAATAGCGGATCATCGAACCAACCCAAAGTAGAATATGCCGGCACTCCTGCTACATAAACATCTAAGCCTTGCTTTACTAAATTTGACGCATAGTTTTGTGCATCATTTTCATCAAAATAGCCTCGATATGAAACACAGCCTATGACTAAAAAACACCATTGCTGTAAACCAATTGAAAACTCAGGTGCAGCAAAAACATTCCAAGTAACGTAGGGCTTGTCTAATTGTACATAGCTGCGATAACTATCATTTTCCGGTAACTTTAGTTCTGCACTTGCAAATGATCTAACTTGTTGAGCAAGTAATAATTGTTCGATTAATTTTTTATCCCGTGTAGAATCATTTACGATATCAGCAATTTTTTCTCTTTTTGAAATCAACGAAAAATGACCGCTAATAGATTGATTATAATATTTTATGCTGCTACAGCTCACACAAACAAACACTATCAAGGCAAGTAGTATAAAATTAAATATCTTAGTCATTCTTTTACGTTATCACATATATGTAACCAGGCAATGCAAGTTTATTTAGTCGGTGGTGCAGTTCGCGATGAGCTTCTAGGATTACCAGTTAAAGAGCGCGATTGGGTGGTAGTAGGCTCCAACCCTGAAGAAATGTTAAACCAGGGCTTTAAACAAGTAGGAAAAGACTTTCCTGTGTATTTACATCCACAGAGTAAAGAAGAGTATGCTCTAGCACGCACTGAAAGAAAAAAAGGTCGCGGCTATTATGGATTTGAAATACATGCTTCACCAGACGTAACCCTAGAAGAAGATTTATTACGCCGTGACTTAACCATCAATGCCATGGCTAAAAATAAAACTGGTGAGATTATCGATCCCTATGGCGGTCAACACGACTTAGAAGCCAAAATATTACGTCACGTATCTACAGCATTCGTTGAAGACCCTTTACGTGTGCTGCGAGTAGCACGCTTTGCAGCAACATTACATGCATATGGATTTACTATAGCGGCTGAAACTTTAAATTTGATGCGGCAGATTGCAGATAGTGGAGAATTAACTGAGCTTATACCGGAACGCATCTGGCAAGAGACACAAAACGCCTTAGCATCTAGATCACCAGCAAGATTTTTTTCTGTTTTATATGAGACAGATGCTTTTGCACAAATATACTCAAGCATTAAAAGTCAATTTAAAGTACAAAAGGCACGTCAACTTGGGCTAGCTGTATTAGAAACATTTGCATTACAAAACACTGATCCTTGCGCACGTTTCAGTGCGATGATTGGTGGACTGTATTATAACGACAAAGATAATGTTTGCCGTGATGTTGATAATTTAAATAAACAGCTACATTTACCTAATCACTGCAAAGAATTACTAAATCATACAGCCAGTTTGCAATATCAAAGTCATTCTGTTTATAGGCTAAACGAAAAACAACTTCTTAGTTTGTTACAAAAACTTGATGCAAAAAGAAAACCAGAACGGTTTAATTTACTACTACAAATTTTTTCAACCATCTATACTATTGCAACAGGCATAAAAACTTACTCACAAGCTGAGCGACTACAACACGCTACCAATAAAATTAGTGAAATAGACATCAGCCTATGGGTTGATAAAGGTATAAATGGTAAAGAACTTGCTGCTAAAATAGAAACTGCTCAATTGCAATCATTGAAACAATTAATAGACAGTTAATTTCTTATAAATAGACGTATAACAAAACCAAACCAAGTAAAATTCTATATAGAACAAAAGGTGTCATACCTATTCGACTCACAAATTTGATAAACCAGTGTATGCATAACCACGCTATCAATGCTGAACAGACTATCACCCCTAAAACGAGACTCCATTGAATAACTCCATTATCAGAGAAAGCATGGTAAGCTCCATATAAGCTCGCAGCTAAAATGGTAGGGATTGCCAACAAAAATGAAAATCGTGCAGCCTCGACTCTCGTAAGTCCTAACCACAATCCAGCCGTCATGGTAACTCCTGAACGTGATGCACCCGGAATCAAGGCAGTTGCTTGTGCCACTCCTATTAGCATGGCATCAAATATAGTAAGTTGTTTTGTGTTTTTTGTTCGTTTACCACGCCAATCTGCAAACCATAGTAATAAACCAAAAAATATTGATGCTACTCCAATAACTACAGCATTACGCACATAGGGCAAAACATAAGCTTGGAACAGTAACGCTGCAATCATTATTGGCAATGTTGCCCACAACAAAAGCCATGCTAATTGACCATCTTCGTTAACGCTATCTGATGTACCAAACGACTGCAACCAACCTTTAAGTAGTCTTAGTAGATCCATGCGGAAATAGAAGACAACTGCAATTAAACTACCAAGATGTGCGGCAATATCTATAATAATGCCCTGATCCTGCCATTGCATAAATATGGGCAGCAACACTAAATGCGCAGAACTCGATATTGGTAAAAATTCTGTAATTCCTTGCACTACTGCAAGCAAAAACGCGTGTAGAAATCCCATTTTCTTTGTTTAAATCCTTTATAAACGCATGCGCATATCACGCAAAGTAAATCGATCTGCACCATAATCAATCCCTTTGCCCAATACCATGACATGAAAACGCTCACTGATAGCTGAACCGAGTGTAAGTTGTTTTAGTTGAGCAGTCTGCGCAATTTGTTCCATTTCATCTCCTGAAGGTCGCCAATCAAGCAAATGGTTTGCTAGCATGAAGTTACGTTGTGAGCTAAATGCAAGCACTCCTAAGCGTAGATCACTTGCAGTCATTGCCACTGCTGAAAAATCTACATCTGCTGTAATATCCACTATTCCAGGAATAGTAAAGAGATCTTCCGATTTCTGGTGCTTATAATAACAACGCAATGTGCCCATATTGCGTTGTGGATGGTAATACTCAGCGCGTGGATAGCCATAATCAATTAAGAACATTAGACACTGTTCACAGCAGTCCGCCCAAGCTGTTAACGTATTTTCCAAATTCAAACTTATTTCACTTTGGTAATTTAGTGTGAGTGGATCTTCCAGCGCAGGTATGAGCTGATTTAAAGCCTTACTTAATTTCTCACAGGGTTCTTGCGCTTGCCAACAAAATTTTCCATCGTCATTTATAGCCACTACTCTTTCTTTTATCTTTTGTTCGTGAACTTCAAAACATTTGACAGGCAAGGCATCCAGAACTTCATTAGCAATGATGATTACTGTCTCCAAATTGCAAGATAAATCAGGTAACCATTCAATAAGTGAAATATATTGTGGCAACTCACGTTGTAGTAATGCTTTTTGTTTGGCGCGCAACGCTATACTGGGCTCATATATATAATAACGTTGTGGCAACATTTCCCATGTTTCTAAATTACGCATTATATCGAGTGCTAACTGTCCGCTACCCGCACCTATTTCCATTATGGCCCGCTTTGGGTCATCGTGAATTAACCCTGCACATGCATGGGCAAGACAATACGCAAGATGTACTGAGGTTTCAGGTACTGTAGTAAAATCTCCATACTGCCCAAATATTTCTGCCTCAGAATGGTAATAACCCACATCTGGGTCGTGTAAGACAATCTGCATATAATCATCAAAACCAATATAACCGTTTTGTTTGTCAATTTTATTTCGAATATGTTGTACACAACGCTGAATAGCAATTTGTTGTATTTCAGATATTACAATGGGCTTAATATTAGACATTCCACCTATCCAAGAAAGGTATGTTAGAGTTTGTAATCTTTTATTTAGTTAAGAAATATTATGAGTCATCGTAAAGTCGTTTTGGTTACCGGCGCTGCACGACGCATAGGGGCAGAGCTTGTTCGGCATTTGCAACAAACTGGCATGAACATTATCTTACATTATCGTAGCTCAGAAAAAGATGCTACCAACCTTGCTGATGAACTTAATGCTAAACGTGATGACTCCGTAAGACTACTTCAGGGAGACTTAAAAGAATATTCGCATATGTCCAATTTAGCCCAACAGGCTGTATCACTATATGGGCACATTGATGTATTGATTAATAATGCTTCTTCGTTTTATCCAACCCAGATCAGCGACATTAATGAAGATGTTTGGAAAGACTTGGTCGGTGTTAATCTAAAAGCACCTTTATTTTTAATAAAGGCCATTGCACCGTATTTAAAAGACACAAATGGCTGTATTATTAATATCGTAGATATTCACGCCGACCGACCCTTAAAAAATTATCCGGTATATTGCATTGCTAAAGCTGGTTTGGCTATGCTCACCAAGTCCATGGCACGCGAACTCGCGCCTGAAATTCGTGTTAACGGTATTGCCCCAGGTGCAATCATGTGGCCTGAAGCACAACATTATGAAAGCATGCATCAAAAAATTATTTCACGCACTGCTTTAAAACGAGAAGGATGCCCGACCGATATTGCGAATACCGCACTGTTCTTAATCAATCACGCAAATTATATTACCGGGCAGATAATTGCCGTTGATGGAGGGCGGACATTAAGCAATTAAAAACATCTCTAAAAAGCAGTGACTAGAAATACTTATCAAACACTAACAATATTATTAAGTTTAGCTAAATACTTAATCTAAAACATTTACTTTAATCAATATATTTGGTTTCTATTTGTATTAGTTGAACTGATTTTAAATGTTATACGTAATTCGTGTACTATTCGCTTCAACATTGTCGCCTTATAATAAAATTAATTTTTAGCGTGGCTAATAATATAGATTTCTTGTAATCACACTAACATAATATGGTTAATTATATAGGGCTGCGTATCAGAGCTGTATTCGCAATTATATTACTTGCTTTGTGTGTGGTCCTTACTCCTAATATAAGTTACGCCACACTAATCTCAGCATTAGTTCCTAAAAGCAAATCAGCCAAAGTAGATGTTGCCGTAATTGCATATGTATCGGTTATTAACACAGGCACTGTTAAAGCAACTGGTTGCTCAATTAAACCAATAACAAAAGTACCTGCAACTTTTACTTATCAAACGACCGACCCAACAACTAATTTCAAAACTAGAAAACCAAACAAACCTATCGATATTGCAGCAGGAGCCACGCAAACTTTCCTTGTTAAATTTATTCCAAAAAAATCATTTGGCCCAACTGAAATCAAGTTTAACTATCGTTGCAAAAATAAAAAATCTGCAACAAGTGTCAGTGGTACAAATACACTTGTGCTTACAACGTTAGGAAAATCTAGTGTTTCAACTATTTCTATCAATATCAATCCGCTTCGTGATCTAGGTATGTCGAAAGGAGAAAATGTTTGCTTTCGTATAAAAGCTTACAACACAACATCTGTATCTAAATTTTCAAATGCAATTTGTAGTCGTATCCGAGATCTAGACTACATTACGCTTAAATGGAACAAAGCTATCGGGGATGTAATAGGGTATTATATTTATTATGGTGCGAATAAAAATAACTCTAAGACTTTTCTTTTTGATGTACATAAAAACTAGTCATTTTTACTTCTTTAAATAATATCGATTTTATAAATATTAGAAATATTTTTAACGTTCGCCAACAAGAAGCCCACAATCAGGTTTATTTTCTTTAATTTTTTCATCAACTGCCGCTTCTGCAACACCTAGTGCAAAAGATAAGGCTTGATCTCTGTCTACAAAAGTTCGCTTGATATCAAGAATAGTTGCTGTTTCACCTGACTTAAAAAGTGTGGCAACAGGGTTATAAGTCCCATCTTTAATCTCACGAGCATTAAACAAAATTGTATAGCTTTTATATTTTTTTAGGTCTGCTTTCAAAAGAGGTCCTTATATACTCACTTTGAAGTAATAATAATTACTGTAACGTTAATTGAGATAATGATTATAGTTGTGAAAATATTACATGTAATTTATATAAACGATGTTAGTGGTCGATGAAAAGCGCTATTATCCAGCTAAATGTACAATGAAGTTTAAGTTAATTTATGCTTAAAATAATTGAGCAAAATAGTACATTTAAAATTCATATTTAACTATTTTTAAATCTCCATTCTGTTTATTTTGACTCCAAAGATCCGCTAGACTTTGCTCCTCTTCCGGATGAATGGTATCACCAGCAAGTTCTGCAAGCGGTTTTAAAACGAAGTTGTAACGCAAAATATCTGGATGCGGTACATTGACTCCATCCATCTGCATTACCAAATCACCATATAATAATTGGTCTAAATCTAAAGTACGTGATTCAAATTGTTCCTTACCACGTACTCGCCCATGATCGGCCTCGATTTGTTTAAGTATTTGGCCAATTTCCAATGGTGTACTGTCGGTGTTAATTCCGACCACTAAATTATGAAAATCTTCTCCCTTAAAACCAACGGCTTTGGTTTCATACACATTTGAAATATCCATTTCGCCAAATTGGTCTTGTAGTGCTCTTACAGAGGATGGAATATTAATCTCTTTCTCGATATTACTCCCAATACTGATGTAAACACGTGCCATTAATCGTTACGTGTCCCACGTTCAATGATAATGCCCACATCGCGTGAGCCTCTAACAGCACCTGGTTTACTCATGGTGACGCGTATCCATGGGATATCAAATTCTTGCAACAAAAGCTCCGCTACCTTCTCTATAAGCGTCTCAATTAACTCAAAACGGCTTTCTTCTACAAATTCTGTCACTCGCTTGGCAATGGCTTTGTAATCCAACGTGTCGTCAATATGATCTGTCTTGGCCGCCTTAACAATGTCTGTGGCCATTTCAAGGTCAATGCGTACCTTTTGCTTAATACGCTTTTCCCACTCGAATATACCAATTGTGGCGTCAATCTCTAGATCACGTAGAAAAATTGTGTCCATTTTACGTCATATTTTCCTATTTCAATGAGATATCACTATCTATAGCCATAATTACGACCTATGCTTGTACCCATTTTATGATTCTGCTATCTTCACGCGCCCTATTTGAACGGATTAGAAGTTAAAGAACAATGTCTCGCGTCTGCCAAGTGACTGGAAAACGACCTGCCTCAGGTAACAACGTCTCTCATGCCCATAATAAAACACGACGTCGCTTCATGCCTAATATTCATACCCACCGCTTTTGGGTGGAAAGTGAGAATAGATGGGTAAAGCTACGTGTATCGGCTAAAGGCATGCGCATCATTGATAAGAAAGGCATAGATGATGTTTTAACTGATATCCGTAAGCGCGGCGTTAAAGTCTAATAGGAATTCTCAAATGGCAAAAGCAGTTCGTGAAAAAATTAAACTAGTTTCCAGTGCAGGTACTGGACATTATTACACCACCAGTAAAAACAAACGTACCATGACTGAAAAGCTTGAGATGAAAAAATACGACCCTATAGTGCGTAAACACGTACTATACAAAGAAGCTAAGATTAAATAAAAATCTAGTTTACACAGCCGGCTGTAGTGCATAGCCACGCAGACTTTGAGCAAAATCTTGCAGTACTTTAATACCTGTTTCTTCTGCTTCCTTACACCATTCTATAATTGCTTGAATTAAGCGCTCATGATTAGCATAAGTCTGATTCCACAGCTCTTGTAATTTTCTGCGAAATTCATAAACCGTATGTAACGTTTCATTATTTTTCAATAATTCATGCAAACGTTCACGATGTAATGGTTTAAGACGGCTATCTTCACATATTAGGGCTTTGCGCATCTGGTGTATAATTTTCCGGTAACGTATGTCTATACTTGGGATTTCATTTTTAAACGTTGGCAGTGTCACACGATGCGCATAATCTGCCATCACATGCAATTTACTAGAAACAATCGCTTTGGCTGTTTCAAGATCTATAATGTCTTTATTAATTAACTGTGTTGGTTGTGGTGCACGTCTACGTACTTTAGCTAAACGTAAAAAAGAAAGTAGCTGAATATATAACCAACCCAAATCAAATTCCCACCATTTACTAGAAAATTTTGCTGAACTTGGGTAGGCGTGATGATTATTATGTAATTCTTCACCACCAATAATTAAGCCCAAACTAACAATATTCGTAGAACCATCTTCACTTTCAAAATTTCGATAACCCCAATAATGTCCTATACCATTAACTACACCTGCTGCCATAAGAGGTATCCAAACCATTTGAATCGCCCATATAGTTATACCAATAGGACCAAACAAAATTACATCAAGAACAAAACATATGGCTATACCGTAATAACTGAAACGTGAATAAAGATTACGTTCAAGCCAATCCTCAGGAGTGCCATGGCCATAATTATTTAAGGTTTGTTGATTTTTGGCTTCTTCTTTATACAGCTCAGCACCCTGCCAAAAGACTTTGGCAATTCCTTTAGTGTGTGGGCTATGCGGATCGTCTTTGGTTTCAGTTTTGGCATGATGTTTACGATGAATTGCGACCCATTCTTTAGTCACCATACCTGTTGTCAACCATAACCAAAAACGAAAAAAATGAGATATTGATGGATGTAAATCTAATGCACAGTGGGCTTGGCTACGATGCAAATATAGTGTTACAGATATAATAGTAATGTGGGTCAAAAACAATGTCAGTGCGACATAACTCCACCAAGGTAAAACAATTAATCCATTAAGCATGTAATTGATCCTAACTAATTATTATTATTATTATTGTTTTATGTAAAGCAGCTTTTGTTCATTAATACATAAATCATACGTCGTTGAAGATGGTATAAGCAAGTGAAATGAGACAATTGGCATTGGCTTATAGACACCTGTCTACTTTATGTCCATTCGTTCCAACAACAAGCCCCCTGGGCCTGGTGAGCAAACTGACCAATGAGGTGCTATATAGGTAGTTGCTTGTGGTTCAATGATTATTATTGGTCCTTGGAGTACTTGATTTTGCTGTATATTTATACGCTTATAGACAGGTACTTGTCGTGCAAGTTCTTGTAACCAAACCTGCTCACTTACTTGCTCATCACTTTGTACAGTTACATTACTAAACGTAATATTATGTGCTTGACCACTAGCAGTCAGCCTTAAACTAACCAACTCAACAGGCATTTGTAAAGAATAGCCAAATTGTTTTTTATAACTAGTATGAAATTTTTGTGTGATTCGATCAATATCACACCACTCTAATTTTAAAGTTGATGATTGGCCTTGATAACGCAATTCAACTTCACGTTTTAAAGTGAGCTCATTGCTTTGTTCTACATTTATATCATCAGTTAATTTTCGTTCTAAACGTAAAAATATTTTTTCTAGTTCTTCATTGTAGCAATGGTCTGTTAACTTTATATAACCTTGTGAGACTTCTTTGCCAGAAGGCGCCACCATTAAACCAAACGCTGATAACACCCCTGAATAAGCAGGAACAAGTGCATATTTGATATTAAGCGCATCTGCTAAATCACAAACATGCAAACCTCCCGCACCACCAAAACTCACTAAAGTAAAATTTTTAGGGTCATGTCCTCGTTGTACAGACATAACACGCAATGCCTGCACCATTTGGGTATTAGCAACTTGAATAATACCCTTTGCACAAGTAATGGCATCAAGCTGTAAACGTTGCCCCAGCTCAGTTACAGCAAGTTTAGCCGCTTCATAATTTAGTTTTAAGTTACCTGCTAACCTATTTGCTGCTGGCAGTCTACCTAACACTACATGGGCATCCGTTACAGTGGCATACATTCCACCTTGCCCATAGCACGCAGGCCCTGGAGATGCGCCGGCAGAATCTGGACCTACTTGCAATAATCCACCTTCATCAATCCAAGCAATTGAACCGCCCCCAGCACCGATAGTATGTATATCCAACATTGGAACAGCAATCGGTAAATCCGCTACTCTGCCTTGACTGGTCAAATTAAATTTTTGATTGATCATGGATACATCTGTTGAAGTGCCACCCATATCAAATGTAAGCAACCGCTCATAACCCACAGTTACACCCATATATTGACTGCCCCATAACCCACCCGCAGGGCCAGATAACAATAGTCTTACTGCGTTACGTTCTGCCATAGAAGCACTCAAAGTAAGTCCATCACTTTGCATTACAGATACATGTGAATGCGAAACCTGTTTACGTAAGCGAGATAAATAACCATGCATTACGGGCCCAAGGTAACTATTTATCCAAGTTGCTAAACCGCGCTCATACTCGCGGTGCTCTGCCAAAACTTCCGATGAAATCGAAACAAAATACTTATCAGCAAATAGTTTTTTAATTTCCTGTTCATACTTAGAATCAACAAACGAAAATAATAAGCAAACAGCGATTGCTTCCGGTTGCAATCTCTCAGTATCGCTAAGCAACACTTTTAATTGTTTCGCCAATAAGGGTTCGACTGTTTTGCCCTGTGGATCAATTCTACCACCCGTTTCTAGGCATAATTGTGGATCAACTAATGAGGGCTGTTTTTCAGGAGTGAGGTTGTATAATTCCTTACGTGTTTGACGACCAATTAGTAATAAATCTTTAAAACCATGATTGGTAATAAAAATAGTGCGCGCTCCCTTGCCTTCCAGGAGAGCATTAGTTGCAACTGTAGTACCATGCACGATATGCAAATCTTTAATATCTATCTCAAGAGCAGAAATACCGTTAAGAATTGCTCGCTCAGGTGCACTTGGTGTGGATAGCTCCTTATGTACAAACAATTGTTGGCCATTGAAATAAACAAGGTCTGTAAATGTCCCTCCTGTATCTACTCCTAAAATGTGCATAGGTTATTTCGTAATCAGATGGTTTGATTTATGAATCAAGAAAATTTGTTAACTGTGCAAAACCTTAGCTGTAGCTATGATGGCACTCCAATACTGCGCGACCTTAATTTTACAATCCAACGTGGCGAAGTCGTTGCATTACTAGGTACTAACGGTGCTGGCAAATCAACTACTCTCAATATAATTACTGGAAACCTGAAACCAGATACAGGTAAAGTTAAAATTTGCCAAGTAGACATTTTTGATAAACCTAAACTGGCTAAAACTAATTTGGGCTACCTGCCTGACGTTCCACCACTATATCGTGAACTAACTGTGTATGAATATCTGCATTTTACAGCTCGTTTACATGGTATAGATAGAGCAGCTATCAATAAAAACATCGATCTAACCCTAGCTACTTGTGGTTTAAATGATGTACGCAATAAACTCATAAATAACTTATCCAAAGGATTTAAGCAGCGTATTGGCATTGCCCAAGCAATCATACATAACCCTGCATTAGTTATTCTAGATGAACCTACAATTGGTTTAGACCCACTACAAATGCAAGATATTCGCGCTTTGCTTAGTAAACTATCTAAAAATCACAGCGTGTTACTTTCTACACATATGCTATCTGAAGCTGAATCAACTTGTGATCGTGTATTAATTATCGATCAAGGTTCATTACTGCTAGATCAAAGCTTACAAGATCTGAATAAGGGCTCCGGCAAGCACATCAAACTACGCTTTAATGGCAGTCCTAATATTGAAGATTTAAAAGCTATCCCTGGATGTGAATCTGCAAGTTGTTCTCAATATGGTCACTTTGTTTGTCGCTACAACGATGCAGCATTTATCCAGCAAGTGCAATCGCTGGCCTTGAAAAACAATTGGCAATTACATGAGATTGCACCAGTTGCTACTTCATTAGAGCAAGTGTTTTTAGACCTCATAGTACGCGATTCTGCTGGGGTTACTTGAATATCTTCTTATGAGCCTAGCGATCACCCAAAATGAACTCAAGCGTGTATGGTATTCGCCTATTGCATGGGTATTATTTGGCATTGCACTATTTGTGCTTGGTTTATTATTACTTTTTTTACTAAGTAACTTTTACAGCGAAGTACAAGCCAAGTTAGTTGGCTTAGAGCAAGCTCCAGGATTGACAGATTTAGTTATTGTACCTTATTTGTTTTGGGTAGCTATTGTCGGTGCATTATTTGTGCCTATGTTTGCAGTGCGTAGTTGTACAGAAGAGCGACAACAAGGTGCTAATTTATTGTTAAGCAGTGCGCCATTAAGTGTAACCCAAATTGTTTTAGCAAAATTTGCGGCTTTATCTATTCTAGCTTTTATCTTTATTGCTATATGTAGCTGCTATGCAATAGTTCTAGGCTATTTCACACCTATTGATTATGGCAAGATCGCAGCTGCTTGTTTGGGGGTTTATTTATTTTTAAGCTCGCTTAGTGCTGCAGCAATATTCATTGCAAACTTAACGCGTACTCCTATCCTAGCCACAACTGCAATTTTGGCTTTATTAATTAGTTTATTTTTACTTTATATGTCAGGCTCTGCATCCGCTAGTAGCAGCGAATTATTTTTATACCTATCTAGCTATACGCACTTGTTTGCAAGCTTATCTGGTTCCATTGATACAAAAAATATTAGCTACTTCATTCTATTCACAGTCTTATTTCTAAGTTTAAGCATTTGGAATCTAACTTATCGGCGCTCCATATAACCAACTGATGCTTATTACCTAAATGAAAAAAAAGTTTAATTTATTTAAGTGGGCTAGCTTATTAGCACTCACGTTATTAATTGGATTTGCTGCTTGGCTAAGCCAAAAACATCACATAGTGTTTGACTGGACGCGTGATAATCGAAATACGTTAACAACTACAAGTCGTGCCATTTTAGACCAGGTAAAAAATCCATTATCAATAACCATCCTAGCTAGTAAATCCGCTAGCGAACGACTTAAATTCCGCAAATCTATTGAAAAATATCAGCAATATAAATCTGATATTAAAACCATATTTCTTGATAGCGATACACAATTATCGCAAGCTAAAGAATTACATCTAAACAATTCTGGGCAACTGCGACTCGATTACGATGATCGTTTTGAAGTTATCGATCAAGTATCAGAGCGTGAAATTACTAATGCCTTACAAAGATTAACACGCACTACAAAACCTTGGGTTGTCTTTTTAAATGGACATGGTGAACGCGATATCTTTAGTGAAGATAAGCAAGGCTATAACACGTTAATGAAAACCCTAGAGTCTAGCGGAGTTCAAACACAAGATATTAATTTATTAGAGACCACGTCTATACCAAATAATATTTCTGTATTAGTTATTGCTGCACCACAAACTAATTTGTTACCAGGTGAGGAAAAATTAATTCTTGACTATATTGATGCGGGTGGAAATTTATTGTGGCTACATGAACCAAACAGTGGGAACCGTTTACAAGCTCTTAGCGAGGAACTTAACCTTAGCTGGATTGACGGGACTATTATCGATGCCAATCAGCAATTACGTTCCATACTGGGAATACAACATCCAGCCGTAGTGCCCGTCATCGAATACCAGAAACATCCCATTACTGAACATTTAACTAACCAGACACTGTATCCATTCGCGGTAGGCCTTAGTTTTACATCTGTATCCTCTTGGCACTTGCAGCCATTATTTTACTCCTTGCCACGTGCTTGGTCAGAAACCAAGCCACTTTCCAGTGAAGATGCAGTATTCAGCCCAACGCAAGGAGATACAGCAGGACCTTTATTAATGGCGGCAGCGCTTAGCCGTAATACTCAACACAAGGCTACACCTCAACGCATTGTAATTATTGGCGATAGCGACTTCATGGCAAACGGATATATTGGTCATGGTGAAAATCTTGCATTAAGTGTAAGTGTTTTACAGTGGTTAACCAACGACGACCAACGCATATCTTTGCTACCTTATCGAGCCCCAGATAGCTCGATAGAATTTAGCAACCTTGCTATAGCCAGTTTAGCTAGTGCTTATTTATTGATTGCGCCACTTGGCGTATTGTTAATAGGTGTAATGATCGGCTTACGCAGGCGTAAAAAATAAAACTAATCTATGAATTAAATATCTATCTAGCGACTATTCGCAAAGCGAGCTAGAGTAAAAACATGACTTCATCTGTTACAAAAAATAATACCTCGGTAATTACATCAAACTTAGATATTGCCGTTAGTAGTGATCCTTTGCCTTTGCAAACTAACCAAGCAATTTTGACACATCTATATTTTGATAAAAGTAAACAGCCTAATTGTGGCTGTTTATCAATACAAACCAAATTAGATGTACTCGGGTCAAATTTGTTTGCGCAGTATTGGTTTACTGATGCAGATGTTAAACAAGAAAAATATAAAAATATTCACTATGCCTTTAATCAACAAATGTTATTTGGGCATATACAACTACCTTGTCCAGATGACATAAGCTTTATCAACAATAGCGAACAGGCATATCAAGAAATATTTGAATGCCTGTCTAATACAGGCTGTATACATTTATTACGTACTTGGAATTATTTCCCAGAAATTACTCGTTTCGTAAAAGAAAGTAATCATTCAAATCGATATGAAGAATTTTGCAGTGCTCGTGTAAAAGCAATGCAAAAATGTAATATCGACAATGAAATTTATCCTGCAGCCACTGTAATTGGAAATCAGAGTCCTGTTTTACAAATTTATTTCTTAGCCAGCAATAGTCCTGGAATTGCAATAGAAAATCCGCGTCAAACAAGCGCTTATCATTACCCTGTTACCAGTACATTACAACGACCTTTATTTTCTAGAGGGCTGCTTAAGACTTGGGGCATGCGTACTCATTTTTATGTTTCTGGTACAGCTAGTATTGTCGGCCATCAAACACTACACGAAAATGATGTCTGCGCACAATTAAACGAATCAATTAACAATGTGGAAACGTTAGTTGCGCATGCAAATGACAAATATCAAGCACAACTTAATGCACAAGATGACCTGCTTTATATGAAAGTCTATATACGACACGATAAAGACGTGCCTCATATCAAACAGGTGCTTGCAGCCAGACTCTCTAATCATACACCTAGGATTTTATTGCTGGGTGATATGTGCAGAGATGATTTACTTGTTGAGATTGAAGCCTTTTATCAGGCATGAACCTTCCGCCATTATTCGCAACATGCCTGAATTGCCTGAAGTTGAAACGACTCGACGTGGTATCATCCCACATGTTCAAGGCAAAAAAATAGATAAAGTCATTATACGTCAGCGACAATTACGCTGGCCCATTGCAAAAAATATAAATAGTTTACTTAAACAACAACGTATTAACGAAATTACTCGTCGTGCTAAATATCTAATTTTTCACCTTGAGAAAGGCTATTTAATTATCCATCTAGGCATGTCAGGCAGCTTACGCATTGTTGCTAATGGACATGCCCCAAACAAACATGACCACATAGATTTTATTTTTGGTAAACAGGCTTTAAGATTTCATGATCCACGTCGATTCGGTGCGATAATATGGACACGTGATAACCCAGCACAACACAAACTACTACGTAAATTGGGCCCAGAACCACTCAGTAATAGCTTTAATGGAAATTATTTACATAAGTTGGCTAAGAATAGAAAAATAAATATTAAAAATTTTATTATGAATAGTCATATCGTGGCTGGTGTTGGCAATATCTATGCAAGCGAAGCCTTATTTTTAAGCGGCATACATCCACAACGTGCTGCTGGACGTATCTCTAAACAACGCTACCTTGTGTTAGCAGAAAATATAAAAAAAGTACTACAAAGCGCTATTGATATGGGTGGCACAACGTTAAGAGACTTTGTACGTGAAGATGGCAAGCCTGGCTACTTTGCTAACAGTCTGAATGTTTACAACAAAAAAGGAGAGCCTTGCCCGATATGCAAAACGCCTATACAAGTTCGTGTGCTTGGACAACGCAGCAGCTTTTTTTGTAAACATTGCCAACATTAATAGCTTACACTTTCGGCTAATAATTCTAACAATCTGTTTAGCCGTTTGCTCTCTTGCCATTCAGCAGCCAATAATTACCGGCTATCCACCCTATTTGTCATTCATGTTTGAGTTCCAGCCATACGTCATAAAGGGCAAGAGTATTTGTGTGAAACGCTTCACAATATATAGCTCGAATACATACCTACAAAAATAACCCGTGCCAATGGATATAACTGATATAGATCGCTACTCAATCAGCGTTATCGATGATAATACGCTAATGCTTACTGACACTGATACTCTGCAAACTTGGCAAATAGAGATTCTACGTAATATCAATAGCGATAATGAACCTTTACTACAGGCAAGCGAGCCTAACGATTAATTCTGTTTAACTCTTAATCCAATTCTCGATTTTCGATTTCAGACTTGTAAATGGTGTATAGCCATGAGCAAGCACCTTCACTAAGTCTTTATTTATACCAACTAACATTGGGTAACTATGAATTTTCAGTTGCTCACAAAGCTTAAAGTCTTGTTCAAGAAAATCATTAACTTCTTTTGCATACAAATCCTTTTTAAAATTATTTATATCAACAGGAAATGATTTTGCTAAATCAGTTAAAACATCTGCATGTGTGATATTTAGGTTTTCCGTATAAAAAGCCACTTGCATAGTGTGCATATATTCAAGTTCTTGCGTAGGTAATTGTTTATGAAACGCTTTGATGGCATGGCATGCTGGCTTTGTGTCATATACAAAGTCCTGACCCATATCAAATGTAAAATCAAATGTTTGCCCAGTTGTTTTATTAACATTACGCCATTGTTGTAACACATATTCACGCAATTTTTCATCCATGGGTTCAACTGTGTCTACGCGAAAAGGTGCTAATACTAATCGCACACTAACTTGTTTGCTAAAAGTATTTTTAAGCTGTTCAACTACAGGTGAAAATCCCCAACACCATGAACACATTGGACTTGCAAAATAGACGATCTGCATTAAATAACTTTTTTAATGTGTAGTATTTGATGCCAATTTACCAACTTGAGCTTGACCAATACCACGAGGATCGCTGGCTGCATTAATTTGTTGTGTTTTTTTATTCCAGACAATGGCATGCATATTACCGTAGCTACGTTGCAAGTCTTGCAGTTGATGACCCATATTCATCAGCTTTTGCTGTATTGCCGGAGTAATCGTGCCGCCTTCAAATTGAATTTGGTCTGGTAAAAACTGATGATGAAAACGAGGTAACTCAACCATTGCCTGTGCATCTGCCCCATTTGCAAACTCTAGTGCAGACAACAAAACCATGGTAATGATTCTGCTGCCACCCGGTGTGCCTAAAATTGCTACTCGATCCTGATCATATAAAAAAGTAGGCGACATACTAGAAAGCATACGTTTGCTAGGCTCGATCGCATTCGCATCATTTCCAACTAAACCCCATAAATTAGGATATCCTGGTTGGATAACAAAATCATCCATCTCATTGTTTAGCAACACACCGGTTCCTTTAGCCATAAAACCAGAGCCAAATGGATAATTAATTGATAAAGTGGCCGCTACATAATTACCTGCTTTATCAATTATCGAAAAATGCGTGGTGTCTTGCCCTTCTTGTCTTACACCGTCGTTTAATTGTAGGGAATGATCTAAATAATTTTTACTCGGTGTAGACATTTGAGTATCAAAGTCAGCAAGTAATTTCTCACTATGTTCTTTAGACAATAACTGCTTAACAGGTACCTTAATAAAATCAGTATCTCCTAAAAATTTAGCGCGTTCAGCATAAGCTCGGCGCATTACTTCTACTAATAAATGTATACGCTCTTCCTGCTTTAACTTTGATAATTCAAAATCAGATAACATATTCAACATTTGCATCAACACAACACCACCAGAAGACGGAAGTGCTGCGCTCACAATTTTAATATTCTTGTAATTACCCGTAACAGGTTGGCGCTCCTTAATTTGATATTGTTGTAAATCTTTTAATTGCCAAACACCGCCTGCTTGTTGCACCGCACTAACTAACTTCTGGGCAATTTCACCTTGATAAAAACCATCTATACCTTGATCTCGAATATGTTCCAACACTTCTGCCAACTCGGCTTGTTTTAGAATAAATCCAGGTTTTGGTGGCTCGCCTTGATGTAAAAATTTTCTTGCTGCAGCAGGTGATTGCAACAATGCCTCTTTACGTGCAGCAGCAAGTTTTTGATAACGTGCATCTGTGGCAAAACCATTACGTGCAATTTTTATCGCAAAACTCAACGTCTCACTTAACGGTAAACTTCCATAGTGTTTCGATATATGAGCTATACCTGCAGGCACACCCGGTATACCTGCGGCCATTGCACCATTAACAGACTTATCAGTGGGTTTATTATTCTCATCAAGATACATATCCCTTGTGGAACTAAGAGGAGCAGTTTCACGCCCATCAATCATGATATTTTCATCACGATCTGCAAAATGCAATAACCAAAAACCACCCCCACCCAAACCCGAGGAATAGGGTTCAGCTACGGCTAATGTCGCGGTAACTGCAACCGCTGCATCAAAGGCATTGCCACCACGCTGTAAGATTTCAATACCTGCTTGTGTGGCTAACGGATGGGCACTGGCCACCGCAAAATCTGGGGGTTGTACGTTTAATTCAATATTTTCTTGCGTGTGTTCGCAAGCAAACAAAATGAGAAACGCTACTAGTAAAATAAAGCGGTGCATTCAGCTATGAGCCTAATATTTATCTTTTTACTTTATTTTGCAGCGCCTTGACTACAGCAGGTGAAACAAATTTTGAAACGTCTCCACCTAGACATGCGATTTCACGTACTAAACTAGAAGAAATAAAAGCATGCTCCTCTGCAGGCGTTAAAAAAATAGATTCAAAACTATCATCAAGCTGACGATTCATACTCGCAAGTTGAAATTCAAACTCAAAATCTGAAACAGCACGCAAGCCTCTTAAAATTGTTTTTGCATTTTGTTGTCTAGCAAAATCTACGAGCAAACCATCAAAACCTTTGACACTAACATTGGGAATAGCTACCAACGCTTGTTTCGCTAAATCAACACGCTCTGTTAATTCAAAATAAGGCTGTTTACTGCCTCCTGTAGCAACCCCAACGATAACTTTATCGAATATTCCACACGCACGTCGCACCAGATCAACATGACCATTCGTTATTGGATCAAATGTTCCTGGATATACTGCAACTAGAGCCATTTACAGATTTTAATATGAACTGTCTTGCAGGTGGGGATTTTTATTTTACAACTTCGAACAGCGCGTAACGAACTTGGCCTGCCTGTTTTTCACGCAAGCAGTACAACTCCTTATAATCCAGTAATGTATTGTTTTTTATGAAAGTTTCTGCATATATCAAACTTCCAGCAACACATATTTGACTCTCGAGTAAGCAGGTCACAAGTGGTTCTAATAAATTACTTTTAAATGGAGGGTCTAGAAAAACGATATCAAACTGTTGCTTTAGTTGTTGTAAATAGCTTAACGCATCACTTTGTATAATTTCGATCTGTTGTGCTTGTAGCACTTGTTGTTGTTTTAATAACATTTCAACAGTAGCCCTGTCTCGATCGACCATGACCACCCGGCTTGCACCACGTGAAGCCGCTTCTAACCCCAGGGCACCGCTTCCGGCAAATAAATCTAAGCAGTTTGCACATGTTATCGTGTTAGACAACCAATTAAATAATGTCTCTCGTACACGATCTGGTGTGGGTCGAATTTCTGGATTATCAACAAATTGGATACGTCGACTACGCCAAGCACCACCAATAATACGCAAACTATTCTTTTTTTGAGCCACCAACAACAATCTTTATCATTTTATTTAGTTCCAACTTTCGACTAAATGCCTCACGAATATCTTTTTTTGTTATTGCTGCAATCTTATCTGTAAATGTATCCAAATAATCAAGCGGTAGATCATAATAACCAATTACGGAAAGATAACCTAAAATGTCGCGGTTATTATCAATGCGCAAAGGAAATCCACCAATTATATTCTTTTTCGAAAGTTCTAATTCTTCATCGGTAGGCCCTTCAGCAATAAATTTTTCAACTGTCTCTAATGAAACCTCTGCTGCATGTTGTGCTTGGTCAGCACGTGTTTGCAGACCTAACACGAATGGGCCATTTAGTTGCATTGGGAAAAAGTAGCTATAGACACTATAAGATAAACCACGCTCTACACGAACCTCTTTTACTAAACGTGAAGTAAAACCACCGCCACCAAGAATATGATTGCCAACGTATAAGGAAAAGTAGTCTGGATCACCACGCGCCACACCTAACTCACCCAAATAAACATGTGCTTGTTGTGAAGGATAGGGAATAAAAATATCTTCAGTAGGAAATTTCGTATTAGGGCTAGCTAAAGCTTTAGGTTTTTCACCTTGTTTCATATTCGATGCAATATATTCAGCGATATGTTTTGCTTTATTTGTATCTATACCACCAACAATGGTTATGAGTGCATTTTCTGCAACAAAATATTGCTGATGAAAATCTTTTATATCCTTAAGTGTAATTTTATTAATACTTTCTTTATAACCCAAGGTTGGTTGTGAATAGGGATGATCTCCATAAATTGCTTTATAAAAGGTTTTGCTGGCAATATCTCCAGGACGTTGTTCTTCGTCTTTGATAGCAATTAAGGCTTGATTTTTTAGACGTTGAAAGTCCTTGCCAGGAAAACTGGGCTGTGTCAGCACAGAAATGTACGTCGATAAGGCCTGCTTAAATAAATCCTCATCGGTAAGAGTCCGCAGTGTAACTGTAGAGCGATCCAAATGCACACTCGCTCCAAATCGTGCACCCACGTCTTCAAATTGTTCTGCTACGGCATCGGCATCAAGCTTAGCATAACCTGCGTTTAACAAACTATGCGTCAGTTGTGACAAGCCTGCAAGTTTTCCATCACGTCCACTACCTGCGTCAAATGTAACAGCAATGTCCGCCATAGGTAATTCAGGAGCAGCCACAAATAATGTCCTAACTCCATTTTCTGACTGCCATTGTTGAATGTCTGGTGATGCAAAAACTGGACTAGTAATTATCAAACACAAAATAAGTATGTAAGACTTCAAATTCATAATATTTTTTTAAAAATTAGATTTTATATTAAGATTATCGTATAGGTTGTGCTGTAACATTTGCTGTCTGCAAATCACTTGCTAATGGATTTAATACAGCAACTGTTAAACCTTGATCAACTAAATATTTACGCGCAACTTGTCGCACTTGTTCTGCAGTGATGGCATTAATTTTTTCACTATACTCAGCCATTACTTGCCAACCCAAACCCACTGTCTCTAAACTGCCAATTACTGTTGCTTGGCGTTGTACTGAATCCTGTTGGTATACCTCACCTGCAATTACTTGAGCTTTGACACGTGCTAATTCTTTTTCATCTACTAAACTATCTTGCAAATCTTTAATTTCTTCAGCAAGAGCTGCCTCGACTTCTTCAATGCTATGTTTATCGGAAGGTGTTGCATCAAATAAAAATAATGTGGGATAACGAGCATACAAGTTGTAGCCAGCACCAGCACTGGCTACTAATTCCTTATCTCGCACCAGTCGTTTGCTTAATCTTGCGCTCCGCCCTCCATCTAGGATGCCTGCAAGCACAGATAAGGCATAGGGTTCCCAATCTTCTTTAGCAGTAGCTAATGAAGGCACTTTATAACCCAACATAAGATAAGGCAGCTTAGCAACAGCTTGTACCGTAACTCGGCGTACACCCGTTTGCGGTTGTTCTAGTCTAGGTTTGCTGGCTTTAATCTGACGTGGTTGTAGTCTAGCGAAATATTTTTCTGCTAATGCAAATACATCCTCAGGATCAACATCGCCCACTACTACTAAAGTCGCATTATTAGGCGTGTACCATCGCTGGTACCAAGTTTGTAAATCCTCTAATTTGAGATTATCTAAGTCATTCATCCAACCAATTATAGGGTGATGATAGGGACTATTGTTAAATGCCGTAGCATACAGCTGCTCATAGACTAAGGCATTTGGATTATCGTCTGTACGCAGCCGCCTCTCCTCTTTTACAACCTCAAGCTCACTTGCAAACTCTTCAGGCGCCAAAATTAAATTCAGCATGCGGTCTGATTCGAGCTCAAAACTAACTTCCAACTTACTTTTTTCCATTAGCTGGTAATAAGCCGTGTAATCACGACCAGTAAACGCATTATCGCGTGCACCGATTTCTGCTACAGTTGAAGAAAAGGTTCCAGATGGGTGTTTTTCTGTGCCTTTGAACATCATATGTTCAAGCACATGTGAAACACCTGTAATACCACTATGCTCCTGTGCTGACCCAACACGGTACCATATTTGTGAAATCACAACTGGAGCACGATGATCTTCTTTGACAATGACTTTCATCCCATTGTCAAATATTTTCTCGTGAGTATTTAACTGCTTGCCTTGGAGGCTAGGCACCAGCAATAAACTTATACAAAATGTGATAATTTTTGTTGTTTGCATAGATATCAGTAGTTGTGTTTGATGTTAGGATTAACGCCTTTTTAATATATTCAATTTTCAGTTAGACCATACTATAACAATTCGTTCAAAATCTATGTCTGATACAGGAGTTTTTTCAAGATTACGACAGGGTCTGTCAAAAACCAGCGATGCATTAACAGATGGTTTGTCCACAGCTGTACTTGGCAAAAAAGAACTTGATGCCGAACTTACAACAGAGATAGAAGATCGCTTGCTGTTGGCCGATATTGGTATCGATACTACTAACAAAATTATGCAAAGCCTTGCGACACGAGTACGTCGTAAGGAACTATCAGATATTGATGTGCTTTATGACGCATTACAAGAAAGTATTGTAGAAATACTTGCGCCATGTAATAAGCCTTTGTTAATGCGTAATACTAGACCATTTACTATGCTAGTGGTCGGTGTTAATGGGGCTGGCAAAACAACGACTATTGGTAAAATTGCTCAACGCTTAGCCAAACACCGCCAATCCGTCATGCTAGCTGCGGGGGACACATTCCGTGCTGCCGCAGTCGAACAACTACAAGCTTGGGGTGAAAAAATTAATGTTCCCGTAATTGCTCAAAGCAGTGGCGCTGATAGCGCAGCTGTGATCTATGATGCCTATCAGTCTGCCAAAGCGCGTAATGTAAATGTACTTATTGCAGATACTGCGGGTCGTTTACATACACAACAAAACTTAATGGATGAGCTACAAAAAATAAAACGCGTAATGCAGAAAATCGATGCGGATGCTCCACATGAAATATTATTAGTGCTAGAAGGCGGTACCGGACAAAACGCAATTAAACAAGCTATTGAATTTCATCAGGCATTAGATGTAACCGGACTTTGTATCACTAAACTAGATGGTACGGCCAAAGGGGGAGTTGTAGTCGCCATTGCAGATAAACTAAAGTTACCCATTCGTTATATTGGTGTAGGTGAAGCAGTTGAAGACCTGCGTGTATTCGATGCAAATCATTATGCCGCTGCATTACTTGGACGAGAAACGATCACTACACCTGTGTCATAAAAATATCAGTACATCGTAATGATTGAGCTGCAAAATATCAGTAAACGTTATCCTGGCAATCAACAAGCCTTGGCCAATTTAGACTTAACTTTAGAGCAAGGTGAAATGGCATTTCTCACTGGGCCATCAGGTGCAGGAAAAAGTACTTTACTTAAACTTATCGCAGCAATTGAACGCCCAACCCGAGGACAAATTTTTATTAATAGAAAAAATATTACCCATATTCCCAAACGTAAAATCTCCTCTCTGCGCAGACATATGGGTGTCGTATTTCAAGATCACCACCTATTGTATGATCGTAATGTATTTGACAACGTATCCTTACCACTACAAATTGCAGGCTACTCACATACCGATATTAGTCGTCGTGTGCGGGCCGCATTAGATAAAGTAGCTTTATTAGACAAAGAGCAAGCCATGCCGATTACATTATCGGGTGGCGAACAACAACGTGTAGGCATAGCCCGCGCCGTGGTCAACAAACCTGCAATTTTATTAGCGGACGAACCCACCGGAAACCTTGACCCAGAGTTATCGGCAGAAATTATGCAACTGTTTATAGAGTTTAACCAAGTAGGAGTAACTGTTTTAATTGCCAGCCACGATTTGGACTTAATTTCTCGCCTAAGAAAACGCATTGTACGCTTACAAAATGGGAAATGCGTTGATTCTCAAATCCAACACGAATATAAACATAAAGCTATTAATCAGTCTGTAGCTAATAATTAACATGGCAAAAGCCAAAAGACCTCAACCACTTACCAAACCAAATTTAATTACCCGTTTGCGCGCCTATGCACGTGACCATTTACGGGGTTTGATATTTAGTCTTGGGAAACTCTATCGGCAACCTTTCGCCACAACACTTACACTACTCATGATAGCGGTTGCTTTGGCGCTCCCAGCATGTCTATTTGTATTACTTAATAATTTACAATCTGCTACTAGCGGCTGGAGTGACTCTGGACAAATTACTATATTCTTATCCACAAAAATAAATGAATCTAAAATTAATGAGCTACGCAAACAGATAAAGTCTCTCTCAGAAATAGATACGGTGAAATATATTTCTCCTGAACATGCCTTAAAAGAATTTAATAGTCGCAACAAACTTGGACAACTAATAGATGGTTTAGACGAAAACCCTTTGCCGCCAACTTTAATTCTCTCTCCCGTTACTTCTGCAAAACAAGCCGAGCAACTTGATCAAGTTGTAAAACATCTGCGCTCCTTACCAAGTGTAGAACATGTTCAGCTCGATATGCAGTGGTTACAAAAACTTCAAGCTATCACTAATATAGTACATAGAACGATTACTATTATTGGAATCATGCTGGCTGCTTCTGTTTTATTAGTCGTTGGCAATAGTATTCGCCTTGATATCGAAAACCGACGTGAAGAAATTGAAGTTACAAAATTAATTGGTGCTACAGACGCATTTATACGCCGCCCTTTTTTATACGGTGGCTTATGGTACGGACTATTAGGCGGTATTACGGCCTTATTGTTAGTATTTACAGTTATGTTAATAATTAGACAACCTGCTCAGAATCTTATTGGTCTATACAATAGTGATTTTCATTTAATGCTCCCATCGTTTAAACAAAGCTTTGGACTCATCTTAATGAGCATCATATTAGGATTATTTGGCTCTTGGCTCGCGGTAGGTCGTCATATTGCCAAGATAGAGCCAAGTTAAAGCACGATAATTATTTTAACCAATGTCGTATTAATCTTGCACAAACCTTAATGCACAGTACTAATACGTAATGCATATTACAGTATCCTTTTTGCACAAATCATCAGGCACAATCTTAACTGTACCCGCATATTCCTCTTGAAGTTTAAATAATGGCTTAGAGATTTAATTATCTTGTATAGCGCTGCCACCCAAACGAGCAAATGGATAATTTCTTAACAAATCAATATAAACTTGTCTTGCCTCATCGAGGCTAGCAAAAGATTTGCTAATCTTGATCCACTTATCATTACGCATATTCATAACGTAATATGTAGTTTGTGGCTGGGTGATAATTTGTGTGTCTGTACTCATCCTTGAGCATTTAACCAATAAGCTTTAAATAGTTACCATTCGTGCTCTAAATTAGTTACAGATAAACGCCAATTAATTGCATCGGCTGTGTCAAAGACCAGCTCGCGCTCGTCCGGACTCATAGTGACACCTTTTAACCGTTTACGAATATATGGCAATCCACGACGTATCCAATGATCTATGGTGGGTTGATCAACGCCAAATATATGCGCCAAATCTGATTTACTTACTTGTACGCCTGCCATTTATGAGATTTTGTGATGGGTCATTAAAATAAAATTGTATGAGTATATTTTTTAAGACGTTTACGTATTAGATAAAGTCTAAATATAGGCCGATGAAAGGCCGAGCAAAATTCTGTTGTAGTCGCACAATTAACAAGCTCTCTTTGGTTTAATTCGACGCCTTTTCTGAATGGTAAAGATACAGAGTAGATTTATTGAAACAAGCCGTTACCGGGTAAAACGTGCCTACAAAGCGACGTACTAGCAAATTCCCTCGAGACTAAAAATAGTGATAAATACAAACGAAATAGTAACCAGTGTTCTTATCGTAGACGGTTCCAGTACTAGTCGTAAGCTTGTGGCGAACAAACTCAAACATATTCGACCTGAGATCGTCATTGATACACATTCCACTATAAGCTCCGCACTACCTAAGTTACGTGAATACTCTTATGACCTGGTTGCATTAGGTTCCACCTTAGCGGATGGCAATGGTCTAGATTTAGCTACAAAAATTCGTAATTTGGATTCAAATGCAAAAACTCCAATTGTAATGCTTTCTGGCAACACACCTGTCAACGACTCTCAGATCAGGGCTACATACGGGATTGACGCACTTTTTGACAAATCATTAGGCATTAATGCGTTGATTAAGTACTTGCAGAGTTTTTTACCCAAACCACAACAACCGCCTGCACATATATTATTCATTGAAGACAGTAAAACCGTAGTTGCGGCTATGAAAAAGTTTTTTGTACAAAACAATTTTCCATATACGGCAATCCTCTCAGGAGAAGAAGCCAAAGCCTTAATAGACAATTTACAAAATCGGCTTACTTCTAAGTTTGATATTGTTATTACTGATTTAAACCTAGACGGCAAAATTTCAGGGTTAGATTTAGTACGACATGTCCGTGAAAATTTAAAAATCAGCAAGACAAACTTACCTATCCTATTAGCAACAGGCAATGATGCCAGTGAGCTAGACTTTGCTGAATTACGAAGACTTGGCGTAAATGACTTTATCACCAAACCTATCATTCACGAGCTTCTACTAGCCCGTATGGAACCCTGGATATTGATTAAACAAAACCTACATTAAGCATTACAATAGCTTCATGCCCTCAATCTAAACAAGGTCTTAGATTTTTAATTCTCTCTTCCATTTATCATATCCATTCAACCGCACAACATTTTGAACTTTCCCTACGATTAGCACTCTATTACATAGAGTGCTAAAATAGTATTATTCCTAAGGCGAAATGGGAGATTAATATCATGTCAAAGTCGATTACATCATTGCAAACCGCGATGACGGTACCTACAGGTAATATAGAAAGCTATATTGCCTCTGCTTATCAGGTACCTGTCCTCAGCGCAGAAGAAGAGCGCTCCTTAGCGCTACGTTTGCATGAAAATAACGACCTTGACGCTGCTCGTGCTTTGATTGTGCATCATTTACGCTTCGTCATTCAGATTGCTAGAGGTTATTCAGGCTATGGTCTTCCTTTGGCTGACCTGATCCAAGAAGGCAATATAGGCTTAATGAAAGCCGTAAAACGCTTTGATCCTTATAAAGGTGTGCGTTTAGTATCTTTCGCCGTGCATTGGGTGCGTGCAGAAATTCATGAATTCGTATTACGCAACTGGCGCATTGTAAAAATTGCGACGACGAAAGCGCAGCGTAAACTATTTTTCAATTTGCGTAGTTCCAAAAAACGTCTTGGCTGGCTAAATCAAGATGAAATCAATAACGTTGCCAGTGAGCTTGGTGTAAAACCAGCTGAGGTCATGGAAATGGAAAAGCGCTTGAGCAACTCCGATTTAGGTTTCGATTTACCGCATGATCAAGACGATGAAGCTAGTCTAGAACACAGCTACGCTCCGGCCGCATATATCAGTCATGATTCCAACAGCCCAGAAACACAGGCAGAAGAGGCTAATTGGCAGGCACATCAGACTGAACAATTACAACAAGCGATAACTACGTTAGACGAACGTAGCAAAGATATCATTGCTCAACGTTGGTTAGCAGAAGATAAAACAACGTTACAAGAGTTAGCACAAAAATATAATGTTTCTGCAGAACGTGTTCGTCAGCTTGAAAACAATGCGATTAAAAAGCTCAAGCAAGCAATGACTGCAACTGCTTAATTATTGGCAAGAATTATCTTTCTGTACGGGCTGATAGATACAGTAGGCTTATTACGCCAAGCAATAATAATGCTGCGCCCCCGTTATGCATCACCGCTATGGCTATAGGAAGGTGAAATACTACGTTAGAAATACCTAATCCAATTTGGATTAACAACAAAACTAGTGTTATAGCAGCCGCAACTCGAATGGCGCTTGTAAAATTACTACGCAATATACGTAATAATAAATATAACCAAAAAACAAAGACCAAAATTGCCATCAGTCGATGACTCAGGTGTATGGCAGTACGGGCCGGGTTTTCTAAAACACCAAATTCATAATTAATTCCTAAACCACGCCAAAATACAAAGCCTTCTTTAAAGTCTGCTGGTGGCCACCATTGCCCTTGGCAGGTTGGAAAATCTGGGCAGGCTAAAGCTGCATAATTTGCACTGGTCCAACCACCTAAAATAATTTGCCCAACCAATAGAATTAAACCAAAGACAATGAGTGGGCGAATTGAAGCCTCTGAGTTTTGCGATGAAATTCTATTTACAGGTTTAGTTGCTAACACTAACCACCAAAGCAAAGACAGTATAGTCAATCCACCTAGCAAGTGGAGCATAACGATGACAGGTTTTAATAACAAAGTTACCGTCCACATCCCGAGTAAGGCTTGAAAAATTACCAAGCCAATCAAAAGCACTGGCAATGCCACGGGCTGCCTGGCGAGACTACGATTTTTCCATGCAACAAAAGCAAGAAATAAAATTACCAGTCCAAGTAGTCCTGCAAGGTAGCGATGAATAACCTCTTTCCAGGCCTTACCTTGCTCAACTGCACGCTGTGGGAATTTACTTTCTGCGTGCTGAATTTCTTGTGTAGACTCAGGTACACCCAATAAATGCCCATAACAACCAGGCCAATCTGGGCAGCCTAAACCAGCATCTGATAAACGCACATATGCCCCTAAAACCACAACTATCAGTGCCAGTAAACAGGCACTAATGGCAATACGGTGAAATAAACTAGATGTTTGAGTATCAACCAATTCTAGATACCTTCAGTAATCGTTTTAGATCTTTTTTTATTCCCTTTGAAGTCGCATTTTCTGAATAATGCATCATCAAATTACCATGCGGATCTATAACATAGATAGCATGTTCATTTAAATCTTTAAATTGTGGTAAGTGTAAACTAAATTCAGTCTGATCAAACCATTTTATTTGCATATCTGGATATCGCATGAATATCTCTTGTATATCACCCTTGTTTGTAAAACGACCAAGACCTAGATATTTTCGTTGTACACGTTGACTATCGCGCCCCAAAGATTTTTGCACTTGTCGCATTTTGAACAAACTTGCCTCACAATATAAATCACAATGCGTATCACCTAAGTATAAAAGTGTCCATTTACCCATAAATGTTTTTTGTGTCCAAACTGATTCATCAAAGCTTTTTAAGTTGAATTCATCTAATGGACGTGGTGGCTGTATAAGGTCTCCATGATTTCGGGTTTTTGATGTAAGCCACGTATTTGGACCAAAGTACATCCACATTGCTACTAACAATGGTAAAAAAAACAAGGCAAATAAGCCCAGCATATATAAACGACTTGATGTTTGTTTTTTCACTTATCTATTCCTTTTTGCTACGCGGCATATGTAGCACAACAAAAATTATCAATAATGTGGCAGCCAGTGCAAACCATTGCACTGCATAAGCAATGTGCTTTTTGGGTGTAAATGCAAACAATGGCCATTCTGTTATAAAACCATCATCCTGGCCTGTTTCTAAGCGCACTGTAATGGGCAATAACTTTTCTCCTAGACGCTTCTCTAATACAGCAAAATCTATGAACTGAATTAAACGTGGCCAAGCGCTTTCATTATTATCGATTTCACCTAATTTATAAGGCTCGCCATATGGGACGTATACCGTTCCAACAATCGCACGTGGATTCTCAGCTACGGATATATCTGGAAGTTTTCCTCGTGATTGGCTTAAAGGTATCCAACCTCGATCAACCAACACAACGGTATTTGAATTTTCAAGCAAAAAAGGTGTCAACACATTGTATCCTACATTGTGTTCATGAATCTGATTGTCTAACACAAACTGACGTGATGACAGATAACTACCTTGTATGTTAATACGCTTTAAGCGTAACTTAGAAAAGTCCTCTACTGGTAACAGTAGTTTTTCTGGTGTAGAACTATTACGATGTTTATTTTCGAGCAAAATTTGTTGTTTTTCATCTGCACGCTGTAGTTGCCAGACACCCAAATAACTTAGAAAAAAAACACCTAAAGCGGTTGCAATTACAATTACCCAAGAAGGCTTACGCCAGCTACTTTTTCTAGTCATAATGACAACGCAAATTTTAAATAATAGGCCTATGTATGCTTTTTAAAATATTGGTAGTTTTTTTATTTATCCTAATACTTAGCAGTTTAGGATCAGGATTATTTTATTTAGTCAAAGACCATGGAAAAACTAAACGCACTGCTAATGCATTAACCTTACGCATCGCAATCTCTGTTATTGCCTTTCTACTGCTTTTAATAGGTTATTTCACTGGTTTAATTCAACCCCATGGCATTTCTGGATGACCATCGTTATGAATAAAAAACGCCGCAGCAGCGGCGTTTTTTATTACAGCATCTAAATCACAGTTACTTTTTAAAGCCAGTAGACAAATATAAATAAGCCCAGCCATACTACATCCACAAAGTGCCAATACCATGCAGCGGCTTCAAAGCCAAAATGATGTTCAGGCTTAAAATGCCCAAAAATACAACGCACTAATATTACGGCTAAAATAATAGCGCCTAAGGTCACGTGAAAACCATGGAATCCAGTAAGCAAGAAAAAGGTGGAGCCATAAATTCCAGAACCTAAAGTTAAACCTAAGTGATGGTAAGCTTCGTAATATTCAATACCTTGTAAGACCATAAATACAGCACCCAATGCTACTGTCAAAAATAATCCTAATATAAGCTGTCCACGGTGTCCGGCCTTTAACGCATGATGCGCCCAAGTAATCGTCACGCCACTGGTAAGTAAGACTGCAGTATTAACAGCAGGCAAGCCCCAAGCCGCCATGGGCTTAAAATCACCACCAATTTCTGCAGGACCATTCGCAGTCTGAGGCCAAATAGCTTCAAAACCAGGCCATAAATAATTATTTGTTGGTGCTCCAGTACCTTCACCACCTAACCATGGCAATGCATAAGTACGTATATAGAACAAAGCACTAAAAAATACCGCAAAAAACATCACTTCCGAAAAAATAAACCAAAACATGCCCCAACGAAACGAGACATCGACTTGCTCATTATAAGTCCCGGACTCGCTCTCTCTAATTACGGCCCCAAACCATCCAAATAGCATCACCAGTAAAATTATTAAACCAGCAAACACTAACCATTTTCCCCAATCCGAGCCATTGAGAAAATTTGAAAGTCCTACCATGAAACTACAAATTGCCACCGAACCAACAAAAGGCCAGTGACTTCCATGAGGGATGTAATAGTTACTTTCTGCGTGTGCCATATTTTCGCTCTTTATTTAAGTTTTTAAGTTGAAAGGTTTAAATCTTTTTTAGCAGTTTTGCTAATATCAAAAAACGTATAGGAAAGTGTTACTGTATTCACTCTCTCGGATAATGCTGGGTCAATCACAAACACTACCGGCATTTCAAGTGATTCACCGGCATGCAAGGTTTGATTTGAAAAACAGAAACACTCTGTTTTTATAAAGTGACTAGCCGCTTCAGAAGGTGCAACACTAGGTACAGCCTGACCAATCATCGTTCGATTGGTCTTATTGTTTACAAAGAAGCTGGTTTGGTATGCCTTACCAGGATGTACTTTCATTTTTGTTATTGCTGGTTTGAAATCCCATAGCATGCCTTGATTAAGATTAGTAATAAACTCAACAGTAACTGTGCGAGACTCATCCACCTCGAATGTTGCCGATTGCTGTGAAGTAACCGTTTGGGACTTTCCATTCAAACCAGTCACATCACATAACAAATCATACAAAGGTACCAAGGCATAACCAAAACCGAACATTGCCACAACAACAATGCTCAGCCTGAATATGATTTTCTTAGAAGAGCTATATGCCATTATCTACTCGCCATCAAAAAATAAAAGCCAATGTAAATAAACAAAGCAATTAAAGCGATAATTATCGCTGTACGCTTAGCTCCTCGTTTTTGCTGCTTCGCTGCGCTCATGAGTAAACCAGTTCCATTCTCCTTCTACATTAGGTGGTGTTGTAAAACTATGGTATGGAGGCGGTGAAGACAATGTCCATTCTAAGCCTACCGCTCCATCCCAAACTTGATCAGTCGCTTTCGCACCACCGCGTATAGTTTGTATAACGACCCATAAAAAGATCAACTGTGCAAAACCAAAACCAAATGCGCCGATAGAAGCAAGTTGGTTGTAGTCAGAAAATTGCAATGCATAATCAGGGATACGTCTTGGCATACCCGCCAATCCAACAAAATGCATGGGGAAGAAAGTAATATTTACGAATATAGTGGATAACCAAAAATGTATTTTGCCTAAAGTCTCGTTATACATATGGCCCGTCCATTTGGGCAACCAGTAATAAGCAGCTGCAATAATGGCAAATATTGCACCCGGTACTAGCACATAATGGAAATGTGCTACTACAAAATAAGTGTCATGGTATTGAAAATCCACTGGTGCTAATGCCACCATCAAGCCAGAAAAACCACCGATAGTAAATAAGACTATAAACGAAAGCGCAAATAACATTGGCGTTTCAAATGTCATAGCACCACGCCACATTGTAGACACCCAGTTAAATACTTTCACACCGGTCGGTACCGCAATCAACATCGTTGCAAACATGAAGTACAACTCACCCGCTAGCGGCATCCCCACTGTAAACATATGGTGTGCCCAGACAATGAATGAAAGAAATGCAATCGATGCCGACGCATACACCATGGATGAATAACCAAATAGTGGTTTACGAGCGAATGTAGGAACAATGGTCGAGATCACACCAAATGAGGGTAAAATCAAAATATAAACTTCAGGATGGCCAAAGAACCAAAAGATATGCTGAAATAAGACTGGATCTCCTCCACCTGCTGCATTAAAGAAGCTGGTGCCAAAAAACTTATCCGTAAGCAGCATTGTCACTGCACCTGCAAGCACTGGCATTACCGCAATTAATAAATATGCGGTGATCAACCACGTCCATACGAACAACGGCATTTTCATTAATGTCATTCCAGGGGCACGCATGTTTAATATCGTTGCGATCACGTTAATGGCACCCATAATGGAAGACATGCCCATGAAGTGAATTGAGAAAACCACAAACGGCAAGGCATTACCCGTTTGCAAAGTTAATGGTGGATACAAAGTCCAACCCCCAGCAGGGCCGCCTCCATCCATGAACAAGGTGGATGCCATCATGGCAAAAGCAAATGGTAAAATCCAAAAACTCCAGTTATTCATGCGTGGTAATGCCATATCTGTACCACCAATCATCATGGGTATCATCCAATTAGCAAAACCCGTAAATGCGGGCATAACTACGCCAAACACCATTATTAGTGCATGCATAGTTGTCATAGAATTGAAAAATTGTGGATCTACAAATTGCAAACCTGGCTGAAATAATTCAGCACGAATGATTAAAGCCATGAATCCACCAACGAAAAACATAATCAAGGCAAACCATAAATACAAAGTACCGATATCTTTGTGATTAGTAGTCGTAATCCAACGCATAATGCCGGATGGATGCTCCTCGTGGTGTTCCTTTTCAGCCACAGTAGACATAGTTAAGCTCCTAAATAAATTTCAAAATTAATTTGTTAAAACATTATCTGCATTTGATACTGCAGCAAGGCTTTTATCCGTATTTTGTTCAGCCACCCACTGCTCAAATGCTTCGGGCTCTAAAGCACGAACCACAACCGGCATAAAGCCATGGTCACGCCCGCATAATTCGGCACATTGACCACGATAGATACCAGGTTCGTTTATCTCAAACCAGCCTTGATTGATATAACCAGGTATTGCATCTTTTTTGAAAGCAAGATCGGGTACCCACCATGAATGAATAACGTCATTAGAGGTTATTAAAACTCGCACTCTTTTGTTGGTAGGAACTACAAGCTGATTATCAACTTCAAGTAAGTAGTTCTCATTTTTTTGTTGTTTATTATAAATTTCGTCACGCGATGTGCTTAGTACACTATAAAAATCTATATTGTGATCGATGTATTCATAACGCCACATCCATTGATACCCTGTTATTTTTATTGTCATATCTGCATCTGCAGTATCTTCCATTGCAATAAGCACTTTCGCAGATGGAATTGCAAGAGTAATCAAAATAATAAAAGGTATTATGGTCCAGATAAATTCTAGTAGTGTGCTTTCATGAAACGTTGCAGGTTTATGACCCTTAGATTTACGGTGTCTGATAATGGAATATGTCATCATACCAAATACCAAAACACCTATTGCACAGCAAATATACATAACTAGCATATGCAAATCGAAAACCTGTTTGCTTATATCGGTCACACCTACAGGCAAATTTAATGGTTGTACCGCCCAAATAGATTGAGAGCCAAATAGCAACACTATTAGAAAGAGGCATTTACTCATATACTTAACCCAAATTTTTTGTTTCATGCTTTATTAATCCTAATTACAATTCTTTGACTTATGTTCTGTGGCTTTTAATTAGAGGTTTACTTAAAGCTTGTGCCAATGATTTAGCCAAGCTTTTACGTTCTTTGTTAGTCAGCTTTTTTGCAATTTCTATTTCTTTCCCTTTAGAGCGTACAATCAATTGGCTAGGATGCCGTTCGAACTGTGACTCTTTTAATTCTAGTTGAAGCCAGGTTCGATTAAATTGCCAATGTTGTTCAGGCTTTAACCGCCCTGTTTCAATTAATAAATTTTCATTGTCAACAGTAATTACTTCTCGCTCTTGACCCTGTACACAACATACATACAGACCAAGCGTTAAAGCTAATATTTCTATGCCTGCAAATGGTAAAATTAGCCACAGTCCTTGATATGCAAAAACACTCGCAATCCCTAACGATAATACCGCTATATAACAAATAAATATTTTATTCTCATGCCATGAAAGCGACTGATTACGCTGAACAATAAACTGAGTAGGTGCAGAAATTTCTGTGGCAATCGTCAAGTTAAAAAATCCTTCATTAACTAGCGTACATTTAGCATCAACTGTATTTTGAATTGTACCCCTCAATAAGTAAAAATTAATCCATTCACTGCTAGCCAGTAGAGATAGTCCACCATACAAATAACTCTAGTTTTATGCTGTCATCAAATTTGGTTATCTAGTTTCTTAATACTACTGATGGGAACCTTGCTCACTTTGCTATTGTTATTTTTACCTTCTGACTTAGGTTTTCTTGCATAACCATAAATCACTTCATAGCTGGCTGGAATCAAGCCATTTTCTTGGCGATAGGCCTCATACGCTTGTTGTAATAGGTAATATTTTTGCTTGCTCATGAGTCCTTTAGATCTCGACACCATGGCATTATCAAACTTACTACGGCTCCCTGTATCTTTTAAATCCTGAAGTAACTGTTGTATCGATCGGTATTCAATATCAATTATCTCCATATCGACCACGGGATCTAAAAATTGAGTAGTGAGCAGCAAATCACCAATATGGTGCATGTCTACAAATTCATGAACATGCTCACTCCCATCTACTTGCCTCCAACAATTACGCAACTGCAATAATGTATCGGGACCAAAAGTAGAAAAAATCAGTACCCCGCCAGGGCATAGTACACGCCGACATTCTGATAGGAGCTGATTCAGATCAGTACACCACTGAAATGTTGAAGTAGAAAAAATCAAGTCAAAGCTACCATCTATAAATGGTAGTTGTTCAGCATCATTACATACAAGCTGTACTGTTTGTTTGTTATTAAAATGTAACCGACACTGGCACAACATGCCTAATGCAATATCACAAGCAACGTTTATACTACTTGGAAATAGCTTACTTAAACCCCGCAAACTCCTACCTGTACCTGTGCCTATATCTAAAATAGACTCAGGCCGCAATTTCAGCATCTCTACCCTTTGCAATGTTCGATCGCAAACTTCATGTTGAATGATAGCTGCTGCATCATAACTATGTGCTGCATTAGAAAAGTCTTCTCGTACAAGCTGTTTATTTATTTTTTTGTTAACCATAATTTTTATAGCCATGCTTCGATCAGTTTTAGAAATGACTCTGGATGGGAAATAAATGGCGCATGACCTGCATTAGCTATTTTTTCTAATCGAGTATTTTTCCATATAGTTGTGGTTTGTTGTGCAGCAAAGCATGAAGACACTTTATCTTTATCACCATGTAAAAGCTTTATTGGTACTTTACAAAGGATAGGTTGATCACGTAAATCTATGTTTTGCAACCACTGTAAACCCCAAAAAATATTTTTTATGTGGTGGTGTTGATTCGATAATGCATTTTGCAAAATTGATAGTACGTGCTTAGATAAGTCTGTATCGACCACTTGTAATGCACAAAATTTTTGTAATGTTTGTTCTGGAAAATTTGTATATTGATCACAAAAAGCAGCAAACACATCTTGTTGCATGCCATGGCTCCAAGATATATCAGCAGTAAATTTTGGTGTGCTGCCAATTAACATTAAGTTTTCGACTCGATGTGGAATTTGATTGACATATAGTTGAGCAAGCAAACCTCCCAAAGACCAGCCAACAATCGAACAAGTTTGCGGTAAATATTGAGCCAATAACTCCACTCCCTGCTTTGTACTACAGTCCCAATTAACAGAGTGACTTTCGCCATGACCAGGTAAATCTACACACCAAACACAAAATTTTCGGCTTAGTGGCTTTATCAATGTCTGCCAAACTTTCGAACTCGAGCCCCATCCATGCAACAATACTAGGTTTGGGCCTTGACCAACTTTAGTTAAATGTAACATTGACATAATGTATTTTCTTGACACCTTTGGTTTTCAACTACTATTCGTAATTGCTGCATATTTGCTTGGCTCGATTAATAGCGCAATCATTGTTAGCCAAACATTTGGTTTACAAGACCCTCGCCAACTTGGTTCTGGCAACCCAGGCGCTACAAACGTATTACGTACTGGTAATAAACTTGCTGCAGGCATCACTTTACTCGGTGATTTATTGAAAGGTTTAGTGCCAGTACTCATGGCAGAATTTTTTGTAGGCGTCGAATATATAACAGCTGCAACAGCATTGGCTGCTTTATCGGGACATATGTATCCAATTTATTATCATTTTAAAGGTGGCAAAGGTGTTGCTACAACACTTGGTATTTTACTTGGCTTAAACTGGTTACTGGCCATCTTTTGGATAACCGTTTGGCTAGTAGTAGCGTTCATATTCCGTTATTCCTCATTAGCTGCTCTCAGTGCTACATTTTTTTCGCCTATAATTGCTTGGCTGGTCGGATTTAATATTTGGATACTTCTACTTTTAGTAATTATCACGGTGTTAGTGTTTTGGAGGCACTGCAGCAATATTAAAAACTTATTTACCGGCACAGAATCAAAAATAGGGAAATCTGGCTAGACTGCTTCCAAAGACCAGCGAGGATGCACTTTTATTTGCAACGGTTCCAAACAACCTTTTTGCAATCGTAATAGCCCTAATTGTGCCACCATGGCTGCATTATCAGTGCAAAACTCAGGCTTAGGATAAAAAACCTCAACACCTTTCGGTTTAAGTCGCAGTGTTAATTGCTCACGTAGTTTTAAATTGGCACCAACACCTCCTGCCACTACAAGCGCCCTAGCACCTGCTTTAGCTATGGCACGTTCTGACTTAATGGACAATGTATCTACAACAGCTTCTTCAAACGCACATGCGATATCTGCACGCGTTTGATCATCAACCTTATTTAATCCTCTCAATGTATTGAGCACATGAGTTTTTAAGCCACTAAAGCTGAAATTTAAATTAGGTCGATCAATCATGGGTCGAGGAAAACTGAAATGCTTGCGGTCACCTGCAAGTGCCAAACGGGCAATTGCCGGACCACCGGGATAGCTTAAGCCCAGCATTTTGGCAACTTTATCAAATGCTTCGCCAACTGCATCATCAATCGTTTCTCCAAGAATTTTGTAATCGCCTATGGCAGTAACTTTCACTAAAAGCGTATGCCCACCCGAGACTAATAACGCTACATAAGGGTATTTGGGAGCCAGTTCTTCTAATAACGGTGCAAGTAAATGCGCTTCCATATGATGCACTGCGATGGCAGATTTACCTGTTGACCAAGCCAAGCTACGCCCAAAGCTGGCACCTACCAGCAAAGCCCCCATCAATCCAGGGCCTGAGGTATATGCGATTGCATCGATGTCATCGATTACAGAAAGTTGTGCTTGTGATATCGCTTGTTTGACTAATGGCCCCAACTTACGAATATGATCTCGTGAAGCCAGCTCTGGAACCACCCCTCCATATTCATTATGCAATGCAGTTTGTGAATAGACCTGGTTAACCAATAAGCCTTTTTGCTCACAAATGATGGCTACGGCCGTTTCATCACATGATGTTTCTATACCTAATACACGCATTTTTATATTGATTGATAATTTCTAGCATTTCATCACTATATCCACACTTTTTATAAAAATTAGGTGCTTTTATAGATTCATTTAGCTAAATATTTGAATTATCGAACCCTATCGGTATAATCGCGGCTCTTTTTTATTAGCGCAAGCGATTTAGTTGGATAATAAATATATGCCCGGTGTACGAGTAAAAGAAAATGAGCCTTTTGATTTCGCATTAAGGCGTTTTCGCCGATCATGTGAAAAAGCAGGTACTATAACTGAAGTACGTCGGCGTGAGTTTTATGAAAAGCCAACTGAAGTGCGTAAACGCAAGGCAGCTGCAGCAGTAAAACGTAACCTAAAGCGGGTTGCTCGCACCAGTTTACGCCGCCGCCGCCTATACTAAATACCTTTTTCTACACCTTCCGGTGTCAAACCTAAAATCCAAGCTGACTGAAGACATGAAATCTGCAATGCGTAGTGGCGAAAAAACCATGCTGCAGACTATCCGCTTAATTCTCGCAGCCATAAAGCAACAAGAAGTCGATACACGAAAAGATCTTTCAGATGATGATGTCATTTCTGTATTAACTAAAATGCAAAAACAACGACGTGAGTCCATTACACAATTTGAGCAGGCAGACCGTCAAGATTTAGTAGACAAAGAAACAGCTGAACTCAAATTAATAGAGAATTATTTGCCTGAGGCGCTGAGCAAAGAAGAAATAGATAAAATGATAAGCGAAGCCATTTCCTCCAGCGCTGCAACCAGTATAAAAGATATGGGTAAGGTTATGGGAATACTTAAACCAAAGCTTGCCGGTAGAGCCGATATGGGTAAGGTTTCTGCTAAAATTAAGTCTTTGCTAAATAGCTAGCAAAGCTCATACTAAGTTAATCAACTAGTTTATCTATAGTTATTGCAAATAACTAACTATTATTACCGCAATTCTTATGTCCGCATTAAAGAACGATTTATTTCTACGCGCACTATTTAGGAAGCCAGTTGAACGAACTCCCTTGTGGATCATGCGTCAAGCTGGTCGTTACTTGGCAGAATATCGCGCAACACGTAAACGTGCTGGAAATTTTTTAACACTTTGCAAAACTCCAGAGCTTGCTTGCGAAGTGACTTTACAACCTATCGATCGTTATAACTTAGACGCAGCAATTTTATTTTCCGATATCCTCACCATTCCAGATGCCATGGGTTTAGGTTTATATTTTACAGAAGGCGAAGGCCCAAAATTTAGCAATCCAATTACTTGTATTGATGATGTGAATCGTATTACCAAACTCGAACCTATAAGCGACCTTGAGTATGTTTTCGATGCAGTAAGCTTAACAAGAAAAGAATTAAATGGTCGCGTTCCATTGATTGGTTTTTCAGGTAGTCCATGGACACTAGCTACCTATATGATCGAAGGTCAAACCAGCCGCGAATTTAGAAAAATTAAGGCCATGCTCTATAAAGAGCCATTGCTACTTGAACAATTGCTTGAAGTTTTAAGTACCACTGTAAGTGATTATTTATCTGCACAAATAAATGCTGGTGCCCAAGCGGTAATGATTTTTGATACCTGGGGTGGAGTATTGTCCAAAGAAGCTTACCTTAAATTTTCACTTTCACCCATGCAACGTATTGTTGAACGGCTTATACAAACTATGCCAGCTTCAGAAGTACCAATTATTTTGTTCACAAAAGGTGGAGGAAATTGGCTAACAGAAATTGCTAATACTGGCTGTCATGCAATTGGTTTAGACTGGACCACTGAAATTGATCATGCCCGCGCTTTGGTAGGTGACAAAGTGGCCCTACAAGGTAATCTTGACCCAACTGTTTTATATGGCTCAGATGAAGTTATCCGTTCTGAGGTAAAAAAAGTTTTACGTAAATTTGGCAAAGGCAACGGCCATGTTTTCAATTTAGGCCATGGAATACAGCAATACGTGAATCCTGATAAAGTTACCGTACTGGTTGAGGCAGTTAAAGAGTTTAGTCCCGCATACCATTAACTTGTTGCGATTAACTTTTCTAAGTTTTTTAAATTTATCTTTTGCATACTACTATTTTTAATCTTACTTTTTACTCTTTGATGTTGCTGTCTCAAGCTAAAAATCGTTACAGATAATTCGTGTTCATTATAATAAAAAACGATCGTTGGCTTAAAAATAAATTCTTTACCTAGCTTCAACCGTTGTTCTTCTATCTTTAAATCTATAACTTGCTGCTCTAACGTTTCTGCCACTTCTTCAATTACATCAGAATATACGTGAATACTGATTGGTGTATCGGCATTAGCTGTGCCTTCCAAAACCGGACCTACTAGACAGGGTGAAAACTCTTGCAAGCAGCGCATAATAACAAGTGCCGTTTTGCGCAATTCCAAAATGATTTCATCATGGTTAGATAAAAAAATATGCTGAAACGCAGAGATTGCATTTTCTATTTCAATATTGCTAGGCAAAGAACCATGAATGGAATTACCCATACGTTCACAAGCCTTACGTTTTGCCTGTTGATAGTCTCGCACACCTTCGGTAGCAATGATCTTAGCAGCTTCCATTGCTAAAGCTTGGCGTAAGCGATCATTTTTGTTGGGATCCACAGTCCGTTAAAAAAGCTGCTCTGGAATTTCTACTTCATCACCATCTTCTTGATAAGTAGGTTGGACTTGCGCCTCTACGCTCAATGTTGGCATAAATTCCTCACGAAACGTTTCCTCAATACCTTGGTCACTGTCTTGGTTAACCAATAATCCCGTGGTTGGATCGATACGCAAAGTAACGATAGTTTCAGGCTGTCTGAGGGTATTCTCCGGCATGCCCTCTAAAGCAGGGCGCATAAACTCAATCCATATTGGCAATGCGGCAACCCCGCCCACTTCTCTACGCCCTAACGGTCGATGTTGGTCAAATCCAACCCATGCAGTGGCCACGTAATCTCCATTAAAACCGCTAAACCAAGCGTCATGCTGGTCGTTTGTCGTACCAGTTTTACCTGCTAAATCCTCACGTCCAATTTCACGCGCCTTTTTTCCAGTCCCACGCTGAATAACATCTTGCATCATACTTACCATTTGATAAGCATTTTCTTTAGGTATCACGCGTTGAGCTGCTCGTATAGCCACTTCTTCAGTGTCATCATCAGTAATGCTAAATTCTTCACTATCCATTTGTTGTTGCAAAGCCTGGCAATCTTCTTCACACACCATTAATGGACTGGATCGGAATAAAATTTCTCCATTTGCACTTTCAATGCGCTCAATCACATAGGGTTCAATATAATATCCGCCATTAGCAAATACTGCATAACCTGATGCCAATTCAAGAGGGGATACTGCACCTGAGCCCAGCGCCAAAGTTAAATCATAGGGAAGCCGCTCCGTATCAAAACCAAATTTGCTGATATGTTGCATAGCCTGTCTGCGCCCAATATCTTTCAACAAACGTATAGATACCATATTGCGAGACTTAGTTAAGGCATCACGTAAGCGCGTTGGACCAAAAAATTTACCGCTATAGTTTTGTGGTCGCCATGTATCCTCTAAAGCAACATCTTCAAAAACAACTGGGGCATCATTTATAACACTGGCAGGAGTATATCCAGACTCCAAAGCGGCAGAATATATAAATGGTTTAAAGCTGGAACCCGGTTGTCGTTTAGCCTGAATTACGCGATTGAATTTACTGTGGTTGTAATCAAAGCCACCTACTAAAGCCAATATACTACCGTTTTGTGGGTCTAAGACTACAAATGAACCTTCTACCTCGGGTATTTGACTGAGTAACCACTGGCCTGAGTCATCTTCGATTACACGAATAACGTCCCCAGGAGAAAATATTTTATTAAAATCCTGTGGTTCTTTACCAACAACATTTTCATTTACATATGATCTCGCCCATTTTACGTGCTCTATAGACAAGTTCTCAAAACGATCTGCACCTAAATATATTTCAGCCTGCGCTTGTTCTACTTTTGTAACAATTGCTGGCAATAAGCCACCTATTTCATGTAACTCCGCCAATACATCATCTAGTTCTAGATAATCAGCTTCATCAAGATTTGAGAAATCTTGCTCAATGCGGGTTTCTGGCCCACGATAACCGTGACGTTTATCGTAATCGAGCAGACCTTTGATTAATGCATGTCTTGCGATTTTTTGCAGATGAGTGTCTATCGTTGTGTATACACGATAACCCTTGTTATAGGCCTCTTTGCCGTAGGTCTCTATAATTTTAGCACGTGCCATTTCGCCAATATATGGGGCATTAGCTTCTACTCGTGGATAATGGCGTGATGCACTCACAGGGGCTGCAAGCGCAGTTTCATAAGTTTGGTTGTCAATATATTGCAGCTCTAGCATCCTACCCAAAACATAATCACGTCGCTGTATAGCACGCTCAGGGTTAATGATGGGGTTATAGCGTGATGGTGCTTTAGGTAAGCCTGCAATCATAGCGATTTGGGCAATATTCAATTCATCGATATCCAACCCATAATAAACATCAGCGGCTGCACCCACACCATAGGAACGATTACCTAAATAAATCTTATTTAGATAGAGCTCTAGGATTTCATTTTTAGACAGCTCATGCTCAATTCTAAGAGCAAGTAATATTTCTCTGAGTTTACGCACATAGGTACGTTCATTCCCTAAAAAGAAGTTTCTTGCCAATTGCATGGTAATAGTACTACCACCTTGACGTTTCTCACCCGTTAGTAGAACATCGATGGCGGCTCGTATCAGTCCTTGGTAATCCACTCCAGGATGTTCATAAAATCTATCATCTTCAGCTGCCAGAAAGGCGTGAATAATTTGTTTTGGAACTGCTTCAATTTTGAGTGGCTGACGCCTTTTTTCACCATAAACTGCTATTAGCTCACCATTTCGGCTATACACCTTGAGCGGTACCTGTAGTTCCACATCTTTAAGAGTGCTAACACTAGGGAGACCAGGGGCGAAATAGATATACACGCCTAGCGCTACGATGCCTACTGCGACGGACATCCCGAAAAATCCGATGAATATTAATCGTAATAGCTGTAAAAACAAGGGCATAACCTTACAATGAACATTGCTGTAGTAAGTTATCTGGGCAATTGGATATCAAAGCCTAAATTTAGCCATACAGCAAGTATTTTGCTTAATTCACTATTTGATATAGAGTTACGTAAATTCTTTAAGACAGATATATAATATATACACATAACTATCACAATATCAGTTAATTTTAATCAAACGTGCTGCTATTTAATAAAAACAAAGGCCCAGTCATAGGACTAGACATCAGTTCTTCATCGGTAAAAGCCATGGAGTTTTCCCAAACTAGTAATGGCTACCGGGTAGACCATTATGGTGTCGAAGCCCTCCCACCTAACGCAGTAACAGAAAAAGTAATTTCTGATGTCGACGCTGTGGGTGAAAGCATTCGACAAGTGATGAAGAAAGCAAGTTCCAAAGCAAAAAACTGCTGCCTTGCTGTAGCTGGTTCCGCAGTGATTACTAAAGTAATCAATATGCCTGCCAACTTAAGCGAAGAAGACTTAGAAGGCCAAATTCAACTAGAGGCAGATCAATATATCCCCTATGCTTTGGAAGAAGTAAATCTAGATTTTGATGTATTGGGCCCAACTGAAGACAATCCTGAAACTATTGATGTGTTGCTAGCTGCATCACGTAGTGAGAATGTTGAGATGCGTGTTGCTGCTGCAGAAGCTGCAGGATTGACGCCTATTGTTGTGGATGTGGAAGCCTATGCCATCGAAAATGTTTTTCCACTTGTAGTTGACAGTATAGAAAATCTTGGCCGTGATAAAACAGTAGCAGTACTTGATATTGGTGCCACTATGACAAGTTTGAACATCATTCAAGACCACAAAATGGTGTATACACGCGAACAACCATTTGGAGGTAAACAACTTACTGAAGAAATCATGCACCAATATGGACTAACTTTTGAAGAGGCAGGTTTGGCAAAAAAAGAGGGTGGCCTACCAGAAAACTATGTTTCTGATTTGCTTGAACCATTTAAAAACACTGCAGCTCAACAAGCAAATCGCTTTTTACAGTTTTATTATTCTGCTAGTCAACATGCTAATGTCGACCACTTACTACTAGCAGGTGGATGTGCATCTATCCCTGGGTTAGATGAGAAAATTGCTGAAGAAGTTGGCATCACTACCACTATTGCAAACCCTTTTAGTCGACTTTCTCTAGGCTCTAAAATTAACCCACAGGCACTCGGCAGTGATGCACCCTCTATGCTTATTGCTTGTGGCCTAGCATTACGGGCATTTGATTAAAAATGGCAAGAATTAATTTACTACCTTGGAGAGAAGCGAGGCGGCGCGAACAGCAGAAAGAATTTTTTACTTTAATGGGCCTTGCTGCTGCACTATGTGTCGTAGTTGTATTGCTAACACACTTTGAAATTAATGGCAGAATAAACCATCAAGAACGTCGCAATCAATACCTCACCAATGAAATTAAAATCCTTGATGACAAAATCAAAGAAATCAAAAAACTTGACTCGACTCGACAAGCGTTAATCGAACGTATGGAAGTTATACAAAACTTGCAGGCTACTCGCCCAGGTATTGTGCATTTGTTCGATGAATTAGTTACAACGCTGCCTGATGGTGTACACCTTACACAGCTAAAACAAACTGATTCGAACCTGCAGTTATCTGGTAAAGCTGAATCAAATGCTCGCGTTTCATCTTATATGCGTAACATTGAAAAATCAGAATGGCTAACTAAACCAAGTTTAGGCGTAATCGAGACCAAAGAAACTGAACTTGCACGTGTTAGTGACTTTAACTTAACAGCTATACAAACTAACCCCAACATTGATACTGAATCAGAAGAAGAGTAGACATGAGTTTTGTTGATGACTTAAGAAACACAAACCTCACCAACATTGGTACAGCTCCTTTATTACTAAAGGTAGTACTGATTGGAATTATATGTTTAGGCATACTGTTTGCTGGTTATTACCTACATCATAAAAATCAACTTGATGATTTAAAGCGAGTACAGGCTAAGGAGCAAGAACTCAAAAAGACATTTACAATTAAAGCAGAAAAAGCGGCCAACCTTGAATTGTATAAAGTGCAATTAGAAGAAATGCGTAGAACCTTTGGTACTTTATTACGTCAGCTACCAAGTAAGACAGAAATTCCTGCTCTCATCGTTGATATATCGCAAACAGGTTTAGCAAGTGGTTTAGAAATTGAACTATTCAAACCATTGCCTGAGTCTGTAAAAGAATTTTATGCTGAAAAACCTATTAGCTTGCGTGTTAGAGGCGATTATCATCAGTTTGGAACATTCGCTAGTGAAATAGCCGCATTACCACGTATTGTAACATTGCATAATATCTCACTTACGCCTAGTGATGAAAAGATGACTATGACAGCTACAGTAAAAACTTATCGTTACTTAGAAGAGGATGAAGAATGAGCAATAAAATTGCCTTCAAACTCAATCCATTTTTAATAGCTGTAATTGTAGCAATTACTACTTTGATTACAGGGTGTGGACGTGAAATGCGTGATTTGGAAGATTTTGTAGAAGAAGTTAAATCTCGCGAACCTCCAGGCATTGACCCCATTCCAGAAGTAAAGCCTTATCAAGTTTATACTTATCAGGTGAGTAATCAACGTGACCCTTTTGATGCGTCGATATTTAAAGCCAAAATAGTAGAAAAAATTAGGAAACCGAATTCAACAGTGTCGCCTGACCCAAATAGAACACCAGAGTTTCTTGAAAACTTCCCTTTAGACACTCTGCGCATGGTCGGCACTATGGAGCAAAGAGGAAGTTTATGGGCGCTGATTCAAACACCTGAGAAAACCATACAAAGAATTTCGACAGGTAATTACTTGGGTCAGAATAATGGCAAAGTTATCGCAGTATCTGACGCAGGTTTAAAAATTGAAGAAATCATACCTGATGGCTTCGGCGGCTGGCGAAAACGTGATGGCTCAATAGCATTGAGCGAGTAAATATTTACATGATTAGTTGTGGAAAAAAGAGATAACTTTAAGATACAAACTAAATTACTAGGGAAAGTTAAATACTAAGGGGCATTGTGCCATGAACTATATACATCAAAGTTTACTTAAATTGAAAACTAAGGCTGCGGTTAACTTCAGCATGAAGATTAATACATACACAAAAGTAACCCTGTTATTTTGCTTACTTTCTACTTTAGTTTCAGTGGCACACGCACAAAATGCGTTACAAAATATTAAGGTCGCAAATTTACCTAATAATCAGGTACAGCTGTCATTTCAATTTAGTAGTGCACCTGCAGATCCTTTGGCTTTTACCATAGACAATCCTGCTAGAATCGCTTTGGATTTTGCAGCAACTGAAAATGCCTTAGCAAATCGATTCCAAGAGCTAGGCGTTGGCATAGCGCAAAGCATTAATACAGCAGAGGCGAACGGACGCACACGTGTTGTCGTGAATCTTACTAATCTTGACGATTACACTACGGATATATCAGGAAATAATTTCATCTTAACAATAGGCTCTGGTACAAAAAACTCTAGTCAAGCACAAGTCGCAAGTGGGGCTGGTATTAAGCCACCTGTTACAACTCGAGCTCCATCATCAGTATATAAAATTGAAAATGTTGACTTTCGTCGTGGAGAAGGCGGGGTTGGACGCATTGTGGTTAAACTTTCAAATCCCAATATTCCCATCAATTTACGCGAACAAGGTGGACGAATATTAGTAGATTTCTCGAATACTGCTTTACCGAGCAATTTAAGTAAAAGATTAGATGTGGTTGATTTTGCCACTCCAGTGCAATTAGTAGAAACATTTGCTGATGGCGCTAATACAAAAATGGTAATTTCGCCTGATAAAAATAAAGAATTTGAGCATCTAGCATACCAGTCTGATAATCAATATGTTATAGAAGTACGTGAGATACCTGAAGAAGTTGTTGCACAACGAAAACAAGAAGTATTTGAGGGAGAAAGACTTTCCTTAAACTTTCAAGATATTGAAGTACGGTCTGTACTACAACTTATAGCAGATTTTACAAGTCTCAACATGGTCGTCAGTGATGCTGTAAGTGGAAACTTAACTTTACGTTTAAAAAATGTTCCTTGGGATCAAGCCTTAGACATAATTTTAAAAACGAAGGGACTCGGTAAACGTGAAAATGGCAATGTGATTTACGTTGCACCGAGTGAAGAAATCGCCGCTCGTGAAAAATTAGAACTAGAATCCCAGCAGCAAGTACAAGAACTTGCACCTTTGCTATCTGAATTTATACAAGTTAACTATGCACGTGCCTCAGACATAGCTGGATTATTGAAATCATCTGACAACACTTTGCTGTCAGAACGAGGTAACGTCACAGTAGATGAACGCACTAATAATTTATTAGTTCAAGATACAGCTCAAAAACTCAATGAGATTCGTCGCTTAGTACAAAGACTTGATATTCCAGTAAAACAAGTACTAATTGAATCACGTATCGTGGTTGCAAATGATGATTTCAGCAAATCTTTAGGTGTGCGTTTCGGCATTTCAAATAAAGATAACAATCTTGTCGATGATGATGATTTTGATGCCGTAGCAGGTAATCTAGAAGGTACTGAACAAGCTCGGTTAGGTGCAGATATTTCCTTAAATAACCGCCTAAATGTTGATCTTCCAGCGCCTAATGCAACGGGTAGTATTGGTTTAGCCCTTGCTAAACTGCCTTTAGGTTTGTTATTGGATTTAGAGCTTTCAGCAGCTCAAGCAGAAAGCCGTGCAGAAGTAGTCTCTACACCACGTGTAATTGCTTCGAATCAAACCACGGCTCGTATCGAACAAGGAACTGAAATTCCATTCCAATCTGCAACATCAAGTGGCGCTACGGATGTGGAATTCAAAAAGGCAGTATTGTCTTTAGAAGTAACCCCACAAATTACCCCAGATGATCGAGTTGCTATGAAGCTAAAGGTTACTAATGACAGTGTTGGCGAAGAAGTCCCATCTGGGTTTGGTGGCTTCATTCCCTCAATTGATACCAATGAAGTGGAAACCGATGTATTAGTCGACAATGGTCAAACCATCGTGCTCGGAGGAGTGTATTCACAAGATACATCTGATGCTATAAGCCGTGTTCCTTTCTTTTCTGATTTACCTTTTGTTGGTGTTCTCTTTAGAACAACAACTGTCAGTGACAACAAGTCAGAGCTACTTGTATTTATAACTCCTAAAATCATTAGCGAGCAATTAACACTTGTTCGGTAAATTTACTAGCCAAATTCTCTAAACATGTAAAAAGGCCCGCTCATACGAGTGGGCCTTTTTGTTTTAGACTATACTGTTTATTCAAAGATATTTTGAAACTGGTTTTTTAAGTAAACTGTTTTGTGTAATGATTGAAAAAAACATTATTCTTATTGGCGCCATGGGAGCAGGAAAGTCTACGGTTGGACGAAGACTTGCTAAGCAGATTGGCGCCCAATTTTATGACAGTGATAAAGTTATTGAAGAAAAAACTGGTGTTGATATCCCAACAGTTTTTGAATATGAAGGTGAAGATGGTTTTCGACTTAGAGAAGAGAAAATAATTGAAGAGCTATGTCTACTTAATAATATCGTGATTGCTACAGGTGGTGGTGCCGTACTCTCAGAAAAAACCCGAAAACTACTTTCATCAACAGGTATAGTATTTTATTTAAAAGCTTCAGTTGATACGCTGCTAAGCCGTACACGGGGTGATTCAAACCGGCCTTTGCTCAAGGTTAGTAATAAACGCCAAGCTTTAGCCAAACTGCTAGAACAAAGAGAGCCTTTATATCAACAACTCGCAGATCATGTTGTCACAACTGACCAACACACAACTAGTTGGGCTGTTAACCAAGTATTAAAGTATGCAAAATAGTTATAACTTCACAACATAATTTTTTATTTTACAATTTTTCGCAATGACTACATTTAAAGTGCAACTGGGTAAACGAAGTTACCCGATATATATTGGTGAAGACTTATTTTCAAATCCGACTCTATTAAGTAACCATATTCAAAATAAAAATGTTTTTATTATAAGCAATGAAAAAGTTGCGCCCCTATATTTGAAAGATGTGCTAAAAAACCTGGAACAGTACACAGTTCACTCGCTTGTTCTTGCAGATGGTGAAAAATATAAGTCATTAGACACTATGAACCACATTTATACAGAGTTATTAGAAAAGCGATGTGATAGAGATACTACATTAATAGCATTAGGCGGTGGTGTTGTTGGTGATATTACTGGTTTTGCGGCAGCAACTTATCAACGAGGCATTAATTTTATTCAGATACCGACTACCTTACTTGCACAAGTCGACTCTTCTGTAGGTGGTAAAACTGGAGTTAACCACGCCTTGGGTAAAAATATGATAGGGGCTTTCTACCAACCCCAATGTGTAATTGCGAATTTAACTACTTTGAACACATTAGAAGATCGAGAGCTCAGTGCTGGCATAGCTGAAATAATTAAATATGGTTTAATCCATGACTCCAGTTTCTTTGCGTGGTTGGAGAGTAATATAGATAAGCTGGTTGCCCGAAACCCAGATATACTTGCTTATGCAGTAAATCACTCATGTGAAATCAAAGCACAAATTGTGGCAGAGGATGAGTTAGAAACAACGGGCAAACGTGCATTATTAAATTATGGCCATACATTTGGTCATGCTATTGAAACAGGTGCCGGTTATGGAGTTTGGTTACATGGAGAAGCTGTTGCTTGTGGCATGCTTATGGCAGCTAATTTATCCCTTAAGCAAAAAAATATATCCGATGATAATTACTCACGAATACAGCACCTTTTAAACCGTGCCAATCTACCCATTGTCCCACCTAGCAACATGGATGTGGATAATTTTCTAAAAATCATGTCCATTGATAAAAAGACTCGAGCAGGGAAATTACATTTGATTTTACTTCGTGATATAGGTAATGCTGTACTTACGTCTGATTTTCCAGAATCTCTTCTGAAAGATACTTTAAAGGATTTTTGCACTACGTAGTTTAATGAACGCAGTTTCAATTCCAAAAATTGATCACGATAACTCGCTATTTGCGATTGCTCGTTATGCCGTACAAGAAAAAAACTCAAAAGGGCGAGAACACCAAGAAACTGAAACTATATATCGTGGCCACTTTCAACGTGACCGCGAACGTATTATTCATAGTACCGCATTTCGTAGACTAGAATATAAAACTCAAGTATTCGTTAATCATGAAGGTGATCTATTTCGTACACGACTTACACACTCAATAGAAGTAGCACAGATTGCCCGTGCAATAGCCCGTGCCTTACATTTAAACCAAGATCTTTGTGAAGCTATCGCGCTTGCTCATGATTTAGGACATACACCTTTTGGGCATGCAGGACAGGATGCGTTAAATGAGTGTATGCGTGAACATGGTGGATTTGAACATAATTTACAGTCTTTACGCGTTGTAGATAAACTAGAACTCAAATATCCCACTTTTTCAGGACTTAATTTAACTTTTGAAACTCGAGAAGGTATTTTAAAACATTGCTCGCGTAAAAACGCAGAGAAACTTGGTGAATTAGGACAACGTTTTTTACAACGACATCAACCTAGTCTAGAAGCACAACTTACCAATATTGCAGACGAAATTGCTTATAATAACCATGATATCGATGACGGCTTTCGCGCCGGTTTGTTATCTATAGAACAATTAACACAAACTAAATTATTTTCTGACCACTTTTCCAGTACTTCTAACGAGTTTCCTGATATTAACGATCGCAGAAAAATATACGAAACGATTCGCCGCATCATCAATGATTTGGTCACAGACTTAGTAAATACAAGTCAAACAGCTATTTCCAAGAAAATGCCAGAATCAATTAACGATATACGCGCTTATCACGAACCACTAATTCAGTTTAGTGAAACCATGCGAGCTAAAAATCGTGAATTAAAGTCTTTTTTACATAAAAACTTGTATCAACATTATCGTGTACACAGAATGAGTAAAAAAGCTAAAAAAATAATTTTTGATTTATACTCAGCATTTTATAATGACATACCTCTTTTGCCAGATAAATATCGTGAACAAGCTGCTACAGCCCAACAACAAAATGGTGATAGCGGACGAGCACGAATAGTGTCAGACTATATTGCTGGCATGACAGACCGATACGCAATTGCAGAGCATGAGCGAATTTTTAATGCAAAAATCATCTGAAAATACTTATAACCCAGATAGCATCTTAGATATGAATGTCGATTTCTTATCGATTGAATGTCTTGATAAATTAGGTCTAGAACAAAATCCATTTATTGATCACGCTAGAGACCCATTTCTTTTTATTGACCAACAACTTGAGATGTCTGTAAATGTCCTGGTTGACTATTTACAAAATCAGAACTCTACCTTGGTGTTGGTTGGAGAAATTGGTGTCGGCAAGACTACTTTATTACGTATACTACTAAGACAAGGTTACCAACACTTTAATTTTTGCACTCTTAGAGCCAAAACAAATATAACTTTTTCTCATATTGAAGAAAGACTAAAAGAACGCTGGCGAATAACAGGTGATGATACTGATAAAATTGTAGATACAGATGAATATATAAAAAAATATATAGAAACTGATAAATATCCAGTTATCATTATAGATGACGCGCATAGATTAAGAACTCATGAACTTGACGCCTTGTTACAATTAAAACACCGCGTGGGTTTACAATCAAAACAAGCGCTCGGTTTAGTCCTAGCAACAGAACCTAGCATTCAGTCAAAACTCTCTGAGCTTGAGAAAACCAACCCAGCTGCATCACATATTTATCAAATTAATGCTCGACCATTTGATGCGAAACAGTGTCAGAATTATGTAAATTTTCGCTTAAAAAAAGCAGGGGCAATTGGAAAAGATTTATTCAATCAAGAACAGCTACAAGAAATTTTTAATAAGTCGAAAGGTTTGCCAAGAATAATAAATTCGCTTGCACGTGAAATGCTGCATGACCAGTGCGAACAAAAAACCAAACACCTCTCACAATCTCAACGCCTTTCTTTAACTCCAGGCATGCGCTTAGGATTAATATTAGTATCTTTACTAATTATAGCTTTACTAATTGGTATTTTTTCAAACAATCCCAACAAATCTGTTGAACTCGAAATTGCCAAACCTGAAGTTAAACAAGACCAGGTCAAGGATGAAACTAAAACACCTAAAGTTGATAACAGCACAATAACGAAACCTAAAAATATCTCCAAACCTTATGTTGCACCATTAGTATTAGGTCCACTACAAAATGAAATTCAAACCACCCCAAAAAAACAGGTTATTTTAGAGAAACAAACTAAACAAGCTGAAGCTAAGCCAAAAAAACAAACCGCTTTAGAAAAACAAACTAAAGCTGAAAAAGTGGCGGAAAATGAATATCCATTAGCACCTGATTGGTTGCTAAAACAAGACTCAAATTCATATACCATACAAATCGTAGCATCACCTAGCCAAGAAAATTTATTTGCATTTACCAAGAAAAATTTACCTGACCACCAGACTGCATATTACATAAAAAATAATCAAGAAAAGCAGTGGTATATATTAGTTTATGGTGTTTTCACAAATCGAGAGCAAGCTCTTAATGCAATAGAGAAGCTACCTGCCGAAATCAAGAAGAATAAGCCTTACCCTCTACAAATCGATAAAATCCATACGGTTATACGCAATTAAGCTCGTCTTGGCTTAGCTATCTTTCGACAATCCTCATTGAATGCCCCTGTTTTGGTGCCTATACTGATTGGCATCCATTTAGTCTTTTTACAGTCGAGAATATAGTGTCAACCAGAATCCCTCAAACATTTATTGATGAGCTAATAACGCGCATTGATATTGTTGAATTAATAGATAGCTATGTCCCGCTTACTAAAAAAGGCAAAGAATACATGGCTTGCTGCCCATTTCACGATGAAAAAACGCCTTCCTTTACAGTAAGTCCAGATAAGCAATTTTACCATTGCTTTGGCTGTGGTGTGCACGGTACCGCATTAGGCTTTTTGATGGAATATGAACATATAGATTTTATAGAAGCAGTCGAAACTCTCGCGCAAATACTTGGACTAGAAATTCCTAGAGATAAAAGTACGGTACCTCACAATACCCATCAAGATTTATACATATTGCTTGAACAAGCAAATACATACTACCAAAAGATGTTACGCAAACATCAACCTGCCATTGATTATTTAAAAACACGTGGCGTAAATGGTGAGATAGCCGCTAAATTTGGATTAGGCTTTGCACCAGATGGCTTTGATAATCTATTAAACCAATTTGAGAATGCTGCTACCGAAGAACAACTTATTAAAACCGGCCTAATAAAGAAAAACGATAGTGGAAAAAAATACGATCGTTTCAGAAACCGTGTCGTTTTCCCAATCAAAGACCGTCGTGGTCGTGTAATAGGCTTTGGTGGCAGAGTATTAAGCGATGATGTCCCTAAATACTTAAACTCACCTGAAACTCCAGTGTTTCATAAGAGTGAGGCATTATATGGTTTATATGAAGCACGTAAAATAAAAGAAACGACTCAATTTGTTATTGTTGTGGAAGGATATATGGATGTTGTAGCACTAGCTCAACATGGAATCGAAAATGTTGTCGCAACACTTGGAACAGCAACTACAACCCAACACATACAGCAGTTATTTCGCTACACACAGGAAATAGTCTTTTGTTTTGACGGTGATCGTGCAGGACGTGATGCAGCTTGGCGCGCAGCACAACAAACCATTCCATTATTTAAGGATGGTCTAGAAGCAAAGTTTTTATTTCTACCACAAGGAGAAGACCCTGACAGCTTAATCCGCTCTAGAGGAAAGGAAATTTTTTTACAGTATATTGAACAAGGCGAGTCATTAGCGACTTTCATTTTTAACAAACTAAAAGAAAGCGCTGATATTCGAACACCGGCAGGAAAAGCCAGATTTGCACAAATTGCAAAACCGATAGTTAACAAACTTCCAGATGGGGTTTATAAAAAATTAGTTTTTGAAGAACTGGAAAAAATTGTTGGTGCCCAAATCCATTATTCAACCATAGCAACACCTAATAAACTGTCTTCAACTGCTAAACCAACAATTAATAAAGCGACACCTGTGCGCTTAGCTATTGCTACTTTATTACGCGAACCTTCTTTGATCTTAGAGCTTGACTATAAAATAGACTTGTCAAAATCTTCTATTGCAGGCGTAAAACTGCTTGCTACAATTATCTCCAGCTATGCACAAGAACCCGATCTAAGCCCAGCTGTCCTAATAGAGCGTTTTCGAGGCCAAGAAGAAGCGACTCAACTACAAAAGCTTATGGCCTGGAATCCACCCGAATTAGAAGACCCAAAACGTGCCTTTGTCGATGCTATGGCTTGGATTCAACGCAAAACACACAATCAGCGTGTCCAAGAACTCATTGACAAAGAAAGCACTGACGGCTTAACGGATGATGAAAGGCAAGAATTTAGGAACTTATTGCACCAAAAGGCCTCTTAAAGTTACTCCCTATATCAGTATTTTCTGATATACTCGCCGGTTTCGCTCAATCACCGCTCCACATGAGGCATGTATTAAATGGACGAAGATCAACAATCCAGTATCAAACAACTTATTGCTAAAGGCAAAGAACAAGGATTTCTTACCTATGCAGAAGTAAACGATCATTTACCTAGTGGTATCGTTGACCCTGAACAGATCGAAGACATTGTCAGCATGATTAATGACATGGGCATCACAGTCCATGAACAAGCACCAGATACAGACAGCTTATTACTATCAGATAATGCCGCCACTGATGATGATGAAGTGGCTGAAGAGGCTGCCGCGGCTTTAGCCACTGTAGACAGTGAATTTGGACGCACAACGGATCCAGTACGCATGTATATGCGTGAAATGGGGATTGTTAATTTATTAACCCGAGAGGGTGAAATTAAAATTGCCAAACGTATTGAAGACGGTTTACGTCAAGTCCTGTTTGCTATTGGACATTATCCCGCAACAATAGAAAAACTTTTGTTCTTTTATTCCAAGGTTGAAACAGAAGACTTACGTTTAACAGACTTAATCACCGGGTTCGTTGATCCTGATGAAGATACCGATGCTATTCCACCACCTGCTACACAGATTAGCAAAACTGAAGAGGATGAAGCCAGTGATGATACAGAGGATGGGGATGAGGATGAGGAAGAACTAGACACTGGTCCCGACCCTGAGGAAGCACGTGCCTATTTCAAAAAACTTGAAAAACTACACGCAAAAATTACTAGCATAAGTGAAAGTGGTGATGCTGATAAGCTAGCTAAAGCACGCGAAGAGCTAGCAGAAGAATTCACAATGGTTAAACTCGTGCCAAAAATTGTGGATATTCTAACTACAGAACTGCGTGAAATGATGAATCGAATTCGCTCTCATGAACGCAGCATTATGCAAACAAGTGTGCACGATGCCAAAATGCCAAGATTAAAGTTTATTGAAACTTTTACTAATCATGAGACAGATCCAGATTGGGTGTTTACTCATACTAAGTCAAAAGCAAAATATTCAAGTGCTATTGAAAGCTTAATACCTGAGATACAAAAAGAACAAGAAAAACTGATTGGTATTGAAGATGAAACCAATCTTACCATTCGTGAAATCAAAGACATCAACCGCCGTATGTCCATTGGTGAAGCTAAAGCAAGACGAGCTAAAAAAGAAATGGTTGAAGCAAATCTACGCTTAGTAATTTCCATCGCTAAAAAGTACACCAACCGCGGCCTACAATTTTTAGATCTCATTCAAGAAGGCAATATCGGCTTAATGAAAGCGGTTGATAAATTTGAATATCGACGTGGTTATAAATTCTCTACTTATGCAACATGGTGGATACGTCAAGCCATCACACGCTCGATTGCTGATCAAGCAAGAACCATACGTATACCTGTACATATGATCGAAACGATCAATAAACTGAATAGAATTTCACGACAAATGCTACAAGAAATGGGCCGCGAGCCCACCCCAGAAGAGTTGGCGGAACGTATGGAAATGCCTGAAGACAAAGTGCGAAAAGTACTGAAAATTGCTAAAGAGCCAATTTCTATGGAAACACCTATTGGTGATGATGAAGATTCTCATCTTGGAGACTTTATTGAAGATGCCACCATAGAATCACCAGTTGATTCTGCGTCTTCTGAAGGTTTAGGAGAAGCCACTCGGGAAATATTAGCTTCATTGACGCCACGCGAGGCCAAAGTATTACGCATGCGCTTTGGTATTGATATGAATACGGACCACACATTGGAAGAAGTAGGTAAGCAATTTGATGTCACGCGTGAAAGAATTCGACAGATTGAAGCCAAGGCTTTACGCAAACTTCGTCACCCAAGTCGATCCGAACAATTACGTAGCTTCCTTGAAATAGAATAAAGTTCTATTATTCTTTGCCATTATTTAGGGCCTGTAGCTCAGTTGGTTAGAGCAGAGGACTCATAATCCTTTGGTCGTAGGTTCGAGTCCTACCGGGCCCACCAATTCTTTGATTCACTAATTAATTTACAAAACTTAGATGGATCTTAAGTTATAATTAAAAAAGTAATTTAAGTATTTATACCTATGTCTTCATTAGACTCTAATATTTTTAGTATCTACTTAATTAAAGTAGATATGAAAATATTCAGTCATTTTGCAGACTATGTTCTAGAAAATGGGCAAGAAAATTACGCGCAATTTACACACAATATGAAAATGGCATTAAAAGTTGCGCTACTTATATGCTACACACGCCCTTTTATTGATAATCAGAATTCCAATATTCACAAATTACTTACGAAAGAGTTTCTTGATGAAGAATTGATAATTCATAAAGAAATTCTTGAAATGCGAAAAGAGTGTTTAGGCTTAAAAGACTTACCGATCCCAAATATTGAAAGTATAAAATCAAACGTTGTGCATATCTCTATTCCAAAAAGTGATAATGTTCCATTACCGTATGGAATAATTAAATCTTTGCAACAGATGTCTGACAAGATTAATAATGCAGCAATTAAAATAGTAGAAACCCCTGATTTTGAACATAATTTCTGTTTTAGAGGAATAGATTTACAAAGATAAAAACTATTTCAATCGAAAGTTTAAATTCTATCGTAATTAGCAACTCACCTTAAGACTTGACCATACTCATTATGGTTCTCGGAAAGTGTTTCAATTTTAAAATGGATGTAGGTTTTAATTTAAATGCTTGATTATAGTTTTGAGCAGCAGTTTTATATTGACTAGACAAATACGCCTTACGTGCAATTTTAAGATGAGATTGTATTAACATACGTTCTTTTAGTGCATTCATATCTTTATTTACTGGCAACGTTTCAAATAGTTCATTAATTCCTTCTGTACCTGTTTCAACTATACGTTGATAATTCTCACGTAAACTGTCTTCATGCCGTGGCATTTCCACAAATATTTCAGGTATCGATACACAATTAAATTTGTAAAAAACTTGCGCAAAAAATATTGTATCCTCACCCACATGTATTTTTTCAGAAAACTTAAATGTATCCATTACATTTCTCTTCAATATAGTGGAACTAGGCCTTAAACCTAGCATTTTGCCTTCTAAAAGCTTATATACATTGCTTAACTTATCATCACTTAACTGCTCTGGTCGTTGCTCCCGTTTTTTTCCCTTAACACTTATAGATCGATAACCACCAAAAATCATATCTGCATTTATATTCAAATTTACCGCAGATTTTATATATTCAAAAGTATCAGTTAATAACCGATCATCTGCGTCTAAAAATAATATGTAATCACCCGAAGTTTTTTGATAACCATAATTACGCGCAGCAGATACCCCTTTATTTTCTTGATAGTAATAGTAAATGTTAGGTTGCGAATGGGTTTCACATATTGAATTAACGACTGACTTTGTATTATCCGTAGAACCATCATCTACGATAATTATTTCATGTGTTTTATACTTTTGCGTTAGTACAGAATTAATTGCTGCTTCAATATAATGTGCATAGTTATAGGTAGGGATGATAACTGAAAGTTTTATATTAAAATTTTCAGCCATTGTGGATCTGCTCTATATATATAAATAGTAATTGTTTATTTTTATTCACTACTTTTATTTAATTGGGCACAGCAAATTGTTTGAGCTGAACGTAATGATCTACATATAACTCAAAAGTTTTATTAATATTAGCATTGTCTAAAATCAAATCTTTAGATACAGCATATTTTTTCATAGCTTGCGCGAGGTCAGTAGGATTTAAATTTTCAAGCACTGTTCCAAATGCTGGGTTTACCAAATCTTTTGCTCCAACATATTTAGATATTATTACCGGACTTCCACATAACAGTGATTCAGCTACGACTATTCCAAAAGGCTCATAACAAGAAGGTAGCAACGTTACATCGCAGGCATGATAAAGCTCAGAAATATTTTCTACGTAACCTAGATATTTAATACTCTCCAGTTTCTCAAAACCTTCCTGACCAGAGCCTGCAACTACAACATTAATATTTACATCTTCAATTTGCTTTATGGCCTCAATTATAATTTGTAATCCTTTGCGTTTATGGCCAGTAGATGGAAATAAAAAATTTATTTTTTCAGCACATAAGTTATATTTTTTTTTGAACTTTTCTTTCGATTGCAAACTTTTATGTTTAAATTTATCTAAAGGGGGGATGGGATATATAACCTTAATTATTTCAGGAGAAACTTTATAAAAATCTATTAGTTCTTGTTTTAAAATACTTGAATGTGCAACTAATAGACGAGATTCAGTATATTTCTTTTTTTCGTATACAATCCTGACATGATTTAATGGGTTTATCTTTCTAGGCCAGGATGATGCTTTTAAATCTCCTAGATACGTACCACAACATATGCCGATGTCTGGACTATAAGGCGCATTAACACTAATTATTAGATCAAAAGAATGTTTCTTTAAATGTTTGCGTAAATATTTATCATATAAGATGTGCCGCAGCTTTTTTGGGAAATGTGATAAATTTTGTTTTATAACCGTTAGATTTTTATTGTTAAGTATATTTAAGCGGTTATCTAATTTTGTAGTGTACAAAGTAATAGTGTCGCCTTGTTGCAAATACTCATTGATTAATCCCTGCAGGTACGCTTCGGTGCCACCACTTTGGATAAGACGATCAGACAAAATTGCTATATTCATTGTTGTTGGCGGTATTTATAGTTATTTCCCATAACATCCAGTCAGATCCATTATATAGTTTTTATTAAATACGCCTTTATCACCATTTCTAAATACTACTTATTCAGTTTCAACACAGAAAGCTCATGGCTCGAAATTCATTCAACGGATTTGAGTTGTAGCATACACTCATACAATATTTAGATCATTAGCTATGAAATTTACCTATAATCACAACAGGGAATTTATAACTATGATTGAACTTAATATGAAATATCATTACTAATTTATAGGTCTAGTTATTAACCTGTTTATTAATTAGGAGAAATCATGAAGTTCTTTATATCAACACTTATTATGACTGCTTTACTCTTACCTGCTATTTCCATTGCTGGATTTTCGGGTGGTGGTGGTCGAGGTTATGAAGACGGTTTGTTTTGGGGTGCTGACCTTGATCGAAACGAAAGATTAGATCGTGATGAGGCAAAATCCGTATATAACCTTGCAGAAGATAACATCTTTACTCGTTTTGACGAAGATTCAAATGGCACCATCAATCGTTCAGAGTTTCGCGAATTTCTTCAGCTTTCGCCATGGACAGATAAATTTGTTCACCCTAAAGATAAAAACTAAAAACTCACAGTTGTTTTTATAATTTATCGCTACATGCCAATTCTCTTGCCCTGCTCATGTGATATTGCAATCACAGCAGGTCGAGGAGGTATATTTTGAACAAAATCAGGCCACCTTGTTGATGGTTGATCAAAAGTGGAACCTCCTCCAGGATGCTGTATAGAGCAAAACATAGTTTTATGGTCTGGAGTAAAACAAGGACTGCAAACTTCAGCCCCTTTAGGAGCGCGAAGAAATGATTTACATAAAGCCTTGTCTATTCCTTGCGTCGCAGTTACCCAAATTCCGTCTGCAACACCAGATCGATTGAATCCATCTGTTGCAATCCACAAATTGCCTTGATTATCGAATGAGCAATTATCCGGGCTAGAAAACCAACCATTTTTTGTTGTTTCTGCATGATAATAAGCTTGGTCCAGCATGTTGTTTGGATTTCCTGCAAGCAAAAAAGTCTCCCACTTATATTCACGTGCACTATGGTCTTGGTTGGGCGGAATCAGTTCCAGGATATGACCATGTCGATTTAATGCACGTGGGTTTGCTGCATCTGTATTGAACGGATCACGTTTAAGGTTATTCGTAAAAACAGCAAAAACGTTTCCAGTAACGGGATTAACTTTGATTTCTTCTGGACGATCCATAGGTGTGGCGCCCACTAAGTCTGCTGCACTTCTCGCATCGATGACCACATCGGCTTGGCTACTAAACCCATTCTTCTTGGTATGTGGCTCACTGCCCCAAACTAACGGATGCCAAATTACCGTGCCTTGATCAGTAAACTCAGCAACTGATAATTCACCCTCATCTAATAACGTAAGATTATGGCTTTGATTATCAGCTTGATATTTTCCCTTACTCACAAATCTGTAAACGTATTCAAAAGCTTGGTCATCGCCCATATAAACCACAATGCGACGATCTTTGTTAATGTGAAGATCACAACCCTCGTGTTTACATCTGCCAAGAGCCGTTCTTTTTATAGGGGTAAAATTTGGATTATATGGATCTATTTCAACAATCCAGCCTGCATGTAGTCCCGCTTGAGTATGCTTATCAATATGCCACTGTTCATAATATTTCCCCCAAGCAGATAATGCACTTTTGTCGCCTAATAAACCAAACCTTTTATAACTTTTGTATTCGTTTGTATTTTTTGCCTGACCCATGAAATAAGCCTGTATGTTTTCTTCTGCTGTTAATACGGTCCCCCATGGAGTAACACTGCCTGCACAATTGCCAAAAGTGCCTCTGCATTTTTTACCGCCATCAGAATAAGAAGTTTCCATGCGCTCATGCCCATAAGCTGGGCCCGAAAATAACATATCAGTGTGTGGTGTAATACGGCGGTTTAATTTTGAATTCAGCTTAACTTGCCATTGCTTATCTAGCTTTTGAATTTCGATAATACTTAATCCATGTGCAACAATTTCGGTATCAATTTGTTTTTTGTTTAAGCTAAACGCCTTAGGTGATCCAGGATGCATTAAAGTGCTATCGACATATTCATGATTTACTACTAATAAACCTTGTGTAGATGGTTTTTGTGAGTCTTTTAAAGGTAGATAAGCTACAAAATCATTATTGCAACCAAACTGACTTTGTTGTGAAACGTTGTTTTGTTTGTTTACATCAAATCTTGGTGCATCTTCAAAAATAGGGTCTCCCCATCTTAATAACACTTGATGCATATAGCCGTCTGCAATATGCAGGTACTCATCTATTCCATGTGGAAGTTCTGTAAATGAAAGTGAGGTTGTGGAAATAGTACTGCCTATACCGCTAGCAAAGCTTACACCGGCTAAACCAGTAGTAGTTAACAAGTTCCTGCGGCTCATGCGCTTACTGAGAATTTTATCAAAAGCAATATTGATGGACTGCCGTTGTATCGGAATATCATCTAGGTCTATTTTACTTTTATCGTTCATAATTTAATCAGTCTAATTAAGTTTATTTATAACACTACCAATACCTCTTGTTATATCCTTAGCGTTCTTTACTCTTAATCAAAATAGTAAACATTAAATAAGTTTAATCTCTGCAAGTACAAACTTGTATAACAATAATAAAATTCGGAGTGATATCTAATGGTCTACACCAAGAAATCATCTGCTCTTTTCATTATCGGTATTATCATGTTGATAATTTGGTACTTACCTAATAGCGACATTTTATCCACTTATTTAGAACATCTGGGTGGTACTGATTATAAGTATCTCCATGAGATTTCAACTCTACCTCTATATTTTGGCATCCTTTCCGTAGTCGCAGGGCTTTGGCAATGGCTAGGGAGTCATAGAGAAGGTTTATTTGATTACTATTTATCGACCATAGCTGGAGCAATGTTCATTCTGTTGATTGCTATGTTAGTACGTTGGGTCATTGCACCAGAAATTGCCATACTGTTTAAATCTTTTGGCAAAATAGGCAATACCGGAAAGTATTTGCATGAAATACTTGGACTCAATTACGTAGTATTAGGTATTTTAACAGGCATTATCATCGTTAATGTTTTCAAGGTCCCGAGTTGGGCAGAAAATGGGGTTAGGCTTTCGCGGCTTGGTTTAAAAACGGGCGTAATACTACTCGGTACATTGTATAGCGCCGCCGAGCTCGTCAATCTGGGTGGGCTATCGATCGTCATGATCGGTTTTTTTGTATTGGGTTCTGTGGGTTTGGTTTTGTGGCTAGGCACCCGCATGAAAATTCCCAATTCCATGGGCGGTGTGTTATCAGCAGGTATGGGTGTATGTGGGGTTTCAGCCACCGTCGCCTCTGCACCTGTGGTACAAGCCAAATCTATCGAAATCGCTTACACCATAGGCACCATTCTGCTGTGGGGTGTCATGTGCATGTTTATTTTTCCGATTGTGGGCAATCTTTTTAATATGTCACATGTTCAATTTGGTGCCTGGGCAGGTACAGGCATATTAAACTCTGCTCAGGTTGCGGGTGCAGCACTTGCATATCAACCTGACGGCATCGAGACACTCAAGGTAGCAGAGATTTTTAACATCACTCGGGTATTAGTTCTGCCTATTATTGTCCTGTGGTTAGCGGTTTGGTACGTCAAACGTGAAGATACGGCAACTGAACAAATTAATGTTGGTAGAGTAATTTTTGAAAAATTTCCGATTTTTGTATTAGGGTTTATTTTATTATTTGCTTTATCTACTACAGGAATTTTTGCACCCGCCAACCATTACAAAGGGAAATATTTTGGCAATACCGCTGATACAGGCTTTGAAGGAAAAGATTTACTAAGCAAAGATGAGATTTCACAGCTTAAAAATGAATTTCATAAGGTTCAAAGACAAACACGTCAACAAGCACTGCAAAAATTAATCGACAATGGCAAAGTCATGTCAATTGACGATGACGACATATTACGTGGTTTAGTAAATGCCAATATTCTTTCTAAACAAGTAAACGCCATTTTAAAAAAATCTCATAATGCAGTTCGCCATACGGCAGAAAAAATTAAAGCATTTAGAAACTGGATTTTTTGGTTATTTGCTTTTGGTTTAGTAGGTTTAGGTATGCAAATCACTTTTTCCGCCATACGCCAAGCAGGCGGACAGCCTGCGGTAATTGGTGGGATTGTAGGTTTGGTTAAAGCAGTTTTGTCTTTAATTGTAGTGGTATTACTGATATCCGACAAAGTATAGGAGTTGATGATGAGTGATGGAGAAAAAAAGTTTGATCGAGGCAGCGCCTTATCTATTTTTAACAGTGATCGTAAAGAAGATTTTATGGCGCTTATCATAGCCTTATTGATTGCATTTTTTGTGTACTTATTTTACTAAATTCATGCAAAACATTTTACTTGCCAGCCACGGCACAACAGGTGCCAAAGCGGCAGAATTGAAAGTGCTTGAAATGTGCAACGAGAGTACACGTGTTACTCACTTGATTGTTGTTCCTGAATTTTGGCAACATATTGCTGGAGATGATTGGCTTAATAACAGCTCGACAAGAGCTCAATTTGAGGATTATGTCCAGGCTCAATTAGAAGAAGAAATAGATAAAAGCATTCATCGTGTTAAGCATCAATTTGATGACGCCAATATTCACAATACTTATAGCGTTATAATTGGGAGTCCTGATAAAGTTTTATTAGATACCTGTAGTAAATTTGACTTTGATTTTATCGTGATAGGCTCTAAACGGCCTAAGGCTGTTAGTGGTTTACGTTCAGCAATGCTGACTAAACAGGTATACAAACACTTATCTACATCTCTAATCATCGTTCCTCACCCAAATGCATGAAGACGAGGATAAAGCCTGGGCAGAATTCAACACACCTTTAGACAAAAAGTCATTGCATGAATTTTGTCTAGATGTAGAACGTTTGCTACGTATAAATCCATATCTGTTTATTGAAAACTGGAAAAAATATTCTGCAAAGCATTTTCATCTTCAAGCTTTCAATCACAGTCAAGAGCCCGCATTTAACATAGAAACCGATTTAAGTGTGTCCACTACTTCTGATGGCTTAGAGATACGTTACCGAGATGGTCTTAAATCAAGCACTAGTATTTCTACTACTGATGCTGGATCTGGTTCAAAATTAACGATTATAGAAAAATACGAAAACTTGCCAAAGGAGCAACGCCATAAACATTTACATGAAATAGACAAAAGCTTACGTAAATGGGCACAAGAACTTCAATTATTTTTAATAAGCTGGCATCGATGGTCATGGTTTTTACCTTGGCGTTATTATAAACAACACATTTGGTTGCCTATGAAACCAACGGCTAGAAGAATTACTTATATTATTTTATGTATAAGTATAGTTGAAATTATGCTTATCTTATTAGGTACAATGATTTACTTTATTGAATACAAGTAAGCATTTTTAAAAACTATTAGGCAAACTAGGAAATGCATTGGCAACACCGATATGTTTAATTTTGCCATTGTGTATATTCATAGCATTTCGATGACCTTTACTCTCGCCAATAAAATCCTCCAACCCCAAATTACTTAGCCTTTGAATATACGGCAAGGTTGAATTACAAAGTGCTTGACTGCTAGTTCTACCCACTGCACCAGGAATATTGGTTACACAATAATGCACAACATCATCCACGACATAGATTGGATCATGGTGTGTTGTTGGTTTGCTGGTTTCAAAACATCCTCCTTGGTCTATAGAAACATCTACTAACACGGCACCACGTTTCATTTTTTTAAGCATATCCTTACGAATTAATCGCGGTGCACGTGCCCCTGGGATAAGTAAAGCACCAATGATTAATTCTGCTTGTAGAGCATATTCATCCACAGCATGAGGGTCTGAATAGACAGTAGTGACATTTGCAGGCATTACTTCATCTAAATGCCTAAGCTTCTCTATATCAATATCCATAACTACGACATTGGCACCCAAGCCTGCTGCTACACGTGCTGCATTTGAGCCGACAATTCCGCCTCCTACGATAAGCACATTGGCAGGAGGCACACCTGTCACCCCGCCTAGCAAGATCCCTCTACCCATCATGGGTTTCTCAAGACACTTAGCACCTTCCTGAATCGACATCTTACCTGCGACTTCGCTCATAGGTTTTAACAAAGGAAGTTGCCCACTTTTATCGGTTAACGTTTCATAAGCCAAAGCAGTAACTTTTTTTTGCAGGCATCTTTGTGTTAGTGCTTCAGAGCTAGCGAAGTGAAAATAACCAAATATAATTTGATTGGGCTTTAAATAATCTAACTCTTCGGGTTGTGGTTCCTTAACTTTTATTATTAATTCACACTCATTAAATATTTGCTGAGCAGAGTCTACGATTTTCGCACCTGCATCTAAATATTCTTTATCATGGTATCCACTCCCAACCCCTGCTTGGCTTTCTACTATAACTTCATGGCCATCTTCTACGAGCAAATGTGCTCCTACAGGTAGTAAGGAGATACGATATTCATCTGGCTTGATTTCTTTTGGTATTCCAATACGCATATGAAAAAGCTTTTATCTTTAAAGAATGAGTTTCCAAATATCTTCTAGTACGTGAATCAAATAACTACAAAAACGGGCTGCATCAGCACCATTAATTACACGATGATCGTAAGATAAAGACAACGGAAGTAATTTTTGTTGTTCCACTCCATCTTTACCGGGGATTTCCGCTACACTCATTTTAGAAAGACCTAAAATTGCTACCTCGGGCGGATTGATAATGGGTGTGAAAGCCTGGCCACCTAAAACTCCCAAACTTGAAATAGTCATACTTGCCCCAGACATTTGTTTGAGTGTTAATTTTCGCTGTCTGGCACTATCACTAAGCTCCATTAACTCTACTGCCACTTGTGCGATAGTTTTTTTATCTACATCTCTAATTACTGGCACGAGTAATCCGTGAGGTGTATCCACTGCTATGCCAATATGAAAATATTTTTTAAATATCAACTCTTCAGTTACAAGATCAAGAGAGGTATTAAACTGTGGAAATGCTTTTAGTGTAGTAACTAATGCCTTAATAACAAAAGCTAAAGGTGTGAGTTTAATATTTTTTTCTTTTAGCTCCTGAGCTAACTGTTTTCTATGTTGTTCAAGTTGAGTTACATCGGCTTGATCAAAGTGAGTAACATGCGGAATACTTTGCCATGCATTTAACATGTTTTTAGCAGTAATTTTTTGTATTTTTGTTAATGGTTTTTTTTCAATTTCGCCATAGCTAGACAAATCCAGCGGTTTTACATCAAGTGCACTGCCTGAGTGTAAACTCTGGTTAATATTGAGATGATTACGAACATAATTTTGAATGTCTTCTTGTATAATCCTCTGTTGGCGACCGCTTCCTGAAACTGCAGTTAAATCAACACCTAATTCGCGCGCATATTTGCTTACACTAGGACTTGCATAAGCAACTTTATTACTCCTATTTGTACTAACAGAGATTGTTTTTTCCTGACTCAGGTTTTGTGAAGAAATTTGCTTTGAGTCTTCAATTATAACTTCAGGATGCTTTTCTTCTATATTTACCTCTTTAGCTTTTTGAGTTTGCACACTGCCTTCTTCTTGGGTAATCATTGCTTCAAGTGTAACCAAGCTATCACCTTCTTTTACTTGACTGCCTTCCTTAACATTGATTTTTTGTACAATCCCTTTAAACGGTGAAGGAAAATCCATCATGGCTTTTTCACTTTCAATCGTGACTAAAGGCTGATCAACTTCAACCTGATCACCTTCTTTCACCAATACTTCTACAACCTCAACGGAATCGAACTCTTCAATCTCCGTGATTAATACTTCTTTAGTTGTAGCCATTGAAGGGATCAGTTATATGCCGGATCTGGTTTTTCCGGATTTATGTCGTATTTATTAATTGCGCTCTGTATCATTGTTTTTTCTACTACACCATCTTTTGAAAGTGCATGGATAGCCGCAATCACAATGTTATGTGCATCTACTTCAAAAAAACGACGCAGCTGTTGGCGAGTATCACTACGACCAAAGCCATCTGTGCCTAAAACAACATAATTAGGTTTCACATAAGGTCGAATTTGATCAGCATAGATTTTAATATAATCTGTAGCCGCAACAATTGGGCCGGGTGCTTCACGCAAACATATTTCTACATGAGAAGATTTTTGTTTTTCATTTGGATGTAGCATATTCCAGCGTTCAACTTCCATACTCTCCCTGCGCAAACGATTAAAACTGGTTACACTCCATATATCTGAACTAATGCCAAAATCTTCATTTAACAAATTAGCTGCTTGTATGACTTCACGTAAAATTGCTCCGCTACCAAGCAATTGAACATGATGCTTTTTTGTTTCCCCTTTTTGCAATAAATACATACCGTTAATAATGCCTTGCTCACAATTGTTGGGTATAGGGGGATGCTCATAGTTTTCATTCATCACGGTAATGTAATAATAATAATCTTGCTGCTGTACAAACATGCTTTGCAAACCATGATGTATGATCACAGCAAGCTCGTAAGCAAAACATGGGTCATAAGCACGACAATTGGGGATTGTTGAAGCCTGGATATGGCTATGACCATCCTGATGTTGTAAGCCTTCACCTGCTAAAGTAGTACGACCTGCAGTGCCCCCTATTAGAAATCCTCTGGAGCGACTATCACCAGCAGCCCAAGCCAAATCACCTATACGCTGAAAACCAAACATGGAATAAAAAATATAAAACGGGATCATCGGCATATGATGAAAACAGTACGAAGTGGCTGCCGCTATCCATGAAGACATTGCACCAGCTTCATTAATACCTTCTTCTAAAATTTGTCCGGCTTGATCTTCACGATAATACATGACTTGATCAGCATCTACAGGATCATAGAGCTGACCCTTATGCGCATAAATGCCCATGCTTTGAAACAAGCCTTCCATTCCAAATGTACGCGCCTCATCTGGAATAATAGGGACAATTCGCTCTGCTAGTTCTTTGTTCCGAGTTAAAGCAAGCAAAATTCTTACAAATGCCATTGTGGTTGAATATTCACGCCCGTCACTACCTCCTAAAAGGTCCTTAAAGATTTCTATGGGTGGAATTTCGAAATCAATTTTTGCAGGATTCCGTTTTGGCAACTCTCCCTTCAATCTGTGTTGACGTAATTCTTTCAGATAGCGCATTTCTGGACTATCTTCTGGTGGCTTATAAAAAGGGATATCTTCTAAGTCTTCATCTTTAAATGGAATTCGATAGCGATCTCGAAATGCCATTAATGATTCCTTAGCCGGTTTTTTTAATTGATGTGCAATATTCAAGCTTTCACCACTTTTGCCTAAGCCATAACCTTTTACAGTTTTAGCCAAGATGACTGTAGGTTGACCTTTATGTTGCATTGCTGCTGCATAAGCAGCATAAATTTTTTGCTGATCATGACCGCCACGATTCAAGCGCCAAATGTCATCATCTGTCATATTTTCTATTAATTCTTCCAACTCAGGATATTTACCAAAGAAATGTTCACGCACATAAGCACCGCCTTTAGCACGGTAATTTTGATAATCCCCATCTAATACTTCTTCCATACGCTTACGCAGTATTCCATCTTTATCTCTTTCCAATAAAGGGTCCCAATTCCCACCCCAGAGGACTTTGATAACATTCCAACCCGCACCACGAAACACTCCTTCTAATTCCTGAATGATTTTTCCATTACCACGCACGGGTCCATCCAGACGTTGTAAATTACAGTTAATTACAAAAATTAAATTATCAAGTTCTTCACGTGCTGCTAGAGAAATAGCCCCCAAGGACTCAGGCTCATCCATTTCTCCGTCACCTGCAAATACCCAAACTTTACGATCACTTTTATCGATAATGCCCCGGTCATGCAGGTATTCCATAAAGCGCGCTTGGTAGATCCCCATAATAGGTGCAAGGCCCATAGATACCGTAGGAAATTGCCAAAAATTTGGCATCAGCCAAGGATGCGGATAAGAAGATAACCCTTTACCTTCAACTTCGCGCCGAAAATGTAGCAATCGTTCTTCACTTAAACGTCCTTCTAAAAAAGCACGTGCATAAACACCTGGAGCTGCATGTCCTTGAAAATAAACCAAGTCCCCAGCAAAGTCTTCTGTAGTAGGACGGAAAAAATGGTTAAAGCCTATACTGATTAACGTCGCTGCTGATGCGTAAGTAGAAATATGCCCACCAAGCTCTGGGAATTTTTTATTGGCCTTAACGACCATCGCTAATGCATTCCAACGTTCCAATGAACGTACACGATGTTCTAATCGAGGATCACCAGGAAGGCGTTGTTCCTCGTTAACAGGTATAGTATTTACATAAGCAGTTGTATTTCGAAACGGCAGATTAACACCTTGTAAACGTGCATCATGGATTAACTGCTCAATGATATAGTGTGCACGTTCTTCCCCATCACGCTCCAAAATAGCATGCATAGCCTGCAACCATTCACGTGTTTCTTGAGGATCAATATCGTTCATTTAATTACCCACATCGTTTGTGAAAAGATAACTAAGCGATTTAAAATTAGCCAGGAATAATTCGTGCCAATACCTGGTCAACTGAGTAATAATCTATCGTATAGACACTTAATTAAATACGTTTGTTACATTTTATACCTTACTATAGACATACTTTCTTAAATAAAAAATGCCAGAAGCAAATAATTTAAACCTTGGCCTTGCCATGACTGGTGGAGGTGCGCGTGCCGCCTATCAGGTTGGTGTACTTCGTTATATATGTGAAAAATATGATGATTTTCATCCACCCATCATTACCGGTGTCTCTGCAGGAGCAGTAAATGCTGCGCACCTTGCGGCATATCAAGGCACATTTTGTGAGGCAGTGGACCAACTTGCTGAACTGTGGCTGGAATTAACTACAGAAAATGTTTTTCGCACTGATAGTGGTTACTTTTTAGTAAATTTTTTACGCTGGGGCTTAGGGTTCATTCTTGGCGGCAGCCAGATGGGGCCACGTAAACGCAGCCTATTAGACAGTGACCCATTACGTCAATTACTGGTTAGAAAATTAGCTTCTGCTGCTCACGAACCGATAAATGGTATCCAAAAAAACATAGATCAAGGTTTTTTACAAGTTTTGGGTATCACTAGTACTAACTATGGAACCGGTAAAGCCATTACCTGGATACAAGGAGAAGAGGGAGAACATTGGGAGAGGCCAAGAAGACGCAGCGAGCTTGCAGAAATTACCATCGAGCATGTCATGGCATCTGCAGCGTTGCCTTTAGTTTTTCCCGCAGTAAAACTAGAAGATGGCTGGCATGGTGACGGGGGAATACGCTCTATTGCTCCGCTTTCACCCATTATGCATATGGGTGCTGATAGAATTCTTGCTATATCCACACGCTTTCAAGGCGGTCAAATCACACCAGATGAATCTGTGATTACCGAATACGCGCCTGTTGCACAAATTATCGGTATCTTATTAGATTCAATCTTTTTAGATCTACTCGATTATGATGCAGCCAATATGAGTCGTATTAATGAACTATACGATGAGACCAGTGAGGAAGTTCGTGAAAAATTGAAAAAAATTGATCTTCTAATACTTCGTCCAAGTGAAGATTTAGGCAAGCTTGCAAGTCAATATGAAATACGATTACCTCAGCCGTTTCGTTATTTTACGCGTGGTTTTGGTACACGCGATACTAGAAGCCCGGATTCATTATCATTATTGATGTTTCAGCCTGATTATCTAAACCGACTCATTGAATTAGGCGAAAAAGATGCAGCAAATAATGCTGAAGAAATAGATCGATTTCTTGATAAATAGAGTTGGGAACTAATTAATAAGAAAGCCCCATGGATCCTTCCACAAGGCTTTCATAGTTTGCCACTGGAGTTGGAACAATGTGGCAAGCAAATTTTAACCTTTTTTTCATCTAAGTGGTAGATTTGTTTTAATAACTAAATGTATTTATATGATTCTTCTGATGTTTATTATCAAAATGTGATACAAATCACAGTTGCTAAAGCACCTGATTTAGCGGTTACTGTAACTAGTTTTTTCTAAACTTAATTTAAATTTTCTACATACTTAAGCGTTCCAAAGATCTTATCATTCTGATCCATACAAATATGAGGTAGGCCCAGTTGTTCTAACCATTGCACCCCCTCACTTTCACCTTTCAACATCGTAATCGTTGCAGCGGTACCTGCAATTACACATTGCTGGGCATAGACACTCGTGCTAGCAAGGCTATTAACCGGCCAACCTGTTTTAGGGTTTAAGATATGGGCATAACGAACTCCATTAACAATCATGTAGCGTTCGTAGTCTCCACTGCTAGCAAGTGCACCACTAGACATATACACAAATGACATAGGAAAATCAGGATTACGGGGATGGCGAACCCCTACTTTCCAGTCTGAACCATCGGGATGCGGTCCGATTATGCATATATCACCACCTAAATTAACCAAGCCGTTTCTCATACCAGCCTGTAAACATAGATTTGCAGCTACATCAGCTATATATTCTTTAACGTAGCCACCAAAATCGAGCTCCATGCCTTTGTGTGGCAATCGTAGTTTTGGAGCTTTCCATTCCACTTTGTCCCAACCAATTAAAGGCAACAGTGCCTCAATATCAACTTGTGCAGGTAAGACATTTGATCGGAAATTCCAAACCTTGCGCAAAATCCCTGAAGTGATATCAAATAGACCTTCACTTTGTTCATAAGCCACTTGTGCATAATTTAATAAACTTAGAGTTTCAGTATCCACTTCAATACCATACTTTTTGCCCGCGCTGTTATTTATTGCTGTGGTGATACTATCGTCTCGATAACGCGAATATTTTTTTTCTAAGCGTTTGATTTCTGCGGTGACATTTAAGACAACAACTTGTGCCTCGTCTTTTTGATTTGCATAAAGCTTCAATTCACAAGGCGAACCCATAGCTTTAAAAGGAAAAGTAAAGAGTTCCAAACTGGAAATCCTCTGTAAATAAAACAGAAGTGTACTAAATTTTTTTCAGTACTAGCTAGAAACTGTAATCAACACCGAATGAAAATAATGTGTAGTCGAGTAAGGCTGGGTTCTCTACACTAACACTTTGTACAGAATAGGATTTATCACTGATATATCTTTCAGCAGCAATTTTTACGGTCCAGTCATTAATCGTTTCCGACAAACCCAAGCGAAATGCGATGGAACCATAAGGTGATAATCGATAGTCACTGGAATAATCGCCATCTGGACGTACTTGACGATAAAATGGTTCATAAAAATCAGCTTGAGTTTGGCTGTAATAGCGAATCGATGAGTCAAAAGCCCAACCACTATCGGTTACTTTATGTATGCCTAAATCAAGGGTATGCGAGCGCACATTCCAATCATCATAATAAAAACGGTAGTCTACGTGTAATGCTGCACCCAATAGTTCTGAGTATCTACGTAAACGTGTGGCCCAAGTATATTGAGTGCGATCCCCTGGCCTGTTATCAGGCAATACACTTCCTGCTACCCAAGCTTGTTTATAAGGATCAGATAAAAAACCGTCAAAATAAGATATCCCTAAGGTTGTTTGTATTACTGTGTATTTATTAATGACTTGCGTGACGCCACCAAAAATAGAATAGTTTTCTTTATCTTCACTGTTTACTCTGGTTACACCAGTAAGCTGTGTAGGATCAATTTCATCAAATGAAACTGCAATACCACCTCGAACGGAAGTCGCTTTATTTGGGAATTCATATTCAACTTCAACGCCACCACTAATCGCTTCATAATCTTTTTCAGTCGAAAAACCAATGCTTGGTGAGATGGTAAACTTTTCACCAAAGTAATCCGCCTTAAGGCTGAAGTCATAACGCGTATCATCAATGGTAGCGCCACTCATTACAACTAGAGGATCACCAGCAGCATTTACAGTATCTGTAGGTCTAACGTACCAGGGTGATGAACCACTCATATCATCGTAAACAAAACCACCGGTGATTTGCCATTTGGCATTTAGAGGATATAAAAATTCTACTTGTGCTACATCGATGTCATAGCGGTCTCGATCCCCAGCGGCAGGATCTGCATCACCACCTGGAATACTGTCTTCTTCATAACGCGTATATTGAAAAGATAACTTCGGCTCATTTGCAACCACACCTGCTTTAATAGAAGAACTGATTCCTGGTAGTACCATTGCTGCTGATGTCAACGCAGCTAAAGACGGACTCAAACCACTTTGTTTTTTTCCCATTTTAATTCTCTATAATTTTAATCGTGTGTATTGCACAAATTTAATTACAGCCACAACCTCCACCACCAGCCCCATAACCTCCCGATGAACCCTCTTTACTAAAGTAAACATGCTCTTTAAGCTGACCCCGTAATGCATCTGGTTCCCATGCCATCTCAGGTCTGGCAAGAATCCCTCTTTCCCACGGCTTTACTACAGCACACGCACTAAGTTGTACGACACAGAGCATGAAAATCAATAGATAAATTTTTTTCATCAAGCTGCCAAATTAATTTGCAATCAGCTTTTCAATCTCGTGTTTGATTTTTTCCATATCACCATCTTTAAATGCTGCGTGTACATATTTAACTACACCGTTCTGGTCGATTAAATATGAAGTTGGCATGGCTTTAACGCCAAATACGCCAGGCAAAACCCCTTTAGGATCTTTGGCGACGGGATAACTAACCGGGTGTTTTTGTAAAAACTTTTTTGCATCATCTGTATTTTCATCTACATTAATTGCCACAATTTCAAAATCAGCAGTACCAATTTCCCTGCGTAGATCGTTGTACTTCGGTAGTGACTTAAGACAAGGCGGGCACCATGATGCCCAAAAATCTACAAGAACAACTTTGCCTCGATAGTCTTCCAACGCAACATTTTTATTGCCATCGATTGTTCTAGCTTTAAACGATGGTACAGAATCTCCTACAGAAATAGCTGAAACACTTAATGGCATAACAATTAATATTGACAACATCAGTTTACAAAATAAACGTGCTTTCATATCTGTACCTCTTTAATTAATAATTTTTAATAATCAACTTAATTAGAAGATTTATTAAAGTTTTCTTGTATTTTGATACACAATAAATGCTATGAAATAATTGAATATATGTTAGTGGAAGATTTAACTGAGCTTTTATCGACAATAAATTACTTAACTAAGTATTTCACTAACCACTTAGCAAAAATTTGTATTTAGAATGTTGACTATACAAGCAGAACGCAAACACAGTTTCCCATTTATCTGAAAATTAGTGCTCCTTATCCTGAGCAACACCATTCAATGGAGGTAGAAAGCTTTTTATAAAAAAGCTTTTATGCAAATAAAAACGACCCATGACTTGGGCCGTTTTTCTCTATGTTAAGTAGAGTTGAAGATCTAAGCTGCAGCAATAGCTTGTTCTAGGTCCGCAATAATATCAGCAACATCTTCTAAGCCAATGGAAAGTCGAACTACATCTGGACCCGCGCCTGCAGAGATTTGTTGTTCTTCCGTTAACTGTCGATGCGTTGTGGAGGCAGGGTGAATAATCAGAGAGCGTGTATCACCTATGTTCGCTAAATGTGATAGTAATTTACAGTTACTTACGATTCCCAAGCCCATATCGTAACCGCCTTTAACGCCAAAGGTAAATACAGATCCCGCACCATCAGGACAATATTTTTGTGCAAGTGAATAAAATTCATTATCTTCTAACCCAGCATATGAAACCCAGGTAACTTGTTCATTAGCTTGTAACCACTTTGCAACTTCTAGTGCATTGTCCGCATGCTTTTGCATGCGTAATGGCAAGGTTTCTGCTCCTGTTAGTGAAAGATACGCATTCATTGGTGACATGCTTGGACCTAAATCACGTAGACCTACTGCATGACAAAACATCGTATAGGCCATATTGCCAAATGTTTCATAAAATTTTAGTCCGTGGTATGCGCCACAACTTTCTACAAGATCTGGATATTTATCATTTTGTGACCAATCAAAGTTTCCACTATCAACAACTGCACCACCCATTGCATTTCCATGACCGGAAATAAATTTCGTGGTGGAGTGCACTATAATGTCTGCCCCATATTCAATAGGTTTACACAAAGCTGGGGATGGTAAAGTGTTATCAACAATACAAGGAATGCCAGCATCATGCGCAATAGATGCTATTGCTTCTATATCACATACAACTCCACCAGGATTGGCCAAGCTTTCTGTAAATACAGCCTTTGTTTTTTCGTTAATCGCATTACGAAAATTTTCTGGATTAATAGGGTCAACAAAATTTACCTTCCAGCCAAACTTTTTAAAACTGTGCCCAAACTGAGTGATTGATCCGCCATAAAGTTTATTTGAAGCAACAAATTCATCGCCGCTTTTCATGAGTGCAAACAATGCTAACAACTGCGCAGAGTGTCCAGACGCTGTACATGTCGCTCCTACACCACCCTCTAAACTCGCAACTCTTTCCTGAAATACACTAACCGTTGGATTTGTGAGTCGCGAATAAATAAAACCTGCTTGCTCTAATCCAAATAATGCAGCAGCGTGGTCCGCATCATTAAATACAAATGCTGTTGATTGATGTATTGGTGTTCCACGAGCACCAGTTGTTGGATCAGGTGCAGCACCGGCATGAATTGCTCGTGTTGCAAATCCATGTTGAGAATCATTACTCACATTTTCTCCTTTATTTATTTTTACAGTTGCTTTGCATTAAAAATTATTCATTTACATAAGCCTAGATAAGGCCCACTAAATGGTAACAGAAGTCTTATTCCTTACCACCCGACCAATTCGGTTATTTTTCGGTTATTAAGGTTAAATTTATTCATTTTAAGCCGAATTACTATGTCGAGACTTGAAATTTACTCGTGGAATGGAGGCAATATATAGATTGCATAAAAAGTGACTATTTTGTTCTTATCTGCCCCATTTTGCTCAAGATGATAGATACAAAATGACAACACAAATACCGCTTAACTAGGATTACAGACCGAATAAATTTAGATGCTAACAAAATACTGGTAATTTCAAGAATTGGTCTAATTTATGCAGGAAAACCTATACCTACCCAGTAAATACAGGGAGTAACAATATGTTAAGGACCGCATCTTTAGTAGCAATTTTACTTACATGTTTGCAGGCTTCGGCGGCACAGCACCCTGAAATCACACGTTTTTGTATGTGGAAAGCCAATGCCGCTCGAGTTATTACTATGAACCGAGACATAGGCCTAAAGCAGGTAGACCTAATTAGTCATTATTTGGATCAGAATAGTAGCTATGAAGAACAAAAAATTGTATTAGCACTAATAGATAAAATATATGGGCCGTATGAGTTTGTTACTAACGATACCATTTTTTCTCAAGTGCAAAAAACCTGCATTAGAGATTTCTATATCAGCACTGGTAAAGAGTTTACATCTACTAAACAACACTAAGTTACAACGACTTTCTCATAAGCAATAGTTAAATCACCTGTTAAGTGCACCACAATTTACCTTATATTAAATAAGGTAAATTGTTTTATTAAAAATTAATTTCCTGTCTCATCTATCTGACTTTAAAAAAATTTTGTAAAGTGACAAATATGTCTTTGTTATTAAATTCATTCTTATATTATAAGGTTCAAGAAATTTCTTATAAAATAACGCCCTATAATGAATGCTGTTACACACTCCAGTGCACCCACATTAGACAATGATGTAGATTTTACTTCTGCCCTTGTCAGTGTTGTACAGCGAATTCAAAATGAAATTTTGATTTCAGTACAAAACGATGCTGCTACCATTTTACTTACTGGTCAATCAGGAAAAGGCAAATCAATTTTATTACGTACTATTGGTACTAAGGTAGCTGCAAATGGTCGTTTAATATTTTTAAACGGTTCGGATTTATTTAAATATAATTCTGATGTTATAGATTCCAATATAAGAGAAATAGGTAGCAACCCAGAGAATGACTTTGCAACAATTAAAAACTTTATACAGGAATCAGCAAAGCTAGGTGAAGCACTTACTATTATAGTCGATAAAGGTGATTGCTTATCAACTGAAATATTAATAGATCTTTTTGACTTAATTAATGAAATCTCGCTAACCAATAAACACGTAAGCCTTATTTTAGGAGGACAGCCAAACCTCAAAGAAAGATTGAATAAAATTAAAAGTATCGATATACGTACCGTAGTACAGTGTTCATTAGATGATCTTAATGATAACGATATTCGACTTTTTTCTGCAAAAAAAAATTATCACATTAAACCAATAAATGGAGACTTACAATTTGATCATGAATCTTTACTTTTACTAACAGAACATACCAATGGAAACTTAAAATGTTTAAATGTTCTATTAGAATGGTGTTCACTTGTTGCCAATGAGAATGAAACACATTTAATTAATTCAGAAATTGTAAAAACAGCTATAACAAAAGCAAAAAATACGGCAGAAAAAACTGGTATTTCTATCACTGACTGTTTCCCATTTTTAAAAGATGTGGAAAAAATTACCTCATATGACACGACGGATAATAAAAGACAAACTAGCAATTCATCTTTTGTCCAAACAGCAACTGCAATAAAAGCAACATCTATACCACTTCACGCCCCAGAGATTCCTGCTAACACGACAGATAAATTAGGCCCAACATCAGATCAAAACAGTGATGCTATACCTACTCTTAGAACACCATCATTAAACACACCCGTAAAAAATAACAGATCTTCTATTACATTTAGATCATTTGCACCTTTAATAATTATTATTCTTTCAGCAATAATATTTTTTCAATTACAACCTTTTATTACAAGTGATGAGTCAAATAATAGTAGTCCATCTTTAGATAATAATACCAGTAGCAATAACACACTAATTGAAGACACTGTTGATAATGAAGTTATTGATTTAAATTCACCACAAGCAGAAGCAATCACTATAGAAAATAGCAAAGAAATAATATTTGACAGTCCTGCAGAAACTCTCAATAAAAACGATATTCATATCAAAGATAACAGCATTTCAGACAATGCTGAAGAACAAAAAAATCTTATTACAAATGCATCACTTGACGGTACAGCACATGATCCACAAATTTTACATTTACTAAAGCTTGCCTCAGAACAGTTCACAACAAAAAACTTAACCACCCCAGCAGGGAATAATGCACTAGAAACTTACCAGCTTATACTGGCTAAACATCCTCATCACACAAAAGCCAAACAAGGCATTATTGATATTCACGATAGATATATTAGCTGGGCTAATTACTATAAAGCTAATAATGACATCAAACGTTCAGCATTTTTCTTAGCTAAGGCACAGAAAATCAACTTAAGTAGTATTAAACAAAAAGAAGAGCTTAACACTTTAGAGAAAATATCAGCGTATTCTGCACATGAATCTTCAACTGATGCTATAGATAAAAAACAAACTCCTAATAAGCAAAAACCTAATTTGTTGATTGACAACTTGTTAATTAAAGCGAAACAACAATTAAAAAGTAAAAACTTAACCTCGCCACCAAATGACAATGCGTTTGAAACGTATATGCAAGTACTTAAATCGGAACCTGATAATGCTATAGCATTACATGGATTGTTTACGATTAAAAAAAGTTATATACATTGGGCAGAACAAGATTTAAAGAAAAATAATCGCCGCCGTGCGGCTTTATTTTACAAGAAGGCACTCGCCGTAGACCCTGGAGACATCCAGCTTGCACAAAGGTTAGAGGAGATAGAATCATCAGAAAAACATTAGAGTTTAAATTCTAACCATACGCTTAATACTCTTAACTATAATTAATGCTTTTACATGTTATAAAGATATTTCTAGCGGTTAGCGGCCTAGCAATCAAGATTGCTACAGATTGTTCTTGATCATGCTTAACAAACGCATTGGCTCTCTGCTGTTATTAGAAGAAGTTTTTATTTTATTAAAAGAGTCATTGGAGCATTGTCCATTCGACCAAAACAATTGCAGCCCAACAAAAAAACATTTAGCACGCTTTAAACAGCTATTAGGTCTAGAATTTTCTTTTTGGCTTTCAGAAACAGGGTGTTTATTTTTTGCTGTACTAAAAGCATCTCAACGTCATCTAGATACAATACTCGATGATGCTACAAATAAACATCATACTAAAAACATTTATGAAAATTTATTATCCTTAAGCCAACTGACTATGAGTATTGGCATGGACGCTGATCAAGCTACAGAATGCCTATTAAAACTAAATGAATACACCTCATCTGATGAATACTTAATTAACGATTCCAAGCATGTAATCAATGCCGCATTGTCTCAACTTCAGTTTGATATATGTAACTTAATTTCAAGCCAACAATATGAATGACAAACAAAAAAATATTTTAGTCGTAATTCTAAATGATATACCTGAAATTGAATTTGACCGTAATAAAAAATTAACAAGTACTCAAAAAAATTCTCTACATTTAATGGATGAAAAATTAGATCTAGGCATTAACTTAAATGAAAAATTTTACCGTAACCCTACTTTGGAACAGAGAATAGAGTTTGTCGCTGCAAATCTATTTTCAGCATTATTAAACGATCAAGAAGGTATTGCTGCTGCAAGTTGTGCCTACATAGCTGTTTCATTACCAGAACTAAAACAAATTAAAGCAGTAGAACAGAATAAAACAGTGTCAATTGAATTAATTTTTGACCGTGAATATCAAACAGAAATAAAAATGAATTTTCTACCTTTAGATAAAATCACAAAACAACATTAATTAAGCTGTGATTTCTAACGATAGTAAACAGATATACTAATTTCGTATCAATACTGCTACTCCTACAATCAGCACAAACAATGCAATTAATAAGTTCATGGTCATAGCAGCAGGCAATAAAAAATGTAGGTATTTAGATGAACAAGATTCTATTTATTAACCAACTAGAGATCATGTTGAATTAGACCGAATCGAATAGCCGGCCGATAGGCATCGATATTTCTCTAATCTTACTGCTTTGATCCCTAGCAATAAATAAAAGACAAAAATCATCAGTACAGTGTGCTCACTGATTGAACTGAGGAAAATACTTTTTGCAGATTTCAGATTTCGATTCAATTAAGCAAAAAAATTATAAAAAACAATAAGTTAGAATGCCTTGCCTATTTGTTGCGGATTTACCACAAATCATCCAGTCTACCTTTTAAAATCATCAAGGAATTATGCTTTCATCGAAGATTTCCACACGTACATATATAGTGCTTTTGCAAAAAAGAAACACTATAAATTGTAGGTCATATTTGTTGTGTAAATACAACACGAATTGCTTGACTTTCAGGGGTTTCAAAGGCAATCTGTAGCACAAATACAACTCCTGTTGTATTTATCTTGAAATGTAGTTTTAGCCAGGAATGCCGAAATTACTTTCAGATTTAGATTAATCATGCAGAGGGAGGGAAGCCCCTATAGTTAGTTCTTAGGGATTGGCTACCAGGGTTATAACTAAGGCATGTGAAATCTTAACCTTAGGAAAATTACTCGAGTATTTTTCTTTACTTATTAAATTAGTTAACGAAGAGGAGTATCTTCATGAAAACTAAACTTATCGTAACTGCTCTAGCACTGGCGGCGTTGCCTATGGCTTCGTTTGCTGGCGGTGTTGGTGGCGGTAACGCAAACTCAAACTGGACCATCTACGGGTGGCAGAACTGGTCGACAAACTTCCATTCTGCTGACGTGGCAAGTATTGATCCAGCAGACGGCGGTGATCGCGAGCGGGATTTCATTACCCTTGATGCAGAAGCCGCTAACATTGGTTTTGCCGCCAGCATCGATACCGGTGTATCGGTTGCAGGTACGGCCGTAAAAGCTAATTTCCAATGTGAGCAATTCACCTATTTCAACCGCAACAGTGACTTTGCTTTTAACGACTGGTGTAGTCGTAACAGTAAGTTAGGTCTTAGCGGTCCTTGGGGTGAAGTCATGTGGTCTGCATGGTTAACACCTTACAATGAAATCACCGCACAGTGGATTGATCCGTTCTATGATGCTGGCCTTCACACCCACTCTACCCTCATGGGACTTTCTGGATTTGGTTCCTCCTATGGTAACGGTGGCTTTGACAGTGCATTTGGCCCTGGCATGGCCAACATCGGCTTCATGCGTCGTAAACCTGAAATGTTGCAATGGTTCTCACCCAACTGGAATGGCTTCCATGCACGTGTTGGCTGGTCAAACTCCAGCTCAGCAGGCTCTGGCACAGGTGAAGAGCTGCAGACAACAGACATCAATGGTGTTGTACAAGAGCATGACCCATCTATGCTATCTATTGGCTTGGCATATACCAAACCGATTGGTAATGATGAACTATGGTTAGGCTTTGGTTATCAACAACATGACGAGTGGGCTGCATTAGACTTTGAATGCTCGGATTCCGATGATGACACTTGGCGTATTGCTGCTCGTTACATTCACGACTGGGGCAATGGTCATTCCACCCGTCTGTCTCTTGCTTATGAAGAGATGTCTTGGGAGTGGGATGAGTGCGCAGATACAGGTGGTGGTGCTGGCCCACGTGGTGCTGGACCATTTACTCCTGGTGCAACTACCGATGGCAATATTGATGTCGAACGTGATGTATGGTTAGTATCTGGTAAGCATGACTTCCCAGGTCCGTTAGACTTCCGTTTCATGTATGCCGAAGCTGATGACTTTGATTGCAGCAACAACAGTGCGATTGCCGGTCAAAGCTGTGGTGGTATTGATGAGTCAAGTTCTGGTGCAGAGCAGATCTCACTAGGCTTGTACTACACCATGCCAGCGGGTACCGAGCTACGTCTCGTATACGGTCAAGTGGATAATGACCGCAACTCAGCGAACGACTGGGGCATCAACGCTGTAGGCGTGGTCCAAGGCGGCGAAGCTGAAAACTGGCAGATCGGTATGGTGCAGTGGTTCTAAGTCTATGACTTAGTAATCTCGCATCTGGAAAAAGGATTTCCAAGCGATACGCTATGAAACAGGCGCCTTAGGCGCCTGTTTTTTTGCCAGCACCTTTTTACCCTTTAATTATTACTGTAATGAACTTGTTGCAGTTACCTTAGGTCTTTACTTACACTTAGATAGTTTTAATAAAGACACAACATATATCATGCTGACCAGATTCCTTTTCCTCTTAAGTTGCTCAATAGTTTATCTGCCAACCGCTCTTTATGCTGCCTGTAGTAAAGAGGATATCGAGTTTTATTTGGATAAGGGTTTTAGCCAAGAACAGATTACTCAACTCTGTGCTACTGGCGAATCCAGCGTACCTGATTACAAACCTTATCAGCAGCAGGTAATTATTTACACGGAAGAAGAATCTCCAGGTGTAAAAGGTGGTTTTACACGCGAGGAAAGAATCGCAATCAAAGACTTACAACAGGGTACGGATGTTTTGGGTATGACTGTAGACCAAGACAAAATGCAATATACGGTTAGGGTATGTCTTGCTGTACAGGAAGGTAAAGAGTTTTCACAACGTTTTAAGGCGTGTCCAGAAGTATTTTATACCGTATTACGCTCGGGGCTAAAAGTTATTAACTCAGGAAAACAGTTCGGCTTTTTTGGTCAAAGCGCGATTGTTATTAAAGGAGTTATTAAAAGCGAACCTAAGCAAAATTTTGATGATTATCCACCTCAATTTAGAAAACAACTAAAACGCAATTTTGATTGGAAAACAGACGGCGATACTACAAAAATTCCAGTTCGTGGCGACTACTCTGTTACTAAGCTCGTCAATGCACTAAATGCCATAGCAACGGAAGCTGACCCAAATGCGACTTTCGCACAAAACGATTCAGATGATGATGTTGCTATAAAAGATGAAACCGATAAACCTAAAAAGAAGAAACGTTGGTGGAATCCATTCGATTAAATTTTAATAACAATACTTTCTACTCTTAAGACCCATTTCTAGGAATCAACAAAGATTTACCTGTCATTGCCTTGGGTTTCTCTATTCCCATAAGCTCTAAAACTGTTGGTGCCACAGCACTTAGGCCTTGACCATTGGCTAAATTCCACTTATCTCTATCTATTACCAAACATGGCACTGGATAAGTAGTATGTTGAGTATGTGGTTCACGAGAGATAGGATCCACCATTTCATCACAATTACCATGATCTGAAGTAATCACAACAGAGACACCTTTCTTTATTGCGGCTTCAATGACACGACTCACATGTGTATCTAATGCTTCTATTGCCTTTATTATGGAATCTTTTATTGCTGTATGGCCCACCATATCGCCATTGGCAAAGTTTGTTACGATTAGGGCATATTCATCATTATCAATTGCCTTAATCACTTCATCGGCAATTTCTTCAGCACTCATTTCGGGTTGCAAATCATACGTTGCCACTTTTGGCGAAGGCACTATTTTACGATCTTCACCTTCGTAAGCATCTTCTGTACCACCATTTAAGAAATAGGTTACATGTGGATATTTTTCTGTTTCAGCACAATGAAATTGATTTAGACCATGTTGACTCACTATCTCAGCCAAATTAGTTTCTGGTTTACGCGGTGGAAACACAACAGCACCTAGAAACTCTTTACTGTACTTTGTCATCTTAGTGAGTCGAATAGGCTTATAGTCTGGCCCACGATCAAAAGCACTAAAGCCTTCTTTAGCAATTGCCTTGCTAAGTTGTCGAGGGCGATCATTGCGAAAATTAAAAAAGAACACCTCCGACTCATCCGTCATAGGTTGAGCACCACCTAATATAGTAGGCAAAATAAATTCGTCTGTTTCACCACGCGCATAGGACTTATCAATGGCATCATAGGCATCAACAGCTTTTTCGCCTTTTAAAAGCACTAATGCTTGCCATGCTTTTATGGTACGTTCCCAGCGTCGATCTCTGTCCATGGCGTAGTAACGTCCCATTAAAGTGACAATAGCACCGTTTGATTCTTTTAATGCAGGCTCAAGTTGTTGGATATATTTCTTTGCACTTTGTGGAGGTGTATCCCGACCATCTGTAATAACATGCAATAAAGGTCTCACTTGTTGCATGCGACACAATTGCAACAGTGCGATGACATGATGGATATGTGAGTGCACACCTCCATCAGACACTAAACCAATTAAATGTATATAGCCTTCTTTTTTCTTTGCGTTACTGATCGCACGTAATAAAGGTGACATTTCAAAAAAGCTACCGTCTGCAATGGCATCATTAATGCGAATCAGGTCTTGTTTAATAATCGAGCCACACCCAATCGTCATGTGCCCCACTTCAGAATTACCCATTTGACCTGGTGGCAAACCCACGGCCTCTCCAGAGGCTTCCAATACAGTAAGTGGGTGCCTAGAAAAATACTCATCTAGCTTGGGGGTATTGGCTTGTAATATGGCATTATTAGCTTTACTCGGATTCACACCGAAACCATCCAAAATGATGAGCATGGTTCTGTTACGAAGTGTAAATTTATTATTAGTCACAGATCAAAATGTAAAATTATTTATTTACTTACGAGTCTAACAAACTTAAGTATCTATGGAGTATCGGTATCAGGTTGATCTTTTGAAGAACCAGAATCATCTAACAGTTCTGTCTCATTTAGTTCCACTTCTTGTTGCTCATCAGTTAAAGGTTGAAATCGAGGTTCTTTTTCTTCCATATTTTCCTCATCAAATACATCTTCTTCAGATGCCAATTTATTTCCGGCTGTAAGACGCGATAAAAACAATCCCAGTTCAAATAAAAACCAAACTGGAATGGCTAACAAAACTTGTGAAATAACATCAGGTGGTGTTAATAACATACCAATCACAAATGCTGCAACTATAACGTAAGGCCTTTTTGCGGCAAGCTGATCAGGGGTAGTTATTCCTAACTTAACAAGCACCAACGTCACGATTGGCACTTCAAAAGCTATTCCAAATGCTATGAATATTTTTAATACAAAATCTAAATAGCGGTTGATATCTGTCATTACCGCTACACCTTGAGGTGCAACTTTTGTAAAGAAACCAAATACCAATGGAAATACAATAAAGTACGCAAACGCCATACCTACATAAAACAAAAAAGAACTTGAAACAAGAATAGGAAAAACAAGGCGTTGTTCATTTTTATATAAACCAGGCGCAATAAACGCCCATACATGATAAAGAATGATTGGAATTGCTATAACAATGCTAAGTAAAAATACAAGTTTAAATGGTGTTAAAAAAGGTGAAGCTACATCGATAGCCACCATCGAGCTACCTTCAGGCATATGAACTAATAACGGCCCAGCTAAATATGTATACAGCTTATTTGCAAATGGAAATAAACACATAAATATCGCTAACACACTGCCCACAATCCATATGAGTCTGCTGCGCACTTCGTATAGATGTGATAGAAGAGTCTCTTGAGTATTGTTTATATCAGAAGTTTCTTCAGTCGGCTTCATGCTTTTTTGAATCAGGGCTTAATGATAGCTCTTGTTGTTTTTTAGATTCGATATGATTTTCAACGGCAGTTATTAATTCTCGATCACTTTCTGGATTTAAATCTTTTTCTATTCCTTTTTGTGTGTCTTTTAAGATCTCTTTTAGTTCACCTATTTCACCTTGTTGTTTTTTCAATATTTCCTGTAGCTCAGCTGCTTTAATTTCTGATTCGATGTCTGAACGTACACTGCGTAGAATGCGTCTAGCTTTACCTACCCATCTACCAACCTGTCCAGCTAAAACAGGCAAACGTTCTGGCCCCACTACAAGTAATGCAACCACCATCACAATGGTAAGTTCCCAAAACCCAAAATCAAACATTAACTTAAAGGTTTAGTCTTTTGATTGTATATTCTCTGTTTCAGATTCTTTTTTTTCTGTGTTTTCTGAATCAGATTCATCTTTGATTGATTTTTTAAAATTTTTCACTGCACTACCTAAATCGCCACCTATATTGCGTAGTTTCTTAGTGCCAAAAATCAATACAATAATAAGTAAGACTATAAGTAACTGCCAAGGGCTAATTCCCATAATTTATACTCCGATATAATATTTAATATTATTACTATTCAATTTACCTTTTTACGCTGTGCTTTTTCTACCAGTCCTGATATTCCAAATCGATTATTAAGTTCTTCCAGCACATTTGCATAACTAGTGTCCCTATATGCAAGTAACACCATGCAATGGAACCATAAATCAGCAACCTCATGAATTAAATGCTGTACATCATTTTCTCTTGATGCTTCGATAGTTTCATTGGCTTCCTCGTTAATTTTATCGAGAATTTTCTCAAGACCAGATTTATATAAACTAGCCACATATGAAGCCTCAGGGTCTGCATTCTTACGCTGCTCTAGAATCTCAGCCAGTACCTGCAATGTATTATCACTACTCATTATATTGACAAATATTTATATGGATCGTTTAGATACTGATCACAGAGTAACACAAGTTATCTCTACCACTACTCTCTCACTATAATCCCTTGTGAAGCCATATATTGCTTGGCTTCATGAATGGTATATTCACCAAAATGGAAAATGCTTGCAGCGAGTACAGCCTCTGCCTTGCCTATTGTGACGCCTTCAGCCAAGTGTTCCAATGTGCCTACTCCCCCAGAGGCTATAACTGGAATACCGACGGCTTCACTAATGGTTCGAGTTAATTCAAGATCAAAACCCATCTTGGTGCCATCACGATCCATGCTTGTTAATAAGATTTCACCAGCACCGAGCTCTTCCATTTTTTTAGCCCACTCTATGGCATGAATACCCGTAGGTTCTCGTCCGCCATGCGTAAAAATTTCCCACTTTAAAGCTTCTCCTTCTTTACTAACTTGCTTGGCATCAATGGCAACCACAATGCACTGTGAGCCCACTTTATTACTAGCCTGTTTGACCAGTTCAGGATTAAAAACTGCAGCGGTATTGATACCTACTTTATCCGCACCTGCATTTAACATAGTGCGTATATCTTCAACCTTACGAATACCACCGCCCACAGTTAAAGGGATAAAAACTTCTGCAGCAACTTTTTCTACGATGTGTGCCATCGTATCGCGATTATCAGAACTTGCCGTAATATCTAAAAAAGTAATTTCATCCGCACCTTCAGCATCATAACGTCTTGCAACTTCTACTGGATCACCCGCATCGCGTATATCAACAAACTTAACACCTTTGACAACGCGGCCCGCATCAACATCTAGACAGGGAATGATTCTTTTTACGAGTGGCATATTTTAATAACTAGCTCTTTAAAAATAGGTTATACAATGAAACCTATATTAGACACTGGTTTAGAAAACTTAGGATTGGTATGAGTCTGCTAAATCTTGTGCATGTTTGAGATCAATGGTCTTTTCATACAATGCTCGACCAACAATGGCACCAATAATTCCTTCTTCATCACATGCACATAAATTTTTGATGTCGTCTTCTGAAGTAACACCACCTGATGCAATAACTGGAATATGTATCGAGCTTGCTAAATCTGCTGTCGCTTCTACATTGAGTCCACGCATCATGCCATCCCGACTGATATCAGTGAAAACGATTGCAGCCACACCATCTGCTTCAAAATGTTGTGCCATATCAATAGCATCGTGATGAGATAACTTAGACCAACCATCGATAGCAACTTTGCCATCTTTCGCATCTAGACCAACAATTATATGGCCAGGAAATTCTAAACATAAGTCGTTGACAAAATGCGGAGCACTCACCGCTTTTGTGCCAATAATTACATACTGAACACCCACATCTAAATAAGCCTGTACAGTATCTTCATCACGAATACCACCTCCAACTTGAATGGGAACATCGGGATGATTAGAGCTAATGGTATGTATGATTTCTGCATTCTTAGGCCCTCCTGAAGAAGCACCATCCAAATCAACAATGTGCAAGCGCCTTGCGCCCGCAGCTACCCATTGTTCTGCTATAGCAACAGGATCTTCTGAAAACACGGTAACATCTTCCATATCACCTTGTCGAAGACGGACACACTTGCCATCTTTGAGGTCAATTGCTGGGATAATTAACATTATTTATATACTTTAATACTTAGTTAACTGAGTAGCTACCATCCCATTTCACAAAATTATGAAGTAACTGTAAACCTGGTTTTGCGCTTTTTTCTGGGTGACATTGCATGGCAAAAACATTATCACGCGCTATAACCGAAGTAAAAGTAACCCCATAGTCAGTAGTACCAGCTATTAGCTGCTCTTCATTACATTGTACAAAATAACTATGTACAAAATAAAAATAGCTTGAATCTGTAATACCTTCCCATAAAGGATGAGCTTGTTGTTGCTCAATACAGTTCCATCCCATATGAGGGACTTTATAGCTCCCAGCCTTAGAACCAATTGAAATATGATTACCAAAGTACGTAACATTACCCCCATAAAAAGCCAGACAATCAGTACCGTTATTTTCTTCACTGGTCTGCATCAATACTTGCATACCCATACATATACCTAAAAAAGGTTTTTGCCGTGCAGCTGTGATAATTGAATCTTGTAAATCATATTCATACATTGCTGACATACAATCACGCGCAGCACCCTGGCCGGGGAAAACGACCTTGTCACTTTTTATTATTTCATTAGGATCTGATGTAACAATTACATGATCTGTATTACTAGATACATGCTCAACAGCTTTCGCAACAGAGTATAAATTACCCATACCGTAATCAATGATGGCGATTTTACTCATAGCGGTAATATTGCATTTGATTATTTTTGTAAACTTTGGATATTTACTTTAACAACAATCCGTGCGGTACATTAAAATAAGGATGTGTTACAGGCTTCCCTTTGTAGAAGGAATGATACCTTGCATACGCTCATCAGGTTCAATGGCCATACGCACTGCGCGACCAAAAGATTTAAATACTGTCTCAGCGATGTGGTGTGAATTCTCACCACATAAATTATCAATATGTAAAGTTACATTGGCATGATTTACAAACCCCTGAAAAAATTCGTGGGTAAGGTCTACATCAAAATCACCTACACGTGCACGTGGAAATTGCACATGAAACTCTAGGCCTGGACGACCTGAAAAATCAATTACTACGCGTGAAAGTGCTTCATCCAACGGTACATAAGCATGACCATAGCGGCGGATACCCAGCTTATCGCCGAGTGCCTGAGTAAAAGCTTGTCCCAGAGTAATCCCGATATCTTCAACCGTGTGGTGAGCATCAATTTCAAGATCGCCCTGAGCATCAATATTTAAATCCAACATGCCATGACGAGCGATTTGATCCAGCATATGATCAAAAAAAGGTAATCCAGTTTTTAAATCAGACGAGCCTTTGCCGTCTAAATTTAGTTGGATCGTAATTTGTGTTTCGTTAGTGTTGCGTTCAACACTGGCAGTTCGTGAAGTCACAGTAGTGTAAAAGTATCTATGGGGCTGATAAAAAGCTTAATTATTCGTTTGCTAAATTTGTAACCAAAAAGTAACCGGGCCATCATTTATTAAGTGGATTTGCATATCGGCACCAAATTTACCTGCTTTAACTTTAACATATTTCGACTTTAGTGTGTTTAAAAAACAATCAAATAACATATTGCCTTGCTCAGGTGGTGCAGCCTGAGAAAAATTTGGCCTTAAACCTTTATTAGTATCTGCTGCAAGTGTGAATTGTGGTACAGCTAACACAGAGTTTTTCATCTCTATAACGTTTTTATTCATTTTACCTGCTTCATCGGCAAACACACGATATGCCAACACCTTTTCACTCATACGGCTTACTATATTCATATCATCTTGCTTTTGTATTGCTACAAATAACAAAATTCCATTATCAATTGCTGAATAGACCTCATTGTCTATTTCTACACTTGCACGCAATACACGTTGTACGAGAACAATCAAAGTTAGAAACCTATATATTGTCGAGTAGCTCTTATCAGAGCGTCAACGATTTCAGGCTCAGTAGCAGAATGCCCAGAACGTGGAGCAATAACAAACTTTGCCTGGGGCCACACTTGATGCAAAGCATAAGCTTGCTCTAAGGGGCACACCACATCATAACGTCCGTGAACAATTACACCTGGTATCTTTGCTAGCACGTTCGCGTTACGCAACAATTGATCTGGCTGCAAAAAAGAATTATTTACAAAATAGTGGCATTCGATGCGTGCTAAACTTAAGGCAATACTGTCACTGGAAAAATGATCTAGAACGGAAGGTTTGGTTATAAGATTGGATGTGCTGCCTTCCCAAACCGACCAGGCCCGTGCTGCTTCTAATTGTGAGGCTTTATCATTTGAAGTTAGACGCTTATAAAATGCAGCCACTAAATCATTACGTTCTTCTTCTGGAATCACACTAATATAATGTTGCCAAAGATCAGGATAGATATAGCTGGCACCATCTTGATAAAACCACTGAATATCACGTGGGCGACACAGAAACACCCCGCGTAATATCAACTCCGTTACTCGACTAGGGTGTGTCTCGGCATATACAAGTGCAAGAGTAGAACCCCATGAGCCTCCAAATACTAGCCATTTTTCAATGTCTAGATGATCTCTAATGCGTTCAATATCAGCAATTAAATTTTGTGTAGTGTTCTCACGCAATTCCGCATGCGGAGTGGAACGCCCACAACCACGCTGATCAAATAAGATAATTCGATAATGTTGTGGATCAAAAAACCTACGTTGAAATTTTTCACACGCCGCACCCGGCCCACCATGCAAAAATAACACTGGCTTACCATCAGGATTACCACTTTCTTCAATCCACAATGTATGTAATTCACTTACTGCAAGTTGAAACTCATGATATGGGTCAATGGAAGGATAAAACTTAAGTGGTGGCATAGGTATTTTTAATGATAAGTGATCAATTTCGGTATTAGTTAACGCTTTTGAGCAACCAGCAGCGCTGTGTCACGTATACCTTGCTTAATATCCCCAACACGACCTAACTCTTGATACACTAATATATGCAACGACGAAAATATTTTTAATAGTTCATTACTTTTCAAACGAAAATTTAAACTACGTGGCCCCGTATCACTTACTCTTTCTTTAATAAAAGTTTGATAAAACAATAAACCATCTGGCTTAAGTGCTGACATAATATTTGTATTGATTTCTCGTTCGAGAAAAAAGCTTACACAAATTACATCAAATGAATTTGGTTCTGGTGGCTTTTTATGTACATCACGAACAGATGTTATAAGCTTGACTTCATTTTTCTTACTAGCTTGCACAAGTTTATCAATCGCTTGCTCCGATATGTCCCAAGCATGTGTCGTTAAGCCATGTTGTGCAAGTAAGATTGCATTACCGCCAAGTCCACAAGCCATGTCTAAAGCTGTTCCGGTATTTGGTAACAAATATTGAAACTCTGCAAGCACATAGGAAGGCTGCACAAACGATTCGTCTACAGTGCTATATATTTGATTCCATTTTTGTTTGCTTGTGTCTTTTATTTTCACTATTAGATTAACGACGCCAAAAAGCAGGTGTGAGGACGACAAGTAATGTAAAGATTTCTAAACGTCCAAGTAACATAGCTAAACACAACACCCATTTACTAAAATCATTAATGCTGGTGTAATTTGCACCCACTTCGCCAAGACCTGGACCGAGATTATTTAGTGTTGCGGTTACTGCAGAAAATGCTGTGACTTGATCAAGACCTGATGCCATGAGTAGTAATAACATAATTATAAAAACACCGACATAAGCAGAGAAAAACCCCCATATCGCTTCAATGACACGACTATCAACTGCCTTAGAGCCAATTTTTACTGCAATTTTTGCATTCGGATGAATAAGACGCAGCATTTCGCGTAAACCTTGTTTTACCAACAACAGCACTCGAATTACCTTCATACCACCCCCCGTTGAACCTGTACAACCACCGATAAAACTAGCCAGCAATAATAATAGAGGTAAAAAACTAGGCCAAAAATAATAGTGTGAGGTTGTAAAACCGGTTGTTGTACCTATCGAAACCGCATGAAAAACTGCTTTTGCAAATGCATCATCCCAACTGAGGTACACATCACTAACACGCAAAAAGACTGCTGTGATTAATGTGATAGAAAATATTACAAAGAAATATGTTTTAAACTCAGCATCTTGTAAATAATGGCGTAAGCTTTGTGATTTCCAAGTGATGAAATGCAAACCAAAATTTACGCCAGACAAAAGCATAAAAATTATTGACACCGTTTCAATTGGTGCACTTCTAAAATAACCAATACTCTCATCGTGTGTAGAAAACCCACCGATTGCAACGGTAGAAAAGCTATGTGAAACAGCATCAAAAACACTCATACCTGCCAACCAATAACCCAACGCGCAAGCAACTGTTAAAGACAAATAAATATACCAAAGTGCTTTCGCCGTTTCTTTTATACGAGGTGTTAGCTTACTGTCTTTTACAGGACCAGGGGTTTCAGCACGGTACAATTGCATACCACCCACCCCTAACATAGGCAAGATCGCAACGGCTAATACGATGATTCCCATGCCCCCTAACCACTGTAGTGCTTGTCGATAAAACAAAATAGATTTAGGTAGCTCATCCAGGTTTGTAATTACCGTCGCACCTGTAGTCGTTAATCCAGAAACAGATTCAAACACTGCATCTGTAAAACCAATCGTCAATGAATGACTAAACAGCAATGGTAAAGCCCCAAACGCACCAAGCACTGTCCAGAATAATACAACAATTAAAAAGCCATCCCGCAAACGCAGATCATCACGATGATTACGCACGGGATACCATATGATTAATCCGGCGATAAGGGTAACGAAAAATGCTAATAAGAAAGGAGCTAAAGTATCATCTTTATATAAAAACCCAACTAGTATTGGTGGCAACATAGTAACGCTAAACCATGCTAGTAATATTCCTAATACTCGTTGTATTACTTGTCGCTGCATGATTTAAACTTTGTTTTTAAAAAACAGTTATAGTGCTTTCAGACAAAAACGAAATGTATAGATGGCACATGAAGGCTTGAGAATCGCACTGACACAACTGGTATAAAAAAGTGCATTTTTAGAGACACTATTAAATAAAGGTTGCACTTACTTGAAATAGTCGCTCAGTTTCTTTAACACCGGACTTATCAGCTAAAAAGATAATCACGTGGTCTTCTGACTCAATAATAATGTCTTCTTGTGCCATAATAACCTCATCTCCTCGCACAATTGCACCGATCGTCGCACCTTTTGGTAAATTAATCTCTTCTATTTTTCGCCCCACAACTTTAGAGGTTTTCTTATCACCATGTGCAACCGCTTCTATTGCCTCAGCCGCTCCTCGACGCAAAGAATGTACGGCTACAATATCGCCCTTGCGCACATGTGTAAGCAATGTTCCCAATGTTACCTGTTGTGGAGAAATAGCAATATCAATACTGCCACTTTCTACTAAATCTACATAACTGGGTCGATTAATTAATGACATAACTTTATTTGCGCCTAACCGTTTAGCCAACATTGCAGATAATATATTGGCCTCATCATCATTGGTCAGTGCACAAAATACATCCATGTTTTCAATATTTTCTTCTAACAGCATATCCTGATCGGCTGCATCACCTTGTAAAACAATCGTCTTATCTAATGACTCTGATAAAAAGCCTGAACGTTCATGGTTACGTTCAATAATCTTGACTTGAAATTTACTTTCAAGTGACTTTGCTAAATGGAATCCTATGTTACCTCCTCCAGCGAGAAGTATTCTTTTATATGGCTTATCCGCACCTCTTAATTGCGTGGTTAATGTGGCTGCATTATCCGATGATGCAATAAAAAACACTTCGTCATTTGATTGAATTACAGTTTCACTGTCCAGCGAAATAGACTCATTATCACGATACACTGCCACTACTTTTGCTTCAGTCTCCGGCATAAGTTCACTAATACCTTGCAAATGTTTACCAATTAGCAACCCACCTTTATCGGCTCGGATTACTAATAACTTTATTTTACCAGCAGCAAAATCTAGAACCTGTAGTGAACCCGGGTGTTCGATTAAACGTTGTATATACTGTGAAATTAAATGTTCAGGGCTAATCAATACATCTACTGGTAAAGCCTCTTGTACAAATAAGTCACTATATGAAAGATATTCAATTGCTCTAATTCGAGCAATTTTTGTTGGAGTATGAAACAAAGTATAAGCAACTTGGCACGCTACCATATTGGTTTCATCACTATTGGTTAATGCAATAATCATATCTGCATCTTTAGCACCAGCTGTCTCCAGAACAGATGGATGTGAAGCTTCTCCAATAATTGTGCGTAAATCAGCCCGATCTTGTATATCTTGCAATACTATCTGATTAGTATCGACAAGCGTAATGTCATTAGCTTCATGGGCAAGACTAAGTGCCAATGAACCGCCTACTTGCCCTGCACCTAAGATTATGATTTTCATAGATTTTCCTTACTTAGCTCACAATTTAGCTTAGTGGATTACCGGCGGCGCAGCATATGAGAATTCATCATTCATATGCAAGTATTATTTGACAAGCAGTGGTATCCATATCTATTAAGATTAAATATAACAACTATTTGCTTGAGGAGTGCTGGTTAAGATTCTTTTGTATTGATACCAAGCGCACGAAGTTTGCGATACAAGTGTGTGCGCTCCATACCAACTTTTTCAGATAGCTTACTGACATTGCCATTAACTTGTTTTAATTGATGTAGCAAGTAGCCTCTCTCAAATGATTCACGTGCTTCACGTAGAGGTAATTTATAAAGCTTTTCATACCACGCTGTGTCCGATTGGTTATCATTATTTTTCTCTTCCAAAGTAAGTTCTATTTCCTGCGCAGAAATTTCATCTGATGTGCTTAATATAAGTAACCTTTGCACTAAATTTCTCAGTTCACGAACATTGCCTGGCCAAGTGTAGTGCAATAAACGATTTTGTGCTGCAATTGAAAAACTTCGATAAGGGTAGTTTTCTTGCGAACAATAAAAATCAATATAGTAACGCAACAAATCCGGAACATCTTGTAATCGTTCACGAAGTGCAGGTATATGAATCGGAACAACATTGAGACGAAAAAACAATTCATCATCAAACTGGTTTGCTTTCACTTCTGCTTGAAGATTATGTTGAGTTGCAACTATTATTCTAGTCTCAAGATTTTGTAATTTATTACCGCCAATTCGACTAAACTGTTTGCGTTGGATTATACGTGATAATATTTTTTGTCCTTGAGAACTAATATTAGCAACATCATTTATATAGATCGTTCCTCCTTTAGATAACTCTAAGATACCTGGTGTGATCACACCATCACTTTCTACTCCAAATAGTTCTTTAGTTGCATCACGATCATTAAAGTGATCTTCACTTAACACAATAAATTTTTTATTTTTATTTGGGCCAAGGGCGTGCACATAGTTCGCAAACATTTTTTTGCCTGAACCTGGCTCACCAGTTATCAATAAAATATTATCATGTTGCGCTAATTTTTTAGCTTGTTCACGCAATGACCGCATCTGCATACTAGAACCAATTGGTTCTTCTATTGATTGAGTCAACACATCACTAGTATTGTTCTTTTCATTAGCTGCTTCGAGTGCACGCTTTACACTAACCAATAGTTTTGCTGTGGTAAGAGGCTTTTCAATAAAATCATAAGCCCCTAAACGCGTAGCCTCTACAGCTGTTTCTACCGTTCCATGTCCAGACATCATCACCACAGGACAAGTAATACTGCCACTACCTTGCCATTCTTTTAATAAACTGATGCCATCCTCATCAGGCATCCAAATATCTAGTAATACTAAATCTGGCGCTAATTTATTCGCATGCTGTCTGGCAGTCGCTGTGCTTTCTGCAACCCTAACCTGATAACCTTCATCCATAAGGATCTCTTGAACTAAATTACGGATATCGGGTTCATCATCAACTACAAGGATGTTTTGCTGGCTCATATAGCTTCCCCTTGTGCATGCATTGCTGTTTTCATTATTTGTGTATTAGTAATAGGTAAACGTATTTTAATACGTGCACCATGATCTGGAGCATTTTCAGCACAAATAGTGCCACCATGTTCTTCTACAATTTTTTTCACAATTGCAAGACCTAAGCCATTACCTTTAGACTTAGTTGTTACATATGGCTCGAACAGATGTTCTAGTATCTCTGCCGGAAAACCAGGGCCTTCATCAGTAACCACTAAACTAACAAACGGTACACCACTAATCTCAAAACATCGTGTCGTAAGTTGGACTTTAGCATCTTGCTGTTCATTCATCGCCTCTAACGCATTTTTAATAAGGTTGTGTAACAGTTGGCGAAGTCGCACGCTGTCGCCTTTGATTAAAGGTGGATATTCATCAAGCGAAGCAGTAACTTCAATATTATAGATATTGTTTTTGTACAACTCGATCACCTCTGATACGAGTTTATTCAGATCCAAAGGGGTGCTTTCAATTTGTGGAATACGAGCATAATCGGCGAAATCATTCACCATTGCCTTCATGGATTCAACTTGCTGCACAATTGTGCTCGTAGCTCGATCTAATATGCTCGCCTCCTGTTGGTTTAAGTCGGGTAAAATTTTACCACGCAGACGTTCTGCCGAAAGCTGAATAGGTGTTAATGGATTTTTGATTTCATGCGCTAATCTCCGTGCAACCTCTCCCCATGCTGAATCACGCTGTGCTCGAATTAATTCAGTAATATCATCAAACACCAATGCATAACCACCTTTTTGTTCTGTATCTACAGGTAAAGTTACGCCACGACACATGAGCATCTTACCCCTAGCTTCATCAAACAATTTTATTTCTGTTTGCCATTGTTTTTCACCACTCTGAATCATCGGTACCACTTGGTCACAAAAACTTTTTAAGTTTTCATGTCCCAAAGACATCTGTGCAATATCACAACCAATAAATTGGTTTATATCAGCATTTAAAATTTGCGATGCGGTAGCATTAGCGGTTTTAACAATTAAGTTTTGATCCAAACTAATTACGCCCGAGGATAAATTCTCTAAAATAGTTTGCAAATATAAACGTTGGCTATCGACAAGACGCTGACTTAGCTTTGCTTTGTCACGTGCCAACGACAAACGTTCAGTCATTTGATTAAATGAGGCTACCAACATGCCCAAATCATCTTGCCGTTCAACGGGGATTTTTTTATGATAGTGCCCTGCAGCTACAGCTTTAGTTCCTTGTGCTAGATCTTTAATTGGGGCAACCAATCTTCGAGCAGAATAAAATGCTGCCCATACCGCAAACAGTACGCCTAATAATAAAACCAACGTCAAAATTAAGTTAAAGTTTTGTTTTAAAGGCGTGCGTAAATAAACCAATTGATTGTATTTACCAAACCCTTCCTGTACATGTAATGCAAGATCACTAATACGGTCGGAAATTGGATAGAGAAACTGCACCATTCGCGCTTCAGCACCGGGTTGATTTGATCGCATCGGAAACACCAGGCGTATATGCAAACCACTATCTTTAATTGGGTCTAAACCTACATACGTCTCACCCTGACCTACTAACCGCATTACCGTTTCACCAGGCAATCGAGGTAAAACTGCAGCACCGACTTCACCTCCTGAGGCAATAATGCGATTGCTGCGATCAAACAAAACAATTTCTGCTGCACTACTGCGACGCAACAGATCATTGATAACTAAAGGTGCATCTAAAGGTGTTGTCTCAGCAAGTTCATTGACCATAGGTTCTGTCTGTTGACGAAGTTTGCGCATATGCAGATCTAGCGAAGACCGACTTAGATCAACAGAATCTTGCAACGCCTGCTCAACATCTACATCAAACCAACTGTCGACACCTTCTTGCAGCAGCCAAATTGAAAAAGTGTACACAATGCCAACCGGCACTATAGCCAACAACACAAACATCAACAGCAATCTTAAAGTTAACCTTGAGCCGGGCTGGCGTTTAATTACCTGACTAGCTAAGCGCGTAATATTGAAAATGATTAATATTAAAAATACAGCTAACAACAATATATTAAATGGCAATAACCAATAGTGTAGTTGTTCAAAACTGGTTTCATTTCGCGTTGCATCTGCCATTAAATATAGAGACCCCATTAGCAGGATAAATAGCAATACAATTGGCCAAATTCGTATCACCACTTGTTTATCTACAGAGGCCATGTATTCCACCCACTCGTCAACCGCCACTTCGAAGAAAAGTAACTTTTTATACGCAAAGGCAAAGGAAGTTTATCTGTTAATAATCTAGAACGTAACTGCACTATATATTGTTTGTCTTCAGACAATCTCGTAGTCTCAGCAATATACATTGCTGATATTCTGCCTTGATGTGCTAGCGCAGAATCTAAATCAGGAAATGTATCATTAGCACCAGTACCTAAATTTTCCCAAATATATTGTTTACTTAAGGCGTGGTAATTAAGCATATACGTATGTCGAACATTTGAAACTAATTTATCCCAAGTCCATTTACGTTTAGTTTTTACTTGTACCTCCACTTCAAACAGTATTGAAATTCCATTTATCAATGCTTCTTCAATTTCATCATTCAATTGATACTTGATTTCTGCATCTAAACGTAATTCATCTTCTATTTGTGTAATATTTAAATAACTCACTTCGAAGTTATTGTGTTTGGCAAAAGTCTGGGCCGATAACAAAAATATAAAGCTTGCAGCACAAGCCCAATACTTAGGCCTATAAATCACAAAGTTTAAACTCGTGCTAATCATACTTGCATAGCAGGTTTTACGACTTCAGCATTACCAGCAAAACTTTGGCCGCTAACATCATGTGCATTATTAAAATCTTTCGCGCTAATAACTTTTCCACCAGATAACTGTAAAGTTTTTATCGTTAAAGTTCCTTTTCCAGTTGTGACTTCAATGCCTTCATTATCAAGTACCACTACATGACCAGGAGTTCCAGCGGTCTTTGTTGTAGATGTTTGGGCCTCCCAGATGCGCACACGCGTTCCATTCAAATATGTATACGCTACAGGCCAGGAGTTATATGCACGGATTTTTCTTTCTATCTGCACAGCACTTTCTTGCCAATTAATTTGCGCTTCTTGTTTACTAAGTTTTTTTGCGTAGCTTGCTTTATTATCATCTTGTGGAAGAGGATTAAGCTTTTGGTCTTTTAAACGTTGTAACACTCCAGCAATTTCTTTTGCCGATATATCAGCTAAACGATCATGCAAGGATGCTCCTGTGTCATCTGCTTTTATTGCACATTTTATTTGCTCTAATACCGGGCCCGCATCCAATTCTTCAACCATTTGCATAATAGTTATACCTGTCTCTTTATCCCCCGAAATAATTGCGCGTTGTATCGGCGCCGCACCACGCCATTTGGGTAGTAAAGATGCGTGAATGTTAATACAGCCTAGACTTGGGGAATTGAGCACATCAGCAGGCAATAATAATCCATATGCACTCACGACCATCACATCAGCATTAAGGTTATTTAATATTAAGCATTCATCCTCATTAAAAGACTTTGGTTGATATATAGGTATGCTTGCTTTAAGTGCTATTTTTTTTACCGGGCTCTTACGTAAACTTTGCCCTCGACCAGCTGGGCGGTCTGGCTGAGTATATGCCGCAATTACTTGATGTTGACTATCCAACAATGCCCGCAAAGATGCGGCTGCAAACTCAGGAGTACCTGCAAAAATAATTTTAAGGCCTGTTGTCATGATAATAACTGCCAAATAAATTGGCGGGCTGTGTATTAGCTAAATAATACTGGCTTGTTGGGAAGAAGACTGCACATGCTTTTGCTGCTTAAGTAGCTTCTTTTTAATACGTTCGCGTTTAAGCGGAGATAGATAATCTACGAATAATTTACCTTCTAAATGATCCATTTCATGCTGAATACAAACTGCAAGCAAACCATCTGCATTATGGATACACATATTCCCGCTTTCGTCCATGGCACTAACAACTATCCTTTCTGCACGTTGTACATTTTCAAATATACCCGGCACCGATAAGCAGCCTTCTTGCATTTCTTCCTCTCCTTCATTCGAAATGATCTCCGGATTTATCAAACAAAGTGGTGAATCCTTGGCATCAGAAACATCCATTACGATGATTTGCTTTTGGATATTAACCTGTGTTGCGGCCAGACCAATCCCCGGCGCGGCGTACATTGTTTCAAACATATCGCTCACCGTTTGTCGGATATGATCATCCACCTTGTCGACTGGAAGAGCTTTTTTTCGCAATCGAGGGTCAGGAAAGTGTAAAATTTCGAGTAATGCCATTAAGTTACAGAAAAAGTTATAAATTTACTTTAGTATTGTCTTTTAAGTTTGCGACTATAGAATACCCTCACAGATACGAGGATTTCTATTCTGTCTAGTTTAACAAAAAATCGTCTACTACAAGGGATAAAGCTGCTTATGCTGGGGAAATACAATATTCATTACACCTTCCTTAAGCAATTGATTATATTGATATTAGTTGCTGGACTTTCAGCCTGTACCACCACGCAAACTGAATCCGATGAAAGCAGCACTGTAGAGGTTAGCGAGCCAGAAGTCGACGTCAGCTCCACGGAAACACAAGGACTGCCTAGCTCAGACACGCCTCGACTAGAGGATCTTCCCGTATCACCCGATCAGCATGACGTAGAGTTCCGTGCTTCTGCGCCAGAGCAGTATACCGTTGTTCCAGGTGACACCCTATGGGATCTATCTAGCCGCTTCTTAGTGCAACCCTGGTACTGGCCTGAGATTTGGTACGTAAACCCGCAAATCCAAAACCCACACTTGATCTATCCAGGCGATGTAATCACTCTATTTTATGTCGGTGGCAAACCTTACCTTACTGTTGGAGGTGGCCCTCGAATTGCAGGTGCAGAACGCTTATCTCCAAAAGTCCGTTCAGAAGATATTGATCAAAGTATCTACAGCATCCCGATACAAGCTATTCAACAGTTTATTATCCGTCCACGTATAGTAAGTGAAGAAACATTAAAAAATGCACCTTATATTGTTGGCTCCCAAGAAGAGCGTCTAGCCTTTGGCGCAGGCGATCGTGTTTATATTAGAGGTCTGGATGAGAATACACATAATAAATTTTCTGTGTTTAGACCTGGCGATGCATTTTATGACCCAAAAACCGAGGAGCTACTTGGCTACGAGGCTATCATGGTTGGTGATGGAGAAATTGTTCGTTTAGATGACCCGGCAACTTTTGATCTTTCACAAACTCAACGTGAGGCATTACGTGGTGATCGTTTATTACCCATAGATTTCAGCGACTTAGATACAGAATTTGTCCCCCATGCTCCAAGCGAAGAAATGTATGGTTCCATTATTTCTTTATTTGACGCAATCAGCCAAGTAGGTACTTTTCAGGTTGTCACGCTCAACTTAGGTGATCGCGATGGTATTGAAAAAGGTCATGTACTTGCGGTTAATCAAGCTGGCCGCGTCATTGCTGACCCATTTGAAAAACCTGGTTCTTTAGTGGATGTACAGTTGCCTGAAGAAAATGCGGGAGTTGCGATGGTATTTCGCACTTACGAAAAAGTCAGTTATGCGCTCATTATGGAAACCACACGCCCAATTCAAATCGGTGATTCAGTAGTTAATCCATAATTAGTTTTTTATCTTACAAATACATTTCTCTTTGCTTTTAGCAGATAATCGCTACAATTGTAAAAAACAACTTTGTAGCATATGTCTTCACTTGAGAAGTGGTTAGCGCTTATCCATGTCGACCAACTTGGTCCAGTAACATCTAATAAATTACTAGACCACTTCGGGTCACCTGATGCTGTAGTTAACGCTTCGCGTAGTGAATTACAATTTTTCAGTATTACCAACCAAGTTATCGATGGCATTCTCACTCCCAATAAATCTGCAATAGCTCAAGACTTGCAATGGCTACAACACAACTCACACCATTTAATTACTTTTCAAGATACTGCTTATCCAGATCTACTTAAACAAATTGCTGACCCACCACTTGCCTTATATTGCATAGGGAATCCAGAGCATTTGAAAACCTTATTATCAGACCCTAAACTGGCAATTGTAGGCAGCCGTAATGCAAGTACATACGGGAAACAAATTGCGACAACGTTTGCAGAAAAACTTGCTCTATCAGGACTCATTATTACAAGTGGCTTAGCAAGTGGAATCGATGGTGCTGCACACCGAGGAGCTTTACAAGCTTCCATTGGTACAACAATAGCTGTAGCAGCTTGTGGTTTAGATCGCGTTTATCCAGCAGAACACAAAAAATTAGCCGAAGAAATTGCACTTCGTGGTGCTATCATTTCTGAGTTTCCTATCGGCACAATGCCAAAACCTGGACATTTTCCGCGTCGTAATCGGATAATTAGCGGACTAAGCCTTGGTGTACTAGTAATTGAAGCCGCATTAAAAAGTGGCTCTTTAATCACAGCACGCTTAGCTAGTGAACAAGGTAGAGAGGTGTTTGCTGTACCTGGTTCTATACATAGCCCTAACAGTAAAGGCTGTCATAACTTGATACGAAGTGGTGCTAAATTAGTTGAGAGTGTTGAAGATATATTTGAAGAGCTAAAGCAATATATTAATTTTGATCAAGTAGAAACTCCGGCTACAAATACTACCAATACGGATATCGATCAGATTCAAGACCCTGAACATGAAAAAATTTTAAACTGTATGGGTTATGAACCCATGAGCATTGATGATTTAATTAACCAAACCGACTTAAAGGTAGAAGTAGTATCTTCTATCTTGTTGATTTTAGAGCTGAATGGCCAAGTTACACATAATGGTAATGGCGTCTATTTACGCACTTATTAAAGCGAAATGTTAACGGTCGTCAGTAGTTATAGACCATGAAATCAATAAAATTTGTCAAGTGAAGCATTTGCTTATATAAAAAGAATCATCAATAAATATTTACAAAAGCGAAATAAACGCGTATTAGTTCGCCGCGAAGATAAATTGATTTCATAATTTATCAATTGGTTTTATTTTCACAAAAGACATGAGTAAAAATTTAGTCATAGTTGAGTCTCCTGCTAAAGCAAAGACCATAGAAAAATATCTTGGTAAAGACTTTGGTGTATTAGCTTCCTATGGGCACGTGCGCGACCTGATCCCAAAAGAAGGCGCTGTTGATCCTGATAATAATTTCGAAATGAAATACGAAATTATTGAAAAAAATGAAAAGCACGTATCAGCTATTTCCAAAGCATTAAAAAAAGCTGACGCTTTATATTTAGCAACAGACCCAGATCGTGAAGGTGAAGCCATATCTTGGCATCTATATGAAATACTAAAAGAGCGTGGTCTATTAGATGACAAAGACGTATTTCGTGTTGTGTTCCACGAAATTACCAAACGGGCCGTTAATGACGCAATTGAAAATCCTCGCACACTCTCCAATGACTTGATCAGCGCACAACAAGCAAGACGCGCAATGGATTACCTTGTGGGTTTCAATTTATCACCATTGTTGTGGAAAAAAATTAAGCGTGGCCTCTCAGCAGGTCGTGTGCAAAGCCCTGCACTGAGGCTACTTTGTGAACGCGAAGACGAGATCGAAAAATTTATACCTCAAGAATATTGGACAATAGAAGCAGACTGCGAAAAAGACAAACAAGAATTTGTCTCTAAATTAAGTATATACAAAGAAAAAAAGCTTGAGCAATTTGATATTAATAATGAAAAAGATGCTACAGATGCCAAAACATTACTTGAGCAAAATGCTAATGGAAAATTAAGCGTAGCAACTGTCGACAAAAAAGAACGTAAACGAAATCCGGCCGCACCATTCATTACCTCTACTTTACAACAAGAATCTGTACGTAAACTAAGATTCTCCGCGCAAAAAACGATGCGTGTAGCACAGCAGCTATATGAAGGAATTGACCTCGGAGACGGTGCTGTAGGTTTAATTACTTACATGCGTACCGATTCCGTCGTTTTAGCACAAGAAGCAATTGATGAATTACGCGATTTTATTTCACAACGTTATGGCAAAGAAAATTTGCCTGATGAAGTGCGTGTATTTAAAACAAAATCAAAAAACGCACAGGAAGCTCATGAAGCCATTCGGCCTACATCTTTTTTACGTGCGCCACAAGAAATTAAAAAATTTCTATCCACTGATCAATATAAGCTTTATGACTTAATTTGGAAAAGAGCCGTAGCTAGTCAAATGATTCATGCTACCTTAAATTTAGTTGCAGTAGAGTTTGAGTGTGGCAAGGGTAATATTTTTCGTGCAACTGGTTCATCCATAAAAAACCCTGGTTTTATGCAAATTTATCAAGAAGGCTTGGATGATAAAAAAGAAGAGCCCGATGAACGTATGTTACCTAATTTAGACATTGGTGAAATCGTAGACTTAAATGAAATTAGGGCAGAGCAACATTTTACTGAACCACCACCAAGATTCACTGAAGCAAGCTTAGTAAAAACATTAGAAGAATATGGCATTGGCCGACCTTCAACGTATGCAAGCATTATCTCTACATTACAAAATCGTGAATATGCTGAAGTTGAAAATCGACGTTTTACACCTACTGAGATGGGTCGTCTAGTAAATGATTTTCTTACTAAGCATTTTACGCAATACGTAGATTATGACTTCACAGCAAACCTAGAAGACGAGTTAGACGAGATTTCTCGGGGTGAAAAAGAATTAGTACCTGTATTACATGCCTATTGGAAACCGTTTAATACGCTCGTCATTGATAAAGAAAAAACGGTTACTCGTGAAGAAGCCGTGCAAGCACGCGAGCTTGGCACTGACCCTAAATCTGGCAAACCTGTCAGTGTACGCATGGGCAGATATGGACCTTTTGTACAAATTGGTACCCGAGATGACGAAGAAAAACCAAAGTTTGCTGGACTTCGCCCAGGCCAAAAAATGGCTGAAATCACATTTGAAGAAGCCATGGAGTTATTCAAGCTGCCACGTAAACTTGGCGAAACGGAAGAGGGGGAACCTGTTCAAGCAAGTATTGGACGCTTTGGACCCTATGTTAAATACGGTTCCAAATATGTTTCCATTAAAAATGACGACCCTTATACCATTACACTAGAACGTGCACTGGAAGTTATCACCGAGAAAAAAATTGAGGATGCAAATAAGGTTATTAAAGTATTTGAAGAACAAGGCATACAAATATTAAATGGTCGTTACGGGCCTTACATTACCGACGGTAATAAAAATGTAAAGGTGCCTAAAGATCAAGAACCCGCTGCTTTAACTTTAGAAGAATGTGAAAAAATGATCGCTGAAGCGCCAGAGAAAAAATCCTGGCGAAGAGGCAAAAAAGCTGCCCCTAAAAAAGCGGCTAAGAAAAAAACTGCCACAAAGAAAAAAGCTGCAACTAAGAAAAAATCCGCAGCAAAAAAGGCCAAAAGAAAAACCACCAAGAAGAAAAAAACTTCATCAAGTTAAACTTTAATAGTTTATTCAGCTAAGCCGTGCTGACCAATCAAATTTCGCAAGCTAAATCTATTATCAAACATGGTGGAGTAATTGCCTATTCCACAGATACCATCCTTGGCATAGGCTGTGATCCTTATAGCTGTAAAGCCGTAGAAAAAATTTTATGGCTAAAACGACGTGCTGTTGAAAAAGGTCTTATTTTATTAGTTGCTGACCTTACCGCCTTAAAAAATATTTCACAGCCCTTAACACCGAGCCAACTTGATGAGATTTCATCTTGTAACCCTACTACGCCTACCACATGGCTATTGCCTGCACAGAGCAGCGTGCCAAAATGGATTTGCGGTACATACGATACGGTTGCAATACGCATCACTAATCACCCTATTGCCAATAAGTTGTGTGAGGCAACTGGTGTTATTGTGTCCACTAGCGCTAATTTTTCTGACTATTCAACTGTTACAGATCAGCAACAGCTGAAAGATTGGTTTGGCCCTTACCTTGACTATGTAATTATAGGCCCCCCTGGAACGGGACTACCAAGCGAAGTACGCGATCTAATCAGTGGAAATATTTTACGTAAAACCGGTAAAACAACATGAAATCTAATATTGATGCAGTTTTAGAATATCTACTTAGCCTACAAGATAATATATGTAAAAATATTGAAGCTGTTGACGGACAATCGAAATTTCTAACAGATGTTTGGAAACGTCCTGAAGGTGGCGGTGGGCGAACACGAGTACTAAAAAATGGGGCCGTATTTGAACAAGCCGGTATAGGCTTTTCACATGTGTATGGAGAGAAACTTCCACCTTCTGCAACCAGCCAACGACCCGAACTTGCAGGCCGCAACTTCCAAGCGATGGGAGTGTCGCTAGTTTTTCATCCACTTAATCCTTATGTGCCGACCACGCACGCCAATGTACGCTTTTTCATCGCAGAAAAAGAAAATGAACCTGCAGCCTGGTGGTTTGGTGGTGGTTTTGATTTAACACCCTATTATGCTTTTAAAGAAGATGCTGTATCTTGGCACCAAACTGCAAAACAAGCTTGTGACACTATAGATGAAAACTTGTATCCGAAATTTAAGCAGTGGTGTGATGAATATTTCTTTTTAAAACATCGTAATGAAGCACGCGGCATTGGTGGTTTATTTTTTGATGATTACTGCGGCGAGGATTTTGAATCGAGTTTTACATTACTGAAAAGCGTTGGCGATCATTTTTTAAAAGCTTATTTACCCATTGTCAAACGTCGTAAGGATCATGCCTACGGAGAACGTGAACGTAATTTTCAGCTCTATCGCCGTGGTCGCTATGTAGAATTTAACCTTGTTTATGACCGCGGCACACTTTTTGGTCTGCAATCAGGTGGCCGAACTGAATCCATATTGATGTCTTTACCCCCTCAAGTACGCTGGGAATATAACTGGCAACCTGAAGCGGGTAGTGCGGAAGAGACTTTATATAAGGAATTCCTACCGGCACGTGACTGGCTTACCTCTTAAAGCTATGTCATTGACCACTAAGCTTGCTTTATAACCCTACAAAAGGGATCAACGCAGTAAAATCTTGCTAGCTTTGCTACTATCAGTAGCTTATTTATTGAGTGATACAAAACTATATCGATGAGTAATCGTTATCCTAGTATTCGTATGCGCAGAATGCGTGCAGATAATTTTTCACGCGAGCTACAAAAAGAGCATCGCATACATGTAAGTGACCTGATTTATCCTGTGTTCGTAATGGAAGGAAAGGCACAGCGTGAAATCGTTCCTTCTATGCCGAGTATAGAACGACTCAGTATTGATGAATTAATAAAAGAAGCAAAGTTAATTTACAAATTAGGTATTCCATCTATAGCTATCTTTCCGGTAACACCTGTAGAAAAAAAATCAGAATGTGCCGAAGAAGCCTACAATGCCGATGGTTTGGCCCAACGTGCAATTAAAGAAATAAAAAATGCCTTACCTGAGCTTGGTGTCATCAGTGATGTTGCATTGGACCCCTTTACCTCACATGGCCAAGACGGATTGTTGGATAAAAATGGTTATGTAATGAATGATGAAACCGTAGAAGTACTTGTCAAACAATCCCTTTCTCACGCACAAGCAGGTGTAGATATTGTTGCGCCTTCTGACATGATGGATGGACGTATTGGTGCGGTTCGTAATGCTTTAGAAGAAAATAATTTTAAAAATACCCGGATACTTGCTTACTCGGCAAAATATGCATCCAGCTTTTATGGACCTTTTCGTGATGCAGTCGGTTCGGCCACAAACTTGGGTGGAGGAAACAAATATACCTATCAAATGGATCCTGCCAATACAGATGAAGCGCTTCACGAAGTTCACTTAGATATCCAAGAAGGTGCAGATATGGTGATGGTTAAACCAGGCATGCCGTATTTAGACATCGTAAGACGCGTGAAAGATGAATTCAAAATGCCAACCTTTGTTTATCAGGTAAGTGGTGAATACAGCATGCTAAAAGCAGCTGCACAAAATGGTTGGCTAAATGAAAAAGAATGTGTGATGGAATCTTTATTATGCATTAAGCGTGCAGGAGCAGATGCAATATTAACTTACTTCGCTAAAGATGTTGCAAAGTGGCTAGCAACTTAATTCTGTTAAAATATTTTAAATGTCCGCTAACGACTGCCCAAAGCGGACATTCTTTGTGGGAACCATGGAATAGTATTAATAGCTAAAATGCAACGGTACTTAATATTTATTTCAGTTTATCTTATTGTGGGATGCTCTTCTGAGAGTCAAGGTACTTTACATGATAATCCATATGAAAAATTTATAGATGTTTCTGGAAAAATTGAGAATGAAATTAAATATAAAATTTCAGTTCAATACAGCACACATTCAGAAGAATTGTCGTGCACAGTTTATAATTTTAAAGTTGGTAAACGTGTTCCGAAATTTCGTAGTTTTGACTATTTTCCTGATATAAAAGATAAATCACATAGTGTTCATATACCATTAAAAGCTTTGACACCAGATATAGAATGCAACTGGCTTCCCGTAAATATTTTCTTGTGTATTAGCCCCGCTGATAAAGAAGGAACATTCTCTAGTTGTAGTAGTATCTATGGTCTTAAAGATAATAAAATTTATGCAAATCCAATAACTACTGTCTCATGTTCAAAAAGTGGATTTTGCTTTGGTGGATATGACTCTAATTGGATTGAAGATGGCCTAAATAAAGGATATACCCTAAATATCAACAAGAAATGAATGTCCGCTAATGGCTGCCGAAAGGAGACATAAATCAACCCATTTAAGGGAGAATTAGGTTGGATATCTCAAAATACTACTTCAAAATATCTGGTATCGACTCAAAGCGAACATACACTTGATTAATTAAAAGAATGCTTATTGAACCGGTTACGATATGCTTGAGAAATCAAGCAAGCTAAGTGGGAAGTATAAACGTACAAATAAACACATACGAAAATGAGTGCGGAATACGAACCCTGGTAAAATGAAAATAGCATTAATCGCATTTGTCCTACTAGCTGTGCTTGTTCCGAATTCGTACTGTAATGAGAGCTCATCGAACAAAGACCCTTGGTTGCTTATTGTAAGAGAAACAAATGATGGTTGTAGGTTCGATAGATTCAATACTGATAAGGGGGCTCACCAGTTACTAGCAACTATCGAATCATGCCCGGAAAAAATGTTTCTAGCAAAGAATGGAAGAAGGATTTCTTGGTACTCATCGGGCCAATTTTACTTTCGCTCTATTACGATGGATGAATCTGCGACGTGGTCCATCCCTATACCTTCACTAGAATTTGAAGCTCATAGAGAAAACATGAAAGTGCTGCCACCTAAAGAAGTTCTAGATAAATTCGATAACTTGAAATTTAATGTAATGAGCGTTGGCAAAAATGAGAAAGATGAGTATGTGACTTATCTAACTCTAGGCCTGCCATACGATGATACATATGATTACTTGTTCACACTGGTTAATGGATCGTGGACTGTTTCTTCAGAAAAATACTGTGTGCGTTTTGATACGGACTGTAGTTTTAAAAATGGATACATAGATGCGTACCAATTCAAAACTCTTGGGCGTGGAATTACAATTGGCAGGTTTGGCAGGATCGTATAAAGGAGAATTCCTACTTTGTGAAGGAAGTAGTAGAAGATATCCCTAATTCCGAAAGCAATTCTCGAAAGCACAGTAGGCACTTTTCGATTGATGGGCATAACGTTATTTTGCAGTTCGGCACAACCGAAGGGCCCGATACAGGTGTTACACTTCTATTCGGTGCACAATTATTTTATGAAGGACTTGAACACGCTATTGTCCTCGCTGAACATCAATGTGAAACATCGTTGGTTGGACGTTACTTACTTTTTCACCGCTACTTTGACTGGAGTGGTGCAGCACTTCAACTCATTGACATGACTACAGAAATTTCAGTGTTTGGGCCATTGAAGTACGCGGTTTGGATAAACAACTAGGGAATCTGGGTTCAGCCCATTTTCTTGGGTAAGCATAGTGGATGGTCTGGATCGGTCGTTCAAGTCAAATACAAGTAAAGCTGGGTGTTTTTACCGCTATTGGCCGTAAGCAGACGTAATTGGAGATGAAACAGGTTGGAATCAATAAACTACAAACTTAAAATGTCCATTAACGGCCCAATGTGAACGTTTAAATAAGTTAATAAATAGCTAGCAATGTATGACTTTGATCCGTGAAGCAACGAATCTGGATCGTGGTAATATTCACGAAATATATATGCACACCTTTGATAAAAACGAAGCAAAGAATGTTGCAGCACTCGCATCCAATCTTCTTCACGAAATAACGAGTCCAAAAATAATAACGCTGGTTGCTGAACTTGATGACACAGTGGTAGGCCACATAGCATTTAGTCCAATAACTTTTAATTCTAATGTGAAATTGAAGGGTTATATCTTGGCACCACTTGGCGTAATACCCGAATATCAAAACCGTGGAATTGGATCAAAACTCATAGAAAGCGGCATAGAACAGCTTTCATGTAATGGGATCAACATATTATTCGTTTATGGTGATCCAAAGTATTATGGCAAGTGTGGGTTCAAAACTGACACTGCTGTTAAATACTTGCCTCCTTATAAGTTGCAGTATCCTTTTGGATGGCTAGCACTTGTCCTTAATGAGTGGAGTTTTTCTGTAGAACAAATTGTGAAGATATCGTGTGTGGCTTCATTGCGCGACCCAGCATTATGGTAATTAGATTGCTAACAAAGCAATAATGCTCGCTTTTGGCCGAAAGCAAATATTTAATTTATTCAAATCTTCTCTTTTTACCCCCAATTTTATTATTTATAAAATAGATTATTATATTATAAATAATAAATTATACTAATGTTGCAAACAATAACATAATCATATTGAAAATTATTACTGTGGGACTGAGTGGCATTTACTGTTACCTATGGCATTACTGGAAACGTAGTACTTAGTGGATGGAATGCTCTAATTGAGCCATTTTGCAACACGATTGCATATTATATTCATTAAAGGTTGTGGAATTTGTTTAGAAAAGACCACTTTTATGTCAAAGCTACTCAGCCCATATGAAAGTATATGCAACAGTTTTTACAGAAATGTAAATCATAATTATATGAAAAAACTTTTAACAAGAATGTCCACAACAAAGTATGGAGATATAAGCTATGACAATTGACATTGGTATTAACGAAGTAAATCGAGTCAATATTGCGAAGGGTTTAAAACACCTTCTTGCGGATTCATATACACTATATCTGCAAACCCATAACTTTCACTGGAATGTTACAGGGCCATATTTTTCTGAACTCCATCTAATGTTTGAAGAACATTATACTGAGCTTGCAACAGCAGTGGATGAAATTGCGGAGCGAATTAGGACATTAGATATAACTGCTCCTGGTACATATGCTGAATTTTCAAAATTGAGTCGAATCAATGAGGTCGAAGGAGTGCCCGCTGCAAATGATATGGTCGAAATCCTTAAAAATGGTCATGAAAAAGTTGTTAAAACTTGTCGAGATGTATTGAAAATTGCCCAAGAGGCAGACGATGAATCTACTGTCGCATTAGTATCTGATCGCATGCGTGTTCACGAAAAAACAGCATGGATGCTACGTGCTTTAAACCAATAAAGTTGCTTCAGTGAAGACAGAAGCCAATAATTATTACTGTAGAGAAAATATTCTACAATAATAAAAACTAAATAGACGACCACTATTGACCGAAAGCAGGCATTTGCAAGAATGGGAACTTTAAACTGAGGCAATATTCCTGTCACATCTTTTATTCATATTTTCATGTGTTCACTAAATTACATGAAATCGCCAATTTACTGAGATGGAACAGGGAATTCTAGCTTTAAAAAGCCTACCCTTTACTAATCTATTTACCTTTCTATAAGGTTTGATAAGCATCTGATGGTAGCACCCGTCTACAAAAAAATGGCCGGTACATCCGCAGTATTTCTCTTTGCTGACTTTGCAAAGGCTTCACCTGTGGAAAGAGATGGCATGACCTGGACTGCAAAAGAATTGCATCTCGATAAACTTCCTCAGCCACGTCAGAAAAAAGCTGCAATGGCTAACGCTCTTGCTTTGGAAGGCCTGGAAGAATATGACATGCCAAATAACGGAGATGTTCGTAGAGTAGAATCAATTGGTGTGGAATTTATTTATTTTGATTTAATTCGTGGATGGATACAGCTCAACGAAAAGCATTCCTAAAGATCGTTCTTTAATGTTTCCACTAACTAAAGATACCAGACGAATTACTTTTACATAATTTAAAACACAAAGGAAAATTACTCTATGATTTACGAAGTAGCTGGTGATATTTTATTGACAAGAGCAAAAGCTATAGCCCATGGAGTTGCTCCAAATGATCATTTTAATAATGGTTTAGCCCTTTCTCTTCGAGAACAATGGCCTGCGATGGCTAAGGATTTCCGACATTATGCACATCAGTCACATCCCAAGGCAGGAGAGATATGGACTTGGGGAGGCGCAGGCGGAATACGTATATTTAACTTGCTTACACAAACAGGGAAGCATGAGCACGGGGCTAAACCAGGTCCTGCGACTTTATCAAATGTTAATCATTGCTTAAGGCTATTGAGACACGAGCTTGAAAATGGTGAGGTTGATAGTCTCTCCTTACCAAAACTCGCGACAGGAGTGGGTGGTCTACAGTGGAACGATGTGTTGCCTTTAATACAAAATCATTTAGGTGATTTATCAATCCCTATATATATCTATACAACTTATCATGAAGGTAAAAAAGCTAATGAAGTAAGTATAGATTAGCATGCGTAAGACTAGAATCGAACACATGCAAATTTAAAATAGCTGCTAACGCTCTATATGGACATTTATAAAATAGAGTATAGATAAAGAGTTATCCTATTAAATTTTGAGATTAATCAATAACTATATTTTTATCATCATTAGACTTAAAAGACGAAAGTATTTATATTTATTATAGTTTGATTATGAAAAAGAAACCGACTCTTAAAGCTGCAATGACACCTTTTCCATACTCGGTAAAATTAGAAACTCCATTAGTTGCAGCGAATGAAATGATGCAAGAACATAATATTCATCATCTTCCTGTGATTGATAATGAAATGATTTTTGGAATTGTTACGCAAAAAGATATAAATGCAATACAAAAATTAATGCTCGATAGAGGTTCGGATGAAAATCTAGAAGTTCGTTATGCTTATATTTCAAAACCCTATATTGTTGATATTAATGAACCAATTGAAAACATTCTGTTAACAATGGCAGATAAGCATATAGATGCTGTAATAATCACTAAGCATAAAAAATTAGTAGGAGTGTTTACATATATAGACGCATGTCGTTTTTTTGGTGAATATATAAAGACAAAATATTCCTGAAAATTCTAACAATGATGTTACATAAAGTACAAAGTAAAAATAATCGCTAATAACTCTGGGCAAGTGTTATTAATATCAATTTTGTAATTGACATAAAATTAGAGGAACAGTGATGGATAAAAGCTGGAATCTTGAAGACGTACAAAAACTGGCTGAAGAGCTTCCTCACACATTATCTAAACCTCCCAAAGAAGCCATTGAACCACTTGAAAAGGGTAATAAAGCAAAACTCATATTTAATTTTAATAATGATGATCCACAAGCTCCGAACGAAGAGCAATTATGGGTTGAGATCCTCTTAGTACAAAGTGATAAATTTTTAGGCCAGTTAGAAGGCAATCCTAAATATATTCAAGATTTAAAATGTGGAGAAATAATTGAATTTGAAGAACGCCATATCATAGATACAGCCTGAGGTTGTTCACTGTACTCAACGATAAAATATACAAGTATATTTTAGTTATCCACCGACTGTTGTTTAAAGAGTAATCATAGAAAACAATGATTAGGCATTATAATTCCTTCTAATTTATAAGCTGCAGATATAGATAAGTATCTAAATAATTTATTTTACTAGTTTGTAACAGAAATATTTCCAACTGTATGAGCAATTAATCTTCCCCATTATTCAACTTTTACTATATGAGTTATCCCACCACCATGGTCGAGGGATTCCCATGCCATTTTCCCACTATCATATTCTAGAATTTTCAATCGGCCAGGTTTTTTTCCTTTCATATATATAATATCCCCTTCACAACTATACTCACCTGACACATCTATTACTGGTGTCGTTTTTTGAAAACGGACCATGCCGTTTGTCATAAATTCCCATGATTGACTGTCATCCTTGATTTTATTTCCTGCAAATACCACGTATGACTGTTGCCATTTACCGATGATATCTTCTGCACACTCAGCGTATACAATATTTGAGTGCATAAAAATAATACTGAGCACAGCAAATAAGTAAGTCAGCTTAATTGTTTTTGCCATAACTGTTTCCTCTTGCAAAGATTTCTAGTCATTAAAATCATACAACGTTCTTTCTTGTAGCGCATAAAAAAATTTAAAGCCATTACAAAATTGAGTCAGCTCTAAATGGGAAAATAATCTAATGAAGAATCACAAATAACATGCAATTTTAGAAATCTCATTACAGCTCTTTAATTATTGAGTTTACTGCCCATCTAACAACTGTTTATTACTGAATGCGGACATTACCAGTCTATTGATCTTGATTTATTTAACTTTATACATGATCGATACAATAAATATATGGAAAATTAGTGTTCGTTTTTCCTATACTCTCATAATAATGAATATGACCACCCCTTACATTCTCAGTTTTTTACTAGCAGGTTTATTAACCCTGCTTACAGTTATTTATCAAAACTATGAATTTCTACTTTATGCAATAACAGCAATTATTTTGATTGTAATTCTCTACAAGACAGATCAGTACTTTAAATACAAACAACTAGGGTTATGGTTATTTAATATTTGGCTGATTCTGCATATTTTAGGGGGGTTGGCATCCTATCAAGGTGTTCGGTTTTACGATTTGATTCTTTTAGATCTTGTAGGTGAACCATATCACGTACTTAAATATGACCAATTCGTACATTTTTATTGTTATGTAGTCATGTCGATTCTTATGTGGAGTGTGATTCATAAAATAATGAAGCCGAATGCAAGTAATATTGTCATATGTGTTATAACGATTTTAGCCGCATCAAGTTTGGGAGCAATTAACGAAATTATTGAGTTTTTTGCTGTCGTTGCAACGGGTACGCAAGGCGTTGGCGGGTACATCAATACGGCAATTGATCTAGTTGCAAACCTACTTGGAGCAGTTGTGGGTACGCTCTTTATGTATGCTAAACAATAATTCTAAAGATTTTTGATAGATGCTGTACTGAATATATTGGCACATAGAGCTCAAAGCAGACTTTTAAGTGTTTATAGTTTAATCTCGATATAGACATTTTACTCATAATAATTAACTCATATCGATGCAAACAAATTCTAAAAAAACTGAACCGACTCGTTTTGCTGTAATTGGCAATCCTATTGCACATAGTAAATCTCCTGAAATTCATCTTCTGTTTGCTGATCAAACTGGTGAAGTTATTCAATATAAAAAAATACTTGCAGAGATCGGTCAATTTAAAACAGTTGTAAATAAATTTTTTGAAGCGGGTGGTATGGGTTTGAATATAACCGTACCTTTTAAAACTGATGCATTTGAATATGTAGACGAACACACTGACTATGCGAAACATGCCGGTGCCGTTAATACGATTATTCGAAAAGAAAATGATAGCTACCTTGGTGCAAATACAGATGGTATAGGCTTATTGCGTGATATAAAGAAAACACTACGTTTACAGCTATTAAACAAAAGAATATTAATCGTTGGTGCTGGTGGTGCGGTACAAGGAATTGTAGAACCGTTGCTTGTAGAAAAACCAGCAGAACTTATTATTGCAAACCGTACTGTTAGTAAAGCACAAACCATTGCTGATAACTTTAACTCAATTGGAGAGATTATAGCCTGTGGTTTATATGAAATACCTGCAAAACAATATGATCTTATTCTACATGCCACATCGGCCGCTCTTCACAATGGTGAATTGAGCTTGCCTACAAATATAATTGGAGCTCATACTTGTTGTTATGATCTTTTATATAGTGACTCAGATACACCTTTTATGCAGTTAGGTAAAAAAGCTAATGCTGCTATTGTTGTGGATGGTTTTGGCATGTTATTGGAACAAGCAGCAGAAGCTTTTTATCTATGGCACGGAAAACGTCCGGATACAACCATGGCAATGAATTATTTTCGCCCGAATAGACAGTTATAGCCATGCCTAAGCTAGACTTTTCTTTTATTGATTCTAAACGTCTTGTTAGCTATGCAAAATTGGTACGCTTAAATAAGCCTATTGGCATTTTTTTATTGTTATGGCCAACCTTGTGGGCATTATTTATTTCAGCCGATGGCAAACCTAGTATTTTAGTATTATTTGTTTTCGTTCTTGGTGTAATACTCATGCGTTCTGCAGGCTGCGCAATTAATGATTATGTAGACCGTGACATTGACCCCTTTGTCGCGCGTACCCACCAACGACCCATTGCAAGTGGCGCCATTCAGCCACGTGAGGCATTAATGCTATTCGCAGTGCTGTTGTTGATTGCTCTTTTACTGGTAGTGATATTTTTAAATCAGCTGACATTGTACTTTGCCATAGCAGGCGCATTACTTGCAGCAACTTATCCATTTATGAAGCGTATGCATTTTCTGCCACAGGTACACCTTGGAATTGCGTTTGCATGGTCGATACCTATGGCATTTACTGCTATTAATAATGACTTCCCACCTCCACTTGCTTGGTTAATTTTTACCTGTGCAGTTATCTGGACCACTGCCTATGACACCATTTATGCTATGGCTGACCGTGAGGATGATTTAAAAATTGGCGTCAAATCAACTGCGATTTTATTTGGCCCCATGGATAAATTTGCCATTGGCATCATGCAGCTTTTAGTGCTTCTATGCCTTGTATTAATTGGTATAAATGCCGGCATGAGCTGGGTGTATTATGCAGCTATATTCATTGGTGCAGGGCTATTCGTATACCAACAAATGTTGATCAGGTTGCGACTAGCCGACCGTTGTATAGATGCTTTTTTAAATAATCAGTATTTTGGCTTGGTTATTTTTCTTGGTATTGCCGCGCATTATCATTTACCCACCTTTGTTTAAACTACTCGTGCCACACACCAAACATCAATGTGTTTTGCGCCAGATTGCTTTAAACATTTAGCCATTTCATTAACGGTGCTTCCTGTCGTCATAACGTCATCAATAATTACAATGTTTTTATCTTTAAATACTGAATTAGACGAACGTAATTTAAACGCATCTTTAACATTTGCTCGCCTTTGTTTTGCCGGCAATTCCATTTGTACATGAGTAGGTTTAGCCCTATATATATCTTTAATACTGATCTCTTTAGAAAGATATTTATTTAAAATGCGTGCAATTTCTAATGACTGATTAAAGCCTCGTTTACGTAGTCGTTTTTTATGTAGTGGTACAGGTACCAGCACATCCGGGAGTATGCGATTTTGTTGTTGAATCTGCTTTGCTAGTAGTGTAGCTAACAATTTTCCATGATTTAACTTATTATTAAATTTAAATTGATAAATTGATTCACGAATAAACCCTTTAAATAAAAAAGGTGCATAAGATGTATCAAAATAAATTTTCCGATTGTTACAAGCACCACAGGCTTTTGCATTTGTATGGGCCAATGGCATAGCACAACGTTCACAAGCAAACTTAATCTTAAGTAAATTTTTATAGCAGGATTCACACAGATCTATGCCTGCATGGCCTTTATCTTCACAGCATAAACATATATTTGGATATATAAATGAGCTAATTTGCTCTAGCGCTGCTTTTATTTGATCATGCATAAGTTGACAGTCGACCCCAAAAGATTAGACTTGCATTTTTTATCAATAAGCAGACTATTTTAACATCATGCCAAATGATACACCCCGACATGATTGGGAAATTGAAGAAGTATTAAGCCTTTACGATTTACCGTTTAATGACCTTTTGTTTCAATCCCACACAACACATAGAGCCAATCACGATCCAAATAAAGTACAAATTAGCACCTTACTTTCTATCAAAACAGGCTCTTGCTCTGAGGACTGTGCATACTGCCCTCAAAGCGGTCATTATGATACGGACATTGAGCCAGAACGCTTATTATCTATAGAAGAAGTTCAACAAAGTGCTACCGCTGCAAAGCAAAATGGTGCATCACGATTTTGTATGGGTGCCGCATGGCGCAGCCCTACAGATAAACATTTAGATCATGTCATCGAGATGATAAAAGTAGTAAAAAATGTTGGGCTTGAATCGTGTGTAACACTAGGCATGTTGAGCAAAGAACAAACTCAACGACTTAAACAGGCAGGTCTTGATTATTATAATCACAATCTAGATACATCACCTGAATTTTATGGCAATGTCATCACCACACGCACTTACCAAGATCGTTTAGAAACGCTTGAATATGTGCGTGATGCTGGGATACATGTTTGCTGTGGCGGCATATTGGGGATGGGTGAATCAAGAGAGGATCGGGCAGGATTATTAAAACAACTCGCTTGTTTACCACAACACCCTGAATCGGTACCCATTAATATGTTAATACAAATAAAGGGAACGCCGTTACATGGTATAGATGAACTTGATGACTTTGAGTTTATACGCACCATTGCCATCGCTCGAATCATGATGCCGAATTCTTATGTGCGTCTTTCAGCTGGGCGAGAGAACATGAACGAGCAAACACAGGCATTGTGTTTTTTTGCTGGTGCAAATTCTATTTTTTATGGTGACACTTTACTAACGGCAAAAAATCCTGCTATGCACAAAGACCAAATATTATTAAGCCGTTTAGGCATAGATGCTGATAAAATTTCAAAAGATCAAACTGCAACCATTAATTAATTCTTTATTGTTAAACAATTATGAAAGATCTAGCAACTGAGCTAGATGGGCTGAAACAACAGCATTTATATCGAGTGCGCAATGTATGTTCGACTGCACAACAAATAGAACCTGTTATTAATGGAAAAAAAATTCTATCTTTTTGTAGTAATGATTATTTGGGTTTAGCTAACCACCCAAAAGTTATCAATGCATTAATAATTGGAGCAAAAACTTTTGGGGTTGGTGCTGGTGCATCACATTTAATTACAGGTCATCATCAATGTCATCATGCCTTAGAAGAAGAGTTAGCTAACTTTATCGGCACTGAACGTACCTTGTTATTTTCCACAGGTTACATGGCAAACTTAGGTGTCGTCAGTTCATTCGCTGATCATAATAGTATTGTATTCGAAGATCGTTTAAACCATGCCTCATTGATTGATGCCGGTATTTTGTCACGCGCAAAAATTATCCGCTATCAACACTTAAATGTAGAACAGTTACACAGGAAACTATCTAGCACTAAAGAAAAATCTAAATTTATTATAAGCGACGGTGTATTTAGCATGGATGGAAGTATTTCGCCTATAACAAACTTACAAGCAATCACTAAAGATAATAACGCGCAACTAATCATCGATGATGCACACGGCATAGGAGTTATAGGAAAAGAAGGTAGAGGTTGTACTGAAGGTATATTAGAGTCAAATACAATTTTGATCGGAACGCTAGGCAAAGCCTTTGGAACTTTTGGTGCTTTTGTAGCAGGAAAACAAGACTCTATTGAGTGGATTATGCAACGCGCACGAACCTATATTTACACAACAGCTATCCCGCCCGCTATTGCGGAAGCAACACGTACAAGTTTACAAATCATCCAAGAAGAATCTTGGCGAAGACAGAAATTACAAAAATTAATTGATTACTTTAGACAGCAATGTATTGAAGCCGAGATTCCTTTAAGCAATTTTTCTACACACATTCAACCTATAATAGTTGGTGCATCTGACAGTGCGCTCAAAATTAGTTCGGCTTTACTCGATAAAGGCATTCTTGTTTCTGCAATTCGCCCTCCTACTGTACCTAAAGATACTGCACGCCTGCGCATCAGTTTTTCAGCAGATCATGATGAATCACATGTTGATCAATTGATTGAGGCACTTACGGAATCTTTAAAATCATACTAAGTTCATTAGGGTGCGGCACTTCTTGCATTCACAGCTAGGTATTATTACAGTGCCCAACGATCTTAAATAACAATAACAACGAGGAGGATACTATGGGCATGATCAGTGAATTTAAAGAATTTGCCCTTAAAGGAAACATGATGGATATGGCCACCGGCATCATTATTGGTGCGGCTGTATCTGCTGTTGTAGGTTCTATGGTCGATGACCTTCTAATGCCAATTATAGGCTTGTTTACGGGTGGTATCGACTTTTCCAATCTGTTTATAAATTTAGGTGAAGGTGATTACTCATCACTCGCAGCCGCAAAAGAAGCAGGAGCTTCTATTTTTGCCTATGGCGCCTTTATTCAGGCAATTATCAATTTTTTAATCATTGCTTTTGTTATTTTTATGCTCATTAAAGCCATGAACAGCTTAAAGAAAAAAGAAGAAGAAAAACCTGCTGCTCCACCAGAAGAAATTATGTTATTACGGGAAATACGTGACAATTTGAAAAAATAATTCACTCATCGTAATCCGGGCAATTTTAAATTGCCTGGTTAATATTAAATATGGCCTAACTCTGCAAGTGATTGCACTGTATCACCCACCACTAAATGATCTAAAACTTTAATATCGATCAACAATAAAGCTTTGCTTAAAGTTTGTGTAAGTTCGATATCAACTTGGCTTGGGCTTGCATCTCCAGAAGGATGATTATGCGCAAGAATAATTGCATGTGCATTATGTTCAAGTGCTCTTTTTACAATCTCACGTGGATGTACTTCTGCCGAATGTAAGGTCCCACTAAACAATTCATCAAATTGAATTACACGATTTTTTACATCTAAATACAAACATGCAAAGACTTCTTTTGTGTAATCACGCATTTTAAGTAACAAGTATTGCTTTGCTTCACTAGGATTATTAAGAGGGCCTTCACGGTTTAATGATTCACGCAAAAATCTACGTGACATTTCTAAACAAGCTTGTAACTGTACATACTTTGCTTGACCTAATCCCTTTGCCTGACAAAAAGAGGGCAAATCCGTACAAATCAAGTGCCGTAATCCACCAAACTCTTCGAGTAGATCACGCGCTAGATCAACAGCCGATTTCCCTTTCACACCGGTACGTAAAAAGATGGCTAAAAGTTCAGCATCAGATAATGATTCAGCACCACATTTTAATAAACGCTCACGAGGCCGCTCTAAGGCTGGCCAATCAGAAATTGCCATACTTCGTCCCCAAAATAATTGACCTTATAGAATACTAGTCTAAAGACCAATGGTTATATACAGTTGGTAAATAGCGGTTAAAATTTAACCGTTCTAGTTTAAATTTGCTAGACTTAGTCTTATGTCTTTGAGTAATAAAAATATCTTACTAGGCGTTAGTGGCGGAATTGCCGCTTACAAAAGTGCGGAGTTGGTGCGTGAACTCATTCAGGCAGGTAGCCATGTGCGTGTGGTAATGACACCATCGGCACGAGAATTTATTACCCCTCTCACTTTCCAGGCTTTATCAGGTAATCCTGTGGCTTATGATGAATTTAAAACAGCCGAGTCTGACCATGGCATGGATCACATTAATTTGGCACGTTGGGCCGACGCCATTTTGATTGCACCTGCCAGTGCCAATACCATTGCAAAACTTGCTCACGGACGTGCAGATGATTTACTCAGCACAATATGTCTTGCCACTAAGGCGCCTATCGCATTAGCACCTGCAATGAACCAAGCGATGTGGTCAAATTCTGCAACACAAGATAACTGCGCACAATTAGAGAAACGTGGCGTAATTCTATTTGGGCCTGCCGCAGGAAAACAGGCTTGTGGAGAAACAGGTGAAGGACGTATGTTTGAGCCGGGACAGTTAATGCTTTCCTTATCTAATTTGTTCAGCACAGGAGAATTAACCGGCCTTAATGTTTTGCTCACTGCTGGACCAACTAGGGAGTCTATAGACCCAGTACGTTACATAAGTAACCGTAGTTCAGGGCGTATGGGCTATGCCCTGGCTGAAGCTGCACGTGATGCTGGCGCCAATGTACAGTTAATTTCTGGACCTGTACGCATTGACACACCTGAAGACATTCATTGTATTGAGGTAACCACTGCACTGGAAATGCTAAGTACAGTAGAACAACATATAGAGGAACAACATATATTTATCTGTTGTGCGGCTGTAGCTGATTATCGCCCGGTTGCAAAACAAACAGAAAAGATAAAAAAATTACATGATGACTTGTCTCTAAATTTAGTACGCAACCCTGACATTATTGCTGAAGTTACCAAACGTGATCATCGCCCTTATGTAGTCGGCTTTGCCGCCGAAACACGTGAGCTTGAAAAGTATGCACTACAAAAATTAAACAATAAGCGACTCGATATGATTGCGGGAAATAATGTCGCAGATCCACATATTGGCTTTGATAGCGAAGAAAATGCTCTCGAAGTCTACTGGCCAGGTGGGCATTGCTCGCTTGAGCGTGATAAAAAAACTAAAATTGCACGTAGACTAATAACATTAATTGCAGAACGCTATGCAAGCACACAAAAAAGAAGCAATGTCACAATCCTTAAAAACATCAAAGACAGAAGTCAAAATCCTCGATAACAGAATCGGCAAAGAAATCCCTCTTCCTACTTATGCAACCTCAGGATCTGCAGGAATGGATTTACGTGCCTGTCTAGAAAAAGACATACAAATAAAACCTGGTGAAACAGTTTTAGTCCCTACTGGAATCTCTATTTATATTCAAGATCCTGGCTTAGCTGCCACAATATTGCCACGCTCGGGTTTAGGCCATAAACATGGCATCGTGCTCGGTAATTTAGTTGGATTAATTGATTCTGATTACCAGGGTCCATTGATGGTATCGCTTTGGAACCGCGGTTCACAAATATTTAATATAAATGTTGGTGATCGTATTGCACAATTAGTGATTGTCCCCATCGTACAAACTGAATTTGAAATTGTAGAAGAATTTACTGAAACCGATCGCGGTGCAGGTGGCTTTGGCCATACCGGTACTGCATAACAAACTATTAATTTACTTTTATGCATATAGATCAAAACATATTTCGCGCCTACGATATTCGTGGCATTGTAGAAACCGCTCTAACACCAGAAGTTGTAAAACTTATCGGCCAAGCTTTGGGGAGTCTTTACCCTCAAAGTCAAACTGTAGTCATTGGAAGAGACGGGCGCTTATCCAGTGCAACACTAGCGAATCAATTAAGCCAAGGATTTCAAGCCAGTGGGCGTGATGTTGTGGACATTGGCGAAGTACCTACACCTGTTTTGTATTACGCAACTTATAAATTGAATACGGGAGCAGGTGTGATGGTAACGGGCAGCCACAATCCTCCGGAATATAATGGTTTAAAGATTGTTATGGATGGTAAGACCCTACATGGTGACGATATTCAAGCCGTCTACCAATGCATAGTCGATAATAAATTAAATAACGCATCCGGAAGTTTTCGACAAGAAAATCTATTGCCAAACTATATTCAGCGCATTTGTGAAGATGTCTCGTTAGAACGCCCATTACATATCGGTGTGGATTGTGGTAATGGCGTGCCTGGTCCTGCAGCATTAGAATTATTTAAAAAACTTGGTTGTGAAGTCGAACCATTATTTTGTGATATTGATGGTACTTTTCCAAATCACCACCCAAACCCCAGTGACCCAAAAAACCTTGAAGACTTAATCACGCTCGTAAAACAAAAAAACTTAGACTTAGGGCTTGCCTTTGACGGTGATGGTGATCGTGTAGGGGTAATTGATGATCAAGGCAAGGTGCTTTGGGCAGACCGTCAAATGATGTTGTATTCACGCGATGTGTTATCTAGAAATACCGGTGCAAAAATTATTTTTGATGTGAAGTCGACTAGAAATTTACAAACCGTTATCGAACAGGCTGGTGGCGAGCCGATTATGTGGAAAACCGGACATTCATTTATTAAAAATAAAATGGCCGAAACCGGAGCCTTATTAGCTGGTGAAATGAGTGGGCATATTTTCTTTAAAGAGCGTTGGTATGGTTTTGATGATGCCCTATATAGTGCGGCACGTTTGCTAGAGATTATTGCTAAACAGAATTTGTCCAGCAGTGAACTATTTTCTTCCTTGCCCAATGCAGTAAACACACCGGAATTAAACGTGCACTTTCAAGAAGATGGTGCACAACATAAATTCATGCAACAGTTTGCCAAACAAGTAAATCTGCCTGGAGCGGAGATTACCACTATTGATGGTATCCGTGCTGACTATCCCTATGGTTGGGGTTTGGTACGAGCTTCTAATACAACTCCATCGTTAGTAATTAGATTTGAAGCGGAAAACACTACACAAATTGAAGATATGCAAACCTCTTTTCGTGAACAAATGAAAAAAATAGATAGCGCCTTAGAACTTCCTTTTTAAAAACTTCATGCAAAAACAAAATGCTGCGAACATTGCTAAGGTCTTAATTGAGGCCTTACCTTATATACAAAAATTTTCCGGCAAAACCGTTGTTATTAAATACGGCGGCAATGCCATGGTAGATGAAAATCTTAAAAGTAGTTTTGCCCGCGATATGGTTTTATTAAAGCTTGTAGGCATTAACCCTGTCATTGTGCATGGTGGAGGGCCACAAATTGGGAAACTACTGGAAAAGCTTGGGAAAAAGAGTGAATTTATTGATGGTATGCGTGTTACCGACAGCGAAACCATGGATGTCGTTGAAATGGTATTAGGTGGTTTGGTCAATAAGGAAATCGTACAGCTTATTAATCAACACGGTGGTCGTGCTATAGGAATAACAGGCAAAGATGGTGGTTTGATTCACGCAAAGAGACTTAAAATCACGCGAGCTACACCAGAGCTTGAAGTACCTGAAATTATAGATTTAGGGCATGTAGGAGAGGTAGTAGGTATTAATCCCGGCTTGCTTAATCATCTAAAAGAAGAGCGCTTTATTCCGATCATTGCACCAATCGGTATTGGTGAAGATGGTGAAGCATTAAATATTAATGCCGATTTTGTAGCCGGTAAAATTGCTGCTGTATTAGGTGCAGAAAAATTAATTCTGCTAACCAACACAGCAGGAGTAAAAAAAGATGGGCAATTACTTACTGGGCTTAAGCATCAAGAAATTGAAGAACTTATATCCAGTGGTGTAATTGAAGGCGGTATGTTGCCCAAAGTGAATTGTGCCTGGGATGCAATATCGTCTGGAGTTAAAACAGCTCACATCATTGATGGCCGTGTACAACACGCCGTTTTATTAGAGCTATTTACTGACCAAGGCGTGGGAACTTTATTGTGCGGCTAGGCCGGGTTCTTTAAGTTCTATATAACGATTAATCTCTCCTGAGAATCGTTTTTTGATAGTAAGCTTTTCTCTCTCTTTAATTTCAAGAATACGCTCTACATTTGCTAGCTGGCTCTTATAGTGTTCGCGACTCTTTTTTAACCATTCAGGTGTTCCCGTTCCATTTTCTTTTAGACGTTGTTCAGAGGCATCGAGGTCTTGCAACTTTTTAATAAATTTCTTTTTCCTTAATTTGGTAATCTCTATAGCAGAATCGACTGTGGCAAGACGCTCGTCCCGAACGAGTTCGATATCATCAACTGATAAATACATGGCTAGTAAAGTGCGATCTCTATGTTCGGCTACTTGTTGTTGCTTACGCTTTTCCTCTTCTATTTTTGCCAGACGTGCTTCTTCTTTTAATTCAGCATCTGTCTTTGGTGCTGATATAGTCTTAACGGTTCGACCATATTCATTGATAACGTCTTGTTCACGCTGTGATTGCTGAGGAGGCAGACTATCGCTATAGTGAATAGTGCCTTCATCATCTACCCAACGATAAAACTCTGCTTGAACAGAGTTCATAGTGACAGTGGCAGTTACTAAAAAGGCAAAAAATTTAGTCATTAATCGCTGTGGAAACATATATCTTTACAACAAACCTAAGACGAACAATTTTACTCCTAAATAACATTGACTCAGAGTGTAAGCGAACAATTTAATCGCCAAACTGGGTTCACTCGTCAAATAGACGCATATAGGCTATAGCTATAAGGCATCATTATATAACCATATTATTTAAATGGTTATACAGATTTATATTTTCCCAAGTAATTTTTAAGCTCACTTAACTCTTTTGTGTATACCTGCTTGGACTCAGCATAGCCTATAAGTTCCGTCACACTGGCAACGCTGATCACTTTCATCTTAAATTCCTGCTCCACCTCAGCTACAGCAGAAATATTTTTATCCTTACCCTGTTCTTGGCGATCAAAAGCAATCACAACACCAGCAGCCTGAGCTTGTGATTGGCTTATAATCTGCATAGCTTCATGGACTGCTGTTCCTGCCGTAATAACATCATCAATGATGAGCACTTTGCCTTGTAAAGGTGCTCCAACAATTTGCCCCCCGTCACCATATCTTTTTATTTCTTTACGATTAAATGCATATGGGAAGTTTTGTCCATGATCACGTGATAAAGCCACTGCAACACAAGCAACAAGTGGAATACCTTTATAGGCTGGCCCAAATAACATATCGAAGTCTAGCTTCGCATCTACTATGGCTTGCGCATAAAATCCACTTAGAACATCTAGGGACTTGCCATCATTAAACCTCCCTGCATTAAAAAAATATGGGCTTACTCGGCCAGACTTAAGTGTAAACTCACCAAATTGCAGTACACCTTGTTCTATAGCAAACTGAATAAACTTCGAACTATTTTTCATATAGATATTTTTATAGCTTGATCTTTGCTAGTGTACTAAAAACCAACCTCAATTGGACTAAGCTCTTTTATATATGCGTGTAATCACTATTAATGCAAACGGTATACGCGCAGCGGCGCGCAAAGGTTTTTTTGCTTGGCTAGAAAAACAAAAGGCCGATGTAGTATGTGTGCAAGAAACCAAAGCACAGATTCATCAGCTAGAAGGTGACTCGATATATTTTCCAAAAAATTATCACTGTTACTACGTAGATGCAGTAAAAAAAGGTTACAGTGGTGTTGCCATTTATAGTAAACATAAGCCTCAAAGAGTTGTTCGTGCTTATGGTGATGATGAATTTGATAGCGAAGGTCGCTATCTGGAAGTTCAATTTGGTAATCTCGCAATCATTTCTCTTTACGCACCCTCAGGCTCATCAAGCGAAAAACGTCAGCAAGCAAAATTTCGCTTTATGGAAAGTTTTATGCAGCATCTAAAAAAACTAAAACGGCGACGTAAAGATTATATTATTTGTGGTGATTGGAATATTGCACATAAGAAAATCGATTTAAAAAATTGGCGTGGCAATATGAAAAACTCCGGCTTTCTGCCTGAAGAACGTGCTTGGTTAGATACTTTGTTTAATGAAATTGGCTATATCGATATTTTCCGCGAACTCAATCAACAAGAAGACCAATACACTTGGTGGTCAAATCGCGGTCAAGCTTGGGCTAAAAATGTAGGTTGGCGTATTGATTATCACATTGCTACACCAAAGCTTAAAAATACTGCGACTAAAGAAAGTATATATAAAAACGAACGCTTTTCTGATCATGCTCCACTTACTATAAACTATGACTTAAAAATTTGAACTCGGGAAAAAGTAACATCACTTGGTTAGATGCTTTGAAGGTTTATAAAGAACCTAAGGTTATCGCCATGTTGTTCCTAGGCTTTTCAGCCGGATTACCTTTATTTCTAGTTTTTGGAACGCTCTCAATATGGTTACGCCGAGAAGGTATCGATAGAAGCACCATTGGTTTCGTCTCATGGGTTACACTTTTATATGGCTTAAAGTTTCTGTGGGCACCTTTAGTGGATCGTTTACCTTTACCTTTGTTAACAAACTGGCTAGGGCAAAGAAGAGCATGGATGCTGCTAGCACAATTGGGTGTACTACTTGGCTTATGGTGGATGGCAGACACAAACCCAGAATTACAACTAAATACTTTAGTCATTGCCGCATTACTAGTCGCTTTTTCTTCGGCCACTCAAGACATCAGTATCGATGCATGGCGTATTGAAGCAGTACCAGTAGATCAACAGGGTGCCATGGCAGGCACATACCAGCTCGGCTATCGACTGGGTCTTATATTGGCAGGTGGTGGCGCCACTATTATTGCTGGCAGTTTTTCTTGGAACCTTGCTTACTTTGTAATGGGTTGTGCCATGTTAGTTGGGCTCATTACAACGTTACTAATTTCAGAGCCTAAACGAAAAATTGACCAACAAACGTGGCAACAAGAAGGGCGTGTTGTTCAGTTTCTAGATAATTCTTCTCATTTACCCAAACGTCTGCGTTTTATCATTGCTTGGTTTATAGGTGCTGTTGTTTGTCCGTTTATAGATTTTTTCACTCGCAATGGCACTATGGCTCTTATCATTTTGCTCTTCATCGGTTTGTTTCGAATCAGCGACATCACGATGGGCGTAATGGCAGGCCCACTTTATGTAGATATGGGTTTTACAGATACACAAATTGGTTGGGTATCAAAGACCTTTGGTATCGCGGTAACTATCTTTGGCGCATTACTTGGTGGGGTATTAGTTATGCGCTTTGGAGTGATGTGCATGTTAGTGGTTTCAGCCATATTGGTGGTAATCACAAATATAATTTTTGCATGGCTAGCCACACAAGGCCCAGAAATTATTTTACTCGCTATGGTGATTACAGCAGATAATTTAAGTGGCGGTATCGCCGGATCTGCATTTATTGCTTATTTATCCAGCTTGACCAATCGCGCTTATACTGCCACACAATATGCTTTATTCAGTTCGTTAATGCTCTTACCGGCAAAGTTTATGGGGGGCTTCTCAGGTAAAATTGTCGACAACTATGGTTACGTACAATTTTTTATTTATGCAGGGCTTTTAGGCATACCTTCTATTTTAATTGCACTTTTTTTATGGCGAAAATACAGTCGCAAACATGAAACAAATATTCTTCCTGAAAGTCAAACTAATTAATATCCTGTGAGAAAATTCATAATGAAATTTAAAAATTTAATTGTTGCAAGTGCAACATGTTTATATTTGGGTACTCTACAAGCAGGTTGGCTAGACAAAGCCAAAGATTTTTTGGAAGAATCAGGTATAACTTCTACTACAACAGATAGCTTAACAAATAGTGAAATCACTTCAGGTTTAAAAGAAGCATTACGTGTTGGGTCTGATTTAGTAGTAAATCAATTAGGTACAACGGATGGTTTCAATAAGGATCCTAATATACATATTCCCCTGCCAAATAACTTACAGAAAGTGCAATCTACATTAGATAAAGTAGGTATGAGCAGTATGTTGGATGATTTAGAAACACGCTTAAATCGTGCTGCAGAAATAGCTACACCTAAAGCCAAGCAATTATTCTTAAATGCTATTTCAACAATGACATTAGATGATGCACGTGAAATTCTTGGTGGTGCTAATGATGCTGCAACACGTTATTTTCAAACCAAAATGACACCAGACTTAGTTAAAGAATTCACTCCTATAGTCAACGATAGCTTATCCGAAGCAGGAGCGATAAAAAATTATGATAATGTAATGGGGCAGTATAAAAAACTGCCTTTGGTTCCAGATGTGCAAGCAGATTTAAGCAGCTATGTCGTTGAAAAAGGTATGGATGGAATTTTTCATTATTTAGCGATTGAAGAAGCTAAGATTAGAACAGATCCTGTTGCAAGAACTACAGACTTACTAAAAAAAGTCTTCGCAAAATAACTGTCTTAAGGAACAATTTCAATTGGTGTGCCATCATCCACAGCATTCCATATCTCTAACATTTCATGATCTTGTACAGCAATACAGCCTTCCGTCCAATCATCTTCTTTAAATAATAGCTTGGTTCTTTCCACCCAATTACTTGGCTGACCATGAATCATGATGGCACCACCTGGAGAATCACCACGTTCTCGTGCGCCTCGATTGTCACTGTAGTTTGGGTAAGAGATATGGATAGAACGAAAAAATTTACTATTTGGATTACGCCAATCCAATGTATAAATTCCTTCAGGAGTTCGAGAGTCACCAGAACGCTGTTTATGGCCATCTGGTTGTTTGCCTAGTGCAATACGATAGGTTTTGAGTATTTCACTGCCGCGATATAAATAAAGTTTGCGTTCCGCTTTTTTTACTACAACGTAATCCGCTTTAGCTATTGTCTTAGTCTCTGTACCTGCAACGACATGGCTAGCAAAAAATATGGCCATATTAAGTACCACAATTATCAAAATTAAAGTTTTAAATTTATACAATCTATTCACGAAAACACACCCATACCATAACAATATATAATTTACATAGAGTATGGTTTTTTGACTAACCTGATTATTAATTTTACGGCTGGCTACGCTTACTTTTCACCCACTTTATGATGGGCTGCCACATCTCACGGTCAAGCTCGGTAGCTGCGGGAGCCATTTCAAAAATACCCAACCCACGCTCAGCCGCACGGATATAATGTTGACTGTCTCTCAACATAGTTAAAAACGGAATGCGCTGTTTACTTAAAAAATCATCTAGCTCCCAGTAAATATTAGTATAGTCACGTGAGCGATTTGCAATCAGTGCAAGCTTGGCTCGTTTACGTTGTACGGGTGCTAACTTCTTTATTTCAGCAATGAAGTCACCCGCAGCTCGCATATCTATAGGCGAAGGCAGCACGGGAATTATAATAGTTTGGGCCTTGCTCACCATTTTGCTGAGCTGCCCACCATGTAAACCAGCAGGTGCATCAAAAATAACGAAATCTGTTTTTCTACTCGGGCGTTTGGCACTTTTTTTATAGGCGGAAATACCCTCGATAGGCGTACGAGCAGCTGATCTTGCCGCAAGCCATGCCATACTGCTGCCCTGTGGGTCATAATCCATTAAAACAACTTTTTTATTTTGAGAGGCGAAATAAGAAGCTAAATTGGTTGCTACTGTGGTCTTCCCTGAACCACCCTTGGAATTAATCACCATAATATTGCGCATTATTTACTCCCAGGTTGTGGATTTGTGGAACAGAGTTTCTCTTAACTGCGTCTTTCTGCCAAGTGCAAGATGATTCTGTTAGTACTTTTTTTAAAAAGCCTTGTGATTTTAAATTTTTATAGCTGTTTATTTCGATACAAATTCACCATGGGCTTTCTACTCACAAGTGCTCTTAAAATTCAAATTTCATACTGCATTGTGTCAAAAGTGATTAACAAACAGCCTATTAGATTAATTGCTGAATAGTATTTTTTTAGAAATTAGCTATATTTTCGTGTGTTTTAATGAATTATAGCTACATAAATTCAGCAATTATGGGGGCATGGTCTGAAGGTCGCTCATTGCTTCGTGGTGCTTTATCCACCACACTAAAATTACAGCTTGCCTCCAAGGCTCTGCTAGCTAATATCAAATCAATACGTAAGCCTAAATTTCTTTGAAATCCTGCCGCACGGTAATCCCACCAGCTAAAGGTATTTTCTTCTTGGTCAAATAAGCGAAAGGTGTCTACAAAACCAAGATCGATTATCGCCTGTAATGCTTTACGCTCTTTGCTACTACAAAGAATTTTTTCTTTCCAGGCTTCGGGGTCGTGTACATCTGCATCCTCTGGAGCAATATTAAAGTCACCTAACACCACATAGTTAGAATATTTTTTTAGATCTTTTTTAATAAAAGCAGTTACCTTCTTTAACCAATCCAGTTTATATGCAAATTTATCAGAACCTACTTCTTTACCATTTACCACATACAGATTCAGTATGCGGATATCATCCACAGTAACAGCCAATATTCTTCGCTGTGGATCATCTAAGTCTTTTATATCCTTAAGCACGTCACTGCTTTCTTGTTTTGATAGCGTAGCCACACCATTATAGGTTTTCTGCCCAGAATATTGAGCCTGGTAACCAGCTTCTTGTATTTCATCCACGGGAAAACTTTCATCTACCATTTTTGTTTCTTGTAAAGCTAATACATCAACTGGATTGTCTTGTAGCCAGTCGAGCACTTGTGGTAATCGCACGCGTAATGAATTCACATTCCAAGAAGCAATTTTCATTTAATATTCACTCCAACTTATAACCATGCAAGCGCTTACGCATACGCATAGATGAAATATTTATGCCTAACCAAAAACCAAGTAACAATACTATGGCAGCTATTATCAATAAAAATTTATAATTAATAAAATTTGCTTGGTCAGTAAGCTCTTCGTGATTCTTCAGCTCACTAGAATTTATATCTAGTTTATTTTGAGAAATATTTTTTTGTAATGCCTCTATTTGTGCTTGCAAAATTTTATTTGTATTCTGTTGCTCTGCTAATGTTTGTTTTAACTTTTCAACTCGATCATCATTTGGTGAATTTGAACCACTTTGTAAACTTTCTATTTTTTCTTTTAGTTTTTCATTTTCTTCACTTACAGAATAGTAAAGCAACTTCTCAGGAGGTTCTGTTACTACGAATGCAGATTTAACCCAACCAACTGTACCATCATAAGTGCGAACTTTACTGAATGAGCCTTGTGTTTCTAGTAACTCGATAGAATCTCCACTGTCAAGTGTTTGCACTATCTCACTGGCATCATTAGGCTCTACATATACCCGTAAACGTAATGAATCGGTTATATATGCAGTTTGTTCTGCTTGCAGTCCCTGCCCCACGGTTAAAATGAATAGCCATAATATGTATTTTTTCATACTAAAGCATTATGCCTTAACTAAATTTTAGGTAAATTATTTTTGTTGCCTTATAGGCCACCAAATAATTTTAAAAATATTCCTACACTAAGAATGATGAAAAGAATAGCTAAAACTATTGAAAAAATTTTATTGTGTCGAGATAAATGTGATTCAGCTTTGGCAGATAGTAAAAATGGTTGGTATTTTTTTACTTCGGGTTTCTTAAGTATATGAGTTGCTTTGGGTAAGGGGTTATTTAATTGTGCTTCTATAGCAGCATTTTTTGCATCTTTTCTCGCATTTTCCCACTCTTCCTGATCAATATTTCCATCTTGGTCTTCATCATACTCAGCTAGTTTAGCCTTATCGCGTTTGAGTTTATTTAAAAAATCACGCACTAATTGATTCGTCTCTTTTCGATAATCTGTGCCTACCGATTTGAATTCTCCTATAGCATATACAAATTCATTTATATTTAAACGTCGTTCTGTATAACGATACGGTGCATTAGTCAGTGCACCGGTTTTGTTTAACATATTTAGTACTGGATAGTTTTTTAATGCATCCAATGTTCGTTTTGGTTTCGACCCATACCAGGTATCCGTAATACTGGGCGTCACTTCTGCTCCATCCGGATCAATTACACATTCCCCTGTCTCATCTTTCAGCATAAATAAATGATCACTTATTCCATGATCAATACGCCGCCATTTATTGTTGCCATGTTGATTACGTTCTTCTATTGAAAAGGAATACCATGCACAAGGTAGCCCTGTTAAAGGTGCAATAATTTCGGGGCCGTCTAACCACACCGCTTTACCATAAAGTTCTACATAACCTTGTATCGCAGAACGTATTTTAGAGGTAGGCATGTCTTCGATAAGACGTGCACGATGAAACATTTTGAATGAGTAAAATAGCGATGCGACAGCAGCAATGCAAAGTGCGATTAATAAAAACCAGTCCCCACTGCTGTAATGTGAAAACCCTTGCATTAAAGAGCTGACGTATAAGTTTTTCTAAAACTTGATAGTTAAAATTAAACGAATCCCTGTATGTAAAATTCTTTAAGTAAATAATGCTTTTACATTGACATCTTTTAATTCTGATTGATCGAATTCAAGTAACTCAAATGCTTTGAAAGAAAAGAATTTTGCAATAATAACGTCAGGAAATTGTTCTATACGAACATTATTACGATTTACACTTTCATTATAAAACTCTCTACGATCCGCAATAGAATTCTCTAAACCAGAAATTCTCTGCTGCAAATGTTGAAAGTTTTCATTAGCTTTAAGATCAGGGTAATCTTCTGCAACCGCAAATAAATTACCTAAACCCATACGCAACATGCCTTCTGCTGCACCTAAGGCACCCATATCTCCCTGTTGTTGTGCGTTAGAAACGCGTGTTCTTGCTTCCATGACTTTTTGTAACGCTTCTTGTTCATAACCCATGTACTGCTTACACACTTCCACTAATTTAGGTAGCTCATCGTGTCGTTGTTTCAACAGCACATCGATGTTAGCCCAAGCTTTACTGACCGCATGTTTTAAAGATACGAGACTGTTATAAATAACAACGGCATAACCTGCGACAATAACTAAAATAGCTAGAACAACAATACTTCCGATTTCCATAAGTGCTCCTAGTGATTACAGCGCTTAAATTACCAACTCTCTATATTGAGTTTTACTTGCGCTGTTTCCCAGTACATATGTGACTAATGCGTTGAGAAATGGGACCAATCGAATCTCTACACATCTAAATTCGAAGCAGCAAGCGCATTTTGCTCAATAAAATCACGGCGTGGTTCCACTTGATCCCCCATTAATGTAGTGAATACTTCATCCGCAGCTACGGCATCCTCAATGTTTACTTGCATCAAACGACGTGAATCCGGATTCATGGTCGTTTCCCAAAGTTGCTCAGGGTTCATTTCTCCAAGACCTTTATAACGTTGAATGGTTTGCCCACGTTTGGCTTCTTCCTTAAGCCATTCCATCATTTCGATAAAATCCTGCGACTCAAGTTTACGTTCTCCGCGTTGTATAAACGCACCTTTTTCTAACAAACCATCAAGCTGTATAGCTAAATTACGTAACAATCTAAAATCTGCAGACATAAAAAAATCTTCACTAAAAATATCGTCTTTAGCTAAACCATGTACCCATTTCACCATCGCTATTTGTGCTGGTTCTGCATCCCATTCTTGATTAACTGTAAATTGTAAGCCTGTCCCTTGTTGTGAATTTAATTTTTCAGCAATATTACTAAACCACTTATTGATGGCTTTTTGTGTATCTTTACTTTCCAAAGAGTCTATTTCGGGCGCAGGGTTACGCAACATTTCAATTAATACTTCTTGATCATGTGTGCGGCTTAATCTTTGTACTGTTGACATAGCTGCATAATGATTTTTACTTAGTTCCTCCAGCGCACTATCAGATATCGCAGGAGCTTTGGCATTTACATGCATCGTCGTGCCATCTAAAGCTTGCTGTAATAAATGCGCATTTAACTCAGCATCGTCTTTTACATACTGTTCCTGTTTACCTTTTTTAACTTTATATAGTGGTGGTTGACCTATATAAATATGTCCACGCTCAATTAACTCGGGCATTTGTCTATAAAAAAACGTCAACAAAAGAGTGCGTATATGAGAGCCGTCCACATCTGCATCTGTCATGATAATAATGCGGTGGTAACGAAGCTTATCGGCATCAAATTCCTCTTTGCCAATACCACAACCCAATGCTGTAATAAGCGTACCAACCTCTGCAGACGACAACATTTTGTCAAAGCGTGCTTTTTCTACGTTTAGAATTTTTCCCTTTAAAGGCAAAATCGCTTGTGTATGTCGATCCCTACCCTGTTTAGCTGAACCTCCAGCAGAATCACCCTCTACTAAAAATAGCTCACTTAATGCTGGATCCTTTTCTTGGCAATCTGCTAATTTGCCAGGCAGGCCAGCAACATCCAATGCGCCTTTACGACGCGTCATTTCCCTCGCTTTCCGCGCTGCTTCGCGTGCGCGTGCCGCTTCCACTATTTTCCCAACGATACCCTTCGCTTCCGCAGGATTCTCCATCATGAAATCTTGTAAACATTCCGACAAGGTAGATTCAACAACACCTTTTACTTCTGATGAAACCAACTTGTCTTTTGTTTGAGAAGAAAATTTAGGATCAGGTAGTTTTACAGATAGCACTGCTGTAAGCCCTTCTCGCACATCATCTCCAGTCATGGAAATCTTATATTTTTTGGTAATACCCTGTTTTTCCATATATTGATTTAAAGAGCGTGTAAGAGCACCACGCAAACCAGCTAAGTGCGTTCCCCCATCACGCTGTGGAATGTTATTAGTAAAACAAAAAATATTTTCTTGATAGGAATCATTCCACTGTAAAGCGACTTCTACCCCCGTATCTTGCCGATCAGTGTTTATATAGATAACGGTTTCATGCAGTGGAGTTTTCTTTTTATTAAGATGTTCAACAAACGCGCGGATACCTCCATCATATTGAAAAGTATCACTTTTTCCGGAACGTTCATCTTTTAAAGTGATACACACTCCAGAATTTAAAAATGATAGTTCACGTAACCGCTTTGCTAATACATCGTAATGAAATTCAGTATCACTAAAGATATCTGGACTGGGTGTGAACTGAATAATGGTACCAGTCTTATCGGTTTTAGTGAGCTTTTCCAAGGGATGCAGTGGTTCTCCCAATTTATATTCCTGCTTATACGAATAACCACCACGGTTTATAGTAAGAATAAGCTGCGATGAAAGTGCATTTACTACGGAGACACCTACACCATGCAAACCTCCAGAGACTTTATATGAGTTATCATCAAATTTACCGCCTGCGTGTAAAACCGTCATAATAACTTCTGCAGCAGATCGGTTTTCTTCTTCATGCATATCTACAGGAATACCACGGCCATCATCTGCAACAGAAATCGAACCATCTGAATGAATATTGACTTGGATTTCAGTACAATGCCCGGCTAAGGCTTCATCGATAGAATTATCCACTACCTCAAAAACCATATGGTGCAAGCCTGTACCATCATCCGTATCGCCAATATACATACCTGGTCGCTTACGGACTGCTTCCAGACCCTTTAATACTTTAATACTCGTGGAATCGTAAGACATGACAACCTTATTAAATTTGCATAACTTATAATTATAACAGTAGTTTAGCTGATTAGCTCACAGTTCCCTTGTTTCACGTGGAACACTTTTGTTTTATCCCAACCCTGTAAATTAACCTGTTCTGGCTCAATGGCACTTGCCATCACCTGGCTCTTAAGTGCTTGCAGTGATGAAAATAACGCCTCGGTATGTTCCTGATCTAATTCGGCACGGACATCATCTAACAACACTATACACTTAAGATCTTTCTGCGCTTGAACATATTCGATTTGTGCCAACATTAAGCAAGCAGCAATTAGTTTTTGTTGTCCTCTAGATGCAGCCATAGAAGCACCTTGATCATTCAGTAAAATGTTAATTTCTGCACGATGTGGCCCCCGTTGTGTAGTTTTTAACTGCAGGTCTCGTACTGCTACTTGCTGTAAGGCTTCACTTAAAGGTAACTTATCATCCCAACCTCGTTTGTAATCCCAGGCGATTTTACATTCTGGCAATAATTTGCTGCTAAATTTCTTGAAATAGGGGCTAATTTCGCTAAACGTCTTATATCTTGCATAATCTATATTTTCACCGATATCGCTTAGTTCTTGTGTCCATGCTCGCAACTCTTTTGAATTATTTGTAATTTGTTTTAATATCTGATTACGCTGACGCAAACATTTATTGTATTTTCGCCAATCTGTTAAAAATTCTTGTTTCACGTGAAACGCACACCAGTCTATATAGTTTCTTCTATATCTAGCGCCGCCCTGTACGAGTTGATGGCTTTCAGGATGTAAACTTACTATCGGTAAATAATTTGCGTGATTAGAAATAGAGGAAACTTGTTGTTGATTACAATGTAATGAAGTTTCCTTTACCGATTTTTGAATACCAAGATGAATAATGTTGTTGCCCACCAACACCTCGCCACTTACAGTTATCGTTTCTGTTCCTGAACGAAGTAGTGGCTCTAATCGCCGACTTCTAAAAGATCTACCACGACTTAAAAAATCAATTGCTTCTAATATACTAGTTTTACCAACACCGTTTTCACCACAAAATAACGTGGCATCTCTAGCTAGAGAAAGCTCTAGATACTCAATAATACGGAAATTATTAACTAATAGAGTTTGTAGCGACAAATGAAAGGGTATTAAAACAAATAAGATTACAAGCGCATTGGCATAACTACGTAACGACTCACTTGCTTACCCGATGAAATGATTAGAGCGCTACTATTTGCGTCCTTAATAATAATTTCCACTTCATCAGTTTCTAGTGAATTCAATACATCTAGTAAATAGACTACATTAAAACCAACTTCAAGTGGTTCACCTTGATAATCAATTTCTAACTCATCCTCTGCTTCCTCATGCTCCGGATTATGAGCTTGAATGACGAGCTTATTGTCATCAAATATAAGTCGAATGCCTTTATATTTTTCATTAGATAAAATAGATGCACGTGTAAGTGCTTGTTTTAAAAGGCCTTTATCCATATTAGCCCGATTTCCTTCCGCTTCAGGTAATACTCTTTGATACTCCGGAAAGCGACCATCAATGAGCTTAGAAGTGAATTGTAAATTTGGTAGACTTACACGTATATGATTTTTACCTAGCGAAACCGTAATTTGATTCTCTTCATGCGTAAGTAAACGTTGTAACTCCTGCACTCCTTTGCGCGGTATAATTATCTGCTTAACACTATCTGTGTCAGACTTATAATCTATTTTCGATAAAGCAAGACGATGACCGTCTGTAGCAACTGTCTTGATTTGCTCAGCATCCACTTCAAGTAACATTCCATTTAGATAATAACGTACATCCTGTTGCGCCATAGCGAATGCTGTTTTATCAATTAAGTTACGTAAATCACCTTCTGACATGATGACACTTGTATCTAATTCTAAATCATCAATAGTTGGAAAGTCTTCAACGGGCAAAGTTGCTAGTGTAAAACGACTTCGTCCTGAACTAACTTTAACTTTCTCATTGCTTGAGCTGATTTCAAGCTCAGCCTGATCAGGTAAAGAACGACAAATATCTAATAACTTTCTAGCCGGTATTGTCACACTACCGACATCTGTAAGTTCTGTTGCTAAAGAAGCTATTAGTTCAACTTCTAAATCTGTAGCTGTCATGGAAAACCCGCCGTTATTACTACGTAATAATAAATTACTCAGTGCAGGCATCGTCTGACGACGTTCCACAGCACCAATTATTTGTTGCAAGGGTTTGAGTAAGTCTTCACGTGTTATAGATAACTGCATATTAGTTATATTTAGTTATAGTTATTAAGTAGAGATTTTTTTGTGGATAACTTAAATTAACTCTTATGATTCAATATATTGTAATAGAAAATACAAATGTAAAATAAGTGTAATCTAGCTTATTTTATAGATATATTCAGGTATAACTATATATTGGCGTATCTTATACGAACTATAGCACTTTTTATCCACAGTCTATTAACTACTTAAGCTGCGAAGCAAGTTGATATAGTCATCACTTAGCCTTGAATCACTTTCACGTAAGCTCATAACCTTTCTGCATGCATGCAATACAGTAGTGTGGTCACGTCCACCAAAGGCATCACCAATCTCCGGTAGGCTATGGTTAGTTAATTCTTTTGCTAAAGACATTGCCATTTGTCGGGGTCGAGTTATAGATCGGCTACGACGTGCTGAAAGTAAGTCAGAGACACGAATTTTGTAATATTCAGCAACAGTTTTTTGAATATTATCGATAGTAATAAGCTTGTCTTGTAGAGCTAATAAGTCGTGTAAAGCATCTTTTGCAAAATCTAAAGTAATTGCTGAACCGGTAAATTGTGCATTAGCTATTACGCGGCGTAGGGCACCTTCGAGTTCACGTATATTAGAGCGGATGCGTTTGCCTATGAAGAAGGCAACTTCACTTGGCAACGCTACATTTAATAATTCAGCCTTACGTTGCATGATAGCTACACGGGTTTCTAATTCCGGTGGTTCAATAGACTGTGTTAACCCCCAGCCAAAACGAGATTTTAATCTTTCTTCTAGTCCATCTACTTCTTTTGGATAGCGGTCGCAAGTGAGGATAACTTGTCGTTGCCCTTCCAATAAGGTGTTGAAAGTATGGAAAAATTCTTCTTGAGAGCGTTCTTTACCAGCAAAAAATTGAATGTCATCAATTAATAGTGCATCGACAGAACGGTAGTAGCGTTTGAATTCGCTAATAGCATTGTGTTGTAAAGCTTTGACCATATCAGCAACAAAGCGTTCTGAGTGTAGATAAACGATTTTTACTGACGAATCATTTGCTAACATTTGATTGCCTATGGCATGTAGTAAATGAGTTTTGCCAAGCCCTACACCACCATAAATTAATAATGGATTGTAGGCGCCACCTGGATGACTAGCGACTTGTAAAGCAGCAGCTTTAGGTAATTGGTTAGATTTACCTTCAACAAAAGTATCAAAAGTAAAGTTAGGATTAAGATTGTGTGTGTATTGCTGAAGCTTAACTGCCGCAACTTCAGCATTTGTTGTTATTTGTTCTACTTTAGGTGACAAAATACTTTTTTCATTACTACCAATTTCTAAAACAACATGGTTTGTACTGGATCTGTTGTCAGCATAAATTAACTCGTCTATACGTTCTAAAAAGTGGTCCTGTACCCAATCTAAAACAAAACGATTGGGAGCGAGCAAAGTTACTTCACCATCATTCTCAATGGCATGTAATGGACGAATCCAAGTGTTAAGTTGTTGTTCAGTAAGCTCTGATTCAAGTTGATGTACACATGATTTCCAGAGAGAGCTTGTCATGCGTGAAACTCCAATATGCTTGTAATTATTATAACTAGTGAAACTATGGGACCAACCAGTCTATCCAGTAATGGGATTGTTATCTACTGTTTAATATCCGACAATAGCCGTTGACAAATGTGATTAGCGCGACTATTTTTGCGCACCTTATTAAATCTTTTTCCTAAACCTTTAAAAGATAGAAAGTAAAGCTGGATAAATTGTGAAACGTACATATCAACCTAGTAATCTAAAACGCGCACGAACCCATGGCTTCAGAGCTAGAATGAAAACAAAAAGTGGTCGCGCAGTGATCAATGCTCGTCGTGCACGTGGTCGAGCACGTTTATGCCCATAACGATTGTCTATAGGCGACTATTCGTTTACACATCGTGAAAGGCTGCTTACAGCAAGCCAATTTCAAAGAGTTTTTGATCAGGCCAAGAAATCAAGTAGCGATGTTTTTATCTTTTTATCTAGAGAAAATAATATTGGTTTTCCACGTTTAGGCATTATTGTTGCAAAACGAAATCTGAAACGTTCAGTGGATAGAAATTTAATTAAAAGGATCATTAGAGAAAGTTTTCGACTAAACAAAGCACGATTACCGGCTAATGATTTTATAATAATTGTAAGAAAGCCGATTAAAAAAGTGCAACGCGAGAAATTAAGCCAACAACTGAAAAATTATTGGAACATAAGCGGCATATCATGAATTCGTTTTTTAGCAAATTACTAATTTGTGTAATTAAAGCATATCGCTTTTTATTAAGTCCTTGGATAGGAAACCATTGTCGTTTTTATCCTACATGTTCCGAGTACGCCATAGAGGCTGTACAAAGCTATGGTGTAATACAAGGCATTTGGCTGTCAATAAAGCGTTTAATGTGTTGTCATCCTTGGCATGAAGGAGGCGTAGACCTCGTTCCTAAAAAGAGCAAAGGTCATGGATAACCAAAGATTTTTCCTATATATAGCTCTGGCTTTTTTACTGTATTTAATCTGGTTAACTTGGCAACAAGAACAAGCCCCACCAACACCTGTTGCGCAACAAACTGAAACGCAAGTTGTAGAGACAGATACATTGGATACACAAGATTTTGATGATATTCCAGATGCTTCAAATAATACGAACATAAGTCATGAACCTATAGAAACAACTCATGTACAAAAGCAACTAACAAAAAGCCAACTAGTGCGTGTTAAAACCGATGTATTGGATTTGTTAATTGATACAAGAGGTGGCGACATACGTGAACTTGATTTACCAACGTATCCAGTTTCTTTAGAAAAACAAGATCAACCGTTTCGGTTATTGTACAGTGAAGATCAAACTTATATTGCGCAATCTGGGTTACGACACGACAAAGTCAATGGTGTTGTAAGAGCAGGTAAAGTAGCGCCCACTCACCATGAAATTTACTCTGCGGAACAAACCAATTATGAGTTAGCAAATGCGAAAGACAGCTTGCAAGTAAAGCTTAACTGGTCTGGTGATAATAATATACGTGTTGAAAAGATATACACTTTTTACCGTAACTCTTTTGTATTTGATGTTGTGCATAAGGTTTATAACCAAGGTAAAACAACATGGATTGGCCGGCAATATCAACAACTAAGACATAGTCCTATTCCTAGCACACGTAGTTGGTTACGGTTACCAACTTACACGGGTACGGCATATTACGACGGTGCCTATCACAAGCATTCTTTTGATGATATTCAAGAAGAACCTATCAATATGAGTGTTGTTGGTGGTTGGGTAGGTATGTTGCAACACTATTTTGTATCTGCGTGGATACCCAATGCAGAAGCAGAAAACAAGTTTTATAGCAAAGAGGTTAAAGCTGCTGGTGAGAAACAATATTTGATTGGTATGTTATCGCAAGCTAAAACTATACAACCAAATTCTAGTGCTGAGTTTAAAAGTAGACTTTTTGCTGGTCCCAAACTGCAACATCAAATGGAAAAGGTTGCGGAAGGGTTAGATTTAAGTGTTGACTACGGCATATTTTCGGTTTTGTCAAAACCTTTATTTTGGTTGCTAGAGTGGTTTCATAAAATAGTTGGTAACTGGGGTGTTGCAATTATCTTGGTCACTGTAGTGATTAAACTCTTATTTTATAAGTTATCTGAAACAAGTTATAAATCCATGGCGCGCATGCGCAAAATACAGCCCAGATTTCAAGCATTACGTGAGCGCTATGCAGATGATAAGTCGAAACTAAATCAAGCTGTGATGGAGATGTATAAGAAAGAAAAAATCAATCCGCTTGGAGGGTGTTTACCAATTCTTGTACAGATGCCAGTATTTTTAGCGTTATATTGGGTGTTAGTCGAAAGCGTGGAATTACGTCAAGCACCATTTATATTTTGGATTCAGGATTTGTCTATTAAAGACCCCATTTTTGTATTACCACTGTTGATGGGAATCAGTATGTATATACAATTTAAGTTGAATCCTACACCACCTGATCCAATGCAAGCCAAGGTGTTTGCTATGATGCCTATTATGATGACGGCATTTATGGCATTTTTCCCAGCAGGCTTAGTGTTGTATTGGTTAATGAACAATGTTTTGTCGATTGCACAGCAATACGTTATCACTAAGCGTATCGAAAAAGCTGCATATTAACCGTTTTTAATTGGCCAAGGGCGTTTAGCTATGCCCAATAAAATACAACAGCAAGAACCAATCTACGCACTGGCTACAGCTACAGGACGTAGCGCACTTGCCATTGTGCGTTTATCTGGCCAAGCTAGTTTAAACCTTGCAAATAAAATCACACACAAAAACCTAACGGCTCGAAAAGCAAGCCTTACAAATTTTTATGATCTGAAAGGAGAGGCTTTTGATAAGGGTTTAGCAATTTATTTTCAAGCACCTGCATCTTTTACAGGTGAAGATGTGGTTGAGTTTCATTGTCATGGTAATCCGATAATTGTAGAGCTTTTATTGAGCACTTTATGTAGTTATGGCGCAAGATTAGCTACAGCAGGTGAATTTAGTTTGCGAGCGTTTTTAAATAATAAAATTGATCTAGCTCAAGCGGAGGCTATTGCGGATATCATCAGCAGCACGACGGAGCAGGGCTTACGCACTGCCACGCGCTCACTGCAAGGCGTGTTTTCAGAACGCATTCAAAAAATATTAGATGCTTTAATTATTATTCGAACCAACATAGAAGCACATCTAGATTTTCCAGATGAAGAAATTGAAACAAAACAACTTGAAGAAATAGAAAATAAATTAGATAAACTAAATGTAAAGCTAACGGAATTGTTTCAACAAGCTCAACAAGGCGAAAGACTACATACGGGTGCTACGATTGCTATTGCAGGTAAACCGAATGCAGGTAAATCCAGCTTGCTTAATACATTAGCCCAGAATGAAGTTGCTATTGTTACAGAAATTCCCGGCACTACTCGTGACGCACTGAGTGCAGATATTAATATAGAAGGTATACCAGTGCATCTGATTGATACAGCGGGTATACGATCAACAAAAGATATTATCGAGGCAGAAGGTATTGCCCGAGCACAACAAGCCTTGAAACAGGCCGATATTATTTTATGGTTAGTGGACGTGACACAAAAAAACCAAGAGCAAAATATTCCCAATGATGTTGATAAAAGCAAAGTTATTTATGTGTATAACAAGATTGATCTTGTAAATGAAAAAACGCTAGTAGGCACTAATACAATTTATATCTCGCTTAAAACAGGTTCGGGTGTGTCGGAATTGCTTGAGTTAATTGCCAGGCGTTTAAATAAGTATGAGCAAAGTGAAGCTCCATTTCTAGCAAGACGGCGACATCTAGTTGCGTTGCAGCAGGCACAAGATAGTATTAGGCAGGCACTTACACAGCTTAAGCTTGCATCTAATTTAGAGCTAATAGCAGAAGACCTACGAATAGCCCAACAATATTTAGGGGAGATTACAGGTGAATTTACTTCCGATGATTTGTTAGGAGTTATTTTCAGTGAATTTTGTCTTGGTAAATAAAATAAATGTAAATAATGTTTAGTAGTCGAGCTAGACAGCATTTGCCAGTACAATAGCGCCTAAAAATTAAACAAATTAGCCAATGAAAAGTAGTAATCAACAATTTGATGTCATCATAATCGGTGGTGGTCATGCTGGTACCGAAGCGGCGCTAGTTGCAGCACGTATGGGCTGTTCCACGTTATTGATTACGCACAATATTGAAACCATAGGTCAAATGAGTTGCAATCCCGCTATAGGCGGTATTGGTAAAAGTCATCTTGTTAAAGAGATAGATGCTATGGGTGGTGCCATGGCACTGGCAGCTGATCACGGCGGCATTCAATTTCGCATTCTTAATTCACGTAAAGGGCCTGCAGTGCGTGCAACTCGTGCGCAGGCGGATCGAATGCTTTATAAAGCCGCGATACGGGCACGAGTGGAAAACCAAAAAAATTTAAAAATCTTTCAACAGGCAGTTGATGATTTAATTTTAGAAAAAGATCAAATTCAAGGTGTTATAACACAAAGTGGTTTGAGGTTTTATGCGCAAGCTATAGTGCTAACAACAGGCACTTTTTTGGGCGGTAAAATTCATGTTGGGGATATTAGTTATGCAGCTGGACGAGCAGGGGATCCGCCCTCGCAAAGGTTGGCGCAACGCTTACGTGAAATGCCATTTCGCGTAGGTAGACTAAAAACCGGTACACCACCACGTATAGATGGACGCAGTATTGATTATACACAGACTATAGAACAACCTGGTGATAAACCTACACCTGTGTTTTCGATTATGGGGAATAACGACCTTCATCCTAAACAGGTAAGTTGTCATATCACCTATACCAATGAAAACACACACGATATCATTCGCAACGACTTGCATTTGTCGCCAATGTTTAACGGCAACATCGACAGTATTGGACCACGTTACTGTCCATCAATAGAAGATAAGATAACTCGTTTTGCTGACCGCAATCAGCATCAAATTTTTATTGAACCGGAAGGTCTGCAAACACATGAAGTTTATCCAAATGGTATTTCGACCAGCCTGCCATATGAAACACAGAGTAATTTTATTCGTTCTATTAAAGGATTTGAAAATGCACATATCACACGTCCTGGCTATGCCATAGAGTATGATTTCTTTGATCCAAGAGATTTGTATGCAAGTCTGCAGACTAAAGCAATTAAGGGCTTGTACTTCGCCGGCCAAATTAATGGCACTACTGGATATGAAGAAGCAGCAGCACAAGGTCTAGTGGCAGGTATTAATGCTGCCCGGCAAGTGCAACAAAAAGAAGCTTGGATTGCTAAGCGTAATGAGGCCTACATAGGGGTGATGATTGATGACCTCGTGACGCGGGGCACGATCGAACCATATAGAATGTTTACCAGCCGCGCAGAATTTCGTTTATTGTTACGCCAAGACAATGCGGATTTGCGCCTAAGCGAGAAAGCACATGATCTAGGTTGTTTGCCTGATGCTCAATGGCAGACGTTTGTTAATAAACGTGATTCCATAGAGAAGTGTATTCAACAGCTGAAAGATATGTATATTCAGCCTAATAAAATTGAGGCTACATTGAGTAAACAACTTTTGGGCGCGGATCTTAAGCGTGAATATAGTTTGTATGATTTATTGCGCCGCCCAGATGTAAGTTTGCAAAATCTTAAACAACTTAGTTCACATGAGTTGGGCTGCGTTGCAGAAGATGTAGCTGAACAAGTTGAGATTCAAGCTAAATATGCAGGCTACATTGAACGTCAAGAAGCACAAGTACAGCGCTTGATGCAACAAGAGCATGTTCGGTTACCCAAAGACTTGGATTATTCAACTGTAATTGGGCTATCCAATGAGGCCAAGCAAAAATTATTGCAGATACGTCCGCTCACAATAGGACAGGCGGCAAGAATATCGGGTATAACGCCTTCGGCAATTTCTCTGTTGTTAGTTCATTTAAAAGCAGAAGAAATAGCTAAACAAAGCGCTTAGCATATTAAAATATTGCTACTTATAGGCTGTAGCGTAATGAATAGTGTACATTTGCTTAACAGCGGTTTAAAGCAATTACATATAGATGTAGATCAAAGCTGTATAGATACGCTTATACAGTTTGTTGAATTACTAAAGAAATGGAATAAAGCTTATAATTTATCTTCAATTGAAGATACAGCAGAAATAATAAGTAAGCATATTTTAGACAGCTTGTCTGTTGTACCGTATCTTAAAGGCCATTACATTATCGATGTGGGTAGTGGTGCGGGGTTGCCAGGCATCCCTCTGGCAATTATGTGTAAGGATAAAGAATTTATATTAATGGATGCGAATGCAAAAAAAACTCGCTTTATCCAACAATGTTGCATTGAAATTGAGTTGAAAAATGTGCAGGTCATTCATCAGCGGGTAGAGTTGTATAAGCCAACAACAGAGTTTGATACAGTGGTTAGCAGAGCTTATGCAGCAAGCGATAAATTTTTTACAACGACGCAGCATTTGACTACACATGGGCAGTTTATATTAATGTTAGGCAAACAAAGCACATTGCAAAATTTGCCAAATAATATGCAGCAAATAAAAGTGTATCCAGTAGAAATCCCCTATCTTAACGCTAGTCGGCATATAGCGATTGCAACGAACAAGTGCGCAAATGGCTAGAACCATTTCTATTACCAATCAAAAAGGTGGTGTGGGTAAAACAACTACCACGGTAAATCTGGCTGCCTCCATGGCTGCTACTAAACGCAGTGTATTGCTGATCGATCTGGATCCACAAGGCAATGCCACTATGGGTTCCGGGGTGGATAAACGCACTGTGGAAAAAACCACAGCTGATATTCTTTTAGGACAAGCATTTGCAAGTGACTGCATAGTTTATAACAGCAAGGGAGGTTATGACCTTATACCAGGTAATGAACAACTCACCGCTGCTGAGGTTAAGTTGTTAGAAGTTAATGGACGTGAATTCAAGTTACGCAAAGCCCTTCAGGAATTGAATGATAAATATGATTATATTTTTATTGACAGTCCGCCTTCATTGAATATGCTGACAGTCAATGGTTTAGTGGCCGCTGATAGTGTCATTATTCCAACTCAGTGCGAGTACTATGCGCTAGAAGGACTTTCAGCGCTTACTCAAACAATCGAACGTATTCGCATGACGGCTAATCCAGGGTTGAATATAGAGGGTGTATTACGAACCATGTTTGATCCACGTAATAATCTAGCCAACGATGTTTCCACACAACTTGTTTCACATTTTGGTGATTATGTATATCGCACCATAATCCCGCGTAATGTCACATTGGCAGAAGCTCCAAGCCATGGCTTACCAGTGCTACTATACGATAAGCGCTCAAGAGGAGCGTTGGCCTATTTGGCTTTAGCAGGTGAGATGTTAAGGCGTAATGAAGAACAAACTAATAAAGTTATGCCACGAGTAAACGCAAACTAACACAGCGTATTTAATTATTATGTCGAAGAAAAAACGTGGTTTAGGGGCTTTAGGTGTTGATGTTTTGCTAAGTGCAACAGATACACAAACCCCAGTCGATCAAGCCCTTGATAAATCCTTGCAGCAACTGCCCATTGAAGCCATACGACAAAGCCCTTATCAACCCAGACAAATAATGGAACCCGATGCCTTGAATGCCTTGGCTGAATCCATTCGTAAGCAAGGGGTGGTACAGCCCATTGTAGTACGCAAAGTTAATAATGAATATGAATTGATAGCAGGTGAGCGCAGATGGCGTGCGGCTCAACAAGCAAATCTTGCCGAAATTCCCGCAGTAATTAAAGAGGTTAATGACCAAGAAGCTGCGGCGATAGCTTTAATAGAAAATTTGCAACGCGAAGATCTAAATGCGCTTGAAGAAGCACAAGCTTTTGCAAATCTAATCGATAATTTTAACCTTACTCACCAGGAGGTTGGAGATGCAGTGGGGCGTTCTCGTACAGCAGTCAGCAATAGTTTGCGTTTGTTGGCGTTAGCGGAGCAGGTTAAAGATATGTTGAGCCGAAGCTTGATCGAAATGGGACATGCGCGCGCACTGTTGGGTCTAAATGAAACACAACAAGTGAATTGCGCACGCACTATAGTGAAAAAGCAGCTTTCTGTGCGCGCAACTGAAGCTTTAGTTAAGCAAATTCAGCAAAAAGGCACTAAACTTGATCGTGCGGTAAGTCATCATGACCCAGATATTTTGCGTATGGAGCAAAAGTTATCCGATAAATTAGGCAGTAACACTACTATACAACATACTCAAAATGGTAATGGCCGTATACAAATTCGCTATGCCAGCTTAGATGAGTTCGAGGGAATCGTAGAAAAATTATTAGGTAAATCTAAATAGGTAGATTTTGTACTTTGAGGGTATAAAACAATATTCATATTCTATTGAGATTTTACTACCTAAATTCTATACTGCTAACATCAGCGAAAGATGATGAATTAGCCAATTATCAAGTAGAAAAACAGAGAGCGTAATCGGGGTCATTTCAGTAATACATTTGCTGTAGACCTGAACCATAACAATAAATTTAACATTGGTTCACAAGTTAACAATACCATTACATGTTAATCGCATATTGATTGCGCAATGGCTAATCACATTTTTTATAGCGAGTATTTTGTTTGTGGTAAATCGTGAGCTTGCGCTGTCTGCACTATTAGGCGGGCTGATTTGTGCTTTACCTAATTTGTATTTTGCGCGACAGGTCTTTACTAAACGTCGAAATGCGGAGCCTTATAGTTTAGTAGGATCTATTTATGCAGCGGAGATCATTAAGCTAACATTAGCTGTTGTATTGTTTGCGATAGTATTTATTAAGTATAAGGAAGTGCATCCGTTAACATTATTCATAACGTACTTCATAGCACAGTCGTGTATGTGGGCCGTTCCATTAATTACATCTAACGATCCAATTATTAAACAAACTCATTAAGATATGGCTGGCGATACAATTACATCTTCTGAATATATTCAGCACCATTTGACGAATTGGACGTTTGGTAAACATCCTGATGGTCATTGGGGGTTTGCACATAACGCAGAAGAAGCAACTGAAATGGGATTTTGGGCGATTCATGTAGACAGCATGCTGTGGTCTATCGTATTGGGCGCAATCTTTTTGCTTATCTTTCGTAAAGCTGCCAAGTCGATGACATCTAGTACACCTACAGGCTTACAAAATTTTGTTGAATGGGTGGTCGACTTTGTTAATGAAAATGTGCGTGGTTCTTTTAATGCAAAAAATAACTTAGTCGCACCATTGTCCTTAACGATTTTTTTCTGGGTATTCTTGATGAACTTAATGGACTTAGTGCCGGTGGATTGGATTCCGCATTTAGCAGGCATTATTGGCCACAGTGTGTTTGGTGTAGATCCACATCACGTATATTTTAAAGTGGTGCCTACCACAGATCCGAACATCACCTTTGGTATGGCTTTCGCGATTTTTGTGTTGATGCTGTACTACAGCATCAAAATTAAAGGCATAGGCGGTTTTTTTGGAGAGTTGGCATTTCAGCCTTTTGGTAAATGGGGTATGCCGGCCAATCTATTGTTAGAAGGTATCGCACTTATTTCCAAGCCAGTGTCTCTGGCGTTGCGGCTATTTGGAAATTTATACGCGGGTGAGATGATCTTTATTTTGATTGCCTTGTTGTATAGCGGTGGCATTGTCTGGGGAACATTAGGTGGATTTTTGCAGTTGGGTTGGGCGATTTTTCATATATTGATCATCCTTCTGCAAGCCTTTATTTTTATGGTGTTAACTATTGTGTATCTCGATATGGCACATCAAGAACATCATTAATGATTAACTGAATTTTTATTTACATGCACAAGTAACAGGAGAAAAAGATGGAAATACCAGTAGCATTACTTTATGTCGCCGGCGCGCTTATGCTAGGCATTGGGGCCGCAGGTGCCGCCGTAGGTATCGGCGTACTTGGTGGGCGATTCCTAGAAGGTGCAGCTAGACAGCCTGAACTTATTCCAATGCTGAGGACACAGTTCTTTATCGTCATGGGTTTGGTGGATGCATTGCCCGTTATTGCGATTGCAATTGGTTTGTATGTGCTATTCGCTGTTGTTGGTGGCGCAGGCTAAAGACACAGATTGTATTAACTACTATCTAATTTAAGTTTCAATTATGAATATTAATCTCACACTGTTTGGCCAAACTGTCGCATTTATTGTATTTGTTTGGTTTTGTATGAAATTTGTGTGGCCACCTATTATGGCGGCATTAGACGAGCGCAAAAAGAAAATCGCTGACGGGCTTGCTGAAGCTGAGCGTGGTTTTAAACAGCAAGAATTGGCGGAACAGAATGCGGAGAAGAAAATCTCTGAAGCCAAACAACAAGCTTCGGATATTTTAGGTCAAGCACAAAAGCGCGCTAACGAAATTGTAGAAGATGCAAAATCAGTTGCTGTTGAAGAAGGTAATCGCATTAAAGAAGCAGCCCATGCTGAAGTAGAAAAAGAAGTAAATCGAGCCAAGGAACAATTGCGTGGCCAAGTTTCTTCTATTGCCGTTGCAGGCGCAGAACGCATATTGAAAAAAGAAATTGATGCTAGCTCGCATCAAAATATTTTGGATGATTTAGCGGCACAAATATAAATCTAACTAAAATAATGCTAAGCAATAAATAAATGTCAGAACTAACTACAACCGCAAGACCATATGCACGTGCTGCATTTGATATTGCAAAAGCAAATGGCGAGCAAGAAAAATGGACAGAAATGCTTACATTTATGGCTGTAGTGGCATACGACCCGAATATGCGAGCAGTATTGGATAGTCCTAGGCTGTCACAACAACAAGCGGCTGAGCTTTTTATTTCGGTTTGTGAAGAACAAATTGATGTACGCGGCAAAAATTTTATTAAGTTACTTGCTGAGAATGACCGTATTAGTTTGTTGCCTGAAATTGCAGCATTGTATCAACACTATCGTGCCGAGGCTGAAGGAACAGTAGATGCAGAAGTTATATCTGCAAGTGACGTAAGTGAGTCTCAGCTAAGCAAGATTGCTGCATCATTAAAACAGCGACTGGGAAAAGAAGTGCACCTTACTTCTAAAATTGATGAATCTCTTATAGGCGGTGCAATTATAAGGGCCGGCGATCTAGTCATTGATGGATCTGTTCGTGGGAGGCTTAACAAACTTTCTACTGCCTTAACTAATTAACAAATTAAGCGAAGGGTAAAAAGAGGAATTGAAACATGCAACTTAACCCGACTGAAATTAGCGAACTCATAAAAAAACGCATTGAAAATTTCGATGCAGTGGCTGAAGCGCGTACCGAAGGTACTGTAGTGGGCGTAACGGACGGTATTGTACGCATTCACGGTTTAGCCGATGTCATGGCAGGTGAAATGCTTGAGTTTCCAGAAAACACTTTTGGTATGGCGCTGAACCTAGAACGTGATTCGGTTGGTGCGGTAGTGCTTGGCGATTACAAACACATCACAGAAGGTAATAAAGTTTCATGTACGGGAAGAATTTTAGAAGTCCCAGTAGGTCCAGAGCTATTAGGGCGTGTGGTCGATTCATTGGGGAATGGAATTGACGGCAAAGGACCTGTGGATTGTGCAATGAGCTCACCAATTGAAAAAATCGCACCGGGCGTTATTGAAAGACAGTCTGTGAGTGAGCCAGTGCAAACCGGTTTGAAATCCATTGACTCTATGGTGCCGATTGGTCGAGGGCAACGTGAATTGATTATTGGTGACCGGCAGACAGGTAAAACTGCCGTTGCAATTGATGCCATCATTAATCAAAAAGGTACCGGCATTAAATGTATCTACGTTGCCATTGGACAAAAAAATTCATCGATTGCAAATGTGGTGCGCAAACTCGAAGAACATGATGCAATGGAGCATACCGTAATCGTTGCGGCAAGCGCTTCAGAATCAGCAGCCATGCAATACATTGCCCCTTATTCAGGTTGTGCCATGGGTGAATATTTTCGTGATCGTGGTCAAGATGCACTAATCATCTATGATGATTTAACCAAACAGGCTTGGGCGTATCGCCAAGTTTCTTTACTACTACGTCGACCGCCTGGCCGCGAAGCCTATCCAGGAGACGTATTTTATCTGCATTCACGTTTGTTAGAACGTGCTTCCAGAGTCAATGCAGACTATGTAGAAAAATTTACGAACGGAGAAATAAAAGGTCAAACAGGATCGTTAACAGCTTTACCGATAATTGAAACTCAAGCAGGCGATGTGTCGGCATTCGTCCCCACTAACGTGATTTCGATTACTGATGGTCAAATCTTTTTAGAAAGTGATTTATTTAACTCTGGTTTTAGGCCCGCTATTAATGCAGGGTTATCTGTTTCACGTGTGGGTGGTGCGGCACAAACCAAGATTATTAAAAAACTCGGAGGTGGTGTGCGTTTAGCATTGGCACAGTATCGTGAATTAGCAGCCTTCTCACAATTTGCCTCTGATCTTGATGAACAGACACGTAAACAATTGGAACGTGGTGAACGTGTAATGGAATTGATGAAACAACCGCAATACACACCATTAACCGTTGCCGACATGGCGGTTTCTTTGTATGCCGTTGATAAGGGCCATATCGACGATGTTGAAGTGAGCAAAGTAGTGGGCTTTGAAAAAGCCATGCACGACTACATGCATTCACAGCATGGTGATCTATTAGATAAGATCAATAACACGGGTGATTACGATGATGATATCGAAGCTGCATTGCAAAAAGCCGTTGAAGACTTTAAATCTAAAGGTACTTGGTAAAACAGGTTACGCATAATGGCAGGCGAAAAAGAAATACGGTCGCAGATCGCGAGTATTAAAAATACTCAAAAGATCACCAAAGCTATGGAAATGGTTGCGGCAAGTAAAATGCGCAAAGCCCAGGATCGTATGAGCGCCACTCGCCCCTATTCGCAAAAAATGTTGAATGTGATTGGACACTTAGCGAATGCTAATGCCGAGTATAGTCACCCCTTTATGGTTGAGCGTGAAGAAGTTAAAAGAGTCGGATTTATAATTGTTTCAACTGATCGAGGTCTATGTGGCGGTTTAAACATTAATACCTTTAAAACTGCATTAAAGGCCATGAAGGAATGGCAGGCTCAAAATGTTGAAATAGATCTTTGTTTAATAGGCGCAAAAGGCACACAATTTTTCAAAAAATTTACTGGCAACATTGTATCCCAGGTTTCGCACTTGGGCGACACCATTCACATAAGTGAACTGATTGGTACGATTAAGGCCATACTGGATGCTTATATCGATGGTGATCTCGACAGAATCTATTTGGTAGAAAATGAGTTTGTTAATACCATGACGCAAAAACCAAAGGCTAGTTTATTGCTGCCTTTGTCACCTGAAGACAATGATGAGCTAAAACATCATTGGGATTATATCTATGAACCAGATGCAAAAACAGTATTAGATGGGTTGTTGACGCGCTATGTAGAGTCTATCGTTTATCAAAGTGTTGTAGAAAACGTTGCCTGTGAAATGGCGGCTAGAATGATCGCGATGAAAAGTGCATCTGATAATGCTGGCGATTTGATCGCAGAGTTACAGCTTGCATATAACAAAGCAAGGCAGGCTGCGATTACCCAAGAGATTTCTGAAATTGTCGGTGGTGCTGCGGCAGTTTAGTTTTTTAATTTATTTATAAAGAGGAAGTAACATGAGTTCGGGTCAAATTGTTGAAATCATCGGCGCAGTGGTTGATGTCGAATTCGCACGCGAAGATGTTCCAAATGTTTATGATGCATTGATTGTAGATGAAAAGAAGCTCACGCTTGAAGTACAACAACAATTAGGTGATGGCATTGTACGTACCATTGCGATGGGTGCATCGGATGGGTTACAACGTGGACTCAGTGTATCTAACACCAATGCGCCGATTTCGGTACCGGTCGGACCAAAAACACTTGGACGTGTGATGAATGTTTTAGGCGACCCTGTGGATAATGCTGGTGACGTTGGAGCAGATTCAAAAATGCCAATTCATCGTGCACCACCAAAATTTGAAGAACAAGCAGGTGGCAATGAACTGCTTGAAACGGGTATTAAAGTTATTGATTTGCTATGCCCCTTTGCCAAAGGGGGTAAGATTGGTTTGTTTGGTGGTGCAGGTTGTGGAAAGACCGTAACCATGATGGAACTGATTAATAATATTGCAAAGAAACACTCAGGTCTTTCTGTGTTTGCCGGTGTGGGTGAGCGTACTCGAGAAGGCAATGACTTCTATTATGAAATGAAAGAAGCAGGAGTGCTCGATAAAGTAGCCATGGTATATGGCCAAATGAATGAGCCGCCTGGAAACCGCTTGCGTGTGGGTCTAACCGGTTTGACCATGGCAGAATATTTTCGTGATGAAGGCCGTGACGTGTTGATGTTTATCGATAATATTTATCGTTACACATTGGCAGGAACAGAAGTATCAGCACTACTTGGGCGTATGCCTTCCGCAGTGGGTTATCAACCTACACTGGCTGAAGAAATGGGTGCATTACAAGAACGTATTACTTCAACCAGTTCTGGATCGATTACCTCTATTCAAGCTGTGTATGTACCTGCGGACGACTTAACAGACCCATCTCCTGCAACGACCTTTGCACACTTAGATGCAACCGTGGTGTTATCACGCCAAGTTGCTGAGCTTGGTATTTACCCTGCTGTAGATCCGCTCGATTCAACGAGTCGTCAACTTGATCCATTAGTAATTGGACAAGAGCATTACGACACGGCGCGTGCGGTACAAAATACATTACAACGCTATAAAGAGCTCAAAGATATTATCGCTATTTTGGGTATGGATGAATTATCCGAAGAAGATAAGCAAGTAGTCGCACGAGCACGTAAAATACAACGCTTTTTGTCACAACCTTTTGCTGTGGCAGAAGTGTTCACAGGAACACCTGGCGCGATTGTTTCTCTACAAGACACTATCTCAAGCTTCAAAGCCATTGTAGAAGGTGAGTATGATCATCTGCCAGAGCAGGCATTTTACATGCAGGGCGGTATTGAAGATGTAGTTAAGAAAGCAGAGGAGTTGTAAGTAATATGTCCATGACCATGCATCTCGACGTGGTGAGTGCGGAAAAAGAGCTTTTTTCCGGTACAGTAAATGCTGTATTCGCACCTGCCATTATGGGTGATGTGGGCATTTATCCTCGACACACACAATTAGTAACAGGGCTTCGACCTGGAGAGCTAAAAATAGAAATTGAAGGGCAGGAAGACCTATATCTTTATGTATCAGGTGGAATCCTTGAGGTGCAACCACACGTGGTGACCGTGCTTTCCGATACCGCGATACGAGCTGAAGACCTGGATGAAGCCCAAGCTATGGAAGCTAAACAGAGAGCGGAAGATGCACTTAAAGATCAGCAAGGCGACTTTGATGCAGCTAAAGCCCAAGCAGAACTTGTCCGAGCGGCCGAGCAATTGCGCATGATTCAAAGATTGCGTAAACGCGGCAAATAAGAATTATTGTGTGCTGATCTATTTTCAGCACGTTCCATCCACGCTATCCACCATATCCTTTTGGTGTAAAAAAACTATCGCATTAAAGCTAACTGATAGACAATAACTGTAATCAATTTAAGTTATTAACTGAATTCTAAACTTTCTATCAAAATTATGGGTCTTGAAATTGTAATCCTAGCCGCTGGCCAAGGTACTCGCATGTACAGTGAGTTACCAAAAGTGCTACACCCTGTAGCAGGGCAACCGATGTTGGCACATGTAATCGAATGTGCAAAACAGCTAGAACCACAAGCTATGCATGTAGTGATTGGGCATGGTGCACAACAAGTTAAAGATTACTTTAGCCAAGAAAATATTTCATGGTGTTTGCAAAACGAACAACTTGGTACAGCTCATGCCGTGCAACAAGTTATCCCTAGCATTGCAAATGAACAAGATGTATTGATTTTGTATGGTGATGTGCCCTTGTTAACGAAGAAAACATTAATGCTGTTGATCAGTGCGTTGGAAACTAAAGATTTAGTTTTGTTGTCTGCTAATTTAAGCGATCCAACTGGCTATGGGCGTATTGTCAGAGATGCGAATAATAAAATTCAATCTATCGTAGAACAAAAAGATGCCGATATAGAAACCTTATTAATTAAGGAAATAAATACAGGCATACTTGTTACTAGCGCACAACTATTAAAAAAGTGTTTGGCAAAAATAGAAAATGATAATGCGCAACAAGAATATTATTTAACCGATTGTATTGAATTAGCGGTTAATGATGGGAATAAAGTAGAAGCTATAGTTTCTGGTCATCCTGATGAAATTCTTGGAATCAATACAAAAGAACAACTTGCTCAAGTAGAACGACTTATTCAACAACGTATTGCTAAGCAGTTGATGGAAAATGGAACTACATTGCTTGATCCAAAGCGAATAGATGTAAGAGGTCAACTGCATGTAGGTAAAGATGTAGAAATCGATATCAACACTATTTTTATTGGTGATAACAAGATCGGTGATCAAGTCAACATTGGTGCAAATGTAGTGATCATTAATTCTGAAATTAAAACAGGCACGCGTATTCATGCAAATTGCCATATAGAAAATGCCTGTATAGGAGAAGATTGTGAAATTGGTCCTTTTGCACGTATTCGTCCAGAGACAGTATTAGATGAGAATGTAAAAGTGGGTAATTTTGTAGAAATTAAAAAATCTAGAGTTAAAACAGGTAGTAAAATCAACCATCTGAGTTATATAGGTGATAGTGAATTAGGTGAAGACGTAAACATTGGGGCAGGAACGATTACTTGTAATTATGATGGAGCTAACAAACATCGCACTATAATTGGTGATAGGGTTTTTGTCGGTTCAGATACACAATTAGTTGCACCTGTGATAGTAGGTACAGGTGCAACGATCGGAGCAGGATCAACTATTACAAAAGATACACCTGCAGAAAAGCTTACATTGTCACGTAGCAAGCAAGTTTCAATTGATAGTTGGCAGCGACCTAAAAAGAACAGTTAGTAAAATATATGTGTGGAATTGTCGGCGCTATTGCAAATAGAAATGTATCGCAAGTTTTATTAGAGGGGTTACGACGTCTTGAGTATCGTGGCTATGACTCTGCGGGTATGGCAGTTCTCACAAATGGCTCCCTTGAGCGCATTCGTAAAACAGGTAAAGTAAAAGAATTAAGTAGCGCTCTTGATTGTTCAGAGTTAACAGGCGAATTAGGTATAGCTCATACACGCTGGGCGACACATGGAATTCCTGCTGAAAATAATGCACACCCACATATAAGTAATGATCGGGTTGCTATTGTACATAATGGTATAATTGAAAACTTTGAGGAACTTAAAGAGCAACAAATTCAACAGGGATTCAATTTTACTTCAGATACTGACACGGAAGTAATTGCACACCAAATTGTTTTTTATTTGAACCAAGGTAACAGTCTTCTAGAATCAGTAAGAAATAGCATTAAGGATTTAAAAGGTGCTTACGCACTTGGGGTCATTGATAAAAATGATCCAGAAAAATTAATTGCAGCTCGCAGCGGCAGTCCATTAGTAATTGGCATTGGTAAAAATGAAAATTTTATTGCTTCTGACGTGCAAGCTTTATTAAAGGAAACACAAGAATTTATTTTTTTAGAAAATGGTGATATTGCAGAAATAACTCGGGACACAATCGGAATTTTTGATCATACAGGCTTGGCGGTAATGCGAGCTCCTAAAATTAGTCAACTCTCTGCAGAAGCGGTTGAGAAAGGTGGTTATCCACACTTTATGCTCAAAGAAATTTATGAGCAACCACACGCTATTGCAGATACGCTAGAAGGACGCATTATTAATGGCCGTGTGGCTGAACAAATTTTAGGTCCAAATGCAACCAAGCTTTTGGATCAAACAAAAGTAATTCAAATTATTGCCTGTGGTACAAGTTATCATGCCGGACTTATAGCAAAATTTTGGTTTGAGGAGCTTGCCGGCATCCCGTGTTTTGTTGATGTGGCTAGTGAATTTCGATATCGCAAACATGTTGTTCAAACAGACACACTGTTCGTTACTATTTCTCAGTCAGGAGAAACAGCCGATACTCTAGCTGCATTGCAACAAGCTAAGCAAGAGCCCTATGTGGGGTCGCTTGTTATATGCAATGTTCCAGAAAGCTCTTTGGTGCGTGAGTCTGATTTAGTATTAATGACACATGCAGGTCCAGAAATAGGCGTTGCTTCGACTAAAGCATTTACTACTCAGCTTGTTGCATTGTTAATGTTAGTTATAGTTGCCGGTCGTCGCCATGGTATGCATGATGAATTAGAAAAGATACTAGTAGAACAACTTGTTAATGTACCAACTCGCTTAAACAAGGTATTAGAGTTAGATGCAACGATTAAAAAGTTGGCTAAACACTATAGTGATAAACAGCATTCATTATTTTTAGGTCGTGGCATTCACCACCCAGTAGCAATGGAAGGCGCGCTTAAGCTTAAAGAGATATCTTATATCCACGCAGAGGCTTATCCAGCTGGTGAATTAAAGCATGGCCCTATTGCCTTAGTGGATGACAAAATACCCGTTATTGCCGTAGCGCCAAATGATGAGCTACTAGAAAAACTAAAATCAAACCTTGAAGAAGTACGTGCACGTGGTGGTGTACTACACGTATTTGCCGATATTAGCTCTGGTTTTGTGTCGGAGCCCGATACAATCGTTATTGAGGTTGATGCGCCTGAAAATGCAGTAGCACCGATTATTTTTACCGTTCCTTTGCAATTACTTGCCTATCATGTAGCAATTCTCAAAGGTACAGATGTCGATCAGCCGCGTAATTTAGCTAAGTCCGTAACTGTTGAATAAATAGTGAAACTTTATTTTATTATTGCTTTTTTTACTTCAATCTAAGAATAAAAAATTTTGTCATGAAAACCATATTTAAACTCATTATCTTTATTGTTGTATTTAGCTTTACTGCTTATGTATTTGCTGAAAATATTTTACAAGGCCCAAAGGAAGGCACTAAAGTCGATAATTTCTCTGGTACCACTATGAATGGTCATGTCTTTGAGCTATCTGAATATATACAAGAAGGTAGCGTGGCATTAGTAATGTTACGTGGATTTCCAGGTTATCAGTGTCCGGTTTGCTCGACACAAGTTGCTGGGTATATTGCCAAAGCAGAAGAATTTGAGAAACAAAACACACCAGTGGTGTTTATTTATCCAGGTAAAGTCAAAGATCTAGATAAAAAAGCGAAAGAGTTCACAACCCCACTTGAAAGTGAACAAGATCTTCCTACTAATTTTATTTTTGTAATTGATCATGATTATAAAATTACAAATCTTTTAGATCTCAGATGGAATGCTCCAAATGAAACAGCCTATCCTGCCGCGTTCGTCATTGATCACAAAGGCTATATACAATATGCAAAAATAAGTGACAATCATCGTGGTCGTGCTACGGCCGATGAAATCCTAGAAGTTTTGGATATCATTAATTAACGAGTATAAATACTCAAGCTGATCCTTTTTTTGCTACTTTTGTTCGGTATTTTTGTCGAATACGAGGGTTAATATGCATGATTGATAGGTTCTCATTACATGTATTTAAAAAGGAAAAGTCATGGAAGCTGTTAATCCTTACGAAAGCCCAAAATCAAGAACACTGAATATCACTTCAGAAACCTATCAACCAAAGCTATTTTCAATAAATGGTCGAATTGGTCGAATTAGATATTTAGCTTATTCATTAATTGCCATGTTGGTCTATGGCTTTGTTGTTAGCATTATTGCAGCAATTGCTATACCAAGCATATCAGGAGCATCTGAGGCCATGATGGGATTTGTGATAATTGCTTTATATGCACCGTTGATAATTTTTTCAATTTTCTTAATGAAGCGCAGATTGAATGATTTAAACATGAGTGGCTGGTGGCAGCTAATAGCATATATACCTTTTATCGGCGCGTTATTTGCTCTTTATATGTTGATATGGCCTGGTAAAAAAGAGTCTAATAAATATGGCCCACCTCCAACTAAAAATTCTCCAGTATTGGTACTAGCAGGACTAGTAATGCCCTTGTTCGTAGCTGGAATTTTGGCTGCAATCGCGATTCCAGCATATCAGGACTATGTTACAAGGGCTCAGCAGGTATCGCAGTTAAGTCGCTGATAGTTAGTTCTTAAAAAAACATTGCCCTGGTAAGCGGAAGTTGAGGGAGGAGCGTCTTTATTAAGGACACCAGGGCAATGAGTATCGTTTATCGATGGCTAGTAATCATAAGTAAATATTGCTATAAGTAAATTTCATTAAAATCATCATAGCGATCGATTTTTTATATGATAAATTTACCTACCGTAAAACAGTTAAAATATCTTGTCGCATTAGAAAAGTATCTCCATTTTGGCAAGGCTGCAGAAGCCTGTTTTGTTACGCAGTCTGCTTTTAGTGTTGCCATAAAAGAGCTAGAGGGGTTATTGAATACTTCCTTAGTTGATCGTACTAATCGTAGTGTTGCGTTTACTACTGCAGGGAAATTAGTAGCACAGCAAGCTCGTTTGGCGTTATTCGATTTGGAAGGCATAGTGGATATCGCTAAATCAGTTCAAGAGCCGTTAAGCGGGGTGTTAAAAATGGGCGTAATTCCTACCATAGCTCCTTTTTTATTGCCTAAAATTTTACCCAAAATCCGCAAGCGTTTTCCCAAACTTGAACTTTATCTAAAAGAAGAACAAACAAAAAAAATACACCAGCTATTATTAGAGGGTGAGTTAGATATATTACTGCTGGCTTTGCCATTTGAACTTATCAATACAGAAACAGTTTCTATCTTTAACGATCCGTTCAAACTTGCTTACAGAAAAGGTACAAATCTGATTGATCCAGAAAATTTTTCTCCAAATAAAGCAAATGAACAATCCATACTATTGTTAGAAGATGGTCACTGTATGCGAGAACATGCTTTAAGTGCTTGTAGTCTTAATCGTAAAGATCGAATTAGTAAATTCTCCGCCAATGGTTTGTATAGTTTAATACAAATGGTAGATAGTGATCTGGGGGTTACTTTTGTTCCACAAATGGCTATTGAAAGCGGACTGTTAAAAAACACACGTGTTCAAATAAAAGATATGAAAGATAAGTCTTACCGAGAAATTGGACTTGCATGGCGTAAATCAAGTGTAAGAAAAGAGGAATTCAAGCTATTGGCTGATGTGATCCGTGACACGATAGAAAAATAATATGTTCATGATTTGCTTGGTTTAGTTTAAAAAAATTAATTATTAAGGCGGTGTTTCAAATTTGATTAAAACACCACCTTGCGACTTAATAATTATGTAAGATCAAAACGGTCAAGATTCATTACTTTATCCCATGCCTTTACAAAGTCGTAAACGAACTGCTGCTTGGAGTCCTCGCATCCGTAAAATTCTGCGATAGCCCGAAGCTGTGAATTTGATCCAAAAATAAGATCAACACGCGTACCTGTCCATTTTACTTTACCTGTTACGCGATCACGTCCCTCAAATTCGTCGTTATCTTCAGAGGTCGGCTTCCATTCAGTACTCATATCAAGGAGGTTCACAAAGAAGTCATTGGTGAGCGTCTCTGGTTGCTTAGTGAAAACACCATGTTGTGTCTGGCCGTAATTGGCATTCAAGACGCGCATACCACCGACAAGAACAGTCATCTCGGGGGCATTCAATGTCATCAATTGCGCACGGTCTATTAACAACTCTTCTGCAGGTATAGTATGTTTTGCTTTAAGGTAATTACGAAAACCATCTGCAGTAGGTTCAAGTACATTAAATGATTCGACATCTGTTTGTTTCTGCACGGCATCGCCACGACCTGGTGTAAACGGAACCGTTATATCGTAGCCGGCATTTTTAGCAGCTTGTTCGACACCTGTACACCCACCTAAAACGATCATATCAGCAAATGATACGACTTTGTTATTAGTTTGTGAGCTATTGAATTCTTGCTGAATACTTTCCAAGGTTTGTAATACCACCGTAAGTTGATCCGGTTGATTCACTTGCCAATTTTTTTGTGGAGCGAGACGAATGCGTGCGCCATTTGCACCCCCGCGCATATCAGAGTTACGGTAAGTGGATGCAGAAGCCCATGCTGTTGAGACCAATTGTGAAACTGACAATCCTGAAGCAAGAATCTTGCTTTTAAGATTAGCAATATCTTGTTCGTCAATTAGTTGATGATTTACTACAGGGATGGGATCTTGCCAAACGAGTTCTTCTACAGGTACTTCTTTTCCAAGGTAACGTGTTCGCGGTCCCATATCGCGATGTGTCAGCTTAAACCATGCACGTGCGAATGCTTCTGCAAATTCGTCTGGGTTTTGCTGAAAACGTCTTGAGATAGGTTCGTAAATAGGGTCCATCCTCATAGCCATATCTGCTGTGGTCATGATGGGGGCATGTCGTTTTGAAGGGTCATGTGCATCGGGCACAACATCAGCACCGGCACCATCCTTTGGAATCCATTGGTGTGCGCCTGCAGGGCTCTTGCTAAGTTCCCATTCATAGCCAAACAGCGTATCAAAGTAGCTATTGTCCCAAGTTACGGGAGTTGGCGTCCATGCGCCTTCGAGACCACTGGTTATTGCATCTCCTGCTTTACCGCTACCAAAGCTGTTCTTCCAACCAAGACCTTGTTCCTCAATGCTCGCACCTTCAGGTTCTGCTCCTACAAGTGCTGCATCACCAGCACCATGGCATTTACCAAAAGTATGTCCACCTGCTGTGAGTGCAACAGTCTCTTCATCATTCATTGCCATACGTGCAAAGGTTTCGCGGATGTCTTGTCCTGATGCAACCGGATCGGGATTACCATTCGGCCCTTCCGGATTTACATAAATTAAACCCATCTGTACAGCAGCTAGTGGGTTTTCAAGATCGCGTTCACCTGAGTAACGCTTATCGCCAAGCCACTCGTTCTCTTTGCCCCAATAGATGTCTTCTTCTGGTTGCCAAGTGTCCACACGTCCACCCGCGAAACCAAACGTCTTAAACCCCATCGACTCTAAAGCAACATTACCCGTTAGTATTATAAGATCGGCCCATGAGATTTTACTGCCATACTTTTGTTTAATCGGCCAAAGTAGTCTGCGTGCTTTGTCGAGATTTCCGTTATCGGGCCAACTGTTAACGGGTGCAAAGCGTTGATTGCCTGTTCCTGCTCCACCACGACCATCACCGGTGCGGTATGTGCCTGCACTGTGCCATGCCATACGAATAAAGAATGGTCCATAATGACCATAATCGGCGGGCCACCAATCCTGTGAATCTGTCATCAGCGCATGCAAGTCTTTCTTTACGGCATCAAGGTCTAACTTCTTAAACTCCTCAGCATAATTGAAATCTTTATCCATTGGTTTGGATTTAGAAGAATGCTGATGCAAGATATTTATGTTTAACTGGTTTGGCCACCAGTCTCGGTTTGAGGTGCCGGCACCAGCTGAGTTGTTTTCGAGCACAACCTTTACAGGGCATTTGCTTACTTCTGTCATGAGATTATCTCCAAGATGATTGTCTAAACTTTTCTCTGAGAGCTAGTTTCACTTCCAACCATTCATTTATCAAATTCATTTTTCTCATTGTAATAATCGATTTTATAAAAGATTAATTTGCTGCTCAGCGACTAGAGATTGTGCTGGCTACTTATCGGCTAATAACAACCGTCTGTTTTATGAAACGGTATAACTTACTGTGTAGTAATAAGTTCCTGAGGTAGAAATTAAGCAAGCTTGACTAACATCTAGGAAATGAAATGTGATTGAATTCAATCCAATAGGATTAAGATAGCATTACACTGGTTACAGTTATATTTTTTACAGGAGTTATATTACTAGCTGAAAAAGGCAAACTTATCGAAAGATAAGGACGCAAAATTACCGATCTACGGAAGCAAGGATTCTACGATAGCGGAATTGCCATATAGTGACTCTCTCCAACAAACCTCAACCTATAGTCTGACTGCTGTTTGCCTTGCTTCCATTACTTTATTATTCATTAGGCTTAATTACTTTTACATTAATTGAGTACTAATCTAAAGATTAACAGACAAGATATTTCAAAAGCAAAAAGTGAAGGGCCGTTAAATGTGTATTAATATTCAGAAAGAATAGAAGTAGTCCATTAATACCTTACTTTAAAGAAGCTTTTAAATAGTAATAAAATAATAGTTAGAAAATAAAAAGCTCCACCTCCCCCGCCCCCGCCAGACGAATTAACTACTGTTGAAGTAGAAGATGTAGCACTTGAAATAGTGGCTGCAAGGGTTGTCCCAAGACTATTGCTTGCAGAAACCCTATATGTATAGGTTGTACCTTCAACAAGGCTGCTATCAATATAGTTTGTAGAATTAGCAGCAAGATTATTTTGAATAACGTTAAATACTGTTCCGTTGTCTTCGCTGCGCTCAATTATAAACGCTTGTTCGTTATTACTATTGTCAACCCAACTTACCTCAATATCTCCATTACTAAGTGCCGTAGCTTGAATATTACTTGGCGCAGTGGGGGGTGTTATTGGAGCTGTGATGGTCTGTGTTAATTCAATGATACTGTTTTGTGGTTCAATATCGACTTGCTGTGTAGACCCAGTGTTTTGGTACTCTGTTGTTGAAACAAATTGACCTGTGCCTGTTGCAGTAATCGTCTCCACAATTTCAAGCGTTTCAGTATTGTTAGCAGCAAGAGAAGATACTGTACATATATATGTTTGACGATCAGTAGCAATAGCACATGCATTTGTGTTTAACGTTACAGTTGTAAATTCTGTATTAGGGTTATTGGAATCGCTTGAATTTTGTAAGGAGCCTGAAATATTAATATTTGTCAATGCAATGTCAGTTAAGTTGCTGATATCAAAAGTTCGTACACTTGTATTGCCTTGAGTCAAGACATTAGCTATAGCTGGTACAGCATTTTGCAGATTAATCTGAATATCAATTGGCTGTTTGTAGCAAGACTGTGTATTAATATGAGAAGTGATGTTTGCAATTGAACACTCGGAAAATTGTGTAGCTGTGGGATTTACAAATGGTGCCATAATGTAAGGACCATTAGATGGACAAGCTACAGAACTATTTGGGCAAATGTTATTTGCAGCATCTACAATGCCATCCCCATCATGACAAGAACCAAAATTGTGTGCCATTTCATGGGCTGCAATAACAGCAGCGGCACTGCTACTACCGAAACCCTCATTCACACTTACACCTAGAGCACTACAAGTTGTCGCTAAAAAAGCTAAGCCTGCTACACCATCCCCAACTACTGCATCATCCAAATCATATCCTGTATACATAGCCCCGACGGTACGTGATACACCAAACAAAGTATTCGCGTTTGCTTGAATTCTTTGTAAATAAGCACGTGTATCAATTTCTGGTTGGTTGCCATTTGCTAAACTAGGATTTGAGTCAATAATATCTGCAACAGAAAAGGGCAATGAATTAGAATAGACATTTACGCTGACATTGTTTAATGCAACGCCTAAACCTCCCGCACCTGTCACAGGTTTAGACTGTCTGTAGAACATATCTGCTTGATCTAGAGTCTGTAGAGCCCTAATAACCGCATTTGATGCACCTCCGTGAATCGAAACATATTCCGGGTCTAAAGCGAGTGCTACATCTGCAACTAGATTTACGTTTCCTACAGCAAATGCAACAGGAGGTGTGCCATTGGTATTTGTATCCGTTGTCGCCATTGCAGTAATTTGCATGTCGAGATGTTCTTGCGTGTGAATAGGGCACATTTTTTGAAGCATTTGTTCTGACAGATTGGCAACCTGAACCAATGAGCTTTGCATGGGATGCGCTGTTTGTTCACTTGTCTTCGAGGCGGTGTTGTTTATTTCATAGTACTGGCCATAGAAAAAGGCTAGGCCTTTTATACTATCGCCGATTTTGGAAAAAGTTATTAAAGTGTCCGGGTGACCGATAAATCTGCCACGATAAAAGCTTATATCTATATCTTTATCGTCAATACTAATATCGTCTACGTACTGTATATCTAGTTGTTTGGCAAAATAACTGGGCCAATATTCGATCTGATATGACTCGTCATTTATTTCTACGGAAAGAGTTTGATTAGAGTAAGCCGTATTTGAATATATAAACAATAAAATTAGGATTAAACGTAAAAATAATTTTTCCATAAAATGTTAAGTCCAACTCATAATTTTATTTATCGATTCGTTCTCAAATTCGATACAATAAAAGTGAATTCATCATCTGCTAGGTTAGCTTTGTAGTCTACAGTCACTTGTTTTATGTATCCAAATTCTTCGTCATAGGCAATGATTATATCTTCAGGTTTTTCATTTAATGCTTGTTCAACCAAAGCGAATAGCCCTTCGATAGTATTAGAGTCGTTATAATAACTAGGATTCACTGCTTCACCTGTATCTGCATAAAGTACTTCTTTGATTTCGTCGTTAGATATTTGAAATATCATCATACGAACGGCATCTGGATCGCAGTAACAAATTTTTTGCATTTCTATTTGGTACTCTTTAATGTTTTTCGATAGCCATTTATCCTTATTAGCTTGTAGTTCTGCAGCAATATCATTTTTTGATGCTTCTTCTACTTTAATTTGTGTTTCTGCTATTTCTTCTACTTCAATTTTATTTTCTACGTTTTTATCTTCTTTAGGTCCTCCACAAGCAACCAGAACTAATAAAAAGAAAAATAAAGATATATTTTTTATAATATTGTTGAAGCAAATGAGCTTTAAATATGGATAATTATTAGTGGCGATCATTTTGTACTCCTTGAGCAAAGGCAGAAGCTTGAAAGATTTAAACGGTGTTTTATTCACGATAAAGTGTTTGTAACTGGTTTTAGTATCCGTTCTAGTAAGAATATATATGCTTACTAAATAAAATCATAATACTTCAAATAGTTAAGCATAGCGCGTGGTTATAAACTAGTACTTACCGGCGATAGATACAGAATTTATAATTTAACGGCTATTCGAGTTTAGCCCAACAAATGTGCCACCATTTTGTTCGCACAATGCGCGCATTAGAGTAGCAAAACGTACCCCCGTGATTTGTTCATTGGCAGGGCGATTAAATTGGATAGGAAAGCCAACGGCATGGATACGAACGAGTCGATTGCCAAGTTTATCTTTTTTATTAATTTGATCTACTTCGCGTAATACCGCTTGAATAGAAGGCCCTGTGAACTCATCTCCAAACACATAAAGACTTATTTTTTTGTCTTTTGCATAAAAAGTGCGTATAGCTGCAGTAATACCTTCTACAGGACTACTGTTACTAAAAGGTTGCCAATTTTTAAGGCGTTTTAGTACTACTTTACGTCGTGCTGGTGTATCAGGAATCCATTCGCCTGTATATTGTGAGAACATATACTCACCCATGTCATTCATTACCTGTATACCTTTAACTTTAGGATATACGTTTAGAACTTCGGTGAGCTTTTGTTGAACTGATCCCCAACCATGATTAAACATACTTCCAGATGTATCAATTATAAAAATGATATATTCGCTATCAATTGGAATTCCCCCTACTGTTGTGTCAGGCTTGCTACGTGGTGGTAATTGCTGCTCCTGTAAACGACGCATTTCATCTGTTAAGTCTTGTTTCGCTGATGCTAGCTGGCCTTCAATTTTATTTTGAATAGCTGCATTATCTTTGGATGCTAAAAACTGCCCTCGAATTGAGGATAGGTCATTTTGTAAACGTGCAACTTTCTCAATTTCTTGTGCAAGTTGTTCCTTTTTACTTACTAATTCACGATTCAGAATATGAGTGTCTCCACGTATTTGAAATAACTCTTCATGAAGTTTAGCAACAACCTTATCAAGCTTTTCGCTGTATTCCTCGAAAATAACAGGCTCGGCAGTTTTAGATAATACTAATAACAATATTAATGCCCCAAAGCCACAACAAACACAATCTAAGAAAGATAAGCTAAATATTTCTATATTCCTGCGTTTTTTCATTTTCTTTTCACTTTTTAAGGCCAGTCTTTTGAAGGGCTAAAAAAAGCTCCATTCGATTTTTGTGCTAATTTCCAATACAAGCTAGAAGATTCCGGGTCACCTTCCATATGGAAAAGAATAATGTTTACTGGAATCCCAGTCGGTAATTTTTGCAATGCTTTTTGAAAAAGCTTTTTACGTTCTTTTGCACTTACTTTTGTTCTAAAAGATTTGTTTGATCCTTGTGTAAGTAAACCATCTGTAAGTAGATAAATATTGTCAGGAGGTGGTGATAGTTTGTCTATACTTGAAAACGCGTTAATAAGACTGGTGCCTTTACCAGGCGCGGTGTTGTGAAAATTATTAACGGCTGTATTTAAATGTTTTGTATTGCCAGCATCTAACCAATCAGAATCTTCGACACTGTATACAGGCTCGCTTGTTTCGTTAAACGCATAGATTTGGAATTTACTGAATGAAGGGATACGGGTTGTAATCCAGTCTACAGTATATAAAACTTGCTGCCATTTAGCTGCACGAATTCTTTCTTCAACAGGTAAATTGCGAAAGCGTAAGACATTGATGATTCTGTCCGCTAGCATACTAGCCGAAGTGTCGACTAAAATTAAAATGCGTTCGCCCCCCATTTTCAAACCAGTTAAATATTGTCTTTGTCCTTGGCCCGCAAAGTGTCTCAATCGATCTCCTTGTGCCTTAGCTTTATTTGCCCCACCCTCTAATCGCTGGTTGGCTTCTTCGAGCGATTTCAAATCACTTTTGAGAGAGTTTATGCTCTCTATTGTTGCTAAAGTTTCATTACGGTGCTGTGCCAATTGAAGCTCATTAAGTTTAATTTTTTCTATTATTTCTCTGGATAGACCCTGTGTTTTTGCGAGCTCTTGATTAACATCTTGCAATGAGTTTTTTAATTCAACTAAATATTCTTTTCCTTTTAGTGACTCTACATCTAATTTCTCTACTTCGCCTTGTACGACGTAATTTATTTTTTCTCTTCTTTCAAATGTATTTGCATTGATGATCATAAAAAATAAGATCACAGCACCAAATCCACAAAACATGACATCAAGAAAAGCCAAGCTGAATACATTAACATTTCGTCGTCTCATATTAATTTACACAAATTAAAATCAATTCTATAGAGTGATTGTTAAGTTTCAATCGGTCATCTATTTGAACAGGGTATTGATGATCGATGTTTAAGCCATTTAAATATACAGAGCCATTGTTTAAGGCTTCGATGTGTACGGAGAAATCTTTGTTTGTAATCTTACAAGTACTATTTTCATCTAAGTGCTGTGAAATATTTATATCGCCTTGTTTGTCATACGTTAGGTAAGCAACTTCAGGTAGAGCATATGCATGTCCATTAATTAACATATGTGTTGGTTTTTTTTGAGTGTCTACGAGTGCGCCTGGATTAAATATTATATTTTTAGCTTCTAAATTAGAATGCTTAAGAGCAGTTGTGTAATGTATTTGATTATTTTTTGTTTTTATTTGATCTTTATTTATTATTGCATTTTGTGCAATATCTAAATTATTTAATTGCTTTACAGCACAGCCAGGTAACAGTTCTAAATACTCGATAAGGCCAAATATTTTTTCACAAGTTGGCGAGCATAAAATTAGGATATTTTTATTTTGTGCTAACGCTGCTAACCCTGAATAGATTTCTCTGAAAATATTTTGATTAATATCAAGCATGAATTTTTTTTCAAGCTCTACATAATATTCCGTTGAGTTTGAAATGAGTTGACATTTAACAGTTTCCTTTGAAGTTAAATCAATACACCAATCGCTTAATTTTTCATAAAACACTTGCTCGTCTGCTGCAATATGTAATGGATCAAAACGTGTATCCACTATAAATTTTTGTGCTATTTGTTTTGCAAAATTATTCGTTACAGATTGAATGCCTTGTTGAATAGTGAAATTAGTGTTTGAGGCTGTGATTGTCCCACCAATTTGTTGTAATTCTGTTATTACAGTCTGTTGCTGTAAAACATCTAGATATATTGATTTGTAATTACCAATATTATTTTTTCCAGCAAGCACTGCTTTACTGACAATACCTATTACCGGAATAGATGACTTATCACATATCCCTAGTAATAGACCTAAGTCTTGTTTATTAAAAGTATTTGGCACTGCCAAAATAACCTGATCGGCTTCATCAACTTGCTGCCATACGTGTTGTAAATGCTTAAAGGCAAGTTCTGCATTGCTAATAATATGTTTAGTACTGCTATTGTTCGACAAGCGTGACCAAAAATTTGTGCTGATTTCGCGTGGGCGAAGATGCGCTTGCTGCTTTGCAATGCTGTCTACAGCAATAGAGCTGTTAGATTCGACTAAAGCAAAACTTTCGCTATCGATAAGGATATTATTTTTGTTGCAAACAAGTACACCACTATCATATAAATCTACAACTACTGTTGTCATTAGGATTATCTTTTATGGAACTTGTAAATGACGAATTAAATTATTATTGCAATAGCTTTGAGCATCTAAAATAAACTTCTCTTGCATGAGTTGTAATTGATGCACTATGAACATCAATATAATGCTTATACACAAAGCAATAAGTGTTGAGTTGAATGCCACCCCAAGACTTTCTGTGACACCTGCAATGTCACCTTCAACCGCTTTGTGAGCTTGACCCAATGCATCACCTATACCGCGAACGGTGCCTAAAAAACCAATAGATGGAATTGCCCAAGTAATATATCGAATGATTGACAGTTCTGAATCAAGTCGTTCTGACTCGGTTTCACAGACAGTGTTGGTCGCCAATGAGGCATCTTGGATGTTCCTAGTTGAACTAAAACGATGTAATGCAATTTGTAATGCTCTTGGCAATAAATAATTATGTTCTTCAGTAGGCAGAGTTTGTATTTGCCTGGTTAGCTCTCTAGCGTCTTGAGGTAAAAATTTAACTCCATCCTTGGCGTGTAAAATGTCTTTGTCTAATAATTTGCGCTCTTGAAACAAGGCAGTTGCTTTATAAGACATAATAATTAATGCCCAAAACATAAGAATGAAACATGCTTCTTGTTCATAATCACGTATAAGTATATATATTGACCGTTTAGGCACATAATTTTTGTCTATGTTTATTTGTGCAGCTTGTTGTTCTAGCTCGGCTTCAGCATTTGGACGTATAACAGCAATATAAGCTGCATGCACAATGATGATGATAATCAGCAAGCTAAATACTTGATATATAAACTCAAAAGAGAAAGCTTTTTTCATATTTAATTAAATATCGGTTGGGAAAGAAATAGGTTTGTCAGCGGAAATCTCTTCACTTGGTATAAACTCTTCAAGTGTTTTTATTTCACTGCGTTTACGAGAACTAATTTTTGGTGTAGGTTTTATAACAGTATTATTTTTAGACTTGGTTTGCTGCTGTTCAATCGGTTTTTCTTCTGCACTTAATAAAGTTAAGTATATATTTAAAGTAAAAAACAAAACTGTAAATAAGTAAATTATAAGTTTTTTCATGATTTACTTAGTCTAAGTATTTCGCAATGCGGAAGCCAACATCAATACGTTTTTTGTTGTCCCGGTCACGATAACTGAGTCGAGTTGTACTAATATCGCCACTCATCCATGAGCCACCACGGATAACATGATTACTGCCAGTGCTTGGTCCGCTAGGATCAACAAAGACATCTTCACTTAAACTAGGATAGATACTATGATAATCATGACACCATTCTGCTACATTCCCACCTAAATCGAATATTCCAAAATGATTTGGGTCAAAACTGCTAATCGGTGCTGCTGCAATAAAACCATCGTTATATCCGTCTATAACTGTATTCAAAATTTCAGCGGCAGATTGATCAGCATAATTGTCTGTGATTTGGTTGGGAGGGTAAGAGTTTCCCCAACTATATCTTTTTGTAGTTCCATCATTTTCTATACGTGCTACCCATTCCCATTCACTTTCGGTTGGTAAACGATAACCATTAGGAATAGGGTAAACAGCTTTTATATTTTTTCCTACCTCTTCATAGGCTTTTTCTAAACCTTCTTTTTCACTCAGCCAGTTACAATAACGTGCAGCATCTTCCCAGCTGATATTCACAACGGGCATATTAGGCATAGATAAGTTATTACCTTTATATGAACCTGAGTTATGTGTATCCATAAAGGTAGAATATTGAGCATTAGTAACTTCTGTTGTGCTTAAGTAAAAAGGTCTTTGTAGTTCTACCGTGTGTAATGTCTCATTAGAACGTCGCCCTTGCTCGCGACGTGTTGCACCCATAGAGAATCTGCCGCCAAAAAATAATTTTAGTTGCTGACCTTGACTCGTTTGAATTGACTTAGGTTTATCAGTGTTTGTAGCGCTTGTTATACGGCTAAGACTTACATTAAATATCTGTGGTGAATCAGCATTTGGTGTAATCATTTTTTCAAACACCTCATAGCCAGATTTTCTAATTTCTATACGATGAGTGTTGCTGGGTAGAGACAGTTTTACTGTACCGCTTCCCGCATACTTTCCATTTACGAAAACTTCGGAATCTTTGGGTTCTATATTAAAAATAACAGTACCTAGTATGGCTTCAAGTTTTGCCGATAAAGATTGTTGTTCACCTGGTTTTAACAATATGGTTTGATGGTTATCTCTAAACCCAGCCCCGCTTAATGTTAATGAATGTTCAATATTGGGACTAAGCTCAATAGTCAAAGGGGTAGTTCCTTGCTCTACACCAGCAAGTAGTACTTTAGCCTTGGTTGGTGTGCTAGTGATGATTAAGAGGCTTGGATTACTGAATAATTCAGCGATAGGCAACTCTAGTGGTTGATTTGCAACGACTAAAAAATCTGTCGAGTAGGGAAGATAGTCAGGATGCAGCAGCTCAAGAGAGTAGTTACCAGCTTGCAAATCAAGTTTTAAAGGAGTACTACCTTTATTTACACTATTAATCCAAACTTCTGCATTAGAAGGTTTAGAGTCAATAGAAATCTCAGCCCAATTCGGAAGTAATTCAATATCTAAAGATTGTCTTTGCTCTTTGCCTTCTATAACGAGTTGAGTTGAATAAGGTTGATAATCATTAGTTGTTGCCAGCAAAGCATACGAACCAGCATCTAGTTCAATTTCATTTAAAGGCGTAACACCATAGTCTTTGCCATTTATTTGTATTTTAACGCCCTTTTTAGGAAAGCTAGAAATATTTAGATAGCCAGGTTTTTTATGTAATGCAAAAGATAAACTTTGCGATTGATGATTAGTTACTTTAATTTCTTTTTGTATTGGATGATAGCCAGCTTTTTCTACTTCAAGAGTGTATTTACCTGGTTGTACTAAATATCGATGTTTGATTTTTAGTGGCCATATTTTCCCACTCAATGCGACTCTGTCTGGTTTAGGTTCTATCTCGATAAGTAATGATTTAGCTGTGAATATATAGCCAATCATTAAAGCCAAAATTGTAATTACTAAAATACTTAGGATAGATAAAATTCGCGTAAACTTACTTGTATCAGATGTTTTGTTTGTTTCGGTTGGTATTGCAATAGGTTCAATTAAATCACCATGTGAAATTTCTTCATGATCATTAGCTACTAAATGATCTTGTTCGTTGTACAGAGAGATTGATAATGTGTCACCAATATGTTCACAGTGAAAAGTAGAGTCTTCTATTTGTAAGAAGTCATCATGCTGTAGTTCTTGTTGGCCTGTTACTTTTTCATCATTAATTAATATACTGGAGGCTTTATTTTCTATCTCTATATAAGCTCTATTCACAATAATAATAAGAAAGGCTATTGGCCCATTAGCAGAGCTACTTTCTATATATATATCTGCGCCTGGATGTGAGCCAATGGCTAGTGGAAAATCAGCATGGGTATAAAATTTTGGCCCACCTTTATTGGTAACACATACTTGCTTAATCATTTTCTATTGCACATATCTAAAATATATAGAAAAAGATACTGAAAGATCATATTGGTTCCTCGCACTGAACCAAAATATTTTTATCTTTCATGTCAATGCTTACAGTTATAATTTTTCTAACATCCCGAAATCCAGGTCGTGATCCCACCACAGTATATTTTCCAGGCTTGAGTATAATTTTGTGATTTTCAAAGCGCCCAAATTTTCCAACCTTAAATATAGCAATGTCAGTTTGATTGTCTGATAGTAAAGTGATGGTAATTGGTTGGCGCGCCATAGCTAATATTTTTTCTAGTTTTTTACTCAGTTGTAAAATTTTATTGCCTGGGTTGTTAAGAGAATTGGCTTCCATTAATAAAGCTTGTGCCTCATTAGCAACTGTTTCTGTGTACAAGCGGTCTTTATTATCTAAATACTCTCCTAGTCTTATGAGTGTTGATGCTCGTATAGCAGAACGTTTAACACCACTTTGTGCTAATGAATGATTTGGGTCTATATTAAGAATTTGTTGATAGCTCTGCTTTGCATACTCCCATTCTTCAAGGTTTTCAAAGTGTTTAGCTTCTGCACTGAGTATTGAAATTTTATTTTGCCGTATCGCCAAAGCAACTTTTGCTAAACCTTGTTTGGGTTCATTAGTGTTTGGCAATAGTTGTTGTGCAGCAGTAAATGCAGTACGTGCATCATTATACTGTCGGTTTTCTAAAGCTGTATAAGCAATGGAGATTAAATTTGAAAACTCAATTTGTCTTAAACGATTGGACACCCTTGCCATCGCTGTTTTTGCTTCAAGTGAAATAGGGTCCAGGTCTAATGCTTGTTGATAAATGTGTTTGGCTTCTTCAAGTTGATTAGTTGCTTCCAAATGGCCGCCTTCATTCAATAGTGTGAATAGTTTTTCAATAGTCGAAGCACGTTTTAAACCAGCATTTGCTTGTGCGTTATCAATATCGATTGCTTTTGCAATTTCAAAATGAAACAGTGCAGATTCTCTATTTGCCTGAGATAATGCTTGTTCGCCTTGCTCAAGCTGCTTGGCTAAAGTAGGTAATATTTTATCTTCTATTTTTTGTAGAGACTCAATGGCTTGTTGGTAAACATCAATTGCGTTGGGAAATAACTGTTTACGAAAATACTCATCCCCGGTTGTAGCTAATATACTGGCTTGTAGAAATTCATCATTTGCCCATTTTTCAACGCCTTTTCCTTGTAACAGCTCTTGTTTTTTTATTACTTGCAGGAGCAATTTTTCAGCTTGTGATTTGAGCTGATTGAGTTCTTCTATTGATAGCTCAGGTACTACTACAGGCGCTTTTGGGGTGATTATTCGTGGTGTGTTTTGTGGAGATATTATTTTTTTTGCTACAGGTATTGAAACCTGTTTGTCAGAAATAAGTTTTGGTAAATATAGGAACACAACAAATATACAAACTGTAAGTAATAAAAATATAACCCAAAGAACAGGATATCTATAAGAAGATGAAGGCTCTTGTGCAATTGTATTCTTAGAGGTTTTATTTAATGACTTAAAATCAATCGCTTTGATTGGAGCAGATTCTTTCTTATCCATAGCATATTAAGGTACAAAGCTTGCTAGAAATCAGAATAGCGAGAGATATTTAAAGTCCATGTGTGGCCAATACAAATATAAGCGTCAGAGTTGAGCACTATCTATTGCAGTACTATCTAAAGCGAAACCTGTTTCGTTAATATAAATCTCACGCAACAATTTACGCCATTTCTTATATTGTTCTTCTATAGATCCAGTAAGCTCAACGGTACGTCCATGTATTTCTACTACTAATGGACTCACTTCTGCTTGAAGTGAATCGCCAAGTTCGCGAATGGCTTCATTATGTATATCCGCTTCTTCGCTAATGTCCATCCCATTTTTATACAAAAGGGCACCTGTTGTGAATAAGCCAGGACCTCTAAAGAGCCCTGCAATCATGACCATAGCAGCAACAAACTTAGTTTGATTTGCGCGTCGCTCAACTTCGCGTCGTTGTTCGGCTTCGATCATGTAATATTTGCGCCAATTCTCGTAGGGATCCCACATGCGGGTGTAGAAATTTGCATAATGTTCATTAATTGTGTCAATGAATAGAAATTCGCGTTCTCTAATCTTGCGAACTCGACCAAGCATAGGGTCATCATCCGCAGGTAAACGAGCAATTGTGTTGTGTCCATTTGTATCTGAGGATATATAGTCTGCAAATGGATCTGGTGATATACCAGCAGCGTAACGTAATTCGGAGGTGTTCCGAATGGTTATAAGTTCTTTGTCGGTTAATTTTTTACGCTGTTTGCGAATATCATTTGCGATACGGTTATAGACATATTGATAAACATCACGCCCTGGCTTTGCAAAACGGTATGATTCTTCATCGGCTTCAGTTTTATAGGTTTTATCTAGCCACAGTTCGCCAGTGCTATCGATCACACTGATATGTAAGATTAATTCTTCACCATTTGAAGAAATGATAGTGCCATTTACAATGACATCTGCTATTTGAGATTCGGTAGGTAGTACACGGATAGCGCCCCATCCGTTGGATTTTTGTATCGTTTCTTTTAAATGATAAGCCATGTAACGTGCTTCGGCATTGCGTATATCATCATGTACACCTTCATCTTGTTTTTGTTTTTCGGTGATTTTGCCTTTTTCAAATAACAGAATGCCTACATCTAGTAAATTACTTTCTTGTAATTGTACAGTTTCAGATTCTATTTCTTCAGCATCATTGACTTTTACAGTGTTGGTCGCGCAGCCACTGAACAATAATGCTGTGCTTAGCATTATAAAATTTATAATATTGAAATATACAGTGGATCTATTCATCAGGTTTTACAGTTGGATTTGGCGCATTAACACTTGCCTGTTGTTTTTTATATTTTCTATATTCGTCCCAAAGTTTTTCACGTAGCTTGGGGTCTTTTTCATTTTCAGCAGCTTCCCTTAATTGCCTTGCAACTACATCATCATCATCACCTCTTGGTATATCTTTAGGTGTTGTCCCACTAGATCCTTTGTCTTGGTTACCGCTTGGGTTGCTTTCAGAATCTGATGGTTCACTTCCCGAGGAAGCTGTAGATGATTGTCTATTAGCTTTAGCTACTTGTTCTTCATTTGTTATAGATTCTTGTTCATTTCCAGTGCTTATTGCTTCAGATTCAATATCATTTTCAGAGTCTATGTCACCTTGTCGTTGCGCAGCTTCACGTTGTTGGGCCTGAGTCTTTTTTTCTTGTTCGGCCTGCTCTAATTCTTTATGTAGCTGTTGATCATAATTTTGAAGTTCATCTTCAAGTTGTTTATCTAATACCGCTACTATTTCTTCATCTGTTTGCGCAGTTTGAGGTGAGCCTTTATTCTGTTGATCTGTCGTTTGGCTTGCAGTACTTTTCTCAGAAGAAGTTTCTTTACTTGTTTGTTGTTCTGATGATTCTTGACTGTTTTGTGTTTCAGTGGATGATGAGGGGCTAGATTCCGGGTTTGGTATTTTGGGCATACCTCCAGATGAGGAGCTACTGCAGGCACCAATAAGTGAACAAATTAAGAGTATAAATATTAGCCGATACATTATGTTTACCAACTTATTTTTTACCCCGGCAACTGAGTCGATAGCTGACTCGGAACGTCTTAAAGACACACTATACTGTAATTAAGATCGAGAAGGACAATATTGTCGTAACTCTATGACAAATAGGTACTATGGTTAGTTCCTGCTTAGTGCTTAGATTGTAAACATAAGAAAACCATAATTTTCGTGTAACTATCAATATATTTATGTATACACATAGTGAATTAGTAAGTTCATGCTGTTGATAGAAGTCCACTTCTATTTTTAGAAAACAGTTAATAATGAACTCAAACCAATCCATGTCTGAATTTGTTTGATTTAATTGCGAATAAGAACTTTTAGCTGGCTCTACTGTCTTAATTAGTGTAAGGAAATTCCCCTCGCCATGGATGGCACTTTCAATTCTCTAAATATTCTTTTGTTACCATATATAAAAGAGGTTGAATCAATAAGAGCTTTGTCTAGATTATAAATTAATACTTTTCTATTTTTAACTTGTTAGCTAGGACATTAGTTACGAACATAATTAATATTGCAGAGGATGCATAGGCATAAAGCCCAATATGTTTTTCTACATCAGCAATAGCACCAAGCTTCACGACTACCACTAATATAGCTACAACGAATACGTCTAGCATTGACCATTTGCCGAACTGGTGTATAAGACCTAAAATTTTTTCATTACGCGTACTGATGGTAGATGAGCTGAGTAATAATTTAGTAAGTAACCCTAATTTAAATATGGGTAAAATGATGCTAAATAACACAATAATTACAAATAAAAAATATTGTCCCTCACTCAATAGATTCCATGTTCCGCTAAGAATAGAAAAAGTATTTTGAATAAATATAAATTTTTTAAAAGTAATGATGGGTGCAACTAAACCAATTGCAAGTAACACAGCAGCGACTGTAAGCAATAACAGGAGTCGTAAATTGTAGGATGAAATTTGCATTCTTAATAAATTTAGGTAGTAAACAAATATCATGAATACCATACAAGAACTTAATGCAGATCGCAGCCAGCGAGTTGTGATAGAAACAGGCAATATGCAATGGGAGACCTCAGAGTCTGAGGGTGTGTTACGTCGACGTCTTGAACGTATTAATGAGAACCCAGAGCCAGTTACTACAATTGTACGTTATATGCCGGGCAGTTCATTTTCTCCTCATAGGCATGTAAAGGGAGAAGAAATCTTTGTTCTAGAGGGCACGTTCTCTGATAATCATGGTCATTATCAAGCAGGCACTTATCTACGCAATCCGGCCGGATCTAGTCATGCCCCATATAGCCATAAGGGTTGCACAATATTTGTTAAGTTGCAGCAGTTTCAGTTTGATGACCGTCAACAAATAAACATTCAAACGCGACAACGAAATTGGCTCCCAGGTCTAGTTGAAGGGCTTACAGTTATGCCTTTGCATGAATTCAATGGAGAGCATGTTGCTTTAGTGAAGTGGGAGGCTAATACTTTATTTCAACAGCACATGCATATTGGTGGCGAAGAAATTTTAGTTCTTGAGGGTACTTTTGAAGATGAATTTGGTAGCTACCCAGCAGGCACGTGGTTAAGGAACCCTCCTGATAGTATACATACACCATTTACCAAAGAAGGCTGTTTAATTTTTGTAAAAACAGGACACATTAATATTTAGTTAAGTTTAGTTAATTTTCAGTAAGTCATTAGTATGTAGTTTTATAAACTGATTTTAATCTGTTTCTATCTAACTCGCCATAATTTGTAAAAGTCGCATCACATTCTAGTATTCCAGTCCTTTGTCGTGTAGCTACTTGGTACGATTCTTTGCTTTGTTCCGGAAATTGTAAAGCTGCACCATAGTGTCCAATAGAAAAATCGGTTTAACAAAAGAGCCTTGTTTCACATTGTGTTGAGTAATTTTTAGTTTGCTTTTATTCATGCCATTGATTAAGAATTTAGCTCCATTTGTAATTAATAAAACAGCAAGGATCATAAAAAGTTGTTATGACAATTCTGTTATGGAGACAAGGTGGTTTTATTAAAAAAAGTTAAGTAATTACCAAATAAGTAAAGAATTAACTTAAGCAGATTTAATTAATCGATTTAAATATAACTAATAATAATTTATTAAATAAATATTACCTGATATGCATCAGCTAGAGGAGCAGCTGAATTTTATAAGCTACATGTATTAAAAAATAGGCGAAGAAGGTTTATTACATTCTAGCCTCATAATAAATATTAATAATTTCACCTTAGAGGGTAATAACATGCGCTTAGTTGTTTACAAGGCGGTTGCATTCTTGTCTCTTATATTAGCTGCACAAGCTGGTTTTGCTTATGATAAAGGGACATGGTTTGCCAGGATTGGTCCCGCATTAATAGAACCAAATGATAGTAGTAATGATGTTGATGGGATTCCTAACTCAGGTGTGCGGGTAGACAATAATGTAACACTAGGTTTTACCATTGGTTATATGCTTACTTCAAAATATGCAATTGAGCTATTGGGTGTTACACCTTCCAAGCATGATCTACGTGGTAAAGATGTAATTGGATCTTTGGGTAAAATCGCAGATGTAGATGTTTTCCCGCCAACCTTATCGTTTCAGTATCATTTCAACAGTACAGGAAACTTTCATCCTTATATCGGTGCCGGAGTAAATTACACTCACTTTCCAGATGAGGATGTTTCGTCCTCATTAGAAACCGCGCTTGGTGGAAGCACTCGTTTAGATGTTGATGATTCATGGGGTTTGGCCGCACAAATAGGGTTTGATTATTCTATGGGAGAAAAGTGGTTTGTAAATTCAGCTATATGGTATGTCGATATCGATGCAGATGCTACGTTGACAACTAATGGTGTAGATCGTGATGTAGACATCGATATTGATCCTTGGGTATTTTTTGCCGGGATCGGTAGAACGTTTTAAGTTTATATGACATAAAAGAAACGTGAATATTAGTTTTTGCAAAGTCCTAACTACTATTCTTACATGGGGCTAAGTGTATTAATATATCGGAACATACACTTAGCTCAATACGCGTTTTGAAACTATAAAAAATAGTTACAGGGGAAATTTGTAAAATTAGTCAAAAAAGTATGTGTAGGAAGCTGACTACATGAGTTAATTTAAACTATGTTCACCTTCGGCAACTTCGCATAACATGCTGTGGTTTAGGATAGTAATCTTTTTGCGTTCTGCGTCAACGAGTTTGTTTTCCTTAAATTTAGAAATGAGTCTACTTACAGTTTCGTCTGCAAGACCTAAGTAATTACCAATATCGTAGCGGCTCATCGTAAGGTCAAACTCATCAGCTGAATAGCCTCGCGCCTTAAAACGGTTTGATAAATTAATGAAAAATGTGGCCAGCTTTTGTTCTGCATTGCGTCGCGCTAGCAAGAGCAGCATAGTATGGTCTTTAGCGATTTCATCACTGATTAAGCTGAGTAGCTGTTGTTGTAATCCAGGTATTTTGACGCATAGAACATTTAAATCATCTATGGGTAATTCGCATATTGTAGACGTATCTAAGGCAATCCCTGAACAGCTATGAATTTGGTTATCTAGGCCATCGAGACCTAGGATCTCTCCCGGTAAGTGAAACCCAAGGATCTGCTCTTCACCGTTTTTTGCAGTAGTAAAAGTTTTAACTGAGCCCGAACGCACTGCATATATACAGCCTGATTTTTCGCCTTGGTTAAAAATCGTTTCATTTTTACGCACCAATCTGCGCTGTTGTATTACGTCATCTAAAGTGTGTAGGTCATTATTATTCAATCCCCTAGGTAGACATAGCTCAACTAAGGAACAGTTTTTACATGATGCCTTTAGAGATTTGAAGTTTATTTTTTGCTCTGTCTGTGTCATTTGACTAAGTTTACTCGTTTATAGGATTAGTTAGGTAGAAATTAATTTAGCGGTTAAAAATATTTAAAAATTACTATTAAATTCATATAGTTATATACATGTATAATATCTGGCATAGCTCAGTAAAAATATGTTTAAATCTCCAGTTTTAATAATTCAACCAAATTTTGCTGATCTATATCAGCTAATCGATTTAAGCAAATTAGTAAAGTAATCTGCTATATATGCTATACGCTTTGAGAAAAGCATATGCCGGAGTTGAGTGAAAATATCCTTTTTTTAATAGTGGATATTAAAAATAATAATAATGCGTATTAAATAATAATAATATTAAGCACCACTCAATTTACGTTACAGTCGATTAATTATTGGAGATTATTACCATGGGTCTATTTAGTAAATCAAAACCTAAAACCAGCGATACACCAAAGCTTAAGTGTAAGGCAGGTGATGCTGCATCCTATAAATGTATATTTCTTGCATCGTATAGAAAAGTTCCAGTTAATATCGAATGGGATGAGTCGTCGGTTCTCGATGACAAAATGTCCGAATCCCTAAACATGTCAAATTTAAATCGATACCCATGTATTGAAGATGGCGATTTTACAATCTGTGGTGAAAGTGCAGTTTTGACATACTTAAATATTAAAGGCCGCACACCAACCATACACCCTAGAAAAGCAAGAGTGTTAGCGATGCAGCAATATTGGATTCAAGTGTTAACACAAAAAATTAACCCGTTAGTGAGTGATGTATCTAAAAATCAGAAAGAAATTTCTACGGTACTTAGCACATTAGATAGTAACCTTGCAGATCAAAAATACATTGTTGGAGAAATTTCTCTAGCAGATTTTCATTGGGCAGCAGCTTTTAAGGCTCTTGAAGAACAAGGACATAGTGGTCTTTGCAGTGATTTTAAAAATATAACGGAATGGCTAACTAAAATTAAAACCGAAATTCCTGATTACGATATTAAGAATGAAAAGGTTGCCGCATAGAGTTTATTTTCCAACATAGGTAAAACAATTATGACTGATATATTTGATTTAATGGCTGAAAAGTCGGGTTCTAAAGACGGAGACAGATATGGTTTATCTGGAGAAATGAAGAAAACCCAATATGTACTCGAGTTAATCGGGTGTCCGGCTGATCCAGATACACTGAAATGTATTATTACTGCTGCTGAACAGGGAATGGAGATGAATTGTTATAGCGTTATTACAGATGCGGTAAGCAATTTGGATGAATGTATCTCTGAGCTTTCGCCGCTTTCAATAACACCGTGCTTAAGAGAAGCAGATTTTTATGCCTGCGGGGCCGATGCCATCACTGCATTTACAGATGCAAGAGGCTTAGGTTATGCATTAACACCACGTAATGCGCAGTTAGCTGCAATGCAGAATTATTGGGTAGACATTGCGGTTACAAATGTTGCTCCATACGTAAATCGTATCGTTGATGAAGTGTTTGTAAAAAACTATAGCGATTCTTCATATCAAGCAGATATGGACGTAGTAAATACTGCAGGTGAAGACTTAAAAGTATTTTTTGATGCATTAGATCAGCAATTGCAAAGTAACAAGTATATTGTATGTGACAAATATACATGGGCTGATTTGCATTGGACTGCTTATGTACATCTTCTGGAGATTGCAGGATGTAGTACACTGATCAATGATAGAAAAAATATTAAAGAATGGTTTGATCGAATCAAAACGAGAAAAAGTCAATGTGGCCAAGACGAAGTTGCTTTTGAAAAGTTACCTAATGCTACAGAAACACAACAGGGCAATCTTAAACACGTTGTTATTAGTGATTATTAAAGAATTTATAAAAATAAAACATGAATATGTTATGGAGGCAATAAAAGATGCATAAATTTTTAGTAAATATACGATACTTTGAAACACCTATTTTAATCTTTGCGACGATGGTGGCATTGGTAATTGGTGGCCCTTGGGTGTGGACAGGCGTAGTCCTGCTAATCGCATCGATGATCATCGATTGGGCAACCAGTGCAGCTAAGTCCATTCATTGTGAGCCAGCAGGCAGAGATGAAAATGGTGATTTATATGGAATTGATTGGTTCTTAAAGGCAATGATGTGGCTTCAATACCCCGTATTTGTCATGCTGCAACTTGCGTTGATTTGGCGTGTACACGAGTTTGCAACAGGCAACTCATTTGGACCCAATGAGATATTCGGTATTACAATTCATCATGGCCTCACTGGATGGCAGATGTTTGGTGCAACCGTTTCTGCAGGGATCTATATGGGACTCGGTATTATGTTTGGACATGAGCTCGCTCATACAAAAGGTCCCACATTTGTATTGGCAAGATGGATGATGGCATTGAGTGGTATTGCTCATTTCTGCTATGCACACGTCTATAACCATCATTTGGAATTGGGTTGTGAAGATGATCCTGCAACTTCTCCAAGAGGTCGTAGCATCTATACGCATTGGTTATATTCCCACTTTGGCCAATCAAGATTTTTATATGTAATGGAAAGGCAGCGTTTGAGCAAAAAAGGTGTGCCTTTTATTTCATGGCAAAATCGTTGGATACGTGGTTATGCGATGAGCCTTCCTACCATATTCCTATTTTGGTTCGCTGCCGGATGGATCGGTCTGGCGGTAATGGTTGGCTCTTGGGTAATTTCAGCCTTTGAATTAGAAGTGCTTAACTACTTAGAGCACTATGGTCTTATTCGTGAAAAAGGCCAGCCCATTGACTACCGGCATTCATGGGATGTAGGTGAGTCACCTTTCACACAGTGGGGTTTTATTGAAATTGGTCGTCAGGCTGACCACCATGACCGTGGTGAAACCCATTTCTGGGAGTTAGAAGAATGTGGAGCTCCGGATACAGGTTATGGCTACTATGCGATGCTCGCATTACTTCTTGTTCCACCTATGTGGGAGCGGTTTATTAAACCACGTCTTGCAGATTGGGATGAGAACTATGCTAGTGAAGGTGAACGTAAGATTGCCGCAAAAATGAATTATAACGCTGGATGGTATGACATGCCGTTATGCGAAAAATCAGACTAATAAACAGTAACTAATTAATTTAATTTTTGAGGGTAATTAGATGAAAACACAACTTGCATTACTAGCTATTGCAATATTTACAGGAGTTGTTGGCTTTATACTCTATATGATAGGAGTAGGTGACCATCATTTTGAGCCACTATGGGCATTGGGCACTTCAATAATATTCCTAATAGTGTTGTTGATAGACGTTTGGATGTTTTTTGCCATTGCAGGTGAAGAGGCATACAAATGGAAAATTTAAAACTAAGTTTTTAATAAAAAGTTAGATTTAAATTATCTTAAAACCGCAGTAGTTATACTACTGCGGTTTTTTTATGTTTAATATTTTTACTTTAGTAAAAAATACTTACTGAAATATTATCCTTAGTTGTTCTAGATCAACAAATCATTAATAACTTTAGAATATGATTATTTTCTAATATTTTTTAAAGCTTAAAAGCAAATTCATATCATTTAATAAAGATAGAAAAAGTAAACTCTGAATAGATAAAACAAACATTAAAAATAATTTGTTATGAGTAATGTATTTTCATCTTTAATGGTTTTTCGTCTGTTATTTCAGCCCACAGCAGTGTTTAAAGAGTTGGCAGAAATTAAGCCATCCCCATGGGCGGTATTTTTTAAACTGGCACTCTGGCTTGGGCTCATGCCGCCAGTATTCGCTTATATTGGGGCGGCAAAATTTGGCTGGCGTTTAGGCACTGTGGAACCACTACTATTACAAAAAGAAATTCTTATTGGAGTGAGTTTGGCCTATTTTTGTGCCTTGTTGCTTGGTTTCATAAGCACATCGATTGTTTCACAGTGGATGGCAACAACGTACGGTGCGCGTCATTCGCTTGGTATTCATTTTGCGATGATTACAGTAGTGGGTGCACCGCTTGCTGTTGGTAGTATTATTCACTTGTATCCAAACGTTTTCATAAATATTTTAGTGCTTATCCCCGCGCTCATCTGGAGTATGTATCTTCTTTATCGGGGCTTGCCCATCGTTCTGCACACACCACCTGAGCGCGGCATGCTAATGGCTTCTTCCATCATTGGTTACATATTAGTTGCACTAGTGAGTTTGTTAGGTATTACAGTTGTGTTATGGATCCATGGTATGGGACCATCAATGGGAGTTTAATGTGGCGGATCCAGCTAAAAATTTATCTGTTGAAATTTATAGTGATCGTATAGTAACGACACTGGTGATGTTTTCTATTTTTTGGTCCGTATTAGGTATGCTGGCTGGAGTATATGTCGCAGCACAACTCGTTTGGCCAGCACTAAATTTCGATCTGCCGTGGTTGACATTTGGAAGGTTACGAACGTTTCATACTAATGTTGTAATTTTTGGTTTTGGTGTCTCTGCATTGCTTGGCACCGCATACTACAGTGTGCAACGCACAAGTCATGTACGTTTATTTTTACCCAGTCTTGCTTGGTTTACTTGTTGGGCGTGGCAGATAGCCATTCTTATTGGCGGTATATCGTTATTGGCTGGGTTCAATACTTCCAAAGAATATGCTGAATTAGAATGGCCGTTCGATATCGCAATTACTTTAGTATGGGTATGCTTTGCAATTGTATTTTTTGGCACCATTGCAAAACGACGTATTAGAGAAATATACATATCAAATTGGTTCTATGGTGGTTTGATAATTGTGATTGCAATGTTGCACATTGTTAATAGTCTTGCTTTACCCGTGACGTTAACAAAATCCTATTCGTTATATGCTGGTGCGCAAGATGCTATTGTGCAATGGTGGTATGGGCACAATGCAGTGGGCTTTTTGTTAACTGGTGGCTTTTTGGGAATGATGTATTACTTTCTTCCTAAGCAAGCAGAGCGTCCAATTTGGAGTTACAAACTTTCTATCGTTGCATTTTGGGCGTTTACTTATAGTTATATTTGGGCGGGTCCGCATCATTTACATTTCAACGCTATTCCGGAATGGGTACAAAATTTAGGCATGCTCATGAGCTTAGTTCTACTCGCACCTTCTTGGGCATCAATGATTAATGGGATTATGACGGTCAGCACTGCATGGCAAAAATTACGTACTGATCCGGCATTAAAATTCATTGTTCTAGCGCTTGCATTTTACGGATTGGCAACCTTCGAAGGACCAATGCTGGCAATTAAAAGTGTAAATATCATCAGCCACTTTACGGAGTGGACTATTGGTCATGTACATTCTGGTGCTTTAGGTTGGAATGCGCTCATTACCTTTGGAACTTTTTATTTTCTTGTGCCGCGCCTGGTAGGTGGGGAACTTTATAGTGTGCGTTTAGCCAACATACATTTTTGGTTGGCTTTAGCTGGAACAATGCTTTATGTGGTAGCTATGTGGGGTGCAGGTGTTTCTCAAGGCACGCTATGGCTTAGTCTAGATGGTCTCGGTGAATTGCAATATAGCTTTACCGAAATTATGGCAGCAATGAATCCATACTATTTATTACGCTTTTTTGCTGGGTTGATATTTTTAATTGGTGCTTTATTGATGGCTTACAACTTTTCAAAAACGATTGCAGGTAGACGCACGGTTGCAGTTAGGCCTCCTATTAATGTGGAAATGAGCTCATGAACGGTTTTCAATTACATCGGGTTCTTGAAAAAAATATTGGCTTACTAATATTTGGTATTTTGTTTGTGTCAGCGATTGGTGGTCTTGTTCAAGTACTTCCTAGTTTATTTCAAGAGTCGTTAAAAACCGCTAGTCCAAATACTAAAGTCTATCAACCACTTGAATTAGTTGGTCGCGATATCTATATACGAGAAGCGTGTAGCACATGTCATTCACAACAAGTCCGTCCACTTGTTGCCGAGGTGCAACGCTATGGAACTTTTTCACGAGCAGGTGAGTTTGTTTACGATCGTCCTTTTTTATGGGGCTCTAAAAGGACGGGGCCAGATCTACATCGTGTTGGTGGTAAATATTCAGATGATTGGCATCGCATTCATTTATTAAATCCACGTGAGGTTGTGCAAAATTCAATTATGCCGGCCTATCCATGGCTAGCAAAACGTTTAGCCAACCAAGATAACGATATTGTAAATAAACTTCGTGGATTGAAAAAACTTGGACATCCTTATACCGACAACGATATTGAAACAGCCGCTTCTGTACTTGAGGATAAAACGGAACTTGATGCATTAATTGCATATTTACAAGTGCTTGGCACAGCGTATTCAACAGGAGAACTGTAATGGCCTATTTTTTATTTATAGGTGACATGTTTGTAATGGCATTCATGATTGGTGTGGTCATTTGGGTTTCGATGAAATCCTCAAATAAAACTACAGAAAAAGCTGCACGCATTCCACTTGAGGATGAGTACACCAATGGCTGATATGCCTACAGATTTTTGGGCAGGATGGATTACTGTACTAACTATAGTAAGTGTGCTTGGTCTTGCATGGCTGGTATTCAGTATTTACTTTGTTGCGAATCGACAAGAACAAGATGAGTCACCAATATGGGATCAAACACTTTCTGAAGGTAACAACCCAGCTCCAATGTGGTGGTTTTGGATGACATTAATTGCTTTGGTAGTCACGGTTATTTATTTAATATTGTATCCAGGGCTTGGTTCATTTAGTGGCACATTAAAATGGTCACAACACGGTCGTCTTGATCACAGCATTAGCCGTTATCAGGCAAAATTTTATCCGTTACGTAACAATATTCTTAAACGTCCTATTTCAGAATTACAAAAAAACCAGGCGATTATGGAATCAGCACAACGGATATTTGTGCAAAAATGTGCAAATTGTCATGGCGCCAATGGCAAAGGCCAGGCAAATATGTTCCCTAATTTGCGTGATACAGATTGGCAATGGGGAGATAGTGAAACAGAAATTACACATACGATAAAACATGGTCGACACGCAGTAATGATTGGTTGGCAAAATGTTATTGGTGATGACGGTGTATTACAGGTTGCCGATTACGTGAAAACGTTATCTGATAAAGAAAAATCAGTAGCACATAGCGAAGGAAAGCAATTATTCCAAAAAAATTGTGCAGCTTGTCATGGTTTAGAAGGTGAAGGTAATAAAGCTCTTGGTGCACCGAGGCTTAGTGATGAAATTTGGCTATACGGTAACTCAAGCTCTAAGCTACAACAAACTATCGCTTATGGTAGACAGGGGGTTATGCCTGCATTTGGCCTACGTTTAGATGAGGTACAAATTCGAATGCTTGTTGCCTGGTTGAAACAAACGAGCGAGAATTCAAGTGTGAATGGTATGGATGCTAAATAAAATGTTAATTGTATAACTTTGCCACACACAAGTTATTGCGCGGCAGTTTCAATAAAAAATTAGCCTTGCATATTGAATATAATTTCTTGGAAGACTTAAAAACATGTAAACTATTATAGGATTTCACCTACTTATATTTTATATAAAACATACAGCCGTAATGGAACCTATATTAGACCAATTGCATAGTGACCATATAAATTTTGCTAAACTTTTAGCTTTTTTGGATAAACAGCAGCGTTTATTACAAGGTAATAAAGATCCTGATCTTGATTCTATATATGATGCGATACGTTATATGAAAGAATATCCAGATCAAGTACATCATCCATTGGAAAATGCAGTGTTTAAATATTTTCTAGAGCACTATGAAGAGGCTCATGATGATGTTACTAGGCTGTTGCATGAGCATGATGAAATGCCATTACTTACAAACCAACTCTTGTATATATTAAATGCGGCTATTTCAGGGGTGCCACAAGAAAAGCAAAAACTAAATGATTGTTTGAAAGAATACATCAGCATTCAAAAGAAGCATATGGATGATGAAGAGGAAAATATTTACCCTATTTTAAATTCAAAATTAACAAAAGCCGACTGGGATCGCATAAGTAGTGATTTGGTAACAGTTAGTGACCCGTTATTTGGTAAACAAGTAAAAAAACCTTATCAGGAATTACTGCAACAATTGGTTGTTTAACGCTTAGTAATTAGGCTGTTATAGCTTTTTATCTACAGTATTTCCTATTTATAAAGTGCTAATTTCTTATATTTCCTAGGCAATGTAAAGAAAACATAAAAATATAATAAGATAAATAAAATTATACATATCGAAAACTTGCAATTTTAAAATTTAATTATCTATTAAGTACATCATCCCTATGTTTTTCAATTTCATTCAGCACTCTTTGAATTAAATCACTTTTAATGCCAATTTCCTGAAGTGTTAAGCTTACACACTCCATCATCGCATCAACATGCTCGTCACTAAGGCCTTTATTAACAACATTCTTATGTGCTCGTCGCATATCTTTGCCGAGATATAGAGATGGACCACCAAAAATATTTGTTAAGAATGCAGACATTTTTCTTTTTTGTTTATCAATATCAACATCTTCAAAGAATTGATTGATACGTTCATCACGAAATATATTAACATATAAATAATTTGCCGCTTTCTCAACAACTTCTTTACCGCCTATTTCTTCATATAACGTTTGGTCCATAGTTTTATCCCGTAATTTATTACTATTATTGAAGAAAATTATATGGTCCGATATATATGAAAATGCTGATATGAATCAGTTAAGCATTATTTCATTATTGCATCTATACAGAATTTTATTCTTAATGGCGTGTTAGTGAATTAACAATTTTTACATCGGTATTCAAAACGGTAATCGTAGATAAATAAATGCTTGCTTGAGTTTGGTGGTTTTATTTTAGTAAGTAAATTATAAAAAATCATTTAAACTATATTTTTAGATTAAAGTTAAATTAGAGAAATAAAAATGTTTATTAAGAAACAAATAACCTTATTTATAATATTTTTAATACCTATTATGGCTAATGCTACCAATGGCTATTTTGCACATGGTACAGGTATCATAAATCGTGCACTCGCAGGTGCAGGAGTGGCATTCCCACAAGATGCCATGGCAGGTGCAACTAATCCTGCAGGCATGGCCTTTGTTGGCAATCGATTTGATGTAGGTGCAGTATTATTTAAACCTGATCGAGACTATTCTACGGGCTTAAGCTTAGCCAATGGTAATGGGGGTGCTTTTACAGTAGGGCCGGATTCAGAAAATAGTGGTGATGAAACCTTTTTGATTCCCAGCTTTGGTATTAATTACATGCTTACAGAAAATGATGCAATTGGTCTATCTGTATACGGCAATGGTGGCTTAAATACTACTTACGGTGCTGGTAGTGCAACCTTCGACCCAGATGGTCCAGGTCCTGCGCCTGTTTCAACGATACCTGGTACGTTTGGAGGTGCCATTACAGGTGGTGGAGGGACCGCTGGTGTAGATCTTTTCCAAATCTTTTTCAATTTTTCTTATGCGCATAAATTTTCAGATAATTTCTCTGTGGGTATTAGCCCTATTTTTGCAATACAGGGTTTTCGCAATAATGGCTTAGATGCATTTGCTGGATTCACAAAGACTTTTGCAGAAAGTGGTGGCACGGTTATGCCGGATAACTTAACCAGTAACGGTCAAAACTATTCATATGGTGGAGGTGTTCAAATCGGTGCCTTGGCAAAAGATGTAATCGGTACCGCTGACGTTGGTATTTCCTATCGTTCAAAAATGTACATGGATGAATTCGATGATTATTCTGATTTATTTGCAGAAGATGGCGATTTTGATGTTCCATCTACTTTATGGGCTGGTTTTGCGGTCGACTTGACTGAGAAAGTAATTTTAATCGCTGATTATCAAAAGATTTGGTATGAAGACGTCGATTCAATTAGTAACGATATACAGAACTTATTCGCATGCCCCACAGCTGGACTTGGAGGCAGTGATATTGAAAGTTGCTTGGGTGGTGATAATGGCGGTGGGTTTGGTTGGGAGAACATAGACATTATTAAAGTAGGTCTTCAATGGCAGACCTCACCAGACGTCACCATGCGTTTTGGTTACAGCCATTCTGATAACCCCATTGACGATGATCAAGTATTATTCAATATACTGGCTCCTGGTGTGATTGAAGACCATATTACAATTGGTGCTACAGTTAAGACAAAAAAAATGGGTGAATTTAATTTTGAAGCAATGCATGCTTTACATAATTCTATAAAAGGACGTAATGCATTTGATCCTACTCAAGAAATTCGATTGAAGATGAGTCAGTTTGAAATGGGCTTTGGTTGGTCAGGAAAATTTTAAATAAAAGCTAAAAGATAGCAGGTAATTTATGTACTACATCGTTGAGACAAATAAACCATTTGAACAAGCCGCAACAGATTTAGAAACAGCAGTAAAAAATAACGGATTTGGAGTGTTGCATATACATGATATTGGTAAAACATTGCGTAGCAAAGGAGTTGATTTTGCGCAGGAGTGTAAAGTTTTTGAAGTGTGTAATCCAAAACAAGCCGCAAAAGTATTATCCACTGACATGCGTCTTAATATGGCATTGCCATGTAGAATTTCTGTTTTTACAGAAAATGATAAAACAAAAATTGGGTTGATACGGCCTGAACAAATACTTGCGTCACTGTCTCAAGATAAAGCGTTAAAAGAAACAGCAAAGGAAGTAGAAGAAATAACCATTCAAATGATTGACCAAGCAAAGTAGATAGTATGTTTTTAGTAACCTTATGATTAAGGGGTTTTATATATTTTAATTTGCGACACATATAACAAAAACTTAGACCAGCAAAGGCTTTAATATCGACTAAAGATTTTTAATAACTTATGGATTAGTTATGTGGGATCTCAGGGAGGGTAGATGCTAGAGAACCGTCAACAGTCGAATGTTAAGGGTGATACCTGCCAAGCAGATAACAAATGGAACTTAGTAAAACATTATCGAGCTGCGCATGATGGTAATGAATCACCTGCATATAAAAATATTTTAAAGCAAGCATCCATGATAGAAAACCAAGTATTAATTCGCAGCTACAATAAAAAAGGTTTTACTTACTGGGAAATTTGGGAATATAAGTAAAGACTTCCACAAATCGTCATATTTAACTATATAATATGGCTTTCTTACGGGACTGACTCTCTGCAGCAGCAGTCCAAGGTGTTTAAAATAATATTATTTTTACTGATATCAGCATGCCCTCGCAGGGCGCAAACAACATTGGCATACATTTTTGCCATGTTTTTAGGCTTTTGCAATATTGCAAAAGCAACTATGTCTTTATGATAGTTGCTTCATACGCTGATAACTCGGTACTGAAATATCAATCCATTGTCTAATTTTATAGATTCACTTAATGTAGGCTTATATTTTAAAGATATTAGATATTCTGAATTTTATCACTATTATAATTAAATATAATTACTTATTTTTCTTGGTTTTCAACCACGCGCTTACGTTCTTTATCAAATATTTCCTTAGCCTCTTCTTCTGTAAGATCATCGTTGTCAATTTGTTTGCATAACTTTTTTCTTAGTTTATATAAACCAAGCATGTCAGGATTATCCACAGAACGTTCTGCAAGTTCTTCCCAGAAGGCATTAGCATCTTCGTTATGGCAGTTGTTTGATGCCTCTACACTTAGTGTAGCTAGGGCAATTAGTATAATGAAGATTATACGTGTAGAGTTTTTAATAATCATTATTATAATATTTTGAATTAGTTATATTTTTAAAATTTTAGTGTTTTGCGATGTAAAATATACATTATGCTGAAGGTATGAAGTCTATCGTGAACAATATTTCAATTCTAGTAATTCCAGAAAATATAACATCAACTTTGTTGATTAATAGAAGTAGTACTATTTTCTATTTACAAATATGAACACGATAATAAGTGATATTTTAACTATTGCTACATTGTTTTTTTATTTTTACTTTTTTTGGCCATTGGTAATATCTATTTATTTTTTTTGGAAAAATTATGTAGCTATTAATAAAAAGTTTTACTTTATATTGCTTAGTATATTTGTTAACTATTTAATGTTTTTGGCTGGATATTTCATACTTACAGTTTGTAAGTTAAGACTAGAAGAATTCTTGCTTATGTACTTATCGGTTAGCGGTATAATAATAGGCATTCTATGGGCCTCAATGGTCTACATATTTGTTTTAATTAGCCATGTGCTAATAACGCAACGCTTAGTTAAAACATAAGAGGTTTTATTGAATGGTACTAAACTATTAAATGACAACGGCTCATATGGATTATGAGCCGTTGATCCACGCGTGGGTGATGTGTGGATACATCGACGGGAATAAATGTCGATGCTCATTTTAGTAGACCAGTTAGAAAGGAGAAAAATTACACTTAAGAATATATTACAATTTTAAATAATTGTTTATTCCCAGTATTAAGCATGTGTGTTGTGATAAAAAAGTAATATTTAGTAGCTGTGGGATAAGTAAGAAAATGACACTAGAGAAAATTATTTTTGGGAGAGACAAAAAACCTCTCAAAATAACCTGAATAATTTTTATAATTGACTTAAATAGCTTTTTAAGTACATTGATTATAGCTAAGGCCTGTTCATATTTTTCTATAGTAATATGTTGCTAATGATGCGACAAGAGTATGGGTACTTGCATCAGATAGGTTTCAACTGTATGCAAAAAATAAATAATACAGATAATAAAAAACTTATTTAAGTACAGGCATTATAGATGTGGAGTTGAATTTTAAATTTGAAGTAACTAATTTTATTACATCTAAATTTTTTAACTACTTTTTTTAAGAAAGTCTAATTTTGATGAGAAAATAGCTAAAAAACTACTAAGTACGGTTGCCCTAACAAATATCACTTAATTTGTCTCGTATAACACCGCAAAATACTTATAGTATTAAAAAAATACTACTACAGGTAATTTTATCTATATTAATTTTATAAATACTGCGATAGATAAGATAGCTTAAAAAAATATTAGCAATATTAAATATATTTAAAAATATAGTATTAATTATAATTTTTTAACTAGCTTAATTTAATTATTTATTGTAGTTTTATTTAATGACATTATCTTCATTTAATTATTGGCGGCCACATCCTTGGCATGGTATCGATGTCGGTGAAAATGCGCCTACAGTTGTTCATGCATATATCGAAATTACTTCTTCAGACTTAGTAAAATATGAAGTCGATAAAAACACTGGCTATTTGCGAGTAGATCGTCCCCACCGTACTTCGTCTTTGCCACCGACTCTTTATGGTTTTATACCAAAAACATTTTGCGGTGAACGTGTTAGTAAACTTATGGACAATGCAAAATCAGGTGATCATGACCCCTTGGACATATGTGTCGTAAGTGAGCATCTTATATTACGCGCGGAAGTCTTACTTAATGCACGAGTCGTTGGAGGATTGCCAATGCTTGATGGTGGTGAAGCAGATGATAAAATAATCGCTGTACTTGAGAACGATAGGGTGTGGAGTGAAGTTCGAGAGATAGCAGAACTTCCGACCTCAATGATAGAGCGTCTACGCCATTATTTCGCTACGTATAAAGTACTGCCTGATGAAGATTCCTGTGTTTCTGTTGGTGAGCCTTATGGTTATGATCATGCAGTTTCTGTAATAGAAGCTGCCATGGAAGACTATCAGGAAAAGTTCGAACAGCACGACTAATTCTTGCGTTATATTTTTTAACACTCAAAGTTAGAGTGTAAAGCTAGACATAATCACTTTGACAAACCATTATTCAGTTATTTGTTGAATCATAATGCTTTGTTAAGTACATAGATCTGGCTCTAAAATGTCTTTCTATCTGAAAAGTACCCTACCCATAGTTGTTGTATTATTAAACTTAATCTATTGTGCCTTGAAATTAAGTCTGTTTAGGGAATTTCCATGAGTAAAAAAGCCGAAATAATTGAAATTATTAATGCCGAGACTCGGGCGTTTGATACTAAAGACGTGGAATTATTTTTAAGCATACTACACCCAGATATGGTTTGGCCGTGGCCACCCAATGTAGCCTCACATGATCCTTTAGAATGGGTATTACCTTGGGGGCGATACAATAAAGAACGTTGGCAAGATTACCTACAAAAGTTTTTTAATAAATATGATTTAGTGCATAACATTAGAGATACTAAGAAAATTGAAATATCGAATGAAGAGGATGGTGCATTTGCTGTGGTTGATGTAAACACATTGTGGAAGTCTAGCAACGGGAGTGAATTACACTGGTATGGACGAGCGTGTAAAATTTATACAACACTTGACTCTAAATGGGTGATGATTTCTCAAATCGGATTATTAGATTATTCAACCGAAGCGAATAAAAGTTAAAAAATTATTATACGATTATTTTTACTTGATTTTTTATAAAGCTATTTTGGTTTGAGAGCAGACATAGATAGGAGTATCAGTGCTTGAAGAGAACAATGTCTGCTAACAAACCAGAACAAACATTAAAAATTAGTATTTCAATATTTTGCAGCCATGGGTTATTAATTAAATACATTAATTTTTAAAACTGGATAAGAGTAGTTATAGATAACTTATTTTTTACAAAAATTAATCCTCTATTTTAAATCCAATTTTAATGGTCACTTGCCATGATGTGACATCTCCATTTTCAACTAATCCACGCGTGTCGTGAATAAAAAACCAGTCCATATGCTTTATTGTTTGAGATGCTTTTTTAATTGCGCTACGAACTGCTTGGTCTGTTCCTTCCCTTGAGGTTCCTACTACCTCAATGTATTTATAAGTTGGGCCATCCATAATATTCCTCCATTTTTTATATTAATTTTCGGAAAAGATTATACGCTTATAAAACTGTTTAGTTAATTTACATGAGTTGAATTTATATAGGGGTTATTAATATAAAATTGTGTAATAAAAATTTAACAACATAAAAAAATATTTGGTTCAAATCACATAAAAATTACTTTGCAATATAAATTAGTTTCTATAAGAAACTAAACCATACAGTGTTTCAAAAAGACATAAGGTTAATATGCATTTTCACTCATACTATATAAACATAAAGTTTCTATAGGAAACTAAGTATGCAGTGTTTCTAAAAGATATAAACTCTCTTAACATTTAAATCCTCAAATAGAAGTCCATAAAAAATAATTAAGTTATTAATATAGAAAATAAATAGGCTAAAACAGATTTGATCTATAAATTCAGCGTATGTCTTGCAATATTTATATTAATTGCATAAGTATTTTTAGCTCGGTAAAGCGTATATTTTATGCTTTGAGAAATTAAACTTAGGCATATCTAAAGCCTAAATGCAGTCGTTGCCTGTGAAATGATGCCAATATTTTGGACAAATAGCTGCATAGCTTAAACCAACCCAAGCCTTTTAAATATTGCTTACTAAATTACTTATTTATTATTGATTCCGACCTGATTCGTCTTAATTTATGATTGCTTTCGGCTATAAAAAGACATTAACGCCATGGTACTCTTTAAGATATGACGCAAAGCGTTTTTTCAATGTGGCTCTGGCCGACTGATAAGAAAAACCATAATTGAAATAAACAATACAGTTATCCCCATTATAAGCCATATGTTATCGATCCGTTGATACATGATTCCCCAGCTTAATGTAAGCAGTAGAAACACTATAACCTTACTTGAACGTGAAATTGCTCTTTGCTGCTCCCAGTCAATCAAGAGTTTTCCAAGGTGTGGGTGTGCATAGAGCCAATGATGTAAACGAGTTGACCCTTTTGCAGAAAACCAGGCCGCTAATAGTAAAAAGGGTACAGTTGGTAATCCAGGCAAAATTATTCCAATTAGCCCGAGTGCTAAAAATAAGTAGGCTAATAATAAGGCAGCAAAGCGAGTCATGTTCAACACTTAAAATAAGTATCTGCTTTAGGTCGTAAGCAGATATATTTACCATTTTAAACTATTTGCCAGTGTAACTAATTCCATATATTTTTCGTGCCGTTGCTTATTAAAATCTAAATCAGCATCAACACTACGAACACTGTTGATGTAGGTCATTGGCAACTCAAGGTTCTCGCATCCTACAATAACTAGTTCCTTATACCATGTGTAAGGTTTGAGTGAATCATCTATATATGAATCTTCAGCAATATATGTAAAACATTCCCCAAAACCAGCTATTTTAACCTCACAAACTTGGTAGCCATATCCAACTCCTTCCGCATCGTCCAAAAGTAATTTTTCATTTTCATTAATCTCATAGACGGCAACATAAACTTGTTGCTTATCGTTATCAATTATATTGCACTTAGCGGATCCATCTTTACTACGTTTATGAAATCGAAGTGCTTTTCCTTCAAAAATCCCTTTCCCTAACAATGTAGCTGAAGGAGTGCGTTTCGATAATCGAATTGGGTGAAGATTAGAGCCGTATGCTGCATATTTTATTTTGTTCATTCAGCACTCTTTTAAAAAGTATACAAGGGATTGATTTACACTTTACTAAGAGTCAGATTTTGCAACATATGAATGTCTCTTTTGAGTCTATAACTATCCATTTAAATAATTTAACAAACTAATAAAGTTACATTTAACCCTTATCCCATGTCACATACTCATCTTCTCTAATAGCAGCTTGAAGTAATTCAATAAGTGGCATCGCTCTTGTGTGAAGACTTACATATTCTTCTTCGTTTTCATCATGATGGTTACTTTTAGACAGGTCTTCTGTTTGCTCAATTTCATTTTTAAGTGCCTCTTGAAGATTTTGTAATGCAACAGGAACATCTTTTGCATTAATCGCACTTGGTATTGTTCCACTATGTCCCATATATTTAATTAATGTTTTGGCAATATCTCCGAACATGATAATAGTTGGAGATGACTTTGATTGAAATTTAACAAGCACTATAATTTCAACATTTTTCTGATTTGAAAAATGGCTGCTTCGGCCATAAGTGGTCATTTACTGTTTGCATAAAAATTAACACTGGTCTATTCACAAAGAATCCGACAATAGCTAGTGAAAGTGCAAACCAAAAAGGTAAATCAAATAGAAAATATGCGGCTACAGCAATTAAAAGTACGCCGGCAGATAACACTATTATTAACACTAAATTTGATCTCATAATCACAAATCTAAGTTGGTTATATATTTTATGTTCGCTATAGATCGTAAACGGTCTTTAAATTTACAGCTATTAAAAAATTATATAGAGATATTTTATAGAGAATTAGAAAAATCATGTTCATATTTTTTTACAAAGAGTTCTTAGAGAAAATTAATTTGATTAAGTTATTGATTTTATGGTGCCGGAGAGGTGATTCGAACACCCGACCTACTGATTACGAATCAGTTGCTCTACCAACTGAGCTACCCCGGCACTAATCAGAATAATAGCGCGTTAGTAAAAAGTTTGTATATCAGAAATTAACTATGATGCACACGAATGATGACATCAACGTCTTCTATTTCTATGTTTTGAGGTAATTCGGGTAATTTTGTAATTTCAATATGTTGGTCCGCAACATCTTCAAGCTCACCCGTGTCAGAATAATAAATATGGTGGTGTTTGCTTAAGTTAGAATCATAAAACACTTTGGATGGATCTACGATCACTTCTCTGACTAAACCATGTTTAGCAAACAAACCTAGGGTGTTATATACCGTGGCTTTAGAGACTTCATCATCATCTTGATTGACGGCAGCTAGAACTTGCTCAGCAGATAAATGTTGTGCACATGCAAACAAAACCTTACCAATTTTAATGCGCTGATGAGTGGGGGTGATGTCGCATTGCCTTAATAACGACACAACCGTAGCCCTTGTTTTTGGGAATTCGGTGTCTGTATCCATTGTTAAATTATAGTCATAATTTAGACAAAGTCTATTTATGCATCTAAGGCCTTGTTTAGTTGGGAATATCTACTATTTTCTACCATGCGAACTCTGAGATTTGTGATGTATTGAGCTTATTAACAATGAATTCAGCTGCAATTTTAGCTGTTGGGACGCTGGTAACTATACCATATCGGAAATGACCAGCATTAATATAAAGGTTTTCATAATCAGGATGGGTGCATATATAGGGTAGTGCACGAGAGGTTCCAGGGCGTAAAGCCGACCAGTGTTTAACGATAGGTTCGTTAACAAGAGCAGGACAAAGTTGATGGGCCTGATAACTCAAAAGCTCTTTGGCTTTTCGGGTAGTTGAGTGATTAAAGCCTATATGCTCGAGTGTACTGCCACATAAGATAAATTGGTCTTGTCTTGGAATGAGATAGAATCCATCTTTAACAATAATATGTGTCATTAAGTTTTGTTTAGTTTTAAACAATAACATTTGCCCACACACAGGCTCTATATCAGGCAGGCGATCACTGCTTTGTTCTAAAAGTTGTTTAGTCCAAGCGCCATTACAAATGACTGTTTGTTCTGCAAACATAGGTTCATGGTTAGTTTCTACACCTATTACTTTTTCATCATCTAGTATCAGCTTTTTTGCAGTTACTCCTGTAAAGATTTTTATGCCATGGTTGATTAAAGATTGCTGCACTGCTTTTATTAAATGAGGAGGACGCACTTGCATCACACTAGGTATGTAAATTGCACTATCGATATTTTCTGCTAAACCTGGTTCAAGTTTATTTATTTGGTAACGATCTAAGATCTCTAAGTAAATATTATTTTCACGAGACCACCCTAAAGCTGTTTGCTGTTCATTGGTATCAGTAATCAACATGCCGCTTTGTAGCAACTGAGCGTCAATACCTGTCTCACTTTGTAGTGTTGCAACAAACTCAGGAAAAGCAGCTTGCCCTCGTTCAATAAGGTGCTGTAGTGCTGCACTTTGTTGCCATGGATAAAGTTTAGATAAAATACCACCTGCCGCCCAACTGGCCGCCTTACCAATTTGGTCTTTTTCAATTAGAGCTACTTTAAGCCCTTCTTTTTGTAGGTGATGTGCGGTTAGCATTCCCACTAGGCCGCCACCTATAATTAGTACATCTGAGGACATCAAGATTTATAGATGTTGAATTGTTTACTAATTATATCCACTATAGACATAATCTGTTCGAGTTTATAGTTATGCAAATCTATTTAAATGGTATAGAAAAGGAAATCTCTACAGGCTTAACCGCCGCAGAATTGATAGTTCAACTTGGTTTAAAGGATAAACGTATTGCAGTTGAGGTAAATGAAGCGCTAATAGTACGTAGTTCTTTAGCCCAGCACTTACTAAATGCGGGAGATCGCGTTGAAATTATTCAGGCTATTGGGGGAGGTTAATATCGTCTGTAATACCACGATTTCGCATTACATCATAAGCTGTGACTCCATATTGTAACGGTTTTCGTTTCTTCAAAGTAGGGATTAGCTGTACCGTAGCAAGCAACATGAAAATAGCAGCCCAGCACTCACAACACTCTTCAATTATTCTTCCAATAAGAGTCCCATTGAGCCCAGACCTGTCACAAAGCTGTGAAACAAGAAGCAATAAGAGCCACAATATAAATGCAATGCCCCATGGTTCAAAATCTCGTATATTAGACCAAGCTGTTCGCGTATATTTGAATAATACATATATTACAAAGATCACAAATATTATAAATATTGTTGCGGCGCAGATTTTTTGCCAAAGAGGAACTTCTGGCATAGAGTAAAACTTTAAACGCGTGACATGTTCTAGAGTTAAGAGTCTGTGTAGGTCGGCTTCTCTTAGAAAATAAATCAATACGATATAAGACATTGCCATAGCAGTTATTTTAGATGAGTTCAAATGGGGGCTAAAAGCAAGGGTTAATAACGTTAGGAATGTAGCCGCAATAAATGTAAGTGTTATGATAGAGATAAAACCAGTATCACTGGTCCCACTATAGCTGAGCGCTTCAGGAAGGAAGTAAAAATGCACACCTATATATATAGGTAGCATTATAAGGATAAATAAATTGACTAAATTGGCTGTCCAACCATTCGACATTGTAAAATTTGCCTTATTAATTGACGATGGACCTATAAATGAAAATGTAACATAAATATAAGCGTATGACAGTAAATCTAAAACCCATTCAACCTGTTAATTTTGCTGATGATGAAATTATGATAGCAGGTAAAGCTTATCAATCACGATTATTAGTGGGTACAGGAAAATATAAAGACCTGCAAGAAACACGTGCAGCTATTTTAGCAAGTGGTGCTGAGATAGTAACGGTTGCAATTCGTAGATCCAATATTGGTCAGGATAAAAATGAACCCAATTTACTCGATGTAATTCCACCTGATGAATTTACAATTTTACCCAATACAGCTGGCTGTTATACAGCTAAGGATGCAATACGAACTTGTCGTTTAGCGCGTGAACTGCTTGATGGCCATGCATTAGTAAAATTGGAGGTGTTGGGTGATAAAAAAACACTTTACCCAAATGTAATTGAAACATTAGTTGCGGCTGAAACTTTAATCAAAGAAAACTTTAAGGTAATGGTATATACAAATGATGACCCAATCGTAGCAAAGCAATTTGAAGAGTTAGGTTGTGTAGCAGTGATGCCTTTGGCAGCTCCTATAGGTTCTGGCTTAGGAGTTCGAAACCCTTACAATATTCTAACCATTATTGAAAATACCAATGTGCCGATATTAGTTGATGCTGGCGTAGGTACGGCTTCTGATGCTGCAATAGCAATGGAGTTGGGTTGTGATGGGGTGCTAATGAATACGGCCATTGCGGAAGCGAAAAATCCCATATTAATGGCATCGGCAATGCAGCATGCGATTAAGGCAGGTCGACAAGCCTTTCTTGCCGGACGTATGCCAAAGCGTCGTTATGCATCTGCTTCTTCGCCTATTGATGACTCAATTATTTAAAGAACATTAAAATTCTTGTCTAAAACTTCTTCTGTAATTCGTAGTTTTGTACGTCGTGAGGGCCGTTTTACTCAAGGCCAACAAGCTGCATTCAAACTTTATTGGCCTAAATATGGTATCGATGTTGAAGAAAAACATCTTAAGATGGCAAATATTTTTGCTAATTCTCACCCCACTGTTCTTGATATAGGGTTTGGAAATGGCGAGGCATTATTTACACTTGCTAAACAATTTCCAAACTTAAACTTTTTAGGTATAGAAGTATATCGTCCAGGCATAGGCTCTTTATTAAGAAAATTAGCTGAAGCACAAGTAAATAATGTGCGTGTTATTAATATGGATGTGATGACGCTTTTGCAAAATAATTTTATAGCAAAAACCTTTATTTCTATACTTGTTTGGTTTCCAGACCCGTGGCCTAAAAAGCGCCATCATAAAAGAAGATTGATTCAAACTAAATTTATCGAATTTGTTGCAGATAAACTGATAGAAGAAGGTGAGCTAAATATTGCGACTGACTGGCAGCCGTATGCTGAACACATACAACAAATAATGCAAAATAGTCATTTGTTTGATTTGATAGAAAAGTCGCGCATTATAGGCGAACGTCCAAAGACAAAGTTTGAACGGCGTGGCGAAAAATTAGGTCACCAGGTTTTTGGTGGCGTGTACAAAAAAATAGCTTAAGCGTTTTCAGCCTCTGGAAGTTTAATAATTCTAGCAGGGCATTCACGTTCTGTAGAAAGAGGGCAAACCTCTTCTTCGCAATGGCTGATGTTTTGCCATGCAAATTCAATTGCGCCTTTATCAGATCGATAGAAGTGGTCAATCCAGTCTGGGCCTGCAAATCCAGTGCGCACAAATACATCCATGACCTGTCTTTTAGTTCGCGCAAATACTAATTCGATGCCTAATGTGACAAGACGTAAAGATAGTTGGTGAAGCATATCCTCACCAGTAGCATCAATTTCAGTGATAGCTTCAGCATCGATAATAATAAACTTAAGGTCTGGTTTTGCGGCAACACGCTCTAATACTTTCTCCTCAAAATACATGGCACTGGCAAAAAACAATGGGCCTTCAAACCTTAAAACAGATATATTTGGGCAAGTCTGCAATATATTTGCTTCTGCGTCACGCAAGGTTCCATCAGAGTGTCTAGATAAAACAGATATATGAGGATGCATAGTGCGGTACATAAATAAACCAAGCGAAAGTACAACTCCAACAAAGATACTTTGTTCTAAATGCGGCGCCAAAATAAGTGTTAACACAAAGGTCAGAACAGCTATAAAACCATCATGTTTGTGTACACGCCATGCATATTTGATTTGTTTAATTCTAACTAAATTAATTACTGCGCTGATGATTACAGCTGCTAAGGTGGCTTGAGGTAAGTGATATAGATATTGTGTGAAGTATAATAATATTAATGAAACAGCAACAATTAAGCCTGTTACGATTGCAGCAAAACCTGTTTTTGCTCCTGCAGACATATTTACAGCTGAACGTGAAAAAGATCCTGCCACCGGGTAGGCGCCAGATAAACCAGACACGATATTACCTAAACCCTGTCCTACTAAACCTTGGTTAGCATCAATACGTTGTCGAGTTTGTACCGCTATGGCCTTAGCAATGGAAATAGCTTCCATATAACCGATAACTGCGATCACAATTGCTTTACCAATTAGGTCTATGGCAATAGACATATCAAATGTAGGTACAGAGATGGCAGGTAATCCCGCGGGCACGTTGCCAACTACCTTGCCGCCCATATTTTCAAAGCCGATCAAAAATGAAACTACACTGGTAACTACAACGGCGGTGAGTACGCCAGGTATTTTTGGTGCATATCTTTTTAAGCCAAAAATAATGGCTAAGGCAGCAATGCCCATTATCAAAGTTGGTAAGTGTGTATGTTGTGATGCTTCAACAATTACATTCCAAATTGTTATATAAAAATGATGTCCTGTTTCTGCTGTTACTCCAAACATTTTTGATAATTGTGAACTAGCAATGATGATTGCAGCGGCATTTGTAAAACCAATTACAACAGGATGGGATAAGAATTCTACCAGTACACCTAAACGTAATAATCCTAGTGAAAGCTGAAAAATACCTACAATAATTGCTAATACAGCGGCATATACTAAATACCCTTCAGGATTTGCGGTGGCTAAAGGTTCTAATGATGCAGCTGTCATCAAAGAAACAACAGCAACCGGGCCTGTTTGTAATTGACGAGAAGATCCAAACAAGGCAGCTACTATCACGGGTAAGAACGATGCATATAAACCATAATAAGCAGGTAAACCCGCGAGTTGTGCATACGCCATAGACTGTGGAATCAACACTAATGCTACGGTTAAACCAGCGACACAGTCTTTCCATACTATTGATGGGTCTTTTAACTCACCAATCCAATTCAAATAAGGAATAAAGCGTTTTACAAGTTCGCGTGAATATTGCTGCGCTGATATCAACAGGTTCTCCCGGTCAATTTATTCTTCTTAAATTACTGCTGAGCAGTGGAGTCATTACTATGAATTAAATGCCAATAGACAGGGTCTTCTCGGCAGACGGTAACACAGAGGCTACGTACAGTTAGTCGACTATCTTAACATGCTTTGTTAAAGCGTGGATGTAATTATATTTAATCTATAGAGTTATAGAATTATTTTGTTTGGGTTTTGCTAAATGAATTTCGTTTTGCAACTAGAAACCGGTAAAGTGGTCATCTGGAAATAAGAGGTGTGTATTCAAATAGTACAATGAAGCGTGCCCTACTAGGTAAAATAAACCTGTATCTATACTAAGGGGTAATCACCTAATGTCTAGGCAACATCCCATCATTGCGGTAACAGGCTCTTCTGGGGCAGGGACTTCTACTGTTCGCGAGGCGTTCGAGCAGATATTTGCAAATATAAATGTTAATCCGGTAGTGGTTGAAGGAGATAGCTTTCATAGATACACACGTGCAGAGATGTATGAGCGTATAAAAGTCCCTGATCTTTTTGGGCGGCGTATGACTCACTTTTCACCGGAAGGTAATTTACTTGATCATCTAGAACAATTATTCCGCGATTATGGTGAAAGCGGTACGGGTCAAAAACGTTTATATCTGCACTCTGATGAAGAAGCCGTAGCTTTTCCTGGTTTAAAGTGTGGTGAATTTACGCCATGGGAGAAAATTCCACTAGGCTCAGATTTGTTATTTTACGAAGGTTTACATGGAGGCATAGTTACAGAAGATTTAGATATTGCTCAACATGTAGATCTTTTAATTGGTGTAGCACCCACAACAAATCTTGAGTGGATTCAAAAAATACATCGAGATAGTGCTGTACGAGGTTATTCTCATGAAAAAGTAGTTAGTACTATCGTTCGTCGCATGCCGGATTATGTTACGTATATATCACCACAATTTTCCAGAACCGATGTAAATTTTCAGCGTGTACCCATCATCGATACAGCTAATCCATTTGATGTACAAGAAATTCCAGCATTACATGAAAGCTTGGTCATTGTTCATTTACGCCGTCCCGAAAAGTTTACTCTAAGCATAGATGAATTACGTGAACAGATTGAAAACTCATTTAATATAAAATCCAACCAACTTGTTATACCTGCAGAAAAAATGGTGTTTGCTATGGAGATTCTACTTTCACCAATCATAAAAATGTTGGCAGAAAAAAGACCCAATATTAAGCAAAAAACAATAAATACTTATACTTAATTGACAAAACGCATGGCAGAATCGTTTCAATTAGCTACTGCTTCAGGTCAATCCGCTCGCGAATTGGTGAACATTTGTTTGCGAAAATTTGGTGATGTGCGTGATAAGTTCCAATTAGGGTTTATATATGTTCATGATACTTTAAGTGATGAGTTAGGACATATCATTGGCAGACTTAAACAAGAAACAGGAATTGAAGACTGGGTAGGCACATTAGGCATTGGTTTGTGTAGTACGGGTAAGGAACATTACGATGAAGCAGCAATAGTAGTCATGCTTGCAGAAATTGATAGTAAAAACTTTACTATTATTAGTGATAACGCTGTTAACGAAGATCAATTACTTGAACAGGTTACTAGCTATTGTAAAGAAGAACTTCCACATGTAGGCATAATTCATGGTGACCCAAGTAATCCATCTACACCAAATCTAATACAAAAAATTTCAGATACTGTTCCTGCTGCATATTTGGTAGGTGGACTTACTTCTTCTAATTTTCAAAACTACCAAATTGCAAATGAAATTATTAGTGGCAGTGTATCAGGAATTTTTTTCTCGCCTAAAGTAAGTACAGTTATAGGTCATACACAAGGTTGTACACCTTTGGACCAACAGCATGTAATCACAAAAGCAGATCGTAATTTACTTATCGAGCTAGATCATCGGCCTGCGCTGGAAGTTTTACGCGAAGACATTGGTGAAGTATTAGCAAAAGATTTATATAAGACCGCAGACTATATTTTTGCTGGCTTACCAATAGAGTTTTCAGACACAGGAGATTATTTGGTCAGGAATATTGTTGGTTATGATGAAAATGAAAAAATCATAGCCGTAGGTGATTATCTATATGAAGGTAGCAACTTTATGTTTTGTCGACGTGATGGTAATAGCGCAAGAGAAGACATGTTACGTATGTTACACACCATGAAATCACGTATGAAGGGTAAGCCACGTGGTGGCGTATATTACACATGTTTAGGTAGAGGACGTTATCAATTTGGCGGGAACTCAGAAGAACTTAAAATGATACATGATGAGTTAGGTGATTTTCCTTTAGTAGGTTTTTTTGCCAATGGAGAGATCTTTCATAATCGACTTTATGGATATACAGGTGTGCTTACTCTGTTTATGTAGATTTAAATACACAGTATATATATGCAATTTAGTGAACTAGGTAGTAGTGGTCTAAAAGTTAGCAAAGTATGCTTGGGGACGATGACGTTTGGTGAACAAAACACCGAACAGGAAGCACATGTCCAGCTTGATTATGCCTTCTCAAAGGGAGTTAACTTTGTTGATACAGCAGAAATGTATCCTGTACCACCAAGAGAACACACACAAGGACGAACGGAAGAATACGTGGGTAGTTGGCTTAAAAGAACAGGCTTTCGCGACCAAGTCATTGTAGCATCAAAAGTATCAGGTCCTGGAATGATGCCGTATTTGCGTAACGGACCACAGTTAACGGCTACACATATTAACGCAGCGATAGAGGCCAGCTTAAAACGGCTACAGACAGATTATATTGATTTATACCAAGTACACTGGCCAGCAAGAAATACCAATTATTTTGGTAAGCTTGGCTATCAACATGATGAAATTGACTTATCAATATCTATAGAAGAAACGTACGCATGTTTAATTAAAGCGGTTGAACAAGGCAAGGTGCGTTATTTAGGTATTAGTAATGAAACACCGTGGGGTGTTATGCAATATCAAAAGTATGCATATGTAAATTCCTGGCCGTCCGTGGTAAGCATTCAAAATCCATACAGCCTCTTAAATCGAACTTTTGAAATTGGTTTAGCCGAAATGTCACATCGCGAAAAAATTGGCTTACTTGCTTATTCACCACTAGGCTTTGGAGTATTAACCGGTAAATACTTAAACGGTAAAGCACCAACGAATGCAAGGCTTACTTTATTTGATCGGTTTACACGCTATAGTAACCACGAAGCAAAGGTTGCAACAAAATCCTATGTTGATTTGGCAAAGCGATTAGGTTATTCCCCTGCGCAACTGGCATTAGCTTTTGTCAATACGCGACCATTTGTAACTTCTAATATTATTGGTGCAACTAGCTTAGAACAACTAAGTGAAAATATAAGTAGTATTGATATAGAAATAACTCAAGAAATACTTAATGAAGTGGACATCTTGCATCAACAACAACCTAATCCCTGCCCCTAATATTTTTTAGGAAATACAGTACTTGTAAGCAGAGAGATTAGTATTTTTTGTACTACTGTGGAAGATAAATCAATACAAAAGGTTCAATAATTATCAGACTAAATAGTTGGGAGTTATAAAGTGTAATTGTGGTGAAAGTAAATGCAGTGGTTAATCTATTTTATGTAAAAAACACAGTGTGCTTATAGCTTGTTGTTTTTTAATTTAATAAAAACTTTAAAATAGCAGGCTATTGTCGAGCCTCTAGTGTGTCACGTTGTGTATTGATCCAATCAAACACTTCACGATTAACTTGCTCGGCAGACTTGCCTTGAGGGTCAATTTTAGGGCCAATTACTAGTTGGATAATACCTGACTTTTTTGTGAGTTGTTTTCTAGCCCAAAAATTTCCTGAATTGTGCGCTACGGGAATGATAGGAGTATTTGTTGCAGTAGCTAGCATAGCACCACCAATTTTAAATTTTCGTTTTGTACCAGGTGGTGTGCGAGTACCTTCAGGAAATATTAAAATCCAATGTCCACGCTTCAATTTTTTCTTGCCTTTTTCTACAAGTTGTTCGATCGCTTTGCGACCTGCGCTACGATTTAATGCAATAGGGTGAGTTAGGGCAAGTCCCCAACCAAAAATCGGTACAAACAATAACTCGCGTTTAACCACCCAAATAAGAGGTGGAAAAATAGTGCCAATAGCTAAAGTTTCCCATGTTGATTGGTGGTTCGACATTACGATAGAAGGTTGCGATGGGATATTTTCTTCACCTGTTACTTTAAACTTTAATCCACAAGTAATTTGCAACCACCATAAATTGGTTTTACACCAATACATAATAAAACGATATCGCCATGCGTAAGGAACAATAACAGTAAATAAACATAGTGTTCCAAAAAAAATAGTGAGTATTGCCATACCGAGCAAATATAACAACGAACGAAATGTTTGCATCATCGTAGCGTATGAGTTGTTTTATAAAAAATTAGTTAATGAGCAATTAAGGCTTCTACAGCGCTAGCTAAGTCATCATAGATAGGTATATTGCGTGGCAATTGCTCACTTTTTGCCGTAACGGAACCATTTCCTGTACGTACCAAAATGGGTTGTGAACCATGCGTAATCGCTGCCTGTACATCGCGTAACGAATCTCCAATAAAAGGTGCTTTTTGAAGAGAAAGATTTGCTCTTTTTTCAATTTCAACCAACATGCCTGGATTAGGTTTGCGGCACTCTCCTTCTAAATCAGGACATATGAATATTCCATCTAAATGCCCACCGTGTTGAGCTAGTTCTGTTAACATTTTTTTGTGAATCTGGTGCAAGGTGCTGTAATCTAATAACTTACGACTTATACCGGATTGATTTGAAGCAATGAACACTTTTATTTTAGCGTGATTCAGTTTTGCAATTGCTTCTAAACTGCCGTCAATTGCAATCCATTCCTCAGGAGATTTTATAAACTCATCTGAATCTTCATTTATTACACCGTCTCTATCTAGGACTACTGCTTTGAATTCACTCATAATTAAATATTAATTTTGTTTTATGACTGCAGCCTTGAAAAGTCTGCAACATGCATAAATAAAGAATCTATTTTAGCCAGTAAAGCTATCCTGTTAGTTTTTAGAGTCTCATCTTCATCCATGACCATGACATCATCAAAAAAGGTGTCTATAGGTTGACGAAGATCTGCAAGCCTATTCAAGGCCTGTTCGTATTCGTACCGCTTAAACAAAGCTTCAACATCATCAGATAATTTCTCAATTGCCAAGTGTAAATTATTTTCTGCTTTCTCCCTAAACAAATCTGGTTGCACAGATACAATTTTACTTCTATCTATTTTTTTAAGTATATTGCGAATGCGCTTATTTGCAGCAGCAAGGCTTTCCGCATTTTGAAGTTTTCTGAAATTTTGCATTGCATTGATTCGTGCAGCGATGTCCTTAGGAGAAGTGGGCCGGTTAACTAATACTGAATCAATGGTATCAATGTTGATCTTGTTATCTTGAAAATAGCCACGTAAACGTTCTAGCATATAATCATATACTTCATCAATCATAGAAGCTGCATGTAAGTCTTGATTGAATAACGTGGCTGCTTTTTGTAGCACTTGTACTAGATCTATGTCTAAATCCTTTTCAATGAGGATGCGCAGTACAGCTAACGATGCGCGTCTTAAACCATACGGGTCTTTCAAGCCAGTCGGTTTTTTACCGATTGCAAATATGCCTAATAAAGTATCAAGGCGATCTGCTAGTGCCAAGGTTTGTCCGATTGCGGAATTTGGCAATTTATCACCAGCTTGTAGTGGCATATATTGTTCTTCAATAGCAATACTGATATCTTTACTTTCGGCATCTAACAAGGCCAAATTTCTACCCACTATTCCTTGTAATTTTGGAAATTCACTCACAGTGTCAGTTATTAGATCGCACTTGCTTAATTCGGCTGCACGTCCACATTGGCTTACGTCTGCATCGGTGTAAGGCGAAATAAATTTAGATAATTGTATTATCCGTTGCGTTTTGTCATATAAAGAGCCTAATTGTTTCTCAAATACAACGTTTTTTAATTTCTCCAAGTTTTCAGATAAATGAATTTGTTTGTCACGTTGCCAAAAAAACATGGCATCTTCAAAACGTGGAACAATTACTTTTTCGTTGCCTTGAATTACTGTTTTTGGGTCACTGCTTTCTATATTACTTATAATAATAAATTTTTGTGTGAGTTCATCCTTGTCATTCAGTAGCGGGATATATTTTTGATTGTCTTGCATGGTGCTGATTAACAGCTCTTTATGTACTTCTAAAAATTTGTTATCGAATTCACCAAGCAGGGCAACAGGCCATTCCACTAGCCCTGTGATTTCATCTAACAAAGTTTCTGTATAAGCAGGCTTGCATTTTTCCTGTTTAGAAATAGCCTTTACCTGGTTTATTATTACTTGTTTTCGTTCCGTGAAATTTGCGATTACTTTACCTTTTACTCTCAATAAATCTTCATAGGCTGATGCGTGTTTTACAACAATAGGGTCAGGGTGATGAAACCTATGTCCATAGGTCGTATTTCCTGCTTTATGTCCAAATAAAGTGAGTGGAACAATTTCCGCGCCAAATATAATAAGTAACCAACGTACTGGGCGGATAAATTCAGTGATATCAACATTCCAACGCATACGCTTGGGTATAGATAGTTTTTTTATTGATGTCTCTAAAAGTTGTGGCAATAGGGTTGTGGTTAGCTCCCCTTGCTGTAGTTCTTTAAATAAAAGTCGGGGTAGTTTGCCAGAGGAGTCTAGCTCTAACTGGCTAATTTCAACACCGCATGAGCGAGCGAAACCAATGGCTGCTTGCGTAGGATTCCCATCTTTGTCAAATGCTTTGTCTTGGGCAGGTCCTTTACGCTCGATGTGCTGATCTTGTTGGCATGAATCAAGTGCTTCAATGTGAATAGCTAATCTACGTGGTGTACAAAATGCTTTACAGCTACTAAATTCAAGATTTGCATCTGTTAGATGTTTTTGTAAATTTTCATTCAACTCATTAATGAGGGTAAGCAATAGGCGTGCAGGTAAGTCCTCTGTACCCAACTCAATTAGTAGGTCTTTTTTTTCACTCATAACATCAATACATATATCTATTGCTGCATTGGAAAGCCTAGATTTTCTCGGCTACCAAAATAAGCATTTGCTACGGCTTGTGATAATTTTCGAATACGCAAAATATACTGTTGGCGCTCAGTTACAGATATAACCTGTCTTGCATCTAATAAATTGAATGTGTGAGAACATTTTAATACATGGTCATAAGCTGCCACAGGGAGTTTTTGTTCGACAAGCTGTTGGCATTGTTTTTCATGCGCATCAAACTCTTTGAATAATGCTTTTGTATCGGCATGTTCAAAGTTATAGGCAGATTGTTCGGTTTCATTTTGATGATATAAATCTTTATAAAGAATTTTTTTATTTTGGTTTTTTGACCATACTAACTCATACACACTTGCGACATCTTGCAAATACATTGCGATGCGTTCCAGGCCGTAAGTAATTTCGCCTGTAACCGGATTACAATCTAAACCACCAATTTGTTGGAAATAGGTAAATTGTGAAATTTCCATGCCATCAATCCAAACTTCCCAGCCCAAACCCCAAGCCCCTAGAGTGGGCGATTCCCAGTTGTCTTCAACAAAACGAATATCATGAACTAAAGGATCAATACCTAAGTGTGTAAGTGATTCAATATATAAGTCTTGAATTCCATCTGGTGATGGTTTCAGCACAACTTGAAACTGAAAATAACGCTGCAGTCGATTAGGATTATCACCATAACGTCCATCTGTAGGTCTACGGCAGGGTTGAGGGTAAGCTGCATTCCAAGGTTCTGGGCCAATAGCACGTAAAAAAGTACTGGGATGAAAAGTGGCCGCACCCATTTCAATATCGTAAGGCTGCTCAATTATACAACCTTTGGTAGACCAAAAGCTTTCTAACTTTTGGATAAGGTCTTGAAATGTAGCAGATTTAGTTTTAGACATGATAATGCTGGTTTCGTGTGCTGCGAGAGTATAGCTATGCACTCGAGTATCGGCCAGCATATGAGGAATATAAATTAGGGGCAGGAAAGAAAAAGCTGCGTTATGACGTCCTTGTCGCGCAGCTCTCATCCCTAAGACTTAAGTGAAAAAGCTCTCCTGATGCATGAGCTATCTACTTGCTTCCTTGCTTGTCGAGGTATCCATACCATCGACTTATTTCCTTGCTTATGACTTAAACTATTTGTTGGACATCCTTGCCCAAATTAAGCCAACTTCCATGTGCATGGCGAAAGGCGTACCTAACACCATGAATCCTTTATGTGTTTAAGCACGTCGCTTATGAACACCACACAATTTTTGTTTCACTGTGTCGCGATAGGCCCAAGCCAGCGCTGCCACACTTGCGGCTATCCAAACAACATAAAGAGTTGTTAATACATCCGTGTTGCCGCCCATACTGACCTCCTTGTCTAAGTCTTCGCCCTCTATGGCAAATCCAAAATGTTCCAATTACCTATAGTTGAGCAAAGCCTGTGCCAGCTTTTTGACGCTTTAAAGAATAGTTAGTAACTTACTGAGTGGCTGTAAAATATATATAAAACATAGCTTTCGATAATAATGCCCACTATGTAAGTTGGACCAAAATTGTTCCCAGAATTTGGCTTTTGGTGACAATATTCGGCATGGTTGCATGACTAAAGTTAGCGCTAGCTAAACTGGCTACAAAGAATTCCTTTACTTTAAGAGCTAGGGTTGATCTATATTGCTGTAACTATTTTAGCCTGGTGAGATCACGTATAGCCTTTTGGATTGCAGTTTGTGAGCACTATTATGGTGCTTTTAAGCACTATAGTGGTGCAGAAATTACAGATTGGTAAGCTTTCTATGTTAATAAAGCTGCGTATAATGCCGTACAGGCCTCAATAAAGTGCACTGGCACATTATGTGCTTTATATCATGCCAACAGTACGTGACTAGCAAATTAAGCACGACTATAAGAATAACATTCGAGTCGAGAAGCAAGGAGAAACCCAATGTCCGCGAGTGATGTAATCAAAATGATGAGTGAAAACGATGTCAAATTTGTTGATTTTCGTTTTACAGATACAAAAGGCAAAGAGCAGCATGTTTCAGTGCCTGCTACTACGATAGAAGAAGGTATCTTTGAAACAGGTAAAATGTTTGATGGCTCATCGATTGCTGGTTGGAAAGGCATTAATGAATCCGACATGATATTGATGCCGGATCCAAGCACAGCTGTATTGGATCCATTTTTCAGCGACCCGACACTTATTTTGCGTTGCGATATTCTAGAGCCATCAACCATGGAAGGTTACAGCCGAGATCCTCGTTCTGTTGCTAAACGCGCTGAAGCTTATATGCGCTCTACCGGCATTGCGGACACAGCTAATTTTGGCCCCGAACCAGAGTTTTTTGTATTTGATGATGTTAAATGGGGTAATGACATGTCTGGGGCATTTTATAAAACCGATTCTGATGAGTCTGCCTGGAATTCTGGTAAACATTTTGAAGATGGCAACATTGGGCATCGCCCTGGCGTGAAAGGCGGATATTTTCCTGTACCTCCTGTAGATTCGCTTCAAGATTTGCGCTCGGCGATGTGTCAAGTACTTGAAGAGATGGGAGTTGTAGTGGAAGTACATCACCACGAAGTGGGTACAGCAGGACAGTGTGAAATTGGCACACGTTTTAATACCCTTACAACACGTGGAGATTGGAACCAAATTTTAAAGTACGTTGTGCATAACGTAGCTCACAATTACGGCAAGACAGCTACTTTTATGCCTAAGCCGATAGTGGGCGATAATGGTAGTGGCATGCATGTGCATATATCTTTGGTAAAAGGTGGCGATAATTTATTTGCAGGTGATTTATACGGTAATCTCTCACAGACTGCCTTGTATTACATTGGTGGAATCATTAAGCATGCACGAGCCATTAATGCCTTTTCTAACGCCAGCACTAACAGCTACAAACGTTTAGTGCCGGGTTTCGAGGCACCTGTCATGTTGGCATATTCTGCACGTAATCGTTCGGCGTCCATTCGTATTCCTTATGAGGCAAATCCCAAGGCAAGACGCATAGAAGTCCGTTTTGGTGATCCAACTGGCAACCCATACCTTACTTTTGCTGCCATGCTGATGGCGGGTTTAGACGGTATTCAAAATCAAATTGACCCAGGTTCGGCTAATGATAAGGATTTATATGATTTGCCTGCGGAAGAAGAAGCCAATATCCCAACGGTATGTTCTTCTTTAGATCAGGCACTTGAAGCATTAGATAATGATCGTGAGTTTTTGAAAGCTGGCGGTGTATTTTCTGATGACTGTATTGATGGCTACATTGATTTAAAGATGGGCGAGGTTACGGCGTTACGCATGTCGACTCATCCTATCGAGTTCGATATGTATTACAGTTGTTGATTATAGCTACTTGCGTAAGAACTCACGTAATCGGTCACAAAACGCCTCATTTGAGGCGTTTTTTTTGCAACTTGAGTAAGTTTTCCTAGGTCAAATAAGCTATCAAAGAGTACTATGGCTATTCATAATGTGCCGTAAAAACTAGGGAAATTCAGTGCGTGTAAGTATTTGTCTATTGTTAATGATATTGATCTGTGTACAGCTTGCACAGGCACGTATCTATACCTGTAAAGACAAAGATGGCAATACAGTCTACTCTGATACTCCCATCGCTGAAGGTTGTTCTGAAAGTGAAGAGGTAAAAGTAGATAGTTTGCCAACATTAATCGAAACAAAACCTCTTGTGACCAATAATAGCTCGTCGTCTAAGCAAGAGGCCTCCGACCAAGTTACAAAAAGTGATTATTCGTCTCTCGTAATCACTACACCAAGTGCAGCCGAAAATGTGCGCAGTAATGAAGGCACGGTGAATATAACCTTTGAATCAACCCCGTTGTTAGAAACAAGACGTGGTCATCAATTTGTTGTAATGATGGGAGATAAGGAGATTTATAAAGGCACGCAAAACAATGTTGAGTTGAAAAATGTAGATCGAGGCACGCACATCATCACCGCAAAAATAGTTGCGCGTAATGGACGCACGATTATCAGCTCAGAGCCAATAGAGTTCACATTGCATCGTTACTCACAGTTGCAGGGTAATCCTGAATCGATTACTCCAGAAGGCGCTAATATCAGAGGCCGTCGTGGCACATCTCCTATAACTCCTCCTAGGCAATAGCTTCCAAAAAAGGTCAAGTTTGGTGCACTTTGCACTGAATGCATAGTTATTATGCACTATAATAGTGCATATTTTATTGTAATAGAATTATAAGTGTTTGATTTGTAATAACAAATAACTTGGAGCGATTATTGCACTAAATATCAGCATGACAATCGCTTTAAGTAATGCATATACAACGATTCCACCTGCAGCCGATGCCATGGAACATAAAAAGATCATAGATAATTTAACAGTGGCAGTATTGCTACTGGATGAGGCACTTTGTATGAGCTATATCAACCCAGCAGCTGAAGAGTTGTTGGGCACAGGAATTCGACATGCTTTGCATCGCCCGTTTACAGATTTTATCCAGGATGTGGATGGTGATTTTATTGTTCATATAAAAGATTCCTTAAAAACAGGGCATCCGATATCCGAGCGCGAAGTGTGTATCAAACGTTTGGGTGGTAATGAAATGACAATAAATTGTGCGATTACGCCCATGCTGGCAAAAGGGAAAGGTTCGGAATGTTTATTAGAAATAACTCAAGTAGATCATCTTCTGAGGATTACACGTGAAGAGCATTTACTATTTGAAAGTCATGCTACGCGCAATATGTTGCGTGGGCTCGCACATGAAATTAAAAATCCTTTAGGAGGCTTGCGTGGTGCTGCACAATTATTAGCAGGTGAACTCGATGATAAAAGCTTATGCGAATATACGGATGTTGTAATTAGTGAAGCAGATCGTTTACGTAAACTTGTTGATCGCATGTTCGGACCAAACATTGCTCCCGTAAAAAAAGAAATTAATATTCATGATGTTTTGGAACATATTCGCCATTTAGCCATTGCTGAAACTCCAAGCGGTATAAACTTTAACACCGATTATGATCCGAGTATTCCGCTGTTAAATGCGGATCGTGATTTGTTGGTGCAAGCTATGTTGAACATAGTACGAAATGCGGTGCGTGCAGTTGACTCACATGGAGAAGTCACGCTAAGGACACGTGTGTTGCGCCAATATACTGTGGGAGATACACGACATCGATTAGTGGTACAGATAAGTATTATCGATAATGGTTCAGGCATATCAGAAGAGCTGCAACCTCAAGTCTTTTTTCCAATGGTTTCAGGTAATCCCAGTGGTACGGGTCTGGGGTTACCGATATCGCAAAATTTAATAAACCTTCATGGTGGTCTAATTGAATTTGACTCTGTACCTGGGCATACCGAATTTCGTGTGTTGCTTCCATTAAATGGCGCTGATCGTTTCACTGTAGAAAAACAAAAACAAGGTGTGAAACTATGAGACTAACAAACGTTTGGGTCATTGATGATGATCAAGCCATGCGCTGGGTATTAGAGCGCGCTTTTCAAAAAGCAGAAATTCCTGTTACGACATTTGAATCTGCATCTATAGCCATGCGTGAGCTAGAACAAGAAACGCCATCAGCGATTCTTACAGATGTGCGTATGCCTGGTATGGATGGTTTTGAATTTTTAGATCGAATTAAATCTCATTATCCGGACTTACCTATTATTATCATGACAGCACATTCTGATTTGCAGAGTGCTGTGGGTGCTTATCAAAAAGGTGCTTTCGAATATTTACCAAAACCATTTGATGTAGATGAAGCAGTTGAATTAACTAAACGCGCTTGTATGGCGGCAAAAGAAGAACCTGCAAAAGTGGGATCAGAAGTTACGGCTGCTGAAGGGTTGCCAAAAATAATTGGTGAATCTCCTGCCATGCAAGAAGTTTTCCGGGCTATAGGCAGGTTATCAAACTCGAATATCACGGTACTTATTAATGGTGCTTCTGGAACAGGTAAAGAATTGGTTGCACATGCTTTACACGAGCATAGTCCACGTGCACAAGGACCATTTATTGCATTAAATATGGCTGCAATACCAAGAGACTTATTGGAATCAGAGTTATTTGGTCATGAAAAAGGAGCATTCACGGGTGCACAAACATTACGTAAAGGACGTTTCGAGCAAGCACATTCAGGAACGTTATTTTTAGACGAAATTGGCGATATGCCTGCAGACCTGCAAACACGGTTGTTACGTGTATTATCTGATGGCCATTTTTATCGCGTTGGTGGGCATGAACCCATTAAAGCTGATGTTCGAATAATCGCTGCTACGCATCAAAACTTAGAAGCACGAGTAAGAAATAATGAATTTCGTGAAGATTTATTTCATCGCTTGAATGTAATTCGTATCCATCTTCCCACATTAAGTGAACGTAAAGAAGATATTCCAATATTGTTAAAACATTTTATGCAAAGTTCAGCATTGGAATTAGCTACAGAGCCAAAAAAACTTAGCGATGAAGTGCTTGAATATCTAGGTGCTTTAAAGTGGCCAGGCAATATACGCCAACTAGAAAATGTATGTCGCTGGCTAACGGTCATGGCTTCTACTAATGAAATTCGTATGCAAGACTTGCCTGCAGAAATGCTTAAAGACGAAATGTCTGTTGAAGAAACAGCTGATTGGCAAAGCTTGCTAAGTGAGTGGGCTGATCGAGAACTATCAAAAGGAGAAACAGCCATACTTGATCATGCCACGCCATTGTTCGAAGCTGTTATGATTAAAGCTGCGATGCGCAAAACAGGCGGTAAGAGACAAGAAGCAGCCAAGCTTTTAGGTTGGGGAAGAAATACGTTAACCAGAAAAATTCAAGAACTGGGATTGTTTCAATAAAGTTTTATAAAGTTAAAAAATATTCTCTTTAAAAAGTTAATGTGTTAAATAAACATACCTAGCTAAATGATTGAGATGATTTAATTGATTAGCCAAGCATAAAATTAAGTTGTGGTCAGAGAAAAAATTAATGATTGACGTTTCTAGCTAAGTTCATAATACTAATGTAAATAACAAATACTTACATTGCAGTAACAACTTGGGGGACACATGACAGGTTGGTTGAGTGGGCGTGCCTATACACATCTTTTTTTATTTTTAACATTAACTTTATTCACACCAACTCTATTTGCCACAGAAGCCCTGTGGATAGCAGAGTCTGAAGGTGCATTAAAACTTGCTGCAGAAGATGGCAGTGTTCTGCAAGAAATTACTGTACCAGGTGGCATCGACAGTATTGCTATTCACCCATCAAGCAAAAACATCTGGGTCTATAAAGCAAAAACCATCATGGCATTTGCACCAGATGGAACCCAATTTGTAAATGTAAACCATCCAACGCTAAAAGATGGGCAACCCGAAGACATGCAAGTGGATGACAATGGGGTTTGGATTGCCTTGCGCAAACGTATTCATAAATTCGACCTACAAGGCCAACTCTTACTAACTATAAATGAAGGAACTAAAGTTAGAGCTGCAAGCTTAGACCGTACGCGTTCGAACATCTGGTCATTAACCAAAGACAAAATCTCTGCATATGATTCAAGTGGAACAAATCTATTTGATATCCAGGCGGGGACTGAAAACTTTCACGAACTGGTTTACGATCCAGATTTAGATGAAATCTGGGTATCTGTAAACGAAAACTTGCTTCGTCGTTATGACACAAGTGGTACTCAAACCACAGAATTTGATGTAGGCATCGGTGATTTTCGCCAAGACATCCACCCCGATGGTAACGGAGGTGTGTGGGGTCGAACCAATTTAAAAATTAGTTATATCGATGCTCAAGGAAATCTAATCTTCAACTTTAGACCCTTTGATGGTTACACAAATTTCACCACAACCACAAGTATTGCAAATAACGAAGATCAAACGATGTGGGTGGCTAATGACACCACCTTAAAACAATACGATACCACTGGAGCTGAACTCAATACATTAGTTCCAGATTTGGGGGATGGAATCATTCGTAATATCTTTCACATGGATATTGAAATGGATGCAGGTGGAACAAGAAATGCACCATCTATTCAAATCACAGCACCCCAAGAGGGTTCACTTGTAAATACAAGCTCACCAAATATTGAATTGAGTTTTACTGACAACGGAAGTGGAGTAGATGTCAATTCTGTAGAGATTCAAGTCAACGGATCTACTATTGCAACAACCTGTACAGGCGATGCTACCACAGCAACCTGCACCCCAAACAATCCTATTGCAGATGGTCAAGTTATGCTTGGTGCAACGGTTGCAGATACGAGTGGAAATAATGTATCGGATCCTGACCAAGTTACCTTCACGATTGATACAATTGCACCCGTAATTACTTTTACAAGCCCAGCTGATAATAGTTTTACCAATGATGCTAATTTAACTGTTGATGGGCAAGTAAGTGAGAATGTTCAATCATTAACCGTTAATGGTGTGAATGTAATCCCTGATGCATCAAATAATTTTTCATCTGTAGTCACACTCACCGAAGGCAACAATATCATTACGGTAGTTGCTACTGATTTGGCAAATAACCAAACTACTGAATCACGCACGGTAACTTTGGTGGTAGATACTACAATTCCTACAATACCTTATACCCCATCGATTTATATTAATGGGCCTGTCAATGGTATTGTGACAATTATTGGTTCAAGTGGAAGTGTAGACCCAAACATTTCTGTAATTCTTACGAATGAAAGAACTGGAGAAACAACTACAGTAAGCTCGGATGAGAATGGTGCCTTCCAAGCAGATTTATCCGGAGTAGTTGGGGATACATATATAATACAAACTGAAAATACATCAGGTGCGAATAGTGCGCAACAGACCATAACGGTAGGCGATCCGATTAGCGTGACGATAACAAGCCCATCTGATGGTCAATCATTAGTGACAGACAAAATACTTGTTACAGGCGCCTTAGAAGGAGATTTAAATACGGGTGTTTCTGTTAATGGAATTACTGCTGTAATAGACAGAACAAATGGAGTTACTCAATACACTGCACTTGTTCCATTGGCATCAGGTACAAACACGATTACAGCGATTGCAGCCAATCAGAATAACCAAATAGGGAATAGTTCGATTACGGTAACGAGTAGTTCCACACCATTGTTCAGAGTAGCAGTGAGTGATACAAGTGGCATAGCGCCGTTCGATGTAGAGTATTCTATTTCTCAAGTTGGCGATGAAGAAATACAACAAATAACAGTTGATTATGATGGAGACGGCACAATCGATTTATCTACCACAGATACTCTAATAGAGAATACATTTAGTGATGTCGGCCTATTTTTTACAGAGGTTACTGTCGTATCAGATAATGGTTCCGTATTTACTCAAAACATTCCAATTAAAATTGAAACAGAAGCTGAAATAGATCAAATTATCCAACCGTTGTGGCAAGATTTTAAAACAAGTTTGAGCAGCTCTAATGTAAATCAGGCAGTAAACTTGTTTGCAGCAGATTCTCAGCAAAAATATCAAAATATCTTTGAGGCATTAGGAAGTGAACTGCCAAACGTGGTTTCATCTTTTTCTGATTTACAAAAAGGAGGTTTTACATCCAGTGGAATTGCTGAGTACGCTATTAACAGAACTATCAATGGCACTGATTACATCTTTTTAGTTTATTTTATCAAGGATGATTTAGGTGTTTGGCGCATTTATTCAATGTGATAAAGAAATTTTGAGGCCATATTTAAGTTAACTATAAATCCATGAAATATAAAAAAAGAATCATCATCATTTTAATTTTTGTGTTTGGTTTTTTGTGGAATCCCACACACTACTACGCGAATGCGATTGAGGGAAAAATTCTTGATGAAGAAACGAAACAACCAATTTCAGGAGTGCATATATTGGCTGCTTGGGACCAGAGTAATTGGTTGCCTCCATTTGGAGCTGATGCTAAAGCGCCATTTTTAGTTAAAGAAGCAGTCACCGATCAACAAGGGAACTATAAAATTGATGGTTGGTGGAAGTTTCGGATCCCGCTTGGATATAGAATGATCTATTCAGGTCCGACACTCATGTACTTCAAATACGGTTACAGTTTTCGATATGAACATAATGAAAGCGAACCGTATGGACTGAACGAAGTAAAAATATTTGGTTGGCAGAGAAACAGCCAGTGGGACGGTGAAACGATCACCTTGGAAGAATTACAAACCGAGGACGCCTCTATAGAAGCACTGTTAAGAGTATTCAGTGAAATATCTAGTTTATATTGGAGAAGTGGTTGTCATGATGTTAGACCGTATGCACCTAGGATCATGTCGATGCTCGATACCTATCGTGAAAAATATCAAGGCACTGAGCCAGAGTTAAAGTGGTATACGTGTCACCGGTAAATGCATGTGACAAGTAAATAAAAAGTAAAGGGGAAAAGGGGACAATGAAAATCAAGCACCATACCATCATGGTTTTATTAATTGCCGTTGCTTCAAAAATAGTTGTTGCATACGAAGTGCAGACACATGAAGAAATAACCGATAATGCATTTGCTAATATCGAATTTTTTGCCAATGCAGACCGTATGAAAGAAATAGGGATTACGGATATAAGCGAAAAAAGATATATGAATTCTGATGGGGATAGGCAAAATATACGTGAGGTAATTAAATTTGGGTCGAATTTTGAAGATGAAATATTCAGCCCTTCAAACTTGACTGCGCTACGGTTTTTAAATCACTTTTATGATCCACAGCAGAATGGCAAACGAGGAGAGTTTCTAAACTTTGAATCCGATCCTTCTCCGGATTGGATCCTAGAAGATATTGGCGATTCACCCGAACAACGATTTTCATATAAAGATGCGACCGAGAATCTTTATAACGCCTTCACTGAACCTGTTGAAATAGACCGGAATGATGCATTTTCAAAGGTGTTCCAAACCATGGGCCATCTTATGCACCACATGCAGGACATGGCACAACCAGAACATGTCAGAGATGATATTCATCCTTCAAAAGATCTTCTGTTTCCAAGATTAACAGGAGAATTCAGTCTCTATGAAGTAATGACAAATGATGAAAGAAATAGCTTACCATTTAACAACTACAATAAAATAGATATTACATATTTTAATAGTCCAAGAGAGTTATGGGATCAAAACGGAATTTCAAATCAAACCTTTGATGCGGGTATTGCCGAATACACTAGTTTCAATTTTATTAGTAAAGATACTAATTTAAGACTTAATTCGGGAGTTATCGAAACAGATGGTGTACATGCTTTCCCAGAAGCAAATGGATTTACAGAACGCCTTCAGAACGTACAGGGAACGCCGTCATGTGATCCTCGTATTGATCCATCATGTGGCGATGGGGATGGCGGCTCAGGAGATGGTGGAGGGAATTCTATTTGTAGTTTGTCTTCCGTGCCATCAGATCTTGAAGGCAATATCATTTATTACAGTAATGAAGCAACTGATAAATATCTAGCACTAATCAACTCGGTTGATATAACACAAACGAATAGTTTTGCAACGGCAAGGAACATATTTTCATTTGATATAGAAGATAGACAATCAATACCGGGAGGTATGACTGTACAACTTGATCAATTTACAATTGACCGCAACACAATTCAGTGTGCGCAACAATTTTTAATTCCACGCGCAACTGCTTATAGCACAGCGATAGTGGATTACTTTTTTAGAGGACGTTTGCAACTTGTAGATAGAAAAATCATCGGTGATAAAATTGAGATCACAATAAAAAATATATCGGAACCTGATAATGCACAAAATCCAGGATTCTCACTTTCAGAAAGTTTTGATTCTAGCCAAGTGGAGTTTGAGGTTTATTATGAAAGTACTGACAATAATCAAAGAAAGAAAGCTGTTGTAACTGGTGGGGATTTATCTAGTGTAATTGATATTGATGATACTCATACACTTACAATAGATATACCGGATGATTTGGATACATCTATCCCTGATGCCTTTGTATTGGTATTTAAGGGTACAATAGGAGAGCAACAATCGGATCAATCACCTGCTAACGAAGGCGTGATCGGTCTAGTCTTTGATGTGCCTCTAGGTAGTTTTATCGTTACACCAGATTACGCACCTGATGATGGTTTGTCAGTAGCCGGTGAGTCACGCGCAATTTATAAAACACAAGGAGAATGGAAATTATCGCAACGCTTAGATATAGAAGCCGGAAATGTAGATTGGAAAGGTAATAATCCTGGTGATGTGTTGACTTGGGATGGTCCTGCATCTAGATCCTTTTTTGGTTTCGGTGATAGTGGTTCACCAAGAATATACTATCACGGCGATGTTTTAAGTAATGCTCCTGCATTTGTTCTTGGGGCATCAATTAGATATGACAGTACAGGACAAAAGATTTTGAATGCTGTAACCGGCACATTTGGCACATTAAGCGTGTACAGCCGACCATTCTTAATTAATTATGAGAACGACGGTCTGTTTAATGAATTTTCAAATCCTAACGGCTGGAAATTATTAGATACTATATCCATAGCAAATACAGGTGCACCGTCAACACCGTTTTTCTTCAATGGTTCAGGTACAGAAGGACAATCAATATTTAGGAAAGGTCAAAATCTATTTGGAGTTAGAGTTAAATTAAATATCAATGGAGAGAGCGTGACAAAAAGTGAATTTGATGCAGTAGGAAGCTGGACTGTAAATTCTGAAGGCACACAGACTGAAAGTGTTGGAGGCACACTTTGTGAAGGAACTGAAGCTGTATGTGTCCAAGAAGGGAATTGTCCTTCAGACCCTGCTAATACTCCACCACATTGTATACTGAATGAAACTTTAACCAGTTATAATTTTTCAGCAGATCGTGTAGATACAGAAGTTACTACTGTAATTAATAATACGGTAATTTGTGCTGACTATATTGGCGATCAGGAAGTGTTATGTGAATTAACATACGATAGTACTAGAAATTCAGCTACAAGTTCGAGTGGTAGTTCTGAAGGTAGAATTGAATCTCCGTTGTGTGGAGGAAGTACAACTTCTGAATCATCTTCCACTACTACTGGTACAGATTCTGATGTTCAAACCAGTGAGTTTAGGGAGATTAAAATTGGCAATCTCAGATTGCCATATAGTGGAAGCAACTCAGATTTGAGCGAAAATATAGATATAGAAGTAACTGAAACCAATGGAGTTGTAACAAGAACAGAATCTGGAAATTTCTCTCGAAGTTCTGAAGCCATTCTCGAAAATCGTACTCGATATTATTATATCGATGCACGTAATAATATTGCCGCATATGAAATAAAAAACAAAATTGAAGACCACGGTTCTGGAATATCACTACCACAATTACAAGGTACTCAAACAATTACACTTAAAGATACTTTTATAGTGAATGTGAACGGAAATGAAACAGTAATTTATGAAGAAAGCGAAACTACACCAACTCCTATACAAAATTTCTTTAGTAGAATAAAGAAAAGCATTGATTGTGGTGATGAAATTACAGGTACAATTTCAAATGAATTTCAATTTACCGATCAAGATAGAGATTTTTCGCTCTTAAGGCATCCCCAAGCCAGTATTGTCGACTCTTTTTCATTCTCAGTTAGTTCGTCAGATGATATATTAATTTCACTGATAAAGTGGAAGCCAATTGAGCCCAGTTATGATTCTCCGCTTAATGATTGGGATATTCCCTATGAAGATACTGGAACATTTAATATGTTTACAGGAGGGGACTTAACTTCAATAGTTCCTACTGGTACAACTGGTTCAAGATACAGTCCAAGTAAAGTAATTCAATAGTACGAAATAGAGGCAGAAATGAAAAAAAGAGGTTAGAACGCTTTTTTTAGTTACTATAGCCCAAACTTTGGCAAAATAATCTGCAGATATAAATCTGCAATTTTTTGATGGCCGTCGTTGTTAGGATGAAAACCATCTTTTTTACTAACTAACATATCTCCCGGTTGTGCCTTGAAGAAGTCTACTATAGGGAGTTTATATTTTTGTGCTTGTCTTGTTATAGCTTGGTTAAATGCAGTAACACGTTCAGCCGTAACATGTTTATCAGGATCTTCTCTAAAACGTTTTATTTGAGTTAAGTCAGGAAGATTCATAATCACAATAAATGCATTACTTGCACTGCGTAAGCGCGCCAGCATACTTTCTAGGTCTTCTTCAAATTCTCCGACGTCATTGCCGCCAATTAAATCATTGGCACCAGTCCAGATTGTTACAAGATCTATTTCTGTATCACGTTTTAAAGCTAATTTGGCAGATTTCTTAATCGCGGGAATATCAGCAGTAGGAATACCTAAGTTTAGCAAATTGACTTTTCTGCCACGATCTTCAAATCCGTCTTTAATGCGGTACACATACCCTCTAGTGATGGGGCTGGCTCCAATACCGAAGGCGTCGCTCGCACCTAGAGCAACATAGTTAACGGCAGGCAAATCGTTTGCAGGCCCTTTTTTTATATCATTGTCGTCTGATGAGCTGGCACATGCCGTTATCAGAAAAATCGAAAATAGTGAAATTATTATTAGGCTAAGTTTTTTCATATTTGTAGACGTACGCATAAGTAAACAAATTTTCACACACAGTTTGTTGCATCTGTATGCGTCTGCAAACTGCCAATGATATCTTTTATATGGCGGTGTTTGTTTTGTTCTAAGTATTCAACAATACCATCATTTATTTTTTTACAGCATAAAGGATCATAGAATAACCCGGTACCTACTCCAACAGTTGTGGATCCGGCAATCATAAACTCAATGGCGTCTTTTTCGTTGGTTACACCACCTTGACCAATGATAGGGATATTGTGAGGCTTGCATACTTGATGCACTTCGTGGACTTTAAGCAATGCGATAGGCTTAATAGCCGGTCCAGATAAACCTCCTTGGTTATTGTGAATGATGGGTTGCTTCTTATGGATATCAATCGCCATACCCATAACTGTATTAATGACAGCAAAGGCATCACTGCCCGCTTCTATGCATCGTTTTGCATTGTGTTGAATATCTGTCTGGTTAGGAGAAAGCTTTGTTATTAGTGGTTTATGAGTTACTGCGCGGCAGGCCTCTACTACACGCGCCGACATTTCAGGGTCATTACCAAAAGCCACGCCACCCTCTTTAACATTTGGGCAGGAAATATTAATTTCGATGCCATCAATGGGCGAGTCATCGAACCTGCGTGTAACTTCAATATATTCTTCTACGGTTGACCCTGAAACATTGGCAATAAAACGCGTTTCGGAAAAATCTAACTGCGGCAATATGTTATTAACAACATAATCGACACCAGGGTTTTGTAACCCGATGGCATTCAACATGCCCTCTGGTGTTTCCGCGAGTCGATGTGGAGCATTGCCTAAGCGTGGTTCAAGCGTTGTGCCTTTTAAACACACAGCACCTACATCTTGGTTGGAGAATCCTTCAATACGTGTATATTCTTCACCAAAACCAACACAACCCGAGAGTAGTACTAAAGGTGAAGTTAGTTCCAGACCGCAAAATTCTAGTTTAAGCTTAGTATTGTTACCCATGTTTAATGTTGTTTTATTTGAGCCGGAGATTCCTCCAAATACAGGTAATATCATACGCTTGTGTGCCAATATGGGCTGTGAGCTGCATTTAATTCATCCTTTAGGTTTTCATCTGGAAGAAAAAAAACTGCGCCGCGCCGGTCTTGATTATCAAGAGTGGGCTAATATCGTTGAGTATCAAAGTTATCAAGCTATGTTGGAGCAACTTACACCTCAACGGATTTTCGCATGTTCTACTAAAGGACGCACAAATTACCATACTCCAAGCTATCAGGCAGGGGACACTTTCATATTTGGCCCTGAAACACGTGGGTTACCGAATTCAATTCTTAACCAATATTCTCCCGAATCTATTGTACGTATTCCAATGCGTGCAGAATCACGTAGTCTTAATTTAGCCAATGCAGTAAGTATCATTTTATATGAAGCGTGGCGTCAAAATGATTTTCAAATGTAATCTGAATGGTTCTATTACATAAATTCTTCTTTCATATCGCGAGCCAGTAACTCTGATATCGCTTGTTTGATTTCAAGTTGGCCATCCAATACTTGCCATACCCGCTTACATATTGGCATCTCGATTTGATGTTCTTTGGCTACCTCATTGACCACTTGCGCGGCATAAAAGCCTTCAACTGCCTGTCCTACTTCTTCCATATATTGCTGTGCCGACTTACCTTGTGCTAATGCCAAACCTAAACGACGATTGCGGGATTGATTATCTGTACAAGTAAGTACTAGATCTCCCATGCCAGCTAATCCCATTAATGTTTTAGGATTGGCTCCCAAGGCTTTGCCTAAACGCATCATCTCGGCTAATCCTCTGGTGATCAAGGCTGCACGTGCATTCGCACCAAAATTTAATCCATCTACAATTCCAGCAGCGATGGCTAAAACATTTTTAATGGTACCGCCTAGTTCGACACCAACTACATCATCACTGGCATAGACTCGGAAATTATCGTTATGAAAAAATCTTGCTAATTGTTTAGCGGTGCCTAAATTATCTGCCGCTAGTGATACAGCGGTGGGAGCATTATTAGCAACTTCTTTTGCAAATGAAGGGCCAGAAAGTACTGCAGTTTGAATATCTTCACCAAGTACTTCTGTAACAATTTGATGCATCATCATTTTGCTTTTTCTCTCAAAGCCTTTTGTAGCCCAAACAAATTTAGATGGAAGAGTATGTTGCGAAAGTTTTTCACACACATCGCGCATTGCAAAGCTTGGTACTACGGTTAATATAAAATCGACGTCTTTAATAGTAGTTGATAAATCTTGTTCAGCAGTTAAAGAGTCTGGTAATGGGTTGTCAGGAAGATAGCGTAAATTACGGCGCTCTTTCTGTAACGTTTTAACAAGTTCAATATCACAGTCCCAAACTTTAACAGTGTGCCCATTGCGCGCTAGTTGAATGGCTAATGCTGTTCCCCAAGAGCCAGCCCCTAGTACTGCAGCGGTTGCCATAATTAGTGTGTGACCTGGTCAGGATTAGATTCTTGTTCTTTCAATGCATTTTGGTGTTGTTGATATAAAGCATCGAAATTAACTGGATTAAGTAATAGCTGCGGAAAGCCGCCTTTAGCAATCAGTTCTGCTATTACTTCCCTTGCAAATGGGAATAATATATTTGGGCAGTAACTTCCAAGTAATTGACCATGTTGTTCTTCTTTGAAGTTTTCTAGTAAAAATATTCCAGCTTGTTTAACTTCAACTAAAAAAGCAGTTGTTTCTTCCTGTTTGGCTGTTACTGTAATCGTAATTCCAACTTCATAAATATTTTTGTCTAGCTTGGAATTTTCGGTTTGAATATGAACATCTGTTTTAGGATTCCATTGCGTAGTGAAAATTTTTGGAGAGTTTGGCGTTTCAAAAGAAATATCTTTTACATAGATTTTTTGGATTTCAAATTTTTGTGTTTCTTCGTTTGCCATGAGTAAAAATTTGCTGTCAGTAAATTAATTATTGTGATAGTAACTCGTCTAATTTACCTGCATGGTTTAACTCAGAAAGATCATCAAAACCACCGACATGATAATCTCCTATAAATATTTGTGGCACAGTTCGACGTTGTGTGCGAGACACCATCTCATCACGTAATGCAGGATCCTCATCAACATTAATTTCAATATATTTGGCATCTTTATTGTCTAATAGTTTCTTTGCAGCGTTACAGTAAGCGCAACGATTGCCAGTATAAATTGTAATATTTGTCTCTTTCATAATGGATTTACTTTTTCGTTATTGGAAGTTGTTCATTAATCCAGGCATTCATGCCACCTTTGAGCTCAAATACTTTTGTATGACTATTTTTTAATAATAGTTTGCATGCCTGCGCAGAGCGATTACCCATTTTGCAAAATACTAAAATAGGTTTGTCTTTGTCCGTGGTTATTGTGTCTACATTTTGTGTCAGCGAGCTCAATGCAATATGTTTTGCACCGATTATGCTTCCTTGAACTAGTTCGTTAGCTTCACGCACATCAAGCACCAAGGCATCTTCTTTGTTAATAAGTGATACTGCATCGGCTGGGGATAATTGTTTAAACCCCTGAGTTAGTTTACGTAATTCAGTAACGACAATAAGTGCAATTACCGCTACTAAGGCAATAAACAGCATAAAATGTTTGCTAGCAAAGGCGATATACTCTTCCATCTATATAATGTTCAGATTAAAATTTATTGTTTAAGTGGTGCGGCATATTACCTATGCCTGTCAATGAGTAAAAGGCTTGTGATCAGATATGATGTGTAGAGCAGAATACCTGTTGCATCATGTCGATTAGCTTGAGTGTACGATCATCGCCTACTCGGTAATATACACGGTTGGCATCTTTTCGAGAGGCTAAAATGCCTTTATCACGTAGAATTGCTAGATGTTGCGAGATATTGCTCTGTGAGGTGCCTACGTTATCGACGATATCCTGTACACTGATTTCACGTTCACCTAAAACACATAGGATTTTTAAACGCAAAGGGTGTGACATCGCTTTCAGTGAACGAGATGCCTGTTCAATGTCCTCTTCTTTATGGATGAGTTCTTCTGCAGTTACGCTCATAATGTCATGATCCAAGATTGTTGTCAGCAGTTTCTTCCATGTGTATTTATATCTCTATAGTATAGGCTAATATTATAAATGTCTAATACGTTAATAAACTATATAAATCAATATGTTATATAACTATTATGTTAACAACAGCTTTTTTATATGCTAACTTAAAGCCAAATTTGAACTTTTTTATACGCGTTTTATTAGGGTTTGTTATATGCATTTTGATGGTAATGCAGACAATTCTTGCAGCAAATTCACAACAAGAGGCTGAGCAAAAGCTAACCAAAATACGGGCACAGATCCAAAAAAGCCAACAGAAATTAGAAAAAGAACGTGGTGAACTGGGTCAGCTTGAAAAAAACCTTAGGGAAAGCGAACAACAAATAGGTCAATTAAATCAGCTGCTCAAGAAGACAGAAGCAGAATTAGGAGATTCTCGAAATCGTATAAAAGAGCTCGAGGTACAAAAACAAGGGCTAAATAAACAATTGTCTAAACACCATAAAATTTTACATGCGCAGATCAGGTCAGAATATTTGCATGGTGGTCAAGAGAAGTTAAAGCTACTTCTAAATCAACAAGAGCCAACAATGTTAGCCCGCGATTTAGTTTATTACGATTATTTACATCGTGCGCGTTTAAATGAAATCGAGAAAGTATCGCAAATTTTGCAATCTATAAAAGATGTGCATATTGATATCAAAGAACAAAAGGAATTAACTGTTCAATCTAAAAATAAACTATTAGTTGAGAAGCAGTCTTTAGAACAGCAACAAGATAAGCGAAAATCTGTGTTAGCTAAGCTCAATGTTAGTGTATCTTCCGAACAAGAGAAATTATCTAATCTAGAAAAGGATGAGATCCAGCTAAAAGAGCTTATTAAGAATTTACGTGAAGCTTTAGTAAACATACCTGTTATTGATGAAGGCCAGGGGTTTTCGGCATTAAGAGGTAAATTGTATTGGCCAGTTGTTGGTAAACCAACTAATACGTTCGGACAAAAGCGTAATGTTGCACGTAGCAAACTAAATTGGCAGGGTGTTTTTATCCCCAGTAATGAAGGGAATAATGTGCGTAGTATTTATCATGGCAGGGTCGCTTTTGCTGAATGGATGCGTGGCTTAGGGCTATTGATTATTATTGATCACGGCGATGGATTTATGAGTTTGTATGGGCATAATCAAAGCCTATATAAACAGCCTGGAGAATGGGTTGAGGCAGGGGACTTAATTGCTACAGTGGGTAACAGTGGCGGGAATGTCAGATCTGGACTATATTTTGAAATACGTAAACAAGGTAAACCGATAAATCCAGCCAAATGGTGCACTAAACCCGCCTCTGCCACTCGTCCTGGGTAGACTGGGGTCCTTGATAATGCTCCGATAGTCGGTTTTGCGATGTTTTGTGACACGTTTTTGGCAATATATATAGTGATGACAGGGTAATTTAAGTAGTTCAATCATAGTTTGGAACCTTTTTTACGTGATACATCCCTAAAATAAATAGAGGCTACAAGTATTGGTATTGCGAATCTATTTTTTCCTTTCATAATGGTGGCTATGTGTAAGTGGAAAAAAACAGTTTAGGAGAATCTTCATGAAATATAAGCACCCTATGAGTATCGGCATTTTGCTGGGTGTGGTATTTGGCCTTACCTTGAGCACAGCGCATAACGTCTGGGCCGAAAAGCAAAAGGTTGCAACCTTGCCACTTGAAGATTTACGTGTATTTACAGATGTGTATGCACGCATTAAACAAGATTACGTAACTGAGGTAGAAGATAGCGAACTATTGCAAAATGCCATACGAGGCATGTTGTCAGGTCTTGACCCTCATTCCGCATTTTTAGATGAAGAACAGTTTCGTGAATTACAAATTGGTACGTCGGGAGAGTTTGGTGGATTAGGTATTGAAGTAGGGATGGAAAATGGCTTTGTAAAAGTCATTGCGCCGATTGATGATACACCAGCAGAGCGGGCAGGTGTGAAAGCGGGTGATTTAATCATTAAGCTGGATGACAAATCTGTTAAAGGACTCACTTTAGAAGAAGCTGTAAAGCTTATGCGCGGCAAAAAAGGTTCTAAGATAGATTTAACTATTGTTCGTGAAGGTGAGGATGCACCTTTAAATATTAATATTACACGTGATGTCATACGTGTGCGTAGTGTTAGAAGTCGTGTTATTGAACCTGGTTTTGGTTATGTGCGCATTTCAAATTTTCAATCTAAAACGACTCGGGGTTTGCTAGATGCAATTGAAAACTTAAAAAAGAAAAATGAGGGCGACCTTAAGGGCTTGGTTTTAGATTTACGTAATAATCCTGGTGGTGTGTTAACAGGGGCTGTTGGTGTTTCTGACGTGTTTTTAGATGATAATAAGCTAATTGTTTATACAGAAGGGCGTGTAGAAGATTCTGAGCTTAAATATTCTGCAAGTACTGGAGATTCGTTGGATGGTGCACCATTGGTAATTTTAATAAACCAAGGTTCAGCATCTGCATCTGAAATTGTTGCTGGCGCTATGCAAGATCACAAACGTGCTACCATTTTAGGTACTACTTCGTTTGGCAAGGGCTCAGTGCAAACCATTTTGCCATTGAAAGAAAATGCCGCTTTAAAGTTGACTACAGCGAGGTATTACACGCCATTGGGAAGATCAATTCAAAGCGAAGGCATCGTTCCGGATATTCTTTTAAAAGAAGAGGGCGCGAATGAAGATAAAAACAAAGGTTTTGGTTTGTCAGAAGCAGATTTAGCGGGCCACCTTGAAAATGAAAGTAAAGAAAAACACAAACCGAGAACACCCAAGCAGGTTGTCACGATTCCAAAAGCTAAAGAGGGTGACATAACGGACTATGCTTTAGATGAGGCATTGAAGATTTTAAAAGGTATAAACTACACGAGTAATAAAACTACCTAAAAATGTCATCTATTTATGATACGTTTGTTTAAACTGATCATTATCAGTTGGTTTTATTTAATACCTTGCCTTAATGCCAGTGCAGATTCGCCTGCCATAGCTATTATTATTGATGACATCGGTAATAACCTTAGAGCTGGTCAGCGCATTATTAATTCAAATTGGCAAATTACTTGTTCAATTCTTCCTGCACGGCCTTATTCTATTGAATTAGCGCAGTTAGCTCATCGTAATGGTAAAGAGGTCATGGTGCATTTGCCCATGCAAGCTAAAAAATCACAAACCTTAGGTCATGGTGCATTGACAGCGGCTATGGATAAAAAAGATTTTGAGTTTACTGTGAATACGAGCATCGATGCGGTTCCGTACGCGCAAGGAATCAATAATCATATGGGTAGTCTGTTGACTCAACATAAAGATCATATGGACTTGCTTATGCAAACAATTGCAAATCGTGATGACTATTTGTTTTTTGTAGATAGTAAAACCACAGCGAGTACATTAGCTGGAAATATTGCCAATCAATATCATATTCCAAATTTAGTACGGGATGTATTTCTTGATTCACAGTCTCATGATCATAAATTTGTAAGGGCACAGATGGAACAGCTTATACACATCGCTAAGCGTAAAGGTTTTGCCTTGGCGATAGGACACCCACATGACTCAACAATAGCAGTGTTAAATCAAGAGCTATCCAAACTAAGTGAGGAAAATATAAAATTAGTAACTGTCAGTGAACTTATTAAAATTTCAATACGAAAAAAATGGCGAACGTACTCATCCCTTTAGCCCAAGGTTGTGAAGAATTAGAAGCAGTTACGATTATTGACCTGTTGCGTCGAGCTGAAATCAATGTTGTGACAGCAGGTTTAGATGATCAACTCATCACGGCTTCACGTGGCACAAAGATTATTGCAGACACCACTCTTGATGAAGTTAAGAATCAAGACTTTGATATGGTGGTTTTGCCGGGAGGTTTACCTGGTGCAGATAATCTGAATGCAGATGAAAGAATCCATGTGATATTAAAACATGCTGTGGATAATAAAAAATATGTAGGGGCAATATGTGCAGCACCTAAAGTATTAGCGAGTGCAAATTTGCTTGATAATAAAAAGGCAACAGCTTATCCAGGTGTTTTAGAGGAACTGAATTTAAAGGCTATTGAGATTACGGGTTCTGCAGTGCAGCAAGATGGAAAAGTTATTACTTCACGTGGTCCAGGGACTGCAATGGATTTTGCTTTAGACATAATTACATGTTTGGTGGGCAATGAAAAACGTAAGCAAGTAGAAAAAGCTTTACAAAGACCTAATTAGTTTAATTTTTTATTTTTAAAGATAATTGGTAGGCATGCCTTGATGTAAGGGGAAATGCATTGTGAATTGCGTGATCGAGTTCACGTATATCTTAAAGTTTGCTACTTAAAATATATACCCATAAGCTTACAAGGATGCAAGCTTTCAACCCACGGCTCGGAAGCCGTGGGTTTTTTATTTCAGCTATAGACAATTTACTATATTGCTCCCTGTCCCTATTAGCCTTAATAACTGTAAGGTCTCTCTCTTTTTCTCCTGGATCTATAAGCGCAAATAAGCTGTTAATTGATATATTTCATAAAAAACTTACCATTTAGCAAAGACATAGCAAGATATATTTTTTCTTTTTGGAACAAGAATTTACTTATAGAACCTAATACAATAAAGGTACACTAAGTAGTGTGCTCAAATGGGCAAAAATGAATAATTAATAAAACAGATCGCGATAAATAGCGACGCAAGTTTCAGGAAGGAATGCGCTCTAAGTAAAATAGAGCCCTGAGAATATGACAGGTAACTGGTGCTAAACCAAGTCAGCTTCACGTCCAGTTATTGCATCACTTAATATATGGTGATAGCGATGCGAACACAGTATGTTGGGTTTACTTTAATAGAACTGATGGTCACGATTGCAGTAGCAGCAATTGTGCTTACTTTAGGCGTGCCAAGTTTTGAACGCTTAATTGAACGCAACCAACTTACTGCAAATATAAATGAGCTTGTAGCATCATTAAATTATGCACGTAGTGAAGCGGTAAGAAGAAACCAGAGAATTTCTATTTGTCACAGTAGTGATGGCAATAGTTGTAGTGGCTCGAAGTTTGAAGAAGGCTGGATAATTTTTGCTGATTTAGATCAAGATGGTGATCGAGATGACCCAGCAGATACGATCTTGCGTGTACATTCTGCGTTACCTCAAAGTATTTCTCTTGGCGAAAATCTAAGTGGTGACCTTTCTTTTCGGCCAAATGGTCGTACCAATAAGCAAGGTCGGTTTGTACTTTGTAAATATAATGATTTGACTAAAGCAAGAGCTATTTTTGTGGTTACAAATGGACGTGTACGACTTGCACCATTGAATAATGGTGGTATTCCTCTTGATGGTAATAATAATCCCATAGCAGCTTGTTTGTGATTTGTAAATGAAACTTAAAAAGTTAAAACGCGGTTTTACATTAATGGAAGTATTAGTTGCGCTGGCTGTTTTATCTATTGGATTGTTAGGTATGGCAGGCATGCAATTATTTAGCTTATCCAGTAACCGCGATGCTTATTTGCGTACACAAGCCACATATTTTGCCTATGACTTGATTGATAAAATTCGTGCCAACCGAAATGTAGCACTTACAGGAGGGTACAATACTGCTTTTTCTGCAATTCCATCATTTATAAATTGCCAAACAACAACCTCTAACTGTTCACCAACACAATTAGCCAATTTTGATCTTCTACAGTGGAAATGTGCATTGGGTGCTTATGAAGGAGATTCTGCTTGTGCAGCGCCAAATAATTTAACCACAATTCTTCCAGGTGGTGATGGTAGGGTTACGCGTAACGGCAATGAGATTACAGTTGCTGTGCAGTGGATAGAACGTGGTAATAATGAAACTATTTCAGTAACGGCCGAGTTATGAAAGTTATTAATAAACAACTTGGTTTTTCTATTGTTGAGCTAATGGTTGCTTTGTTGTTAGGCCTGTTTTTAGTCAGCGGTGTAACGGCGATGTACTTAAGCAGTAAACAAACTTATCGCATGACAGATAATCTATCTCGTTTACAAGAAAGTTTGCGGTTTAGTTTAGAGTTTATGACGCGTGATATCCGTATGGTTGGCTATATGCCGTGTAGATTTCCACCACTGAACACCAATGCTATTTCGGGCAGTACAGATTGGCATTTGGATTATTTTAATTTCGGTATACGTGGTTATGAAGGAGGTATTAGTACCTTTCCTGCTGAAATAAGTAGCGAAGTTGTAGATGGATCAGATGCCATTGCTATATTAAAAGGTGGTGTATATGCAGGCACGGTGGCATTTCACGATGACACGGTGAGTCGTTTTACATTACAGGATGCTTTTCCAGGTGAAGAATTCCAGCAAGGTGAAGTCGCATTAGTTTGCGATCCACGACAAGCAGCACTCTTCCAGGTTTCTAGTAGTGCAGCGGGGGCAGGGACTATTAACTATGGATCAAATAGCGGTATAGCACCCGGAAATACAACCACCGATATAGGCGTATTTGGTGAAGATGCGCAAATCACACCTTATGAACCAGTAATTTACTATGTAGCGCCTAGTAGCTTTAATCCAAACGTTAGGGCATTAAAGATGCGAGTTCTTGAAGCAGATTCATCGTCAGGTCCAGAAACAATTCAAATGGCAGAAGAAGAATTACTGGAAGGAATCGAAACTATGCAGATTCTATATGGTGTTGATGTTGATAATGATCAAGTTGCTGACCGTTATGTAAGTGCTAACGATGTATCGGCTGCAGAGTGGCCAAGTGTAATTACAGTGCGACTTGGATTGTTAATGTCAACAGGTGAGGAAGTTGCCATTGATGTGGATAATAAAACTTATAATGTCGCGGGCACTTTAATCTCTGACAGCTCAACACCGGCACACCCTGCAGATAAAAAATTACGCTACGTGGTAAACACAACTATTAATCTTCGTAATCGAGTTTCAAACTAATAATGAAAAATAAATCAGTAAAACAATCAGGCGCAGTATTATTTGTTGGCTTAATCATGTTGTTAATCATGTCATTAATTGCAATTACTAGTATACAAAGTACAAATCTAGAAGAGCGTATGGTTGGTAACACACGTGACAGTTTGGTTGCCTTTCAAACTGCAGAGGCAGGACTGCAAGCAGGCGAAACTTTGGTTGATTCGGGCGCATTAACTCTGAGTATGTTTGATGACAATGGCAGTGATGGCTTGTATGACAATGAATATGACACGATTTGGTCAGAAATTAATTGGAATGCAAGTGATTCTCGCAGTTACGCAGGATTTAATCCTACAAATGTTAAAACACCACCGCGCTTTGTTGTGCAGCATATTGCAGAAACTCAAGTTGCACCAAAGGTACAGCTAGAAAATTATGGTGAAGGTGAAGCCAGTGCGACAGTGCAATTATTTCGTATTACTTCTCGAGGTACCGGTGGCAGTGACAATACGTCTGTAGTCCTTCAATCCGTATATGGATCAGCTTGGTAGTAAATTTAATCTTGTGAACATATTAGATAAAAAAAATATACACAAATTTGTACTTGCATTTATAAGTATATTCACATGTGTTGTGAATATTTCCGTGTATGCGGGTCCTTTAGATATATCTAATGTGCCATTAGAGTTAACACCTTCTGTTGCACCTAATGTTTTTATACTTACTAATGATTCGGCAAGCATGGATTGGGCAGTGCTTACCCAAGATGCAATTAACGGTGGCAGGTTTAATGCTCCTGGTTTAGATGGTAGTGGTTTGCCAACGGAAATTACACAACGTGAAGATGATGGGGATCCGGGAGATGCAAATTGTTTAATTATTTCAAGTGCTGCGGGTGGTTATGCCTATGCAGCTGCATTTCCTACTAACACTAGTATTCCCACAAATGTTGGTAGTGAAAACTGTTTTGTTGCGGATGATGATGCATGGCGTTTTCGTAGTTTTTCATTTAACCCTTTGTACTTTAACCCCAATGAAGAATATCTGCCCTGGGCAGGTGTTGATATCAATGACAATCCTTATGGTGATGCAGACATCACGAATGCACCAGATGATCCATATAACCCGCAACACTTCATCGACTTAACTTTGCATAAAGCAGGTATTAATGCGGTTACTGGTGCTCGTATCAATGGAGATGGTTTTAAGTATTATGGTGAGTGGATTGATAGTAATGGTGATGGAATTGCACAAGATAGTGAAAAGCCACAAGAATTTTTAATCAAAAACGAATCTGCAGCTTTACAACAAAAATTTGCTAACTGGTTTACTTATTACCGAAAAAGAGAATTTGTAGCTAAGGCGATTAGTGGAAGGTTGGTTGCCGGAAATAGTTCTGCACAAATTGGTTATTCAACAGTTAATCAAAACGCGGGTATTGGTCGTCCGGTTAAGTTGTTAAACCAATCTCCGCAAACAGGGGATAAAAGAGCTTTATTAGATGCAATTTATCAAACCAATTCAATCGGAAGTTCTCCGTTAAGAACGAGTTTGCAAAAAGTAGGCCGTTATTTTGAGTGTTTGTCCGCTGATATTTTTAATAGTAGTTCAAATTCAAATCCAGGTGATACAGCATGTCCTGTTCAAGTCGCACCAGCAGGTGCTTGTCAACGCAATGCCGCCATTGTAATTACGGATAGTACTTATGATGGAACGTTACCTACTGTAGGGAATACGGATATTTGTAGCAATTCAGATTTTGATTGTGGTGCATTTGCTGATCCTTTTAGTAACACTTTGGCAGATGTTGCGATGCATTATTATGAAAGAGATCTGCATAACACCTTGGCGGATGATGTCCCGGTAACAAATATTGATTTAAATCGAGATCCAAGTTCACCAGCTTTACAAGCCGGCGATAAATTAATGCAACATTTGGAAACCAATGTAATTGGAATTGGTTTGCAAGGAGTGGGGGCAATTGTGGCTAACCCTTCTCCTCCAAGTGATCCTGCTATCCCTGCTTGGCCAAATCCAGCTTTATCGCTAGATAATATGGTAGATGACCTACTGCACGCAGCTTACAATGGTCGTGGTGAGTATTTTACAACGGATGATTTGGAGCAACTGAACATAAATTTAGATTCAGTGTTTACTCGCGCGGCCACCAATGAAAGCTCCACTACATCTGTCGCTTTCAATACACAGAATATAACGGAAGATACTTTAGTTTTTAGAACGTTTTCTAATTTAGCAAATAACTCAGGTGAACTTGCAGCACAACGTGTAAACCTAGATGGAACATTTAATGTTGATACATCAGGTAATCCAATATTTGAATGGAGTGCGGCAACTGAGCTTAATAATCTTTCATCAAGCTCGCGTTTGATTTTGACTTATACAGATGAATCGCCACCTCAAGGTAGACTATTTCAAGATGGTCCTGCAAATGGTCTTACAGCCAGTCAGCAGACGATGCTTATAACTCCTGCACCTGCTAATGTAGCGCCACCTGGCGATATCGTGCCAATACGTGTGGATTACTTACGCGGTGATACATCAGACGAAGGTATCAGTTTTGATGATGGCGACATGCGTATTCGGGCACCTCTAAGCACGAGTACAGATAATATTGTAACGGGTGGTAAAATTGGTGACATTGTTCATTCTGCACCGGTATTTGTAGGTGAACCACCATTTGCAAATCGCTTTGGCGGGGAATTTCCACAAACAGCAGGTGACACTTATTTTGAATTTGTCACGGCTAATCAAAATAGAGAGGAGTTGGTTTATGTGGGCGCTAATGACGGTATGCTGCATGCATTCCAAGTTGAAGATGGAGTAGAAAAGTTAGCCTATGTTCCCAATGCATTACTTAATGATTTGCCTTTATATACCGACCCGGATTACAACCACCGTTTTTTCGTAGATGCCACACCAAATATAAATGATGCATATATTTTGCCAAGAGGTGTGACATCTTCACGGGAATGGCGCACTGTTCTAGTTAATGGGCTTGGTGCAGGAGGCAAAGGTTATTTTGCATTAGATATAACTGATCCTTCCAGTTTTGGTACGGATACAGTTATGTGGGAGTTCACTGAAAGAGATGATGGTAGCATTGGTAACAGTGATCTGGGTTTTACGTTCAGTGAGCCTGTAATTGCCATGAGTAATATAGAAGCCGCAAACGGTGATAATAAATGGGTGGCAGTATTTGGGAATGGTTATAATAGCACTAGCGCAAATGGCAACGCTGTAGTTTATGTTTTGTTTATTGAAGAAGGTTACGACGGTTGGAGTGGTCCAGGAGACTTTTTTAAGATTGATACAGGTATTGGTAAATCAACCAGTGCTGATGGTACAACACCGAATGGTATTTCAGGTGTTAGAGGTATTGATATAGATGGCAACGGTACAATCGATCGTCTTTATGCGGGGGATTTACAAGGTAACGTTCATATTATAGATGTAGGTGCTAGTAACACGAGTGGTTGGAATACGAGTATTTTGTTTAATGCTAGATTTGGTACTGGCACTATACGTAATATCGTACAACCGATTACGAATCAACCAACTGTTATCAAGCATCCCACCGAACCGGGGTTTATTGTAATTGTTGGTACGGGCAGTTATTTCACTAAAGACGATGCAAGTAGCACTAATATTCAAAGTCTTTATGGTCTATGGGATGACACATCAGGCACAAATCTACCTATTGAAATTAATAGCTCTAACTTTGAATTAGTTGAGCAAACGTTAACAACTTCTATTGAAACGGTTAATAGCCAAGATATAGAAGTTCGTACAATCACTAATAATGATGTGTTATGGGATAACACTGGCTCTAACCAAATACGTGGTTGGTATATTGATTTTGATGTTCCGCCTCCATCTGGTGGGGGAATTCAATTTCCAGGTGAACGACCGATACGCAATCTACAATTGCGTAATAGCCAATTATTTTTCAGTACGGTTATCCCTCAAGATGGAACTACATGCGCTCCGCCACCCGGCGGGTTTGGTTTAAGTATAGACCCAGTAACCGGTGGTTCAGGTTCTGAAGTTATTTTCGATATTAATATTGATAACATATTTGATAGTCAAGACAACTTAAATCAGCTAACCGGAATTAATAATATAATTGTGGGTACGCGTTTCGAAAGTACGCCGAGTGATTCCACATTTATTGGTGATCGTCGTGTTACCCAGTTATCCAATAAGACGCTGGATACTATTTTTGTAAACCCAGATCTGGATGGTGGTTTAAATGCATTGCTAGGACGGCACTCATGGAAAGAAATTCGCTTTGATTAATTAGATTATGAAAATACGCTATATAACCAAATTTTTATTTACTATATTGTTGACTCTAAGCTCAGTGTTATGGGCTGAAGAAACCAGCCACGTGTCACTTAATAATTTACCTCAATACTACCCAAGCTATTTTCAACATTCCGCGATATTAACTGGTATTGATAAAAAGAATAGCGAAATGATATTTGGTGCACTACACGTCAAATACGACACCAATATTCAAGTTCATCTTTTAAGCACAGAGTTTGGTACTGTGGACCAACTTGAGCCCGGCATGTCAGTTGCCTTTAGTGTCTATGACGCCCTAAATAAAAAAGGCTCTATCAAACAGCTTTGGCAGCTTCCTGCAGGTAGCGTTTCATCTCATTAAATTTAAACAGCTATCATGATTAAGCAGAATCATGGTGTCACTCTAATGGAGTTGATGATAGTGGTTGCAATTTTAGCGATTGTAGTTTCCATAGCCTATCCAGGTTATCAGTCTCAAATGCGTGAAAATCGCCGTACAGATGGCCAACGAATATTGTTGGAAATTTTGCAAGCACAGCAAAAATTTTATTCTCGGAATAGCACCTATACGACAGATTTAATTACTGACTTAAATTTTACAGATGCAGGTGGTGGCAACGTATCATCTAAAAATGAATATTACTTAGTAAATGCACAAGCTTGTCCATCCTTCAGCATTGAAGATTGTGTTCTGTTAACAGCGGTTGCACAAGGATCACAACTTGAAGATGGTGATCTCACTTTAGATTCTCGGAATAGTAAAACACCTGCTTCTCACTGGTAGATTTTAATATCGTTATAAAAAATTTATAGCGGACAAAAATCAAATCTGATGTAAACCCTAAGTTAATTTTTCCATCTGTCTGGATATTTTAGGCAGCTATCACGTATGGATTTATAACTGATTAAAATTCAATTAGTTTATCACTATAACAATAAATTCAGTGTTTTAAGCTGTTAAATCAGTTGTTTTACACCGCTTATATCTAACTTGATTAAGACTAATACGCTGGTCTGGATTTTTTTACGAGTTATCTGTGTTCGGTCTGTTAAAAAAGTAAGTACAACTAAAAGTTTTTGCTAGCTAAGTTTTTATATATAAAATTTTTAAAGATTAAATCGAATTATATTTAAAAGATGCCATTCATCGGTGAAACCAGCTGCGCTATTTTTAGTGAAATAAACACCGATCACATTTTTAACATGTGCCCTTCCTCCTGTCGGAGAATCAAAGCGAGTTACAACAAGCCCGCAAAAAATCCTTAAAAATCAAGGTAAAGTTTTTATCGTTGTAATTTAACAGAGGCAATTGTCTCTAAAGCAAAACATAATTTTGATTAATTGATGAATTTATACAATATGAAAATACAACACGGATTTACAATTATAGAATTAATGACATCATTGGCAATCCTTGTCGTAATGGCCGTTGTTGCTGTGCCTGCGTTTGTAGGATTTGCGGAACGTAACCAAACAGCCACCTCTGCAAATTTATTCTTAAATGCACTTACGGTTGCACGTAGTGAAGCGATAAAACGCAATGGTCGAGTCACAATATGTGGTAAGCCTCCCGCACAAGCAGATTGTAATACAACTGGAAATTGGGAAGACGGTTGGACAGTTTTTATTGATGCAAATAACAACGGCAATATAAATGCTGGCGAAGAAATTATTTTAGTTAGAAATGGTTTCCCCAATGGATATACATTGCGCGAACCTTCGGCTACATATGGAGATGTGATTACTTATCGGTCTACAGGTGAAACAGTTCAGGGAATTGGTGCTGCACAAGCAACGTTTCGATTATGCCGCCCAGATAATGATACTGCTTTGTCTCGCACAATCAATATAAATGCAACCGGACGTGCGGTTGTTACCGAATCCACAGCAGCTTGCCCATGAGAAATAATGATATGAAGTTAACAAATAAACAACATGGTTTTACGTTAGTTGAAGTATTGGTAGCGGTATCAGTATTTGCAATAGGTTTAATGGGCCTTGCTGGTTTACAACTTACTGCAATGAAAAACAACACAAGTGCGCATGCACGCACAGTTGCCACTATGCTTGCACAGGATATTGCGGATCGTGCGCGTGCAAATTCAAGTGTGACATATAGCTACGATGGAACAGGTGCCTTACCTTCTGTGACTGCGGCATGTGAGCAAACAGCAGGATGCACACAACAACAAATGGCAGATACAGATATTAGAAGGTGGTTAGACAGCATTTCAACCTCAACGGATTTGCCTAATGCGCGTGGTGTTATCTGTGTTGACTCTGTACCCGATGCTGTTGCTCCCGCAGCGTTACCGAATTGTGACGGTGTAGGTAATGTAACGGTGGTTTATATTGATTGGACAGATGATAAAAGTACAACAGGTGCTAGAAATAAACGTTTTATAATGAGTTTTTAACATTATGAAAAAAACAAAAAACAAGCAAAGAGGGTTTTCTATTGTTGAGTTAATGGTGACATTGGTTATCAACTCATTAGTACTCATTGCAGTCGTTCAGTTGTTTATTCAAAACAAAGCTAACTATACACAACAAGAAACATTAGCACGTATGCAAGAAAATGGCCGGTTTGCACTTGAGTATTTAACCCGAGACATTCGTTATGCAGATTTCTGGGGTTGTGTACCGGATCCTGACAATGTAACTAACCAAGTTGTTGGTGGGGGTTTAGCACAATTTGGTAATGGAGATGGCTTGCAAGCTACTAATGGAACAGGGCCTACTGCACCTGATGCCGGGTTTAATACTAACGCTGACACATTAACTATCACTCGTGCAACAAATATATCTGGCCAAGTGGTTGCAAATATGGCAGACACTGCTGATGTCATTACAATCGGTTTTAATCCTTCATTTAATGTTGGAGATGTTCTGTCGATTTCTGATTGTCAACGTGGAGATGTTTTTACGGTGACTGGAATCACAGGTGTCGATACAGATGGTGATAGTGTAGATGATCAATGGCAAATAGCTCATGCGGAAGATGATGCGAGTAGCACGCAAGTTAATACTAGCGATGATTTGTCATTTAATTATTCTACATTGGCTTCTTTGTTTACGAGTGCTTCAGGTATAACTTATTCCATTGGCACGGATGCTACTACAGGCGAGCCTGCTTTACTTAGAAATAATCAAGTACTCATTTCAGGCGTTGAGACAATGCAACTAATGTATGGCGAAGATACCAGCGCAACGCAAGATGGAATTGTAGATCGATATGTACCAGCAAATTCTGTTACCGATTTTAATAATGTCATCAGTGTGAGAGTAACGCTTTTAGTGCGTTCTGAAGATGAATTAAATGAGGCACCAATCAGTTACACACTACCCGGAATCGGCACATTTACCCCGACAGATAATCGTAGTCGACGTGTGTATACCACAACCGCGACCATACGTAATCGTACCGACACAGTGTCATTTTAAAGACTGAATTTTTTAATGGAGTAAATAGTGAAAACACAAATGAATAAACAACAAGGCGCTGTACTTGTTATTTCGTTAGTTATTCTAGCTGTTATAACCATGGTTTCTTTGGCTGGGATGCGTACCGCAACTGTAGAGGAAAAGATGGCATCTAACGTGCGTGACCGTAGTGTTGCATTCCAGTCTGCTGAACGAGGGTTGTTAGATGCAGAGAATATGATAACTGGTTTTGTTTCTATTGCAGCATTAACTGGCAATAATGGATTGCTAGGAGAAACTGATGCGGAGCCAGATTATTTTGCAGCAAATACATGGACGACGGTAAATTCGCAAACATCGCCAAACCCGATTCCAATCGAATCAGATGGCACTACAGTTAGTCGGACTATTGCACCCCAATTTGTTATTAAACATATTGGTAATGTGGATCCTTTTGCGGGAGCAAATCCAATTACAGCGATTGGTGGATATGGTAGTCAATCATTTAGCTCAGATATAAATTTGTTTAAGGTTGTAACAACCAGTCAAGGGTTGTCACCAAACTCAGTTGTATTTTTGCAGAGTTATTTTGCGCGTGTTGGGTTATAAATTTTTAAATTTTAGTAACAGAAATTAAACGGAATTAAATTTGTGAGTTGGAGTAATAAGATGAACAGACAAGCTAAAGTTAATAAATTTACTTGGATTACAGCAATACTTGTAATCACGGTATCACTTACAGGTATTGTCCAAGCAAAACCTGGCCCTTTAGCACAGAGCCCTTTGTTTTTGGGTAACAAGGTTCCACCCAATATTTTCTTTGCAATGGATGACTCAGGAAGCATGAACTGGGAAGTCACAACTAATACTGGTACCGAAAACCCCGGTGTTGCAACGCATTCTGGTCTTGATTTTACCCCTGATAACGTACTTGAACGTCGAGAGCTTTGTTCAGGATTTAATGTACTTGCTTATAATCCTAATTATTTATATACACCATGGTTAGGTGAGGATGAAGATGGCATTTCGTATAACAATAGAACACTGACAACGGCACTAAATGATCCCTATGACAACGATAATACAGATGATCTAAGTAATCATTTTTATTTTACATGGAATGATATGGATAGCGATGGAGAATATGATGGTCCTGGATCCATTGATTTTTCTCAAGCATATGATGCAACAGATGAATGTAATGTTCCTGATAACACAGCGGGTGTAGCAGTTAATACATTACCTCTGGTTGGAACACCTGCAGCACCTAATTCTCAGCAGAACTATGCTAATTGGTATACCTATTACAGAAAACGTGAATATGTAGCCAAGCTTGCGATTTCAGAATTAATTTGGAACTCAGATGACTATATGGGTTTAGCCACCTTACATAATAATAATAATGTCGGCACACCTGTTGCAGACATGACAAGTAAATCAGATAAACTTAATTTACTAGATAACCTTGGCCAAGTTGACTCAACAGGCGGTACCCCGTTACGTATTTTAATGCATAACGTTGGACGTTATTTCGATCAGGCCGGAAGTGACAGTGATCATAGTGCTCTAGGGTTTTCAGATCCAAGCCCAATTCTTTCTCAAAGTAACGGAGGAGAGTGCCAGCAGAATTTTACTATAGCGTTCTCAGATGGATTTTGGAATGGTGGTGGTCCTGGGGTTGGAAATGAAGATGCTGATGGAACAGGAAATGACACCATTTGGGATGGCGGTTCGCATGCAGATACATTTAGTAACACGCTTGCTGATGTTGCGATGTACTATTATGAAACAGATCTATCTACCTCACTTCTAGATAAAGTGCCTGTAATTATGGGAGTAGATGATAATGATGCTCAGCATCTTGTAACGTACACTGTTGCATTTGGTGTCAATGGTACATTAACAACAAATCCACCTAATCGCACAGACCCCTTTACTTGGCCACAACCCACAGCAAATAGCTCTGAAACTGTAGATGATATGCGACATGCGGCATGGAATGGACGTGGTGAATTTTTAAGTTCTCGAGATCCTGCTACATTAATATCTGCTTTAGAAGCAGCTATTAATTCAATCGCAGATCGGGAAGGCAGTGCAGCAGCGGTTACATTTAATACACAATCTTTACAAGCAGGTGCAAGAGTATTTTTATCCCAGTTTAATACTACAGGATGGCAAGGAGATATTCTTGCTTATGATCTTAATGTAACAACAGGTGCTTTAAATGCAACGCCTGCGTGGTCTGCGCAAAATTTATTAGATACAAGAAACTTAACAACAAATCCACGTACGATATATACATATAATGATACGGATGGTGTTGAATTTGTGTGGGGTAATTTAACCAATAGTCAAAAAGATGATTTGCGCACTAACCCTGACAGTACGCTTTCTAATGATACGACTGCACAAGCTAGACTCGATTTTATTAAAGGGGATCGCAGTAACGAGGGTGCCGGTCTAAGTTTTCGAACAAGAATAAGTCTTTTAGCAGATATTGTACATTCGTCACCACGTTTTGTTGGGCCACCAGAATTAAATTATCCAGATGCCGATCCATTTGGAACATCAAGTGATCGCTACTCTACGTTTAAAAATAGTACAACCTACCAGAGCCGTACTAAAGCTTTATATGCAGGGAGTAATGGCGGCATGTTGCATGCATTTGATGCAGTTAATGGTAATGAGTTAATGACGTATATACCAAACTTTTTATTTTCAACCAATGCAGCGAATGGACTTCATTATTTAAGCGATCCAAATTATGCACATACATATTATACAGATCTTACTACTACAATATCTGATGCTTATATTAAAACATCAGCTTCAGGCACTGCCAGCTGGAGAACAGTTTTAGTTGCTGGTGTGCGTGGCGGTGGACGAGGCATCTATGCAATGGATATTACTGATCCATCTACGTTCACCACTGGATCTGCAAACATCGCACAAAATGTGTTGTGGGAATTTGATAACAGCGATGATGCAGACTTAGGTAGCACTTTCAGTGAGCCAGTCATCGTAATGCTGAACAACAATAAGTGGGGGGTAGTATTTGGCAATGGCTATAATAATTCAGGTAGTGGTGAAGCTGCAGCATATGTATTGCTGCTCGAAGGTAGCCTTGATGGTACTGGTACGGGAGTGAATGGTGCCTGGGTTAATAATACCAACTTTTTTAAACTTTCTACAGGTGTAGGCACCACTAGTAATTTAAATGGAATGTCTACATTAACTGCAATCGATTTAGATGATAATGGTACAGCTGATCGATTATATGGTGGAGATGTCGAAGGTAATTTATGGGCCTTTGATATTTCGGATTCCGATCCAGCGAATTGGGGCTCAGCTTATACGGATTCTTCCTCAAACCCTGCTCCGTTATTTACTACACCAAGTAACCAACCTATTACAGTTAGGCCTTCCGTTGCTCGTTTGCCAAAGGTAGGGACTACACCGCTAAATGCCCCCAATGTAATGGTGTATTTTGGTACAGGCCAGTATTTAACTACATCAGATAATACTAGTACTAATCAGCAAAGTTTTTATGGTGTTTGGGATGCGGGTAGTGAATCATTGACACAATCGAACCTTGTACAACAAACATTAGCGGTGGATTCAAGTAACACTAATGCACGGTTTATTAGTAGCACTAATACAGTTACTTATAGTAATGCCCCTGTTGTTTCAACTGATAAATTTGGATGGTATTTTAACTTCATCGATTCAGGTGAAAGAGTAATTATTGATGCAGCCGTGCGTGGTGGATTAATTTTCTTTGCCACTATGATTCCTGATAACAATGTATGTAGTCTTGGTGGTGGTTCAGGTTATCTAATGGCTGTTACTACCGATAATGGTGGTAATCCACTTAATGGTGCTTTTGATGTCAATGCAGATGGGACCGTGGACTCAAGCGATTTGCTTTCAGGTACTGTGGCTGTGCACGCTGCCGGCATTAAATTTGGAGGTGTTGGTATCCCTGCTGGTCTGAGTTTCTTAGGAAATAAATTATATATAACGGATACAGGTAGTACGTCTGTAACTGTTCTTGATGTTGCCCCTCAAGTGCCAAATGCAACAGGTAGACTCTCGTGGCAAGAGATGGTCGTTGAATAGATTTTTAAGTTGGAGTATGAATATGAATTTTGCATGTAAATCTATAACTAGTATTATATTAATAATATTGTTTTTATTAATATTTACACTTAATACTACAATTGCATCAGAGCAACCTTTTAAATTTGCTGGCGTCATCGATAGCATACATGAAGACGCGTTAGTAATTAGCGATACACAATTTAATATTGCTGATGGGATTCAAATTTATAACTCAGCTGATCTTACAATCACATTAAGTGATATTAGTCTAGGTGATAAGGTTGGCTGTAATTTTATTAGAACTGAGAATAATCAGTTAATTATTACTGAGTTATATAAGCTACATGAAACATTTGATTTGGAAGAGTTTGGATTACGTTTACATGTTTTATATTCTAATTAATTTAAAAAGTTAAGAGAAATAGACTATCAATTTATTTTCTAAATCAAACTGGGAAAATTCTATGAGCCTCAAAAGGAACAGTAAAGGTATAACACTAATAGAACTAATGATAGTAGTGGCAATATTAGCAATCATTTTGTCAATTGCGTATCCAAGTTATCAAGCACAAATGATGAAATCACGCAGATCCGATTGTCATAATATGCTTATGAGGGCAGCATCTTTGCAGGAACGTTTTTATACTGAGTTTGGTCGTTATACGGCAACAATTGGTGCTGGTGGGTTAAATATGGCAGCTACAAGCCAAGAAGGGTTTTATAGTCTTAGTATTCCTGTCGGCGGTGCTCAAACTTTTAGGGTTGATTGTACACCGCAAGGTGCTCAGGCAGGTGATACGGGTTGTGGTAACCTTACTTTAGATAATACTGGCGCAGAAGGAAGATCAGGAACTTATGCACTAAACCAGTGTTGGTGAGTACCAATTAATAATAATATTATTGTTTAGTTAAATATTATTCGAACGGAATAGTTTAGGCAAAGGGAACACTACATTTTCCTGTTTGCCAGTTTCTTCAATTACGTTTGTATTTGATTCTTGCTTTAAGTGTTGAATAACCTGCTGAACTAATATTTCAGGTGCAGAAGCACCGGCAGTGACACCTATTGTTTTTTTTCCTACCAGCCAATTTTCTTCAATGTATTCTGGACCATCAATGAGATGAGCCTCTATACCGTTTTTATCTGCGATTTCTCTTAGACGATTAGAATTTGAACTGGTGTTGGATCCAATTACTAATAGTAAATCGCATTTTTCAACTAAGTTTTTAACTGCATCTTGTCTATTTTGAGTGGCATAGCAAATATCATCTTTTTTTGGGCCAATAATTTTTGGGAAGCGTTTTTTAAGCGCATCGATGACATCACTGGTATCATCCACAGACAATGTTGTTTGTGTAACAAAAGCTGTTTTACTATTGTCTTTAATTTTTAGTTTAGTTACATCATTAACGTTTTCTACTAAGTGAATTTTTCCACCATGAGCATCATCATATTGACCCATTGTGCCTTCGACTTCGGGATGGCCTTTATGTCCGATTAAAATAGTATCTAAGCCATCTTTACTATAGCGAGTCACTTCCAAATGTACTTTAGTTACTAATGGACAAGTAGCATCAAATACTTGCACATCTCTATTTTTAGCTTCTTGTTGTACTGCTTTTGAAACCCCATGCGCGCTGAAAATTACGGTTGCACTATCTGGCACCTCATTTAATTCATCAACAAATACAGCGCCTTTTTTGCGTAAATCATCAACTACAAATTTATTGTGCACCACTTCATGGCGAACATAAATTGGTGCACCAAACAATGCTAATGCACGTTCAACGATTTCAATGGCACGATCTACACCAGCACAAAAACCACGAGGGTTGGCAAGCAAAACTTCCATCACTTTTCGGTATCTTTAGAAAAAACAGCTTGTACAATCATGAGTACGGCACCTAAAAAAATAGCAGAGTCTGCAAGATTAAATGTTGGCCAATGGCAAGTAGAAGTATTCATCTGATAAAAAAATGGAAAACATTTATCATTTGAATAGTAAAACCAATCAATAAAATCAATTACATAACCATATAGGCTTCTATCGATAACATTACCAATTGCGCCGCCTAAAATTAAGGCTAAGCTAGTGGCTAATAGCTTCTCTTTTGACGTTAATTTTTTTAACCAAAAAAAGATGAATATACTTACACCGATAGCTAATAGTGTAAAGAACCAACGTTGCCAGCCGCCAGCATTACTCAGAAAGCTAAAAGCAGCCCCCTTATTGTATGCCAAAGAAAAATTAAAATAGGGTAGAAAAGAATAAGATCCAGCCGATGCTAAATAATGCACTGCAAACTGTTTACTGATCTGGTCTGCAATAATCACGAATGCAGTTAACCATAACCACTTAAGCATAATGTCGTGACTCACCCGGACCATCGGGGAGGTTGGTTACACAGCGGCTACAGAGTTCAGGATGATTCGAGTCTGAGCCAACATCGCTACGATGATGCCAACAACGGATACATTTTTGGTTGCTAGATTTTTTAACCTCTATAAAATATTCAGTATTATTAGAGTTTAAAAGCTTCTTAGCAGAGTTAGATGGTGTCCCATCTTTAATAATATCCGCAGAGGATGTGATAAAAACAAAACGTAATTCATCATTGTCTATCTTGCTTAAATAATCTGGTGCATTCCAAATGTTTACATCTGCATCTAGTGACGAACCAATCTCTTTTTTATTGCGTAGTTCTTCAAGTTCTTTACTGATTTTTTCTTTGGTTTCTAATATGCCCTCCCAGTCTGTGTCGCCTACTTTTCCGTAAATATTAAAATCATCTAAGTCATACCATGTTTGAGTAAAAATACTTTTTTTCTGATTTGTCGTTAGATGTTGCCATGCCTCTTCTGCTGTAAAGCTCAATATAGGCGCAATCCAACGGATTAATGCTTGTGCAATGTGATACATAGCAGTTTGTGCAGATTTGCGTGCAAGGCTATTTTCCTGGCATGTATACTGACGGTCTTTAATAATATCTAAATAGTCACTACCCAATTCCAACACACAAAAATTATGAATCAAATTATAAATTTTATGGAATTGATATTCTTCATAGTGTTTTAATATAAGATCTTGTAGTTGCTTTGTTTTCCAAACAATCCAATAATCCAAGGCAATCATTTTTTGTGCTGCTACTACATCATGATTTGCTTCAAAGCCGTTAAGATTAGATAACAGATACCGAATTGTGTTACGGATACGTCGGTAGGCATCAGAAGTTCGGCTTAATATTTCGTCAGATACATTAAGTTCGCCACTATAATCCGTTGCCGCAACCCAAAGTCGTAAAATGTCAGCACCTAACGAGTTACAAATTTTTTGTGGTGCAACAACGTTACCCAATGATTTCGACATTTTTTTACCTTCTGCATCAACGGTAAATCCATGGGTTAGTACTTGCTTATAAGGGGCAATGTCATGCATAGCAACAGAAGTTTTCAATGAAGACTGAAACCAGCCACGGTGTTGGTCAGAGCCTTCAAGATATAAATCTACTCTTTCACCATTTTCTAAATTAACGCCTAATTTTTTCTGTGCCACAGCATAATGAGTTACACCGGAATCGAACCAGACATCTAATGTATCCGTTACTTTTTTATATTGCTCGGCTTCATCTCCAAGAAATTCTTTTGCGTCTAGTTCATACCAACAGTCAATACCATGTTGCTCTATTTTAGATGCAATTTTTTCAACTAAAGTCGATATGTCTGGATGGGGCTCTTCAGTTTCTTTATGCACAAAGAATGTAATGGGTACTCCCCAAGTGCGTTGACGAGAAATACACCAGTCAGGACTACTAGCCAGCATTCCAGTAATACGTGCTTTACCCCAATCTGGTATCCATTCTACTTTTTCAACTTGTTCATTTACTTTATCGAGTAACATACTAGCACTCATGCTTATAAACCATTGAGGTGTGGCTCGATAAATTAAAGGTGTTTTAGTTCGCCAGCAGTGTGGGAAACTATGTTGAAACTTGGTTTGATAAACTAAGTTATTATTATTTTTTAATGTATCAATTATCTTTTCATCAACTTTATAAACATGCTGGCCTGCAAATAATTCAGTATTTTCTTTAAATACACCGTGATCATCGACTAAGTTTAGCGTTTCAATGGCATATTTATTGCCAACATTAAAATCATCGATACCGTGATCAGGTGCAGTGTGTACAGCTCCTGTACCTGCCTCAGTTGTAACGTGATCACCTAATATAATAGGTACCGTTTTATCGTAAAATGGATGTTGCAGCTGAGAGTGTTCTAAAGTTGTTCCTTTGCATTGACCAACAATTTTGTAATTTTCAATTTCATAACGCTGCAAACAAGTTTCATACAATGCATCAGCAAGTAGCAAATACTCAGAACAGGAGTTTATAGTGCATTCCACTAACACATAGTCTAAATCTGGGTGTAAGGATACGGCTTGATTAGATGGTAATGTCCATGGTGTAGTGGTCCAAATTACGACAGAGATTGGGCTGACACTATTATCTAGACTAAGCTTTTTACAAAAGGTCGATTCATCTGCAACTCTAAAACGCACATCAATGGAAAAAGAGGTTTTATCTTGATATTCCACTTCGGCTTCAGCCAAAGCCGAAGCTCCAGCTACACTCCAATAGACAGGTTTAAAGCCTCGAACGATATGTCCTTGTGCATAGATTTTCCCTAGCGCACGTACAATGTCTGCTTCAAAACTAAAGTCCATTGTGCGATAGGGTTTTTCCCATTCACCGAATACACCTAGGCGTTTGAAATCTTCTCGTTGCTTATCAATTTGTTTGCCTGCATAGGTTCTACAAGCATCACGAAATTCCTTGTGAGTTTTTTTGCTACCCGCCTTGCCAATCTTTTTTTCTACTTGATGCTCAATGGGCAGGCCGTGACAATCCCAACCTGGGATATAAGGCGCATCGTAACCAGACAAGGTTTTACTTTTGACTACAATATCTTTGAGGATTTTATTAACAGCATGGCCTATATGAATATCCCCATTTGCATAAGGAGGTCCATCATGCAAAATAAATCTTTTTGCACCTTCACGAGCCTTGCGAATTTGTTGATAAATATTTTGGGCATACCATTGTTTCAGCATTTGTGGTTCGCGTTGTGCGAGATTGCCTTTCATCGGGAACGAAGTTTTAGGCAAGTTTAGTGTGTTTTTATAGTCAGTCATTATTACTGGCTCATGAATAAAAATTACGCTGCATTCTGGAAATAGTCCTTTGCACAATCAGTATCAATCTGAATTTGTTTTTTTAATGCATCAAATGATTTGAATTTAGTTTCTTCTCTGAGTTTATTAACGAAATTTACTGTTAAGTGTTTGCCGTAAATATTTTGTGAAAAATTAAACAAATGTACTTCAAGTTGTATGCGTGTGCCTTTAACAGTTGGTCGATGGCCTACATTAGCAACTCCGTTTATTTCAGGCCCATTTTCTATTTTTACCTTTACTGCAAATACACCACTAACAGGTGAGTTAATACGTTTGATAGGGATATTTGCGGTCGGGAAGCCAATTGTACGACCGATCTCATCGCCATGTACAACACGGCCGGAAATGCTATACGTACGCCCTAATAGCTTTTCTGCAGCATGCATATCACCATTTTTTAAATAATTACGTATAGATGAGCTGCTGACGCGTTGTTTATCAATTAAAAAACTTTCAGCTTTGTCAACTTGGAAATTAAGCTGTTTAGCTGAAGATCGTAACAACTCAAAATTACCTTTGCGTTCTTTGCCAAAACGGAAATTATCTCCAGCAGTAAGGTATTTTACATTTAGATTTTTAATCAAGACATCTTTAATAAAATTTTCTGCAGGCATGCTGGAAAGGCTATTGTTAAAACGTAGGCAAACAAACCAGTCAATACCTATTTCTCTAACGATAGTAAATTTTTCCCGAAAATTTGTCAGCCTTGGAGGAGCTTTATCGCCAAGGAAGAATTCTTTTGCAGAAGGTTCAAAAGCGATTAACATCGATGGCAGCTGTAGGGATTTACTTTTATCTATAATTCTATTTAGTATAGATTGATGCCCAAGATGAACACCATCAAAATTACCAATAGTAGCAACCACCTCATTTGGAATGTTAATTTTGCTGTTGATATCACGAAATAAATGCATAGCAAATTTTTTAATTCTATTTATAGCTTATGAATACTATTGAAGCGTAAAGGTTTTTTTGCTCATCCCTAAAACAGCAAGTACACTAATATATAGTACAGTGCCCAATAGCATAAAGCCCAACAGGGCTCCTATACGTTCATACCCACTCCACGTAAGCCATTGGTTGGAATTAGGGAGGACAAAAATTAATACAATTGCCATTATCGCGGTAGCGAGCAGCACTTGTAACAAATATTTCAGCCAAGTAGATTGTAAAGTAATTGAGGTTGAATTTTTAAGTTTTTTAAATAATAACACCGCATTGATATATGCCGATAAAGAAGTTGCCAAGGCCAAAGCTGCGTGAGGCCCCGTTAATTGCCAATGCGTCCAGATCCAAACGAAAATTAAATTCAAGGAGATATTGCAAAGCATAGCAATCACACCTATTTTAACTGGGGTTTTAGTATCCTGGCGTGAATAAAACCCAGGCGCTAAAACTTTGATAAGAATAAAAGCAGGTAAGCCAAATGCATAAGTCATGAGGCTCAAAGCTGCCATAGAAGTATCTGTTGCGGTGAATTCTCTGTATTGGATAAGTGAAGCAAGTATGGGTTTAGCTAAAATAATAAGCCCGATCATTGCAGGGATTGATATCACAATAGAAATACGCATAGCCCAGTCAAGTGTGTTGTTAAAGCCCTCTTCTGATTTATTAACGTATTGTTTAGATAATCTGGGCAAAATAATTGTAGCGGTGGCTACGCCAAATATGGCTAAGGGCAGTTCGACAAAACGATCTGAGATATATAACCAACTGATGCTGCCAACTGCTAAGAATGATGCGATCAAAGTATTTATTAATAAGTTGATTTGCACTACAGATGAACCAAAAATAGCTGGCAACATTAAACGAATGATTTTTCTAACGCCTTCCGTTGCACCATGCAATGAAAATCGAGGTAGCACTCCTAGTCGGTATAAAAATGGTATTTGGAAAAAAAGCTGTACTGCTCCGGCTATAAATACACCCCAGGCTAATGCAACTACTGGTTGCTCCAGTCTTGGGGCTAACCATAGGGTTGCTGCTATTAATGATAAATTTAAAAAAGTGGGTGTAAACGCAGGAACTGCAAAGCGATTAAATGTGTTCAAAATACCTGCAGATAAAGCAGTCAATGAAATGAATAGTATGTATGGGAAGGTGATGCGCAACATTTGAGTGGCTAAATCATAACGATTTTGATCGTCAGCAAACCCGGGTGCAAATATATATATAAGTATAGGTGCGAAAATAACCCCTAAAATACTAATAACGACTAGTAATAAAGTAAGTGTGCCCGAAACATGATTAATAAGTGTTTGTAGTTCCTGAGAACTATGTTTTTCTTTGTATTCTGATAAGACCGGTACAAAAGCCTGTGAAAATGCACCTTCAGCAAATAGGCGACGTAAAAAATTGGGGATACGAAAAGCCACAAAAAAAGCATCAGTACTTCCTGTGGCACCTAAGAATATGAAAATCACTGCATCGCGCACATAACCAAAGATGCGCGAAATAAAAGTCATACCACTGATAACGGCTGTGGATTTGAAAAGAGCCCTATGTTCAGCCATATTTTATATATCAGTAGGGAGAGTTAGTATTGGTGAAGGTTGACATTTAGATATCTTACTACCATAGTACGCCACCCAAATACCAGAACTCTGGGCAAAACTTTAGCCAGGGTGTTGATACGAACTTTAGAATAATAGGATAAAAACATTGGCCAATATTGCCTCAGCAAGAAAAAGAGCACGACAAGCTGTAAAAAACCGCCTGCATAATGCCAGCCAGCGTTCTAACTTACGCACAAAAATTAAAGCTGTAGTTAAATCCATTGATGCGGGTGATAAAGGCGCTGCTGAAGAGGCATATAAATCTGCGGTTCCAGCGATTGATTCAGCGGTAAATAAAAAGCTAATCCATGCAAATAAAGCTGCCCGTCATAAAAGTAGATTAAATGCCCGTATAAAAGCAATGTAATGTAATTGCTGCTCTTATAGCTCCTTATAATACAACTAAATTATCGCGGTGGATGAGCTCTGGTTCATCAACATAACCAAGTATTGATTCAATTTCTTTGCTGGCCCTACCTTGTAGTTGACGCGCTTCATTCGCAGAGTAGTTAACCAAACCTCGAGCAATCTCTTTGCCTGAATTATTAAGGCAGCTTACAACTTCTCCACGATCAAAATCACCTTTAACATTATTTACACCAATCGTAAGCAAGCTTTTGCCAGCTTTACAAATAACTTCACAAGCTCCATCGTCTAGATATAACTCTCCATTTGTATAAAGTTGGTTAGCAATCCATTGTTTTCGTGCAGCAAGAGGTTCTGCATGAGGATATAAAAGAGTGCCATGCACCTTGTTATTAGCAATTTCTGTTAACACGTTGCTAATTTTCCCTGCTGTAATAATGGTTGTGGCTCCAGCACGTGCAGCAATACGTGAAGCAGATACTTTAGTAATCATGCCACCACGGCCTAATTCCCCAGAGCTGGGTCCTGCAACTCGATCTAATAATGGATCATTAGCAGATACTTCATCAATGATTTTATTATCAACCTTATCGCTAGGAGGTTTTTTATAAATGCCATCTTGGTCCGTTAAAATTATCAATGTATGTGCTTCGACTAAATTACTTACAAGTGCAGCCAAAGTATCGTTGTCACCAAATTTAATTTCATCTGTGGAAACCGTATCATTTTCATTCACTACAGGGATAACGTTTAGTTCTAATAGCTTTCTTAAAGTCGTGCGTGCATTCAAATAGCGTTTACGATCTTGTAAATCTTCGTGGGTTAATAATACTTGTGCACTATGTAAATTATGTTTTTGTAAGCAAGACTCATAAGCTTGAATTAAGCCCATTTGCCCTACAGCTGCTGCAGCTTGAAGTTCATATACGGCATGTGGGCGTTTCTGCCAACCTAAACGATTCATACCTTCTGCAATGGCACCAGATGATACGAGAATAACTTCTTTGCCTGTTTTTGCTAGATTTGCTAATTGCGAGGCTAGATCTGCAATGGCATTCAAATTTAAGCCACGGCCGTTATTGGTAACCAATGAACTGCCTACCTTAATAACCCATCTTTTTCCTATGCTAGCTTGTTGACGTTTGTTGCTCATGTAAATAAGAGTAAATGCTTTTGCTTAATTTCTCAGTACCCGCTTTAGTTATTGAAGAAATACCAAATACTGGTCCTTCCCAGCTAATAGTATCAATATATTCGTTAATGAGCTGTTGACTGTCTTCTTCTGGTAATAAGTCTGTTTTAGTAAATACTAGCCATCGATCTTTATTGGCAAGTTCATCACTATACTTATTAATTTCATTAAGTATCGCATTATAATCTTCCACTGCATTTGCTGAAGATATTTCGACTAGATGCAGTAATAAACGTGTGCGCGATAAATGTCTTAAGAACTGTGTGCCTAAGCCTGCACCTTCAGCTGCACCTTCAATTAATCCGGGGATGTCTGCAATTACAAAGCTTTGATGTGGTGCAATGTAAACGACACCTAAACTAGGATAGAGAGTAGTAAAAGGGTAATCAGCAATTTTTGGTGTTGCAGAAGATAAAGCTTGTATAAGCGATGATTTGCCAGCATTGGGTAAACCTAATAATCCCACATCAGCCAATAACTTCAATTCCATGAATAAATCACGTGCTTCTCCTTGAGTGCCTGGTGTAGTTTTACGTGGGGCTCGATTAGTAGAACTTTTGAACCTTGCATTACCCAATCCATGTACTCCACCTTTTGCTACTAACAGTCGTTCATCGTGTTTGGTTAAATCACCAATTACCTCTTTTGTTTGTGAGTCCTTCACCAATGTGCCAACGGGTACTTTTATATATTTATCTTCACCTTTTTTACCTGTTCGATCTTTGCCCATCCCGTCTTGTCCGCGTTGCGCTTTAAAAGAACGACTATGACGAAAGTCAGCAAGGGTATTTAAATTTTCGTCTGCAACTAAATAGACACTACCACCATCGCCGCCGTCACCTCCGTCTGGCCCACCCAGTGGAATGTAACGCTCGCGCCGAAAACTAAGGCCGCCATTTCCACCATTGCCTGCTTGGACGTGGATAGTCGTTTCGTCTACAAATTTCATGCTGAGTTCTCTTAGTGCAAAAAAAAGCCCCGACTTAGCGGGGCTTTAGACGAAATTCAGATACGTCTACTACACCGCATCAATGCGCACATATTTCCTATTCTTAGGGCCTTTGGTTTCAAAAACAACACACCCATCAGCTGTGGCAAATAGAGTATGGTCTTTACCGCAGCCTACGTTCTCGCCTGGATGAAACTGTGTGCCACGTTGACGTACGATTATGTTGCCAGCACGAACTTGTTCGCCGCCAAATCGCTTTATACCTAAGCGTTTAGACTCTGAATCGCGACCATTGCGTGTACTGCCACCTGCTTTTTTATGTGCCATTATTATTCCTTGTTCTACAAGTTCTTCATTTAGAAATGTCAGTAATTTTTACTTGGGTATAGTGTTGTCTGTGCCCCATGTGTTTCATATGATGTTTGCGGCGCTTAAACTTGATTATATCAATCTTTTTAGCCCTGGCTTGCTCTTGTACTTCGCCAGTCACTTTTCCACCATCAATATAAGGGGTACCAATGGCCACATCTTCGCCATCTGCTAATAATAATACTTGATCAAATTCGATTTTATCGCCAGGATTCCCCGCGAGTTTTTCGACTTTTATGCGGTCACCTTGTTGGACACGATATTGTTTGCCGCCAGTAGCGATAATTGCGTACACCTGTATTCTCCAGAGTATGGGAAAAAAAGAGGCGCAATTCTATCGAGCAAGGCTGGTAGGGTCAATCGGAACTATTATTAAATGGAATGACCATGCAAAAATAAGGGCTTAAATAGGCTAAATATATATTCAACAACAACTATAAAAAATGGATTTCAAAGCTGTACAAAAATTAGTGGTTGAAGATATGCAAGGGGTGAATGCAGTAATTCGGCAATACCTGCATTCCGATGTCGTGCTTATCAACCAAATGGCCTCTTATATCATTGAAAGCGGGGGTAAGCGCTTACGTCCTTTATTGGCAGTATTATGTGCAAGAGCCTGTAGTTATACTGGCGATAAGCATCATTTGGTGGCTGCCATTATCGAATTTATTCATACTGCAACACTACTACATGATGATGTCGTGGATGATTCCAGCATGCGTCGTGGCAATGAAACGGCAAATTCGATCTGGGGTAATGAATCGACTGTTCTGGTTGGCGATTTTGTCTTTTCACGTGCTTTTGAAATGATGGTTGATGTAGGTGAAATGCGAGTGATGGAAATTCTTGCAAGAGCCTCAAATACAATTGCTGAAGGTGAAGTGATGCAATTATTAAATTGCAACGACCCAGAGACTACTGAGGAACGTTATATGAATGTTATTCAATCTAAAACAGCAAAATTATTTGAAGCCTCATGTCAGCTAGGTGCATTAATAGCTCAACAACCACTTGAAATTGAAAAGGCCTACGCGGCATATGGAAGACATATTGGTACTGCATTTCAAATAAAGGATGATGTATTGGATTATCGATCCTCACCTGAAGAAATGGGTAAAAATTTAGGTGATGATTTGGCGGAGGGAAAGCCTACCTTGCCTCTTATTTATGCATATCAAAATAGTAAAGGCCCAAGTGCGGATTTAATCAGAGATGCTATTGTAAATGGCGGTAAGCAACATATGAGAGAAGTAATGGCTTCCATTGAATCGACAGGAGCCATTGCGTACACTGAAAATGTAGCTAAGCAACAAGCGCATATTGCAAAGCAATATATTGAAAATTTACCCGTCAATCCATATCAAGAAGCACTATTGGATTTGTGTGAGTTTGCTATTAATCGTGCTAGTTAAACGTAACTATCTATTCGGAGTGTAGCTCAGCTTGGTAGAGCACTGTCTTCGGGAGGCAGGGGTCGGAGGTTCAAATCCTCTCACTCCGACCAATAATATCTATGTCTTATTTCGTCCAATAGCAGTAATACATGAAGTTAGTAAATTTTTGATCTAACACAACAATTCTCTATTTTCAGAGTTATAGGCTTTAAAAAAGAGTAATTGATTAATGATGTGAAATTTTATTACAACTGCAATAAGAAAGGGCGCAGTGAAAATAAGTATTTATTTACGTAGGAGCTATTCATGGATAAAAGGGGCGTTGTAGACGATCTTAATGCAGGTGCCGAGCACTCTAAGAATTTTAAGGACCATGACTCAGAAGTATCCAATAAAATGATGCAACGTCTTCAAAATGAGCTTGAGGCGAAGTCTGAGGAACAAATAGAAATGCCAACAGAAGATACCATGTGGATAAGTATCCTGTTATGGGTCATTATCCTTGGCTTAGGCGTATATTTATTATGGGAATATATTACTTGATGGGAGTAAATAATGGGTAGCAGAGTAAAGACATACACTATGTTCGCTTATGGACAATAGTGGCCATTATTTATTTATGTCTTTTTCCAAATTAAAGTGATTATTAAATACACCCCACACACAATAAAGACTAATCCGAATACTTCGTTCCAATTATCATCAACAGGAAAAATGATGGCTTTTGGTTTATATAATCATATTTACCAACGTATGCTGGTCCAAAAAACCAAAAAATACCTAATAGGAAAATCATTACCTCAAAAATAATTCCAATAGCTGCAACTGCGTTAAACCTCTTTTTTATCAAGTACTAGTGTAAAAAAAGTTTGTAACAAATGTCAGCTTTGGTTGTTAGCAGACATTAAGCCTCAACAATATCTGATTTTAAGCTAGTTACGAATGCAGCAATTTCTTCACATTCTTGTTGAGATATATTTAAAGCCTTCATTGTGTCCCCTGCATGAGTCATAAATATAGCCCAATCACTTTCGCTGATATTCATTCCTACATGCGAAGTTTTCATATTCCGCCCTGTGTAATACATAGGGCCACCTGCGCTTGAACATAGGTAATCAATGAGTAGCTGTTTCTCTCTTGCTACTCCATCATTACCTCTGTGTTGCCAGAATCGACCTAACTGAGGATCAGATTCTAGGCGTGGCAAAAGGTCTTCGACAAAATTTACTATTCCTTCGTAACCCCCTAATCGTTCAAATAGTGTTTTTTGATTCATATTTTTCTCCCGTTAAAGTTAACTAAGTAATGTTTGCTTTGGATCGATAGGAGACATTATTGTTGTACAAGTTCTTTGGGTCTCGAGATAGCATATAGACGCATTGTTGATAGAATTTGTAGCTTGAATAAAACAGTTGTCTGATCTGAGTCATCTGCATCTCGGACTTCACATAGGCCAGAATGCGCTGCCATGGTTTTACATTTTTTACTGTCTTCAGGAATACCAAGCTGTTCTCGCACAGAATCAATAGCAGTTATTGCATCGATGGGTTTACCAGGTGAATTAAAGGTCTCAGTAATTGTAATGATGCGCTCGCCCCTTCGGCTGAAGCTGACACTTGAATGACCGTTTGGGCTTCCATACTCACCGCGTACAAACTCGATACCATCACTTTCCCAATCTTCATAAGAACGTAAATTTCCAGCCTTAAAGCCTGAAGAGAGTAGGGTGTTAAATGCTTTTTTGGAAGTCATGCCTAAGGTAATACCTTGCACCGGAATTTGTTCAAGCTGCGAAGTAGAACGCACGAGTGTTTCTGCCGCTAGTGGCATTGCCAATACTGTACATAAGAACACTACCGTGTATAGATGAGCGCGCATTGTTAAATTAATTTAATCACTGTTTGTGAATAGCATCCCAATCCGCCTCTCGAAGCAAATCTTCCAATTAGTTTTGTTAAACACATTATAACAAAGTCTCACCGATGTGGGACTAGAGTCAAGCGGTTTTTTTACTACCTTTCTAATGCAACATAGAATGTAATCGTTTCAATAATACTTTTGCTATCTCGACTTATTGTTGCTGTATCCAATCGATATTCGATAATTCTTATAGCTTAAACGATTGTTTGTTGTTGAATGCAGGTATTGGATTAGCTTTAAACAAATTGCGATTTTGAATTTATAAAACAATCTGCTTTGTTAGTTGAGCACGTGGAGGATAGCATTAGAAGCTAAACCAAATAATGGGGAGTATTATTTGGGAAGATATTTCTAACTGTACAATACCCTCCACGCCTCAAAATTAGATACAATTTAACTTATAGCACCCCATTTACTCCACTTTTTCATAGGGCCTGTTTCTGGAGTAGTGGTTTTGTGATAATTATGACTTTCGGGATTATTACAATAACCTAAACTTTGAGCACATACTGTTTTCCCATCTTTTGAAAGCTTACGTATACCTCCCCAAAATTTGCAAGTAGCACATTGGCCTTGCGTGCTAGAAGGCATTTCAAAATGAAATCCTGCTTTTACTGAGGAAGTTAAAATACCTCCAATAGCTGCTACAGAAATAAACTTACTTGTTTTACCTAAAAACTTTCGTCGATCATTATTAGTTTTATCCATAGTAACTCCTAATTCCTTAATAAATATTTAGATTACTGTAATCATTTAATAAGACATTGATTTATATCAACCGCAATACATAAACGCGTGTAGTCCAAATTAAGTAATAATTTCTTTTTGGATGAAATAGATATTTAATTTGTTTATGTGATAATCAATAGTTCTTTCCTTACATCCTAGGCATGTTATATAGATTATCGTAAAAGGAATATTTCTGGTTAATTCCTTTCATTTTATATGTCGCAAATTGCAGATATGGAAATCTAAACATGCCATCTATAAAAATATTTAGTAGGTAAAAAACTATTCTTTTCACAGCGAAGCCTTTAGATCATGGGGTCCATATTGCCAGTCAGGAGAGGTAAAAATTAGTATTAAATTGCGAACGTCAGTCAAGTCTTCCCACTTTGATCAAGGTTTTAAGAATGTCTTTCGCCTAAATCAAGTGGTTTTTTATAGTAAATGTTATAAATCGGCACTTACCAAAACAGTGAAATACTTACGTAAAATGATGTATTTTTTCGAGTAACAGGTAATTTTATTGCCAGAAATATGGAACAATATGCAATTGGGTTTATAATCTGCAATCTGTAATAAATCTTTTAAGCATTGATGGGAATTAACCCAAGTACTTTTAATGTTAAGTTTGATCTTACCGCAGATCGAATTAATGTAATAAATGTTTTAGAGCCTAATATTCCAGGCTATGAAATCATTGAGCAATGTGGTGATGGAAGTACTGCAAAAGTTCATGTCGCCACGCAAACTTCTCTGGGACGAAAAGTTGCGCTTAAGGTAATGCTATCGGCTTTATCAGAAGATAAATTCAGTACTGACCGCTTTATCAAAGAAGGTCTAATTAACGCTAAATTAATTCATCCAAATATTGTAACGATCTATGATGTAGGTGCTACGGATAGCTGTCATTACATCGCTATGGAGTATTTATCTGGCAGCAGTTTACGGAAAAAGCTGCATAAAAGGCTTGAGTTAAATTGGATCTTAAGCGTAGCTGAACAAATTGCGCGGGCACTCTCTTATGCGCATAAAAATGGTTTTGTTCATCGTGACATAAAACCAGAAAATATTTTATTTCGAGATGATAATACGGCAGTTTTAACAGATTTTGGTATCGCTACAGTATTAGATTCTCATATTCAAATTACAGATCGATGTAATTTTGGTACCCCACGTTATATGAGCCCTGAGGAGATTAATGCAACTACTGTCGGTTCTGGTTCTGATGTTTATTCTTTAGGTGTTGTTTTGTATGAAATGCTCACTGGCCTACCACCATACAATGATGGGGATAGTAATTCTATTCGTTATGCGCATTTACATAACTCAGTCCCTGAATTGCCATATAAATATAAAAGTTTACAGCCATTAATAAATAAAATGTTAGCCAAACGAGTTGAAGATCGTATTATTGATGCTAATGGAGTCGCAGATATACTTGTTAAACTTAAAAGTAATATTGTAACAACACCTACATTTCAAGCTACAAATGATTCTAAGCAAAAGAGACTTTCTAACTATAAGCAATGGCTACTTAATTTTATTTACTTAATAACAGATACTACGAAACGATTTGTTAAAAATATAAATAATTATAGTGTACGATTGCTAAAAAATATTATCGGGAAAATTGAATTAGTCTTTAATAATAAGCTAAAAAAAAATAAATTTGTAAATGAACTAATACCAGTCTTAAAGAGCACTACTTCACTAAGTGTTTTTTTTGGGCTAGTTTCATTGTTATTGTCACTGATCTATATAAACGATACATTAAAGTTTGAACAACTAAATGTATTTAAAAACCATTTAATTTCTGAATCACACTATCAATTAGGTACTGCAAATATTGTAAATCTTTTAAGTAAGGCTGAACTACAAGTAATAAACAATAATTTAACTATTCCACCTGACAACAATGCCTATGACACATATCGACAGATTTTAAAGTACGCACCGGATAACCCTGATGCCCTTGCAGGGATAAACAAAATTAAACAAAGATATACAGACTGGGCCGAACAAGATATAAAGAAAAACAACTATAAGCGTGCAGTATTGTTATACAAAAAAGCTTTGGCTATTGATCCAAATGACCTGCAGTTGATACAACTTATTCGAAAATTGAAGCTAAAAAACATACAGGCTAATTTATAACTAAGTTTTATTGAAAAAAAGCTAGTTAGTTTATTCCACAATGTCTCCCTTAAATTAAATCACTTGTAAAAATTGTGTTGAAAGTGTTTATATTTACATAGTTTATATGCAGTAAAACATTATTATTGTAGGCACTTGTTAAGTGCAATAATTTGCATGTAATGTAGGTCTATATAAAAACATCAACTAACAATAATTTAAATAAATTAATAGAGGGGCCACGAAATGTGTAGTCATAACACTCGATATTTTTTATTACTCTTAGTTTCCATCGTGCTAGTATTCAGTAGTTTTAGCGCTACAGCAGCTACATTTAATCTTATTACGGGGAGCTCGTTTATTGGCAGAGTAACAGGAGGTAGCGTTGGTGACTATTATTGGGAAGGTGGAGTACTTGATGCAAACTTGAGCGATCTTGCGTGCTGTCCACCAGGTACAACAGGGTTAAATACAATCGGTGCTGCTACATTCGTACAAAATTATGATAATTTGATTAATTTTAATCCGCTTAGTCAAGGACAACAGGTTGGTTCTAATGTTTCCGGACCGGTAATTATTGGTAACAACGTATTAACTTCATCTGACAGAGACATTGAATTAATTGGGTTTGGTGACGGCTTACTAGGCGCAGGTTTTGCTTCATCCCAAGTTGGAATGAATACAGTAACTTGGAACTATGACAATAGCATTAGTTATTCTAACTTTATTACAACTGATGGCACCTATACCTATACTGCTAATCCACAAATTGCAATTTATCTTATAAATGGTCAGGATCCTGCAACTATCGTTAACAATTTAAACCCCGGTGTGTTTGATCTTCCTAATGTATTCCTAGTAGATGTTGATCCCCAACGTCTGATTGCACATTTCAATTATATGATGACTCAAGTCGATCCTAATTGGACGGTTATGACCTTTGAAATTGCCGATTATGCCGCTGTATCAGGTGACCCTGTAAACTTTCCACCATTTGAAGGATTATCATTTAGCTATTATGTAAGTACCGATCAAGATGCGGTACCCTCACAAATTGTTTCAACTACAATAGTATCTTCTTTATTGCCTGTGAGTCGATCTGTACAAGTTGGGCAGACGGCTACGGTATTTGCAGCGGTAACTAATGTTGCCGCCCAAACGGCTACAGGATGTAATGTTGGTTTGGACAGCAGTGTTACATCAACATTTAGTTATCAAACAACAGATGCAATGAATAATCCAATAGGTTCACCAGATACACCTGTAGATATTCCATCAAATAGTACACAGAACTTTGTGCTTAGTTTTACTCCATCTGCGCCCTTCACGCCGACTGACGTGGTGCTTGATTTTGCTTGCACAAATAGTGCGGGGGCAGCGGCGAGTATTGTTGGTTTAAACACATTATTGTTGTCTGCAGAAGCTACTCCAGTACCTGATATCATAGGTTTAACAACAGTAGTGGATTTACAAGTCGTAAATGGTGGACCTACAACATTGTTTGCGGTGGGTTCTTCTAATGTAGGCGCGACGGCTGATATCACGGTGAGTGTAGATGATGGAGGAGCTGGATTACCACTTGCATTGAGTGTATGCCAAACAAATGCGATGGGTGCTTGTATGGGAACAGCTGCATCAGCTGTTAATTTGAATTATACAGGTAACAGCACGGCATCATTCGCAATCTTTGTACAAGCAACCGGTGCAATTGCAGCTGACCCCGCATACAATCGTATATTTATACGATTTACAGATAGTGGTGGCACAGTTCGTGGTGCTACGAGCACAGCAGTAAGAGCTCAATAATCCGAGGAGTTGTTAGAGGTGTTAATACATGTGGATTAAATTTATCCGCATGTATTAACCTCTTATTTTTTTAGTTATTCCGCTTAATTAAATTCCAAACCATTTATCCCAAATTTCATAAGTAACCATACCATCTGCTTCTTTTTTGCGAATACCTGTTTTACGCTCTATTGAATTGGCTTTCTCGATGGCTTCATCTTTTGATTCATGCATACACACAAGGTGCCAGCCTTCTCTATGTAAGATCTCTGTGTCAAATTCTGTTAAGTCTTCATGCTCACGTTTTTTATTCATAATTCCAAGACCCCAATTCATTTATCATTTTACGATTTAGAATTTCTCAATAGTTGATAAGGTCAGAATATGACATGCAAAGCAGCGAGAAGGTAGTGTCAATTTATTGACACTAATCTAAGGTTAGTTTGTGAGTATTAAATGAACGTATAAGCCAAGCTAAATTAGGCTTTAAGCGTATCTGGGAAAAAAATTCGGAGTGAGTTACTAAATTCCGGATGTTGAATTTTTAGTAGGTTTAAAATCGAATTAAAGCTTTTCGCTTGCAGATCTAAGCCTTCAATATCTTCGCTTTTTGCTGTCCACAAGTCTGTCTTATGGTCCCAATGAAAAGTAACTCTTTGGTTTTCTAGTCGATATGTTATAGCCATGTTTGCTTAATGGTGATTTACATTAAGTACTAAGGCTAATAGAGAAATATTAAGTAATTATTAGACTTTAATTAAGGATAAATTTAACGGTCTATTTAACATGCTGAAAGGGCAGGTAAATAAAATTACCCGCCCTTTTTAAAGTTAGTCTCTTATATTCAGGCTTTGGTTATTACCTTCAATCAAGATGTTGTAATAATGCATCCATACTTTCCTTTGCATCACCAAATAACATATCAGTGTTGTCTTTAAGGAATAATGGATTGTCGACACCAGCATAGCCTGAGGCCATACTACGTTTTAATACAACGCAAGTTTTTGCTTTCCATACTTCTAGTACAGGCATGCCTGCAATAGGACTATTGGGGTCTGTTTGTGCTGATGGGTTCACAATATCATTTGCCCCGATTACCAAAGATACGTCTGTATTTGGGAAGTCATCATTGAGTTCATCCATTTCTAATACGATGTCATAAGGTACTTTGGCCTCTGCCAGTAATACATTCATATGGCCAGGTAAACGTCCAGCAACAGGATGAATACCAAAACGTACTTTAACTCCTTTGTTACGTAGTTTTTTAGTAATTTCACTTACAGTGCCTTGTGCTTGGGCAACTGCCATTCCATAGCCTGGCACGATGATGACCTCACTCGCATTTTTAAGTTCTTCAGCAAGCTCTTCAGCAGTGGTTGAGGTTACTTCGCCGCCTTCATCACCTGCTACAGTTGTGCCTCCACCCGTACCGAAGCCACCTAAGATTACATTTAAGAATTTTCGGTTCATGGCACGGCACATGATGTAACTTAAGATAGCACCACTGGAACCTACCAAAGATCCCACAACAATTAGAGCAGTATTACCTAACATAAAACCTGTAGCAGCTGCGGCCCAACCGGAGTAACTGTTAAGCATAGATACGACGACAGGCATGTCAGCGCCACCAATAGCCATTACTAGATGTATCCCTATGACGCCTGCAATGATTGTCATAATGATTAACGGCATTATTCCAGCAGTATGCGATTCTGCATTTAAGAAAAGATAACCTAAATAAATACATATCAATAAAGCTATTAAGTTAAGCCAGTGTCTAGCCGGTATCATTAACGGTTTACCACTAATAATCCCTTTTAACTTTCCAAATGCAATAATAGAGCCGGTAAAAGTGATGACCCCGATAAACACACCTAGGTAAACTTCAACTTCATGGATAATTTTTTCTGCACCTTCTAAATGTGCAGTTGGATCCATGTAACTAGAGAAGCCTACTAATACGGCAGCAAGACCAACTAAGCTATGAAAGCCGGCCACCAGCTCAGGCATTGATGTCATTTCAACTTTTAAGGCTACAATCGCACCTACGATGCCACCGAGAATCATGGCCGGGAAAAGAATATGAAAATTTCCTACTTTGCCACTGAGGATGGTTGCACCAACCGCGATGATCATTCCTATAATGCCGCACAAGTTTCCACGTCGAGAAGATTCTTGATGGCTTAAACCATTCAAGCTAAGAATAAAGAGAGCGCCTGCAGCCAAATAAGCCGCACCTAACATTTGAGGATTCATTGTCATTTTTTTACTCCCTTATTATTCTTTACGGAACATTTGCAACATACGTTGCGTTACAGTAAATCCACCGCCAATGTTAATAGAAGCAATGAATACCGAAACAGTAGCCATTATTAAAATTGCAGGTACACTACTTCCTATCTGTAATAAAGCACCAATAATAATCACACTACTGATCGCATTGGTTACACTCATGAGTGGTGTATGCAATGCTGGAGTTACGTTCCAAACAACCCAGTAACCAATAAAGCATGACAAAACAAATACGGTGAAATGTTGCATAAATTCTGCAGGCGCAGATTTGCCAATCCACCATAACAAACCGGCTGCTACTAGAAGCGTGATGGCAAAACCTAAACCACTTTTCTTTTTTTCTTCCTCTGCAACAACAGGTGCAGCAGCGGCAGGTTTAGCGGGTGCGGCCGAGACGGCAAGTGGAGGAGGTGGCCAAGTTATTTCACCAGAGTTGATTACAGTAGTTCCGCGAACTACATCGTCTTCCATGTCTACTATCAAGTTACCATCTTTTTCAGGCGTCATATCATTGAGCAGGTGGCATAGGTTTGAGCCATAAAGCTGACTGGATTGTGTTGGTAAGCGACTCGGTAAATCCATATAACCAATTATTGTGACACCATGTTTGACTACTACTTTTCCAGGTTCTGTTAATTCACAGTTACCGCCTTGTTCTGCCGCAAGATCTACAACTACGCTTCCTTCTTTCATCATTTCAACCATGTCAGCTAGAATTAGCTTAGGTGCAGGTTTACCTGGGATCAATGCTGTTGTAATAATGATGTCAACTTCCTTGGCTTGTTCTCTAAATAACGCCATTTCTGCATCGATAAATTCTTTGCTCATGACTTTGGCGTAGCCACCTGCTGTTCCACCTTCTTCCTCTTCTTCAAAATCTAACTCGAGGAACTGCGCACCCATACTTTCAACTTGTTCTTTAACTTCTGGGCGTGTGTCAAAAGCTCGAACGATTGCACCTAAACCATTTGCAGTTCCAACCGCTGCAAGACCAGCTACACCAGCACCAATGACCATTACTTTTGCGGGTGGAACTTTACCTGCTGCGGTAACTTGTCCAGTAAAGAACCTGCCAAAATGATTTGAGGCCTCTATTACAGCGCGGTAACCAGCGATATTGGCCATAGAGGAAAGGGCATCTAGTTTTTGCGCACGTGAAATGCGTGGTACTGAATCCATTGCAAGTACAGTAGCTTTGCGGGCTTTTAGCTTCTCCATTATGTCTTCATTTTGTGCTGGCCAAATAAAGCTAATAAGAGTTCCACCTTCGCGCACTAAATCACATTCATGTACACCTAAAGCATTATTTTGTTCAGGTGGTCTTACTTTAAGCACAATATCGGAATCTGCCCAAAGCTGTTTGGTGTCAGAGATAATAGTTACACCTGCTGCTTCATAGGCTGAGTCAGAAAAATTTGCACTAGCACCTGCGCCCGCTTCTATGGAGCATTCATAGCCTAACTTTTGTAAACGCGCAGCCGTTTCAGGTGTCATGGCAACGCGACATTCATTTTCATGAATTTCGTTTGGTACACCAATCTTCATAACTGATAGTTCCTCTTGTTACGATTAATTTTCAAGACTCCTCACTCCCTAGAAATTAGCTCCATAAAATAGATGGTCTAGAATGACAAAATATATCTAGTATCGAGAATTCTGAGTTGGATTTTTTATAGCTTTTATATGAGCCTAATATACTATAGAACAAACGTAATTATGGCTATTAGAAGCTATTTTGCCTATAAGAAAAAATTGTTATTAGATTTGTTTAAATTGATGTATCCAATTGAACCATTGTGTCCAATTGAATCATTACTTCTGTTCAAATAGTAACCTATTCATCATCAATCTTGATTTGTAACTCTGTAATGCGCTTTTCCCAACGCTCCAATGACATTGCGTAATAATCAAAAATACATGGGTCACATCCTCGGCCACAACATTCATATGGATCGGGTTCTTTTGGTTTAGGAGGAAGATTGTGCAAATTATTTGTTTTTGAATCGGGCATAATAACCTTACATTAGATGTGGGTTAGCTTGTGGCTCAAGATAACGTTGCTCAGCCTACTGTAAATTCAAGAGGTTTAAAATACAGTTTCAGACAAAAATAAATATCTCACTAAATATATGTTTTTGCAGTGATTAATCACTCAAGTGTAGAAATAAATTAACTAGAAATATAACTATTATTTGGCACCAGTATAAAATATTTTTTTAGTTTAAAAGGTAGCCGATACATGGCATGAAATTACTGTTAACCTAACCATATAAACTTCTATTTTTTAAGTTAGTAAGATTTTTTTTGGCAAAATTAAGCTCTTGTAAAACAAATAATATATTGTGAACAAGGTTTTATAGACAAGATTGGTTCTTGAATAATATTTAAGCATAGATCATGTATCAAGAATTTTTTGGAATCTCAGATAAGCCTTTTCAGATCACTCCTGATCCAAGGTTTCTTTATCTAACACAACGTCATCGTGATGGGCTTGCACATCTATTATATGGTGCAGATGAAGCTGGCGGTTTTATTTTATTAACGGGGGAAGTAGGCACAGGCAAAACTATGCTTTGCCGCAGTGTGCTTGAACAGTTGCCTGAGCATGTAAACGTTGCATTAATTTTAAATCCACGCCAAAGCTCGCGTGAGTTATTAGCGTCAATATGTGATGAACTAAACATACCTTATCGTAAAAATACAAATAGCCTTAAATATTTAGTTGATCGTTTGAATCTTTATTTGTTGAAAATGCATGCGCAAGGTAAACGCACAGTATTGGTTGTCGATGAAGCACAAAATTTAAGAGCGGAAGTATTGGAACAAATTCGATTACTTACCAATCTTGAAGTATCAACTCAGAAATTACTACAAATCATTTTAATTGGCCAGCCAGAGTTACAAGCAATACTTGCACGACCAGAGTTACGTCAACTTACTCAGAGAATAACAGCACGTTTTCATTTAACGCCATTGTCTGTTGACGAAACAGCAGCGTATATTCGACATCGTTTGCAAATTGTTGGATTTAAAGGAGAACTCTTCAGTAAAAGCGCAATGCATGCAGTGCACCGTCTTTCTGGGGGTGTGCCACGTTTAATTAATAATGTCTGTGAACGAGCCATGATGGGGGCCTACGGAGAGAATGTTCACCGTATTGATAAAAACATGGTACGAAAAGCAGCTGGTGAAGTATTACAACCTGTTGAGCGATTACAGCCTACTCAATGGATCGCTGGCGGTGCGATTGCAATGGGGACTGTTGCATTGTTGCTTGCTGTTTGGGGGTTCTTGCCTAGAACGTCGCCTGAGAGTTTTGCTAACGCTGGTAAAGAAATTATTCAAACAGCGCCATTGGTTTCTGAAGAGAACCTGGATACAAAAATTACAACAGCTACTCAAAAACCACTAGATATGGCTAAGGAAGTAAAAATCAGTGAAGTTGATACTACTGCTTCTATTTCAAGTACGGTTTCTTTACAACAGCCGTCTATAACGAGCAAAGAAAAATTTTTAAATATTATTGAAGACTCCAATATACAAGCAACGAATGATGCTGCTTTTGTAACCTTGTTTAGCTATTGGGGTTTATCCTACGTCGATTTTGAAGGTCAAACCGCATGCTCACGTGCAACTACTGCAAATATGCAATGTATCTTTGGCAAAGCGGGATGGGATGAGATTCGACGCTTTAATCGGCCTGCAGTAATCGAGTTAATAAATTCAGCAGGAAAAAGAAAACAGGCTGTTTTGCTCGCTTTACAGGGTAATCAGGTTAGTATCAATATAGGCGGAGAAGTCATTACAACCTCTGCTGACACGATAGATCCTTTTTGGTATGGCAATTATTTGTTGCTATGGAAACCACCACCTTCCGGGTCAAGTGTGTTAAAGGAGGGTTTGATTGGTACCGATGTAGGCTGGTTGCGTGATCAATTAGATCGCGTTGAGGGCAAGCCGGTTTCTACAGAAAAGAAAAATTTGCAGTTTGATCCTACTCTAAAATGGCGTGTCATGGAGTTTCAGCGTATACGTGGTCTTAATGTAGATGGTGTTGTAGGGCGTGAAACTATGATTGAATTAAATACAGCAGTAAATGATCGGTCGACTCCAGTGTTGTGGCGGCAATCAAGTTAAGTGTAAATAAGGTGTAAGCAATGTCGATGATACTGGATGCTTTAACGCGTGCTGAACATGAACGTCAGCTTGAGAAACAGCCTAATTTAAAATTTGTAGCACCTGTTAAACAGCGCCAAAAGAAACCTTTTAATATTTGGCTATGGGTAATTTTAGCATTACTCGTCAATGCAGTTGTGCTGGTAATTTTTCTGCGTCCAGGAGAGAACTCAAATAGTTCATTAGCTAATAACAGTGTTATTAATGCACAATCAGCATCAAGCTCGAATGATATAGCAACAAATACAACAGCTAATGATTCAGTAGTATTAGAAGATACGTCAACCAATATATCTGTAAATTCAGAAAGTGAATTAGATGTGGCTACATCTTTACAGTCATCTACAGATCGTCCTTTAGCCATGGAGCTACAGCAGAGTTCAACTGCTGTTGTGGATCGACCATTAATTTATGAAGCAAAAAAAACGAATATTAAACAGTCACCAAAAACTGCCAATGTATCTTCACATGTTGAGCAAAATACATCTCAAAAAAAAGGAGCAGTTTCTTTTTCGCCGACGGAATTGAGTATTGATAATGCTGCTCAACCTATTGTGAATGCGCCAAAACTGCTTATTGATCAAGGCAAAATGGATTCGACATCAAATTATGTGCCAAATTTAAAAGATTTATCCAGAGATACCCGAAATAATCTCAAGCAATACGAAGTCAATGTACATGTATTTGATGATAATCCTGAGCGGCGTTTTGTGCTTATTAATATGGATAAATATAAACAAGGCGATCGAATTTCCGGTAATGGGCCTTTAGTGCAAGAAATTACGCGTGATGGTGTGATTGTTGATTATGGGGATGGACAAGCACTGTTACCGCCAAAATAAATACAGCCAATATTTTTAAATAATCATTGAGTTGATAAGAAATCATTTGATAGTCTTGTCATAATCATATGGAAGTACCTTCTCCAACTACGTACCCAGGTGAATTGTCATCGGCGCATTCTTCCGTTATTGCTGCGGTCGATTTAGGTTCAAATAGTTTTCATATGGTGGTTGCACAAGACCAGCATGGACAATTGAAGATAGTAGACCGAATTAGAGAAATGGTTCGTTTAGGCGCAGGTCTAGATCAAATGGGAAATTTGTCATCTGAATCGCAAGCACATGCAATTGAATGTTTGCAGCGTTTTGGTCAACGTCTTCAAGATATGCATGCAAATTCTGTGAGAGCTGTTGGAACGAATACGTTTCGTCAAGTAAAAAATAGTGATGAATTTATTCAGCGTGCAGAAGATGCTCTTGGTCATCCCATCCAAGTGATATCAGGTGTAGAGGAAGCGCGTTTAATTTATCAGGGTACAGCACATTCAATCACTGGTCCTGATGGTAAGTGGTTGGTGATTGATATCGGTGGTGGTAGTACAGAAGTAATTATCGGTGAGCAGGATAAGCCATTATTAATGGAGAGTGTACAAATTGGTTGCGCCAGGGTTACTAAGAAATACTTTAATAATGGCACACTAGAAAAGAAGAAATTTAAAAAAGCCTTAGTGGATGCGAAGTTACAATTTCAGCCAATTACATCTCCTATAAAAAAATTAGGTTGGGAATATGTAGTGGGTACTGCAGGAACAATTCGTACTATTGCAGCACTTATGCGTGAACTTGAATTAAGTGACCGGGGTATTACCTATAAGGGTATTAACACGCTTATTGCCATGCTGCAAGAGGCTGAGAATATTAGTAATGTTAATTTCAATGCATTAGCAAAAGAGCGCAAACCCATATTCGCAGGTGGTATTGTTGTATTAAAAGCAATTTTTGAAGAACTAAGTATTAAAAAAATGGTAGCTTCGGAAGGTGGTTTGCGTGAAGGTCTTTTATTTGATCTAGCAGGCCGTATACATCACCATGATACCCGCGATAGAACTGTGTATTCATTGATGCGGCGTTATCATGTGGACTTTAAACATGCAGCAAGAATAAAAACTACTGCATTACATTTATTAGATATTTTCAAGAGTGTTTGGAAAATAGATACAGATATGGCCTATCAGTTTTTAATTTGGGCTGCTGATCTACATGAAATTGGTCTAGATATTTCTCATTCACGTTATCATCATCATGGGGCTTATTTGTTGAATAATGGGGATTTACTAGGGTTCTCGTGGAATGAACAACGATTGCTTGCATGTCTAGTTGGCAATCATCGGCGTAAAATCAATGTTGAATTAATTGAACAATTCCCAAATCGTTTGCAACAGCAAGTGATGCATATGATTGTAATACTACGTTTATCAGTTTTGCTTAATCGAGATCGGATATCAAAAAACAACCCACCAATAAAAATTAATGAGAATAATGGCACATTAGTTATTGAATTTGCACAAAAATGGCTGGACAAACATCCATTAACAGGGGCTGAGTTAGAACAAGAACAAAATTATTTAAAGAGTTTGCCAGTAAAAGTTAAATTATTAGGGACACGATAGTTAGAACTTAGTTCGTGCGAGCTTGTTAAGTAGAGTTTGTTGAGCACAAAAAGCGTGTTCGCCGTTCATTAAAGGTGCACTATATGAACCATCTGCTTGTAGAATCCAAGCCTGGCGATTGTCTTTTAAATAGACCTCAAGTTCAGCAATAATGCGTTTACGCAAAATTAGATCTTGAATTGGCCAACAGACTTCTACGCGTCGAAAAAAGTTTCTATCCATCCAATCAGCACTGGAGCAAAACACTTTAGGATCTTCGTGATTTTGAAACCAATAGACACGTGTATGCTCTAAAAAACGGCCAACAATGGAACGCACTTCAATATTTTCAGAAATCCCTTTTAAGCCTGGTCGTAAGCAACAAGTTCCACGCACAATTAATTGAACTTTAACCCCAGCACTGGATGCTCTATATAAAGCCTGGATAATTTGCGGTTCCACTAATGAATTAACCTTTGCCACGATTCGAGCTACACGCCCACTTTGTGCAAGCTTTATCTCGTTCTCGATCAATTCTATGAGTGATTTATATAGTGTAAAGGGTGCTTGCAGTACAGTTGTTAGAACGGGTGCTTTAGTGAAGCTGGTTAAGGTAAGGAATATTTCATGAGCATCAGTAGTAAGTTTTGGATCGCTGGTAAACATGCCATAGTCTGTATATAAACGAGCTGTTTTTTCATGATAATTACCTGTGCCAAAATGGGCATAGCGCTTTAGGCGATTATTCTCACGACGTACGATCAGAATCATTTTACCGTGAGTTTTTTTGCCGACGATACCGTAAACTACGTGTGCTCCGGCTTTTTGCAATTTGTTAGCGAGTGAAATATTTTCGGCTTCGTCAAAACGTGCCATCAATTCAATCACGACAGTTACTTCTTTACCGGCTCTAGCGGCTTCTACTAAACCATTAACAATTGGTGAATTAGGACCGGTTCGATAAAGTGTTTGTTTAATAGCAACTACTTTAGGGTCTGCCGCTGCTTGACGGATAAAATCGATTACCGGTGTAAAAGATTGATAAGGATGGTGTAATAAAATATCCCCTTGGTTAATTAAATCGAAAAAATTGGCACTATGACTAAAACGTTGCGGTAAACCAGAAGTAAAAGGTGGGTACTTTAAATCAGGTCGATCAACTAAATCATAAGCCTGAATGAGCCGATTCAAGTTAACGGGTCCATTTACACGATATAGATCTCCCGAGTCTAATTGAAATTGTTGTAACAAGTGGCTAACTAGTTCTTCTGGACAATTCCCTGCAACTTCAAGACGTACAGCATCTCCATATTTACGTGAGGCTAATTCTCCTTCTAAGGCACGCATTAAGTCATCAATTTCTTCATCATCTAAGAACAAATCACTATTACGTGTAAGACGGAATTGATAACAACCTTTGACAGTAAGTCCATCAAACAATTCGTTTACAAAAGCATGCATTACTGAAGACAGAAATACATAGTTATCACCACCGTTACGGCTGATTTCCTCAGGTAAGCGTATCAATCGTGTTAAAGAACGTGGTGCTTGCACAACTGCATATTCACCATTACGGCCAAAAGCATCGGTGCCTTCGAGTTGCACAATAAAATTAAGTGCTTTATTGATTACTCTTGGGAATGGATGAGCTGGGTCAAGACCAAGTGGGCTGAGTACTGGCTCGACTTGATTAAGGAAATATTGTCTCAACCAAGTACTTATTTCTAAAGTCCAATGCTCGCGAGCAATAAAATGAATATTTTGTTTCTCTAACTCTGGTTGTAACTCATCGTTAAAGACACGGTATTGTTCTTCGACTAACTCTGATGCTTCTTTGTGAATTTGTTTAAGCAATTCCTTTGGGCTAGTCTGGTCTGCCGTCATATGAGCAATGTTAAGATCAATATGTTGTTTTACACCTCCTACACGAATTTCAAAAAACTCATCCAAATTGGTACAAGAAATACAAAGGAATTTCAGGCGCTCAAGTAAAGGTGTGGACTTATCACGCGCTTGCTGCAGCACGCGATCATTAAACTTAAGCAGGCTAAGCTCACGATTGATATAGTTTTCGGCTAAGCCAAAATTACGTTCATCCATGTCTATTTTATTGGATTATTATGGGGAATACTGATTATATTCGAATCAATTAATGATGCGAGTCGATTTTGATTAGGTGGTATAAAATTTTTGGTAAGTTGATGAAAACTCACAAATTTTATTAGCTGTATCAATTTAGTGAGTAATACGGGCTAGGTTGGAGAAGAATTTATTAGTGGCTTTAACCCAGGTGTACTCAGAAGCTTGTTTGAGGCAAGCTTTTTTATCAAGTTCAAGTGCACAAAGAGCAGCTTGTTTTAAGTCATCATTCAAGCAACCAGTAAGATTGTTATTTACTACATCGATAGGGCCTGTTACTGGATAAGCAGCTACGGGGACACCACAGGCCATGGCTTCCAACATGACGATACCAAAAGTATCCGTTTTACTTGGGAACACAAATACATCTGCAGCCGCTATATACTGAGCCAGTTCTTTGCCAAACTTATAACCCACAAATTTAATATCATTATATTTTGCATTAAGCTCATCGTATGCAGGTCCGTTTCCTATAACGAATTTTGTGCCTGGTAGATCGAGCTCTAAGTAGGCCTCAATATTTTTTTCAATTGCAACACGACCCACGTAAACCCATATTGGTCTAGGTGCATCTAGAAAATGTTCGTCTTCAGGTTTAAATATTTCTGTATCTACTCCTCGCGGCCAACGCACTAAATTACTAAAACCATGCGAAACCAATAAATCCTTTTGATGCTGTGTACCAACCATAGTGCGAACTGCACCTGAATGAAACCAGCGAAAAAAAGTATAGGAAGTTTTTAAAGGAATTGGAAAGCGCTCACGTATGTATTCAGGAAATTGTGTGTGGTAAGATGTTGTAAAAACCCAATTATTTTTTTTACAGATTGAACGTGCCGCCAAGCCCATGGGGCCTTCGGTGGCAATATGCACTGCATTGGGTTTAAAAGAGTTAAGTGATTTTTTTAGTTGAGACTTGGGATTTAATGCCAAACGTATCTCTGGATAAGTTGGGCAGGGGATAGACTTAAAAGCAGTTGATGTGTAAACCTCAACCGTATTACCTAATTCGATTAGTGTTTTCTGTGTCGTTTTAAGGGTTGTAACAACTCCATTCACCTGAGGTTCCCAGGCATCTGTAACAATAGCAATTTTCATGCAGCTTGTTTTGTGATTCTGTCACTAAAGCTAGCTTGCGGGCCGTTAGAATTTTCCTGTTTTTCAGTCCATTTAATTATGTGTAAACATCCATCTTGTGTCTCAATTAATGCAGTGCAGCTTTCTACCCAGTCACCATCATTGCAATACAATACATCGTTAATTTTTGAAATTTCGGCATGATGTATATGGCCACATACAACACCATCAACATTGCGATTAGCTGCAACATTGGTTAAGGCTTTTTCAAAGCTGCTGATGTAATTAACTGCATTTTTTACTTTGTGTTTTAAATGTGCAGCTAATGACCAATATGGAAATTTAAATAACTTTCTGAAATAGTGAACATATACATTTAAGCGCAACAAAAAGTCATAAGCATGACATCCCAAGCTTGCCAATAAACGGCTATGTTTTACAACGCTATCAAATTCATCACCATGAAGGATTAATAAACGTCGACCATTTGTTGTGGTATGTATGTATTCTTGATGAATTTCAACATTACCAAATACATGACCACTGAATTCCCTGAATAATTCATCATGATTGCCAGGCACGTAGATAACTTTAGTACCGTGCTTAGCTTTACCTAAAATGGTTCTTAAAACGTTGTTATGTTGCTGGGGCCAATGAAAATTGCGTTTAAGGCTCCAACAGTCAATGATATCGCCAACCAAATAAAGATATTCACTGTGTACGGAGTGTAAAAAGTTAAGCAGCAGATCGGCCTGACAACCACGAAAACCTAAATGTGTGTCAGAAATCCAGATGCTGCGTACAGAATGCGGATAAATAGAAGGTATTTCGCTCAAAACATATGCTTCCCGTCCTGATGAGTATATATTTTGTGCAGTCTTTGTTACAAAGTTATGCGATATTTATTACAAATCAGTTAAATGATAAGTATTATATTTTTGATTATAAAAGGTAATTTTTAGTATAAGTGTAACGCAGACTTCATTAGTTGTTTATAAATTAACCATATGATTTTGACTGTATCAATGGGCTTTAGATTAATTTATGAATATCAATTCAAATGCCGAAGTATGGTTTACGCGGATTGAGCAATATGAGTTACCAATCTGCGTTTTTTTCAATCGTGCCAATAATCTTAAATGGATCAATGTATTTTTTAAATTGATTAGTCGTTTAGGTGATGGTGTGTTTTGGTATTGCTCAATCGCGGCAACGGTAATTTATCATGGTAACAGCGCAATAGATCCGGCTATCCAGATGTTGTCAACTGGTGCTGCAGGGGTGTTTATATATTAAGTTGTTAAAAAAGAGCGCTTAGTTAGAGAACGCCCCTTTATAACGCAGCCAGTTATTCATTGTAATACATGCCCGTTAGACCGTTATAGTTTTCCTTCAGGGCATACACTACATGCAGTAAGTTTTAGTACTATGCTTGTGTTTTATTCTCCTGTCTTAGTATGGCTAGTAGTACCGTTTGCTATATTAGTTGCCTTATCTAGATTTATATTAGGGCTACACTATATTAGTGATGTTGTAATCGGTGGGCTTATAGGGGTTAGTTTAGCAACATTGAGCTTGCAGTTTTTTGCGGTCAGCATGTTTTGATTTGGCTCTAATTAATAAACCTTGCGTAACTAATTAGTCCCCACACAAGAGTTAACCCAGTCAAGCTCACAAATACCGCAGCAGACCCAATATCTTTGGCAAGCTTAGATAGTTCATGTTTTTCGCCACTGATGCGGTCTATTGCGGCTTCTACACCTGTATTCAGCAGTTCCGTAATCAAAACGATAAAAATACTAATAATTAGAATGCAAACTTGAGTAATATTTTCTCCCAGCCAAAATGCTGCAGGTAACAAGACAATGGCCAATATGACCTCCTGTCTAAATGCCTCTTCGTTTTTCCATGCAGCTGATAGGCCTGCCATGGAATAAAAGAATGCATTGTAGATTCGTTTAATGCCTTTATGCTGTGCATTTGCCATTTTCAGTGTTTAGCTGTTAAGTTAAGTTTCAATAAAATAACAACAAACTCAAAATTTATCACGTTAATTTATGATTAATTACAAGACATTGATAATCATGAAACTGGCGAACATTTGTTTATTATTCGGGCTATTGTTTTCTCAACAAAGCTATGCTGATGAAAAGCGGATTATCTATGATTATGAATATGGAATTTTTTCGCGAGGTTTTGAAAGCTATGAAGAAGGTGATCGCAATGTTTCTAGTAATGGTGAGTTAGAAAAAACTACTATTATTCATGCTCAACTAGGCACGAAATTTGGTGTGCGTTATTGGTTATCACGAGCTGGATTTGCTGAAGAGCCAACATTGCATCTAATATACTTGGTTCCTACCATGATTAATCCAAGTACTGGAGAATATATTGATAAGATTGAAATATTACAAGAAGAGTCACAGCTTGATTATCGACATACTATGGCATTTGAATTTGCACAGCAGTATGAATTAGTTCCAGGTGAATATCGATTTTATGTATTCTATGAAAACCAAAAATTATTAGAACAAGTGTTTCATGTAAAAGTGCAATGAAAATTACTAGCAATAAAAAAGCCGCTTTTAAAAGCGGCTTTTTTAGTTATTCAGATTTAAAAATTCTTAAAACACGTATTGACCACGGAATGTAATTGCATCACCATCATCTTCATTTACAGACTCTAAGGTTGGATTTCCTAGTCCACCACCGCTACCACCAAATTGGTAGTTATCAGTATCAGTCATTAGGTAATTAAGTGAAAAGCGTACATTAGAGTTAGGGTACCAATTGACTCCTAAGGTAGTGATGTCATATTCGGCGTCACCATTTGGATTGTTATCAATATCTACTTCACCATCTTCATATTTTGCAACTAATTCCCACGCACCTAATGATCCATTAGGTTTTATTTTGTCGAACTTATTAGTACTGGACTTATAACCACGAGATTCACCAGTGAGAGTGTATGTAGCAGTTACATAAAAACCGTCTACATCAACGTCAGCACCGGCTAGAGAGCTTGATTCACCGTCAAAGTCAGCGGTTAAGTATTCACTCTGCAGTGATAGTGGGCCATTAACATAGGCGCCTTCCAGTCCAAACTGCGTTGCATCTTCCACCACAACATCATTTCCAGCTGTAGGTCGGTCACCTATTGTATGTACGCCAAGTCTGCTACGAAAATCCATTGAACTGCCCGCGTTGCCAAAATCACGTACAGCATATGCAGCACCTAAATGCGCAAAGTGCGTTTTGGTTTCTTGATTGCCGAATAAGAAACGGTTGGCAATTCTAGCTGCAACACTAAATGAATCACTGGAATCGTCGTCCTCTTCGCCTTCATCTATAAAGTGTATTTGGCCAGAAAAATTATGCCATTGTCCTTGTGCGGCAACCTGAAAATCAGGTTTACCGCTTAAGAAATTACCTGCTTCATAAATAGCAGATCGCTCGATTGTAGATATGTATTTATCACTTATTAATTCTTCAAGTCCGAAAGGCGCTTTTAAACGTCCTACAATTAAATCGACATTGTTAAATCCAGCATATTTAATCCACGCTTCATCTACGCTAGCTTCTTCAGCATCATCATCAATATCGACAGTAAGCAAATAAGCCCAGTCTGCACCTCTTGAGCCTTTTGCAGTGAGCCTGGTTCTACGCCATTCCGACTCGTTTGCGGAATCGCCATTATTGCCCGCATTATATAGACCATCATAATTATCAAAGTCGTATTGAATAACACCACCAAATTGGAAGGTATTACCATTGTCTGAATGGATTTTTATGCCGCCACCAGTAGTGCTGATAGCGATTTCCTCTTTAGAGGTAACTGCACCAGCTAGTACAACTGAAGTGGAACTAGTATAAGTGGCAATGCATACTAAGCATGCCAGTAGTAATTTAGATCTCACGGAGAGTCTCCTGTTTTGATAAATTAAGTGGGTTATTGAAAAAACTTTAATCTTAAAGAAGCTAAAAAGCCTTTATGAATATTACGTGGAAATTATATGAAGATTTTATTACATTTTTGTTACATAAATGTGTTTAAAATGTGTTTGGCTATATGGGCGTGAAATCGTAAAGTATTTAAATTTAAGCATCTCAAGCTTAGGCGTGGTAAATATATCAACTAATACCATAAAATTGAGTATAGGTAGCTAATTTAAAGGCTTCTTAATTGTCTTGTAATATATATATAAAATAATGCTACATATTTGTTATACAGGCTTACAACTATGCAAAAACAATTTGCACCTGGAGAATCAAGGCATATACAGGCTCAAGTAATGAGCACAAAAAGAATCTTACTAATTGAGGATGAGCATTCTATCCGCGAGATGGTGTCTTTTGCTTTAGGGCAAGATGGATATGTCATAGATGAAGCTGAGGATGGCAGTTCCGCGGAAATAAAAATTGCGGATAATTTACCAGATTTGATTCTATTGGACTGGATGCTGCCAGATACGAGTGGTTTGGAGTTGATTCGAAGATGGAAGCGCAAAGAATCTATGCGAGAAATTCCAATTATCATGCTTACTGCACGTGTGGAAGAACGAGACAAGATTGATGGCTTAGATTCTGGTGCAGATGACTATATTACTAAACCGTTCTCAGTAAAAGAATTGTCTGCACGTATACGAGCTGTGCTGCGTAGAGGCGCAGGTTCAATAGAAAATCAAGTAAGTGTTGGGCCTATTTTGCTAGATCTAAACGCACATCGGGCTTACATTAATGGCCGTTCAATTAATATGGGGCCAACCGAATTTCGCCTGCTAGAATTTTTCATGACGCATCCTGACAGAGTTTACACACGTACTCAGTTGTTAGATTTTGTATGGGGTCGTAATATGTATGTTGAAGAGCGTACTGTAGATGTACATATCGTGCGATTAAGAAAATTACTAAAGCCTCTAGAATGTGATCAAATGATACAAACTGTTCGTGGTTACGGATATAGGTTCTCAGCTAAAACATAATGTCACTTACTGCATGGCTGTCTGAATTTAACCGAATCTTAATTGTATTTATCCCATGCACTTTGATTGGTATCGTAACTGGCCATTTACCACTTTTTTTTATTTTTGGTTTAATGGTTTATGGTTTATGGACAGCTAGGCAGCTTGTTACACTAAAAAAATGGCTAGATGATGGTGCTGTAATTAATGAAGCGCCTGAGTATCTCGGCATTGCTGATCAACATGTCTCTGCTATTGTTGATTTGCAAAAAAATAATCAAACCACTCAGGCTAAATTTCTAGACCTTATTGATCAGTTTAGCCAAATGATTACTGCTTTACCTGATGCTATAGTGATCATGTCAGCTTCTGGTGAAATACTTTCTTCGAATCAAGCAGCTCATGATTTACTACAAATTGATTTCATGAAAGATATCAATACTCGAATTACACAATTGATTCGCAATCCATCATTTACAGATTATTTTCTTGCAAAAAAATTTGATCAACCATTAGAAATACGTGGAGCTGCCGCAAATGAGCCAGAGTTAAGTTTGCGGTTAATTCCTTTTGGTAAAAATCGATTAGTACTAATTGCCCAGGATATGACCCAAACTGCACGTATATATGAAATGCGACGCAGCTTTATTTCAAATGCTTCGCATGAGTTACGAACACCACTAACCGTTATTTTAGGTTATCTGGAAACACTTTCTATTCACCAAGAATTACCTGATGATTGTAAAAGCGCAGTACGATCTGCTGAAATACAAGCTCAGCGCATGAAACAATTGGTTGAAGATTTACTCACATTATCTCGCATCGAATCAACAACAATAATTGCAAACGAGATAGAAGTCATTCCCATTGCTTCTATTGTTTCTGAAATCGTCAAAGAAGCTGAGCTTTCAGTTTGGTTTGCAGATCATCGGATACAAACATTTGTTGAAACGGACGCTATGTTAAAGGGAGATTTGCAAGAAATTTATAGCGTAATATCAAACCTTATTAACAATGCTATTAAACACACAAAGGCGGGGACACATATTAAAATTATATGGAGGCTTACTGATCAAGAGACCGCTGAATTGATAGTTGAAGACAATGGTGATGGCATAGAATCTGAACATATAGATCGGCTTACTGAAAGGTTTTATCGTGTGGATGCTGGACGCTCTCGTGAAAAGGGTGGCACAGGTTTAGGCCTATCCATCGTAAAACATATACTTGAAAGGCATGAAGGAAATTTGATAATTGCCAGTGAGGTCGGATTTGGGACAGTATTTACTTGTAGCTTTCCTACAAAGCGTTTGGTTTTTAATGAAAAAAGTATTAAATATCAGTAAGTTATATGTTCACAAAACTGTAATATTTAGCCCATATGCTTGTAGCATACAAATCCTAATAATTTACTCATTGAAATAATCAGTTTCTAATCACGAGGAGTGATTCATGCAAAAATTTGTTCTGCAATTTAACGTTCTTCTTGCTACAGCATTGCTTAGCTTTTCTACTATGACCATTGCTGAAGTAAAGGTAGACGCAGATCTTGGCGAATACGTTGCAACAAGTGGCGTATCAGGAAATCTTTCGAGTGTGGGTTCTGACACCCTTGCAAATTTAATGACCCTTTGGGCGGAAGAGTACAAACGTTTTTATCCAAACGTTAATATTCAAATTCAAGCAGCAGGTTCATCAACTGCGCCACCAGCTTTGACTGAAGGTACTTCAAACTTAGGTCCGATGAGTCGCAAAATGAAAGATAATGAGCTTGCAGCATTTGAAAAAAAGTTTGGTTATAAGCCTACTGCAATCCCAGTGGCAATTGATGCATTAGCCGTATATGTACATAAAGATAACCCTATTAACGGATTATCTATTGCGCAAGTAGATGCCATATTTTCTAGTACACGTAAATGTGGTGGTGATTCAGATATGGTTACTTGGGGTGATCTTGGTTTAACAGGCGATTGGGCAAAACGTGATATCCAATTATTTGGAAGAAATTCAGTATCTGGTACATATGGTTACTTTAAGAAAAAAGCCCTATGTAAAGGTGATTTCAAATCAACTGTAAATGAGCAGCCAGGTTCTGCGTCTGTGGTGCAGTCTGTGTCTTCATCATTAAATGGTATCGGTTATTCTGGCATTGGTTATAAAACCTCAGGTGTTAAAGCAGTGTCATTATCAAAAACAGGCGAGCAAGATAAAGTAGCAGCTACGCCTGATAATGCGATCTCTGGTAAGTACCCTTTAGCACGATTTTTGTACGTTTATGTAAACAAAGCACCTGGCAAGCCTTTATCGCCACTTGAGAGTGAATTCATTAAAATGGTGTTGTCTACACAAGGGCAAAAAGTAGTAGTTAAAGATGGTTATATTCCGTTACCTTCAAAGGTAGCGGATAAGGCTTTAGCTTCAATTGAGCTTGAAAAAAGCGCAATGAAAGTTAGTTCTTCTAAATAAGTAGCGATAATAATAAAACCTTAAACCTGTGGGTTGGGGTATAACACGCTACTGGCTTGCGAGAATAAAGGCCCTTCTTAATAGGGCCTTTTTTTCGCAAGCACAGGTTAATTGTATTTGTTAACTTACTATAAAATAACTAATAATAAGGCATGTCAGAAGAATCAGATACTTCCCAAGCGGTGGTTCCGAGGTCACTTAATTTCAACCGAGCACTTTGGCGCAGGCGTTCCATAAAGGATTTGTTAGCTCGTAATTTAGTTGGTGCTGGTGGCATTGCGGTGATTGGTTCCATTATTCTCATTTTTCTATTTTTATTTGCAGTGGTGTTCCCATTATTTAAAGGGGCAAGCTTGCACGAAATTTCAGAATATTCTTTAAGTGATATTGGTACTGATGACACGCTTCTTTATTCAATAGAAGAACAAGCTGAAATCGCTATGCGTTTAGATACTAAAGGTGTAGTAAATTTCTTTTATGTTGATACAGGTAAACTCATAAAAAGTATTAGCCTTGTAAAAGATACTGATATAAATATAACGAGTTGGGCACATATCGACCCAGAAAAAAATATTATTGGTTTGGGCTTAGATACAGGCCAAGTAAAAATTTTAAGGCATGAATATGCTTTGCAATATAAAGATGATAAGCGAACTATCGTTCCAAGCATTACTTATCCATACAGTGAGCAAGCGTTTAATTTAGAAATTGGTAAGCAACAGTTAGAAAGTCTTGCAGTGAGTGATAATGAGGCTGGGATAACGTTTTTTGTACATACTGAGAGCGGTTCCAGGCTTGTTAATTATGAAAAACAGTCTTCGTTTTTAGATGAAGATGAAGTAACTTTAGAGTTAACTAGTCAAGTACGATTACCGTATGTGGGTACACCAATTAAAGCATTGCTATCTCCAGAACGTGAATGGCTCTACTTGCTAAATAAAGAAGGTGTAATTTCATTTTATGATATTCGTAAAAAAGATAAGCCAATTCATGTTGAAGATGTCACAGTGCTGGACGAGGGCAACAGCCCTACTTCTTTCGAATTATTAATTGGCGGTATTTCATTATTACTAGCTGATAATAATGGCAATATTCATCAATTATTTTTAGTGCGCAGTGAAGATGGTGCTCGACATTTAACTAAAATTAGAAGCTTTAAAAGTACTGATTCTAAAATTGCTAGTATTGTTACTGAGCAATTACGCAAGGGTTTTCTTGTAACCGATGTGGGTGGAAATATATCTATATTCCATACCACGGCATCACGACATTTATTGACAGAAAATATTTCAACTAATCCCCTTATACATCTTGGTATTGCGCCTAGAAGTGACAAAATCATCACAGAAGATGTAAGTGGGCAAATACATATTTTGGAGCTCGATAGTGAGCACCCAGAAGCCTCATTCAGTTCAATTTGGGGTAAAGTTTGGTATGAAAGTTATCCAGAGCCAGATTATGTTTGGCAATCATCGTCGGCTTCGAGTGATTTTGAACCAAAGTTTAGTCTTACACCACTCACTTTTGGAACATTCAAAGCTGCATTTTATGCAATGCTTTTAGCAATGCCGTTGGCAATATGTGGAGCGATCTTTACGGCGTACTTCATGGCGCCAAAAATGCGAGGTTTAGTAAAACCCTCTATTGAAATTATGGAAGCCTTGCCGACAGTGATTCTAGGTTTTTTGGCAGGTCTTTGGTTGGCACCATTTGTAGAGTCTTATTTACCAGGTATATTTACCTGTTTATTTGCGATCCCAATAGGAATTCTGCTAGCCAGCTTTATATGGTGGAACATACCAGAAGCGATAAAGATTCAAGTGCCAGAGGGTTGGCAAGCCGCACTGTTAATTCCAGTAATTATAATTTGTGGCTGGGTGGCAATCGCATTAAGTCCATGGATGGAAAATGTATTGTTCGATGGCAATGTACGCTTATGGTTAACCGATACAATGGGCATTGGTTACGATCAAAGAAATTCAATTATTATTGGAATAGCAATGGGTTTTGCCGTTATTCCAACAATTTTCTCAATTGCAGAAGATGCTATTTTCAGTGTACCTAAGCATTTAACTTCTGGTTCATTAGCGCTAGGCGCTACTCCTTGGCAAAGCTTAGTGCGCGTTGTGCTGCCGTCTGCAAGTCCAGGTATTTTTTCAGCAACTATGATTGGTCTTGGTCGTGCTGTGGGCGAAACCATGATTGTGTTGATGGCTACAGGGAATACACCGGTGATGGATTTTAGTATTTTTGAAGGTATGCGCACACTTTCCGCTAATGTTGCAGTAGAGCTACCTGAATCAGAAGTAAATAGTACACATTTCAGAATATTATTTTTAGCGGCGCTAGTGTTATTTATGTTTACATTTTTCTTTAATACCATTGCTGAATTAGTGCGGCAACGTTTACGAGAAAAATATAGTAATCTTTAAAAAGTACATTAATAAAAAGCTATAAAGCCAACTATGCAGAATAAAACAAACAATAACTTTAAATCATTTCTTGCATCTGGTCAGCCATGGGTGTGGTTGAATGCAGGAGCTGTAGCGGTCAGCATAATTATGGTTGTTGGTTTATTGGCGTTAATCGGTGTACGTGGGCTAGGGCATTTTTGGCCTAAGAGCGTATATGAAATTGAGTATGATAATGGTACTGACATAGTTTCAATTATTGGTGAACGTGTTGAAACAGAAGAGGTAGCCAGGCAACGTATTATTGAATCAGGCATAAAAGTAAATACTGATGCAGAATTCATCGAGCGTAGTTTAATTAAAGTCGGTAATCGTGAAGTGCTAGGCGTAGATTTTATGCTTACTGTTGCTCCAAATGAATTAAAAGTGATTAAACCAAAAGATGTATTAGTTTTAGAGCGTGCGCAATGGGGTAATTTTTATGGCTATTTAGAAGCTGTTAAAGATAAAGACACAAGTATAAATATTACAAATTCTGATGTATGGGACGAATTAGAAATTCGTTTGGACCGGGTCTTGGAACTTAGAGAACGAATTGAACATATTGAAAAGAAAGATATTGGTTCTGTTAATTTTAAATTAGAAAAGCTACGTCTAAAAAAACGAGCCTTAGAATTAGATGGTGTTACGGAACCAAAATATTATGATCAAATTATAATTGAACAAAATAAATATACTGCTGAATATGAAGTATTGAAAAAAGAGTTGGATACTTTGTATAGAGAAATCTCGCGAGATAGTATTGTTGCGAAAGTCATGACAGGGGAAGAGGTTGAAATAAAATTAGCAAATATCGTTAAAGCGTATCAACCTAATGCGATGAGTTTAAGCGAAAAGGTTATTTTCTATATAAAAACGTTTTGGGGTTTTATTTCTGACGATCCTAGAGAGGCTAATACGGAAGGGGGGATTTTTCCAGCAATATTCGGCACAGTTGTTATGGTGTTGCTGATGTCAATTATTGTTACTCCGTTTGGAGTAATAGCAGCAGTTTATCTAAGAGAATATGCACACCAAGGATTCATCACGCGTTTAGTAAGAATATCTGTAAATAATTTGGCGGGGGTGCCATCAATTGTATATGGAGTATTTGGCCTTGGTTTTTTTGTTTATGTTATTGGTGGCAGCATTGATGAGCTTTTTTTTCGAGAAGCACTACCTGCACCTACATTTGGTTCTGGTGGCATACTGTGGGCATCTTTGACGCTGGCCTTATTGACAGTGCCAGTTGTAATTGTCGCAACAGAAGAAGGCTTGTCGCGAGTCCCGCGCTCGGTAAGAGAAGGGTCACTGGCATTAGGGGCGACAAAAGCAGAGACTCTATGGCGTACGGTTTTACCAATGACAAGCCCAGCTATGATGACGGGCTTAATTTTAGCCGTAGCTCGTGCAGCAGGAGAGGTAGCCCCGTTAATGCTTGTAGGCGCAGTGAAATTAGCACCTTCTTTGCCTTTAGATACAAATGCGCCATTCATACACCTTGAGCGAAAATTCATGCACTTAGGGTTTCATATTTATGATGTGGGTTTTCAAAGTCCTAACGTTGAAGCTGCGCGACCTTTAGTATATGCAACTGCCTTGATATTAGTAGCAGTTATCGTAATTTTAAATCTTTCTGCTATATATATACGTAACCATTTGCGCGAGAAATATAGGAGCCTTGAGCAACATTAAACATATTTGCTTTATTGTAGTTTTTACTATTACATAAAGTCTATTGGGAGTTAAGGAAAAATGACTATGGCAGCACCACAAATATCACAAGAAGTGCTTCTTAACAGAGCAAGCCCAAGGCTTGAAGATGAGCAAACCTGTTTTGAATGTAAAGATTTTGGTTTGTATTATGGTTCTTCACAGGCACTGAAAAATATTAATCTAATTATTCCTGAAAAAAGAGTAACTGCATTTATTGGTCCAAGCGGTTGTGGTAAGTCGACTTTATTGCGATGCATGAATCGAATGAACGATTTAATCGATATCGTTCGTTTGGAAGGTTTAATGCTTCTGAATGGAAAAGATATTAATGCTAAATCTGTAAACGTTGCAGAATTACGACGTAAAGTGGGCATGGTGTTCCAAAAGCCAAATCCTTTTCCTAAGACAATTTATGAAAATGTTGCATATGGCTTGCGTTTGCAAGGAGTGAATAAAAAAAGAGTACTTGATGAACGCGTTGAGTGGGCACTAAAAGGTGCAGCGCTTTGGGATGAAGTAAAAGATCGCCTGCAAGACAATGCACTAGGGTTGTCCGGCGGTCAACAACAGCGTTTAGTGATTGCGCGTGCCATTGCAATTCAGCCAGAAGTAATTTTGTTAGATGAACCGGCTTCTGCTCTTGATCCTATTTCTACATTGAAGATTGAAGAGCTCATCATTCAACTAAAAAAAGACTATACAGTAGTGATCGTTACACACAATATGCAACAAGCGGCTCGTGTTTCTGATTACACAGCATTTTTATATTTAGGAGAGCTTATTGAGTTTGGTGCAACTGATCAGTTGTTTACTAATCCAAAAGAAAAGCAAACAGAAGATTATATTACTGGTCGATATGGTTAATTGGCTAACTATATAAATTATTGAGGTACAACATGGTATTCCAAGATATTGGACAACATATTTCACATCAATTTGATGAAGACTTAGAATCTTTGCGTAGCAAAGTGCTTAACATGGGAGGTTTAGTTGAGAAGCAAGTGGATAATGCACTTGTTGCATTAATTCGTTCTGATAGTAGCCTTGCAGACGACGTTGCTACCAGTGATTATAAAATTAACTCAATGGAAGTAGCGATTGATGAAGAATGCACTCAGGTAATTGCACGTCGCCAACCTGCAGCAAGTGATTTGCGATTGGTGGTAACCATGATAAAAACTATTACAGATCTAGAACGCATTGGTGATGAAGCTGAGAAAATAGGCCGCCATGCAGTTAAGTTAGCTACTGTTGAGCGTACACCGACTTATTTTTCTGAATTAAAACATATGGGAGAAAAAGTTCGTCAAATGTTGCACGATTGTTTGGATGCGTTTGCCCGAATGGACGTCGATAGCGCACTTAAAATTGCTCAGGGCGATCGAGAAATTAACGATGAGTATGATGCATTAACACGTCAGTTGATTACTCATATGATGGAGGATCCACGTGCAATAAAACGCTCGCTTAGAGTGATGTGGTGTGCGCGTTCACTAGAACGGATCGGGGATCATGCAAAAAATATTTGTGAATATGTTATATATACTGTTGCAGGAAAAGATATTCGTCATACGAGCTTTGGTCAAGTGAAAAGTGAACTTTCTGATATTGATAGTGAATAAATAAAAATCCAAATAAAAGACCCTATATAAATCAAGATGTTGTTTGTTGTTAGTAGCTAAAATTCAAAATATTTTACAATTCCAAACCTGTAGCTAGTTGTTATAATATTGTATTGCTTTTTTATGATTGTAAGTAGCAGAAGGCTTGGTATTGAGAAAAACAATAATTAAAAATAGAAACTGGTTTATTCTGAAAATCTTATATTATAAAAATAATAATTTGGATATAGATAATATATAAACAAAAAACAGTTGCTGATTAATTGAGCAGTTAAAATTGATTGCTCTAAATAAAAGGTAACATCCTAACAATAATATTAATTTATTAATTCATGGGAGTGAGTTCGAAATGCATAAACTATTAATACTCTTATTCGTTTCAGCATTGACGTTTGGTTGTAGTGAAGAAGATAAAGGCATGATGGAAAAAGCTGGTGAAATGGCAGATGATGCGATGGAATCTGCTGGTGAAATGGCAGAAGATGCAGCTGAAGCTACTAAAGAAATGGCCGGTGATGCAGTGGATGTTGCAAAGGAAATGATGGATAGTGATGATGAAATGAAAGGTCCTGAAGTTGAGGCATTACCAGATTGGGATTCATTGCCGCCTATTGAAGAAGAAAAAACTGTTGGAGAAAAAGCCGAAGAAGTTATGGATGATGCGGTAGAGACAGTTAAAGAAGTTGTAGAAGAGGGTGTAGAGAAAGCTGAGGAGATGATGAAAAAAGAATAATTAATATTCTTTTTGTAATTTTTTGTACTTAAAAATAATAATATTTAAGGAGTAAACATGGGTGTTATAACTTGGATTATACTTGGGGGTATTGTCGGTGCAATTGCTAAACTAATTATGCCGGGTAAGGATCCAGGCGGAATCATTGTAACCATATTGCTAGGTATAGCAGGAGCTTTTGTAGGCGGGTATATAAGTACCTTGTTAGGTTTTGGTTCAGTAACTGGGTTCAATATTGTGAGTCTAGTGATTGCTGTAATTGGCGCTTTGATATTGCTAATACTTTATCGAATAATTAAAAAGTAAAGCTTTAAGTCCACAGTGTTATAAAAGATGTTCAGAATAATTTTTCTGAGCGTCTTTTGTGTGTGTATGTTTTTTCTATACAAAAGCTTATATAATTGATTTGTTGTTCAAGTCATTTATTATAATCATTATTAAATGTAACAAAGATCTTGCAAGCAGTTTATAGCTCGTATCTAAGATTACTTAAAGAAATATAAATTTATCTACTTGCTTTCAGGTAGGATATTTAGGTTTTCTATATACTGCATAGAAACACCTATTTTATCTGCTGCCATATTACGAATTGCCACGATGTCATAGCCTGGGTATTGCGCACAAAATTCATTTACTGCTAGTTGGCACTGTTCTGGTATAGATAGCTCTGTTGAATTTTTTTGGTGTGAGCTGGATGCAAGCTTCATGATAATGGTATTGCTTCCAGGCGCGTGAGTATCATGTTCACGCTTTTTTAATACTTTGCGTACGGTTACACCTGAATCATTTGTGTTACCACTGAGTTGCGGATGATCTTGAAATTGCAGTTTATCACTGCTGTCGAGTATGCCTGGCCTTACCACAATTGATGATTTATTAGGATTGTCTAAAAGGCTGTCATTCAAGTCACTGTTTGTTGGTAAAGAAGTTTGAGAATCGTCAACATTATTTGACTTTTTAGTAGCAATTTTGGGTTTCAACTTATGAGGGAATTTATTACGCATTCTTGATAGAACGCCATGGTTCCTCTTCTTTTTTTGTTTTTTAGTGGGCTTTGATTTTTTAGCTGATTTTAAGTTGTTATTATCTTTTGTATGTTTAGTTTTATCCCATAAATCGTTTTTCTGTTTTATCGCTGCATCATCTTTTACAGTTACATGGCTACTCTTTTTGAGCACTGGAATCTTCTCTATTGTAGAGGAAGTTTGTTTCTGTATGAGTGAGTCTTTGTTTTGCTGTTCGCCTTTTTTAATAAGATCAGTTAATATTTTTTTCCTTTTTAAGTCATGCTCTTGTTCGGCTTTGCTTTTTTGTTTAGGTTTCGCTGTTGCCACATTAGCTTTTTGTGCTGTGGTTGGTTGCATTTCAAGCTTAGCTTGCCATATATGATTTAACATATGGATGGCCATTAAACCTGCTGTAGAGGCTTGATATTTATGTATTGCGTTACGTGTGGCTTGTTCAAATATTAAGGCAGATAATAAATGCTTACGACGAGCTTTTATTTTGGTTGATCTTAACTCTTCTTTTAAAGAGGTTAAATTAATATCAGACTCCACAATGGGTAATTCTGCTTTAATCCATTCTTGTGCATTATTTAATGTAATCTCACTTTCACGTTGAAAGTCATTAATGAAGCGCTGAAATTTGGCGACGCGTTTACTTGAATCAATTGCTTCTAGAGAAGCGCTAAACAAATCGTTATTAGAATCCATATTTGTAATTTCTATATATTATTGTGGTGTTATTTCTAAATCATCAAGTTGTTGTTTAGTAACATTTAATCTTGTAGAAGCAAGAAGGCGTAAAGCATTGATGTTGCAATGTGGATATTTTTTACTTAGTTCATTAATGGTTTTTTGATAATGCTTTATATTTTCTTCATCGTCGTGGTAAGCAGCTAATAAGTTGTCTTCACTATCGCGATTGTCATCACCTTCAAGATTTTCTTGTTCTGGTTGCTGGTGTATAGCAATTGCATGATTCCATAATGCATCGAAAAGCTTCATGCTTGTTATAGCTGTGGTGTTTGAATCTTTGTTTTGAATAGAGGTTTGCATAGATTCTAGTTCAATTAAAACGTTTAATGCACACCCTTCATCACTTGACGCATCATATTTGTGAATAATTGATTTAGCTTCTTGAGCTGTGGAAGGTAATTTAGCGTCTTCTAAAACAGTCCTTGCCCAGGTGTATATTTTTTCTTTTATTTGTTCTAGTTTTTGCTGGTGCTTTTCTTCTATTGAGTTGTTTAATAATTCAACTTGACAAGCGTCAATATCTGGTAACCATTGTTTGACTTCATTAACTATGTTTTTTTGCATGTAATTATTACTTTTATTTGTATAACAATTTAGCCTATAGCCTTTAAAAATTTTATTTAAACTATTGACGACAAAGTTAGATTATTTATAACTTGATAATTTTGACGATATTTGTAAGCGCATAAAATAGAGAAAATGTAATACTTGATATATGGTTTAGTTGTACCGATGTATGGATTAATTTAGGGCTCAAATATTGTAATTAACTGCTGGATAATATCGCAGAACCACGATCACAAGTTATGGTCGAAATACAAGTAAGATTAAACATTAGTTTATATGTGATTAAGACGAATGACTGAGGAGGCAATAATGAGGATTTTGCAACAATCACTAACCGTAGGAATATTAATACTACTCTCATTATTAATAGGCTGTACTACGATTAATCCGTATACCGGTGAAAAGCAAGTTAGTAAAGCTGCTATTGGTGCAGGAGCTGGAGCTGCAGCAGGTGCTGTGGTAGGACTAATTAGTGGGGATGATAGTCGCGAACGTCGTAAGCACGCATTGATTGGGGCTGGTGTAGGTGCTTTGGCTGGAGGGTCTGTCGGCTATTACATGGATGTGCAGGAGGCAAAATTACGTCAAAAATTAGCGGGAACAGGGGTAAGTGTTACACGCGATGGCGATAATATTATTCTCAATATGCCTGGTAATATAACTTTTGCTGTAGACAGTGCAGATATTAATGGTAAATTTTTTGCTGTACTAGATTCTGTAGCAATTGTTATCGATGAGTTTGATAAAACACTTGTTGAAGTTATGGGGCACACAGACAGCACAGGTACCGAAGAATATAATCAAGCCCTTTCTGAGCGTCGTGCAGATGCCGTGGCTAAATATTTTCAAAGCCGTGACATACAACCATTGCGTCTTGCTACGTATGGTTATGGAGAAAACTATCCAGTTGCAAGTAATGATGATACCTCAGGACGTAGCTTAAACAGGCGTGTAGAGATTGCATTAGTACCACTTACTAAGAGTTGAATCTTTTATGTAATTAATAACTTTTGAATACTTAGTATTAAAGCAAGATGATCGTAAAAGGCCCTGTAACGCAGGGCCTTTTTTATTCTTCTAATCAAGTTTAATCCTGGATATTATTCTTTCGTAGATAAGTTTAATGTGTAACGGTAAAACATTTGTTTTTAATGCATCAAGATATTGTATGTTATGAGTAAAGGACAGCTATTTATAATTTCAGCACCAAGAGATTGCAAATTATGAGTAAAGGGCAACTATTTATAATTTCAGCACCAAGAGATTGCAAATTATGAGTAAAGGACAGCTATTTATAATTTCAGCACCATCCGGAGCAGGTAAGACTAGCTTGGTAAAAGCGCTTGTCAAAAAATTACCAGATGTGAAAGTGTCTATATCACATACTACACGCCAGATTCGTCCTGGTGAAGTTGAGGGTAAAGATTACTTTTTTGTAAATATTGATGAGTTTATGCATATGATTGAGAAAGGAGAATTTTTAGAGTATGCGAAAGTATTTGATAATTTCTATGGAACCTCTGAATCATCCGTTCGATCTCAATTAGATCAAGGTTTAAAAGTCATCTTAGAGATAGATTGGCAGGGAGCGAAACAGGTTCGTGACAGAATACAAGAGACAAGATCTATATTTATCTTACCACCTTCAAAGGCAGAACTTGAAAATCGTCTACAGACTAGAGGGCAGGATAATGACGAAATAATCGCTCGCAGAATGCGGGATGCTAGAAATGAAATTAGTCATTTCGGTGAGTTTGAATTCGTTATCCTGAATGATGATTTTGACAGTGCATTGCAGGAACTAGAAACATTATTTTCAGCCCCTGAAAGATACCAGTCACTTAATAAGGAAAAACTACAAAATTTAATCAGAGATTTATTATCGGATAGCTAGAAGGATGTGAGTAAATTCGTTACACTTACTCGGCTAAGCATCCATTAACTTATATATTGTAGGAGTAAGGCATGGCTCGTGTCACCGTGGAAGACTGTCTAGAAAATGTAGAAAATCGCTTTAAATTAGTGTTATTAGCAAGTAAACGAGCACGGCAATTGGCCTTAGGAACAGAACCACTTGTAGAGTGGGAAAATGATAAGCCTACAGTGGTTGCATTACGTGAGATCGCAGAAAATTTAGTAAATGATGAAATGATGCGAGAATCTTTGATGTCTCAACAAGTTGAAGAAGAGAAAGAATTGGCTGAAGACGACTTGGCTGCGGCTTTGCATGCGGAAATCAGTCGTGAATTAAATCAAACTAGTTCGGAACCGCCCGTTACTGCGGAGCCCATGAAACAATCAAGTGAGCCATCTACAATTCCTAGTGAACCTGCTCCTAGCAACTCTATATTTGGTAGCAATTTAAATTCTGCTACTGAAAGTAGTTTTAGTAATCCAGCAAAACCTGCACCCCAGGAGGCTCCCTCTGTTGAAGATCCCTCAGCCTCACCTATACCGCCAAAGCCGTCTAGCGAAGAAGGAGAGCAAGGGTTCTAGGTCAGTTCCTAGTGCACCCATCATGAGGCAATGGCTAGTGTTGCTGAATCCGCTAGCAATAGTATTACTGCAAAGCAGCCCTCACGTTTTTTAATCAGTGATTTATGTGCACTGCTTGAGACTTACTTAGAACCAGATCAAGTTAAGAGCATTTATCGCGCATATTTGTTCAGCGCCCATGCGCACGAAGGGCAGACTCGGCTTACTGGTGAGCCTTATATCTATCATCCAATTGCTGTAGCTAAAGTATTAGCTGAATTACGTATGGATGCGCAAACTATTGCTGCAGCGATTTTACATGATGTGATCGAAGATACAGAAACAGCAAAAGAACAAATCATAAATGAATTTGGTGCTGAGGTTGCAGATCTTGTTGACGGTGTGAGTAAGCTTACACATTTAGAATTTGAATCAAGATTAGAAGCTCAGGCAGAAAACTTTCGCAAAATGATGTTGGCGATGGTTAAAGATATTCGCGTGATTATTATTAAGCTTGCAGATCGATTACATAATATGCGCACATTAGAAGTAATGAAATATAAAAAGCGCAAACGTATTGCACGTGAAACATTAGATATTTATGCACCGATGGCTTTACGATTAGGCATGCATGATTTACGTGTAGAACTAGAAGAATTGTCTTTTCAAACGCTGTGGCCTAAACGTTATGAGGTTTTGCGAGAAGCGATAAAACGTACTAATGTAAATCGAAAAGTTTTATTAGGAGAAGTTGAAAAAAATATTTGTGAAAGATTAGAACAAAAAAATATTGTCAGCAGAATATACGGACGTGAAAAAAATATATATAGCATTTATAGAAAGATGAAAGAAAAACGTCTGCAATTTTCGGAAGTATTTGATGTGTTTGCGTTTAGAATTGTTGTAGAGGATGTAGATACTTGTTATCGGGTAATTGGCGTAATACATAATTTATATAAACCTGTACCAGGGAAATTTAAAGACTATATTGCGATTCCTAAAAAAAATGCATACCAATCATTGCATACTATTTTATTTGGTCCTAAAGGAATTCCTATTGAGGTGCAGGTTCGTTCAGAAGAAATGGATCGAGTTGCTCAATCAGGTATTGCAGCACACTGGATGTACAAAGTCGGCGATAGTAATCAAGTTTCGCCAAGTGCCCGAACACGAGAGTGGTTAAATACCGTTTCTGAAATGCAACATCGTTCAGGTGACTCACTCGAGTTCTTAGAGAGTGTGCGAGTAGATCTATTTCGTGATGAAATATATGTGTTTACACCAGCAGGTGACATTATGGAATTACCAATCAATGCTACTGCAGTTGATTTTGCCTACGCGGTGCATTCCGATGTTGGCAATCAATGTGTTGCGGCAAAGATTAATAGAAGATTAGAACCGCTTAGTACTGTGCTAACAAATGGTCAAACTGTAGAAATTATTACTGCCCCTACAGGTCGTCCCAATCCTGCCTGGCTTAATTTTATTGTAACGGCCAAGGCTCGTTCAAATATTCGCAATTTTTTAAAGAATTTACAAAGAGATGAGGCCGCGGCATTAGGTAAGCGGTTACTTAATCAAGCATTAAGTGCCTATGGTAAAGATTGGAATGATATTACTCAGAAAGACATTGCTAAGCTCCTTGAGGAGTTGCAACTTGAATCTGAGGAACAAGTATTCCAAGAGATTGGTTTAGGGAATCGCATGGCACCTTTTGTTGCAAAGCATCTAGTTTCGTTGCGTGGTCGTTGGATTAAGTTACGTCGTAAAAGTGAGACCAAACACCCGCTTGCTATTAGTGGTACAGAGGGCATGGTAGTGAGTTATGCGAAGTGTTGTCATCCCATACCAGGAGATTCCATTATTGGAATTATGACGGCTGGTAAAGGCTTAGTTATACACTATGTTAAATGCCGAAATACAAGGCGAGAAAAACATAGCCGTGATAAATGGATTCATGTTAATTGGTCACAAAATCCAGGTAGTGAATTTACAGCAGAAATTAGTGTAAAAACTGCAAATGAACGAGGAGTACTTGCAGTGGTTGCTGCCACAATTTCAGATCAAGGCTCGAATATTGAAAATATAGTATTTGAAGATAGGTTTGGTGCAACGACTACAATTACAGTTTTACTGACAGTAAAGAACCGTGATCATCTTGCGCAAATTATGCGAGCTATTCGTAAAACGCCAAAAATATATAAAGTTAAACGTAACTAATAAGGAGAAATCAATGGCGCGGGAGATAATTAATACTGAACATGCACCTCAGGCAATAGGGACATATTCACAAGCAGTAAAAGTAGGTACCACAGTATATTTATCTGGTCAGATACCATTAGACCCAAAAACCATGCAAATTACAGCACAGGACATGCAGGGACAAATACGGCAAGTGTTTGATAATTTGCAAGCTGTTTGTCAAGCAGCAAATGGTTCATTGAATGCAATTGTTAAATTAAATATATTTCTAACTGACCTTACTCATTTTCCATTAGTGAATGATATTATGTCGGAATATTTTTCACAGCCTTATCCAGCCCGCGCAGCAATAGGAGTGTCTTCTTTACCTAAAGGTGCTGGAGTTGAAATGGATGCAATTATGGAACTAGAGTTGTAATAGAAATATTTAAATATCTTAAACGCTTTACCTAGGTATTTTATTTTCTCTCGATACCACGAGTTTTTCACTTTTTTGTATGCAGTGTAAAATTCTAAATTTATCAGACTGGCTACGTATAGTATTAAGTTGTGAATAAACGAATATAGGTAGCCCAGAAAGGTTTTTTAAGAATGAACCTTAAAATGGATTTTTAAGATATATCCGTAATCAAGCACTTGAAAGACAAAACATTTCCATCTGTAGAGAATTTAAAAGGTGTAGGCTCACGGATTGCCGAACGTTTGGCACGGTTGCATATATTCACAATTCAGGATTTGTTATTTCATTTACCCATACGTTACCAGGATAGAACAAGAATTCGTTCTATTGCGGCTTTACGCCCTGGTGATGAAAGCGTAGTAATAGGCACAGTAGAGCATAGCGAAATCGTATATAGAAAAAGACGTATGTTGCTAGTAAGTGTAGACGATGGTACCGGAAGAATACTGTTACGGTTTTTTTATTTTAATAATGCACAACGTGAAAATTTTTCTCGTGGAGTCAATATTAGATGTTTTGGTGAAATTCGGCGAGGCCTAAAAGGGCCTGAAATGGTGCACCCAGAATATGAAATTCAGCATGAATACGATACGGCAAAAGTAGAAGATCATCTAACTCCGATATATCCAACTACTGAGGGTTTGCACCAGTTAAGTTTACGTCGCCTGACATCACAAGCTTTGCAATGGCTTAAGAGTGAAGATGCTGTAGGGCTTGATCTCTTGCCGGTTCCTCCTGAAATTGATGGTCAACGAGTATCCATAGAAGATGCTTTGCAGTTTGTGCACCGTCCACCTCCAGATGCAGATACTGAATCACTTGCTTTAGGGAAGCACGCAATGCAACGTAGGCTTGCATTTGAGGAATTACTTGCACAGCAATTAAGTCTTTCTAAGCTACGTTTACAGATGCAAAAGCAATCTGCGATTGCAGTTAATGCACAAGGAACGCTCTATACTAAATTACTTAATAGCCTTGAGTTTAGTCTTACCAATGCTCAGCAACGCGTTATCAATACAGTATTTTCCGATTTAAAACATGACTATCCCATGTTGCGTTTAATTCAAGGTGATGTAGGAAGTGGTAAGACATTAATCGCAATAGCCGCTTGTTTGCAAGTAATTGAAGCGGGTTACCAAGCAGTCATGATGGCGCCAACAGAAATATTAGCAGAACAGCATTTAAGAAATTTTTCTACATGGTTAGAACCTATGGGAATAAATCTTGCCTGGTTATCTGGCAAGTTGACTGCCAGTAAAGCTAATGAAATGAAAGAACTTATTTCAACAGGCACTGCAAATGCAATAGTTGGAACGCATGCTTTATTTCAAGAAGGAGTAAAGTTTAAAAATTTAGCTTTAGTAGTGATAGATGAACAACATCGTTTTGGTGTACACCAGCGTTTGGCATTACGTGAAAAAGGTGTGCAAGATGGTATGTATCCTCATCAGTTGATTATGACTGCAACACCCATTCCAAGAACTTTGGCCATGACAGCATATGCAGACTTGGATTATTCAATCATCAATGAATTACCCCCAGGACGTAAACCTATTAGTACAATTGCAGTTCCCATGGAGAGGCGAGAAGAAGTGGTAAAGCGTGTTGCAAATGCTTGCCGCAATGGTCAACAAGCCTATTGGGTATGCACCTTAGTAGAAGAATCAGAAGCAATGCAATGTCAGGCTGCCGAAGATGTATATAGAGAGCTGAAACAGTTGTTACGCGGTGTAAGGGTCGGGCTTGTGCATGGACGCATGAAAGGTAAAGAAAAAGATGCTGTCATGCAGACGTTTGTAAAGCGAGACATTGATTTGTTAGTTGCTACTACCGTTATAGAGGTAGGGGTCGATGTCCCTAATGCTAGTTTAATGATTATAGAAAATGCAGAGCGCTTGGGTTTGGCACAATTACATCAATTGCGTGGCAGAGTGGGAAGGGGTAGTGAAGAAAGTAGCTGTGTATTGTTATTTGATCCACCACTTACAGACAATGCTAAGATGCGTATTGATACGATGCGAAATACCAATGATGGATTCAAAGTCGCGCAAGTTGATTTAGAAATCAGAGGTCCTGGAGAAGTGCTGGGGACACGTCAAACGGGCATGCTACAGCTTCGTATTGCCAATATTATGCGTGATCAAGATCTTATTCCATTGGTACAGGAAACTGCAAAGCTGCTGCAAGCAAAGCACCCACAAAGAGTAGATGCAGTAATTCAGAGATGGTTAAGTAAATCGATAGAGTTTGGTCAAGTATAAGAACTTAAAATAGTAAATTGTTAGTTACTAAATACCAAAAGTACCAATCAACATGGTAACAATATAAATCCCTGTTAAACCAAGCAAGGCCAATAGTGAAATGGTTTTTAACCAACTGGAATTACCAATAGAAATACCTCCAATACTAAATATAAGTCCAATGACTGCAATTGCAAATGACATCCAAAACAACACATTTACACAAGTAGTTTGGCATGTGCGTCCGTCGAATGTGCCAGATAATAATTGTGTAACTAAGAAGATAGCTAATACCCAGCTTATTAAAGCGCTAAAGAAAGAAATTGATGAATTTAATGTCATAAATCGAACTCACTAATCAAGTTATTTGTTGTTGCTATGTCTAGACCACATTGCTGCAAAAAATGCTCCAGACAGATTATGCCATATAGAAAAAATTGCGCCAGGTAATGCCGCTATGGGCTGAAAATATTGGCTTGCTAACGCCACAGCTAAGCCAGAATTCTGCATTCCCACTTCTATTGCAAGGGTTTTGCAAACCTTGGTGCTATAACCCAGCAAGTAGCCCGCTACATAAGCCGTAAGTAATCCAACTAAGTTGTGTAATACAACTGCAAATATTATTAATGTAGCCAAATTTTGTAGCTTTGCTTGATTGCTCGCTACAATGATTGCAATGATAAAACATATGAAAATAACAGAAATGCTGGGGAATACATGTACCACAGACGTATACTTTGAGCTTAAAAGATAATTAATAAGTACACCTAGCCCTACAGGTAATACAACAACTTTGAGTATACTCAGCATCATTGAAAACAAAGGGACATCTACACTTGTTCCAATGTACAACCAAGTAAGCATGGGTGTTGCGATGATTGCTAATAAAGTAGAGGCTGTCGTTAATGCAATGGAAAGTGCAACATTGCCACCTGCTAAGTAACACACCACATTAGAAGCTGTGCCTCCTGGGCAAGCACCGACGAGAATCATACCTGCAAGTAATGGTAAGGCAAGTCCTAAAGAGTGCCCAATAAACCATGCAGTAAACGGCATAATTAAAAACTGTAAAGCTAAACCTATCATAACAACCTTTTTTAATTTAATGAGCTGAATAAAGTCGTTTGGTTTAAGTGTAATACCCATACCAAACATGACTACGGCTAAAAGGTAAATGATTGTTGGTCTAAAAGAGAGAAATAATTCTGGTTTTAAGTATGAAATTGCTGAAAGCGATACAGCCCAAACTGGAAATAATCTGTTAAAACGTTCAAGTATATACATTTATATTAATCTAATAAAAAAATAACACCGTTGTCGATAACAAAATCTAGCGCATGAAGACTTTGTTTTTGGCATGGCCCATATATACAAAGACCATCTTCTATTTGAAATAAGGCGCCATGATTTGCACACATTATGTAGCTGTTATCTTCATTTAAAAAATTATTTGGGGTCCAATCTAATGGGCTTAATGTATGTGGGCATGAATTTTTATATATGAAAATACGCTTATTCTTTTTGACGACAATGATATTCTTCTCTACATTCTTATATGTGATAATTATGCCTTTACTGCTGGGGTCAGGTAATTCATCATAGCGAAATAGTTTTTTGCGTTGTGTAGGCATGTAGCTATCGGTTTAAATTTTTTAAATATAGAATAGATATATGGAAAATCCATTAGGCTTTAGAACTTCGGACCTCGCTGAAGACGCATTTTATTTGGCGTTTGAGTCAGGTGATATAGAAATGATGATGTCAGTATGGTCAAGTGATAAAGAGGTTAGCTGTATTCATCCGGGTGGAGCACCATTGGAGAGCTTGGAAAATATTAGGGATAGCTGGATGCAAATATTTTCTCATGAGAAAAACGTTACATTTGAGCTTAAACATAAAAAAGTAATGATAGAAAAAAATATCGCAATCCATCGCATCATAGAAGTAATTTCGTTAAATGGAAAAGTTTCATCAGAGATTGTGGCAACAAATATATATTGTAAGACAAATAGTGGCTGGAATATGATACTTCATCATGCATCGCCAGAAGTGCATTCTAGTTTTGAGTTTGCAGATCTGAACGATATAGATGAAACTCATACAATGCATTAATTATCATACACATACATTAATTATCATACACATAATAAAAAATTAAATACGCCCCTAATAAAAACGCAACCCACATCACCATACTTCCAGTTGGCCACGTTTTGGATAATATCCCTTGTGGTCCGTGATGTCGGTGTAAATAAGAACCCATACGAAAAGATAATTTTTTAATGGTTTCTAACAACAGCAGCTCACCAACAGCAAAAATTGTCATAATAAATCTTGCAACAGCAGCGCCTGGCTTACGGTAAAACCAATCGAAGTCGATATTAGTAGATGGGATCTCTGGAGGATAAATTTTTGTACGATATAAAATGACAAAAGCCAATGCAGAGAATAAAAGCAACTGTAATTGTGTAATGACATGTGTAGTAGTGTATGGTGTGAAGTCTACTGTAAAAGGTAAAATCGCATACAATGGAGCTGGGTAGATACCTATTGCAATGCAGAGAAATGCAGTAATAGCCATAGCTGCCAGCATGTTCAGTGGAGCCTCGGCACAACGTTTTCCACTATCATGTGCAAAAAATGTAAAGAAAGGTATTTTGATTCCTGAATGGTCTAAAACCCCAGCTGAGGCAAACAGCAATACCAACCAAATCAACCAATACCCTTCATCAGCTGCTGCAGTGAGTATCATAGACTTAGATACAAAGCCGCTAAACAATGGAAACGCAGAGATAGACAAAGAGCCCACAATACAAAATATCGTGGTCCAAGGCATAGACTTATATAAGCCCCCTAATTCTGAGGCTTTAATGGTTCCAACTCGGTGTAAGACTGCGCCCATACTCATAAACAGTAATGCTTTATAGAGAATATGTGCGAATGCATGTGCAGCTGTGCCATTCAATGCTAGTTCTGTTCCTACACCCACACCAACAACCATGAATCCCAATTGATTGTTAAGGCTATAAGATAAAACTTTGCGCATATTATTCTCTATGACAGCAAAAAAGATTGGAAAAGCTGTCATTATGGCGCCAATCCATATCAATTCTTCTGTACCTGCATAGCCACGTGCAAGTGCATAAACGGCAAGCTTCGTTGTATATACGGACAAAGCCACTGTCCCCGTAGGACTGGCTTCCGGATAAGCATCTTGTAACCAGTTGTGTAACAAAGGAAATGCACATTTAATGCCAAATGCAAGAAGAATAAGCATGCCCGCCACACTATCAATACCGAGGTGATCGAATGCTAGTGAGCCTGTGTCTTGATAATGAAAGATAGCTCCAGCAAGTAATAATAAGCCTGAACTCACATGAATAATTAAGTAGCGTAAGCCAACGGAATAAGCTCGAGACGAGTTTTTATTAGTCCAAATAATAAAGGCTGAAGCTATAGCTGTAATTTCCCAATAGATGAATACAGTAAGTAAGTCACCCGCCAGTACAGCGCCAACCGCAGCACCTGCATAAATAAATGTTGCGGCAGTTTCAAAAATATTTTTTTGATGGATAGAATAAAGTGCAACTATAAATAATGCGATGTGGAAAATAAGAGTAAAAATAAAACTTAAATGGTCTAGTCGTAATAAAGTAAGTTGCAGAGAAAAAATTTGATAGTTTCCATATTCGCCATGTGGGATGCTGAGTAAAGCGGTAAGTGCTGCTATGGGAAGGGCAAGGCAAAATATTTTTCTTAAACTTTGGTGTGGTATGAGGAAGGTTACAACTCCACCAATAATTAAGATTAATGCGGGGTGGAATATAATACTAGTCATAGTAATTCTCATCCCGCTTTATAATTTTGCGTAACAGTTTTGCACTAAAAATTATGCAGCTATACGCTAAAAAGCCAAACCAAGCAAAGAAGCCAAACCAGTTTTCAAATGAAAAATGCGTATGTTTGTGGTAGAAAAAATCAGCAATTAATAATAAAAAACATACAAAATATAATATGTAAAGAATTTTGCTGATGTTGCTTTGATCATCTAGCCAATAAGACTTGTCTTTATATGTTTTCATGGCTTAAATACAGGTAGAAGGAAATCATAAAAAGGTTGAAAGTAAAAAAATAATAAAAGTGTACATAAAGCAGTAATACACAAAGGTATAACGCTTGCTAGGGGCGCTTCTTGGATATTGGTAACATTGTTACTGAATTCAGGCTTTTGATTTTTAAAAAAGGCACGTAGTGCAACCGGTAATAAATAAGCACAATTTAATAAAGTACTAAGACCTAAAGCAGCTAACACGATGTAGTTTTTTGTATCAATGCTTCCCTGTACCAAAAACCATTTGCTCCATGCGCCAACTAATGGCGGTAAGCCAATAATGCTAAGACTTGCGATTAAGTATGCTGTAAATGTAAATGGCATTTTACGGCCAAGCCCGTCTAACTGACTGATCTCAGTAAATTTAGTTGCGGTATAGATCGCGCCAGCACAAAAGAATAATGTAATTTTCCCAAAGGCATGAGTCACAATGTGTAGTGCGCCACCCAGAGCTGCAAATGGGCTAGCAAGTGCTGCAGCTATAACTATATAAGACAACTGGCTAATAGTAGAGTAAGCGAGACGTGCTTTTAAATTATTTTTGCTAAGTGCAATGATAGAAGCGATTAACATCGTTGCTACTGCAACCCATAAGATAATTTCTGAAGAGTGGTGTGAAGCTAAAAAATCAATGCCAAAAATATAAACTGAAATTTTTAAAACAGAAAATACGCCTGCTTTAACTACTGCAACAGCATGTAACAGTGCACTGACTGGTGTAGGTGCAACCATTGCAGAAGGCAGCCAGCGATGAAAAGGTAATAGGGCTGCTTTACCTATGCCAAACATAAACAATATAAATAATAGAGTAGCTCCCAAGCCATTAAGATGGTTGTTTATAATTCCACCATTAACAAAATTTAGAGTGCCAGTGTAAAACCAAGTAATAATAATGGCAGGCAGGAAAAAAAGAATTGAAGTACCTAGTAAAATACCTAAATAAGTACGGCCACCTTTTTGTGCATCTGTTGTTTTTTTATGTGTTACGAGAGGATAGGTACACAAAGTTAGTGCTTCGTAAAATATGAATAAAGTGAATAAATTTGCTGCAAAAGCAATGCCCATGGTTGCGGCAATTGAGGTGGCAAAGAAAAAATAAAACTGAGTCTGGTTTTTTTCATTATTGCCACGCATATATCCAATTGAATAAATAGTTGTAATAACCCATAGAGCAGAAGCGAGTGATGCGAAAATAAGCCCTAGTGGTTCTATGTAAAATGCAATAAAAAGGTTAGGCGTAATATTTAATAAGTTATGCGTAGCTAATCCATTTTCATAGGAGTAAAGCAATTGCAGGACGTATATAAATAATACAATGCCTGTAGCTATAGAGCTTATTTCTCTAAGCTGTGAGTGGTTGTGAAAAATAAGTATCAGCAATCCCCCTAAAAGAGGAATCAATATAGCGAGTTCATAGTGTTGTAGTAATTGTGCCATCGCTTAATTAAATAGTGACAAGACCGCGGTTTCTGCGAAACCAAAACTATAAGAGGTATCAAGACCAAAATAAAAATTTAAAGTGACTAATATCCATAGTGGAATCAGCATTTGTAGCGGTGCTTCGCTATACATCCTGGTGGTATTGCTATCTGTGCTAACTGGATTTTTGAAATATGCTTGTTCAATAATTTTCCATATATACATTACGGCTAGCAGCGACCCTCCAACGATAATGATAGTTGCCATCCATTGCTCCTGTTCGATAGCGGCCAATAGTAAATACCACTTACTGATAAAGCCAGAAGTGAATGGAACACCAATAAGGCCCAAACCTAATAACACAATTGCTGCCATGGTCCATGGCATTTGCTTGCCTAAACCCGAGAAACTTTCCAGTTTTACAGAATGAACTCGTATTAGCACACATGCCATGGCTAAGAATAGACCACCTTTAATAATGGCATGATTGAACATATACACTAAGCTAGCAATATTACCACTTTTAGATGCCAAGCTAATTCCTAAAGTCATATATCCAATTTGTGCAACACTTGAATATGCAAGCATACGTTTTATATTGTCTTGGAATATTGCTACGAAAGAAGCAATAAAGATGGCAACAACAGAAAGAGGTAAGAGAATTTTATCTAAATGAAAATACTCAAACGAAATCTCATCTGAGAAAACACCAAAGAAAAATCTAAACAATACATATAAAGAAACTTTAGTAGCAGTTGCAGAAAGAAAAACTGTGATAATAGAAGGGGCATAAGCATATGCATTGGGCAGCCATAAATGTAGTGGAAATAAAGCGAGTTTTAAGGAAATACCAACAGTAAAAAAAGCGAATGCCGCGTGTAATGTTCTTGATGAAACTAACTCAGGAATTTTTTGTTGTAAATCTACAATATTCAATGTGCCAGTTAACATATACAACAAACCAATTCCAATTAATATAAATGTGGCGCCAATGGTTCCCATAATTAAGTATTGATACGATGCGGTTAGGGCCTTGCGATCTTGCCCCATTGCAATAAGCGCGTAAGAGGATAGTGAGCTAATTTCTAAAAATACAAATATATTAAAGGCATCTCCTGTAGCAATAATGCCTAACAAGCCAGTTAAACAAAGTAAATATGCAGAGTAAAATAAGCCAAGCTTTTCTGTTGCGATTTCATTTTCTATACTTTGACGTGCTGCAAGCATAGTAATACTAGCGGTTGCGGATACAATAATTAAAATATATGCGTTTAAATGATCAATTCTGTATTCAATGCCCCAAGGTGGGGCCCATCCCCCTAACTCGTAAGACAATACGCCATGTATAGATACTTCCTTGACTAACAATAATGCAATAATAAATGTGGCTAAGCTTGCAATAGTTGCAAATAACCAAGTTAATCTACTTTTAATGAACAGGGAGCATATTGGTGCAATGACTAAAGGAATAATCACTTGCAAGATGGGGAGATGATGAATAAGCACTAAGGTTCTTCCTCATCTTCATCTCGTTTGTGAATAATATTTTCATCCACAGTGCCATAAGCACGATGTATTTTGGCTATTATAGCCAACCCCATTGCAGTAGTGGCTACGCCGACCACAATGGCAGTTAAAATTAAAACATGAGGTAATGGGTTGCTGTATAAAACTTGTTTGTTAATTAGAATAGGTGCAGTGCCACCTTCTATTTTACTCATCGAGATGAATAAAATAAAAACTGATGTTTGAAAAATGAATAACCCAATGATTTTTTTAATTAGATTTGAATCAGAGATTACAATATAGAAACCAATCATCATTAAGATAATTACAACCCAATAATTGTAATAATTTTCAATCATGGGTTATGTAACAAAATCATCCAGTGCATAGAAAATCGCAATCATGACGGCAGCAACAGTGATTCCAACGCCAAGTTCTATTAAGAAGATACCAAGATGTTGCGCATGTTGTTGATCGTGCAGTAAGACATTGTAATCTAGAAAATTACCACCCATTAACATAGCTGCTAGTCCCACAGATATATATAGAAGCAAACCAATAGAAACAAAAACTCGGATTACACCTGCAGAAAAAATTCGTTGTGCCTTTTTTCTTCCATATATTAGCGTATAAATAATAACTGCAGCAGCAAAAATGACACCGGCTTGAAATCCACCACCAGGACCATAATCACCGTGAAATTGAACATATAAGGCATAAAGTAGAACTGCAGGAATAATTAAATTGCATACTTCACGTAAGATTAAACTTCTATTTTTATCCATAAGTTATGTTTGCTAATTATCTTTTTTAGATTTACTAAGTAACAGTAAAACGCCGATCGCTGCAGTGAATACCACAGTAACTTCACCAAGGGTGTCATAACCACGGTAGCTTGCTAACACAGAAGTTACTACATTAGGGATACCAATTTCTTCGCTACTTTGAGTCAGATAACGTGGTGCTACATGTGCGTGAATTGGAGCATTTGGGTCGCCAAAAAAAGGCATATCTAAGGTGCCATAGATAAGTGCGCTTGCCGTTACGGCTATGACCAGTAAGGGTAAAATTTTCCCATGTCTTGTTACAGTTTGTTCTCTTCCTGTTATTGCAATCGCGCCAAGAAGTAAAACAGTGGTAAGTCCTGCACCTACAGCCGCTTCAGTAAATGCCACATCCACAGCATCTAAGGTAACAAATAGACTAGCTGATAATAAGCTATAAATACCACTTAGTAATACTACAGCAAGCAGGCTTCTTATTTGCACTAATGCGAGTGCAGTCAAAATTAATAAAGTTAATAAACTTATGTCTATCGTAGTTTCTATGTCCATAATTCTATCGATACTGCATTTAGTTTGATTTTTTAATTATGATTGGTGTTTTTTTCAGACGATAAGGCTGCACGTGCTAATGCATGTACAGCAGTTGGGCCAGTTATCATCATAAAAAGTAAGATTAATAGTAATTTTATTATTACTAAAATGTCTTGTGTCTGAGTTGCGAGCCCTAATAAAATAAGAATCGCGCCTAAACTGTCAATGACACTAGCTGCATGTACTCTAGTGAAAAAATCTGGGAAACGCATAAGTCCTATAGTACCTATTAGGCAAAATGCACTTCCTAGTAATAATAAAATCCAGCCAATAATAATCATGTTTTTCTTTTAGTCCTGATCATTAGTTGTTTTACCAAGGCTGCCTACTCTAAAAAGCTTTAGCACTGCAATAGTAGAAGTGAAGTTAATCAACGCATATAAGAGAGCAATATCCATAAAATCAGGACGGCCAGTTAGGAAACCAAATAATGCAATTAATAAAACTGTCGTTGTGCCAAAAGTATTAATTGCCAATATTCGATCGAAAATAGTAGGTCCAAGTACAGCACGTAGCAGTAAAAAAATCATCACTACTAATATTGCAATGGAGGCGGTGATAAACACAATTTTTTAATGTTAAGTATTTATGTTGTCGGATGATCTAGTTTGTAATGCTAAAATTCGCTTTCCCATTTCACCTTTTTTTAGACCTTCAGCCGATTTTTTTGTCAGAGAATGGACTTCAACAAAATCGTGATCAATATCAATGCTATATGTGCCTGGTGTTAATGTTATGCAATTTGCATATACAGCTTTACCAATATTGTTATGTTTAAAGATTGAAATTGAGCTTATAGTTGGGTCGAGTGTTAATTTTGGTTGTAGTATCTGTTTGCAAACATCTAAATTAGATTTAATTACCTCTAAAAAGAACCATGGTAAAAATATTGGTAATTTAATATTAAAAGATAATGTGCTTGAGTTTTTGTCTAAGAGACCCATGCGTAACGATAGCCATGCGATGAAAAGGCAACTTAGAATGCCAAGGCTTAATAATTGAAAATCAAAATGGCCTGATAGTAATAGCCATAAGGCAAATAAAATAATGGATGTTATCAATATACGATTAAATATGGACATGGCTTTGATTTATTCACACACGGTGAATTGTAAAATACTCAAGCTGGATAATTTATTCAAGCCGCCATTACATTGGCGATAGTATTATCAAAACAACGTGAATTGCTCAGTATAAGGGTATAGTGTTAACTATATTGAAGGCAGAAATGCCTATTTATTAAATAGATTACGTAAGTTGATGAAAAAGTAAGCTTATATGACCTTGGTAGCGAGTCTTAGGCCTTTTTTCGTGCACTGATGTGCGTCATCATGCTCATCTAATTGTTCGTGCAATGCGGCTAATTCGGCATAGGCCTCAGCAAGAGGTTTGCGGCTTAGGCTGGATTCGAAATATGACTTTGCTTTTCCCCACAGTTGTGAATGTTTACACAATCTGCCTAAAGTTAGGTATAAATTTACATCATTTGTATGTGTTTTAGCCCATCGCTCGGCATTTTTAAGTGCATTGCTGTAATCATCAAGTTTCAATAAGCCATATAAGTAAATAAGCCGTGAGTCCCAATTACTGTCCAAATTTTTGGCGATAAAAGATTCGGCTTCTGTGTGAGCCCCAATTCGGTGTAGGGCCTCAGCGTAATCAACCATTAGATCAGGATCAGTAGAAATTATATTATGGAACTGTAAACCGACTTGTTTGATTGTCTCAGCGTTGCTCTTGTCTTTACCACTATCTAATAGACCATGTATAGTAGACTTTTCAATCTTGTTAAGTAGCTTTTTATCTAGCCCTTTAGATTTTTTTAGATCTGGGATGATATCTGCAAGTTTTCCCCAATCATTTAGCCGTTCATACGCAGTCGCAAATAACATTGCAATTTTTGGATTTGAACGAATCTGACCACTTTGTTGGCTTAGGTTGGCTAATGCTTGTTCAATTTGACCTTGGTCTAATAATAGCTCAGCCTGTAAAACATTCAGTGCTGCATGTGCCTCTGGGGTGCATTTTTTTGCCATAGCGAGATGGTTGTCCCGAGTTTCGTAATCGCCAGCTTGATGTGCGGAACGTGCAGCCCAAATGTAATTAATGCATGTATTATCTAAATTATCAGCTCCTTTTAACAAAAGTTTTTCAGACTGGTTCCAATCGCCTAAGATAAATTTAGTTAAGCCTTCTTTGGTTTGATTTATAGCCTTAAGTTGTTTGCGGCGTGCAGTAGCCTTTTGGATGCGTTTAGGTGCACTGAACAAAAAACTTAAAACACGTAATATAAGGTAAAGAGCTACGATAAAAATTAATAAGCCGATTACAAATTCCACAAGTGGTAACTCAATATTAATGCCACCATAATTAAAAATCGCAAAGCCAGGTTCTTGCATTAAAAAGAATACAATACCTGCAAACACTAATAAAAAGAAAATAAAAATTATTAGATTTCTCAGCATTTAACTATTCTCGATGGTTTCCAAGACATCAGAGAGTAATGTGCTTGGCTCAGTTATATTTGGCAATTCGGGCTCAAGATTTAATTCTGATAAATCTTTCAACTCATTAATTAAATCAGTACGGTTATTAATTGAATCTGTATTTTCAAGCCATGCAAGTGCAGCATCAAGCTCACGATGATAGCTTTCATCATCACGACTGGCCACGGCATACTTGGCACCAAGTAATTTCAAGCGTAGAAATTCGTATGCACGTTGTTTTTCCTGTTGACTTATAAATAATTTAAGTTTTTGCTCTTCACGTGTAATTTTTATAGTGTTGTTTATAGAATCTTTAATATCTTGCGTTAGTTTCTTCCAGCCAGATTTTTGTTTATCTGCATCAATATCTGTATTTTCTTTTGTGTTGTCAGTGTTATCTTTGTGTCGTTTGACATCTTTTATGAGATCGTGCTTAAGACCAGCAAGAATATTATCTAAATGCAGGCTGATACCCACCCAATCTGGATAGGGGAAATTTTTTAATTTTCCAATCTGTTTAGAAGTTGATTCACGTATCGGCAATAAACGTTGGTCATTGAGCTCGTGCATGCGTGTGTTAGCTGCATTTAATGCCGTAATTGCACCTGCTACATCACGCTCTATGCGTAGACGATGATTGGCCATACGCAATACGTGCTCGACTTCTTTTAATCCCCAGCCAAATTGACTACGGTTTACATGAGCCATAGTCTCTTGTGTGGTTTCATTAAGCTGTTCTTGTAATGTTGCCTGTTGTTCTATTTGCTGTGAAAGTTCGATCAGTTGTTGGCTCATGCGTTGAACGTTCTGTTGCACTTGTTTTTTAAAGCTCTGCATCTTTGCATTTTCATCTATAGTTGCAATTTCGTGTGCAATAGATTTACGATCCACGGATGCTTGATCGAAGCGCTTATTAAGCTCAAGCCATGCATAATAACCCAAACCAATTCCACCACCGGCAAGCGCTAAAGCAAGAAATGCAATTAGCCCAATAAAAAAATTTCCGCCATTTGTTTGATTGCTATTTTTGGATGGCTTCGAAGGTTGAGTGTTTTTATTCGTATCCGGCATTATGGGTTCTCTGATTTTTTAGCTTTTATTCGTTAGTATGGTTTGCCCAACCGAAGAGGGCATTTAGCATGGCTTCGTCATTGGGATTTTCCGCTATTATAGGATTTTTTGCGAATCCAACAGTAGCTAAAGATTTAGCAATGCGATTTCCTCCTGCAACTACAGTTATATTTTTTAACCATTGTTGTTCATTAATACTGCAAAGTGACCATAAATTTTGTGCTGATTCTACACTGTAGATTAATATGACAGTGTTACGACTAGAAAGTTGGCTGAGGTCAATACTACTACGTTGTTTTGGAAGCATGCGCTGATATACCTCAGCATATTCCACTTTAGCGCCACGCAATTCTAGTTTTTGGCGTAATGTTTCTCGCCCTCCATGACCTCGAATGATTAGAATCCTCTTTCCATTCAGGTTTTGTAATGATTCTTCTTCTAATAAAGTTTCACTTGTATAATTTTTAGGCGGTGAAGTATTTGTACTAAGACCATGGTTTTTTAAAGCTTTTTTTGTTGCAGGGCCTATAACGATTAAATTTTTATTGTCAAAGACAGTTTTAAACTCTTGTGCTAATTGCATAGCATAGCGGACTGCATTTGCACTAATAAAAATTATCATTTCGTAGTCATCAAGTTTTTGTAATTTTTGTTTTACAGTTTTAGTTTCCTTTATTGGTGCTATTTTCAATACAGGAAAATGTATAACGGTAGCTTGATAACGTTCTAATAACTCACAAATATTTTGTGCTTGAGCAAGTGGGCGTGTAACGACGATAGTTTTACCTAAAAGTTGCTGATTTACTTGCATGAATCAATAAACGCTTAATACCGATCAAAATAAATGAGTTGCCATTATTAAGTTATGACACTTTAGCTAGAATCTTATCCGCACCCTGAGCCTTTAAGTCTGCGGCCACGCTTTGCCCCAATTCTACTGGGCTGTTTTTATGGCCAATTTTTTCACTACGGCAGAGTTTGCTGCCATCAGGGCTCCCTACCAATGCACGCAACCTCAGACTTTCATCGTTTAGTTCTGCAAAGCCAGCAATAGGTAATTGACAACCCCCTAACAGGGTTTGGCTGATTGCTCGTTCTGCTGTTACACAAGTATATGTGTCACTATGATTCAACGCTCGAATAACAGACTCAGTTTGGGTGTCACCTTGTCTACACTCGATACCAATGGCACCTTGTCCAATGGCAGGCAAAGATTCTTCTGAGGTGAGTGTAGAACGTATGCGATCAGTAAAGCCTAAGCGCTTAAGACCAGCAACCGCAAGTATGATGGCGTCATAATCACCATTATCTAATTTTGCTAAGCGTGTATTCACATTGCCACGCAATAATTTAATATTTAGATGTGGATACGTAGCCTTAATTTGGCATGCACGTCGTGCGCTGGCTGTTCCCAATACTGCTTTTTCTGGTAGATCCTGTAATTTATCGTACTTGTTTGCAACAAAAGCATCACAAGGATTTTCTCGTTGCAGTATTACAGGCAGATGTAATGAAGGGGGTAATTCTATGGGTACATCTTTCATCGAGTGTACAGCGATGTCAGCCTGGTTATCCAATAAACCACGTTCCAATTCTTTAACAAACAGACCTTTACCACCTTGTGTAGTGAGTGACTCTTGCAAAAGACGATCGCCGGTAGTTGTCATTTTAATAAGCTCAGTAGATACGTCGGCGTGGGATTTTTGTAAGCAACGTGAGACTTCCTCAGCTTGCCATAAAGCCAAGGCACTTTTTCGAGTAGCGATTCTTATATGCACGTGATCTTTAAGAAGCTCTCTTAAGAGAACATATTGTTAAGTGATTTGAAAGAAGCTAAATTTAAAGAAGTCGATTTATAAACCCAAGCACCATTCTATAAAAAATGATAATGAAGCAATTAAGGTTAAAAAAGAATTTTTATCGTGATTTTAAAAATTTACGCACTTCTGCAACATGTCGTCTACTGATTTCTAATCGATCCTCAATTTCCCGGAAAGTGACAACAAAACGACCATCTTGATTTTTTTCCATACCACTAATGTAATGAGTACTCACTAAGGCATTACGATGGATTCGAATCAGTTTACCTTCAAATTCATTTTCTAAATTTTTCAATGCATCTTCAATCAAAACTTCACCACCTAAATGTCGAACCGTGATGTATTTTTGATCGGCCTGGAAATATAGAATTTCGTCCACTGGGATTAATTCTAAATTGCCGCGAATGCGTGCACATATATGGCTGCGACCAGAATTATCAGTTTCTTGATTTAAAGTTGCGATTTGAGCTTTGGTAAGCTTCTTGGCACGGGCGATTGAATTTTCTAGCTTTTCTTGACGCACTGGTTTTACCAAATAGCCTACTGCAGAAGTATCAAATGCTTCTAGTGCATGTTCACTATATGCTGTAGTGAAAATAATTGCAGGGGGTTCATCCATCTCAGTAAGATGTCTGGCGGCCTCTAGCCCATCCATACCTGGCATTCGTATATCCATTAACACTACATCAGGACGTGTAGCTTGCACCATTTCCACAGCCTCAATGCCATTACTGGCTTCACCAGCACTTTGTATATCGTCTATGCTGCTCAACATATGTGTGAGTCGATCGCGTGCTGGAGCTTCATCATCTACTATTAATACTTTCATGCATCTGCCTCGATAGGAATGTTGAATGATACCGTATAAAAACCTTGAGCGTGCTGAAATTCCATTTTGCTGAAATCACCATACGCTAATTGAAGCCTCTGTCTAATATTTTCTTGTGCCATTTTATTGCCCGGACGTTTTTGGTCAATATTAATATCTCCTACCGGGTTACTAATTGTAAAGAGTAAGTCTTGGCTTGTAGAGGTTATGTCAATATTTACTGTACCGCCTTGAGTGAGGGGTTCAACGCCATGATATATGGCGTTTTCAACGATTGGTTGTAATATTAATGCAGGCACCTTGGTATTTAAGCTTATACCTTCTTCTATTTTTAATTCAACTTTAAGTCTCTTGCCTAAACGAAGTTTTTCCATATTTATATAACGACGTGTGAAATTTAACTCTTCTTGTAGGGAAACTTGGTCTTGGTGCCCCAGTGAAGCCCTAAATAAATCGGCTAAATCTTCAACGGCCTTTTCTGCTAGTCCAGGATTCGTATGAGTTAAGCTGGCAATGGTATTCATACTATTAAAGAGAAAATGTGGTCGTATTCTTGCCTGTAGAGCTTGAATGCGTGATCGCGCTTCAACCTCTATATTAGATTTCCATTGGTGTTGAATGTAAAAATAACGTAGCGCAACTGCCGATACGATAGCACTGATTGCCATATTACGAATCAATAAGTCACTACTCAATAAAGACGGTAGCATAGCTGCTTGTAAATTCTCAGAAGGTGTAAACCACATGGCTACCAAAGTGACGACTAGAGTTACAGATAGACTTAACACGTAATAGCTGATAGCTGCTAAGGCGGGATGGAGTTTTTGTAGAAAACGACGACTCACGCATAAGACCAAGATATTTCCTAGCGCGATCCAGGTCACGAATAGAGACACTAAGGCTAGATAAACCCAAAAATCTGTACGTTGAGTGCCGCCAGCTAGAGTTAAGATCAAGGCTAATAGTTGGGCAATTAAAATTACCAGAAATATTACTCTGGTATTACAAAAATCCGGTAAAAAGGTACGTTCCTTTGTTGCCGGATCCTGTTTGTTGCCTTGCTTGGGATCAGATTTATTCACAACACCTATATTTAAGATGTGAGTGTAAGTCTAGTTCGTTAAGCCTAATGCTATACTGCTATTTTGTCTTTAGAAAGATATCTGATGGAAGATAAAAACTCAAAATTATGGGGCGGCCGATTTACAGAAGCCACAGATGAGTTTGTTGAACAATTTAACGCATCTGTGGGGTTTGATAAACGTCTTTATAAACATGACATCCAGGGTTCGAAAGTGCATGCTCAAATGCTTGCACGTATCGGTGTGCTTGATAAGTCAGATTGTGACCAATTGTTAAAAGCGCTAGATAATATACAAGCAGAGATTGAAGCAGGTACGTTTGAGTGGGATACCAGTTTAGAAGATGTGCATATGAATATTGAGGCACGTCTTACTGAATTGCTTGGCGAGGCTGGTAAGCGATTACATACAGGTCGTTCACGTAATGACCAAGTAGCTACAGATGTGCGTCTATACCTACGTGATGCAATCGATGATATTGATGGGCAACTTGAAAAGCTGCAACAAGCGATTCTCACAGTCGCAAAACAAGAAGCAGAAACTATTATGCCAGGTTTTACTCATTTGCAAGCTGCACAAGTAATCACATTCGGTCATCATATGCTGGCATGGTTTGAAATGACATACCGTGATCGTGTTCGATTGCAGCAGTGTAGAGCGGCAGTAAATCAGTTGCCATTAGGTGCAGCTGCACTTGCAGGCAGTAGTTTTGCTTTAGACCAGGAATATGTTGCTAAGCAACTACAGTTTGACAGCATTTGTCACAATAGTTTAGATGCAGTAAGCGATAGAGATTTTGCATTGCAATTTTGCAGTTTTGGAACCATTTTATTTGCTCATCTTTCCCGTATAGCTGAGGAAATCATTTTGTGGACTTCAACACAATTTAATTTTATCGAGCTGCCAGATCGATTTTGTACAGGTTCTTCAATCATGCCGCAAAAAAAGAACCCAGATGTAGCAGAGCTGGTAAGAGGTAAAACCGCACGTGTTTATGGCAACTTATTTGCTTTACTAACATTAATGAAAAGTCAGCCATTGGCCTATAACAAAGATAATCAAGAAGACAAGGAACCTTTATTTGATACTATCGACACAGTGCATGATTGTGTTACTGCTTTTGCAAATATGTTGCCACATATGAAAGTAAATCGTCAGCAGTTATATAGTGCCGCACAACAGGGGTATGCTACGGCTACAGATTTGGCTGATTACTTGGTTGAAAAGAAGTTACCGTTTCGTGACGCGCATGAGGTAGTAGGGAAAGCTGTTAAATATGCAATTCAACAAAATAAGCCATTAGATCAGCTTAATTTACATGAGTTACAAAAGTTCAGTCCATCAATAAATGAGGATGTTTTTGCTATATTGTCTTTGCAAGGGTCAGTATCCTCAAAAAATACTTTTGGTGGCACATCACCATTACAAGTAGCCAAACAAATTAAATTGGCGCAGCAACGCTTAAAGCAATTTACTAAATAAGTCGCATATAGCTGATTATTGTTGCCAGCATTTAAGCAACCAAGCCCTGATATCTTCTATTTCTTCTGTACAAACAGTGTGAGCGCAAGGATATTCTTTCCAGTCAATATCTAGGCCTTGCTGCTCGAGCAGTTGGTGGGCAATTTGGGAAAATTCTATAGATACAATATCGTCGAAGCTTCCATGTGCTAAAAATAACGGTAAAGAATGGCTTGAGTCGGCTGCGTATTCATGTAATTCATGACGAATAGGTAAATAACAAGATAAAGCGATCAATCCTGCGAGTCGATGGGGGCTACTCAAACCAGCGAATAAAGTTAACGCACCTCCTTGCGAAAAACCTGCCAGAACAATGCGGTGCGCGGGTATGCCATTATCTATCTGCTGTTGGATAAGCGCATCAATGTCGTTTTTAATTTTATATAAGCCATTTACGTCTTCTTTGCTGCCAATTTCTAGTCCATAAATATCGTACCAAGCTGGCATTTCCATACCATTATTAAGACTTACTGCCTGAACAGGCGCATGCGGGAATATAAAGCGCACCCGTAGTTCATCAGGCAGCCTTAACTGTTCGACTATGGGTTCAAAGTCATGGCCATTGGCGCCTAAGCCATGTAGCCAGATGATCGCATAGTCAGGATTGGTGTGAGTATCGGTTTGTACTGTAGCAAGGGTCACGTTAAATGGTTTCTTGTTATGTAAAGGGTCTATACAATAGCACCGAAAGGAAACGTAGTACGATGTTTAACTCCAAAAAATATATTTTTATACTAGTATTTTTTTCACTGGTTAATATTACAAGTTGTGGCCAAACTGGAGACTTGTATTTGCCAGAAGATGATCCTAAACAAAAATCTAAAGATCAATCCGATAACTGAACTCAAAGCAGATCTTGAGTAAATTTAAAAGACGGTAAACTATTTTACTGTACCCTTACATAATATAAGGGACTGATATATTTGTGTTATGAACCCATTTCAATATCGTGACAACCTGCTGTTTGCGGAGGATGTAAATTTACTAGAGCTGGCTAATGCCTATGGCACTCCGTGTTTTGTCTATTCAAAGGCTGCAATTGAACATAGTTATCTGCGGTTTGATAAGGCATTACAGAGTTGGCCCACTCGTATTTGTTATGCGGTTAAAGCCAATTCAAATCTCGCTATCCTAAACTTGTTGGCAAAATTGGGTGCTGGTTTCGATATTGTATCTATAGGCGAGTTAGAACGTGTAATACGAGCAGGTGGTGATCCTGGGAAAGTCGTTTTTTCAGGGGTGGCGAAGCGCACTGACGAAATTCGACGTGCATTAGTATCTGGAATTCATTGTTTTAACATTGAGTCTCAATCCGAATTAGCGCGTTTAGATGCCATTACGCGCGAAATGAATATTCATGCAAATGTATCCTTGCGCGTTAATCCAGATGTTGATTCTACGACCCATCCCTATATTTCTACGGGGCTGAAAGAAAATAAATTTGGTGTAGATATCAATTTAGCAATTGATATTTATAAGAAAATTGAAGAATGTAGTCATTTGCATGCAATTGGTGTGGACTGTCATATTGGATCACAATTACTGGAGCTATCCCCGTTTCAGACTTGCTTTGAACGAATTTTCAAATTAATCGATGAATTAAATGCAAATCAAATCAAAATTCAGCATGTAGATGTAGGTGGGGGTTTGGGGATTCGCTACTCAAAAGATGATCAAGTGCCCACGGCAAATGAATATGCTGAGGTATTGTCTCCGTTTATGGAGGCAAGAGATATTGAATTAATTATAGAACCTGGGCGCGCAATTGTTGGTGAGGCTGGGGTATTGTTAACGTGTGTGGAGCACGTTAAAACAATAAATGAAAAAAACTTCGTTCTAGTCGATGCTGCAATGAATGATTTTATACGCCCGTCACTCTATTCGGCCTGGCATGATATTAGTAGTGTAAAGCAGAATATCGTTGATCAAATCGTTTGTGATGTGGTGGGGCCAGTTTGTGAAACCGGCGATTTTTTTGGCAAGCAACGGCACTTGGCTGCTAAAGAAGGTGATCTATTAGCTATACATGCGGCAGGTGCTTATGGATTCGTAATGTCTAGTAACTATAATTCGCGTGTACGAGCTGCTGAAGTTCTTGTAGATGGGTCAGAAGCCTATTTGATACGTAAACGCGAAACAATGGATCAGCTCTTCGAAAACGAAATTATCCCAGATTAATGCAACGTATCCCAGAGCCAGAGTTAATGAATGATTCTGCGCAAGTGTTAGCTTATGCCAATGCTGATTTTGAAGCAGCGCATAGCGCCATAGTGAATCAGTTCGATCGGGTTTTCCCTCAGCTAGGCGCTAATATAGATACAGTACTGGATCTTGGTTGTGGGGCAGCTGATATTGCAATACGGTTTGCACGTAAATTTCCAAATTGTAGAGTTGATGCGGTTGACGGGGCAGAAAATATGCTCCTGCAGGCACAGCAAATGATTGAAGCTGCATCTTTGCAAAAGCGAATAGCATTACACCTGTGCCGCTTACCTAATTGTGAGTTGCCTAATGCAAGCTATGATGTTGTGGTATCAAATAGTCTTTTACATCATTTGCATAACCCACAACATTTATGGGCATGCATACATCAAATTGTAGTCCCTAAAACCTCAGTATTTATTTGTGATTTATTTCGTCCCGAATCTAAAGGGATGGCAGAAGAACTTGTTGAACTATACGCAAAAGAAGAGCCAGAGATATTGCGTCGTGATTTTTTTAATTCTCTGTTGGCGGCATTTACAATTGATGAGATTCATGCGCAACTAAAGGTTGTCAATATTAGTGGACTAAAAGTGGAAAAAATTAGCGATCGACATATGTTAGTCTATGGATATATACAGTGATTACCCAGTATAAACATCCAAGCGATGCTGCTCTAAAAAAACTGTTTGAAACCACAAATAACGTTGCAGTAATTGGTTTGTCGCCTAAACCGGATCGGCCTAGTCACCGTGTGGCAAAACGTATGCAAGAATTTGGTTTTAAGATTATTCCGGTACGTCCTGCCGTTACTGAAGTATTGGGACAACAGGCGTATGCTTCTTTGCTGGAAATTCCATTTCAAGTTGATTTAGTCGATGTCTTTCGTGCATCAAAGTATGTAGCAGGTATTACCGATCGATGTATACACAAAAAAGTTAATGCAATGTGGTTACAAGAAGGTGTTATAGATGAGGTAAGTGCTGTAAAAGCCTGCAATGAAAATATTTTTACTGTTATGGATAAATGCATTTATAAAGAATATGTACGTTTAATGAAGTAATATTAGCAGTACCCTAAAGAATATTCTTAATCCAATGGTTTAATTTATTTACTTATACAATCCATAAACTTAAAATTGTTATGCAATTACAATTTGCAAAAATGCACGGATTAGGTAATGATTTCGTTGTTTTTGATTCTGTGAATCAAGATGTTCATTTTTCTAAAGAGCAACTTGTATGGATTGCGAATCGAAGACTAGGTGTAGGATGCGATCAAATTTTAGTCGTTAAACCGGCAACTGATAGTGGTGTCGACTTTAATTATCACATTTACAATAGCAACGGAGAGGAAGTTGAGCAGTGTGGAAATGGAGCACGATGTATCGGTAAGTTTCTATCGCTCAATGGACTAACTACTAAAAGCTCAATTAATATTAAAACTACAAGTGGTGTATATCATATTTATCTTCGTAATGACGGCCTTGTTACTGTCGATATGGGCGCTCCAATTTTTGAACCAAAAAAAATCCCATTTACAATGGTTTCCACTTCGACAAGCTATATGCTTGAAGTCGAAGGGCAGCAGGTTGAAATAGGAGCGGTTTCAATGGGTAACCCACATGCTGTCATTAAAGTCGATGATATAGATAAAGCACCTGTTACCACCTTAGGCCCCAAAATCGAAACACATTCTATGTTTCCAAACAAAGCAAACGTAGGTTTTATGCAAATACTTGATACACGACATATCGCATTGCGTGTTTTTGAAAGAGACGTTGGTGAAACTAGCGCATGTGGCACAGGAGCTTGTGCTGCAGTTGCCGTTGGTCAAGTCCAAGGTCTACTGGATAAAGAAGTAAATGTAGAGTTGCCTGGCGGTAGTTTGCAAATAGAGTGTAACCATCCAAGTGAGCCAGTATTAATGACTGGACCCGCGGAATTAAGTTTTGAGGGGAGCCTATCTCTATGACTACACAGACTAAACCTGATCTAACAGCAAACAGCAATGTTGCAGAATCTAAGCCAAAACTGAGTCGTGAAGACATTGCTCGCTATTTACGTACACATAGCGACTTTTTTATGCATCATTCTGAATTAATAGAAACTCTTGCTATTCCACATGAGACTGGAGAAGCAGTTTCACTGGTTGAACGCCAAGTAGAATTACTGCGCAATAAAAATAAAGAACTAGATCGTAAGCTTCAACAACTAATTACGGTTGCTAAAGACAATGAGAGGGTAAGTCGTCGTCTACACTCAATGGCATTATCTATAGTTTCCATTAAAGGTTACGATGCGACATTAAGTGGTATGCAAGAACTTTTACACACAGATTTTCCAGGTACAAAGGTATATTTGAGTTTATTCGATGTCATGCCTAGCACTAATATTAAAGATTGTGACTATATTGAAGCTCCACTGCTAAAATCGAAATTAATCCAAGACCTATTTTCTAGCCGTCGTCGTGGTGTTGCATTTTTAACAAAGCGTCAAATTGAAAATGTATTTAAACTACATGAAGGTAAAAAACCTATTCGATCTGCTGCAGCTGTAGCATTGAAGAAACAGCAGCAGCAGTTAGGAGTGCTATTTTTGGGCAGTACGGATGCAAACCGTTTTCAAAGTGGCATGGGGACTTTGTTTCTGGGTAATTTGGGTGAGATATTAGGAGCTAAACTACAGCAATTTGCAACTATTTAGTACGCCGATACTTCCTGGCGCAAAACTGCAACAATTCGCTACGATCTAAGCAAAGTAAAATTTCTTGGCGCTAAATTACAGCAGTTTACAGACAATCTTATTAAAAAATGTAAAGCTAAGAGCACAATAACTTGTTGTCATTTGGAATTAAATAAAAGTTCTTACTATCACACAAAAGTATTTTATATCCGTTTGCCTTGTGACAATGTATTTTTGTCGTAATTATTTAGGTATAAATTTCCATCTAAGCGTAATTAATGATAACTTAACTACAACTTAAATATCTTTAAGTGTGTTTATGGCAACCATAACAAGTCCTGCAACTACTCAAGAGCTTCTTAATAGATATCTGCGTTATTTACATGATGAACGTAGGTACTCTACCGCAACGCTAGAAAGCTATCAGCGTGACATCCTTCAATTTATAGAATTTCTGCAAGCAATTAATGTAATGGATTGCTGTGAGGTAGATAGTTTGCACGTTAGAAACTTTGCTGGTTCGCGTCGTCGTCGAGGTGTGTCGGCACGAAGTCTGCATCGTTGTTTGAGTGCAATTAGAGGATTTTATAATTACTTGCAGCGTGAAGATTTAGTGGAAAATAATCCTGTATCGGATGTAAGTGCGCCCAGTATTGAAAAGAAATTACCTGAGCTATTAGATGTTGATGAAATCAATCGCTTATTAACAGAAGGTCCGCAAAACCCACTTAAATTACGTGACCATGCCATGATGGAATTAATGTATTCATCTGGCTTGCGTTTGGCCGAATTAGTAAATCTAAACTTAGATATGGTTGACTTAGCGCAGGGCCAAGTCCATGTACTAGGTAAAGGTAATAAATCGCGCTACCTACCCATAGGTTCAGAAGCTTGTAAAGTATTAAGGAGATGGTTAGACGCACGCCCAAATATCGCAGCAGAAAATGAAATAGCTGTTTTCGTTAATAATCGAGGTAAACGTTTATCACCACGGGCTGTGCAACAACGCATGGCTCAGTTAGGCCGAGAGCAAGGCTTAGAAAAACACATCCACCCACATATGTTGCGGCATTCATTTGCTAGTCACTTACTTGAATCCAGTGGTGATCTTAGAGCTGTGCAAGAAATGCTAGGACACGCTGATATCAGCACTACGCAAATTTATACTCATTTAGACTTTCAGCATTTAGCACAGGTTTACGATCGAGCACATCCTCGCGCCAAAAAGGCACATCAAGCAAAAGAGCCTTCAATCGACGACGAATAAGCCACACTTTTGATCTAGTAATAGGTATCTAATAAATTTTAATCCAGTCTTGAAAAAGATTGGGTCTATCCTCATGTACAATACTTAATAACTTACGCAAAATAAATCAACCAACTTATAAAAATGGAACAATTTAAAGGTACCACAATCGTATCTGTACGCAGAAATGGAAAAGTAGCCCTAGGTGGAGATGGCCAGGTTTCACTTGGCAATACCATTATGAAAGGTAATGCACGCAAAATACGTCGTTTGTATAACGATAATGTTATTGCAGGTTTTGCCGGCGGTACTGCAGATGCATTCACTTTGTTCGAACGTTTTGAGGCCAAGCTTGAGGAGCACAACGGTCAATTAGCACGAGCAGCGGTGGAGCTTGCAAAAGACTGGCGTACTGATCGTATGCTGCGCAGGCTTGAAGCGTTGTTAGCTGTAGCGAATGAATCTACTTCATTAATTATTTCGGGTAATGGTGATGTGATTGAACCTGAAGATTCGTTAGTTGCAATTGGATCAGGTGGGCCTTTTGCGCAAGCTGCAGCCAGGGCAATGCTGGACAATACTGATTTAGGAGCAAATGAAATTGTAGAAAAAGCATTACATATTGCAGCTAGCATTTGTATTTATACCAACACAAATATCTCCATTGAAGAGTTATAACTTTTTACAGGGTAGTAGATTTAGATGTCTAACATGACTCCACGAGAGATCGTTCAAGAGCTCGATAAACATATCATTGGTCAAGATGAAGCTAAGCGTGCTGTTGCCATAGCGTTACGTAATCGTTGGCGCCGACAGCAATTATCAGAAGAGTTGCGTGTAGAAGTAACACCAAAAAATATTTTAATGATGGGTCCTACAGGTGTAGGTAAGACTGAAATTGCGCGGCGCTTAGCGCGCCTAGCCAATGCGCCATTTATAAAAGTAGAAGCAACAAAATTTACTGAGGTGGGTTATGTAGGCAAAGAAGTAGATTCGATTATCCGAGATCTGGTTGACACTTCAGTCAAGATGACACGTGAAATAGAAAAGGAAAAAGTGCGTTTTCGTGCCGAAGAAGCGGCTGAAGAACGTATATTGGATGTGTTAGTTCCGCCGCGAGTTGACTCTTTGGCAGATGAAAAAAATGAATTCGCTAGTGAAACACGTCAAAAGTTTCGCAAAAGGTTGCGTGAAGGTGAATTAAACGATACTGAAGTAGAAATCGATGTGGCTGCCATGCCGGTGGGTGTAGAAATTATGACACCACCAGGTATGGAAGAAATGGCAAGCCAATTACAAGGTATGTTTCAAAATTTCAATACCGGTAAAAAGAAAACTAGGAAAATGCGCATAGAAGAAGCAATGAAACTGTTAACGGATGAAGAGGCGCATAAACTGGTAAATGAAGAAGAATTAAAAACAAATGCGTTAGAAAACGTCGAGCAAAATGGTATCGTATTTTTAGATGAGATCGATAAAGTGGCTAAACGCGGTGAAACCAGCGGTGCTGATGTATCGCGGGAAGGCGTGCAACGTGATTTATTGCCTTTAGTGGAAGGTTGTACCATCAACACTAAATACGGCATGGTAAAAACAGACCATATTTTGTTTATTGCTTCTGGTGCATTTCATGTTTCTAAACCTTCAGACCTCATTCCAGAATTACAAGGGCGTTTGCCGATTCGGGTAGAGCTGAAAGCATTATCCACAGATGATTTTGTACGCATCTTAACTGAGCCAGATGCATCATTGACGGAACAATACACGGCATTGTTAGCCACAGAAGGCGTAACACTTAACTTTGCCGAAGACGGCGTACGTAAAGTTGCACAAATTGCACATGATGTTAATGAATCGACAGAGAACATAGGTGCACGTAGGCTGCATACTGTAATGGAACGTTTGCTTGAAAGCATTTCATTTGCAGCACCAGATGAAAGTGGTAAAGCAGTGACTGTGAATGAATCTTATGTTGATGAGAACATTGGTGAATTAATCAAAGATGAAGACTTGTCCAGATATATTTTATGAGCAAGGAACTTTGATATGTCTTTGTGTTTCACTATAAGAGTTTTGCAAAATACTTATTTACGCATAGGTAAACTCTGCTTTTTAGAAATTTTTTTACCACATCTACAAACATGTCAAAGCTATTTTATGTCAAGTGCAAGGCAAAATCTCCAGGGTTATTATTGTTATGGCTAAAGCAATCCCAACAAATATTCAACTCCATCAAAAATCTAAAATTTTGGAAATCGATTTTGATGACGGTCAGCACTTTGAGTTAAGTTGCGAATATTTGCGCACTCACTCACCTTCTGCAGAAGTTGCAGGTCACGGCCCTGGGCAAGAAGTGCTTCAGGTTGGTAAGGAAGATGTAAATATTACTGCAATTAATCCAGTTGGAAATTATGCTGTTCAACTTGTGTTTGATGATAATCATGATACTGGAATCTATTCTTGGGATCATTTGTATGATTTAGGGGTTAACAAAGAAGCAAACTGGCAAAATTATTTAGAGAGGTTGGAAGCAGCTGGCCATGTCAGAAAAGCTGCTGAGTGATCGTTATTCTTTTTACTTCCTTTGTTTTTAGGATTGATTAGGTGGGGTTAGCCCAAAGAATATCTTTCTTAACAGAATAACTTTAATTAATCTGCAATCAATTGTTTGTAAAACCTGTCTAGATTATTGAAGTAAGTAAACATATTGGGGTTATCCATGAAAATTTTTATGAGAGTGATTTTGTTGATTAGTCTAATTACATCTACTGTGGCTTATGCCGTAACCAAAGCCCCAGATGACATAGTTACGAAAAAAGATATTAAAAACTGTCTTAAACACCTAAGAAAAACAGAGGACTTTTTATATCCAAACAGCTTAAAAGTAGAGGATGCACATTATGAGGTTGAAGGTTTGAAAATAACGCTAACACTAAGCATAAGCCAAAAAACAGAATATGGAGGCAATGCTGGTATACAAGAAAAAAGTTGTGTGCTTGATAAATAAAGCTTAAAAAAATATTTAGGATGATCTAATAGAAGTGTGACATGAGAGAAAGGTTGCTGAACGATTTATTAAACTATCAGTATAATCAATTTTAGAATGTCCACTTTCGGCCATTTAAAATATGCAGTTCTATTTTAATTGAGAGAATAAGTACTCCGGGTCAAAATAACCTCTAACTTTCTTTACTTTCCCATTTTCAACTGTAATAAAATCGCAACCCGGTAAAGTAATTTTTCTATTTGTTGGCTGAAAATCGCCAACAGGCCCTTTATGTGTTCCAAATAATAGCCATGGGGCTGCAACCATGCCATTACTCGCGACGATGTTACTAATTAATTCCAATTTCAAATCAGGAAATGCAGCGAAAAGTGAGTTCGCGTAATCTGCATACGCTTGACCTGATAAATTTTCACCACCCACTGGATCACTATAAGTACCATCTGGAGTTAACGAATCTAAAATTGCATTAGTGTCATGACTGTCCCACGCATCGAAGTAAGCTTTGACCGCTTCATTGGGTGAATTCATAGTTCCTCCTAATAACTATACAGTTTAGTTTCATAATTCATTGAATCCAGCCTAGATAATTTTGAAAAGTATCTGCTTTAGGCCAATAGCGGTCATTGAGCTGATATATTTTTAAGTAACCAAAACACTATAAGTATGTATTTATAAGCATGTATTTAATCTTTAAGACTTAAAGACTATACAATCCGAGCATGAATTAAGCTTAATTTATTTAACATGCTAAGAAGCTACTAAGAATATTAATCCCGCTGTAAGGACTGCAATTGTAAGAGTTCGTAACCCAGACCATAGCCAAAAGGCACCACTAATACGGCCTAAAAATACACCTAACAAAAATAGCATACCAAATGCTAGATACAAGGCCATTTCTAATGCATCAAAGGGTAATTCTAATGACAGCGTAGAGGCCCATATCGGCGAAATAATTATTAATGAAATAATAAATGGTGAAAGGCTATTAACTACAGCAGTTGCAAACGGAAACATCCTGGATGCTTGACCGTACGCGGAGCTATCTAGATCTTTTACCATTGCTTGTTCTAATTCACTGAGTTGTTTTTTCTGTTCAGCGGACTCACTTATATATGCACTAGTGAGGCCACTCATCCCAAGAGCAATAGCAGCGCCAAAACATGCATTCATTACGATAACTAAGTTCGCCAATTCGCTCATATAAAATCCGACGATTATGCCTAACATCGTAAGCGCACCATCAAAACCATTCACAACAAAGTACCGACGCAAAATACTTTGTGAGCGAGTAATCTTAAATAGTAAAGGCAATTGCTTGAACATATTTTCTAATTATAAAGATCTCTATTTAATTAGATTCGTTTATTACTTCTACATTATCAATACTGTGAACTGAACCACCTAAATTTGAAATTACTTCTTCAATAACTTCATATTCTAGATTCTCACCCTCAATGAGAATGACAACTGACTCCGTTTTTTCGTCTACTTCATCAACAGTTAGCTCTACTCTAGCACCAGGTGTTTTTTCTGCAATAGCAGAAGCAAACTCTAAACTATCTGGTTGGTGTGGCTTTAATACGTCAAGAATAATACTTTTAATGGATACCATGTTTCACCAATAATTTATCCTCTATATGTTTAAACTTAACATCACCTGCAAGAAGTATAGTTTAGACTACTTACGTGTGAATGTGTCAAACTGATATCAAGTTGAACGCTTAAAATAAAAGTTATTGGACTCGCAATACTTATGTTGCCTTTAGGGATTATAACTTGCTTTTGCATATTGATATGCAATTCATAATTTATTTGATGTCTGCTTTGGGTTGAGGTGGCAGCCAAAAGCAGTCATAGACATTAGCTACAAATTTATGCTTTGATATAATGTATAAGCGCCTAGAAAAATAAAACCTATGCCCGCAATAAAGTGAAGGTATTTTTCATTTACATAATTTGCAACAAATCCTCCAGCTAATACACCTATCGCAGATGTTAAAATCAGTGCAAGGGACGCACCTAGAAATATTGTAAATTTACTTACATCTGTATCTGCTGCAAATAGTAAAGTAGCGAGCTGCGTTTTGTCGCCAAGTTCCGCAATAAAAATAACGCTAAATACAGTGAGAAGAATTTTTAGATCCATATTTATAATTGTTTATGAAGATTTAAAAGTCATCGTAAGTTGAAAAGCTTAAAACCTACATGCCCACTTTGGGTCGTTAGCGGACATTTTGAACGTGTATGTGATTGATTCCAACCTGTTTCATCCTAATTTACGTCACCTTTCGGCCAATAGCAGACATTTATGATTTAAGTATTATTTTATTTTGGCAAATTCACTATTGCTCATCCATTTGGTTACATTTCTTGTCATAGATGTGGGGCCTACAATTTTTAATTTATTTTGTTTAATTGCAGATTGATACGATTGGTCGCCCATCCAAACCTCCATCATAGTACGTACATTAGTGGCGAACCATATGTCGACCTCTTTCCCCGGATCGTCTATGCAAACATCAATGTCATTATCCTTAACAATAATCCACCAATCTTTTAATTTTTTTAGATCGTTAAAGTTAAAATGGATGATTGTTTCTTTTCGAGGTATGTTTTCGGGTTTGATGCTTCGTGTCAAGTACAACATAAGCAAATCAATATCCAATTCTTCATCATCAATTTGATCACGAGCCCATTTCATTCCCCACTTCCCCAGTTCCTGAATGATAGGCAAGACTTCTTCTCCTGGCTGTGTCAAATAATATTCATATCCTTGTTGACTTTTTATTTTTCTACGTTCAATGATCCTTTCATCTTCAAGTTGTCTTAATCTTGTACTTAATAAACTCGGTGATATCTGCCCTAAACCACGTTGAAATTCGTTAAAGCGATGTCCACCTGATAATAGTTCACGCAGGATCAAAAAAGTCCATTTATCTCCTAGTAGTTCAGACGCTTTTGCAATAGGGCAGAATTGATTGTATTGCATAATTTAATGAGTAATTCTGTTTGATTCTAGCTTACTATAAGTTTTGTAGTTAACTACTACAGAATATGTAGTTGGTTACTACAGTATTAGAAGTTCTTCTTTAATAAGGCGAAAGTGATACTGATGAGACCTTTTACTATACCAGGAGACACACATGCCTATCGTTAATGTAAAACTCATCTAGGACGTTTTTACGCCACAGCAAAAACGCGAAATGATCGAAAAATTGACCGAAGCTATGGTTGAAATTGAAGGAGAAAATATGCGAGGCGTTACTATGGTGTACATAGAAGATGTAAAACAAGGTGACTGGGGCATTGGTGGTAAATGTATGACAGCCAGTGATGTGCATGAACTTCAAAAAGCCAAAGAAATAGCCTGAAATACCTCTACTTACTTGATCAAAAGAAATCTAACATTTTTATTCCTACCATAAACACCATACTCGGAGTCACGGACATGAAAAAAACAAAAGGATCGTCAAGCTGGAAATCAAATGTAATAACTTTTTCATTTTCTGTATTTACGTTAGTTTTTGGCTTGTCTTCTACTCTGGTTGCTGATGAGACCTGTATGTCTCCCTACATGGCAAAAATTGTAGGGCAAGAAGACTATGTTTATGTCTGGACACTAGGTGTTGAAGGGATCGGCGATGAGCAAGATAAGCTTGTTACTGTTTCTGTTAATCCAGAATTTGACACATACGGTAAAGTAGTTAATGTTTTATCCGTAGGGGGTCGCAATGAAGCACACCATTCTGGTTTAACCGATGATCGTAGATATCTTTTTGCGGGTGGTTTGGATAGCAATAAAATCTTTATTTTTGATGTTCACACTGACCCTGGTAAGCCTAAGCTTCACAAAGTGATCACCGACTTTGTTGAGAAGACAGGGGGCATGGTAGGACCACATACACTATATGCATTGCCAGGCCGAATGATGATTAATGGGTTATCGAACAATGTAGATCATGGTGGCCGAACAGGTATGGCCGAGTACACTAACGAAGGTGACTTTATTGCTGCACATTGGAATCCTACAGATGAAGATCTACGTGGAGCTAAGAAAAGTGGTAATTATGCGGATGGATATGGCTATGACATACGTGCTTTACCACGTCGTAATGTAATCGTTACAAGCTCATTCACTGGTTGGTCCAACTACATGATGGATTTTGGTCAGATGTTGCAAGATGAAGAAGCGATGAAGCGATTTGGTAATACTGTCGTGATTTGGGATTTGCATACTCGTAAGCCGAAGAAAGTATTAGATGTTCCGGGTGCGCCACTAGAAATTCGTTGTGCATGGAGGTCTGAGAATAGCTGGTGCATAACCAGTACAGCTTTAACCTCAAAGCTTTGGTTAATTTATGAAGATGATACAGGCGAATGGCATTCAAAAGATATAGCTAATATTGGTGACCCATCTAAAGTTCCGTTACCTGTTGATATCTCTATCACTGCAGATGATCAAGGTCTTTGGGTGCAAACTTTTATGGACGGTAAAACTCGCTTTTTTGATATTTCAGATCCATTTGCTCCTAAACAAATCTACGAGCGTGAGATTGGTGCGCAAGTGAATATGGTTTCACAAAGCTGGGACGGTAAGAGAAACTACTATACAACTTCTTTACTAAGTAACTGGGATAAAACAGGTGATAACAACGAGCAATTTTTAAAATTGTATACTTGGGATGGTAAAAAGCTTAACTTTGAGTTTAAGTTGGATTTTTATGAGTTAAAGCTAGGTCGCGCACACCAAATGCGTTTTGGTGCATACTCTTTATATAGCCAAAAACCCAATGCTAATGAAAAATATTTATCTCAACAAGAATAAGTAAAATAGCTATAAGAATAAATGCGAACACCAACCACATGTGCTTAACGTGCTATCTATGATTAACTCTTATGTCACATTGAGTATGTAATTATCTCTAGTAAATATTTGTTTTGGGTCGTTAGCGGTTAAAAGGGCTTATTTAAATATATCATTTAATGATTGCAATCCAGTCAAATATATATCTTTAATTATTTGCTTTGCTTCATCATCACTTATACTTACTGCGTCAAAAGAAGATTTCCATACTACTTCTGTCAAATTTTCCTCCTTATACTTTACGGTAATAGTTGCTGTGTACTTTTCGATTGGTAGGGGAGATTCTAAAATTCTATATTGCAAAAGCATTGAACTTTCATCATAGAAATCAAGTCTCTCGATAATTGTGTCGTTATTGTTCAAAGTTAAAATCCTAATATCGCCTTTCTCTTTACCTGTACCAATTAACGTACTTTCAATAACATCAGGATGCCATCTATCTAAAGCTTTAAACCCACCTACTAAAGCCCAAACAGCTTTTGATGACACATTTAAAACAACTTTCTCTTCAACTATAAGCGCATCTGCCCATGAGCTTTTTGATAATCCAATTCCTAACAAGATAAACACTAAAAGAATTAAATTGCGAAGTTTATGGATTTTATTTTTGTTATAAACGATTTTCACATTATTTCTCCAAAGGAAAAAAATAGTTAATGCTAATTGTGGCTTAAATTATGTCAGCTTTCTGTCAACAGCGGTTATAGGCTCATATCCCACTTGCTTGCTAATATAAATCCAATAAAACAAATAATCGTTATGGGGAGATATTTCATTTTTCTTTTTTGATGAATGGGGTCAAGCGCTATCCACAGTGAAACAATTGTTCCGATTAAAAATATTAGCACTAGTGATGAAGGGATTTTAGAACTTTCTGAAAGTTCTAGCCAAGGCAATCTCTGATACCAGCTTAGTGCTTCTTTTATTGTAAAATTAAGGTATTGCATGTAATTTAACCTAACGATAGCAAATCGAACTTTATACTAGCAGCATAAAATCTAATGCCCCATAGCCGTCCATTTTGTTTAAACTGTAGCCACTAGAATAATAAATCATTTATTGAAGCATGCCTGAAAAAACCACACATTTTGGCTATAAAGATGTAAGCCATAAAGAAAAAACGCAGAAAGTTGGCGCTGTATTTGATTCAGTGGCAGGAAATTATGATGTCATGAATGATGTGATGTCCTTTGGAATGCATCGGGTGTGGAAACGGTATTTCACACATATTGCCAATATTAGACCGCATCACCAAATTTTAGATTTGGCCGCAGGTACGGGTGATATCAGTGCGTTGTTGGCTCCTAAGTTGAGCGAAAAAGGTTCGATTACTTTGTGTGACCCAAATGCAGCAATGTTAAAGCACGGCCGAGAACGATTAATTAATCGTGGTTTGCTTAAGAATGTACATTACGTACAAGCTAAAGCAGAGCATCTACCGTTTCAGAATAATCATTTTGATCGCATAACGCTGGCGTTTGGGCTACGTAATTTCACTGATAAAGAACAAGCATTGGGTGAGATATTCAATCTCATTAAACCAGGTGGGCAATTATTAATTTTAGAATTTTCTAAACCACAGAAATGGATGCAAGGGTTATATGACACATATTCGTTTAGTCTTTTACCGCGTATGGGGAAAATTATTGCCAAGGATGCAGATAGTTATCAATATTTAGCTGAGTCGATACGCAAACATCCAGATCAACAGACCTTACAAGAGATGTTGGAACAAGTAGGGTTTGAGCAATGTGACTATTTAAATCTAAGTGGCGGCATTGTATGTATTCATCGCGGAAATAAACTTTGTGCATAGAAGTATGCTGCTTGAAATTATTAATAAAACGATCCAAAAATATCTTGATCATGATCCGGACATAGTTGCTTCTTTAAAGCAATTTAATGATCAATGTGTACTGCTTGAATTAACCGATGTAAAGAAAGAATTTATTGTTGAGATTGATCAATCTACTATAGTTGTATCCGATTATTCGACTTTAGATGAAAAGTCAATTGATACCACGATTTCTACAAATGTAATTAATTTACTGCGATTAGCGTTGGGTGCAGATTATCAGTCTATGTTAAAAAATGGATCTTTACATATGGAAGGCGATATAGAGCTTGCTTCTCAACTTAGAGAGTTGTTTAAAGATATCGACATAGATTGGGAGGAAATTGCATCTAAGTACGTTGGTGATACGGTTGCTTATCAATTAGGCAGCGTTTCTAGTCGTGTAAAAAAATACAAACAGCGTTCGGTAGAAAATTTTCGTTTGGATGTAAGTGAATATTTGCAAGAAGAAGCGCGTTTTGTCCCAACGAAAATCGAGTTAGATAAATTTTTAAATGATGTGGATAAATTAGATGCTGATATTGAACGTTTAGAAGCCCGCACTCAGCGCCTAATGCAGGAAAAATAACATATAAATCAATGCGTTATATCCGTCTAATTTTTCGCATTTTGCATATCAATGTAGTTTTGGTGCGCCACGGCTTAGAAGAAGTTTTGTTAGCAGTACCTTTTTTTCGTCCTATTCGTTTTTTGCTTTTTTTATTACCTTGGCATTGGTTTCGTAAATTAGAGATTAGTCATGGTGCACGTATACGCGGTGCACTTGAAGATCTTGGTCCTATATTTGTTAAGTTTGGTCAAGCACTGTCAACACGTAGAGACTTATTATCGGAAGACATTGCTAATGAATTAGCAAAACTACAAGATCAGGTTCCTCCATTTTCAGGTGAAGTTGCAAAAGACATTATTGAAAAGGCGTTGAAACAGTCCGTGCAAACCGCATTTGCTGAATTTAGTATTCAACCTTTAGCCTCTGCATCTATTGCACAAGTTCATACCGCACGACTTCATGATGGTTCTGAGGTAGTAGTTAAGGTGCTGCGTCCAGAAATTGAAAAGCGGGTGCGTAGGGATTTAGAGCTGATGCATGCACTAGCCTCTATCGCGCATCGATATTGGGAGGATGGACGTCGACTTCGTCCTAAAGAGGTTGTTGACGAGTACGAACAAATTATCATGGACGAGCTTGATTTGATGCGCGAAGCGGCAAATGCCAGTCAATTGCGTAGAAATTTTGCAAACTCTGATGATCTTTATGTACCAGAAGTTTATTTTAATCTTTGTCGTCGTAATGTCATGGTGCTTGAACGCATTAATGGTATACCAGTAAATGATATTGATGCGTTACGCCAACATGGAGTGAATCTTAAAAAATTATCGGATCGTGGTAGTCATATATTTTTTACACAAGTATTCAGCCATAATTTTTTCCATGCTGATATGCATCCTGGCAATATATTTGTTTCCTATGATAATCCCGAAGATCCAAAATACGTTGGTGTGGATTTTGGCATTATGGGGACATTGTCACCTTCCGACCAACGATATCTTGCAGAAAATTTATTGGCATTTTTAAATCGAGATTACCGGAGAGTAGCAGAATTACATTTGGAATCAGGCTGGGTGCCATCCGATACACGTGTAGATCAATTTGAATCCGCAATTCGTACAGTATGTGAGCCTATATTTCAACGGCCCTTGAGTGAAATTTCGTTTGGTAATTTATTACTGCGTCTGTTTCAAACAGCACGTCGTTTTAATATGGAAGTGCAGCCACAACTAGTATTATTGCAAAAGACATTGTTAAACATTGAAGGCTTGGGGCGACAATTAGATCCTGACCTTGATCTTTGGGTAACAGCCAAACCATTTCTCGATCGTTGGATGAGTGAACAAGTGGGTGTACGTGCTATGGCTTCTAGTATTCGTAAACAATTGCCACGCATGGCAGAGCGGTTACCTGAAATTCCTGATTTGGTTTATTCGACCATGAAAAAATTAGAACAAGGTCAAACTCAACTTGAGTGGCATAGCCAAGAGCTCGTGGAAATAAGAAAAGAGATCAAGAAGTCTAATCGCAATTTAATATTTGCTTTATTATTTGCTGTAGCAGTAGGGTTGTTTGGTCTTTGGTATTTCTAGCAATCTTGAGAGTATTTAAGGAAGCTCTGATTTATTAATGTAATGATTAAGACAAGAAAAAAAATGTCGAGAAAGCGCAATGTATATGGTACATACATGAGTATTTTGAGATCATTTTTTGACGACGTATCAGGATAAATAAGAGTTTCGTGAATCTGTAATGGATGTTTCGCCAATATTAGATCCCCTCAATGAAGCCCAACGTGAAGCTGTTGCATCACAAATGTTGCCAGCTTTAGTTATTGCAGGTGCTGGCAGTGGTAAAACACGTGTTTTGGTGCATCGAATCGCATGGTTATGTGAAGTTGAATCTGTCTCTCCCTACAGCATCCTTGCTGTTACCTTTACTAATAAGGCGGCTGCAGAAATGCGTGCCCGAGTTGAGGCACTATTGAATTCCAGTCTGGGTGGTATGTGGATTGGGACTTTTCATGGTATTTCGCATCGATTGCTTCGGGCGCATTGGCAAGAGGCAGGGCTTCAACAAAGTTTTCAAATTCTTGACAGCGATGATCAATTGCGTTTGGTAAAACGCATCATTATAGGATTGGGCTTAGATGATACAAAATGGCCACCCAAACAAGCGCGCTGGTATATCAACAGTCGTAAAGAAGAAGGTCTGCGGCCTAAAGATTTACAAGATCATGGTGATATTACAGATAGGCAATTGATTCGTATTTATGCTGCTTACCAAGATGCCTGTGAACAAACCGGTTTAGTAGATTTTGCAGAGTTGTTATTGCGTAGTTTGGAACTGTTAAAACAGAAGCCGGAAATATTGTCCCATTATAAAACTAAGTTTCGTCATATTTTAGTTGACGAGTTTCAAGATACTAATTCGATTCAGTATCAATGGCTAAAAACCATTGCTGGTGAACACAATCCGATTTTTGCTGTAGGAGATGATGATCAGTCGATTTATGGTTGGCGTGGTGCACGTATTGAGAACATTCATAGCTTTGAAAAAGATTACCAAAAAACACAAGTATTTAGGTTAGAGCAAAATTATCGCTCTACTAATACAATTTTATCCGCAGCGAATTCTTTGATTGATAATAATCAAGGACGTATGGGGAAAAAGTTATGGACAGATGGCGACGATGGTGAGCCTATATATTTATATGCGGCATTTAATGAGCAAGATGAAGCACGTTTTGTTGCCGATAAAATAAAGCACTGGGTTGAAACCTGCCATGGTCGACGTGATGAGGTTGCAATTTTATATAGATCAAATGCACAGTCGCGTGTGTTTGAAGAAGTGTTTATTTCACAAAGCATTCCTTACCGAGTCTATGGTGGCTTACGATTTTTTGAACGTGCAGAGATTAAAGATGCATTGGCATATTTACGCTTAGCTAAAAATACTGCTGATGATCCTTCATTTGAACGCATCGTGAATGTCCCCACACGTGGCATTGGTCAACGCACAGTCGCAACATTGCGTGATTTCGCTAAACAGCATCAACTGACATTGTGGCAAGCGGCGGAAAAAGTATTGCAATCCGGTCTTTTGACTGCACGCGCAAATAACGCATTGCAGGAATTCATGCGAATTATGCATAATTTAAATCAGGATCTTGATGGCTTAGAACTCTCTGAACAAGTGGACCATATTATTCAAGCTTCAGGTTTAGTTGCTTACCATGGTCGTGATGCTAGCGAGAAGTCCAAATCACGCGTAGAAAACTTAGAAGAGCTTGTGGTAGCCGCAAGGGGATTTCACGTAGACGATGTGTTGTATGCGGAGATGCAGCCACTGGACGCATTTTTGACTCACGCCGCTCTGGAAGCAGGAGAGGGGCAAGGTACTCAGTGGGATGACTGTATACAACTCATGACTTTGCATGCTGCTAAAGGTCTGGAGTTTCCTTTGATCTTTATCGTTGGTTTAGAAGAGGGCTTGTTTCCTTCTAGTATGTCTATGGAAGAACCCGGGCGTTTAGAAGAAGAGCGTCGTTTATGCTATGTAGGCATTACCCGGGCTAGACAACAACTAGTACTTACTTATGCAGAGTCTAGACGACGATATGGGTCTGATAATTATAATCCTCCATCACGTTTTATAAGCGAAATCCCAGCGGAATTAGTTGCTGAGGTGCGACCGCGTGCAATGGTAACTCAACCATTGCGTACAATAACTCAAAGCGATTCATTTGCAGAAGAAACTGGTATTAAAGTTGGAGATCGGGTCAATCATGCAAAGTTTGGTTCAGGTGTGGTTTTAGATTGTGAAGGAAAAGGCAGTAGTGCGCGTGTACAGATTCATTTTGAAGATGTAGGTAGTAAATGGCTAGTGTTAGCCTATGCAAATTTACAAGTACTAGCACAATGATTTTTTGCCAACAATATTAAATTAATAAAATAGGCGATGTAATTATGCAAAGAAGAAGATTTTTACAGTATGCAGGTGTGAGTGCAGCACTAGGAGGAGGGTTAAGCGCATGCAAAGACGAAAGCGATGATGTAAAGGTTAAAGGAACTGCTGTTTCATCGAATGAAACTTGGCAATGGAAAATGGTTACTACCTGGCCAAAGAATTTTCCAGGTTTAGGAACAGGTGCAGAATTCTTGGCTGAACAAATAAATGTAATGTCTAATGGACGCATTAATGTAAAAGTTTATGGAGCTGGTGAACTTGTACCCGCTTTTGAAATATTTGATGCGGTTGCCAGTGGGTCTGCACAGATGGGGCATGGCTCAGCCTATTATTGGAAAGGCAAATACCCAGCATTGCAGTTTTTTTCGACTACCCCGTTTGGCATGACCGCAATGGAAATGAATAGTTGGTTATATCATGGCGGGGGTATGGAACTATGGAAAGAAGCCTACAGCCAATTTGGTTTGGTTCCGGCTGCATCCGGTAATACCGGTGTGCAAATGGCGGGTTGGTTTAATAAAGAAATTAATGCATTGGAAGATTTGAAAGGGCTTAAGATGCGTATCCCTGGTTTGGCAGGCGAGGTATTAAAACGTGCTGGCGGGACTCCAGTTAATTTACCCGGAGGCGAACTATTTACCTCGTTACAGTCTGGCAATATAGATGCTACTGAATGGGTGGGACCCTATAATGATCTTGCCTTTGGTTTTCATAAGATCGCCAAATACTACTACTATCCAGGTTGGCATGAGCCAGGTACCACATTGGAATGCTTTATAAATCAAGCGGCTTTTGAAGAATTACCTGCGGATTTGCAGAGTATAGTATTAAATGCCTGCCGGGTGGCTAATCAAGACATGCTTACCGAATACATTGCCAGAAATAATGATGCACTGGATGTATTGGTGAACGAACACAATGTAGAATTACGAAAATTACCTACGGAGGTGATAAAAAAATTGGCTGAGCTATCGGAAGAGGTTACTTCTGAAATAGGCTATACTGACCCACTTGCTCGTAAGATTTTCGATTCTTATAGGGATTTCTTCAAAAAGTCACGTGCTTGGTTAGATATTTCTGAACGTGCATACTTGAACTTACGCAGCGGATAGAATAAAACGTATTATTGATTCTAGATAAAAACCATAATAAAAGTACAGGAAAGGAGGCAGCGTAGTGGAAGATTTATTTATCAAATGGCGTACCATGTGGGATGCCAAAGAATATACCACTCAAATATTTTTTCTATTTAATTTCATAATTGCACTTTATGTTACATGGTTGCCATTTCGTGCTTCAGGAAAAGATATTACGGCTTTAAACCGAGGCATTATGCTTGCATTTGGTCTTGGTTATGCAATCTTAGTCATTTTTGCTTATCTTCAACTTGTCCCGACGTTCTCTCCATACGAATAAAAACTAAAACAGAAATTAGAACTCAAAGCGGTATTGCCTCATGCCGCTTTGTTTAATGTTGTTTGTAAAGTTCATCCGGTAGCCAGGTGGCCAATTCAGGAAATGTAGCAATTAACAGTAAGGCAAAAATTTGTATCGCAATGAAAGGTACAACACCTTTGTAGATCTGTTTGGTTTGAATTTCTTTTGGTGCAACACCACGCAAATAAAATAATGCAAAGCCAAACGGTGGTGTCAAAAAAGATGTTTGTAAATTAATCGCAATCATTATGCCTAGCCAAACTGGATCAACGCCTAGCATTAATAATACTGGTCCTACAATTGGGACTACTACAAACGTGATTTCAATAAAATCTAAAATAAATCCAAGTAAAAACATTAACAACATTACAATCAACATTGCCGCGACTACGCCACCAGGAAGTTGAGTGAGAAATTCATGGACGGCAGTATCACCACCATAGCCACGAAAGACTAAAGAAAATACAGAAGCACCAATAAAGATCATAAACACCATGCATGTAACGCGGATTGATCTTTGCATTACCTCACGTAGACAGCTTGAATCTAAGCGACGATTAAATAAGGCTAAGAGAGTTGCGCCTACGGCACCTACTGATGCCGCTTCAGTAGGTGTAGCAACTCCTTTGATGATAGATCCTAAAACCGCAACAATTAATAATATTGGTGGCAGTAAGGCGTGCAATATACGTTTACACCATGCATAGAAATTCAGCTTTGTTTGTTGTGGCATGGCTGGCATGGATCCAGGTTTATGCCAAGCAACAAAAATTATATAAGTTAAATATAGGAAAACCATTATTAGGCCTGGGATAATGGCGCCCACGAATAAATCCCCAACAGAAACTGTATCAGGTGAAAAATTACCTTGCTTTAATTGCGCCTGTTGGTAAGCAGATGAGAGTACGTCACCCAGCAGTACTAAAATAATAGAAGGAGGTATAATTTGCCCCAGTGTGCCTGATGCACAAATGATCCCAGTAGAGATTTCTGCCTTATACCCTCTTTTAAGCATGGTGGGTAAGGACAATAAACCCATTGTAACTACAGTGGCACCAACAATTCCGGTACTCGCTGCTAATAGCATACCAACCAAAACGACAGAGATACCCAGCCCACCACGCAATTTTCCAAACAACGAAGCCATGGTATCAAGAAGCTCATCTGCTATTTTAGAACGTTCCAACATGACACCCATAAACACAAAAAGTGGCACTGCGATGAGCGTCTCGTTTGTCATAATGCCGAATATCCTGCTTGGAAAAGCTTGTAGTAGGGCAGGCTCAAAGGTTCCAGTTAATACACCTGCCAGGGCAAAGAATAATGACACTCCTGCAAGAGTAAATGCGACTGGATAACCAAATAGCAATACAATGATAACTGTAAAGAATAATAAAAAAGCGATGAGCTCCATAATTAGTTTTACTACTTACGCATATTTAGCCAAGCATGCCCGCATTGTGATAATGCCTGCAAAAATAGAAGTATTGCCATGACTGGAATTAATGTTTTTAAAAGGTAAACGATGGGTAGGCCACCCGCTTCACGAGAATGCTCTAATAGTTTCCAAGAATTAATTACATAGTCAAAACTGACCCAAATGATAAAAATAGAAAAAGGAATCAATAAAAATAAGCTACCAATAAAGTCTACCTTAGCTTTATTTGCTAAAGTCATGTCTTGGTAAAAGATGTCAACACGTACATGTTCGTTGTGTTTTAATGTATACGCACCAGCAATCATAAATACAAATGCATGTAAATAAGTAATGGACTCCTGAATAGCAATACGTCCAAAGTTAAAGCCATAGCGCATTACAACAACTAAAAAAGTAATTCCCACCATAAATAACAATGCCCATGCAGTGATTTGACCAATGCGTTCATTAAGCGCATCGATTATGTTGCAAATTTGTCTTATCTTATTTTTCAATGCTAGTAATACTAATAATTCAGGCTGGGAGAGTTATTAATACGGGCCAGTAAAATATGCTTAAATATGTCTGGATTTTTGATGTGAGTGATTTCGCCATCCTTGGGAAAAAATTTATCTTGTAGGCGCGATAACCAAAATCTGAGTGCAGCGGCACGTAGCATATATTCCCATGCTTTAATTTCTTGTGGTTGGAAGTTTCGTTCTGAACGATAAGAACCGATTAGTGCAATATATAAATCGTTATCAATTTCACCATTTTCCTGACTACACCAGTCGTTGACGGTTACAGCAAGATCATAAAGTAAGTAATCATTACAGGCATAATAAAAATCGATAATTCCAGTTAAATTATGATCTTTAAACATGGCATTATCTCGAAATAAATCGGCGTGAATTACGCCTTTTGGTAAATGGCTAGAAGGTTCTTTTTTACGATAAGCAATTTCATTTTGTAGAAGTTTTCTATCTTGGTTAGATAGCTCACTTTCTACTCGATTCGCAGTTTGTTGTGACCAAATAATGCCGCGGGGGTTTTTAAGCTCCTCTTGAAATGAACCCCCAACAATATGCATTTGCGCTAAGGCATGCCCAATCGCAGCACAGTGAATATCAGAAGGGTTATGAACATTACTACCTTCTAAGCGCCGTACGATGGCTGTAGGTTTATTTTTTAATGTGCGCACGTAATTACCCGCCAGGTCAGCGATGGGATGTGCAGTTGGCATCCCATGGTCGGACAAATGTGCCATGAAATTTAAATAATAGGGTAGGGTGTCAAAGCCGATTTCTTCAAAAATAGTTAATACGAATTCACCATTTTCAGTAGTAACAAAATAATTTGTATTTTCAATGCCTGCATTAATACCTTCGAAGCTTATTAATGCCCCTAAAGAATAGTTTTTAAGAAAAACTTCAAGCTCTTCTTGCTTGATGTTTGTATAGACGGACATATACTGAATTTATTGTCGTTGTTATTTAGTTTTAACTTTTAAAAAATATAAATTACAAAGCTGTTTTGTTGTTAAGTTAGATATATCTAATTTACAGTGACCAGGAACTTGTCATCAAACCAGCTCTATATACCTGACCTATGGTGTGGAATATAAACGCTATGACCATTGATTAAAATAGGCGCAATAATAACGTTCTGCATAACGAACCACTAGTAAAAACTAAAAGTAGAAATATATGTCTAAAAAAACTACAGCTCCGCTTGTGTTGGTAGATGGTTCTTCTTACCTGTATAGGGCATTTCATGTGCCTAATCTACAACGTCTCACCACTTCAGCAGGGCAACCTACAGGAGCAGTTTTCGGTGTTGTGAATATGCTGAAAAAAATGCTGAGTGAGGTAGGACCCAGCCACATGGCAGTGGTGTTTGACGCCAAAGGGAAGACTTTTCGGCACAAAATGTATAAAGAATACAAAGCCAATCGTCCACCGATGCCAGAGGATTTGCAGACCCAAATAGAGCCTCTGCATAGTATCGTTCGTGCCTTAGGTTTACCGCTGATATTAGAAGGCGGTGTAGAAGCTGATGATGTCATTGGTACTTTAGCCCAACAGGCAGTGGAGCAAGGTCAACAGGTGCTGGTGTCAACTGGTGATAAAGACATGGCGCAACTGGTTAACGATCATGTCACCTTGGTGAATACTATGACAAATACCACTATGGATGCGGATGGTGTTAAAGAGAAATTTGGTGTTACACCTAAACAAATAATCGATTATTTAACACTGGTGGGAGATAAATCAGACAATATTCCCGGTGTGCCAAGCGTTGGACCTAAGACTGCGGCGAAGTGGTTGAATCAATATGAAACACTAGATGGTGTAATGCAACATGCAGATGAAATAAAGGGCAAAGTGGGCGAGAAGCTACGTGAACATTTAGAGCAACTTCCCTTGTCATATGATTTAACAACCATACGTTGTGATTTGGATCTTGATGTGACTATTGATGATTTGCAAGTTCAACCGCAAGATACAAAGTTATTAAAACAACTGTATAGCGAACTGGAATTTAAAACTTGGTTAAAAACACTGAATGCTGATGAGGATGTAGTTGAAGGACAAGAAAATTGTTCAGCATCTGGGTTTGAAAAACTACAGTGTAACTATGAAGTTATTTTAACTAAAAAGGATTTTAATCGTTGGGTAAAGCGTCTTGAACAGGCGGAATTAGTTGCCTTTGATACAGAAACAGATAGTTTGGATTATATGCAAGCAAACGTTGTAGGTTTGTCTTTTGCGACCACTCCAGGAGAAGCGGCTTACGTGCCGCTAGCGCATAATTATCCTGGTGTACCTAAGCAGTTAGATCGTGATGAGGTTTTGCAAAAGCTGCAACCTATACTTAATGCAAAACATGCAAAAATTATTGGTCATAATTTAAAATACGATCGTAGCGTATTGCTAAATCATGACATCAGTCTGGATGGTATACAGCATGACACTATGCTGCAATCCTATGTATGCAACTCTGTTGCAAGTCGACATGATCTTGATTCTTTATGTGAGATACACCTCAATCACACCAATATTCATTTTGAAGACGTAGCTGGCAAAGGTATTAAGCAAATCACTTTTGACCAAGTGGAATTGGATAAGGCAGTGGAATATGCAGCTGAAGACGCTGATATGGTGTTACGCTTGCATCAAATATTTTGGGGGGAATTACAACAGAAACAAAAGGTAAAACAAAAAGATTTATATTTGAATATTGAATTACCAATGCTGAAAGTGCTCTCTAATGTTGAACGTAATGGAGTGCTATTGGATGCAAATCAACTAAAGAAGCAAAGTAATCAATTTAGTAAAAGAATAGCAGAGGTAGAGCAAGAAGCATTCGAACTTGCAGGACAGACTTTTAATTTAAGTTCACCAAAACAGATTCAAGAAATACTTTTTGAAAAACAAGGATTGCCAGTTATACGTAAGACACCTAAAGGCCAACCTTCAACGGCAGAAGATGTATTGCAAGAGCTGGCAGTGAATTACTCATTGCCAAAACTGCTCCTTGAGCATCGCACTGTGAGCAAACTCAAATCCACGTACACAGATAAGTTACCTGAGCTAATTAATGAAAAAACCAAGCGGGTACATACTTCTTATCATCAAGCGGTTGCCTCTACAGGCAGGCTTTCGTCTTCGGATCCGAATTTACAGAATATTCCAATTCGTACTGATGAAGGCAGGCGCATTCGCCAAGCATTTGTTGCAGCAAAAAATTATCGAATATTAGCTGCAGATTATTCACAGATAGAGCTAAGGATCATGGCACATCTATCACAAGATGAGAGATTAAATGATGCGTTTGCTAAAGGTGAAGATATTCATCGCGCAACTGCAGCAGAAGTTTTTAATATCTTAGTTGATCAAGTTGAACCTGAACAAAGGCGGGCAGCAAAGGCCATCAACTTTGGGTTGATCTATGGTATGTCTGCTTTCGGTTTGGCACGTCAACTGAGTATTACACGTACTGAAGCACAACAATACGTAAGCTTATATTTTGAGCGTTACCCTGGAGTAAAAAAATACATGGACAATATTCGTGAGCAAGCACGTTCACAGGGATATGTTGAAACTTTATTTGGTAGACGCCTATATTTACCGGATATCAATAATAAAAATGTACAACGTCGACAATATGCTGAGCGCACTGCAATTAATGCTCCTATGCAGGGTACTGCGGCAGACATCATCAAACGGGCCATGATTCAAATCGATGGCTGGATTCTTGAGCAGAAAGTGGATTGTAAAATGATTATGCAGGTACATGATGAACTTGTATTTGAAGTAAATGAAGATGCTCAGGATTCTGTAAAAGAGCTGGTTATGCAGCTCATGATGGGAGCCGCAGACTTATCTGTGCCCTTAGTGGTAGATGCGGCCTACGGGAGCAATTGGGATGAGGCTCATTAGTGTTTTTTATTACTTAAGCCTGTTCATCATCAGATAAACACCTTTTGTCAATCCTCATAAACTGAAAAGCATGACGTAAATATAATTCATATTGCTTAGTAGTATTTAGTGAGTTGGAACAATGTTGAGCGCAATTAATTACATTGTGCTCAACAACATCCTTAAAAAGGGAAGAAAATGATAAGGAGCGTCATTAAAGCCACCCTCTTTTTTGCTTGTGTAATTTCTATTGGTTCGATTATACAACTTGGTATGGCTATGGATTTGAGTCTTGGAAATCATACGTTTAAAGATCCATCACATCCTTATGCGTGGACCCCAAACATGATCAAGCAACAAGGTGGATATGAGCTTAATGTCTTGCAGGAGTTATCTTCACAAAGTTTTTCAGAATCTCCTGTTGAGGCACAGAGAAAATTTTCCCTAGAAGTTTATCGTGGTGATGGATTAGATGATTTACGTAGAAATACAAACAATCAGCACGACATTATTTTGCCTGATGAAGACCCGGATGCATATGGCTTTGCCATAAAACAACGATTTTAGTGCAGTTTTTGTATAAATACGAACTTTTTTGCCTCGAGATCCTCTAATAATGTAGCGCAGTAGTGCTCCCGCTTCCCTCCCTTAGCGGGTATTTCAGACTCGGGCTCCCCAACCGAGTCCTTTTTTGCCCCGGTTTTTCCCATTTAACCGGGGTGCTTTTTTTAGTCTTGATTAACGACCTAAATTTTCTGCAGTGAGGGCCCTGGCAAACCAAGAAGAGATTTTTTCTTGCACTTGAGCGATTCCTATGTGTTTAGTAGCAGAAAACACTTGTACTCCGCATTGAAAGTTTTTTGTTTCAAGCTCTGAAGTTACTTTAGTTAAGGTCTTTGTCATTTGGTTTCTTTTTACCTTGTCGACTTTGGTTAACAAAATATACAAGGGCAGTTGATAATATTTGCTCCAATGAATCATAGTCCAATCGATTTCTGTTAATGGATGCCGAATATCCATTAGTAAGATCAAGCCACATAATATTTGGCGATCTACAAGATAAGTCTCCATTAACTTGTGCCATTGTTGCTGCACATGATTAGGAGCTTTGGCATAACCATAACCAGGTAAATCGATTAAATATGTGTCGCCATCCAACTTGAAAAAGTTTATCAACTGGGTACGGCCTGGGGTTTTACTGGTGCGGGCTAAGTTTTTTTGGCGGCATATTGCATTTATGGCACTGGATTTGCCTGCATTTGAGCGGCCGCAAAAAGCGATTTCTGCACCATTGTTTAGAGGGAAATCAGATTTTGATGCAGCGCTTTTTAGAAAACGTGCTTGGGCAAATGGAATATTCATTTAACGATTAAAGTGGGGTTATTCTTAATATTTATATTATTAACGTTATTCATGGTAGCTAGACTATAGTTATTCATTTAGGAATACTCGGAATTATTATCATACTCAGAGTATATTTTGCGGCAGCATGTCCTTTATGGTATACAAACACCCCTTTCCGGGCCTGATAAAATAGTGTAGCGAAGCTTGGTATAACAAAAAATCTATATATTTATAGTAAGGAATTATTGCATGAAGAAACTGAGTTGTTTGATTGTTACTTTTCTATTCAGTATGACCTGCGCTTTTGCAGATGGTGACCCACATGCAGGCCAGGAGAAATCAGCTCCATGTGCAGCATGCCATGGTGTAGATGGTAATAGTATTAATCCTGCTTGGCCGAAATTAGCAGGTCAAGGTAAAAAGTATCTGGTAGACCAGCTACACCTTTTTAAAGATAAGATCCGAATCAACACATTGATGAATCCACAGGCGATAAATTTGTCGGAACAAGATATTTTAGATCTGGCTGCATATTATGCTAGCCAGACCCCAAGTAAAGGTAAAGCAGATCCTGAAAAGGAATTCCAAGGTGAGCAGATCTATTTAATTGGTGAAAGAATTTACCGTGGTGGCAATCCAGAAACGGGAGTACCTGCATGTATGTCTTGTCATGCCCCAAATGGTGTGGGGAATGAGCCAGCCAAATTCCCACGTCTAGCAGGTCAGCATGCTGTTTATACCGCTGCACAGATTCGTGCTTATCGAAGTGGTGCGCGTTATCAAACGGATGACAATTTGAATATGATGAAAGACATTGCAACTTATATGACAGAACAAGAGATAGAAGCCGTAGCGGAATACATAGCTGGATTACACTAATGAAATCCCAGACGAGTGGAGTGTATATTATTTAATCAAATCGAACTTATTGAACGAGAATCAGTCTTAAACTAAATAATTACTTAAATCATTATTTTTGAGAATGACTATTTTAAATCCTTCACGTGTCTTTTATGCCCCCAAATTCGCATTTATTATTCTACTAGTTTTTTTTGCTATAGCATGCATTAGCAATGCTAGCGCTAATGAAAACGAATTTATAGAAGGCCATCATTACCATGTAATTTCACCCGCAGTAGCCACTAATGTGAGTGCAGGTAATGTTGAGGTATTAGAATTGTTTTGGTATGGCTGTCCGCATTGTTTTGAGTTTGAAAAGTACTTAAAAAACTGGAAGCAAGAAAAGGCAATTAATGTTGAATTTTTACGCATGCCAGCAGTATTGAATCGTAGCTGGACACCGCATGCGCGAGCTTATTATGCGCTAGAAACCATGGGTGAGCTTGAAAGGTTGCATCCAATTATTTTCGAGGCGATACATGTCCAGGGAAGGCGGTTACGTGATTTAGAATCTATGGCTCGCTTTTTATCTCAGCATGGTATTGATGCCGAAGAATTTAAAAAGGCATATGATTCCTTTTACGTGGAAACTAAAATTAAACGTGCGGGACAATTAGTAAGGGAATATGGCTCAAGTTCTGTACCAACAATCATAGTAAATGGAAAGTACCGCACCAGTGCAGGAGATGCAGGTGGTTATGAGAGCTTGATGAAGCTAATTAATTATCTTGTTAAACAAGAAGAAAAATTAGCTATAAGTTCTGTTAGTCAAGAGTAAAGCTCGAAAATTATTTGTTTAAATCCTTGTCAAAATTTTTTTCGTGAAACTCACTTAAGATCTTATCAACATTAATACGGTCGCTTTTTCTTGATCGTGTTATTGGCTGACTTTTCCTCAAGTCTTCGAATATTTTTCTAACAGTATGTTTAACTTCATTATCCATTGTTTCCCTTTTACATCCATGTTTATAGGGTAGTTGTTATCATAGAGGGTATAGTTGTTTCACTATGACTGATGCTGATTAAAGGGTATTGTACTGTGATTAATGGAGTCCTATCTCTAGTAAAATTTGAGATAGATCACAAATAGCAAATTTTAAAATCAATATAAGCGGCCTGCACTGATTATGCGTGATCTCCAAAAAGGATCATTTAAATCATTACTAGCAACTTTTTTTCCTGAACTTGGTGCGTGCACAAACTGGCCTTTGCCAATGTAGATGCCAACATGAGAAATTTTTTTTCTATTAAGTCTGAAAAATACTACGTCTCCAGAAACAAGCTTATTTAATGTAACTGGTTTAGCATAATCAAATTGAGCATATGATGTACGAGGTGTATTTATGCCAAGTTTGCTATGCGCGTAAAATACTAATCCGCTACAGTCGAATCCATTCGGTGAAGCGCCTCCGTACTGATACGGTGCACCTATTTGTTGTTTTGCTAAAGCTGCAATTTTTTGTCCTACAGTTGTATGAATATTATGGTTTGTTGTGGTTTGTGTAGAAATTGTTTGAGAGGCAGGTGTTTTGTTGGTTGTTGAGCATGCAAATAACATAAATAATAAGCACATGGATAAAACAAAAAATAGAACACTTCTGATTTGTTTCATAGTTATTGCTAAATGAGTTGCTGTAGTTTCACTATAGTCAATCTTAGTTACTATAATGGTACTAAATTTACTAACGTTTAAAGCTTATAGATAAGCGGCAATAGCCATGAGTAAGTTAACCACATAATGATTGTGAGTGGGGTTCCTACTTTAACAAAATCCATAAATTTATAGCCGCCAGCATTCATGACTAAAAGGTTCGTTTTGTAAGCCATTGGTGTGATATAACTCATATTTGCACCAAATAACACAGCCAGAATAAAAGGTGCAGCAGGTTGAGCAAGTTGTTCTGCAATGCTTACAGCAACGGGTGTGCCGATTACAGCTGCTGCATTGTTAGATACAACATTTGTCAGTAGTGCCATTAGTAACATCAAGCCACTTAAAATGAAAGGTGGACTAGCGCCTGCACTTAGGTACAAAAAAACTTTTGCCAAATAATCTGTCCCACCAGTGATAACTAATGCAGAGCCCATTGCTAGACTCGCAACGACAATGAGTACAATAGGTGCGCTCAAGGCTTGAGTGGCCTCGCGCCAATTTAAGCAACCACTTGCTATCATTAATAGCACACCACACACAGCACTTATTGCAATAGGTAATATGCCTAATGCAGCAGTAAGAACAATTGCAATCATTATCCAAAGGGCTAGGGGTGCTTTGGAAGTATGTGGTAAATCTTCTGTTGAATCTAAAACTAATATTTCGCCACTTTTCTTTAATTCGGTTATGGCCTCCGATTTGCCTTGTACTAGGATAATATCTCCTGTACGTAACCAAACTTCCCGCACACTGGAATATAGATTTTCAATTGTTTCACCAGCATGATGCAGTGCCAAAGGTATAAGATCATAACGGTCGTTAAAACGTAACCGAGATAAGGTTGTATTGTCCAAAGGTGATCCTTGTGAAACGACAAGCTCTGCAAGTTGCTGCTTTGAGGTTGAGCGCAGCTCCTGTTCGCTGATTGGTTCATTGTCTGAATATAATGTGGCTTCTAAAACTTCTTCAAACTCTTTTAAAGCTTTAGGCGTATCTCGAACATACAAACGATCACCAGCTTTAATTACAACATCAGGTAATAATGATAGATAAGTGTCTTCGCCTCTTTGAATACGTTCAATCTTCATTATGCCACTAGTTAAATTAATGATCTCAGCCAAAGTTTTTTCTACACACTTGCTTTCTTCTGCAATATATAACTGCGCAAGAAATATGCGTGGTGAACTGTCTGTTAATGGCGTGTCACGTTCTGAAACAATATGTGGAGCTATTAACCATAAGTAAGTAATACCTATAATCGATGCAATACTGGCAGGTAGTAAGAAGTCAAACATTGAAAACTTTTCAATGCCTAGATCTGCTGCTACAGAAACTACTAATAAATTTGTTGACGTTCCAATAGTAGTACACATTCCGCCTACTAGTGTTGCAAAACCCATTGGCATTAATACACCAGCTGGTGAGCGATTGGTTCTCAATGATACGCTGATTAGAATGGGCAACAGTAAAACAACTACAGGCGTGTTATTAATGAATGCGCTTAATGCCGCACCAATTATTAAAGTCAAAAGTAGAGAAATAATAGGGCTAATACGCCAAAGTTTTGCTAATGAACGGCCAATTGGCTCAAGAGCTCCAGTTCGCACTAAACCTTGGCCTGCAATCATTAACGCGCAAACAGCGATTAATGCCTCATGTCCAAATCCTGAAAATAGCTCAATTGGGTGCAAACGGTCATTTTCATACTCATACGGGAATATCTCAAAACCAACTGCGAGTACTGCAATTACGAATAAGCTAGATGTCTCTAAAGGGATACGTTCTCGTGTAAATAATATGAGAGCAATGATGGTGAGTGCTAATATGGCAATAGCATGTGGATCTGGAGCTGCAGGGAAAACCATATATATGTGTTTATAGTTGTAACTGGAAGTTTTTAATTACGTCCATCGGCAAACTCATAGACACCACACTTGGGCTATTTGGATTCATATTAATCATTATTTATAATTTACTAAGAAATAGTATTAAGCCAACATAAAAATAGGAGTTTGTGTGAACGATAAGCAGTTTGCAACGACATTAATGGTTGTAATAGGTATACTGATCGGATCTACGGTTGGTATTTTAGCATTAGCAAATGTATTGATATCTGATGCTGATTATTCGCATGATCCTGTTATACAAGGCAAAATCGAAGAGCGTACAGCCCCAGTGGGGAGTATCAGTATTGAGGGTGAAACCGAGATGGCGGATACAACGGGAGATTCTGCAAGTACGGATGGTGAGGCAATGCAGGTGGCTGATGCAAGTTTATCTGCGGAACAGATTTATACACAGGCTTGTAGTGCATGCCATGCAACGGGAGTATTGAATGCACCTAAATACGGCGATAAGACTAGCTGGGGAGATCGCATCTCTAAAGGTGCAGAGCAGCTTCATGCAAGTGCAATCAATGGTATTGGTGCAATGCCTCCAAAAGGCGGCCGTACTGATTTTTCAGATGATGATATTAAGAAAACGGTTGACTACATGTTGGAGTCTGTTAAGTAGATGACTATTTCTCACTTGTTTTAGTTACATTTCTTAATTTAATAAACGGTCATAATTTCTATAGCTAATTGCTTCGCTGAGGTGCTTAGCAAGGATAATATCGCTATTTTCTAAGTCAGCAATGGTTCGTGCAAGTTTGAGGGTGCGATGGTAGCCACGCGCAGATAGGCGTAATTGCTCATAAGCATTATGCATTAAATTTTCACACTCCTCATTGAGTTGGCAATACTGCTCTATGTCTTTGTTGTGCATATTAGTATTGAGTTTTTGTTGTCTTTTCCTTTGGCGCGTGTGCGCTTTAACTACACGTTGTTGAATGTCTTTGCTTGATTCGACATCCTGAGTAGATTTTTGCAGTAACTGCTCTTTCGGTACACGTGGTACATCAATATGAATATCGATTCGGTCCAACAATGGAGCCGAGATGCGTGTGCGGTAGCGACGAATTTGTTCTGGTGTACAAGAACATGATCCATTAACGTCTATATCACAGCCTTTAGGACATGGATTCATGGCCGCAATGAGTTGGAAACGTGCAGGAAATTGAACTTGCCGAGCTGCGCGCGAAATTGCAATGTGGCCAGTTTCTAAAGGTTCGCGTAATACTTCTAGTACACGACGATCAAATTCAGTTAACTCATCTAAGAACAGTACACCATTATGTGCAAGAGAAATTTCACCTGGCATAGGATGAGAACCACCGCCTACGAGTGCTACTCCTGAAGCTGTGTGGTGTGGAGCACGAAAAGGACGTATTCCCCACTGTTGTTGATCAAAACCAGCGTGGCTAATTGAATAAATGCTTGCTGATTCTATGGCTTCTTGTTCAGTCAGCTTGGGTAGTATGCTGCTTAAGCGACTAGCAAGCATGGTTTTACCACTGCCAGGCGAACCAACCATTAGCATATTATGTGTACCTGCGGCTGCAACCTCTAAGGCACGTTTGGCCCGGTGTTGTCCACATACATCGCTTAAATCAGAAGTCTCTATATTCTGATTAGCATCGATAGTTTGAGTGTAGGGAGTTATGTATTCTTGATTAGATAAGTGATTACAAATTTCCAACAAGCTATTGCTAGCCAGCACAATAGATCCATTTGCGATTAGCGCTTCTTTGCCATTATCTAAAGGTACGACAATAGTTCTTGAGGCAGCCTCAGTTGCGATTGCAGCCGGCAATACACCATGTATAGCCCGTAATTGCCCACTTAGGCTAAGTTCACCTAGGAACTCGTAATTATGTAGAGGGTCCTGAGGAATTTGATTTGAGGCAGCCAATATACCCAGTGCAATAGGTAAATCAAATCTTCCTCCTTCCTTTGGTAAATCTGCAGGTGCTAAGTTAACGGTGATACGGCGTGCTGGAAATTCGTAGCCTGAATTAAGTAGTGCAGCACGTACACGATCTTTACTTTCTTTTACTGCGGCTTCAGGCAGGCCAACAATTGATAAACCTGGTAATCCATTAGAAAGGTGTACTTCGACAGAGACTAATGGTGCATCCATGCCACATTGTGCACGTGAAAAAACAGTTGCGAGATTCATACAAATTTAGTTTTTATCATTTAATATTTTTTGTTCTAGCTCCTGGATACGTTGTTCTAGTTCTTTAACGCGTTGTTGGCTTTTAGCTAACATTTTCGATTGGATATCAAATTCTTCACGAGTGACAAGGTCAAGGCGCTGAAACACACTTTCTGCTGCAGTTCGAGCATTTTTTTCAAAGTTTTGTTTGGCTGCTTTTAAATCATCAGGTATTGCTGAACTGATTTTTTTCACGATTTCATCAAGCGCTTGCGTATCTATTTTCATTTTGTACTCCTGGTTAACAATCTAAATAGTGTAAGCAATTGGTTAAAAATTTCTGCGCATCAAAATAGTGCAGAAATGATTAATGTGAGTGCGATATTTTAGTGCGAATCTAATATAAACAACCAAAAAAAATTATAACACATTGTTTTTAATATAAATAAATATATTGGCATGACCTGTGCAATTGGCATAGTGAAATATACATAACGCCTTTACAACAAAGGGAAGGAATTTAAATGAATAAGAGACTACAACACTTGGCATTGGCTTCCATAGTTGCAAGTAGTTGCACAGTATTTATGCATACCGCTTCGGCAGAGGTGACGCTTTCAGGTAATGCGGGAATTTTGTCAGATTATATCTTCCGCGGCATTCCTCAAGATACAGGTGTCGGAAATGGCGGCATAGATTTAGAGGTTGGTGGTTTTTATCTCGGCACCTGGATTGCAGATGTAGGCACAGGAGTTGAATATGACATTTATGGTGGTTATGTGCATGAATTCGCCAATGGTTTCTACCTTGGTGCGGGGGGAACGACTTACCAATATTCAGATAGCTTTGATAATGAATATAACGAAGTGAATTTTTACGCTGGATGGTCAAATGATATTTGGTCAATCGACCTTGAATACACTAGTGGTGATTATAACGGTGACTTTGTTGACGACAACGGTGCAATTGAAGGTGATGAATATGATTTTCTTGCTGCAACAGTTGGTTGGAATGGTGTTTATTTAACCTATGGCACATTTGAAGATGATGCGGATGATCAGTTAGGTGAATATTTTGAACTTGGTTATGGTTTTGAATTAGGTGGCTTTGATGTCACAGCAGCTCTAGTACATACCGATCTTGATAATGATCCTGTGGGTTTAATCAGTGATGGAAGCTCAACTTCTGACGGTGATGAAACTGAAGCCTATGTTGGAATTCACCGCAGTTTCGACATCATGAAGTGGGGTAGCTGAAAAACCATCAAATTATTTTGCTAGAACATCGTACTGAGATTTTCAACGAGGTGTTCTAGTAAAAAAATTATTAAGCATTCGAGTTTTTAATAGAAATGTTCCTATTAAAACTCATAAAAAATGTAGGAGTAAAAGATATGAAGTTTGTTACAGCAATAATTAAGCCGTTTAAGCTTGATGATGTTCGCGAAGCTTTGTCTGAAATTGGTGTAACTGGTGTAACTGCAACTGAAGTTAAAGGCTTTGGTAGGCAGAAAGGGCATACAGAGTTATATCGTGGGGCAGAGTATGTTGTAGATTTTTTACCAAAAGTAAAATTAGAAATCGCTATCGATAGCAATCTTTTAGATTCGGTTATCGAGGCGATCAGTAAAGCAGCAAATACGGGAAAAATTGGCGATGGCAAAATTTTTGTTGCATCAATAGAACAGGCAATACGAATTCGAACCGGAGAAACCGGCACAGACGCATTGTAAAAAATATTCTCGTTAGGAGGGAATTGTGGAAAACCAAATTTTTGAATTGCAATATGCGATGGACACCTTTTACTTTTTGGTGTGTGGTGCATTAGTGATGTGGATGGCTGCAGGCTTTGCAATGTTAGAAGCAGGTCTTGTACGTGCCAAGAATACGACCGAAATACTTACAAAAAATATTTCCTTGTACGCGGTGGCTTGCACAATGTACATGATTTGCGGATATTCTATTATGTATGGTGGCGGTGAATTTACCATGTTTTTAGCAGGTATTGTTGGAGATGGTGTTGCTGGAGTTAAGGATCCAGCAAGCTATGCGCCTTCGGCAGACTTTTTCTTCCAGGTTGTATTCGTTGCAACGGCAATGTCGATTGTTTCAGGTGCTGTAGCAGAACGTATGAAGTTGTGGGCTTTTTTGCTATTTGCAGTAATTATGACAGCGTTTATCTATCCTATGGAAGGTAGTTGGACTTGGGGCGGTGAATCTGTATTTGGAATGTATACACTTAGTGATTTGGGTTTTTCTGACTTTGCAGGGTCAGGAATTGTACATATGGCAGGTGCAGCCGCTGCTTTGGCAGGTGTAATTTTACTTGGAGCGCGCAAAGGAAAATACGCTCCTGACGGCAGTGTCCAAGCTATTCCAGGAGCGAATTTACCATTGGCAACGCTTGGCACTTTTATACTTTGGCTAGGTTGGTTTGGTTTCAATGGTGGCTCAGTGTTAGCCACAGCGAGTGTCGAAAGTGCAAATTCTGTAGCAGTGGTTTTTATGAACACTAATGCAGCAGCAGCAGGTGGTTTGATCGCAGCATTAATAGTTGCCAGATTAATGTTTGGAAAAGCAGATTTAACTATGGCATTAAACGGCGCGCTCGCTGGTTTGGTTGCCATAACAGCTGAACCTTCTACACCTACTGCTTTACAGGCAACTTTATTTGGTGGATTAGGCGGGCTCATAGTTGTTTTTAGTATTATTATGTTTGATAAGTTAAAAATAGATGATCCAGTGGGTGCAATTTCTGTACACGGGGTTGTTGGTTTATTGGGCTTATTATTAGTGCCGGTAACAAATCCATTAACTGATGATGGTGGTGCTAGCTTTACTGGCCAATTAGTAGGTGCCGCTACAATTTTTATTTGGGTATTTATTGTTAGTTTTGTAGTTTGGTTAATTATCAAAACCGTTTTAGGAGTTCGAGTGAGCGATGAGGATGAGTATGATGGTGTTGATCTTTCAGAATGCGGCATGGAAGCCTATCCTGAATTTGTAAATAAGTAGGCCTCCTCCTAATTATTTCATGATTAACCGATAGAGTTAACATTTATCGCATGTGCTTAAGCGCCTCTTCGTGAGGCGCTTTTTATTCTGTGATTTTATTTTTAATAAATTCTGGAATACTTAAACAAGAATCATGTATAGCATGGTTATAGTATTGAGTCGTAAATTGTAAGCGTTTTATATCTTGCTCACGTGTGAATAATGAACGTTCAGTTTGATAGGCCATCGTGGCTGTCCACCAACCAGAGGGGTAACATGGTTGTGGAAAAAAAATCAGTTTAGTTTTAGAGAACCCAGCCTCATGCATACATTTATGCATAGGCTTAATAATACTATCGAAATGTATTAAAGGCGATTCACTTTGTTGAACTAGTAAACCGTTTGATTTTAAGGTACGTAAGCAATCTTTATAAAATGACGTTGAAAACAACCCTTCAGCTGGACCGATTGGGTCGGTGCTGTCGATAATAATAATGTCTATAGAATTTTCAGTCGTTTGCTGCATCCATTTGATAGCATCATCAAAAATAAATTTAATACGTGGATCGTCATTGGATGTGCATAAATCAGGAAAATAATTTTCTGCCAGGCGAGTTACACGCTCATCAATTTCTATCTGTGTAATACTTTTAATTTGCGTATGTTTCGCTGTTTCTCGTAGTGTGCCGCAGTCACCTCCTCCTACTATGACGACATGCTGAGGATCAGGGTGACTGAAAATTGCAGGATGAGATATCATTTCATGGTATATAAAATTATCAAGTTCCGTTAGCATTACGAAGCCGTCAATTACCATTAAATTACCAAAGTTTTTTGTTGAATAGATTTCTATTTTTTGAAAAGGTGTTTGTTCTTCATGGAGTTTGTTATTAATTTCTAGTGAAAATGCAGTACCACATTCAGCGCATTCCTCGGTAAACCATTTTTTATCAGTATTGATCATTAAGGTTCCTGATTATTTAAACAATAGTTCTTTAATTAATGAAATATAAATTTTAAGTAAAAATCATAAAAATAAAAACATATGAATGAAAATAAAAAATGGAATACTGATAATGCAAAGTTGCATTATCGTATAACCAATTGGGGTTTGGGTCTATTCGATATCAACACCGCTGGACATGTAACAGTTAAGGCAGATTCATCAGAAGTTGATTTATATGAATTAAGCCAGCAGCTTAAGCAGCAAGGGATTAATTTACCTGTATTGGTCCGCTTTCCACATCTTTTGCAAAAGTTGTTATCGACCTTAAGCTCAGAATTTAATAAAGCGATTTCAAATTATGCTTACCCAAGCAATTATGTAGCGGCTTATCCGATAAAAGTAAATCAACAGGCTACGGTTATTCAACATTTTGATGACCAAACACAATGGCCTATTGCATTTGAAGTAGGTAGTAAAGCAGAGCTTATCGCATGCTTAGGATCTGTAGAAAATAAAACTATTATTTGTAACGGCTACAAGGATAAAGAATATATTCGTTTGGCTTTAGTTGGCGGCTTGCTTGGTCATGAGGTCATTATAGTTATAGAGAGCTTGCTTGAGTGCCAGCATGTATTGGAGTTGTCTAATGAATTACATGTTGTGCCTGTGCTAGGTATGCGTATACGTTTATCATCTATTGCTGAAGGTAATTGGCAAAATACGGGGGGGAAGCGTTCTAAATTTGGTTTAACTACAAATCAAGCTCTACAGTTAATAAATAAGCTGTACGATAATAGTGCTGTGGAATGGATGCAAATGTTACATTTTCATATGGGCTCTCAAATTCCTTCCTTACATGATATACAAGTAGGTGTTGTAGAAGGCATGAGGTATTTTGCAGAGTTAACTCGTCTAGGTATTAAGTTATCTATGCTGAATGTTGGAGGAGGGCTTGCGGTAGATTATGAAGGTAGCAATTCAAATTCTTATTTCTCAGTTGATTATTCGATCTGTGACTATGCAAACACCGTAGTTAAAATAATAAATAATATTTGTAAAGAGGAACACATTAAGGCGCCTACAATTTTTACTGAAAATGGTAGAGTCATGACTGCTTATCATGCAGTGTTATTAACTAATGTGATTAAAGCGGAAAATCAGGAGTTGGCCACAAGCATAGAGAACAAACATATAGCCTCGAAGCAAAAAGCATCTTGTTTAACTTCTCTTGTTGAATTAAGTGATAAAATTCAATCAGCTCTTAGTTCGAAAAATAAATTAAATGTAGAAAATAGCTATAGTCAGTTGACTAGTATCTTTCAGGATTTAGAAAAAAAATTTTCTCAAGGGGTGATGTCTCTTACAGAAAAGGCGCAAGCAGAAGCAATTTATGCAATATTGTGTCAATTGCTGCTACGCCATGAAGTTGATTTATCACATACTGATAATAAACAGTTAGAAGAAATGTTTATCGGCAAGTATTTTTGTAATTTTTCTTTATTTCAATCAACCCCTGATGTATGGGGCTTAGGGCAGATATTCCCTATTTTACCGTTACATCACTTGCATATAGCGCCACAACAAAAAGTGCATATTCATGATCTAACCTGCGATTCTGACGGGCAAATTGATTTTTATGTAGAACGAGAGGGTATTAGTCCATATCTCACCTTACATGAGCTTAGTTCTAATGAAGATTATGTGCTGGGGTTTTTCCTCGTCGGTGCATATCAGGAGATACTTGGTGATTTACATAACTTGTTTGGGGATACAAATGCAGTCAATATAGAGCTGAAACCCGATGGGGGCTATCATATTTGTGAGGAAGAGCCTGGTGATACCATTGAAGAGATATTATCTTACGTGCACATTGATTCTAAGAAGATACGTAAGACCTGGGGTAAAAAGCTAAACCAGATAGAGATGTCTGAAAAACGTAAAAGTATTGTACTACAAGTACTTGAATATTCTTTGCAGACAAACAATTATTTAAATTAGTGATTAATACAAATAAGCTATAGTAAGAATTATGTTAGCCCAAATTGCTTTAATTCTTGGTTTCCTGCTGATTTTAGTCGGTATGATCATGGTGTTGTTAGATGCCTTTTCAGAAAGTTTTTTTTGGGGATTACTAGTGCTTCTTTTGGTGCCTATATTTGGTCCTATCTATAGCTTCGTTAAATGGAATAAAGACCAGGCCCGCAATGGATTTGCAATGAGCATAGTGGGTATCGTGATGGCAGCCGTGGGGTTATATGGCGGTGGTGCAAGTAGTATTCCTGGCCTAGCGGATCAAGAAATAGTACAGAACTTACCAAGTGCATTACCATCATCGGAGCCCTTGCCTAACGAAGAAGAAGCTGCAAGTATCGTCATAGAGAATGAAGATGAAGAAGAATATGACCCAATTCTAAGTACAAATGAAAACCGATTTTCTGCTAAAGAAATCGAACCTTTAGCTCCGAAGGAAGATAAAACAGTAACAAATGCTGCTCGTCCTAAAGTACAAAAAGTCAAATTAGACATAGCAGATATTGACTCGTCTATTGGTTCAAATGTTGAAGTGGTATTTGTTGATGGCACGATAAAACGTGGACGACTAATTGCAAGTTCTGAAGAATCTATCTCACTGGAGGAGCAGCTTAGCGGTGGGATGATTTCATTTGAGCATAATTTTGAAAAGATTCAATCAATCTTATTATTAGTAGATCCAAGTGCTACAGTAGCACCACCACCAGTTGCTAAAAAGCAAGAAGCTATAGCTGAGTCTACACAAGAGTTATTAAAAGCAGAGCCAAGTGTTGAGGCTAATGAAGCTGCTACGGTAGTTGAAAAAACACCTGTTTTAGAAGAAGCTGTTGCCACACCTAATGCTGATGTAGAGCCTGTAAATGTGCCTCAAGCAGAGGAAAATGAAGCTCCTATTTCTTTGCCGGTAGAATAGATACTTATTTCAAATATACTATCTAGGGGCTTAACCCAAGTCAGTTATAGGCTTACATTATTTATGTAGTATTATAATGCGTAATAATGAAATGCTATGTATACAAAAGCCTAAGTAAAATAGACACCTATATCTATTTAGACCAAAAAGATGATTTTCATAACGTACCACATAAATTACTAGATATTTTTGGTAAACCTGAATTTGTTTTGGAGTTTGACTTAACCAAAGATCGCAAGCTCGCAATGGCAGATGCTAAGCAGGTGTTGGCTAATATCATAGAACAAGGCTATCATTTACAAATTCCACCACAAAATCATTTTCCTGCATAGTTTAAATTTTTGCTATTGGTAAATAGTTATGCGATTGCGTTTTCTCTCCCATGTCCTTGTTTGTGTTTTGCTGACGGTAGTGGGTTATATTCTATTTTTGCAGATTGATGATGCTAGTCGAAATTCAATATCCTCAGTGCAGGTTGCTGCGTACTGGTTTGGATGTTTAATTTTTTTCCTGATTAGTTGGATTTTGTACTGGGTTTTACATGGGCGTTCGAATAAATCATGGATAATTGCGCAAGCCATTGCAATTGCAATTGCAATTGCATCTACAATAATAATGCTTACGATATCTCGTGAGCATGAGCAGCAACGTTTACTTAAAGAAAAGACAATGAATCAAGAGTCGGAAACTTTAGAGCAAGATAAAAAAGTTGATGACGTTTCGTCTTAAAGGCAGTTTAGAGTTTAAACATGGATTTGCTTGCACGTCTTAATTCAACCAGTATGTCTTTCTGTAATTGATCAAGCTCTGCTATTTTAGATTCGGCAGCACCACTTAACCATGCAGTAGCAGTATTTTTCTTCTTGGTGAAGTAATTCAAGATAAACTGTTCAGACATTAGCACAAATTTGATTGCTTTTTCTGGGTCTACTTGTATAAATGGATTTTGAGCAATCTGTAAAGCAGATGCCTCTTGCGTCGCGCAAAATTTATTTAATAGATAATATAAAGATATACGAGCTTGTCGTAACGATTTTACTACACGTTGTTTAGACTCTTGATCTAAACTTGCTTCTACAATAGCATCTAACCATAAAATTAAGTCATTCTCTGCAATTACGACTTCGCTGGCTTTAATTTCGTTTACTAAATCATAAATTTGTTGTTGAATCTCTTTGGTTTCGTCTATAGTTTGTTTTCTTTTCATAGTGCGTTTCCACAGGGACTGAGCTTCCTGTAGATCCACTCGCAACGTATCAAGTTGTTGCTGTTTAACTTGAATGGTTTCCTCACGTGATTCGATAAGTTTACGTTTTTGGTGTATAGCACGTGCTAAAACCTTCAAACGCAAAATGTAATATTCAGATAAAATCTTATTAATAGAACCTGTCTGTTTGCGTAGCAGCTTTATGTAGGTTACAAAACGTTTTTTATCGTCATCATCTATTGGTTTAGCATTTTCTAGTGTAGCCAAGCTCTCATGTAGATTAATGGTTTCACTTCTTACATCAATTAATAGATTATTTATAGAGCCAATGTGTTTTACAAATGTTGCATTTCCAACTTTTCTTGTACCTCGTTGAGCTGCCTGTAGCATATCTACAAGCAGTAATATCTTATTTTTGAAGACGCGTAAATTTGCTGATCCTGTGGTCGTTTTGGCTTTATCAAGAGCTGCAACCAGATGATCGCCATATACTTCTTGATCGCGCATACGACGTTTTAAATGAAATGAATTAGCATTCATTATCAAGTCATCGACGGCACTACGAGATGCCATTGGAATTTTTTCGCTGATATCTGCTGGAATATTATTAGGCAAGCGTTCTATAGGTAGTTCTGAAATACGCGCAGGTGGAAGCGTTTGCAGTAGCTTTATAAACTGCTTCATAGATAAAGGTGCGTGAATTCCAGTATTTATTTGTGCTGACATAATGTAATTATTCCGGCAGGTTTAATTAGCTCCTACCAGTTATTAATACGTGATATTGCGTTAATTTTAGGTGAAAGTTTAGGGTCTAGTGCACAAAAGGCACGAGTGGGCGACGAAGCTGTCAGTTCCCTCGTCAAATGGATGTTTAGGCATCTTAATGGGCGACAAAATCGAGCATTCGACTGGTGGAACGATATGCCTTTTTACGAATTTCCTCGTCCACAAATATCTCATTTTCACCGGACAAAAGTACTGCCTCTAGATTGTGTAAGCCATTCATTGCCATCCATGGGCAATGTGCGCAACTTTTACATGTTGCGCCTTCCCCTGCAGTAGGAGCTTCAATAAATTCTTTGTCAGGTGCTTCCTGTTTCATTTTATAGAAAATACGGTTATCCGTGGCAACAATAAATTTTTTATGAGGTAATTCCTTTGCAGCCTTAATTAAAGCTGTAGTTGATCCAACTACATCGGCAACATCTATAACTGCTGAAGGTGATTCTGGGTGTACCAAAATACCTGCATCAGGGTGTTGCTCCATAAGATCACCCAATGCACGAGATTTAAATTCTTCATGGACTACACATGCACCTTGCCACAGCACCATGTCTGCACCGGTGACTTTCTCAATATATCGGCCTAAATGTTTATCGGGTGCCCAGAGTATTTTTTTACCCTGATCCATTAAATGTGAAACGACTTTTACAGCGATACTTGAAGTAACCACCCAATCTGCACGTGCTTTAACTTCAGCACTTGTGTTTGCATATACTACAACTTCATGGTCAGGGTATTGATCACAAAACTCACTAAATTCTTTGGCAGGGCAACCAAGATCTAATGAGCAAGTAGCTTCTAAAGTTGGCATTAAAACTCGCTTTTCAGGATTTAGAATCTTTGCTGTTTCGCCCATAAAACGAACTCCGGCAACAATGAGAGTAGTGGCAGGGTGACGGTTACCAAAACGAGCCATTTCAAGTGAATCAGAAACATAGCCACCGGTTTCTTCGGCAATCATTTGCAGGTCTTCATTCGTGTAGTAATGTGCAACCAACACGGCGTTTTCTTGTTCAAGCAAACGTTTAATATTGGCAATCTTTTCTTGTTTTTGCTGAGGTGTAAAAACTGGCAGGTTTGATTGAATGATGGCTGTTTCTGGAATGCCTTTTAAAGGCACAGCAAATTCTGAGGATATATCTGTCATGCTATACGCTTCAAATAGTATGTATATCTTTTGTATATAAGGGCGTTATAGACGTAAATCAAGTCTAAATAAAAGAATTTATTAATAAATTAGCACATGTGGAGTAATAAATAATACTATTGCATTAAATAAGGGTTTAATTAGTATAAATCATTTAAATGGGTAATACAGATTATATAACACCAAAAACTGCACAAACTTTAGCAGGCCTGCTGAATAAACGTGCTTTGAAATCTCCATTGTCTATTGCTTATGGCTATTACAATGATAAAGAAAAAAACTGGCAAACATTAACCTGGAAACAAGTTGTACAGCAAGTCGAAATAATTCAAACAGCATTTAAAAAGGAAAAAGTTAATAAAGGTGATCGTGTTGCCATCATGTTGCGTAATTGTCCTGAGTGGGTGATGTTTGATCTTGCAGCACAAAGTTTGGGTTTGGTAACTGTGCCTTTATACACAAATGATCGCGCAGAAAATGTAGCTTACGTCATTAAAGATGCTGGTGTAAAGTTAATGCTGATCCAAAACCAACGCCAATGGCGTGAGCTGTCCAAGCTTGATTATATAAGTGAATCATTGCAACGCGTAATTTGTGTAGAAACAATAAATGATACTGCCGATGCTGATGCCCAACTTGTGTTTTTGCAAACATGGTTAAGCAATGGCACTGAAGATAATGCTGAAACCGTTTCTATTCGTTCAAGTGAACTTGCAACGATAGTTTATACATCTGGTACCACAGGGCGCCCCAAAGGGGTGATGCTTAGTCATAAAAATATTCTTACCAATGCATATGCCGCGTTACTGTGTGGTGAATTTTATGATGATGATGTGTTTTTGTCTTTTTTACCTCTTTCGCATACCTTGGAACGTACAGCTGGTTGTTTTTTGCCTATGATGTCTAATTCGACCGTCTATTTTGCTCGTTCTGTGCAACAATTAGCCGAAGATATTCAAGAAGTGCGCCCAACAATTTTTGTGTCAGTGCCGAGAATTTATGAAATGATATATGCAAAAGTGCAGAGCACTTTGCAATTAGAGTCAGCTTTTAAACAAAAAATATTTTCTTTGGCATTGAAAGTCGGTTGGATAAGATATGAGCGAATTATTGGAAAAGGGCGATGGCATTGGAATTTATTATTGTGGCCGTTACTTAATGCTCTGGTTGCAAAAAAGATTATGCAAAAGTTAGGTGGGAGATTGCGTTATGCAATAGCAGGAGGGGCAGCGCTGAACAAAAAGATTGCTAAATTTTTTATAAGTCTTGGTGTACCTTTATATCAAGGCTATGGCATGACTGAATGTAGTCCTGTTATTAGTGTAGGTCGTCCTCAGGATAATGATCCATTTAGCATTGGTAAAGCTCTACCAGGTGTAGAAGTTAAAATCACAGATCAAGGTGAACTCTGTACACGTAGTGACTGTGTGATGATGGGTTATTATAAAAATGATGTAGCAACAAAAGAAGTTATAGACAGTGATGGGTGGTTATACACTGGAGATGTTGCAGAAATTAGTGAGGATGGCTATCTTTATATTACAGGCCGAATAAAAGATATTATTGTTTTGGCAAGCGCTGAAAAAGTTCCTCCACAAGATATGGAAAGTGCAATATGTACCGATGCCTTATTTGATCAAGCTATGGTGTTGGGAGAAGGCAAGCCATTTTTGTCCGCTTTAATCGTTTTAAATGAAAATGAATGGCGTAGCGTTGCTAAGGATTTAGAACTGAATGCTAAAGATGTTGCTAGTCTTGCATCATCGAAAATACATAAGCAAGTTTTGCAGCGTTTGAAAAAATGCTTGAGAGAATTTCCAGGTTATGCGCAGATTCGAAGAGTATGCTTGTATTTAGAGCCCTGGACCATTGAAAATGGATTACTAACACCAACTTTAAAAATAAAACGACCACAGTTATTAAAATATTTAGAAAATGACATTAATTTAATGTACGAGTCATTATTGAGTTAAAAATACTGGTTATTATTATATTATGTATTTTAAATTATTAATCCCATTGTTGTTTTTATTATCTGCATGTGGAACGACAAATAGCCCTACATTTGGACCAGTAGATGATGATCAGTTTGAACAACAATTTTTACATAATATAAAGGAAAGAGAACAACAGATTTTGTTTTATAGTCGTGCCATTTGGTATCCGAATAAGAATGGATTTAAGTTTTTACCCGCTGGGAAGAAATCGCGCAAAGGTGTGATTGTATGTACAAACGAAGGTGTTTATTTTTCAAAATGGAGTACAAGTAAAGGATATATTTCTGAGTTCAATACCAGATACGATCAAATTAAAGTTGTTCGTTTGGCTGCAAATGAATTATTTGGTCGAGTTGTAATCCAAAAAGAAAACTACAACAGTTTCGAAATCCTTGGTACTCAAGGGCCAGATTTACCTAATAAAAATGAAACTGAAGTCTTATATAAAATAATTGATCAGCAATTAGAAAATTAATCGAAATCAGGCTAAATTCATTCTTTAGCTTGCATTAATAGTGTATCAATATGGTTTTTACGTAAACGGGTGCGTAGTTCTTCTAAAGCTTGCCGGTCTTTTGAAGGCCCTATACGTACCCGATGCCATTTTGAATTATTTACATCGACTGATTGAATGTGGGCTTCAACACCAAGTAACGCTAAACGGGCTTTTAAACCATCAGCTTCACTAAACTGCTGAAAAGAGCCTGCTTGTAATAGATACCCTCCAGTATAATCAGCTTGTTTTTTCTGTGTAGTATGTTGCTGTAAAGGTTGTTTCTCTTCATCTGGGATGACTACTTCTAACTCGGGTAATAAGGTATAAAAGTCAAATTTAGGCTTTTTTGATGGTTTTGTATTTTGCACATCTTCTTGATGCGTAGTTGCAGAATTTGTATTACCCTGATCCAAATAACGTCCATTTATCTTAGTGAGCATGGCAATACCCAAACCTATTAAGATCCCTAAGGTAAGCCATATCCAGGCTGGTAAAATACTAGAGGTTTTTTTTGCGGTTTTGCGACGGGCCATTTTACATTCGCTCTGGTGCGCTCACATCTAGTAGAGATAAGCCGTTATGTAAGATGATTTGTGTAGCACGAATCAATTTTAATCGTGCATATCGAATCTTCTCATCGTCTACTAGAACTTGATGTGTATTGTAAAAACTATGAAATGCATTGGCCACTTCACGTAAGTAATTTACGATGAGGTGTGGTGAGAGCTGTTTTGCGGCATGCATAATTTTTTCTGGATATTGGTCTAATGTATTAATTAAAGTCTTTTCCTGTTCTTCGGTTAATGGAGAAGGATCAGCATTAATAAGCTCACTATGGTTAGGTTTTATATTCGCTTTATCAAATATACTGCAAATTCTTGCATGTGCATATTGTAAATAATAAACGGGATTATCGTTGGATTCTGAAGTAGCTAAATTCAAGTCAAAATCCAAGTGTTGCTCACATTTTCGCATTACATAAAAAAAGCGTGCTGCATCTTTACCAACTTGTTTACGCAACTGGCGCAAGGTGACAAATTCCCCCGAACGTGTAGACATAGCCAGTTTCTTACCATTCTCATATAGATTTGCAAATTGTACTAACAGTATCTGCAATTGTTCGGGGTTTTTTCCTAATGCTTTAATGGCTGCCTTTACACGAGCCATATAACCATGATGATCGGCACCCCATATGTCGATTAAAAGATCAAATTTTCGTTCAAATTTTTCTAGGTGATATGCGATATCTGAAGCGAAATAAGTAGCTTGACCATTCTCGCGTACTAGTACGCGGTCTTTCTCGTCATAAAAACTTGTAGAGCGGAACCACATGGCACCATCTTTCATATAAGTATGACCATTATCCTTTAGCGTATTAAGGACAATTTGCACCTTATTATTAACTAACGATTTCTCTGAATACCATTGATTAAAGTGCACACCGAATTTCTCCAAGTCATCTTTAATATCATCTAGAATAGTATTCAAGGAGTGTTCAGAAAAAATTTCATAGCCTTTTCCATTAAGTAATTCTTTACATTTATTTATAATGGCGTCGATATAAATCTCCTTATCTCCGCCATCAGGTTCATCAGGTGGTAATAGCTGCATCCATTCCTTAGTTGCGTAATGATATTGGTTGCCATACTCACGATGTAACGATGCTGCGATATCCCAAATGTAATCACCTTGATAAGCATTACTTGGAAATTCGAATTCATCCCCGCATAAATCTAAATAACGTAACCACACGGAAATCGTAAGGATATCCATTTGCCGCCCGGCATCATTGACATAGTATTCACGATAGACCTCATATCCCTGTGTCTCCAGTATATTTGCTATCGTAGCTCCATATGCAGCACCACGCCCGTGACCGACATGTAATGGGCCGGTAGGATTAGCAGACACAAACTCTATTTGTACTTTTTTTCCTGCAAACTCATTTGAGTGTCCGAACTTGTCTTGCTCATTAATAATTTGATTTAAAATTTCAGCTTGATGGTCTGAGCGTAGATAGAAGTTAAGGAATCCAGGGCCTGCAATTTCAATTTTATTAATGGAAGGGTCATCAACGATGTGCTTGAGAATTTTCTCTGCTAATTCTCTAGGAGTTGTATTTGCTGACTTTGCAAGCATCATGGCTATATTACTTGCAAAATCCCCATGCTCTTTATTTTTACCGCGAACAATTTGTATATTAGGTTTAATATCTTTAGGTAGGTCGTTACTTGCCTGTAAGTCACAGATAGCATCATTTAGAAGCCTTAATATTAATGATTGCATTTTTTAATAGTAATTTATGATCAGCGGCGTTGCATTGTACTTAAATTATTACAAGCTGCACTAAGTTTGGAAAACAATTATTCATTCCATTTCTAGTGGGTCTACTTCAATAGTCCAGCGTACACGCTTGGCAAGTGCTAATTGTTGTATTTTATGTATCCATTTAGCAGAGTGTTTCCGCATAGCTTTGCGGCTGCTAGCAATCACAACTAACTGGCTTTGATACATACCTGCTTTTTTCTCTATGCTGGCAGGTATAGGACCGAGAATATTCAAGTTTGAATCTTTGTTTGAGATTACCGAGTCTTTAACATTGTGTAGAAATTTTTTTGTCAGGTGTTGTTGATGTGCACGTGCACGCAGTAAAATCATATTTGTATAAGGGGGCAGGCCACAGCTTTTACGTATTACTAGAGCCTCTGCAGAAAATGCCATATACCCATTAGATAATAAACAGTTGAGTAAGGGATGTTCAGGTTGATAAGTTTGTAGTAAGACTTTGCCATTATTTTTATTGCGACCTGCTCGTCCAGCAACTTGAGTGATTAACTGTGCTAGACGTTCGGTTGCGCGAAAATCTGTGCTATACAAGCCATGATCAACATTTAAGATTCCCACTAAAGTGACGCCTGGGAAATCATGTCCCTTAGAAAGCATTTGTGTGCCAATAATAATTTGGTATTTTTTATTGTGAATATCACATAGTTTAGACTGCAACTCGTTCTTTTTCCTCGTGCTGTCTCGGTCTATACGGGTGATTGCAACTTCGGGAAATATTTCCTGGAGTTTAGTTTCTATACGCTGCGTACCTTCTCCTAGCCAGATTAGGCTGGCTGTATTGCATTGTGGACATTGATCAGGAGCACTATTTTCTTTTTGACAATAGTGGCACTTGACAGTATTTGTTTTTTTATAAAATGTCATGCGCGCATCGCAACGTGAGCATTCTGCAATCCATCCACAATTATGGCAAAGTATCGTAGGAGCATAGCCACGTCGGTTTAGAAACAATAGCACTTGATGGTTGTTTTCAAGTTCAGTTTTCATGGCGTCAATAAGCTCATTAGACAAACCGTCGATGACATGCTTAGAACGCAGGTCTACAAGCTTAATTTGTGGTGCTTTCATTTCTTTGGCACGTTTTCTTAATACTTGTTTTTGGTAGCGTCCGAGGCTGACGTTATGTTGGGTTTCAAATGAAGGCGTTGCTGAGCCAAGAACAATTGGGATTCCTAATTGCTTGGCACGATAAATTGCGATGTCCCGTGCATGGTATAAAAAACCTTCTTGTTGTTTGAATGATAAATCATGTTCTTCATCAACTATGATTAATCCCAAGTCTTTGTATGCTAGGAAAACGGCAGAGCGTGTGCCTATAATAATTTTAGCGCGGCCTGTTTTTGCAGCAAGCCATGCTTGTGCGCGTTCCGTTTCATTTAAACCTGAATGCATTTGAGTAGCTGTTAGATTAAGTCTACTTTGAATTCGTTGAGCAAGTTGCTCAGTAAGGCCTATTTCTGGAACTAAGACTGCTACTTGCTTATTGCTATTAATAATATCTCTGGCTAAAGCAAGATAAACTTCAGTTTTTCCACTACCTGTAACACCTGCCAGTAAGTGAGTGTTGTATTTTTTTAATTGTTTATGTATGGCTGTATAGGCACTTTGCTGTTCTTCATTTAGAGTAATTCCTGAGCTCGGCAAGTGTGATGATGTTTGTAAACTATTCGTATCTACTTGTGTTTTTTTTACTATTCCTTTTTCTATTAATGCTTTAATAGGAGGCCGCCAATTTGGAATGTGTTGAGATATTTGTTTTGAATAGAGACCTTCGGGATTAGCACGTAATAAATCTGCAAGCATTTTTTGTTTAGGTGCTTTGGTAAAATTATTATTGTAATTTTCAGTATCAATAACTTGATAAAGTATTTTTTTAGGTAAGGATATGTATTTGCCTTTGCGTAATGCACTAGGTAATGCAGTGTTTAAAACTTCTCCAAGCGGTTGGTGATAATAAGCAGCTGCCCAATCCAGTAGTTTTAGTAATGTAGGCTCAAATACCGTGTCAACATCTAAAATTTCACTTACTGTTTTTAGCTTGTTTCTAGGCAAGCTGCTCAAGCAATTTTTTTTAACAATAATTCCGGTAAGCTTGCGTTTACCAAACACGACTCGGGCCCGAGTGCCTATCTTGATTGTGTCATGCTCTAGATTGCTAGGCGCTAAATATTCAAAGTTTTGATATAGGGGGAGAGGCAGTGCAATCTGCAATACGGGAATTGAATTCATCTTGAAAGAATACTCATTCTTGAATGGCTTTATACTTTGTTTAAAGTGTAGTTATACAATTGTATTGCTGAGAAGAATTGAAATTTGATACTTGCTGTGCATATGTCTGTGGATAAAATGTCATAAACTCATTCTTAAAAGCAGCGTAAATACTGTTATTGTTACCTCTATATTCAACAATTAGTAACTAACTAATTGAAAATAAAGGATATAATTTCGATTGTGTATTAAAAACACAAATCTTAGTTGTTGGTAACTCACTTATCGTACAGTGTGAATAAACTACCTTAAAAGTATTAAATATGTCGTCAGTTCAATTAAATAAAAGGATTGTGTCAACGAAAATGGGCCTTGATCGTTATAGTGGTTATGTAGACATATATGGACTACTACATACTGTATTTGCCTCGTTGACACAAGGATTGCCGGCAATATGAGCACAATTTCCTAGCGACGACACGTTAAAGCGCAAATGAACTAATTTTAAGGATATCAAAAGTTGCTGATTAAGTGAGGATAGTTTGGTTACAACGCATAATCAGCAGCTCGAAGATTTCTTAGCGAATGTAGAACGTCGAGCATTTCGTATTGCTGAAATGTCAACGAGAAATAGAGAGGATGCTTTGGATATTGTGCAAGATGCGATGCTGCAATTGGTAAAGAAATATGCGCATAAACCTGCGCAGCAATGGACGCCACTATTTTATCGCATACTAAATAATCGTCTGATGGATCAACATCGAAAAAATACAGTTCAAAGCCGTTGGCGCGTATGGTTAACAATTAATAGTGAAGGAGATGAAATTACAGATCCAATACAAGAATTATCAGCTGAAGAAAATACACATGAAGCTATTTTGGACATACAACATTCAGTAGAAAAAGTAGATGTTGCGATACAGCAGCTTTCAATTCGCCAACGACAAGCCTTTTTATATAGAGCTTGGGAAGGAATGGATATTGCAGAAACTGCACGAGCTATGCAATGTTCACAGGGGAGTGTAAAAACACATTACTCTAGAGCGATAAAGTTTTTGCGGGCGCATCTACAGAGCTAAATATGAATGAAGATAAACAAAATTTGAGTGAACAAGAATTTGTAGCACGAATTAATCAAATTTTAGATGCTTCGGTTAGTCGTATTGATGCTGAAACGTGTCAAAAGATAAACAAAGTAAGACAACAAGCTCTGGCACAAAATAGCAAATCTAAAATATTTTTTACAACAAGTTTAGGTAAAGCTATTACAGTTACAGTTTTATCTGTTTTTATAGCAGTATTAATAGTAAAAACACAATTTCAAACAACTATGGAAGATGAAGAAATTGAAGTATTAGAATTAATAGCAGCGCAAGACACTTTAGAAATGTATGAAGAATTGGAATTTTATGCTTGGCTAATAGAAGAAGATGCTACAAGTTAATTATGTGTTGGCAATATGTTTGTTTATTATTTTTCAATTCACGCATGCGCAAGAGGTTGATGACTATGATAAAGAACTGGATGAGGAATTCTTGGAAATTCTAGGGTCATTTGAGACAGAACAAGATGAATGGTATGACTTATTTTGGTCGATGGTTGAAGAAGCTGAGCATGAGGATTCAGTGAATGCAGAAAATAAATAAGTTTATTACTTGTTTTATGCTTCTGACTTTTTGTGTATATGGTTATGCACAAGATGAAGTAATTAAATGGGGAGACCTCAGTACTGAGCAACAAAAGATTCTGAAACGCTTTGAAAACAAGTGGTCAGAGTTACCACATAATAAACAACACAAGCTTGCTCGAGGCGCAAAAAGATGGTCATCGCTGACACCAAGGCAACGCACGCAAGTCAAAAACAAAATGAAAAAGTGGCGTAGCTTAAACCCACAACAGAAACAAAAGGTACATGATCGTTTCAAGCATTTTGAAAGCCTTCCACCTGAACAGCGTAGAAAAATCCGTGAGCGTTATAAATGGTTTCACAGCCTACCTCAGGAGCAAAGAAAAAAATTACGCCGTAAGTGGGATAATATGACGCCTGAACAGCGTCAAAAAATGCGAAAAAGATGGAAAAATCAATATAATAAAAATGCAAGGCAGTGATAATTGATATTTTCTCAAAGCTGATAGGTTAGGTGATTAGCCGTGTTGTTATTACAAACAGACGGCATAATTCGATAATTAATTATTTCTATCTAATAGCCTTTCGGCTAAAGTATTGTCTTAATCTTAGGCACTTACTTTTTTATAATGGCAGTTGCTCCTGGAGATACACGAAGCTTATCGACTTTGTCACGACTTGGCCTGTTTGGCGCCGTGGATTTGGAACAATGCGCGGACCTTTTAGTAAATTGCAGCAGTAAAACTTTACAGCCAGGTGAACTGTTACTACATAAGGACCAAGATAATAATTCAATGTTTGTAATAGTAGATGGCAATCTAGGGTTGCATTTACATGTTGATGCAGCTGCAATTGTAACCTTGAATCCAGGAGATACGGTTGGTGAGATGTCAGTTATAGGCGAACAGCCTGTAAGTGCATTTGTTAAAGCGCAAACATATTGTAAGGTACTAGAAATCCCTGAAAATTTGCTATGGGAGTTTATATCTAAAGATATAAATTTTGCACGCAATCTAATGAAGCTTTTTGTTAAGCGTATGTTAGATCTCAATAGACTCGTGTATGAACAATTACAAAAAGAAGAACGTAGTCACATCAAAGCAGATAAAGATGAACTTACAGGGATGTACAATAAACAGTGGCTAAAAGACACATTGCCTTACGAAATGACGCGTTGCTTTATGCGCAACAGATCATTAACCATGATGATGTTAGAAGTTGATCGGTTTCAAAATTTAATTGAAATTTACGAGCAATTCACTGCAGATAAAATTTATCAGGCTATTGCAAATGCAGTACAAATAGAATTACGTGGCATAGATATGGCTGTTAAGTTAAGTGAAAACAGTATGGCGTTAATTCTGATTGGTACAGACGAAATGCAAGCTGATATTGTTTCGAAACGCTTGCATCATGCTGTGCAACAAATCGTTTTAAATGACACTAAAGTAGATGAGAAAATTACTATATCCATAGGAATTGCGGAGATGGTTGAGGAGGACTATGCCGATTTGCTTATTGCGCGTACACAAGCTGCACTTGCGCGAGCTGTAAGTGCAGGTGGTAATCAGACTTCGCGTTAATGACTATTTAACGTTTTATAACAGCATCCTCATATATTTCAAGGTTTTAAGAATTCTGCAGCATTATTGTGGTCTAATCTGCAATTGCAATGAACCACCATTTACCGATACAGTTGGACCCCAGATATATCTGGAGGACTTAGTGAGTGATTTAAGCCTACAAGTATTACGCACGGATGTGTCCGGGATGCCCATGGAATGGGTAAACTATCAAGATGCAGCCAAGCTGTATTACAGTGAGCAGGTTGCTTACACTTGTGGAGAATCTATATATGTTATCCATGGTGGTATCAATGCATGCAGTGGAGAACGTAGTGAAATAGCTGTCCATTCTATCATTGCTACCTATGGCAATAACCGTTCTCTCCATGACAGTTATGTACCACCATTAAATAATCGAGCTTTGTTTAAGCGTGATGCAAATCTTTGTCTATATTGTGGGAAGCGCTTTGATCGTCGCGATCTATCACGAGATCATATTCGTCCTCTAAGCCGAGGTGGTGTAGATGTCTGGAATAATGTCGTAACAGCTTGTAAGCGATGTAATAACCATAAAGCAGGTAGAACTCCTGAACAAGCAGGCATGCAGTTACTTGCAATTCCGTTTACGCCTACACATGCAGAATATATCTATCTTCAAGGCAGACGTGTTTTGGCTGATCAAATGAAATTTTTATTAGCGCATTTTCCGCGTACTAGTCCATTACACAAACGTTTAAGTAAACTGGCTTAACACATATATTTTTGCACAGTGCGTTGATCGCTTTTTTAAGGAGTTTGCGCTACCCTTAAATTTATTAAGTTGTTAGCCCTAGTTTGTGGCTGCATTTCAATTATATGTTCAGTCATAAAAGATTAATTTATACACATGTCTAAGTATAAAGGTAGGCCAGACTATGCCCATGATAGTGAAGCATGTATAGGCATATTAATTACAAATCTTGGTACACCTGATGCACCTACAAGTAAAGCAGTAAGAAAGTATCTAGCAGAATTTTTATGGGACCCACGGGTAGTAGAAATTCCAAGAGTGCTTTGGTGGTTGATACTTCATGGTGTCATATTAAGGACTCGTCCTAAAGTAAAAGCTGAAGATTATGCAAAGATATGGACGCAAGAAGGTTCACCATTATTAGTAATTAGCAAACAGCAATGCATCGCATTACAAAAAGCATTGGATCAAGAAGCCACAGGTGTTATACACGTGAAGTTAGCTATGCGTTATGGCAAGCCATCGATCCAATCTGCGCTTGAGAGGCTTAAAAAAATTAATGTACAGCGAATTTTAGTATTGCCTTTGTATCCACAATATTCAGCAAGTACGACAGCTTCTACTTTTGATGCAGTTGCAAAAGAGTTCATGCAACAACGCTGGATACCAGAATTGCGCATGGTAAATCATTATGGTGCCGAACCGGAATACATTTCTGCCTGTGCAGCGCAAATACGAGATTATTGGCAACAACATCAACGTAGCAAGAAATTATTATTCTCATTTCATGGTTTGCCAAAACGAAATCTGTTGCAAGGTGATCCTTATCATTGTGAATGTCATCAAACTGCTCGACTTATAGCAGAAGAGCTTAATTTAAAAAATGAAGAATGGGTGCTGACATTTCAATCGCGTTTTGGTAGAGCTGAATGGTTGCAGCCTTATACTGATAAGACTCTTGAAAAATTAGCTAAACAAGGGCTCAAGTCAATCGATATATTTTGTCCTGGATTTTCTGCAGATTGCATCGAAACCCTAGAAGAGATAAATATTCAAAATCATGAGATTTTTATAAATAATGGTGGTGAATCGTTCAATTATATTCCGGCATTGAATGCTCAGCCCGCACATATTGATGCACTGACTAAAATTATCATGCGTCATATCCAGGGCTGGTCTAATACTGAACAGCCAAATGCTTTGTCTAAACAAGAAATTAAACAACGTGCTATACACTTAGGTGCAAAGCAGTAGTTAAAGTTTTTCTGTCTTACTTAACTAAACTCACTTAGTAACTTTAAACAAAGTCTTTCTGCTTGGTCAGCGTAGCCACCTTTAAATAAATTAAAATGATTCAAAATATGGTAGAGATTATAGAGATTTTTACGTATTTCATAACCTGTATCAATTGAAAGATGTTCATTATAAGCATGATAAAATTCTTTTTTAAATCCACCAAATAACTCAGTCATGGCTAAGTCTGTTTCATGGTCGCCAAAATAACATGCAGGATCGTATATCACCGGGATCTCATTTTGTATAAAAGCAAAATTCCCTGACCATAAATCCCCATGTAACAAGCTAGGTCTAGGTGAATAATTTGCAAACAGAGGATCAAGGTCACACATTAATTTTTCACAGTTATGTAACAATGAACTAGGCGCATGATTTTTTTTTGCTAGCCGTAGTTGATGCCCTAAACGCATGTCACGCCAGAAGGATATCCAATCTGTATGCTTATCGTTTCGTTGTGTAGAATTGCCGATCCAATTGTTTTCATGCCAACCAAAGAATTCTGCGTAATGTTGATGCAACTTAGCTAACATCACCCCTAATTTAGTATGCGATCCGTTATGTGTAAAATACAGATACTCTAGGAGTAAAAAACTGTAGTTATTTGATTGGCCATGCTTAAATAATTTAGGCGTACGAATGGAATGGGTTGCTGCAATGGCATTAAGGTTGTTTGCTTCGCATTGCAGCATGCTGTACATCGAGGCATCGTGGATTTTCAAGAAGTAAGTATTAGCTCCACTTTCAAGTTTATAGGCTTGACATATGTCGCCGCCATGTACAGGAGTCATTGTATTAATTTTGATTTTATCATTAGAATCTTTATTTAATTGATTTTCTAGTTCATGTATATCAATAGCCATACTGTTAACCAGTCTTTATAAACTTATATTGACCAGGTAGCAGCTTACCGAGCTCCCAAGGTCCAACACGATAGCGTATTAAACGTAAAGTAGGGTGTTGTACGGCAGCAGTAGTGCGCCGAATTTGTCTATTCCGACCTTCGGCTAAAACTATCTCTAACCATTGAGTGGGAATTGTTTTACGTTCACGAATAGGTGGTATACGTGCCCACAAATTCATAGGTTGTGCAATGCGAGAAACACTTACTGGTTTAGATAATCCATCATTTAGCTGTATGCCTGTGTGCAGTATCGTAAGTGTTTCATTACTTACTTGGCCTTCAACTTGTACCCAGTAGCTCTTTTCTAATTTATGCTTGGGGTTGGAAATTCGCTGTTGCAACTTACCGTCATCAGTAAGCAGTAACAAGCCTTCACTGTTTTTGTCGAGTCTTCCTGCCGCATACACATCAGCAATATCAATATAATCTGACAATGTAGGACGTTCATCTGAGTCAGTAAACTGGCTTAATACACCATAGGGTTTGTTAAAAAGAATCAATGTAGCCATGGAAGAAATGGCGAGTTAAAATATTATTGTGCCTGCAATAATTTTAACCAACGTTCACGACGAAACTGGCCAAAATCAAATTTATCAAATAGCGTATCCAGTAATGCAAAATCAGGTTGTTTACGTTTAAGCTCCATTGGTTCTTCAAAATCTATATCGCAATGAATGGTAGTAAGTTTTTTATAAAGTAGTAGTAAGTCTTTATGGTCTTCGATTAAACCTTGAATACGTTTAGCGCCTCGAATTTTCATTTCGCTTATTTTGGCACAATTCTCCAAGAGTTCTTCTAAACTGGAGAATCGGTTTAGCAGTTTCGCAGCTGTAGCCATCCCAATCCCTGGTGCTCCAGGGATATTATCGACCTTATCACCGGCAATGGCTAATTGGTCTGCGATTTGTTCTGGATATACACCAAATTGTTTTTTGATTTGAGGTATAGAGTGACGTTCACCTTTGGCAAAATTCCACCACACGTCATTTTCAAATATTAGCTGGGCTAAATCTTTATCTGCAGTTAAGATCGTGATGTGATGACCTTGTGCACGCATTTGTTTAGCAAGAGTGCCTATTAAATCATCTGCCTCGTAGCGAGGGCTGCCTGTCTCAAATAAACCTAGAGCATGTAAAAAATCACGACAATACGTAAACTGACGTTTAAGTTCCTCAGGTGCTGGATCGCGATTGGCTTTATATTCAGGATAAATCTCGTTACGAAACGAAGTGCTAAGGCTTTCGTCAAAGGCAAAGCCTACATATTTTGGTTTGGATTGTTGTAGAAATTGGTAAACAAAGTCAGCAAAACCATATACCGCATTTACTGGTTCATTGTCTTGATTTACTACATGATCAGGCACGGTAAACCAAGCACGAAACACATAAATACTGGAATCTACAAGGTAGACTTTTTTCTGCACTGGAAAATGTATTAATTAAAGTACATGTGACTCTACTAAAGAGTCACACATATGTCAGCTTTTACTGAACAATTTTAATTAATTGTCCTGGTTTTGGTTCGCCGTCAGGATACATCCCGTTGAGCAAACGCAATTGTTCAACGGGATGATGGGAGAGATCAGATTTTTTTGCCAAAGATGCAAAAGTATCTCCTTTCTTGGCACGAACTAATTTTATATGTTTTGGCTTAGCTAACTTTGTTTCGCTACGTTTTAGCTTACGTACACTTTTGATCGTATTTAGTGCTGCTGCGTCAATATTGTTAAGTGAGGTTTGGGTTTTGCCAGCAATTAATATTTGATAAACGCGTTTACCATCGAAAATAGCTGCGACTCGGCTTGGTAGTTTTCCATTTTGTGTTTTTAATGTAGTGAGCCCTGTGTAACCTTTAAAGCTTGAGGTTTGGACATTCTGTCCACTACTGATCTGACCTTTAAACTGCTCATTCAAATATTCTTTTGGGGTTTGTCTTTTATTCAAATCTGTTACAGTGATTTGTAATTGTGCATCTGCACTTTTCGGCTGTGCGATGAGCCGGTCAGGCAGGTTATCTACTTTCCAGCTATTGGGGAACTCAACAAATAAGTTTAAATCATTGTGGTAGAATTTATTTCCTCGTAACACGCCGTCTTTTTCTGAAGGTCCCAATACGACTCCATTCATATAATTCAAAAAGCCTTCGTGATTGGCTTCACGCGTAGCCGCAGTGTTAAATTTATTTGCAGCGCGGACTACTTCTTGCAGACGTTTATCGTTTGCAGGATGAGTTGAAAAAGTTCCATGATAAGCCCGTGGTTCACGGCCTTCCTCTTTAGCAAGTTGTTTATCAAAATCTTCTTGGTCTTTTAAAATTTCGACGACATTGATCATTTCTTCAGGGTCATAACCAACTCGTGCCAGGTATTCTGCACCTAGACGATCAGCCTCTAATTCATGATTACGTCCATAACCACGTATCAATGCAGTGCCACCAATGTTTGCAGCTTGTGCAATTTCTCTACTGCCTGTGAGGATACCTACACCTGCACCCAATAGACCGGCTAATGTACCAGCACTTTGTTGTCGCACACCATGTCGTGCAGTAACGTGTCCAATTTCATGACCAAGTACGCCTGCTAGTTCAGCCTCTGAATTCATATATGCCATGATGCCTCGAGTGATATAGATATAACCTCCTGGTAGTGCAAAGGCGTTTACTTGTGGGCTATCTAACACAGTGACATGGAACACTAAATGATCACGATGACTTTTCTTTGAGAGTTCTTCAACAATGCCTTCCACATAACTCTGCAATGCAGGATCATCATAAGGGCGATATTGTTGCATTATTTGCTGATGCGCTTGTTTGCCAAGATTAATTTCTTGTGCTTCTGACATCAGTACAAAATCTTGTTTGCCTGTTACAGGATTAGTCGCACATCCTGAGAAAAGAAAGCCTGCTGTAAAAATAAAACATAGCAAGAGGTATTGAATTGTTTTGCCCATCATCTTGTTCCTAGTAAACGCAATCATTATAAAAACCCAGCTTGTATAAGGCTTGGGTGACTTATATTCATCATTAACTTATTGTGTTTAGTATAAACCCATCCTCGCGTCATAATAACGCCACCTATCTTTTGGACGTAAATTTTGCTGGAAAAGTTTCCGTAGTCTTGTTTATTTAAACGTAAACGTAGCCCTGATTTCAGTTCAAGCCAAATTGATACATCGGTCTCAAAGACACGCGCTATTTGACCTGTAACGATATAAAAGCCTGTACTTTTTAAGTTTAAATCCTTGGCGTGTACAAAATTATTAGGCAATCTTCCCCATAAATTAAGATGTTTTTTACGGGCGAGTTGTTCTGCATTTTGGTAGCAATCCAAATATGCCTGATTTTCCCCCATTGCTATCCAATGGCCTAAACCTTGTTTTAGTAGCCATGCACTCACATTGAGTCCATTTGATAAAAATATATGTGCGAGTTTTCTGCCATAGCGATCTTCATGCTCAGCATCAAATCGTATTTTTATGAAATAGTTATGTTTTTTAAGCAACTGTTCTAAAGCTGCTTTTGCCTGATTAGCACCTTGTTGAGGTTTTGGATAAAGTTCAGGTGTATTAACGCCTAATAAACGTAACTTATTACCATCCGATAGGCGAACTGTATCGCCATCATATACTGAAGTTACGTAAGCTGATGAATCTATATGATCAGGCGCACAAGCATCGATGGCATACAACGATGTTGTAAAGGCATTTAAGAAACTGCTAAAAAGAATTGCGAGGCAGACCCGCGACATGGATCAATTTTTATTACCGTAGCGCTTTCTAAATTTATCAACTTGCCCAGCCGAATCGACAATTTTCTGTTTACCAGTAAAAAATGGGTGGCACTGAGAGCAGACGTCTATATGCATAGATTCAGAACCATAGGTGGAACGTGTGGTAAAGGTGTTACCACAACTGCAAGTAACATTTACATCTTGGTAATCTGGGTGAATATTTGGTTTCATGGTTCTGATGTCATCTATAAGGCCCGCGGATCATACTCAACCCAAGCCATCAACTCAAGTGTATTTACAGCTAGTCCTACTTAGCTTCTTAGTTTAAAAACTTTCTAACTAGTATCCTATAAGTGATTGTCCATAGAGGGGTTTGCAACTTATCCACAAAATCTGTGGATAAAACTGTGAATAGTTTTGAACCTTATCGACAAAATGCGAGAAATTTGACACTTTTGTTAAATCGCTTAAATTTCATACAAGAATTTAAGTGTTTGATTTTATTAAATTTATTCTTTTTATGTATAAATTGTTGAATATTTAACCAGTGATAGTAAGGTTTTATAAATGAATCATCATACTTGTGTATAACCCATCTTAAAAACACAAAATATTCGGTTATACATACGTGGTTTTAATCAGAATCGCGTTTCACATGAATAGATTCCAATTCACCTGAAGCGCTTACCTGAATAGAAATTTCGATAGGTGCACAGCAAATTTGGCAGTCTTCAACATATTCTTGGTCTCCCGCGCTGCAATCCGTGATCACCTCAAAGTGTTCCCCACAATATGGACACATTATTTGTACTGTATTTAAGTGGTTTTTCATAAATGTGAAGTATTAGAAACAGGTTCTGGCAATAATCGCTGTAGTAACTCATCCAGAAATCGAAACCCTTGATTTGTGCATCGTATGGAATCTTTTTTAAATAATAGCAGCCCTTCTTGTTGCAACGGCTCAAGTCGAGATAGGAGCGCTTGAAATTCGAGTCCGGTATGGTTTTCATATTGATTTTGTTTGAAGCCATTTTGTAGTCGCAAGGCATTTAATAAAAACTCAAATTGTATATCTTCTTGTCTAAGAGTTTGCTTTGTTATATTAGCTTCTTTGTTAAACATGTGGCACATATATTGTTGTGGGTGCCGAGCTTTTTCGCTACGAATGATAATATTACTTTTCCTGTAGCTAATTTTTTGATGTGCACCTGCGCCTATTCCTATGTAGTCACCAAATTGCCAATAATTATAGTTATGCATGCATTGTTTATTCGGTTGTGCATAAGCAGAAATTTCATATTGTTGGTAATCATATTTTGTTAATAGGTTTACTCCTTGTTGCTGCATATCCCAGCTTACATTTTCTGTAGGTAATTCAGGTGGGTGTTGATAAAAGCGTGTGTTGGGTTCTAACGTTAATTGATAGTAAGAAATATGGCTTGGTTCCAGTGCTATTGCTTGTTGTATATCTAGTGCAGCATTTCGTAAGGTTTGTTTAGGCAATGCATACATAAGGTCAATATTAATATTTTCAAAGCCTACATTTTTTGCAGTTTGTACTGCATCTTTAGCAGTTTGTGCATTATGTATGCGTCCAAGATAGTGCAGGCTTGTGTTAGAGAAACTTTGTACACCAATAGAGATTCTGTTAATCCCAGCAGCAAGGAACCCTGCAAAATTATTTTGATCATAAGTACCCGGGTTGGCTTCGATAGTAATTTCAATCTTGCTGGATAAGCTTAATTGTTGATCTATAGCGGAAAGTAGCCGCTCTATACCGTTGGCAGAAAATAAACTGGGGGTTCCACCACCTATAAAGATACTAATAACCTCTCGGCAACGAACTTCATTAGGTTGCTGTTGTATATCTGCTATTAAAGCATCGATATATCGGTTTTCGGGTAAAGCTGTTTGGTTTTCATGAGAATTAAAATCACAATACGGGCATTTTTTTACACACCAAGGTATGTGTATGTAGAGTGCTAACGGGGTATCAAGCATAGTTACACATAAAGTACACTGATTTAACTAAACATAAAAACCAGTATTACTTTTATTCAAGTACATTAATCAATTTTTGTAAGGCTTGTGCACGATGACTAATACGATTCTTCTCAGCTGGCTCTAGTTCTGCCGATGCACATCCATGGGTGGGTACAAAAAACAGTGGATCATAACCAAAACCATTAGGCCCTTTAGCTTCATGTAAAATCACGCCTTCCCAGGTGCCTTGGCAGATAAGCGGCATAGGATCTTGAGCATGACGCATGTAGACCAGCACACATTGAAAACGCGCACTGCGTTGCTCGTCGGGTATATCAGCAAGCTCTCTTAGTAATTTAGCATTGTTTGCTTCATCATTTGCATTAGCTCCCGCATAACGTGCACTGTAGACTCCTGGGGCACCATTTAATGCATCGACCTCTATACCTGAATCATCAGCTAACGCAGGTAACCCTGTAGATTCTGCAGCATGTCGTGCTTTAATAATTGCATTCTCAACAAAGGTAGTGCCAGTTTCTGCCACTTCTGTAACGTCAAATTTGGATTGATTAATAAGTTGAAAACGCTGTTGATCGAGCACTGCTTGAATCTCACGTAATTTTCCAGCGTTGTTACTGGCCAGCACAATTTTTTTAGTCATCTATATACCAAGACATTGCTTTTGCTGCAGGATGATTTCTTTAATGCCACGATCTGCAATGCCCAGCAATGCTATAAGCTCATCATGAGTGAAAGCTTCTTGTTCTGCTGTACCTTGTATCTCAATAAAAGATCCTGCGTCATTCATGACTATATTCATATCTGTATCTGCACTACAGTCTTCAGCATAATCGAGATCCAATATAGGGACTTGGTTATAAATACCCACTGAAACAGCGGCAATAAAATGAGTAAGTGGGTTGGTTTCAATCATGCCTGTTTGCAACATTTTCTGGATGGCATCATAGAGTGCAACAAATCCACCAGAAATAGAGGTGGTACGAGTACCTCCATCGGCTTGTATAACGTCGCAGTCAATAGTTATCGAGTGTTCACCCAGCTTTGTAAGATTTACTGCCGAACGTAATGAGCGTCCAATTAAGCGTTGTATTTCTAAAGTTCGGCCACCTTGTTTACCTCTTGATGCTTCACGAAACATGCGGCTATTGGTAGAACGCGGAAGCATGCCATACTCAGCAGTTACCCAACCCTGGCCTTTGCCTTTAAGAAACTTTGGCACTTGCTCGTTAACTGTGGCAGTGCATAAGACTGTAGTATCACCAAATTCAGCTAATACAGAGCCTTCTGCATGCTTGGTATAGTTGCGTGTAAAACGAATGGTACGCATTTGATCTGGGTTGCGATCGCTAGGTCTGCTTGTAGAATTCATAAATCTGCCTGGTGGAATTGCAAAGAGTCGCGCATTATACGCAAAAAAATGAAGACGATGAGCATCATCGCCAATGATTGAATTAGCAAAAGGATAAATAAAAATGCTCAGCAGTATGACAGGTTTTGCACGGCTGGAGGATACATGTGATTTTGGCAATGTTAGCTGGGAGTTGCGTTCAGTTAATCACCGCTATCTTGAAATTACGTTCCGTATGCCTGAAGAAGTGCGGCGCATCGAAACACAGCTTCGACAATATCTACAGACTAAACTGGCACGTGGAAAAGTGGATTGTGTGTTTCGTTATCAACTTGCAGATGTGCAAACTGCTGCACTAGAACTAAATCAACCCTTGCTTGAAAGTTTGCTTAAACAAATTGATTTTGTGCATCAAAAACTACCTCAACATACTCCGGCAAAAGCGATTGATCTATTAATGTGGCCAGGTGTTGTACATGCGTCTGAGACGGATATGCAAAGTTTTCAAGCTGCATGTTTGGATCTATTTAAAAATGCCACACAACAGCTTGTAGAAATGCGCACTACGGAGGGTTCACGCTTGCAGTCTGTAATAGAGGAAAAGCGTGATGAGGTTGAAGTTATTGTAAAGGCTGTACGAGTTCGATATCCACAAGTTATAAAGGCTGTAAAAGAAAAGTTGCAACAACGTTTGGACGAGCTATCAATAGATATTGATCAAAATCGACTAGAGCAAGAGTTTGTACATTTAGCGCAAAAGTTAGATATTGCTGAAGAATTAGATCGTTTAGAAAGCCATCTTCAAGAAATGGATAGTATCTTTAAACGCAATGATCCGATTGGACGTCGGTTAGATTTTTTGATGCAGGAATTTAATCGTGAAGCTAATACGATTGCTTCCAAGTCTGCAGATATTGAAACAACGCAAGCAGCAGTAGATTTAAAAGTACTGATCGAACAAATGCGGGAACAAGTGCAAAATATTGAATAAATGGATTTTATTTATGACTTTGTATGGCCTAAGTACAGAATATAGAATGAGATTTTCTTAAGTCTTAAATAGAAATGACAAAAAAATAACTTACTGGGATGAATCACTATGTCAGATGCGCAGCATGTAAAAAAACATCAAGTTAAAATATTTTGTACTGGTGGCACAATTGATAAAGTTTATTTTGATGCTCTAAGTGAATATAAAATTGGAGATCCCGTAGTAAACGGTATTCTAAAAGAAGCATTGGTCAAGTTCTCTTTTGCAGTGGAATCTATTATCAAAAAAGACAGTTTGGAAATAACTGATGAAGACCGAAACAAAATTTTTAATTGTGTTAAGGCTGAGGAGTGTAGCAATATCCTTATTACCCATGGCACCGATACCATGATCGATACGGCTAAACGGTTGCAAGAAATTACAGATAAAACCATTGTTTTGACAGGAGCCATGCAGCCGGCACGATTTCGCAATACCGATGCCATATTTAATATCGGCTATGCCATCGCAGCAGCACAACACCTAGACCCAGGCGTGTATTTGGCAATGAATGGCCAGATTTTTAACCCTGATGCAGTGCAAAAAAACCGTTCTGCGGCACAATTTGAAGCTATGTAAGAAACCAAATCCTTTAAATAGCCCCTTGAAAAAATGAATCTAGCCCATATCTATTAAGCTAAAGAGTTAAATTTATTTGTTAGGAGGCTAAACATGCTTGCAAGAACTTATCGAGACCCATGGGATACATTTCGTGGAGAATTAGATCGTATGTTTAATACCAATTCCGCAGGATACGTGGATACGGCATCTGACTGGGTGCCTTCAGTGGATATCAAGGAAGGTAAGGATGCCTATGAAGTGGCAGCAGATGTGCCGGGTGTTGAGCCAAAGGACATTGATGTTTCATTGGAAGACGGTGTATTAACTGTAAAAGGTGAACGTAAATCTGAAAGCAAAGACGAGGGTGAAGGATACACTCGTACCGAACGTACGTATGGAAGTTTTTATCGTCGCTTTGCATTACCTGATACCGCAGATGCGGAAAATATTTCTGCTAAAACGGAACATGGTGTGCTGAAGTTGCATATCCCTAAAAAGGAAAAGGCGTTGCCAAAGAAAATTTCGGTTGAAGGATAAACCGTTCTCAAGCCTAGCTTGAAATAAGTAAGGAAACTGAAGCGCCGCGTTATCGCGGCGTTTCAATGTAAGTAGATGAATAATTTTAAAAGCTTATGGAATATAAAGACTATTACAAAATATTAGGTGTTGAACGCGATGCCAAAGAGGCTGACATAAAAACAGCCTATCGTAGACTTGCGCGTAAATATCACCCTGATGTTAGTAAAGAGTCAAATGCTGAGCAAAAATTTAAAGAAGTGGGTGAAGCCTATGAAGTGTTAAAAGACCCACAGAAGCGTCAAGCGTATGACCAGTTGGGCGCGAATTGGAAATCGGGACAAAACTTTAATCCACCGCCAGGTTGGCAAGATATTTTTTCAGGAGCAGAATTTTCACAAGGTGGGTTTGAGACATCTGGTTTTAGTGACTTTTTTGAATCTTTGTTTGGTGGAGGTTTTGCACAGGGTCAAACCTCAGGATTTCATCGTTCAGGTTTTAATCAAGGAGGCATGCGAACCCAAGGCGCTGATCAACACGCTAATATATCTATCAGTCTTGAAGAAGCGTTCCATGGAGCGAAAAAAAATATTCGCTTAAGCAATGGACGCAATCTAGAAGTTAAAGTCCCGGCAGGCATTACATCAGGTAAGCGCATTCGTCTTGCAGGACAAGGTGCACCTGGCATGGGAGGTGGTCCCAATGGGGATCTTTATTTAGAAGTTACGGTCTTACCTCACAAACGGTATAAAGTTGAAAACAGTAATATTTTGTTAGACTTACCGATAAGCCCATGGGAAGCTGTATTGGGTGCTCGTGTTCAAGTGCCTACTTTGGCTGGACGGGTTGAAGCAAAAATTCCTGCTGGCTCACAGTCAGGTAAAAAATTACGTTTGAAAAAACGCGGTATGCCAGGTAACCCGACGGGAGATCAAATTGTGACTTTGCAAATTATGATGCCGAATGTAAAAAATAAACAAGATAAGGTTTTTTACGAAGAGATGGCAAAACGTTTTGAGTTTGATCCACGCGTAGAGCTTTAGACGTATAATTAATTTTATAGATTATTCTTTAAGAACTAATAATTTTTAGAACTAATAATAATGATTAAAAAGCGTATGCAATTTGTAGCATTGAGTATGCTGCTAAGTATATTTACGTTAGCCCATGCTGAATTACCCAATAGTGTAAATGGGCAACCGTTACCTAGTTTGGCGCCGATGTTGGAGAAGGCGACTCCTGCAGTGGTAAATATTTCGACGACGGGACGAGTTGTAGTCCGTGACCCTTTTTTTGATGACCCGTTTTTTCGTCGTTTTTTTGATGTGCCTGAACAACGTCGTGAAAGACGTACTACAGGTTTAGGTTCAGGCGTTATCTTTGATGCTAAACAAGGCTATATCATTACGAATTCACACGTTATTGATAAAGCCGAAGACATCGTAGTGACGTTGGAAGATGGTCAGCACTTTAATGCTGAAGTAATTGGCAAAGATCCAGGTGCAGATATAGCTGTAATTCAAATTGAAGCAAAGCATTTAAGTGAACTACCTTTAGGTAACTCAGACCGTTTACGTCAAGGTGATTTCGTTGTTGCCATCGGTAATCCTTTTGGCCTCGGACAGACTGTAACCTCTGGAATTGTAAGTGCATTAGGTCGCAGTGGTTTAGGGATTGAGTCTTATGAAGATTTTATTCAAACCGATGCCTCGATTAACCCCGGTAACTCTGGTGGAGCCTTAGTAAATTTACGTGGTGAATTAGTGGGTATTAATACGGCTATTTATGGACCCAGTGGTGGTAATGTAGGTATTGGCTTTGCCATACCGGTTAATATGGTTAAACAGATTACGCAACAGCTTATTGAGCATGGTGAGGTAAAACGCGGCAGGCTTGGTTTTACTGCACAAGATCTGACTCCCGAACTGGCAGAAGCGTTTGGCACTGTGCGTAAAAAAGGTGTGGTGGTTGCACGCGTAGACCCTAAGTCCCCTGCCGCAAAGGCAGGTGTACAGGTAGGTGATGTAATCATTGCTGTAAATGGTCGTGAAGTGGAAAGCTCTGCGCAAGTGCGTAATGAAATTGGATTATTACGCATCGGCACACATGTGGAGATTGAGATCTTACGTAATGGTCAGCCACGTCTATTGACAGCCTCGGTGGAAGAACAAGTGATGGATAGCATCAGTGGTGCATCACTTAGTAAAAAGCTAAGTGGCGCGGAGTTTAGTGAAGCCCTAGAAGATACCTCACGAGGAACCACAGCTGGAATTGAGGTGGTAAGTGCCAGTGGCAATGCAGCGGCGGCCGGATTGCGTAAAGGCGATATTATAATTAGCGTTAATAAAAAACGTGTAAAAACGATTCGGGATATGAAGGTTGCAATTAAGAAAAACCCTAAAGCTTTGTTATTAAATATACAACGTGAGGCTCGTGGCTTGTTTATACTAATTCAGTAAATACTAAAATTAATACAAAAAAACGATTATTACTTTAGCCACCTGTTACAGGTGGAAAGAATGCAACTTCGTCTCCATCTTTTATTTGTTGCGAAAAATTTGCGTATTCCTGATTTACTGCGACCAGTAACCGTTCAGGTCGTGGCATATCATTGGTTGCGAGTTGCCATAGCTCTTCTACGGTTATGTTGTTAGTAATTGCGATTTCGTCGTTGGGACGACCGATGGTCTCGCGAAGGCTGGCAAAATACTTTACGTTTACAGACATTGTTTTTAAATAAAGTGTTTGAATGAAATACGTATCAAGGTTTATGAAATGGTACCATTGTTTGCATAAGAAATAGACTTAGGAGTCTTTGTGACCAAGCTAACCCATTTTAATCAAGCAGGTGAAGCCCATATGGTGGATGTGGGAGATAAGCCTGAAAGCCATCGCATTGCAATGGCAGATGGAAGGATTCTCATGCAGGCACAAACCTTAGCGCTTATACAAAGTGGTGGACATAAAAAAGGGGATGTGCTTGGGATTGCACGCATCGCTGGCATTATGGCGTCAAAAAAAACGGCAGAACTTATACCACTTTGCCATCCTTTGTCTCTTACTTCAGTTGAGCTTGAATTCGAAATAGAAAAATCCCCTGCAGCGGTATATTGTGTTGCCAGTGTGGAAACACGTGGACAAACAGGTGTAGAGATGGAAGCTTTGACTGCAGTGCAGATCGCTTTATTAACAATCTATGATATGTGTAAAGCTGTGGATCGCGGCATGACTTTACAAGACATATGCCTATTAAAAAAAACAGGTGGGAAATCAGGAACTTGGGTTCGTAATGAGTCGAGTATTTAGCCTGCACTTGTTAAAAAGAAATAGTTGAATGTTTATGTGACAAAGCGTGTCTACTTTGGTGGCAGGCATAGGTTTTCATGCTAGGTAAACTTATACTAATAATATTGAGCTCAAATTTAAATTGATGCCGCAATAACAAAACAGATGGGAGAGCTTCGATGAAGATAATCAAGTATTTAATTATTGGTATCGTTTTACTGGTTGTTATTTTTATCGGTGCTGCGATCTTTTTTGTTTCTACTTTTGACCCCAATGCCTATAAAGAACAAATTGTAGCGAAAACCAAACAAGCCACTGGACGTGATTTAACCTTAGCTGGGGATATTAATCTTTCTTTGTTCCCATGGTTAGGGTTTAACTTGGGCAGCACACAATTTGGTAATGCTCCTGGGTTTGGTGATGCTGCGATGGCCAGTGTTGATGAAGTAGATGTACGGGTCGCATTAACACCATTATTTAGTGGACAAGTGCAAGCCGCTAAAGTGAAATTGCATGGTTTAAAGGTAAACTTACATAAAAATGCACAAGGCGTAACCAACTGGGACGATCTACTAAGTGAAACGGAACCTGGAAGTGATGAATCTGAAGAGAGTGGCGATTCATCTGAATTTGAAATCGCAGTTAATGGAGTTGAGATAACCGATGCAGAATTATTTTGGCAGGATGACCAAGCCGGCACAAAAATTCAAATTGCCCCGCTGAACTTAATAACAGGTGAAGTGGTTGATGGTAAGCCTACCGATATAAATCTTGATTTAAAAATGAAGAATGCATCGCCACAAGTCGACGCTGCATTAACGCTTGTAAGTAAAGCCACTTTCGATTCTAAACAACAGACATTAAATCTTGCTGGCTTAGATGTTGATTTGAATGCGAGTGGTGAACCTTTTCCAAATGGCGCGTTAGATTTGCAGTTGGATTCTGATGTAAAGGGCAATTTCAAAACACAAAAATATGCACTACAAAACACTACTATTAAAATAAATGGTACGGGTGATGCCTTTCCAGAAGGAAAATTAGATGCCGTACTGCAAACTGAAATAAATGCGGATTTGGCAAATGAGGCGTTAAATTTGTCTTCTTTGGTTGTTTCCATGTTAGATACGAAACTAACTGGAAATGCATCGGTGCAGTCTTTTGATAAACCTAAAATAAAATTTTCTTTGGCATCAGACACTTTGGATCTAGATAAGCTTTTACCTACTTCCAGTGCAGAAGAAAAAACAGACAGCACGCCAGCCGATGAAAATGAACCCATAGAACTACCAACGGAAAGCATGCGCGATCTTAATGTGAAGGGTGATATTGCCGTAGGTACTTTAATTATTTCAGGTATGACCATGACGAATGTAAAGGCCACCATATCTGCACAAAATGGCTTGTTACAAATTACTCCCATGTCCATGAATCTTTATGATGGCACCATGAAGGGCAAAGCGAGTGTCGATGTGCGGAGTAAAACCCCAAAATACGCTTTAGCAACGGATTTAGCCGGTGTGCAAATTGATAAATTAAGTGTTGATTTTTTAGGTGAAAAACAAGCCTATATGCGTGGTATCAGTAACCTTTCTTTGGATATTAATACAGCGGGTAATAGTGTTGCAGAGTTAAAACGGGCGCTGGGAGGAAATGTAAAATTAAATGCAGGCGATGGCGCATTGCGTGATAAAAAACTCGCTGCTAACGTTGAAAAGGCAGTGGCCTTTATGAAAGGCCGCGAGCCGAAACCAACCGGAGAAGAAATTGTTTTCGATAAATTATTTGGCACTTTTAACATTACTAATGGATTATCTGATAATAAAGACTTTAAATTAGACACACCATTAATTTTTGCCAAGGGTGAAGGTCAGGTAGATATCGGTCAATCCAAAACTGATTACAAAATTTCGATTGGTTTGTCTGAAGAACCTGGTAAGTTTGCGATTCCTATCACCATCAAAGGGCCCTTTGATGATCTAAGCTATGGCGTTGATTTACAAGCCGCATTGAAGGCCAAGCAAACCGCAATTGTTGAAGAAAAGAAAGAAGAACTAAAAGAAGAGATTGAAGAGAAAAAAGCAGAGAAAGTGGAAGAGCTAAAAGAAAAACTAGGTGACAAGTTAAAAGATAAATTAAAACTATTCTAATGAAAGCAACAAGCTGCATTTTGCTGCTTTGTTGTTGCGCAGTTTCAATTGTATTTGCAGTAGAAGTCATTGTGCGCTTTGAAAATAATACTTATTTTTTAACTGCAAAATTTGATGTTGAAGCTTCTCCAGCTCAAGTTATGCAAGCGCTAACAGATTATGACAATCTTGCTGATCTTAATCCCGCGATTATAGTAAGCGAACTTTTGCAATCTCCAGATAAATCGAATGAGCGCATACGTACAGTAGTACATGGGTGCATTTTATTTTTTTGTAAAAATGTCACACGGGTTGAAGATGTTCAGCAGATGGGTAATGAAAAACTAGAGGCTACTATTATTCCCATGCTAAGTGATTTGCGTTCTGGGTATGCAATTTGGTTGCTTGCGAAAAATCCATTTGGTACGACAGTGAAATACGAAGCCGATGCACAGCCTAAATTCTGGGTGCCCCCTATCATTCGATCGTATGTGCTTAAGAGAAAGTTTAAAAAACAAGCAACAGAGACTGTTAAGCGGTTACAAGAAGTAGCTAAAATAAAATAAAAAATATGAAGGTATTATTCAGTACAAAAGTTTTGTCTTGGTTTGATCAATATGGGCGTAAAGATCTGCCATGGCAAAAAAACTGTGATCCATATTGTATTTGGATTTCAGAAATTATGTTACAGCAAACCCGTGTTGAAACAGTGATTCCCTATTATGAAAAATTTATACATCGTTTCCCAAATGTAAAAAAACTAGCAGCAGCTTCTATTGATGAAGTGTTGCACTATTGGACAGGATTAGGTTATTACGCACGTGCAAGAAATTTACATAAAGCTGCACAATATATTTGTACAATACATGATGGTGAATTTCCTAAGCATTTTGATGCGGTTCTAGTGTTACCCGGTGTGGGTCGGTCCACGGCAGCTGCAATTTTAGCGCTGAGCTTTAATAAGCCCCATGCCATCTTGGATGGAAACGTTAAACGTGTATTAGCGCGTTACTTTTGTGTTGAGGGATGGCCAGGGCAGCGTACGGTAGAAGACCAACTTTGGAGGCATGCAGAATCCTTGTTGCCAAATAAAAGAATTGCAGACTATACGCAAGCCATGATGGACTTAGGCGCAACACTTTGTACACGAACAAAACCCGATTGCGCACATTGCCCTGTGCATCAATCCTGTACTGCAAATGTACAACAACGTCAACATGAACTTCCAACTCCTAAGCCAACTAAGAATTTGCCTAAAAAAGAAATTTTCATTGCCATTGTGCAGGATAGAGATGGCGCAGTTTGGTTAGAAAAACGTCCAACGACAGGAATCTGGGGTGGTTTGTATAGTTTTCCAGAATTTTCTGCTAGTACTAAAATGGATAATTGGCTAGTAAAAACATGGAAAACATATAGTTTGAATAGCTTGGGGATGCCTGCTATTACACATACCTTTTCACATTTTCGCTTGATAATGCACCCCACCGTCATACAGTTAGGTAATAAGCCCATTGGTGTGATGGAAGACGAACTCGGGGTTTGGTATAAAGCCTCTACACAGAAAATTGGTCTAGCTGCTCCAGTGCGAAAGACCTTGCAAAAAATATTACAACAAAAGGAAAACAACCATGCCCCACATGGTGCAATGTGTGAAGCTTAAAAAAGAAGCTGAGGGACTTGAGTATCTGCCTTATCCTGGGGAATTAGGGCAGAAGATTTATGAAAATGTTTCCAAAGAAGGCTGGCAAATGTGGGTTGGGCATCAAACGATGTTGATGAACGAATATCGGTTGACCCCGGTTGACCCGAAAGCTAGAAAATTTCTTGAAGAAGAGATGGAGAAGTTCTTTTTTGGTGAAGGTTCAGAAATTCCTAAAGAATTTGTTGAGCCAGGCTAAGTAATAAACAATTGATCAATTTAGTATTGACTCCTTATATATAGGTACGTTTAATAGCGCGCTTCACTTGAATTCTTGAGATTAGCCTGCGTTGCAGGGATGCCTAACGGCAAGGTAGAAAAAGAGACTGAAAATCTAAATTTCAGTCTAATTTAAAAAAGATAACCGTTCTTCATATGTGGCCAGGATGGCGGGGTCGCGTAGCGGCAAGGTGGAGAGTGGCTGAAAATCCTATTTTCAGTCTTAACAGTAAACAAGGGAAATGTAGTTCTTAATAATTTGGCCAGGATGGCGGGGTCGCGTAGCGGCAAGGTGGAGAGTGGCTGAAAATCCTATTTTCAGTCTTAACAGTAAACAAGGGAAATGTAGTTCTTAATAATTTGGCCAGGTAGCTCAGTTGGTAGAGCAGTGGACTGAAAATCCTCGTGTCGGTGGTTCGATTCCGCCCCTGGCCACCAGTTAAATCAATTATTTACTACTAAACGTAGAGTTTGATTTTTAGGCGACTGTGACGAAATTGTGCCATCGATGTTTTGTGCCGCACGTTGCAAATGTTCACCTGCAAAATGTGCATAGCGCAATACCATCTCCATACAACTCCATCCACCGAGTTCCATTAGTTCTTGTAAACTGGTTCCATTTTGTACGTGCCATGAAGCCCAAGTATGACGTAAGTCATGCCAATGAAAATTTTCAATGCCGGCACGCTTACATGCTTTTTTAAATGCTGCGGTGGTGGTGCGTTGAACGGGTTTACCTTTATAGGTAAACACATATTTTTCATGCACCCCTTTGCATTCATGTAATACTTGCAAAGCATCTTGATTCAGTGGCACCGTAATCGCTTTTCTTGATTTGGATTGATCGGGATGGATCCACGCAACATTGCGTTTAACATCTACCTGATCCCATTCCAAATAACTTACATTACGTTGACGCAATCCCGTTGCTAATGTGAATCGTGCCATGAACGCTAAATGCGTCGGTAACTCTCGTATCAATTTTCTTGCTTCCTGTTGCGTAATAAAACGCACACGTTTTTTAGGTTAACGAAAAAGTCTAATACGTGGAATGTGATCAATCCACTCCCAATCATCTCTTGCGGTTCGTAGAATGCTACGAATGAGAGCAAGATAACGGTTTGCAGTAGAAGGACTGGCTTCGTGCTTTTTTATTTCAGCAATCGTATCAATCAAATCACGATTAATTTCATCGAGATAATATTGACCTAAATATGGATCGAGCCATCGTAGCTTGCCTTTATCTTTTTCAAGATCTGCTTTGTATTCTTTTTCTCGCAACCAACGAACGATGGCTTCCTGCCAAGTCCGTCTAGGTTTTTCGCCGAGATTGTGGGTTCGCCACAACTCAGCTTTTAATGTGTCATGGTATTCTTGGGCTTGTTTTTTGTCTTGAGTCCGAGCAGATTGACGTATTCGTTTTCCACTCGGTGACGTGAAACACACCCACCAGACTTCGCCGCGTTGATAGAGTGACATAGTACAGTCTCCATTGTTGAGTCACTTAGCGACGCTTTCCCAACACCAGAATAATCTTGTTTAAGGTAAGCGACAAGTTCGGTTATTAAAAACACCCAACGTCTACCAGGTTTTGTAGCGTTAATTTCCTTATTTTTGGCTTTACGACGCAAGGTGGCCGTAGACATATGTAGAAACTGAGCGGCTTGCTCTAAATTTAATGTCTGCTCTGTAGGCTTCATATTTACGAATAGTAGGTAATAAACACCCCCTACTATACTCAAAATAAAGGGGTATTAAATACCACCCTATTGTTTTAATTAACTCACTGAATACTTTACTTCAACTCAGGTGATCTTTTTCCTGGTATTTCTCCTTTTACCGCTTTCCAATAATTAGAAACTTTCTTTACTAAATCCCATGCTACTGATTTATCCGCTAATTCACCTTTATCTGGCATATCTTTACGAATATCAATTCCTAGAATTTTTTCGTACTCTCGAATGCTTTTTTTATCGTGAATAAGCAATAGTACTTTCCAGCCAACATGTTGCCCTAGGTGCAACATTCCTATGGCGGTTTCTAGTTTTTTAGCATTACCTTTATAACGCTTAATTGCTTTGTTAACAGTAGAATGAATTTCTCTCTGATTCATAAATTTTTATGTAGGAATGATTAATTAATATAAAAATATTTTGTAATGTATCCAATCACTTACGATTGTCTCGTCGAGATGTGTCCTTAAGTCAAGTCTAGGTAAAAAAGGCTGGCTTCTCACTTTTCTCAAGACATAGCTATACCATTAAACAAAAGAAAATCACCGGGCCTGCGATTCAAACTTCTCTTTTGTCAGTAGGGTTATCTACTCCATTCTGTGCTCATGCGTTGCAATTCCACCAAGCTATCTTGGCTTATCCACATTTGGTCTTTAAACCGAATAGGCGTGGCTATAGTAGTTCTTTTCAGTAGGGGAGGTCAAATACCTGCCTCACTTGCCATGGGGGTCCACCACTGTGCTGATAGCGGCACGACCCTAGGCTATAAAAATATTTAAGCTCGGGCCGCTAGCTATCACTAGCACAGCGGCCCGCCCCATGAGCAAGCTTGAGTTTAGTATAATGCTCCCAAATAATTTGTAGAGGCATAGAATTTTAGGGGAATGGAACATATGGAGGGATTATTAGAATTATTTAAAAATGAGTATCTATCTATCTTATTCGGTGGTCTTGCAGGCGTTATTACAGCATGGATTACACAGCGTGTACTAAATAAACGTGGGTTATTTAGCTATTTTGTTACTCACAATAGAGTTGGTATAACAACAGAAGATACAACATTTGGAAATGTTTCTGTTACATGGAATGGCAGTTCAATAAGGCATCTATTTTTTTCTATAATAGAGCTAACTAATAATAGTTTAAATGATTACGAGAATGTAATTATAAGAACGTATACTGATAATACAACTCTGCTTTCAGAATCAACACAGATTATTGACACACCCAATATTCTAGAGTGGTCAGAAAAATTTAAAAAGCAATTACACGTAGAAGAAGGGGCAACAGCAACACCTGCACAAAACGAAATTTATAATAGCCAGCGTGAATATCTAATTCCTGTATTTAATCGAAGTCAAAAAATTAATATTAGCTATTTGAATTCTGCCAACTCTGAAGAAACTCCTAGTATATGGTTATCCGCTACAGTTAAGGGAGTAAAAGTAAAGTTTCGTCAGCCAGTCCCCCTAATTTTAGGTGAATCTCAACCTTTAGCCGCATTAGTAGGTGTAGTAATTGGGTTGCTTTCTCTTATCCCGCTTGTATTATTAGTTTCAAATCCATGGGTTATAGCTCTTCTAGCTATCGTTTATGGTTTTATAGCCCAGCTACCAGGCGCACTATTTATTAAAACGGTACGAAAAATTAAGGACGTTATTGGTGGATAATTTACATGGATAGAGAAAATATTGTGTATGCAAATTCTTCCTAAGCGGAAATTCTATTTTTTTGAGCCTGGTGAAGTAGAATGATTTTACGAAGAAGTGGCTCTAGACCCTTGCATAATAAGGCCTTGAAAGAAAAAATGAATAATTTCAATTATATTTAGACTGCAAATCAATTACCACAATACTTGAAATACAGTGACTTAATACCCATATTCAATAAAATGCATCTTATAGTTGATAATTGGATATTGAACACTTTCAAAATGATAGTAAACTAATAGTTAATCCCCCTTGTCACTTCTGGTGACAAGGCGCAAGGCTCCTTCGGGGGCCTTTGCTATTTTTGGGAGTGGGGAATTAATAGTAATGAGAACGAATATCTATGTAGATGGTTTCAACCTCTACTACCAGGCACTAAAAAATTCAAAGTATAAATGGCTTAATGTAAGGAAACTGTGTGAAGTTGCGTTACATGAAGAATTTCCTGATCTTAATTACGGATACACTTGTTATTTTACTGCACGCGTAAAACCAACGGTTCAAGACCCAAATAAACACGTTCGACAAGACGTATTTTTTCAGGCACTTAAAAACCAAATTCCTAATTTTTACAAAAAAGAAGGGCATTTTTTAGAAAAGCCTAAAAAAGCATCGACGGCTACATTAAGAGAACTATCAAGACTTAATCCTCCGAAAAAACAATCACCAATTCGTGTTGCACCTAAAAAAGGAAGTCCTTATTTTGCGACATTAGCGGACGAATATCAGACTTTGTATGTACGATCACGAGAAGAAAAAGGTTCAGATGTTAATCTCGCAGTGTCAATGTTACAGCATGCATGGCTCGATTATTTTGAGTGTGCAGTTCTAATCTCTAATGATAGTGATTTGGTAGAGGCAGTTCGATTGACTAAAAAACAAAAGAAAAAAGTTATTTTACTTACTCATGAAAATACAGCTGCAAAACAATTACGCAAATATGTAAGTAATGTTGTTACTTTCAATGCAACTGAGTTAGCCAATTCTCAAATGCCAGATCAGATTCCTGGCACAAAACTGCATAAACCCAATGAATGGTAATGATTATCAACGGCTCGCAAATGCCTTACAACAAATAGAAGAAGCTAGAGTGAGAGATACTAATCAAATTGCATCTGAAGTAAATCGCCTATCACAATTACATGCAACTTCGGTTTCTCGTCAACAACTTGATGCAATTAAAGAAATAATTTCTCACACTTATGGAAAATCGCAAACATATGCAAATTTCATAATGGTTGGTGGATATGCAGCATTCTTTACAATGTGGGTTACCGTAAAACCGGATCTACCTAAATTAGTAATGCTTATTGCTGGCTTGCTAATGACAGTATCTGCAGTACTTTTTGTAGTAGCAGAGGTGCAGAAAATGATAAATACAGGGCTTCATTTTCGAAAAATTCAGGAAAAGTTGAATGTTGATCCATCTGCAAATTTTATCGAAGAAATACAGTCTATCGAAAAACAATTTTCTGAGCAACAGTATAAATTTTGGCTCATTCTTTTTTATCCGAGTTTAATTTGTGGTGTTCTAGCTGGTTCATTGCTTGCGGGGTGTTTTATGTATGAACTTATTATGGAACTAATTTAATTAAACATATACAAGCACTACTGCCAAATTTTTAAACAATAAAAATACGAAAATTAAATACTCATATGAACATACCAAGTTTGCCAACAGATAATCTTTATAAATTTATGGCATTGAGTGGCATATTCATTGCGGTTTTTGGTTATTCAGTATATTGGATTCAAGGAGGCAGAACTCAGGAAATAGTTGAAGAGCTCTCAGGGCTAGAAACGCGTTTGGAAGTGATTATTAAAAGCCCTATAGTCACTGGAGATTCAAGTATAGATACTGAGAAAGACTTAGAAGCTATTGCAAAAGTAATGCAATTAACAAAAGAATTCGATAATCTTCAAAAGGAAAGAGTTGTTTATCGAAATTTTTCAATCTTTTGTTTGGTAGTTGGGAGTATATTAAGCATATCAGGGTTTAGTTTATGGTATTTCCGAGTACAAAAATTTCAAGATATGTTATTAAGAAAAGAAGCGTTGTCAGTGATTAATGAGCAAGAAGAATGATTTCAAATAAGTAGATATAAACTGCCATAAGCTCTTAATACTTGGTAAATGACCGCAGCTGGACTATTGGTTGAAAGCAGTTATTGTTGAACTGTGCCAATATTGTGTCACACTGAAGTACATCACAATGTCCAGTGTTGTATGTTTCTGACACAATAAAGAGTGAGAAAGCATCGCAAGTAACGGATTTTATTTAATAGAGGATATATACAGATAAACTGAAAATCCTCACTACGATAGTTCATTTTCTATTCAGTGAATTAACATTCAACTTTATTTCAAGATAAAATAATTATTATTTTTGTGAATTATTTTTCAGTAGCTGAATAACAAAACTCACCTCTAATCAAAAACTAACTTCACTTTCATAATTATTGAATCAATGTTTCGTCAAAACATTGACATTGAAAATGTTTTTCACTTTCGTTTAAGTTAATAAATACGACATATTGATTCATTATATTGTAACAATAAAATTTCTTTTGGGGGATATTCCATGTTATTTCGTGCATTTGCCGCGTTGCTTATTTGTGCGCTTCATTTAAAAAAACCTTCCGCTGTATTTGCTACTTTATTTGCTTTATTTGTAGTGATGAATATTCATCACAGTGCATACGCAAACTCATGGGTATGCGAAAAAGTTTTTGTTGGACCCTCAGGACAAAGCTATAGCGCATGTAATCATGCCGCAGATGCATGTATGTCAGAAGGGGGTATTACTTCACCTGGATTTTGTTACACAGTACTCTCGAATGGTTATTCAGCATGTCCCCGACCTGCTGATGGTATTTATCAATGGGTCACACCTGATGATACTTCCGGTACTGCAGTACGCCACCACTATGCGTGTTATTTAGATGCAAGCTGTCCTGCTCCTTTCATCGATTTTGGTAGTGGCGCGTGTTCTCCTGAGTATGATCCAAGTAAAAACTTAGGCCCATCAAGAGATGTTTGCTTACTAGAAAACCCCATCCATCCTGCCACTGGGAATAAATATCAAACCGAAACTGATTATGTGGCCGCTACGGGAGGACTACGTTTTACTCGTTATTACAACAGTCAATCAACCAAACACTTTAATGAATCCTTTGGGGATAAATGGAGTGCAGAATATTTTCAACATTTAAAAATTGTTGCAGGGGATTTTATCAATGTGTATCACGCTACTGGACGTAAAGATATGGTGCAATGTCCCACCGTGGGAAGTGACTGTCTCACCGATAACGATGTTACATTTGCAATAAAGAAAACCTCATCTGGATATACTCTTACACGTGAAGATAATGTTGTTGAAGACTATGATTCTAATGGTACGTTGTTATCCATTACTAATACTCACGGACAAACGCAGACTTTAACGTATAACGGTACCACAGGATTATTGGAAACTGTCACAGGACCTTTTAATCGCACGCTGAGTTTTACTTACGATGTAAACAATCGTGTGATTACGATGATAGATCCAGATAATGACATCTACACCTATGCCTATACTAATGATGTTCTTACTTCTGTTACTTATCCAGATAACAACAGTAGAACCTATCATTATGAAGATACCAAATGGGTGCATCATTTAACCGGAATTACAGACGAGAATAACAATCGCTTTTCTACCTATGCATACAATACAGATGGTTTAGCCACATCCAGTGAACATGCAGGAGGTGCCAATCGAGTCGATGTTGTCTACAACACCAATGGCACCACGACAGCAACGGATGCTTTAGGTGCCAGTAATACTTATACGTTTGAATACAAACTTGGTGTTTCCAAAACAACTGATATATCAGGCGCACAATGTGGCAGTTGTGGTTCACAAGCCCAAGCGGCCACCTATGATACCAATGGTTTTGTCGCCTCACGTACCGATTTCAATAGTAATGTCACCACTTATGTCCATAATAGTCGGGGTCTGCAAACTTCACGCACTGAAGCTTCGGGTAGCAGTAAAGCCAGAACTATCACCACTGAATGGCATTCCACATTACGTTTGCCTACTAAAATAACTGATCATGGGAAAGAGACCACTTTCACATACAACAGTACAGGTGCATTACTCACTCGCACTGAAAAAGATTTAGCGAATAACAATACGCGCACCACCACGTATACCTATGATAGCAATGGCAATGTACTGACCATCAATGGGCCGCGTACGGATGTCACGGATACCACTACGTTCACCTACAACAGTAGCGGTAATCGTACCTCCATGAAAAATGCTCTCAATCAAACCACGAACTATACTTCCTATGATGTGCATGGTCGGCTACTTTCCATGACCGATCCCAATGGCGTGGTTACGAGCATGACTTATGATGCGCGTGGCAGAATTAAAACAAATACTGTTGCAGGAGATACATCTTCATTTGACTATGATGCAGCAGGGAATCTCACCAAGATTACATTACCCAATGCAAGCTATCTTTCTTATACCTACGACAATGCTCATCGTTTAACGCAAATCAAAGACAATCAAAATAATAAAATTATTTACACATTGGATAATGATGGCAATCGCACCCAAGAAGATGTGAAGGATGCAAGTGGTACGTTGCGTCGTACCCAAAGTAGAGTATTTGATCAACTCAGCCGCATGACGCAAAGCATTGGAGGCGTGAATCAAACCACCGTGTTTGGGTATGATGCGAACGGCAATCAAATCTCTGTACTCGACCCACTGAATCGAAATTCCACCTCAAGCTATGATGCACTGGATCGACTCATTACCTCAACCGATCCAAATAGCAATAACACATCCTATGCCTATGATGCTCGTGACAACCTCACCAGTGTTACCGATGCCAGAAACTTAGTGACGACCTATTCCTATGATGGGCTCGATAACCTCACACAACTCGTCAGCCCGGATACTGGAACCACTACTTACACCTATGATGATGCCGGCAACCGACTTACCCAAACGGATGCAAGAAATAAAACAACGACCTATACGTACGATGCACTAAATCGACTTACGAGTATTACGTATTCGGACACCACATTAAATGTGGCCTATACCTATGATGCAGGTACGAATGGTAAAGGCCGACTTACTAGTATGACTGATGCCAGTGGCACGACCACATATGCCTATGATGCAAAAGGGAATGTAGTTACCGAGACGAAAACCATTAGTAGTCAAAATTATGTAACGAGTTATCAATACGATGACGCGGATAATCTCACACAGATCACTTATCCAAGTGGACGTACTGTTGATTATTCGCGTAATAATATTGGGCAAGTAACACAAGTCAATACAACCTTTAACGGCAACACCAGTGTCATTGCCAACTTAATAAGTTACCTTCCATTCGGGCCGGTCAAAAGCCTAACGTTAGGAAGTGGATTAGTGACAACACTTACCTACGATCAAGACTATCGGCTCACTGATACCGTAACGGGTAATAGTATTCAGTCCTTAACCCTAGCCTATAATGCGGTCAACAACATTACTTCCATTACGAATAATAACGACACGACACGTAATCAAAGCTTCACTTACGACAATCTTGATCGTCTTTTAAGTGGAAATGGCATTTATGGGAATCTAAGTTATACCTATGATGCGGTCGGGAATCGTTTGACCGAAACTAAAGGCAGCACGACTGATACATACAATTATTCAAGCAGTAGTAATCAATTACAAGGTATCACGGGCGGACAAATTCTAAACTTTGGCCATGATGCGAATGGCAACATCACCAGTGCGGGCAGTGACACGTTTACTGTGAGTGACGCCAATCGTATGAAAAACATGTCAGATGGGAGCACCACTATTCACTATACGTACAACGGTAAAGGCGAACGTGTTAAAAAAGTCAGTGGATCCACGACTACCATTTATCACTATGATCAATCAGGATTACTGATCGCAGAGTCTGATGCGCAAGCCAATTTTCAAATTGAATATGTTTATTTAAATGGACAACGTATTGCACTCATTGATGCAACGAGCACAGGCGGTTCATCCGGTTCAACTGAATACATCGTGGACAACTCCGACTCCAGTAATACATCTACTACAGGTCAATGGAATTCCGCCACATCCGGTACAGGAGATTATGAAGGGGTAGATGTACAAAAACACACCATGAACAGCAGTGAAACCATTATTGATAATAATGATAATGCTTTTAGTATCGTAGGCACTTATACAACCTGGAATATTGGTTCCTGGTATGAAGGCAGTAACTTTCATCAACTCACGCCTAATTCACCCGATAACAGCGGAACCTTTGTAGACAATGACAGCACGAGCACCTCATCAGTAGGTAGCTGGACTTCTTTTTCCTGTGGCGGATGTTATGGGTCTACTTTGCGCCAAGGGGTATCAGGTTCGGGTTCGGATACGTATACCTGGAATATCCCTATAACAGAAACCAAAGACTATCGTGTGTATGTACAGTGGACACAACATTCGAATCGCGCTACCGATGCCCCCTACACAGTACATCATACCGCAGGCACTACCACCATAGATGTGAATCAACAAATCAATGGTAGTACATGGTATGAGCTTGGTACTTTTAATTTAGACAACTCCAGTAAAGTTGTTCTCAGCAATGATGCCAATGGTTATGTCATTGCGGATGCGGTGAAAGTTGTGGCGACCGATTCTTTAGGCAATGGTGCAACGTGGACGATTGATGTTAGTACACCAGGAAATTATGAAGTCTTCACAAAGTGGTCAACACATTCCAACCGGGCCACCAATGCACAATATAAAATCTTTCATGAAAATGGAGATACAACGGTTACACAAAATCAGCAAATCAATGGGGAACAATGGATTTCATTAGGCACCTATGAATTTGCACCCAACTCATCTAATAGTGTGTTTATTTCAGATCAAGCCAATGGCTACATTATTGTTGATTCCATTCGTCTTGTTCCAACACAGGATTTGAGTACCTTTACCTGGAATCTCACCAATACAGGGACATTTAGTTACTTGGTCTATGCAAAATGGACACAAGATGCTTCACATTCCGCAGATGCGTCATACACCATTAATCACACAACTGGACAAGATACCGTTACCGTGAATCAACAAACCAATGGAACCGGTTGGAATTTATTAGGTACGTATGACATGAACGAAACCAGTTCGGTCACACTAAATATGGGAACATTCGGTGATGTCATCGCGGATGCAATTAAATTTGTCGCTACAGCGACATCAGGTCAAGGGGTTCATTATATTCATACTAATCATTTAGATACGCCACAAGTCATCACAGATGGAAACAAGAACGTGGTATGGAGCGCAGACTACGAACCGTTTGGCACCACGAATATCACCGTTAATACCCTAACGAACAATCTTCGTTTCCCTGGACAATATGCTGATAGTGAAAGTGGTTTGAATTACAACTACTTTAGAGATTACAACTCAGGTTTGGGAAGATATATGCAGAGTGATCCGATTGGGTTGGAAGGTGGGGTTAACACGTATTCTTATGTAGGTTTAAATCCAGTTGTTCGTATAGATCAATTAGGTTTATTTGAACTTGTGATACCTTGGAATCAAACTACTATTCGGCCATTTCCTGGGCAGCCCATTGACCCAATGATTATGCCAATAACACCGGAACAGACTGGTGATATTCCATTGATTGGTGTTGAAAATCCACTAACTGGAACAAAAGAGTTTTGTCCTCGTAAATGTGGTGGCTTATTAAAGCAATTAAGAAAACATGAGAAAAAATTACAAGACTTTAAAACTAATCCTGGTATATTTGATAATAAAGGGTTTCTTGCGAATGCCGCACCAGATTTAAGAAAGAAAATTGTTGATGGAAGGATTAATAAGCTTGAAAGACAAATTAAAAATTTTAGAAAACAGTATGAAGCTTGTTTAAGGAAATCTGGATTTTCAATTTAAATATGGAATTAAATCTAATCGAATTAAAGCAAGTAATTGATAGAATTTTTCACCATGTAATGTCAACAAGAGGTGTTAATAAAGTAACTATCAATGAGAATTTCTATTGGGATATACCAATTGATAAACTATATGACTCATCTAGTATTCCTGAAGAATTAGATGTTGGTAGTCTCGAAGATGATTGGGAATTACTTTCTGTTGTATTAGAAGATGAAACAATACCACTTGCATATCAGCTTACTGAATTAGCCCCATTAATTAGAAAGTTAGGTGAATTGCTTGGTAAAGATCTGGCAGAAGATGGTGGTTAGAGTAATTCTCCTTTACTTATTTTGATATAAAATCAAGCATGTGACACATTTGTGTCACACTAAAGTGCATCAAATATCAATATTGTATGTTTTTGACACAGTAAAGAGAGGGAAAGCGTCGTAAGTAACGGATTTTATTAAATGAGGGTAGTTACAGATAATTCTGAAAATCCTCGTGTCGGTGGTTCGATTGATTGTAGAAAACACTTGCTGTAAGTCGAGACTATTAATCTGCTAGCTTCTTCATCTGGCCACCATTAAATGAGTTAGTTACAAATTTTGATGAGTTAAGTGGACACGTTATTAATTTAATTTCAATACTTACTATCAGCGATAAAATACATGATTACCAATGCGCGCAGTGCGTTGGCGCGAACTATGAAAAGATGATCGAACGCTTGCGCTGAGAAAAAATAGTGCGCCACCGGTTGGGTCATGCGCTTGATCAGACAGTAGTTTATCAGCCGCATTGAGTGCTGCTTGCCATTGTGTCTGATTACGTGGTCGATCGCTTTTCCCATCACACCACCAAGAAAACTGACAAGGTGGTGTCTCACCACCTTCATAAACCACGCCGCAAACTGAATTAGGAAAGTACTGACTTTCAACACGATTTAACACCACTGAGCCTACAGCAAGCATGCCTCGATCACCTTCGCCACGTGCTTCCCAATACATGGCTAATGCCAAACAAATTTTTGCTTCATTGCTAACTTGCCTGGTTATGAAAGAGCGTTTAGATTTCTTACTAACAAGAGGGTGTTTATATTTTGCAAAGGTTGTGTGTGATGTTGTAGAAGGTCTTTCTGGTGATCTTGTCACACATCCAAATAACATAGTTATCCCAAAAATGACAATAACAAGTTTTATTAATATAAGTTTTTGGTTTGTATTACGACTTGATGGGTGCTGAAAAAATAATTGATGCATATTTTCTAATCCTTGAAAAATATCATTTAAATTATCAAGTAGTATCTCAATACATTTTCTTCATATTTTAGATTTCATGGAGTCTGATTTATTTCGATGTAAAGTATTGCTGGTATAAATTTGGTGATGATTGGGATTCATAAAGCCAATTCATATATCGTGTCACATAGCTATTAAATTAAGTTTTATATGTATTTAAGTAGAAATTAAAAACGACTGCTAACAGAAATTAGCAGAAAGTAATTTATACAGAATAATCAATTCCTTATTTTTTGAAGATCCATATTATTTACACATTTTTCGTGCGCTAACATGTTGCAAAGGGTGGTCTAATAGATATATTGCAAAAATAGGGAGCACGCTATGGCAACAAATAAACTAATTTTATCCATCTTATTTGGGGTTTTGTTGTTAGTTCTTTCAACACAGTCACATGCCAGAGGAGGCGTGTTTGGCAATATTGGGATTTATGATTATCCGTGGAATATTTCAATTGGCTATAACGATTACGGACATGGCTATCACAAGCCTCATTATGTAGAACATCATCACTATTATCATAAGCCAAGATATTACCACCACAGAAGGCATCATTATCGGGGTCATGGTCACTATAAGCATTACAAGCGTCATCACTACAGAGGCCATCACTCTCACTATAGACCGCACCACCGATATCACCATGATTATGATCATCGGTATTGCCGACACTAGTCAGAAGTGAAAGGTTTAGCGATGAAAACAGTTTTATTGATTATCTTTATGGTGTGTATTGCGTTTTCGAAACTATACGCTGATGAATATGAGTATTGCCCAGAACATGGCCATTATTACGATGAATATCTGGAGCATGTTAATTATATCGACGAACAATACGATCGATTAAATTATGAGTTAGAAAGAATTAATTACAAGGAGGCATTATTGCAACGAGAACTCACTCATTTAAATGAAGCACGTTTGCATATTCATCGTGAAAAAGATCGATTACGTCATGAAAAAGAGCAACTCTATAAAAAAAGTGATCAACAATATCAATCTGATCAATTAGATAAATATTTAACAAATCTTTAAAAAGTTTGGATTGACTATAATTCATTAAATCATTCTTAATTCATCTAATAGAAATATTCTAAAAGGAAGATCGCTTATGTTTAGCAGAGTACTTGTCACGATTATTTTGTTGGTAGTAATAATTCTAAGCTCATCTTGCAGCACGATTAATCCCTACACGCGAGAAAAACAAGTGAGCAAAGCTGCGATCGGTGCTGGAGTAGGTGCGGCAGCCGGAGCTGTAGTGGGGCTTATCACGGGCGATGATAGTCGAGAGCGACGTAAACATGCATTGATTGGTGCTGGTGTGGGAGCATTGGCCGGTGGCGCAGTTGGTTATTATATGGATGTTCAAGAAGCTAAACTTCGTCAAAAGCTTGAAGGAACAGGTGTGAGTGTGACAAGACAAGGTGACAATGTCATTTTAAATATGCCAGGGAACATTACTTTTGCGGTAGACAGTGCTGATATAAATGGTGATTTCTTTGCTGTTTTAGACTCGGTTACTTTGGTTGTGCAAGAGTATGATAAAACACTCATTGAAATTATGGGCCATACAGATAGCACAGGTAGCAATGAATACAATCAAGCTTTATCAGAACGACGTGCTAGAAGCGTTTCTAATTATTTTCAAAGCCGTGATGTGGAACCTTTGAGACTGGGAACCTATGGTCATGGTGAAAATTATCCTGTTGCTAGCAATGACACTAAAGAAGGTAGAGCACTTAACCGACGTGTTGAAATTGCGCTAGTGCCCATTACTCAATCATAAATTGCACATGGAAAGTGTATAAAATTAATTGACTAATGTTTACATTTAAAATAAGCAATCAATTAGATATTGCATTAGTATCAATAGTATTAGTTATTCTTGCGACTGGGGTTTTAGTAAGGAGATCGTAATGATTAAATACATTCAACTTTTTTTCTTTGTAGTTATATTTATTTTTGCGGTTCAACCTGTATTGGCAGATCGCGATGGAGATAAAGAACATAGAAAACATGAAAAAGAGCTAGAAAGGGAACACAGAAAAGCACAAAGAGAAGCGAAGCGTGAAGAGCGAAAACACCACAGAGAGCAAGAAAGGGAAGATCGTAAACATTACGAAGAGCAAGAAAGAGAGGAACGTGAGCGGGCACGAGAAGAGGAACAAGAATATCGTGAAAAAGAACGCGAAGAGCGTAAGCGTGCACATGAGGAAGAACGAGAAGCGCGAAAGGATCAAGAAGAATATGAACGAGAAGAGCGTAAGCATTATGAAGAATTAGAAAGAGAGGAACGTGAGCGGGCACGAGAAGAGGAACAAGAATATCGTGAAAAAGAACGTGAGCATTATAATGACGATCATGATAAGGATCATGACTACGACGATGATGACGATTACTCAGATGATGACGAGCCTAGAAGAAAAAGAAGATGGTGGGAAGTCTGGAAGCAAGATGAAACTTAATAGCTAATTCAAAGTAGAATTATAAAAGAATAAAAATTAGATGGAGGTCTCATCAGCAGTTTCATCATTGCTTTTATTGGTGCTGCTGTTTTAATTTGGTTGGTACGTCTGATTAAAAAGAATACCTAATCCCAAATTAAAGGACCAAATATGGCCACAAGGTGATAAATTACCACGTTTACCAGGGCATATTGCTTACTGGTTTGCGTAGAGCAGTTATTACCCTAACACACTCTCAAGTAATACTCAGAATAAATAAGCGCTACTTTGTTACTTAACTTTAGATTGTGCAAGCTTTAGTGCTTTTTCAATTTCCTCGCGTCGACCTTTGTCTGCGATAGGGCGCTTTGTTCGATCAGGTGCGGCTTTAGCTTTATTTAAAGCAACAATAGCTTCGTCATAACGCTTTCTATCAATTAGAAAGTCTCCATAGAAGTAATTGGAGTCTATGCCATTTGGACTTATTTCCAGTGCTTTCTTTAAATTTTGTTCTGCTTTTTTATTGCTTCCAAATCCAATTGGGAAGCCTGGTACTTTATAATATAGTGTACCTAAACTTGTGTATGCCGAACCATGTAAGGCTTCAGGAGAGATTTTAATTGCTGCTTCCAAAAGTTTGCGTGCTTTTTTTGCATATTTTAATGCGCCTGCGCCGCCTCTAACGCCTGCATAGGTGCTATTTACAATACCGTCCCAAATTAAAGGTTCAGCAGCATTGGGGTTTGTTGAAACGAATGCTTCTGTTTTTTTCATTAATGCTTGAAAGGCTTTCTTCTGTGAATCACCTTTAAGCTGATAATTTGCGACAGCCCATTCTCTTTGTATATTTAAAAGTTCATCGTCAAATTCAGCGCTAACAGCTGCATTGGCAATACATAACAGACTTAATATGACAGTTATATGTATAAATAATTTTTTCATAATATTTTACCTCTATAATAAAAAATTAAAAATATTGCTTAATTATTGGTAACTGTTTTGCAATGGCACTATCCACTACCGATGGCAAAACTCGATTGATACGTGTAAATAATTTTTCTGGCCAACCTATATAGGTTTCTGAGCCACTACCTTGTATTGATTTAAGAATGATTTTTGCGACTTCTTCAGTATTATCCATACGAACTTTTAACGATTTATTCATTTCTCTTATTTTTGAAGAATTCATTTCAGTGTTGGTAGCACGAGGAGACACTAGGTTAACCTCTATATTGGTGTCTGATAATTCTCTGCGTAAGGCTTCAGAAAAGCCCCGCAAGCCAAATTTAGTAGCCGAATATAGAGAAAAACCAGGAAATCCGATTGAGTCCAAACTGGAGCCCACGTTGATGATTTTTGCCTTAGGTTGAGCTTTAAGTGTCGGCAACATGGTTTTTATTAATAATATTGGTGCTACTAGATTTGTATTAACCTGTTGGATAACATCTTTTTCTTTTAAATTTTCTATCGATGAAAATAAATTACACCCAGCACAATTTATTAAAACGTTAATTCTATTCGACGTTGCTTCGATATTTTTTTTTATAATTTCACGACCATGTTGAGTCGTGATATCGGCTTCAATTTTGGAAAATTGTTTTGGGCTTAATGAGTTGTAGCTAAATTTATCTAGCTTATGGATATCGCGAGTAATGGCAATTACAGTGGCATTTTGTTTTAAAAGTTGATTACAAACTTCTGAACCAATACCGCCACTAGCACCAGTAAGTAGAACATGTGCGTTTTGTAATTCTATGTTCATTTTAAGCTACTTGTCCAAAAGTTGTATCCGTGAGCGGTAAAGCGCGGAATATATTTGCATACAATATATACATGGCCTTAGCGCAGTGTAAAACAGCTTGTTTGTCATCTTCGTTGTCTAAGTTGTTCATCAGGCTCTTATAAAAATCGATATGTTTTATATCTAAGCTACCATGTGAATTCAGGTAGCTAAAACCATTGTCAGGTAAATTAAGTTTATCCTGTATTACATGTGCAGCATGGGTCGCTAGTGCGACGCTGGTTCCTTCTAAAACATTTACCATGCCGAACAGACCTACAGGATTTTTTCTTTGTATAGTGTCGTAGGCATAACTGATCATTAACTCAGTTTCAAAGTATGGTGTGCTGTTACGAATAATTTCTTTATCAACACCACATGTTTCTAAATCATTGAGGATCCACTCTTGATGTCCAATTTCTTCATCAATGTAATCTGCAACAGCTTCACGCAACCATTCAAGCCGTTCAGGTAATCGGCTTCCACATGCCATAAATAACGGCACGGTATGTTTAACATGGTGATAGGCTTGGGTAAGAAAACTGCAATAACTTTCAAGTGAAACTACACCTTGCATACATTGTGTGATGATCGGTGAGTTCAATAAATAGTTACGTTCTTGCTCTGTATGTTGTTGTATTATCTCAAAAAATTCCATATATACTCCTATAGCATTGCAGCTGTAGAATTAATTTTGTCGTTGCTTTCAATTAAAGATCGGATCTGATCTTCATACAGTTTCCAAATTGCATCACGTCTTAAGCGCCCATTAAGGGTTAATGTTTTATCTTTGAAGTTAAATGGAGAATAAGAGATTACGTAATGTGATACTTTTGCATAGTTAGGCAATACTTGATTACATTGTTCGATTAAACTATCAATGCTTTCGTAGTCAAGATTTTCATCTCTAGGAACAATTACAGCAACGTTAAATGGTAGGCTCTCTCCAAAGACTATTGCTTGTAAAAACTGTTTTTGTTCAAGCAAAGTCTCTTCAACCCATTCGGGATTTACTTGTCTTCCATATGAGGTGATAAACATATTTTTCTTACGTCCATGTACGGTTACATGGCCATGTTCATCGATTGCACCAATATCTCCTGTCGCATAAAATTCAGAGACAGGTTTATTTTGATGTAAATAACCAAGCATATTGCTACCAGACACTTCAATTTCATTATCTGAAGAAATTCTTAAATTAATGTGAGGTAAGGCTTGGCCAGAAGTGCCAACTATATTTTGTCCAGGTCGATTTAATGTTACGACTGAGCAGCACTCTGACAAACCATAACCTTCATAGATGGGTAGATTTAATGCTTGCGCACGCTTTAGTAAAGCAACACTAACTTTAGCACCTCCAACAGCTATGAACTTTAAGCTATTTGGCATTTGCATACCTGCTTCACAACCGTGAACCAATACATTCAATAATTCAGGTACTAAGATGATGCTTTCTGGTTTGTACTTAACAAGCGCATCTAAGAATGTCTTTGGATCTAGCTGGCTTGCTCCTTCAAAACCCAATTCAGTAAGTGAGGGGATGGCTATGCTGGCACCAATAGATAAAGGTGCCCATACCCCTGCAATATTTTCAAGTAACGTGCTTAAAGGAAGCACACAAAGGTGTTTTTTAATTTCTAGTGGCTGTAATACGGTTTGTAAGCTATTACTTATATCTAGTTGTGCTTGTGCATTCAGACATACACCCTTGGGTGAACCAGTTGAGCCAGATGTATAAGTAATTTTAGATAATCCAGCAGGGTATTTTGTTTTTCCTGAAATAGATCTTTGATATATCTCAATATGATCAGATTCATGCTTAATAGTCACATCATCAAAAAGACTGAAGATAGCTTGTTTGTTGAATTGTTTAGTTGTAATAAGAAAGTCTGCATCTACATCTTCGATTAAATGAATAAGCTGTTGTTGTGAAAAAAAAGTAGGTAATGGAACAATCGGGATATCACACATATGTGCGGCTAAATCTATAAGCACCCATTCAATACAATTGTCTAAATATAAGGCAATACATCTAGGACGAAGCTCGTCAAATAGAATTTGATAGTGCCCTACTTTTTGAATAACTTCTGTATAGCGCATCTCTTGATCATTTGAGATAAGTGCTAACTTGGAGTTTTTTGAAATATGTAATTCTTCTAAAAGATTCATTGCTAAATCGTATAGGTCTAGAGAAAGCTTTCTTCTTTAAGTCTGTTGTAGCCCCACTCAATACTGCCGAACATGACTTGTGGATTATTGTCGTAATAATTGCCCCAATTGTTGGCAGTATTTTGTAAACGCGTTACATCGGCGGGTGCGATGGCGTGCGGTGTCAGTCCTAGACGTATAAATGAGTTTAGTAATCCCCGTGTTGCCGTAAAACCAACCCAACGAAAACCACTTTGATAAAGAATTTCAGTTAGCCGAACAATAACGAGTCGTGCATAACCATTAGCAGCACAAGCCAAGTTGCCAACTTCAACGATTTGATCACGTGGAATTTCTACTCCACAATAATCTGATATGTAAGCATTTAAAGGCCGATCAAGATATTGTTCAAGAAACAAATCAGAATTAAAGGCTCCTCTATAACCAACAACGGCTCTGACTTTTTTAGATTTGTTAATGATAGATACAAGATATGGCATAAATTCCGTTATATTTGCGTTATAGTGAGAGCTAAACTCTGACTTAATAAAATTTTTAGCAGCACTCGAATTTGTATCTTTGCTGTTATGGAGTAGTGTTAAAAATTGTGTTTTATCTCTTGCCAATTGCTGAATTGGATTATTGATATAGGTTTGATCAGCAATAAGCATTTCACGTTTACTGTATTGTTCGTCCATGAATTTCACCACCTTGTTTAGATAGATCAAAAATCTATTAACAGGTTCAAATTAGTGGAATAAAGCTTATGCGGATTGGCGTAAGCTACTTGTAAATAAAATGTAAATAAAATGTGGACAGTTAAAATATGTGGCCGGTTAAAGTAAGATTTATGCCATTTGTCTAGAAGTTTACAGTTGCGGTTGAGCCAATGTCAGGATTGCGAGTGATAGAGATATCCCAGCCATAGCGGTCACATATTCGTTTACATATATAAAGCCCAAATCCATAACCAGTACTCGTATTACCACGAAAACCAAACTCAAATGCATGTTTGATTGCGGCATCATCAATACCAGTTCCTGAGTCTATAACTTGAAGTGTATTATTATCTATGTTGATTTGAATAGAGCCATTTTGTGTGTAGCGAATCGCATTATTTAGGATATTACTAATAATAATCTGCACATGACTTGTTGATGCATCTACACTAAAAGGCTGTCCTGTTGATATAGATAATTTAATATCTTTATCTTTTTCTATGTAGCTGTATTGTTCGATAATATTGCACGCAAGTTGTGCAATATTAGTTTTCTCACTTAAGTTGTAATTTTTAGGTACATCTTCACGTGCTAAGAACAACAATGCACTAATGAGATTTGTCATTTCACTTGCACTTTTTTTTATTTTAGCTAAGTATTGTTTGGAATTACTACTAAGTCTGTCATTATTTTCCATTAGTTCTACAGATGTAGATATTATAGAAAGTGGTGTGCGTAATTCATGGCTTGCCGTGGTAGTAAATGATTGTTCACGTTCTACGAATCCATCGAGACGCTCCATATAGCGGTCAAATGATCGGGCAATTGAGCCAATTTCTACATCATTATAGCGCTCGGCTAAACGAACATTGCGTTGATTAGGATCTAAATTTCCAACTTGATGAGCAAATTCGCGCACAGGGTGTATCACTTTTCTTGAAAGCCAATACGTAATCCAAAGAGCAATAATTAGTACACTTGCGATAGCAATTACAATGATGGTGCTGAGAATATGTTCTTGTGTTTCGATTTCGGTGATATCAAAAAGTAAATATTTTTTCCCTTCTTCAGAATCTTTAACTGCGATATGATAACTTCGCTCATTGAATTTAATATCATGATGAAAACCAATATCTAGTTTCTGAAATTCTTTAGGGACATTATCTGCAGAAGTAAATCTTGCAAAAGTATGCCCGTTAATTAATGTGGAACTATCTGGTAAATTGCCTTCATGCTCATTTTCACTAAGAATTTGTAAGGCATAACTATCGAGCATTTCTAATAATTTGTGCTCCATATGGTCAAATGTAAATAAGAAAACAATTCCTAAAATAAACACACCTACCGCTACGATTGTTAGCATCGCGAGTGCAACGCGTGCACTTAATGTATTTAGTTTAATCATTCTGTTTTGCTATTCTGTAACCAACCCCATGTATTGTATGCACAAGTTTTTTATCAAATGGCTTGTCTAGCATATTGCGGATATTATATATATGAGCGCGTAAAGGATCTCCTTCAGGAGGCGTGTCTCCCCAAATCTCGGATTCCAATTCTTTTCTAGTGACCACTCGATGTGTATTACGCATTAAGTGTACAAGGATTCTCATTGTTGTAGGCTTGAGCTGAACATTATTGCCAGCTCGTTTAATAGTATGCTTTTCCAAATTAACCTCAACGTCAGCAACTGTGAGGATTGGGTTATCAAATTGTCTGCTTGCACGGCGGTGTAGGGCTTCAATGCGTACTTCAAGTTCTTGTAATGAAAATGGTTTTATCAAGTAATCATCACTACCCGCTTCAAACCCTTGCAAGACATCCTCAATAGTGTCTCGAGCGGTCAGCATTAAAATAGGTATGTGCAAAGAACTACTTTCACGAAGTTTGCGGCATACATCTAATCCATCCATGCCGGGTAGCATTAAATCTAATACGACTACATGGTAAGTATTTGAAATGGCAAGATGTAGCCCCGTGACTCCATCTGCAGCAAAATCTATGGTGTGCCCTTTGGTCTCTAGATAGGTGCCAATATTTGTTGCAATTTCAGCGTTATCTTCAATAATTAAAACTTGCATAATAGTATTTAGAGTGGTTTTAGACCGTACTCTACAATCATAAATGTAGTTAATTTGTAAACATATAGCTTCTAGTATTTAAAACTGCTATCTATTCATATGCTTAGCCGTTCACAAATTGTTTACATAAAATCCTATACAGTACGCCGTATTGCAATAGTTTTATTAAACTATCTAGATTATCCAATTTGAATGATTGTGTGAAAGCATAATCAGGAGTAGCGTAGGACAGTATATATAAGGAGTGCAGTTTGATTCGTTCACTAGCAAAATCAATCAGTTTAATTTTCTTGTTTGTAATTATTGCAGCAAGTTATTCGATTGTTTATGCAGAAACAGACTCTAGCCTCTTATTGGAAAGTGTTAATGTTGTAGATAGTGCTGATGAATGTGAGACTGAATCCGATGATTCAGAACTATTTTCAACTCCTACTCATGTAAATGCATTTATACGATCGTATATATCTTATAACCAATTTAAGCTCTCTGTTCATAATAGCTACAAGCATGTAAACCAAGCTATTCGAGCACCTCCTTCTTTCTATCTCTAGACAAAGCAAATTCGCTTTAATAATTACAGCCTGATTTCTTGTTAAGAAAGTTGTCAGGAATTACCTGGTTATGTACCAGATTATGACACAAGCTGTCATGGAGATAGGAAATGAAAAAAGATCAAACACAACAGCATTACAACTCTGAATATTCAAAGTTTTTACGTGGGCTTTCTACCTCACCATACTATGGCCTTGCATTATTATTTTCAAATGAGCCAATTCCTGAAAAAGATCGGCTTAAACCTGAAAATATACAAATGTTGTTTTATGGTTTTCTCAGTGCCTGTTTGTATTTTTTCTTATTCAAATATCAGGCTGAAATTATTCAATTTGCAGAGCTTACCAGGCAAGGGGTTAAATTAGATTTCATATTCCCTATTCTCATTGCACTATTATTTTCGTTTGTTCATGGCGCTTTTGCGACATACACATGGAAATCCTTAGGTTTAAAATCTAAAAATGATTTAGGTAAGGAGCAGGCATGGACGCCATACATTTCATAGATCTCACAACAGTAAGCGGATTTACTCTTTTACTGGTTGGATTCGTGGGCGGTTTGGTAAGCGGCTTTATTGGCTCAGGTGGAGCCTTTGTGCTAACCCCAGCAATGATGAGTATGGGTGTTCCCGGTATTGTTGCAGTATCTAGCAATATGGCGCATAAATTTCCAAAGGCACTCGTTGCTGCATTTAAGCGTGCAAAGCTTGGACAAGTAGACATTAAGCTCGGACTAATCATGGGAATTTTTGCAGAGGCAGGTGTTTTTGTCGGTAAAGGAATAATGACAAACATTCGTTCTTTATATGGAGATATTGGTACTGACTTTTATGTATCCATTATATTTGTCATTACGTTAGGCATTATTGGCGCGATGATTTTACGGGATGCTAAACGTAGCAGTAATGACTTAAACGTAGGTGAGGGGACTACTAATAATACGAAACTCGCTAAACGAGTTCAATCAATTCATATTCCAGGCACCATGGTTTATCTGCGTTCAATCAACGCAAAAGTATCTGTTTTAATTATAGCGCCGCTAGGCTTTGCAACAGGTTTGTTGGCAGCATTTATTGCAGTAGGTGGTTTTATAGGAGTACCTGCAATGATGTTTATATTAGGTGTACCTGCATTAATGGCTACGGCAACAGAATTAGTAGTGGCCTTTATTATGGGCTTGGGTGGTAGCATGTTATATGCATGGGATGGTTTTGTGGATATTAGGCTTTCCATGTTAATTCTTGCGGGTTCTCTTTTTGGTGTTCAAGTTGGGGTTATTGCAACCACGTATGTTAAGGATAGTTTTGTTAAAAAAGTAATGGCGAGCATCATGTTAATTGTTTTGTTAAGTAGGTTGCTAGTTATTCCTGATTATCTATCCAGCTTAAAGGTAATCAATCAACTTCCAGAACATTGGTCAATATTGTTACATCAAATAAGCGAGTTGACCTTAGCTTTAGCATTATTTGTGGGCGCCACTGCAATAATATTTGCATCAATATTTGGTGCGATAGGGATACTTCGTAAACAAGAGACCGAAAAAGATCTAACTTTTGATAAGTTGCGCTAGGGGCATATATGTATTGGCGTAATGTATTAATTATGGCAATTGTACTGACTGGAGCGGTTATAATATTAAACTGGCTCTTGTAAACGTAATTTTACTGAACTAGCAATTTAATATTTAGTGTAGTGGTTGATTTTAAGTAACTGTAGTTAATTATGCTTGCAAGACATTGTATGTTTTTAAATTATTTATCTGAAAAGAGCTAAATATTTATGAGTGATCTACACAGCTCACGCGAACACATCTTGTAGCTAATACATTTAGTACATGCCCAATCGCGTGAATAATGCCTCCAATAATAGTTAACAATGTTTCACCCAGATAGGGTATGACATTATTTGAAATTAATGTACCAGCAAAAGTAGATGTAAAAACAAGAATAAGTAAACCTGTTCCAGCAATTAAAAGAGGAACTAAATGTTTATGGCAGCGAAATCCAGCTATTAGTGCAATAAAACTAATTGGTAAAATAAATAGTAAAATAAATTGATGAAACCAAAACTCATGTAGTGAATTACCATGTTGTACTGTAAATGTTAAAAGTGGAATTAAACTTGCAGCGATAGGTAGTACTACGCAATGTATCGCACAGATTCCTGAAAGAGCAATGGCTAATCGATCAAAATAAACTTGCATAAGGTTTCCTTAATGATGTGTACACTGTGTACAGGTACCATGAATCTCAACATTTACAAGGTTAGGTGTGAAACCTTCTTTTTTACAAACCTCAGTTAATGCTCTGTTAAGTTTAGGCTCTGCAAGTTCTTCAACTTCATGACACTCATCGCAAATAATAAATTTACTATCAAAATGTTTGTGGTTAACGGTACAGCCTATATATGCATTCTGACTTTCAATGCGATGTATTAAGTTGTTTTCAAGTAGAAACTCTAGGGCTCGATAAACCGTAGGGGGTTTCTCAATGAAATCTTCAGAGCTCAGTTCTGTTAAAATGTTGTAAGCTTTTATAGGTTGATGACTTTTCCAAACAAGCTCAAATACTTTTCTGCGAATGGGTGTAAACCTGCAGCGGTTTTTAGTACAAACCGATTCAGCATTTTTCATGGCTTCGGCTATACATTTTCGATGGCTGTGTTTTTTCCACATGACAACATGTTTGGCTAATGATCAAACTATAATGTTATACTATAACATGTATGGCCAACAAGTCTTAAATAAGGGTTAATTGTGTATATTTCATGATAAATCGATGTCTAACAGCGAGGTTTTAGACGAGGAATTTATTTGTCGATCACAATAAATTTCTTAATTCTGTGGTCTGCAATAATTGGGAACTATGGTATTAATTTTAAATTGGTTACCTCTCTTCAGAATTAAATTTTTCTCCAGTAATTAAACAATTCCGAAACAATTAAAATAATTATCACATTAATTAAAACTGGTGTGACAAGCAGCTTATAACCAAGCTGATGTACAGTCGGACCGCCAATGACTGCAAATATTGTTGTAGCCCCTGCTGGGGGATGTATACAACGTGCATAGTACATTGCAGTTATAGAAATCCCGACACTTGCTGCTGCTGCAATCAGCTCAGTACTAAAATATTTGGCACAAGTAACACCAATAAACCCGGCAATCAAATGTCCACCTAGGACATTCCAAGGTTGCGTTAATGAGCTATGTGGCGCCGCAAAAAGCAAAACAGCACTTGACCCCATTGAGGCAATAATGAAAAGTGCGGTCATCTCGTTGTAAATATAGATGCTGCATATGTAATAAATACTAAAGATACCAATGAAGCCACCAAGGCCAGACATAAATCCTTCTATGTGCTTAAAGGGGTATGAATTTGCTCTGAATATTTTAAGAAACTTAGTTTTATCTATCATCCATGACTCCTAATTATTTTTTGTAGTTATCATTAGCGTTTCCAATGAATAGCTTAGTACTCCAGAGTAATGAAATAAAACCAGAGATATATAACAGATAGACCCCTAGCTGTTTTTGTTCATCAATCAAGTAATAATTACATAGACGCATTGGTGCCTCGATGTATAACCAGGCTAATACAATTAACATACTAAGGATGTTAGTTATAACAAAAGCTTTTGTGATTGAGCCAATGTTTTTCCAGCCTAATGCTAATGGTACACCTAGTAAAAAAGGTAATGAGATAAATTTTAAGACTGTAAATGTAGTGTGCTCAAGAGATGCATCCAATACGCGTGGTATCATCCAGAACATCGAAGTTATGAGAGCAACAATTAGTAAAGGAAGCGAGTAGTGATAAGGTATACTACTAATTTTGTGCTTTTTAATATTAATAGCAATCCATATGCCACACAGTGTAAGTAATGGCAGTTGAACAAGTACATGCGTTAACATAGAGATTTCTAATATACTTCTTGCAAAAGGAGAAGCAAGTAGAAAAATCATACCTAGCCCAATAAGCGTTTTATAGTTTATGGAATCAGATATGAGTGATAATGCACCCCATTGAGCTTTAATGTGCTTATTCGGCTCACTGATACTCAGTGCTGAACAAATACTATTTCTATAAGACATAGTTAGGTGATTGTAGATCCCTCAAAATCAATTCTATTGAATCATCATAATCATAAATTTTGGCTAATTTCCCAGATTGATTGATTAAATGAATAGCCCCATTATGCTCAAATTGTCCATCGGGAGTCGGGATGACTATGATTCCAAATGTTTTTAATAATTGTTTTAAATTATTTTTATTTGGTACATTTGCAAATTTCCAATAAAAAGAGTCGGCCCCCACAGCGTTAGCGTAATCGGTTAATACCTGATTGTTGTCACGCTCAGGGTCAAAACTGATTGTGAGGAGCACGACTAATTCCCTTAGAGGGGATGCTTGTAATTCGTTTTGTAGTTTTTGAAAATTTTGCGTCATCATAGGGCAGATACCCGTACAATTTGTAAATATAAAATCAACCAATACAATTTTATTTTGAAAGTCTTGAATAAAGAATGTTTTCCCAGCCGAATTGTTCAATGGAATATTAGGTAAATCGACAGGGTGTTTCTCAATATTAAGTCTTCTGGCTTCTTCTGAAGTAAAAGCTTTGAAACCACTAGTAGTAAAAAATAAAATTACTATACCAATGACTAAGACTAATGCTGAATTTTGAAGAGCTTTCATATTTAGTTGCAACTAAACAGGCTTAGAATTTAAGCGCAGTATAAACCGCAGGCTAAATACTACAGCACCGAGTAAAACGAATATGGCAAATATTGATGCTATAGCAGAATAACTTTGCCATTCAGGCAGATGGACAGCAAACCTCCTTGCTACACCTTCTTTACCAGATAGTAAAAACATAAATACAAATGCCGTTCCGGCTATGACATATAACCAAAAACTGCCACGATCTACAGCATTATCTGTGCAATTTTTTTCTGCTTTTAATAAGAAATACATAAACCCAAACACCATTGCTACCATGCCTAAAATTAAATAGAAATGAAAATGACCTGGTACCCACATGGTATTGTGCATAACATGGTTTACTGCAATTGTGCCGTCAATCACTGCAGGGATAACACCACCTGCCCAACCAAAAATTGAGAAAAATAATAGGCCGGACGCCATGTCCCATTTAATACCGGAACGATACACAATTGCTAACGTTCCTATCATGGTGACTAGTAATACAGGAAAGCCACTTGTATACGATATAACTTGTCCCATAATGAGCATCCAAGTAGGCATTACGAAATCCATGAATAAATGGTGTGGATACACGATCAACACCATGATGGTTGACGCGGTCCAGGCAGCTAAGAATACTTTGTTGGATTTCCAAGGACGGTTGGTATACCTAGGCAAGATTTCGTATACAGAAATAATCGCCATATAGATTGTTGCATTAATAAATGTATGACCAAAAAAGTAAATTAAATTTTTGGCGAGTAATGCATCTACTTTAAATGATGGGACAAGTATATTAATAATCATCATGATAAGAATTGAGGCGCCTGCAATTAGCGCTAAAGTATTCACTATGGTAACCATTGTGCTTGCTACAACCGTGGGTGGTGGTGCATTACCGTCATCATTGCCAAATAGTTGAGGCCAACCTAAAGATTTTGCAAAACTACCATACTCGGAAATAATGGCACGTCCTGCATCTAAGTAAAATAATAAAAAGCCCACACCTACTAGCAATACACCGGCTAGAAAAAGTATTGCAGATTCAGGCGGCCAAGCCCCAGCAGAGGTGCTAGGTAATGGGTACAAAAAAGTCCAACCTGCCCCAAACTTACCTAGAAATATTGCTGCTAAAATACAAACTACACCGGCTAGAAATAGCAATAAGTTAGTTACGAGTATACTCGTATAAAGTTCAACGTATTGACGCAGGAAATACCACATTATTGCAGTGCCACCAAGACCTGCGATTCCCACCATGCCCACACCGTGAGCAGTCATGATTTGGTAAAATAAATCTGGCCCTAATGTTATATAGTTAGCTTGTGCGACACGCATGATCAAGCCTAATAACATCATGAGGACAACCACTATTCCAAAAATTGCAATATATGCGTAAACCGTTTTTTTCCCAGCTGTAGGTATATTTAAAGTATTCATGATTTATTACCTCTTAATAATTATTCGCTGACTGTAATTTCAGTAACCATGGCATGATGTGCCAAACCACAAAACTCTAAACAAAGTATCCGGTAAGTCCCTGGCTTTGTGTATGTCACAAGCAAAGAATTTGTGTAACCAGGCATTGCTTGTGTTTGGCCAATAACATTTAGCTCTGGATCATAAATACCAAAACCATGGTTCACATCTGCTGATGTCACTTTATATAAAACTGGTTTACCTACTTCTGCGGTCAAATCTTTAATATCCCAGAACCACTGATGGCCAATCACATCTATTGTTTTTGTAGCATCAGAGAGAGTTGATTTTTTTGGATATGGCATTTTAGTAAGGGTGTATCCAATTACAGGAATAACAATAAGCAGCATCAAGAAGAATAACTTTGAACGTACGCTATAAGCTTTTTTTTGTATGGGAGGATAATCAGCATTTGTAGATGAGGCGTTTTTAGCAATGAAGATAAAAAAGATAGCTAACAGAGCTACAAGAATTAAGGTCACTAGCCATGAAATTTCTTGGTACATTTTATTTTCCTCCTGAAATTTATTTTGATGTATGAACTAGTTAAGTTCTAAATATCATTGTATCTGGTAATAACAACACCAAGTTTGTGAGTATTAATGTTTAAAAGTTATTTTAATTATTATTATTTTAAACATCTATTATAAATAGATGGACAAATTATACATAAAAAGATATAAATTAAATAGATCTTTTGGGATAAAATAGTATTTGCTATATAATTTATGGTTTAAATCAGGAAAATTTATTCATGCACGTTACAAAATTCTCTGATTATGCGCTTCGAGTGCTCATCTACTTGGCTTGTAAAGAAAGTGATAACTTGATTACTATTTCAGAGTTGGCAAAAACCTATTCAATCTCTGTGCATCATGTACGTATGGTTGTATATAAGCTTGGTCAATTGGGATATGTAAATTGCATACAAGGTAAAGGTGGTGGATTAGAGCTAGCACTTGAACCAGAAGAAATTTCTGTTGGTGAGGTTATTAGGAAAACTGAACCAGATTTTTGTATTGTTGAATGTTTTAGTCCAGAGAATAAATGCTCAATAGTAAAAGCATGTAAGTTACAACATATTTTATCAGATGCTTTAAATGCATTTTTTGAAACATTAGATCAATATACTCTAGCAGATATTTCTGATAATAAGAGGAGCATAATGAAGCAGCTAACGTTGCGTAAAAAAATAGTCGCTTAATATTTTTTTGTATCTATATTTTTTGCTTGCAATTGTAATAATGGATTAGGCCATTGACTGTTAATCGAAATGCTTTGGTTTTGCTCAGTTAATGTAATGCTAAGGTTTAACTTATCAGCAAGTGGTGCAATAGGTGTTCATTTAGGTAAAAATCACTGATTAACGGTGTATTTTTAAGAATTGCCGCGAAATGCCGTTAAGTATGGTATCTCAATAAATGAGCAATAACATTGGTCACCGGCAACCCCACAAATAGTTCCCGTTATCATCTAGGTTTTCGCGATACCTTGCGTGTTCTATGGCCTTATGTAAAACAAAATTTTATGAGTCAAGTAAAAGGTATTTGGTTTATTGTCGTTTATTTAATAGTTTTCCAATTGCTTATTCTGCAATTACCGATTGTATATTCGGCAATGATTGCGATAGGTATATTTGTTGTTGCGGTTGGTTTGATGTTCTTTATGGAAGGTTTACGTCTTGGCTTGATGCCATTGGGGGAAGTAATAGGCAGTGTTTTACCGCGTAATAGTGGTATGCCGATAATTTTAGGTTTTGCATTCTTGCTAGGCATTGGAGCAACTTTTGCAGAGCCTGCAATTGCAGTTCTAAAAGCTGCAGGTAGTGGAGTGTTACCCGATAAAGCACCATTGCTTTATAGCTTACTTAACGATTTTTCAGGTCAACTAGTTACTAGCGTTGGTATGGGTGTTGGGTTCGCTGTAATGCTGGGGGTTTTACGTTTTTTTTATGCGTGGCCGCTAAAGTATCTTGCTATTCCAATAGTATTTTTGTTATTAGCGTTATCTCTTTATTTTAGTCAAGTACCAGAATTGCGCGATGTATTAGGGCTTGCTTGGGATTGTGGTGCAGTAACTACTGGTCCAGTTACAGTTCCTCTTGTATTGGCTTTGGGCATTGGAGTATGTCGTGTCGTCAGTAGTGGATCTGGCAGTGGCGGGCATTCTGGATTTGGAATTGTCACTTTAGCTTCATTATTCCCCATACTGGCAGTACTTCTGTTGGCGTTGTTCCATTACACATACGGTGATTATTACGGTACCTCTAAATATTCAGGCGTTGAAGTAATAGAGACAAAATCTGCTATGGATAAAAGTAGCGAAATTGATTTAGAAAAAAAATCAGTTGCTATCACAGAGGACGAATTTTTAACTTATTTAGAAACTGGAAATTTACCAAATGGATATACCTTGGATTTTGATGGAGGCTTTGCCGAGTTGGTTGATGGAAAAATTATATTGAGGAGTCCGGATCTTATTGTGAAGAAAGTTTATTCACGTGACTTCCAAATTATAAGTGAAAAAACTTGGAATAAAAAACATTCGATTGTAGATCAATTATGGCAGGCTTTCGTTGGCGCCTTGCGTGCAATAATTCCCTTATGTCTGTTTTTATATTTTGTACTACGCATGATTCTGAAACAGCGTTTAGAGAAAAACAACGATGTTGGAGTAGGTATCACGTTTGCATTGATTGGTATGGCTTTATTTGGTCTTGGTATTGCGTTAGGTCTAACGCCACTCGGTAGCCAGTTGGGAAGTAATGTTCCTTTAGCGTTTGCAGAAATCGTGCCCTGGGGATTTGACTATCCAGAAGGGCCACTTTTTGGTGATGGTCAATTGGGTAAGATTGTTGCTATCGGATTCGCTTTTTTTCTGGGTTATGGTGCCACCCTTGCTGAACCTGCCTTGAATGCACTTGGTGATACAGTTGAAAGAATTACAGTAGGTGCGTTTCGAAAAAGGCTATTAATGCAAAGTGTTGCTATTGGTGTAGGTTTAGGGATTGCTGCGGGAATTGTAAAAATGGCTTTTAACTTGCCATTAATTTGGATGCTAATACCACCTTATCTTCTAGTTCTTATACTGACATGGTATGCACCAAATAGCTTTGTTAATTTTGGTTGGGATAGTGCTGGAGTTACCACAGGTCCAATTACGGTTCCATTGGTATTAGCGATGGGCTTAGGTGTGGGTGCAAATGTTCCTGGTGTAAGTGATGGGTTTGGAATTCTCGCGCTTGCATCTGTTGGGCCTATTCTCACAGTTCTTTCTGTTGGTTTATATACGCAGAGAAATGAGCAAAAAATGACACATGAAAATGAGCCTCAATTAGAAAGTGCATTCGATAGCAATGTGGAATTACCTAATAGTGCATCATAATGTTTAGTAATAGCCATAAGATATCGTTGATAACTGCAGTGCTCCCAAGCTCTTCTGCTGGTGAAGTAATAGAAAATCTAATCTGTAATCAAGCCATTGCTGTATTAGTGTCAAAGGCCCGTGGTACATTGTTACAAGAGCATTGGTGGAAGTCATGGTTGCCTCCCATTAGCCCTTCCAAACTTATGTTACGCATGATCGTACCTGAACATGATGTTGATCAGGTCGTAAGTACGATCATTACTGAGGGGAAGCTACACTTTCAAGCTACAGGTGCAGTTTTTAGTACCCCATGTGAAAGTGCATATGTTGGTTCGGAATTTCATAGTTTGCGTACTGTTGAAATGTCTGGTTCAGTGACCGAGTCACATAAACTATGTGAAAACTTAAGTGCGATTTACTGTAGTGTTGGGCATCGTTTAAGCGATCGAATTGCAAAAGCAGCGATCAATGCAGGTGCTCATGGACCGGTGGTTTATTATGCAAATGGGCAAGGTTTACGAGATCGACTTGGCTGGTTACGTATTACAAAGGATAGTGAACAAGAAGTATTAATGGTTATTGCTGATGATGCAGATGTAGAAGTGATATTTGATGCAATGGCTAAAGCAGGTGAGATTCATTTGCCTGGGCGTGGTTTCATGTATAGGTTGCCAATTGATAAAGGCATGATTAATTTGCCTAGCCGCATTTCTAATCCTCATTATGACGCGAATACTCAACAAATTATTAACGCCATAGATCATCTTGCTGGACATACACATTGGCGTGACCAATCTGTTTTTGAGGTGGGAGGTCAAGGCAAAAGTATTGGGCTTCAATTTCTTCAGGAAAATAAGCCAGAGTTAACTAATCAAACGTGCTTTTCAGCAGTTGTGAATCGTGACCAATCTCAAAAGTTGATTGATTTAATGTTGGGTGCGGGGGCACCCGGATTAAATGTAAGTTATGCTCGTTATGCTGCTGCAGATGCCGAAGAGCAGGTCTTAGCACATGCAAACATAAACCATGAGTATGCAACTATACGTTGTATTACAGATCAAAGCGTTGCTAAAACTATAGCAAATAAAATTGAATCAAATGCTGAGCAAAGTGGTTTATGTGATTTATGTGTTTTGGCTCATAAGGCACCTCGTATAGCAAAGTATGTTCCAAGTACCATTGAATATCGTAACAAACCAAAACGTTTTGCATTTACATCGTCTTAACCTGGTATGTAATTAAAGTTTTTTGTTCTATAGTTATTAGCAAATAAATAATAGCTATTGTGATATGTATACAATGAGGCTATCAATTTTATAATGATTGATATGCATATCATTATAAAAGGTTTTAGGTGTAGCAGTTATATAGAATAGTTAGTGGGAAAAAATAATAATAGAAATTCAAATATTTTCTTAAATGTCTACAAACCGTCAAAATATTGACACTAAATATTCATTTGGTCCATCCCGTGATCTATTTATAACTTTGTGGCACATTTTTTTACATTGTTGACCACAGTAGCAATCAGTTGGTGTCCCCTCTCGCTTATATGTAGATGTTTGAGTCTAAAATCTTCTTCACAATCAGTTTCCGTCACTAGCTCATGTTCATGAATTAAGTCTTTCACATAGCGTTTAACTGTAGTATGCGTGAGCTTTGGTATACGTGTAGCCAAATCATTACGGGTAATTTTATCGTTTAAAAAGATAATAAATAGTATTTCTATATGATTCATTGTGATGCTAAGCGATGAGTGCGCCCTTAAAGCTCGAATGGTATCTACACAATTCGCTATTATTATTTCCTCGTTACTCACAAATAAGATCCATTTAGCATGTAGTGGTTATTGTAATAGGATTTACTGCATATTAAATAATAGGGACAAAATTGGTCCTAAATAACTTTTTAGCTTTTATTAGTGGTAAAATTTTCATGGTTGTATGGTTTTAAGTAAAGCCAAAAGTCAATGTCCATACGCTGATTGGAAGCATGTATTAAAAATATATACGTCACTACTGGTTAGCATAGTAATAAAAATAATTTCACTTACTATAATAGTGATATGGGTTTTTATTAGTGCGTGTTAATAAAATTTATTAAGTCATGGAAGATAAAAATGAGATTATTGAATTTGATAATGAAGATTCAAAAATCTTAAATAAAAAAGGTTGGTTTTTTGTCACTCATTATCGTAGTCGTGACAGCGGGCAAAGCACTAATGCATATAATAATGCAGTAAAAAAAGCATTATTAATAAACCGCAAAACAGGGCTGCGTAGCTATGAAAAAGATGGGTTCACCTATTGGGAAGTGTGGGAGCTTTGGTAAATAGCTAACGACTATCTTTTTGTAGAATCAATCGAATAATCCTGCGGATAAACTATCTAATGCTAAATGTCTGAGTAGCAGAATACTTAGCATTGTGAATTACTTTTCAAATTCGACACCGAGAATATACCGTATATCGGGAATTCTAACACGGGTAATGGCGACTCTTCCAGAATAGCATCATTGCTAAGTTGTAGAAAATCTGAATATTATGATAGGTAAGTTAGATACATTTATAAAAAAGATAGTTAATGGTCGTGGTCAATTGGAAATAAATAGTAATAAAAAAATGAATCATGGTGTGGGGCCAGTTATTAGTTCTGCTAATATTCATGAAATGGTAAAGCAGTGCAGGAAAGAGATCCAGAAATCTGAGGATTCTGGCATTATGCCTGCGCCAAATTACTTTGAAAAAGTAGCCATATTATCTAGAACAGAGCAGAGATATGAAAATGAAATTGCAATTTGTGAAATGTATATTGATTTGGTTAATCAATATGCGACTGATAACCAATTGACAGATGCAGAAATGTCATCAAAGCTCCTTCCTAAGTGTGCGCCGTTTGTGAAACGAATACATAATGCAAAAATTATGTTAAGTAATCTAAACAAATAAAAAATTTTAATTATTGCTTACAGAGTATATTGAAAAAACTATATTAGCTTATATGAAAGAATTTCATATTAAATTAAGATAACTTTATATGGCTTCAATATGAAAGTTAATATATGTAGATTATTTTAATAATTTCACGATTTTTTAACTTTTATAATCTTCACTTATAGCAGGCTATCTGTATTAATTAAGTGTATTAGTAAAAATGCTATGCGCTTATACGTTAAGTAAATTATATTGATGTTAGTCCTTTTCTTTATTGTCAACATGGTTGTTGATATGAGTCTTAAAAATCTTATACCTGTGCCAATTGCCAGTGATTGATATTTGGTTTTGAATACCTAAAGCTTATTCTAGTTGTGGAATATGCTCAGTACTTGTATCTATAGTGGCATTAATAATTAGCTATATACTAAGCCTAATAAAAATCGAATTACCCAAACAATCAGGTATAATTTCGCGCTTTTAATTTACCCTGCATTGGCTGTGAGCAATGAGGGTTATTTTTTGGAATAAGCATTTTGTCTGATTTACTACGAAATATTGCAATTATTGCGCACGTTGACCATGGTAAAACTACCCTGGTTGATAAGTTATTAGCGCAATCAGGGACTCTAGACCGAAAAAGCATTCATGCTGAGCGGATAATGGATTCAAATGATCAAGAGCGTGAACGTGGTATCACTATTCTTGCTAAGAATACAGGGCTAACCTGGAAGGACCATAGGATAAACATTGTAGATACACCAGGTCATGCTGATTTTGGTGGTGAGGTAGAACGTGTGCTATCGATGGTAGATAGTGTTTTGTTGTTAGTAGATGCGGTAGATGGGCCAATGCCGCAAACTCGTTTCGTTACACAAAAAGCATTTGAGCGTGACTTACACCCCATCGTTGTAGTTAATAAAGTAGATCGCCCGGAATCACGACCTGACTGGGTTATTGATCAAGTGTTTGATTTATTCGACCGCTTGGGAGCTACGGATGCGCAATTAGACTTTCCAGTTATTTACGCTTCTGCTTTAGAAGGAATTACAGGCCTGGACATAAATGCCATGCAAAAAGATATGACACCTTTATTAGATTTAATAATTGAACATGTTCCTGCACCTAAGACAAATGCAGAAGGTCCACTACAAATGCAAATTAGTGCGTTGGACTATAGCAGTTATGTTGGTGTAATTGGTATTGGAAGAATTACACGAGGGAAGCTAAATCGTAACATGGCAGTTACTGTGATAGATCGAGAAGGACAAACACGTAATGGTCGTGTGCTTGATGTAATGACTCATCATGGCTTAGAACGTATAGAAACTGAGCATGCTGATGCAGGAGATATCGTTTGTATTACAGGCCTAGATAGGCTGAATATATCAGATACAATATGCTCTCCCAATGATATTGAGGCACTTCCCGCCTTATCAGTAGATGAGCCTACTGTTAGCATGACTTTCCAAGTAAATGATTCTCCTTTTGCGGGTCAAGATGGAAAATATGTAACCAGCCGTACTATAAAAGAACGTTTAGAAAAAGAGCTTATACATAATGTTGCTTTACGTGTTAGTCAAGGCGATAGTGCAGATAAGTTTGTAGTTTCTGGAAGAGGTGAATTACATTTAAGCGTGTTAATCGAATCCATGCGAAGAGAAGGCTATGAAATGGGTGTGTCACGTCCAGAAGTTATACAAAAAGAAATTGCAGGTGAACTGCATGAACCCTATGAGCAGCTTGTGATCGATTGCGAAATCAATCATCAAGGTTCAATACTGGAAGAGCTAGGTGAACGCCGTGCGGAATTAAAAAACATAGAACCCGATGGCAAAGGTAGAGTGCGCTTAGAGTTCATTGTACCTGCGAGAGGTTTGATAGGTTTTCGTTCGAAATTTATGACTACAACTTCAGGCTCAGGCATCATGACCCATGTGTTTGATCATTACGGACTTGTAAAAGCTGGACCAGTTGCAAATAGAGTGAACGGTGTTTTGGTCTCTATGGTTTCTGGTAAAGCTTTGGGTTATGCCTTGTTTGCTTTACAAGAACGCGGTCGTTTATTTATTCACCCTGCCACCGAGGTGTATGAAGGTATGATAGTGGGGTTACACAGCCGTGATAATGACCTTGTTGTTAATCCAACTAAAGCTAAACAACTTACTAATATTCGTGCAGCGGGTACTGATGAAAATATTAATCTTACACCACCTGTAAAACACAGTTTGGAGCAAGCTTTAGAATTTGTTGAAGATGATGAACTAGTGGAAGTTACCCCAAATTATATTCGTTTGCGCAAGAAATTTTTAAAAGAACATGAACGTAAGCGTGCAAGCCGTAATGTTGCTGCATAATTTATAACTATTAATACTAAGGAGTAAGAGAATATGTCTGAACGAATCGTTATGCGAGTCGGTGAATCGTTAGTGGCGGGTGGCCCTCCTGGAACAGCTGCAGAACCAGAAGTTGTTATTGGAGAATTAGATGGGCCTGTAGGTACTGCGTTTGCAACCCTGTTGGGCGACCAGGTTAAAGGTCATTCGCGTGTATTAGCGATTATGAATACAGATATACAAGTGCGTCCTGCAACTTTAATGGTAAGTAAAGTGACTGTAAAAGATGATCGTTATACCAATATATTAATGGGAACGGTGCAAGGTGCGATAGCAAATGGGGTATTAGATGCTGTGCGTAATGGTGATATACCAAAGGATAAAGTTAATGATGTTGGTATCATCGTGTCAGTTTGGTTAAACCCAATGGTATCTAAAGCCGATGACCTGGATCATAAAGTTTTGTTTGATATACATCGAAAGGCAATGGCAAATGCGATCCATAAGGCTATGCATAATGAGCCCGATATAGATTGGTTACTTGAAAATCAAGAAGAAATCACCCATAAATATTATCAAATGGGGCTTGATGGCAAAATTTAACAACCATAATAAATGGGGAACAAGGAGGTTCCCTGTAGCTTAATTTAATTTTTTCTGTAACAAGTATTGAACGTATTTAATTCGTGTACGACGATTTTTACTTGTATTTAGTCTGCAACACCAAGCTGCGTATTCAGCTGCGATTACACACATATGCACAAACTATTTGTCTTGCTTAGTTATAAATACAGTAGCTTTGTCTGTAAAACTTAGCTATTGCATATAGTTATTGTGAAATGTTCCAGATGGCCACAAATTTTCTTAGTTCTTTCCATTCAAACTCATAACACCAAGGGACAGCAAATACACTTAATCACTGAATCAGTTTGATAAAATTTCATATATATAATTGGCACTAGTATTTATAGATTAATAATAAAACGTATTAACTAGTTAATAAATTATTCTTAAGAACTTGAATATTTGGCTAAGTAAATAAACCAATTTACTGAGTAATGAATGCGTTAACTAAAAATCTATAAAGATCAGTTGAGTGTACTAGAAAATAAAATTATCAGTACTTTTTAATTATAATAAACTGTTGCTGTGCTGCGTTTATCGCCTTTCTGTCTTGATTTTAATTGCTTATATTTTCTAAGCAAAAATGCCCAGACATTTTCCTCTAAAATGGCATCTACTTTAGCCCGTCCAGCCTTGTAGGCAGCTTCGATTGCTTGACCTTGTGTCTTAAAATTAGGCCGAACTGTATAGCACTGGACCGTGTCACCATTATGAATACAAAAAGTAGCATAGTAGTCTTGCGGATTTTTTTTATGTACCGCAGGAACTACGAGCCTGTTTTTATAATGACATGTATGCATTAGTATCTATTATTAATGGTTATGTAGCTGATTCACAGCGTCAATATTTTGACGAATGGATATTTATTAGCCATATCAGGCTGATAAGCGCTCATACAAGGTAAAATAGTAATATGTAGTGGCGTGGTTGTAAAAACTTCATCAAACAAAGTTTAAATAGCTTGTTTAGTGTCTCAGTCTTTAGCAGTAAGTAAATTTCTGTCTCTCATTCTGTGTAAATAAATTCATAACAGGGTACATAACTGCTCCCTGGTATTTTCATACGTTGTCTTTTTTCAAATGAATGCAGCAATAAAGACATAGGCTCCAGAATAGATTTTTTCCCTCTCAATTTTAATGGACCATGCTTTTCGATGGAGCGAATACCTTGTTCTTTAACATTGCCAGAGACAATGCCGGATAAGCCATTACGAATATTGGAGGCTAATCTATATTTCTCTTGATTTTCGTGAAATTCAAGTGAATTCATATTTTCATGTGTAGGATCAAACGGTCGTTGAAATTCTTCCACAACGTTTAATGACCAATTGAAATAATATGCATCATCTTTTTCTTCTCGATACTGTTTTACTTTTTCAATTCCAGCTTTAATATACGTAGCGACAGATATTGGGTCATTAATAATAATTTTATAATATTGTTTGGCCGTATTGCCTAAGGTTTTGACGATAAATGAATCGATTTCCTCGAAATAGTCACTTGATTCATCAGGCCCTGTAAAAATAAGCGGAAAAGGTAAACTGCTGTTACTGGGATGTAGTAACACTCCTAATGTATAAAATATTTCTTCAGCAGTGCCAACACCACCAGGGAAAACAATCATTGCATGACCTATTCGTACAAATGCTTCAAGGCGCTTTTCTATGTCCGGCATAATGACCAGATTATTAACTATGGGGTTAGGTGGTTCTGCTGCAATGATTCCAGGTTCAGAAACACCTAAATATTGAGTATCTCTAATACGTTGTTTTGCGTGCCCTACTGCAGCACCTTTCATGGGACCTTTCATTGCCCCTGGTCCACAACCAGTACAAATATTCAAACCTCGTAATCCTAATTGATAGCCAACTTCTTTCGAGTAATCGTACTCTGCACGGCCAATTGAATGCCCGCCCCAACAAACTACTAAATTAGGTTCAGTGGATGATTGTAAAATATTGGCATTTCTAAGAATATGGAAGACCGCGTCTGTCATACCGTTTGAAGTAGTTAAATCCAGAATTGGGTTATTGTCTATTTCATCATTGATGTAAATAACGTCTCTCAATACAGAAAATAGATGTTCACCAATCCCTTTTATGATTTGTCCATCTACGAATGCACTAATAGGTGCATTCGTTAATTTAAGACAGATACCTTTTTCTTCTTGAATAATAGATATGTCGAATGATGCATATCGTTCTAATAACTCTCGACCATCATCTAATGGGTTGCCACAGTTTAAAACAGCAAGTGAGCAATTCCTAAATAGTTTATATAATCCACCTTGGCTAGTGTCTAATAGCCTACTTACTTCGATTTTAGATAGTACATCAAGCTGTCCATCTGGATAGACTAAGGCGTTAGTGACTTCGTATTTCATAACTTGATAGTTTAGCAACTAATTTCATAATTTATAAATCAAGTTTTAAAAGTTATATTTATCGTAAATGCATTATTATAGAATGCATGATTAGCAACAAGTAAACCAGGAGATTTCTATGGCTAATGAAGGTTATCATGAACCTATAAATGAGCTTTCCGATGAGACGCGTGATATGCATCGTGCTATTACATCACTAATGGAAGAACTAGAAGCAGTAGATTGGTATAACCAGCGAGTGGATGCCTGTAGTGATCCTGATTTGAAAGCCATACTTGAGCATAATCGAGATGAAGAAAAAGAACACGCAGCGATGGTATTAGAATGGATTCGACGTAAAGATCCAACTATGGATAAAGAATTAAAAGATTATTTATTTACAGACAAACCTATTGCACATAAATAGTATTTGTCTCAATTTAAGGTAGTGCCGTGATCTTTCGTCAACTATTTGAGTCAAGCTCGTCTACTTACACATACTTACTTGCTTGCCAGGAAACTGGAGTAACAGTATTAATTGATCCTGTTTTAGAAACTGTAGATCGAGATATACAGGTGTTAAGTGAACTTGGTCTAAAGTTACATTATACTATTGATACTCATATCCATGCAGATCATTTAACTAGTGCTAAAAAGCTTAAGGCATTGTTAAAAAGTAAGATCGTTTATCCTAAGGAGGCTGGTCTCCCGTGTCAGGACTTGACGGTTGAGGAAGGGCAAATATTTAAACTAGGCAATATTGAATTGCATCCTTTATTTACACCTGGGCATACGGATCATCATTATGCTTACTTAATAGAAAATAGTACCCATAAGATGGTATTTAGTGGAGATGCATTATTGATTGAAGCATGTGGGCGTACTGACTTTCAGTCTGGTGATGCAGCAGTACTTTATGAAAGTATCCATACAAAATTTTTTAATTTACCAAATGAGACTTTAGTGTATCCTGCGCATGATTATGAAGGTCGGTGTGTAACTAGTATTGGGCAAGAAAAAAATCGTAACCCTAGGTTGGCTAATAACATTTCTAAATCTAAATTTATTCAAATAATGGATAATTTAAATCTGCCATACCCTCGCAAAATAGATTTTGCTGTGCCAGGTAATGAAAAGTGTGGATCATGTCCGCCCAATGTTCCCGAAGAATTACGTAGTCCTTGTGAAGTACATGATCAAGGCTGAACTATTATACTTTTATTTATAGTCACAAACTCCATAAAACTGACTGGGGACTAGTTCACCATCTATAATCGTATTTCTGCTATGCACAGATTTTCCATGTATATCAACAGTTGTAGTAAGAACATTTCCTCTTTTATTAATTTCTACGAATGTAAATCCGCCTCCAGTAGGGTAGAGCTGAACATCTGATATACTATTTTTTCTTAATACTTTTGCCTTACTGGTTTCTTTATCGACGGTAAAATTCAACTGAAAAATCTCAACAACATTATCGACGCTTTTTATAGAAGCAAACTTATCATAGTTGCATAAGATATTTATAGGTGCTGCTATTACTGTATGTATGCTGAAAAACGTATAAATAAATAAAGTTTTTAAAATATTCATTTTAAATTCGATCGTCTAAGTAGTTCCTATAAAGTAAAATCTAGTTAATATTGTGATATCGGCTGAAATATAAAAAACTAAAATGTATTGTTATGCGCTCATTGCGTATACCTTTAATAAAGATATTGGGAAAATGGGTAATATCAGAGTTTGTTACCGTTGTATGAAAATACCAGTAATTTGTTAAACATTCAGTTTGTCTTGATTGTTCACTTTTTTGTGTTGGTGTTTATATTTTGGGTCTTGATTATGACTCAAGAATTATGTAAAAGCGGTCTTGCATTATAACTATGACAAAAGTTTAAAGGACAAAAAAATTTAAAAATTTTAATAAGTTGGTATTGTTAACCATTTTAGGTCTGTACTAAGTGGACTTGATAAAGTATGCAAGAAAGCTTCAAGTTGTTGTATTTCTATTATATTTAAACTTAATGGCTTTGCTTCGTTATGACCTATCATTGCAGGTGGCGCCAAGTTGTATTGATCAATAACTTCGAATAAGTTGTTTAATTGTCCTGCATGCATATAGGGTGCAGTTTCAGCGACATTTCTTAATGAAGGCGTTTTGTGTGCACCAATAAGATCATCACCTGTCTTAATGAATCGTAAATCTGCACAATCTTGTATATTTGCATCACTATATAATCCTAAACAATTAAAATTATCTGTAACTACTTTCCTAGCTCCTTGTGCTCTGCCAATGCTGGGGAGTTGACCAGGTGGTGATAGAATACTGGTATTGTGAAATTCATTATTAGTAAAAAGTGGGCTATTATGGCAATTGGTACATTGTGCTTTGCCAATAAATAATTTTAGCCCATTGATCTCTTTTAAATTAAGTGATTTCATTTTTTCTTTATTGTTTTCCATTACACCTTCAACATAGGTATCAAATCTTGATGGCCCTGGTAATAACAAGCGCTCATAAGCCGCAATGGATTTTCCAATATTTACGAAGATATTATTAATTTCTTTTTTGTCGTTTACGGACATTTCTTTCCAAGCTTGATTCCAGTCTTTATTTTCTACTGGGCCTGCATGTATAGGAAAGCGCGATTTATCAGAAAGATCAGGAAAAGCACCGAATAATTCTTCATATATCGATTTATAATCAGAGACTTCATATATTAAATGCGCAAAGAATGTACGTGTTCCAGCTTGTTCTAAAGAGTTTTCTAAAGGAGCTAAGGCTTGTGACCATAAACTATCTTTCCTACCATCCCAAAAAAACCATGGGCTGTAAGCTACGCCTATTAAACCCATTGTATTTCGAACGCCTTGTTTATTTCCTTGTGCGACTTTTAAGCCATCCGTAAAGCTAAGTTCAGGGATATGACAGGTAGCACACGATATGTTACCAGTAGCACTTAGTCGTGGATCAAAAAATAATTTGTGTCCTAGTTGAGCGGCTAACAGATTATCAGCCACTTTATTGCTAACGCTTCTAGCTAAAGGTGAAAGATTACCTATCCAAAGTGATTGTAGAATCCTGAGTTCTGTAGTTGACCAGTTTTTTTGAGTTTTGTTTTGATAATGAATCCAATATGCAGTTATGACGAATGTAATAATGATAAAAATAATTGCAAGTACTTGTGTTGGTTTTGACATAGAAAGGTTTTATAAATTGAGGTCAAATGTGACGCTGTCGTGCACGTTTTTGTCACTTATAGAGAGCGTTATTGTCCACCAACCGCTCATATGAAACTTTATGCCTTCAAGCAAGTAACAGCCATTACCCAAGTTTTCTGTAATTTGCGGACGGGTAGGTAGTCCATGGTCGTGCTCAGGCATACCCCCGTCTACATTAATGTTAGCATCAAGTACGGCATGTTTATTTTTGTCTTCTACTTTGATAATCCATGCATGCATGGTATTGATTGTGATGGGGTCAAGTTTACTTGTGATAGAAACAGTAAAATGCTCATTATCAGTTTGTTTCTTTAGATTATTTTCGGCTGAAGATTGAACAATTGATATTTGTAGTGCTAGCAATACATATATAAGTACTAAAATGAACTTTGCTGCTGGTGTCATGATCTGATCTTTATTTAGTTGAAATAAGCCTATTTCTTATTCGTTTATATCCACCGTTCAAAAGCCAATAGTTTAGTTGTAGAAATAGTGCAATAGCGATAAACAAAGGGATATAGCCCCAACTTTGGCTGCCTACTCTAAAAGGAAATACAGCTATGTATGGATCAATTTTACCAGGGATATATGCAGTTACGATTCCTATATAGTTTCCAGTTTGTTCGAATTGATGTAGGGCAAGCAATACACCATCTTGTTGTATAGACGGGTTTTGATAAAATACAGACACTTTATTTAAGTCTGTTATTTTTTTTAAGTCTTCTTCTTTAAAGAAACGGCCTTTCTTAAGCACGTCGTGAATAATGCGTAACTCAACAGGAGCATCGCGTAAACCACTGTGTATATATTCCATTACAAATATACTTTCTCCAATGCTAGGAATATCCTCGCAAAATTCTTTATGCTTACTTAGCTGAGGTTGGTAAATGGTAAAGTGGGCTTTATAAAAGCCAATTTGAATGAGGCATAAATCGTCTTCCTGAAATACGCCACCATGAGAGAATGCACTTGAACAATGCAGAACTAATATCAAGAATATAGCTTGATTTATATTTTGTGCTAGGTTCTTTATTATGTAGAAAAATACATTCCTTGCAGATTTCACAACATATCAACTAACAACAACTAGTGTTCTGCTGATTTATTATGATGATGTTCTACTGCAGGGGCTTCCTCTAAGCCAAAGAACTTAGCTCGTGCAAGATATGTGTAATCACCTTCTATGGACATTAACCCAATAAGTACCAATAAAGCTACAGGAGGTACTAATATGGCAGTTATTAAAGCAATCCGTTCCCAGGCCATATGCATAAATATGGCAACGATGAAGCCTGCTTTTAACATCATAAATATGATAATTAAATTCCATCTCAGATAGCCTTGGAATTGAAAATAGTCTACTAAATATGAAAATGTACTAAGTACAAATAGTAGAATCCAGATCCATAAGTAAATGCTTAAAGGGTGTTGTTGACCTTCTTCTGCTGACATTATTGTTCCTCACCAAAGATAAAAGAATGCAAAGATAAATACCCAAACTAGATCGACGAAGTGCCAATATAAACCTGCAATTTCGACAATATCGTAACCTTTTTCCTCATAGCGACCGTTTAGAACGCCTATCGCCACGTACGTTAAGTAAATCACACCACCTGTCACGTGTCCTCCATGAAAACCGGTAATCATAAAAAAGCATGCGCCGAATTGTGGTGCACCAAAAGGATTACCCCAAGGTCTTACGCCTTCATCAACTATGAGCTTGGTCCACTCAAAGGCTTGCATGCCGACAAAGGTAAGACCAAATGCAGCCGTGATAAGTAGCAGTAAGGCCGTTTTGCCGCGATCTTTGCGATAGCCATAATTTACTGCTAGTGCCATGGTGCCACTGCTGGTGATTAGTATGAAAGTCATAATGGCGATGAGAATTAACGGTATCGGATCACCACCAAACGATAGAGCAAATATCTCACTAGGATTAGGCCAAGGTATGGTGGAGCTGATACGTATTTTCATATAGCCAGTAAGAAATGAAGTAAAAATAAACGTATCACTAAGGAGGAAAATCCACATCATGGCTTTACCCCAATGGACTTTAAATACTTCTTTATCATCAGCCCAATCCGTAACTAAACCGGTCATTGCATCTTGTGTTGCAACATCTCCTGAGCTTTGTGCCATTTTTATATCCTCATTATATAGACCAAATTAAGTAGACAATAATAGTGCGAATAGAACTAGCCAAACTAGCAATAAGAAATGCCAATATATAGTGCAGAGTTCTACGCTCATGCGAACTTTATACACTTCAATTTTAGTTTGTAATTTAAAGGTGGTTCTGCTCCACACCCATAAACCGCCAAGAATATGTAATGCGTGTATTGCGGTCAGTACGTAATAGAAGGCATTAGCAGGATTACCAGTAATAAAGTATCCGGCATCGTATAGTCCCTGCCATGCCCATAATTGACCGACGATAAATGCAAACGTAAAAACTCCAGCAATGAATAAATTGCTTTTAACGCTTTTAACTTGACTTCGTATTGCTGCATTACGCGCTAGTTGGAAAAAGACACTGGCTAACACTAGTAAACCAGTATTGAACCATAAAATCCAAGGCTCGGGTAATGGTTGCCAGTCTCCAAATTCCATACGTTGGAAATAGGCACTGACAAAAAGGGAAAACAATGAGCTTGCTACACCAAGAAAAACGATTAAACCAATTTTTGCAGGTGGAATAGAGAATGCACCACTTACATGGTCGTTACCTGTTAGTCCTTCTTCGGCCCACGGTTGTACATTTATAGTTTGGCGTATAAGCCAAAAAACTATGCCGCCCATGATGATAGCTAAAACAATCAGCGTGGCAGTCATATTTAGGTTTCCATTTCGTGTTTAGAGTTTTCGCTTGGTTCTTCGTTTTGAGGAATGAAATCTTCTTTTGCACCAGGAACACTGTAAGAGTAAGCCCATCGATAGACTACAGGTAAATCTGGTCCCCAGTTGCCATGTTTAGGGGGTGTATCCGGAGTTTGCCACTCTAATGTTGTAGCTCGCCAAGGGTTGCTATCGGCTTTTTTGCCATTGAATATGCTCCATAGAATATTAATTATAAATAATACTTGTACACTTCCTACAATTAACGCCGCAATGGTAATGTTAGAGTTTACGGTTTGTACCGAATCCGGGAAGGATTCTATTGTTCCATAGGCATAGTAACGACGCGGTACACCCATTATGCCAAGATAATGCATGGGCAAATAAACAGCATAAGTACCGAGGAAGGTGATCCAAAAATGAATTTTACCCAAAGTTTCATTCATCATGCGTCCAGTGAATTTTGGAAACCAATGATACATTCCGCCAAAGATTACCAAGAAGGGTGACACACCCATTACCATGTGAAAGTGTCCGATTACAAAATATGTATCAGATAGAGGGACATCTACAGCTACGTTTCCTAGAAATAACCCAGTCAAGCCACCATGGATAAAGGTAAAAATAAAACCAAGGGCAAATAGCATGGGTACAGTAAGATGAATGTTGCCATGCCAAAGTGTTAGTACCCAGTTGTAGACTTTAATTGCAGTGGGTACTGCAATGATTAGTGTTGTGGTTGCAAAGAAAAAACCGAAATATGGATTCATGCCACTTACGTACATATGGTGCGCCCATACAATAAAGCTTAATGCACCAATTGCTACCAATGCCCAAACCATCATGCGGTAACCAAAAATATTTTTTCTTGCATGCGTACTGATTAAATCAGAAACAATTCCAAACATTGGCAATGCCACGATGTACACTTCTGGATGACCAAAGAACCAAAACAGGTGTTGAAATAAAATAGGAGTGCCGCCAGTAGTATCAGTTTGTTCTCCAAGTGATGCAATGGCGGGCATAAAGAAGCTAGTACCTAACAATGCATCTAATAACATCATGATGGCTGCAACTAACAATGCAGGGAAGGCTAATAAACCTAAAATAGTAGCCATAATGATGCCCCAAACAGACAATGGCATACGCATTAAGGTCATACCTCTAGTACGAGCTTGGAAGGCAGTAGTAACATAGTTCAGTCCACCCATAGTGAAGGCAACTATAAATAATGCCAATGAGCCCAGCATCAATAAGATACCCCAGCCAGAGCCGGCAGTACCTTCAGTAATTGCCTGGGGCGGATACAAAGTCCAACCGGCACCGGTAGCACCACCCGGCACAAAAAAGCTTGCACATAACACAATGACAGAAGCTAAAAAAACCCAATAGCTGAGCATATTCATATAGGGAAACGCCATATCACGTGCGCCGCACATAAGGGGTATCAAAAGATTTCCAAACCCACCCAGGAAAAATGCGGTAAGCATGAAAATAACCATGATCATGCCGTGCATGGTAACTGCCGCGTAGTATTCATTTGGCTGTATAAAATCAAATACCCCCGGGAAGCCTAACTGCAGGCGCATCATACCGGATAACACAAGCCCGATTACTCCAACCAACGTTGCTGTAATAATATATTGAATGCCGATTACTTTATGGTCTTGGCTCCAGACATACATACCAATCCACGTCTTTGGATGGGCAAGCTCTTGTCCTTTGTCGGCTAATGCAACGTGTGCCATAACTATCTCCTCATTACTCTACATTTTCTTTGGTTTTTAAAAAGTTTTTACAGTGTATTAATATATGCAATCAGATCATTTATTTTTCCATCATTTAAACTCAGCACCATGGTTTCCATTTGCTGCCCTGTTATATCTTGCGGGTGGGCTCCACGAATACCATGTTTGAAATTCATAAGCTGTGTTTTTAAATACCAGTCATTCATACCCGCAATTCTTGGTGCGTTAACGGCCCAACGACCTTCTCCTTGTTTACCGTGACATTTGCCACAGGTGATATAAAGTTTTTCACCCTTTTTGGCATTACCTGTAATGGTATGAGTTGCTGGTTGATCTGGCAGTGTTTGTATGTAAGCAGCTATATTGTCCATAGCAGATTCGTCTACTAAAGTTGCTGCCATAGGGGCCATTTGTTGCCCAAAGGTATCTTGCTCGTCAGCACCACGAATACCATGTTTAAAATAACTGAGTTGACGTTTTATGTACCAATCTTCTTGGCCACTCAGTTTAGGAGAATTAAGAGCTTGATTGCCTTCACCCTGTAAACCATGACATGAAGCGCAAACTTGATATAAGGCTTTGCCTGCAGCAGCATCGCCAGGCTGGTGCGCACTTACTTGTGCGTAGGTTGGTTGCTTAGCTAACCACTTGTTGTAATCTTCTTCACTATCTACCACTACTCTGCCACGCATTGCATGGTGTCCGATGCCACAAAGTTCTTCGCAGAGCACATCAAAAGTGCCGGTACGTGTTGGAGTTAGCCACTGCCAAGTTATGGTACCGGGAACGAGATCCATTTTCACACGAAATTCAGGTACTGTGAAATTGTGTAATACGTCTTTGGAACGTAAAAGGAATTTAACTGGTTGGTCTATAGGGATGTGCAATTCACTACTAAAAATCAAAATGTCATCTTGACCGTTAGGGTCATCGGCATTCATCCCAAAAGGATTATCAATATTGATATTTTTTACACTGGTGGTCCCAAGTACACCATCATTACCAGGTAAACGATAGGTCCACTGCCACTGCTGACCTACTGCCTCTACAATTGCGGAGTTTTCTGGTGGAGAAACAAACTTTCCCCATACAATCAAACCAGGAGCAAGCATTGCCACTACACCTACCGCAGTAATAATTGTAAGCCAACCTTCTAATTTTTTATTTTCAGGCTCATATTTTGCGCGTTGATCTTTGCTTTTATTGCGAAACTTTATAATGCAATACGCCATAAACAGATTAGTAAGCACAAAAACTATTCCACATACAATGAATGTAATGGTTACTGTAGTATCAATAGCGCCCCAGTTGGAGGCTAGTTCTGTGAAATACCATGGGCTCATAAAGTGGAAAATGACTGACCCAATGACTAATAAAATTACTACAATGGCAATAGCCATACTCAAGACTCCTTAATTAGTAAGGTATGATTTTTTTATCATGTGATTCCATTACCACATTGACAATCTACAAAGATCAATGTGAATAATCCCAGTAAATATAAAATTGAAAAACCAAATAATCTACGTGTACTTTTATGCGTAATCGGTTTGCGGGCAAAATCTATAGTTAATATTAAATAAGCAATGCCTAAAGCTAGCGATAAAACTAAATACGTAGGACCTACTAAACTAAGCCAATACATAGTGGTGCTTGCTGGTACTAAAATGATGGTGTAAAACAACATGCGACGTTTAGTAACTTCTTTACCCTTTACGACTGGCAACATGGGTAAGTTCGCTTTGCGATACTCATCTGCACGTAGTAATGCTAATGCCCAAAAATGCGGTGGTTGCCAAATGAACATGATTAAAAACATGACTAATGCAGGCCAACCAATTTCGTTTGTCACAGCGGCCCACCCAATTACAGGAGGTAATGCGCCTGCTACACCTCCTATTTCAGTACATAGTGGTGAAGTACGTTTTAACCAAATGGTATAAATTACTACGTAAAAGAAAGTAGTACCGGTTGCTAAATAAGCAGTTAGAGGATTTACAAAATAAAATAGAATTGCAAATGACCATAGGCTTAGCATTATTCCCAACCATAAGGCCTGTTGTGGATGTAAGCGGGAAGAAGGTAACGCACGCGTACGCGTACGCGCCATATGTTTATCTACCTCTCGATCAACGTAGTTATTAAATGCTCCGCTTGCGGCTGAAGCTAGTCCTGTTCCTATTAAAGTCAATATGACTAAATCAATTGCGATGACTCCATTGCCTGCAAGCCACATACCTGAGAAGGTGGTGACAAGCACCAGCAAAGCTATGCGGGGCTTGCATACTTCAAAAAGATCAGAAAATTGGCTGCGGGCTATCGCTAAAGTTGCACTCACGTTTTTTACTCCTTATAAATATTCCTGTGAATCGTGGTGCACGGATTATATCCTTTTTAAATCTCCAAACGGGTTGAAATATTGCCTATCTGTGGCGACTAATTGGGCTTCGGGGTGTTTTTTGGCCATTACTTCTTTTACTGTCTCTTCTTGTTTTTCCCAGGTGTATATAAGTATCAAATATTGGCCATTTTCGAGTTCATCCCTAAAATGAGCTAATTTCTTATTTTCACTTGCGATACCAAATAAACCTCCTTCCCATGATCCAAATAGGGTTAAAAGTATAACCACAATTGGATAGACGAACTCTGGCATGTTTGGGCCAAAAGGTTTGAAGAACATCAATGCTCCCGCAGCGAAGACTCCCGCTATGAATCCAATTAAAGCGCCGATTACTCCGTCACGTACTACATCTAATGTTTCTAAGTAGTTGCTTGAATGAATGTGCTCTTTGTTTAAACCGGCTTCATCTTTGCTTATTACATGAATGAACCAGTCATTTACACCAACTTCATGTAAGTCATTTGAAATCTCTTGAGTACTTTTTAAAGTGGGAGATAGGTAGTAATTAGCTTTCATAAAATGCTCCTCTATTTTAATCGCGAGCTAACAGTCTTTATTACACATTGCCAAATAGCATGTTGTTTTTTTTATTTTATTGTTTAGCTCGTAACCTTTTTGTTAAAAGATTCGGCTTTATTGCCTTTAATTATTTTATATTGTTATTAGGCAATATGTTATTTGTTGAATTTATTTTTTTAATATTTACTGCGAGTAGATATAAAAAAAACTAAAGCAACAGATAAATGTTTCTCGCGTGTCTATTATGCACGATACTCTGCATTGCTTACAAAAGAGATTCAGCAAAAATGCTTGTTTTATAAGCAATAGATTGATTTTTTATTAAAAAAAATACGTTATTGAAATTATACTTATTCGAGACAAAAAATATTTTTATGAAAAGTCAAGGAAGCAACAGACTCTAAATTCAATTAATGGTAAAAATAAAAAAGATCTATGAAGTTCAAGATAGAAATCATTTAATCAATGGTTTTATTTGCAGCGAATAGTTTGTATGCCTTTTTCTAAATTTATGCAAATAAAAAGGAAGCTATAGTTTGAAAATCTTTTCCGAAAAATCAATTGCTATAGTTTTGATTTTATTTTATTCACTTTGAGAGCGTATGAACAAGCTAAGTCATAAATTATTTGTTGCGATATTTTTGTTTAGTTTGGTGATCTTAATAAGTATGGTTTTTCTGAGTAAGTGGGCTCTAGAGCATGGGTTTGTTAGTTATCTTAATGAGCAAGAAAATATAGTATTAACGAATTTAAAAGCTGATTTAGAAAATTATTTTGCAAATGAAGGAAGTTGGGATTCTATTGTACAAGATCGTAAGTTATGGCGTTCACTATTAATTAAACATAAACGACGTTACTTTGAGTTAAAAGAAAATAGTGGAAAAAAAGATTTTTTAGAAAAAAAATTAAACAAGCCCATTCCGATTCATGGTGGGATATTGCGCCGTATTCGTTTGTTGGATCATGATAGGTCAGTATTGATTGGATTTGAGTCTAAGAACTCTCATGCTACCGAGCAACCATTATTGTTGAACGATAAAGTTGTGGGATACATAAGCTTAAATCCTACCACTGAAATTCGAGATGAATTAGATTTAAGTTTTACCAAGCACTTAATCCGCACCATTCAATATAGCGCTTTAGGTGTTTTAATTATTTCTTTATTTATGGCTTATTGGCTAGCTAGACAATTTGTTGTACCGATAAAAAAACTTGCTGTTGGCACACGCGAATTAGCGGCAGGGAATTTTACTACACGTTTTTCTGTAGATAGTAAAGATGAATTAGGTCAACTCGCACATGAAAGTAATATTTTGGCAACTACTTTAGAAAGTAATGAAGCATCAAGAAAACAATGGATTGCAGATATTTCACATGAGTTACGTACACCTCTAACGGTATTAAGAGGAGAAATAGAAGCAATAAAAGATGGGGTGCATGCGTTATCTCCAAAATTAATTGATTCACTTTATGCTGAGATTTTACATATACAAACTCTTGTGAATGACTTGTATGAACTATCACTTTCAGATGTAGGGGCATTGAGTTACAAAAAATCTGACACCAATGTTTGCACAGTATTAAATGAGGCCATCGATTTTTATACAGACGAATTTGAAAGTAGAAAAATTGAAATTCGTTTTGAGAACAAATTTACTTCAGAGATAAGCATTTTTGCAGATGCAAATCGTTTACATCAATTATTCAGTAATCTATTAGCAAATTCCCTACGTTATACAGATGCTGGTGGAGTATTAGCCATAGAGCTAAGTAATGATGCTGAAGAGGTGAAAATTGATTTTTATGATTCTGGGCCAAGTGTAGCGCCACAAGACATGCCGAAATTATTTGAGCGGCTATATCGAGTAGAGGACTCGCGAAATCGAAAGAAGGGTGGTGCTGGTTTGGGTTTATCTATATGTCAAAATATAGTGGTTGCTCATCAAGGATCAATCAAAGCCAGCCAATCAAAATTAGGTGGTTTGCATATACATATTGTATTACCAAGAAATGCACATGATAAATAACAATGACACAAATAGTACTTATAATTGAAGATGAGGAAAAAGTTGCGACCTTACTTGCTGATTATATTCATCAAGCAGGATTTAAAGCTGAACTAGAGCATGATGGAGGAAATGCTTTAAGTAAATTTGACCAAGTGTCACCAGATGTGGTTTTACTTGATGTGATGCTGCCAAAGAAAGATGGTATGGAAATCTGTAGGGACATTCGTAATCGTTCTAATGTACCAATTATAATGATTACGGCAAGGGTAGAAGAAGTAGATCGTTTATTAGGTTTGGAATTAGGTGCAGATGACTATATATGCAAGCCATTTAGCCCAAGAGAAGTGGTTGCACGGATTAAAGCCATTTTGCGTCGTATTAATGGGACAAACATAGATACGTCTACATTACAGTTAGATGAGTCTAGACATATTGTTACTATGAATTTAAATCAAGTAGAGCTTACTGCAGTAGAATTTAAGCTATTAAAAATTCTCACCAGTGATCCAGGTCATATATATTCTAGAAGCAGGCTAATGGATTCGATATATGATGATCATCGCATAGTGAGTGATCGAACGATTGATAGTCATATCAAAAAACTTAGAAAGAAATTGATAAGTATTAATGATGGCGAGGACATTATACGTTCGGTATATGGGGTCGGTTATAAGCTTGAAATCTAACATAATTTTGTATTTTTACAACAAATCATATTCCATCCATATTATTTACAATTTTATTTTATAAGCTTTTCCTAAAAAAATATAGCATGTGAATACAGACTATCGTTCTTATAACCTGTTCTAGTTTATAACTTGGACTGGTGTCTTTAAGCTCATTTCAACTCCAATAAGCATAGTGGATTTTTTCTTGATTTTAGGACTGAATGGTCCATAATTCACTTTGAAAATATATAGGAGGCTATATGAATGTAGGACGTCCAGTGGAGTTCGATAAAGAGAAGGTTACTTATTCGGCTATGGGTATGTTTTGGAAGCAAGGCTATGAAGCTACATCAATGCGGGATCTATTATCGGTGATGCAATTATCTAAAAGTAGCTTTTATCAAACATTTGTCAGTAAGCGTAAATTATTCATGCGTTGTATTGAGGCTTATTGTGAGATGAAAGTAGCTATGCTGAGTAATAAACAGAAGGCATCTTTTTCAAGCCTAAATTTTATTGATGAGGTTTTGAGAAGTACATTAAATAAGAATGAATTTAATGAGCGAAGTGGCTGTTTAGTGGTTAATACAGCAAATGAGTTTGGTAATAGTGATACTGAGATTTCGAAATTAGTTAAATCAAGCTTTAATAAGTTAGAAAAAATATTTTTAAAAGCACTTGATAAAGCACAAATTGATGGAGATATTTCTAAACACAAAGATTTGAAAGCGTTGTCACGGTATTTAGTATGCGTGTTAAGTGGTTTACAAACGTTAGCGCATGCTGGTATGAGTAAGCAATATATACAAGAGCAAATAAATTTGACTATGAATTTATTAAACGAAAAATATTAAATTATTGGAGTTATTTACAATGAAGTTTGATTTATATGCAATTGATAATGCGCCTGAGGCTTCTAAACCATTACTCGAAACTGCACAAGCAAAATATAATTTTGTACCGAATTTACTCGCCATAATGGCTGAGTCACCGTCTTTGTTAAATAGTTATATGACGATTTCAGAAATTTATTCTGGTTCGTCATTAAATATTGTTGAACAGCAAGTGGTGTTGCTTACCGTAAGCTATGAAAATGAATGCCATTATTGTGTAGCAGCACATAGTATAATTTCTCAAATGTCACAAGTACCAAATGATGTTATTGAAGCTATACGTGATGGGATTTCAATTAATGATGCCAAACTTGAAATATTGCGGCAATTTACAAAGGCGATTGTGACCTCCTGTGGCTGGCCAAGTGAAATTCAAGTAAATGCATTCCTTGACGCAGGCTATACTAGGGAAAATATATTTGATGTGGTTTTAGGGGTTGGCATGAAAGTCTTGTCCAATTACACAAATCATATTGCAGCTACACCATTAGATGACGCGTTTGCTCCTGCAAGTTGGAGAAAAGTAGTTTAATCACCATTTTCCGTGAGTTTTAAGGTTTAGGCGTTGAATTATGGTAGTTGCAATTTCTTCAATAGAAACAGAAGTTGTATCTAAATATGGTATGCGCGTATTGTTAAAAATAAGTTCAGCTTTATTAGTTTCATAAACACACTGCTTATAAGATGCATATTGACTATTAGGTTTTCTCTCTTCGCGAATTTTACTGAGCTGCTGTGGGGAAATAGTTAATCCAAATATTCGGTCTCGGTAGTCAGATATCACTTCAGGTAAGTTAAGTTCTTCAAAATCATTATCTGCTAGCGGGTAATTGGCTGCTTTTAAATTGTAGTGCATAGCAAGATATAGACAAGTTGGTGTTTTACCACTGCGAGACACTCCCGTTAAAATAATATCTGCATGTTCAATCTCGGTGATTTTCATGCCATCATCGTGACCAATAGTAAAATTCAACGCATCGATGCGTTGTATGTATTTATGAGTGCTACCAACTCCGTGTGTTTCACCAATAGCATGTGATGCCGATGCATTTAACTGTGATTCCATAGCAGGAATGAATGTCGAAAAGATGTCGAATACAGTGATGTTATTAGTTGAGAATAAATTCTTAATATTTTCGTCTGCTAGACTTGTAAAGACAAGAGGAGGTTGATTATTTTGGTAAGCTAAATCTTGAATATGTTTAATAACTCGTAGAGCTTCTTCTTGTTTAGAAACAAATGGAAAAACAAATCTTTCGAACTCAGTTTCTGGAAATTGTGTAAATAAAGATTGACCTAATGACTCAATGGTAATACCCGTACCGTCTGAAATGAAAAATACATTTTGAATTTTTTTGGCAGACATATGAAAATATATTTAATATGAATAATTACACTATTAATTTTGCAGCACTTAACTCACAAGATTTATCAAGGGTTGGTGGTAAAAACGCATCCCTTGGTGAGATGATTCAACATCTTAGCTCGGCTGGCGTGTGCGTGCCAGGTGGCTTTGCCACTACCTCGGAAGCATTCCACATGTTTTTAAATGCTCATGATTTAGCCAGCAAGATAACGCAAGAGCTAGATGCTTTAGATGTTGGGGATATTGCAAAACTAGCCAGTACAGGAAAAAAAATCCGTGACTGGATACTATCATCTCCATTACCAGATGAATTACAAGCCGCCATTAGAGCTTCGTATAAGGAATTGGAAGATAAGACCCAAACGAATATTGCGGTAGCAGTTCGTTCTTCCGCAACTGCTGAAGATTTGCCTGAAGCTTCATTTGCCGGACAACAAGAAAGCTATTTGAATGTATGCGGAATTGAGGGAGTGTTAACCGCAGTCAAGAAAGTTTTTGCTTCTTTATATAATGATCGAGCCATCGCTTACCGTGTTCATAAAGGTTTTAGCCATGCTGATGTCGCACTTTCTGTCGGAGTCCAGCAAATGGTGCGTAGTGATCTTGCTTCAAGTGGTGTGATGTTTACATTAGATACGGAATCAGGATTTACAGACGCAGTATTAATTACGGGTAGTTATGGATTGGGAGAAACGATAGTACAGGGGCAAGTAAATCCCGATGAGTTTTATGTTTCTAAGACGGCACTACAACGAGATATGCCTGCAGTAGTTAGTCGAACTTGCGGTAGTAAATTACAGAAAATGATTTTTAATCAAAATGGAAGTGGCGTTCAAACTGAAGATGTTGATCAAGTTTTACAAAGTAAATTTTGCATGTCCGATACAGAAGTTGAATGTTTAGCTCATTATGCGGTTTTAATTGAACAACACTATCAACGTCCTATGGATATTGAGTGGGCTAAAGATGGTGTAGATGGAAAAATCTATATCGTTCAAGCCAGGCCTGAAACTGTACAAAGTCGTGATCAAAAAGTAATAGAAAAATACTCTTTAAGTGAAAAATCACAGCTTATTACTACTGGCAGAAGCATTGGCAGTAAAATAGGCTCAGGGCGGGCGCGTATTGTTCCTTCACTTAAAGAAATTGAACAATTACAAGAAGGTGAAGTTCTGGTTACAGATATGACCGATCCGGATTGGGAGCCTATCATGCAGCGTGCTGCTGCTATTGTCACTAATCGTGGTGGGCGCACATGTCATGCAGCCATTATTGCAAGAGAATTAGGTGTGCCAGCAATAGTTGGATGTGAAGATGCAACAACAGCAGTGCAACATGAACAAGAGATAACAGTGTCATGCGCGCAAGGTGACACGGGATATGTTTACACTGGCCAACTTGCATATGAAGTTAATCAAATTAGCCTGGATAAAATGCCGGATATCCCATGTAAAATCATGTTAAATGTCGGTAATCCAGAGCGTGCTTTTTCTTTTTCACAAATCCCTAATTCTGGCGTTGGGCTTGCACGGCTAGAGTTTATTATCAATAAAATGGTGGGTGTACATCCTCGTGCGTTACTTGATTTTGATTTAATCTCGGATGATCTTAAAGAAAAAATTAAGCCACTGATAGCAGCTTATGATGATCCAGTTTCTTTTTATGTGGGGAAACTTACAGAAGGTATTGCCACATTAGCTACTGCGTTTGAAGGTAAGCCTGTCATAGTGCGTTTGTCTGATTTTAAATCCAATGAGTACGCAAATCTTCTTGGTGGTGACCTCTATGAGCCACAAGAAGAAAATCCTATGATTGGATATCGTGGTGCCTCACGTTATACATCAGAAATGTTTGCTGCATGTTTTGATTTGGAGTGTCAAGCATTAAAGAAAGTGCGAAATGATATGGGGTTTACAAACGTACAAATTATGGTGCCGTTTGTACGTACACCTGATGAGGCAAAAAATGTAATTGAACATCTCGCAAAAAATGGATTAGTTAGTGGTAAAAACGGCCTCAAAATTATCATGATGTGTGAAATTCCATCTAATGCTTTGCAAGCTGATCAATTTTTACAGTACTTTGATGGTTTTTCGATTGGCTCAAATGACCTTACTCAAATGACACTTGGCCTTGATCGTGATTCGGCACTAATCGCAGACAAATTTGATGAAAGAAACGATGCAGTAAAAGCATTAATAAGTATGGCCATTAAAGCATGTAAGAAGAGTAATAAGTATGTTGGTATTTGTGGCCAGGGCCCATCTGATTATCCAGATTTTGCTGCATGGTTGATTAAACAAAACATCGATAGTATTTCTTTAAATCCAGACTCTGTGCTTAGTACTTGGATGTATCTTTCTAAATCATGATATTTCGTGTTGCTTCATTTAACTTGCTGAATCTTGTTCGGCCAGGAGTGCAATATTATGAGCAGCAACCATTCACGGTAGAAGAACATGAGCAAAAGCTTAATTGGATTGCCCAAATGCTGGAGAGGTCTGAGCCTGATATTGTCGGCTTTCAAGAAGTGTTTAGTCTAACAAGTTTAGAGAGTGCGGTTAGTAAGGCAAAAAATTTCACCGCTAATTTAAATGTGATATCACCTGGGGCAACAATCGAGCAAAATGAAGAGCAAGGAAAAGCGATACGACCAAAAGTAGGGTTAGCAACACGTTTCAAGATATTAAGATATGAGTCCTTGCCAAATTTTCCAAATTCTGCGCAGGTAGAGATTCCCAGTAAACTACCAGATGGCACAGAAAATTTAATTAACATTCCAATTTCTAAATTCGAACGTCCACCCATACGTGCAGAAATTCTAATACCAAATACAGATTTTGTTGTTGTGATTTATGTCGCGCATTTAAAATCAAAACGCCCTATATATAAAGAAGGTGAAGACGGAGATGATCCTATTCATCGTGCACTAGGCACATTGCGTGCACAAGTGATTCGAAGTATAGAAGCAACTGCATTAAGAGCGATGATTGTTAAAGATATTGAGAAAACAAGGCAACCGTTAATTGTGTTGGGTGATTTAAATGACATTGTGGAAAGTTCAAGCACTCAGATTGTTACTGGACAACATCCAGATTTTCGTTGGTCTTCGAAATCAAAGAAAAAATATTGGGATGTGCTTTTGTATAGCACTAACACAATACAAACCAGGCAGGACTTAAAAGATTTTGGCTACACTCATATTCACCGGGGAAGGCGGGATGTATTAGATCATATCTTAGTATCGCAAGAGTTTTATCATCGTAACCCTAAGCGAATTGGAAAAGTAACTTACCAACATATTTTTAACGACCACTTATTTGATTGGTCACTTACAGCCCGAGAATTAAATCGAACTATGTCAGACCATGGCGTACCTGTTGCTGAGATAGAGATCGATTAAAAAGATTTAGAGATATCGCTACAAAGCATATCAAGCAACTTCCCTAGTTCATCAACTAATTCAGGATAGCCACTATCTGTTAATTTTGTACGATATGTAAACGTGTTTTTTATCGGGCTTAAATTTTTATCTACTAATATCCAGTGTCCTGAAAGTAATGCTAAACCATCAGCAGTGCCATTAAACTGGTTTAGCGTAATTTCTAACTCTTTATGAGTTTCAGTTTTCTGAAAATTGTTGTTAGTTTGGAAGTGATATTGGGGTAACTGAGTAGCTAGTGATTGTAATACATAACGATGTAAGTTTCGCTGTAGTGGTTCAGCCCAGCGATTGTAATGGGCCACTTCAATTTCATGTGTGCCAGTTTGTAGAATGATTCCCGGCTGATCCAAAAATTCTGCAAGTTTAATCGGTTTTAAGGCAACAATTTTGTCTGAAGTAACGTTGGAGCTAACTGATAGATCATCAGTAGTTGTGAACGCATTTGGAGTCAATACAAAAAAGTGTGTATCAGGAGCCGGCGTACTGTTGCACGCATAAATAATGAAAGATACACAAAATAGTAGAAAAAAGTTTTTCATTGGCTAAATGCTTTAGGCTGAACATCCTGTTGTTTTGGTTTTGAGAAGATTAAAGAGCTAGGATTAGTATCTATTGTATAGCTGAGCTGCTCAATATTGCGCAAGGTTGTATTGAGCTGAGCAATACTATTGCTCAAGTCTTGATAAAGCTTAGAGTCTGGAGATAAGCCTTTTAAAGTTGATTTTAATTCGTTGAGAGTTGAAGTGATAGTTTCAGGTATTTGTTGAGCATCACTTTTTTCAAGGATACTGCTTAAATCGTGAATAGCTTGGTCCGTTACAGAAAGTGTCTGAGTAATCTGCTTTAAAGTTATATCCATATCATTTAGTACACTTGTTAATGGGAGTTGATTTAATTTATCCAAAAGATCGATAACTTTAACCTGTAATTCTTCCAGTCCTGTCGAAATAGTCGGCAGGGTTTTAAATTCACCTGCTTTTTCTATACTTGCAAGTTCGACTTCATCATAAAAATCTAATGAAACCAGCAATGCTCCTGTAATTAAACTGCCTATTTTCAGTGTTGCACGCATGCCTGATGCAACACTTTGTTCGATATCGTTAATAGCTTTAGCCTTAGACTCAGCTGTATCTTCTCCTAACCATCGACCTGGTTCTAGACGAATTAATACAGGTACTGCACCTGCGCGGCCTTTTGTTCTTGCCATATCAATATGAAGGTAATTGAATGAAACCCCTACTACAGTGCCAATACGCAAACCTCGATATAACACTGGGGCACCAGCGACTAAGCCGCGTACAGATGAATCAAATAGCAATAAATACTCAACATAATAACGAAAGGGGTTATCGTTAATGCTGGCAACATCCGGATAGAGATTAAATCGTGCGTGGTTCTCTATTGCAGTACCAGGACTTGTTCCTTCAGGTAGGCCAAACGCTATACCTCCTAGTAGCAGAGTCTCTAGCGAGCCTGTCTTTAGTGAAACACCACTTGCAGATGCTTTGAATGAAATACCGCTACTGTTCCAAAAACGAGTGTTGCTAGTAACTAATGTTTCATAAGGCGATTCAATAAAAACACTGGCTTCAAGCTTTTGTGCTTTTGGGTCAAATTTGGCATGTTCTACACTACCTACACGGTAGCCATGATATAAAACAGGATCACCTGCTGTAACTGAACCTGCTTCTTCGCTTAGCAAGGTAATATGTAAACCAGGAGTACTCATCGGGGTCACGGGTGCTTCTTCTAAACCTTGAAAATTTCGTTTGCCCTCTTTGCCTTTCCCTGGTGAAAGCTCAATGTAGGCTCCTGATAATAACGTTCCTAGACCAGAGACTCCTGAAGCACCTATTCGCGGTCGTACTACCCAAAAGTTTGAATCACTACGTAATAAAGGAGTTGCTTCGCGTTCCATGCGCGCTGTAACCGTTACACTTTCTAGATCAGGATTAAGTTGTACGCTTTCTACTAAGCCAACATCAACATTCAATGCTTTTATTTTTGTTTTTTCGGCTTCGATACCTTCTGCAGTCGAAAAGATGATGGAAATTTCCGGGCCACGAGTAAAGTAATGACTGATTACCATCCATATACCTAGCAATAAGGCAATAATCGGTACAATCCAGATTGCGGGAAGTTTGCTCTTATTGCTAATGATGATATCGGGGTTATCAGGCATGAAAAACCTATTGATCAATGTCCCATATTAATCTTGGGTCAAATGCATTTGCTGCAAACATAGTAATGATTACGACACTTGCAAATGCAATTGCAGCAGTACCAGCTTGTATGGATAAAATTCCACCAAGCTGAATAAGGGCAACAAGTATTGCAACCACAAATACATCGATCATTGACCATCGTCCAATAAACTCCGTTATTCTATACAATGATGTGCGTTCTTTACGCCTAAAAGTATATTTTTTTGAAACGCTCCAGCATAGCCAAAACAATGCAAGAATTTTCGCAATTGGAATCATGACGCTGGCAAAGAAAATTATGCAGGCAACCGGGTAAGACCCATTTTCCCACAAATGTATAACACCGCCGATTATGGTGCTTTCAAAAGTGCGTCCAAATTGCGTGGTAGTTGTGATAGGTAAAATATTTGCGGGTATATAAAGAATACAAGCTGTAATTAAATAGGCGATTGTATGTTGGATACTATTTGGTTTTCTGATATATAAAATAGAATGACAACGTGGACAATGAGTTAAAGAAGCACTGGAAAGTTTGCTGCAAACATGACAACTTGCTAGATCCTTTGAAGCAGCAGTAATCACATTATACCTTCGTCAAGAGCATTCCAATAATGATGTTTGTCTAAATTAGCCATTGTTACAGTAAAACATACTGTAAATCCTATGTATCCCCAAAAAGAGATTCCGAGTACAACCGTCGCTAAAGTGGCAATTTTTGTTAAGCTTACTAAAATACCTATTAAAAAGATCTCGGCCATGCTCCATGAGGAAGCTTGAAAAATCAAGTGACTTAATCGATATGCACCAAATGCTCGCTTTCTATAAAATTGTAATGGAACTAATACCCATATAATGCAACCAAGTAACAAAGCAGGTGCGATAATAATGAACACTAAAATAAATGCTGCCAATAGCTCATTGCCGTCGTTATATAAGGCAAACGAACTTTGTATCAATGTCATAACTTGTTCACGGCCACTGGCATGAAAAGACAAAAAAGGAAATATATTTGCTAAAAAAAGGAAAGCCATTCCAGAAACCGAGAAAGCTATGGCTCGATCGAGTCCATTACGTGGGTTTGAGCAAAGTAAGTGGTTACAACGTGGACAATAAGCTCGTTGACCTTCTTTAATGAAAGGGAGATCTAGGAGTAAATCACACTCATGGCATGCAATTTTAGGCATTTATACTATTTAATTAACTTTATATATTAGCTATATATTTTAGCGTTTACTTTGTGTAATGCCTATTATGAAATAATTTTGCAGCAGGTATCTGCTTAGCTTATGGATTCCTGTATGCTGAAGAGCTAACGACAACTTATGGAGAATGAAATTGAAAGCGGTAGGTTTATATAAATATCTTCCTATTGATGATGCGGAGTCATTGCTTGATCTTGATATCGAAACTCCAAGTCCACAGGGCAGTGAGTTACTCGTTAATGTGAAAGCAATTGCAGTTAATCCAGTAGATACTAAAATGCGTGCTCCCCAGGATAAAGTTGAAGAAATACCACGTGTCTTAGGCTGGGATGCTGCTGGGGTTGTCGAAGCGGTTGGTCCAGATGCAAAATTATTTAAACCTGGCGATGAAGTATTTTATGCGGGTAGTTTTATTCGACCTGGGTGCAACAGTGAATTTCACATTGTAGATGAACGAATTGTTGGAACGAAACCAAAAAGCTTGGACTTTTCACAAGCAGCTGCAATGCCATTAACTAGTATCACTGCATGGGAAGCCCTGTTTGACCGATTGGGGATTGATCAATCTGGTGCTGATAAAGATAAAAAACTATTAATTCTGGGTGGTGCTGGAGGTGTTGGTTCCATCGCAACTCAGTTTGCCAAACAAGTAGCAAAGCTAAATGTCACCTCTACCGCCTCGAGGCCTGAATCTCGAAAGTGGTGTAAAGAATTAGGTGTTGACCGAATTATAAATCACTACCTAGATATTACTGAGCAAGTGAATGAACTTGGCATAAGTGGTTATGATTATATCTTATGTCTTAATGACACAGATGAACACTGGCAATCCATGGCAAGTGTAATTGCGCCGCAAGGGAAAATTTGTTCAATTGTAGAAACTGCGGCAGATGTTGATCTTGGAGCATTAAAAAGTAAAAGTGCTACATTCGTTTGGGAATTTATGTTCACACGTTCTATGTATGAAACGGATGATATGATTGAACAACATAATTTGTTAAATCGTGTTTCTGAATTAATAGATAAGGGCATAATTAAAACAACGGTCAGTGATGTTTTAGAGCCTATTAATGCAAAAAATTTAAAATCTGCACATGCAATTATTGAAGGCAGGCATTCAATAGGAAAAATTGTTTTACAGGGATGGGGAGAGTAACGAAAACCATGAATAAATATAGATTTATTGTTTTCCATATCTTTTGTATTTGCACATTTATTACTTTAGCTAGTGGCTGTGCATCTCAACAAAAACAAAAGGCATTAAATACATTTGATGAAAGAACACGATTATACGGTAGATTATTGCGCTGGAAAGAATATGAAGCGGCGGCAAATATGATTCGTCATCAGGATGAATCAAAGGTAAATGTAGATCTCAATGGCTATGGAGATTTGCGTGTAGTCAAATATGAAATTAAACGAGCTATTGTTAGTGAAGATAATAAGAGTGCAGAAGTAGAGGCGGAGATCTCTTATTATTTCGAAACACAAAACCAAGTAAAAAATATTCGAGATATTCAAAGTTGGTGGTATCTGAAAGAAGCTGAAAACTGGTTTTTGGATGGAAGTTTGCCTGCATTTTAAATTATATTGAGCAGGACTTAGCTTTCGCACTAATCATTAGCTGCATTTTGAGAAAGCTTAAGATTTTTTAAATTTAATACTTATTGTGCGAGTAAAGCACGCCATTGATCATTCATATCACCGATTGCCATAAACTCAGGATTTAAGAGAGAATCCTTCGTATTATAACGTAGTGGTTCTAAACTCGTGTCTACTAACATACCGCCGGCTTCATTAACTACGCAATGAGCAGCTGCAGTATCCCACTCGGAAGTGGGTCCAAAGCGTGGGTAAATATCAGCGGTTCCTTCTGCAACCAAACACATTTTGATTGAGCTACCCATGCTGATTAACTCATAGTCTCCAATTTGTGCTAATAGTCCCTGTAGTGATGCACCTGCATGAGAGCGACTGCCACAGATAGTGGGTTTTTCGCTTGGAATGGATTGGCGTGTATTGATTTTGACAGTTGAGCTATTTTTTTCCTGCTTGTACGCTCCATAGCCATTGGCTGCAAAATACATAATGTCTTGTACGGGTATATATACAACCCCAAGCACAGCAGTTTGATTAGAAATCAACGCAATGTTAACTGTAAATTCGCCATTTCTCTTAATGAATTCCCGCGTCCCATCAAGAGGGTCAATAAGCCAATAGGTTTCCCATTTAGACCTCTCTTCAAAAGGTATAGCACAAGATTCTTCTGAAAGTATTGGTATATCTGGTGTAAGTTTCTTTAGGTTCTCAATGATTAAGGTATGTGATGCAAGATCAGCTGAAGTCAAAGGAGAATTATCCTTTTTTTCTTCAACGTCAAACCCTTCTTGATAAATTTTTAAAATTGCGTCGCCTGCTTGTTTTGCAATTTCACAAACAGGGTTGATCAAGTCTTCTAACTGTATATTATTAATTTCCATAATCTAAGCTATTATCGTGCATTATTTGAGATATGCAAACACCGGTGAACTGGAAAAAAGTATCAACTGTCTTCCTTGACATGGATGGTACCTTATTGGATTTGCATTTTGATAATTATTTTTGGCATGAACATGTTCCAATGCGCTACAGCCAAAAAAATAATATTAACTTTGAATATGCCAAACAACAGTTACAGGCGCGTTACCAAAGTAAGTCTGGCACACTGGATTGGTATTGTACTGATTACTGGACACAAGATCTTAAACTCGATATTGCTGTATTAAAGCAGGAAGTTGCCCATCGTATTCGTATATTTCCAAAGGTCATAGAGTTTCTAGAAAAATTGGTGGATAGTAAAAAACGCATCGTGCTGGCTACTAATGCCCATCGAGATAGTATAGCGGTAAAAATGGATGCCGTGAGGCTGGAAAACTATTTCGATATGATTATTTCTTCGCATGACTTCGGTTACTCTAAAGAAGAGCAGGCATTTTGGGATAAGCTAATTGAAGTAGAGCCCTTCAACCCTGCGACAACATTATTTATTGATGATAATTTGGAGGTTCTCGCGGCAGCGGAACAATTTGGCATTGCACATTTAATTACAATTAAGCAGCCTGATAGCACAAAACCACAACAAGATACTTTGCACTACCAAGCAATATCAGATTATTCTCAAATCATACCCAAATAGATTGAAAAACGATTAGCCACGCTTCCAGCGTTTGAAACGCTTTTTACAATATTTGAGTAACGTTTCATAATCTGGGAAATACAAGTCGTAGTCATCTTCAGCAGGTGAATCAAATTCACAATAGTCATTGGTATGATCGCGACAAATTTGCGGTCGCACCTCATATATCCCACAACCCCCATCATCTTGTAAATGTGTACAACGACCAGAAACCATCATCCACCAACCTTCATCATCTTTATATACTTCCACACCTTCATGTGACACTTGCCAAAGCATGTGTTCATAGTCTTCTTTGCTTTTTGGTGCGGTAAGTTCTTCAGTAACATAGGTGCAACAGTATGAGTTAGTGCAGTAGCCGCATTTATTCTCAGCCGTGATTTCAACTCCAGGTTCAAGTTTTACTTTAATGTCTGCTAATCGTTCCATTTACAAATAGATAGAGTTATAAGGTAGACGCATTATAAACGTGGATTAGAATGGATGAAACATAGCAATGATTGTTAATAAAGTATTTAATTGGTACTGGATTCATCCCATGCAAAAGTACAATCAAGTTCAGCACGGACTATACGTAAACCACGTAAGCCACGCTTAGATAAAATTTGTATAGGAGATTGATTTTGAAATCGCTTATGAGGGGTGCGCATCCAAATAATTCCCATTTGAGCATTGCGTGGGTACGTTGTGCGTAAAGCATCAGCAATACCTGCAATATGTTCTACACACTCTGCAACCTCTTTTGTGTTAGGTAGCGGTTCACCACTACGGTAACGTTCTAAGTGACGGGTTCGAGTTTTGATGGGTAAAGCTAAAATACTTATTACATCTTTAGCCGAGAGTCCCCATTCATCCAATATACGTATAACGTGCTTTGTAATTAGAGCCTGGTTTTGGCTAGAGGCAAAGGTCATGGGGTTGTAGCTGCAATATGAATTGATGGAATAAATGCTATAAATTATTCATCATTATTATCTTTATTATTTGGTGGTTTAAATTTTATTACTGTAGATGTTCTCGGTTCATCTATAAAACGTGGTTTATCTTTGTTTTCTATGCCGCTTTGTTCAGTCAATTCACGTTCACGCGAAGCAATTAAGCTAAAGCAATCCCTAATATCTTTAATTGTTTGTTCGCTTAAAGGGTGGCGCATACCTGGACCAGGCGTAGTATCTTTAACAATTTGAGCTAATAGCTTGCGCATTACGACCAGAATACGTTGTTCTTTACTTTTAAGTGCCATATAAGAAGCTTTATATTTATAAACGGATAATTAAGCGAATTAATAAGTATTTGATAACATATAGCCTAGCAGATTCTATTGCTTATACCATCTATCAATATAGGCAGGATACACTATATTTAACACTTGCTAATAAGTACGTAAAATTGCGTTATATTCATAAAGCCAAATGGACACAAGACAGGAGTGTTGTATGCACAAAGTATTATTTTCAATTGGTCAAATAATCGTACATAAAAAATTTAACTATAGAGGGGTTATTTTTGACGTGGATGCAAAATATAGTGGCACAGATGAATGGTATGATCGTGTTGCAAAATCTAAACCTCCAAAAGATATGCCTTGGTATCATGTGCTTGTTGATGGGCAACTTATGACTACGTATGTAGCTGAGAGGCATTTAGAGCTCGACACAGTACCTGAACCTATCACACATCCTCTTACAGATGACTACTTTGATTGTTTTGAAGGAGGTTCCTATCACAATTACAGTGCTCAGAATTAAGTATGTTTAAATCTTTAGCATCGTATATTCAAGATAAGATTTCGTCAGAGCAGGAAACTATTGATGATGAGCATCTAATGCACTTAGCTTCAGCAGCTTTAATGTTAGAAGTAAGCCGTGCAGATTTTGATATTCAAGATGAAGAATTAAACACAATTGCTGACGCATTTAAAAGAAGATTTGGTTTTAGTGAAAGTGAGGTGCAAAATTTAATACATTTGGCGCGAACCGAACAAGAACATCATGCCTCTATTTACCCATTTGTAAAAATCATTAATGAGAGCTGTACACCTGCAGAAAAAAAGATTTTAATCACAGATATGTGGCGAATTGCTTATGCAGATGAAAATCTTGATAAATACGAAGAATATCAAATAAGAAAAATTGCTGAACTGCTATACGTGCCGCATAGCATGTTTATACAAACAAAGCTAAAAGTACAAGATGAGTAAAAAAAGAAGAAAGGGTGCTGAAACGCACCCTAAATTCTTACACCATGCTTTTTAAGCCTTTAAGAGGTAAAACTTTTACAGCTTTACTTGCTGGTTTTGCTTTAAACATCATTTCTTCACCAGTGAAAGGATTGATGCCTTTGCGGGCTTTTCTAGCTGGTTTTTTGATAACTTTAATTTTTAATAAACCTGGTAAATTAAAAAAGCCTGCCCCACGTGGCTTTAATTCTTTGGCAATTAAGCCCTCAAGTGATTGAAACACAGCAGCAACTTGTTTACGAGAAAGGTCAGTTTCTGCAGCAATGTGATTTAGGATTTCAGATTTAGTGGGTGGTTTCTTAACAGAAGTAGAAGCGGCCATTCATTAGTCCTCTAGTCATTAAAATTAATGTTTAAGTGCGGCGTATGATCAAGCACTGCGTAAAAAAATACAATAGTAATAGTGAAAAAAGTAGCATTTTTTGCATATTTTTCAGCCTTTTTATTGTATCTAAAATTTTTAAACTGTCATCATTTTCCTATATTTTTGAATACAAAATCTTAGTTTTAACTTTTGCAAAAGCGGTATAAAGCAATTTCACCCAGCAAATTTGGGAATAGTTTGATTCCTAGACTATGTTGGTGTGCATAGTCGACAGCTGTTCTTTGGATAATTTTTATACCTCGTTTGTGGCATAAGTTTTCAAAATCATGGATTGAGCAAAGGTGAATATTGGGTGTATCAAACCACTCATGTGGTAGAGTTCTTGTAATAGGCATGTGGCCACTTAAGGCTAGTTGAGCACGATTTTTCCAAAAAGCCATATTAGGAAAAGTTACTATGCCTTCTTTACCAATACGAAGCATTTCATCTAATAGTTTTTCAGGGTGCTGGATAGCTTGTAAGGTTTGTGTCATGACAACATAGTCAAAAGAATTTTCGTCAAAAAATTCAGTAATGCCTTCGTCAAGATTTGTTTGAATTACCTGTACACCATTTATTATGCAATGCAATATATTGCTTTCATCAATCTCTAGTCCATATCCTGTAACATTGCGTGTATTTTTGAGATGGGTAAGCAACGCACCATCCCCACAACCTAAATCTAGTATACGAGTGTTGGGTTTAATCCAATCACAGATAATTTCTAAGTCTGGTCGTAGCTTGTCGATCATATCTGAATAGTGCTCATATAAGCATGGAGGGCTCCATGATATTCAGGAATTGGGGTTAGAAAAGCGTCATGACCAAGTTCTGCTTCAATTTCTACATAACTAGCTTGTTTATTTGCAGCAATTAATGCGCGTACAATTTCTCTTGAACGTGCAGGAGAGAATCTCCAATCACCGGTAAACGATACAACTAAAAATTTTGCATTAGTTATTTCAAATGCTTTAGATAAATCATTGTCGAACTCTAAAGCTGGATCAAAGTAGTCTAATACTTTTGTCATTATTAGATATGTGTTTGCATCGAAGCGATCTACAAAAGATTTTCCTTGATAGCGTAAATAGCTTTCGACTTGAAATTCAACATCAAATCCAAAATTAAGTTTTCCCTCACGTAAATCACGACCAAATTTTTCACGCATTGCATCATCTGAAAGGTAAGTGATATGACCAAGCATACGAGCTAGCATTAGGCCTTGACGAGGCTTGGTATTATGCTCGTAATAATATCCTTTATGAAAAGCAGGGTCTGAAAAAATGGCTTGGCGAGCCACTTCATTAAAAGCAATGTTTTGTGCTGTAAGCTTTGGGGCAGCAGCTATGATTACTGCATTATGCAAACGTTCAGGAAAATCAATTGCCCATTGCATAACTTGCATGCCTCCTAAGCTACCACCAATTACAGCAGCCCATTGCTGAATACCTAATTCATCAGCCAAGTAGCTTTGACTCAGTACCCAATCACGTACAGTGACGAGAGGAAAGTCAGGTCCATAAGGCTTTCCAGTTTCAGGGTTTGTTGTCACGGGTCCACTGCTGCCCTTGCAACCTCCAAGATTGTTGGGGCAAACAATAAAAAAAAGATTAGTATCGAATGGTTTTCCTGGGCCTATACAGTTGTCCCACCAACCCGGTTTACGATCCTCCATGCCATAGTACCCAGCAGCGTGTTGATCACCTGATAGGGCATGACAAATTAAGATAGCGTTGTTTTTTTCTTGGTTAAGTTTGCCATAGGTTTCATATGCAAGTGTGAACTCAGGTAAAGATCTACCACAGTCAAGCGATAGTGGTTTCTTGATAGTTTTATATTTAGTCTCAACGAGACCAACCGAGTCTGCCGGAATTGTGTCAGGCATAATAATAATGCTAGTTATGTTGGTATGAAGTGTAATAAGTGCATTAGTTGCACGCAATAATTTTGCAGATTAATTACTATTAATAATAAAACGAGTTAAAAAATATCTTTACACAAAATAGGGCAATTAGGACTGCAAATGTTGAGAGATCATAAATTCCAATTGGAGGTATTAGCTTTCTGGCAGGCCGAAGTAGCGGTTCTGTGATTGAGCGCAGTACAGAGGCTAGCGGGTTGTTTTGTGCATGTATATGTGGTGCAACCCAACTAATCACTACTAAAATTATTATTGCAAAGATAAAAAGGTTTACAACCATATTAATTAAACTGAATATTGTTGGAATAATTAATGGGCCTAATAGAACCTTTCCTTTAAGCAAAGCAATAATAAAGAGTTCAGCAAATTTGATTGCAAAAATGAGAACAACCGCTGCTGTATCAATGCGGCCTATACTTGGGATCATTTTACGCATAGGCAGAAGAACAGGACTGGTTAAGGTAACAATGAACTGTGAAAAAGGATTGTAGAAATCAGCTTTTGTAAGCCCTAATATCATTCGTATAATAACGATATAGATATAGAGAGTGGAAAAAATATGAATTAAAAACTCAAGAACGTTAGTGAGCGGGTTCATATTTAACCTGCCTTATTTTTATCTGTGTCTGAATCAGCAAGCTGCTTTGCTCTTATTGCCGCATTGCTTATTGCAGTTTTAATGATACCTTTCATGTTCCCTTGATCTAAAGTTGAAATTGCGGCTTCAGTTGTACCACCTTTCGAAGTTACAGCGTGTCGTAATTCCTGTGGTGCTTTGCCTGTTTTTTCAATTAGCTTTGCAGCTCCTACAGCAGTGTGAATAGTCAGTTGGCGTGCCTGATCTTCGCTTAGTCCCAATGATAGCCCTGCTTCTAGCATAGCCTCAATAAGATAAAAGAAATATGCGGGGCCACTGCCAGAAACTGCTGTCACAATATCCAGCATGGCTTCATCATCTAGCCACAGAGTTGATCCTACAATACTAAGGATAGCATCAGCCAGTTCCCGCTGAGTTTCGGTTACTTCTGTATTGGCAAATAGTCCTGTAGTACCTGCTTGTACCAAAGCTGGTGTATTTGGCATGCAGCGGACAATAGGCAGTTCACCACCTAGCCATTTATCAATGCTTGAAGTTTGTATGCCTGCGGCAATAGAAATCACTAAAGGACGTTTTAGTTGACATTGTTCAGCAATTTGTTCGCATGCTAGCTGCATAACTTGTGGCTTGACAGCCAGGATAATCACATCAGATATATTTAATGCTGCTTCTGTTTGTGAGAAGACATGACAATGAGGAAACTTTTTTTCTAATTTAAGGCATGTTTCAGGATTTGTATCGATAATATAAACATTTTCAGCTGTACAACCACTTTTTAACAGTCCATGAACCAAGGCTTGGCCCATGTTGCCACCACCTATGAAGGCCAGATTTAAATTTTCCAATACTTGATTCATTTATTTAGTTATTCGTTTGCCAAATATTGCTGTGCCAATACGCACAATTGTGGAGCCTTCTGCAATTGCAGCTTCCATATCGTTGCTCATACCCATTGATAAAGTATCAAGATTAAGCCCCAATTCATTGAGCTTCTCAAGCTGTATTCTTAATTGTTTGAAGCTAAGGCGTTGTATATTTATATCATTACATATTTGTGGTATTGCCATTAGCCCACGTAATTTTATTTGTGAAAATTTGCTAATAGATTTTGCTAAGTTTTGCACATGTTCAATAGGGATGCCAGATTTTGTTGTTTCGTTACCAATGTTTACTTGAATACATGCCTGTATAGGCGGTAGAGATTGTGATCTTTGAGCGTTTAATCGTTCTGCAATAATTAATCGATCAATACTATGTACCCAGTCAAAATGTTCTGCAATTAATTTGGTTTTATTTTTTTGAATTGGCCCTATGAAGTGCCAGCGCAAATTTTTATCTTGTAAATAAGAAATTTTTTTAACAGCTTCTTGAATATAACTTTCACCAAAATCTTTTTGTCCATGTGCAACAGCCTCGGCTATTTCTTGTACCGACTTTGTTTTGCTCACAGCTAATAAAGTAGTGCTGTTTTGCTTGCGATGGTATTTGCTTTCAAGCTCTCGAATTTCTGCTTTAATCTTATCAAGTCGAGCGCTTATAGATAAGTTCATAGTACTAATTTAGGCTGTATTTTTGTTGCAAGTAATTTAGTCCTGTTAAATATTTGCAAGTGGTATTTGATCACATTTTTTCGTAAGTAATCTGATCGCTTGGCAGTTAGTCGCATGAATGATCCGGCTCGTCGAGAATAGGCAGGTTATCTCATATCAACCACATGACACTAACGATATCATCTTCAAAGCCCAAAAATAATGCCTCTAACTAACTGAGGTTGGATGGGTTACTGCAGGGAGTGTACATAACCTCATGCTTGTTCAACAGCGCTAGATTTTTAAGGAGAATTTGTGGATATATCTCAGCTACTTGCCTTCAGTGTCAAAAATGGCGCTTCGGATTTACATCTTTCCGCCGGTGTCCCACCTATGATTCGTGTGGATGGCGACGTCAGGCGTATTAATGTTCCTGCGATGGAGCATCGACAGGTTCATGAAATGGTTTATGACATCATGAATGATAAGCAACGCAAAGATTATGAGGAGTTTTTAGAAACAGATTTTTCATTCGAGATTCCAGGTTTAGCACGTTTTCGTGTTAACGCTTTTATTCAAAATCGCGGTGCAGGTGCGGTATTTCGAACTATTCCAAGTAAAATTCTTACACTTGAAGAATTAGACTGTCCAAAAATTTTTGCTGAAATCGCTAGCTACCCGCGTGGTATCGTTTTGGTTACTGGCCCAACAGGTTCAGGTAAATCAACAACACTTGCGGCAATGATGGATCATAAAAATGAGAATGAATATAGTCATATTTTGACTATTGAAGATCCAATTGAATTCGTTCATGAAAGTAAAAAAAGTTTAATTAATCAGCGTGAAGTTCACCGTGACACGTTAGGATTTAATGAAGCATTGCGTTCAGCTTTACGTGAAGATCCCGACACAATATTAGTCGGTGAGTTACGAGACTTGGAGACTATACGTTTAGCGCTTACCGCAGCAGAAACAGGTCACTTGGTATTTGGCACATTGCATACGAGTTCAGCTGCTAAAACTATAGATCGTATTGTAGATGTGTTTCCTGGTGCAGAAAAAGACATGGTGCGTTCCATGCTTTCAGAGTCCCTGCGTTCTGTAATTTCCCAAACATTATGTAGAAAAATTGGAGGTGGTCGTGTTGCGGCACATGAAATTATGATTGGTACGCCTGCGATCCGAAATTTAATTCGTGAAGATAAAGTGGCACAAATGTATTCTGCAATTCAAACAGGAAATGCAACGGGGATGCAGACCTTAGATCAAAATTTGAAAGAAATTGCCGCGAAAGGATTGATTTCTCGTGAAGAGGCGCGTCGCAAAGCAGCTAATAAAGACGATTTTTAACTCAAAGCACGGGATTCAATTAATTTAGGAAGTTAGCTATGGATAGAGATAAAGCGATAAGCTTCATGCACGACTTGTTGCGCAACCTTTTAACAAAAGGTGGTTCAGATTTATTTATAACGGTTGGTGCGCCTCCCTCAATGAAGATTGATGGCAAGATGGTGCCTGTTACAAATCAGCCATTAACGGCTAGTCATGCTCAGGTTTTGGTTCGCTCAATCATGAATGATAAACAATCACGTGAGTATGAAGAAACCCAAGAGTGTAATTTCGCTATAAGCTTGCCGAATGTTTCACGTTTTCGTGTTAATGCATTTGCCCAACGTGGTAGTCCTGGAATGGTGTTACGTGTCATTAACTCAGAAATCCCTAAATTTGAGTCATTACGTTTACCACCCATACTACGAGATATATCCATGACCAAACGTGGACTGGTCATTTTCGTAGGAGGTACTGGTAGTGGTAAATCAACATCGCTTGCAGCAATGGTTGGATATCGTAACGAAAATAGTTTTGGGCATATTGTTACTATCGAAGATCCAATAGAATTTGTGCACAAACATAAAAATTGCGTTATTACTCAACGTGAAGTGGGTGTAGATACAGCTAATTACGAGATTGCATTGAAAAATACTTTGCGACAGGCACCAGATGTAATCCTGATTGGTGAGATTCGTGACCGTGAAACGATGGAATATGCCATAGCCTTTGCTGAAACAGGTCACTTGTGTCTTTCAACATTGCACGCAAACAGTACCAACCAAGCATTAGATCGAATCATAAACTTTTTCCCCGATGATCGGCGTGATCAGTTGTTGATGGACCTATCTTTAAACTTGAAAGGAGTAGTCTCACAACGGTTACTGCCGATAAAGGGTAAGGAAGGGCGAATACCTGCTGTAGAGGTAATGCTAAATTCACCATTGATGGCAGACTTAATATTTAAAGGTAATGTGCACCAGATGAAGGAATTGATTGCAAAATCGAATGAGCTAGGTATGCAAACCTTTGACCAGCATTTATTCCAGCTGATTGAAGCAGATCTAATTACAATGGAGGATGGTTTACGTAATGCTGACTCTATTAACGATCTGCGTTTGCGTTTAAAATTAGAGAGTAAATCAAGTGCAGATCAAGATTTACTTGAAGGTACTGATGATTTGATGGTTGAAGAAGCGTCTAAAGATGAAGGACTTATAGCCCCAATAAAAAGAGCTAAAGCTGGATGAATATAGACCCCTATCTAAAATTAATGGTCGAGCAGAGTGCTTCGGACCTGTTTTTTACTACTGGTGCACCAGTATGCACTAAAGTAGAAGGGGTCACGCGTCGTGTTAGCCGTAATGTCTTAGAACCTGGTGTTGTACGAAAAATCGCCTATAGCATTATGGATGAACAACAAGTTCGTGAATTTGAGATGACCAAAGAAATGAACCTTGGTATTTCCGTTGCGGGTGCCGGTCGTTTTCGTGTCAATGTCTATTACCAGCGTGGCGAAGTGTCTATGGTAATTCGTTTTATTAAAGGAGATATACCTGAGCTTGAAGAACTTGGTTTACCTCCGATTTTAAAGAAACTGGTTTCACATAAAAATGGTTTAGTCATTGTTGTGGGTTCAACAGGTTCTGGTAAATCGACTTCATTGGCATCGATGATAGAGCATCGCAATAAAGAGCAAACCGGACACATCTTGACCATTGAAGACCCAATTGAATATGCCTTTACACACAAAAAATCTATTATCGGGCAGCGTGAAGTAGGCTTGGATACACTTTCTTATGAAAATGCACTACGCGAAGCAATGCGCGAAGCTCCTGACTTGATCATGATCGGTGAGGTACGTGATAAGCAAACCATGGAAGCTGCAATCACTTATGCGGATACGGGCCATTTGTGTTTGACAACCTTGCATGCTGTTAATGCAAACCAAGCCCTCGATCGGATAGTGAACTTCTTTCCACCCGAAGGGAAAGCCCAAATTTTGATGGATTTGTCTTTAAATCTAAGAGGGATTATTTCGCAACGCTTAATTCCTAATGTTGAAGGTGGACGCGTACCAGCAGTAGAGATAATGATTAATACGCCCTATATTTCTGATTTGATTAAGCGCGGTGAAGTTGGAGAGATAAAGCCTATTATGGAAAAGGGTGCTGCAGCAGGCATGCAAACTTTTGATCAGTCTTTGTATGATTTATATAAAAGCGAAAGAATTTCTCTTGATGACGCACTTTCGCACGCTGATTCTAGAGGTAATCTCGAATGGCAAATTAACTTTGGTGGTGGCGTTAAAAGTGTTGGTGAATCCGATGAAAATCTACAATTTCCTTCCGAGCCTGTAGAAGCAAAAGATGTAAAAAGAAAAGAACCACCAACTTTATCCGATTCTGTTGTCGATGGAGAAACTCTAGATAGCCATGTAGGCTTTGATAATCATGAAATCATAGATCATACTAATGATGATAGTGATGCTGGGGCTGAGGAGTTAAGCGCAGAGCAAACTGTGCTTGATGAGGAAGATGGAAAGGACTCTGGGTATTTTGATCGCTTGAAATCAGTATTTGGAGACCAATAAAGCTTAATTCATCAAAGCATTAGCAGTTTTTCGATTTTTATATTTTAAATCCATAATGACGTTTGTTCGACTTGTTCTATTGATGTGATACAAGTGTCTAGATCCTTTAAAATTCCATTTTCAATGTTGTAAATCCAGCCGTGTACGGAAAGCTCTATATTATTTCTCCATGCCTTTTGAACAATATTAGTATTACAAACATTCACAACTTGTTCACGCACATTTAATTCACATAGTAGATTAAACTTATCATCAAAGTTTAAATCTTTTAGTTTATGAGCATTAAGGCGACCTACGTCTTTAATGTGACGTAACCAGTTATCTATAAGCCCACGTTCCTTGTTTTCCATCGCTGCTTTTATTCCGCTACATCCATAATGCCCACATACAATAATATGTTTGACTTTTAATATTTCAACTGCAAATTGGATTACAGAAAGACAATTCAGATCAGTATGAACAACAACGTTTGCTATATTGCGATGAACAAATACTTCTCCAGGAGGCAAATCAATAATTTGATTTGCTGGAACTCGACTGTCTGAGCAGCCTATCCACAGATATTCCGGAAATTGTTGCTTTGATAATATAGAGAAAAATTCTGGATCTTTATTAGTTATTGCTTTAGCCCAAGCTACATTCTTATCAAAAAGATGTTTTAAAGTTTTCAAGGTCTAGATGTTCCATAGTATTAGTTTTTTAAGTATGTAGTGTTTTATTGAAAAATAAACACATAGCTCAAATGAGTCAAACAAAAGTTGAGATTATCCATATATATTTTTTGCGTTGAAAACAGGGCCGTCTACACAGACTCTTTTCATTGCTATGATTTTATTATTTTCTTTATAAGGAACAACACATCCAGCACAGCCTCCAACTGCACAGGCCATATGTTCTTCCAGCGATAGCTGACAGGGAATGTCATTGCGGTTAGCAAAAGCTGCAACAGCGTTTAGCATCATGCTAGGTCCACAAGCAAATATTTCCACACCACATTGAGTTTTTACGTCTAAGTCTAAAAACCATTGTTCTGCGAGCTCATGTATAAAGCCTTTATAACAGCCTTGATAATCTTGTTGACTGGTGAGACGTGAAGCAATGCCCCAGTCATCTAATAGAGGCATGGCGGCAATAACTTCATTTGGTATCCCAGGTATGATTATTTTTGAAGGTTTAGCTTTAAATGGAAACGGTATTTCAGAACCCATAATTACAAAAGGATGCAGTGCTTCATGATCGCGTAATTCATTGGCTAAAAATACCATAGGCGGGATGCCAACACCGCCACCAAGCAATAAAGGGTGGGTGGTTGAATCGCTTATATGAAAAGAATTTCCAATTGGGCCAAGACATTGAATATGGTCACCAATTTTACGTGACGCTAAATAAGAGCTGCCTCGACCTACGATTTTGTAAAGTATGTCTACCGTTCCTGCTTTGGTGTCACGATGCATGATCGAGAAAGGGCGGCGCATTGCCAAGTGTTGGTCGCATTGTAGGTGTACAAAATTACCTGCGTGCGCATGTTGCGCACATTTAGGAGCGATTAATTTTATAATATATTGTTGAGCAGCAAGAGATTCGTGGTGGATTACTTCAGCACGTTCTTCGAAGATTGTATTGCGATGTGTTTTCAGACGATGCTCTCCCTAGCTTTAGATAAAAACAATATATTAAAGGCGATTTTCATAAATGAGATTACCATTAAGTATGGTATGTGTAACTCTTCCATGTAGCTGGTCCCCCAGCAGTGGAGTATTTTTACCACTACTTTGTATCGTTTCGCTGCTAACAGTCCAGTTGTACTTTGCATCTGCAATACACACATCTGCTTGGTCCCCTACACACAAGCCTCCTGCATTAATACCTAAAATTTCTGCTGGACCTTGCGTGATAAGGCGAATGGCATCACTCATGTTTAATACATTTTCTTCAACCAGCTCAAAAACTAGTGGTAATAGTGTTTCCAGTGTAGAGCTTCCTGGTTCAGTAGACTGAAAAGGTGCAAGCTTAGCTTCTATTTCATGTGGTTGGTGGTCGGCACAAATGGCTGAGAGTATGTTGCTTGTAACACCTTTGCGTAATTCTTCTCTGTCTTCTCTAGTTCGATACGGTGGTAAGTTATGACATAAACCATCAAAGCTTTGTATGTCTTGGTCTGTTAAATATAGGTGTAGAACACTCGTGTCTGCCGTAACAGGTAAATTTTCATAACGTGCACGGCCTATCATATTAATAGAGCGTTTAGTTGAAATACGACAAAAATGCGTACGTACATTTAATTCTTCTATAAGTGCGAGTTGATAAGCTACTGCAGCGGTTTCTGCTGCTGCTGGGATACCTGGTAAGCCAAGGCGTGATGAGGTAAAGCCTTCATGTATACAACCCTGATTGGCTAATTGTTGATCAAATGGGTAGCTGAAGACAGTGAGATCTTGGCTTGACGCATATTCCATCGCACGCCGTAATATCAAAGAGTTTTTGACTGGTTGGAATACATTGGTTACACCTACACATCCTGCTGCTTTTAATGCCGCCATCTCGCTTAGGTTTTCGCCTTTTAACCCTGCCGTTAAGGCTCCAATTACATAGACATGGCAAAGTCCACAATCGTTAGATAATTGTTCAATTAATTCTACTTGTGCGGGAGTGTCGACAACGGGATCGGTGGTGGGTAAACAGGCAAGGCTAGTGACTCCAGCTGACGCGGCTGCCTTTAATTCTGATTTGATAGTGGCTTTATGCTCTTGTCCTGGTTCTCGTAAGCTTGCAGAGAGTTCAACCAGGCCTGGTAGGACGAGTTTGTTTGTTGCATCAATACTGAGATCTGATTGCCAACTATTTGGTTGGTTTGCAATTGATGCTACTTTTCCATCTGCAATGTATACATTAGCGATTTGATCCACTTCATTTTTTGGATCAACGAGATGACCATTTAGAATTTCAATTTTCATTGGTTATTCCATGTTGATCTGAGCTGATGACAATAGATAAAATCGCCATACGCACTGCAATGCCATACTCAACTTGTTTTAAAATCACAGATTGTGGGCCGTCTGCGACTTCGGAGCTAATTTCAACACCTCTGTTAATTGGTCCAGGATGCATGACAATTGCACTGGGTTTGGCCAGAGCTAGACGTTCTGGAGTTAAGCCATATAATTGAAAATATTCATGCTCACTAGGAATAAAGGCACCTTGCATGCGTTCTTTTTGTAAACGAAGCATGATAATGACATCCACATCGCATAAGCCTTCTTTGCAGTTTTGAAATGCGCTTACCCCTAGCTGTTCGACGTTAGCAGGTAAAAGTGTGCGAGGAGCTATAACGCGGACATCTTTTGCACCTAATATATTTAATGCTTCAATTTGAGACCGAGCTACACGTGAGTGTAAGATATCACCAATAATCGCAACTTTTAATTTTGAAAATTCTTTAAACTGTTTTCTTATTGTAAACACGTCAAGCATGGCTTGAGTTGGATGGGCATGCCTACCATCACCAGCATTTATGATGCTGACATGTGGTGCAACATATTTAGCAATAAAATCAGCAGCTCCACTTTCTGAATGTCTGATAATAAAAACATCAGTATTCATTGCTTCTAAATTAAATAATGTATCCAGCAAGCTTTCACCTTTGGTTGTTGCTGAGGTGGCAACATTAATATTTAACACATCTGCAGAAAGTCTTTTGGCTGCGAGTTCAAATGTTGTACGTGTTCTAGTACTTGGTTCGAAAAACAAGTTCACAATCGTTTTGCCGCGCAATAAAGGCACTTTTTTTACAGATCGATTGTCTACACTTATGAATGATTCAGCAGTATCAAGAATGTGGGATAGTTCTTTGTTGTTGAAGGCACCTATATTTAAAAAGTGTCGCATAGAAATATTAGCCAACAATTTCAAGTTTAAGTGGCTCAGGGCCACTTAGTTTTATATGCTGTTTAGTGTTTAAATCTATTGAATGACCAACCACATCTGCTTGGATGGGTAACTCTCTGCCATTGCGCTGTATCAGTACAACTAAGCTGACAGAAGCTGGGCGGCCATAATCAAAAATTTCATTTAATGCAGCGCGAACAGTACGTCCTGTATGTAAAACATCGTCTATTAAAATAATGTGCTTATCGTCAACGCTTAGAGGTAGATTTGACGGTTTTACAGTAGGCTGTATACCAACTCGACTGAAATCATCTCGATAAAAAGTTATGTCTAGAATACCAAGCTCATTTTTAATGTTTAATAGGGTTTGTAATTTTTTTGCAAGCCAAACACCACCAGTTCTAATGCCAATTAGAATTGGTTTTTCGATATTTTTTTCATCTAAATATTTATCTAAGTCGTTAGCCAACTTATCGATTAATTGTTGTGCATCTAGCTTAGTCATGCGAATGAATTTTTGAGTTAGATCTAGATGATAACCATGTGTTTAAAATTATTGCGGCTGAAGCTTTATCAATATCAGGCTTGTTTATTTTTTTTCTTTGACCTTTTCTGCGCATATCTTTAAGAATTTCATTTGCAGTAGTAGATGAATATGATTCATCTATTATTTCAACAGGTAAATGGTAGCGTGATTTTAAATTTTTGCAAAAAACATTTATTTTCTTTTTTATTAGGTTGTTATTTTGTGTAGCATGTTCAACACAGCCTACTACCAGTGTAATGGGAGCCCATTCCTTAATAATTTGATCAATTTCTCTCCATAAAAATTTTGATTCTGAGCTTTCTATCGTTTTAAGTGGATTTGCTATACCTAATTCTAATACACTGATTGCTACACCTATTCTTCGTTCTCCATAGTCAAATCCAATTATACAGGCCATAGTAAAATTACTGGTTTTTGGTACAGGTTAAGCACGCTTTTAAGAGTGGGTATTGATTTAGGCATGTCCAGCTTCATTAGAGATTAAATGTAAATCGATTCCAAGTTTATCTGCTGCTGATTGCCAACGTTTTTCAATAGGTGTATCAAATACAATTTTGGCTTCATAAGGTACGGTTAGCCATGAATTGTGTGCGATCTCTTGTTCTAACTGACCTGCATCCCAACCCGCATAGCCGAGCGCTACAATTAAATTACTTGGGCCTGTACCCTTGCCGATATCAAATAATATGTCTTCAGATGTGGTCAGCTTTAAATCATTATCTATAATATGTGTGGATTCCCAATCTCGATCTGAATCATGCAAAATAAAACCGCGATTTATTTGCACGGGCCCCCCAACTAATACAGGGGTGTCATTTGGAAGGGTCGTTGTTCTATTTTCTTTATTTAAGCTGTCGATAAGTTCATCTACACGCATAGAGGTGGGTTGATTAATTACAATACCCATAGCTCCATTCGAGCTATGTTCACAAATTAAAGTCACGGTATGAGAAAAATTAGGATCTTGCAAAGAGGGCATTGCAATGAGTAAGTGTTTGGTTAGGTTTTCAGCCATGCCTTATTTTGTGAGTAAGGAGTTGTTTTTTCCAAATAGCCATGTACGCGTTATCATTAGCTGTTCATAATTATCACGCATTTCGTCAGGAAATTTCTTAAATGGTGCAGCAATACGCACAATTTTTTTCGCAGCTTCATCCAATATGGATTTTCCAGCAGATGTTTTTATCTCCATGCTTACAACTTTTCCATCATGATTTAAAAGTACACTCAGTATCAATGCCCCAGTTAGGTGTTTATTTCTAACCTCATCGGGATAATTTAGATTACCAATTCGTTCGACCTTATCAACCCATTCGCGCACATAACGTGCTTCAGTAGCCGTTTTAGCACTTAAAGTATCTATGTAATTAATTCTAGGGCGTTTGGCATAATCATGTTCTTGCTGGCTGATTTCTGCCACGAGTTTGGCTAATTCTAGCTCCTGAGTAGTCAATATTTCTCGCTGGTTTTGTTTAGTTTGATCGGATTTTTCTAGAGATTCTTCCACACGCAGTGTAGATTCTGAAGATTCTTGAGCCAATACAAGCTTTTGTTCTGTGCTGCTTTTTGATGGAGAGAGTTGCTTAGGGCTGGTTCGAATCGGGGCTATGCCCTTGGTGTTTAATAAACTGGTGCCAATAAAGGGAGAAGAAGGTTGGTTCGTTTGTTTGCTACTGCCACTGGCTAGCTGGTTTTCACTTGCAATGCGCTCGGCCTCAGCAGGTTCCATGTGAGTTTTTGTCAACACCATGGTTACTTCAAGCATAGAGCTTTGATTAGAGTCCTTGCCAAAATGAATACCAAAGCCAATGCCGAAAATTAATATTGCGTGCAATATCGTTGCAAAAAATAAACTAAAACCCAATCGATCGGAAGCAGTGACTTGTACTGGCCTAGTTACTGCTGCCATAAGATAGAATTTCCCGTTGAGTTTTCATTTTGCAATATTGTATTGCTTAAGTAACTTAATATCATCTAACTAAAGGATAGGCTTACTGGAAAATTAATTCTATTAGAGAATCTAATATAAGCTGGCCTAAAAATTTAAAATAGACAGGATCATTAATTTTTATTAACTTGATTTTCTATAGAATCAAAAAGCTTTGCGCATATATTAAGGTTATATAATTTATCCAATTCACGTACTCCCGTAGGGCTGGTGATATTAATTTCAGTTAAATAGTCTCCTATTACATCAATGCCTACAAAGCTAAGTTGCATTGATGTAAGAACAGGTTTGATTTGTTCACAGATCCAACGATCTCTTTTTGATAATTCTACACCCTTAGCGGTGCCTCCTTTTGCTAGGTTAGCTCTTAATTCGCCTTTTGCTGGTACTCTAAGTAAGGCGTAATCGATTACTTCGTCATTTATGATTAATATTCGCTTATCACCATTTTTGTAGTCAGATATAAATTGTTGTGCCATTACTGTTTTACAGCCTAACTGCGTAATTGTTTCGATAATTACATTTCGGTTTGGATCATTTCTGTGAATGCGAAAAATTGAATCACCTGCCATGCCATCTAGAGGTTTTATGACAATTTCTTCATGTTTATTTATGAATTCATCGAGTGTTTCTTTATTTTTGCTGATTACATATGCAGGTATACATGCTGGGAAGTGAGTTGCTAATAATTTTTCATTGGCATTACGCAAAGTAGCAGGGTGATTTATTACGGTAGTTCCTGAAATATGTAATCGCTCCAAGAGAAAAGTTGCATATATATATTCCATATTCATAGGAGGATCTTTGCGCATCAATATCACATCGAGTTTGCTTAGATCTTGGGTTATAGAATCATGTATTTGATACCAGTTATCTGAGTCGTCTTGTACTGATACATGAGACGTATGCCCCATCACTTTTCCATCTATTAGATATAAGTCAGATGCTGATAAGTAATGGATTTCATAACTGCGTTTTTGTGCTTCAAGTAGCATGGCGAAGGTAGTATCTTTGTTGATATTTATATGATCAATGGGGTCCATGATGACACCTAATTTTATTGACATTTATGTATACCTCGTCAGTGATAATCCCGCATATATCGGAACCTTCTTGTCCTATATCGTATAGCTGGCATGGTTATGTTTGTTGCCTCTATTGTCTTGCAAACTATGTAATCAAGGCATGAGGTCTACAGGATAACGCTCTGATTATCAAGATCGTCAGATTAATAATAGGGATTTAGGAAGCAGATATGCAAGATGGTGGTTTAGCCCTGGATGATTCAGTCGATACGAACAGTAGTACTTCAGATGCTCTAAAAGTTATGGTCATCGATGATAGTAAGACTATTCGTAAATCAGCAGAATCTTTATTAACAAAAGAAGGTTGTGAGGTTGTCACAGCAAACGATGGATTTGAGGCACTTGCTAAAATTGCTGAGCATCGCCCAGATTTAATATTTGTGGATATTATGATGCCACGTCTTGATGGATACCAAACTTGTGCATTAATAAAAAACAACAGGATTTTTAAATCAACACCAGTCATTATGCTTTCAAGCAAAGACAGCATTTTTGATAAAGCAAGAGGTAAAATTGTAGGTTCAGAGAAATATTTGACTAAACCATTTACAAAAGATGATTTGCTTGGTGCGATAGCTGAGCATAGTAATAAACAGTAACTAAGTTTTAAAAATTATGGCCCATATACTCGTTGTTGATGATTCTCCTACGGAACGCTTGTTTATTTCAAAAGTTTTGCAAGAGACAGGGCATAAAGTTTCTACTGCGGATAATGGTGAGCAAGGTGTGGAAGCAGCGATTACGACACATCCAGATTTAATCTTGATGGATATTGTTATGCCTGGCATGAATGGGTTTCAAGCCACACGTAAAATTACACAAACACCAGAAACATCCAGCATACCGGTAGTGATGGTATCTACGAAAAGTCAACAAACTGATAAAGTATGGGCAACTAGGCAAGGTGCAAAAGGTTACTTGGTCAAACCTGTTAACTCAGAAATGTTAATTAGGTCTGTAAAATCTTTTTTAGCTGCATAAGTTTTAAGTTTTGGCTACACACAGTTCTGATTCAACCGCATTTGAATATTTACTATCCATAGATCGTAGATGTGCTGATCAGCGAGGTGGACTTGTACAACAAGAAACAGATGCTAGTTATTCTCATGGTTTAGCCTTCAATGTTGGATCTCACAGCTATATTATTCCAATCACTGAAATTGATGAAGTTATAGCAATTTCAAATTTTACATCAATTCCTCATACTCCTAGTTGGTTAATAGGTGTTTCGAATGTAAGAGGAAATTTAGTAACGTTACTTGATTTACATGACTACATATTTGGATCTAGCTCAAAAATTACAGCTCAGACAAAACGGGCCTTATTAGTTAAAACAGATACACATTTCTACGGTTTAGTTATAGATTCAATAATCGGCATGAAATCATATCATGGCGATAAAGGGAGTGATCAGGTTCCGGATGAATTTGATTCTAACTATGTTGATTATATAAATGCATTCTACTCATCTGGTGAAGAATGGTATGCAGCGCTTTCAGTAGATGCTTTATTATCGGATGATCGATTTCTGCAAATTGCTAATAAAGTATAAGTATTTCCCAATTTAAAAAAAGCATGCCATTTCCTCAGTAATTGAGTTGCTATAAATCATATGGTTTTTATTCTAATGGAAATCAGGCTCTCTAACCGATAAAAGTGAGTATTTTCACGACACACCAATACCTTGCTAACAGTCGATCCCCCGTATCATTAGTGTCTGGATCTTATTGATTTTTGGTGTGTATTTCACATGCTTGGATGCTGGGTGGAAAGCACTGCCTTGATCGTAAAACAGTAAAAGAAATTATCGATTACATGAGCTTCTTTTTTCTATTGGGAATTAATAACTATGGCCTTATCTAAATCAATTTCTCGAAAAATCCAGGACAATAATTCGAGTAAATCTACATTAACAATATTAGCACTACTCTCAATATTGATAATGGCAGTGATGGCAATTTTAGCCTTTGACTTAGGTAAATATTTTGGTGTGAGTTTAGCTAATACTTCTTTATCAGCAGCAGTATTTGGGGTTGGATTAGCTTGTTTAGCATTATTTCTTTTTCTGGCTAATAAGTGGGGTGGAAAAGTAAAGCAACAACTTGCAGCCGTAGATGAACAAAATAGAAGAAACCAACAAGCAATTTTATTGTTGTTAGATGAAATGACAAACCTTGCTGAAGGTGATTTAACTGTACATACCACTGTTACAGAAGACATTACCGGAGCAATAGCAGATTCTGTAAACTATTCGATTGATGCATTACGTAACCTTGTCAACACAATTAATAATACTTCGAAGCAAGTTGCATCTGCAGCTGAAGTTACGCAAGGTTCTACAGATAATTTAACTAAATCTAGTCAAACTCAAGCACGCGAAATTGCTAATGTAACATCAGCAATTTCTGAAATGGCTAAATCAATTGAACAAGTAGCCGAACACGCAAATAGTTCAGGAAAGGTTGCACAACAATCTGTAACAATTGCACACAAAGGAGCTCAGGCAGTGAGTCGTACCATTGATGGCATGGATACGATTCGTGAACAAATACAAGAAACTTCAAAACGTATTAAAAGACTTGGTGAGAGCTCTCAAGAAATTGGAGATATTGTTGGTTTAATTGATGAGATTGCAGATCAGACAAATATCCTAGCGTTAAATGCAGCGATACAAGCGTCAACAGCAGGTGAAGCTGGTAGAGGCTTTGCAGTGGTGGCCGATGAGGTGCAAAGACTTGCTGAGCGGGCAGGTACAGCAACAAAACAGATAGAGGCTTTGGTTAAAACTATTCAAAGTGACACTAATGAAGCAGTAATCTCTATGGAACAAAGTACATCTAACGTAGTAAGTGGTGCAAAGCTTGCAGTGAATGCAGGTGAAGCTTTAACTGAAATTGAGTCCGTGTCCGATAATCTTGCAGCACATATTCAAAATATTACAGATGCAACAGAGAAGCAAACTATTGCTGCAAACAACGTGACACAAACTATGAATGTAATTCAGGAGATAACTATGCAAACTTCTGAAGGAGCAAGTAATACAGCAAGCTGGGTAAGTAAGCTTACAACTTTGGCGCGAGAACTAAAGCGTTCAGTAGCAGGTTTCAAATTACCGAAATCTGCAGATGAAGAAGTGATAGAACAAAAATTGGCTTCTTAGATATTAAAATCTATACATAATTTATATTAATTGATAAATGAAAATGCGAAATAGTGCTTTAGAAAAGGCTGCGGTAAAAAAGGTTAAATCTGAAGTCGATATTTTAATCGATAATGTTCGTAGTCAATTGCAGCTCTATGTGGAGGATGAAAAGGACGTTGAATCCTTGCAGGAAGTTACTAATTCTCTAACACTCATTGAGCGTACGTTGCAACTCGTACAAATTAACGGCGCATCAGTTTTGGCTCGCGAAATGGCCGAAGTGGTAAATGGCTTGCTGAATGATTCTATTGCACAGAAAGAAAAAGCCCAGGAGGCTTTGTCACGTGGAATTTTGCAAATGTCAGACTACCTTGGGTATGTACAAGCAGGCCACAAAGATGTGCCAATTGTACTGCTTCCATTGTTGAATGACTTAAGAGGAGTTAGAGAAGCGCCTTTGTTGTCTGAGAATATTCTTTTTTTTCCTAACTTAGATGATATAGATGTTCCTAATGTTCATGTTGAATTTGGTATATCTGCTCAAGAGTATGCAAAGAAAATCAGATATGGATATCAATCTGGTTTAGTTGGAATACTGCAAAATAAAGAGATTGAAATAGCTGCTACGAAAATTTGTAAAGTAGCGATACGGATGCATCAGTGTTCAAAAGAACCAGGGTCACAGAGACTTTGGTGGATAACAAGTGCAGTTGCGCAAGCTTTGGCAATTAATGCTTTGTCTACAAGCGCTGGTCTTGCATCTTTATTAGGGCAAGTAGATAGGCAAATGAAAAAATTTGCAGAACAAGATGAATTTGAGTTTGCAAAAAATATTTCGTTAAGTCTGGTTAAAAATTTACTTTATTATGTAGGAATAGCTGAGGATCGTGGCAAGATTGTGACTAACGTTAAATCTACATATGGTTTAAACGAATTAATTCCAAATAAATTGGATATAGATCAAATGTGCGAAGGTATATCCGGCCTTAATGTAGATGTAATGCAGGCTGTTTCAAAGGCCTTACATGAAGATATCGCAAATGTGAAAGATGCAATCGAGCTTTATGTGCATAATGAAAATCGTTCATCTGAAAGTGTAAGTAAAGTTGGACAAGATTTACATAAAATTGCTGATACATTAAGTATGATTGGTTTAGATGAGCCTAGAGAAGAAGTCATTCGCGGAGCTGTAAATTTGCAGGGATTGTCTGCTGATGAGTTAGAACATGCAGATGAGAATTTTGTAAAAATAGCAGAAACTCTAATAAATGCAGAAAATATTGTAGATAACTTCATTAACTATCGACTTTTAAACAAACCTATTATTCGATCTGTCAATCAATCTGGTGAAAATGAGATTGAATCAGAAGTAGAAGTCGAAAATAATCATTTAAGAAAAATACAAATACAAACTGTTTCTGAAATATTAGCTGAACTAGAAGAAGCTAAGAATGCTGTTTCACATGTTCTCTCTTCTCCTGAAGATAAATCAAAACACCAAGAAGTCTTAAGTCGTTTTCACACAATAATAGGTGCCTTATCTGTACTGAATTTTAATGATGTAAATGTAATTTTAGAAAACATTCAAACTTATCTAACAAATGATAATGCAGCAGAAGAGTTAAGCGGTCAGCCTGCTAAGCTCGATGCATTTGCAGACTCTGTTACAAGTATTGAGTGTTACTTAGAGGCAGTTATTGCCGATGATGAAGATCCCGGTGATATTTTACGTTATGGTGCAGAGAGCCTTTCAAGGTTAATGGGTACAGAATTAGTGCATGCTGACCAAGTTAGTGCTATAGAAACCATTGAAGTTGACGATTTCATTGAGCAGGATAATGAGCTACTTGAGCTTGAAGATACTAGTAATGTAGGAAAAAAAAACACTGAAATTAGCTCAAATTCGGAATTAGAAGACTTAAGTGCTACATCTTTAGATCTTTCAATTGATCCTGAGTTGTTTAAAGAGATCTCACTGGAACAGCCTCCATCAAATAGTCAATCAAAAACAGATGTAATTGTGGAGTCAGAAGAGGCCACAGAGCTAGAAACAGTTTCTGATCCAAGTAAATTTACAACGAAGTCACATATAGATTCACAATTGCTTGAGTCCAATAATGTGAAATTGGATATTCTTGAAAGTGACTCTGAAAATAAAGATAAAACTAGTGATGCAAGTGATACAGATGAATTGGAAGGCGTGGTTGATGCGTTACTAGAGACCAGTAATTCTGAAAGCAATAGTGATAGTAACCAAGAGTTAGTCACTAATGAAAAAGACTTGAATGTGACTGGTGAAGGCTTATCTACTGATTTACCTTCATTGCTGAATGATGATAATCATGTTTGTCAAGCAGATGAAGCTGAGGAGAGAGATTTACTGCTTCCTAAGATACAAGAATCAGAATTTGAAATCGATCATGAGGTGCAGCAGGAATCTTATGCAGATATTGAGAATTTAGAAATTAGTGAGTCAGTTGAATTATCATCAGCAGAATTGCCATCTTTAACTGATCATGAGAATAAAGACAATCAATTTGAAGAACATAATGCGCTTGATTTGCCACAAGCTTCAAAAGCTAGAGACGGGAATTCTGAATACACAATAAATTTACAAGAAGATGGTCTAGATAAACAGCTTCATGCTTTGCAACAAGATGCTGATGAAGAAGTTGTGTTGATTTTTATTGAAGAGGCAGAGGAAGAGATTGAAAAAATATTTAAAAACCTTGAGCCTTGGAAATCCGATATACACAATGAAGAAGCATTAGTTACTATTCGGCGTTCATTTCATACTTTAAAAGGAAGCGGTCGTTTGGTTGGTGCAGAAATCATTGCTGAATTTTCATGGCAATTTGAAAAAATTCTAAATAAAGTTATTGAGAGCACATTTGAGATTTGCGAAAGTCTTTTTGAAATATTGGATAAGTCAGCCATAGGCCTCCAACAATTGCTTACACAGTTAAAGTCAGGACAGAATCCAGAGATTGATATACAGGCATTGATTTATGAAGCGCAAAATTATCCTGTAAATACAGATAATAATGATGAAAACTTAGAAAAAAATACAACAAAAACCAGCGATTTAGATATTGAAACTCAAGACGAGGAGATAGCAGAAGAAATAAAGTCTGAAGATGTCTTGCAGAATGAATCACTATGCGTTGATGCTGTAGAAAATGATAACCTGGAGTCTAAAAAAGAATTTAATACTGAATTACGTGAAATTTTTATACAAGAAGCATTTCAGCATATAGAAACATTAGAAGAATCTTTAAATGCAGGCTATGATAAAAGAAAGCTTAAGGTAAATGAGAACATACTGCATGCATTACACACATTGTATGGTTCTTCACGTATTGCCGATGTTCCCGCAATCGCTAATATCTGTGGTTTGCTGGAAAATTATTGCCAAGCGTGTAGTAAACAAAATCAAGAAATTATCGGTCATAATTTTAATGTATTAGCTGAAAGTGTTCAGTATTTTAAGCACTTAATTACTGATCATTCTGAAGACTTGCAAAAAATTTATATTGATGAAGAGCTTCAAAATAAAGTTAATGACTTAAAATATGTAGAAGTCCCAGTATTGGAAGATTTTGTTGGCGTTTCAGAAAGTAATGAATCAAATGACTTTATAAAAACACAATCGGTAACTGCTGAAAATGTAAATATTGTTGATGAAGTTTCTGTTGAGAATGCAGATCTTTATGGAGATAAAGATGCAGATCTAGTTGATATATTCTTTGAGGAAGCTGGAGATATACTAGCTACTTGTAATGATTGTTTGAGCAAATGGCGTAATAAAAGTGATGATACGGACTCTGTGTCTGAGTTACGTCGGCAGCTCCATACACTAAAAGGTAGCGCTCGAATGGCAGCCTATTCGAATATAGGTGATTTTAGTCATGCTGTTGAATCTTTGGTTATTTCAATTGCAGAAGGAAACTTGGAAACAACTGATGCTTCATTAAATTTACTACAACGTTGTCTTGATGCGCTCTATGAAATGATCGATGAGGCAATATCTCAACGGCCTGTTTATCCCGCTACTGACCTAATTGATGAACTAAATAATTTTCGTGGCGGACAAGCACCACTTGTTGATACAGATGCAATTAGTGATCAAGCGTTTGCTGCACCTGTAAGTAGAAATAGTGTAGATAAATCAGCAATGATCAGCCCGTCTTCTTCTAAGACTAAGGTTTCAATACTTAAGCCAATAGTAAGTAAAGAAAAGCAAAAGAACATTCAACCTGTTGTTACACCTCAACAGGCTGTTCGGTTACAAGCAGAGACGCTTGATGATTTAGTCAATAACGCCAGTGAAGTTAATATATTTCAAGCAAGATTAGAACAAGTAGGTAGTAAATATATTGCAAATATTAATGAACTTGAACAGGTGGTTGATAGATTGCGTGAGCAACTGCGCAATTTGGAAATAGAGACAGAAACACAAATTTTGTCTAGGCACGCACATGAGATACCAAATGTGGAGGACTTTGATCCATTGGAATTAGATCGATATTCCAATATCCAACAGCTATCTCGCTCATTAGCTGAAAGCGTTAATGACTTATTAAGTATTAAAGATATTCTTTATGATCAAGTGCGTGATTCAGAAATGTTATTGCTGCAGCAGCGTCGTATCAGCAGTGATTTGCAAGAAGGGTTGATGCATACTCGTACGCTTCAATTTAATCAGCTTATACCTCGTATGCAGCGTATTGTTAGACAAACTGCAAGTGAATTAGATAAAGATGTTGATTTAAAAGTGAAAGGTGCTGACACTGAGGTAGATAGTTCAATATTAAATCGAATTGTTGCTCCTATTGAGCATTTAATTCGTAATGCGATATCGCATGGAATAGAAGAAAAAGATGAACGTAAAAAGACAGATAAGCCACCAACTGGCGTGATATCTATCGATGTAAGTCGTGAAGGCACAGAAATAATTATTGAGATAACAGATGATGGTCAAGGTATAGATACCAATAAAGTTAAAAGCAAAGCGCAAGAATTAGGTTTGATTGAGAAAACTGATATTTCTGAGCAAGAAGCTCTAAATTTAATTATGACACCTGGGTTCAGTACTGCGAATGAGGTGACACAAGTTTCAGGACGTGGTGTTGGTATGGATGTAGTTGCTAATGAATTGAAGCAGCTGGGTGGTTTTTTGCAAATAAGTTCAGTGTTAGGCGAAGGTGCAAATTTTACTATTCGTATTCCTTTTACCTTAGCTATAGCACAAGCACTGTTAATTAAAAGCGGAGAAGAAACGTATGCAGTGCCTTTGGCTAGTGTTGAAGGAGTAGTTCGATTATCAGCATATGAGCTTAAGCAAAAATATGAAAAAAATAATGCGACATACCAATATGCAGAAAAAGATTACCGTCTATGTCATTTAGGGGCATTGCTTGGTATAAGCCAGCCTCAATTAGATGGTGCAGACAATATGCTACCAGTACTGTTAGTTCGCTCTGGTGATTCTCGGTTGGCAATTCAGATTGAAGCAACTTTGGGCAACCGTGAAGTTGTTGTGAAACCTTTAGCATCTCAGTTGAGCCGTTTACCTGCTGTTTCAGGCGCAACTATTTTAGGCGATGGTAGTGTTGTATTAATTCTGGATATACAAGGTTTGATTCGTCTCGATTCAGTCAAACAATTAAGTAATGAAGTTATCTCTGAAAAAGAACCATCAAAAAATATCAATCCAACCGTATTAGTTGTGGATGACTCCATCACTATTCGTAAAGTAACCACTCGATTTCTTGAGAGAAATAACTATAAAGTCGTTACTGCAAAAGATGGTGTGGATGCAGTACAAGCCTTGCAAGATTTTACACCAGATATGATTTTATTGGATATCGAAATGCCGCGTATGGATGGCTATGAGTTAGCTACACATGTTAGGAATAATGAACGCTTAAAAGATATACCAATCATCATGATTACTTCACGTACAGGTGAGAAACACCGTCGGCGTGCATTAGATATTGGTGTGCAAGAATATTTAGGTAAGCCTTATAACGAAAGTGAGTTACTGCGTAATATTGAAACTGTTTTACATTAATAAATGAAATAATATGTCTTTAGCTGAAACCACAACTTACCCAACACTTAGCTGTATGTTAATCCCGTTAAGTGGTTATGATATTTTGATGCCTAAATCAGTGGTTAAAGAGGTTGTTTACAAACCAAACATTCAATTTTTTGGTGATGATAATGACTGGTTGATTGGTGATATAGATTGGAATGACTATATATTGCCACTAATTTCCTTTGAGTTGCTTTGTAATCAATCTCGAGTTAATAAGTTATCTCATACACGTGCTGTAGTGTGTCATTCTATGGATAATACTGATGCCTTTCCATTCTATGCGCTTGAGGCACAATCTATTCCACGACCATTGATATTAGATAGCCGTGCATTACAAAAACATGATGGTGCTATGAGTAAGCACTCTGAAGCCATTTCTTATCACGTAAAAATTGGAAGTAAAGAATTAGTTATCCCCAATTTTGCAAAACTAGAATCAATGTTAGCTACACGAGCAAATTAACTCATCTAAACTATACAGTAGCCAATAGATCTCCCCAAAGTAATTGGGAACTTATAACTGCAGTTACAGCTGCCGTTTCAGTACGTAGTATACGGGGTCCAATGGTAACTGCTTGGTAGCCTTTAGTAGTTGCTTCATTGATTTCAGGTCTTGTGAGACCACCTTCTGGCCCAACAAATAGATTAACTGAATTAATTTTATCTTTGCTAAAATAAGAAAGTGATTTCTTTGACATTGGTTCAAATACAAACCCATGTTCATTATTCCCTAAAGGCATCAAGCCAGTTAGCTCAGAAATATTGTGTAAAATGGGTAAAGTGGCACGCCCACACTGTTCACATGCATTTATTATTATTTTATTCCAATGTTGTAACTTATTAGATTTTGATTTTTCAGATAATTTGAAAACCGTTCGCTCTGTAACTAATGGATGAATGCTGGAAATGCCTGTTTCAACACTTTTTTGAATTGCATAATCCATATGAGTACTTTTTGAGATCCCTAGGAAAAGTCTTATAGTTAATGCCGACTCCTTTACAGCAGGAATTCGTTTAATAATTTTTACATCAGCAGACTTTTTGTTGCAGGTAAGTAGTTCGCATGCATAGTCATAACCATCACCGTTAAAAAGGCTTAAAGATGTATTTTTATTTATACGAAGGACATTAAGTGCATAATGGCGACTGTCATCATCTAACTTGATTGTGTCATCTTCGGTTAGTTCTTGTGTTACATATAAACGTATAACTCGCATATGAATAAATGGCGAGTTTACAGAGCTTGCCCTTAGTAACGATAGTAATCTGGCTTATAAGGTCCGTTTACATCTACACCAATATATTCTGCTTGTTCTTCAGATAATCTGGTAAGTTTTACGCCAATTTTATCTAAATGAAGTCGAGCAACTTCTTCATCTAATGATTTTGGTAGCACATAAACTTTGGGTTCATATTTACCAGGATTAGACCAGAGTTCTATTTGTGCTAATACTTGGTTAGTGAATGAATTAGACATGACAAAACTTGGATGCCCTGTGGCACAACCCAAATTTACTAAACGACCTTCTGCAAGTAAGATAATACGTTTGCCGTCTGGGAAAATAATGTGATCTACTTGAGGCTTAATATTCTCCCACTGATATTGTTTTAAACTTGCCACATCTATTTCGTTATCAAAATGCCCGATATTGCATACAATAGCTTGATCTTTCATAGCTAACATGTGTTCATGGTTAATAACATTAAAGTTGCCAGTAGTCGTCACGAAGATATCGGCTGTAGTTACAACATCCTCTAATTGAACAACACCATAACCCTCCATTGCAGCCTGTAAAGCACAAATTGGATCTATTTCGGTAATCAGTACTGTAGCACCTAGCCCACGTAACGATTGCGCACTGCCTTTGCCAACATCACCATAGCCACAGACGACAGCAGTTTTTCCAGCTACCATCACATCAGTAGCACGTTTTAAACCATCTACTAGAGATTCACGACAACCATATAAATTATCAAATTTAGATTTTGTTACTGAGTCATTAACGTTAAATGCAGGTACTTTAAGCTCCCCTTTTTTCTCCATTTCAAGTAAGCGATGTACACCAGTCGTTGTTTCTTCAGAAAGGCCCTTAACGTTTTCTAATAGATCGGGATACTTCTCGTGCATGACTTTGGTTAAGTCACCACCATCATCAAGAATCATGTTGGGTTGCCAGCCGTTAGAGCCATTAATAGTTTGTTCTATACACCATTCATATTCTTCTTCTGTTTCTCCTTTCCAAGCAAATACTGGAATACCTTTAGCAGCAATACCTGCAGCTGCATGATCTTGAGTTGAGAAAATGTTGCAAGAAGACCAGCGAATTTCTGCCCCTAGTTCAACTAAAGTTTCTATCAAAACAGCAGTTTGAATGGTCATATGTAAACAGCCTGCAATTCGAGCTCCGGAGAGTGGTTTTTCTTTACCATACTTTTCACGTAATGCCATCAAGCCTGGCATTTCGGTTTCAGCAATTGCTATTTCTTTGCGTCCCCAATCAGCTAAATTAATATCAGCTACTTTAAAATCAGGTTCAATTTTTTCTGCGGATTGAATGCTCATAATATCGCTTAGCTCCTTAAGCAATTATAATTTAGATTAATAATTTATTTAGCGCTGTCTTTTAACTCATCTATTTTGTCCGTACGTTCCCAATGGAAACCTGCTTCGTCACGACCGAAATGGCCGTAGGCAGCTGTAGCTTTATAAATAGGTTGTAGTAAGTCTAGCATTGTTACAATTCCATAAGGACGTAAATCAAATACGTCTTGTACGATCGTTTCAATTTCATTATCTGATATCTTTCCAGTGCCAAATGTATCAATTGAAATAGAAGTTGGTTGTGCTACCCCAATTGCGTATGAAATTTGTATTTCACAGCGGTCTGCAAGTCCTGCTGCAACTACATTTTTTGCTACGTATCGACCGGCATAGGTTGCAGATCGATCTACTTTTGATGGGTCTTTTCCAGAGAAAGCTCCTCCGCCATGGCGTGCCATACCACCGTACGTATCGACAATAATTTTTCTTCCTGTTAAACCACAATCACCAACAGGCCCACCTATTTCAAATTTACCAGTGGGGTTAATATGATATTTTGTCTCAGAATTAAGCCACTTTGCGGGAAGTGTTGGTTTAATGATCAACTCCATTACAGCTTCTTGTAAATCACTTTGACTTATATCCGGGTCATGCTGTGTCGATAATACAACGGCATTAATACTAGTCGGTTGGCCATTTTCATAGACAAAAGTAACTTGGCTTTTGGCATCAGGACGTAACCAAGATAATTCGCCAGCTTTTCTGATAGCGGATTGTTTTTGAACAAGTCGATGTGAATAAGTTATAGGTGCGGGCATTAGTACATCGGTTTCATTGCTGGCATAACCAAACATCATGCCTTGATCTCCTGCACCTTGTTCTTCTTTATTTGATCTATCTACACCTTGTGCAATATCAGGTGACTGTTTACCTAATGCATTGATAACTGCACAGTTATGTCCATCAAAACCCACAGCTGAATTATTATAGCCAATATCGTTAACGGTATTACGCACGATTGCTTCAAATTCTATTTGTGCTGTAGTAGTGATTTCACCTGCGAGTACAACCATACCAGTTTTGACTAGAGTCTCGCATGCAACGCGTGCGCTTGTATCTTGCTCTAAAATTGCATCTAAAATGGCATCAGAAATTTGGTCTGCCATTTTGTCTGGGTGACCTTCTGAAACAGATTCAGAAGTAAATACACGTGTTGTAGTCATTTAGATGTTCCTTGGCTTGAATAACTATATTATTTAAATGGTTAACAGAAGATTCAAAGCGCGATATTGTACTCATTCAAAGATACTAAGAACATGAGTACATCTCAATTATGGTACAAACCCTTTCAAACATGATGCCTTTAGGCACTATCGCCCCAGATTTTTGTTTATCTGACACGGTTACAGGCAAGGAATTATGTTTACAGGCTCTTCGTGGAGAGTACGCGACCGTGATCATGTTTATATGTAATCACTGTCCATTTGTAAAGCATGTACAGGATGAGTTAGTGCGCCTTGGTCATGAATTCACTCCAAAGGGGATAAGCTTTATAGCCATTAGTGCTAACGATGTTGAAAATTATCCAGAAGATTCGCCTGAGAATATGAGGTCATTAGCAATTTCTCTTAGTTTTGAATTTCCTTACTTATATGATGAAATGCAAGAAGTTGCTCGTGCTTATGATGCTACTTGTACACCAGATTTTTTTATCTTCGATAAAGAATTAAAATGTGTATACAGGGGGCAACTCGATGATTCACGTCCTGGGAATGGCGTTCCTGTGACGGGTAGCGACATTCGTAATGCCTTAGATTTAATTTTATCTGATAAGAAAATCGACCCTAACCAAAAGCCCAGTATAGGTTGTAATATTAAGTGGAAAACCTGAAGGTTTTTCTACCTGATTATTCAAGTAAAGTATTCTAATTACATAGTTGAATATATTAATAGTTAATATATTAAATCATTCTTTGATATTGCTTTCATTAGAAGCAGTTTTTCTATAACTCATTGGTTTATATACGATTATTCGGACTTATATTGATGATGTAAAATTTGTTAACTAAAGCGGCCATTTATCTATATAAATCAACAGCTTATCTATACTGTATTTCATTTTATTGAACACCTTTAATCGTTAAATCTGTAGATTAAGTCGGGAACTTACCAGACAACTCTTAGTTTTGAGAACTACAGCGTCTAAAATTTGACGCAGTAGTCGTAATCTTGACTATACGAGCTTATGAATTATTAACATATGTAGTCAATGGTTTACTAACATTATTCTGCTTTTATGAATATTTGTTAATCCCGTAATTCGACTCTATTTGCTCTATTAATTTTTTGAGTGGCCGTTCCAATTAATGGAATTCGCCGATGGACCGGTTTGGGCTGTTAGCTCTTGTGAGTTAAAGGAATAACTTTTGAAAATACATAAAAGGCGAATAAATACACACAGAAGCGCACGAAAGTGTCTGCATATCTGTATCTATTTACTGCTATCAATATTTACAGTTATTCCTCTCAGTGTTCAAGCCGCTTTTCCCGATCCACTTATAAATACCGCTACTGTCACTGTACCTGCGGGAGTTAATGATCCCAACACTACAAATAACACAGCCAATGATAGCAATATACTCGCGTTACCTAGTTTAGCGATTGCCAAGACGTTGGATAGCAATGCCGATGAAGACAGCAGTGGCAGTGTCACCGTAAACGACACGCTCACTTACAGTGTCACGGTCACTAACGACGGCACGACGACGTTGAACAACGTGGTGGTGACGG